>NZ_BJUZ01000001.1 GCF_007988885.1 Gluconobacter wancherniae NBRC 103581
TGCGGCAGCTTTACGAGTAAAATCCATGCCCGATGTGACAATCAGGGGGCGTCCTTTCGGCTTTGTCCTTACCGGAGGAAAGGTCTCGGACTACAGAGCCAAAGATGCCCTGACGATGGTGCTTGTTCAGAACCTTAAAACCATGCTTGCCGACCGGGACTATGACTGTAACAGTGTTCGCTAGATTGTGTGATGCAAGCGAGCCTGTCGATTATTCCCTCACGTAAAGGCCGTAGCACTTCATGAAACACTGACTGGAGCGTTACGATGCGCCGCATCGCAACCCGCTACGATAAAACCGCTTTGTCATTCATAAGCTTCCTCAACCTCACCGTCGCAAGGTTCTGGATTAGATCTTTTGTCAACATATCCTGGCTTCAGAAGTCCGTGCAAAAAAAGCGCTCGTTGGTTAGATATTCTGTTCGTTGATCAGGCCGATTAGTCCGAATTCGGATCATTGAAATCATAGAGGAATATCAAAAATCAGAGGGTCTCTTGAAGCTTTTCTTAACGCAGGAGCGACATCCGTGTCTGTGAGAATTAAGGTCCACGCGTAATAATCTAATCATCTATCTCGCATGCTTTACCTCACAAGAAAGGTATTATCATGTGGATTTTGTACAGACAGGTTAACGTCAGGATGCGCCTTTACTGTGTGAAGAGAATGATTTTCTCTGTCTTGATGGAGTGCAAACATGGCGATTGGAACCATTGCGTTGGGAAGCACGGACACTGCTACTCAGCTTTCTGGTAGTGCGTTGGAGCAGGCTGGCACCGAAAGTACCAAGACGGGAAAAAAGGCTAATAAGAACGCAGCGTATAACGAAAATCTCGAACAGGGGATGAATACGCTCCAGCAGAGCGATCCGGCTTTGTTTTCAAAGATCATGACCGCTGGGGAATCTGGAAACGGTAACAGCCTCGTTGAGGATGAACTCCAAGCTTACAAGAATGGCGATCTGACTAAGAGTCAGGCGATTGCAGCGATTTCCGGTGCTCAGTCACTTGCAAACAACAATGGCGGCGGACGGATCAACAAGAAGGAGCGGGTCGAGGCGAAAGAGGTTCTGGGGGGAAGCTATATCAAGGGCGGCCAGACTCGTGCCGGTCATGCTATTCTCAAATTCCTCGAAGATACGTCCCCGATTGCCCAGATCGTGAAGGGTATTAAATCCACGACTTCCGACGGACCGGGCAAGGAAACGGTTCTTCAGGCAGGAAGTGGTGCTTTGTTGAGTGCAACACAGCAGGCCATGTCTGATCTCGAACAGACAGATCCTTCTCTAGCCCAGCAGTTTTCGACCGATGCCAGCAAGAAGAATGGCAACGCCATGGCGCAGGATTTGGAAGTTGCCGGCGAGGAAGTGGCTGACTCTGGCGGTGCATTCTCCGATGCGGATGCTGCGGCACTTGGAAGCCAGATCGGGCAGATGGGGGCAGGTAAGGTTTCCAAGAAGGACGCAGCGGCTTTCGAGGCTGAGTTCGGTGAAGGCACGATTGATCGCGGCAGCACGAAGGCTGCAAAAGGATGGGACAAGTTTGAGACGGGAGTTGGTAACTTCTTGTCTTCTATGGTCTCTCCGCTGACAGACGGTGTTGGAATGATCGATCAGTTTGCCAAGGGCAACAAAAGTCAGGGTCTGAAAGATCTTGGTGGAATGTTTGAAGGTGTCGCCAGTGATGCCGCGATGCTCTTTGTCCCCGAGATCGCGCCGGAAGTTGATGGGGCGGAAGCTGCTGCCCGTACGGCCGAAGGTGTTACGGAAGGTGCGGAGAAGGGGGCTTCCTCGACTGGGGACATTCTCAAGAGTGCTGCCGGAAAAGCAGGCAACGGGCTTTTGACTGCCCTGGATACAGCGGATTATGGATATAATCTTTACAGCATGGGGCAGGGTGACCCGATTGTGCAACAGCACGAAAATGCAGGCGAAGCCTGAGAAGGACTTTGTTGCGCCGCTTTGGTGGCGTTTCTGTTTGACGTTTTCTAAGTAGAAGCCATGAACCGGGACGCTATTATCCCGCTTCATGGTTCTTTTATCTGATGTCGGATCAGGCGTCTCCGAAGTCAGCCGTGTAATGCTGGCTTGGATCCTGTGCCATGGTCATCGGATTGGAGCCAGTCGCGTTGCGATCATCATCCGGATGGATATAGGCGTTGCCAGTGCCCAGCTTTGACTCCATATAGGCGCCGCCATCTTTCATGCCCTGTGTTGAACCGTCATACCATCCGGTCACGGTCGCGCGGCCACCTGCATCTTTCGTGATGGCGTTGGAGGGGGCGTCGGCGGCAATGCTCTGGCTATCGCCTGCGGTTTTGCCGTTGCCGTCAGAAACCTTGATGGAAGCGTTACGCCCGTCGATGTAGCTGACATCGTCGTTGTTAACGCCCTTGGCATCAGCATAGAATTCCAGACGGCTGGCGGTGGACTGGAAATTGCCGGACGAGTCTGCTTCGGCGTCATAGCCGCCCTGTCCATTCTCGTATTTCAGTGTGCCGGTCTGGCCGGGTTTGAGGTCGATCTCAGCTGTAGGTTGGGTCGTGGACCCGCCGTTGAGAAACTGGCCAATTTTCTCATCGTGATTGCTGGTATTGGTGATGGTGGTGGTATTGGGGCCGTCTCCCGCACTGACACTAGACGCGCCAGAGGTTGTCGCAGCAGGGCTGGATGTGTTGCTCGAGGCCGAAGTTGCGGGCGACGTAGATCCTGTGACGGGTGTTGCGGAGGCGGAAGATCCAGTAGCCGGGGATATGGCTGGGCTTGCTGTATCGGAGCCGGGGCTTGCTGAACCTTCCTGGTTTCCTTGCTTCAGCAGGGCCATGAGTTCCTGAAAGACTTCTGCAAGTTTGGCTTCTTCCTGCGTGTTCTGGGTACCGTCGCTCTGACCTGCGCCATTCGTGCTTCCAGTCCCGGAAGACAGACTTCCAGACTGCATTGCAGTTATTAGTTCTTGCATTAGGCTCTGTGTGTCGGGCGTAATTGAAGTGCTCATGTCGTCCTCGCCGCGTTTTTCTGCGGAATCTGTTTACGACGGGAAGCTGACGTCAGCCTGATTTGCGTCCAGACAGCGTCACGACGGAAGATTCTGAAGAATACGCGCGACGGGTTGGAAGAATTCAGGCGTGATCGTTGTGCCTGGTTTGAATTTATCCGCAAGATTTCGCGCAAGTTCATAATCCCAGACGACAGGAATACGGCCCTCCTGAGCGATCGTGCGATAGATCTCGGCCTGTTCTCCATGCGCTCGGCAGACAATGCGTGGAAGCGGAGTTTGTGGCGGTTTATAGCGCAGACCGATGACAACCGCGTCTCCACAAATCATAACGCTTGCCTGCTTCGGGCCAAGTGGCGCCGTATTACGACGTGCCTGGCTCTGAAGACGGCGCTGTTGCCGTTTAATTAACGGATTGCCCTGGCTTTCCTTCTGTTCGTTTTTGGCCTCGGTGGGCGTCATCCGCATTTCCTTGAGAAACATCTGCCGCTGGATCAGCAGGTCGATCACACCGGCAACCATGTAGAAAACACAGGCTGCACCTAGGATCGGCATAAGGAGCATGAAGAGAATGCGGGGCAGTGCAGTAATACCAGCTTCAGGCACACGGACGAGGCCGCCAATCGCGCTATGAATAATGAGTGCCAGTGCTCCGCCGAAAAACAGGACCTTCACCAGTGACATACCCAGATCCACGAAAGTCCGGGGTTTGAAAAGGTTTGCAAACCCCGAAACCGGATTGATCTTCTCGAATTTCGGCATCAGGGGATCGAGTGCGAAAACAAACCCGCCATTGGTCAGAAGCCTGACGATAATGCCCGTGAAAACGGCCAGAGCGAGAGGGGTTAAGGCGTCTTCGATGCAAATGGTTCTAAGGGTTTGATCCACGCTTGCGATCCCAGATCTGAAATCCATCGTCAGAGCGTTTCCGACCGCATCCATCATCGTTTGCAGATGAACGGCAATTGCGTTTCGCCGCAGGAGAAGCCAGCCGATCAGCATGATAGTCACTCCCCCCGACTGAAGATCCGGAGCCTTGGCGATATGGCCTTTGCGACGTTCATCAGCGAGCTTTTTGGCAGACGCCGGGAGGGATTTTTCCTCGCTACTGCTTCCGCTCATGGCTTCAGCAACTGGTGCATGATGCCAAGGACATTTCGCGAGGCGACAAGATCATGCTTCATGTACGACACGAGCCAGGCGCAGTAGCCGAACATCATCAGGACGAAGACCAGATTGCGCAGGTTCGGGGCGAGATCATAGAGGTGCAGTTTCGGGATGGCGCGCATCAGCAGAATGACACTTGCCTCACACAGCAGCATCGCCAGCATGACGGGAGCGCCGATTGAAAGGCTTACGGTTTCCAGCCGGTCAAGCAGGCCCAGCAGAACCATACCGAACCCCGGCTGCGGTGCCAGCGTCAGAGCGAGCGGAGGCCAGAGCGTTTCTGACGACAGCAGCGTATCGGCCAGAAGATTGAGCCCCCCGGACAGGACAAACAGCGTCGTGACGGCAAGGGCAAAAAAACCGGCGCTTGTGGATTCCTGATTTCCGCTCCCCGGATCTTCGGCTTGACCCTGCGTTGCGCTACGCTGGGTGTCGAGCAGTTCGCCCGCGCATTGCACGCCCCAGATTGGCAGACCGATGAGCAAACCAATGATGACGCCGATCACCATTTCCTTGGCCCCAATCATACCGAGCGCTATCAGGGTGCGTGGTTCGATGAGCAGTCCGGCATGGATCATGGGAGTTGCGGGAATAGCGAGCGCGAAGGCAATAGCCCCCGTGACAGGGCCGCCAAGCTGCATGCGTGTAAAGACCGGCAGTACGATGGCCGCCCCTGCCGGGCGGCTCATCGCCAGCGCGATGGAACTCAGCCAGGGCATCATCTGTTGCAGGACAACAAGGGCGTCAGTGGTAGGCACGGCTCAGAAGCGCGTCATGGCCGGGAAATCGGTCAGGACGTGTTCTGTAAAGGCCAGCAGTGGCGGAAAGAGTGTCGAGGCCATGAGCAGCAGCGTCGCGCAGACGGCGACGACCTTGAAGGTCAGTGGCATCGTCTGGTCCTGAAGCTGCGTTACGGCCTGTAGAAGCCCGATCATAAGTCCGACCACCAGCGCAATTGCCAGCGGTGGCCCCGCGATCGAAGCGAACAGGAAAAGCGCGGCAGAGAGTTCCTGCGTAAGGGCCGCATCATCCACAGATGGTTTTTTCCCGCAGATGTGCGCGCCAGGCTGGTTTATGCATAGCTCATCACCAGCCCGTGCAGCAGGCGTGTCCAGCCGCTGGCCAGAACGAACAGCAGCAGCTTGAGTGGAACCGAAATTGTGTTGGGCTGCACTTGAGAGAGGCCCATCGCGATCAGGATCGTGGTGACGACAAGGTCAATGGTGATAAATGGCAGATAGATCAGGAAGCCGATTTCAAACGCGCGTTTGAGCTCTCCCGTCAGAAAGGAGGGGAGGAGGATCGGGAGGGATTCCGGCGTCAGGCTGTCGCGCATATCCTCGGGCCACAGGCGCTGGGTGGCGTTCATGAAGAAATTGCGCTCGGGAGCCTGTGTAAAGCGGAGCAGATGTTGGGCGACTGGGGCCTGCACGCGTTCATAGGCATCCACATAATCCGTCAGCGTCTCGTATTTCTGGTCGCTTTCGATGGCCGCCTTGTAAATGTCGTGGCCGAGAGGCGCGGAAATGAAGAGCGTGAGGATCAGCGAGATTGCATAGAGTACGATATTCGGCGGAGACTGCTGGATGCCGAGGGCGGTGCGCAGCAGGAACAGGACGACCGAGATTTTCACGAACGACGTGGTGGTGATGACCGCCAGGATCAGGACGCCGAACCCAAGGGTCAGGACAAGGGCCGTGACGAGATTGCTCGAGCCGATCATGCGGTGATGATCCGCGTTACCCGGATGGCGGCGGAGGGCCCAAGATCTACGAGTTCACCTTCGCCAATGCGGCGACCATTGGCCATGATCGACACGGAACGCTCGGTTAGCGCGCCGATATCAATCACATGTCCTTCTCCGATCGTCCTCAGTTCGGCCAGCGAGACCGACATCCGCGCCAATTCAAAAGTCAGGGGGATCTGAAGGTGCTCGATGGCGGACGCTTCGGCCTCGACTGTCGTGGCCGGGTGCGGGCTGGTCGCGGCGGAGGAGGGGGGTGTTTCAGTCATGCTGTTCCAATCTGCTGGCCAAATCCGGGCGAGAGGCACAAACCCGCCTTCAAAGACAATTCTGCTGCCATCATGCCGGGCCGCTGCGCCCAGCACCTCGCCCGCAACGATGACATGTCGGACCTGTGCCGCCGCCCCGAGGACCAGTCCGAAACCGGGGGCGAGCGCCATAAGTTCTGAGGGCGAGACCAGAACGCTGCCAACTCTCAGCGATAGCATCACCGGCGGATCGGGAAAGTGGCGCATAAGTGGCGGGACCAGACGGTGAAGCACAGGCATCAATGCCGGAGGGAGGCGCACGAGGCCGCAGAAACTGTCCGAATTTCCAAAACGGGCCTCAAACCCGATCTCACCAAGCGCGGGCATGTGGGGCATGGTCTGCTGTGCAGGTTCGACCCGCGTAAACCGGATTGGCGCGCCTGTCGTAGCTTCCAGTGCGGTCAGACCCTGATCCAGCAACATTTCAAGCAGCAGCAGGGCTGCCGGCGCTTCCATCGGGGCACGAGGCTTCGGCTCCGCCAGCGAAACCAGCCTCTGAAGGATATCGTGAGGGAGAAGGCATTGCCCCTCCCTGTCACCGATCCGAAAACAGATCGCACTCCATTGCGCGGATGGGAGGATCGGCGGCGTAAAGCGTACTGAAAGTCGCTCTTCGCCTACGGACAACGCAAAGTCGTGCCGTCCGAGCAGACCTGCCGCTAAAGCGTCATAGCCCAGAGGCCTCGGCGTGAGGCGATGTATCGCGCGCGGCAGAGACAGTGTCATGGAAGACTGAACCGCGATGTCGTGCTGCGTTGACGTGTGAGCCGCCCGCTGCTCTGACGCATCATGGCAAGTTCCGCGATGTCCTGTTCCTCGCGCTGTTCCTGTGCTGTGCGGTGTTCGGTCAGAACGCGCTCCAACAGGTCGCGCGCCTGTTTTTCGCGCTGTTCGTATTGCATCAGGAGGCGACGTGTTACAGCGGCGAGCTGCCGGGATTTTTCGACGTCCCGTTCGGCTTGGGTGATACCGTCTTCTAGGCGTTTTTCGTGACGGGCGAGTTCTTCGATATGCTCATGATCCCGCCGCATGAGCACGGCGCTGACCGGTGCATTCTGTGCGCGTGCGGCAATCTTCGTCTGAACCTGAAGCTGGTGTGTTTGATGGTCGGACAGGATTTGGCTGGCGTGGTTGAGGAGCGCTAGGCGCTGATCGACCTGCAATGTTGCCGCCGACAGAAGCTGACGCGCCTCTGCCGCACGGCGCTGGCGCAGCGTCATAAGCTGTTCCGCTGCCTGTGGGCTCAGGCGCAAAGACGGTTGAGCCATTCCAGTATCTCCGCAAAGGATGTCCGTTCGTCGTTGCCCTGACGCAGGAAACCCCGCAGCGTGCCGATTTTGGCAATCGCCTCGTCCGCAAGTGCGTCACCGCCCGGCTTGTATTCGCCGACCTGCAACAGAAATGCGATCTCCTGATATTTCGCCCACAGGCTCCGGATTTTCGTGGCCGCCGCCTGATGACGGGGATCGGTCACGAGAGACATCACGCGCGACCGGCTGGTCAGGACGTCAATCGCCGGATAATGCCCTGCCGCCGCCAGCGCGCGCGACAGAATGACATGGCCGTCCAGAATGCCGCGTGTTTCTTCGGCAATCGGATCATCCATCCCGTCTTCGACCAGCACGGTATAAAACGCCGTGATCGATCCCCTTACGCCCATGCCCGCGCGCTCCATGAGTTGGGGCAAGGCCGCGAAAACCGATGGGGGGAAACCGCGCCGCGTGGGCGGTTCCCCAGCAGCTAGCCCGATCTCGCGCAGGGCCCGGGCATAACGCGTGACATTGTCCACGAACAGCAGGACCTTCAGCCCCTGGTCGCGGAAATATTCTGCAACTGTCGTGGCGGCCTGCGCGCAGACGACGCGCTCGGCGGCGGGCCGGTCGGAGGTGGCGACGATCAGGACAGCATTTTTTAGCCCGTTCGCTCCCAGATTATGCTCGACGAATTCGCGCACTTCGCGGCCACGTTCGCCCACAAGTGCCACGACCGCGACATCGGCGGAACTACCTTTGACGATGGCGGACATCAGCGTGGATTTTCCCGCTCCGGCCTCGCCATACACCCCGAGCCGCTGGCCCTCGCCACAGGTCAGCAACCCGTCCAGAGCGCGAAGACCGACAGGCAGCGGCCGGGCGATCGGCTGACGTTCCATCGCGGGGGGCGGTGCGGCCTGGACGAAGCGTGATGGCCCTGCCTCCAACGGCCCCAGACCATCAATGGGCGTGCCGAGCGCATCGAGAACACGGCCCAGAAGCCGCTCGCCGACCGGAAAGTTACGTCGTCCCCCAGTCGTGACGACTTCCGTATCGACCGAAACACCTTCGAGACTGCCCATCGGCGTCATGAGCACTTCGTTTCCGTCCAGCCCCACCACTTCTGCATCCAAAGACCAGTCGCGATCGTGGTTCTGCAGCCGGCACAGATCGCCCACGGCCACATTCGGCAGAATGGCGCGGATGATGGTTCCAGTAGCGCTGACGACGCGCCCCTGCATCGGATGTGTGTCGATTCCCGCCGCCCGTGAGCGCAACATGGGCAGGAGGGTCTTCATGCGCGCGATGACATGATCGGCAGTCTGTGACGGATCACGGCTCACCTGCGCCTGCTTGGCCTGCAGTTTACCCGCCTCAGTCTCATCGGGCAGACGGGGGGCGTCCGTCAGGTCTGCGTTTTCCGAAGCCGGATACTGTCCGATAAGAGACGCACCGGACTGGCCGGCCTGGGCATCGGGTGTTTCAGGATCGGAAGGTGAAACAGTCTGTTCCATTTCTTCCGGGGCCACTTCCTGTGCCTGCCGTTTCTCGTCCGTCCGTTGCAATGCGTGGAGCCGAACGAAATCCGCCTCCAGCGCACTGGCGAGAGACACAGTCGGACGCGCGGTATCTATGATGCCATCCGCAGAAGCGGTGTTGTCCGGAGCATGAGAGAGTGGCGTGAGCGGGATGTCAGTCATGCTGTATCCATTGCGCCGTTAGACGCTCCCGAAGCACGGCAAGCTGGGCATCTACGCCCAGTTCTGCCACGCCCAGTTCACTTTCCAGCACACACCTGCCTGGCGCCAGCATCGGGTCGATCTCAAGACGTAGTCCGGGATTACGGGCCGTTAACTCTTCCACGACCGGGCGCAGGATATCGGCGCAGTCGGACGCCACCCGCAGCGTGGCGAGTGTGCCATGCCGGATTTTTCCCAGCGTATGCCTGATGGCGGCGGGAAGGGCTTTGCCGATATCAAGTCGCCCGAAAAGATCCGTCACGACATCCGTCACAATGGCCGGAAGGCTCGTTTCCAGATCCCGAAGCACTTTTGCGACTGCTTCATCGGTCACGATAAGACGACGCGCCATTTCTGCGGAAGCTTGGTCATGGCCGCTCTGATAGCCACGCCGACATTCCGCATCATAGGCGTTCCGCGTAGCGGAAAGCAGCATCGTGGCGTTTCGAATGGCGGTGTCATAGGCTTGGGATGCGTCGCACCAGGCGCTCATCTCCTCGGGGCGTAAGATCGTCGTGGAGGGACGCATCCGTGAAAACATCCGTTCAGACATGCGCGGCAATTCCTTCCGCGACCTTCAGGATGATCGGATCGTATGTGCTGGATGCTGCGGGCAGAAGGGTTCTTGCAGGCAGCTTCAGCGTGGCGAGGCGTCCGTAATCTCCGGTCAGACTGTCGCGCCAGCGGATCAGGCAGGACCAGCCGCAGTCCGTGACGGCTCTGGCAAGGGTGGCAAGGTCCATGTCGGGTTCGGTCGATGTTATTGAGGGCGGGATGGACAGACCAGCCTGCGCCCAGTGAGCCCCGTTGCGGATACCAAACAGCCGCACCCCTTCTCCAAATGCGGCGTCAAGGACCGTAGTCGCCTGACGGTCCACCTGTTTCGCCAGACTGCGCCAGTGAACGACAGCCCCCATACGTCGTCCTGCGTTCTGCAAGGCGTGTTCAGGCTGCAACGCCAGGGCTTCCAGCGGGCTTTGTGGAGCGTGGGCCGGTGGCAGTCCCTCATAATCCAGCAATTCAATCAGACGTTCTGACAGCCTTGAACAGGTTTGGAGTTTCTGGACTGTGTCACGTTGCAGCATCGGTAGGTGCAGTTGCAGATGGGACGGATGAATACTTGCCAGCATCTGACTGTAATCTGACCTAAAAGATGCGTTCATGCCGTGTGGTGTCGTCACGCGGCCTCACGCGGCACGATGGCCAGTTCCGTGGTCTTCTGAATCGGTTTCCTGCGAAAGCGCCGCCATAGGAGGTTGGCACCATATCCGGCAGGGAAGGCGAAGGCGAAAAACCATCCGGTCCAGCCGAGCGGACTCATCCATTCCGTCTGAACTGGCGCAAGATGAGGAACCGCGACCGGCAGCAGAATGACGGACACCCGGTCATAGGCCAGATCCTGAACTGCATTGGCGACCATTAACTTGATCTTGGGGAGCAGTCCTGACACTGTTGTTCCGGAGTCATATCGAATGACAACTGATGCCGTGGCCGGTTTGTCCACACCCGTCACCGGATCGCTCGCGGCGGGCGCGATGTGGACGCGCGCATCAATCACGCCATCAATGTCATTGAGCGTGTGGCCAAGCTCCTGACTGATGCCGTAATACAGCTTGGCGCGCTCGGCCGTGGGGGTGCTGATCATGCCCTGCTGCTGGAAGATCTTGTCCATGCTGTCATATCCGTTGCGGGGATAATGACTACTGCGCAGGATGGAGACAGCATCCGCCACGTGCCGTTCCGGCACTTCCACGGTGGAACTACCGTCTTTGGCAATCAGACGGGTAGCAGAAATTCCATGCTGCAAAAGGATGGCAATCATCTCCATCGCATCGCGTTCGGAAAGCTCGGTGTAGAGCACGGTCTGGCACGCGGTGAGGGAGAGGAGAAGGAGCAGGGTGGGAAGGGTGAGAAACAGACGCCGGATGCGGAACATTGTCTCACCCCCCCTGAGTGAGGAGGCTTTTCAGTGTGGAAGTCATGTTCTGTGATGACACGGTGATAATGTGGGTTTCGAATTCAGAATTGGTGAACGCCATTTGTCGCGTCAGGGCCTCGTTGTACATCGCAATCCCTTCCTGCTCGACTTTCTCGAACAGACTGTTCAGGGGAGCCGTTTTCTCATCCGTTTTGCCAGAGGAAATGGCACTGGCTGCACCGGAAAGACCCGGCGTTCCGACGCTACTTTGAGAAAGAGCCAGATGTTCCGGCCCTGTTGTCGGAATGACAGTGGGTGCCAGCGTATTGAGCGTCGAGAACGCACTGCTGATCCGCCCTAGTCCGGACAGGATCTGGTCTCCCAGTGTGTCTGTCGTTGAGATAGACTGCGTTTGGTATGTCTGACGGGCGGGTGTGCTTTGCAGGAAAGCAACCTGGTCGTCACCGGGCGCAGGCGCTCCTGCTGTCAGGCTGTTTGTTTGGTCAGTGAGGGAACGCTGGGTCAGCGTTGTCGCATCCAATCCCGTAATGCCTGTCATACCTGCGACCCCGAACGATTTCCTGTAACAGGCCCGGACCTATCGCAATCAACCCTAGGGACGTAAGCTGATCTGAACCTGACCTTCAGGCTGACTGTCCAAAAACGTCTTCAGGCGTCCGGTAAGAATTGTCGGGCCCCTGCGCGCGGTCTATAGAAGAACAGATGAAGCAGAACTCCACTTGCAGTTCAGAAAAGGTGGCGATGCTACACCGGCGATTTCTTTCCGGCGTTCTGCTGGCCTCTGCGGTGCTGGGCTCCGGGGTGCTGGCTAGGGTCCGGGCCGAGCCGCTCCCGCTCCCTGACCAGGGACGTTATACGGTCATTCATCAGACTTTGCCCGACGTCCTGATCCAGTTCTGTGAAGATGTGAACCTGCGCGTTGTCGTGGACCCGTCCATTCAGGGAAGTGTGCGATCCGGCTTTACCGCAGAGACGCCGCTGGCATTCCTGAATGCGCTGTCCGCCGAATACAGGCTGGACTGGTATTATGATGGCAATACGTTGCACGTCACACCATCATCTGCGACGACCACACAGTTTTTTCCGCTTGGCGGCGTGTCGTATGCGGCACTGATGCGGGTTGTGGACGCGAAGAAAATGCTTGAGCCCCATTATTCGGTTCATACCGATGATCACGGGCGTTCCGTTAGTGTCTTCGGGCCACCCGATCTGCGTGATCGCATTAACCAGACGATCCAGTCCCTCAGTGGACCGGGCGCAGGTCATCGGACAGTCAGGATTTTCCGGGGAAGTGCCGTTCAGGAAGTCTCGAAATAGATCGGGACATTTTTGACGAACGGATATGAAAACTCTTCCCGGTCAAAAATGGTGGCCGGGAAGAGAATTGCGCGCAGGTCTCAGGAAGTCTGCTGCGAAGGAATGGGAGCCATATCCGGCACTTGTCCGGTCGCGCCTGAGGTATCGTTTCCCGAAGCGTCGCTGGTTGTGCTGGAATTGCTGGAAGAGTCCTTGTTTTTGGCCTCCTGAGCCTGGCCGAAAGAAATCAGGCTGGCAATCTGTGCGGTAGATCCTAGCGTGACGGTAAGAGGCTTCAGGATCTTATCGAATTTATCGCCAAAATCTTTTGCCTGGTCGCTTTTGGACTTGGCAGGCTTTGCTGTCGGTTCTTCGGTAGCCGCCTCGGTTTCAGTATGAGTGGTGTGCGCAGCAGGCGCATGTTCAGATGCTACCGATGCGGGATGTAGTATTTCTGAATTCTGCGAATAAACGGAGCTGGTGGGTCTCGGTGCCGTGTTGTGAAGGGTATCGTTAAAGCCCGTAATTTCGTTTTGCGGGGTGGAGGTGCTACCGCCAGCGTGGGTTACGGGCGTATGTAGCTCAATATCGCTGGATCCGATTCTAGCGGTCATCTCTGGCTCTCCATAAATCAATGTTGCGCTCATCACCGAAATGCTGAAAGGCCGGGACAGAGGGGCAAATCGGCGTGCTTTCATTCTGTAAGAGAGCAGTCTGTCTTTATCCTGATCTGGTTTTGATATTTGCAAAGCGCTGTTCCGCTTTCATGGAACCATAATAATATGATGAAAATCCCGATGCTTTCCGCCTGTCAAAAAAAATCCATATTTCAGGATATGTCCTGAAATCGTTAGCGTCTGATAGGTTTGGCAGGTTGCGCCTTCCAGATCTGTTCTGCGCTTCGCTACGAAAGTTTTTCCATGCGGGTTTCTTTTCCGTCACGTGCTTCGTTCTTTGCTTTCACACTGGCGGTTCCTCTTGCCGGTTGTGTCTCAAACGCTTCCCATAACGCGCAGGATGTCGCGCGGGAGCAGCAGGCGGCACGCAACCCGGATAGCATGATGAAAGTCGGGGATAGTGCCCGCGCGCACGGAGAGTGGTCGACCGCCGCAGCCTTTTATGGCCGCGCTGTTGCGCTGCGTCCCGGACAGCCGAATTATGTTGGACCATACGCCGAAGCGCTTATGCATCAGGGGCGGACGAACGAGGCGATAGAAGCCATTCATGGCGCTGAGGCCAACGCGACGTCTGCCGAGCGTGTGCGTCTTGCGCTGCTGCTTGCTCCGCTCCTCAATACTGCACAGCGGTCACAGGAGGCGATCGGGGTTCTCCTCCCCGTGATCCAGCAGAATCCCAATTCTGCTCCTTTGCGAGTGGCGTTGGGAATTTCCTATGAAATTTCCGGGGATGCGCAGGGTGCGCGCCAAAGTTATTGCGATGCGTTGCGGATCGACCCTGCCAATATCGCCGCCGCCAATGATCTCGCCCTTTCGGAAGCCCTCGGAGGGCAGCCGCAGCAGGCGCGCACTGAGCTTCTGGCCCTGAGGACACAGGCTGTCGAGCGCGGTGCATCAGCGGCTTCACTTTCCACGATCGATGGAAATCTGGCGATTGTTTACGCTCTTGAAGGCAAATTGTCGGACGCGCGGCAATCTGCGCGCTCTGCCGCCCTTAGCAGCGAACAGATCCAGCAAAACATGCGATTTTATACGCTCCTGCACGCAGCTCAGGGCGTGGATGCTGCCTCATCCGCAGCGGGAAACTGAGACGCATCGTTCTTTGTTGTGGCGTCTGAAGACGCTGCCGGGCTGTCGCTTCCCGTCGTCGGCGTGGAACTGTTGCCACCTGTGCTGCCCCCGCTCATAGCCGACGGGAAGGCTGACGTCGCAGACGTTTTGTTCTGTGAATTACGATCCATTCCCGCTTCCCATAATTCCACAACACGGCCAAACCGCGCACCATTGGCCGGTTGCAGATGTGCAGGCTCCAGCAGATCTCCCGGATTGGCGATTTCCGCAGACAAGGCGGAGGCCTGAAGACACTGTCCGAGCGGATACAGACTTTCGGATGTATCTCCGGTCCAGGACGGCCGGACGGCCCGACGACAATCGGGTTGGGCAACGACATACGTCCTGAGGACGAGCGTGTCCGAAGCGTCATGGACGACGCGGATCCGTGCCGGTTCCACCCCGGCATGGACCAGTGCGTGGGTCACTAGAGCTGTAATCTGCGGGTCCGCGCTGCTGATCGTGGCATGGACGGCACGCGGATCGCCAAGTCTGGTGAGCGCGGTATCGAGAGCACTGTCTGCGTTGGCGGCATCGAGAGGAATGCGATGCTGGTTGATGCCAAGGAGAAGCGGCGGCGGTGAGCCGGACGAACGGGTGCCGTTGAATGTGCATCCGGCCAGCGACAGTGCAAGAAGGGCGAAAAGCGTGTGTCTCATTCGTAAAGGAACCCGGCCGCACCCTGAAGATGGGGCATACGTGTGGTATCGGGCGCATCTGTTGCGGCGGCGGCCGAGCGGCGGAGTAACAGTGCTTCGATTGCCGATGTCGGGCGGATATAATCAGTTGGCAGCGCCGGGACACGGTCGGATGGATGAACGATATAGGCCGTGACGACAATCAGCAGTTCGCTCTCGTTGCGCTGGAATGAGGCGGAGCGAAACAGCGATCCAAGCACGGGAATATCCCCTAACCCAGGCACTTTGGAAATAGTATTGCTCGCATCGTTCGAAATTAGACCGCCAATGGCGAAACTCTGACCCGAGGCAAGCTGGATGGTGGTATCGGCCCGGTTGGTGCGGATGGCGGGAACGACGCTACTACCTGAAATGGAATACGCACCGTCCGAGGCTTCGGTGGAAACGGAGCTGACTTCCGGTGCGACATGCATGCTGATGGTCCCGTCAGACAGAACCGTTGGCGTGAAATCGACGCTGACACCATAATTTTTGTAGGTGATCCCGACAGTGCCCAGACCTTGCGGGATCGGAACTGGGAACTGACCGCCGGACAGGAACTTTGCTGTCTCACCGGACATGGTAGTGAGGTTGGGTTCCGCTAGCATGGTCGCAAGCCCCTCCGTCGCCATGGCGTCGAGTGTGCCCGTGACGGAAGAGGCTCCGTTCGTATAGCTCCCCGACAGTGCATTGCTTGCGCTCGACAGTGTTTTGATGGCGCTGGGGACGCCGCTTAGGCCACCCGTTGCGGCCCCGATTGCGAAAGAGCCCACACCGTTGAAAACCGTTGTCCAGTTAAAGCCCAGATCCTGCGAAAGCTGCCGCTGCACTTCCGCAACCCGGACCACAAGATTGACCTGAACCGGCTCGCCTATCGTTAGACGATTGATCAGTTTGGCGCCGCTCCCGCCATATTGTCGGGCAAGAGCCTCTAGATGTGCGGCCGCTTTGGCATCCGCAACAGATCCGGACAGGACAACACCGTCAGGCGACATCTGGAGCTGAACATTCCGGCCACCTTCTTTGGCGATCATGGCGCGCATCGCATCCATATTGAACATTACCGTCACGTCGCCGGAAATCATTTTCTGGCCGCTCTGATCCAGCACGATGAGTGTCGTATGGCCGGGTTTCTTACCGAATATGAACAGGCCGTTATTATCGGTGTACTGCACGTCCATAATCGTAGGATCGGCGATCATGACATTGCCTGCCGCGCGGGGAAGCTGGATCAATTGAGCTCCTCCGACAGACAGCGTCATGGAACCACCATGCCGCGCGGGCTGTGCTTGCGCGACTGCACTTTGTGTGGTCAGCCCGACACTGGCAATGCTCAGGAACAGAAAAGACCCCTGCAAGACGCCTGTAAGGGCGATCTGCCAGAAGCGTGTATTGTGTGCTGAACGGGCCAAAATCATACTGGAAAACTGTCCCCGCTCATCATGCCGTAAGTTCCTGCGACTGTGTCAGTCCCATATCCTTGTCGAGCCGTGCCGCAAGGCGATAACCCACGCCGCGCACGGATTCGATCGTCACAAGGGAGCGGGCCTTTGCAAGTTGCCGCCGAATCCTGCTGACACGCACCTCAAGAGAGTTCGGGCAGTATTCGGCCTGTGCGCCATAGACGTCATGTTCGAGCCCGGAGCGGGGGACGACGTGACCACGGCGCCGCATCAGCGATTCCAAGATCAGCGTCTCGCGGCGCTGGAGCGTGAGCTCGAGATTGCCGACCCGGACTTCGCGTGTGGCGGTGCAGAGTGTGAGGTCGCTGAACTGGTGCTGCTCTGCTGAACGGATGCGGGGACGGCGCATGATGGTGCGAACCCGCGCGACCAGTTCGCGCGGGCTCACATCACGTGTCACACTGTCGTCTGCTCCCGCTTCGAGAGCTGCGATCCGCTCTTCCTGACAATTGGCGATGAGCACGAGGAATTCGTCGCCGTCATGGCGCCGGCAACGACAGCGCGCTTGCCACCAAACGCTGTAGACGCCATCGCCACTTGTGGAATCCAGCAGGACGAGGCTGTAATTCGATACCGTCAGAGCCTCGTTTGCATCGTCGAGCGTTGTGAAAACATCTGTTCCGAAACCGGCGCTTTGAAGGTTTTTGGCAAGGCCGTCTGCATACCCGCTATCGGGGGACATGATCATCAGTCTCATGTGCGTTTCTCCTGCAAAATCCGTTGATCCATCATTGCTGTCTGGCAATGACAGCATCGCCCCCGAACACGTCCGTTCCGATGGATGCAATGGGATGGACCGGGAACTCGTCGGCAAGGTCCTGATAGGAGAGAACGGGATTGTCGAAGCCGTTCCGGATCAGGAATCCTCTGATGAACCGTCGCGTGTCGACCGAACACACGATGATGGGTTTGGTGGTTTCCGCTTCCGCGCCGGATTTTCCGGGTGCGTTGGCCAGACGCTCGCGGACGGCCTCCAGAAGCTTTTGGGATGCATCCACTTCCAATGCCAGAAACGAGCCGGCAGGCGTCTCGCGGACGGACTGTCGCAGAAACTGGTCCGTTGCCTGTGATAGCACGATCGCGGGAATCGCCCTGTGGTTCGTCGCATAACGGTGGCAGATCTGACGGGAAAGGGCATTCCGGACGTGTTCGGCCAGCATTGGCACTTTGTTCTCGGTCTCGCCCCACTCTACGAGCGTTTCGAGAATAAGACGCATGTTGCGCAGCGACACGTCCTCTTCCACGAGACGTCTGAGGACTTCGGCGAGCCGCTGGACGGGCACCAATTTTGTGGCCTCGCGCGTTAGGTCGGCATATTGTGTCTCCACACGCTGGACGATCTGCCGCGTTTCCTGAAGCCCAAGGAAACGCCCGGCATGGCGACGCAGGGCAGCACGAAAGCGGAAAGCAATGATCCCGGCATGATCGTAGAACCCGAGCCCTGCTGTTCGGAGCCGCCCCTCGCTGGCGGAGGGAACCCAGAGGGACGGATCGTTGGTCAACAGGGCAACGCCTTCTTCGCCCTCTATTCCTGCAAGATCCAGATGAACCGGATCGTCATGCAGGAGAAGGAAGTCCCTGCGTAGTTCATGCTCCTCAATGGGGACGTCTTCCAGATCAATTGAAAACCGCAGATCTCCGCTGTCGTCGCGCTGACGGAGGGTAGGCGGGGGAAACTGGAAGCCCAGATCGTTGCCAATTTCCATGCTGGCTCGCGCCAGAAGGCGGCTCAAACGTGCTTGGTCCAGAATGGCACTCAGCTTCTGGCTGAGAGTGATCGCCATCAGGGGGGTGAAATTTTCCTGAAGTGTCGTGTCGGTCTGTCCCGCCGGTGAGGCGGTGGAGAAGATATCGTCCTGCTCGCCGGGATGCGTTTGGGCGGAGCGTCGGAATACGCGGTTCGTCAGGCTTTTCCAGTCAGGGCGGCTGCCACAGAAGAAAATTGCAGCTAGAATGAGGAAGACGGGTTTGGGAAAGCCTGGAATAAGCCCCATTGCCAGAAGAACGACTGACGCCACGCGCAGGGCGCTGCTGTTTGCCGTAAGCTGGGTCGCCATATCGCGGCCCAGATCCATGCCATGACCGCCCACGCGCGTTACTACGACAGCTGCCGTGATGGACAGCAAAAGGGCTGGGATCTGCGAGATCAGAGCATCGCCAACCGTCAGCAGCGTGTAGGTCTGCATGGCCTGACCGATCGCCATGCCGTGCTGCGCCACGCCGATGCCGATCCCCCCGACCAGATTGACCACGATGATGATCAGTCCGGCGATTGCATCGCCCTTCACGAATTTCAGAGCGCCATCCATGGCACCATGGAGGGCGCTTTCACTAGCCAGTTCCGTGCGACGGCGGCGTGCTTCGATCGCGTCGATGTCTCCCGACCGCAGATCGCTATCGATGCTCATCTGCTTGCCGGGCATGGCATCTAAGGTAAAGCGTGCGCCTACCTCGGCAACACGTTCGGTGCCTTTTGTAACGACGATGAACTGGACCGTGGTGACAATCGCGAAGACCACCAGACCGACGACGATGTTTCCGCCAATGACAAATTCGCCGAACGTTTCAACAATTGCTCCGGCATCCGCTGTCGTCAGGATCAGCCTTGTGACCGTGACTTCAAGCGCCAGCCTGAACACGGTCGAGACGAGGATCATGCCGGGAAGTGCCGTCAGATCCAGCGGCGAACGAAGATAGACGGCCACCATCAGAAGCAGGACCGACAGGCTAAGATTGCATCCGATCAGCACGTCCGCGAAGGCTGCGGGCAGCGGCATGATGAGCATGCCTATCGTCAAGACCAGCACCAGAACGAGGGCCAGATCCTGCCGCTGGCTCATGACCCTGAAAAAGTGCGTGAGATGTTTCATGCCGCAGCGTGCCGCGTATATTGCGCAAAACAGGTGCGTGCTTCGTCGAGCCGGCCAAGCTGATGCAGCGCCCGTGCTCTCAGGAGGGCATTGCCCGCATCGGGGGTAGTCTCAAGCTTGTCGAGACAGTCGAGCACAACGAGGGCGAGCTCACTGCGGCGGATGACGGTATAAACATGCGCCAGCATCCGCAGACATTCATGATCACCCGTGCGCTGGGCGAGTACCAGCAGCAGCATGGGCAAAGCCCGCCAGGGGCGTCCGCAGCAGATGTAGAGATAGGCGAGAGACAGCAGGAGATCGCGTTGATCACTTTCCACGACTTCAGCCGCCGATCAGACTGTTGGATGCCTTGAGCAACTGCTCCAGGGCTGCCAGTTCATGTCTGAGCGTTTCGATCCCCCCGGGAACAACAGGCGCCGGGCTGGAGTGTGAGGAGAGCTGTTCTTCCAGCCGTCGCAGAAGTTCCTGTCTGCGCGGTGGTAGAAGAACTGCCGGGTTGCGGAGATGCGGCATAATATGGGCGTAGACCGCGCCGATGACGGTGGGCGGATCAATGGTTTCGGAGAGTGCGTTTTCAGGCGCTAGTGTCTGGCGAAGGGCAGCAACTTCAGCGTTTAGCAGGCTATCGTCATGCTGAAGTGACAGTTCCTGCAGAGCGCGGTCGAGACGAACAGTGCCTTCGGACCAGACTCTCTGAACCATCTGTACTGTCTCCAGCTGATCTGCCGGTAAGGCAAATCAATACTTAAAGTTAACAGGTCGTAAACCCTTGTGCATTATTACGGTATGTTTCCGTATCTCTGAAAGAGACAATCCTGTGACAATTTCAGTGCCAACCCGGTAGCGCTGCGAATGCACGACAATATTAGGATTTTTTCCTGTCCAGACGGCCTGAATGGGCACATCAACCGGCGCAGTCACTGGCGCAATTGAGACATTCGAAACCCACACAGCCTGCGTTCCGAAGGACGCATCGAACCATTTTTCGACGTCCCGGAATGTTTTCATTTCCTGAGCCGAAAGGCTTCCATCAACGATGATAACCCCGGAAGACGCACTGACCTTCAATTCAGGTAGGTGATGCTGCGTTAGTTGCTGCACGACCAGATGGCCAAGTTCAGCATCGCTGGCCGGCTGTTGGAGGGAGGCTGTTTCCAGATCAGGCGCGTGGGAAGGGGAGGCACTGGCTATTCTGGGGGCGGGTGTTGCGGAATGTGACAGCGCCTGTATCACGACAAGTATCAGAATTGTTGCCACTCCCCCAATAATCATGATTGTGGGAATAGTTTTTTGTTTTGTACTGATAGTGTTTTCAGATGCGGAGGTAAACGTCTCCGGCGAAGCCGCGATGGTGCCATCAAAACCCAGATGAAGGGAGACGGGACCAAGCCGAAGTGTCGCAGGACCTGTGATGGTCGTGCTCTCACCAGAAGGAAGCGACATCGTATTCACAACGACATCCGGTGCAAGGGCTTGCAGCAGATAGACACTGCCAGACTGTTGTCTGATCGAAAGATGTTGTGCGGCGATGCCATCATCGAGCAGGGCCATTGTCGCGTCCGGGCCTGAACCAATGATTACAGGCTCTGTGCCGAACGTCATGACGGCATCGCTGTGCAATCCGTTCTGAACAACCAGCATTATTCATCCCGGCTTGGGAGGACAGATCCTCCAGGTGATAAAAACGGAAAATGGCCTGCACGACGGGGTCTGCCCCCGGCATGCAGGCCATGTCCGACGATGCGGAAATCAGTCCTTCGTGAAGGCGGACTTCGCGTTGCTTTCCATCGTCTGGGCAAAATCGTTCGCAAATGTCTGGGCGTTTGAGATTTCAGACATCTGTTCCTGCTTCTGCAGGTTCTGGTCTTCCATAGCTTCAGACTGCTGCATGATCTGCTGCATGGTTGAGTCGCTGCTGGCAGAGATGGAACCGCTCATTTTGTTCTCCATGACGTTGTTGGTGACTAAATCAGCGCCGTTTTCTCTTGGCGCCATTCGGAAGCTCACATGAACTTCCGACAACCGTGACGTTTGTAACAAACGTCTGAACACGCTCTGCATTTCTCCCGTGGCCCAAAAGAGCGCAGGGCAGAATGCCGAGCGTCAACCCTGCGCGGACTTCAGTTCGGATGCAGCAGAGCTGCTGTTGAACGTGCCGGACTGAATTTGGCTGGCTAGCATCTTTGCAACATCGGCAAGATTGTTGTTGCCGGCGTTCGAGGCTTCGAGGGCGAGGGCATTGAGATTGTTGAACTCATCCGAGCCGGATTTACCGGATTGGAGGGCATTAGCAATCGTGTCGACATTGTTGCTCAGCGCATCGACGCTATTGCCCTGAAGGGCCTGCTTGATGGCATTGCTGCTGCCGCCCTGATCGTAGGTGCCATCTGACAGGCTGCGTCCGATATTACCTGCAACGGAAGAGTCGAGGCCGTTGCCCTGCTGGCTGGCTTCTGAAGAAACAGCCTGAGCGTACTGCTGAAGGGTGTTTCCATTCGTGCCGTTCATGTCGACGAGCGTCTTCAACGTCTTCATGTCGTCGCTGAGATTTCCGGTCAGGGACAGGCCTGTGTTTCCAACAGGTGTGGGGGTCGAGGATCCGGTGTCGGACGTACCCGTGCTCGAGGCGTTGCCGCTGGCTTCCATTTCTTGCAAGAGCTGGATCAGGGCCTGCTCCATTTCCTGTGCCGTTTCCGTGCTCAGGTTTTGGCCGTCCGCTGAAGTGTTGAGGGTGCTCGTGTTCGTCGGGTTAAATGTTGTGTTGTAGCTGTCAACGGTGGACATACTGCTCTCCACACCAGAAAATCTGCGATCAGAGAGCAAGGTGTGACTTACCCTCTTGACCGAAATTTCCACGTTCTGCAGTCGCAGTTCTCATGGTCGTTTCGGCCTGAAAAAAGAGATATGTAAGCAATCTGACCAGAACCTGACGTAAGCTTCAGCAAAACATATTTTTGCTTAAAACCCGTAAATATTCACTTAATTGCAATGTAGTCCTGCTGTTGATTTTCAATCTGATTTCCGATCCGGGTGAATCGGGTAGTCGCGATTTTGAATTTCGCATTGCTTAATTTTTGCGATTCTCAGGTAAATATTCTGGTTGTTGGCAATAAAAATAGGCAAGAGTATTGTATTTAAATTTTATTTTTAAATAAATTTTACGGATAACTATCGTTTTTCAAGAATTTACTGTTAATAATTTTTATTGGTTAAAATAATTTCTAAATTGTTTATGGATATATTTTTATTTATGGATCAGTCTAAATTTCTAGCTAGTGGAAACATTAGATCTGTATCTCAAGAAAGGAATGGTAAGATCGAACGTGGGTACGTCCTCGAAGCTTCCTCGGCTCTCAGCTTCTGTGCCAAGACCAACATAGACGCGATCGATATTCGATCGTGTCTCTTTCTGTGCTCGCGTCATTTCGTTGAGAACGGAGATTGCAATCGTTGTGTTGACCAGGGCGGCAATCGAAGGAGGGCGCGCGTAATAGATCGGGTCATTGAGCGTGTGCCGCGCAAAAATCGGGTGCATATGGGTTAGAATGCGTGGATCTGCATTTGCGATGTCAGCGCGCCCGGCACCATCGATCAGATCCAACCCCTGTAGGCTGATCTGAAGATAAAGGTAAAACATTTTTTCAAAAAATTCGGTCATGGCACAGGCCCGCATACGCCGGTCCGCTTTGGGCAGCAAAGTGATATAGCCTCGTGCATGAATTTCTTTCAGATAACTCGTCACCGTATTGGGACTGGTTATCCCTGTATGTTCAACCGCACGAAAAGGTTTGTTGCCGTGAGTGGTGGAAGATCCAGATTAATCTTGTGTGAAAAATTCGATGCAAGTGCGCCGTGAGTCATGACCCACGGCATAAATCAGCGACATAGCGGGCCTCTCTCGGCATTTGCCTGTGAATCTCTAGAAGTTGCTGGTTGCAGAAATTTAGGCGTTGAAGGAAGGCCGGTGAGGCAATCAGATTATCGACTGTGTAGGTTGGCACGGTTTTGTGATCGGAAGGTGAGAAGTCAGCGTATGCCATACAAATGCCCAACAGAATGATCAGGCGTCATCTTTAGAGATCTGCCGGATGAAGGAAATCCCTTTGTCGCATTTTTGGTAAGATTCATGTTTCGACTTGCTTTTTTTGAGGCCGAGGTCGAGATTGGAGGTATATCTTTTAAGAATAGTCAATTTCATAGAGATGTATTTTTGAGTGTGATCTTTTTTCACTTAAAATACGACAGAAAAAAGTATCAAAGGCGCATATCTGCATGACTACTGGGGTATTCGATAATAATCAGCAGACCATAACGTTAACGCAGGCGATTGTCGTTAGCGGTAGCTTTCTATCTGCCGAAAGCTCCTCGGATATGCCGACAGCAATGATCCGAACCTTTGCTTTTGACAATATTTTATCGTCAGTCACCTTAAAGAGCGAGGGGCAGCTTCTTTCCATTTCGGGCAACGAACAGCTGTATGCCTCTATTGGCTCGATATATGGTGGAGATGATTATAAAAGTTTCAATATTCCGGATCTGGCAGGGAAAGTAGAAGTAGGAAGCCAAAGCAGCGCGTATTTGGGACAGGTGACTGGCGAAAGCCAGACCACGCTGACCGAAGATCAGTTGCCGCCGGCATTAGGGGGCGTTAGTCAGTCAGTGGATAACGCTCAACCTTCTCTGAGCGTCAATTATCTCATTCGCGTGACGAGTGATTCGTCGTCGCCGGGATTCGTGGGAGAGGTTGACGCTTTTGCAGGGACAACATTCACGATCTCTGGTGGTCAGTTTCTTGTGGCGGCTGGGCAATTACTGCCTATCGCCGAATACCCCCAGTTATATGCGGTAATTGGCACCACTTATGGCGGAGATGGACTGGCAACATTTGCGTTGCCTAATCTGACTGGACGCAGCATTATCGGGACATCCAGCACGTTAAAATTGGGGGCTGTTGTGGGAAAGCAGACAGTCTCACTGAGTAATGCGAATGTCCCCGTGTCTGATGGGGGTAGCGGTACGTTTTTTGACAATCGTGCTCCCGGGCTCGCACTAAATTACATTATCTGTGTCAGCGGTACTTATCCTAGTTCAGGGAGCAATAGTGGGCCCGTCATGGGCGAAATCCGTGCCTATGCAGGATCAGCGACCTCAATTCCTCAGGGGTGGGTATTGGCGAATGGTGCACTGCTGCCCATTGCTCAAAATCAGGCACTTTTTTCTCTTTTGGGCACAACTTACGGCGGTAATGGTACCACGAATTTTGCCCTTCCGAATCTTTCAGATACAGTTGTTGCCGGAAGTGGTGGGTCTCAGAGTTTTGGGAAGACTTACGGAAGCAACTCTGCCATTCTAAGCGTATCTGGAGGGGCCTGCTTTTGCCGAGGAAGCCGTATACGTACGTCCAGAGGCGATATTCCGGTAGAAGAGATCCAGATCGGCGATCATATTGTTGCCTTTGATGACGACGTAACAGGGGGCACTATCAGGTCGGTGACGTGGGTGGGACAATCGCGTGCCGTCGTTCGTTCACGTCTGCCGGATGATGAAGCTGGCTATCCGGTGCGTCTGTTGAAAGGGGCTATCGCGCATAACGTTCCTTACAAGGATATGTTGATTACATCAGAGCATTGTTTATTTCTTGATGGTCGGTTCGTTCCAGTGCGCATGCTTGTCAACGGACGTTCTATTTTTTTCGATAAAAGCATAGTATCTTACGATTATTATCATGTGGAGACAGAGGATCACTCTGTCATTATGGCCGATGGCGTATTAACTGAAAGCTACCTCGATACCGGTAACAGGCTTGCCTTCGACCAGAACGGTCCGGTTGTCTCAATTAGGCAGAGCCGTAATTTAACTTGGGATGATGCGGCGGCCCCACTCGATGTTTCGCGTCATTTTGTTGAACCTCTGTTTCGTAGCTTTCAGTCTCGGGCCGATCACGTTGAACATATGGGTGGGTCGCAAACCCCGCTTCTGACATACGAAGATGGGTTATGCCTTGTCACCGAAACCGGGCGCCTACTTCATCCTATCCGCAAGGTGAAAGATCGGGTCATGTTCAAGATCCCTTCTGGCGTGAGGTCCGTTCGTATTCTGTCCAATGCCAGCCGTCCTTGTGATGTGATCGGTCCTTTTGTGGATGATCGTCGTATGCTTGGTGTGTTGGTCGGTTATATCGAGCTTTTTGAATCTGACATAACGACAACGCTGATCTCTCATTTGCAGGACGTTGATCTGTCTGGATGGAATAATATCGAGAATGGTGCCATGCGCTGGACAAATGGGAGTGCACTGCTACCGCTTCGTTCTCGGTCGGTTGAAAGCACAGCGATCATGGCTCTTCAGATTCATAGCGCGGGTCCATACTTGGTTTCGGATAGTTGGTCCGGCGATGTGACACTGCAAGTGGGGGGGGCGAAGAGCCGTTGATTGATGTGTCCGAGTCTTATTTTTAAACTTTTGGCGTACTAATTGTTGGTTGCTGTGTAGTGTTCGATTGCGTTTTGAGTAGACTGGGACTCCCACACTGGATTACTACCCGCTCGCGTTCATCCTCTTCAGGAAGAGATAGCGGCGTATATTGTAGACGATATTGGCAAGGCCGATCCTCATTGCGACCAGGGTGATGCCTACGGGTCGGACGAACAGCTCAGTCTGCGCCTGCTAATCAGAGCCAGTACTGTGGAATACGCTCTTTACGCAGTTCTGTCTTTTGGCGTTGGTATTGCGCTGCTTTGGGGGGAGGGGGCGCCAGCGTGGCATCCAAAATCTTGAGCATCAGTACCGGATCAAACGGTGGACGCCCGCTCTTGCGCCCGTCTTAATTAGGTCAGAACTTGCTACAAATTAGGGCGGAAGACTTCAAAACCCAAAGTCCGAAAAAACGCATCAAGCTGAGCACCAAACCCGCTCAGACGGGCCAGACGTTCCTCAATATCAAAAAAGCCGGACTCTTCATGATCCATCTTTCCGTCATCATACCAAGGATGGAATCACAGATAACGACCCAAAGCCAGAGGGTTTTTCGAACCCTCTGGCTAACGCTTTTCAAGGCTGGAGGTTAAGCGGGATGTCGTGAACTGTGCCTCTTCTAGTATTGAAATTTTCGGGGAACCATAACGCGTGAGGGCATCCTGCAGCACCTCAATGTAGAGCTCCGCGTTCGTCGTGTTTCACAAACGTCAGGACAAGACCTTGCGCGTGGACTAGTTCATGAGCCAGCTGCCTGACCCTCTTGCGGCCGACATCATGTTTCGAACGACGCCGATGGTATGTCATCTGTCGTGAGCCATGATACGGCGTTTTCAATAACTTGGATGTTGATCAGTCGCGTTAACGCCAGATTGGCATCGTTCTGTGGTATAGGCCGACAGGAGAAGCCCGACTGGTTTAGCTGCAGCGTGTAAATTGGCGCTCAACCGCATAGAGGCATCGCGTAAAAAATCGCCTTCCACGAGAGGCTCGCCAATCTTCGCGTGCAGTTTTTTAGCATCAGCAGGGTTGATCAGATGTCAGTAGGTCCTTGTTTTGCGCTCCAGAACGCGGCGCCCGAAAAGGCTTGCGGCAAGGTCGGTCATGAGGTGCGCTGTTTTTGCGCGTACATCCAGGAACGGATTGAGTTCTGCCAGATCGAGGGAGGTCACGAGACCACTGTCATGTAGAATTTCCATGATCAGATGAGCTTCGCGAAATGTTGCTCCGCCGCAGACTGTCGTACCGACGGCGGGTGCAATTTCAGGGTCAAGAAAATCCACATCCAGACTGACATGTAGGCGCCCGTTAGCTGCCCGGACGCGCTCTAGAAAACTGTTCAGCGGAGCGACGATGCCCTGTTCGTCGATTGCGCGCATGTCGAAAACGGTAATACCGATATCCGCAACGTGGCGTTTTTCAGCTTGATCGACAGAACGGATTCCCATCATGCAGACATTGCGTGGATCGACGATAGCCACAGGCGCGGGGCAGTTCTCAAAGCCTGGCTGCCCCGTGAAATAGGCAACAGGCGTGCCATGAAGGTTGCCGCTGGTAGTTGTGTTAAGCGTATGTAGGTCAGTATGGGCATCTAACCAAAGCACGAATTGCGGCTGGCCCACTTCCTGTGCCCTGCGGGCTACACCGGAAACCGTTCCGGCAGACATTGAGTGATCCCCTCCTAAAAATATAGGAAAATCGCATGAGCGGGCCATGTCGTAAGCCTTGAGGCTAACGCTTTTGGTCCAGGCAATGATCGCATCCAGATTCCGCACAGCGGGGTTGGAATGACTGACGACGGGGGCTTCCGACGGAACGGCGTCTCCAACATCTGTAACCTGCCATCCCAGTTCCTGCAGGATTTCAGGCAATCCTGCGATGCGGAAGGCGGTTGGCCCCATGATGCATCCTCTTTCTGATGTCCCGCTCTGAGTTGGAACACCCAGAATTTGGCATGTCTTCATATCATTCTCTCTCGTGTTCATAGCTCGATCAGATGCATGTGGGCTTCACCACGCCCTTGTAAAGCGGCTGCTGAATGGGTCAAATGGGGATACAACCATGCTACCTTTCGTATTTTCAAAAATGGCCAATTCTGCCGATCCGAGGTGATCGGGAATATTCAGATTTTCCATGTCATTTTAGTGGATATTCGTGCTGTCGGAGGGAAAAGGGACGAATAATTTTTCCAGAAAGCACAGACTCTAGCGCTTATGAAGCGACGAGAGCTTTGCAGTCTCAATAACGGTATCTACTGCTCAAACGCGAAATGCTTATTTTTCTTCAGACGAGCATAGAGAAAAACGTATAATTGAAGTGCTTGAACTAACGGTGACTGTTCAGCACCCTGCTCATTCCATGCAGAATGATTTGTGAGAAAAGGATCTCTTGAGGGAAAGTAGGCACATATGGCCCCCGACCGGCCCGAAGGGTGTTTCCATGGTCGATGTTCGAGCGTCTACAATGACTTTGCAACAGTTGGGGCAGGTTAGGGGGGAGGACTGGGCTCCTCGCGCTGTCATGCGAGAGGAGCCTTTATAAAAGGTATTAAAAGCGTGCGTGCAGTGAGCCGAAGAACTGGCGTGGTGCACCTGCAAAGAGTTGCTGTGTGTCGCCAGACAGGGAGTAACCACCAATACCACCAACATATTGTTGATTGAAAAGGTTGTAGATCCCTAGGTTAAGTTCCAGCATTGCGAGATGAGGGATGTGATGAAAACGGTAATTCGCAGAGAGCGTCGCGAGCCAGTATCCGTCAACATTTGCATCATTCATGTAAGAAATATAACGTCGGCTCATATAATTTACATTAAAGTTGAGGCGGGCATCTTTATATGAATAAGATGCGTTGGCTTTATATATCCACTGTGGATATCCAGCCTCCAGTTTTCCTGCGATACCGTAATTAACCCCGTCACTGACCACATCGCGGCCATAAGTCGATTTGTTGTAGCTGAAACTGTTAAATATCTCGAGGTTTTGGACCGGGCGCACAGTGACGCCTGCATCAGCGCCCCACATGTTCATATTACCCACGTTGATATAGCTGTTATGCGCGTTTACGAGGCTGCCAACGGTAATGGTCGCCAAACGATTGCGGTAGTCAATATAATAGAGATTAATAAGAATGGTCAGTGGTTTAGAGTTGTAGCGGTACCCCACTTCATAGTTGAATGTTGTCTCTGGTTTCAGGTTGCGTGGCATTTCGTTTACGCCCCACGCATTTCCGCTCTGCCACGTATTATAAGTGTAGGCGCGAAGGTTTTTTGAAAAATTAAAAAACAATTCATTATGGTGCAAGAATGTCCAGTTCAAACTTATGTGGGGTAAAAATGCGCCGGCAGTGGTTAAACTTCCATTCGGAAGTGTGTCTTGACCCGTATATGTTGGATCGTTCTGCGTTGCGCCACCTGCCGTTGTTGTCAGCATCGATTTGAAGCCTGCATGAGCTCGCAGGTTTGGCAAGATTTTATATGCATCTTCCAGGTAGTACTGGAAGGTGTTCGTATTGAACATCATCGCATAGGCAGTAGTAAATGGATCATTATATGGCCCCAAAGCGTTTCGTGGGGTGCCTTCACTAAGAACAGGCTGGCTATAATAGCGCTGCGCCCAAGTGTATCCAACATGCTCGTACCAGACGCCGGACTGAATTTCATGATGGCCGATATCATACTGTAATGATGCCGTTGCACCTAGTCGGGTCACGGAGGTTTGCCCAACCTGCTGTATCATAGGAGCGCCAGAAGGCGAGCTCACATAGGGGTTTGTCCACTCATAGTTACCACCCGACTGGTGATCATACAGAACGCTCTTGAAGTGCATACGGCTGGTCAGGTCATATTGCAAATTAATGCCAGTCAGGTAATTCCTCTGTTTCTGGGCACCATCGTAATATGAGGCATCTGCCGGGTCCGAAAGTTTTTCATATCCCGCAGGATAAATTCCCTGCGCTGCGTGATAGGCAGTCGCGTAATTTGGATAGTAGTAATCAACTCGCTGCCCCCATCTTCTGAATGATCTCTAGGCTAAGGTCGCTGTAATTATACTGATCGAATTCTGAATAATTAAAGAATCCGCTGATTTTCCCCCGCGTTCCTAGCGGTTGGATAATTTTAAAATTCGCCTGCTGCTCGAACTGATCTCCAACACCTTTCCATTTGCCCGCGTCTGTCCGTGCATATGATGCCGAGAATTTGGTGCCTGTATGATTTAGAATTCCGCTTTCGAATTTCGCAAATGTTCGATACGTCGAATTGCTCCCGAATGTCTGTGATATGTCACCCCCCATTTTATCTCTGGGGTCTGCAGTATAATACTGAAGCGCACCACCAAGATTGGTAATTGAATTCACGTCGAGAGCACCGCCCCCCTGAGACATATCGACATGGCCAATATTGTCCTGAATTACCGCCTGATTGATGTCGAGGCCACTAGCGTTAATGAACTGACCATCGCCCAGAGGAATGCCATCAAGAGTTATGCCGATCTGGCTTTGGGTATACCCGCGAATATAAAATGTATTTGCCCAGGTATCCATTCCGAATGGATCGTCGGAAGCGAAGCTTACGCCTGGTGTTGTGGCTGATAATACTTGAAGTGGACTGGTCCCTGGGACAAACGCATCCATTGTCTTTCGGGTTATGGTCTGTTCCATGCCATGTGAAGTTAAGCGGCTGGCCGTTACGGATACGGACTCCGGAGTGGAAGGCTTTTGAGGCACAGAAGCTGCATGCTTGGCAGCATGTGGCTTTGGTTTGGTGTGCCGGTTCACAGCTGCATGAGCTGGGGATGTCTCGGCCAGCAAACCCAGATATGACGTAAAAAGGAGCAAACATTTTTTCTGGCCCGACATATCTGCCTCGTAATTACAATTTGTGAAGCGCAATAATATCGGAAGCGACATGAATTGTCTTATCTGATTATAAGGATAAAATGGAAATTTCATTCTATAAGATGGTATAAAATGAACGAATCTTGTTTTTTGGGGAGGATATATGGGGGATAATTCTTCAATAGAATTAGACAAAACTGATAAAGCGATTCTGGGCTATCTGGCGGAAAACGGACGCTTGCCTGTTTCTGATCTCGCTCCCCTTGTGCATTTGAGCACAGCGACCTGCTTTCGTCGCGTACAACGTTTGGTCGAGCGAGGTATTATATTACGGTTCAGTACTATCCTCGATCCCGTTAAAGTTGGACGTGGTGCGCTTGTTATCGTTGGGGTTAATTTGAATATCCTTGACAAGGACAGTATGGTTTCTTTTGAAAAATCTATAACTTCGCTTGATATAGTGATAGATTGTTATTTGGTGTCAGGAGAATTTGATTATTTTCTAAAAATTCGTGTTTCAGATATTTATAAATTTAATGAAATATATAGTAATTACCTTGTTTGCATTCCTGGAGTGTCCAGGACGCGAACCTTTATTTGTCTAAAGGAAGTCATAGATCGGCACGAAGCGTCTATTTATTTATAATTTTCACCTGGTAAGCAGGGTGGTTTTTAATTTTAGATCAAATGATAGATTTTTGGGTGTTTTGAGGGGTGCTTTGAAATGTAATTTATTTCGAATTCAAACCAATTTATTGTTCTCTGTGGGAGTATTTTTGACATCTTTCTCTTAAATCTAACGATTTTATAAAAAAAAGAAGGTCGCGTGTTAGCCTACTAGCTGAAAGACGGCCTTCTTCTGCTCATTTTCTACGGGAGGAGTTTTTGGATGCGACGGGCGTGTTGGCTATGTTCTTTCAGTATGTCCCCTAGGTTTGCGATAAGGGGGACGCCCTCCTCTACGAGAATTCGTCCGTTTACAATGGTCGTACCCGCGATCGCTGGAGCGCAGCGTAGCCACGCTTCAATAGGGTCACTTAATGCGCCAGCGAGCGCAATTTCGGACATTTTCCACACGACTAGATCCGCACAGGCTCCCGGACGCAGATGGCCGATTTCATCTTCCCATCCAAGGCACGCAGCGCCGCCGCGGGTTGCCATGTCCAATGCGTCTCGGGCTGTCATGCCGTGTGGGCCGTTGCGGTATCGGCCCAGAAGCAGGGCCATGCGCGTTTCGAGCCACATGGAGGCGTGATCTGTGGATGCAGATCCGTCACACCCAAGCCCAACCTTCATGCCGCGTCGACGCATGTCCATCGCGTCTGCTGAACCCCCGCCGATCATCATATTGGAGCATGGACATTGTGCTGTGCAGACGCCGGCATGAGCGAGGCGATCGATTTCGTCTTTGGACGGGTAAATGTAGTGGGCGACCCACGAGCGATGATTTGCCCAGCCAACGCGTTCGAAATATTCGGTGGGCGTGCAACCGTAGATTTCGGCGCAATACGTGTCTTCGTCAGGGTCTTCGGCAAGATGTGTGTGTAAGCGCAGTTCGTGTTTTTCTGACATTCGTGCTGATTCAGTCATGATGCGTTCGGAGACGCTGAATAGCGAGCAGGGCGCGAGGGCTACGCGCCCCATGGATCCCGCAGATGCGTCATGGAATTTTGCTACAAGGCGCTCGCTGTCCTCCAGAATGGTTTCTTCATCCTGCACGACAGACACAGGCGGCAAGCCGCCGTCTTTCACGGAGCGTGTCATGGAGCCACGGGTCGCGTGAAACCTGAAGCCTATCTCCTGCGCAGCTTTAAACTGTGCATCGATTAGGAAAGGCTTCGGATGGACATACATATGGTCCATCGACGTTGTGCAGCCGCCCATGAGCAGTTCGACCATCGCAATGAATGTCGACAGATAAACTGAATCTTCATTCAGTTCGGCCCAGAGCGGGTAGAGGCCTGTCAGCCATTCGAACAGCGTACCATTGGTGACGGGCGCATAGGCACGCGTCAGGTTCTGATACATGTGGTGATGGGCATTGATCAGCCCCGGCGTGATCAGTTGACCATGTGCGGAGATGGTTTTGACGGAGGGAGGAGGCTCCTCGGCGTGGCTCCCGATCGCATGGATGCGACCGCCTTCGATGGCAATCCAGCCATCTGCGATTTCCCAATCACGATCAACGTAAATGTATGCATTTCTGATCAGAAGATCGACCGTCATGACGGTGTCCTTGTTCAATACCGGTTGCAGGGCGGTATGCGCCCTGTCGCGATGAGGCCCTGTCCCGGAGCTGCGAGGTCCGGATCGTCATCAAGATGGTATTGAACGGGCTTGGATTTATGGAGCGTCTAGCATTTGGTATTATGGTTTTCCAGCGTAAATTCAGGCCTGAGTGTGCTGGGCATTCCAGAATTCGCGCTGGAGTGCGGCGGCTTCATCTTCAAGCATCGGCCCTACAACCTCTACCGGCGTCTGTCCGGCAGCGAATACGATGCGGCATGGTAGGTCCAGAGTGGGGTTTTCCGGGTGGTCACCGGTCATGGTTTTCAGACTAGCTTCCGACTGCCCATAGACCACGCGCCCAATACCGGCCCAGTAAATGGCGCCAGAGCACATCGCGCATGGTTCGGCGGAGCTGTATAATGTGCAGCTCGCAAGTTTTTCTGCCCCGTATTGGCGGCTGGCACGGCTTGCAAGAAGGCGCTCGGCATGGGCGGTCATGTCGTATCCTTCTGCGCTGAAACCGTTTCCCTGCTCCATGAGAAGATTGCCCTGATCGTCTACGAGGACGGAGCCAAAAGGATGATCGCCTCCCGCCCGCGCCTTGCGGGCAACGCCGAAGGCCATACGCAGAAATTTGGTATCATCGAGGGCGCTGGTGGGCGGCGCAGTCATGTTATTCCTTCCGGATTAATCGTCCGTTTATCCAGACTCGGGCAATATTTTCGGGCCCCGCATGGCAGACAATTTTCTGTGCTGCAGTCGGGCCGTTTTCATTAAGGTCAAGTCGCAGGGAGCTACGGCCGCTAGTAATTTCCAGAGCATCGAATGTCATACCAGTCTGTAACTGACCGGTGGGGACGCCAAGGGCTTCAGCTCCTCCGCGCGTGGCAAGCCAGAATGCTTCCTGAAAATCAATGCGGTTGCCCGGTGCTCCCCTTGATTGGGGAGAAACATGCGGGTCTGTTCCGCTATCAAGCATTCGCGCAGCGAGCACGGCTTGCCGTGCATTTTCCAGAATGGAGGGCGAATAACCGCCTGAGATATCGGTGCCGAGGCCACACCGGACATTTTCATCCAGTATTTTGTGGACGGGAAGTACAGCGCCCGCGAAGAATGCATTTGAAATTGGACAATGCGCCAGGCCAGCGCTGCGATTGCGGATCAACGTCCGGTCCTGGTGAGTGACAAAGTTGGAATGCGCCAAAATCGTACAGGGGCGCAGAAGGCCGAAAGAGTCCAAGGCTTCAGTATCTGTGCAATGCAGTCGACTGAGAACATGTTGGTGTTCCCAGTCACTTTCGGAGGCATGGGTCTGCACCCGGACGCCTGTTTCCCTGGCGAGATCGCCTAGTCCCTGCAAAAGGGCGTCGGAACAGGCAGGTATGAAGCGAGGCGTAATGACGGGTTGGACAAGGCCGCTTTCGTTACCGGGAAGCTGCTGGACAGCTGTTATGAAACGTCGTGTTGCTTCTATCGCGGCGGCTGCACTGGAATTGCGATATTCCGGCGGGCAGAGTTGTGGGTCGTCCATGGCAACCAGCCCCACAAATCCACGTTGCCCGTGGCGCAGGCAGGATTTTGCCAGTTCCAGACTGGCTTCCTCATGGATCGTGGCGAAATACAGAGCTGTGGTCGTCCCGTTTCTGAGCAGGGTAGGCACCAGTTCATCATAGACGCAGGCTGCAAAATCCAGATCTGCATACCGGGATTCCAGCGGGAACGTGTATCTTCCCAGCCATTGTTCCAACGGTAGGTCCAATGCTTTTCCGGCTTGCGGCCATTGTGGCGCATGAATGTGCAGATCTGTAAGGCCGGGCATGAGAATGCTGTCTGCGCTCAGGGAAATTGTCCCGGGGCTTTTACAGAGATCGTTATAGGCGTTGGAGCCTTCTTCTGCGCGCTCTGCAATAATGCCGTGGTCATCAATTCGCAGAGCACTCCATGTCAGGGAAGTGCAGCCCGGGGAGATTGGATCGAGTATTCGCCCGGTGATGACAAAGCCGCTCATGCGAGCGCGCCATAACGCACACCACGACTTTTGAGCCACCTTCGGTATGCGACAGACGCACGATCCACCAGTGCGGGGATTTCCATGGTGCCGTCGAGGGATAACAGGTGTGGATGTTGGTTTTCCAGAATGATGCGATCCTGAAGGAAGGTAAGCTGCTGGAACTCGATCAGTGCGTCCAGCGGGGAGGTGTCATCAATCAGGAACATGACGGGATGTGCCTCAATTGTTGATAGCATGGCCAAAGAATACCATTGAGCAAGTGTTTCGGTATCTATTTCGGTCATGCAGTCTGGTGCCCTCTATATGGCGTGATCTTGTCTCTGACACTTTAACGGGGATGTGGTGTCTGGCAAAATATAAAACATTGTCTTCAAGGAACGATCATGTCCGGCATACGCGAAGAGGCATATGGTTTGGCCTAGAGGTGGATTCGGTGCAGGGGGCGCTTCATTCCGGATCGGCTGCGTGCTTTTGTGATGCAATGGCTGCTCTTTTTTCTGTTGAAAGGAGATGCGGTACTGTTGGGTATGTTTGAAATCGCGTGCCTACTCGGGCTGCAGGAATGCATCGTAACATCTATGGAAAGCGGATCTTCGAGATGAGTAGGTGGTCCCCCGTTGCGCGAGCCATGGATATCGAACTTGCAGCGGTGGCGCCCGCGCGTCTTTCTAGGCAAGAGATCGCTCTCTGGCGCGAGCCGAACCGGACGCTTCATGCTTGGGAAGATCGGTGTCCCCATCGGGGCATGCACCTGAGCTTCGGGTTTGTGCACGGGAATAATCTGACGTGCCTGTATCATTGTTGGCAATGTGATGGTGCTGCTCGTATGCTCGAGGAATGTTCGGTGCTGCGTCGAAACATATTGATGGCGGCCATGATCTGTATCCCGCCATGAGGCATTTTATCCGGCGCATCCCTGCGCTTACGGGGTTTATCGCAATGCCAGGAATCCCTGAATGTCACTGAAAAAACCATTTTTCTTTGGGCGCCGGGCGGCCCTTTCCGGGGCAGGCAGCTTTCTGCTAACGTCTGGCGTCAGGGCGGCAACTCCGCGATTTGCACCTGTTCGAGAAGAAGACCTTCTGGTTGCGTTCGGGCACACCAGCCCGGTAACGGACGGCGGGTGGACGCATGCGCACGATATGGGAATTCAGGCTCTGAAGCGCACGTATCCGAAGCTGAAAACGCTGTATGTTGAGAGCATTCCATATTCGGCAGATGCAACACGGATATTTCGCCAGTTTGTCGCAGAAGGTGCGCAAATGGTCATCTCGACGTCCAATTACGGTGACTTCATCCGGGACGTTGCGGATCGTGCTCCAGCAGTGGCGTTTATGGAGTGCGATGGACATGCCGTCAGTGGGAATCTCGGCTGGTATTACATCACACACTGGTATGCGAGTTATGCCATTGGCGTTGCAGCAGCGCGGCTGAGTAAAACTGGCAGGCTTGGCTATGTTGCGTCGTTTCCTGTTCCATCGGTTTATGCAGGCGCCAATGCTACATTGCTCGGGGCGCGGTCCGTAAATCCCGAGGCAACAATGCGAGTGATTTCGATCAACTCGTGGTTCGACCCACAGGCTGCGACAGAGGCCGGGTCTGCACTCGTTGATAGCGGTTGTGATTTTCTCTGTGGCATCATGGATGATCCCGGATATCTACGCGTTGCACAGGATCGTGGTGTATGGGCCGCTATGTGGAACACAGATATGCGTCAGTTCGGCCCGGACGCGTATGTCAGCTCCGTTACGCTGGATTTTGCCAAATTTTACATTGAGCAGGTGGGCGCTCGGATCCGTGGAGACTGGAAGCCTGAAGCACGCTTCCTGACGTTGGGTGCTGGTGTCGACCGCGATGCATGGGGACAACGTGTGCCAGAGGTAGTTCGTGTGGAAGCCGATGCGGTACGCGCACGCATGCTTGGTGGCTGGTCTCCGTTTCAGGGTCCTCTTTATGATTCCGAGGGGAAGCTGAGGGTGGCGGAGGGGCATGTCATGAATGACATGGAGCTCTACAACTGGAACTGGCAACTGCAGGGAGTATCGGGCCTTGGATGAGCATGAGCGCTCTGAGGGCGCGCCGCGTCCCCTTAATCTTGCGCCTGGAACACCGCCAGTTCTGACATTATCTGGCATCTGCAAGTATTTCCCAGGTGTTATTGCGAACGAAGACGTTTCTCTGGATGTTTTCCCTGGCCAAATTCATGCGCTGTTGGGAGAAAACGGAGCAGGAAAATCAACGCTGATGAATGTTGTCACCGGGCTTTACCAGCCGGATGGCGGTGAAATCATTGTTGATGGGTACGGTGTGACGTTTGCTGCGCCTGACGCTGCTATCGCGGCTGGGATTGGCATGGTTCATCAGCATTTCAAGCTGGTCTCGCGTTTTACGGTCGCTGAAAATCTGCATCTGGGCTGGTCTGAAACGCCCCGTCGTCTTTCTGCCAGACAGATCGAGGCGAATGCGCGGACGTTGTCTGAGAAATTTGGTCTGGCAATTCGCCCCGAGGCTGTTGTTGGGACGCTTTCTGCTGGCGAGCAGCAGCGCGTGGAAATCCTGCGTGTTCTCTCACGTGGTGCGCGCCTGCTTATTCTGGATGAGCCGACAGCGGTGCTCAGCCCCGTGGAGGTGGGAGAGCTGTTCATAGCACTCCGGCGTTTCCGTGATGGGGGAGGCGCCGTCATCATCATCAGCCACAAGCTTGATGAGATCATGGCCCTTACTGATCGTGTTTCGGTTCTGCGGCATGGGCGACTTGTTGGCACGCATCTCACGGCTTCGACGACACCTGCTCTTCTGGTGGCGGAAATGATTGGCCGCCCGGTAACGCTGGCGACGTCATATCCACGAGGAAATGAGGTTCCGGTGACGCCCTCGCCACTGGTTCTCGAGGAGGTAACTGCTCGTGATGACGGCGGGATTATCAGGCTGGAAGGCGTAACGCTTTCCTTGCGTGCAGGGGAAATTCTCGGTGTCGCAGGCGTGACAGGAAATGGCCAGCCTGAGCTGGCTGAAGTTCTGACTGGCCTGCGTGCGCCCGATCAAGGTAGCGTTGCACTTGATGGGGTGGCCGTGAAGCAGGCTGACCCGGCTGTTTTCGCCCGTGCCGGCGTAGGTCATGTGCCGGAAGACCGCCTGCGGAGGGCGCTTGCACCTTCTTTGAGCGTTGCCGAAAATGCGGTCCTGCGAGAATACGCGCAGGCTCCCATCGGGGGGCGTTTTGGATTTTCCATCGTACGTGCGCGCGAATTTGCACAGCTTCTCGCCGATAAGGTTGGTGTGAAGCTTCCAGGCGCAATGATGCCTATTCGTGGGCTTTCAGGCGGTAACCAGCAGCGCCTGGTTCTTGAGCGCGAAATCCGTATTGCGAGCAGGGTTTTAGTGGCCAGTTATCCCAGCCGTGGGCTGGATATTGGTGCGATTGCAGCGATGCGTGAAATGCTCGCGAAGGCACGCGATGCGGGTGTGGCGGTCGTTTTGATGTCTGAAGATCTGGATGAGATTTTTGCCTTGAGTGATCGTGTGGCGGTGTTGTGTGCAGGCCGGTTGATGGCCGTGATTGACCGCTGTGATGCCGATCGTGACCGCATTGGTGCATTGATGAGCGGGCGTACACAGGCGGAGGCAGCATGAGCAGCTCACGGACACGTCTGACCGTTGTTCCCACGCAGCGCATTCTTGTGGGGCGCGGACTTGCGCTTCTTGCTGCCCTGCTGATCGTCGCTGTGACGTTAGCTGCAATGGGGCGTTCGCCGATTACGCTGTTTGGGTTGGTTATGCACTCGACTGTTGGGTCCCGGTTCGGGCTTGAGGACCTTGCGCTCTTCATGACGCCTCTCATGCTAACGGGCGCTGCGGTGTGGGTCGGAATTCGCGTCAATTTATGGAATATCGGCGCGGAAGGGCAATTTTATGCTGGCGCTACGGCTGCAACCGCAGTTGGTTTATTCACTGGCTTGCCGCCAGCCCTCGCCATACCAGCCATGATTGTTGCTGGCATGGCAGCTGGAATGGCATGGATTTTTGTTCCCGCGGTCGCCCGTGCGTGGTTGGGTGTGAGTGAAATTGTCACGACATTGCTCCTGAATTTCGTGGCATCGCTCTTGGTATATTATCTGGCAACTGGGCCTTGGGCAGATCGCGTGACGGGTGCTCTGGCTTCTACAGAGCGGCTGCACGTAATCCTCCCTGATATCTGGGGGGTAGTGCACTGGGGCTTCCCTCTCGCAGTTTTCACTGTCGTTGTTCTGGGGGTGCTGCTGGCCCGCAGCCGGTTCGGGTATGAAACGGCAATTGCTGGTGCCAATCCCGAAGCTGCCCGCTACGCGGGTATCTCTGTGGCGCCGCGTGTGTTGGCTGTCCTGCTTCTGTCGGGTGGATTGGCTGGGCTTGCTGGCATGGTTGAGGTCGCGGGAACGGTGCACAGGCTGCAGGGCGGGATTGCCAATAATTATGGCTATTTGGGTATTGTCGTGGCGCTTCTGGCACGAGGATCCTGCCTGTCCCTCATTCCCGCAGCCCTGCTGATGGCGTTTATTCTGGACACGGGCATCGTACTCCAGACCACGCAGATCAGCGCATCCGCCGTGCTCGCCATTACCGGTCTTCTGGTGTTGGCGATTGCTGTTGGTGATGAACTTGCAGCTTATGCACGGGTAAAGAAAACCTCATGATCGAGCTTCTTACAGGCCTTCTGGGTCATGCTGTGCTGTCTGGCAGCGTTCTTGCACTCGCGGCTTTGGGAGAAGTCATAGCCGAGCGTTCGGGCGTGACGAACCTTGGCGTCGAAGGGCTGATGTCTCTTGGTGCGGTGGTGGCCGTGATGACGGTGGCGGCCATTCCTCACCCGTGGGTCGGGCTATTGATGGCAGGGCTGGTTGGAGGTCTTGGAGCGGGCGTTCTGGCGCTGGCCAGCGTCGTGCTGCGTGCCAATCAGGTTCTGTGTGGCGTAGCCGTGACGTTTCTCGGGCTCGGACTTAGCGCGACCATAGGCCGTCCTGTTGCTGGTATGCCTGTTCCGGTGATTTTCGAACCTGTCTCAGTCCCTATGCTTTCCAGCATACCTGTTATCGGGCCAGCTGTTTTCGCACAGAATATTCTGGTCTATTTCATCTATCTGCTCTTGCCACTGATTGTACATTTCTGGCTCTTCCGAACGCGGTATGGGTTGGACCTGAGAGCTGTTGGCGAAAACCCTGCTGCGGCCGACGCAGTGGGCGTTCCGGTAACGAAATTGCGTGTCATGGCGGTGATGATTGGGGGGATACTGGCCGGGTTTGCGGGCGCAGATCTAACGCTTGCTGTCGTACCTGTATGGTCTGACGGTATGATTGCCGGACGTGGCTGGATTGCGGTGGCGCTTGTAATTTTTGCAGGCTACCGACCTGTCTGGGCTGTAGCATCAGGGCTGCTCTTCGGCCTTGTCACAGCAATCGGTTTCATGGGGCAGGCGCGGGGATGGCCTGTTGCGCCAGCAGTTTTGAACACGCTGCCATATCTTGGGACTATTGGTTGTATCATCGTGCCAATTCTGGCGTTTCCCCGCCTACGCCGCGCGATGGCGGCTCCTGCGGCGCTAGCAACGCCCTATCATCGGACAGGGCGCTAGGAGCGCGGGTTCGGGATAGGATTAGACAGAAAACTGAACAGCCGCGGATTATCCATCTGACTCGCGTTGAAGCGCAGCCATGGTGTCGGTGTCTGATCCGGGCTGAACAGAAAACCGGGGGCGAGCATGATGTTCTGCTCCGCGGCTTTCCTCGAAATTTCCACGGGGGTTCCTCTGTTTTGAAAGCGAGCCCATAGGAACATTCCTCCCTCAGGGCGTGTAAAAATCTCCAGCCCGGCTGTTCGCAAGGAGCTTTCGACATTTTTTCGGGTAACTGCCAATTTGTCCCGGAGTTTCGCCAGATGCAGGCGATACCGTCCATCTGCCAGAATTGTATGGACGACTGCTTCGCCCATGGAACTGCTTGTCAGACTGCTGGCCATTTTAAGGCGCAGGATCCGTGCCGAGATGTCTGCAGGGCAGGCAAGAAATCCCACACGCAAGCCCGGCGATATTGTTTTGGAAAAGCTGCTGATGAAAATGACGCGTCGCAACTGATCGAGATGTGCCAGCGTGGGAATGGCCTCATCCGCCAGCCCACCGAAGATATCGTCTTCGATGATCATGAAGTCGTGCCTTTCAGCCAAGCTCAACACATGATGCGTAACAGACGGCGTACAACTGGTACCCGTCGGATTATGGAGGCGTGTATTGAGCACAAAGGCCTTTGGTCGCTTTGTGTGGGCAACTTGCTCAAGCGTTTTCAGGCACGGGCCATCATGAAGGCGCGGAATGCCAATGACCCTGAGGCCAAGTGCCTCCAGAGCCGGGAATAGATTGCAGTAGCCCGGGTCCTCAACCAGCACGGTATCTCCGGGCTGCGTCAGACAACGGACACTCAGTTCCAACGCCTGACTGGCGCCATGTGTCAGAATCAGAGCAGAAAGATCGCATTTTATCCCCTGCCTCAACAGAAGCAGACGTACCATTTCCCTTAGTCCGGGGTGGCCGTATGGATTGCCATACCCCGACATGGCGGGGTCGGGGCGACGAGCCAATGCGGTGAAGGCATGGCGAATTCCGTCAAGGAAAAGATAGCTGTCCGGTAGCCAACCACACCCGGCCTGAATGACCGAGGCATTGTTTTCATAGGCCCGTTGCAACATCCACGAAGAGTCGATCGATGTCGCGATATCCGCAGGCACGGCTGCGGCTTCATTCCTTTGCTCGGCTTGTCGTGCAACGAAAAAACCACTAGCGCGCCGTGCCTCCAGAACACCATCGGCTACAAGGCGGTTATAGGCATTTGATACGGTAAGCGGGCTGACCTCGCATTGTGCAGCCAGACGTCGGATGGAGGGCAGCCGCGTACCCGGTATCCAGTTGCCATTCTGTACCAGGGCAGAGACCTGCCGGATGATCTGAGCCACGAGTGGCGTCTGGGCGTGATGGTCAATTTCAAGCATGATGGCTGACTGTACTGCCTGTTCTGATGATACAGTTTAGCCCCATATTCTCACAACTGTATATATTCAGTTTGATTTATATCCGCGATAATATCGTTCGCATGTGACGGATCCGGAACGACGACCGGTAAGGAACACACCTATCATCAGTCTGTGAGGCGTATCGTGTCGAAACTGACCAATGAGTTTGACTGTGTTGAAACCATCAGGAAGGGCCCATACTGGATGCCCTTCACCGCCAATCGGAGAGTAAAAGCCAATCCTCATGCCCGGCTTTTAACGTCTGCAAAGGGGCCATATTATTATACGGCTGATGGCACAGAGCTTTTTGATACCCTTTCTGGGCTCTGGTGTTCCCCACTTGGCCACGCACATCCGAAGATTGTCGAGGTCCTAAAAACCCAAGCGGAAAAACTTGATTACGCCCCGCCGTTCCAGATGACGAACCCGCAGACGGTCCATCTGGCCGAACGCATTGCCAATCTTGCACCGGCCGGTCTGGAGCATGTTTTTTTCGCCAATTCAGGCTCCGAAGCTGTCGATACGGCTTTAAAGGTCGCGCTTGGCTATCATCGTCTGCGTCATGAAGGGCAGCGCTTTCGCATGATCGGGCGGGAGCGGGGCTATCATGGAGTTGGGTTTGGCGGAATGTCCGTGGGTGGCATCGTGCCAAACCGAAAAATGTTTGCTTCCGGGATGATGCCTGGCGTGGATCATTTGCGCCATACCTACAGCTCTGAGCACATGGCGTTTTCACGCGGTCAGCCCAATTGGGGTGCGGAGTATGCAGAGGATCTGGAGCGCCTTGTCGGTTTGCATGACGCATCGACTATTGCGGCTGTTATTGTCGAGCCGGTTCAGGGATCAACAGGCGTTATTGTGCCACCTGTCGGATATCTGCAGAAATTGCGTGAGATCTGTACGAAATACGGCATTTTGCTGATTTTTGACGAAGTCATTACGGGTTTCGGGCGCATGGGAGAAAACTTTGCGGCCCAGCGTTTTGACGTAAAGCCGGATATGATCACTTTTGCAAAAGCCGTCACTAATGGAATTATTCCGATGGGCGGCGTTATTGTGACGGATGAAATCTACAATACCTTCATGACCGGCCCTGAAAACGCTGTCGAATTCGCGCATGGCTACACTTATTCCGGCCACCCCATGGCCACGGCTGTTGCTCATGCCGTTCTGGACGTCATGGAGGAAGAATCCCTCTTTGCACGTGTCCGTACATTGGAGCCGGTTCTGGAAGATGCAGTTCATGGATTGCGGGAGCTTTCTTCAGTGAAGGACGTACGCAATATCGGGCTGACGGCAGGTGTGGATCTTTGTTCCGCTGATGGTGCGCCGGGCGCTCGAGGGCTTGCCATTTTCGAAAAAGGTCTGCGCGAGGGGCTTCTTCTGAGATGCACTGGCGACACCATCTCTTTCGGCCCTCCCTTTATTTCCACACCAGATCAGCTTCGCGGAATGATTGATGGGGTCCGCCGTCTCATCCAGTTCGTTTCCTGAATTTAGAAAAACAAGGACAAGACTATGCCGTTATTGCACTTTCATCTTATTGAAGGTCGTACCGATCAAGAAATAAAAACACTTCTCGACGCTGCTCATGAGGCCATGTTGGAGGCATTTAATGTCCCGCGTGGCGACCGATATCAACTGGTTTCGGAGCATAAGCCTTCACGGATGATCGTCGAAGACACTGGACTGAACATCCCACGGACCAAAAACGTTGTGCTTCTTCAGATGTTCAGTCGTCCCCGCGGAGAAGAAGCCAATGCACTCTTCTATCGATTGCTAGTGGAGAAGCTTGAACAAGCGTGTGGGATTGCATCATCTGACGTCATGATTGCTGTTGTTGAAAACGAAGATGCACACTGGTCGTTCGGCTATGGTCGCGCTCAATTTCTGACGGGAGAACTGGGCGCAAAAAAGCCGGACTGACTTCGGCTTCATATCCTTTCCTGATACTATGAGGTCAGGAAAGGTTTTTACGTTGCATGGTGGCCTGCATGTCGGGGCTGAAGCAGGGGCGTTCCACGTATTTTCCCGCACCACGCGTAACGCGCAGATCGCCATTTGCCCAGACGATTTTCCCGCTGCTGATGGTGTAACGTGCCAGCCCGGTCAGCGTCATGCCTTCGTAGATATTGTAATCAACGTTCTGGTGATGCGTGGCTGCGGAAACGGTCCGGCTGGCCGCAGGGTCCCACAAAACAAGATCTGCATCTGCGCCTGCCGACACGCTCCCTTTGCGCGGATGAATGTTGAATATCTTGGCCGTGTTAGTGGATGTTACGGCTACAAATTCTTGTGGCGTTAGCCGACCCGAACGTACGCCATGGTGCCACAGCACACTCATCCGATCTTCAATGCCGGGCGTACCGTTGGGAATTTTGGTAAAATCGTTCAGGCCCTGCTCTTTTTGTCCGGCACAGAAGCAGCAGTGATCAGTGGCCGTAGTCTGTAGTTGACCGGAAGCAAGTCCTGCCCAGAGTGCCTTCTGGTGGCGTTTGGGCCGGAATGGGGGGCTCATGACATGCTGGGCGGCGCCAAGCCAATTCGGATCTGCATAGACGCTATCATCAATTACAAGATGCTGCGCCAGAACTTCGCCATAGACACGTTGGCCACGCGCTCGGGCTGCTGCAATTGCTGCTGTCGCTTCTTCTGTCGAGACGTGCACGATGTAGATTGGTGCGCCAAGTAGACCCGCAATCGCGATCACACGCTGCGCCGCTTCTCCTTCAACTGACGCCGGGCGAGAGAGCGGGTGTGCCTCCGGGCCTGTCATGCCTCGCTTCAGAAGATCAGCTTGCAGATAGGCCACGGCATCCCCGTTTTCTGCATGGACATTGCACAACGCCCCCAGCTCAAGCGCGCGGCTGATGGAACGCAGAAGCACGTCATCGTCGACCATGAGAGCATTTTTATAAGCCATGAAGTGCTTGAAGGAATTGACACCGCATTCCCTGGTCAGCGTTGCCATGTCTTCATGCACTTTCTCGTCCCAATGCGTCACGGCTACATGGAAGGAATAATCGGAGACAGCCTTTTCGCCTTTGCGGCGCCATTCTTTCCATGCATCGAGAAGGGAGGTTCCGCGTTCGGGAATGACGAAATCGATAATGGTTGTCGTTCCACCAGCGACGCCCGCAGAGGTTCCTGTGTAGAAATCGTCACTCGCGATTGACCCCATGAACGGCATTTCCATGTGGGTGTGTGGGTCAATACCCCCCGGCATGACCAGAAGCCCCCCGGCGTCCAGAATAGTGCAGCCCGATGGTGCTTCCAGATTATGGCCGACAGCAGAAATTTTTCCTTCGTCGTCACATAGAACATCGGAGCTTTGAGAGGTTTCAGCTGTCACGACGGTGCCACCACGGATCAGAAGCATTGGGTTTTCCTTTGAGACGAGACAGTTACGATTATTATTTTTCGATGTTCCAAGGAGTCAGATCTTGCCAGGATCGAGGAAAGGCTGGAACGATGTTTCTATGAACGAGATACTTTCCGCGCGCGGCATATCCGACAGTAGGTCTTCCCAGAAGACCCGCCCGGGCGTGCCCAGACAGGCGGCGGAGGCGACTATTCTTGCGGCGGCTGAGCGCGTGTTTGGGCAGCACGGATTTCGGGGCACGAGCATGAACGAGATCGCCCAGGAAGCGGGAGTCCCCAAGGCAAACATTCACTATTATTTTGGTACGAAGGAAGAACTTTATCGGAGTGTTCTGGAAGGCATCATGACTTTCTGGTTGCACGATGCCGATTACTGGCTGGTACCTGAGCGCCGGGCTTGCGACGGGTTTGAGGGCTATATCCGTGCGAAAATGATGTTCTCCCGAGAGCGTCCTGATGCCTCCCGTATTTTTGCATATGAGCTTTTGCAAGGAGCGGGGAATATTCACCATTATCTCTCTACGACTCTGCGGGAGCATGTTGCGAGACGCGGGCAGACATTTGCAGTCTGGGAAGAAGATGGGCAGATGCCTCGTGTTGATCCCGCGCATCTGATGTTCGCAATCTGGTCAATGACACAGGCCTACGCAGACATGAGCGCCCAGATGAATGCGGTAATTGGCAACGCGCATCTCCTTGAATCTGATTTCGAAACAGGACTGCAAACGATCCTGCGCCTCGTTTTGGGCTTTTGCAATGATGTGGCAGGAAAATCGTGAGATCGGCAATGAAATTTCTCCCGCCTGAGTGTGGGAAAATGAATGTTGCTAAAGGTACGATGTAATTTTTTGACTATTTGGTCAAGTTTACGTTGCGGAATCGGTCTGACTTCAGTCATGTTGTGTCAAGAAATGCACATGGTGGAGATTTCTTTTCGTGGATCATTCCCAGAGTATCGCCGCAAACCGCCTACCGCCGGACGTGCTGGCAAGAAATTTTTCAGATGCGCATCCGCCTCTGACGGCAGCTCAGGCTGTCATTGAAGCGGACCGGTGTTATTTCTGTTATGACGCTCCGTGTATTGAAGCTTGCCCGACCGGGATCAATATTCCCGGGTTCATAAAAAAGATCTCATCTGGAAATGTTTCGGGTTCCGCTCGAACTATTCTGGAGTCTAATATTTTTGGTGGCTCCTGCGCCCGCGTCTGTCCGACTGAAATCCTCTGCGAAGACAAATGCGTTCGCAATACGCAGGAAGACCGTCCTCTGCAGATAGGTGCCCTTCAGAGGCATGCCACAGACTGGCAGATGCAGAAAATGAAGCAGCCGTTTGCTCGCGCTCCTCTGACGGGTAAGCGTGTGGCAGTTATTGGCGCAGGGCCTGCCGGATTGTCCTGCGCTCATCGGCTTGCAGTGCATGGTTACGATGTCACGGTGTTCGATGCGCGCCCCAAGGCTGGCGGTCTGAATGAATATGGCGTCGCCGCGTATAAGCTTGCGGATGAGTTTGCGCAGAAGGAAGTGGATTTCGTTATGTCCATCGGTGGCATTACGATTGAAGCAGATATGAAGCTTGGACGCGACATGACGTTAGCCTCATTGAAAGCTGAATTCGACGCAGTTTTCCTCGGCATTGGGCATGCTGGTGTCAGGGCTCTCGGGATTACGGGAGAGCATCTTGATGGCGTAAGAAACGCTGTGGATTTCATTGAAGAACTTCGGTCGTCTCCAACCAAGTCGGATGTCGCGGTGGGAAGACGTGTGGTCGTGATCGGTGGGGGAAATACCGCGATTGATGCCGCTGTTCAGGCGAAGCGACTGGGTGCGGAAGAGGTTACACTGGTTTATCGGAGGGCTGCGGATAATATGTCTGCAACGACCGTGGAGCAGGAATGGGCCCAGACGAACAACGTCACGTTGCGCTACTGGTCTGCACCGGTTCGTATTGACGGGGACGGAGGTAAGATATCGTCCATAACGTTTGCACGCGGGCTGCTGAAGGATGGCCGACCAGTGTATGAATTGGGTGAGTACACACTCGCTGCGGACATGCTCCTCAAGGCAGTGGGACAGCTTTTTCTTCCAGATCCACTAGTGGATGATGAAATCCTGATCGAGGATGGCCGGATCAAGGTAGATGCCGAAGGGCGTACCACGATGCGCGGTGTTTACGCGGGTGGAGATTGTACGGCTGGGGAAGACCTGACGGTCGCCGCTGTGCGTGATGGTCGTAATGCTGCCGAAGCGATTAATGCTGATCTGATGATGGTGGGAAACTGAGCTATGGCCGATCTGAGCATCAATATTGCTGGTATTTGCTCTCCCAATCCTTTCTGGCTCGCTTCAGCGCCGCCGACTGACAAGGAATATAATGTTCGCCGGGCTCTTGAGGCAGGGTGGGGGGGCGTTGTCTGGAAAACGCTGGGTGAGGACCCGCCAGTTGTCAACGTCAGCAGCCGCTATGGCGCAACCCGGTATAACGGGCAGCGCATGGCGGGGCTCAATAATATTGAATTGATCACGGATCGGCCGCTTGCTGTAAATCTGGCCGAGATCAAGGCCGTAAAGAAAGACTATCCGGACCGCGCAATCATTGTCAGCATCATGGTCCCATGCGTCGAGGAAAGTTGGAAGCGCATCCTGCCGCTTGTGGAAGAGACGGGTGCTGATGGTATTGAGCTGAATTTCGGCTGCCCACACGGAATGTCTGAGCGGAACATGGGTTCCGCGGTAGGGCAGGTTCCGGAATATGTGGAAATGGTGACCCGCTGGTGCAAGCAGTATACGCGCATGCCGGTCATCGTGAAACTGACGCCGAACATCACGAATATCCTCAACCCTGCACGCGCGGCCCTTCGTGGTGGCGCGGACGCTGTGTCTTTGATCAATACGATTCAGTCTGTTGTGGGTGTTGATCTGGATGCGATGGCACCTATGCCAGTTGTGGGTGGTCTGGGCACGCATGGTGGCTATTGCGGTCCGGCCGTAAAGCCGATCGCATTGCGCATGCTGGGGGAAATCGCCCGGACGCCAGATACGTCCGTCCTACCGATTTCTGGCATTGGCGGGATTTCAAACTGGCGGGATGCTGCCGAATTTCTCGTGATGGGTGCGACATCTCTACAGGTCTGCACAGCTGCGATGCATTATGGTTTTCGGATTGTGGAAGACATGATCGATGGTCTTTCACACTGGATGGATGAAAAGGGCTTCGAAACGATTGCTGATGTAACGGGGCGTGCGATTCCGAATTTCGTAAATTGGAATCAGCTGAATCTGAAGTTCAAGACACTCGCGGCGATAGATCAGGATTCCTGCATCAAATGCGGCCTTTGCCATATCGCGTGCGAAGACACCTCACATCAGGCGATTTCTAAAAGCCTGCTGAATAACGAACGTCATTACGAGGTAATCGAAGAAGAATGTGTGGGATGCAATCTATGCGCGCATGTCTGCCCGGTGGACGATTGCATCACAATGGTACCGCAGCCCTTTGATGGCGTTCAGACATGGACCGAACACCCCAATAATCCGATGCGCAAACTCCCCGCTGAAGCCGGCTGATCGCCGGGCTCACAGCCAAAGCAGCACAATACCTACGACGGAGAACGACAATGAGCACACAGCAGTCATCTGGCGCGGTTGGCAATATCATTGTGGATGGGCAGAAGCTCTGGGATGATATTCTGGAGACCGCAAAATTTGGCGGAACAGCGAAGGGCGGCATCAAACGTCTGACGCTGACGCAGGAAGACCGTCAGGTGCGTGACTGGTTTACCAAGGCCTGTGAAGCTGTTGGGTGCAGTGTCTCGTATGATTCTCTGGGGAACCAGTTTGCCCGGCGCCCAGGAACGGATGATGCCCTTGCGCCGATCACTATGGGAAGTCATCTGGACACGCAGCCGACCGGCGGAAAATTTGACGGCATTATTGGAGTTTTGGGTGGGCTGGCGGTCCTGCGGACGCTCCATGAGACCAAGCGCGAGACCCGCCATCCAATCGAGCTGATCAACTGGACGAACGAAGAAGGCTCGCGTTTTGCACCTGCCATGCTGTGTTCGGGCGTATTTGCTGGCGTTTTTACGGAACAGGAAGCTCTCGATAAAAAGGATCGTGAGGGTATTCGCTTTGAGGATGCTCTTAATGGCATCGGATATCGTGGCGTGGCGCCGTGTGGAGATCATCCCGTTGCGGCATATTTCGAACTTCATATTGAGCAGGGGCCCATTCTTGAGGCCGAGCATCAGACAATCGGTATTGTAACCGGTGTTCAGGGTATGCGCTGGTATGAAGTCACGCTCAGAGGGCAGGATGCACATGCAGGCAGCACACCGATGCGTATGCGCGCCGATGCTTTGGTGACAGCTGCACGCATGATCGATGCAGTTCAGAAAATTGCGCTGGAAAATGGGCCAGACGCGGTGGGAACCGTTGGGCTTATTGAAAATACGCCCAATAGTCGGAACGTGGTGCCGGGAGAGGTATTTTTTACGGTTGATTTCCGCGATCCCGATGATGGCGTTGTTCAGAAAATGGAAGAGACATTCTATCGGATAGCGAATGACCTCGCGGAAAAGGCAGGTTTGACGCTGGAGCTGGCGCGCGTCTGGGATTCTCCTGCTGTTCATTTTGATGTCGAGTGTATTGCTTCCGTGCGGCGGTCAGCCGAAACACTCGGATACCCGGCCAGAGCCATCGTTTCAGGTGCTGGCCATGATGCTGCATATATGGCGCGGATTACTCCGACATCGATGATCTTTGTACCCTGTGCGGGTGGCCTCAGCCACAACGAGGCAGAAAGTGCGGAGTCCGATGATGTCACGGCAGGGGCCAATGTGCTACTTCGTGCCGTATTAGAAACGGATATGCGTCTTTGAAACGCTAAAAGATGACAGTAATGCCCAACCGGGGAACACTTCTTGCCTCAGCCCCCGCAGCCCTCATTACGCAGTGCGGAACGGCGATGGCAACTCCAATACGCCGAAAAGTCATTTTCGATACTGATCCTAGTATTGATGATGTCATGGCGGTTCTTTTCCTGCAGGCTGTGCCGGATGTTCAAAAGGGGCCAGCAAGTGCATGGGACAGCCGTCCATCTCAGAAAGTCTGCGTTGACGTGGATTCAGAGCACATGAAGGCGCTTTTTCGCCACACGCTACAGCAGGCATCCTGATTTTTCCAGATAACGGAGATACGTTCATGAAAGCAGCTTTTGCAGCGGATCTCTATAACGAGGAACTTGCCCCTGTTGCTCCGGAAAGGCGGAACTGGTCATGGCTCAACATGGCGACCGTCTGGATGGGCATGGTGCACAATATCGTCGCCTACGAGGCTGCTGCTGGTCTTATGGCCATTGGTCTTTCTGCCTGGGAATGCCTCGAAGTTGTCGCGGTGGCCTATGCAATTTTATTCGTGACAATGTGGTTCAATGCCCGTGCCGGGACGCGTTATGGCATCCCATTCTGTGTTCTGATCCGGTCTGCATTTGGCCCCAAGGGAGCTCAGATCCCGGTAATTCTCCGGGGTTTTTGTGCAGTCTTTTGGTTTTCGGTGCAGGCTTATGGGGCCACTCAGGCAATGGATGCCATTTTATCGACGCTGAGTGCGACATGGGCCAGTTTCAATGAATATATTCTTGGAATGCCTGAGAAACGCTGGGCTGCAATGGCAATTGTCTGGGCACTTCATGCATGGATTTCCAGTCATGGCGTCCATCGCATCAGGAATTTTGAACTGATTGCGGGCCCATTAGTGATTGTGGTTGGCCTTATGGCAACATTCTGGGGGCTGCATGTCGGGCATGGACTTGGCCCTCTTTTCTCCGTTCCATCCCACTTGCATGGATTAGCGTTTGTGGGGGCATTTGCGGTTGGTGTCACCGGTATGATCGGGATGTGGGCGACGTTTGCTGTGAATATTCCCGATCTGTCGCGTTTTGTACGCTCTCAGCGTGATCAGGTGATCGGTCAGGCAATTGGTTTGCCACTAACCGCCCTCGTTTTCACGCCTATGGCAATCATTACCACGTCCGCTACAGTCCTGCTCTTCGGGCGACCGATCTGGAACCCGACAGAGCTTTTGCTGGCACTTAATCAGCCAATGATTACGGTTATTGGTGGCGCAACCCTGATATTGGCGACGCTTTCGGTAAATGTTGTCGCCAATATTCTGCCAGCGTCATACGATCTTATAAATCTCTTTCCCCGCCATCTGGATTTCAGACGCGCCAGCCAGCTTGTTCTCATATTGGGCGTGTTTTTCGTACCGTGGCTATGGTTTGATCATGCCGCTAATATTTATCGGATGCTCGATATCATCGGTGGTACGCTTGGGCCGGTAACCGGCATCATGCTGGCGGATTATTATGTAATCCGCAGACAGGCACTCGATGTAAATGCGCTGTATCGGCATGAAGATATCTATGACGGTAACAGAGGCTGGCACCTCCCTGCGATTATTGCACTGCTTGTTGGCGCCGCTGTTACCTCCGCCGGAGAGTTCATCCCTGCGTTTCATTCTGTGGGTGCAATTGCATGGTTTGTGGGCGTTCTTCTGGGGTTTGGAATTTATGTCGCTTTGGCTCGCAAGGTTCCGATCCCAAGCGTATTAGGCATGTAACGATCGGTACATGAAGCTTTAATGAAGAAGTTATCTGTTTCGATGAAGAATCATTGTGGTCGTTAAGGCGGTTTGCTATCAATTTGACTGCTCAGTCAGCTTTGCAACAATCCAGCCCTGAGCAGACTGCGAAAAAAAGCCGCCGTTTGCTCGCTTTGGAAGGAAAACGCGTTTCCATGTCGCTTCCTTTTACCCGAACATGTTATGTGACGCTCCTTGCCGGTACTGCCCTTGCCAGCACCATTGCCCATGCCGCGCCAGCGCGTCATGCACATCGTGCTGCTGCTTCAACGGTCAGTAGCAAAAGCGCTCAGGGGAAAGCCAAGCCTGTAGCTAGCCCTCCCGTGGTTGCAGTCCAGCCGCGTCCCCATGATGTAACTGCCTCCAGCCAGGCCGAAGAAGTCAATGTTTCCGGCCGCAGTGCGCGTACGCGCTCTCCAGGTGGCGGATTGATGCGGGTCGAGACTGTGCCAAAAGCAGTGCAGACAATCACTCGTGACTTCATTGCCAAGCAGATGCCTTCCGCAAACGTGCAGCAGCTTATTGCTATGTTGCCAAGTGTGAACGTTTCGCAGCAGGACGCGGCTGGTCTGTATTCAGGTCAGGTCAATGTTCGTGGCTTTGATCAGAGCGAAGTCGGCTGGACACTGGACGGGGCCCCACTGAACGACATTGGCGGTGGGCAGTTCTATGCCAACGAAGTTCTGGAATCCGAAGATCTGGAGACTGTTTCTCTTCAGCCTGGGTCTGTCGATATCAACAGCCCGGTGGTGAATGCTTCTGCTGGCCTGACGAGCATGACCATGACCAACCCCACCACACGTGCAGGCGGTTTGATGGATGTTTCGTTCGGATCCTATGACACGTTCCGTCAGTTCTTGCGTCTGAACTCCGGCTATATTGGGAACAGCGGTATCAGAGCCATGTTCGCGTTCAGCCATACAAAGGGTAATCAGTGGCGTGGGGCGGGTCAGGCAGAGAAGTTCCATTATGATTTTAAGGCTGTAAAAGATTTTGATAACGGTAGCCACACGGGTTTGACGGTCTCGTATAATGATCAGGTCAATGATTCTTATTTAAATCCTAGCCTTACGCAGTACCTGAAATCCGGATATAGCAATAATTACGCGGCAGATTACGCAGGTGCGACCTCGGCGGGTGCTGCTTATTATAAATTGCACGTTAATCCGTTCCGAAATGTTGTTGCAGCACTTCCGACCCATATTGTGATTTCGCCCAAAATTTCGATCGATGATTCCCTGTATTTTTGGCATGGAATTGGAAACGGAACAGGCGCAGGCTTGGTCAATTCCTCAACCGGCCTCGGTAATCAGGCTGTTACGGTTGATTTGAATGGGGCGACTTCGGCTCTTGCGCTGACACCTTCTAATCAGGAGCAGTTTCGTACAGGCAACACGCTGTCCCTGCATTACAAACCAGATCGGCACAATGATCTGTCACTGGGGTGGTGGTACGAATATTCGAACCTCCTGCAGTATTCCCCTTATGGTCAGGTCAATCAGGCGACTGGGCAGCCATACAATATCTGGGGTACGGGTAATGTCATCAAGACGAGCACCGGGCAGGACTACAATGTCCGCAACTTCCTGACACTGACGCAGGTGAACATGCTGTTCATCGGCGATGAAATGAAATATTTTAATGATCGTCTTCATGTGACGCTCGGCTTCAAGGAAGCGATGGTCACCCGTCGGACCTACGATTACACACCCGGCACTACCTACAACCGAAATCTGCATAACGCCGAGCCGCTGCCACAAGTTGGCGCGGCGTGGAATTTCGATCATAAAAATCAGATCTATATTTCAGGAAGTACAAACTTTAGAATGCCCGCGAATACATCGCTGGTTGATTATTACGGTACCGCCAAGAAGCAAACCCAGATCGGTGGGGCCAGCAATCCTGAGTACACGATCGAGGAAGAACTGGGTTATCGCTACAACGGTGATGTCATTGTTGGATCGGTGTCCTTCTTCAACTACAACTTGTCAAACCGTCAGCAGTCTCTGAACTATTATCTGAATGGCGCATCTTACAGCCAGACTGTGAACGCCGGTGGCCAGACAACGCGCGGTGTGGACGTTCAGCTTAGTACGCGGCCAATCTGGCATCATTTGCGCCCATATGTGACGTTCGAATATCTGCACTCGACCATTGATAATAACATCAAGGCGGCTACCACGACGGGCACGACCGATTATCTTCCCACCAAAGGCAAGACGGCAATTCGCTCCCCTCATGAAATGGCTGGGATCGGTATTGATTATGATGACGGCAGTTTCTGGTTTTCTGGGCAGATCAAATATGTCGGGAAGCAGTATGCCACGTTCACAAACGATAGCTCCATCCCGCAATACATCACCAACAATGTAGGGCTAGGCTATCGTTTTCATAACGCCGGCTTCCTGAAGTCCCCGCAGATCCAGCTCAACATGCAGAACCTGACCGGCGCTAAATTCCGTAGCGGCGTTTATGGTTTCACAACCAATGCCAATGCCACCAAAGGCATTTATGGCGGCACGATCGCAGGGTCTGCGCCAACCTATTATCTTCAGGTACCATTCAGCGCGATGGTCACACTTTCCACCGGCTTTTAAGAGCCGAAGACGTTAAAAAAACCTGCTTTCCGAACGATGGAAAGCAGGTTTTTTATTTTGGATTTTGAGAAGAAATCAGGGCAGTGGTTTACCGCTCACCGGGTTCTGAGGGCGGTCAATCAGCTGCTTCAGAAGATTTTCCAGGCGCGGTACATCTACTTTTTGCACGACTGTGTTCTTCTGTTCTCCAAGTCCTGGTTCATAGCCCGGTGTCCATGACAAGACGTCGCCATAGGCTGCACCAAACTGTGCATTCACATCGATAAAGAGCTCTGCTTTCTTGGTGATGAGGCTTGGGTCCAGCCACACTGCAACAGCAATTTCATCCCAGAGCGGAAAGCCCCCTTTGTTCTGGCGGACCATATGCGCCACGGGCGTGTTACCTGAGCCAAGGCGCTTCACGAGCTCTGGTGAAAATTCGGTATCTGTTGACGGATCAGAAGGTACCATCGTGATATGGCGCCAGGGTGAGCGCAACACGATGCTCGCCGCATCCGGGTCGAAACGGAGGTTGAATTCGCGACGCGGGGAGTTGATGAATTCGCGCGCAAATTCGGCAGCAACCTGATCTTTCCGCGTTTGTTGGGGGTTCAAGCTGCCGCCCATATAGACCAGTTCCTTTGCAAGCCCTGCAAATTCCGGATCAAGGCGTTCTGCCAGTGCGAGATTTGTAAATGGACCCGTCGCAATGATGGTGACCTGGCCGGGGTAGCGATGCACCATACGGATCATAAAGTCCGCGGCACGTTCGCTTTCTGCTTTTTTGGTCGCATTGCCCTCGGGTAAATCGGGAACGACATCTGGACCATGATAAGGTGGAAGCGCCTGAAGTGTGGGTTCAACCCAGTGCTTCATCCAAGCGCCCTTCCACGTCAGCTTCCCATAGAGTGACTCCCAGCGCTCCGTCAGTTTTTCTGAGTTTACGAGCGGATAGGTTGCACCCGCCATAACGGGAATATCCGGGCGCCCCGCAATTTCAACGCCGCGCAGTGCTTGAGCAGTGGCCTGTTTTTGCCAGACATCACCAGACACGGTGGTAATGCCCAGAACTTCTACATTAGGTGCTTTGATGGCGAGCCATTGTGCGAGTGCGAAGCCATCGTCATCAAAAATGACCTTTCGGCTTTCGGCGCTTGCAACCTGCGTAAAGCCTAGCGTTGCGGCCGCCACGGCGAGGCCGAGCCATTTTTTGCCAGATTGTGTTCTCATTTTTGGCCTTCCTGCTGCCGGATCAGTGTTTTGTGTGTTCGCGCAGTGCTCTGACGACGCGACTGTCAGATTGCTGTTCAACCGCTGTCATGTCTTGTGTCAGGACGTGCCTGTGATCAACCACTTTGTGTCCGCCGATATACACGGCCTCGAGGTCGCGTTGGGAGGCCGCGAAGACGAGTGTCGCGCCAGCTTTCCCCGTTTTATCAATGATCTCGGGACTGGTCATGGTTGTCTGCTGTTGGCTGGATGCCGTGAACGAAGCGCATGCCAGATGCGAGTTCCGCTCTGAACTGCTGATGATCGACATTGTCTTTCTCTGAAGGTGCAGCACCCCAGTGATTGCTGTAGTTGAAATTGAAGGCTGTCGTTACGCCGTGCTGGAGATGGTCCAGAGCGCCGTCCAGTGTGAACCAGTGAAAATCCTCGGGTGTCGAGCGTGGATGAAGCATGAAGTCTGGGGGATGGATTTCCCGGATGGACAGTAATGATTGTGCCGCTTGCATCACGGTCATGTAGCCCAGAAACGGCTCTTTCTGGGTGTCTGCCATCGAAAAAATATAGGCGTTGCGAACCATAAGGGCGGTGTTAGGGTCTTTTGCCTATGCAGTGGCGTAGGTCAGAAGAGAAGCTGCGGCGAGCGCAAGGGCATTGCTGGTTTGAGGCAGTCGCATGCAACGGGTCCGGTCTAGTAGCAGGTAGACAATATGGTCTACCCGCTATCAGAGCAGGTGCGGTCGTTAATGGAAAGAACCGTATGCGTTTCGTATCAATCTGTCATGCAGGGGTGCTTCAGCTTACTAATATAGTTTACTACGTTGCATCGCGATCAGGCTCGTCTATGAACTGACGTGGCTAACTCTTGTTGTTCCTCCCCCCGTGTTGAGGGTCGAGGGGCGTAGAGTTATTGCGTTACACTCAGGCTGCACGGCGGACCCGTTCACATGAAAGGCGTTCATGATACCGGGCGATCAAGGCAAAGCTCATGATTTTTTAGTATGCGAGGAGCCACATAGTTTTTTTGGTAGCGCCTTCTCTTTCTTGACGACCTTCAGGTGTCACATTGCCATTGTTAAAATTAACATGGAAAAGCATAAATATATCAAAATAATGTTAGAATAATCATTAAAATTGTTATTATTGTCATTTGCGTGTGTTGGAATATGCAAAAATGCGCTAAGGTCAAGTCGTTATGTGGCAGTTTCCCGCACACGTCTGACATTTTATCAAAGCGTTACGAATATCGCCGCTCACGGATATGGTGTATTGGGCACTTCAGTGCTGAAGATGGACAAGGATCGATTCAAGACATGAGTGAGAGCCAGGGCGAACCTTATCCCACCCTGTCATCGGGCTCGGGAAAACGTCGGGATAATGCTTCGCGTCAGCAGCGTATTCTCGATGCGCTTTTCGAAGAAGGCAATGTCAGTATCGAGACTCTGTCCGAGCGTTTTGGCGTGAGCCGTATGACCATCCACAGAGATGCACATGCCTTGGCGCAACAGGGACTTATCGACAAATTTCACGGCAGCATCGGGCTTAAAAACCGTGCTGTCACGCAAAAGACTGTTAATTTCCGCAAGACCCGTGCCGCAGATCTCAAGCAGGACATCATCACGCGTGCCGTCTCGATGATCGAGCCCGAGCAAATTCTTGTTCTTGATGATTCCACGACGGTTGCGCAGATGCTGCCGCTGCTTCCGGCACTCGCGCCTTTGACCATCATTACCAATGCTATGGGCGTCATTCAGGCGCTGGCACCCTATCCAAATCTCAACCTGATCTGCCTTGGTGGAGATTACAGCGCGCCACGCAATGCTTTTTTTGGGCTCCTTTGCGAGCAGGCCGCGCGTTCAATTCGTGCCAACACGATGTTTCTTTCCACTTCTGTTATTCATAACGCCATAGCGTTTCAGAATGATCAAAACGTGGTTAAGGTCAAACGTGCCCTTATGGAAATTTCAGACCGCTGCATCCTTCTGGCAGACAGCACGAAGTTCCAGAAAGGTGGGTTGCATCGGCTCGCAGATCTGTCCGAGTTCGATCTCGTTCTGTCGGACACTCAGTTGAAGCCCGCCACGCGCAAGGCGCTGCTTCAGGCAGACGTAAAACTCGAAATCTGCGGGTGAAATAAAAAAGCCCGCCTCCACTCAGGGCTGGCTTTTTGTTGTGTTGATCCTCTGGGGCCACAGATCCGGAGGATACACTCGCTCAGACGCCTGCTGTGCGTCCCTGAGCGTGCATTGCGATCAGGCCCATACAAAGTGTGTTCAATTGTATGCCGAGGGAATCAATAATTTCATCTGAAAATTGAATATATCGAATTTTGAGAGTGCTTGGGCTGTGTAGGCATGGCCTTGTGATCCGTGTTACGGCCATGCGCTTCTGCCTTTTTGCCGGATGCTTCATTGCATGATCAGCCTGTTTGACATTTTCAAAGTCGGCATTGGGCCGTCATCTTCGCATACGGTAGGTCCGATGCGGGCAGCCCGACGCTTTATAGATGGGCTCGATGTGGAACTGGACGTGCACCATATAAAGGTGACGCTTTATGGTTCTCTCGCCTGGACCGGTCTCGGTCATGCGACCGATACCGCTGTCGTTCTGGGGCTTGCCGGAGAAGCCCCGGACACGATCGATCCCGATCAGGCAGAAGGCATTGTGGCTGCGATCACTACTGCTGGAATGATCAACGTGCGGGGACGACAGGTCAGGTTTGCACCGGCCTCTGACGTCCTCTTTGATTACGAGACCATCCCGCCTGTTCATCCCAACACGTTGCAGTTTCGGGCGCTGGATGAGCATGAGGCGATCGTCGCATCTGCACGTTATTGCTCGGTGGGTGGTGGGTTTATCGTTCCTGAGAATGTTGCCGAGACGACGTCCTATACGCTGCCTGACATGCCTCACGATTTCGCGGATGGTGCTCAGCTTCTGGCGCGGACAGCTGAAACGGGCCTGAGCATAGCCCGGATTGTGCTCGCAAATGAGAGCGCGCTGCGCCCGGCGCATGAAGTTGAGGCTTACCTGGATCTCATTATTGATACGATGATGGGATGTATCGAGCGTGGCCTTACACAAAGAGGGGCACTGCCTGGGAAACTGAAAGTACGTCGGCGTGCGGCAGCGCTTCATGAGAAGCTGCAGAGGAATACACTCCAGAACCAGCGTTCTCCCCACGAAGTTATGGACTGGGTCAGCCTGTTTGCCATTGCAGTGAACGAAGAGAATGCTGCGGGTGGCCGTGTGGTGACAGCCCCAACGAACGGGGCTGCAGGCGTTATACCGGCAACGCTTCGATATTACCGGGATTTTTGCCCTGGAGCGTCGCGGGAGGGAATGAGGGATTTCCTGCTGACGGCTGCAGCAATTGGTGGGCTATTCAAACTGAATGCATCCATCTCGGGCGCGGAAGTTGGATGTCAGGGGGAGGTGGGCGTGGCGTCGTCTATGGCGGCTGCGGGCCTTGCGTCAGTGCTGGGAGCCAATCCGTTACAGGTTGAAAATGCGGCGGAAATCGGGATGGAACACCATCTCGGGATGACCTGTGACCCGATTGGTGGGTTGGTGCAGATCCCCTGTATCGAGCGCAATGCGTTCGGGGCTGTCAAGGCGATCAACGCTGCATCTCTCGCCATGCATGGGGATGGGGAACATCATGTCTCTCTGGATCAGGTGATCAGGACAATGGCGGAGACGGGACGCGACATGAACCATCGTTACAAAGAGACGTCTCTCGGTGGTCTGGCGGTAAATTTCCCAGAGTGCTGACGGCGCGCTAGACCGGCTGCATGGCCGGATTTGATCAAGAATGTCTCCATAGCGTAACGTGCCTTGTGTCGTTCCCGGCGCATCTCGCGAAAGGACATGCTCTTTTCTGTCTCCGGGAAACGGCGCTGGCATCTGTTTTGCAGGATGCTGGATCAAGAGAGGCCATAAGGGCCAGGGATGGATCGTGCTGAAAGACCGCTCTTTACGCTGGCTTGATGGGTTGCGTGCCCGCAAGGGAACTGTCGCGGCCCTTTTTCTGCTAGCAGGGATTGTTCTGGCATCCCTGAGCGCTCCTCTCTACGCGGCAATGGTGGGGGTTGATCCATTTGCCTCAGATCTGGCGGGCACAACTCAGAGAGGTGGCCAGACGGTCGATCTGATGCAGCCGAACGACAATCCCCTCCACCTAGGCCTGACGCCACTAGGGCCGGACTGGCAGCCAGGACCCTATGCATTGGGTTCTGATTCTCAGGGGCGGGATGTGGCGGCACGCGTTCTGTATGGCGGACGAAATTCGTTGCTGATTGCAGCAACGGCATCGCTGTTGTGCCTGACACTGGCAGGAATGATCGGGATCTGTGCCGGGTATTTCGGCGGATGGGTTGATATAATCCTGTCGCGTATTCTCGATATCATGTGGGCCATTCCGGTTTACCTGTTCGCGATTTCGCTTTCTGTTGTGACGGTCGGGCACGGATTGCGTCTTGGACCCTTTGTTATTGGCGCTGACAGCCTGCTGATACCGATCGTTATTATCGCGCTGGTTTATGTGCCTTATGCCGCCCGTCCGCTGAGGGCCCGGGCTCTGAGTCTGGCGCAGGCCGAATTTGTCATGGCAGCGCGGGGAATGGGTGCATCCCATGGACGGATCGTGTTGCGCGAGATCCTTCCCAATCTGGCTACGACAATGGTGGTTCTGGGGCCGCTGGTCATGGCTCTGTGTCTTCTTGCTGAGTCTGCACTGTCCTTCCTCTCCCTTGGCGTGCAGGCACCAGCCGCATCATGGGGGTCTATCATTCAGGACGGGGAAGGATTGCTCTATACGCGACCTGCCGTGGCGATCGTTCCGGGTATCGCCATCGTTCTGACCGTGCTTGCGCTGAACGTTCTGGGAAATAGCCTGAGAGATCATCTTGATCCGAAAGGAGCAGGGCGATGATTGGCGCTTTTCTCTCCCGTGCGGGGCAGATGCTGCTTGTGATTTTCGGGATTTCGGTTCTGGTTTTCAGCATTTTCTTCGCAACGCCTGGAGCAGACCCGACGGCAAGGATCGCCGGGCGTGGAGCAAGCCCACAGGTCGTGGCGCGCATTCGTGCGGAATATGGCTTCGATCGTGCGTTGCCCATCCAGTATGTCCGCATGATGGAGAAGCTGTTCGTTACGCGTGATCTCACGTCTTATGTCGATCACGGGGAGCCTGTCGTGCCCGAAGTCATGGGTGCTGCGCCTGTTACGCTCTCGCTCGTACTCTGGGCAGCGTTTTTCTGGGTTGGTGGTTCCCTGCTGATTGGCGTGGCATCAGCGGTTCTGCGTGATAGCTGGATAGATAGAATCCTGATGGTTCTGGGGGTGATCGGGCTTTCCATGCCGGTGTTCTGGCTGGGGGAAGTGGTCAATCTTTTCACGCAGAGCCGATGGCATGACACCTGGATGTTCTCGTGGGTGCCTTCGCTTGGCTATGTCCCATTTAGCCAGAACCCATGGGGGTGGGCGAAGGCGCTGTTCCTACCATCATTGACGCTCGCTAGCTCCTTCATCGGGCTTTATGCGCGGGTGCTCCGTGCCGAGCTTCTGGGGGCCATGGGCGAGGATTCCATCCGTACCGCGCGGGCCAAGGGCGCCGGGCCTGTTCGCGTCTGGCTGTGGCATGGATTGCGACTGTCATGGCTGAGCTATGTCTCGCTTTTTGGGTTGGATTTTGCTCAGCTTCTGGGGGGGGGCGCATTGCTCACGGAAGTGGTTTTCGCTCTTCCGGGTGTCGGCCGCCTGACCTATCAGGGGCTGGCCACGCTGGATCTGCCTCTGATCATGGCAACCGTTATGTATTCTGCGATCTTCGTTGTTGTGGCCAACGCATTAATTGACGGTATCTATACATTGCTGGACCCACGGATCGCAGGAGGCCGCAATGCGCGCTGAACCGCTGCTTCAGATCCAGGACCTAAGGCTTGAACTTCCGGATGGACGGAGGCTGCTTGACGGCGTGACGCTTGATGTTGCTGCAGGTCAGTCACTGGGAGTTGTGGGAGAGTCCGGTTCCGGCAAGAGCCTGACGGCCATGAGTGTCATGGGGTTGCTGCCTCGCCTTAAAGCGAAGGGAAGCATCGTTTTCCAAAAGCACGAACTGCTTTCGATGCGGGAGAAAGAAAGGCGCAAACTCCGCGGGTCGCAGATGGCCATGATTTTTCAGGATCCGATGACCGCCTTTCTGCCAGTCCGCTCGATTGGCGCGCAGATCGACGAACAGATCCGCCTGCATCAACCCCTAAGCCGCCACGAAGCACGCGCACTGACCGTCAAGTTGCTGGAGCGGATGGGCGTGCCTGACCCTGAAATGGCCGCGAGGCGTTATCCACATCAGCTTTCGGGTGGTTTGCGGCAGCGTGCCATGATTGCCATGGCACTATCATGTTCGCCAGCATTGCTGATTGCCGATGAGCCAACAACTGCTCTGGATGTTACTGTTCAGGCACAGATTCTGGTGCTTCTGCGTACGCTGCGGGAAGAGGGAGCGGGCGTAATGCTCATTACCCACGATATGGGCGTTGTCGCGCAGAGCTGTACGCATGTTGCAGTTCTGTATGCTGGCGTTGTGGTTGAACGCGGCACAGTGGTTGATGTGCTTCAGCAGCCACTGCATCCTTATACGCAGGCTCTTCTGGCTGCCATTCCGCCCCTGGATGGCCCAAAGCCCGAGAGATTGCCAACCATACCTGGGCAGCCCCCCGTCCCGGAGGCACGGCCATCGGGATGCGTCTTTTCGCCTCGTTGCCCGAAAGTCCGACCAGATTGCGCCGTACGCCCTGACATGATCGAAATGGGAGAGGGCAGGCGCGTGGCGTGTGTTCTGTACGGAGCATGAGTATTCTGCTGGAAGCCCGCTCGGTTGAGAAGCATTACCGCCTCGGTGGCGGCCGCGTTCTTCAGGCTGTCGCAGGAGTGTCGTTACAGGTGCGTCGTGGAGAGGCACTGGCGCTTGTTGGTGAGTCCGGGTGTGGAAAATCCACTCTTGGGCGGACCCTGATTGGTCTGGGCGCGCCTACATCCGGAGAGGTTCTTTTTGACGGTGCGCGGATTTCGGGTCTTTCGGACCGAAGTCTGCGTCCCTATCGCGCCCGTATGCAGATGGTGTTTCAGGATTCCTCGGCTTCCTTCAATCCGCGTCGAACGGTTGGGGAAGCACTTGCCGAGCCTCTGAAAATTCATCGACGGACAGGCATTGTGGAGCGTGTTCATGAACTGCTCGATCAGGTGGGGATGTCGCGTTCAGTACTAAAGCGATACCCGCATGAGTTTTCGGGTGGCCAACGCCAGAGGCTGAATATCGCGCGTGCACTCGCACTCGGCCCCGAGTTGTTGGTCGCGGACGAGCCAGTTTCTGCACTGGATGTTTCCGTGCAGGCCCAGATCGTCAATTTGTTTGGAGATCTGCGCAGTCAGCTTGGTGTGGCGTGTGTTTTCATTTCGCATGATCTGGCCGTGGTTCGGCAAATGGCCGATCGCATTGCCGTCATGTATCTGGGGGGCATTGTCGAGCAGGGAGATGGCCTTGCAGTGTTGGGCGCTCCCGCGCACCCATACACAAAGGCCTTGCTCGATGCAGTGCCTCGTCCGGACCGCCCATTGCCACCCCCGCTCGCGGGGGATGTGCCCAGCCCGGTCAATCCGCCATCAGGGTGCCGGTTTCACACGCGCTGCCCGATTGCCCAGGCCCGCTGTGCGCAGGAGCGGCCCGAGTTGCGCGGGATCACGGGCGGGCGTGAAGTGGCGTGTCACTATCCGCTGGTAAGCTGAATGCTCTCAGTGATGCGCGTTTTCCAACATCAGGGGATAGAGTGACGCCACCAGAAGGACGGCCATTCCGTAATTGAAGCTGCGCAGAATGGCAGGCTGTCTCAGCCCTCTTTTCATTACTGCGCCGAAGCCGGCCCAGAGGCTGACAGAGGGTAGATTCACAATGCAGCAGATCAGGCAAACAATCAGCAAATTGAGCAGGTAGTTTCCCTGAGGCATATACGCGGAAACGATTCCGATCGCGATGACCCAGGCTTTTGGATTCACCCACTGAAAACCCGTTGCCTGCAGGAACGTGATCGGCCGGGATGTTGCACTGTTTTCGCTGCCTGATTTCGATGTGGCGATTTTCCATGCAAGCCAGAGCAGATACAGCGCGCTCGCATATTTCAGGACAGTATAAAGCTGAGGAACGGCCTCGAAGAGCTTGCCCAGACCCAGCCCTATAATACCAATCATGACGGAAAACCCGATGCTGACGCCCAGAATATGGGGAACGGTTTTGCGCATCCCATGATTGAGGCCCGAAGCCGCCAGCATCGTATTATTGGGACCAGGTGTGACGGACGCAACAAAGGCGAACACGACGAGGGGAGCAAAAGCCTGCCAAGAGGGCGACATGGCGTGGATCTTCCATTGCGGGGTTTGAACAGGCAGATTATCAGCGATCATCCCTGAACATGACCGGTACAGTTGACCGGCCAATTTTCAAACTGTTCTGGAAAAACGGCCATGTCAGTTGTCAAAGCCTCATCGCCGGGATTTTTTCAGTCCTGGCAACCTCTTCGCGGGAGCGAACGAACGCTCGTCTCCCAGTTGGAAGACGAACTGATATCGCGCATCAACCAGCATGTCCTCAGGCCTGGAAGCCGATTGCCATCCGTCCGGAAAATGGCAGAAAGCGCAGGTATCAGCCGGTTTACAGTTGTTGAGGCCTATGATCGGCTTGTTGCCAGCGGGTTGGTGGAAGGGCGGCAGGGGTCTGGGTATTTCGTGCGTATTCAGCCCGAAACATTGCCAGCGACGGCCGAATACAGCGATCCGGAGCGCAGTGCCCCCTCCCAGCTTGATATTTCATGGCTCATTGGTGAGATGGTCCGGCCTCATCCCAAAGACCGGATTCCTGCCGCTGCGGGGCTGTTGCCACAGCATTGGCTCAATGCAGAGATGATCAATGCCGCTGTCAGGGCTGTAGGACGGGGAAGCCAGTCCCTGCTTTTGGAATATGGCGATCCACGGGGCCTCCCCAGTTTCCGGGAGCAGACGGCAAGTCGGCTTCAGGCGCAGGGTGTGCCTGCACAGGCAGATCGCAATATCCTGACAGTTGCGGGTGTGACGCATGGTCTGGATCTTGTGCTGCGTCTGCTGGTTCAGCCGGGCGATACGGTTTTTGTGGAAGAGCCTGGCTGGTTTCTGATCTTCGGGCGTCTCGCCGCGTACGGCGTTCGGATCGTAGGCATTCCAAGGCTGGAGGAGGGCCCCGATCTCAGAATGCTTGAGCGTCTGGCGCAAATTCATAAGCCCAGGCTCTTTCTCATCAACAGCGTAGTGCACAATCCGACGGGCCATACGCTTGGGGTGGCTGCTGCGCATGATGTACTGATGCTGGCTGAGCGTCATGACTTCCTGATTGTGGAAGACGACACGTATTCGGATTTCTATGCTGGTGCTCCTATCCGTCTGGCAGCCATGGGGAGACTTGAGCGCGTTATTCTTGTGAGTGGGTATGCAAAGACGCTCGCCGCGGGTTTGCGTGTTGGCTTTCTGGCAGCGCGCCCAGATCTGATCGCAAGGCTGACGGACCTGAAAATGCTCGCCGGGCTGACTACTTCTTCGCTCGGGGAGAGCGTGACATATCATCTGCTGCATGAGGGGCATTATAACAGGCACCTTCTGCGACTTCGGCAGCGTGTGGATCATGCACGACATCGCTGTGTCGAGGCACTCCAGAGTTGTGGGCTGAGGCTGCCAAGCGTTCCTCAGGCCGGAATTTTCGTCTGGGCAGATTGTGGATACGATTCCGAACTTGTCGCAAGGCTTGCGTCAGAGCGAGGTATTCTCCTCGCACCGGGAACGTTATTCTCACCTGAGCAGGCGTCGTCTACCATGCTGCGCTTCAGCGTGAGCGCCATGGAGCGTACGGAATTATGGCCGCTTCTGCGGGACATTCTTGATGAGGCTTCCTGCCTGTCTGGCTCTTCATAAGCGCGATATGTGTTTTTCCGTTTCACGGATCATGCTGTGCGCGCCATAACGGCTTATTCCCATGAATGGAGAAGCCCCATGATCTTTCGCCCTGTATTGTTAGCTGCGGCGGCTTGCCTGTTGGCCCCTGTCGCTGCAATGGCACAGAATGTAGGGTCTATGCCCGCGTCGTGCGATAATTCAAAATTTCTGAGTGATCAGCAGGGTTTCGAGCAGGGTGGCCCGCGCCGTATCGACCTGCCGGAACATATCTGCGGTCAGGTGATTGCCCTGTCACCGCGAGCGCGACGGACACGTAGTGGCGTTCATGGCTATTTTTATCTCAATGTCGGGCAGGGCGTATCCATTCGCATCGTCTCCAATCTGGATGAAATGAATGCGCCGCAATGGCCTTGGGTCAAGAAGGGTGATCAGGTTGAAGTGCAGGGCCGATACTATTTCGACAGCCCGCGTCAGCAGGGCGTGGACTGGACGCACCGCGGCACGGGCCGCAAATGGCAATGGCCTGGCTATATCGTTGTGAACGGCACGCGCTACGAATAATAAAAAAGCCCGGAAGGCACGACCTTCCGGGCTTTTTTCTGAACCAGATCAGGAACCGCTAGCGGTCTCGTCCTGGCTGTGTTCGCCTTCTGCTCCTTTTGTGGAAGAGGAGGCTCCTTCGATGATCTCGAAATCGAGCGCATCGTTCTTGAGGGTGATCTTCACAGCTCCCCCCTTTGCCAGACGGCCGAACAGCAGTTCTTCCGCCAGAGGCTTCTTGATGTTTTCCTGGATGACGCGACCCAGTGGGCGTGCACCATACAGGCGATCATAGCCCCGCTCGGCCAGCCACTCTTTGGCGCCAGACGAGATTTCGATCGTGACGTGGCGGTCTGCAAGCTGTGCTTCAAGCTGAAGGACAAACTTCTCAACAACCCGCCCAACCGTCTCGGGTGAGAGGTTGGCGAAGGGAATGATCGCATCCAGACGGTTGCGGAATTCCGGCGTGAAGGTGCGTTTGATGGCCTCTTCGTCTTCGCCGGAACGCAGCGTGCGCCCGAAACCGATAGCCTCCTTCGACAGATCGGCGGCACCCGCATTGGTGGTCATGATGAGCACCACGTTTCGGAAATCGACGATCTTGCCGTTATGGTCTGTCAGGCGACCATGATCCATGACCTGGAGCAGGACGTTGTACAGGTCCGGATGGGCTTTTTCGATTTCGTCCAGAAGCAGGACTGCATGGGGGTGCTGGTCAACAGCATCCGTCAGCAGGCCACCCTGATCGAAGCCAACATACCCCGGAGGCGCACCGATCAGTCGCGAGATCGAGTGACGCTCCATGTACTCGGACATATCGAAGCGGATGAGTTCAATCCCGAGAGAGGATGCAAGCTGCTTGGCCACTTCCGTTTTGCCCACGCCTGTCGGGCCTGAGAAAAGGTAGTTGCCAATCGGCTTCTCGGCTTCGCGTAATCCCGCACGAGACAGCTTGATGGCTGCCGTAAGGGCATCGATTGCCTTGTCCTGACCAAATACCATGTTGCGTAGATCACGGGACAGATGACGGAGGGTCTCGCGATCGTCAGCGGAGACGCTCTTGGGCGGGATGCGCGCAATCTTGGCGATCGCGTCTTCCACGTCCTTGAGGGTCACTGTCTTGCGACGCTTGTTTTCTGGCACTAGCATCCGCGCAGCACCCACTTCGTCGATCACGTCGATCGCCTTGTCGGGCAGTTTGCGGTCATGCACGTATTTGGCAGCCAGTTCGACCGCACCACGCAGCGCCTCATCGGTGTAGCGAACCTTGTGGTGCTTCTCGTAGCTGGACTTCAACCCGCGCAGGATCTTGATCGTGTCTTCAACCGAAGGTTCTGGCACATCGATTTTCTGGAACCGACGCACAAGCGCGCGGTCTTTTTCGAAGTGCTGGCGGAATTCCTTGTAGGTTGTTGAACCGATGCAACGCAGTGTGCCTGCAGCCAGCGCAGGCTTGAGTAGGTTCGAAGCATCCATCGCGCCGCCAGAAGTCGCACCTGCGCCGATGACGGTATGGATTTCGTCAATGAACAGGATTGAACCGGGCGTCTGGTTCAATTCCGTTACCACGGCTTTCAGGCGCTCTTCAAAGTCTCCGCGATAGCGCGTGCCAGCCAGTAGGGAGCCCATGTCGAGCGAGAAGATCGTTGCGTCGAAAAGGACTTCCGGAACTTCCTTTTCCACGATCCGCTTTGCCAGACCTTCGGCGATTGCCGTCTTGCCGACGCCAGGGTCACCCACATAGAGCGGGTTGTTTTTCGTCCGTCGGCACAGGATCTGGATGGTGCGCTCGATTTCCTGATCTCGCCCGATAAGAGGATCGATCCGGCCTTCTTTTGCGCGGTCATTCAGGTTCACGCAGTAGCTGGCGAGTGCACCTTCCTTGGTGGTTTCCTTCCGTTCTTCACGTTCGGAGTTGTCACGAGAAGCACTTGCCGCACGACGGGATGTCCCACGGTCAGGGGCTTTGGCGATACCGTGGGAGATGAAATTGACGGCATCCAGCCGGGTCATGTCCTGTAATTGCAGGAAATAGACCGCATGGCTCTCGCGCTCGGCAAAGAGCGCGACAAGCACGTTGGCTCCTGTGACCTCGTCACGCCCGGTACTCTGGACGTGAATCGCAGCGCGTTGGATCACGCGCTGGAAGGCAGCTGTCGGTTTTGCCTCGGTCGGACGTTCGGAGGCCAGGCCCGCGAGATCCTTATCGAGAAATTCCGTCAGATCCGAGCGCAGCTTGTCTAGATCGATTCCGCACGCCTTGAATACGGTGAGGGCGTCGGAGTCTTCTGTTAGCGCAAGCAGCAGATGTTCGAGGGTGGCATATTCGTGACGACGATCACCCGCGAATGTAAGGGCGCGGTGGAGCGTCTGTTCGAGCGTACGGGACAGCATAGGATGGCGCTCCTCTCGACCTCTCGTTGGTCAGGTATCTTGTCGCGATGCAGCGTGCGACGCCAGTCAGAAACGCGGAAATGAACAGAAAATTATCACGGAACCTTCATGAAGTACTGAAAACCGCGAAAATCTCAGTCTTTTTCGATGGTACACTGAAGAGGGTGCTGATTCTGGCGGGCCAGATCCATCACCTGCGTGACTTTGCTTTCGGCCACTTCGTAGGTGAAGACGCCACAGACGCCGACACCACGCTGATGGACGTGGAGCATGACGGTCGTGGCTTCATCGCGCGTTTTTGAGAAAAACCGTTCAAGAACATGGACGACGAATTCCATAGGTGTGTAATCGTCGTTCAGCATCAAGACCTTGTACATGGATGGTTTGCGGGTCTTGGGTTTTGGCCGCACGACCACGCTCGCCTGAAGATCATCATCCTCAGGAAACTGGGGCTTGTCGGAGTCGGGCTCTTGCGGTGGCTGGCCGGACACGGTGGTCTGCCAGACAGAGGAAGGGGCCAGATGCTCTGGGACGTGCGGGAATATAGCGTAAGAAGACATGACTGGTATGATATGGGACGCTTCCCCCCGCTTGAGAAGAGGGGGATGTGGAGCGATTTTAGTCAATTTTGCCTTGGTTCCGCCATGATCGCGCCAGCTTTTGGTCATGCTTACATAAAATTAAGGTATCGAGCTTAAAGGCTGTGGACGGGCCCTTTTCCATGCGCCTACAGTGGGGGATCAGGTTGGGAGTTTCCTGCCCTCGCCAGTTTCAAATGGCACTTCCCGAGTCAGAGGCCGTCAGACATGCGTTTCCGGTTCCGTAAAGCCCTGCTTCTAAGTGCCATGACGGCAACAGGAGTTGGTTCAGCCCATGCTCAGTATGTGGGGCATGTCTCCAGCTTCGTGATGGATGCACATACTGGCGCGGTTCTGGCGCAGAACGATGCGGATCTTCAGAGATACCCTGCATCCCTGACTAAACTCATGACCCTGTATCTGACGTTCCGTGCATTGCAGGCGGGGCAGATCACACTTGATGAACAGGTTCCTGTTTCCATTCATACCTCGATGCAGGCTCCATCAAAGCTGGGGCTGGTTCCCGGAACGAAGCTCACTGTCGAGCAGGCGATTCTCGCACTCGTTACAAAATCTGCGAATGACGCTGCGTGTGCGCTTGGCGAATTCCTTGGCGGCGGGGATGAGGTTCGGTTTGCTGGCCTGATGACGCAGCAGGCTCGGGCGCTCGGCATGTCCAATACGACATTCCGCAATGCTTCCGGCCTTCCAGACCCGGATCAGGTCACGACTGCTCGGGATCTTGGAGTTCTGGCGCAGCGTCTGATTGCTGATTACCCCCAGTATTATCACTATTTTGATGTGCCTTCGTTTTATTTTCACCGCCGCATGATTCCCAATCATGACCCGATGCTGAAAATCTACGCAGGTGCTGATGGCCTGAAGACCGGCTATACGGATTTGGCAGGCCGCAATCTGGTAACGTCCGCCCAGCGCGGAAATGTCCGCCTCATTGGCGTCGTGATGGGTTCCACCAGCAATGCGCGCCGTTCAATGGAAATGGCAGCGCTTCTGGACAAGGGGTTTGCGGATGAAGGTGTGGCGCCTCAGCCTCTGCTGCATCCGGCTGCGCCGCGTGTGTTGATGGCCTCTGCCAGGCATGGACGTCATTTTCGACATGGCGTGATGATCGCAGCTGCGCGCCCGATGGAGGTTGCGGATGCTCCTTCCGGCCCGCGTCGCTATGGTCGACTGGGGCATCACCCGGTATCCGTTCGGATGGTCACGACGCGGCATGTTGCGGTCCGCCACAAAGCGGCACATCACAGCCGGGGCTGATAAGCTTCGTCGTGAATTTCCCGCTTGCGCTTGCGGTCATGGCCTGACGGACGCATGCTGTCCTTCTTTTTGATAAGAGGATCTGGCAGCAGGTATGGCCGACGACAGCGAACGCGGGATTGTCCTTTACGACCGGGAAGATTTTGTTCATCTGCGTGCGGCGGGCCGCCTCGCAGCAGAAACCCTGGATATGATCACCGAGCACGTCCAGCCCGGCGTAACGACGGGAGAGCTTGATCGTATTATCCACGAGTTCACGCTCGCTCATAATGCAATCCCGGCCTGCCTCGGTTATCGCGACTACCCAAAATCCTCGTGCATTTCGATCAATCACGTGGTCTGCCACGGCATTCCCAGTGAGAAAAAACTGTCTGCCGGGGACATTCTCAACATTGATGTCACGTCCATTGTAAATGGATGGTACGGCGATAGCTCGCGTATGTATGTCGTTGGGAAAGTGCCGAAAAAGGCCGAAAACCTTATTGATGTGACCTATGAATCCCTGATGCGTGGCATTGCCCAAGTGAAGCCGGGCAATACGCTTGGGGATGTTGGTCATGCCATCCAGACATACGCTGAAGGGAACCGTCTGTCCGTGGTCCGTGACTTCTGCGGTCATGGCATTGGTCGCACATTTCATGCGGCCCCGAATGTTCTGCATTACGGTAAGCCAGGGCAGGGCGTTAAGCTCGTTCCCGGAATGGTGTTCACGATCGAGCCCATGCTTAATATCGGTCGGCCGGACGTGAAAATTCTTGATGATGGCTGGACAGCAGTGACGCGTGACCGCACGCTTTCCGCACAGTTCGAGCATATGCTCGGCGTCACTGAAGACGGCTGTGAAATCTTTACCCTTTCCCCCAAAGGTTTCACCAAACCACCCTACGGAGCAGGTGCATGAAAACCGTTTTTTCTGCGATTTTGGCGGGCTTGATGTGCAGCTCCGCTCTGGCTGCTCCGGTTTCTACTCCGCTGAGTTCGGCACATGATCCGCTGGCGTTTGGTCCCGATGCCGTAACGCCGGGCGTTCTCGCCACAGGCCGACATGGAATGGTTGTCTCTGCCCAACATCTCGCATCCGATGTTGGGGCGAAGATCCTTGCGCAGGGCGGAAATGCCGTCGATGCGGCTGTGGGCGTGGGATATGCGCTTGCGGTGGTGTATCCGGCCGCAGGCAATATCGGTGGTGGCGGGTTTATGACCCTGCGCCTCATAGATGGTAAAACGATCTTTATCGATTTTCGCGAACACGCTCCCGGCGCAGCCACAGCCACCATGTATCAGGACGCCGCTGGTAACGTTATTCCTAAGCTGTCTACGGAAGGCTGGAAAGCTGTTGCGGTTCCCGGAACGGTTGCGGGTCTGGATGCGATTCTGACGAAGTGGGGTCGTCTGCCACGCGCGAAAGTCATGGCTCCGGCGATTGCTCTTGCTCGTGACGGATTTGTGCTGAATGGCGGAGACGCGCAGCTTCTGCATACCTCAACGCCCTATTTCCAGAAGGATGTCTATGCGCGTCCGGTCTTCCTGCGCGCAGACGGCACACCGCTTCAGGCAGGTGATCGACTTGTTCAGAAAGAGCTGGCTAACTCCCTTGAGCTGATCGCGAAGGAAGGCCCGAAGGCATTCTACACAGGGCCGATCGCAGCCGAGATCGCCCGTGCGAGCAAGGAAGGCGGCGGTATTGTACAGGCGTCCGATCTGGCCAGCTATCATATCCGCTTCCTTGATCCGATTCGCTGCACCTATCGTGGTTATGAAATCGACACAGCCCCCCCGCCGAGCGGCGGCGGTGTAGCGCTATGCGAAATCCTGAACATTCTCTCAGGATATGACATGCATGCGTTGGGCCTGCACACGGCGTCGTCTGTGCAACGCGAAATCGAAGCGATGCGCCATGCCTATTCGGATCGACGTGATCTCGGTGATCCCGCGTTCGTAAGCAATCCAATCGAACACCTGACGGATCCCGGTTACGCGGTACAGGTCCGTGCTGGCATTCCGCTGGACAAAGCACTCTCGTCGTCTCGCCTCCGTGCTGGAGAAGCGATGCCAGTTGCAGAAGCCGCGGCTGCGCCCGATACACAGGAAAAGCACGAGACAACGCAGTTCTCCGTTCTGGACAAGAGCGGAATGGCAGTCTCCGCCACTTACACACTTAATGGTTGGTTTGGTGCGGGTGTCATGGGTGGCCATACGGGCATCTGGATGAACGATGAAATGGACGATTTCTCGGCCAAACCGGGTTCTCCGAACATGTTTGGTATTGTCGGTTCAGCGGCAAATGCGATTGCACCGGGCAAGACACCCCTGTCGTCCATGTCTCCATCCATCGTCTCGAAGGATGGGCAGGTTGTTATGGTGATTGGCAGCCCGGGTGGCTCCCGTATCCCCACGATTACACTTTCCGCGATTCTCGGCGTGCTGGATTATGGGCTGGATATCCGGCAGGCGGTCGATCTGCCGCGAATCCATCAGCAGTGGGAACCTACAGCTGTCGAAATCGAGCCTGGTGCGCTCACTCCTGATGTTCAGGCGAAGCTGGAATCCGAGGGGTATACCTTCTCCCTGCATCGTCCCTGGGGCCTCGCAGAAGGCATTCTTGCCAATCAGGCAAGCCTTTCGGCTCATCGTACCGGCCTGCTGTATGGCGCGTCTGATCCACGACATGCGGGTGGTGAAGCAGCAGGCGAATGATAGGGGGTTGCCAAATACCCCCGTCTGCATGCTAGGAGGGCGCCGGGAGGTCGGCTTTGGACGGATACCTTGCCAACCCGGTCAGGTCCGGAAGGAAGCAGCCGCAGTGAGTTTTATCCGGGTCGAATGTCCGGCCTCCCACCTCACACAGCCGAGCGGGCGCACAGGGATCGCACTATGCGGTCAGCGCCCCGGCCTTGACCGACAGGGCGAGGTCTTTTTTCTCTGCTCTGACGGTTTTCCGATTTCATGAACGACGCAAATGATGATCTGCCCATCCCGCCCGAAAGCGGCGGTGGCTTCTTTTCCGATGCTCCGGCGCCTGTTCCGGTCGTGGCGGAGGCCGTTCCATATCGCGTTCTTGCTCGTAAATACCGGCCCCAGAACTTTGATGACCTGATTGGTCAGGATGCGCTCGTGCGTATCCTGCGCCGTGCATTCGAGCTCAATCGCGTTGCTCACGCCTTCATGCTGACGGGCGTACGTGGTGTCGGCAAGACGACTACAGCCCGAATTATCGCGCGTGCACTCAACTGTATCGGGCCAGACGGCAACGGTGGCCCGACTGCTGACCCATGCGGTGTTTGCGCAAACTGCACGGCTATCCTCGCAGACCGCCATCCCGATGTTCTTGAAATGGACGCTGCCTCCCGCACGGGCGTTGACGACGTGCGTGAGATTATTGAGGCCACCCGTTTCCGGCCAATGCAGGCACGTATGAAAGTCTTCGTCATCGACGAAGTGCACATGCTGTCGCGCAATGCCTTCAATGCTTTGCTCAAGACGCTTGAGGAGCCGCCAAGCCAGGTTACGTTCATTTTTGCCACGACGGAGCTGCGTAAGGTGCCAGTGACGGTGCTGTCGCGTTGCCAAAGGTTTGACCTGCGTCGTGTGCCCCAGAACATGCTGGCGGAGCATTTCGGTCGTATCGCTATTAAGGAGGGCACAACGCTTTCCGAGGATGCTCTCGCATTGATTGCTCGCGCGGCCGATGGTTCGGTGCGTGATGGTCTGTCGCTGCTCGATCAGGCGATCGCTCAGGGTGCAAGCGGCGCTGATGCGGTTGCGGACATGCTTGGCCTTGCTGATCGCGGTTTGATCTTTGACCTTGTGGAAGCCGTAATGGGAGGACGTGCAGCAGAAGCTCTGCACATCACCGATCAGGCTTATGCGCGAGGGGCCGATCTAGGTGTGGTTTTGCAGGATCTACTCGATCTTTTGCATCTGATATCACGCCTGAAAGCGATACCTGCATTGCGTGAGGGGCGCGAATTGCCTGAGGCAGAGCGTGTCCGTGGAAGCGCGCTGGCGGATCGGCTTTCCAATACTGTCCTCGGACGTGCATGGCAGATTCTGCTCAAGGGCGTGGGTGAGGTTGAGAGCGCTCCTGATCGTCGGCAGGCGGCCGAGATGGTTCTCATCCGGCTATGCCATGCCAGCCTTCTTCCAACGCCCGATCGGTTGATCCGTCAATTGACTGAGGGGGGGGCAGACCTGTCCGCTCCGGCTGTCTCTGCGCCATCTGGCGGTGGCGCTGCGCATTCCAGCCAGCGAGACAGTACGGTTCATGCTGTGCAGTCCTCGTCTTTTACGAGTGGGCCATCTGGAGATGGCGGCCCGAGGGCGCATGTCCGGCTCGTGGCAAATGGTGGCGCGCTTATAGAGCCCGGCATTGATCTTGCGATGCCTGTCGTCTTGCCGGAACCAGAGCCTGAGGTATTGCCGTCGCCCCGGACATGGCGGGAAATGGTGGCAATGGTTGCGCGCGAGCGTGAAGCATTATTGCATGGTGTTCTGCGGCATTCGGCCCATCTGGTGCGCTTTGCGCCGCCAGAGGTGGAGTTGCGGATCGTCGATGTTGCTGCCCGGGCAGATCGCCGGCTGCAGCAATTGCTTGATCGTGTCTATCCGGGAGAGTGGCAGGTTATTGCTTCCACTCTTGAAGGCGAGCCTACATTAGACGAGCAGGGCGCCGAGGTTGTCGCGATCAATCAGGCCAGCGCAGAGGTCCATCCGCTTGTCGTAGCGATTTTGAACGCTTTTCCGGGCGCGCGGATCGGTGAAGTTCAGGACCACTCTCTTGACGATTATGGTTTGCCCCCCGAAATCACGACGCAGCTCGGGGAGGATAGCCCTCCCGATCTTGAATTTGCGCCGTATGACGCGGATGCGATTGACGAAGACGATCTGAACTAAAGACGCAGGAGTGGTTATGAAGAACCTTGCAGGATTGATGAAGCAGGCCAGCCAAATGCAGGCGAAGATGGAAGAGGCTCAGAACAGCCTTGCAGGTCTTGTCGTTAGTGGTACGGCTGGTGCTGGTCTTGTGACCCTGACCCTTACGGGCAAAGGCGAAATGAAAGGCCTCAAGATCGATCCAAAACTGGCTGACCCTTCAGAAATGGAGATGCTGCAGGATCTGATCGTCGCAGCCTATACGGATGCCAAAAACAAGGCAGAAGCTGCCAGTTCGGAAGAAATGCGCAAGGTGACGGGTGGCTTGGATCTACCGCCTGGCCTGAAGCTGCCATTCTGATCTCAGGCGGAGCGAGGCTGGGCGTATGATGGCCGGGAACGACATAGAGCAGCTGATTTCCATGCTTTCCCGGCTTCCGGGGCTCGGTCCACGATCGGCCCGGCGTGCGGCTCTTAGCCTTCTGCGCCAGCCAGAAGCCCGCATGTTGCCTCTGGCGAGGATCATGGAGAGTGCGGCACGTACGGTCAGGACGTGTTCGCGCTGCGGTAATCTCGATAACCATGATCCGTGTTCCATCTGTACGGATAGCCACCGTGATCAGGGGTTGATCTGTGTGGTCGAAACGGTGGGGGATCTCTGGGCGCTTGAGCGTTCGGGGATTCATCGTGGTGTCTATCAGGTTCTGGGTGGAACACTCTCTGCGCTCGCAGGCCTCGGTCCGGATGACCTCAATGTCGCGTCGCTGCTGGATCGGGTGGGCGAGGGGAATGTCCGGGAAGTTATTCTTGCTCTTGGCGCAACGGTTGAGGGTGCCACGACAGCACACTGGTTGCAGGAGCGTCTTGCGCCGAGCGGTGTTGTTGTGACACGTGTCGGTCACGGTGTTCCGATGGGCGGTGCGCTGGATGTTCTGGACGATGGCACTTTGGCCGCAGCTCTTACAGCAAGGCGATCAATGTGATTTCTGATCGCGTTCCAAGGGTTGCTCTGGTTACCGGAGGCGCGAAGCGTGTTGGTCGGGCGCTAGTGAAAATGCTTGCTGAGCAGGGATTTTCGGTTGCGATCCATTTCCGCAATAGCAGGGTGGAAGCTGAAGCGCTTCTTACAGAAATTGGCGGAAAGGGCTGCGTTCTTGACGCGGACCTCGCGCGAGAAGAAGAAGTTGCATCGCTGGTCTCGCGTGCTGAGACTGCTCTGGGGCCCTTAGGTATCCTGATCAACAATGCGTCCACGTTCGAACGTGACGAGATGTCTGATGCGACGCGTGAGAGTTGGGATCAGCATCTGGAATCCAATCTCCGTGCACCCTTCGTGCTGTCGCAGGAAATGGCGCGGCGTTTGCCGGAAGGCGCCGAAGGGCTGATTCTCAATCTTCTTGATCAGCGTGTCTGGAATCTGACGCCACATTTTGTGAGCTATACAGTGTCAAAGAGTGGCCTGTGGGCGCTCACACAGAGTATGTCTCTCGCTTTTGCCCCCCGGATTCGCGTGAATGCTATCGGCCCGGGGCCTGTTCTGCCTGCTGCCAGACAGACGCAGGAACAGTTCGATGAGATGTGTCTGAAAACGCCTTTGAAACGCTCCGCTCCGCCAGAGGAAATCGCTCAGGGTGCGCTCGCGCTATTCTCTCTACCGTCCGTAACAGGGCAGATGTTGGCCATGGACGCCGGGCAGCACCTCAACTGGGGTGCTCCGGGTGCTCCACCCTCAATCTGAATTGATGTGGCTTTTCAGGGCTGCTGGCGTGTAATTTTCAACGACCAGTGCAATCGGAGCATGATCCGAAGCTCTCAGAAGTAGAGCGCGGTTTTCCAGAACTATTTTGGACGAGGGTTCTGGAACGATGGATTCCAGAAGCTTTCGATGAAAATGCGTCTCATGGACTGCGCGTCCGAACGGGGTGTCGGTTTCCGTAAGAAGACGGTTCATCTCGCCCGTCAGGCGTGAAGGAACATACCAGTTCCATGCATCTGACAGCACAGTTCCGCCGCACATCAGGCGAACGTGCCGCGTGACGATATCATGCACGGAAGTAACGCCGAGACTTGATACAATATCTGGAGAAGGAAAATCCGTAACCGGAAGCCGAATGACCCGGATCGGAACGGGACATGCTGCCTGCAGGACTGCTGTCGCGCTTGGACGACTGTTGAGGCGCGCCCGCAATGCACATACGTCTGCACTGTGCCGGGGTGAGGGGTCTCCTTCCGGCACAGTACAGCCGCTGAGGGCCGTCAGAAAGACGGCCGTGCGGACAACGTCAGTTGTCGTCGCGATCGTCTTTGTCGGTCGTGACTTCGATGTCATTGCTGAGATCGTCATCATCATCAAGATCGTCGGCAGCTTCGATTACGTCGTCATCGTCGTCACCGTCTGTGTCGAGATCGACGTCGTCTTCGTGCTCATTCTCGGACTTTTTCAGGTCCTTGATTTCAGGTAGCGGTTCTTCGCTACGCTTGAGACGATTGATGTCCGACGGCTGGGTGGTGCCGCATTTCGGGCACACCGCTGGAGCGCGGTTCAGATCATAAAAGCGCGCGTTGCACTCAACGCATGTGCGTTTAAGACCGAGATCGGGTTTTGCCATGTTGCGGGAGCCTGCCAATGCCACGAAAGAGGAAGCGGGCCATGCCATCTTGTTTCCGCTGTGTCAAACCTGAAAACGTTCTTTATCAGAATGGCTCGCCTCTTTTACAGACGATTGACAGCGGCTGACTGCCTCCGCAATGAACGTCTTTATGCAATCCACACGCCCCCTGACCGTCTCCGCGTCCCTACAGGGACTTTCCGGCCATACACGCGTTCCCGGTGACAAGTCGATCAGTCATCGTTCGCTGATGCTGGCAGCTCTCGCCGAAGGTACGACGCAGGTCCGTGGCCTTCTGGAAGGCGAAGACGTGCTGCGTACGGCAGATGCCATGCGCGCGCTGGGTGCCAGAATCACGAGTGATGAAAAAGGTTGGACGATCGAAGGTAAGGGCGTGGGCCAGCTCAGCGAGCCGGCAGACGTTCTGGATATGGGCAATTCGGGTACGGCAGCACGCCTGCTGTCCGGTATTTTGGCCTCTCATCCATTTACGAGCATCATGACCGGAGATGCTTCTTTGCGTTCGCGCCCGATGCGTCGGGTCACCGATCCCTTGTCTGGAACGGGTGCCCAGTTTTTGACGCGCGATGGTGGCCGTCTGCCGATGGCGATCAAGGGCACAGGTACTGCAACGCCACTGTCCTACCGTCTCCCGGTTGCTTCTGCGCAGGTGAAGTCCGCGATCTTGCTCGCGGGCCTGAACGCACAGGGACGCACGGTTGTCGAGGAACCTGTGGCGACGCGTGACCATACGGAAAATATGCTGCGTCATTTTGGCGTCACGGTTGATGTCTCGCCCCTTGAGGGGGGTGGACGCCGAATCGAGCTGACGGGACCGACGCGTTTGTCGGCACGTGATGTCATCGTGCCAGGCGATCCATCTTCTGCCGCTTTCCCACTGGTGGCAGCACTGCTCATACCAGGTTCGGATATCGTCATCGAAGGCGTAGGTCTTAATCCGCTCCGTACCGGTCTTTTCACTACGCTGCTGGAAATGGGTGCCGATCTTACGATCGAGAACGAGCGGATCGAAGGTGGCGAGAAGGTTGGGGACCTACATGCGCGCGGCAGTCATCTGAAGGGCGTGGACGTGCCTGCTGATCGTGCTCCCTCAATGATTGACGAATACCCCGTACTGGCAGTTGCCTGCGCTTATGCCGAAGGTCCATCCCGCCTGCGCGGGCTGGAAGAACTGCGCGTGAAAGAAAGTGACCGTCTGGCCGCTACAGTCGCGCTGCTTGAGGCGAATGGTGCGCGTGTTGATGTTGAAGGTGATGACGTCATCGTTGCTGGGCGGAGCGGAACTCTTGGTGGTGGCATTGTGCGTACGCACATGGATCATCGTTTGGCCATGAGTGCTGTTGTGCTAGGTTTGGCTGCAGACCGTGCCGTGCAGATTGACGATACTGCGTTTATTGAAACCAGCTTCCCCGGCTTCGTCGATCTGATGAATGCTCTGGGTGCCGGAATCGAGGCGTGAATTCCATGCGCCGACTGGTGATCGCGGTCGATGGACCTGCTGCGGCAGGAAAGGGGACCCTGGCTAAGGCGCTGGCAGCACGGCTGGCTCTTCCCTATCTGGACACTGGCCTGCTGTATCGTGCCGTGGCCCGACGTATGATCAACGCTGGCCTCGACCCTGCGGGAGACGCCTCCAAAGAGGCAACTGCCCTTTTGCAGGAAGATCTTGCACGCACGGACCTTCGTGTACCCGAAGTTGATCGGGGTGCTTCTTTGGTTGCAGCTCAGCCTGCAGTTCGCCACGCATTGTTGGAACGCCAGAGGGTGTTCGCAGCGCAGACAGGTGCTGTGGTTGATGGAAGAGACATCGGCACGGTGGTTTTTCCGGATGCCGATGTGAAATTTTTCATCACGGCTTCTCCGCAGGCGCGTGCGCTCAGGCGGCACCGGCAGACGCAGGGTGAGAAGGTACTGGATGGCGAAGCTCTTGCTGTGGCGGTAGCAGAAATTACGGAACGCGACGCGCGCGACTCTTCGCGTGAAACGGCGCCTCTGCTGGAAGCCCCTGACGCTATCCGGATCGAAACAGACACGCTAAGCGCTGCCGAAGTGCTGGAAAAGGCATGCAAGATCATAAGCGAGCGGTGTTCAGTGGCATAATCGCCGGGGAAACCTTGGGGATAAGTCGCGTTTTGTGTTGACAGCGGCCCCCTCTAGGGTGTTGGTGCCATACATCGTCTGGTGCCCTGTAGTAACCGGCGTGGTCCTGCATGCGGAGTGTGTGCGGATCGTTCTCTCAACAGACCCGATCTGACCGTATCGGCAGCGGGGAGTCGTCACGCTTTTCAGCATGGCGCAGGCATGGACGTCCGGAGATATTCTGGAAGTCCGGGAATGCTAGATTTCACATGGCTTCAGCCAATCAGACTGCCTCTGCCGAACACGGCATGGAGGACTTTGCTTCCCTTCTCGACGAGACCCTCGGCCGTGACACCGGCTTCGAAGGTTCCGTTGTCACCGGCCGCGTCATTCGTCTGACCGACGAATTCGCGATCGTTGACGTTGGTCTCAAGAGCGAAGGCCGCGTGGCTCTCAAGGAATTCGGACCGCCGGGCGCTGCTCCTGACGTGAAGCCGGGTGACGTGATCGAGCTGTATGTCGAGCGTTACGAAGACCGTGACGGTTCCATCGTCCTGTCGCGCGAGAAGGCTCGCCGCGAAGAGGCATGGACCGCTCTGGAGCGTGCATTCGCAAACAACCAGCGCGTCAACGGCACGATCTATGGTCGCGTCAAGGGTGGCTTCACGGTTGATCTGGGCGGCGCAATGGCGTTCCTTCCGGGCAGCCAGGTCGATATTCGTCCGGTTCGCGATGTCGGCCCGCTGATGGGGCAGCCGCAGCCATTCCAGATCCTGAAGATGGACCGCGCTCGCGGCAACATCGTCGTTTCACGCCGTGCAGTGCTTGAAGAGACGCGTGCTGAGCAGCGTTCGGAACTGATCCAGGGCCTGAAGGAAGGCATGATCCTCGACGGCGTCGTCAAGAACATCACCGATTACGGTGCGTTCGTTGACCTCGGTGGCGTTGATGGCCTCCTGCATGTCACCGACATTGCCTGGAAGCGTATCAATCATCCGTCCGAAGCTCTGCAGATCGGCCAGCCGGTTCGCGTTCAGGTCATTCGCTTCAATTCCGACACGCAGCGTATCTCGCTGGGTATGAAGCAGCTTGAGGCTGATCCTTGGGAGAACGTCGCGATCAAGTATCCGGCGAACGCACGCTTCACGGGTCGCGTCACGAACATCACCGATTACGGTGCATTCGTTGAGCTCGAGCCGGGCGTTGAAGGTCTGGTACACGTTTCCGAAATGTCCTGGACAAAGAAGAACGTACACCCGGGCAAGATCGTTGCTACTTCCCAGGAAGTCGACGTCATGGTGCTGGATGTGGACAGCGGCAAGCGTCGTATTTCGCTTGGTCTCAAGCAGGTTCAGCGCAATCCTTGGGAGCAGTTCGAAGAAGAGCACAAGGCTGGCACGATCATCGAAGGCGAAATCCGCAACATTACGGAATTCGGCCTGTTCATCGGTCTCTCCGCAGACATCGACGGCATGGTTCACATGTCCGACCTGTCTTGGGACGAAGCCGGCGAAGCAGCCATGGCGAACTACGAGAAGGGTCAGGTCGTCAAGGCCAAGGTTCTGGACGTTGACGCAGAGAAAGAGCGCATCTCTCTCGGTATCAAGCAGCTTCAGGAAGATCCGGCCGCTGACACGCTGTCCCGCGTTCAGAAGGGTGCAGTTGTCACCTGCGTTGTTACGGCAGTGCAGACCAACGGTATTGAAGTTAAGGTTGATGACGTTCTGACCGGCTTCATCCGTCGCGCCGAACTGGCTCGCGACAAGGCTGAGCAGCGCCCTGAGCGCTTCGCAGTCGGCGAGAAGGTTGATGCGAAGATCGTGTCTGTTGACCGCGCTTCCCGCAAGCTGGCCCTCACCATTCGTGGACGCGAAATGGAAGAGGACAAGCAGGCCATCAACGAATACGGTTCGTCTGACTCGGGTGCGTCCCTGGGTGATATCCTTGGTGCAGCGATCCGTCGTCGCAACACGGACGTCTAAGACACGCTGGAAAAGAAAGTGTCCTGTCTATCAGGGCGCTTTCTACTCTACGCAAAAAGGGTCGCCATTGGCGGCCCTTTTTGTTTATGTATGACTATTACCGTGGATTGCAGATAGGGTTTTGCAAAAACCAATATTCAGTTAATGGTAGCAAGACATCGGTACTCCTTAGTTCGGGAGACTCCGTTGAAAAGATATAGACGTTCTCGCATTTCAGAGCAGGAGTAGGCGCTAGCGCCTAGGAGATTGATGGCGGTAATCTATAATACTAACTACACGCACAATCCCAACTCTTACTTGACCTTAGCGGTTGAACGCGCTGCTCGCGCTCTTCTCGGGCATGATCAGGTTGTCGTCGCAGACAATATGAGCCTTGCTGGCATCGCAGCGTCCGGCGAGCATGACACCCTCATATGCCTCGATGCCCAGCGCATAAACCTCGCTTTAATCCGTCGTGTACGACCTGCATTCAAAACGATGATACTCTGGACATTTGAAGATCCGTTTATGCGGGACTTCAATGTAGAGAATGCTGCGCTTTTTGACTTTGTCTTTACGAATGATCCGTCCTGTGCGGATTCATATCACGGTAAGGGATATTATCTTCCCCTAGCCGCAAGCCGCTCGATACATGAGCGTAAAGTGCTGCCCGCCACCGAGCTTGAATATGATATCTTCTTTGCTGGTACGATGTGGCCTAATCGCGTTCAGACGCTGCGCCGTGTTATCGCGGCCTTTCCCGATGCAAAGCTCAAGTTGATCTGCCCGGGGAACGAGTATCTGCCGCCATTACCTGCTGATCTGGCTGGACTGGCTATTCAGCGGCCTGTTAGTCACGAAGCGTTTATTGACTTCGCCAATGTCAGTGCCGTGACCCTGACGATGTTTCGCGATTACGCAAGCCACGGCGATGTCAGTCAGGCAACTGCGCCTGGTCCGCGCTTCTTTGAACTCGCTCTCGCAGGTACGGCTCAGGTTGTTGAAGCACCTGAGACAATGGGCAGTGAGCATTTTGACACGGTTGAAGGCATCAGCCTTGCGCGTGATTCCGATGCCGTTGTGGATGCCGTGGCGCGTATTCTGGCGAATAAAAACGGGCGCCGTAAGGCTGCGGTTGCTGCCCAGAAATCAGCACTTGCTCATCATCTCTACGAGAATCGTCTCGAAAAGATGCGCGAAATCACGGGAGCGAATTTCGGGCGTCGTTCGAAGAGCGAAATTCCAGTGCTGGCGCGCCGCCGCCGTCTGCGTGTTCTGATGTGCACGCACTCCACAATTCATGAGCAGGCGTGGGGTGGTGTTGAGGTCTATCAGCAGGCCCTCTGTGCTTTGCTTGGGCGCGATGTTGAGTTTTTCTACTGGCTGCGTCGGGGTACTTTCTGCCGCCTGCTTACAGCCAGTGGTCAGGAACTGGAGCGTTTTGACGTTCCAGAGGTGGGCTGGCAGGACGCCATGTGCGACGGGCCGGAGGAAATGGCGTTTTCCAGTGCTATTGGCCAGTACAACATGGACCTCGTACATTTCCAGCATCTTGGACATCACGCCCTTTCGCTGCCGATCATCGCCAAGGCAACTGGCGCGGGTGTGATTTTCTCTGCTCATGATTTTTGGCTTGTATCTGCGCGCTACAACCTTCTCAATCATGAACTCCGCTATGTGGAAGATGAGGTGCGTTCTGTTCTCGCAGCCGACATCACGCTTAAGGCGTCGGAGAATGTAGACCATGGTGGCGAGCAGACCAGACGCGCTTTCATTGCCAAAATGCTTCGTTCGGTTGATGCTATCATGTTCGGTACGCAGCATTCGCGTGATCTGACGCACGAGATCTATCCGATCCTGGACGAGAAGATCAGTCTTATCACGGGGATTCCCAGCCCCGATAATACAGTTCCGGTGCGCCCTAAAAGCTATGAGCCGCTTGGCGAGCGCCCGTTGGGTGTCGCGATCGTTGGAAATTTCCTACGGACGAAGGGAGCCGATACGATCCTTAATCTGATCGATATCGCGCATCCTGATCATTTCGTATTCCACATTTTTGGTTACGTGCATCCAGAATACGAAGCTGTTCTCAATGCTAATGCACGGCCGAATGTCAAAATTTATGGCCGCTATGACATGGGCGATATTGAAGCCCTGAAGATTGCCGACGTAGCGCTAAACCTCTCCATTTGGCCTGAAACCTACTGCATTTCGCTTTCAGAAGCCTGGCAGAACGGCCTGATCCCAATCGTTACAGATGTTGGTGCTCTCGGCGACCGTGTGGAAGACGGCGTCAACGGTTTCAAGGTTCCCATTAGCCGCCCGAGTGCCGTACTGGAACGTCTTGAATTGCTGCGTGCTTCCGAGCCAGTCCGCAGAAAAATTATGGGAAATATTTCTCCTGCATTGTGGACGCATGCCCGCGAATATGGCGATGATCTTCTCGCCCTTTATCGCAAGGTTGCGCCACGCCGGGAAATGGGTATCGCAGAGTTGCAGCTCGATGCTGGTCAAGTCCACCTGCTGCCGCATGCGTCCTGGCGTCATCAGGCTCCTCCACGCCATATTTTTGATCCCCCGACTGCACGCGATCTTTCTGTCGAAATGCCGGTGCCAGTATCGGACTGGTTCTCCATTCAGGGTGCTGAATGCTACATTGATGATGTCTGTCATCATGTATTTGCCCAGAATGATGACGAAGATTTCAAGGAATCTGCAGAATTTCATATTCGTGGCTGGTTGCTTATTCCCGGGATCAGTTCCGCGGGGAAACTTTATACTGTCCTGCTTGGGGAAGATGCCGACAGCCCAATGATTTTCATTGAAAATCAACGCGAAATCCGTGCGGACATTGCGGCATTATTCGTGAATGCGCCACGTCGTTCAGGATTCTCTGCCAAGGCAGCGCTGCGTGGAAAATGGTGTGAGGGGCGTTTCCGGATCGGGCTTGTCAATGTCATTAACGGACAGGGAGCTTTCCAGTTAACATCTCTTCAGATTGAGGTGGATGGTGGAAAAATTACGAAAATCCATCGTTCGCGTCCGTCGAACGGTGAAATTCTTGCGGATTTCAACCGGGTCTCGCATAGCGACGGCCTGCTTCGCGGGATTAAGCTTTCAGCCTTTCACAAACCGGGTTTGAGAGTGCACGAAGCGGGTGAGCTCGAGCACTTTATCGATGAATTCACCGGCGTCATCGGCGACCCGGTCACGGAAATTGATCCCGCTGGCGCCTTGGTCGTCCGTGGGTGGGCTTTCCTGCATTCCCTCTCCCGTGCTGGTCAGATTTATGTCGGTCTGGTTCAGGAGGAGCGAGATGAGGTGTTTCTTGTCGGTACGGAGCGTGTCATTCGTGGCGATGTGGGTGTTGTGCACCGCGATGCACCTCTTTGTGCGGGCTTCATTGGTCGTTTCATGCCGTTGCAGGGTTATGCCCGCCCCCTTGATGGCGCTTATCGTATCACTCTCATCAACGTCTCGGGAGAGGTCTTTGGGAGTTGCATGACGGACCTTGTCGCTGTGTTCGATAATGGCATGATCATCTCAACGGCACGTGCGGATGTTTCTGAGGCACAGGCCTTGCGTGCGAAGGCGCTTATTGCGGCAAAAGCTGAAATCTGAGGGTGGTCGTGGTGCCTGTCTCCGAGGACGTTCCAGACAGGCCCTCGCGGGAGCCTCGGTGGCGGCGGTTTGATGCACAATGGTATCTGCTCCGCTATCCTGAAGCACGTGAGCAAATGCGAAGCGGGGGCTATGAAGACCCCTATGTCTTTTATCAGGAGGTTGGTCAGACTTATGGCCATTCTCCCAATCGCTATTTTGATGAGGTCTGGTACCGGGACGTATATGCCGATGTCCGGCAGGCGCTTATTCAGGAAAAATGGCGATCTGGTTTTGAGCACTATTGTGCTCAGGGTTATGTCAGCCACTCTGCACACTGGCTGTTCGATGAAGAAGAGTACAGGCGTCGCTATCCGGAGCTGACACAGAGGGTCCTTGCCGAAACCGGACTTTGGAACGGCTACGACCATTACCTTGAGATTGGGGAAGCGAGCTACAGCACGGGGAGCCGCTTTTTCGACGAAGCCCTGTGTCAGGAGCTGTCATTTCATTTCCCTGAGTATTTTGATAGTGGATCAGGGCTTTTTGCGTCCTGGCTTGCTCTTCCATCCAGCGTGGCGGACTCAGGACGTGTCTCGTGGTATTTTGATCCAGTCTGGTATCTGACGCGGTATCCCGAGGTGACCGCTGAGATTGCTGCAGGCCGTTTTGCCAGCGCATTGCATCATTATCTCACGAACGAGACACCTCGCCGTTTTGATCCACAGCCATTTTTCTCTGAACAATATTACGCTTCAGCGCATCCCGATGTGGCGCCCGCACTTGCTGATGGGGCATTTCGGAATGGGTATGAACATTTTGTACGATTTGGTGCGCATGAAGGTCGTGCACCTGTCCAAGGAATTGATTTACGCGCCCATTCTCTACGCTCTCTCGTGAGGCAACAGGTTGAGGGTGATCTCTACGACAGTCCTTTCGCCCAGCTGGTTGCCGCCCGTAGTGGTGCCGAAGATGCAGGGTTTGCAGAAGAAGACCGTATCTCGGAGATACATACGCGTCTGTTGTTCGAGCGCGAGGCGGAGGCGCAGTTGCCTGCCATCGCACGGCAGCCTCTGGATTTTTCGGTGCACGGCATCCCGGAAATCAGTGTCATCATGGTTGTTTACGGGCACATAGCTCTGACCATGCAGGCACTTGCATCGTTACGGGCGAATTATGCCGGTGCCATTGAACTGATTGTGGTGGATTCCGGCTCACGAGATGAGACGCGTCACCTTCCACGGTTACTTCGTGGCGCCAGAATTCTGCGTTATCGTTACAACATCGGGTATCTTGATGGATGCAACGCGGCGCTCGAAAAAGTAACGGCCCCATTTGTTCTGTATCTGAACAATGATGTGCGGCTTTATCCCGGAGCAGTCGCTCATGCTCTTGGGCGGTTTCGTGCGGATGTGGAAATCGGTGCTGTCGGTGCCAAGCTGATTCGTACCAATATGAAGCTGCAGGAAGCCGGTTCGATCATTTGGCGGGATGGAGCCACATATGGCTATCGGCGGGAGGATGATCCTAATCTGACGGAGGCCAATTTTGTCCGGGATGTGGATTATTGCTCGGCGGCTTTTCTGGTGGTGCGCTCCGCCCTTCTGCGGCGTCTGAATGGATATGATACGCGTTACCGGCCTGCTTATTTTGAAGATACGGACCTTTGCGTTCGTTTGATCAAGGCTGGAGCCCGGATTGTCTATGATCCGAATGTGGTTGTTGAGCATCTGGAGTTTGGTAGCTCGGGGCATGCTGGTTCGCATGCGCTGATTCAAGGAAATTTGCGAAAATTTGCACGTGCGCAGCAGGATTTCCTGCGACTTCAGCAGCCGGCCCATATTCGCAATGCTGTTCTGGGGCGGGAGCGGCGGTCAGAGCGCAGGCATATTCTATTTATCGAAGACCGTCTGCCGCTGCGGAGGCTCGGATCGGGGTATGTTCGTTCCAATGACGTCATTCGTGAAATGGCGAAGCTGGGCTATCAGGTAACCGTTTATCCGATGCTGCCACGTCGGCAGAGTGTGATCGACCTGTTTGGTGACTTTCCCGAGAACGTTGAACTGATATCCGACCAAGATATCAGCAATTTTGCTGAATTCATTCAGGAGCGGGCAGGGTACTACGATCTCGTGTGGGTCGGCCGGACTCACAATATGTCGCGCCTGCTTCCGATCCTGAACGAACTGAGCCGTTATTTGCCGAATGGTGGCGCTGTTCTGGATACGGAAGTAGTTGCGACGCCTCGGATAATGGAGCGGATCCGGATTCTTGAGCTTCCTGAGGCCGAACTGGATTTTGATGAGATGCTGCGCCAGGAGTTGGAATGCGCGCATTATTGCCAGCAAATTGTTGCTGTCACACAGAGCGATGCTGCTCTCATACGTCGCGCAGGTTATGCGAATGTTTCGGTTCTCGGACATGAGATGAGAGCCCGTCCGACGCGCCCGGCTTTTGATGAGCGTCGCGGAATACTGTTTCTTGGGGCGCTTCATGATGACAGCGCACCCAATTACGACAGTCTGGAATGGTTTATTGGTTCAGTGCTCCCTTGTCTTGAGGAGCAATTACCGCCAGACGTTCGATTCACTATCGCAGGATACATCCATCCTTCTGTGGACATGGCTCCGTTTGCACAGCATCCGCGGATTGATATTGCGGGGCCTGTCGAGGATCTTGCTGCTCTTTTTGCAACGCATCGGGTGTTCGTTGCGCCAACACGATTTGCTGGCGGGCTTCCTTTCAAAGTTCAGGAAGCTGCGGGTTATGGCTTGCCTGTCGTCGCGACCGAGTTAATCCGTTCTCAGGTAGGTTGGGCGGAGGGAGAGGAAATACTCTCTGCTGGCGCCGATGATCCGCAGGGCTTTGCCGCTCAGGTGGTGGATCTGCATGAAAATGCTGGTTTGTGGGAGCAAATCCGGCGTGGTGGTCTGGATGCCGTCAAGCGTGATTGCGCGCCTGAACGTTTCAGACACGATCTTTTGGAAATCCTTCAGTCCTGTATCGCGTGATGCACATAGTCGCGTTATACAAAGGTTAAGAAAGCAAGGGTAAGGCTATGTCAGCAGCGATTAAAGAACGCGATAGCAAGGCTGAACAGAAGACGGTTTCGGGTCTTTCCGGCCGCGTTCTGGTATGCAGCGGCGGTCGTTACGAAAGCCAGGCCAACGTCCAGATCCGTGAATCCATCATGGATGGCTGGGCTGACTGCTTTGGCGAAGAAAATGTTACGGCTGTTCATATTTCAGCCGCCGCCGCTTCTATCAAAGTTCTGAAGCCCACGATTGTTTTTGCTATCGGCTCATACCTCCCCGAAAGCACATATTTTGGCGAAGTCTGCCGTGAGGCCAAGAAAATCGGTGCAGTAACCGTTTTCTGGGCTACCGAAGATCCCTATGAGCAGGATGCGAATTATCGCGTAGCGGACGACTTTGATGTCGTGTTTTCCTGTGACCGCTGGGGCCATAATTTCTACCAGCGCGATCGTGTGTTCCACCTTCCGCTGGCTGCAAGCCCTAAGCTGCATTACGCACCGATTGCAGATAATGAAGAAAAGACGATTGATGTTCTTTTCTGCGGTGTTGCATTCACGAACCGCAAGGACATCGTTCGTAACCTGCTGCCGGTCCTGCAGGATTTAAACATCAAGATCATCGGTCCGGGCTGGGGCGAGTTGGGTATCGGGTTCTCGGATGCACGTATCGAAAAGTCCCAGCTCGTGGAACTTTATCGTCGCTCCAGACTGGTTCTGAATCTTGGCCGTTCGCTGCATTTCGAAAACAAGCGCTTCATCATTGCACCCTCTACGCCGGGGCCGCGTACTTTTGAGGCAGCGCTGGCAGGGGCATTTCAGGTTTTCCATGAGGATACTCATGAAATCCGCCGTTATTACAGCGCAGATGAAATTCCTGTCTTTTCGAACCGCGTGGATTTCGAGCGCCTTGTTGCAACGCATATTGGTGATGATGCTGGTCGTCTTGCAATAGCCCGCAAAGCGCAGGCCCGGACACAGGCCGAGCATCTTTACAGCCATCGTATACAACAGGCTCTAGCTGTTCTTCAGTCAGAAAAATTGCTCTGAATTCACCCAGAGTATGGCAGATCAGAAACCGGGCCATGTGCCCGGTTTTTTGTTGATAACCCTGCATGAGAAGGACGCTGCATGTCGGTGCTGACAGTCGCGGTTTTGCTGATTATGGCTGCGTGCCTCGAAGTTGGTGGAGATGCTCTGGTTCGCCACGGATTGCACGGCAGTACAGACCTGACCCGCGCCATCTCGATTTTTGCAGGTGGACTGGTCCTGCTGGTTTATGGCGTTGTGGTCAATTTGCCGCCATGGGATTTTGGGCGCCTCATGGGGGTTTATGTCACGCTGTTTTTTATCGTGGCGCAGGCCGTGGCCTTTTTTGCGTTCGGGGAAGTGCCGGGTGTGGGAATCTGCGCAGGCGGCGCGTTGATCATCAGCGGTGGCATTGTGATGACGGTATGGCGCTGAACACGAAAACGGGGGCCGAGACCCCCGTTTGTGAATGTCAGTGCGGGTGAGGGCCGAAGACGATCTGGGCCAGATCATTGGGACGCACCCAGGTATGGAACGCCTTCTGAATCTGCTGGGGTGTCATGTCGTAAGTCGCCTGAGCGGCTTTTGCTGGTGTATCAAGTGGAAGATCCAGGTTGACGAGGTGCAGGTAGCTTCCTGCGAGCGCTCCAAAGCTTGATTGTGACATGGGCTGGTCCCGCAGGATGGCTGCCTTGGCAAGGTCGAGCGTTTCCTGTGAGACAGGCTTGTTGCGCATGTCCTCGATATCCTTGATAGCGAGTGCGCGGGCACGAACCACCTTGTCTGGATCGGCCCCGAATGTGATGCCGAAACCGCTTCGGGTACGGGAATAGTCGAACCCGCTTCCAGCGCTGTACACATATCCGGTTTTGACGCGAAGGTCCTGCATCAGGCGTGAGGAGAACCCGTCGCCAAGGATCTCGTTACCCACAGATAGTGCATAACGATCAGGATCACGGACGCTTATTCCGATATTTTCGATAAGTTTCACGTCGTCCTGTGAGCGCCCCGGATCTGCAATAACTGCCTGTGAAGCCCGGCTCAACGGAATTCCCGGCAGGTCAACCTGTGGCTTGGGACCATTGGCCTTCCAGCTTCCGAATGCCTTTTCCACAGCAGCTTTTGCGGCTTCAGGCGCGATATCACCCACAACCACGATGGTCGTCAGATCGGGGCGGTAGGTTTTGGCATAGTAGTCCCGAACATCAGCAAGCGTGAGCTTCATGATTGTGGCGGGCGTTGCTTCCCGCAGGGTCGGATCCTGTGGAGGCACAACGGCACGCATTGCGGCGCGGCCAAAATGATAGGCCGGAGACTGGAGCTCTCCCGCTTGTCCCTGTGCTTCCTGCATCCGGGTGATCAGGAATGCCTTTTCTGGGAAGGCAGGGTTGAGTTCGTGCTCGGAAAGCAGCGCGAGGCCCTTATCAAAATCAGGGGTCAGTGTGCTCAGGGAGAATGACGGGCCCGCTGATTCGCTAGCGGAAATATCGTCAAGCGCCCGGACAAGAGCGAGGCGATCATGCTTCTTCGTACCGTACAGGAAGAGAGACGACGTCAGACTAGCCAGACCGTCCTTGCCTGCGGGCTGCTGGAGGTCCGCGTTCTGCCGGATGCTGCCGACAAGCTCAATCGTGTGGCTAACGTGCTCCGGCTGGACCAGCAGCCTCAGGCCGTTTGGCAGAACATAGCTGACAGGCGTTGGGGAGGCGGGGGGAAGTGTCAGACGCGAGAGTGCCTGCTGTGCCCAGTCCGGTAGGACGACCTTGCCCTGAGGCGGAGCATTGAAGGATTCTGCACCGCCATATCCCTTGCCTCCAACAGCATTGCCCTTGTCGCTGGGTGTCAGGGTTGCGCTGATGGCCTGTGCAGGATCGAGAAGTTTTTTCGCAAGAGCATCAACCTGAGCTTTCGTCACCGATCGGAACGAGGCGATAGCATCTTCCGGGCTGTTGAGTTGCTGGACGGCAAGAGCTGAGGACCAGCTCTCGGCGAGGCCCGAAATACTGTTGGCACTGTATTCCATGGAAGCGATTTCGCGGCGGCGGGCGGCTTCGATCAGTTCTTCCGGAACACCGTGCTGACGATAGTCTTCCATCATCGTAGCAAGTGTCTTGCGGAGCTCGGCTGGATTTGTCCCTTTTGGAAAGCCAGCATACGCGATGGCAAGGCCGGCCTGCGCATCAGGATCATACATAAAGCCGGTATCAAGTGCCTTGCCCTGAGGCACCAGTTCGAACAACTCGCCACGCTGGCTCGATATTGCGTCTGCAAGAAGTGTCGCCGCGGCAAAATCCGGGTCCCGCTGTCCCGGCATTCTCCATGCCATTGTTACCAGCCCAATCGGCAAATCCGTGTCGAGAGACAGGCTCTGTGCCTTAACGGGTTGAGGGGAAACAATGGGACGATCAGGTAGCTTCACGGGTGCAATTGCACCGAAAGCAGCTTGTGCCTTCTGGATGGCGTCCTGCGGATCCACATCGCCTGCGATGATTAGGATGGCATTATTGGGCGCATACCAGGAATCATAAAACTTGCGCAGGATTGACGTTGTCGTGGCGTCAAAAGACGGTCGGCTGCCGAGCGCGTCTTCCTGATAGGGTGTGCCGGCATAAAGCACCGAGCGGACCTGCGAGAGGTAGCGATAGATCGGGCTCGACAGATCGCGTGAGACTTCCTGCTCAATCGCGCCGCGTTCGTGCTTCCATTCATCATCGGTGATGTTGAGGTCACGCATGCGACCGGCCTCAATTCGCAGCACAACATCCAGATCTGCCGCGGGCGCCTTGAAATAGTATTGCGTGACATCCGACGTCGTGTCGGCGTTGTTGTTGTTTCCAAGCTGCGCACTGATGGTTGAAAGCTGATCACGGGTCAGGTGTTTTGAGCCATTGAACATCATGTGCTCAAGGGCATGTGCCGTTCCTGCGAAGCCCTTTGGCGCGTTCACGGAGCCTGTCTGGTAATTCACCATTGTCTGAACAACAGGAGCCAGAGTGTCACGGATGACAACAACGCGCAGCCCGTTGGAGAGCGTGGCGCGTGTCACGGTGGCGGGCGCGGAGGTTGCTTTCTGCGGAACAGGGGGCGCTGCATGGGCCATTCCTGGCGCTGCAAGGGGTGCAAGCATGGACGCGGCAAGCAGCGTCAGGCGGGAAAGACGGGGCAGCATGGGCATGAAAGCAGAGCCTCGTGAAAGAGAATGTTACGTCGAATAAACCTCCTCGAGCCTGTTCTGTCCATAAGGTCTTGATTGCGGGCGCATGAATAAAAAATCAGATGCGGTTCTCGCATGTGAGGTTTAGAGTGCCGCCAATGACTGCATCAGATCATATCAAACGTGCGGATGGCTGGGTGATCGACACCCTTTTTCAGCCTGTCGCAGACCGCCTGCCTGAGAGTATTCCTGCTTTGCAACTGGGGATGAGCTGTCAGCTTGGCTCCCTTTTGTTTTATGGCCTCTCGCTGCTGATCCCTATTTTCGTGATGGGGGCGACGGTTGGAGACGTGATCGATACGATCCTTGTCTGGCTCATGGGAATGGCATTCTTTCTGGGGCTCCAGAAATCACGCCATGTGGTACGTGCGAATGCGCTGAATCCATTGCGGCCACTGCTGATGTCGATGCGTGTAATTTCGATCATTTTCCTCGTGTATGTTGCTTATCGTGGAATGTCCGTTGCCGCGCCATACTGGCTGCCAGCGCAGCTGACGACGCTTTCGCAGCTTCTTTTTGTGGTTGGACTTTATTTCGTAGCCTGCCAGCCACGTCCGCCAAGACAGCGTGTTTCCATGCGGCAAGGCAATGTCATTGAAGGGCTGTGGCCTACTGGAAAGATAAGATCATCCCAAGGTCTCTGAAGGTTCTTCATTGTCTTTCAACCCATGAATTTGCCGGGACGGAACGACATGTGGCGGAGCTGGTTTCGGCTCAGATGGCCGATAGCGACGTCACGCTTCTGCTGGAAAACCAGACGCGTGATCGTCTGACGGGTGGAGATATTACGGATGTTCTTCCCCCGGGCCTGAACGTGATCAGGGCTGGCCGGGGGGGATATCTGCTGAAACTGGCTAAGCTGGTGCGAAAAGGCGGATTTGATGTGGTGCACACCCATCTCGGTCGCGCTTCCGCACGGGCGACATGGCTGAAACGGGCTGGCATCTGGAATGGTACCCCACTGGTGGCCACCCTGCACACCAGTTACCGCGCCAGAAGCTACGGCGTTCATGACGGCCTGATCTGTATTGCGAGCTGGCAGCAGAATACGTTGCCACCGCAGCAGAAGGCGCGCTCCACGCTAATCCCGAACTGGACGGTTGCGCCGACCCGCTCCCCTGAAGAGGAAGCGGTACTCAGGCGCAATCTGCGACAGGAATGGGGCCTGAGCGATGATTGTTTTGTGTTCGGCGCAGTTGGGCGGATGGTGGAGGAAAAAGACTTTTCGCTCCTGCTCAAGGCATGGCGTCTGGCGGCATTGCCGGAAAACGCAGTTCTTTTGATGATAGGGGATGGCCCGGAGCGGCCGCGCCTTGAAGAGGAAAGCAAAGGGACCGGGCGTGTGATCTTCACCGGTTTTCGAACGGATATGCCAGATGCGCTTGCAGGACTTGATGCGTTTGTCCTGCCGTCGCGCCATGAGCCTTTTGGGCTTGTTTTGCTTGAGGCCATGGGCGCTGGATTGCCGGTTCGTGCAGCGGCGTCCGGGGGTGTGCTGGATATTTTAAAGAATAACCCGGATTGTCTCGTCGCCCCACAGAATATACAGGCGCTTTCTGACGGTTTGCACGAGCTTTATGGTTGCCCGCGGGGCGCCTGGGATCTTTCAGGGTTCTCTCTGGATCAGCAAATTCCAAAACTGGACCGGTTCTACCGTGACCTGACTCGCTGACCTGACCTCCCGCTCCCTTTGTAAAAGCGGCTAAAGCGGGCAACGAATTTTTCCTTAAGGCGTTTTATGCAGGAGGAGAATTTCATGCGAAAAACATTCTGTTTCGGCTTGCTGCTGGGTATGGCTTTTTCAAGCTCCGTTGCTCTGGCCGCGCCCTCTGCGCAGGTTATTACGATCCCTGTAAATGGCACTCAGAAAGTCAGCCACCAACCTGCGCTTTTTTCGTGCAAGCCGGACGGTGTGGCAACAGACGCCCAGAAAAAGCTGATGGGAATTCTTCCGAAGGATTTCGTGAAGGTCGACTACATCAATGCAGGAAATATTCATCTCGCTGTGTTGCCGGTTGATGGCGAGATGCAGGTTTTTTCTAATGTCATAGCTGCAGACGGCGCAAAATATGCCGGTGCCCAGTATGTCTGGTGGAGCAAAGGCAAGGAGGCGACGTTCATCAATGAGATGGATGATGGTGCTGCACTGACATGCAAGGAAGTTCCGTACCTCCGCCGTTGATATGCCCGATATGGTTGTCCGCCAACGCCCTTCAGGCGCCATGTTGGTCGTGTTTTGTGAGGGGGCTGTTTCTCGGGAAGGACGTGTTCCATGAGTTCAAAATTCGAGCTTTACATTGATCATGGCGGAGAATTCCGTTTCCGTCTGAAGGCAGGCAACGGAGAGATCATTCTCTCGAGTGAGGGATACCGGCAGAAAGCCAGTGCGGTGAATGGTATTGCGTCTGTGCATGCCAACGCGTCGAATGACGCCCATTACGAGCGCAAAATCTCGTCGTCCGGAAAGCCGATGTTCAATCTCAAAGCCGCCAATGGACAGGTGATCGGCACAAGTCAGCTGTACAGCAGTGAGAGTGCGCGTGATGTGGGAATAGAGTCCGTCAAGAGAAATACGGCATCTGCTGTAACGGTTGACCGGACGCACTAAGTTCCGAATTACACTCTCCCACGCAACGGCAGCGCTGGGGAAATACGCGTGTGTCGTAATGACGTCCCCTTCGGGAGGACTATGACGGGGTGAGGGCTGTATGCGTCTGGACGATGAACGGGAGAGCAGCAACGTTGATGATCAGCGCGGTTCAGGTGGTGGGGGCGGTGGAACACCTCTGCGAATTGGCGGTCTTGGTGGCCTCATTCTTGTGTTGGGCGCGCTTTACTTTGGCGTCGATCCCAAGGTTGTGCTCAACCTCCTGAACAATGCCCCATCCTCCAGTGCGCCTGCGTCACAGAAAAATCATACGCAGGTGGCAGCCAATGACCCGGAAAAGCGTTTCATCGCGCGTGTTCTGGGGTCAACGGAAGACGTGTGGACCGCCTATTTCCAGCAGATGGGCCGCACCTATCATGATCCGCGGCTGGTGCTTTTCACGGGTGGCGTTCAGTCTGCGTGTGGGTATGCCCAGACATCCGTAGGGCCTTTCTATTGCCCCGCCGACCAGAAAGTTTATCTGGATCTTGGTTTCTTTCAGGACCTGAAAAACAGGCTTGGGGCTAGCGGCGACTTCGCGCAGGCCTATGTCGTGGCACACGAAATCGGACATCATGTTCAGAACGAACTTGGCATCATGAAGCAGGTCGATCGCAATAGTGGGATGTCTGTGCGCGGTGCCGCAGGCTCATCCGTTCGTACCGAGTTACAGGCAGACTGCTTCGCCGGTGTCTGGGCCAAGCGTGCCAATGATGCACGCAATATTCTTCAGACCGGCGACGTTGAGGAAGGCATGAACGCGGCTTCTGCGGTGGGGGATGACCGTCTGGAGCGAAAAGCGCAGGGTTATGTCGTGCCTGACAGCTTTACCCATGGCACCTCGGCTCAGCGCGTTTCGTGGTTCAGACGGGGTCTGGAGTCTGGTGATATCAATCGATGCGATACGTTCAGCGCGCCCTCACTCTAATATCTGCGTTCTTCACTCCCGGCGCTGGATACAAAAAAGCCTGCCCCAGAAAGGGCAGGCTTTTTCTTTGATTGAGGTTGAAAACCTCAGACCGTGTGGTTGTTCAGCTCTCGCAGGACATCCGCCGGGCGCATTGGCAGATGACGCATGCGAACACCGACGGCACGGAAAATCGCATTGCCAATGGCAGGAGCGATCACCGTCACACCCGGCTCACCAAGACCCATGGGCTTCTCGGCGCTTTCCACGAACTCAATGTCCATATCTGGCACATCGGGGATCCGTAGTGGCGTGTAGTTGTTGAGGTTCGTGGCCTTGATCGTGCCGTTGACGATCTCTGTGCCTTCGAACAGAGCCATGCTCAGGCCCCAGAGAGCGGCGCCCTCGGTCTGAGCGAGCGCGCCACCCGGATCAACGATCGTACCGGCATCAATCACAAGCCAGAGCTTCTGGCATGTCACGATCCCTGTCTTGCGATCCACATGCACCTGTGCGGCACCTGCGGTCCAGGTTGGCATTCCGCGCTCCTGACCGAAGCTGGTGGCAATACCCAGAGCCGTATCGGCCGGGAGCTGTGTCTTGCCCCAGCCAATCTTCTCGGCCAGCTTCTGCACGACTGCTGCCTGACGATGGGCGCCATTCGTGGAGTTCGGTGCCTCACCGGCGTTACGGCCGGTTGCGGTGAACATGGACAGGCGGAGCTCCACCGGGTCCTGACCCGTAGCATGAGCCACTTCGTCAATGAACGATTCAAGCGCCCATGGCGTCCAGCCTGCGCTTACCGAACGCAGCCAGCCCGGACGGAAAGTGCGGTTCGCAAGATCATTGCTGATCGCGCGGACGCGTGTCGGGCCGGTTTCGTACCAGTGATCAGCACCAGAGAGAGCAAACGGATCGTATTTTCCATCCAGACCTTTGGCAAGGAAAGCGGGCGCCATGACCTGGGTCGGCCAGCCAGCCGTCGCCGTGTAGTTCATGGCAGAGATTTTCTTGCCGCTGGAATCCAGTGCCACGCTGATGGTCTGCAACGACGGGGAGCGGATGGAGTCGAACGCCATATCATCTGAGCGCGTCAGGATCAGCTTGACTGGCGCGCCACCGATTGCCTTTGAAGCAAGGGCCGCAGGAATGGAATAATCGCCGTTCAGACGACGTCCAAACCCACCACCCAGCAGATAGGAGCGCATGACAATCTGCTCTTCAGGAACCTGAAGGGCTTTGGAGAGCTGCGGCAAAACCAGTGACTGCCACTGATTACCAGCATGGATTTCCCACATTCCGTCAATATGCCGAGCAACGGCATTCAGGGGTTCCAGCTGATAATGCGCGACGGAAGCGCAGGTGTATTCCGCAGTTATCACCTTGGCTGCGGATTTGAAGGTGGCATCCACGCCGTCATCGTTAAAGACGTGTGTGCCGTTCTTCGCATCCTTACCCAGCGTGCGGGCATGGTCGATGATGTCCGCTTCCGAAACCTTGATCGTGGGGCCAGGCGTCCACTGTACCTTAAGGGCATCGGCGGCACGCATTGCAGCAGGGTATGTCTTGCCGAGTGCTACAACCCAGCCCGGCACGATATCGGACGGATCTTCCAGAACTACGTAGCGGATATAACCGGGGATCTTCTTGGCTTCCGTGTCATCCACGGAAACGACCTTCGCCTCATAGCGTGTGGGCGGCATTTTCGGACGGCCATAGACCATCCCGTCCAGCTTCACATCAATGCCGTAGATGGCCTTGCCTGTTGTTTTGTCTGGAATATCGAGAGCCGCGACCTCTTTGCCGATCATGCGGCGCTCGGAAGCGGGCTTGAGCGGCAGTTTGGCCATTTCCTCAGGTGTGAAGCTGCGTGTTGGCTTCGCCTGCGCGACGATGTCGCCATAGGAAATTGTCTTGGAGCCAGCTGTCACGATGCCGTTGCGGGCCGTGCATTTGTCCGGCGTGGTTCCAAGGAGCTTTGCGCCTTCCTCGACCAGGATTGTGCGTGCAGCCGCTCCAGCCTGACGGAACGTGTCCCACGTGTCCCAGACTGACCAGGAACCACCCGTTACAAATTTACCTGCAAATTTCGGGCCTGTATCGACTTCGGTAATCTTGATGTGATCCCAGTCGGCTTCCATCTCGTCCGCGATGATGCGGGCGAGGGCAGTTCCGACATGCTGGCCCATCTCGGCCCGAACGATGTTGACGTTCACAGACCCATCGGGTGCGATGGCGCACCAGATGTTGGGCTCAAATGCGGCTTCCGTTGGCATTGCGGAAGGCATGGTCTGTGCGGCTTGGGCCTTTCGGGCAAATCCGAACATAAGTCCGGCGCCCGCTGCGGTCATGAGAAAACCACGACGGGAAAGCTGAGGCTTGTTTCCGGCCTTGGCCAGCTGTTCGAGCTTACCCATTGGTAGCGCCTCCCTGTTTGCCCGCAGCGTCCTTAATGGCCTTGCGGATACGGACATAGGTCATGCAGCGGCACAGACTGCCTCCCATGACGCCATCGATCTGATCGTCGCTTGGCTGTGGATAGTCTTTCAGCAGGCTTGCGGCCTGCATGATCTGGCCAGACTGGCAGTATCCGCATTGCGGGACCTGCTGATCCCGCCAGGCGACCTGCACAACGTGATTTCCTTCCGGATCAAGGCCTTCGATCGTCGTGATCGCCGCGCCTTCAATGGAGGAAAGTGGTGTGATGCAGGAGCGCGTTGCCCGACCGCCCACATGAACAGTGCAGGCGCCGCATTCCCCGATGCCACAGCCGAACTTCGTGCCTGTCAGGTTCAGTTCGTCACGGATGATCCACAATAGTGGTGTATCGTCTGGTGCATCGACCGAGACAGGCTGCCCGTTGAGTTCAAATTTCGTCGTCATGTTCTGTATTCCCTGTCCTGCCCGGATCAGTGCGAGGCGTTGATGGGCGGCGTCTTCAGCGTGGCGCGCGCCTGCGCAGCCTTCTTTTCCAGATCCGTCCAGGGGGAGAGAGTTGTGCGCGTGCGGCGCAAATACGCAGCGATGCGGGCCATGTCATGGTCTGTCAGACCGGCATAGAAGCTCGGCATGGCAATGCCATCCTGACCTTCCTTTGCGCCAATGCCATGGAGCATCACCTGATAGAGGTTGTTGGGCTCATCAAGCCAGAGTGCATTGTTCAGAGCCAGTTCCGGGCGGCCGGAGACCGGCGCCGGGCCAGAGTTGTAATGGCAGGCGCCACAGGCTGCCTGATACAGGCGCGCATCAGCATCCTGCGTCTGCGGGCCTGTCAGGTTGCGGCCTGACATCTGCATTGCACGCGTGACGGCTGCTGCGTCGCCGCTGGAGCGCGTGGCTGCATGGTCCACATCCGCATAATAATGCGCAATGGCCCGCACATCGGATTCCGGAAGCTGGGACAGGAACGAATGCGGGACCGGGGACATGGGGCCTGCGGCCGAACCATGCAGCGGAGCCACGCCGAAGCGCAGATACTGGAACAGCTCTTCTTCGGTCCACACGACGGGTGTCGGGTTGTGCTCGTTCAATGGCGGAGCAATCCAGCCATCGATCACAGCACCATCATATTCGCTGCCGGATTTTTCAGCGCCAAGAAGATTTCGTGGCGTGTGGCATGCGCCGCAATGGGCATCACCAATTGCGAGATACGCGCCACGGTTCCATTCTGCATCATGCTTCGGGTCGTTCTGGTAACGGCCTGGCTTGAAAAACAGCAGCTTCCAGAAGCCCTGTCCCGTGATGCGGATGTTGATCGGGAAAGGAACCGTGTTCTTGCGGGGTTCCTGATGAACAGCAGGCTGGCTCATCAGATATGCATAAAGATCCGAGACGTCCTGATCATTGACCTTGGTGAAATGATCGAACGGGAAAGCCGGATAAAGCTGGCTGCCATCGCGGGCAATACCCAGGTTCATGGCACGCTTGAAAGCAGCTTCAGACCAGTTGCCAATGCCCGTTTCTGGGTCTGGTGTCAGGTTGGACGAGAAGATGTCGCCAAATGGCGTTTCCATCTTGTAGTCGCCAGCCATAACAGGGCCGCCACCATTGTCGGTGCGTGTATGGCACTCGGCGCAATATCCACCTGCTGCAACCAGCGCTCCGCGTTTGACGGCATCAGGGGAGAAGGAAGAGGGTGCAGGGCGAGCGACCGGTGCAATGGCGGGATACCACGCATAGGCAAAAAAACCGATGCCACCCGCTGCACCAAGGCCCACGGCAATGGCGGCTATTCGTTTGAGCATAGTGGTACTGTCCCGGCGCTGTTAAAAGGCCGTCCGTCCTCTCGGGGACGGCAATTGATTGCAAAATATGGCATAAAACGAAAAATTGAAAGATTGAGGCTGATCAAAATCGGTCTTATTGTCGCAGAAATGATTATTTCGTGTAGAGGCGCGTCTTTGTTGCCACACTCGGATCGGTGTAAGGAAACTGTAAGATATGGAAAGTGACAGAGTAGATGCGTGATATTCCTCTTCATATCTTCTTCGATATGAAAGTATTTTCCGTCTCCCATTCTGTAATTTTCGTAGAGCACGATTTGAATCTTTCTATTGTTAAACTGTCTCCTCGGTGATCCGTAACTCTGTTTCAGTTTCTGCAGACACGAAATCCGTATTTCTGTCTCATCGTGTACGATGGCTGTTTCCCCTGATTTCCATCTGTCTGTGCGCCGCTTTCGTGCTTGCACTGTGTGTAGGGCGCTATCCGCTTTCCCTGCTTCAGGTTCTTGGTGTTATCGGTCATTCGCTTCATCTGGTGAAAGCTCAGGATGCGGCCGCTGATGCCGTCGTATTCCAGGCCCGATTACCCCGCCTTGTTGCGGCGGTTCTGGTGGGCAGCGCGCTCTCTTGTGGCGGGGCTGTGTATCAGGGCGTTTTCCGAAATCCCATCGTGTCTCCAGGGCTTCTTGGGGTTTTGAGTGGCGCAGCCTTCGGTGCTGCTCTGGCGATCGTACTGGGTCTTTCAGCGTTTATTGTTCAGTTGGGCGCGTTTGCAGGTGCTCTGCTTGCTGTGGGAGTTGGGCTTTCGGTTGCGGGGCTTCTGCCCGAGGGGGGGCTGCTGACCCTGCTGCTCGGTGGTCTGATCAGCAACGCGCTGTTCACGTCGCTTCTCTCGCTGGTGAAATATCTGGCTGATCCACTGGACCAACTGCCTGCGATCGTAAACTGGCTTTTGGGTAGTCTTTCAGATGTAAGCTGGCAGGAAATATACTGGCTGGCGCCTCTGTTGATTGCATTGACGGTGCTGCTGATCCGCGCCGCGCCAGTTCTGGACGTTCTGTCGCTTGGCGATGATGAGGCGCGCAGTCTGGGCGTTCCGGTCAGCGTATTGCGGCCACTCCTGATTGTGCTGGCGACCTTCGCCTGCGCGCTGACCGTTTCTATGGCGGGCATCATTGGCTGGGTGGGCCTTCTGGTGCCGCATATTGCACGACTTATGGTAGGGGCAGAGCATCGACATATGATGCCTGTCTGCGCGCTGCTGGGCGCCACGGGGCTGGTGCTTGCGGATATGTGCGCCCGCACGCTGACATCAGGCGAAATCCCGCTGGGAATTGTGACCGAACTGTTTGGCGCGCTCGCTTTCGTCCTGGTGCTCCGTCGCCTCCGTGGGGGCTTTCTGTGAACGCTGACCTGCTGGCCTGTGAGGGAGTTTGTTTGCGCAGAGGCCGCTGCGGAACTGTTCTGGATAATGTGTCGGTGTCTTTGCGAGCGGGAGAGCTGGTAGGTCTTCTTGGCTTGAACGGAGCGGGAAAAAGCACCCTGCTGCGGATTCTACTTGGCTTGCTCAAGCCTGACAGGGGACATGTCCTGCTTGAAGGAAAGCCGTTGGGAGCATACTCCGCCAGCTCGGTCGCTCAGCAACTGGCATACGTTCCACAGTCTCATACGGCTGCCTTTCCCTACAGCGTCCGGCGGATGGTTGAGTTAGGGCGCGTTCCACATACGGGGCTCGGTAGTGCGTTGCGGGCAGAAGATCATGCAGCTGTAGATCATGCGATGGCCCGTCTGGGTTTGCAGGAGATGGCAGAGCGTCCGGTAACCCAGCTTTCGGGAGGAGAGCGACAACGTGTGGTTCTGGCCCGTGCGCTGGCGCAGGAGGCAAAAGCCTTGCTGCTGGACGAACCCATGACGGGGCTTGATTATGGCCATCAGCTTAGGTTGATGAGTCTGCTGGGCGAGTTCGCTGCGGAAGGGCGGTTGATCCTGCTGACGTCCCATCGTCCGGAGGAGCTGTTTGCGCCAGCAAGCCGGGTACTGGTTCTGGACGACGGTCACATCGTGGCTGACGGGTTGCCCCAGAATGTTGTAACGGCTGAGCATATGTCGCGTCTTTATGGCGTTTCCCTGAAGCAGGTTGACCATGAAGGCAGCCGTTTTTTCACTATGGAGAAGTAGGCACGTGACATTGCTACGGCGTTTCGGCTCTGTTCTGGCTCTCTCGGTTCTCATCGCTGGTATTGGTATTGCGAAAGCCGCGCCGCCGACCCGTATTGCAGAAGGGTGGTATGCCCATAACGCTATGTTGGTCATGCTCGGTGCGCAGGACCGCATCGTGGCGACTGTGGCGCGTCCTTCCATGCTGCCATGGATGTTTCATCTGGTCCCCGCTCTGGGAAGAGCTGAAACTCTCGACCCAGGCGCGCTTAACGCTGAAGAGCTACTGAAACTTCATGCTGATCTCGTGTTCGTCACGGCATCGGGCCACGCTGCTGATCCTCTTAGTCGGGCGGGGCTGAATGTGGTGGAAGAAGGTTTTGACCGCTTCGACGGCCTGCTGGACTGCGTGGACTCCACCGCAACCTTGCTCCAGTCGTCGCTGGCAACAAAGCGGGCACAGGAATATCGGGCAGCATTCCTGAAAACCGTGTCCGGCTTCCAGACCAACCCGAATGGTCCCAGAGTGCTCCATGTTGAATCCCTGCATCCGCTTCGGGTGGACGGGGATTCAACCATCATTGATCAGTGGATCCGTTCGGCAGGCGGTCGTAACGCTGCCGATGGTGTGCATGGCAATAAGCAGCCTGTGTCCATTGAGCAGGTTCTGGCTTGGAATCCGGATATCATTATTGTCGGCGCTGGCGCAGGAGACCCGTCTGGTCTGAAGGGCGCGCCGCTGTGGTCTCAGGTGTCGGCAGTGCGTAACGGGAAAGTCTATCGCAATCCGGCCGGGCTGTTCCCGTGGGATCGCTATAGCCCGGAACTCATGCTTCAGGTGACGTGGGCGCGACAGCTTGTCCAGAGCGGGCATGTTGATGCCGATGACATGGTGAAAAGAATACGTCAGTTTTACAGTGAATTTTACGGAATCTCCCTCTCCGAGGCAGACGCTGGGCGGATGCTGGCAGCGCTTCCCCCGGGCTGAGGCGGCACGGCTTATCACGGGGGGTTGTGAGGCTGTAAGGAATCGTTTCACATACCGTTCTGGACGAAAAAGAGCAGGCCTGAATGACCGTTACCCGACGCCCCCGCTTCCTGACCTGCCTGCGCAGGGCTGGCGCAGCATCTCTCCTGCTTGCGGGAACGGCTTTTGGCATGATGGCGCATGCCGCTCCGGCTTTGATGCCCGTGCCGTCTTCCATGTCCATGCCCAACGGTTCCACGCCCCTGACGGGAGGTATGCGCATTGTCTGGGTTACACATCCAACGGCTCTCATGCAGCGTGCCACAACCCGTTTCATTACGCGTCTATCGCGTATCGCGGGTCCTGCGGGAAACGGTGAGCCTTATGTGGTTCAAATCCATGTTGCTGAGGATCCGGCTTTCCTGACGATTCAGGAAAAAGAACACTACACTCTCACCACAACCAGCCATGGTGCGCATCTTGAGGCGGATGGTCCGGCAGGCCTTATTCATGGTCTGGCGACGTTGCTGCAGCTTGTTGAGAAGACGCCCAAGGGTGCAGAGATCGAACGTGTCCATATTGATGACGCGCCGCGTTTCCTGTGGCGTGGCGTGTTGATGGATGTGTCGCGTCATTTTGCTTCCGTTGAGACTGTTGAGCGACAGCTCGATGCGATGGAACTGGTGAAGCTCAATGTGCTTCACTGGCACCTGAGCGACGGAACGGGTTTCCGGGTAGAAAGCCATCTGTTTCCAAAGCTTCAGACTGTAGGCTCTCACGGAGAATTCTATACGCAGGCACAGATCCACGAGATCGTGGTCTATGCGGCTGATCGCGGTATTCGCGTGGTGCCGGAATTTGATGTGCCGGGACATGCCCATGCGCTTGTCCAGAGTTATCCAGAGCTTGGTGCGCAGCCACTGCCGGACGGTACTCAGAAGGGTGAAAACCTCAATAACGCGGCCCTTGATCCCACTAATCCCAAGGTCTTGTCGTTCGTTCGGGCGTTGTTTGGCGAAATGGGCGCGCTCTTCCCCGATCGTTATTTCCACGCGGGCGGGGACGAGGTTGTCGGCTCTCAGTGGACGAAAAACCCTGCGATCGCGGCTTATATGAAAGCTCATGGTTTTCAGAACCCAGCATCATTGCAGGCAGCTTTTACGGCACAGGTCGAGGGCGTTCTGGCCAATCAGGGCAAGATCATGATGGGCTGGGACGAGGTCAGTGAAGCACCTATTCCCAAAAATGTTGTTGTTGAAGGGTGGCGCGGTTCCAAATGGACAGGGTCGGCAACCCAGGCTGGCCATCCTGTGGTCGTCTCATCGGGATATTATCTCGACCTGCTTCAGCCTGCGCGTCAGCATTATTTGATTGATCCGTATGATACACGTGCGGATGGCCTTCTGCCAGAACAGCTCGAAGCTGTTCATAAGAAGCTCACACCATTTTTTGCACCGTTCCTGAAAGATCCCAATGCTCCGCCTCTTGATGCGCGGCAGCAGGCGCTCGTGATGGGAGGAGAGGCGACGCTGTGGACCGAAATTGTCAGCGAGCAAATGCTCGATGCGCGGCTATGGCCTCGGACGGCTGCGGTTGCCGAGCGTTTTTGGTCTCCGGCTTCCGTGCGTGATGTCGATGACATGGAGCGTCGTCTGCCGCTGGTACAGGCTGAACTGGAAGCGACGGGCCTTCAGGCATCCCAGCACGAAAACGCGATGATCGATGCTCTTGCACCTGGTCATACTGGCCCGCTGGCAGTTTTGACGCAGGCTACGGTCCCGGTTCGGAATTACGCACTGAATCACCTTGCAGCCCCGACAGGCGACGCAATGCTTTCGGCGCCCGTCGCGATCGCCGCCCCGGATTCCTTTGCAGCAATACGCTTCAACGAGATGGCTGGGCGTTATGTTCAGGGCGAGAAAAGCCTAGCCGCTCCATTACGTGCGCAGCTTCAGATCTGGGCCGATAACGACGACGCTTTCAAAGCGATTGCGAAAGACAACGCGGCTCTGAAGGACGCATTGCCAGCCTCCCAGACGCTGTCTGCGTTTGCCCGGGTGGGCCTGAGGGCGCTGGATGGTACGGGGAACAAGCCATGGCGGATGGATGCAGATCGTCTGATTGCTGATCAGGAAGAGATGTTCCGCAATTCCTCCAACCACATTTTTTCCTTGAACTTACCTCAGCCTCCGGGCGGATTGCTGATTGCCATCCTGCCGGGCGTAAAAAAGCTCGTTGAAGCAACACCCTGATCTGTAAATCGCGCCCCGCTCATAGGGGGCGCGACAGGTTTCAGGCTTGCAGCGCTTTTTCCAACGTGCTGCGCATTGGTGTCGTCGGGTGTTCGATAAGGCTGCTCAGCGTATGGCTGTCATCGAACAGCGCGCCACCAGATGCTCTGGCGCTACTGTTCGCCAGTAGTTCGGCCAGCCAGTCCGGGAGGCCTGCGCTAATAAGTGCAGCCTTGTACTCCGCTTCTGGCAGATCATGATATTCGACGGGCTTGCCGCTGATATCCGTAATTGCCTGTGCGAAATCGGCCAGTGTGAAGCTCTCGTCACCTGCCAGTTCATAGATGGCTTTTGCAGGGTTGGCTTGCGTCAGGACGATTGCGGCGGCTTCTGCATAATCCGCGCGGCTGGCTGCCGAGATGCGGCCATTGCCTGTGCTGCCCAGAAGGGCGCCATGTTGGAGCGCAATGGGTGCGCTGGCAGTATAATTTTCAGTGTACCAGCCGTTACGCAGAAGCGCATATGGCACGCCTGATTTTTCCAGAAGTGCCTCGGTGGCGAGGTGTTCAACTGCAAGCCCCAATGGGCTGGTGTCTGCATGCAGGATGCTCGTGTATGCGAGGAACGTAACACCTGACACAGCTGCGGCTTCGATCACGGCGCGATGCTGTTCCGTACGACGGCCAACTTCACTTGAGGAAATGACTAACAGGTGTTCGACACCCTCAAGTGCGGGGGCGAGTGTTGAGGGCGAGTCATAGTTAAACGTACGGACTGTGATGCCACGTGTTTTGAGGTCTGCGATCTTTGCTGGATCGCGCGCAAGAGCGACGATTTTTTCTGGCGCCACTTTTCCAAGAAGATTTTCAATGACGAGGCGGCCCAGTTGGCCAGAGGCTCCGGTAACAGCGTACATCGTTTTTTCCAGTGCTGAGGGTTGTCTCCTCCGATTTAGGTCCCTAACTTCCTTTCAGGAAGTACCAACATAAAAGTAAGTATGGAAATTGGCTCATAAACCTGTTCACCTCTCGGATCGTATGATGCGCGGCGACGTGTTCGCGATGAAGTGCCCATCGCGAACCGTGATGAAGCACATGACGAGTACCTGGGGTGTTCTGACGCTGATTGCCCTGAAATCCGGCACTTTGCGGTTCAGCGAGTTGCGCCGCAAAGTAAACGGCGTCAGTGAACGCATGTTGACACAGACATTGCAGCAGCTTGAAGGAGATAGGCTTCTGACGCGCAGGAGCTATCCTGTGGTGCCCCCTCACGTGGAGTATACCCTGACCGATCTGGGGCATGAGGCTGCGGCTCATGTCGAATGTCTGGCGAACTGGGTTGAAGATCACATGCCGCAACTTGCTGCCATGCCTGAACAGGCATGATACCCTGCTTGCGAGTGCGGTCCCGACTTCGGGTCATTTGCAGGTTTTGAGATTGCAATCCGGATTGACCCAGAGGTTGCGCCTCTCGATTGTCTGCGCTGCTGCTTCTGGCAGGGACATCTTTTCCATGCTCATTGCCGTGCGTATTTTGTACAGCTATCCGTGCCATAAACGATTACACTAATAACTTGCCCCAGAAGCGAACATCGGGCTTGCGATTTTACGATGGAGAGGTCTGATGCCAATTGTTCGTTGCGTGATGATGCAACGTGATGAAGGGGATATGCTGGCCCGCTGGCTAACTCATTATTCTGGTCTTTTCGGATTTGAAAATCTGTCGATCATGGATAACGGATCATCAGACCCATGGACATTATCGCTCCTGAAAGACGCCGAAGCGCGCGGAACCCATATTTATTGGCATCTGAATACACACCATGATTTTTTGCGTAAGGGCGGTCATATCGGCAACATTGTTCATCACTGGGACGCGGAATATAACTACGATTTCGCGCTTCCGGTCGACTGCGATGAGCTTTTGGGCGTATTTACCGAAAACGGCTTAAGTCTGGATAAGCAGAAGATCCATACAGCCTTCGAAGAATTGCTAGGCAGACATTCTGCGTTTCGTATTGAGACGTCGCTCTTCAATGTTCCTGAGCGACCTGACTGGTACGCACCCATACGCCATTTTCACAAAGGCTTTCTGGCGTCCCATTCACTGACGGCCACCACGAGCCAGTTTCAAGGCGGCACGCCGGGTACCAGTCAACGCGACTGACATACTTACACAACCATAATCGGCCATTTGAAAATTGGCGCGCGCGCCTGAAAAACAAGCTTTCCGGCTTGGTCGACGTCGATGATCTCGATGCACTCCGCGCTTACGGCAATATCCCGCGCGCGGAAGGGGCGCATCTTGTCGCCTCTCTCTTTATGTCTCAGAAGGACTATCTTCACCAATATGATGACGACGTGCGCCTTTCTGTTGGGCCCGGTTGCACGGAGACCGTCGTCATAGAAAGGCCCGGACTTGTACCGCGTATTTGGGATAACACAGCATATTTACGGAAGAACCCCGACGTTCATGGCTACGCTTTGGGGGCACTTCAACATTATCTCCGGCATGGCTTCCACGAAAACCGCGATCTCGGAGATGGGGGCTAACCCCCCTTTTTTATCAAAGAGCCGATAATTTCACCGATCTATGTGTCTTCCACTATCTCTTCGGAAAGGTAGGAGGATAAGGAGTATGCTAGGTTGGCAGGAGTCATAGTCTGAAATCAGGTATGACTGGGCCCGGCCAATCGGGCCATGAAGAAACCATTGCCGTCGAACATCTTATCTTGTTCCGAATTCCCAGAATTGTTGTGATATCAAATCTGACGTTTTCCTCGAACATACTTACTTGCTCTGCAGGAAGAGGAAGCGGCGCATATTATAGACGATATTGGTCAGACCGATCCTCATTATGGCTCGTTTTATGCCTACTGTTCGGATAACCAGCCCCGTCTGCGGTTTCTGATCGGCAAAGACCTGCTCGACGTGGGATCGGAGCACTGACTTGCCCGCGTTGAACCGCTGGAGATGGCGGGGCATCGTCTTGAAATGCGACTTTTCCCCTGTGAACCTTCAAGATGAAACCCTCTATGCCCATAAAACCCTCATTGGCGTTTGAGCGATAGGCTGTATCAGCCCAAATGGTTGAGGCCGTATTGGTTGTATCCAGCAGCCCCTCTCAATCGCCCCCAGCTAGGTTGTAACAGCCTGACAGTTTTGGCGTCAGGTACACGGTCCGACAGTCTCAGGCCGAAGAAACGGATAAAGGAGAGACGATCATTGATCGGGTACTCCGTCCACTCGTCGGAGAGATCGTTCAGCGTCTGGATCAGCACTCTCCGCTGACAGTTGCGGGGGCAGTGCCGGTTTTGCGCCGGCTTCACTCTAAGCCGTAATCCGAAAAACATGGCCCATGGAATCATGACAGAGGTTCAATCGTATCGTTCTAAAAATAGATTCAATATGGATTGCGCATATAAAGAACTCGTTATATGAATTAGAAATGGATCATGCTCTGACTATTTTTCAGGCCCTCGCGGACCCCACTAGGCTGCGCATCCTCGCTATTTTGCGTGAGATGGAGCTGTCTGTGGGAGAGGTGGCGCAGGTGCTGGGGCAAAGTCAGCCCCGCATTTCGCGGCACGTCAAAATCCTTGTGGACGCCGGCTTGGCCGAACGCCGCAAGGAGGGAAGTTGGGTCTTCCTGACGCTGGGGCCTGAGGATGACGTCGCTCCGGCTTTCGCGGCCATGGATCGGTGGGCCGGGCGCGACTCTCCCGATATCCGGGCTGATCGTATCCGGCTTCAGGCAGTTCGTGATGTTCGTGCGGTTGCGGCCGAAGACTGGTTTGAAACGCATGCTGCTGAGTGGGATGCCATCCGCTCCCTCCATGTTGCAGAGCATGATGTTGAGGCTGCAATCCTCAGGGTTCTCGCGGATCGTCCGTTTCGCAGACTGGTGGATATCGGAACTGGTACGGGCCGGATGCTGGAGCTTCTGGGAGCAGGGGCAGAATCTGCAATCGGATTTGATCGCAGTCCGTCAATGCTTCGCCTGGCGCGAACAAAGCTCGCGACTTACCCCGATTGTGCCGAACTGAGGCAGGGAGATCTTTATTCCCTGCCGCTGCCGGAGAAATCGGCTGATCTCGCGGTCATGCATCAGGTTCTGCATTATGCACAGCATCCGGCTGCTGCGATCGTGGAGGCCGCCCGCATTCTCGACGATGGCGGACGGCTTCTGGTGGTCGATTTCGCGTCTCATGGCCGCGAGGAACTTCGCACACGTGACGCCCATCTGAGGCTGGGGTTTGGAGACGCGCAGATGGCGGCGTGGTTCAGATCCGCAGGGCTGGTGCCTTCAGAGCCCGTGGCCCTCGATGGCGAGCTGACTGTCAAACTCTGGCTCGCTTCTCGCTCAGCCTGATATTTTTTCGATACCAAGGAGCCGGCACATGCCCGCACAGACCCGGACCGTTGCCGGTCCCGAAATTTCGTTCGAATTCTTCCCGGCTAAAACTGAAAAAGGGGCGGAATCACTTCTGCAAACCTCCCGCACGCTTGCAGGGTTCGGGCCACGTTTCATGTCCGTCACCTACGGTGCAGGCGGTTCCACACGAGATCGGACGTTGTCCACACTCAAGGACATGGTGCGCGAGACGGGCGTCCCCATGGCTGGACATCTCACCTGTGTAGGGGCCTCGAAAGGAGAGGTGGAAGCGGTAGCACGTGCCTACTGGGATGCCGGTGTGAAGCACATCGTGGCCCTGCGTGGTGATCCGCCTCCAGAGGCCAACGGGGTCTATACGCCGCATCCGCAGGGTTATGTTGGCGCAGTGGACCTGATCGAAGGTTTAAGAAAGATCGCTCCGTTTGAGATTTCAGTGGCTGCCTATCCTGAAGCTCATCCCGCGGCCCTGAGTCCGGAGGCTGATCTGGCGCATCTGAAGGCCAAGCTGGATGCTGGCGGCGATCGCGCAATAACTCAGTTTTTCTTTGAGGCATCAACGTTTCTACGCTTCCGAGACCGCGCGGCGCGTATTGGCATTACCAAGCCTATCGTACCGGGGATATTGCCTATCGGAAGTGTGGCACAGGCCTGGAAGTTTGCTGATATGTGCGGTGCGAGTGTGCCTGCATGGATGCGTGATCTGTTCGATGGTCTGGATGAGCGTCCTCAGACGCGTGCGCTGGTGGCCGCTACGGTTGCAGATCGCCTGTGCCAGGAATTACGGGCAGAAGGCGTTGAACATTTTCATTTCTATACCCTGAATCACGCAGACACGTCTTATGCGCTCTGCCGCTTGCAGGGCCGAAACATGCAATCATCATGAAGGCAGGGGTAGCGCACGGGAGCTTTTCCGGGTGAAACTGCACCCATGACACGTTTTCCGATTGTTCTGCTCGATTATGATGGCACGCTGGCTGAGACGCGGCCTGCCATTCTCCGCAGCCTTGCTGTTGCGCTGAAGGAATGTGATGTGCCTCCACCGCCGCTGGAAGAGCTGGCTCAGGAGTTGGCGCGGGGTGCCACGCTTGGTGAACTGTTCCGCACGCTCATGCCCGGAAGTACGGCTGAGCAGGAGCAGCATTTTATTGCGGCGTATCGCAATCATTATCCTGCCGCAGATCAGGAAGAGACCTTCCTTTTCGATGGCGCGGCAGAGATGATCGAGGGGCTTCACAGGCTGGGGATCAAGCCGGTTATCCTGAGCAACAAGCATCGTCCTTTTGTGGATGCGAGCCTTGAGCGCTTCGGTCTTACGGGCAGGGTTGCCGCAGTTCTGGGCTCCGAGCCGTCTCAGCCGGCCAAGCCGGATGCCCGGGTGATGACTGATCGCGTTCTTCCGCTGTTTCCGGGAGCAGCCATCGAAGATTTCCTGATGGTCGGCGATACCGTGACGGATATCCGCTTTGCGCAGGCCGCAGGAATTGCAGTCTGCTGGGTCTCTTATGGGCACGGACTGGAACAGGCCTGCCGTGGCCTGAAGCCTAATTTTGAAATTTCAGACGTCCGTGACCTTCTGAAACTGGTTGGCTGAAGCGGTTTTGTGAAATGTCGGCGGGGGTGTTAGTTGTCACCTCGCAACGAGGAGACGCGCATGTCATCAAGCCCCGCCGCGCCTAATCGCGCCCTGATCGTCGCTGGAGCGTGTGCAGGTAATCTGCTCGAATTCTATAATTTTCTGGCATACGCCTTCTTCGCGCCGATGATTGCAGCCAGTTTTTTCCCTTCAAGCCAAGGGAAAATCATGGCGCTCTTCTACAGTCTCGTCACGTTTGGCGTTGGCTTTGTGGCACGGCCGCTTGGTGCGTTCGTGTTCGGGCGATATGCGCTGCGCCGGGGGGATCGGGCAGCGCTCATGCTCACCTTCAGTCTTATGGCGCTAGGGTCTCTGCTGCTCGCGGTCACACCACCAGCGAGTCAGATCGGCATATGGGCACCGGGGTTGATCGTTGTTGCGCGGCTGGTTCAGGGTTTCTCCGAAGGGGGAGAGGTCGGACCCGCGACAACAATGCTCTATCAGGCGGCCCCTGAGGGCGCACGCGGTGCATACACCGCCATGCAGTCCTTCACTCAGGTGATTGCATCCTTCATCGCCGTGAGCCTGGGGCTCGTGCTGTCCAGTATCCTGTCTCATGATGCGCTTTATGCCTGGGGCTGGCGTGTGCCGTTCGCGTTGGGGCTTGTGATTGTCCCTTTTGGGCTTTTACTGCGCCGATACACGGTGGCTGCTTTGTCGGAAGGCCACGGAACGGCCGAGCCGCTGCCGCCAGAAACACTGAAAGCGCCGGTCTGGACGGCATTCCTGGTGTTTGGTGCCATGGTGACAACAACCGTATCGACATATCTGCGGACATTCGGTGTCAGTTACGCTGTCTCGGTTCTGGGTTTGCCCGCAAACATTTCCATGATCGGGATGGCAATCGGTCTTGGCATATCAATGCTGGCCATTCCGGTGGCCTTCAAGTTTGACCGAATTTTGGGGGATGCGCGGATATTGCTGGTCGTGCCGGGTATGCTTTCAGCACTGCTTGCCGTTCCGTTGTATCGCTATGCGATCCTGTCGCCCGGGCTCGCCAGTCAGGCAGCTCTGAACACGACAATGTTTGTTCTTTCCACCATGACAACAGTCACCACCTGGAAGATTATCCAGGAGAGTTTACCCTCCGTCAGCCGGACTTATATTTTCGGCATTCTTTACGCAGTGGCGATTTCGGTTTTCGGGGGCGCGACGCAGCCGCTGATCACATGGTTCATTCACCAGAGCGGCAGCCCGATGACGGCGGGTTACGCGATGGTTGTGGATCTTGTGGTGGGTGTTGTGATTAATCTGGGCCTCCATCGCGTGTGGGTGGCCCGAAAGATGAGCGGCGCAGTATAGCGGGCCGGCTTCTCGTCTGATTGGACGTAGTGATCAGGTGAAAAGACACTCTGCTTCGGCGAGGGCAGAGAGTTTTTCCGGACATGCGGTCAGTTCTTCCTCAGGCCTTCATGAGGCTTCGAAAATAAGAAGATCGACGCCCTCCTAAAAGACTACGAAATGCACGAAAAAAGGCAGCGGACTACACGGACAGACTGCCTGAAGGCTGTATTGTTGAAACTCAGCCTTTAGGGTTTTTCTTGGCAGTTTCAGGTTTTTTCGCTGTTGGCGCTGGCTGGAACATGGCGCGGCAGCGGGGAGAAAGCCTGTCGATGTTCTTCTTCATGCAGGCGGATATCTTGTCTTCATTTGGGATGTAGAAAGCGCAGTAACGGATAGCATCGCCTTTGCATGCTGCCGTTTGTTCTTCTCGTGTTGCAGCGTATGCCGTTGTATCAAAAGCAAGGGAAGCAAGTGCCAGAATAACAGGAATTTTGGTCATTGTGTCTCTCCTCGCAAATAAAAGCGCATCTGACCCCGAGTGAGTTTCCATCGAGGTATTCTAGGGCTGCATATTATAGGAAAATATTCTGCAGGCTTTTCCTTTGGGCCTAATGACGAGGAGTTCTGGGTAGTAATTGTGCAAACCTTGCGCCTTCCGCTGGTCTGCGGGGGCGCTCAGGAGCAGGGGGCGACGGGGTATGAGGGATCTCCGCGCCATTACGCATCATCAGGATTAGTGCGCGTGCGCGCGCAGCATGGGTTGTTTCCGCCAGGCCGTAATGAATTGTGCGGGATTCTCGGCGGGATTCAATTAGCCCGGCGCGGCGCAGCGTCCCGAGATGTTGGCTCAATGTGGGCTGGCCGATGCCTGTTACGGCTTCAATCTCGCTGACGGCATGGCTGCCATCCAGAAGAAGAGAGAGGATCATGAGGCGTTGGGGCTGCGCGAGGAGGCGAAGCCATTCCGCGAGAGCACGGCTTTCGTCAATCGTCAGGATAGTCATGACGAGCGCTCTGAGGTCGTGCGGAGGAACCACGCCGGGCCGGCCTCGGCCACATCGTCCTGTGTCTGGACGGGTGGTTTGATCGTGTCATTTCCGGGAGACCAGCCCTCGGGAGTCAGGACATTATTGCGGTCCACCTCCTGAAGAGCTGCAAGCAGGCGCAGCAGTTCGGAAACTGATCGCCCCACGCTTGCAGGATAATTGAGGGAGGCGCGGATAAATCCCGACGGATCGATGACAAGAACTGCGCGGACGGTCGCGCTGTCCTGTGCGGCATGATCCAGCATCCCATAAGCGCGAGAGACGATCATTGAAGGATCTTCGATGATCGGGAAAGGGATGCGGATACCGAAACGGGATCGGATGGCCTCTACCCATGCGAGATGCGCCGGGAGACTGTCGACCGACAGGCCCAGCAGAACGCAGTTCATCTCCCGGAACTCTTCCTCCGAGCGTGCCAGTGCGATGAACTCACTGGTGCAGACAGGGGTGAAGTCTGCCGGATGGGCAAACAACATCACCCATCGCCCTCGCAGTTCGCTTAGCGTGAAGTCACCCTGCGTGGTCCGGGCCCGGAAATCCGGTGCCTCGTCTCCGATGCGGGGCGGGGGGAATGAAGTGTCCTGAAAGGTAAGATCAGTCATGCGTATCTTCTGGGCCGAACCTGAAACCTTGACGTAACATAGTTTAATAATTAAATTAAAGCATAATAAGTATGCTGTAAAAGCACGAAATCCCAGAGGTAAACGTCATGACTGACGCCGCCATCGAGACTGCAAGCGCCCAGATCCGCCGTGTGGAAGAAGGGCAGGCGCCTGCCCCTGTTATCTGCACGTTTTTCGACGAGGCGACAAATACTGCAAGTCATGTCGTGCATTGCCCTGTCACCAAGCATGCTGCGATCATTGATAGCGTGCTCGATTATGAGGCGGCGGCAGGCCGGACGTCTTTTGCTTCTGCGCAGGCCATCGTTGATTATGTCGTGGCTGAAGGCCTGAGCGTTGACTGGCAGCTTGAAACCCACGCTCATGCGGATCATCTGTCCGCAGCCCCCTGGCTGCAAGAGAAACTGGGAGGAAAGCTTGCCATAGGCGCCGATATTATTCGCGTACAGGAAGTTTTTGGCAAGATTTTCAATGCTGGAACGCGCTTTGCCCGTGACGGCTCACAGTTTGATCACCTTTTCCATGACGACGATAAATTTTCCATAGGAGAACTGCCTGTCACCGTTTTGCATGTTCCCGGTCACACGCCAGCGGATCTGGCGTTCGTCATCGGGAATGCGGCTTTTGTCGGTGATACGATCTTCATGCCGGACTTTGGAACAGCACGTGCAGATTTTCCCGGTGGGGATGCGCGCCGCCTGTTCAAATCCATCCGCCGCCTTCTGTCCCTGCCGCCACAGACGCGTCTGTTCCTGTGTCACGATTACAAGGCCCCGGGTCGGGATGAGTATGCCTGGCTAACAACCGTTGCAGCCGAGCGCGCGCTGAATATTCACGTGCATGACGGGGTAACGGAAGATGACTTCGTGGAGATGCGGACATCCCGTGATTCAACGCTATCCATGCCCAGGCTTATCCTGCCTTCCGTGCAGGTCAATATGCGGGGTGGCCATATGCCGGAGCCCGAAGGCGATGGGGTGAGCTACATCAAGATCCCCGTAAATCGCCTCTGAGGCCTGCCCTGCGTATCTAATCTTTCCTGCTGGAGAAAAATCCCACATGGCCCATCGTTCCCTGACTGACAGTTACGCCGTTTCCTCCCAGATTTCTGTCGAGGACGTTCCTGTCTTTAAGGTCGCTGGTTACAGTGGGATTATCTGCCTCAGGCCAGACGGCGAAGAGCCGGGGCAGCCCCTCGCGCAGGAGATTGCAAACGCGGCGCAGGCTGAGGGTATCGATTTCGCCTATATTCCAGTGCGGAGCGGCACACTACCCGATGATGCTCAGGTCCGTGAGATGCGGCTTGCTCTGGATCGTATGCATGGGTCTGTTCTGGGGTATTGTCGCTCGGGCACGAGAGCCGCGCAGATTTGGGCATTGGCCAAGGCTGGTGTTCGTCCCGCGGAAGAACTGCTGGAGATCGGTCATCAGGCGGGGGTGGATCTGACGGTACTGGGGGAGCGCCTCACCGTTCAGCCATCCACGCGACATGACAATTCAACGGGCAGCCGCTTTTTCCAAGTTGTGATCGTGGGCGGTGGGGCTGGTGGCCTCTCTGTGGCTTCAAGCCTTCTCAAGCGTGATCCATCTCTGTCGATCGCTGTTGTGGAACCTTCGGAGGAACATTTCTACCAACCCGGCTGGACACTTGTTGGCGCCGGGATATTCAAGCCTGAGCAGACGTTGCGGGCAGAAGCGAACCTGATGCCAAAGGATGTGACCTGGCTTCGGAACCATGTGACCTCCTTTGCCCCGGACGCACACGAAGTCAGTCTGGATGATGGTGCTGTTCTGTCGTATGGGGCGCTGGTGGTGGCCACGGGTATTGCTCTGGACTGGAGCGCTATTCCCGGCCTTGAAGAAACGCTTGGCCAGAACGGCGTGACGTCCAATTATCGCTACGATCTGGCGCCGTATACATGGAAACTTGTCAGCAAGATGAAGAGCGGGACTGCTATTTTTACGCAGCCGCCCATGCCGATCAAATGTGCGGGCGCGCCGCAGAAAGCCATGTATTTATCGTGCGATAAATGGCGCAAAAGGGGGGCGCTGGATCGTATTTCCGTCGAGTTTAATACCGCTACGCCCAGTCTTTTCGGGGTCAAGGAATTTGTGCCGGCACTCATGGAGTATGTGCGCAAATATGGTGCGGAACTCAAGCTTGGCTCAAAGCTTGTGGCTGTTGATGGCTCCAACCGAATTGCCAGCTTCGACTACCAGGATGGGGATCGTACGATCCGCGTCGAGCGCAAGTTTGACATGCTTCATGTTGTGCCGCCCCAGAAGGCACCAAAGGTCGTGCGTGAGAGTGCTCTGGCAGGTCCAGATGGCTTTGTTGCGGTCAATCCGGAAACCTTGCAGCACGTCCAATACCCGGAAGTGTTTGCTGTTGGCGACGTGGCAGGAACGTCAAATGCCAAAACCGCCGCTGCTGCGCGCGTGCAGGCTCCTGTGGTTGCTGTGAATGTTTTGGCGGCTCTCAGGCACGAACCGCCTGTAGCAGGGTATGACGGATATGGTGCGTGCCCGCTGACGGTTGAAAATGGCCGCATTGTGCTGGCCGAGTTCAGCTATGGTGGCAAACTTGCGCCCACAATGCCTCTCTGGCTTATGAGGGGAACGCGACCGACGCGTCTGGCCTGGTGGCTCAAAAAGTACATCATGCCTGTGCTCTACTGGCATGGCATGCTCAAGGGGCGGGAACTGTTTGTCCGGCCCCGTCCGCTTTCATCATCACGCAAGGACGGCTGATCGTCCGGGCATGCTTCATACGGCTGAACTGTTCTGCGGCGGTATCGTCGGGTTTACGCTCAGCCTGATCGGGGGCGATTCTGGCTGTTCCGCCGATGGTATATGTCGTTGGGGCGAACTCTCATATTGCGATTGCATAGTTTTCTGAACGATCAGGTGCCTATGGTATGAAAGTATATTTTCGTTAAATATGAAAATATCAGGCGGGTATCATGATGGTTCTGCTTCGATATTATGGTTTCGGCTCTAACCTCATATGCATGGGCGCCAATGCCCCGGTTGAGCCTCTATTTTAAATGCATACCTGAAAATAGAAAAAACATGCAGAGCCTACAAAAAATACAATTTCCGGTTTTCTTTCCAGAATGACGTGACATACTCCGGTTGCGTAACATTCTGGGGGTGAACATTAATGGATCTTGGGACAAGGCTACGTTTCGTACGGACAGCGCATAATTTGTCCCAACGTGAACTCGCCAAACGTACGGGTGTGACGAATTCCACTATTTCACTTATCGAATCAGAAGACATGAACCCGTCCATCGGAACGCTCAAGCGTATTCTAGACGGTATTCCCATCACTTTGGGAGAGTTCTTCAGTCTGTCGGAGCATCAGGAAGACCGCTTTTTCTATCGTGCCCATGAACTGACGCAGATCGGTAGCGGGGGTCTTTCGTTCCTTCAGATTGGCGCTAATCTTACAGGACGCAGCTTGCAGATCCTTCGTGAGCACTATGCTCCAGGCTCTGATACCGGCAGCGCTCCTTATGCCCATCAGGGCGAGGAAGGAGGGATTATCATTTCAGGCCGGGTGGAAGTCACTGTTGGCGATCAGATGACAATCCTCGGTCCGGGGGATGCCTATTATTTTGACAGCCGCAACCCGCACCGGTTTCGATGTATCAGTGAGGAGCCTTGTGAACTCATCAGTGCGTGTACACCGCCTACTTTCTGATCACGAGACTTCGGCCAAGAGTGACTGCCCTAAAGGATCTGCCTGTCGCATGCGGGCAGTATCTCGTGCAGGTGGTGTTCCGAACATCCTGCGATATTCCCGGCTGAACTGTGACGGGCTTTCATAGCCCACGGTGTAGCCGGCTTCTCCTGCATCCTTTCCATCGGCGACCATCAGCTTGCGTGCTTCCTGAAGTCGGATGCGGGTTCTGTACTGGATCGGACTCATCATGGTCACGGCTCTGAAGTGGCGGTGAAAGGATGGGGCGCTCATTCCCGCAACGCGCGATAACGTGTCGATATCAAAGTTCTCTGCGTAATGTTTGCGGATCCATGCAATGGCCTGGCTCACCTGCGCGATATAGCTGTCTGCCGTCGCAATCTGGCGCAGTATACCTCCCTGAGCGCCATTCAGCAGGCGATAGAGGATTTCGCGTTCGATGAGCGGTCCCATGACAGGAATGTCCTGCGGTGTATTCAAAAGATCTGCCAGCCGACTGACGGGATGGAGCAGGTCTGTCGTAAGGGTGCTGACAGCAAGGCCCGGTGAATTGCTCAGAAAGTTGCCCGGTTTCGGCATCTCCAGAAGCAACGATGCGATTTTCGATGGATCAAGAGCCAGGCTGAGCGACAGATAGGGCTTCTCGGGAGATGCCTGTGTCACACCTCCCAAAACGGGAAGGTCGACAGTGGCGATCAGATATTTTTCAGCGTCATATGTGAATACATGCGTTCCAAGCACGATTTCCTTGCGTCCCTGCACAATAATGCACAGCCTGGGTTCATAGATGCAGTTGATGGGCATTGTGGGCGTCGTAGAGCGGAAGAAGTGCAGGCCGGGTATGGCGGTTTGCGTGTCTGCTTCATGGGCATGCTCTGCGATGATGTCGCGAAGGGTGGTGATGGATGTCAGCATCGTATTTCTCCTCTTTCCGCTTACGGCTCAGGCGCCTGATACGACAAGACAAAAGGTGAGCTTTGATCGGATAGTGCAAAAAGGCGAGCGTATCTTTCTATCAGCATACCTGCGCTGAGCTTCATTATGGAGGCATGCTGAGCGGGAGTGTTCCATGAAATATAATCCTTTAGGCCAGACTGGCCTTTTGGTGTCTGAACTGTGCCTCGGTACGATGACGTTTGGTGGCAGCGATGGCATCTGGGGTCAGATCGGTAGCCTTCAACAGCAACAGGCAGACGAATTGCTGCGTGTTGCTTTGGATGCAGGTATCAACTTCATTGACACGGCTAATGTTTATGCGGCCGGACATTCCGAGGAAATCACGGGGCAAGCCCTGCGCAATCTGGGTGTTGCACGTGATGATGTGGTGATCGCTACAAAGGTTCTGGGACCCATGGGAAGCGGGCCGAACGCACGGGGCGCTTCCAGGGCGCATATTCTCGCGCAAGCAAGGGCAAGCCTGAAGCGGTTGCAGATCGAGCATATTGATCTCTATCAGATCCACGGCTTTGATCCCCTGACGCCGATAGAAGAAACCATGGAAGCACTGGACATTCTGGTTCGTAGTGGCGACGTGCGTTACATCGGGGTTTCAAACTGGGCTGCCTGGCATATTGCGAAAGCGCTTGGCATTTCAGAACGCAAAAATCTCGCGCCAATCAGGTCCCTGCAAGCGTATTACACCATTGCAGGGCGCGATATTGAGCGTGAGATTGTTCCGCTTCTTACTTCTGAACAGGTCGGCTTAATGGTCTGGAGCCCTCTGGCAGGAGGGTTGCTTTCCGGGAAGTACAATCGCGATGGAGCATCGAGCTCCGGAGACGGGCGTCGTGCGCGCTTCGATTTCCCGCCAGTCAACAGGGATCGTGCGTTTGATGTGATTGATGCCATGCGGCCGATTGCCACAGTTCATGGCTGTAGTGTGGCGCAGATTGCTCTGGCGTGGCTGTTGCATCAGAAAGTTGTCACGAGTGTTATCGCCGGTGCAAAACGGACGGAGCAGCTTCAGGATAATATCGCGTCGGTTGGAATTGTATTGTCAGCGGACGAACTGTCCAGACTTGATGCCGTCAGTGTTTTGCCTGCTGAATATCCTGGCTGGATGATCGACAGGCAGAGTGCGTATCGCGCGGGTGCCGTAGCGGGTGCACCATCTCAGAATTCCTAACTTCAGCAAACGGAGAAGATACATGTTTTCTTGTGTAGGTTTTGCCGCTTCATCATCAGACACACCTCTTCATCCTTTCTCGTTTGAGAGAAGGGAAACGGGACCGGCAGATGTGCGGATAGACATTCGGTATTGTGGCGTCTGTCATTCTGATCTCCATCAGGCCCGCAATGAGTGGGGTGGTACTGTATACCCATGCGTTCCAGGTCATGAAATCGTCGGAACGGTTGCAGAAATCGGCTCTGATGTTTCCCGCTTCAAGGTGGGCGATCTGGTCGGCGTAGGCTGCATGGTGGATTCCTGCCGCCAGTGTGCGAGCTGCAAAGACGGGCTTGAGCAGTTTTGCGAAGAGGGGCTGGTCGGGACCTATAACGGGCAGGATCGTCATGGCCGTGGCAACACGCTTGGCGGATATTCCGGCGCCATCGTCGTCGATCAGGATTTTGTTTTGAAAGTGCCGGAAAATCTTGATCTGGCGGCTGTTGCGCCATTGCTGTGCGCGGGCATCACAACGTGGTCTCCACTCCGCCACTGGAAAGTGGGCCCGGGGCAGCGTGTGGGTATCGTTGGTCTTGGCGGGCTGGGCCATATGGGCGTCAAGTTTGCGCGCGCGTTCGGAGCAGAAGTCGTTCTGTTCACGACGTCCGCAAGCAAGGTTGAAGATGGTCTCCGGCTGGGTGCGCATGAAGTTGTGCTGTCCAAGGACCCGGAGGCAATGGCGAAAGAGCGTGGACGGTTTGATTTCATCCTGGATGCGGTTGCCGCCAATCACGACATCAACGCTTATCTTGAACTTCTGAAGCGTGACGGAACGCTGGTTCAGGTCGGTGCGCCTGAAGCGCCTATGCCGGTCTCAGTCTTCAGTCTCATCATGAAGCGTCGGAATTTCAGTGGTTCTTTGATCGGCGGCATTGCCGAGACACAGGAAATGCTCGATTTCTGCGGAGAAAAAGGGATTACATCCGATATCGAAATGATCCCTATGGATCAGATTGAAACAGCGTATGAGCGTATGCTGCGTTCTGACGTTAAATATCGCTTTGTGATTGACATGAAAACGCTTCCTGCAAGCGTCTGATACCATGAAGTTGCGATGCGTCTCAGGCGTGTTCTGAGCGTGTCGCTCTTAGTGGTGGGCGGTTGAGGCTTCTCCGACGGGCCATGATCGCCCAACCCACTGCAACGATTATTGCTGCCAAGGAAAATGTTCCGACCCATTGGGGCAATGCGGTTGAAGCGCGACTGTAAACACACAGCATCAGCGCGATAAAAGGTGCGCCGAACCTGATCACCATGCTTCCTCTGGGGGCGATGTTGCGATCAAATCGAGCACAATGAAGCAACTTCGGATTGCTCATGGCCTGAAGTGTCAGGCTGCAGATCCATAAAAATATAGATATAAAAAATATCACAGACGTCGCGCCCCCTGAAAAGACAGAAACGCCAACAGCAGCGCTATCATATCCACAGCGGCGAAAGCTGTTGGTGTGTGAAAGGGCGTAAAAGACGGGCGTGTAAGGATATCAAGTGGCAGTATTCCCGCGCTTATAATGGAAAATGCCCAAATATTTATTTTCCAGGCTACAACAGAACGTCTGAATAGGCTGAAGCATAGGCCGCAGAGAGCTGCCATGCCCCAGACGGCACCAAATATATGTGCTTCCGCAATCGCTCTGGCGGGAAGAGTTTCAGGAAGAATTCGGTTCGCCCAGAGATATGACAAAACGGCCAGAGGAAGCCCCGTAAGTGTTGCAATTGCTAGTCCTTCTCCCAATCGGAACATCAGCAGATTTTTTGAAGTTTCGCGCCGCTTGATCAGGAAAAGGACGAGCCCGCTTCCCATCATGACGACGCCGGAAAGCCCAGCCATAAAATACAGCCAGCGCATTTCCGTTCCCGCCCAGCGCGCAAAATGCAGTCCACGCATGATCTGGTTTGTTCTCGCAACGATTCCCGTATGGGAAACATATGACAGGAAATGCCCATCAATGCGGTCGAACGTCACATATTCCTCTGTGAGTTCCGGCCCAGATGAATCTCTGCGGGTTACGAAGATTTTCTTGTTATTGAATAATAGGCGGCCTGCCTGTCCTTCCCCCAATGTATGACTGGCGTCTTTGAAGATCTGCGTAAGAGAGGTGAGGGGAGGTGGTGGGTTTTTAAAGGGCGCATGCCGGTTTTTGGGCTTGGGGAGCTCGGGTGGTTGCGTGGGTTTCTGAGGTTTGGCGGGCTCAAAAAGCGCGCTGATGCAGCTTGTATATGAGACGGCGGGCAGGATAGCCCGAGAATGAATAACCGTTCCGGAATATGCCATGAAAAGCGCAAACGGAAGAAACGGGACCCCAGCGAGAACATGAACATCCATCCACGCACGAAGGCGCGGAGCAAATGGACGAACAAGCAGCAGATCAGTGAAGATCTTGCGCATATGAATGATGATTCCAGACAGCAGGATGACCAGCAGGCAAAGGCCTGCCAGCATGATCACCATAACGCCTGTCACTCCGTAGCGCATGTTCGCGTGTAGATCGAAGAAGAAGGTTCCTCCCGCAGTCTGTCTGGCATGTAGAGGCAGCCCGGTTGATGGATTGAAAGTGTCCTCAACGAACTCCATGCCATCAAAGTGGATCAGCCGTAGATACGGATCTCGCGTTGATGGCAGATCCAGAACCGGGTTTTCGCCCTTCTGTTGAAGAGTCAGAATGGCGGGACGCAGTTTATCGAGAGAGATCGGATCGAATGCAGGGACGTCCGGCGAAATTTCGGGCTCCATCCATTGTGTGAATTCACGGTCAAAGACGGCGAGGGTGCCTGTCATGAAAATACAGACAAGGATCAGGCCAACCATGAAGCCCAGCCATCCGTGAAGCCACCCCATGCGGGCTCGTAATGAATCCTGCATTAGGAATGTACCAGTCCGGCAAGAGCTGCAATTATACAGGCGCAGATACCCAGAATAATCCCCAGTTCTTTTGATTTTAATCCGAACGCAAGGAGCACCACCACCGGGAATGAAAGAACAGCCATCATCTGCCCCAGAATGACGGCCTCATGCCCACTTTCTGCTGCCCAGGACGGTGAACCTGCAACAATTAAATGTGCACACATCCAGCCGAGCGCGATGGCTATGCCTGCCCGCAGGAACCATTTACGCGAAGGGGCTGCCCGTCTGGGCAGGGGAAAAGGTGGCGCCATCAGATATGGGTGGCGAAGCTGGGAAGTGGCACGGTTGTAAAAATCCGGGAATGGCTATTTGAGAATGATTATCAAAATTAATGTTTGCCTGCTCTCCGCCGAGATGTCCAGACTCTTTAATGTGTCATGTGCGGATGGGCTGTTCTGGTTAGCACGTCCGCATGACGCTTTAGTTTTGATTACATTGAATACAAAAACACCCACCAGAATATTCCGGTGGGTGTTTTGCTGTGCGGTCTGATTTTGTCGGGCCTCTTTCCAGCAGGAAAAAGAACTCGATTGGCGAATTAGAAGCCGCCGACTACACCAAATTGGAAGGAGCGAAGGACAACGCCCTGCTGCGCCCATGAGGAGTTATAGTTGTAGCCCGAATAGGTACCGAAATCATACGGCGCCCGGAAGCCGAGCAGGTTGTAGACGTTGGCATAAGCGGACCAACGCTTGTTGAAGGCATAGTTGAGTGTCAGGTCGACGTCCCAGAAAGCCTTGGTATGGCAGCTGAAAGGAACGAAGTTGCTGTTAGAGATTGCGTTAGAGCAGCTGAAGCGTGAGTTGGAACCTGTGTAATCTTCAGCAACGTTCTTGTAGCCAGAGGTATAATATACCGTCGGCGTAACGGAGATTTTCTTCCAGGTGAAGGTATTGGACCAGTTTGCGCGCCAGCGCGGTGTTCCAGAAGAGGACACTGCCTGATACGGACCAAGTGTTCCGGCGTAATGATATACGGAGCCATCTGAATTGACCAGATTGAATCGGCGAACGTATGTAGCCTGACCCTTACTGTACAGATGAATATTGTGCAGTATTCCTGGAAGGCTCGTGTTTGCATCAAGCGCCAGATCAAAGCCATCAGTATACATTTTGTTGGCGTTGATATAGCCAGCTTCAATAATACCAGGCTGTGGAGCGCCACTCGGGTTCTGGGTATCGACCGGGTTGGCGATAATGCCCACGTTTGCAGGGAGAGAAGCTGCTGCTGCTGCTGCTCCACCCGTCATATAAGCGTTGACCCAGTTATTTGCCCATGTGCCATAGCCGTTTGTATTCGGCGTAATGTAGTTATTCTTGCGAATATAGTAATAAGTCGCGCTGATCGTGAGCCATTTTGTAGGCGTGAAAACGGGACCAGCAGAGAAGTTGGTGGATGTTTCTGGGCGAAGGTTAGGATTGCCGGTATTTTGTAGGCCTAGATAGTAAGTCTGGGCGTAGCTGTTAGGCGTCCCGTTTGCATTCTGATGCTCAGCAAGCCATGCGGTGTTCGTGACGGAGAAAGGCGTATAGCCGATCGTGGTGCCGCCGGTTTCTGCGAAGCTGGGGACGCGGAAGCCTTTGGAGAAAGTGCCACGCAGTGTCAGCTGGTCGAGCGGCTTGAACTGCACGCCGACTTTTGGCGAAAAGTGACTGAAACCTTCCGAATAATGGTCATAACGACCAGAAACGTTGGCGTCCAGCATCTTGACGATTGGAGCATTGACTTCGAAGAAGCCAGATTCGACCCAGCGATGACCATAGGCGCTGACCGGGTTGATCGAGCCTGTGTACTGTGCGTCAGGGTTGTTCAAATCGTATGGATTGGCGTTCGGGTCATTGATGTATTCGTTACGAATATTGCCACCAATGGCCAGACGGGCCATGCCGCCTGGAAGCTTGAAAAGACCCTTGCTCAGCGTTGCTTCGCCGGAATATTCGCGGGAGCGTGCTGTGATGGAGTTTTTGGGCGCAATCGAGTTCAGGACGGACTGGGGGGTATCTTCAGGATTTACGAAGTCATATGTGCCATTTGCAATCGCGGCTTTAAGGCCGGAAATTGTGGGGACGCCGGTGATTGTCTGATTCAGAGAGGTCTGCATGCCTACGAAGTTGACGTCGTAGTTCCAGTCAGAGCCCCAGTTAGAGTTTAGGAAGCCACTATAGCGCACCGAACCACGGAAGTTCTGGCTGAACTCGCTTGTGTGCTGCAGCAGGTTCGGCATTGTGCCGATAACCTGTGCCTCTTCGCCCTGAGCTGCGAAGGGGTTATTCGGGTTCAGCTGGCCGTTGGGCAGCAGTACAGGCAGGTAGCTGGTCAGAGTGCTGGCAGCACGTGATTGCGAGTAAGCCCTGATTGATGCAGGGGTTCCTGTGGTCTCGGAAAGAACCTGAGAATAGTTGAACATTGCTACAAGCTGGGACTGGTCAGATACGTTTACCGTACCATGAATTGTAGCGTTGATCCGTCGTAGCGATGGAGAGATCTGTCCGTAGCTCTGAGAATTCTGCGTGCAGGTCTGTGACTTGCCATTATCCGTCGCATTGACGGATCCGGTTACGACACCTCCAAGTGAACCGCAGCCTACGCCCTGATTGATGAGCTGATAGGCGCCGCTTGGTGTTCCAGTTGTGTTGCTTACGGGGCGAGCGATAGCATATGGCGTCGCTGTAAAGTTCTGAATAGTACCGTTATTCAGGATATTATAGTTTCCGTTACTGCCGCCAATGCTGGTCAAGTCACCATTGTTATATGGGGCCTGTACCTGGCGATAATAAAGTGAATCGTCCTGCTGGTATTCAGAGTTGATATAGACGTTGTAGCCATCGCGGTGAAGGTCGCCGAAACCATACGTTGCGTAGAGCTTCTGGTGACCAGCATCTCCGCGCTGTGAAAGGCCGCCTTCCGCGTTTCCCTCGAAGCCCTTGATTTCCTTGCGGGTTACGTAGTTAACAACACCCGCTACAGCATCAGCGCCGTATGTTGCAGAGCCGCCATCCTGCAGAACGTCGACCGACTGCATGATGGAAGAAGGGAACCAGTTCGTATCAACGAAATTGCGTTCGCCGTCATCCGCAAGTGGGTAATAGGAAAGGCGCTGGCCGTCCATTAATACGAGGGTTGAGTCGGTGCTCAGGCCTCTCAGGGAAGGAGCAGACGCGCCTGCGGCAAAGCCACCGCCCGCCGACCATGCGTTGGTCAGGTTTCCAGCACCGTTTGAAGACAGTAGCTGAAGGGCGTCGGTGACGTTATGAATACCGCGTTGTTGCAGGTCTGCCGCCGTGATGTGTGTGATCGGCGAGGCGCTCTTCATGTTGGGGTCACGAAAGAGTGTGCCCGTAACAACGATGCTTTCAGGCTGCGCAGTAGGTTCGACAGTCGCCGCACTCAGAACTTTACGGTTCTGTGTGGTTACCTGTGCTGCTGGCGTCGTGGGTGATGTTGTGGTTACTGAATGTCCGCTCGTAGCTACCGGCTGACTCACACGCTTCACTGGGCGCTTGCGGGCGTGAGAAGACTTGCTGTCAGTGGTAGTCGAGGAAGTAGCGCTCTGAGCGAAAGCACTCATTGGTTCAATCGCAAGCCAGCCTGCTGCCAGACTTGTCGACAGCAGCACCCCGTTTCGAAAACGTGATGAACGCTTCATGCAAACCCTCCTCGATACATAATGTTTTAACTAAAACGATTTAGTTCGGTGAAATTAATACTTGAGAGTGCTGTGCATTTTGCGTGCAGGCCTACAGGCCTGTGTAACCGACCTTGGGGCCGGTTACACAGGTGCGCAGCGATCTCAATTATATAACCCCAGACAATCTACCGTTTCATTGCTCTTCAGAACGGTCACATAACGACTTATTCAAGGCAATTCGCTTATTGCGAAACATGATGGAATTGTAATTATTGTTGCATAATCAGCACATATATTATTTGTAATAAATTAGTAATGCCCCCAGTTTTCTGCGGATAAATTCAATAATTTCAACGAGATTATCCTATAGAAAATCGTTTAAAATAGAGACACAAACATCTTGTTCGGCCCTCTGGGTGAACGATTCGTAACATTGAGCGAAGGCTCCCTGGAAAGGGGGCAGGTTGTTGAGCTGCCGGAGCCCGAAGCTGCTCCAGCATGGTTTGCAGCCTTTATGGTTTGGGTTCATCATTGGGATCCGTAAAAGTGTCTGGCGCAGGCTCTGTCACGTGCGCCGTTCTAAAAGGGACGATGCATTATGACCGAACTTCTCCTGCCGCTTCTGAGCGCTATGGTGAGTGGTGCGTTCGCCACGCTGTTTCTGTTCTCGGCCGGATACCGTCTGTTCAATCTCAAGCGTGCTGTGGCAGCGGTAGGTGCCTACAGGGTGGTGCCTGCTCATTTGGCATGGCTGGTTACCTTTCTTTTGGTTCTACTCGAGATTATTGTCGGGCTCTGGCTTGTGATGGGTGTCAAGAAAGTGGGGGCGGCTGTCATGGCTGCGGGGCTTCTGGCAATTTTCGCTGGGGCAATGATTGTTAATATTGCTCGTGGTCGTCGTGACTTAAAATGTGGGTGCCTGCCAGGCCTTCATGCCACTGTTTCAGGCAGGACCGCGTGGCTGAATATTCTGTTGGCGAACATTATTCTCTATTTAGGAATGATGCCACGCCCGACCTCATTTATAGAAGACTGGATTGGCATGGCTTTAGGGGGCGTCATTCTTCTTTTGTGTATCTCGGGGCTCTCTATGCTCCAGCAGCCTCCTGTCGATCAGGATGAAGGTTGAGATCCAAAAATTTAGGTCTGGAAAAGTTCCATTGGTAATAATGTAAAATATATTCCCCTTTTATTCTATTTCATAAGCTATTTTGCATGATAATGTGTCGCAATAATGCGACATATAGTAAAATTTATATAATTATTAAAAATACCATCTATTATTTTTCTCATGTTGAGCATAGCGAAAATGGAGAATGTTTTTTTCGTTCCTGTCTAAGAGGATCAATTGTGTCTCAGGTCGCGTATTCTCTGGCTAGTGATGATAAACAGCCTAAGCTGGTTGAGACGCTGCGTCGTGCTCCAGGGCGCCCGATTAATCAACTGCTCAAAGATACCATATTGAGTGCCATTTATGATGTTCTTGCGGAAAACGGGTATCAGGAACTCACTATAAGCCGGGTGGCGCGACGTTCTGGTGTGTCTACCGCGACCGTATATCGGCGTTGGTCCACAAAGCAGGAAATGTTCTTTGATGCTCTGCGCCTTCTGCGTCCCATGATGGCTCCGGATATTGATACTGGCAGTCTTGTCAGCGATGTAGATGCCCTGATTGATGCGCGTGTGAGATTTCTTAATACGCCACTTGGAAAATCATATGGAACATTGATTGGAGAAGCGGTCCATAATCTGGAGATGGGTGAGCTTCTGCGTGAAGTCAGCGTAGTGCCAGCACATGAGACGATGAAAATTTTTCTAAAACGCGCAGCAGAGCGGGGTGAGCGAGGTTTTCGTCATCACCCGAGCAGTATTTTGGATATGTTATTAGGACTCATTCATTTTCGCGCTATGGATATTTTCTGGCCGGACCCGATTGATGTCGATGAAAACATCCGGGATATACAAAAAATTTGCCATATAATGATGTTTGATACCAATTTGACTACAGTCTGATTATTACGCGTTAAATGTTCCTTTTCTGGGGTATGGAGCGAGTAAAACGATCAGTGTATGGACAAGGTCTGTTTAAGACGTTCACGATCAATGCGATTTTCCCAGGTACCGATTACGACTGGTGCAACGCAATTTCCAGCAAAATTACCAATGGCCCGGGCAATTCCGATAAACCAGTCCACTGCCAACAGCATCACGAGGCTTGCAACAGGGATGGATGGAATTGAGGCCAGTGTTGCAGCGAGCACCACGATGGCAACGCCCGGCACACCATGAGCACCCTTTGAGGTGAAAAGGGCGGTCACCAGCATGACGGCGATCTGGCCAATGCTCAGATGCGTGCCGGTTGCGTTCGCCAGAAAGATAAGTGCCAGCCCAAGGTAGATTGAAAGAGCATCCAGATTGAACGAATATCCTGCTGGCACGACAAGTCCTACAACGTCACGCTCCACGCCCATTTGTTCCAGCTTTTCCATAAGACTGGGAAGCACTGCATCTGATGTGGTTGTGGTTAGCACAATGGCTATTTCTTCACGGAAATAACGTGCAAAATGTATGGGATTTACACCTGAGAGCTTCAGGAAAGTGCCCAGAAAGAAAATGATGAATACTGCGATCAGAAAGTAATAAAGGGCTACGAAACCAGCAAGATGAAAGATCGTGCCCAGGCCATAGCGTGCCGTTGTGGTTGCCACGGCTCCAAATACACCCAGAGGAGCGAAACGAATGATGAACCGCATCATTCTTGAGAAAAGTGTTGAGACACTATCTATCAACTGTACGACTGGAGCGCCTGCAGGTCCAATCTGAGACAGACAGCAGCCGGTTAGGATTGCGAAGAATAGAATCTGTAGAATGTTTCCATCCGTAAAAGCAGAAATCGGAGTTTTAGGAATTAATGACAGCAGAAAGCCGCTGATGCCGCCATCGTGTAAAAGATGTGCGTTAGTGTTGTATGCGGCGACCATCCGGGCGTCTTCGGCTGTTGGTGTGAACGACAGACCCTTTCCAACGCCAAGAAGCATTGCGGTTCCAACAGCCATAACGAGTGTAGCCGTTGTCATGGCTTCAAAATAAAGTAGTGCCTTTCCGCCCAGACGCCCTACGGTTTTCAGGGAGCCTGCTCCGACAATCCCCATTGTGATGATGCAGAACATCAGGGGGCCGACCGCCATGATGATTAATCGGAGAAAAAGGGCTGTTGTCCAGGCAATGTCAGGAGCAAATGACGGCGTATAGATACCGACAAGTAATCCCAGGATTGTAGCGATGACCACCTGCATGAAGAGGCCCGACATGCGGTCGGCCACAGCACCGGCTGGGGTTTCGCTCATGAGAACATGCTCCTTAAAACGGCTGAAAAATTAGAATTGATGAGAACATCAATTTTTCATTCGAATAAAAGCCCAAATATTTATGGGTATGTCAAACCAGTGCGAATGCGTTACGGTTCATCTTTGGTAAAGTTTGAATATTATTGCAAAATATATCTACGTTGATTTTTCAAGCCTTTATGGCACAAACTGTAGTCGGCTCGATCTTGGAGGTTCTGCGTCGGCTGTGTCTTGAAAGGGCTTATTTATTCAGCCAGACCCTGTAAGACTGATCTCAATAAAAGGTATTTCAGGCGCTCTTATGGCTCGTATCCTCACTTCAAAAGAAGCAAAACTGTCAGTGAAAATGCTTGCTGAAATCACTGATTCTCTTCGCCATGAAATTCTTGGGAAGTGGCGGATAGATGATGAGTGGATTGAATCTTATAAGATGTCGCTTGGAGGAATTGATGTTGTCAGTATTGATGTCTTTGATACTGCGATAACGCGGCTTGTTGAAACTCCAGTAGACGTTTTCGCTCTTGTAGAACTTGTTCTTGTTGAAAAATATGGGACCAGATTTTGTGGGTTTGCCGCATTCAGAGAGCAGGCTGAACGCGGCGCACGCATCAAGGCGCGGGATCTGGGTCAGGATGAGGTAACGCTTTCTAAGGTGCTTGCTGAGTTGGCCTTGCTTTTCCCGGTTTCTAAAAAATATTCTGAAGAGATTGCAAAGATTGAGGTCGAATGTGAGGCGCAACTGACGATCCCTGTTCCAGAAATTCTGGCGGCAGTCAGGATTGCTGAGGCTGCTGCGTGTAAGGTGGTGTTCGTCTCGGACATGTATCTGCCGCATGAAGCAGTCCGTCACCTTCTTGGCATATGTGGTTATTCAGATGCCTTGCCTCTGTTGGTATCGTCTGAAACGCAATGTACGAAATCTTCGGGTGCCCAATGGACGGTGCTACGTCAGCATGTCGAAGCCTGGTCTCGTATTCTTCATATTGGTGACAATCCTCACAGCGACAGGGACAGTCCCGCCGCATGCGGGATAAAGCCCCATCCTTTTACCCGTGTTTGTTCGTATCCGAGATCCGGCGGTCCACTCACGCCTGATATCCTTCCGTTTTCCCTTCAGGCTCGAAGCACCCAACTCGGACGAACCACCTTAAGCCTACGCACGGACGCCGCGCTCATGAGTGCGTTAGGCCGTTCATGGGGGGCAGTCGTCGTTGGAGGGTATACCAAGTGGATAGCCCGACGCGCGGAAGAGCTTGGTCTACGGCATCTCTTTTTCTGTGCGCGAGATGGGTGGTTGCCGCATGCGACCTGGGAGTGTGCGGACTTCGGTAAGCGCACTGGCATTACAACGTCTTACCTTTACGTATCGCGCCGTTCCCTGAACCTTGGCGCCGCCGCTGTGACGTCTTCTGCGGCTCAACTGGGGCAGAATGCTCTCGATGTTCTGGCTGATCGTTGTGCAGGATATACGGTCCGCCACGTTATTGAGCGCAGTGGCCTATCCGGTATCTCGCCGTTGATGGAAGAGGCGCACCAGATATTCGGGTCTCACGAGCATGTACTGGTGTCGGACGATGTCTGGAACCTCAAAGCTCTTTTCCAGCGTAACTCTGGCGACGTCTATCAGATTTTGCGCGGGGATCTTGATAATGCAGTCCAATACCTTAAGCAGGAGGGGCTTCATGAAGGTGCTGTCGGGCTTGTCGACGTCGGGTGGAATGGAACGTTACAGTCTTCGATTGCGCGTATCCTACGCCATGCCGGGTGTCAGGTCCGTATATTCGGGTTTTATTGCGGCTTGTGGAACGATGCCCAGAAAAACCGTCCTTCAGCAGGTTGGATGGAAGGAGCATTTGGAAGCGATTTCATTCATGACCCCGAACAATACGCAGTTCGCAATGCAGTGGACCTTTTGGAAAACCTCTTCGCTGCTCCAGAGGGAACCACTACGGGGTATCGTTCTGAACACGGACGCATGGTGGCCTGTGTGGCCGGTGATGGTACGGAGCAGGACACGCATCAACGTCTCATTGCTCCTTTTCAAAAGGCTACGTTGGAAGTTTTGGAGCGTGTGTACGGGCAGGGGCGTTGTGAAGCCCTTACGCCAGAGATGATCGAAGTCGCTCCAGCGATGGCTGCTCTGGCACGCCTTTCTCTGTCTCCGGGTAGAGGTGAAATGGAAATTCTGGGCTCTATTTTGCATTGCTCAGATTTCTCACATGCTGTGCATGTTCCCATTCTGGAAGAACTTTGGGTGGAAAACCTCGAGGAAGCGGAATGGGATATGAAATATCGTTCGTGGCCATTGGCCTCTGCTCTTGCGCTGTTATCCCGCCTAAGCGGAGAAACTCGTGCAAAATTTCTCCATACGGCGCGGGAGCAGTTCGCGCATGTTGACTCCAGAACACTCGGACAATTGCAGTGACCCATCATCCCATGACGAGCAACGAGCCTGAAGATACCGTGTGTGGATCCAGCGTCGCCATTGTTACCAGAACCAAAGATCGCCCCCTCCTTCTGCCCCGCGCTCTGGCAAGTGTTCTGTCGCAGAAACATCAGAACTGGCACCTTTATCTCGTTAATGACGGAGGGGACCCGGAAGCTCTGGAGGGCATTCTTCTGGCATACCGTCCTGTTTTTGCAGGACGCCTGACTGTCATTCATCACGAAACCAGCCAAGGTATGGAAGCTGCATCCAACTCGGCGCTCGCGCTGGTAACGGAAGATTTTTTCATCATCCATGACGATGATGATAGCTGGCATCCTGAATTTTTGAGTGCGGCCGTTTCATTTCTGAATGTGCCTGAAAACAGTCATTATCTGGCGGTCACTACGGGATGTGTTGTGATCCGCGAAATTATCGAAAACGATCAGGTTCGTCAGATTGATCGTCAGGTATGGGGGAAGCACTCAACGGCAGATTTCGGACGTATGATTTTCGGTAATCTGTTTCCCCCCATTTGCCTCCTTTTCAGAAGCTGTGTGCTGAAAACCGTGGGGATGTTTGACGCAACATTACCTGTGTTGGGGGACTGGGAATACAATCTGCGTCTTATGAAACACGGAGATATTGGGTTCGTCAGTAGAAAACTTGCATTTTATCATCAACGGGTCGCAGGAACTTTTTCCGCCTATAGCAACACAACTGTTGACCATAATGATGCCCACGATCTTCAGAACATATTACTCCGAAATCGCCTGCTACGGGAATGTTTTGCTGCAGAACCGCATCTCTTTGCCTTAACCCAGACATTGACCAAACGCGTTAACGATGAAGCAGAAGGGCTGCATCAGCAGGCCTTTCATCTGAAGCAGATCATCAATGAGCGCATGGATATTTTGCAGGAAACGATTATACGCCACAATGCAGATGCGCTGGCAGCACAGCTCTCTGATTTTCAGCATGAGAGTCGTTATCGTCTTGAAAAAATTGAAAAACAGTTGTGGCATCTTGAAGTGCAGATATCTCGCCTCTTTGGGCTGATAAACGCGCTGGTACGCCCGATAAGGTGGATCTGGCGAAAGGCAGGGCCGCTTCGCAAGGTTATTGCCCGCTTGCGGGGGCGTATCTGAGAAACGGGCAGGCTGCTGTCAAACCTGCCCCGCATTGAGCATCTGACTTAAAGAATACCACCTGCGATCGGTAGATTTACGCCGGTCATGTAGCTGGAATCCTCGCCGAGCAGGAAAGCAACAACGCCAGGAATTTCGTTGATGTCTCCATATCGGCGCATAGGCACGCTGTTGATCATCTGGCGGCTGACTTCTTCAGGATCAGTGGAGAAATACTGACTACCCGCGCTTGCCTGAAGTTCAACCTGACGGTCCCACATGAAGCCTGGTCCCATGAAGGCGGGGCTGATGGCGTTTACACGGATGTTGTATGGTGCGAGATCCTTGGAGGCTGTCTGCGTCAGTCCTACAATGGCGAATTTGGAGGCTGCATATGCCGCCATATTGGGTGGACCCTGAACACCGGCCATGCTCGCTGTATTGACGATACGCCCAAAACGACGGGACACCATGTGCTCGGAAACAGCCTTCATGACATTGAACGCACCACAGACATTGATCTGCATGACGCGGGCAAAATCATCTTCAGGGTAAGTATGCAGCGGTGCAAAGGAACCCTGATATCCGGCATTATTGAACAGGAAGTCTATCTTCCCGAAATCACTTATGATGGCATTGATCGTTTTGTGAACGTCCTCCACAGACGTCACGTTGCAAACATAGCCTTTCGCAAGCGTGTCTTGTGTCCCAAGGCCTTTGCAGGCTTCTGCAAGGCGGCCTTCATCCAGATCAAGCAACGCGATAGCAGCACCCATGCCTGCCAGCCGTGAGGCTGTCGCCAGGCCGATATTGCCTGTCCCGCCCGTGATGAGAATGACTTTTCCGGCGAAGTTTCCGGTTTGATCCGACATACCTGATGATCCTGATGATGCACGCTGGGCGAGGTGCGCCCTGTCCCGGATCTCAAATCCGGCCTTGCACTTAATGGGCAATCTATCCGGAGGTTCCCCGTGAAGAAGGGCCCTAGAAAAAATGCCTTGGGCGCGGACAATAGCGCCTGATAATCAGGTTGTTGTAGTCACACTCACGTGACGTGACACGAGTGCCCTGCAGCTCTGGAATTAGAAGCCGCAGGAAACACGTCCGCCGATGAATCGGGGTGCACCGGGAATATAAAAATAGGTTGTCGTGGCTTGTCCGCTGCTTTCGAAGTACTGGCGGTTCAGAATATTTGAAGCATAGAGTGTCGCTTCCCAGTGACCGGACGTTGGTCTGAGACTTACATGCGCACCTAGAAGAAAGTAAGGCGGAAGGCGATAGAATCCTGTGCCGCCGGGCGTGATGGACTGGCTTCCGCGATAGGTCCAGTCCGGTCCGAAATCGAGGCCAAGCTGGTTTGTGAGAGACTGGCGCCATTCCGCCTGGCCATTGAGCGTCAGCTTTGGTTGCCCGTTATCAACGCCGGCAAAATTGTCATTAATGGCTTTCCAGTGACCCGTACGTGCATAATAGGCGTTTGTGGCTGCACGGTTTACAGTTGGGAAGTTTTGAAAATTACCGCGCTGCCAGCCCAGATTTTGTGTGATGAACACATGTTTGATCGGGTGTGCCTCAATGGTCCCCTCAAAGCCCCAGCTTTCGGATTTTGGGGCGTTTGTAAGCTGGCTGAGAGGGCCAAAATTCGGAATTAGGATGGTCCCGAGGATCTGCTGATTGTGAAAATCATTATAGAACGCAGCCGCATTGATCCGCAGTTTGTTTGCAATGATGTCGCTCTTAAAGCCGGTCTCGTAAGTTAGGACCGTTTCTGGTGCGAATGGGAGGAGTTGGGCCTGAATCTGGGTATTGTTGGCTGTAAAGCCGCCTGGCTTAAAGCCTTTGCTCATCTTGTAATAGAGCAGTGTGCCGGGTGTCATCTGCCATGAAATTCCAACCTGGCCTGCGAACTGGTTCGCCGCTGTACTCTCCCTATGGAAAGTTGTCGTGCCGCGACCAAAAATCTGGGACTGAAGGCCGGTAATCCCACGGTCATCCAGTTCATGGAGAAGGCCGCCGAATAGCGTCAGGTGATGTGGCAAGCGATAGCTGACATGGCCGAATTCGGAGGTGCTTTCCTGGTTCATCCCGAAGGAAGTCGCCATCATATAGCCGCGTGCGGGGGTGTAGTCCGTATAGTCGAAAAAGAAACGCTGGTTCATCCGGCTACGCTGATAGAATGCCCCGACGACCCATTGCAGACGGTCGTTAGGCCTTGATGAGGACAGGCGCAATTCCTGTGTGAATACGTTGGCATCGACGGTTCGGTATGTGTCGGCCTGCGCTGCGGCTGTACCATCCTGATCGGTATATTCGCCTTCACGCTCTGTTTCGAAGGCCGTAATGGACGTGATTTTCGCAATGCCGAAATCGTGGTCTATATGAAGATCCCAGCCCCAGAACTGATTGTGTTCACTAGGCTTGATGCCACGTTTCCGGCCTATGAGGTCTGCAAATTGCGGGCGAGAAGACCATTCAGCCTGGCCCCAGCCCAGAGATGGCAGGGGTTGGGTTCCGATCAGCCTTTTGACCGGCACTGCAGTAACGACTTCACTATCATCTTGTACAAAATGCCCACCGAGCATAATTGTCGTCCGGCTGTCCGGGCGCCAGCGTAGCTTTCCGCGCAACGCCCAGGAATTTGCATCACCGAGATGACTGCCGTTGAGCGGGTCTGTTTGCCAGCCACCGCCCTGACGTGTCTGGCCTGCCAGACGGAAGTCGAGATTTTTTGCAATCGGGCCTGAAACATAAGCCTCGCTTCGGCTGCGGGCATATGATGCGATATCTTCGCTGGCACCGTAATGCCATGTATCTGTCGGGTCCGCCGTTTGAAGACGTACTTCGCCGCCCGTGGTGGACTGGCCGTGGGTCGTTCCCACAGGGCCGGGTGTGACGGTCGCATCAGCCAGATCGAACATCAGGCCACTGGCCATTGTAGAGTAAGCAAAAGGGACGTCATCAAAATAAGTGACGACCGGCGCCATGTTGCTTTGCGTGAAGTCGTTGAAGCCGTCACCGCGCAGATACATGTTGGTGGATGCAGTGCCATTGATGGACTGGATCGTCAGGTTCGGCGCAACGCGCTCTATATCGCGCAGTGTAACGACACCGCGCTGGATCAGGCGCTCGGCTGTCAGTCGTGTGTCTGCATCGGGTAGATGCTGGGCGGATTGAAACATGAAGTCTGAGCGACGTCCCGCGACTTCGATGTTTTCCGGTCTGCCGCTTTGCAGAGCATGAGGGCGTGTCGTTGGGGTTTGAAGACGCTCATTTTTTGTGTGCGCTGGTGGCTGATGCGTGTGCGTGCGGTGATGGGTTGCGGAGCCCGCGGCGAAGGCGTGGCTGCATCCGAAAAGGACTGCACCAGAAAATAAAACCTTGCGGAACGACATGGCTACGTAACTGCTTCCGGTAGGGATGGCGAAATTCCGCCTGTTTCTGAGTGGTGCCAGAGTGCGTCTCCAGCCTTACTGCGGGTTATATGCAACACTGGGGCGGGGGCAAGCACACAGAGGGTCTCCGGGTCGTTTTTCTCTATTGATATGTTATAACGTATCATATTAAAGGGCGAAACGAACTGTTTCCGACCACATTCCTCCTATTTCGGGGTCTGCATGCCATCCTTCCTGTCCGCCCGTTCATTTCTGCTGCTGCTGGGGTGCACCACCGCTCTTGCCGGCCCTGCTTTCGCGCAGAGCGCGAGGACCGATACCGCGGACACAACAGCGCCTTCCAGCCGCTCTGCGTTCACGAGCACTGACAAGAATACCCGTACGACAACGACTGTAACCGAAGCGAGCGTTCCGGGTGCAGATCATGTGATCGTTAATGCGCGTCTGGAGCAGGCACGTGCCGCGCTTCAGCCTGCGACGGGTGCAACAACCTATCGCTTTTCACGGCAGGACATCGAGACCAACCCGGGTGGTGACAACGCACCGCTGACCAGCCTGCTTTTACAGGCGCCGGGCGTGGCGCAGGACAGTTATGGCCAGATCCATGTGCGTGGAGACCATAACGAGGTCCAGTTTCGTCTGGATGGCGTTGCCCTGCCAGAGGGAATGAGTGTGTTCGGGCAGGCGCTGATGACGCGCTTTGCCCACTCTCTATCCCTCACAACGGGTGCGCTACCCAGCGAATATGGCTTTCTGCAGGCTGGTGTGATCGATATCAACACCAAGAACGGTTACTCCGATGCAGGTGGAGACGTCTCTATTTATGGTGGTGCGCGCGACTATATGTTCCCATCGCTGCAATATGGTGGGCATCACGGTAAATGGGACTGGTTCGGTACGGCGGATTACGTCCATAACCGCGTGGGCATTGAGAACCCAACACCAAGTTTTAATGCCATCCATGATTTGAGTAACCAGTATCATTTTCTTGGCCATGCACGTTACACCGCGGACGAGAATACACGGATTAGCTTCACGGCCGGTGTTTCGAACGCTGAATACCAGTTGCCGAACAATCCGGGCCAGCAGCGCCAGTTTGCCAATCCGGACTTTCTGGGCAGTTCGCTGGCCCAGAACGTATATGGCAGTGTGGATAGCGCATCGCTGAACGAGCACCAGAAGGAGATCACGGATTTCGGTATCCTGTCGCTGCAGAAGGAAATCGGAACTTTGAGCGTGCAGAGCTCTGCCGTTCTTCGCTATAGTTCACTACGCTATTCTCCCGATCTTCTGGGCGATCTGGTTTATAACGGCATTGCACAGCAGGCAGCGCGATCAGTATTCTCAACGGGCAACCAGACGGATGCCACCTGGCATGCGGCGAAGAACCATACTGTTCGTTTCGGCTATCAGATTTACGTCGAGCGCATGATTTCCAAAACGGATTCCACCGTTTACCCGCAGACGGGCGTAGATGATGCTGGGGACGCTGTTTTTGCTGACAGCCCGATGAGCATCCACGATGGAAGTGGTCGTACAGGCTGGATGTATGGCCTCTACGCACAGGATGAGTGGCACCCGATCCGCAACCTGACCATCAATTACGGTCTACGCTTCGATGGTGTGGATGAATATACCCATTCCAAGCAGGTCAGCCCGCGGATCAATATCGTTTACAAGCCATGGCATGGCGGGACGTTCCACGCTGGATATTCGCGCTATTTCACGCCCCCACCGTTTGAGCTGATTGGTGGCGCATCGCTCAACAAATTCGCCAACACGTCTGCTGCGCCTGGAACATTCCAGAACAACACGGTGAAGGCTGAGCGGGATCATTATTTCGATATGGGTTTCTCGCAGGAGATCCTGCCAGGCTGGCATGCCTCGGTTGATGGATACATGAAGCTCGCTCACAATATGATCGACGAAGGGCAATTTGGATCGCCGGTCCTGCTGTCAGTGTTCAATTACCGTCGTGGTCAGGTGCACGGATATGAGTTTGCCACGGACTACACGCGTGGCCCGCTGAGCATTTATGGCAATTTCGCCTGGTCCCGCGCCATTGGCAAAGATATTACGACCGCTCAGTGGAACTTCGATCCGGATGATCTGGCGTATATCAAAAAGCACTGGATACATCTTGACCATGACCAGCGCTGGACGGCTTCAGCAGGTGGAAGCTACACGGTTTTCCATCGTACGGGTCATCCTATGCGCCTCTCCGCAACAATGGTTTATGGTAGTGGACTGCGCTCGGACGGTGCGACACCGAATGGCGCTTCCGTACCTCAATATGTGACGTTCAACCTCTCGCTGGTGCAGTCCTTCAAGGATCTGTTCCAGATTCCATTCCTCAAGCGCACTCAGGTTCGTCTGGACGTTACCAATCTGTTTGACCGCCGTTACGAACTTCGTGATGGCAGCGGTATTGGCGTCGGTGCACCTCAGTATGGCCTGCGCCGGACAATCCTGACGGGTATTTCGCAGAGATTCTGAGCTTTAAGTTTTTTGGCTGCGGGAAATGTCTTAACAGTCTGATGAAGGGCCCTGAGCGCATAGCGTTCGGGGTTTTTCCTGTTATGGGCCTTAGTCTTTGTCAGGCTCGAAGTGTAGTAAATCTGCGGGCTGGCAGGAAAGTGCCCTGCATATCGCGTCCAGCGTCGAGAACCGGATCGCCTTTGCTTTTCCGGTTTTGAGTATGGAGAGGTTCGCAAGTGTCAGGCCGACTCTTTCTGAGAGTTCGGTGAGCGACATGCCCCGCGCACGGAGAACGGCATCCAGATCCACACCGATCGGCATCGCCTAGAATGCCGCGTTCAGTTCGAGGCAGGTGCACAATAACAGGGTGGCCCCGAAGGACGCTCTGAACTGAAAGCTTTTCCGCGGCATTGTTTGATAACTCCCCTGATGGATCATGAGAGGTTTATTATTGCTTTTCGATAATATCGAAAAGCAATAAGCTGCAGGTTATAAAAAAGGCTGCCCAGTAATGCGGGCAGCCTTGTCGGTCATGATTTTATGTGCGGATCAGGCCGCCTTGATGGCCGAGACGGTTGCGGGTGGTGTCACAGTGGCTTCCGCTGGGCGAGGCGTCAGGGTGCGACGCACTGCGTCGTGCCAACCGTCGAGCATGACGCGTCGCTGTGCCGGGTCCATTTTCGGGGAGAAGATGTGCTCCTGTTTCCAGGTTGCGGCGACTTCTTCCAGACTGTTCCATACGCCAGTTGATAGTCCGGCCAGGAATGCAGCGCCCAGTGCCGTGGTTTCCAGGTTGGTTGGGCGCTCCACATCTGCCTTCAGCATGCTGGACAGGAACTGTGCGAACCAGTCATTGGCTGCCATCCCACCGTCGATACGCAGGGTCTTGGCACGCATTGCGCCGTCTTCGCGCATGGCATGCGCCAGATCGTAGGTCTGGAATGCAACGGATTCCAGTGCGGCGCGGGCAATGTGTGCCTGTGTTGAGCCCAGCGTCAGTCCACAGATCAGTCCGCGTGCATCAGGGTCCCAGTGAGGAGCGCCAAGGCCCACGAAACCCGGCACCATGTAGACGCCGTGGCTGTCTGGAATGCGTGTCGCCATGTCATCTGTCTGGGAGGCATGAGTGATCAGGTGCAGTCCGTCACGCAGCCATTTGATGCCTGCACCGGCGACGAAGATCGATCCTTCAAGAGCGTAGGTCGTCTTGTTGTTGATCCGGTAGCCAATCGTGGTCAGCAGGCGGTTCTGCGACATGATGGGCTTGTCGCCAGTGTTGAGCAGCATAAAGCAGCCGGTGCCATAGGTCGATTTGGCCATGCCTTCTTCGAAGCATGCCTGACCGATCATCGCCGCGTGCTGGTCTCCAGCCATGCCGCCAATGATGAGAGGTTCTCCGAACAACTCACGGTCCGTCTCGCCAAAGCGCGTGCTGTTGTCACATACTTCGGGGAGAAGCTTTTCTGGCACATTGAAGGTGTTCAGCAGATCTGCATCCCACTGCTGTGTATGGATGTTGAACAGTGCTGTCCGGCAGGCATTGGTAATGTCTGTTGCATGCACGCGGCCACCGGTCAGGCGCCACAGCAGAAAGCTGTCGATCGTGCCTGCTGCCAGTTCACCAGCCTCGGCACGGGTCCGTGCGCCGGGCACGTTGTCTAGAATCCATGCGATCTTGCTGCCCGAGAAATACGGGTCCAGCATCAGGCCGGTCCGCGAACGGACCAAGGGCTCTGCACCTTCCTGCTTCAGGCGATTGCAAACCTGAGCCGTGCGACGATCCTGCCAGACGATCGCGCGATGGATCGGCTTGCCGGTCGAGCGCTCCCAGATGACGGTTGTCTCGCGCTGGTTGGTGATGCCAATGCCTGCAACACGCGATGTCCCGCCAGCGTCTGCCAGAGCCTCGCGGGCCGTATCAAGCACATCTTTCCAGATTTCCTCGGCGTCATGCTCCACCCATCCTGGCTCCGGATAGTATTGGGGAAACTCGCGACGAGCGATGGAGAGCATCTTGGTCGTGCTGTCGAAGACGATGCTGCGCGTCGAGGTAGTGCCCTGGTCGATGGCGAGGATGCAGTCTCTTGTGGTCATGGTTCTTACTCCAGCAACGGTGGGATCAGGAGGCGTGATGGGTAATGGTGGACGTATCAGGGTTGGAAACGACCAGGACGGGTTCGGCCAGATTGATCCCATCAGTCATCGGGGCGATCTGCTGGGGTACAACATTCGGCATGAACGGGCGGAGGCCGTAGTGATAGACGGCTGCACCAATGGGGCCACCGATCAACGGAGCCACGATCGGAACCCACCAGTAACCCGAGGGAGCAGGGATTGCGGCCTGTCCCCAGCCTGCCAGGAAGCAGAACACACGAGGACCGAAGTCACGGGCAGGATTGATGGCCCATGCATCGAGGTAACCACAGGATGCACCGATCGCTGCCACCAGAAGGCCGATAATGAGCGCACTGGAGTTGGCCTGTGGTGCCTGTGTATTGTACTGGCAGGTAATCGCGAAAATACCGAAAACCAGCACTGCCGTGAGGACTAGCTCGTCCCAGAAAGCATGTGAAACCGTAACGAAGTCTCCCGGATGCGTGAAGAATACACCCGAAGAGCCGCCATCAATGGCACGGCTCAGGCCATGTATTGCATTGTAATGGTCGATGACTGGCACATACAGCGAGTAGACGAGTGCGGCTCCAGCGAGGCCGCCCAGAACCTGGGCTCCCATGTAGGGCAAAACTTTTTTCCACGAAAATCCGCGGAACATCGCGAGGGCGAGCGTCACAGCCGGATTGGCATGCGTGCCGCTGATGGCGCCAGTCGCATAGATTGCGATGGTAACGCCCAAACCCCAGACGATACACACGCCCCAATAGGCCGTTTTGTACGGGCTGGGATCGTACAGGGAATACATGGCAGCCACACCATCTCCAAAGAGGATGATGATGGCGACTGCGAAGAACTCTGAAATGAGTTCACCAATGTAGCGTTTAGTCTCTGACATGACCTTTGTCCGCCATGAGAAGTTTCGGGAAGAGAGTGCTCAGGCGACGTTCTGCTGCCAGCCTGAGCGGTCCTCGAATACGGGTGACTTTGCCGCGTGCAGACGATCTTCGACATATGTCTGAAGGGCGGCCTGTCCTGCGTCGTCGATGAAGAGTCCAAGTTTGGAACGGCGCCACAGAATGTCCTGTGCCGATCGTGCCCATTCACGTTCGATCAGATAGTCCACTTCGCGCGCGCTCAGACCTTTGCCGAACATCTGGCCCATTTCGCCCGCTGATGGTGTTGCGATTTCGAAGGCGCACAGACCGTAATTCCGCATGAGGCGCCAAGCATTGTCCTGCGTCAGATGAGGCGCGTACGTCCGGAGGCGGCTGACCTGCGCATCGAACTCCGATGGTGCGAAGCCGCCGCCAGGAAGGGCCGCATCTGCCGTCCATTCTGGTGCCTTCAGAATGCTGACATGAGGCGCCAGTTTCTCGATGGCATGCTCTGCCAGTTTGCGGAACGTTGTGATCTTTCCGCCGAACACAGACAGGATGGGCGCTGCAGTCGCGTCTACATCCAGAACATAATCACGCGTTACGGCAGACGCATTTCCGGAGTTGTCGTCATATAGCGGGCGCACACCCGCATAGCTCCAGACAACGTCATCCGGTGAAATGCCCTGCTTGAAGTAGCGGTTTACACTCTCGCACAGGTAGTTGATCTCCTCAGGGGAGATGCTCACTTCGCCTGCGTCTTTTTCCCAAGGCACATCAGTGGTGCCAATGAGTGTGAAGTCATGTTCGTAAGGGATGGCAAAGACGATCCGCTTGTCCGGGTTTTGCAGGATGTAAGCCTGTTTGCTTTCGAACATGCGGGGCACCACGATATGGCTTCCCTTCACAAGACGAACGCGGTTCTGACTTGTCACCTTCAGGCGATCGTGGAGCAGTTCCGCAACCCAGGGGCCAGCGGCATTGACGATTGCCCGCGCCTTGATCGTCTGCGTGGCGCCAGTGTCTTTGTTCTGGATGGTGGCAGTCCAGAAATTGGGGCCACGCTCAGCTTTGACCAGTCGCGTGCGCGTCCGAACATCCGCACCGCGGCGGGCCGCGTCCATGGCGTTCAGTACCACCAGACGGCTGTCCTGAACCCAGCCGTCTGAATATTCGAACCCGCGAACATATTCGGATCTCAGTGGCTTGCCGGTAATGTCCGTGCGCAGATTGAGAGCGCGTGTCTTGGGCAGCGTCATGTGCGTGCACAAATGATCGTACAGAAACAGCCCCGTGCGCAGCAACCAGGCTGGGCGCAGCATTTTGGAATGCGGCAACACGAACCGCATGGGCCAGATGATGTGCGGGGCAATCTTCAGCAGGCGTTCACGCTCGATCAGCGCTTCGCGGACGAGCCGGAATTCATAATATTCGAGGTAGCGCAATCCGCCGTGGATAAGCTTCGTGCTGGCCGATGATGTATGGCTGGCCAGGTCGTCCTGTTCCACGAGGAGTACGCTCGCACCTCGTCCGACGCAGTCGCGGGCAATACCGCAGCCGTTGATACCGCCGCCAACGACCAGAAGGTCATAGGGCGTCGCTGCTTCGGCCGGGGTCGAAATCTCTCGAATCGATGACATAATTTTCTCCTGTCACCATGTTCTAAAGCGAACATCTTGGGTTCGTATACGAGCGTATCGAACATTCGGAAAGAGAATTATGTGATAGATAACAGTAAAGTGTTATTTTTATCGCGAGATGTCAGCCGGTGGCGATATGAAGCGTGACGCCTGCATTGGTAAGATGTTCCTGAAATTCTGCAGAAACAGGGCGATCTGTTATGAGATCGTCGATATCGGAAAGATCTCCCACACGCCCCATCGGGTGGCGGCTGAATTTCGTGTGGTCCGCCAGCAGCAGGACACGGCGGGAATGGCGGATGATCGCCCGTGCGCACTGAATTTCGTCGAGATCAAAATCGAGAAGCGTGCCGTCTTCTTCAATCCCGCTAATGCCAATAACGCCAAACTCCGCCCTGAAAGCGGCAAGGGAATCAATGGCGCCAGCGCCCACGATGGCCCCGTCCTGAGGACGGACCTGCCCACCTGCGATTATGGTCTTGAAGTCGGTACGTCCTGAGATCAGAGATGCCACATGCAAATTGTTCGTAATCACGCGAAGATCACGATGTGTGGATAGTGCGCGCGCAAATGATTCTGTGGTGGTGCCGATGTTGATGAACAGCGATGATCTGTCTGGGATCAGGGCAGCAGCGTACCGCCCGATGGCTTCCTTGGCATTGAAGTTGAGGATCTGACGTTCGTTATAGGCAATGTTCTCAACTGTCGAAACGGGGGTTGCGCCGCCGTGATGTCGGCATAGGAAGCCCTTATCCGCAAGAAAGCCCACATCCCTGCGAATGGTCTGAACAGCCACGTTGAAATGCTGTGCCAGATCCTCATTCGACATATAACCGTTGGTGCGTACCAGCGTGACGATATGTTCCTGACGGGGGCTGATCTGCGGTAGTGGCGTGATCATGTGAATTTTCCCAAGACGCGTACGGATGCCTGAATGTTCGGAAATGCTCACATTCGTGCGAGTGAGGCAATCTGGACGTTCGTTTTACTGAGGCAGCATCACTCCAAAAACACGATCCTCACGATGAAACAATCATGCCGATAGAGGGTTAGGAGATGAATGAAGCGCGGGGTGGGCCTATTTGTCTCCTGCACCACCTAAAGTTCTGATTGGGCAGATACCTCTTCAGAGAAGGAAAACCTCATGAAACATGCACTCAGAAGCCTCGTTGCGTTCGGCTATATCTGCGCCATTTCGGCCTGCAGCTCAGGGCCAGTCCCGACGACAGGCCCTGCAGGTGGCCCCGGCGGTCCCATTGGGCAAAGCGAGCAGCAGGAGGGGCCGCCTGCAAGCGCGCACAGTTCGCTCTCTGGAGAAATACCGGCAACGCACACAGGTGGTCTCTGAATTATGGTGCTGAAATTCAGGATATAGGCACGCGCATTAATGAGCACCGCGTCCTATTCCTGATCAGGCGCGTAATCAGAATGATCTCTGAAAAAGACGCGGCATACTCGCGGATTTTTTATATTTAGCGCGAAACAACATCTGATTTTGTAATCCAGTCACTTTATTTCTGGTGCCAGGACGCCAAAATGTGGATTTTTGGTATCTCGAATTCGAAATGATATTTTTTGAAATATTAAAAAGACTGGCCTTTTTCCTGACTTTTTGAGCCATGCAGGACAGCTCTGCGCGTTGGAGGGCTGTCATATTATTGCAATATTTTACTCTGCCTAGTACGAATTCAGTCTTAAGTAAGTGCGTGATTATATATCTCCTCCGGCTGTTTTTGCCCACCGGAGAGACTGGCGCGTCGGAAGGAATACAGGCAGATCTATGCACCTGGTTGGTAGCGCCCGCAGAAAGACGAAACACCCGGCTCCGCTGATTGCGATTGTCGGTTCGGATGGCAGCGGAAAATCTACGGTTGGACTGGCATTGCTGGCCTGGATGCAGACGCAGCGCCCAACAGCTTTCTGTCATCTCGGAAAGCAGACCGGCAATATAGGTCGCGCGATCGCGAGGTTGCCTTTCGTTGGTGCGAGTGCAGACAGAAAGATCGTCAGCCGTTCCTCGAAGGCGCGGGATGAGAAAGGCGCGGGTGCGCTTGTGTCTTTGATTATTTTCGTCCTGTCCATGCGGCGTGTTTTCCGGTTTTTGCGGATGCGCAGACTGCATCGGAAAGGAATCGCTATTCTGACGGATCGTTATCCGCAGGCAGGCATACCCGGCCCGATGGATGGCCCGGGTCTGGTCGCGCGGAATCCTTCCGGCTTTATCGCTCGTTTCCTGACGCGCCGGGAGCAGGGGCTTTATGACTGGATGTCAGAATATGTTCCGGATCTGGTTATTCGCCTGAACATCGACCTTGAGACGGCTCTCTTGCGGAAGCCGGACCATAGATACGAGTCCTTGCAACGTAAAATATCCGACGTCCCGAAGCTTACCTTCAATGGTGCTCCGGTTCTGGAGCTGGATTCAACCGAGCCTCTTGAAACCGTTCTTGAAAAAGCACGGATCGCGATTTCGGACGTGCTCAAACAATATCATGAGGTGCTGTAATGGACGCTGCAACGCTGTCAGTCGATCTGTCTGGGCTCGTCTCGGGAAAAGTAGCTCCATGCGCTCCTAAAAAGGGCGCGTTGATTGCGCTTATTGGATGTGATGGATCTGGAAAATCGAGCCTCAGTGCGGACCTTGTCAAAACACTCAGGCGTACGAACCTTGCCACCTATGCCTATCTGGGTCTGGGATCGGGAGATATTGGCCGCAAGATCGGGCGACTGCCTCTGGTTGGTCCGGTTCTGGAAAAGGTTTTGACCAGCAAAGCCAAGAAGACCAGAACGAAGGGCGAAAAAATCCCTGGCGTGATGACCGCTCTTGTCGTGTTTGGTTTCTCACTTCTGCGCTTCCGCCGTTTTCAACACATGATGCGCGCGCGGAGGGATGGGGTGATCGTGATTACCGATCGTTATCCGCAAGCTGAAATAGCAGGCCAGTGTGACGGACCGGGCCTCTCCGCAGCCAGAGCTGGAAATGCGTTTGTGGCATGGTTAGCACGAGCAGAATATCGCCTTTACCAGCGCATGGCACAGACAACACCCGATCTGGTTATCCGTCTGGACGTGGACGCCGAAACTGCGCATTCGCGCAAGCCCGACCACGATATCGAGGCTTTACGCACAAAGATCGCGCTCACACCACGCCTTAAGTTTAATGGTGCGGCATTGCGAACAGTCGACGCGCGCCAGTCATATGAAAATGTTCGTTCACAGACGATGGGTCTGGTGTGCGATGTCATGCGAAAAAAGGCCTGAGAGTTCTGCCTGCTCCGCAGTCTAGGGCAGGCGGCCCTTTCCCAGATTATGCTTTATCGGTTTGAGTGACGAAAATTCGGAGCCGGAGCGCAATTTCAGCGGGTAGTGGAAAACGGTCCTGATAATAATCCTGAGTTTTCTGGACTTTCATTTCCACCAGTCGGTCATGCATATCTCCCATCAGCCCATTTATCGTTGCGAGATAAAGTGAGATGCGATCATTATGCTCGGATGGGCTAACCGTGCGAAGCGTATCGTTGAATGCAATGCGGCGGCTGATGATCTTGCGAATTTCGTGAAATTCCTTGCCAGTTACTTGATCACCTTCCAGAGCCCGAGCGATACGGCGATTTTCAGATTGGAAATATGCCCGCACATCAGAGGGCGTTGCGGGTAGAAAATCAGCCATTTGACGACGTACGATCAGATAAGGAAGTTTCTGCATCGACAGCCATAAAACAATGCCCCACCCTGTTGTGCGCAGTTTCTGACCGTTTTTAAACGCATCCTGCATATGGCCCATGAGGCTGGTCACAAAATTCAGAGACCATGGGTATCTATGGCGTTTATCGAGGTTCGCGCAGGCAAAACGGAAATGCTTGAATTTTGCTCTGGCATTTTTAAACAGGGGTCGGTCGCGTTCTGTGGCGTGCTGTTGAAGTGCAATTCTGGCAATCAACCGGCGAAAAGACCGTATATCCACGCCTCTATCCAGTAATTGCCAGCATAACCTGTAACAGGCGATCAAATCTTCTTGCGCATAGTCCAGTGTGACGTGTGCAGGCAGAAGCGCATCGGGGTGGGCCACATCGTCTTGCAGGACATTCCCAAAAAGAGCCTCGAGCTGCTGATCTGAAAACTTTGGCCTGTTAAGGGGCGTAATGTTCTTTTTCATGAAAACCTGCTGCTTCACGTGAGGTTCAGTTGCCGGAAGATGACGGGACGCCCTTGGCCGTCGCGATCGTTGGAGACACGATGTGCTGCCTGCGAACGTAGCTGAGAATTGTGGGGATAAGCGACAGCAGAGTGAGCAGGAATGTACCCGCTACATACGCTATTCCCGCCCCATATAGCCCAAACGTCTGTGCCATGATGACCAGCGTGCCCATATAGAGCGTTACGGAAATAACCTGCGCGATTAGAACGGCCTTGAGGCGGCCTGCCATATACAGGAGTGATTCCAGCGGAAATCCTGTCATGGAAATGACCAGTGCTGGAGACATGATTGCCATCAGTGTGGCTGCTGCTGCATAGCGCGGACCAAACAGGCCGATGAATGGCTGTCCGCCGATCAGAATAACAAGAACGACGCCAAGCCCGATCGCTCCTGAAAGAAGGCCTGTCCGCAGGGCAAGCTGCCAGGGTTGACGGCTGCTTGGGTCAAGCCGCATGATTTCCGGATAAAACCCCTTTTCAAGCATGCGGGCAGGTTTGACTGCTGAATCCAGAAGCGTACTGGAAATTTTATACAGGCCTGCTGCACTTGGGCCGAGCATACCACCTACGATGAGGTTTCCGACCGGAGACCAGCACGCATCAAGAGTTGTGTTGAGGTTCGTGAGCCAGACGAAATTCCATACGCCCGGAAGTTTTGCGGGAGCTTCTATCAAGCTCGGGCGCAGGGCTTTCAGCATTTTATGCTGGCGCAGTTCCTGTGCCGTCAGAACCCACAGGATCATATCTCCCATAATGTCTGCGATGTACCAGGACAGCACAAAAAACGGGAAACCAAGCGAGAACGCCCACGAAACCACAGCACCGACTGCACGTAGCAGGGGGGTGACAATCTGCTGCCCCGCGATGAGATCAAACCTGTCCATAAGGCGTAGAACGCCGGTGGGCGTGGCGCAGGACATGGTCGGGATCAGGGTGCAGTAGGCAAGTGCAATCAATGTGTGATTTTGCGTAATGCCAAACCAATGCCCGAAAAACGGTAGGACGATCATTGCAAGCGTCATGCCGATTGTGCCCGACGCGATATCAAGCCCAAAACCAAATCTTATTGCGGCTTCAGGAAGTTTCCAGTCTCCGCGTTGTAAAGCCGGGGCTCCATAACGCAGGATCATTTGCCAGCTCTGGAATTTCGTCAGGGCACCTGCACCCAGGGCATAGGTGTGAATGAGCATCAGGGTGCCGAATTCGGCTGTCGTCATTCCACGGCCAGCGCAGATTAGCGCTCCAAGCCCCAGAACGGCACCGATCAGCTTTGTCGAACCCAGATAGCCTGCATTACGCAGAACCGCCCGCAGGACACCATCTTTGAACCAGCTTTTCATGCGGCGGTGCTTACGCGAAATTCGCTGTAAATGCTGCGGGGCAGCGGATCGAATGCGACAGACATGGTTGCGGGTGAGACCATGTTTTCCGGTCGGTGTCGATAGGATGGAGCCAATAAGTCATCAGTAAATTACTTACAAAGTCTTTCCTGTGAGCTCTGAGTGCAATTCAGGCAGAGAGCTACTCCGATCTCTTCGCGCAGGCACAACTTCTTTGACGTACTATCAAATGAGGCACGGTCGTAGAGATTATACTCGGGTTGAAGCATGATGTGGCGACGCAAATTGCCTGCATGGCGCATTTCGGCTGTGGGCTTGCAGCGAAAGACATCCCGCCTGCACATAGGCGCATTATTTTTCTGGAGATGTTTTGATGAGTGCCATTCTCGCTGACCGTCTGGTCGACCGCTTCTTTCGTTATGTCGCGGTTACGAGCCAGAGTGACGGGCACTCCACAATCGTACCATCCACCCCCGGCCAATGGGATGTTGCACGCCTTTTGAAGGCTGAACTCGAGGCCCTGGGTCTGAGTGATGTGCATCTGGATGAAAACGCCATCCTTACGGCGCACCTACCGGCAACCGTCGCAGGGCAGCCGAAGATCGGCTTTTGCGCGCATATGGACACCGTGGATGTTGGCCTGAGCGCCGAAATCAGGCCACGCAAAATCCATTTTGAGGGCACGGATGTCTGTTTGAATGCAAAGACGGATTTCTGGGTTCGTGTTGCCGAGCGTCCCGAATTTTTGCCGTATGCCGGGCAGGATATCATTGTGGGCGATGGAACGAGTGTGCTGGGGGCGGATAACAAGGCAGCGGTCGCGGTTGTTATGGAGCTGCTGGCCGAACTGGTGCGCGAAAAGCCAGATCATGGGGATGTTTATGTCTCGTTTGTCCCTGACGAGGAAATCGGATTGCGTGGTGCCAAGATCATGGATCTGGAGCGTTTTCCCGTTGACTGGGCTTATACAATCGATGCCTGTGCGCTGGGTGAGTTCGTGTATGAGACATTTAATGCAGCGCAGGTCAGCGTGCTGATTGAGGGTGTCACTGCGCATCCGATTTCAGCGAAAAATGTGCTGGTGAACCCAATACTCGTGGCACAGGATCTTATCGCCCGGTTTGATCCCTTGCAGACGCCTGAGCACACGGAAGAGCGCGAGGGATATGTTTGGGTAAATGGCATGGAAGCAGGGCAGGCGACGGCGCGGCTTAGTATTTCCATCCGTGATTTTGATGCTGCCAATTTTGCTGCACGCAAGGATGAGGTCCGGAACTGCGTTGCGGCAACGCAGGCTGCTTTCCCAAGAGCGACACTCACCTGCGAAATCAGCGATGCATATGCCAATATCGCATCTTGCATGGGCAATGACCGTCGTAGCGTTGCGCTGCTTGAGGAAGCCTTTACGAAGGCTGGCGTGGAGCCTCGGGTGCTACCGATGCGCGGCGGAACAGATGGATCGGCGTTGTCGGCTCGGGGAATCCCAACGCCTAATTTCTTTACAGGCGGTTTGAATTTCCATTCCCCATTCGAATTTTTGCCTGTGCCATCTTTTGTCAAAGCGTACGAAGTGGCGCGCGCATTGCTGGTTCGCTAACGGTTTGGGGCTGTCTTCTTCATGGAGACAGCCCAAGGGATACGAAAAAAATCGTGATTCGGCGTTCAGTTGCGAACGAATATCAATTTCAATATAGAGAAGGATCGATAACAGCCATCAAGCCGGGTACGGAAGCTCTCTGAATGATTGTCTGCTCATGCAACGCGCTGTCTCACAAGGATGTGGAAGCCGCGATCGATAGTGGTGCGTCACGTCCGGCCGAAATCTATTCGGCCAGGCGCTGCAAAGCTCAGTGCGGGAACTGTGTTCCGGGAATGCTGTGTATGCTTAGAAGCGCTCTGCGGGATCGTGATCCTGCGGCTGCAGCGGCTTCAGAAAGAGCCGGGGGCGGCTGCCTTCTGGCAGATACCGACCGGATGTCGATGTCCTGATGGAAATCCCTGTGCCTGCGTGGTGCGGGCACAGGGGGAAGTGCTTCAGGCCGGGTCGGAAGCTGGGCCGGAGTTCAGGGCAATGTAGCGCTCGATGCCCATTTGCTTGATGAGGTCGAACTGGCGGTCGATAAAGTCCTCGTGCTCTTCTTCGTCGCTCAGGATCTTGAGCAGCAGATCGCGTGACACGTAGTCACGAACGCTTTCGCAATACGCAACGCCTTCACGCAGATCTTCGAGGGCCTTGGCTTCAAGCTTCAGGTCGCATTCAAGAATTTCCTGAACGTCCTGACCGATCATGATCGTGTTCAGACGCTGGACGTTGGGCAGGCCCCCAAGAAAGAGAATGCGCTCGATCAGCCAGTCGGCGTGACGCATTTCTTCGATCGATTCTTCATATTCTTTCTTGCCAAGAAGCGTAACGCCCCAATGACGCAGGGTGCGTGCATGCAGGAAATACTGATTAATTGCAGTAAGCTCGTTGGTAAGCTGAATATTGAGATGCTCGATAACTTTAGGGTCTTTGAGAGCCATGATGAATTTCCTATGACAGCGTTTGTATAAGGAAATTTATCGCAAACAATATCCTGATGTAAATCAAAAAAAACTTGATGTTTTCAAGAAAATAAGCAGATGATTATCACTCTTAATACTCTGTTTGTCGCATTCCTGTTACATGCATCTTCATTTTGAGTAGCCTTCATGCGAAGCGCTATTGCGCCATCGCATGAAGGTTGCGAACTCAGAGCAGTGGGGCCTTCTGCGGAGCTGAAGCCGTGAGCGGGTATGCCTGTTCCCAGCCCCCGCCCAGGGCACGATAGAGATGGGCTACACTTTCTGAAACGGATGCTGTTGCCTGCACAAGCTCGCTCTGTGTGGCGAGAAGCGCGTTCTGCATGGTGAGCACATGAAGGAAGTCTCCTGCGCCCTCGGCATATTGGCGGCGTGCGATATCCACGGCGACCCTGTTTTCTGATACCGCCGCCTGCAGGCGATCTCTTCGGGTCTGCGCTGCGCTCAGATCGGCAATAGAGTCATCGATTTCCTGCCATGCTTTGAGAACTGTGCGCTGAAGATCGATGGCGGCTTCCTTTTCCTGCATGCGCCGAAGTTTCAGCTGCCCGCGAAGACGGCCACCTTCGAAGAGCGGTATGGTTGCCGTTGGCCCAAAGCCATATTGCCGCGAAGCCCAGCTTCCCAGGCCGCTGAACTGAAGGGCCTGAATATCCAGGCTTCCAGAGAGCGTGATGCGGGGCAGGAAGTCCGCGATTGCAACGCCTACGCTTGCTGTTGCGGCGTGGAGCTTTTCTTCTGCCATGCGGATGTCGGGCCGACGCTCTGCCAGCTCTGAGGGCAGACCGGTGGGGATGGTGTGCGGTACTGGCGGAATGTCCCCTGCCTCACCGAGCTCGGTTTTGAGGGAGCCGGGCGGCTTCGCGACTAGAAAGCAGAGCGCGTTTACGAGATGGACTTCCTGGCTCTGCAGGACGGGTAAGCGGGCTTCGAACGAATGGTACTGGCCTGTTGCATCTGCCACGTCGAGGCGCGTTGCAGCGCCCTGCGAAAAGCGAAGCTGCGTCAGCCTCACGCTGTCACGGGCGATATCCAGATTTTGCCGGGTGATGGCTATCTGAGCCTGAACGCCTCTCAGGGCGATATAGTCCTGTGCGGTTTCGGCCATCAGGGACACGAGCACATTGCGGCGCATATCTTCCTGTGCCTGCATTGCGGCAGTTGCGGCTTCAACCTGCCGTCGGACGTGGCCCCAGAAATCGACTTCCCATGAGGCACTCATGCCATATTGAGGCAGGTTGAACGCATTACTGCCTGAGCTTCCGGGAAGTCTGGCCGGTCCGAACCCCTGCTCGCCATTTGCGATGGTGCCAGCGCCCTGTTCTTCCATTGTGCCCAGAAGCCCAAGGACACCATTCGGGCTGGCGCGTTCGCGGGCATAGGAGGCGGCGAGTTCTGAATGAGGAAGCTGGGCGGCTTTTGCGATGGCGCGCTCGGCCACGCTCTCGCCGAAGCGTTCGCTGGCGATGCGTAGATCAAGATTGGCCTGTGCCACGTTCTGCTCAAGCTTCGTCAGGATCGGATCGTTATAGAGCGTCCACCATGAGGGCGCAGCACCTGTCTCAACAATATGGCTCTGCGCGGCGGCAAGGCTCTGGTGCCATGTTGACGGGGCAGTGCTGACAGACTGATGATAATCAGGGCCAACGGTACATCCTGCGAGAGAGAGCAGGGCAGCGCTGATCGTAAGGCTTTTAGCGCCACGCATAACGGGCGTCCTCCGCATGGGGACCAGATGGCTTGGATCCTGTGTCAACACTGGCCTCAACGGACATGCCAACACGCAGCTTTGCCGAGAGTGGTTGGCCTGGGTCGATCGTCAGCTTGACCGGCACACGCTGCACGACTTTCGTGAAATTGCCCGTGGCATTGTCTGGCTGGATGGCTGCAAATGCGACACCTGTTGCGGGAGCCACGCTGTCCACGTGGGCCTTGAATTTATGTCCTAGGAATGTGTCGACTTCCACTGTTGCGCTCTGGCCCGTCTGGATATGGGTCAGTTGCGTTTCCTGGAAATTGGCCAGCACATAAGCAGCCTGTGTCGGGACGACCGCCAGCAGTGCAGTGCCCGGGTGCACATACGCACCGACGCGCACGCCACGCTCACCGATAATGCCTTCAACAGGTGCAGGAATGGTGCAATATGATAGGTTAAGGGATGCTTGATGTTCCTCTCCCTGCGCGCGCAAGAGATTGCCCTGTGCCCGCTGTAATTGGGCTTTGAGGACGTCGATTTCGCTTCGTGCCGTTTCGAGCGCTGCCATGTCGCGGGCGCGGGCGGCTGTAGCCTCGCGCTCTTGCGCTTCTGCGCCCTGGCGCTGCTCTGTCGTGCTGGCGCCGCCGGCCGCAAGGTTGCGATAACGGGTAGTATTCTGTGTGGCGAAGGTCAGGGCTGCATCGTCAGAGTTGATCGTTGCCTGAGCGCTGCTGATGACTGAGGCCTGCCGCCTGAGTTCGGCTTCGAGATTGGCGATATCACCTTCCATCGCGGCGACATTGCCATGGGCAACCGCGAGGGCTGCGCGATAGTCGTCGTCTTCGATATGGGCGAGTTCATCCCCGGCTTTGACGTGTTCATTGTCTTCGGCAAGAACGCGGTCGATCCGGCCGCCAACTTTGGGGGCAACGGCGGTGAAATCGGCAGTGACGTAGGCGTCATTGGTATATTCGTGCACGCCATCGCCCGAGACGTAGCGATCAGCCGTCCAGGCGAGACCGGCGAGCGCTACGGTTGCGCATCCGGCGATGAGGAGTGGTTTGGCATAAGGCATTGCGGGATCCAGATATTCAGGAAGCAGACGGGAGAGGCTTCGGGGCGCTCGGTGGATAGACGCGCCCTGGGAGGATTGCGGTCAGGACGACGAAGAAGATGCAGATCCACATGATGACAACGTAGATGTCAGCCAGTGCGAGGACGGTGGATTGCTCGTGGAGGAAGGTGTGAAACACCTCCAGGGTATTGCGGCCGACATGCGCACTGTCAGGTGAGGTTCCGGCAAGCTGCCCCCCGATGGGATTGCCGAAGCCCTGAAGCGAGGTCGCATTGTCGCCATGGCGTTCCAGCAGCATCGCTGAATGGAATTGCTCGCGGCGACGCAGCAGGATGGCGAAAAGTGCCGCTGCAATGGCGTTGGCCATACCCTTGAGCATATTTACCATGCCCGAGATCAGAGGGCCGTCCGCCGGGCCGAGAGCCATGGTGGCCAGCATCAGGACCGGAATCACAACTGTTGGCTGACCGATCGCCTGCAGGATCTGGATGATGTAGAAATTGTCTCGTACCCAGTCCGGGGTGAGCCAGCTTCCGAGCCATGCTGCGAGCGCCATGCACGACATGCCGAATGCAAGAATATAGCGGCAGTCCACGCGACGGATGTTGCACAGGGCAGCTGTCAACGGCAGCAGCGCGAGTTGGGGGAGGGCCACGATCAGCGAGATCGGAGCCGCCTGAACGGGCCGGTAACCACGGATTTCCATAAGATACGCGCTAGGAATTTCCGCCATCAGCCCACAGATCATAAGGGTTGCGACCAGCGTTATCATTGACATTGCAATGTTACGGTTGCCCCAGAACTGGATCCGGAAAAACGGGCTGTGATGGAACCATTCATGGACCAGAAAGCCGATGAACAGTGCGCCACCCCAGAATGTGAGATGGGTAATGAGGGGGGAGCGGAACCAGTCGAGGCGGTCACCGTGATAGAGAACGGTTACGACACATACGATAGACGGTACGCCCAGCAGAAAGCCCCGCCAGTTGAAATTGCGAAAGCGCGCCATGTTCATGGGATCACGCGGCAGGCCATAGGCGATCATTCCGAGAGCGACCGCGGCGAGGGGCAGGACTTCCCAGTACAGCCATTGCCAACCTACATGCTCGAACCACAGTGCTTCCAGAGGACCGCCGAGATTGGGGCCAAAAGTGGCACTCATTGCATACCCACCCACTCCGAAGACGCGGATGGGGGCAGGCAGATATTTGAGCATGACCGTCATGAGGATGGGTGGCAGGCACCCTGCGCTCAGGCCCTGTACGGCACGCAGCACATAAACTGCCGTGAGATCGTGCATGAACGGCAATGGAATGGCGAGCATGGCCATGAGTGCCGTGACGAACAACGAGAAGCGATAGAGTGAAAATGTGACATAGAACCATGGCGTGAAGGCCATGGAAGCAATGTTGAACGCCTCGTAGATGGAGGTGAACCACAGACTTTCGTCATGGCCCATATGCATCTCGCCCCGAAGGTCGGCGAGGCCGATTTCGGTGATGTGTTCGTTGAATCCCACGACATGCACTGCGAGCAGGACACCAAGACAGCCCACGATCGTACGCATGCCGAATGGCGGGATGTAGGAAGGGGCGTGTGGGGCAGCCGGACTGGCCGCTGCCGCGCTTGTTTGAACAGCTTGCGTCATCAGGGCCGGATATTCGCCGCAAGCTTCGTGCAGAAAAAGCCACGTTATTGCCAGTTGTGGATTCCACTTTTCGGATAGATTATCCAAAATGGTTCCGGTTTTTTGAGATGGAGAGCGCGATGCGTGGGTATGATCTGGATCTCCTGCGTTACCTTCAGGTGCTGCTGGAAGAAGAGAGCGTATCGTCTGCGGCGAAGCGCCTGAATATCAGCGAGCCTGCGATGAGCCGGAATCTTGCCAAGCTGAGAGCTGTTTTCGGAGATCCGATCCTGATCCAGTCTGGCCGCAGAATGACGGCATCATCCTTTGCAATCAGCCTGCGTGACCGTGTTCAGATGGTCGTGCGGGATGCTGATCGCCTGATCGAGGCGCGTGCGGTTACGGATCTGAGCAAACTCTCTTTGCGCTTCACGATCCGTGCGAATGATCTGATCGTAGCAACTCTGGGGCGGCCTTTGCTCAAGGCCCTGCGAGAGGAATGCCCGAACTGCACGCTGACATTTGCACCGGAAATAGATGACCCTGCCAACGATGCTCTGCGTCGTGATACGATTGATCTCTATATCGGAGCGACAGACTCCCTGACGTCTGAGATTCGCCGTCAGACCCTGTTTCGCGATCAGATGCGTGGCCTTGTGCGGCAGGACCATCCGATTTTCGATACGCCGATCACCCCCAATACACTGACACAGTATAACTACATCAGTGTGTCACGCCGTGGTCGCGCGCGCGGACCAATCGATGCCGTGCTCAAGGAAACCTATGGGCTGACGCGCAATGTGGTTCTGACCGTGCCGACATATCATGCGATGATCGAGAACATGCGCGAGACGGATATGATCTTGCCTCTGCCTGGCATTGTTCTGGACCATATCTCGGTGCGTAAGCTGGGACTGGCAGTTTTCGATTTTCCGTTTCTCCTGCCGCCCATCACGGCCTATCAGGCGTGGCATCCGCGATGGGATACGGAGCCGACCCATCGCTGGATGCGAGAGACGCTTTTCAGGGTGGCCAAGCAGTGCTGGGGGAAAGACCGCGTGGTGCCGGAAGATTACATTGAGCCAGCGTTCAGACCGTGATGCTGTTGATCAACAGACGGACGATGCTTTCAAGCATGATCTGATCTTCTTGGGAAAAGCGGTTCTTGATCGGGCTATCGATGTCTAGAACGCCGATGAAACGGTCTTTTACCAGTATCGGCAGGACGATTTCGGATTCAGATGCGGCATCGCACGCAATATGGCCCGGAAAGAGATGTACGTCCGGTACGACCAGTGTTTTGTGTTCGGTCGCGACTGTTCCGCATACACCTTTTCCTGCTGGTATCCGCGTGCAGGCCAGTCGCCCCTGAAACGGGCCCAGCACGAGTTCACCATCTTTCCACAGATAAAATCCGGCCCAGTTGATTTCTGGGAGTGCCTCGAAAAGCAGGGCAGCGACATTTGCCATGTTGGCGATGAGATCCGTTTCTGAAGAGAGAACGGATTCCACGGTTGGCAGCAGATCCTCGACGGTGAGGTAATGAACAGGAGCACTCAAGGGGGGATGCTTTCGGATAGAGGGAATGGTGAGAACCCTAAATCCGCAAAGAAATCTGGTCCAGAAGCAGTTTCTTGTCTCTCCCCGTGGCAGAGCAGGGCTCGTGACAGGGAGAGACACATATATCGGTGGTTGGACCGTTATGTGGTGCTTATTTCGCGACGGGTGAGCACTGCGGGGTCAGGGTTTCGCCGTTCATGACGGCCTTGGTGAAGATTTCGGAATCGGGCAGGGATGTCAGCACTGCGCCGGAGTGATCCTTGCCTTTGTAGAGATGGGCCTGAACCAGTGTCCCGGCAGCACAGGCATCATGTACGAGAGCGAGCTGCCCTGCCGTTGCGACGTCCACATCTGCTGTGCCTGTGCCCACGAAGAGTGGCTGGCTCAGTTTGAGAGTAGGGTACATCATTGTTTTGAGAGCGGGTGTAAGGACCTTTGCCATGTCTGGACGGAACGCATTACGCTGCGTCAGGTGATCCTTTTTGACCTCATCCAGAAGGGGCGTCAGGCAGACCTTGGAGGCAGCATTATAGGCGTTCATGGCTTTTGGTGTGAACGCTGTTGCAGGGTCGAAGCTGGAATTGATACCACCATAAGACGCGCCGATAAGAAGGCCATATGCCACGACGGGATCAACAGACGCTGCCTGTTTGGTCTTGGGTGATTTCTTCTGGTTTGAGGCCATCATGGCCTGTACGATCTGCGGGCTCATATAAGGAATGCCCGTGGCCACAGTGCCGCGGATATTCAGGTCCGGTGCGTATTGAGGGGCGAAAGCTGCTGCGGCAAATGCGGCACCGGCTCCCTGCGACTGGCCGACAATCATCACCTTGTTGCTCAGGCCCGGAACGCCCTTCAGAGCGGCGCGCACTGAATCCAGGACGTTGTAAGCCTCGGCCCGGGTGTTCAGGTAGGGGTGAACGCCGGAAGTGCCCAGACCCTGATAGTCAGTGGCGACGATGGCAAAGCCACGTTTGATCCACTCGGAAAGATAGGCCGAGTTGCGCGGCGTATAAGGATTAAGTGAAGGGGCGCACTGCGATGCAATTCCGACTGTGCCATGAGCCCAGGCGACAATTGGCCATCCTCCTGCGGGAGCCTGTCCCGGGGGCAGAATCACTTCGGCCGTTACGGGGATGGTGCCGCTTCCGGTAATGCCGTTGGTGGACAGATAGGTCATGCTCAGTGACGTGCCAGCATTAGGCAGGGCCAGCTTTCCGTCCAACGGCGCAGATTTCACAAGATCTCCGGCTGCCGGAAGAGGAATGGCTGGCGAGGGCGGCAGGGTCGTGGCGCAGGCGCTCAGGGCCAGTGTTCCCAGTGTGATGGCAGCGCATCGCGCAAGCTTTGTGGTGTTCATCGTCTCGGCCCTGTCTGTGCATGTGAATGTCGCGAAGACACTGCCACCATGACGTTTCCGGAGAAAGGAAATATTCGATTGGTCCGTTTGTGTAAGAACGCGCAGATTACCTTTGGTCTTGGGGGATTATCAGAGTGCGGTCATAAAAGCTTAACATCACAGATGTAGAGCGGATTATGTAATGGTGCCCGAAACCTTGGTTCAGGCAGTATTCGGACTTTGGCGTGGCTGGAGCAGGATGTGAAAAGCCGCGCCAAAGGGTCCATCTGTCATCGTGTCTGTTCGTATGGCATTGCTGACAGAGCTGGATGATGATGCGTCACCGTCGGAAATTGCGCCGGTCAGGCAGTCCCAGCGCGTCAAGAGTGCCTGGAATAATGTCCTCACATTACTGGCTGTGCGGTAAGCGGAAACTGATGGTATGGCTGAAGAAAGTGAAAATGATCCCTGGCTTTCATGGCTTTTTCTGCGTGCATAACACTTGATTAGCGGAGGCCACTCCCCAAAAGCGTGTGAATCAGTTTCATAGATGAGATGTCATGGATAATCGTGTTGGCGAGATGCAGATTTTTCTGCGTGTGGTGGAAAGCGGGAGTTTTTCGGAGGCGGCACGCCTTTCCATGACGACGCCTTCAACGGTCAGCAAGTTAATTGCGCGGATTGAAGGGCGTTTGGGGGTAAGGCTAGTCGAGCGTTCGACCCGGCGTCTGACCATCACACCGGAAGGGCAGCTTTATTATGAGCGTGCACAGGTATTGCTGTCAGAACTGGACGATATCGAGCGTTCTGTTTCGCAGGGGTCTGCACAGCCCAAGGGTATAGTGCGGGTCAATGCTTCTGTCGCGTTTGGTGCGCTCGGGCTCGAGCCACTTTTGCCAGCATTCTGGGAGGCGCATCCGGAAATTGTCGTGGATTTGTCTCTGTCAGACGAAATGGTGGATCTGTATCTGGACAGGACGGATGTTGCACTTCGGGTTGGACCGCTGCCTGACTCTACGCTGACAGCGTGGCGCATCGGGGCGGCACGACGGGTGATTGTCGCCTCTCCGGACTATCTGGCGCGGAAAGGAACACCGCGCATTGTGGCAGACCTCGATCATCATCAATGTCTGGGATTCAATTTCCGCCGGGCGGCCCCTGTGTGGCCGTTTCAGGAAGGGGGGCGGATCGTAGACCGGATGGTGAGCGGGCCATTACTGGCCAATAATGGTGAAACCGTACGTCGGATGGCGCTCTGGGGCGGTGGGCTTGCGCGTCTGGGGCAGTATCATGTGCGCGAGGATCTGCGATCTGGTGCGCTGGTCGAAGTTCTGTCCGAAGCGCGGCTGGACGATGTGGAGGCGATCCATGCGCTGTATCACGGGGGCCATCAGGCACCACAGCGTGTGAGGGCTTTTCTGGAGTTTGTTGTGCCCAGACTACAATCCTATCTGATGGGCTGACCGGGCTTCGGGAAGACTTTAGATCGTGCTGAGCATCAGGCTGGTTTCCGAGTTTAATACGCCGTCAATCATTCTTACCTCCCGCAGTACCCTATCGAAATTTTCAAGCGTGTCGGTACGTATTTCTGCAATGAGATCCCATGCGCCGTTTGTTGTATGCAGTGCGTGCAGTTCGGGCACGGCTCGGAGAGATCTGATGACCGTTGTGGTGGATTTTCCTGCCACCTCAATCAGCATAATGGCGCGGATGGTATCGTGGTTTTCACGGGCGCGCACCGTAAACCCCAGAATGGCTCCGCTCTCCAGCAAGCGGTCCAGCCGAAGCTGAACAGTGCCTCGGGACACGCCGATTGCAGCAGCAAGTTTCGCGACCGGTGCCCGGCCATCCTGACGAAGTATGGCGAGCAACTGCCGGTCCAGCTTATCGAAAATATGCATCTGACGATATGTACCTTATAGGGTAGCAATATGATCAAATTATCATAATAATATAATCATATTGCCAGTTAAAATAATCATTTTGTTTGCGGATAATTCCTGCACGAACAAGGCAGGGGTGAGATTATGGTCCAGTATGTTGGTGTGGAAAATCTTGTACGACTGGTTCGGCATGTCGGCATAAAAACATTTCTGCAGGAACTTGCAGGCTATATTGAGGATGATTTCCGCCGTTGGCCTGAGTTTGAGAAGGTTTCACGTATTGCCAGTCATTCCAGTGATGGTGTGATTGAACTGATGCCTACTGCGGATAGTGTTTTGTATGGCTTCAAATACGTCAATGGCCACCCGAAAAACACGCGTGAAGGTTTGCAGACAGTCACTGCTTTTGGCGTTCTATCTGATGTAAATACCGGCTATCCGCTCCTACTTTCCGAAATGACACTTCTTACAGCACTGCGAACGGCAGCGACGTCCGCTGTTGCAGCGCGGCATCTGGCGCGATCTGACAGCCGTGTCATGGCGATTATTGGTCTGGGCGCGCAGTCCGAATTTCAGGCAACGGCTTTTCAGGCTCTTCTGGGGATTACGCATCTTCGTGTTTATGACGTGGACCCCGATGCTGCCCGCAAATTCTGTGCAAATATGAACGACAGCGGCTTGGTAATTGCGGTGGCCGGAAGCAGCCATGAAGCTGTTCAGGGTGCTGATATCATCACCACAGTCACGGCCGACAAGCTTAAGGCCACCATTTTGACGGACAACATGATTGGTGCTGGTGTTCACATCAATGCTGTTGGCGGCGATTGCCCCGGAAAAACGGAGCTTCATGCTGATATTCTAAGCCGTGGACGGGTCTTCGTGGAATTTCCGGAACAGACCCGGATTGAAGGCGAAATCCAGCAGATGCCGGAAGATTTCCCGGTAACTGAACTCTGGCACGTCATGACCGGTGAGGCGCCTGGACGTCGCACTGAGCAGGACATCACGATTTTTGATTCCGTGGGATTTGCCACGGAAGATTTTTCGGCGTTGCGATATCTGCGAGACAAAGTGCGGGATACGGATTTTCAGGTTGAAATAGACCTTGTTGCAGAACCCAAGGATCCCCGTGATCTGTTTGGTCTGCTGACGCGGTACTGATTTTTTCTGTTTGGATAGGACATATTTGGCATGACGTCTTTTTCAGTGCAGGCCCCCAAAGCAGTGGTCATGATCCGGCCGCATCATTTTTATCCAAACCCGGAAACCGAACAGGACAATGTGTTCCAGAAGCGTGATGGAACACGCACTGCTCAGGCCATCGCCGAGCAGGCTTATGCAGAAGTGACACAGGCTGCGGAAAAACTGGAAGCCGCAGGTGTTGTCGTTCACATGTTCGAAGACGAGAGCAGAAAAACGCCGGACTCGGTTTTCCCGAATAACTGGTTTTCGACGCATGCGGGTGGTCATGTTGCGCTGTACCCGATGTTTTCGCCAAATCGTCGCCTTGAGCGCCGTTCGGATGTGATCGAGATGCTTAAGCACAATTACCGTGTGCAGGATGTCATTGATTATTCGGGGCTGGAGCAGGACGGACTCTCGCTTGAGGGCACAGGGGCCATGGTGTTCGATCATATCAGCAGGATCGCTTATGCGGCAAAATCCAACCGCACCAATGAAGTGGCGATGGAACGCTTCTGCACGCATTTCAATTTTGAGCCGATTGTTTTCGATGCAGCGGATGAGGCCGGACAGCTCATCTATCATACCAATGTGCTGATGTGCGTTGGAACAGATTTTGCCCTGATCGGGCTTGATACGATCACCAACCCACGCAGGCGGGCAGAAATCCGCGATCGTTTGAGTGAGAATGGTCGCGAAATCATTGATCTGTCTTTCTCCCAGATCAATGATTTTTCTGGAAACGCGCTTGAGCTTTCGGGATCGCAGGGGCGTGTACTCGCCTTTTCGCGTCGCGCTTTCAGGGCGTTGAGCGTCGAGCAGAAGCGGGCGATCGAGCGCTCTGCGACGTTATTGCCGCTGGAAGTGCCAACAATCGAGCTCGCGGGGGGATCGGTTCGCTGCATGATGGCGGGGGTGCATCTGACCCCACGGCCCGGTGCTTGAAAAGTACTTTATTCGGCGTTCTGGTAAGGTGGAAGAACGTGAAAATTACGATCAAACCAAGCGAGCCCAGCGCCTATCTGGTTTGAATTCATAATGTTTTCGACCGTACAGTATAGAACGGAGTGCGTTCCGATTTCATGCATGTTGTTGATGCTGCAGACCAGTGTTGTGATTGCATCTGCAAGCACAGGCGCATGATTATGGGCGCGATGCCAGCTCCCGGATGCAAAGCGCTCCTCCATGGTCTTGCGGCTGCTGGCAAACAGCATCGCAATATCCTGATGCTCATGGCCCAAAATATTGATTGCGAGCGTCCCGTGTTCCCGCAACACGTCGTGAGAGCGTGTGGAGCGATTGACGCAAACCAGCACAGTGGCTGGCGTGTCTGTCACGCTACAGACAGCTGATGCCGTCATTCCATGCGGCCCCAGCGGGCCATCGGTTGTGACGATCGTAACGGCTGCACTCAGACGCGACATGGCCTGACGAAAGTCATTGGCTGTGACGGCATTTCGTAAGTTGTTTGAAGGTGGAGCGTCCAGAAGTGTTTCTGATGTCATGATGGTTCTCTGATTTCCTTTGGAGCTGTCAGTGGTCCAGCGCTTCACCTGAGTCTGGCCCGACGAGGAGGCGGCTTTTACGCCCGTCAACACTGATGGGTGTGTCACCTTTCACGGTGATGCGGCGGAGTTCTCGTCTGTGTGTATCGAAATCTGCTACGGCGTAATGCTGGGTGGCGCGGTTGTCCCAGATTGCGATGTCACCCGGTGCCCAGCTCCAACGCACGGTGTTTTCAATCTGCGTGATGTAGGACTGGAAAATCTCGATGATCTTGTTTGCATCAAGGGTAGGCAAGCCTGACAGCCCTTTGACGAAATGTCCCAGGATAAGTGTTTTTTCGCCCGTCTCCGGATGGATGCGAACCACGGGATGTTCGGTTTCATAGATCTTGGAGACGAAAGCTGCTCTGAATTCAGCAATTTCGTGTTTGTTGGCGTCGAATTTATAATAATTGGTGTCGTAATCGTTCCCGTGGATGGCCCACAGGGTGTCTGCAAGCAGCTTCAGAGGCTCTGGCAGGTCATCATATGCCGTGGCGGTATTGGCCCATGTGGTGCTGCCACCATAGGGCGGAATGACCAGCGCGCGGAGGATTGAAGCCTTGGGGTATGCGGGCACGAATGTGACGTCCGTGTGCCATGAATCCGTTGATCTGCCGTTCTTGGATTTTAGCTCGAAGGTATATTTCGTACCTGTGGGAGCAGCGATTGTAGGGTGGAGGATTGGCTCCCCGAAAATGCGGCTGAATTTTTCGTGCTGCTCATCGTCCAGATGCTGATCACGCAGGAACAGGACTTTGTGGCGGGCCAGCGCCTCTCGGAGATAGGTTTGCTGATCGGGCGGAAGATCGACGGAGGCGTCCACGCCATGGATGATGGCGCCGATGCGGGCTGTTACTTTTTCGGCGGAAAGGGCCGGATGTGAAAGCCGGTCGGACATGAGAACATTTCCTTCAGGGACGGGCAGTGTGCCTGTTATGCGGTTGCTGGCTGGAGTTTTTGGGGAAGTCTGATGAAGGCGGTCAGGAGCGCGCTGAGCAGAAACAGGCCCGCATAGATGTAGATGATGCCGATGGTCCCGACCGATGATTTGAAAAGATAGACAATGAACGGGCCAATCCAGGCACTGCTTCCTGCACCAAGATTGAGCAGAGACATCGCAATCCCCTGATTTTCAGGAAGGAGGGAGGGTGTCAGGGCAGAAAGTGGTACGTACCCGGCCAGTGTCATCCCAAACAGGGCTGCAGAGAGGTAAACGAGCGGAAGGCTGGTATGGGCATAAAGTGCAGGGAGCCAGTACATTCCAACGCAGGTCAGAGCGCTGCCGATACCACCAAACCAGATGATGGTTTTGCGCCAGGAAATGAAATCACTGACAAAGCCGATCACGAGATTGAAGATAATATTGCTTCCGAAAATGATTTCGAGAAAGCGGATCCAGTTGCCCGAAGTGAGGCCGAGCGTTGTTGTAAAATAGAACGGCATGAACACGATGATGCCGTGTGCCGCGCTGGAATTGATGGCCCGTACCACGCAGGCCAGCCCCAGAGAGGGATTTTTGCGGACGAGCACGAGTGTGAGACCAAGGGTATCGCGAACGTCGTTCCAGCCAGCAGATGTGATGGCGGATTGATGACGCGTATGCCCCATATTGCTGAGGGCGATCACACCGCCGCTGGCTACGGCGAGCAGTGCAATCCACAGCGTGACGTATTGCCCGTAATGAGGCAGGAGCATTTCAGCGACAACCGATCCGAGCGTCGGTAGGCCGCAGGTAAAGCAGAACCAGAACAGCCCTACAGCCAGACCCAGACGTTTTTTCTCCACCGATTTTACGAGCAGTGTCAGTAGCCCGTATGCAAATAGTGGATATCCGGCACCTCGCAGCCCGTATGTCAGAAGCAGAAGGGCGTCTGAGTGCGATGGGATGGCGATGGAAAGGAAAAGAATCTGCGGCACCACCCATAAGGTGAGACCAGCCGTCATTATGGTTCTGCTGCTGAAAACATCGCAGAGCAGGCCCGAAAACCATGCACCGATGGCGGCAACGAGCCCATAGACCGTGAACATTAGAGCTACGAAATGTTCGGTCTGTCCAGCCGAGACGAGAAAGGGGGACAGGTAGCCAATCTCGACGCCATCTCCGATCATGAAGATTAGCAGCCCTAGATACTGCGCTGTAAATGTCTGGGGCCGGTAGCCTACCAAGGGTGGCACCAATTCTGGCGCCGGGGTGGAGAGGTGTTGGATCTGCTCTGACATGGGATCAGAAATCCGCGTGTACGGAGCCGAAATACTGCCGGGGAGCACCAAGCACGATGGACTGGTAATCACCGCTCATCGGATAGCCGTTCTGGCCCATCGTCGAGATGTATTTGACGTTCGTAACGTTATAGACGTTGAAATCTATGGACAGGTTATGGACAAAGCTGCTTGGGCTGAAACGGTGCAGCGTTTTAGTTAGGTCGTATCGGGCGCCTAGATTGGTCAGCCAGTAAGCCGGTACTTTCGTATCGCCGGTGTAGCTGAGGTTACGTTTGCCGACATATTGCGTTTCGATATGTGCGGAAGCGTCATGCCAGGTATAGGAAAGCTGTCCGCGATACATGAGTTGCGGATAAGCAACGACCTGCTGCCCCTTGATGTGATAGATGATCTGCTGCCCGTTGACGGTTGCAGGGACGTTGTCGCTGTAAGTCGCGTGGTTATAGCTGATGCTGTTGCTCAGGCTGAGGCCATGGATCGGAGTCAGTGTCAGTCCGGCATCCACACCATTCATCGCAACGCCGCCGACGTTTTTGATCGTGGTGTATGGGTTGGTGGTCGGGCCTGTGGAAATACGTTGCAGCCGGTTCGAGAAATCCGTGCGGTAAGCATAGAGCGAGCCGGAAACGACTTTCCCCAGATAGCGATATCCGACGGCGTAGTTCCAGTCTGTTTCTGGTTGCAGACTGTTCCGCGAGGCTTCGAAAGCTGCTTGTGTGGTCGAAAGGGGAGACGTGCCGCTGTTGTACCCGGAAACCGGGTAGACTTTTACGTTCTCGGCAATATCGAAATAGAGTTGATGCCCTCTCGCAAAGCGCCATTCGCCACTGAAATGTGGAAGAAAGGGCTTACTGACGGACAGTGAATTTCCGCCCGAGAGTGCGGTCGTGCGTGTGTAAGGTTCCCAGTTGGCGAGAACGCCAACACGCGTGGTGTTCAGAACGGACCTGAACCCGGCATGCAGCGCGATGGTGTTTGTGATGTGGTACGTGTCCTGCACGTATCCTACGAACGTATTGGTGTTGAATACCTGCTCGTACATGCGTTGGAAGGGCGTGCCCAGATTGCTCAGGCCGTTGACGGGCGTTGCCGTCCCGTTGAGCACATCTGCCAGAAGTGGCTCGGAATACGCCAGTTTGTTGACGTCAAAATGGGTGTTTTCATACCAGACGCCCGCGTTGAGGGCATGTCGGGCAATTGTGTAGGATAGCGAGGAGCGCAGGCCGAAGCGGTTTGTATCGGGCTGGGTCACCTGATCGATCAGCGGCGCGCCGGTTGGAGAGTCCAGAAGCGGGCTTGCGACTGATCCACGCTGGAAAGAGCGATGCCCATAAAATGTGGACTGCCAGCGCAGGCGATCTGTCAGTGCGAGGTCGGATGTAACACCGCCCATGTAAGAATGCTGAAGCTGGGCGCCTTCGTAATAGGACGCGGTGTAAGGGCTTTTGAGTTTTGCATATGCCGCAGGTACTTCCCCGCCGGGAAGACCACGCTCCGCCAGTGCAATGCGATAGGCCGTTTCGTAACCGTTCTTTGTGCCGATCAGGTTATCGATGGCGTAACCACCGTTGTTGAACATATCGAGGCTGTAATCCTGATAGTTCTGCATCTCCAGATCCGCATAATCGAAGAAGCCGGTAATTTTGCTGCTTTCTCCGATGGGGTGCAGGATTTTGGCATTCACCTGCTGCATGAACTGGTCCTGCCCGCCGCGCCACTTATCTGTGTCGTTGCGTGCGTAGGAGACATAAAAGCGGGTGCCCTGCTTATTCAGGTCACCGCTGTCTACGCGCACAAACGTCCGATACATGGAATTGCTGCCAAATGTCTGGTTTATGGTGCCACCGCGATGGTGCGAGGGATCGCGTGAGACGAACTGGACGGTGCCACCGAGATTGGACGTGCTGGCCACGCTTTCGGAGCCTGTGGAGGCCGAAACATCTATGCGGTCAATATTCTCGGACGAAATGGCGGATGTGGGGCTGAGGCCATTGACGTTGCTGAATTGCTGGTCGCCAAGAGGCATGCCGTCGAGCGTCATTCCGATCTGGCTCTGGTCGAAACCATGCATCAGAAACGAGTTCTGCCAGGTGTTGACGCCCTGTGGATCACCGGAATTAAATAGAACGCCAGGCAGTGTTGTCAGCGCTTTCAGCGCATTAGTTCCCGCGACGTAATTCTGGATGGTTTGCGCTGATACGGGGTTGGAGACCCAGTTTGCCTGACGGCGCCCTTCGACCCCGATCGTTTCCGCCCCCTGCGCACGAACGTGCAGGGGATGGTGGCGCGCAACGGACTTTTTTACGGCCGTTTCATCGATATTTTTTGCGGGTGCTGCAACGGCAATGCCAAATGAGAGGGACGCGGCAACGGTGAAGGAGACGCCATAGCTACGCGCTCGGAAAGTGGAACGGTTCATTGGTTTTAACCCGAAAAGACAGTGTTAATTGGAGGCAGGTCTTTTTGATTTACGAGTTCGGGCAACAGCGTGATGGATGGCTTGTGGCTGGAATTCCGGAGGCCAGCCCGGGGAATAAATTCTGGCGTAACGTGCCCGCTGCCTGCGGACGGATGCGCCCACGGCTGCGCAGTTCTGGAAGAACGAGGCGGGCAAAATCCAGATAGCTGTCTGGATTGACAATCTGGATCAGGTTGATGCCATCGGTTTCCGAAGCTTCGAGCCAGCTTTCGATCTGGTCAGCAACGGCTTTCGCATCGCCCACGAATGTCCGTGCACGCCCAAAGCCTTCCTTGGGGCTTGTCGCTTCCGCAAGCGTCCAGGAGCGCCCGCTTTTGGCAGGATCGAACTGGCTAAGCACGGACTGGCTTGCTTCGGTCTGGCGGTATGTGACGACATTGTCTGTTGGCGTCTGCGAAAAATCTACACCCGTCATGGAGGAGTAGTGGATGATCGAGCCGATCGGATCATACCAGGTCTTGTAATCCCGGAATTTTTCCAGCGCCTCGGCTTCGGTTTCACCCACGACCACCGCTGCAGCTGAAATGAATTTCAGGGACGCAGGATCACGGCCGAGCTTTTCGGCTTCCTCGCGGATCTTGCGGACATTGGCTTTTGTTCCGGCAGCATCCGCGCCGACTACAAATATAACTTCGGCGTGTCGTGCGGCGAAGTCTATGCCGCGCGCTGATGCGCCTGCCTGTAGAATGACCGGAACGCGCTGGGGGCTGGGCTCCGAAACATGGGCGTCCGGTACGCGGAAATATTTGCCGTCGTGGTGGATCGGGTGAACCTTGCCGGGGTCTGTATAAACCCAGTTTCCGCTGCCAGCGGGGGACTGATCACGGATAACCGCGTCATTTTCCCACGAATTCATCCAGAGTTTGTAAACAACGTCCATGAATTCATCGGCGCGTTCGTAACGTTCGTCATGCGGAATCTGGCGTTCGAGGCCGAGATTGCGCGCAGCACTTTCCTGCTGGGACGTAACAACATTCCAGCCCATGCGGCCCTTCGTCAGATGGTCCAGCGTCGTGAGTTTTCGGGCCAATTGATAGGGGTGTTCGTAGGTGGTGGAAAGTGTGATGCCAAAACCTAGAGACTTTGTCGCAGCTGCCATTGCCGAGACCAGCATCAGTGGATCGATCAATGGCGATTGGATGCCATGCTTCAGTGCTGGAGCCGGGCTGTTGCCATAAACATCGATCTGTCCCAGCGCATCTGCGATGAACAGGCAGTCAAACCCCTCCCGGTCCAGAAGCTTGGCAAGATCAACCCAGTAATCGACATCTTTGTATCTGTGGGTTTGGTCGGCCGGGTGTCGCCACAGGCCGTAATTGAGGTGCGAAACAGTGGCCATGGTGAATGCATTGAGCACCATGTATCGATCACGCGATGTGTTCGGAGTGGGGGAAGTCATCGTGCGGATGCCCTTACGAAGACAGGCCAACGCGCCACTGTTCGGGCGGAGGCGTTCCATTGACAGCGTAATCACCCACTACGCGCGTGCGATAAACGCGAGGGTTGTGCCCTGCAATTGTGCGGACGTTGCGCCAATGTCGATCAAGCCCGGCTGAACGAAGCGTCGCAGCGCCGCTCAGTGCGTCGAACAGCAGGCTGGCTGCATTGAGAACCAACGGCAGAACCTGATCCTGAGCCTGCCAGACTTCAAGCTCTGCACGTACCACAGCATTTTCGCGCTCGTCTTCGGTGCTGTCATAAACGGCCTGCAAGGCGCATGATGCACTGGAGACAACGGCCCCCGCGACATACGCGCTGCTGCAAACACGCCCTACGATCTCCAGGATCTGTGGGTCCTGTGCGGGAAGATCGGCGTTTCCGTGGCTAAAGCCGCGTTTGCGGCGCTTGACTGCTTCGGAAATATCCGTGGCGGCAGCGCGGGCAATGCCTGCCACGGTAGCCAGATGATAAAGCTGGAAGAAAGCCTGCGAATATGGGAACGCGACGTTGCCAAAGCGGATGTCGTCGCTATCTGCCAGAACGTTCCGGAAGTGTGCGGTGCCGCTTGCGGTCAGCCGCTGTCCCACACCGTCCCAGTCATCTACGATATCCAGACCTGGGTCACGGCGTGCTGCGAGGCATTTCGCGGTCTGACCGTCATGGGTGGTTGCTGTGACGGTCAACCAGTCCGCATAGAGCGATCCTGTTGTGAAGAACTTGCTACCGTTGATGACCCAGCGACCGTCCTTTTCTTCAAGGATGGTGCTGAACTGATCACGTTTCGAACCGCCTCCTTCTGCCGCCGCCGCACCGGCAGTTTCTCCCGCTCCCAGACGGATAAGCCATTTTGTGCGATAGGCGCTTTCCGGTTCGGAAAGGAGATGCTCAACGAAGCCGAAATGCGCACGGAGCGCCTGTGCAACGTTGGAATCTGCCGAACCGAGTTCTGTAATGAGCGCCAGAAGCTCTGTCAGTGTTGCGCCACTGCCACCAAATTCGACAGGAACGCGAAGGGCCGTGAAGCCTGCGTCCTTGAGGGCCTGTAGAGGCACGAAAGGCAGAACGCGGTTGAGCTCTGCATCCAGGGCATTGTCGCGGATCTTTTGGAACAGTGCCGCGTAAGTGGCCCTGAGCTGAGGATAGCGCGCAGTTGGCCCTGCACCCCAGAGGCTTTCGAGCTTCTGGGATCGTAGAGAAATATTGGACATTTCAGATAGCCTGCAGGCAGCACCTTGTTCCCGAAGGAAAAGAGCAAACCGGTTTTTGAAAGCACGCCGGGGCGCAACGAGTGTCAGGTTAGGCAGGACAAGACATTAAACTATCTTTGGTGGTTATTAATAGAACATTGACACTCTAGTATGGTATTTTTCGGAAATACAATATGATTCGATATTAAATAAAATAACGAAGTAAATTAGTTTAATAATGAGCGAAACCTGCGTTCCTATGTGGCAAGCGGATCAGCTTTGTAGGAGGCGCTGACGCAGGGTAATATCATAGGCATATAAATAAAGTCCCTTGATCCTTCAGGTGAGAGGGACTTTCTGCACCAGAAGCTATCGGGCAGCGCTTGTTTCCGCAGGTATCATGGGTCCTTTATAAAGAGATATAGAATTCAATAATAATTTGATGTATTTGATCTATAAAGGAAGTTCATTGTTTGACTTTACTTCTTCCATCACTGTGTAGGTATGAGTTTGTCGAATACCAGGCAAACGCGTAAGCGTTTTGCCAAGGAAATTGCGATAGGCATTCATATCGCGCACGCGTGCCTTGATGAGGTAGTCGAACCCCCCTGCCACCATGTGGCATTCGCTGATCTGGGGAATGGATTTTATGGCTTTTGAAAAGTCATCGAAAATTCCCGGGCTTGTCCTGTCGAGGGTCACTTGCACAAACACGAGCAGACCTAATTGAAGGGCGTCTGGGTCCAGCTTGGCCATGTATCCGCGGATGATACCTGTCTGTTCAAGCTTGCGAACGCGCTCAAGTGTGGCGGCTGGGCTAAGATGGATCAGGCGGGAAAGTTCCAGGTTCGTGATCCTTCCATCCTGTTGTAAACGAACGAGAATTTTTTTATCGACGTCGTCCATGAGTGCCCTCAGTGCAGAATTTAATTCGAAAAAATACGAGGTTACTGAATTTAATTCGTTCATCATAATGATATTCGATGTTTAATTTTTCATAAGTCACGATAGAGCGGAGATGAAAATTTTTCCCGGATCGATCTGTAATGACACAGCCTTTTTCGACCTTGCAGACTGCGGTGCCTGCGCGTTCCTCTCTTCGTCAGACCATTACGGCAAACACGCGCGTTCCTGAGGCGTCGCGTGTTGTAGCACTCGCGTTGGAGGCGACGCTTCCGGTTGAATCCGTTCGTAATGTAAAGAACACGGCGCGCCATCTGGTGAAATCGCTCCGCACTGCCGGGGACACGGGATTGGTTCAGGGGCTCGTGCGTGAGTACGATCTTTCGACGCAGGAAGGTATTGCCCTGATGTGTCTGGCGGAAGCTTTGCTTCGCATTCCAGATATAGCCACACGGGACGCGCTAATTCGCGACAAGATAGGAGGCGCCAACTGGCGTGAGCATCTGGGTGCCGACAGTACATTTTTTGTAAATGCTGCCACATGGGGGCTGGTTTTCTCCGGGCGTCTGCTTTCATCTCATGAACTGGACGGCGTTTCGGGGGCGCTGACAGGCCTGCTCGTGCGTTGCGGTGAGCCGTTGATCCGTCGTGGCGTCGATATGGCCATGCGTCTGATGGGCGAGCAGTTCGTTACTGGACAGACAATCGAACATGCTCTGAAGAATAGTCGGAAGTTCAATGAAAAAGGCTTCCGCTATTCATACGATATGCTTGGTGAAGCCGCGACGACAGCAGAAGATGCCGAGCGCTATTATCGTGATTATGAGCAGGCAATTCACGCAATTGGTAAGGCGTCTGCGGGGCAGGGCGTTTATCGTGGACCAGGCATTTCGGTAAAGCTTTCAGCTCTGCACCCGCGCTATAGTCGGCTTCAGCGTGCGCGTGTTCTAGAGGAACTTCTGCCCAGAGTTACCGAGCTTGCGCGTCTGGCTTGTGGCTATGACATCGGCTTCAATATTGATGCCGAGGAGACGGACCGTCTGGAACTGTCTCTCGATCTTCTGGAGGCCCTTTGCTTTGATGAAGCGTTGCGGGGCTGGAAAGGCATTGGCTTCGTAGTTCAGGCTTACCAGAAGCGTGCACCATTTGTACTGGACTGGGTGATTGATCTCGCCCGGCGCAGCGACCATCGTCTGATGGTTAGATTGGTGAAGGGGGCTTACTGGGATAGCGAAATCAAGCGCGCGCAGACGGACGGTCTAAGCGATTTTCCAGTATTTACGGTCAAAAACCATACCGACATTTCGTATATCGCCTGTGCCCGCAAACTTCTGTCTGTCCCACAGCAGATATTTCCACAATTCGCGACGCATAATGCCCAGACACTTGCGACGATCTACACGATTGCAGGTCCGGATTTTACGGATGAAAGTTATGAGTTCCAGTGTCTGCATGGGATGGGTGAGGCGCTTTATCAGGAGGTCGTTGGCCCTGAAAAGATGAACCGCCCGGTTCGGGTTTATGCACCTGTGGGGACACATGAAACGTTGCTCGCCTATCTGGTGCGCCGCCTGCTGGAAAACGGTGCCAATTCATCTTTTGTAAATCGTATTCAGGACGAGAACGTCCCCGTCGATACACTCATAGAAGATCCCGTTATGCTTGCCGGAGATTGCGCGGGCAATCCGTCCATCAGTCTGCCCGGAAACCTTTATCAGCCTGAGCGGTCCAACTCTCAGGGTTTGGATCTGGCGGATGAAGCCACGCTCCACGCCCTTGCGGATGTGCTTTCGGCTTCTCGTACATGGGGGGGTGAGGGCGATCACGCTGTTCTTAATCCCGCTAATTTGCAGGATGTCGTGGGGCATATCGTGTTTGCCTCCGCGGAAAGCGTGGCAGAAGCAATCAGCACGGCAGAAATAGCCTCGACGGAGTGGGGGGTGCTTTCGGCGGATCAGCGTGCGCTGTGTCTGGAAAAGGCAGCGGATGTTCTTGAGGACGAGATGCAGCCTCTCATGGGGCTGATCATTCGGGAGGCGGGAAAATCCTATGCCAATGCGGTAGCGGAAATCCGCGAGGCTGTTGATTTTCTGCGTTATTACGCGGCGCGCTCACGAGAGGTATTTTCTGAGCCCACATCGAAGCCTCTGGGCGTTGTGGCGTGCATCAGCCCCTGGAATTTCCCGCTGGCTATTTTTCTGGGGCAGGTTGCCGCCGCGCTGGCAGCGGGCAATGTGGTGCTGGCAAAGCCTGCCGAGGAGACACCACTCATTGCTCAGGAGGCTGTACGGATCCTGCATGAAGCTGGTGTTCCGGAATTTGCGGTGCAGCTTGTGGCGGGTGCTGGAAACGTAGGGGCACAACTCGTGCGTGATCCTCGGGTGGCGGGTGTTCTGTTTACCGGGTCTACAGAGGTTGCACGCCTTATTCAGAAGCAGCTTGCTGACCGGCTTAATCCGGATGGAACTCCGGTTCCCCTAATTGCCGAAACAGGTGGCCAGAATGCCCTGATCGTGGATAGCTCGGCACTCTCCGAGCAGGTTGTCGCAGATACACTTTCCTCGGCTTTCGATAGTGCAGGTCAACGATGTAGCGCGTTGCGCCTGCTGTGTTTGCAGGAAGAAAGCGCGGATCGCGTGCTGACGATGCTCAAGGGCGCCATGACAGAGCTGAGCACTGGCAATCCGCAGCTTCTGTCGACTGATATCGGACCGGTTATTTCGTCTGAAGCACAGGCAGGCATCCTTCGTCATATCGAAGAGATGAGGGCCAAGGGCTATCGCGTGTATCAGGCTCCGCTGTCCGCGGGCTGTGAGGAAGGGATGTTCGTACCGCCCACACTCATTGAAATTCCGTCCATCGCTGTCCTGAAGCGGGAAATCTTCGGTCCGGTTCTGCATGTGGTGCGCTACCCACGTGCGGGGTTGGATCGTCTTATGGATGATATCAACGCGACGGGTTATGCGCTGACATTTGGTGTACATACCCGGATCGACAGGACCATCGCCCGCGTTACGGAGCGCACGCATGCTGGCAACGTTTATGTGAACCGTAATCTGGTCGGAGCTGTTGTGGGCGTTCAGCCCTTTGGTGGTCATGGGCTTTCAGGCACGGGCCCCAAGGCAGGTGGCCCGCTATATCTGAGGCGTCTTCTGGGCGTCTCTCCTCCGTTGCCGCTATCTCTGCGCCAGCCCCTGCCGTCCATTATGAGCATTTATACTGCGTGGATGCGGGAGCGTGAGGTCAGACCGTCTGCACCGGCGCTGACGAGCACGCCTTTAGGCACGGAGCTGACTCTTCCTGGTCCTGTCGGCGAGAAAAACCTGTACAGTCTGTTGCCTCGGGGAAATGTTCTTTGTGCGGGTGGCTCTGCTGCATCGCTGTTGAGTCAGGCTGCGGCGGCACTTGCTACGGGCAACAGGGTGCTTGTGCTTCCGGAAATGTTTGACGCTTTTCCCAACCTCCCGGCGACACTTTCGGAGTGGATCCGTCCATTTGATCTGGCGGACCATATTGATGTCGCTCTGTGTTCACATGATGCGCCGGATTTACTGGCTCTGGGAAAAGTGCTTGCAAAGCGTACCGGACAGATCGTTACGCTGCATACCAACGATGATGGTGGTTCATATCGTCTGGAGGCTCTCGTTCTTGAACGTTGTGTCAGTACGAACACGACGGCGGCTGGCGGTAATGCCGCTCTGATGATGGTCTCATAGCGTCTTTATCGGGGCGTTTGTTCGCCCCGAATACCCGCACGATAGTGACCTGAATGGATCTTCAGCGTGTCTGTAAGCATGGTCATCGTTGTGGCTCGGCCATTGATCGCTTGATCAAAATCCATCTGAAAGCCGTGGCATCCAGTCTTTTACACCTGCCATATTCGGGCGAGGCAGAAGTTTTTCTTTCGTCGCACTGCTGCTAGTTTCGGTGGCTATGTCAGTTGGAAGAAGCAGATGACGTCAATCACAACCATCATTGAAGATATTGCCGAAGAAATGCGCGGTGTCTCCGAGCGTGGGGCTGTCGCGGATTATATTCCGCCTCTGGCGTGTGTTGATCCTGCAAAATTCGGTATGGCGGTTATCGAGGCAGATGGCCAGGTACATACGGTCGGGGATGCGAACGAGGCCTTTTCTATCCAGAGTGTCTCGAAAATATTCGGCTTCACGCTGGCGCTTGACCTGCTGGGTGATGATCTTTGGCAGCGCGTACGGCAGGAGCCGTCAGGCAGCGCTTTCAATTCCATTGTGCAGCTTGAAAGCGAACTCGGCATTCCCCGCAATCCTTTCATTAACGCGGGGGCCATCGTGGTCTCTGATGTGCTGGTCTCGCATTATGGTGTTGAAGGCGCACAGCAGAAAATTCTGGATCTTGTGCGCCCTCTTGTGAGCGATAAGAGCGGTATCACGATTGATCGGAATGTAGCGCTTCAGGAAAAAGAGACTGGTTTTCGAAATGCTGCTCTTGCGAATTACATGCGTAATTTCGGGAATATTCATAATTTGGTTCCTGATACCCTTGATCTCTACTTCCATCAGTGTGCCCTGACAATGAACTGCCAGCAGCTGGCAGAAACAGGCACTTATCTGATGACGGGCGGACGCAATCCCATGACGGGACAGGCGGTAATTTCACCGCGTAATGCCCGGACCATTATGGCGCTGATGATGATGTGTGGCCATTATGATGGCTCGGGTGCATTCGCCATTCGTGTTGGATTGCCGGGGAAATCAGGTGTGGGTGGTGGCATTCTGGCTATTGCGCCTGGCATTGCTTCTGTCGCGGTCTGGTCGCCGGGTTTGAACCGACATGGCAATTCGCTGCTTGGTACCCGTGCGCTGGAACGCCTCGTTCAGCGCACGGGGTGGTCAGTTTTCAATGCACATCACCCAAGTTGAGTGGCCCTCAGGGTGTTGTGGTTTGTGCAATCCTTGAAGCAAGCTGCTCAAGCAAGTTGCGTGTGAGAGCCGCGTTACCCGTATCGGTCGAAACATTGCCGTGTGTGGTGAAGACTGCACGCTGGTGTTTGATAGGCAGGTGTTCGTCGCGGGGGATAATAGCCCAGTCTGCCTCAAGCGTTCCCTGACCGTCATGCGTGATGTCGAGGCGACTTACATTCACGGAGAGCCGGTTGTCCGGTGTTCCGCTCTGGGGTTGAGTGGTCACGAATACAGAGGGCCAGCTTTGTGCAAGACGTGCGGCCAGAAGGTCCGTGGCGCCCTGTGAAAGTCTGCTTGCCCAGCGACCATTCGGGCTTCGGTCAATCTGGTCTCCGTCACGTACTACAATATCCTGCGTGTCCAGATAATCCGGCAGGGTGATGCGCGTGACGGCCATCACGTGCGTTGTAGCGGAAAGGGAAGGGGCAACACCCGGTACCGCTGGGGCTCCGAGCGTATAAAAATGTATCGGCGGGGATGCACATCCGCTGAACAGAAGTGTGGCAATTGCCAGCGAGGCGGAGGAAAATTTCATTGGCGGCGTCCCGTCAGCAACAGTTGCGGATTGCGCTCGACGTCTCCGGCAAAGCCACGCAGTGCTGATGCCGCAGCGGCCAGATCGCGGAGGCTGGCCTCCAGATTAACGCGTTCTGCAGAGCGCGGTGATGTCATGCTGTCGATATTGTTCAGGCTTTTGCCTGCTCTGGCGATGGTGTCATTGCTGGTCTGGAGCAGGGTATGGAGCTCTTTGCCACGTGCGTCGAGTTGGTCCGTGCCAGCATTGGCCAGACGGTCCACGCTCTGGAGGGTGCGCATGAGTTCAGGCTGAAGTTTTTCGACAAGGTCCCGGGTCGCCATAATCATTGCCTGGCTTTGGTCCGATGTCTCATGAACACTTTTCACAAGCGGGGGAAGGTCTCGGTCAAGCTGCTCCGAAAGTTCCTGAATTGCGATCATCGCGGTGTTTGCGTTGTCACCAAGCTGTTTGATGGGCAGGTCCTGCAAAGTCTGCGTCATGGCCTGAATGGTAGATTGCTTGGTGGGGATTTCGGTCACAGTCGCGATGTCAGGGTGCAGGACGGCCGGTGTGCCGGGTGCAAAATCCAGATCGATTTCAGATGAGCCCGTTACAAAACTGCGCAGGTTCATTTCTCCACGCAGCCCCTGTGCAACCAGATCCCGCAGGTGTGGCATGCTGGCTTTATTGCTTCCTGCGAGAACAATGTTGTCTGGGCGCATGGTGATATAAACTGGGATGAAGGCTTTCTTTGTGTTCGCATCATATTCGATGACGACGCGGTCCACCGCTCCAACCTGAACGCCCCGGAACGTCACGGGTGCGCCAACAGAGAGGCCTGATGATGCTCCGTTGAACACCAGAACTGCTTTTTCGGTGCGGGTGAATGGATGGAAGTTTCCAAATAGCACGAACGCCGCAACGAGCAGTGCGATCCCCCCGAGAACGAACGCGCCAACAAGGGCTTGCCTGTTCATCAATTGCTTCCTTTTTCGTCGCGTTCACGATGCATGAAGGCATGCACCTGAGGTTCATCGCAATGGTCACGCAGGTCTCTCGGAGAGCCATGAGCGATCGGAATCTTGGTTTTGGCATCCAGGAAAATGCCATCGTCGGCGATGCTGAAAAGGCTGGAAAGCTCATGGCTTACGATGACGATCGTAGCACCCAGGCCGTCGCGCAGATTCAGAATCAGATCATCAAGCCTTGCAGACGTAATCGGGTCGAGCCCTGCTGAAGGCTCGTCGAAAAACAGGATGTCGGGATCAAGCGCCATGGCACGTGCCAGGCCAGCCCGTTTGCGCATGCCGCCACTGATTTCGGAAGGGTAGAGGTCTATGGCCTGAAGCATGCCAACAAAACCAAGCTTGAGTTCGACCAGACGACGAATGACTGGCGGTTTGAGGTCCGTAAACATCTGCAAAGGCAGAGCGACATTCTCGCCGATGGTCATGGAACTCCATAATGCGCCGCTCTGAAACAACACACCAAATCTGTGATTGACTTCCGTCCGCTCGGCTTCGGTACCGCTCCAGTAATTATCGCCCTGAACGTGATAAGCACCCGTTGTGGGGCGCAGTAGGCCAATCATGCTTTTGAGCAATGTGCTCTTGCCGCAGCCAGATCCACCCATAACCGCGAAAATACTGCCCTTGCGGACGTTCAGCGTTATGTTTTTCTGGATGATTTTGGGGCCGAACGCGAGTGTTACGTCTTGCATGGAGAGGATGGGCTGATCGGTCATGTTCTTAAATCCCGATGACATCGGCCAGAACCGCAAAAATGGCATCAATGGCGATGACACCCACAATCCCCACAACGACCGCCCGGGTGGCGGCAATTCCGACATCCGCAGCAGATCGTCCGGCCTTCAGGCCTATCCGGCAACTCGTGAGGCCGATGAACGCTCCAAAGACAATACTTTTGACGAAGCCAAATACGAACTGGCCCACACCAAATGAAATGAACGTCTGATGGAAATATCCCGCAGGTGTGAGGTCCAGCATGGAGATTGACACGATAAAGCCGCCGAGAATGCCTATCAGGCATCCATACAGATATAGGAACGGCATGGTGATCACGAGCGACAGGACTGCAGGCAGGATCAGATAGGTTGAAGGCGTAATGCCGAACACGTTCAAGGCATCAATTTCTTCGTTGCCCTGCATGGTGGAAATGCGTGCGGCGTAGGAACCTCCGGTGCGGCCAGCCATGATGATGGCCGTCATGACCGCTGCCATTTCACGAACCATCGCAATCCCAACGAGGCTTGCGACATAAACGCCAGCTGCGAATTTCTGAAGTTCAACAGCGCCTACGAATGCCAGAATTGCGCCAATCAGGAAATTCACGACGCCAACAATCAGCAGGGCGTAGGGGCCTGCATCTGCAGTGTTCGCCAGAATGTCCACAAAGCGCATCCGGCTGCGCCCGCGGACTGCCTGAAAAGCGCCTTTGGCTGTCAGCGCTGCGAGTTCGGATACGGTGCCGACTTCCTCCAGACTACTGATGCTGCTTTGCCCGATTTTTTCCAGAACAGGCATGCGCTTTGCATGTGGTGCTGGCGCGTCCTGCGGCGCATCAGGCAGGAGTTGCAACAACTGCCGGACAGGAGCAGGCAGGGACTGCATGTCCAGAGCGATGTCCGCATCATGCCCTACGCGCTTCAGGTCCCATAAAAATGCGATCAGACCAGTATCCCAGTCTGTTATGTGCGCGGTATCGAACGAAAGCTGGGTGCCCTTGTGTGCCTTGGCGAGGCCGTTCTCGGGGAATGCAGGAATATTACCAGTTCGAGCAAGCCATGTGCCGCTCAGGGTCAGAATGCTCGCATTGTCGCGTGTATCAAGCTGCCATTGTGGCGCCGCCTGTGTTTCTGGTCCTGATACCCGTGACTGTTGCAAGCGTCGTCTCGCTTTCTCAGATCGTCATTACTCATTGTGTATGGCGGAATGCCTCTCAGGGGAAGAGTAAGAATGACCGATCGGTCAGCGCCGTAAAACAAGCATCCTGTAAAGAGTCTCGACACTGCCTGTTCTATTATTGTCGAGCGTTCGTCTCTGGATCGTGAAGCTTTAAAGCTCCTGCTGCGTCTTTGTCCCGACTCCTTTGGCTTTGCAACAATAGTATAAGGTTTCGTTTGTATTGAGCTATGTTAAACGACGCGCGTCGCAGGCATCGTGGTGCGGCTCAACACGGAAATACTTGTGAATATGGAAAACACTCACTTGCCCGGCGATCTTACGCGCTCGGTGGCGCCTCACGGTGTCGGCGCGGCCATGATGACGCTGATGGCCTGCACTTTCGTTGTAGGGACCGGCGAATTCGCAATCATGGGCATGTTGCCGCAATTTGCCAGTTCAATGAGTGTGACCCCTGCGTCCGCAGGGTACGCCATTTCGGCGTATGCGCTGGGTGTTGTGCTCGGTGCGCCAGCCTTCGCGATCGTGGGGTCAGCTCTGCCGAAGCGGAGTTTGCTCCTCATTTTGATCTCTCTGTTCTGCATCGGTAATTTTATGACGGTCGTGATGCCGAGCATGGGGCTTGTCGAACTGGCGCGTTTCATAACGGGACTTCCACATGGCGCGCTGTTCGGTGTCTCCGCGCTTGTGGCGGCTTCGCTCGTGGAACGTGCGCGGCGTGGGCGTGCGGTAGGGCGTGTTCTGTCCGGGATTGCAATGTCCACAGTGATCGGGGCGCCTTTTTCGACTTTTGCGGCCATCCATCTGGGCTGGCGGACAGCATACCTTCTCATAGGTCTTGCTGGTTGCGTGATTTTCGCGGGGCTCTGGCGCTATCTGCCTTCTGATCCGCCCCGTGCAGGGCGGAGCGCATTGAGCGAACTTACGGCATTTCGGCGTCCACAGGTTCTGCTGACACTGCTCACATGCGCTGTAGGTTTCGGTGGCATGTTTGGTGCTTACACTTTCCTCACCGCAATTCTCACGCATGTCCTGCATTTGCCCGGTTGGGCCGTGATGGCATACATGATCGTCTGGGGTTGCGGGATGCTGGCCGGAACGCATATCGGCGCCTTCATGGTCGATCGTAATCTTGATCTAACGGCAATAGGTGCTTTGGTGGGGACGACGTTTGCCATGATGGCCTTTGCCGGGCTGGTCAATCACCCGTGGGGATTGCTGGTAGACGTTTTTGTCCTGCCGGCCTTCATGATTGCTCTCGGGCCTGCAATGCAGACACGGCTGATGGATGTGGCGGGAGATGCACAGACACTGGCAGCATCGCTGAATCACTCCGCTTTCAACACGGCCAACGCAGTTGGTGCAGCGCTGGGCAGCGTTCTGCTGGAGGCGGGTTATGGGTATAGTGCGATCGGGTGGAGCGGTGCAGCGCTCTCTGTCGCGGGTCTATGCGTTTTTCTTTTTACGATTTCTCTTGCCCGGAGAGAGGCAGCTTCAGCGTCATTGCGCTAAGCGGAGCGCGTCCTTGTTTAAAGACTAGCCCGAGTGAGCCGTCAAGACAGGTGTAAATGGTGGCGGCAGGACATGCGAATGTTTTCCTGCCGCTATCCAATGTCCGTTCTGAAACAGAACAGAACTTTTATTTCTTATTTTTCTTTTTGCGCTTTTCTTTAGAGGCCGCCTGAGAAGGAGCGGATGTGCCACCTTTAGCGCGATCCAGCACAAAGCGGGCGTAGTCGTCCATATCGCCCTCAAATGGTACAATCTGGTTGTCAGATGCGAGCCATAGACGGTCGGCAACCAGTTCCATCAGCGAGCGATCATGAGTGATGAGAATGACGGCTCCCTCATACTCATTCAGCGCATCCAGCAATGCGCGACGACTGTCGATATCAAGATGGTTTGTCGGCTCATCGAGAATTAGCAGATGGGGGGCGGCCATCGCGACGATATTGAGCAGCAGACGCGCGCGCTCGCCGCCCGAAAGGGCCTCAACCTTGGTGCCCTGCTTTTCAAAATGGATGCCAAACTGCGCCAGACGTGAGCGATGTGATTGATCGCTATCGGTGGGGCGAGCTTCACGCATGATGTCGAGTGGAGTTTGGTTGGGGTCCAGCGCTTCGATCTGATGCTGATGAAACCAGCCGACTTCCAGGCGCGGAGAGCGCGAAACATGACCCGAGCGCGCCTGCAGAGCGCCAGCGACCATCTTCGCGAATGTGGATTTACCCGCGCCGTTCACGCCCAGAAGACCGATACGATCATCTACATCGAGGCGCAGATCGAGATTTCGCAGGATGGCCGGATCATCGCCGTAACCAACATCTACATTTTCCAGACGCAGAAGCGGTGGAGCCAGCGGGCGCACGGGAGATGGCAAAAGAAACGGCGAAACCTGTGCTTCAATGGTGGTTTCGATCGGTGCCAGCTTGGCCAGTCTCTTAACGCGGCTCTGAGCCTGAGCCGCCTTCGCAGCAGACGCTTTGAAGCGATCCACGAACGATTGCAGATGGGCGCGCTCGGCTTCCTGCTTTGCTTTCGTCGCGCTCTGGAGGCGGATTTTTTCGGCACGTTGACGTTCGAAATCATCATAGCCGCCGGTGTAGAGCTCCAGCTTTCCTTCTGAAACATGTAGCGTGAACCCAACGGAATTGTTGAGCAACTCACGATCATGGCTGATGATGAGGGCAGAATGCGGATAACGCTCAAGGCGTGCCTCGAGCCATAATGCCCCTTCAAGATCGAGGTAGTTCGTGGGCTCATCGAGAAGAAGCAGATCGGGCTCGGAGAACAGGGCCGCAGCAAGGGCAACGCGCATACGCCAGCCACCCGAGAACTCTGCCATCGGTCGTTCCAGGTCGGCTGTGGAGAAGCCCAGACCACTCAGAATTTCAGCCGCGCGGGAAGGGGCGCTGTCTGCGTCAATCTCGATCAGGCGCATCCAGATATCGCCCATGCGATCCGGATCAGCAGTCTCAAGCTCGGCCATGAGAGCGGCGCGCTCCAGATCAGCGGCCAGAATGGTGTCGATAAGGCTGATGGGTGTCGCGGGATGTTCCTGATCAACGGCCGCAACGCGTGCAGCTTTGGGGATCGAGATTTCACCTGAATCTGGCTGAAGCTCACCCTTGATCAGTTTGAACAACGTCGATTTTCCAACGCCGTTCCGTCCGACAAGAGATACCTTGGATGGGTTGGGAAGCGTCACGCTGGCACGGTTGAAGAACTGGCGTCCCCAGGCGTTAAAAACGAGACTGTCGATCTGAAGCATGTGGCGGGTAAGTCCAATTTCGGAAGGAGGTGGCTGCGCCTCTCTACAACACTTCAAAGCATACCGATATCGGGAGTGGTGGAAGTGCCTTGCGAATTTGTTGTGTTGTGGCCCCCCTCGCGATACACCCCTTCGAAAGGTTCGGAAGTCTGGCTGCCTCTGTCTGTCGGTGTTTATTTCCTGAGTGGAAATGTTGATTGCCAGTGGGGGAAGTCATTCATGATCAGGAAACATGCAGACATGAGCACACCTCAACAAGCTCGCTGGAGCGTTTCAGAAGCGCTTTATCAGATGAATAATGAGCGTGGGCTCGTCGGTAATATACTCGGACTTTTCTGTGCGGCATGTATGCTGGGTCTTGGCAATATGCTGGCAAACTCTTTCCTGAAAGTGGATATGGGGTGGCTTCTTAAAGTACTTCTCGTCTGCGAGATTGCCTATTTCTTCATCCCTTACCTGATCCTCAAGATTATTCTGAGACAGCCCATCTCAAGGTCCTGAACTGGTATTTCGGGAAACGTTGGCATAGCTGAGAGCAGAGATATTAGGGCGCAGGCTTGAGCTGCAATCCAGTGTATGAAAAACGCAGTGGCATTGAGTGTCAGCGTCAGAGCCACGATATTGTCCGCACTACTCTCTGAGGCGGGGTCCGTTTGGGCCCATGAAGCCAGCGTGCCCAGATTACTGGTCCAGAAAGGCGCGTAGTGTAACCATCCAAGCTTAAAGCATGGGTAATTTATCGAACTGAGTTCGGATCTATCGCTGTGATTTTGGATTTTTGAGACTTCAACAAGCCATTGCAGAAATTATGACAATATCAAAAAATCTCAATGGTGTCCCATAGGGGATTCGAACCCCTGTTGCCGCCGTGAGAGGGCAGTGTCCTAGGCCTCTAGACGAATGGGACTAGAGCGAGGCCGTTCTTAGAAGACCTCATTCCTGTTGGCAAGTATTATTATCAGGAATTTTTCACGAGGAGTGGACCGAGCTTTGTGCCTCCGAAAAGATGCACATGGAAATGCGGAACTTCCTGTCCTGAATTGGAGCCAGAATTGCTGATCAGGCGGAAGCCGTCCTGTGTCAGGCCTTCCTGCTCCGCTACCTTCGAGACTGCGCGCCAGAAGCCTGCAATCTCATCTGAAGGTGCTGTTGCGCCAAAATCGGCGATGGAAATGTATGGCCCCTTGGGAATTACGAGGACATGCTTTGGCGCCTGTGGCGCGATATCGTGGAAGGCGAGGGCGAAGTCATCTTCATAGACGGTTCGCGCTGGAATTTCCTTCCGCAGGATACGGGCAAAGATATTGCTGCTGTCATACGCCATCATAGGGTTCCTGCTCAGCCGATCTTTTCTTTAGGGCGGGCAGCCTTCTCGGCAATCCCGCTGGTGCCCTCACGGCGCTGAAGTTCGTTCCAGACTTCTTCAGGGGTTACGCCTGAATCTACCCACATGACGATCAGGTGGTAGAGGACGTCAGCGCTCTCACCGATGAGTTCCTTGTGGTTGCCGTTTACAGCTTCAATCAGGCATTCGACGGCTTCTTCGCCAAATTTTTGCGCGATTTTGTTGCGGCCCCGGGCCATCAGGCGTGCAGAATGGCTCAGGCTGGGATCTGTGCCGCGACGCGATAGGACGGTATCGAACAGCCGCTGCAGTACGCGTGCATCGACTGTTGCCTCTGCTGGGGTTTCCTTGGCGACAGATGCGCGTTTTGCCGGTTTACCCATGGTCTTTATTCCCCAAGCCTGACCGGTAGACCGGCCTCATTTAGTGCAGCTTTGACCTCTCCCACCTGGAATTGGCCAAAATGGAAGACGCTGGCAGCCAGAAGCCCGCTGGCACCTGCTTTTGCACCTTCCACAAAATGTTCAAGTTCGCCAACACCACCGGAAGCGATCACGGGGATCGTCACGGCGGCGCAAACAGCGTCGAGAAGATCCAGGTCAAAGCCGGAGCGGGTTCCGTCTCGATCCATGCTGGTGAGGAGGATTTCGCCTGCGCCAAGATCCTGCATCTTTCTGGCCCATGTAATGGCATCAAGGCCGGTGGGCTCTCGGCCCCCTTTGGCATAGACTTCCCAGCCGCCACGCTCGTTTGAGCGCGCGTCGATGGCTACCACGACGCATTGGCTTCCAAATCGCTCAGCCGCTTCAGCAATCAGTTCCGGACGCTTTATCGCGGCGGAATTGACGGCGCATTTGTCTGCACCTGCCAGCAGCAGGCGGCGCATGTCATCGCAGGTTCTGACACCACCGCCAACGGTTAGCGGCAGGCATATGGCTTCTGCAGTGCGGCGGACGACATCCAGAATGGTATCGCGGTTTTCAACGCTCGCCGTGATGTCCAGAAATGTCAGTTCGTCTGCGCCCGCCGCATCATAGAGTTTTGCCTGTTCGACAGGATCACCGGCGTCACGCAGGGAAACGAAGTTCACGCCTTTGACCACGCGCCCGTCCTTGACGTCCAGGCAGGGGATGACGCGGAGCTTCAGCATGAGCCAAGCACATTCAGGGCGTCTTCAAGGGAGATCCGTCCGTCATACAGGGCACGTCCTACAATAACGCCTGTGATACCTGGAACATCACGGGCAATGTTGCGCAGAGCCTGAAGGTGCGACAGTTCGCCCACGCCTCCAGAGGCAATGACGGGGATGGAGAGGCGCCGTGCGAGATCGGCCGTCTGGTCCAGATCGAGGCCGGCGAGCATGCCATCACGGGTGATTTCCGTGAAGATTACGGCGGCAACGCCGGCATCTTCCATGCGCAACGCGAGATCGGTCGCTTCTAGTTCGGATACTTCGGCCCAGCCCTCGGTTGCGACACGGCCCATGCGCGCATCGATGCCTGCGACGATGCGCCCGGGATATGCACGCGCGGCCTGACGCACGAGGTCCGGGTCTTTTACGGCGACAGATCCGAGGATAACGCGTGACACGCCAGCCTCAAGCCAGCGGTCAATGGCTGCCATGTCACGGATACCGCCGCCCAACTGAACGGGAAGATTTGTTGCCGCGACAATGGCCTCGATAGCCGGAATATTGGTGGAACGGCCAGCAAAGGCCCCGTTCAGGTCCACGACGTGCAGATGGCGGCAGCCTGCCTCTTCGAACATCCGTGCCTGAGCGGCGGGATCATCGGAATAATGCGTGGCATCTTCCATTTCGCCGCGGCGCAGGCGCACACAGGCGCCATCTTTCAGGTCGATCGCAGGATAGAGGGTCAGGCCTGCGTCTTGGCTAGCAGCAGGAGCTGGTGCCGGGGAGCTTCCAGAGTCCGGTAGTGCGATATTGGACTGCCAGCGGGCTGCTTCGTGCTCGCCAGCGAGTAGCTTTGACAGGAAAAGTCCGCGCACTGTCTGGCCTCCGATCCGTGCATAATATGGGTGGGTGCCCCAGTGCTCGAAACCGAGCGAGCGGAACAGCCCGATAGCGGTGGCGTGCGTTTCTCGCACGTCGCAATTGACGACTTTGCAGCCAAGGCTGCGAGCCCCCTGAAGCATGGCCTTCACGAGAGCCCGGCCGAGGCCGCGCCCGCGGGCATAAGGGGCAACGAAAAAGCCCGTTATGTTGGCTGTGGCTGCATGGGCTTCATAGCTGGCTGGCGGCCGCACGACCTGACCCGCCCCACAGATGACGCCTTCGTCGCGCACAACATAGAGGCTGCGTTCAGGGACGAGCAGGAGCCCTTCGAAATAACGCGCAAGCGCCTGATTGCCGGGCGGCTGCACCCAGCCGAAACCGCCGCCATCCAGAATTCCGGCCGTTGTGGCCTCGATCAGGTTTTCCAGATCGTCAGGGGAGAAATGCGAGGTGATGCGCTCGCAGGTAACGCTCATTTTTCCCACCTCAGGAAATTGCCCATGATTGTCAGGCCTACAGACTGGCTTTTTTCGACGTGGAACTGTGTTCCGCAACGGTTCCCGCGCGCCACGATTGCGGGCACCTGCGCGCCATAATTTGCAGATGCCACCAGGTCATCCGCAGCCCCGTCATGCAGGGCGTAGGAGTGAACGAAATAGCCATGCATTCCCGGCGTCAGGCCTTTGGTCAGAAGATGGGCGCCCGGCTCGAAATCGAGTGTGTTCCAGCCCATATGTGGCAACCGGAGACCGGCATCCGCAGCTTCGTCCATGCGTCGTATATGGCCCGGGATCCAGCCCAGCCCTTCTGTGCGTCCATGTTCAAGGCCGTATTCACACATCAACTGCATACCGACGCAGATCCCTAGGAAAGGGGTGCCATTTGCCGTTGCGGTTTCCAGTGTGGAGCGCAGATCTGCTCCCAGACCTGCTGCGCAGTCTGCAAAGGCTCCCTGGCCAGGCAGGATCAGGCGATCCGCATTGAGGATGGCATCTGCATCGCGGGTGATCGTGACGTCTGCGCTGATGTCACTCAGGCTGGCGGCTTTGCGCGCAGCCTGAGCGGCGGAGGCGAGGTTGCCGCCATTATAATCTATTACAACGACGCGCATGGGAGCTCCGGTGGTGTGGCGGTAGGCTTCTGATGATCTAGCCAGCGCATAAGGGCCTGTGCCGGGCTGGTGGCAGCAACGGGCTGGCCGATCCTGTGACCGTTGATGCGCTGCTCCCACATTCGGATTTCAGGCGTGAAGGCCGAGAGCGTGACGTGAAGTGCCGCGATCAGGACAAAATGCCAGTTTCCGGGGATCAGGACGCCCAGAAGAATTGTCCCGGCTGCTGTAAGCAGTGCTGCGATCCATGCGCCGTGAAAAAGCAGCCCGAGCCATCCGAAAAGCAGCACACGCCAGGAGAAACCCTGACAGACCATTACCGGCAGTTTCTGGCCTGCGTGATCGGGGTCAATGCATGGGTAATAGAGTTTCACAGGACGCCCTTGGTGGAAGGGATCGCATTGCGCGCGCGGGGATCAACTGAGACTGCCATGCGCACGGCACGGGCAAAAGCCTTGAAAGCGCTTTCCGCGATGTGGTGGGCATTTGTGCCAGCCTTGCAGGTGAGGTGCAGCGCGACATGTGCAGACATGGCAAAGGCGCGGAAAAATTCCTCGAACAGCTCGGTATCCATTTCGCCGATCTTCTCGCGGGGGAAGGTTACGTTCCACGCAAGATAGGGGCGCCCCGAGATATCAATGACAGCCTCGCACAGCGCTTCGTCCAACGGGACGAGGGCGTGCCCAAAGCGCTCGATGCCGCGCTTGTCGCCCACAGCCTGACGAAATGCCTGCCCCAGAACGATCCCGACATCTTCCACAGTGTGGTGGCCGTCAATATGCAGGTCACCCTTGACGTCGAGTTCCAGATCCAGGCCGCCATGTTTGGCAAGGGCTGTGAGCATATGGTCGAAAAAACCGATGCCACTCGTCAGTTGTGCGGTTCCATGCCCATCCAGGGACAGGGAAAGTGTGATGTCGGTCTCGCTGGTGGTGCGATGCAGACGGGCCTGACGGGGTTCGCTGATGCTCATGATGATCCTGCTACACCAGCGGGCGGCTGATTTCCACGCTGACCTGAAATGAAATGGGCCAAAAGTCGCGCGCAAGGTGGACGAGTCCGGGTGTTCTGTCACCTCCCGTCATGCCGGGAACTGCCAATTTTCTATCCCCCTTGGCGTCGCGCCTGTATCGCGCCATATCTTGAGAATGGCACATCATCATTCCCCACTCGATGTTCTTCTCTCCCGCGCTTCGACGGACAGCCTCGTTGAGCCTCCGCCGAAGGGAGATCAGCTCCGCACCATCCTGTCGACAGGATTGCGGGCACCGGACCACGGGAAGCTGCGACCTTGGCGATATACCGTGATCAAGGGCAAGCATCGTGAGGCGTTTGCTGACCTTGTGCTGGAAGCCATGGAGCGTCAGGAGCCTGATGCCCCCAAGGCCAAGCGGGAGAAGCGTCATCATCGCTTTTCGACCATGCCTGCGATCATCGCCCTTGGAATGCATATCCGCCACGATCACAAAATCCCGGTCATCGAGCAGGAAATGACGGTGGCTGCGGGGGCCATGAACGTGTTGAATGCGCTCCACGCCGAGGGTTTTGGCGGCATGTGGGTAACGGGGCCTTTCTGTGAGGATCGTGTCCTTCTGGATGCGCTTGGCCTGCCGGAGCCGGGTCGCATAGCCGGGTTCATATTCGTGGGTACGCCGGAGAAGGTCATCGAAGACCGCAAGCGCCCGGATATCGACGATTATTTTGCCATCTGGAAAGGCGAAACCATAGTTTTCGGTGCGGACGCCGACTGAGCCATGCGCTATGATGCGATTATTGCCGGTGGGGGGCCAGTTGGCCTTGCCTGTGCCATTTCTCTTGCCCGCGACGGCCGTAAGGTTTGCGTGGTCGAGCGTTCATCGGTCGATGTTCTAGCGAATCCACCATTCGATGGCCGGGAGATCGCACTAACGCATCATGCGTCTAACTGGCTGAAGGGTGTCGGGGCCTGGGATCAGATTCCACAAGCCTCCATTTGCCCGATGCATACGGCCCGTATCGAGACCGGCGCGGCAGGTGGGGCACCGCTTCTTTTTGATGCTCCTGCAACGGGTCCTGATGCGCTGGGGCATCTGGTTGCCAATCATTTGATCCGGCGTGCGCTGTATCGTGTGGCGGCCACGGTGCCGGGTCTAGAGATTCGCGCGGGACAGGGCATTGATACGGCACGCCATGATGCACGTATGGCTCAGGTCACGCTGGCAGATGGAAGCGTTCTGGAAGCTGATCTCCTGATTGCGGCCGATGGTCGTTTTTCTCGCCTGCGGGATGCGGCGGGCATTGGTGCGATCGTTCATGATTTCCAGCGCAGCATTCTTGTGTGCCGCATGCATCACCCTGCAGGCCATGCCAACACGGCGCTTCAGTGGTTTGACGAAGGGCAGACGATCGCATTGTTGCCTATCGCACCTGATGGCAGGGACGGTGCTTCGTCCTCACTGGTCCTGACGCTTGAGAACGATGAGATCGCGCGCCTGAAAACGCTGGATGAGGACGCATTCAACGCGGAAATTACGGCGCGTACTCACGAGCGTATGGGCCAGATGACGCTGGAAAGTCCACGCTGCGTTTATCCATTGAAGGCGGTTTACGCGCATCGTTTTCATGCGCCAAGGTTTGCGCTGATCGGTGATGCTGCTGTTGGCATGCATCCCATTACGGCTCATGGTTTCAACCTTGGGCTCAAAGGGCAGGAAACTCTGGCGCGTGCGATTGCTGACGGTCCTGGGGATGCGGGGGCGCCCTCCGTTCTGGCGCATTTCGCCCGGGTGCATCGTGTGGCCACCGCACCGTTGTTTGCTGCAACCAACACAATTGCGACTGTCTATACGCGTGACGAGGCACCTTTTCTGGCTGCGCGAAAGCTCGGGCTGGCCTTGGCCAACCGTCTGCTGCCATTCAAGAGTGCCGTGACGGACATGCTTATGGACCGTCATTCCTGATCTGTAGTTTCTGAGAAGAGGACGTCCTTCATGAAGGCATTCGGACATCTGCGCGCCACGCGTCTTGATGAAAGTGACGCGCTTGTCGAATTTGACATTCCTGTGCCCGAGCCTGGTCCGCGGGATGTTGTGGTGGAAATATCGGCGGTTTCCGTCAACCCGGTGGATACGAAGCTTCGCTCCCTTGCGCCTCCCGACGGTCAGCCGCGTGTACTCGGTTATGATGCTGTAGGGCGTGTTGCTGCGGCCGGTGGTCAGGTACGGGGTTTTCGAGCCGGAGACCGGGTTTTCTATTCAGGGAGTGCGCAGCACAATGGTAGTAATGCGCGGTTTCAGGCGGTTGATGAACGGGTGATCGCGCGTGCCCCGGAAAGTCTGACGGATGTTGAGGCAGCGGCTCTCCCACTTACAGCCCTTACGGCGTGGGAACTGCTTTTTGAGCGTCTGGGTCTGCGTCTGGGAGAAATGGATAATCAGGACGCCATCCTGATCATCGGTGGGGCAGGCGGCGTGGGCTCTATCCTTACGCAGATTGCGAGACGGCTGACAGGCCTGACTGTCATTGTTACGGCATCGCGGCCGGAGACGGTCGAGTGGTGTCAGAGTATGGGGGCCCATCATGTTATCAATCACAGGCGCCCGCTTGATCAGGAACTCAAGCGCATAGGCATTCCTCAGGTCCGTTATGTTGCAGGGCTGAATGGTACGGGTCAGCATCGGGACGCTATCGTGCAGGCATTGGCGCCTATGGGCGCGCTCGCGATGATCGATGATCCGGGTGAATTTGATATTATGCCCTTCAAGCGCAAATCTCTCTCCGTTCATTGGGAGTACATGTTTGCACGTCCAATGTTCCAGACGCCTGACATGGCGGTTCAGGGGCGCATTCTCGCTCAGGTCGCGTCACTGGTGGATGCCGGGCTTCTGAAGACAACCCTGCATTCAGAAGGAGGCGCCATCACGCTTGAAAACCTGAAAAAAGCTCATGCCCTGATGGAAAGTGGCAAGGGTATCGGCAAGATGGTGCTGAGTGGTTTCTGAAGCTTTTCAGAGAATGTAGCGAATGAGGACGCCGAGTCGGGATTTCAGCATTTTAGCGTCCTCTTCAGACATCGCAGATAGCAGAATAGGTAAGCAGGCGATTGTCTTACGCATGTCTTCTCGCGCCAGGCGCGCAATGGCCGGAATGGTAATGGGCTTTGAGAGTGCGCGGCGGAGAAAGGTCAGGAAGGGTGAATTGTATAATTTTATTATGATCTCGCCTCGGTCAAAAGTACGAACGCGGAAAAGCTCCCATTCCTGTATTTTACGCCGGTCTGCGATAACGGCCCCCCCATGCGGTAATGGCATGGCCGTCAGATAGGTTTTATACGCGGCTTGCTGAAGGGCAAACAGGTCTGGGGAGGCAGTAGCTATCAATTCATAGCTAAGGTTTCCCAAGACTCTGGTGTCTTCATCTATGCGAAAATTTATGAGATTTCCTTCGCTATTGATGACAATCAGGAAAACCTTTTTTTTGATTTCTCCAATTTGAAGAGCCAGCAGTTGATGGCTGTTTTCTCCATCTTTGACGAGATGGATTGATCCATTGACGATATCAAGATCGTCCCCTTCCATGGGTTTGATGCCTAAAAGGCGTAACGCAGGCTCAGAGGGTGGCAAATGCGTGGCCTCGTTGAAATCCTCAATGTCCAGCGCATCCAGCGTGCGTGCGCATCCCTGTTCTACAGCACGACGAACCCAGTCCATGACAACGGTTGTGTGCTGGAAAGGGCGTGGATCATAAAGGTCATTATGATCACACTGCGTAAAGCCTTCTGGCCTTACGAGGATATCGGAGCGACGCCTGGCACGTTCCACATACTGCTCCATGCTGCGAAGCTGGTAATGCATGATTTTGGCCGTATTCCAGGCGGGAAGGCCCTGAGTTCTTCCAAGAGTTTCTGACCAGACAATGTCATGGCCATCTGGATTTACGTAGCGTCGGTCATTTTCAAAATAATGAAAATTGTTCCATTCCCCGCTCCAGCTTGCAGGTCTTACAAAGCTTTTGACATGCTGATTTACATAATGGTCAGGTAAATAATGGCGCGTGAATGCATAAAATGGTGGCATTATTGGCTTTATGACGTAGCCATTACTGCCATAATTGCACCAATTGATACCAACTGCCCCTACATCTTCGCCAAAGCCATTCAGGAACTCTTTTAGGTTTTTGTGACGGCAGAGGAGCAGGTATTCATCAGCATCCAACAAGCCGACCCAATCGAATTCATCTTGAAGACCGTTGAGCGCTATTGTGTAAGCAAGACGTTGCCGGTGCAGATGAGGATCAACGCTGTAATCGATTGCGTATATTCGGATATCGTGAAGTGTTGCGGTATCGCGCAGCAGGTCCAGCGTTCCGTCTTTTGATCCGTCATCAAACAGAATGAAAGTGTCAACGCCCGTCATTATATGCCAGCCGAGCCAGGCGAGGATATCAGGCGCCTCGTCCCGAAGAATGGCGACCAGGGAAACTTTCATATGTGCTGTGCTCGGCTATTGGTTGAAATGCGCCCGCAGAAGCGGTGTGGATGAAATGCACAGCATGATGAAACCGAACAGTGCCAGCACCTTGAGCATCAAAAACACGCCATGCTCGCACACTTCCCCATTTGTCGCCAACATCATGAATGGGTCAGGTTCAGGAAGATTGGTGTTCGGATCTTCAAGAAGTTCTCTCAGGGCATCGTCCCGGGCAGGCGCTCGCTCTGCACGCCGGCGGATTGTTTCTGCCGTTGAGATGCCTGCGCGCTCGTGTAGCGTGGCAACGTAATGATCAAGTGCATCGCGCTGATAGACGGTAGCGCCTTTCGATGAGCGATGACGCTGTGGCCCGGTGCCAAGAAAGGCAAGTGTCCTTAAGCGTGATGGAGTAAGTCCAAGGTAGATGGCAGCTTCGCGAAGCGATAGCGTTCGCGAGCGAACAGGCAGGTGGAAAAGCTGGCCTGTATTCTTCTTTCCAAAATTTCTGGTTGAAGTTGGCATCAGCCTGACCCCTGATTTTTTCACAGCATGTCAGAATAAATAAGCCCTGCCGGAAGAGCGAGTTCCGGCAGGATAGAAAAATATTCGCACTCAGGTTGTAGCGATTGCGATGTCCTCCGCGTGAAAACGACGAAATACGTCAAACAGGATCGCATCCTGAACACTTCCGCTCTCACGTACGGAGATGAGGTTTATGCCGAGTGTCATTGTCACGGCAGCGCTTCCAATAGCCGTTACCCGGACTTTTGGCGTGGGCGTGGACAGGACCTCGGGGCGTTTTGCCGCGACTTCGAGCAGCATGGCTCTGGCCTGATCAAGGTCAGCCGTGATGGGGACGGTGAAACTCAGTGTGAGTGCGGCTCCCGTGCTCCCCAGTGTCGCGTTCTTGACGTTCGTCGTGATGAACTGGGAGTTCGGAACGATCATCGTGGAGCCGTCGCTCAGTCCGATATTGGTGGCGCGTACGCTGATGCGTTTCACGTCTCCTCTGGTTCCGGCGATCTCCACAACATCCCCGACACGTACAGGCCGTTCAGCGAGCAGAATAATTCCCGAAACGAAATTCTGCACGATCGACTGCAGACCAAAACCGATACCAACAGAGAGTGCACTGACAACCCATGTCAGGTTCTTGATGGAGACCCCTGCTACGGAGAGCACGGTAAGTCCCACGATGATCCAGCTGCAATAGGTGAAGACGCTCAGGATAGAGGTCTGCGAACCGATATCCATTGTTGTGGTAGGGAACAGGCGGTCCCGCATCCAGTTGCGTGTCTGGCGGATAGCGTAATATGCGGCGATAAACAGCCCAATGCAGATCAGGACTGTATCCAGCGAGATTGGAATGCCTCGGATATTGCTGCCGGAAAACAGTAGGCCGAGACGACCAAAGATCGTCGCCAGATTAAAATCGCCTTCGCTTTGAACAATTGAGACCAGAATGAGCAGAAGCATGACATTGCCGATGCCTGACAGCACGACAGTCAGCTGAGAGAGGCGTCGTGGCCCGACGCCTAGCGGGACGAGGCGGCTCCCGAAGAAGCCTCGTGCACCAAGAAGGCGCTCAATGGCCTCGCGCCAGCACATTCCAAGCAATCCGACGATTGCGATGCCAGTCCCCAGGACCAGTAGCCAGCCATTGAGAGAAAAGGCGAAAGAGACGTAGCCGAGGACGATGGCAATGACCGTGACGAATGTCAGGAGGGTTGCGAGCCCCAGCACGGAAGGCGCCAGCAGACGCGTTTCGGCCTGTCGCCCGAGCCTACGACAGGTGCTTACGGTACTGATGGAGACAGCAAGGGCAAAAACGATTTCCAAGAGGACGGTCAGGGTGGGGCCGAAGACTTTCAGGCTCTGGAATGCGTGCAGCAGATCAAGGGCCAGAACGCCGCAGGCAAGCATCCAGTCCACGCCACGCAGGGCATGCCGGGCTTTGATGTCGTTGTTGGCCAGCAATCCGGCGCGGCCGAGTATCGGAAGTCCTGCGCCAAGAATGAAGCCGCAGACCGGCATGGTATCGCTGATGGTGGCCGCAATGGGCCCGCCATCACCGCCCATGGTGATCATTTCCCAGAGCAGCCAAAGAACTGGCGCGAGAATGGCACAGAGCATGCCCCCCGCTGTGATGGCCACAACGCCACTTGCGCGTGGGATTTCATTGTTATCTGTGGATGCAGGCAGAGCCTCGGGCTTCGCGCCGAGCCGACGCAGGCCGGCCAAAAGGGGATACGCCGTCAGCCCGGTGAGGATCAGGACCAGAAAGGTGCCGCCCAGAAGATAAGGCCAATCCGCCAGAACACCGTTATTTTCGACGGAAGACTGGTTCTCGGCTTTTTCCGTCACCAGTGCATGCCAGAAATGTGGCGCTATGGGCGAGGATGTCCGGCGGGAAAGGGTGGCCTGCTGGATGCGGCTGCGGCGGCCGTCAATGACAGTGCCAAGCTGCTTGGCTTGAAGTTCGTACAGACGCGCACGGACGAGCATCGATTTTACGCTTTGCGAATCTTTCTGCATCCGCTGGCGCTGGGCCGTGATTGAGGCGTCTTCATTTGCGGCAGGCTTGTCGCCCAAAACCTGAAGAAAAGACGAAATGATCGTGTCATAGGACTGTATCTGGCCAATGACGGCATGAGTGTCCTGCTGAATTGCCGAGACCTGTTTGGTCAGGTCGGCGAGCGCAATGTCTCCCATGGCCGGGTCAGCGCCGTTAAGCCTTTGAAAGATGTCGCGAACGGATTTCTGGTCAGTGTCGAGCTGGCGCCCTAGAGTCGGGGAGACGGAAGACCACCCCAGGGCATTATTGTCTGTGGCGGCGACCTTTCCCACGGGAGTTGACGCAGCAGGCGGAGTATCCGCCTGACTGGCACCGCCGCCAATCAGGGCAAGAGCCAGTAGCCCCGCAACCCAGAAACGGCCCTTACGGGCATTGTGCGAGGCACCTGTCCGTCTGTCTGTCATTCGTGATCCTTCCGCTATGCGTGTTCTGATGCGTGTAACGCAAACGGAGCGTCGGGCGGAGGGTTCGATCGAAATGAATCGATGGCGCCGTAAGGCCGCGCCATCATGAGGTGTGGAGCGGCTCAGGCTGGCAGGTCCACACCTTTCGCATCTGCAATGCTCTCAAAGCCCTGTTGGCGCATTGCTTCAAGAAGTTCACGCTTGATTCGGCCAAGGATTCCGGGGCCCTGAAGGACGAACGAAGAATAGATCTGCACCATATCCGCGCCCATGCGGATACGCTCCAGAATGTCCTGCCCGCTTTCGATGCCGCCGCAGGATATCAGGGCGATCCGCCCACGGTTAAGGTCGGATACGAGCTTGAGAACGTCGCGCGATCTTGGTGCGAGTGGGCGTCCGGACAGGCCTCCAGATTCATTTTGGTGCTCATGTCCAAGCTCATCAGGGCGTGCGAGCGTGGTGTTGGTCAGGATCAGCCCGTCTGCTCCGCCCTGAATGGCGGCTTCCAGAATTGGCTCGAATGATAAATCGTCCAGATCTGGAGAAAGTTTGACCAGAAGGGGTGGGCGCTCGGGGTTGCGCGTGTTGATGGCTGCGAGCAGGTCTCTCAGAGTATCGGCGGTCTGCAGATCACGCAGGCCGGGCGTGTTGGGCGAGGAGAGGTTGATCGTCACATAATCCGCATATGGGCGAACACGTGATACGAGCTCCGGGTAATCGCGCAGAGGGTCAGCGCCGATCTTGTTGATGCCAAGATTGACGCCTAGGGGCACGACTGAGCCGCGCGTACGGCCGTTGGGCATTGGGCGGTTCAGACGCGCAAGACGCTTGCAGAACTGGTTGATGCCGCAGCCATTGAAACCCATGCGATTGATGATCGCGCCATCTGAGGGCAGGCGGAACAGCCGGGGGCCAGGATTGCCGGGCTGGGGGCGTGGGGTCACGGTTCCGGCCTCGATATGGCCGAATCCAAGCTGGCCTAGTGAGCGGATCGCACGGGCGTTTTTGTCAAAACCCGCGGCCAGACCAATGGGGTTTGGAAAGCGCAGCCCGAGCGTGCGGGTGGCAAGGGCTGGCACGTCCTTGGGGGCTTTGCCGCCAAGGCCGAGAGCCAGGGAATGGATGGCGAGTTCATGGGCCGCCTCGGTGTCGAGGCGATGCAGGAGCGGCGTGGCCAGGTGTCCGATATCGATCATGAATTGCCTTGTAGCTTAAAACCAGTGCTTGGCGCAGGGGGAGGGACGCGATAGATGCGGAAGGATGTGGGACGAACCCTATCTCGAAACATGCTGTCGCTCGACTCTTCATCGCCTGCTTCTGTGCGAGGATGCCGGGCGTCCTTCCGGGCTGCGGGATCAGCCATGCCTTGAGCGTCTTGAACGTATGGGGTTATGCGCCCTGCGTTCTGATGGGCGCTTTGCCATTACTGACGCCGGGCTGGGTCGCCACCGTCAGGAAATTGGCCCTATAGACTAATCCGTTCAGCGCCCGGTCCAGGCTTTTTCCAGTCCGGCCCGGCTTGCGCGGATAACGTCCTTCAGATCTCGGTCGTAGAGGCTGTCAGGTACGTCGCTGGAAAAAATCTCCACCGTGCAGGCTCCGCGGAAACCCGCTTCGAAAGTGGCGCTCAACATGTCGTGCAACGGAATGCAGCCATCTCCGGGAATAAGGCGATCGGTGGTCGAGTAAGGGGTGCGCCAGTCACTGACCTGAAGCACGTTGATTTTTGATCCTGCCCGCCGGATGGCTGCACAGACATTGTCCTGCTGCCAGATGTTCCAGTAATCGAGACACAGACCCATCGCGCTGTGCCCGACACCATCAATGATGTCCATGGCCTGATCTATGGTCCAGATTGTGCTTTCCACGTTTACCGACGTGGGATTCAGCGGTTCCAGCGAGAGCGATACACCAAGGTCCTCAGCCAACGGACAAAGGGCGCGCAGGTGCTGGATCGTTTCATCCATGACCCTGTGTACGTTCCCATTCGGAGGTGCGCCGGTATTGGTGACAAAAAGCGTCCCCGGTGCGTAAGGCGCGAGCGTGCGGATGCTGTTTTCCAGTCTGAGAACACGCGCCTGGGTTTCTGCTGGTTCGGGGGCCATACGACTGCCGAAAAACGTCCGGACAGATGGCTGGACAGCGCTGATTTCCATCCCGCTTTCTTCTACCAGACGCATCTGGTCTTTGATGCGGGAAGGATCAAGCTTGGCCTCGCAGACCTCAATCGCCTCAACACCAAGCTCACGGTAGCGCGTGACGTCCTCTTCGAAAGTCCAAGGCTGCGTTGTGAATTCATTCATACCGAAGCGGAATGGGAAATCAGACATTTCGTCAGTCCTTCACGAAATCAATGACGGTTTCGTTGAATTTTTCGGTCTCGTCGATGAAGAGCATGTGCGCGCTGTCTTGGAAGCGCACGGCTCGGGCGTTGGGCATGTGTTCTGCAATCCAGGCAGGGCCTTCCGGATTCAGAACCGTATCCTTCTCGGCCACCAGAACCAGTGACTTTATCTGAAGCGTTGGGAGAAGGTCTCGCCAATCGTGGACTGTATGGTCTGCCATGAGTTCGCTGCGGGCATGTGCCGGGCTCTGTGCCATTTCGGCGAGCAGAAAATTCTGTTCGTCTTCAGGAATGGGATTGTTAAGGCAGCCCGCCAGATTGCCTTTGTCGAACTCCGTGGCATTGAGGAAAAGCTGCTGCTGAAGGTAGGTCAGGCCCGCCTGATCATAGCAGACGGCGTGCCCGAGCTTCCATTCTGGAGAAAAATACTGACGTGGGGTCTGCTGGACGAAAATCGCGTCCCGAACCCGTTCCTGCCCGAAAAGCTCCAGATATGACCAGATGACGGGGCAACCAAGAGACCACCCAAGCAACGTCACATCAGACAGATCCAGAGCCTGCAGCAGATCACGAAGATCTGCGGCCAGACGTGAGATGCGGTAGCCATGGTTAGGTTTGGCGGATTTGCCATGGCCGCGCAGGTCCATGGTGATGACGCGGACATGCCTGGAAATGGGGCCGATATTGCGATGGAAGAAGCGTCCGCTGAACGTCCAGCCGTGGATCATGATAAGGGGGCGGCCCTGGCCTTGCTCCTCATAATGAATATGGGTTCCGTCACTCGCCGTGATGTGCGGCATGGTGCTCTCCATGATTATGGTGTTGGGAGTGTTAGCGCATCGACTCCTTTAACGGTTTCGTGGAAAAGGAGCGTTTGCGCTTGGCGGCCAGCCTCGGTAAATTGAAACGGTCATGACCAGCACAGCCTTACCCGAAGCCCCCAACCGCGTTCTGCGGCCGATCGACCTTGGACGCGGGGTGATCATTGAAGATCCCGTCATCCTCGCGCCACTCTCTGGCGTGACGGATCTGCCGTTCCGTCAGCTTGCGAGAGATCTCGGAGCCGGGCTCGTCGTGTCTGAAATGATCGCGTCATGGGCGATGGTGCGTGAGAACGAGAACACCCTGCGCATGGCGCGCTCGGCCGAGCGCGGTCCGAACGCCGTGCAGCTTGCTGGCTGTGACCCCGAAGCTATGGCTAAAGCTGCGCAGATTGCGGTTGATGGCGGGGCAAACCTCATCGATATCAACTTTGGCTGCCCCGTGAAAAAAGTCGCTATCGGGCAGACGGCTGGTTCTGCCCTGATGCGCGATGAAATTCTGGCGGCGCGCCTTCTGGAAGCGACGGTGAACGCTGTGGACGTTCCAGTGACGCTCAAGATGCGTATGGGCTGGGATCACAACAGTCTTAATGCGCCCCGTCTGGCAAAGATCGCTGAAGAGAGCGGTATCAGGATGGTCACCGTACATGGGCGGACACGCCAGATGTTTTACAATGGTACCGCCGACTGGAAATTTGTGAAAACCGTAAAGGACGCTGTTTCCCTTCCGGTTATTGTCAACGGGGACATCAATTCCATTCGTGATGCCCGCATGGCATTACATCAGTCTAATGCGGATGGCGTGATGATCGGTCGTGGCTGTTATGGCCGTCCATGGTTCCCGGCGCAGGTGGCAGGCTCCCTGAAAACCGGGCAGGACGTTCCAGACCCGGATCTTGCCACCGAAAAAGCGATAGCCTTGCGGCATTACAGCATGATGCTGGATCATTTCGGGGAGCGCCCCGGGCTGCGTCTGGCGCGCAAGCATGTGTCCTGGTACTCGGCTGGTCTGCCTGGCTCCGCGACGTTTCGTTCTGCGGTCAATCGTATCGACAATGCGCCAGAAGTGGTGGCGCTTCTTGAAGCGTTCTATGATCGTCATATCGAGGCAGGGATCGTCCGTGATCGTGAGAGCGGGCCTGCTGCCAGCCTGTCGCGCGAAGCAGCGTGATGTGAGGACGCCAGGGTTGCCACATCGTCTGTTTCGTATTGGTCGCGCCGCGTGACGGCACGCCTTCCGGCACTTCCCGATCTCTCGGTCCGTCCGATGTTTCTCTATGGTGCCTCTCGCCTGGACCGGCAGGATGTGGCGCGGCGTCTGCACGCGCACAGTCCACGGGCGAGCGGACGCTTCGTCGTGGCTGCTCTCACGGCAATTCCCCGTGCGATGCGTGAGGAGGCGCTTTTTGGTGGCCGTGAGGCGGGATGGATTGAGCAGGCCAGAGATGGCACGCTTCTGCTGGACGAAATAGACTGCCTCTGCCCCTCTGTGCAGGAGCGTTTTATGGAACTGCTGGAGCATGCGGATCATGGCATCCGCCTGATCGCGGCAAGTCGGCATGATCCGCATCTGCTTTTGCGGCAGGGTGCTTTTGAGGCAGGTCTGCATCGCTGGTTCTCTGCTCTGGAGCCTTCCCAGAAGCTTGGCCCGGAGCGTATCAGCGCTGTCTGTCGTCTGCCGGGTGCGGGTAACGAGCGGCCAAGTGGCATTGCCCGTGCGCTCGAAAGACCTCTGGGCGAGTATCTTGAAACAGGTTTGGAAAATGGCGCCGGGGACCTGCATTCCTGTGTCATAGGCGAGGTTGAACGTCCTCTCATCACGATGGTACTGCGACGGACGAGCGGCAACCAGATCCGTGCGGCCGCCATACTTGGGCTGAATCGCAACACACTTCGAAAACGTATCCGTGAGCTGGACATAATCGTCCCGAAAGGTGGCGACGAGTGAAACGACCTTCCCTGCGGACCTTTCTGGTACGTCTGACCAGTGCCAACGGGGCGGTTCTCCTCACAGTCACGGCACTGATCCTCGCCTTCGCAACCTTCGTGGTCCTTGCGGGTGGGATGTCGCTGGCACATCTTCCGCAGCTTCAGGCAGTGGTCTTCCTTCTCGACTTCATCATGCTGATGCTTATCAGTGCGGCGGCTGTTGTGCAGATAGGGCGAATGGTTGCCGAACGCAGGCTTGGGCTTGCGGGGGCGCGTTTGCATGTGAGGCTGATCACGTTATTTGGCGTGGTCGCGGTTGCTCCAACCATCGTGGTGGGAGCGGTCGCAGCGCTGTTCTTCCATTATGGCGTGGAAATCTGGTTTTCGAACCGTGTGAACAATGCCCTGACGGAGGCACGTTCGGTCGCGGCAGGCTATCTGCGTGAGCATAACGACAACACCCGCACGGAAGCCTTTGCTTTCGCCAACACGTTGATCACTGCGCAGAACGACGAGATGTATGCGCACGGCACGGATCTTTTCCATGATCCGGCGCGTCTTCAGGTGCTTCTTGATGACGAAGTAACGGAGCGCGGCCTGTCAGACGCAGAAGTGTTTGACCCGCTTTCGAACAAGATCATCGCTTCAGGTGGCATTCTCGGCACGTCCGACATACCGCACTCGCTGCCGCCGAAATCGGTTGTGGAAATGGCAAAAGCTGCGGGAGACGCTGCGATCCTCGATCGCCCGGACGAGCATATTGTTCGTGCAGTGGTGGCTCTTGGAGGCAATTCAGGCCTCTGGCTGGTCATCACCCGTCCTGTGGATCCAGAAGTAGTTCATCATATGCAGCGTACAGATACGTTAGTGGCGGATTATCAGCGAATGATCGCCAATCGGGCCAAGACGCAGATCACGTTCGTGGTTATTTTCGCGTTGATGGGCCTGCTCGTTTTGGCTGTAGGAATGCTGACGGGCCTCTCGCTCGCCAATCGTATTGCTCATCCGCTCGGCCTGCTGATTTTGGCGTCCCGGCGCATTTCTGAGGGTGATCTGGCCGTACGTGTTCCCGTGCCAGAAGGGACGCGTGGGGGCCGTGACCGCGATGATGAAGTGACGGCACTTTCACGAGCGTTCAACCGGATGACGGACCAGCTTGAGAGCCAGAGGTCTGAGCTCATGGTCGCATACGATCAGATTAACGAGCGCAGACGTTTTACCGAGACGGTTCTGGCGGGCGTCTCCGCGGGTGTGATCGGTTTGGATCGTGGGCAGGTACTTGAGCTACCAAACCGTGCGGCATCTAATGTGTTGCAGCGGGATCTGGTACCTCAGATCGGAACCCAGCTTGCGCTTTGTGTGCCGGAATTTGCAGGGCTTCTGGAAGCCGCGCATCAGGATCCTGAGCGCGTTCATACAGACGAGATCCAGGTTGATACCGATGGCGCCCAGCGGCCCGGTGGTCCCGGAGATGGCGTGGGTGCAGGTGCTGGCCGCACATTGCTTGTCCGCGTGGTGGCCGAACTTCGCGGCAGCGACGTTGCGGGGTACGTGGTGACATTCGACGATATCACGGCACTGCAGTCTGCACAGCGCAAGGCGGCATGGGCGGATGTAGCCCGGCGCATTGCACATGAGATCAAAAACCCATTAACGCCGATCCAGCTTGCTGCAGAGCGTCTGAAGCGCCGGTTTCTCAAGGAAATACAGAGCGATCCAGAAATCTACGCCCAGCTGGTGGATACGATCGTCCGTCAGGTTGGGGACATTGGCCGCATGGTCGATGAATTCTCGGCATTTGCGCGCATGCCCCAGCCAGTTATGGAGACGCAGGATTTCTCCCGTCTGTGTCGTGAGGCGCTTGTATTGCAGCGTAATGCGCATCCGGAAATCATCTACGAAACAGTCGGGCTGCCCCCGATAGGACCTATGATACATTGCGACAGGCGCTTGATTGGGCAAGCACTGACCAATCTTCTACAAAATGCGTCAGACGCGATTGCCATGACAAACCGCGGAAAAGCGCGAGAAACGGGCGATGGCGAGACATTGTTGCCCGTAGGTCACATTGTGATGGGGTTGCACATTCATGAAGGGCGTGTCCTGCTAGAGATAGAAGATGACGGGGTTGGTCTTCCGGTTGGTGAACGCCACCGCCTGACTGAACCCTATGTGACGCACAAGGCGAAGGGCACAGGCTTGGGTCTTGCGATTGTCAAGAAGATCATGGAGGACCATTCCGGGATGCTTCAGCTTGCCGATCGGCAACCCGATCCGTCCACAGGACGGCGGGGAACGCTCGTCACGCTCTCGTTGCCATTGGCAGAACGAGAGACCGAGGAAGAAGATAAGCGTCGCACAATGAGGGTTGAAGATGGAACATGAGATCCTGATCGTCGACGACGAGCCGGACATTCGGTTCCTCGTCGAAGGTATCCTGAACGACGAAGGGTACAAGACACGTACAGCTGCCAATTCTGATCAGGCATTGGCTGCTTTCCGGACGAATCGCCCATCGCTGGTCATTCTCGATATCTGGATCCAGAACTCCAAGCTGGACGGCATCGAGTTGCTCAAGATCATGCAGGCTGAGGAGCCGGGTATCCCCATCCTCATGATCTCCGGGCATGGCACCATTGAGACTGCTGTCGCGAGCCTACGTCACGGCGCGTATGATTTCATTGAGAAGCCCTTCCAGTCGGACAGGCTTCTGGTGGTTGTCCAGCGCGCCCTCGAAGCGGATCGCTTGCGCAGAGAGAATGCCGAATTGCGGATGAGGGCGGGTTCTGAAGCCTCCTTGTTTGGGGATGGCCCGACGATTGCAGCCATCCGGTCTCAGATTGATCGGGTTGCGCCAACGAATTCGCGTGTCCTCATCACGGGGCCAGCAGGCTCTGGTAAGGAAGTGGCTGCGCGGATGCTTCACGCACGCTCGCGCCGTGCGGAGGGGCCGTTCATTGCACTGAACTGTGCAACGCTTGCGCCAAACCGCTTCGAAGAGGAGCTGTTTGGTCTTGAAGGCGAGAACGGTCAGCCCATGCGCCGGGGCGTGTTGGAGCGGGCGCATCGGGGTACGTTGCTGCTTGATGAAGTGGCGGATATGCCTCTGGAGACACAGGGCAAGATTGTCCGTGCCCTTCAGGACCAGACATTCGAACGCCTTGGCGGGACCACCCGCGTGAAGGTGGATGTCCGGGTCATGGCGACTACGAACCGTGATCTGCAGACAGAAATTATCGGGCAGCGTTTTCGCGAGGATCTGTATTACCGTCTGGCTGTGGTGCCTTTGCGTATCCCGTCCTTGCGGGAGCGTCGGGAGGATATTCCCGGCCTTGCACGCCACTTTCTGGAACGGTGTGCATCGTCCGCCGGGCTTCCCTTACGGGAGCTTTCCGTAGATGCGCTTGCGGCCTTGCAGGCATATGAGTGGCCCGGAAATGCGCGCGAACTGCGCAATTTGATGGAACGGATGCTCATCATGATGCCGGGCAATAGCAACGATCCCATCCGGGCCGATATGCTGCCAACGACCATCAGCCAGGGTGCCCCGTCCATGACGCGGCTCAACTCAGGCGCTGATGTGATGAGCCTGCCACTGCGTGAGGCGCGGGACCTGTTCGAGACGCAGTATCTTCAGGTCCAGCTTTTGCGTTTTGGTGGTAACATCAGTCGGACGGCGAATTTCGTCTGCATGGAGCGCAGTGCGTTGCATCGCAAGCTCAAGCAGCTTGGGGTGACACAAGATGACCGTTCGCAGATCGGATGAGCGGTCATCCAATTTCCTTCCAGTTTCTCCAGACCGGTGAATTGATACCACAGTGATTTCAGACCTTCCGTCTTCTGCCGATCCAACGGGCGTGCAGGAGGTATTTTTAAACCATCTGCGTCAGTCGGAAGCACCGGTCACGGTGTTTCTCGTCAATGGCGTAAAACTTCAGGGGGTTGTGGCCCAGTTTGACGGCCAGACCCTTCTGCTGCGGCGCGACGGGCACGTTCAGCTCGTTTACAAGCATGCCGTCAGCACAATCATGCCGGTGGCCACGATGCCCCGATTTATGGAAAGCGACATTGAGCGGATTTGAAACTGCAAGGCCCGCGACACGGGCTGCCGTTATTCTCCCATGGGAAAAAGCCAGTCCGCAGGAAGAAATCCGCGCAGCGGATGCCAGGCTTGAGGAAGCCGTTGGGCTGACTGCCTCCATTGGTCTCGTCGTTGTTCGGAAGGCTGCCATTCTTCTGCGTGCCCGTCGTCCTGCAACTCTGCTGGGTAGCGGTCAGGTGGAGCAGCTTGCAGAAGCCGTAAAGCTGGATCAGGTCGATGTGGTGGTCATGGACGCCCGTCTTTCACCTGTGCAGCAGCGTAATCTGGAAAAGGCGCTTGGATGCAAGGTGGTGGACCGGACGGGCCTCATCCTTGATATTTTCGGCGCGCGTGCAGCGACGCGTGAGGGTGTGCTTCAGGTTGAGCTGGCTCATCTGGAATATCAGCGCTCCCGCCTTGTTCGTCTGTGGACCCATCTTGAGCGCCAGCGCGGAGGCTTTGGCTTTCTGGGTGGGCCGGGTGAAACGCAGATTGAAGCGGATCGCCGGATGCTTGATGAGCGTCTGGTCCGCCTTCGCAAGGATCTGGATCAGGTCCGGCGCACCCGAGGTCTGCATCGTGATGCCCGCAGGCGCGTCCCGTTTCCGATCGTTGCGCTCGTTGGCTACACCAATGCGGGCAAGTCCACGCTGTTCAATGCGCTGACGGGGTCTTCCGTGCATGCACAGGACCAGCTTTTCGCAACGCTGGACCCTACGATGCGTGGCCTGCGGCTGCCATCGGGACGGCAGATCATCCTGTCAGACACTGTTGGGTTCATCAGTGAACTGCCTACCGAGTTGATTGCGGCTTTCCGGGCTACTCTTGAAGAAGTCTCGGAAGCGGATGTCATTTTGCACGTGCGTGACATTGCTCATCCCGACAGCGCGGCTCAGCGCGCGGATGTTCTGGGTGTGCTGGATGGGATGGCACGCGATGGCATGATCGACGCTCAGTGGCCTGAGCGCACCATTGAGGTCCTGAACAAGGCAGATCTGGTTGGCGGAATAGAGGCTGTACCCAAACGCGATAATGCTGTCGCCATTTCGGCTATTACGGGCGAAGGGGTGGCTGATCTGTTCGAGGCGCTGGATCGTCAGCTCACGCGCAACATGCAGGTGCTGCAGGTGAGGCTCAGTGTGACAGACGGCGCAGCACTGGCGTGGCTGTATGATCATGGTGAAGTCATTGAGCGGCTGGATCAGGAAGACGGAATGGATGTTCATGTCCGTCTTTTTGCGGCTGATCGCAGTCGTTTCGAAATTCTTTATCCGGGCCGGCTTGCTGCAGCCTGACTATTCCGGGCCGCTTTTGCTTTTTGGCGAGAGCGGTCCAGCGGGACGGCAAGTACGAAGACGAGGGTCAGGCCCACAACGTTAATGATGATCTGAAGCGCGATACCCGTTCCGAAGCTTCCGAAAACAAGGCGACCCACCAGATCCAGCACAGTGCTGAATGAGAAAATTTCAAGAGAATTGCGCCCCAGCATGGCCAAGGCCTGTCCGAGTTTTCCGCCTGAAAAGCGTTTGAGCAGTTCGGAAGACTGCACAAGATAGAAAATGGAAAGAATATCCAGCAGGCGCCATGGAACGAGTGTGGATTTTCCGTTTGCTGCGGGGGCGGGAAACAGACGCAGGCTGGGTACGTGCCAGTATTCGTATGGGAAGCACAAAACGAACGCGCCTGCGAGATAAAGCCAGCAAAGCGTTCTTGCCCAGCGCTTGTAGGGCAGATCTCCGCCATGGCGCGAGGCCCAGAGCGCTCCCAGCACGCCAAGTGTGTAGAGAAACTGCCAGGCAAACGGGTTGAGATACCATCCGTTCGGGTCCAGCCAGTTTGGAATGGTGAGGCGCGGGTCAATATTTGAAACGGCCCAGATGGCAGCACTGATTCCGAACAGGACCCAGGCGCTTTCCTTCATGATCCGATAGATCAGGGGAAAAAGCGCCAGAAGGATAATATAGAGCGGCAGGATGTTCAGATAACTTGGTAGCGCATCAAATGTCAGAATGCGCCAGAGCCAGCCATATCCATGGGCAAGTTGGGGCTCGAGGATATATTCAGGGACAGGTTCGTAATGCCGCCAGTGCCGGACTGTCCATACGAACACGAGCGTCATTGCCGTTTGGTAGAAATAGAGTCTGCCACATCGGCCTGCGATGCGCTTGATTCCGGTGCTCCAGCCCTGTCTGTCTATCAGGCGCCCATAGGCCAGAAAGGACGCATACCCTGCGAGAAGGACGAATATTTCTGCGGCATCGGCAAAGCCGAAATTACGCATGGTGATGCGGTTGAGGAGATCATCCGGCACGTGATCGGCCAGCATCATGAGCAGTGCGGCCCCCCTGAGGGAATCTATTCGATGGTCACGGATCGTGCGGGGTATGGGGGAGGCAGCAGCGATGGATGCGGGACGTTCAGTCCGTTCGCCGCGGTCCAAGGGCGTCATGTTTGCGATCATGGGGCCGTAAAAACTGCCATTTCTGAGACAGCCCTGAAAACGCAGACTGTTTTTCGTGAAGGTTGTTCTGGATAGAAAGCAGAAGGTGCGGCGGCCTGCCAGTTACAAAAAGATCATACGGGCACCTGTATTGTAACAGGGCCCGCATCGTAGCAGTTTTTACATACTCAGAAGATTTTCCTGTGACTGTGCTGAGATGATTTCGTGCTGTTCCGGCTGTAATCCACGCACTTCGACAGTCTTGTCATGATTTCGCAGTTTGCCGATTATTTTTTCAAGAGACTGTACGGATGTGATGTCCCAGAAACGGGCACGGGAAACATCGATAATGATGGTTCGGGCGTCTGTCTGATAGTTGATGGCCTCGCCCAGAGCATCGGCAGATGCGAAAAAGACCTGACCAGCGGCAGTGTAGGTTTCCACATCTCCTGAGCGCGTCTGGCTGACGGTAAGCAGTCTGGCTGCCTGCCACGCGAAGAACACGCCTGACAGTAAAACACCCACAGCGACACCTGCCGCCAGATCATGCGTTGCCACCACGACCGCAACTGTGACCAGCATGGTCAGGCTGGAAAGCTTTGGATGGCGTGCCAGATCCTGGATGCTGCTCCATGAGAAGGTGCTGATCGATACCATGATCATGATGGCAACGAGAGCTGCCATGGGCACCTGGCCAACCCAGCGATGGAGCGCGACCATCAGCAACAGCAGGAATGCGCCAGCCGTGAAGGTGGAAATGCGCCCACGTCCGCCATAGCGCAAGTTGCCCACGGTCTGGCCGATCATGCCACAACCGGCAATGCCTCCGAATGCTCCGACAAGGATATTGGAGATGCCAAGACCTGTGCATTCCATTTTCTGGTTGCCGTGCGTGTCTGTCAGATCATCCACGACAGAGGCCGTCATCATGGATTCCAGCAGGCCGACAGCAGCCATTGCCACGGCATATGGCAACACCACAGAGAGCGTTGAGAGTGTCAGTGGCACATGGGGAATGGTCAGTTGTGGCAGGCCCGTGGGGAGGGCACCGAGGTCAGCCACGGTATGAATGGGCATGGGGACGGCCATGGCAATGCCCGTCAGCAGAATAATGCAGACCAGAGGCGATGGGATTGCTTCTGAAAGTTTGGGAAGCAGATAGATGATCGCAAGCCCGAGCGCGATCAGCGCATAGGTGTGCCATGTCACGCCCAGCATCTGCGGAACCTGAGCGGCAAAAATCATGATTGCGAGCGCGTTGACGAATCCTGTGCGGACTTCTGCCGATACAAATCGCATGACAGCCTGAAGGCGCAGGACGCCAAAGAGAACCTGCAATGCGCCCGCCATGAGCGTGGCGAGAAGCATATACTGCACGCCATGTGCGTGGACCAGCGGTGCTGCTACCAGCGCAACTGATCCTGCCGCACCGGAAATCATACCCGGACGGCCGCCAAAGATGGCGATGGATACAGAAATAACAAAAGACGCGAAAAGCGAAACGGCAGGGGCAACGCCTGCGATATAGGAAAACGCGATGACTTCGGGAATGAGGGCAAACGTACCCACCATACCGGCAAGCACATCCCGCAGCGGGTTCTGTACCCACTGGTGACGATAGAGAGCGGGGGTCATGAAAATCCCTTGGTAACTGGAAGTGAAAAGGGTGCGACGTATTCGGGCCCGGCGCGGCAATGGTGAGGGCAGTGTAGCGGGAAAGAGCGTGAGGATGAACCCGGCATTTCCCTGAAAGACGATTGAACATTTCGTGGGGGGAGGGCGTTGGGAGGGCATCATATCTGTCAGGAGACCGACCATGAGCGCCTATCCGAAGTCGCCATTCAACACGCCCCTGCAGGAACGCATTCCTGGTCAGACGTCGCTAATGACACCCAAACCTGATCATGGTGAGCAGAGCTATGTCGGGCACGATCGTCTTCGCGACAAGGTGGCCATCATTACCGGCGGAGATTCCGGCATTGGGCGTGCAGTTGCCATCGCTTATGCCCGGGAGGGAGCGGACGTGACGCTGTCTTTTCTGCCCGAGGAAATGGAGGATGCGAAGGAGACGGCGTCATGGGTTAGGAAAGCTGGGCGAAAGGCTCTTCTGGTCCCCGGCGATATCAAGAATCGGGATGTCTGTCGGGAAATTGTGGATCGTACGGTCGCGGAATTCGGACGACTGGATATTCTCGTCAACAACGCTGCATTCCAGATTGAGCGCCACAGCCTGGATGAGATTAGCGAAGATGAATGGGATGATACTTTTGCCACCAATTCTGGTGCGGTGTTCAGAATGTCACGACTGGCGATCCCGCATATGCCTCAGGGCGGCTCCCTGATCCATACGATTTCGGTCAATGCTGATCGGCCGAAACCCAAGCTTTTGGCCTATTCCGCAACCAAGAGCGCGATCCAGAATTTCAGCGGTGGTCTCGCAGAACTTCTGGGTGAAAAGGGCATTCGTTCCAACACGGTAGCGCCCGGCCCTATCTGGACGCCCCTTATCCCTGCGACGATGGACAAGGATCATGTGCACGAATTTGGTGCAGACAGCCCGATGAAGCGGCCCGGTCAGCCCGCCGAGCTTGCATGTGCGTATGTTTTGCTCGCAAGTGATGAAGCGAGCTATATATCGGGTGCCAATATTGCGGTGACAGGTGGCGTGCCGGTGATCTGACGTCTGGGCAAAGAAATCTGCATCTTCATGAAAAAAATTGCATGAAGGGCTGGACGAACGCTTTCGTATTCTCTAAATCACGCATCGCTGTGTGGCGGATGTAGCTCAGTCGGTAGAGCGCCGGTTTGTGGTACCGGTTGTCGCGGGTTCGATCCCCGTCATTCGCCCCAGCATTTTTTTTCATATAAAAATTAATAAGTTAGCAGGTCTCCTTTTCTGGAGGCCTTCATGCTGCGTCAGTTACTGATCGCTCCGGGCTTTTTTGCGCCCGGATAGCTGGTGGCATTGTGTGCGTATCAACTGCTGCCTCTATGCGAGGCGGCAGATAGTGCCTTCTGAAAATGTTCAGGAAGACACTGTCCGGTATGTCAGCTGTTATTTTGCCCGATCAGGGGATCGGTTCTGCTGGACTTTCCGTTTTCTACATGGCCCGCAAAATGCATGTGTGCAGCGTTTTTTCCGCTGACGGTTGCGAGCAGATCATACCAGTGATCGCTGTCTGTGACGGACTGTTCATAATGCGCTGTGGCGCCTTTCAGGATTTCAATATCCTGGCGCATCCCAGCGTTATAAGCGCTTGTCAGCATGACGATCATGTCGTGCTCACCAGTGTTTTTCAGGGTAAGACTGATCCCGTTCTCGCTTTCATTCAGGCTACCCTGCAATTTGTCCGGGGCCTTGAAGGAACGAAAGAAGCCGTTTGGTCCATGGAGTGTCGTTACTCCGGCGCTCCCGATTTCAACTGGAACCTCATGGCCTGCGCCTACAGTATAATGGCGCGTGTCTCCGCCATTATGGAGACGGAAAACTGCACCTTCTGAGCCGGTATTGGCGATCAGGAGTATCGGTCCGTTTTGTGTCTGTGTGAGGTCTGCGTGTAGCCTGTACGGGAGCGCACGTGCCTGACGTTGACCCGGCTCCTGCATTGGAAGCTTTTGATGGGTCGGGACAATCGGATGGGGAAAGGCGCAGGAATGGCGCGTTTCCGCCAGATATGCACCTGTGTCCGGCAGTTCGGCGTTCCATGAACTGTCAGGCTGTGAAAAATCGAACACGGAGGTCAGATCACCACACACGGCCCTTCGCCATGGCGTGATGTTGGGTGCATGGACGCCAAAGCGGGCTTCCAGAAACCGAAGAACGGATGTGTGGTCGAAGAGCTGGGAATTGATCCATCCTCCCTTGGTCCAGGGAGAAATGACCAGTGCTGGAACGCGCGGGCCAAGGCCTACCGGCTCTCCCTGAAAGGACTCTCCTGCCGTAGAGACCGTGCTGGACCCCTGTGTGCTGTCGAGCGCAGGTACGGGGGCGGGGATATGATCAAAAAAGCCGTCATTTTCATCATAATTGAGAATGAAGGCTGTTTTGGACCACGTTTCCGGATGGCGGACGAAGATATCCATCAGTTTTGAAATAAGGTGTTCGCCATAGCCTGGAGGAGCGTTTGGATGCTCGGACAATGCTGCGGACGGAACAATCCACGAGACTTGCGGAAGTGTTCCATGCGCGACGTCGTGTTCAAATGCGTCCAGAAGATAACGGCCCTCAGGGTCGTGCTGGTTGTCTTCCGTTGATCCGGGCACAATCTGGCGTGCATTCAGGTATTGCCATGAATGCCGCTCGACGCCCCGGAATGTTGCGAACTGAACAAGGGGGTTGTCTCCGAAATTGTCATACTCCTGATAGACCCGCCAGGAGACACCGGCTTTCTGGAGTTCCTCTGCATAAGTGGTCCAGCGGAGGGGTACGAAATCGGGTTTGTCTTTCGAGATATCGGCTGTCCAGTTTCCATCGTCGAAATTGGTCGTGGCCTGCTTGCCATCCTGATTGACCGCGAGCCCACTGGTTCCTGAAAACAGGAAGAGTCGGTTTGGGTTGGTCGGGCCGAATATCGAGCAGTGATAGGAGTCACAGATCGTGAAGGCTTCAGCCAGTGCGTAATAGTAAGGAATGTCTTCACGGACAAAATGACCCATGGTCATGGATGTCTTGTGAGGGACCCAGCAATCCCATCCATTCCAGGTTTTCTGACTGCCTTTCCAGCTATGATCCAGGCTGGCGATACACGCACTGGATGTGTGGATGGTATTGAGGCGGAAAGGCATGACGGTGTGCCCTTTTCCATCCGGCTGTACGAAAACCGAATTTCCGTCGGGCAGATGAGGCGCGCGGGGGTCACCGTAACCACGGACACCTTGCATGCATCCGAAATAATGATCGAAGGACCGGTTTTCCTGCATGAGGATCACGACATGCTCGACGTCCATGATCGTGCCGGTGACGCGGTGGGCTGGAATGGCGAGAGCCTTCCGGACGTTCTCCGGAAGGCTTCCCGCCACGGCCATAGCCGCACCAAATTTGAGAAACTGACGACGGTTTGGTGTCGGAGCTGGCATGGAAGATTCCTGATCAGTCGAAATGCTTGCGTAGCGTGAAGAACACCATGCGCGGTGCGCCAGCCTGAAGGGTCTGGACGGTGCCGTTTGGATCGGAGTTGACAAAGCCCGTGCTGCCGACAGTGGCGACATAGCGTTTGTCGAACAGGTTGGTGACGTTGATTTGTGCGTCCACGCCGCGCAGGAACCAGTTCTGGCTCTGGAAACGATAACCCACGTTGAGGTTGAAAATGTCGTTGGCCGGAACGGATGCGTCGTTGGTATATGTGTAGTAGCGGCGATCCTGGAACTGCATCAGCACGTTGCCCCAGATGCGCCCGTCATCATAACCAAGCTGCACATTGGCAAGGTTGCGCGGCATGCCTACGACATTTTTATTCTTGATTTGCGCCGAGATCTGTCCGTCAGCGTAGACATTGTTGTCATAGAACGAGTTGTTGAATGCGTAGGACGCAAACAGCGACCAGTTCTTTGCGAAGCGCCAGTTGAATGCCATATCAACGCCGCGGGCGGTCACGCCACCTACGTTGGTCAGGACTGAAGCATTTCCTAAAATGCCTACCCCCTGCGTAACAGAAAGCAGGCGGTTGGCGAATTCGACGTAATAGCCAGTAATCGATGCCTGAATCGTGCGGTTGTGGAAGCGGTATCCAAGCTCTTCGGTGTTGGACATTTCCGGCTTCAGCTTGCCTTGCAGTGCCTGAAATCCTGCGGTCGTCGTAGAGAACGGACCGGATGTCTGCGCGCTGTCAAATGCTGCCATATTGCGGGAATAATCTGCGAAAATTTCGTTGTTGTGATCGAGGCGGTAATTTGCACCGATTTGCGGCAGAAATCCGTTTGAGGCGCTCAGAGAGCCGGATGGATATGTGGTGCCTGTTGGTGTTCCGAGATAATTTCCGCTCATGGCTCGGGCCGTATTGTCCACGATCAGCGATTTGAAGCCGTAATTGACCTTCAGTGCGGGAAGGATCTGCCAGGTGTCTCCCAGATGGACCTGATAGGTCTTTGTATTAAAGGCGCTCTGCCACTGGGTGTAGAATGAGTTGCCCTGATACCAGTATGTGGAAGAAGGAGCGCCATTCACGTTGAGCGGATAGAAACGGCGTGCCTGCTCGAAGTTGTTGTTTTCGAACCAGAATCCGCCTTCGATTGTGTGATTGGCCAGCTTGTAGGTCAGGCCCCCAATGAACCCCGCGCGGTGAATGTCGTATTCTGTTGTGCGTGTTGAAAGCGGTGAACCACCGAGAGCTGTGGGGGTGGGAAGGTAGGGTGTGACCCATGCGCCTTCACCTGTGTTGGTGTGACCATAGCCGGTCACGTACCCTTTCAGGCGGCTTGTGATATCAAAGTCGAGGCGCCCGTAACCCAGGGCGTCCTCACGAAGGCCTGCCGCGTTGAAATAGGATGTATCCTGATTTTGGACGCTGGATGGAAAGGCCGTGCCGTTCTGGTAGGCATAACCAATCTGCTTCGCCAGCGCGTAATTGCCCGTGATATTATCCAGATTATAGCCGTATTTCTTAATCTGGGCGAGCGAGATGTCCTGATAATCGTTTTCTGCGCGCTTGGACCAGTCACCGAAAACGGTGAGCTTCACATGCTCGCCAAATGGCTGAATATATTTTGCGTTGGCCTGATCCTGTTTCTGGACGCCATCGCCCTTCCACTTGTTCGCGTCCTGATGATTATAGGATACGTAGAAGCGGCCGCCCCCTTTGAGTTCGCCGCTGTTGATCCGGGCGAATGTGCGCCATGTTCCTGAAGAACCGACTGTGCCCGCGACATCTGCTCCGAATTTTCGTGTCGGATCAATGGATGTGAATTCCAGTGCGCCACCAAGATCGTTGGATGCGGCGACGCCTACAGATCCGGCGCCCTGACTCAGGGTAGCGGGGCCATTGTTTTCAGTTTGCAACGCACGGCCGATCGAAAGGCCATTGTCATTGCCATATGACAGGTTGCCGAGCGGTATGCCGTCCATTGTGAAGCCAAGGCGGCTCTGGTCGAAGCCACGGATGATGATTTGCTGTGACCATTCATACGAACCCAGCGGGTCGGATGTCGTGAACATGACCCCGGGCAGCTTTGAAAGCGCCTTGAACGGGCTCGTTCCGGGGACATATTGCTGAATGACATTGTGCGAGATCGTCTGTGTTTCACGGGCCGCACCTGAGCCCAGAACAATGATGGATTCAGGCGATTTTGCTTCTGCAATGCCTTGTTTTGCATTCGCCGAGTGCTGCTTGGAAGCTGTTGTCGAGGCAGTTTTGCGGGTATGGACTTTATCAGTTTTTTCAGGGGCAGTCTGTGCCCACGCAAGACCAGATCCGGAGAGGGCAAAAACGCCCGTGAGGCAGGTGGTAAGCGCAAGCTTCAGCTTCATTTCTGTCGACCCTGTCAGAAGGTGGGGTAACTCCCCACGTGGCGGACGGGACCATATGAACGGACTGAATGAGTGTCGTGTGATGGTTTCAAGACATTGAAACAAAAAATTAGTGAACTGCCGTGTTTGATAATTCCATTTAAAATCGTTATTTTATAATGACTTATGACAAAATTAAAACATTACAGAGGAATGTGTCTGGTGAGGTAAAAGCTGGGTAGTCATAAAACTATCATGCCACTCAGCCATCAGGCTTTCGTTTCTGTTCCGTTTTGTGGTGTTGCAAGGAGATGTTGAAGCCCCGCTGTCAGAGATGTCGGATGAACACCGAGTCTGCGTTGCATGGGGGTGGTATCGAAATTTTTGTCTTCAAGCAGGCGGCGTACTTCCTCAGGGGCGATACGGGGAAGCCCGGGAATATGCTTCGTGATGCGTGATGCTGCGATCAGCAGCCATCCGGGAAGCGAGATGATCGGTCGTCCACCAAGGCCTGAGAACATCAGAACCATGCGAACAAATGTCCGGTAAGGAACAGCATCCGCGCCTGCAATGACGATGCTCTCAGGCGCCGCAACGTCTCCCTTGATCAGCAGATGAATGGCAGCGAGCAGGGCACGTGTTACGTCTGCCTGGTGAATGGGCTGCACGAGGGAGCGCCCTCCTCCAGGCAGGGGGACGATCGGCAGGCGCTCCAGCAGTAGGGCGAGCCTCTGAACATTGTCCTCTCCCTGCGCCCCATAGATCATCGTCGGGTGCAGAATGAAAGAAGGCCGCCCATCCTCACGCAGTGCCGCTTCCCCGGCCAGAACGCCCTGTCCGTGGTCATCGGGCCATTTCGTGAATTTGCGTGTGCTTCCGAGGGCTACGACAGGCGCGCGTGTCGCCGCCAGAATTTCCGGGATATGGCGGGCATGTGCGGTATTGACGACGACCGATGCTCCCTCAAGAGCTATTGGTAGCGCTACTGGATCTGTCAGTTCGGCAATGCGTACGGCCTTGCATGAACTGGCGAGGTCTGGGGCAAGCTTGCCCGCGCTACGCACGACCGCAATTACTTGGACCTTTTCCGCAATAAGTGCCCGGCACAGGGCTGCTCCCGAGCGGCCATTGGCTCCAATGACGCAGACTGGAGCGGAAAGCGCAGTTTCGCTCATTGAACGACAGCTTTGAGGTCGTTTGGATTGATCAACTGCAAAATGGACGTCGATCGCGATGCCACTGCTCCAAGAGCGCCCAGAGGCAGCGGAGATGCGGGAGCATATGAGAGGGTAAGCGTGCGACCCTTCGGATCACTCAGGAAGTCTGGAACGGCTCCCAGATTTGGAAAAGGTGCGAGGAGCATCGAGACAACCTGCACGTTTCGTTGTTTGGCACTCGCAAGACCCGCATCATCCAGCTTCGTATTGCTGGTCAGACGCGACAGGCCATTGATAAAGCGGTCTCCCTGCACGGAAATCGCCAGACTAGAAAGCGTGCTCCCGTTCAGGATCTGCTGGGACGTACGTTGGACAATTGTGTCCTTTTCCTGTGCGGGCAGGGTGAGGTGCAAATCCAGTGTCACGTTGGCAAAAGAAGGAATAGCGAGCTGCCAGTTGGAGTTGGCTTCACCAGTCTGCGGATTGTTATGCTGCGTTATACGAACGGATGAATGTGCCCCATCAATAGTCAGGGGCAGCATCTTTCCGGGCACCCTGACGTGAAGACCGCTCATCAGGAACTGCGATGACGCAATACCAGAGAGCTGCTTGCCGCTGCCTGTCATGCGATCAATGCGGAAATTTCCGACAGGTGCTGAAATCTGAAAACCGTCAGCCGAAAAGCTTTCGGCTGGAGGTGTGTTGAGTGGAGTGGGCGTTCCGTTCTGCAGGGCGCCAATGATTTCAGGTAAGGAAGCCTGTTTGAGACGGAATGTCTGAAGGGAAAGCTGTGCGGAAAATGGACGTGGTGGCTGTCCGGGCTTGATGATTGTCCTGCCGACGATGGCTGTGGTGTTCGTCAGGGAGAGGGTTGTTGTTGTCGTGGGGCCGTATCCGTCGATGGAAACCTTATCGGACGTCACATTATAAATTTGCGGTGTGGAAGCTGACTGCGCGCGCGCTATGTTCTGGATTGTCAGATGATCAACGCGCCCATGTGCAAGCGCAACGTGATCCAGATTTATAGTCGTAAGATTGGTACTTCCTGCTTCAGGAGGCGGGGTTACGAGTTTGCGAAACGACAAAGCATCGGCATGCATGATCAGCGACGGCGTCTGCACGGATGGGTCCCGGATATCGAGACTGGAAATGACAAGGCCCCCATCCGGTGTGCTCTGTGGATGTCCGACATGCATTTTGGATGCACGGAAAGTCTGGTTACCGTTTTGCAGGATGACATCTGTCAGTACGGCACCCCGGGCCAGAATGGCGGGGTGGGCCGAAGAATAGGTAAATGTCGCACCCGGAGGGAGGGTGGCCTGAAAGCGGGAGAGTCCCCGTTCGAGCTCAACACGGGCTTCATGATGGACACCAATGCCCCCCATGGCCGCGATCACCCCGATCAGGCTCGTGGTGAGCCAGGGTCTATTCACGTTGTCATTCCTGTTGGCGCCCGCGCCTCCCGGCGGTGGACGAGTGTCTGAATTTCGCGGGCAGGATATCACTGTGGGGCTGTGGAGCAACTTTGAAGACGAATAATGTGCGGTAACATAATACCATATCGTAAAAAATGGCGGGAAACAGGCAGGAATCGCCTATTCTGTTTTGCAAAGAATACTTGACGGGAGGCGCGCATCCCGCAATAAGGCCGCACCTGATCCGCTGTTCGGTTCCGAACGGCGCCATCCACGGTGTGGCTTTACGTCACGCCCCAAGCTGGAATGTCACTAATGAAGACCACGCTTTCGCTGAAACCTGCGGAGGTGACGAAGAACTGGGTGCTGATCGACGCCGAAGGGCTCGTTCTCGGCCGTCTCGCCACCATCGTTGCCAACCGCCTGCGCGGCAAGCACAAGCCGCAGTTCACCCCTCACGTTGATTGCGGCGACAACATCGTCATTATCAATGCAGAGAAGGTTGTTCTGACCGGCAACAAGGTTGGCCAGAAGCTCTTCCACTACCACACCGGTCATCCGGGCGGCATCAAGCAGCGCACCATCACGCAGCGCCTTGGGGGCAAGAACCCGGGCCATGTTGTGGAGAAGGCTGTTGAGCGCATGATCACGCGCGGCCCGCTGCAGCGCGCCCAGATGAAGCACCTGTACGTTTATGCTGGCACAGAGCATCCGCATGACGGTCAGAAGCCCGTCAAGCTGGACGTGGCCGCCATGAACCGCAAGAACACCCTGAACCACGAGTCGTAAGGCCTGTATCATGTCCGAGACCCAAGAGCGCCCCACCGCCGAGCGCACCGGCACGCTGCAGGATCTTGCCGGCGTTGCTCCTGTCACCACCAACTCTGCACCGGTTCACGAAGTGAAGCGCGATGCACAGGGCCGTTCCTACGCAACCGGTCGTCGTAAAGACGCCGTTGCCCGTGTTTGGATCAAGCCTGGCAAGGGTGACATCATCGTCAATGGCCGCGTGGTCACGACGTATTTTGCACGTCCTGTCCTGCGTATGCTCATCACCCAGCCGTTCCTGATCGTGGATCGCTACAACCAGTTCGACGTGTATTGCACCGTCGCTGGTGGTGGTCTTTCCGGCCAGGCTGGTGCAGTCCGTCACGGTATCTCCCGTGCACTGACACATTACGAGCCAGGTCTGCGCGGCATCCTGAAGGCTGCTGGCTTCCTGACACGTGATAGCCGTACGGTTGAGCGTAAGAAGTACGGTCGCGCCAAGGCACGTCGTTCCTTCCAGTTCTCGAAGCGCTGATTTCTCGGCAAGTTTCGATACTGCACAAAAAAACCGGTCACGATGTGGCCGGTTTTTTTTTGTTTTCTGTCAGAGGCTTGTAGCAAGAGATTGTTGGCCTCTCGCCAGTTGGACGGTTTATGTGGCACAGTGCACGCACTGATTTGACGCCATTTCCGGAACCGTTTTTCCATGACGACTTTCACCATCGAGAAAACCGACGCGCCCACCGCTCCTGAGCGTCGCGCAGAACTGCTTGCCAATCCTTCGTTCGGTCGCGTCTTCACCGATCACATGGCAATTATCCGTTATAATGAAGCCGATGGCTGGCATGATGCGAAGGTTACGGCACGTCGTCCTCTGAGCATCGATCCGGCTTCTACCGTCCTGCATTATGGTCAGGAAATTTTCGAAGGTATGAAGGCTTATCGTGGTGAGGATGGCCATATCGCCAGTTTCCGTCCACAGGCCAACGCAGCACGTTTTGCGGCTTCTGCACAGCGCATGGGAATGGCTGTCCTGCCTGAAAACCTGTTTTTGCAGGCGGTCGATGAACTTGTAAAAATTGATCAGGACTGGGTGCCATCGGGCGAGGGGCAGAGCCTTTATCTGCGTCCCTTCATGATCTCTAATGAAGTATTTTTGGGTGTTAAGCCCGCAACTGAATATCTGTTCATCGTGATTGCGTGTCCGGTTGGTGCATATTTCGGTTCAGGTTGCGTCTCGGTCTGGGTGTCGGAGAATTACACGCGTGCTGCAATCGGCGGCACGGGTGAAGCCAAGTGTGGTGGCAACTATGCTGGCAGCCTCGTGGCGCAGGCAGAGTCCAAAGCGCAGGGCTGTGATCAAGTGCTGTTCCTCGATGCGCGTGAGCGTAGGTTTGTTGAGGAAATGGGCGGCATGAACGTGATGTTTGTCCGCAATGACGGTAAAATCGTTACACCGCCACTTGGTGGTACAATTCTGCGCGGCATTACGCGCGACAGCCTGATCAAGCTTGCAGCTGCAGAAGGCGTTGAGGTTGTTGAGGAGCAGATCGAAATTGATGAGCTCTTCGAAGGTGCGGCGTCAGGTAAATATGTTGAAGCCTTTGCATGTGGCACAGCCGCTGTTCTGTCACCAATCGGCTCGCTACGTCGTCCTGCGGGCGAAGCAAAGTTTGGCGATGGTACAACGCCAGGCCCAGTGTCCCTGCGCCTGAAAAAAGTTCTGACTGATTTGCAGGGCGGCCGGACGAATGATGCATTCAACTGGGTGCACCGCATCGTCTGAGGCTTTCTCAGGCATGATTGAAGCTCGTGATCGGCTGAATAGCGTCCATGACGCCCCGGTCGATCGCGAGGTTCAGATTCTCCACTGTATCGATATCGTAAAGAAGATCAGGGTTTTCGATCCTCTCTGGCCGCTCGTGAGCGTTCCATAGCTTCCGGAAGCCAGCGTCTCCATCCAGTTCGCTCAGGCGGGCGGTGGTCCGTCTGCTGAGGCAGACAGGTATTCCGCCCCCTTTGCCAACACCGTATCCAGATATAATGTCGCCATTCTCAGGGCGGCTCTCCACGAGTTGTTGCAGATGGCTGAGCGTCAGAAATGGCTGATCCGTGGCAGTGATCAGGGCAGCCTCGAAGCGTGTGCCCTGCAATTCGAGGATGCCGCTTTGAACAGAGCTCGCAAGCCCTGTCCTCCATTCCGGGTTGAAAGCGCACTCCACGGGTAATTCGTGTAGTGCCGCCATGACGTCTTCTGACGCTCCACCGGTCACGACAATCACTCTGGCGGGGTTGGTTTCCAGCAGCAGTTGAGCCATCTGACGAACCAGTGGAACGCTGTTTTTCAGGAGTAATTGTTTAGGGAATCCGAGCCGTGAGCTTCCCCCGGCGGCAAGAAGAATTGCAGCGTGGCGGCTCATCGCGTCACTTGAGGCAGGGTTGCGTTTCTCGATGCGGTAATCTGCGCCAGAATTGATACTGCGATTTCGACCGGAGACCGCGCACCAATTTCTATGCCAGCAGGCAGATGAAGGCGCTTCAATGTGGCGTCCGGGATGCCAGCCTTGCGCAGGGCATCAACGCGGCTCGCAATTTTACGACGGCTGCCAAGAATGCCTACGCAGAAAGCTGCGGATTTCAGGGCGTATTCTGCAATGCGAAGATCGGTGAAGGCATCATGCGTCAGGGTATAGACAGCGGTCCAGCGGTCTGGAAGGAGCTTTTCGAAAGCCCTGTCGAGATTACGGCGATCATAGCTGGCGGCACTTAGGCCGGGCGGTCCCTGTTCGGGACCAAGCGGACGCAGAAGGATAGTCTCCATGTCCATACTGCGGGCGAGCTTGAGGATGGCGAGCGTCACGGGGTCTCCCCCCGCAAGGATGAGGCGGGTCGGAGGCTCATGCAGTTTGGCGAATTCGCCAGAAGCCGCCGCCGTATGTTCAGCGTCGGAAAATCGCATCTCGCCGGTCTTGAGGTTGGTAAGCACTGTCAGGGCGCGCCGGTCTTTACGGGCTTCGCTCAGGCGACTCACATAGACAGACAGATCCGTGATCGCGCGGACGAAAATTGTGATTCGACCGCCGCATGTAAGCTGGATGTCCAGCACGGGGCTGCCGGCGCCGTAGTCGAGTGTACGGGGCAGGCCATCTGCGAGTGAAGCAAGAGCTTCATGCATGACGGCAGCTTCGACACATCCCCCAGAGACATACCCAGCAACCTCGCCGTTATCGGCAATGACCATCTCGCTTCCCATGGGACGTGGAGACGAACCAGTAATGCCTACGAGGGTTGCAAGTGCTGCGCGTCTTCCCTCGGTAGTCCAGCGGGTCAGTGTGGGCAGCAGATCTTCCACCAAACCGTATTCAGGCCATTCCGGAAGTGGGGAGATCGTATCCTCTGTGGTCATGAACGCCTCCTCACTTATCAGCGGCGATAGACTAACCCCAAATCCATTTATGACATACCCTTTCCATACAGGCTGTTGATCTGCACCACAGGAGGTCTATATCGACAGGCGTGTATTTTCGCATGACGGGCCAGCGGGGCAGGGATGAACGAACTTCTGAGCGTGGCACAGGCTGTTGACCTTGTTCTCCGTTATGCGGGTGACTTTGGAACAGAAACGGTTTCGATCGAAGCGGCTTCTGGCCGTGTTCTGCGGCAGTCCGTAAGGGCGGAGCGTCCCCAGCCTCCTTATGACCGTGTTATGATGGACGGCATCGCAATGCGTTGTGGGAGCGGGCCGGATCTTCCCTGCGAAGGGGTTTTGAGGGCTGGGGGAGCACCCGTGAGCTTGCGAGACGGGCGTGGATGTATCGAAGTCATGACCGGCTCTGTTCTGCCAGAGGGTACGGATACGGTCGTCCCGATTGAGCGCCTGTCGCGACACGGAAAAATTCTTCGGCTTGAGTCTGGTTATACGCCGCAGAAAGGCCAGTTCATTCATCGTAGGGCTTCGGACTGCGAGGCAGGCACGGAGCTTTTGTCGCGGGGTGTGCGCCTGGGTGGACCAGCGTTGGCGGTGCTTGCCGCTAATGGCTGCGCCTCGGTGGAAGTTTCACGGATTCCTTCCATTGGCATCATTTCCACAGGTGATGAACTGGTTGATGTGGATGCCCCGGTGCGGGGTTGGGAAATCCGTCGTTCAAATGAATATGCCATTACGGGCTCGCTCTGTTCGCGCGGCTTTACCCGGCTTGAGCGCTCAATTGTGCCAGACGATCTGGAGGCGACGACTAAAGCTCTCGAGGCGCAACTCTCACGGCATGATGTGCTGGTTCTGAGTGGTGGTGTCTCAATGGGAATTTTCGACCATGTTCCAAAGGCTCTGGGCCGTTTGGGCGTGGAGCGCGTCTTTCACAAGGTGGCACAGCGTCCCGGAAAGCCGCTCTGGTTTGGGATTGGCCCGGAAGGACAGCAGGTTTTTGGCCTGCCCGGAAATCCGGTATCGGCGACAAGCTGTGGCGTGCGCTATGTCGTGCCGCTTCTGCTGGCGGGACAGGGACTGCGTTCGGACGGAACCTATCCTGTTATCCTGGAGAGTGCCACAGACCGCATACCAACCCTGACACGTTTTCTGCCTGTTTCTCTTCGGCATGACGACGAAGGTCGTGTTCTGGCAACATCACGGCCGATGTCTACGTCTGGGGATTTCAGTCATCTGGCGTCCACGGATGGTTTTGTTGAGCTTGATCCGGGGCAAGAGCAGGCGCCTGCGGGCACCCGAGCGGTGTTTCATGCCTGGTGAGCGGTCGCGCCACGTCCGTGATCAGTACGGTCGCCCGCTTCAGGATTTGCGGATTTCGGTCATGGACCGCTGTAATTTCCGCTGTCCCTATTGCATGCCGGAAGCAAAGTATCATGAGCATTTTCGCTTTCTTGAGCCAAAAGAGCGCTTGAACTTTGACGAGATCGAACGTGTTGCACGCGTTGCGGTCTCTCTGGGCGTTACGAAGCTGCGCCTTACGGGCGGTGAGCCGCTGCTACGTCCGGGACTGACGGATCTGGTGGGACGGCTGGCCGCTATTGATGGCGTAAATGACGTTGCGCTCACGACAAATGCTGTTCTGCTGGAGCGGCATGCAGATGCTCTCAAGTCTGCCGGGCTTCAGCGCATTACGGTCAGTCTGGATAGTCTGGACCCTGCTGTTTTTGCCCGGATGAGCGGGGGGCGAGCACAGCTTGATCCTGTTTTGTCAGCGATTGCTTATGCGCAGGGTCTGGGCTTCCGTGGAGGAGTGAAGCTCAACACTGTCGTGCAGCGTGGCGTGAATGATGCGGGCGTGCTGGATCTTGCGGAGCGCTTTCGTCACACGGGCGTTGTGTTGCGCTTCATCGAGTATATGGACGTCGGTACAAGAAATCACTGGGAACGCAGCGAGGTTGTTCCGTCTGCCGAACTGCGCGAACGCATCAATGCACGCTGGCCCCTTGAGGCTGTGGGTCCGCAGTATCGCGGGGAGGTTGCGCGGCGGTACCGGTATGCGGATGGTGCGGGTGAAGTCGGGTTCATTTCTTCCGTCAGTGCGCCCTTTTGTGGAGATTGTTCACGGGCGCGCCTCTCTTCTGAGGGGCAGCTCTACACATGCCTGTTTGCATCAAAAGGGACAGATCTGAGGGATATCCTGCGCTGTGGCGCAGATGATCAGGAGCTTAGGAATGTTCTGTCTGGTATATGGTCGGTCAGGACAGATCGCTACAGCGAAGAACGTGCGGAGCACGGCGATACGCCGACATCGCATCGTATCGAAATGAACTATATCGGTGGATAGACCGGGGAACCGAGAAACATGAAAACGCTCACGCATGTAAATGAACGGGGCGAGGATCCCCGTATGGTTGATATCAGCGGAAAAGAAGTCACCGAGCGGAGTGCGCACGCGCAGGCACGACTGGTATTCCCGTCTGATGTTGCCCGGACACTGGCAGATGCCGGCTTCATGACGTCCAAAGGTGCAGTGCTGACAGTTGCACAGATTGCGGGTGTTATGGGTGTCAAGGCGACATCCCAGTTAATTCCGCTCTGCCATCCGCTGTCGCTCAGTGGCTGCCGTGTGGAAATCAGCATGGACGGGGATGAGGCGGTGATTGATTGCCGGGTCTCGTGCAAGGGGCGTACGGGGGTGGAAATGGAGGCACTTACCGGGGCATCCATTGCAGCACTGACCATTTATGACATGTGTAAGGCATTGTCTCACGATATGATTATTCGTGATGTACGATTGATGGGCAAAGACGGTGGCAAGCGCGACTTTATCCGTCTGGAAAATGCATGACAGAGCTTTATGGTCTGGTTCTCGCAGGAGGGCTCAGTACGCGGATGGGGCAGGATAAGGCTGGCCTGATCTATCGGGGGCGCACACAGCTTGAAGCTGCTTTTGATCTTGTGTCGTCGGTGGTGGTGTCCTGCTTTGTTTCGGTGCGCCAGTCTCAGGTGAATGATCCGTTGAGGGGAGAATTTCCCGTAATCGTGGATCAGTCTGAGGTTGATGGCCCTGCTGCGGGGTTATTGTCGGCGCATGCGCGGTTTCCTGCTGCGTCGTGGCTGGTCGTAGCCTGCGATCTGCCGCTTCTGGATCGTGGGACGCTGGATCATCTTTTGCTGTCACGAGATGGAAAGTATGATGCGTATGCCTATCGGAGCGAGCACGATGGGTTGCCTGAACCGCTCTGCGCAGTCTGGGAACCGGCAGCTCTTGAAGCTTTAAAACGGCAGGTTGACGCTGGAAAGAAGTGCCCACGCAAATGTCTGATCAACAGTGACACGCTTCTGATCGCGCCAGTGAATGCTGGTGCCCTTGATAATATCAACACCCCGCAGGAGCGTCTGGACGCTGCTCGCCGTCTTGGAGAAGGTGCCTGATGCGTATTCATTTGGAATATTTTGCGCAGCTCAGGGAGCTGGCTGGTCAGAAGCTGCAAATTGTTGAGACCACACACGAGACGGTTGGTCCGCTCTATGATGAGCTTCGCGAGACTTACGGTTTTCCATTCAGCCCGGAACGGCTTCGGGTGGCTATCAACGGAGATTTTGCACCATGGACGCAGCCACTCAGGGAGGGGGATCTGGTGGTGTTTATTCCGCCGGTGACAGGCGGATGAACAGGTTTCAGATGGCGTCGGAGCCAGTTAGCATCGAGACCTTGCGGGCCGCGTTGCATCTCGCTCAGGCGGGGGGATTCTGTTCTTTTGAGGGGTGGGTGCGCAACACCAACGAAGGTCGTCCGGTCGATGGTCTCGATTACGAAGCCTATGATGCTTTGGCCACAAAAGAAGGCGAGCGCATCCTTGATGAAGCCATGGCGCGATATGACATCAGCCATGCTGTTGCCATGCATCGCACCGGGAGCCTGAACGTTGGCGATGTCGCAGTATGGATCGGCGTTTCCGCTCCACATCGCGATGCTGCTTTTCGGGCTTGTCGTTATATCATCGACGAAATTAAGCACCGTGTGCCGGTTTGGAAAAACGAGCGCTATCTGGATGGAGACACCCAGTGGGTGGCCTGTCACCATACTCACCGGCCGCACGAACACGAACATGACCATGGATCATGCAATCACAATCATTGAGAACAGACGGGCAGCTCTTTTGGGGCTGCCCGTTTATGGCGAAAGGGCTTATTCCCGCTGATAATCGTCTTCGATTCTGACGATATCATCTTCTCCCAGGTATGGGCCTGACTGCACCTCAATGAGCACCAGAGGAATTTTTCCCGGGTTCTCAAGGCGGTGTAGCGCACCGAGCGGGAGGTAAATACTCTCATTTTCCCGAATGAGAAGTTGTTCAGTCCCTCGCGTGACAAGGGCTGTTCCGGCGACGACGACCCAGTGTTCGGCGCGATGGAAATGCTTCTGAAGGGAGAGTTTCTGCTGAGGCTTCACCATGATGCGCTTCACGTGGAAGCGGTTGCCGTGGGTGAGGCTCTCGTAAAAGCCCCAAGGGCGATAGTTGCGGTTATGCTCTGCCGCCTCTTTTCGTCCCTCTGCGGCAAGCCGTGTGACGATCTTTTTGACGTCCTGTGCGCAATCCCGGTGCGTGACCATGACGGCATCCTGCGTCACGATAACGATCAGATTTTCGACGCCCGTCACCGTCGCCACTATGCCTCCGTCTGAACGCACGTAGCAGTTGCGCGTGCGATCAAGGAAAACGTCGCCAAAAACTGCGTTGCCGTCAGTGTCTTTGGAGCTCAGATCCCAAAGGGAATCCCAGCTGCCAATATCGGACCAGCCAAAATTCCCTGCTACGACCGCCGCAAGGGCCGTGCGTTCGGCGATGGCGTAATCCACCGAAATTTCGGGCGAGTTTGAAAAGCTTTCCGGATCGAGGCGCTCGAAATCCATGTCACTTGTGCGTTTTGCAACCGCCTCGCCGACATTCAGAAAAATATCGGGCTCAAAAGTTTTGGTCTCAGAGAGGAGCACGCTGGCCCGTGCCACAAACATTCCCGAGTTCCAGAGATAGGTTCCTGCACTGAGGAAGTCGGCCGCACGCTCTGCTGATGGTTTTTCGATAAAACGTGAAACGGTATGAACTCCGGGCATCCCCGGGATTTCTGCGCCACGCTCGATATAGCCATACCCCGTTTCTGCACGGGTCGGCTGCATGCCAAATGTGACGATCCTGCCGCCTTTGGCCGCACGGACCGCAGCTTCAAGTGAGAGGCCGAGCTGCTCTTCGTCCGTAATGGCGGCATCTGCGGCCATGATCCACAAGATTGCGTCCGGATCTGTTTCCGCAACAAGGAATGCCGCAGCTGCGATAGCGGGGGCTGAATTGCGCCCAACTGGCTCCAGAACGATTCTTGCATCTGAAATGCCGACATCCCGAAGCTGTTCCGCGACGATGAAGCGGTGCTCTGCGTTACAGATGACGATCGGGCTTTGTAATCCCATCTTCTGGCCGCGGATGGCTGTGTCCTGAATGAGGGAATGCTCATTCAGCAGCGGCCAGAATTGCTTGGGATAGCTCTGGCGCGATACCGGCCACAGACGACTTCCTGTTCCTCCGGAAAGGATCACAGGAACAATTTTTATGTTCATGGCAGGCAAGCACTTCTTCGAAAAAGACTGACTGCCATCAGCAATAGTCAATTCCGGGAAACATGCAAAAATTTCCCGGAAGAAAATCTGTGTTCAGTCGACGCCGACCATGACGCTGGATGCTTTGATGACGGCATAGGCTGTTTTGCCAACTTCGAGCCCCAGCTCTGCTACGGCTTCATTTGTAATGGCGCTCGTGATGACTGTTCCATTGACGTCAATCGTCACGTGAGAGGTGGTGGCACCTTTCGTGATGCTGTGAATGGTGCCTTTGAGTTGGTTGCGCGCGCTGAGTTTCATGAGAAAGGTCCTTCTGTTGTGTTTCTGACACACTTGTCAGGCTTAAACGTAATTTATGGAGTTACATGTCTCTGATGTGCTGTGCACCGAAATAAGCGAGGAGTAAGGAGCGGAGAGAATTTCAGGTTTCAGTTTTCGGGAGGTGGTCATGAAGCGACAGGTTTCTGCGTGTCTTGTGGCGAAATCATTGCTCTTCACTTTTTCGGCTTCGGCAGCTGACACGGCAGACAAACGCAATGCGTCAAAGCCCGTTGCGACAACCCATGAGGCTGCCAGGCCCGAGCATATTACGGTCCATAGCCGCAATGGAACCGGGACTGTCGCGGATTATCGAACAAAGACTGCAGTTCTGGGTCCCCTGGGCGAACGTTCCCTGCTGGATACGCCGTTTTCAGTTATGACCGTCAATCATGATGTGATTACCAACCAGCAAGCGCGCAATATCAATGATCTGGCGCAGTATATGCCTTCCGTTCAGCTTGAGCAGCGTGGTGATCCGAACACCAGCCGCCCTCAATCCCGTGGTTTTGAAGCAGACGTTATCGCCAATTCGCGTATCGACGGGCTGAACATGGTCACGACGACGCCATATGCAGCGGAACAGTTTGACAGTCTTCAGGTACTGAATGGCCTTTCCGGTGCATTGTATGGGCCTCAGAATCCGGCCGGAACCTTTGATTATACGCTCAAGCGCCCGACCGACCGCCGCACGGAGCGCTTTGTTGTGGGTGTGGATTCCATTGGTGCGCCGATGGAAAATGCAGATTTTTCCGGGCGTGTCGGCCGTCATGGCTGGTTTGGGTATCGCCTGAATCTTCTGCACCAGCAGGGTACGGGCTATGTGCAGGGCTCGCACCTGCGTCGTGATATGGTCAGCGGTGATTTTGACATTCATCTGTCGCCAAACACAGTGATCCAGATCGACGCCAGTCAATACAGCTATTCGGTTCGTGGGCTGCCGGGTGCATTTTCATACAGTACCAGCATTCAGCTGCCGCAGGCACCTGATCTGAGCCGGGAGCATTATGGACAGCCTCAGGCTGGCTATAATGCCGAGACCAATACGGCGCTGGCAAAGATCATTCATCATTTTAATGACAACTGGAGCCTGACGCTGGGGGGGCTTTACCAGAACGCCTATCGCGATGTTTTCACCACAGCGAACCAGCTTCTGGATTCGGCTGGCAACTATCGTCAGACGATAGCGGCAGCTGCGACAGCCAAGAACTTCAAGGTTGGCAGCAATCTTGCTTATCTGAACGGGACTTTTCACACTTGGATGTTGAAGCATCAGATTGTGGTGGGGACTAACGGTTATACGATGGGAAACTATAATCCTACGTCCGCTCAGTCCTATGTTCTGGGTACGGCGCAGCTCGGAAATCCAAAAGCTTTTTCGAGCCCGCAGCCCTATTCTTCTGGAACGTATAAGTCTGCCGATACTGCCAGCCAGACGTTGCTTGTTGGAGACACGATCTCTCTCGGCCGCCACTGGGCCATCATGGGGACGCTGGGCTGGGGCTGGATGAGCGCGAATAACTACGGCAAGAGCGGCGTTAAGACTTCAAGCTACAGTCGTTCCGCTGCATTCAGTCCGATGACGAGCCTGATGTATAAGGTGAATGACACGCAAACGGCATATTTCACCTGGGGGCGTTCCCTTCAGACGGGACCTACAGCTCCTGCCGGTGCTGCTAACGTCAACGAAGTTCTCGCCCCGCTGCGCTCTGAAGAATATGAGGTTGGCTACAAGATGCTTGTAGCGGACCGTATTCAGCTGAATGTTGCGGGTTTTCGCATGACGCGGCCATTCGGATACACTGATCCGGTCACGAACGTGTTTGGAACATTCGGAACGCAACGTAATTATGGCGTGGAATTCCAGGCTTCCGGTAACCTTACTAAGAACCTGACGGTACTGGGTGGAATGACGTGGCTTGATGCACAGCTTGGCTCAACGGGTGTTGCCAAGACGTCCTACAAGCAGGTTGTCGGGGTTCCGCCGCTCATGGCAAATGCGCTGCTTGATTATAGGTTGCCCTTCCTGAAAGGCACTGCCGTCAACGCGAATGTTCATTACATGGGCCGCCGTGCAGCCAATGTTTATAATACGACATTTGCGCCGTCTTACGTGACACTTGATCTGGGCGCGCGATACGCAACGCACGCTTATGGTCAGCCACTTGTATTTCGTTTCGGTGTGGAGAACGTGACGAACCAGAGCTATTGGGCGTCTGTTTATCCATCCAGCATCAATGGTGGTGGGACCGCGAGTAACTCTGCTGTAGCAGGTCTGCCGCGTACCTATCACTTCACGATGGAGCTGGATCTCTGATCCGGCTTTCCCTCAATCAGGTTCCATAAAACAAAAAAGCCGCTCCTTTCCGGGGCGGCTTTTTTCATGAGTGATAGATTTTTTCGCTTAGATATAATGCTCGGCAAGTGGCGGGAAGCCATTGAAGCCTGTGGAGCAATACGTGGAGACGTATGCGCCCGTCGCCAGGATATCCACGCGATCACCGTCTCGCAGGGAGTTCGGTAGAGGGATGCGTGCCTTTTCGTACATGATGTCCACGCCGTCGCAACTCGGCCCTGCCAGAACGCATGGCGAGTGATCGGGATCAGATTCGTCATGGGGCGTACGGAATGTATAGCGAATGGCTTCACCTTCCGTTTCCGCCAGACCACCGAATCTTCCGATATCGAGATATACCCAGCGCGGGTCTGTTGGTGCACCGCCACGGCGGCTTACGAGCACAACTTCGCTGGATACAACGCCTGCTTCGCCAACCATGTAACGTCCCGGCTCTACCAGAATGTCCGGAAGGTCATTATGGAAGTGTTCGGTCAGTGCCTGAGAGATTGCCGTGCAGAATTGCCCGATCGTCGGGACATCCTCGCGGTAACGGGCAGGGAAGCCGCCGCCAAGGTTCAGCATCTGCAGATCGAGACCTTCGTCCTGAAGATCGCGATACAGCGCCGAAGCTCGGGCGATTGCTGTCTCGTATGCGGTGACACTGGTCTGCTGGCTGCCCACATGAAATGAGAGGCCATATGGGCGCAGGCCCATCGTTGCCGCGCGAAGCATCAGTTCGCGTGCATGCGTGGTCGTTGTTCCGAACTTGCGGGACAGCGGCCAGTCTGCGCCTTCGTTTTCGACTGTCAGACGGCAGAAAACCCGTGCACCAGGAGCGTGCTCGGCAAGCTTTGCAAGCTCTTCCATGCTGTCAAACACGAACAGGTCAATACCGAGTTCGTGGGCTTCCCGAATGGCGGAAACCTTCTTGACGGTATTCCCATAGGAAATACGGTCCGGCGTTGCGCCTGCTGCCAGGCACATCCGGATCTCCTCAATGGACGCTGCATCGAAGGAGGAGCCAAGCTCAGTCAGGCGGCGCAGGATCTGCGGCGCCGGATTGGCCTTGATGGCATAATAGATCCGCGCCGATGGCAGATTATGGTGGAGAGCCTGATACCGGCTTTCAACCACATCGAGATCTACGACGAGGCAAGGAGTAGCCGGGCGATGCTCGGCAAAGAAACGTGAGATTTTGGGAGTCATGACACTCATTCCCAGAACCGGACTCGCGGAGGGAGATTGGCTCCCTGCGAGCTTGTTGCGAAACGGTCGAACGGACCGGCGAAGTGCGGGACCCGAGAAAACGGGATCCGAAGGCCAGAACGCTTGACGTCGTTGCGTAACCTCGAGAGGGCCAGTGGCACGTGCGTTGCTGCGTGGGGGGCATATGAGGCTAAATCGTCTTCAGTGCAACATCTATTTTTTGCAATTCTGATGAGGGACAAATATGCCTGTCTGTATTGCGTATGTCATTTTGGGAACGCAGGGCTGGTATCCTGCGTAAACATGGGCGCTGAGCACTTCTGTTTCAGGAGCGCTTCCCCACGATTGCTGCTCCGAACAACAAAAGTTGAGGAAAATACTGAGTGCTCATGTCCCCTGATTCTGAACTTACACATGGTGCTTCGGGGCCTGAGAAGCCGGAAGGTGCGGCAGATTTGAGCAGGGACGAGCTGGAGAAAATCCAGAACGCACTGCCGGATCTCGATGAGGAGGCTGTAAGGCGCGCTCATGAACTGAGCCTGGGTGCACCCGGCACCGGGGCAAACTCGCCGCTTTCCATGCCACGTGCGGGCTGGAAGCTGGTCCTTAAGCAGGTGGTCTCGGAGGTCGGCTCCAGCCAGACATCTCTTTCGGCAGCGGGCTGCGCCTTTTACGCCACATTGTCGCTGTTTCCGGCGATCTCTACGCTTATTTCGGTCTATGGACTCGCGTTTGACTTACAGACAGTGGAGCCTCAGCTTGAGGTCCTACGCCACCTTCTTCCGAACGCGGCATACGAACTGATTGGCGGGCGAATCCATACTCTTGTGGCTCAGCCGCATTCGTCTTTGACGATTGGCCTTATTTTTTCTCTGACTGTGGCGCTCTGGTCTGCTTCGGCCAGCACTAAATCGGTGCTGTCCGCTCTGAACATGGCCTATAATGCGACAGAGAGCCGCAGCTTCCTCAGATTTCAGGCAATGGCTCTGAGTATGACGCTGATGGCTGTCGTGGGAGCATGTCTGACGTTGGCGCTGATGGTCGCGGCACCGGCGCTCGTGGATTATCTTCCCAAATATCTCGGCTTCCAGCCGCCGCCGCCATTTGATCTGCTTGTCTCATATGGTGCGCCGGTGGTCGTGCGCCTTGTCGCCCCGGTTCTGATGCTCCTCTTTGTCTTTATGGCGGTGAGTCTGCTTTATCGGTTTGCCCCTTGCCGTACACCCGCCCAGTGGCGCTGGATTCTGCCGGGCTCGGTGGTCGCTACCATGCTCTGGGTCATCACGTCCCTCGGCTTTTCCTGGTATGTCGGGCATTTCGCCAGCTATGGCGCAACATATGGGCCTCTAGGTGCCGTTGCTGCCATTATGATGTGGTTCTTTGTCAGCACATATGTTGTGCTGTTCGGCGCTGAACTGAATGCTGGTCTTGAAGAGCGCGCAAAGGGTGAGCAGCCCAGGATTACAGGTCTGCCTCAGCCGGATCCGATTGTAGCCGCGGCTGTCAGCAGGGCAGAAGGAACGCCCTGACCCTCAGAATACAAAAAGGCACCGCCCTGCATAGTGGGCGCCTTTTTGTGGTTTTTATCAGTGATGCACTCTGTGTGGTGCCTTGCGAATGGGCTGATGCGTGGCCGCAGTTTTCGCGTGCGCGTCAGGGGCCGGTACGGCAGACCCGCTCGCTGCATTTTCAATGGCCTGTGCGCTGGTATCAGCAGGATCAGCCTCGGCGACTTCCATTTCCGGGCCAGTGGATGCGGGGACACCCGGTACAGCCTTAGGTAGCTGGGCAATGGTCACATGCGCCGTACCGCTGTGCAGCATGCCAATTTTTGCAGCAGCGGCATGGGAGAGATCAATAATGCGGTTATTGAAAGGGCCACGATCATTGACCGTGACAACAACAGACTGACCTGTGTCCTGAGACGTGACCAACAGCTTCGTGCCGATCGGCAGGGAAGGGTGGGCGGCCGTCATGGTATTGGTGTCGAAGATCGCTCCCGAACTGGTCCGGCGTCCATGGAAATGACGGCCATACCAGCTTGCCACTCCGTTTTGGGTCCAGCTGGCGGCTTTGTGCGCGTGATTGGACAGAGCGGCCCGGACAGATGCGGCCCAGCTTGTATGAACCGTACCATTACTCTGGGATTCGTCAGCTGCGTGAGCCGTTCCTGCACCTACCGCACCGGCGAGTGTGAGAACAAAGGTCAGGCCGCGAAGAGAGAGAACGGAACGGGGCGCTACGAGTTGGGAAACGGGCTTGAATGTCACAATCCGTGGGTCTTCTCCAGTGGAAGGGCAGGGGTTCAATCGCGCTTCATAGCACAAAATTGCCGCCTATGGACAGTTTGAATACCTTGAAGTGGGCAGCATTAGGGCAATGACGCTTTCATGACGGCCATGAAAGTGCTATCGCGCGGCCAGATGAAACGCCCCCTCATTGCCGTTCTGAACGGTCCGAACCTTAATATGCTGGGTCTTCGCCAGCCCGGAATCTATGGACACGCCACACTCGATGATCTCGAGCAGGTGTGTATTCAGGCTGCCGAAAGGCTTGATGTTGCCATTGATTTCCGTCAGACGAACGGTGAGGGTGAGCTTGTGTCCTGGGTGCAGGAATGTCATGGCCGCGCACGTGGAATCGTGATCAATCCTGCTGCTTACGGACACACTTCGATTGCCTTGCTTGACGCTCTTCTTGCTGTCGGGCTGCCAGTGGTCGAAGTTCATATTTCAAATATTCATCGTCGGGAGTCGTTTCGTCATCATTCCTACGTCTCGCAGGCCGCCATCGGCGTGATCTGCGGTCTTGGCGTTCGGGGATATGCGCATGCGCTCCAGGCTATTACTGACATGATCGAGGACGAGGACGAAGGATGAGCCGTATGCTCGTGGACAAGGATGCCATTCGGGCATTGGCCGATATTCTGACGGAAACCGGCCTGACCGAAATCGAGATTGCAGAAGCTGACAGCCGCATCCGCGTTGTCCGTGGTGGCGTCGTGCAGGCAGTGGCTCCTGTTGCTGCGGCTCCGGCAGCTGTCGCTGCGGCCCCGGTCCCGGCAGCTGCACCGTCCGATCCGGCAAAGCATCCCGGTGCTGTTCCCAGCCCGATGGTGGGCGTGGCGTATCTGACGCCTGATCCTTCTGCACCGCAGTTCGTGCAGGAAGGCGCGCATGTTTCTGCTGGCCAGACCATCATGCTGATCGAAGCCATGAAGACCTTCAACCAGATCAAGGCACCGCGCTCCGGTACCCTGACGAAGTTTGTTGTAGCTTCGGGAGATCCGGTTGAATTCGGCGAGCCTCTGGCGATCATCGAGTAATGTTTTCAAAAATCCTCATTGCCAATCGTGGTGAGATCGCGCTGCGTATTCAGCGCGCCTGCCGTGAGATGGGCATCAAAACTGTTGCTGTGCATTCCACGGCCGACGCCGACGCGATGCATGTGCGTCTGGCGGACGAAGCTGTCTGCATCGGGCCGCCAAGCTCACGTGATTCCTATCTGAACGTGGCAGCGATTCTCTCCGCGGCGACGATCACGGGCGCTGAAGCCATCCATCCTGGATATGGCTTTCTCTCCGAGAATGCTGATTTCGCCGAAACGGTGGAAGCTCATGGCCTCGCCTTTATCGGCCCGACTGCGGAGCATATCCGCACGATGGGTGACAAAATCACGGCGAAGACGACCATGCGTGCCCTGGGTGTGCCTCTGGTTCCGGGCTCTGACGGCGCACTCGCAGACCTGAACATGGCCCGCAAGGTTGCTGAGGAAATCGGTTATCCGGTGCTCATCAAGGCTGCTGCTGGTGGTGGTGGTCGTGGGATGAAGGTCGCGCAGACGGCTGATGACATCGAGGAAGCCTGGAGCGTCGCGCGGACCGAAGCCCGTGCTGCCTTTGGCAATGACGAGGTCTATCTCGAGAAATATCTCGATCGGCCTCGTCATATCGAATTGCAGATCATGGCCGATATGCACGGCAATGTGGTGCATTTCGGTGAGCGTGACTGTTCCTTGCAGCGCCGTCATCAGAAGCTTTTGGAAGAGGCAGGTTCGCCTGCACTCGAGCCTGCAGAGCGCGACGCCATTGGTGCGACGGCCACTGCGGCCCTCACCAAGCTCGGCTACCGCAATGCTGGCACGCTTGAGTTTCTGTATCAGGACGGCCAGTTCTGCTTCATCGAGATGAATACGCGACTTCAGGTCGAACATCCGGTGACCGAAATGGTCTGTGATGTGGATCTCGTCCGCGAGCAGATCCGCATCGCTGCCGGTGAGCCGCTGGGTTACACCCAGTCAGACATCAAGGTCAGCGGGCATGCCATCGAGTGCCGGATCAATGCCGAGAACCCGGAAACCTTTGTTCCCAATCCGGGAACGATCAAGGTTTTCCATGCTCCCGGTGGTCTGGGCGTGCGTATGGACAGCGCCATCTATGCTGGCTATCGGGTCCCGCCTTATTACGACAGCATGATTGCCAAGCTGATCGTACATGCGCCTACCCGCGCAGAGGCGATCTCCCGTATGCAGCGGGCGCTTGATGAATGTGTGGTTGAAGGTGTGCAGACGGTCATCCCGCTGCATCGCAAGATTCTCGCAGATCCTTCGTTCCAGAAAGGGGATTATACGATCCACTGGCTGGAAAATTTCGTGGCATCCCAGACCCCGGAATAAAATAGAGACGTGCCGATGTCATACGCTGAGACGCTCATTCTGGATATCGTCCCAGGAAAAGTTCCGCAGGTTGCTGCTGTGCTTTCCGCTGTGTCTGGAATGGGTGCCTGGGTGACCGAAATCGGCCATCTCAACCGGATTACACTGTTGCGGTTGTCTGATACCGTTCAGGAACTTCTGGAAAGTCGGGCGGATATCCTTGCAGCCCTGCCACATGAATTCCTGCTGCGCTCTGACGTGACATCGTGGCGTGTTCTGTCACCTGTTATGCCTGCAGGTGCTTATGGCAGCGTCTATGAATGGCGCTGTTATGAGAGCAAGACAGACGGCATGGCGAACACTGAGCGTCTGTTCATGGACGCTCTTCCTGCACGTCTGGAGCATTCGTCACTGCTATGTGCGCTTGTATCCCTTGAGGGTACGCCACGCTTTGCACATCTGTGGCCATATACGGATCTGAATGATCGCGCTTCAGCAAGAGTGAATGCTGTTGCTTCCGGTCAGTGGCCGCCGAAGATCGCCGGTTTTCTGAATAATATGGAAAACGAAATTCTGCTGCCGCTTGCCAACAGCATCTGGCGCTGACGACAACTGAATCCTGATATGAATGACGCCCGGTAACGGCCCTGAAAGGGCTTGTTACCGGGCGTTTTTTGTTACTGCCAGCGGCCGCCAGAGGTTAGCCGTTGATGATCATGCCGCCGTTGACGTGCAGGGTCTGGCCCGTCACGAAAGAAGCGTCTTGGCTGGCGAGGTAGACATATGCCGGACCAAGTTCCGATGGATCTCCGCATCGTCCCATAGGGCCATCTTTTCCCAGATCTGCTACGGCCTGCGGGTCAACAGGTCCCCAGCTTGCAGGCTGGAGCGGTGTCCATACCGGCCCGGGCGCCACGGCATTGACCCGGATTTTTTTCGGCGCAAGTTGCAGAGCCAGAGCTCGTGTGAAGCCCATTTCCGCAGCTTTCGTCGTTGAATAGGCCACGAGTGCCTTATTTCCTGCGAAAGCATTGATGGACGATGTGTTGATGATTGCGGCGCCCTCGCCAAGATGGGGAAGTGCTGCGCGGGCGAGATAGAAATATCCGTTGATGTTGGTGTCCATATGGAGCTGCCATTCATCATCGGAAATCTTTGTGAGATCTTCGCTGACAATCTGCACGCCAGCGTTATTTACCAGAATATCGAGACCGCCCAGCTCTTTCACGACCTGTGCGACAGCATCGTTGCAGACTTTACTGGAGGTGACGTTCCCCGGGATTGCGAGAGCCTTGCGGCCCTCTTTCTCGATCAGGCGGATCGTCTCTTTCGCATCTTCGTGTTCCTCCAGATAGAGGATCGCCACGTCCGCGCCTTCACGGGCAAAGTGCAGCGCTGCGGCACGTCCTATTCCGCTATCTCCACCGCTGATCAGGGCCTTTTTGCCTTCAAGCTTGCCGCTTCCTTTGTAGCTGGCACGGATGTGCTCGGCCTGAGGTTGCAGAAGCTTTTCGACGCCTGGCTGATGGTCCTGGGACTGGGGGGGAATATTGGTTGGCATACGGTTTTCTCCGACTGGATACAGAGAGGCCCGAGGGCCTCATGATTGTTCCTGTGTTCGGCAAACGCATCGGGTATGCACAATGTTGCATTCTGTGTTCCCCATCCAGACGGGGAACACAGTGCATTTGGATCTTATTTAGGAGCTGGAACCTGCTGCGAGAACGCTTCAGGCACGAGTTTTGGGCGAGGGTGTTCGGCCATTTGTTTTTGTAGATAGGTAATCGCTGCGTCCAACTGTTGGTCTTGTCCGTGGAAAGCAGCAACCGGCATGTTTTCTACTTCGATGTCTGGTGAGACGCCCTGATTTTCGACGAGCCAGTGGCCTTTCATGTCGAAATAGGGATTCTCCGCAGTGCGTGCATTGCCCATGTCGATCAGGCGGTCACCATCAGACAGCCAGACGCCTGCGCCTGCGGTGCGCTCGCCGATGACGGGAGCGATATGTAGTTCCTTGATACCCTGGGCAAAGGTCTCCCCATCGGAATAGGTGCGTTCGTCTGCGATGATGACCAGATGCCCCTGAAACGCCTGTTGCATGTTCACGGCGGGTGCTGTGCCATAGCGTCCCCAGAACATCCATGCCCTGCGCATCAACTGGCTCAGGACCCAACTGTCGATATTGCCGCCGTTATTTCCACGGACATCGACGATCAGACCGTCCTTGTCGATGTTGGCATAGAATTCGCGCGCAAATGTTTCCATGTCCTCGCCACCCATCGCGCCCAGATGCAGGTAGCCGATACGGCCCTTGCTGGCCTGATCGACGGCATTAGCGCGGCCGACTTCCCAGTCGCTGGTGCGAAGGCTGCGCTCTGTATAGGCATTGACGGGCGTTACGACGGCCTTGTGCTCGGTACCGTTGCGCGAGAGCGTGAGGAGCACCTGATGTCCGGCCTGATCCGCCAGCATGGAGGATAGGTCTGGCTCGCCTGCTGTTGGCTGCCCGTTGACAGCCGTGATCAGGTCTCCATCGCGGGCATCGACACCCGGCTTTGCCAGTGGAGACTGCTGGTCTGGAAGGTCGTGATCGGCCTGATAGATATGCGTGATGCGGAAGCCGTTTTTCTCGTGCGTGAGCCGTGCGCCCAGCCCCGCGATCAGAACGCTGGTAGGTTCATCCAGTGTTCGTGGCGGGCTGATCTGGGAGTGCATGGCGCCGATTTCTGCCACCATCTGGCCCAGAAGATCGCTCAGATCAGTACGGTCTCCGAGGCGGCTAAGGAGCGGCTGGAGATGATCATGGACGCCCTTCCAGTCCACGCCGCGGAGAGTCCGGTCGAAATAATGATCTCTGTGCAGGCGCCAGGCGTCATTGAATTCGTCTTTCCATTCCTGCGCAGGATCAATCCTGAGGCGCAGATCGCCCAGATCGATTTTCTTGCCAGTCGTTTCAGGCGGTTGCTTTGCACCGGTTGGCAGCAGAAGAATGGATGGCGTTCCAGCAGCCCCGGGGCTGGTGACCATGATGGTTTTTCCATCAGGGGTCACGCTGAAATCAGATACTTTGGGAGCAAAAGTTTCGATCTTGTGCTCGTTGTCGTCGATATGAATCGACTTTAGTGGTCCAGCTTCCTCGCCGCCATCAATAGTGAAGAGGAACTCTCCCGAGACACCAAGGCCGTGATAATCCGCCGCGGGAACGGGAGCCTGATAAAGACGGGAAGCGAGGCCGTCCCAGACGATGGCGGGAAGTGCTTTTTTGCTATCGTCTTTTTTGTTTTTATCTTTTTTCTCGTCGCTTTTTTTGGTGTCGTGATCGAGTTCTGTTGCGGCCTGGAACGGGAAACGCTCGCCTGTCTGGAGTGCGAGGGCATAGATGCCCGTGCGGTGCGGGAAGGCCGGTCCCATGTTTCGGTCACCCCAAGGGGAGCCATTGGCCAGTGAGAAGGTCCGGTCAGACAGGAACCACATCCAGTGACCGTCAGGGGAGAATGTCGGCGTATAGGATTCGTAGCGACCATCCGTGACCCATTCGGTCCGGCCTGTCGCAGGGACGTAGAGGGCGATCTGCCGACGCAAATTCGAGCCGCGTGTCCGAACAAAAGCAAGGGTGTGACCGTCTGCTGACCATGAAATTGAATCAATGCTGTTGGTGCCGTCTTTCATGGCATCGTCGACCAGCTTTTCGGTCTTTGCAGACAAGTCAAAAAGCCAGAGCTTACCGAGCAGATCCGTATGCGCCGCGTATTTCCCATCTGGAGAGAGGGCAAGCGCTACCGGCTCGGTCGGGGAGGGTTTTCCTAGAGCTTCGCCTTTGCCGCTTCCATCAACAGGGAAGCGCCATAATGCGGAATCACCGGAGACGTCATTGAAGGCGATAACGGATTTCCCGTCAGACGTAATCTGGGCGAGGCGCAGACGCAGATCATCCGGCGTTGGGACGATGACGCGGCGACGCGGGCCTGCACCTGCCACGATGACATGACCGCGCGTTGTAAACGCTGCCAACTCGCCGTTTGGAGACAGGTTCTGGGAGGTCAGAAAGCGCATGGGCTTGCTGAGCCAGTAGGGTGTGCGGGGTGCATTGTCTGAAACGAGATCAACCGGAATCTGGTGGCTTTCGCCCGTGCCCAGATCCACGTCGAACAGGTCTGCACCTTTACGCAAGACGACATGATCGCCCGAGATCGCTGCTTCAGCGACGCTATAATCCGTGAAATGGGTGAGCTGCTTTGGATCGGTACCGTCGAGCGCCAGGCTCCACAGGTTATCACGGCCATTCATGTCAGACACGACAATCAACCGATCACGCCAGAGCATCGGGCGGCGCAGGTTGGCTTCGCGCGTGCCAATACGCTCGGCTTCCTTGCCGTTTTGAAGATCAAGGCGCCAGAGCTGAGAGAGGCTGCCACCGCGATAGGCGCGCATGTGATCGCCGGTCATCGCCAGACCAAAGCGTACTGCGTAAAGCCAGCGTCCGTCGGGGCTGATGGCCGCATCGTTGGCGTTTTCGACGGGGAAGATACGCCGTGCGCCGGTATCCGGCTGAACGGCCAGTACGTTGAAGCTGTAATACGGGCCTGTAACCGATGGGATTGAATACAGAATACCGGCCCTGGCATCCCATCCGATCAGGCGGAGGCGACCGTTTTCAAATGTGACCCGCTTCGGAGAGCCGCCAGCGCGGGGCATGACATAAATTTCTGTCGGGCCATCGAAATTCCCGATGAAGGCAATCTGCGAGCCATCGGGGGAAAGAACGGGATGTGGATCGATCGCATTTGCCCCGTGAGGCACGCTTGTCAGTCGTTGGGCGGTCCCGCCTGCCAGAGGCACGCTCCAGACGGATTGTTCAGCGTTGAACAGTACCGTCTGTCCTGCAACCACAGGCTCCCTCAGATATCCTGGTTCTGCCTGGGCGCTGGCCCCCAGTCCACAGCCCAGAAGGGCCGCGCAGGAAAGAAGGGAACGTCTGAGCGAAGAACGCAGGAGCATGTGGGCACTCTCGATAGGAAAACTGACACAATCCGTTTCATATCGATATCGTGACGTCAAATCCCCCGAGGTGACATCTTGTTAAGATTGCATCACCAATCGGCGTGTCAGCCTACGGCGGCTTTTAATCCTTGACCCGCCGCAAGCGGGCAGAGCGGCAGGCACGCGAAAAGGCAGGCAGCGAGCAGATCGAGGCTTGCTGCCGAGGATGTGCCAAGCTGACCCGCGTATGAAGACGCTGCTCCGAAAATCAGAACCGGTGTGGCGAGCGGTAGCACCAGAAGTGGCAGCAGAACGCCGCCGCGCCGGGCGCCCAGCACGATGGATGCTGCCATTCCACCAAGTAGCGACAGCGACATGGTGCCAAGTGCCAGACCACCAAGAAGCAGAGGCAGTTCAGAGCCCTTGATGCCGAGCATGATCCCGAGCGGCACGCTGGCGACGAGGAGGGGAAGGCCTGTCGTGAGCCAGTGTGCGACCATTTTGGCGAGTGCCACGGCTGACGGAGGGAGCCCGGTCAGCATCAACAGGTCGAGCGAGCCGTCCTCCAGTTCGGAGCCGAATAGCCTGTCCAGAGGCAACAAGGACGCCAGAAGCGCACAAACCCACACAATTCCAGGTCCCATATGGCGCAGTAGATCGGGGGATGGCCCCAAGGCCAGCGGAAAGAGACTTCCGCAGAGTACGAAGAAAAGCAGGGACGCCAGTGTGTCTGCGCCGAAGCGGAAAGCAAGGCGCAGATCGCGGTCGATCAGGGCAAGGAAAGCGGTCATGACAGCCAGAGTGGTTCGACGTTGGCCAGTGATGGCAGTTCGTGGGAGCGGGCTTCTCCGAGGGGAAGGGGCACATGTGTCGTGACGATCATGGCGCCGCCCTTTTGTCGGTGAGTGGCCATCACGGCGCCGAGCCGATCAATGCTTGCGACATCCAGCCCGACGCTCGGCTCATCCAGAAGCCAGAGTGGGGCGCCGGAGAGCATGACCCGCGCAAAGGCAGCCCGGCGCTTCTGCCCCGATGACAGGAGGCGGGCGGGAAGGTCTGCGAGAGTTGTGAGATCCAGAGCGTCCAAGGCTTCTTCAAGAGAGCCTGAGCCCAGCTTCACCGCCAGAGCAAGATTTTGCGATAAGGTCAGGCCGGGCTTGAGGGCGTCCTGATGGCCCAGCCATGCGAGTTCTGTCTTGCGGATAACGGTGCCGGAATCAGGCGTACGCAGGCCTGCGATGGTGCGGAGGAGGGTCGATTTTCCTGCGCCGTTCGGGCCGGTCAGGATCATGGCCTCGCCAGCATCCAGATGAAGCGACACGCCATCAAGAACGAGGCGGTCTCCGCGAAAAACCGTAAGGTCGCGGACATCCAGCAGATGTTGAGCGGTCAGGCCATCGCCTGTTTGCGCAGAAATGTTCATGTCGCCTTCCCGGCAGCCCTCTTGCGTCTGGTCAGTGGTTTAGAGACCGGGAGAAGGCTGCCTGCAAGTGTGTAAAGCAGGAACTTCGCTCGAGGCTTCGTCTTCCAAGCCGGACTTCCGGGGGGCAGGGTCTCGATATGCGCGCCAAGGTCAGTTATGAGCGGCAGAGCGGCATGCTGGCCGCAGTCTTTGTATAGGATGTCCTGAACTGACTGATCTGGTGCTGCAGGCGAGTGGGATCGCCAAGTCGTATGGTGGCAACGATGTGCTGCGTGGCCTGTCGCTTGATGTGGAACGCGGTGAATTGATCTCGATCATTGGCCCTTCAGGGTGCGGGAAGTCTACTTTTCTGCGGTGCCTCAATTTTCTGGAGCATCCGGACGCGGGTTCTGTTCGAATCGAAGATGTCACGCTGGCGTGTCAGGGAAGCTGGAGTCGCGCCAATGAAGCGCAGGCGCACCGGCTTAGGGCGCATGTCGGAATGGTCTTTCAGTCGTTCAATCTCTTCCCTCATCGCACTGTTCTTGAAAATGTCATGATGGCGCCAATTCAGGTTAAGCGTGTGGCCCGGGAGCAGGCGCAGGCCATTGCGTGCGAGTTACTTGAGAAGGTGGGGCTGGGCGCCGTCAAGGAGCGCTATCCGGACCGTCTTTCCGGCGGACAGAAGCAGCGTGCTGCCATCGCGCGGGCGCTCGCTATGAAGCCTTCAGTGATGCTGTATGACGAGCCTACATCGGCACTGGACCCTGAACTTTCAGAGGAAGTGCTGTCCGTCATGCGTGCGCTTGACGAGGATGGCATGACCCAGATCGTCGTAACTCATGACATGCGTTTTGCGCGCGCCGCCTCTGATCGGGTTCTGTATGTCGAGGGCGGGGAAGTCGTTGAGAGTGGAGATCCCGATCTGATGTTCGCTGATCCGAAGGATGCCCGAACGCGCCGCTTCCTGCGGACGCTCCTGTGATGCGGGCGCTTTTCTCCCTTCTGATGCTTCTGGTTTTTCTTGCGCCGCAACTCCATGCGGAGCCGGTTGTGGTGCCAGGAGCGAAAGACGCAACAGATCTGCCTTGGGCCTCGGATGGTGAAGCCAATGTGCCCTATGTCTTTCACGACCCTGCGCATGAATCACGCATTACGGGGTTCGAGAAGGATCTGGTGGACGCTCTTGCGCAGAAGATGCACCGCAAGGCGCGCTTCATCCAGAATGACTGGGATGGCCTGATCCCCGGCCTGTCACGCGACCTTTATGCGATGGTTGTGGACGGGATCGAGATGACCCCGGAGCACAAGGCTGCGGTCCTGTTCTCACGTCCCTATTATGTCACGAGCGAGCGGATCATCCTGCGAAAGGATGAGACGGGGCTGGACACACTTGAGGCGCTGAAAAACCATAAGGTCGGGACACTTAAGGATACGACGTCCGAGCGGATGCTGCATCGGCTCGGCGGGGTGACGATCAGTTCGTATGAGGAGGAGACCAACGCGTTTTCCGATCTGAGGAACGGTCGGCTTGATGCCATTCTGCTGGATGCGCCGATCGCGCTTTATTACGGTGCCATTTCCGATGATATGAAGCTGGTTGGTGAGCCGATTGGCAGCATGGAATATGGAATAGCCTTTTCCCAGAACAACCGCGCCCTTCGAGATCAGGTGGATGCGGCTCTGGGCGAGCTGATCAAGGATGGTACGCTCCACCATATTCTGGCGCGCTGGAATCTTTGGACGCCGTTGATGGCGAATTATACGGGAGACATGTCCGAGCCAAATATCGCGCCGGATGAGTGGAACCGTTACCGCGAAGCCATGGCAAGCAGTACGGGCAGTGGATGGGTCTTCCTCGCCAGACGCTATGCCGGTTTCCTGCCGCTTGTAGGGCAGGGCGCCCTGATGACGCTGGCTGTATCCGGGCTGGCCATGATCATTGCCGTGGGGCTAGGGCTGCTTCTTGCTCTGGCCCGGCATTATGGCGCAGCCCCATTGCGGTTCGTGGCGGGAGTCTATGTTGAGATCGTGCGGGGTACGCCGCTGCTCATTCAAGTGCTGTTCATTTTCTATGGTCTGCCAGCGTTCGGGATTCGCCTCTCTCCCTTCGTCGCAGGTGTGCTCGCGCTTGGGCTGAACTATGCTGCGTATGAAGCGGAGAACTACCGTGCTGGTCTTCTGTCTGTCCCCCGCGGTCAGATGGAGGCCGCGATTGCACTCAACATGACGCATTTTCAGGCATTGCGCCTTGTTATCGTGCCTCAGGCGTTCCGGACCGTTGTGCCGGTCATGACGAATGACTTCATTTCGCTGCTCAAGGACAGCTCGCTGGTTTCTGTCATTACGTTGACGGAGCTGAGCCAGACATATGTGCGGCTCTCCTCGACCTATTACGACTATTTCGGGACTGGTCTGATGGTTGGCGCCGCGTATCTGTTGCTAGGGCTGCCTTTCGTCAGGCTTGCACGCATGGCGGAGCGTCGTCTGGGGCGGGGGATGGGGGGCATGACGGGGCATCACTGACCTGTCGATGCAAGGCCTGTGCAAGCAGGCGTGAAAATCGCTGACATTCCCTATCGTTGCTTTGCGCAAACCCGACGACGAGGCCCTGCTCAACTCTGTTGCCGCCATATAGTGAGGACAGGCAGGTTACGGTGTAGCCTTGTTCAGCCATGAAGGCTGCGACCATGCGATCATCGATTTGTGGAGCAAATTTGATTGCGATCTGCAGTCCTCCTTGTGAAGGGAGGAGGACAACCCGGCTGCCGCATTCGTTCTGGATGTGGTGGGTGAGTGTCTGGCAGCGTTTTTCATAAATCTGGCTGATGCGCCGCAGATGTGCGCGATGATGGCCAGCGCTGATCCAGTGCGCGAAGGCACTCTGGGTATAAACATTTGCGAGTAGATCCAAATTGCGCTGCACATGTTGCAGTGTATCGATCAGGCCCGGCGGCAGAGCCATCCATGCGAGACGCAGGCCCGGAAGCAGGGATTTCGCGGCCGTTCCAAGATAAATGACAGGCGCACTGCTCCCAAGCGCCTGTAGCGCGGGAATGGGGCGCCCCTGCCACAGAAACTCGCTGTCATAGTCATCTTCAATGACGATTGCACCAGTGATGCGTGCGCGTTCGAGCAGTTCCAGTCTACGCTCCAGTGACATGCCAGAGCCCGTCGGATACTGATGTGACGGGGTTACATATATGAGCTTCGGTGTTGATATGAGGCCGGACGTGTTTGCTCCATTCTCATCGACGGGCATAAAATCCGTCTTTGCACCTGAAAACGCCATACGTGCGCCGGGATAGCCGGGATCTTCGAGCCATACAGTATCACCGTGTTCTGTGAAGCACTGCGAAAGCAGGAACAGGGCAGATTGCACCGTGGGCAGTATCATCAGGTCCCGAGGTGCTACCCGCACGCCTCGGGTTGCTGCAAGATGGAGGGACAATGCTTCCTGAAGCTCTGGAAGGCCGCTGCTCTCGCCATAAAGCAGCGCGTCTCCTTTCAGCCCGCGCGTGGCTCGTCGCGCCAGACGCCCCCATTCATCCTTCGGGAAGAGAGTGGGATCTGGTTGGCCCGGGCGAAATGACAAGTCAGCACCGCGGAACACACCCAGATGCCGGTTCTGTGCCAGCTTCTGGCCAGTAATGGACAGGGTTGGGAGAGTGACGGTGTCTTGTGTTGCATGAAAGGAAAAGCCGGGCGGAACACACAGATATGCACAAGCGCCGGGCTTGGTGGCGAGAAGCCCTTCGGCTGCCAGCAGATCGTAGGCAGTTCCCACCGTATTGCGGGAAATACCCAGAGTTGATGCGAGCGCTCGTGACGAGGGCAGGCGGTAGCCGGCTTTTATGTGTCCTTCCTGCGCGGCCAGCCGGATGGATTTGTAGAGCTGCTCCGAAAGCGGGGTGTTGTCTGTGCGGTCAAGCCGAAGCCATTTTTCGAGCAACTGGACCTCTGATTTTATAAAAACTGGATCTTATGGCAGACCAGTTTTGTGTGCAGCATCCCCTCTGTTCATACAAGGAGAGATGTTGTCATGGGTGAGAAGCCTTCCCTGCCGCCTTATGCAATCGCCCGGCAGGGCAAACGCGCCGTATATGACCGCGAGGCGATCCATGGGATTCTGGATGTCGGGCTGGTCGCGCATGTTGGTTTTCTGGCCGGAGAAGAGGGCTCCATACGCCCCATGGTCATGCCGATGGCCTATGCGCGCGATGGCGAGACTCTCTACATTCATGGTGCCGCCAGCACCCGGATGATCCGGAATATCGACGAAGGTGCGCCGCTTTGCCTGACGGTCACTCATGTGGATGGGATTGTCGCCGCCCGCTCTTCGTTTAATCATTCGATGAATTATCGTTGCGCGGTGGTGCATGGTATTGCCCGGGCTGTCACCGATCCTGACGAACAAAAACGCGCCCTTGCACTGATCACGGAGCATCTGCTGCCGGGGCGTATGGAGGAGGTTCGTGACCATTTACCGCGGGAACTGGCTGCAACGGGTGTGCTGGCAGTCTCAATTGATGCGGCTTCGGCAAAAATCCGTAATGCGCCTCCCGCAGAGGCCCGCCCAGAAGATTACGAATTGCAGGTTTGGGGCGGGGTCGTGCCCGTTGTGACGGGGCTGGGGCAGCCGCTTGATGATGGACGACTGGCCCCGGGCACGAAACTACCACTCTCGCTGGCGGCAGCGCGGCAGAAGTTTAGCTGATTCAGGAAGGGCGGGGCGCGGAGGGGTCGTTGATCAGCGGTGGAACAAGGGATGCCGTATTTAGTGTTCCATCAAAGCCTTGCCGCAGAACCTTTGACCAGCTGAGCATCCAGCGATCCAGCGCATCAATGAAATGTGCAGCATCAGGGTTCTGATGAATGCTTGCCTTGTTCCAGTACTGGGGCGGGGCAAGGAGCTGGCGGGAACCCTGTTCGATCGGTGCGACAAGCGTCTCCACCGTTTCGACCTGCACACCCTGCGTTCCCTGTTTGCTGACGTGATACCAGCCAACATTGACCATCAGCGGCGGAATCGGGAACCCGAGTGTGGACATGCGATTGAAGGCTGCCGTGATGAACGGATCAGTGCTGATCGTATGGTTTGAGAGAACGGCGTTCCCGGTGTAGCTGCATTCCTCAATATTGGCGGTATTGGTGATGCGCGCTGCATAATTTCGGTCGTCATGGCAGGGCGTTTCAAGGTCCGTTGCAACGTCCTGCGGAACTGCCTGTTGCGTTGCATGGACGATGATCACCCCGGAGACAACGCCACGGTCCGTGCGCGCCAGAACCTGCTGCGATACTTCGCGGTGTGGCCCGGTCTGGGCAATCAGAATCGGATGCCAGTCCCCCGCCGGGAGGGGAAGTGTGCGCCCAGCAATCTGGAGACTGCCGCGCTGGGTAATGCCAACATCCGGCAGTCCGACCTGACCTGAGCCATCATCCTGACCTGCACCCGGAGCGGAAGGGCCCCCTGCCGCAGGGGAGGCGGTGCTACCCGCCTTGCTTGGGCGGGCGCTGGGCGCATGGCCTGGAAGCCATGGAAGCGCTTTTTTAACCGGGGCGGTTGGGTAGAAGGCCGCCATCCCCAGAGCGCCGACTGTCATGATAAGGCTTGTGCGCCAGACAGGAGCGCGTCGCCACAGGCGTCCAAATGCCGTCATGGTATCAGCGGCTCATGCGGCTGCGCTGGGCTTCGGTATCAGCAGCAATTTCCGCCTCGACACCCTCGGGCCCCGTTACCAGGCGAACCATTTTGGCGCCCTGCTGGCGGGCAGTGATCAGGCTCTCACTCACCATATCTTCAATGGAGCGCACCAGATCGCGCGCGCTTGCTGCGGCGCCAAGATTGGTCTGCTTCTGCATAACCTGGAACAGGAGCGTTGGGTCGATGCCACCAGTTTCGACGTGCAGGCCGTAGCCTTCGATCATCGCTTCAATTTCAAGCGCAGCAACGCGTGCCAGATCAAGGCCACGTAGAGAGCGGAAAACAAAAATACGGTCGAGGCGGTTCAGAACTTCTGGCGCAAAACCGGCGCGACGCAGGGCTTCAACCGACTCGCCACGCATCTTGTCGGGCTCATCGGCCAGACGATCGGCGATATCCGTCAGGGCATCTGTTGCGACATTGGAAGTGAGCATGAAGATGCATCGGGTGGTCGAGACCTGCTCGTTGGTCGAGGCTTCAGTGACATGTCCGTCATTCCAGGCGGTCAGGAATTTCTTGAAGACATCGGGATGGGCTTTCTCGATCTCGTCCAGAAGCACGACGGCGTCAGGATGTTCCTTAAGGCCTCCCGTCAGACGGCCAAACGTATCAGAGCCAACATAGCCTTTGGGGGAGCCAAAAAGCTGGGTCGCCGCGTGTGGACTCGACATCTGGGTCATGTCGAAATGCAGAAGGGGACGTTCCATCTGCTTGGCGATCTGCTTTGAGAGGTATGTTTTGCCAGTACCCGGAGGCCCTGCGAGTAGAAAAATACCCACCGGCTTGCCGCGCACCTGAAGGGCGAGGCGTCTGCGGAGCTGCTGCGCGATGTCTTCGCAGACACGGTCCTGACCGATGACCCGGGCGCGAAGGGATGCAGCCAGTTCCTCTGCGTCGATTACTGTTTCGCGCTGTTCCCGGGCCATAAGCTCCTCAAGAACTCCACGATTGGTTAACCGGCTAAGTACGTCCATCATCAAACCTTTCCTGCGTCGCAGACCTTGCCGCGCCAGTTTTTCTGCCGAAGTTTCATAAAGAAGGCCCGAAAGCGTCAGCAGTGCCCCAATGCCTGCGATGGGCAGGTAGAAGCGGCGGCCCCATTCTATCGCTGACCAGAGGAAATCGGGAGAAAAATGAAGCATGACCGCAACCTGAATCACGGCAAGGATCAGGAATGCGGCCATCATAAGAGGCATGGCGCGGTTCAGCATTGGAACCAGGGACTTGAACACCGGGTGTTCTCCTTACTGAACGATCACGCTGAGCACGATACGCTGGTCCAGTGCCGTTAGGCTGGGCAGGATTTCAGGACCAAGAGCAGTCATCGCTCCAATGGTCAGGGCGGGCGCATGAGGCATCGTGACAGGAGACACCATAACCTGCCCTGCTACCGCAATAGGCAACAGAAGCGGCTGGAATTTACCTGTCAGAACGACGCGCTGTGTGAGACCTGACGTTGTCACATCAATAATCTGCCCCGCGGCTCCAGAGGCATCAAGTACAGGCATCTGCACGAGCCGCATCTCCCCGCGCTGGACGGCGGCAAGAATGCGGGCCTTTTGATCCGCATTGAATGAGGTGTGCGCCAGAGCTTTTGCCGCCTGGGATGACGGCAGCATCGATAGCTGGGCTGCCGCCGCCATGTCCGTGGTGCTTGCAACAGATGTATTCTGGCTTTGTGACACGGCCGGAGCTGGTGCGGGGGCGGTGTTTCCGCCGTGGGTAGAGTAGAAAAATGCCCCTGCGCCGAATGTAATAGCCGCGAGAAGGCCGCCTCCGGCCCACATCATTCTGCTCTGATGCGCAGCCTGAGGCGAAATCAGTTCGGGGCGTGGTTCCGGTTTTGGTATCATTATGCTGCTCATCTCACTCCGCCATTCGTAACAACGCAAGCGTCTGAGACGGCTATAAGTGTAAACAAATCTTTCGACTCGCAAGAGAGGGGCTGAGATCGGCTTCACCCTTGCATCCATCGGGCATGTGACTTACATAGGCCTCATTCCATTCATCTTCCGTTATTCCGGGGGGTGGCCCTTGCGGGCCGCCTTTTTTGTCTTGGCACAGCTGCAAAACTCATCTGACATCGAACTGCCCCACCTGACGGGCCTTGATGCCCGCATTGCGGAGCGCATCGCCCCGACTCTGGCGGATCTGGGTTTCGAGCTTGTGCGCCTTTCGGTGCTCGGGCGGGAAACCCCGACCATCCAGATCATGGCAGACCGTGCAAACGGATCCCTCATTTCTGTCGAAGACTGCGAGCAGATCAGCCACGCGGTTGGTGCTGTTCTGGACGTGGATGATCCGATCCCTGGCGCATGGATGCTTGAAGTGTCTTCGGCCGGGATTGATCGTCCGCTGACGCGCGGCAAGGACTGGGAGCGTTTCGCCGGGCATCTGGCACGTGTTGAGCTGGAAATCCCGCGGGATGGACGGAAGCGATTTTCCGGAACTGCAATCGGTACGCGTGATGGCAGCGCCATCATGCGTCTAGACGATGGCTCCGAAGTAGCATTGCCACTGACAGAAATTCGTAAGGCACGTCTGGTGTTGACCGACGCGCTGATCGAGGCAAGCGCCCTCCTTTCCGGGGTTGGTGCTGCAGCGTCTGACGAGGAAAGCGGCGAAGCCAAGCGTCGTGCTCCAAAACTGAATCCGAAAAAGCCGGGGAAGAAGAACTGATGACCCGTCTTATGCTGGCTGGAGGTCCGATCTGATGGACACATCTGTTATCCGTCCTGAACTGCTGCTTGTTGCCGACGCTGTCTCACGCGAAAAAAACATTGAGCGTGAGGAAGTGCTGGAAGCGATGGAGCAGGCCATTCAAAAGGCCGGTCGCGCAAAGTACGGACACGAGAAGGACATCCGCGCCACCATCGATCGCAAGACGGGTGAAGTGCGTCTGAGCCGTTGGACCGAAGCTGTCGAGGTTGTGGAAAACGAGGATACGCAGATTCCTCTGCTGATCGCCCGTAAATTCCAGCCTGAGATTCAGCTTGGCGAGCATCTCGTTGATCCGCTGCCTCCTATCGATTTCGGACGCATCGCAGCGCAGACCGCAAAGCAGGTCATCGTCCAGCGAGTTCGTGAATACGAGCGCAAGCGCCAGTACGATGAATTCAAGGATCGTGTAGGCGAGATCGTCAACGGTACCGTCAAGCGTACCGAGTATGGCAACATGATGGTCGAAATCGGCAATGCCGAGGGCCTTCTGCGTCGTGACGAACTTATCCCGCGCGAGTCCTTCCGCAACTCGGATCGCATCCGCGCATATATCTACGATGTGCGTGACGAGCCCCGCGGCCCGCAGATCTTCCTGTCGCGTACGCATCCGGCATTTCTTGCGAAGCTTTTCGCGCAGGAGGTCCCTGAGATTTATGACGGCATCATCGAGATCAAGGCTGTATCCCGTGATCCGGGTTCGCGCGCCAAGATGGCCGTCATTTCACGTGATGCTGCGATCGATCCAGTCGGCGCCTGCGTAGGTATGCGTGGTTCCCGTGTGCAGGCCGTTGTGGCCGAGCTGCAGGGCGAGAAGATCGACATTATTCCCTGGAGCCCGCAGGCTGCGACATTCGTTGTGAATGCTCTGGCTCCAGCTGAAGTCACCAAGGTGGTGATGGATGAAGAAGCAGGTCGCGTAGAAGTTGTGGTGCCTGATGAGCAGCTTTCGCTTGCAATCGGTCGTCGCGGTCAGAACGTGCGTCTCGCAAGCCAGCTTACGCGCTGGGACATCGATATTCTGACGGAAGCGGAAGAATCCGAGCGTCGTCAGGAAGAGTTCCGCAAGCGCACCACATTGTTTGTGGATGCCCTTGATGTGGATGACGTGATTGCCAGCCTGCTGGTGACCGAAGGCTTCCATAGCATCGAGGAACTGGCTTACGCCGACCCGAACGAGCTGCATGACATCGAAGGTTTCGATGAGAGTGTGGCCGAGGAACTGATGCTTCGTGCAAATGACTTCCTGGCCGGTAAGGAGCAGGAACTCGACGACAAGCGGAAGATTCTGGGTGTTGCGGATGACGTAGCGGATCTTGGTGTCTTCTCGAACAAGATGCTGGTTGAGCTGGGTGAGAAGGGCGTGAAATCCCTTGATGACCTAGCTGACCTCGCGGGTGATGAGCTCGTGGAACTGCTTGGTGATGGCGAGATCGACGAAGACTCGGCTAACGAAATCATCATGGCAGCGCGCGCTCACTGGTTTGAAAATGACGAGTCGGAGCAGAAAACTGCCACCGGCACAGGCGAGGAATCGAACGACGTCTGAAATTTCTGATACAGATGACGGACCTGTCCGGGGGGCTGCAAAGCGCCATGAAGTGGAGCGGCGCTGCATCGTTACACGGGAGCAGCGCGCCCCTCGGAGCATGATCCGGTTTGTCGTCGGTCCGGGGAATCGGATCGTACCTGACCTTGCAGCAAAACTGCCTGGTCGGGGAATGTGGTTGAGTGCTAGCCGAGATGTGTTAGATAGCGGCCGCACACGACAGGCATTTGCCCGCGCGGCCAAGGCACAGGTGACTGTACCGGATGGGCTGGCAGACCTCGTTCAGGCAGCTCTGGCACAGAGACTGCTCGATTCTGTCAGTCTGGCTCGCAGAGCCGGGCAGGCGGTCTGTGGTTTTCAGAAAAGCCGGGAGTGGCTCACTTCCGGCAGGGCTGGGGTGGTAATCCGCTCGGACAGTGCAAGTCCGGACGAGTTTTCCCGACTGGTGTCGGGCCGGCGGGATCTGCCGGTGGCGACGGTTCCCGATCGGGTCCTGGCCTCGGCATTTGGCCGGGATCGGGCGGTCTATGCAGTGGTGGCGCCAGGGGCGCTGGCGCAGCGTCTGATCGCCGAACATGAGAGATTTTCGGGAGTGGCAGGACGTCCGCTCCCAGACCCTGCAGGGGTCAGTAAGGAACAGGCGGAACTATGAGCGACGGCAACGAGCGCAACCAGGACGGAAACCAGACCCCCTCGCAGGGTGGCGAGCAGGCCAAGAACAGCCGCCTGTCCCTGCGTCCGGCCGGTCGCATGGAGCTTGGCCGCACGGTCGATGCTGGCTCTGTGCGCCAGAGCTTCAGCCACGGCCGCTCCAAGGTGGTGCAGGTCGAGGTGCGCAAGAAGCGCGGCCCGAACCCAACAAACGCCTCTGGTGGCGGATCATCACGCGGTGGTGCGCGCGGTGCAACAGGTGCGGGCGGACGTGCCCTGACAGCTGCTGAGCTGGCAACGCGTCAGCGCGTGCTGGAAATGCAGCGGCGTCAGGCAGCGGATGAAGCTGCAAAACGTGAAGCTGAAAAGATCCAGATCATGTCCGCAGCGGAAGCTGCGCGCCGTGCCGCGGAAGAAGAGCGTCTGGCTGCTGAGGAAGCTGCCAAGCGTGAAGCAGAGCAGCGTGAGCGAGAGGCTGAAGAAGCTCGTAATGCTGCAGATGCTCGCGAACGTGCAGAAATTGAGGCCCGACAGGCAGAACAGCGTGCTGCCCGTGAAGCAGAACGTCTGGCAGAAGAAGCACGCCGCTCAGCACCGCTGGACCCCAATGCCAATCAGGCTACGGGCGGCGTTCAGCTAGCAGCTCCGGTTGAGCGGCTTCGTCCGCTTGCTGAGCGTGCCATTATGCCAGCACGTCCGTTAAATCCGCGTCCTGCACCTTCGGGTCAACCACGTGGTGAGACGCTTCACCTGCGTGCAAACAACAACAGCGCCGCTGCGGCCTCTGCTCCAGCAGGGGACGAAGAGCGTCGTGGTCCGGCACGCCGTCCGGCAGCTGCTGCACCGGCACGTCGTCCAACGCCTCCGCAGCGCACCAAGGGCGGTGGTGGCGGTCAGGATCGTCGCGCAGGCCGTATTGACGTTCGTGCTGCTATTGAAGGCGATGACGACAAGACACGTTCGCTGGCCTCGGTTCGCCGTCAGCGCGATCGTGAGCGTCGTCAGGCCGAACTTGAGCGTCTGCGCTCTGACCAGGTACGTGTTGTGCGTGACGTTACCCTTCCCGAGACGATCTCGGTTGCTGAGCTTGCCAACCGTATGGCTGCCCGTCAGGGTGAAGTTATCAAGGCACTCATGAAGATGGGTGTGATGGCAACAGCCGCGCAGAATATTGACGCCGACACAGCGGAGCTTGTCGTCGAGGAGTTCGGTCACCGTGTAAAACGCGTTTCCGAGAGCGATGTCGAGCTGGGTATTGAAGGCCTGGAAGATGATGAGACCGATCTGCAGCCTCGTGCTCCAGTCGTCACGGTCATGGGGCATGTCGATCACGGCAAGACATCTCTTCTCGATGCTCTGCGTACGACAGACGTGGCCGCTGCCGAGGCTGGTGGCATCACGCAGCATATCGGCGCCTATCAGGTCACTCTGCAGTCGGGCCAGAAAATCACCTTCATCGACACCCCGGGTCATGAGGCGTTCACCTCGATGCGTGCTCGTGGTGCGTCAGTGACAGACGTTGTCGTTCTGGTTGTTGCAGCTGATGATGGCGTGATGCCGCAGACGATTGAAGCCATTAAGCACGCGAAGGCTGCTAACGCTCCGATCATTGTTGCCATCAACAAGATGGATAAGCCGGGTGCAAACCCTGCGCGTGTTCGTCAGGAACTTCTCAGCCATGAAATCGTGGTTGAAGAAATGGGCGGTGACACGCAGGACATCGAAGTTTCCGCAGTGAAGCGCACCGGTCTCGACAAGCTTGAAGAAGCGATCCTGCTTCAGGCTGAAATGCTAGATCTGCGTGCCAATCCGGACCGTGTTGCCGAAGGTAGCGTGATTGAAAGCCGTCTGGATCGTGGACGTGGTGCGGTTGCAACTGTTCTCGTCCAGAAGGGCAGCCTGAAGCGTGGCGATATCGTTGTCGCTGGCGCAGAGTGGGGACGCGTTCGTGCCCTTCTTGATGACCGCGGTCGTCAGATCAAGGAAGCGGGTCCTTCCACGCCGGTAGAGATCCTCGGTATCGCCGGTGTTCCTGGTGCGGGCGAGCCGTTCGTGGTTGTGGAAAATGAAAATCGCGCCCGTGAGATCAGCGAGTTCCGTCAGCGCAAGATTCGCGACAAGGCTGCTGCAACGCAGGTTGCTGCCCGCGGTACGCTGGATCAGATGCTGGCCCGCATTCAGGCTGGTGTGCAGAAGGAAGTGGCTCTGCTTATCAAGGCAGATGTTCAGGGTTCTGCGGAAGCACTGGCTACAACGGTGCAGAAGCTGGAGCATGAGGAAGTTGCCATTCGTGTCCTGACGGCCAGTGTCGGTCAGATCACGGAAAGTGATGTACAGCTTGCCAAGGCTTCGAGCGGCATTATCGTGGCGTTCAATGTCCGTGCGACGACGCAGGCTCGTGAGCTTGCCCAGCGCGAGGGTGTGGATATCCGCTACTACTCGATCATCTATCAGGTGGCCGACGACGTGGAGCAACTCGTCAAGGGCAAGGTTGCGCCCAAGCACCGCGAGAAGTTCCTCGGTTACGCGGAAATCCGCCAAGTCTTCAACATCACGAAGACAGGCAAGGTCGCGGGTTGCTACGTCACGGAAGGTCTCGTCAAGCGCGGCTGTGGTGTTCGCCTCCTCCGCGACAATGTGGTCATCCATCAGGGCGATCTCAGCCAGCTCAAGCGCTTCAAGGATGACGTCAAGGAAGTGGCTCGCGGTTACGAATGCGGTCTTTCCTTCGCAGGTTACAATGATCTGCGCGAAGGCGATGTCGTTGAGTGCTATGAGATGGAAGTGATCCCGGCTTGAACCGTCGTTCCAAAATTGATCTGAAGGGTCCTGCTGGTGTTACAACACAGGGACCCAGCACTCGACAGCTTCGTGTAGCAGAGGAAGTTCGGCGCATTCTGGCGGAAATTTTCGCCCGCACTGAATTTCGCGATCCTGAGCTTCATGATGTTCAGGTGACGGTGACGGAGGTTCGGGTTGCACCGGATTTTCGTCATGCCACTGTGTTCGTAACCCGTCTTGGACGTACGGACATTGAGGCATTGCTGCCTGCGCTGAAAAGGATTGCTCCTTTTCTGCGTACGGGTCTTTCGAAGGCCCTCAAGTTGCGTACGGTTCCGGAAATACATTTCCAACCAGACACTTCACTGGATCATGCGATGGAGCTGGATGAAATTTTCCGGTCTCCTGAAGTCCAGAGAGATCTGGAGCAGGATTGAGATAAAGGCTGATACCTTCAGGGTATTGGCCTTTATTTTTGCCTGGATATCCAATTTTTTCTTCGAGAAGTACGACCGCACTGGTCGTCGTGTTTGTGTTGCCTGCCATGACTGGTCTATCAGCGCCTGATCATGAGTAGCTGAGGACAGAATGGCCAGAAAACGCGGACGTGATATCGACGGATGGCTCATACTCGACAAGCCATTGGGACCGACTTCCACGGACATGGTCAATAAGCTTCGATGGGCATTTGACGCGAAAAAAGCCGGACATGGCGGAACGCTCGATCCCCTTGCTTCGGGGGTCCTTCCGATCGCCTTCGGGAAAGCCACCCGCACGATCCCCTACATCATGGATGCCACCAAGCGCTATGAGTTTACGCTGAGCTTTGGGGAGAGCAGGACAACCGATGACAGGGAAGGGGAGGTACTGGCCACATCCGACAGTCGCCCCACGGATGAACAGATCCGTAGCGTCCTTCCTGCGCTTACTGGAAATGTGATGCAGGTTCCTCCTGTTTTCTCTGCCCTGCGTGTCGGGGGACAGAGGGCATATGATCTTGCCCGGGCAGGAAAGCCTCCGGAACTACCGCCCAGACCCGCAAGGATCGACTCGATTTCGCTGGTTTCGCGCCCCGATGCCGATACGGCGCTCTTTGAAGTCCAGTCCGGAAAAGGCGTTTATATGCGCTCGCTTGCGCGGGACATTGCGCTTGCATGTGCGACTGTCGGCCACATTTCTGTTCTCCGCAGGACAAAATGTGGTCCGTTCGATCTGTCACACGCGATGACTGTTGATGAGATAGCACTGGACAAACAGGCTCAAACTGTGGACAACGCCAACGCTCTTCCGGCTCCTCTGCTGGATGCGGCGACCGCGCTGGTCGACATCCCGGCGTTGGCCGTCACCGAAGCGGAGGGACGGACGCTGGTGTGGGGGCAGTCTCTGGACCCTGCCACACTTTCGCATCCGATGCCGGCTGTGTCTCAGGAAGATGACTTTCTGTGGCGCGCGATGATCGGAGAGCACGTGCTTGGTCTGTGTCATGTCCGCGATGGGCGGCTCAGGGCAGCACGAATGATGGAAAACCACGAATTTTTTGGAGAATAAGATGTCGATTACTGCAGAACGCCGCACGGCACTGATTGGTGAGTACAAGCAGTCCGAAACGGATACGGGTTCGCCGGAAGTGCAGGTTGCCCTGCTGACCGAGCGTATCACGAACCTGACCGAGCACCTCAAGATCCATGCGAAGGACTTCCATTCGCGCCGTGGTCTTCTGATGATGGTCGGTCAGCGTCGTAGCCTGCTCGACTACCTGAAGGGTAAGAACCAGGACCGTTACCAGACCCTGATCGGTCGCCTCGGCCTGCGTCGCTGAGTGTATTGTCCGGGGGCTAGCTCCCGGACAACCACCTACCGGACCGGAACCCTTTTCGGTGCGGTTGCGCGACCGGCGTTTCAGGCCACATGGTGTCGTGCCGGGATGACCCGCTACCACCGCCATGCCGTCCGAAACGCTGCTCCGCCACCGACAGGACTTCCGGAATGGCTCTTTCCACTCTTCCAGAGGAAGACGACATGTTTGATTATTTTCGCAAGGAAATCGAGTGGGCAGGCCGCCCCCTGATCCTTGAGACAGGCAAGATCGCCCGCCAGGCTGATGGTGCTGTCATGGTCACCTATGGTGATACGGTCGTGCTCTGCACGGCTGTAGGCGCCAAGTCGGTGAAGCCGGGTCAGGATTTCTTCCCGCTGACCGTGAACTATCAGGAAAAGGCATATGCTGCCGGAAAGATTCCTGGTGGTTTTTTCAAGCGTGAAGGTCGTCCGTCCGAAGCAGAAGTGCTAAACGCGCGTCTGATTGATCGTCCGCTGCGCCCGTTGTTCCCTGAAAACTTCCGCAACGAAGTTCAGGTTGTTGCAACGGTTCTAAGCCACGATCTGGAAAACGATCCTGCGATTGTTTCGATGATTGGCTGCTCGGCTGCCCTTACGCTGTCTGGTATTCCTTTCTTCGGTCCGGTTGCTGCTGCCCGCGTTGGCCAGATTGATGGCAAGCTCGTTCTGAACCCGACGCTCTCTGAGCTTAAGGACAGCGATCTTGATCTCGTTGTTGCTGGGACTTCCGAAGGCGTTCTGATGGTTGAATCGGAGGCTTCCGAGCTTTCTGAAGACCTGATGCTTGAGGCCGTGACGCTTGGACACACGTCCTTCCAGCCAGTCATTGATGCCATCATCGCTCTGGCTGAGCACGCTGCGAAGAACCCCTGGGATCTGCCCACGCCCAGCAAGGAAGAGATTGCTCTTCGCAAGCGCGTCGAGAAAGTCGGCAACAAGCTGATGGCAGACGCTTACAAAGAGCGCAGCAAGCAGGCTCGTTACGAGAAGGTTGCTGCTGCCAAGGCGCGTATTAACGAGACGCTGGCTGAAGAAGGCCTGGACGTTGATATGGCCAAGCCGATGCTCAAGGAGCTTGAGGCACAGGTCGTTCGTGGTGCTATCCTGAAGACGGGTATCCGGATCGACGGACGCGACACGAAGACGGTTCGCCCGATCGTTTCTGAAGTCGGTATTCTCCCGCGCGCCCATGGTTCTGCACTTTTCACCCGTGGTGAGACCCAGGCTCTGGTTGTCGCAACGCTGGGTACGGGTCAGGACGAACAGGTCATTGACGCGCTTGAAGGCGAGTATCGCTCGAACTTCATGCTGCACTACAACTTTCCTCCGTATTCGGTTGGCGAGTGTGGTCGCATGGGCTCGCCGGGTCGTCGTGAGATTGGTCATGGCAAGCTCGCATGGCGTGCGATCCATCCGCTGCTGCCCCCCAAGGACAAGTTCCCGTACACCCTTCGCGTGGTCTCCGAGATCACCGAGAGCAACGGCTCTTCGTCCATGGCGACAGTCTGCGGCACGTCTCTCGCCCTGATGGATGCAGGCGTTCCGCTGCCGCGTCCGGTTGCGGGTATTGCCATGGGCCTGATCAAGGAAGATCGTGGCTACGCAGTCCTGACCGATATCCTTGGTGATGAAGATCATCTTGGCGATATGGACTTCAAGGTTGCCGGTACGGAAGACGGTATCACGTCGCTCCAGATGGACATCAAGATCACGTCCATCACGCCGGAAATCATGAAGATTGCCTTGGAGCAGGCTCGTGATGGCCGTATCCACATCCTTGGCGAAATGTCCAAGGCTCTGACGGAAGGTCGTACGGACGTTTCAGGCAATGCACCGAAGATCACCACGATCTCCGTGCCGAAGGAAAAGATCCGCGATGTGATCGGCTCCGGTGGCAAGGTGATCCGTGAGATCGTCGAGTATTCCGGTGCGAAGGTTGATATCGGTGACGATGGCACCGTGACGATTGCTGCTTCGAACGACGAGCAGGCCCAGAAGGCCATCTCCCGTATTGAAGGTATCGTTGCTGAGCCGGAAATCGGCCGGATCTATGACGGTAAGGTAGTAAAGACCGCTGATTTTGGCGCGTTCGTGAACTTCCTTGGTCCGCGTGATGGTCTGGTTCACATCTCTGAGCTGGCAAACAGCCGCGTTGCCCGCACGGCAGACGTCGTGAAGCAGGGAGACGCCGTGAAGGTGAAGGTCATCGGGTTCGATGACCGCGGCAAGGTAAAGCTTTCCATGCGCGTTGTGGATCAGGAAACTGGTGCAGACATCACGGAGAGCGTAGGCGCCAAGCCTGCCCGTCCGCCTCGTCGCGACGCTGAGTGAGTGTTTGGGCGGGGCTTACTTTGCCCCGCCCTTTTTTATTTTGAGTTTCGGAGACATCGGGTCCCCATGAAATCGATCAATGCCATCCGTTTTGGTGGTCAGGATGTGCTGCCTCTGATCGAAGGCGGCAAAGGTGTTTCCGTCTCCACGGGCGTGTCTGCCGGTCATTGGGCTGCTGCTGGCGGTATTGGTACCGTTTCTGCAGTCAATGCGGACAGCTATGACGAAGACGGTAACCGTGTTCCCCAGATTTATCATGGCCGTACACGCCGTGATCGTCAGCAGGAGCTGATCCGTTACGCCATCGATGGCGGCATCACTCAGGTCAAGATTGCCCGCGAGATTTCTGGCGGCAAAGGCCGCGTCCACGTTAATATCCTATGGGAAATGGGCGGGGCCGAGGAAATCATTCACGGTATCCTCGAGGGCGTTCCGGGCCTGGTTCAGGGTGTGACCTGTGGCGCGGGCATGCCGTATCGCCTTTCGGAAATTGCGACACAGTTTGCGGTTCCTTATTATCCAATTGTCTCCTCCGGGCGTGCATTCAATGCGCTCTGGCGTCGGGCCTATAGCAAGGCGCCCGAACTGCTGGGTGGTGTGGTCTATGAAGATCCATGGCGCGCAGGTGGCCATAATGGTCTGTCCAATTCCGAAAACCCCCTGCTGCCTGAAGATCCGTACCCACGTGTTCTGGAACTGCGCAACGTCATGCGCAAATACGGGCTTGATGAGACACCGATCATCATGGCCGGTGGTGTCTGGAGCTTGGGTGAGTGGGAAGACTGGATCGATAATCCCGAACTTGGCCCGATTGCTTTCCAGTTTGGAACGCGCCCGCTGCTGACGCAGGAAAGCCCGATCCCTGATGCATGGAAGCGCCGCCTGCGGAATCTGAAGCAGGGAGATGTCTATCTCAACCGCTTCTCTCCAACCGGGTTCTATTCGTCTGCTGTGAACAACAGCTTCATGCAGGATCTGCGCGGGCGCTCTGAGCGTCAGGTGGCGTACAGCATGGAGCCGATTGGTGAGCACAACACGGCCTATGGTGTGGGTGTTCGCAAGCGCGAAGTCTTCGTGACTGCGGCTGACCGTTGGCATATCTCGGAATGGGAAGCCGCAGGCTTCACCGAGGCGCTGCGCACACCGGATACGACACTTGTTTTCGTAACGCCTGAGAGCGCAAAACAGATCGTGGACGATCAAGCTGCGTGCATGGGCTGTCTTTCGGAATGCCGCTTCTCCAACTGGAGCCAGCGCGCGCCGACATACAGCAATGGTCAGAAGGCTGATCCGCGTTCTTTCTGCATCCAGAAGACGCTCCAGAGCATTGCGCATGATGGCAATGGCCCGAACGGAGATGAGGTCGTGGATCATAACCTCATGTTTGGCGGCACGAATGCCTGGCGCTTCGGGACGGACCCGTTCTATGCGAACGGGTTTACGCCGACTGTCGGACAGCTCGTGGAACGCATCCTGACCGGACAGTAAGGCTGTGGTGGGTGATCCGCTGGCCGGTCAGGCCGCTCTCAGTCGCACTCGCCACCTTACATTCCTGTCGCAGTTTCTGGCGCGACACTCCATTACCCTCAGCCCGGAACAGGTTGCTCCGGCTGAGGGGATACGCGCCGCCGTTGCGACGGTGGGCGCATTACTTCCTGCGCTCTTTTTTCATCAGCCCGTTTTTGCATGGGCTGCGTTTGCAGCGTTCTGGAGCTGCCTGATCGAGCCGGGGGGAACCCCTCGTGAGCAGTTCCGTATTCTCGGGCTTTTCACATTTCTGGGTGCCATTCTTGCTGCCCTGAGTGCCATCATAGCGTGTGCCCCGATCTGGGGCGTACTGCCGCTTCTGGCCCTGACGGGGATTGCGGCTGGCATGTCACGCGCGCTTTCGCCGTCTCATGGGCTGCTATGCACGCTTCTTTGCTGTGTTGCTGCCGCAGGGACCGGTTTTCCCGCGTCCTTTGATGCAGCGCTCATCATCGGTGCTGCTTTCGCCGTGGGTGGCCTGTGGGCGATGCTCCTGTGCCTCGTGATCTGGTCCTTGCATCCTTACGCTCCTGCACGTCGTGCTGTGGCGGCGAGCTATCGGCTTCTGGCGTTGATGGCTGGAGAGCTCGCTGCGGGACGGCTGCGCGAGACTGTTCATCGGCAAGCCGTGCGCAGTGCGATCGAGCAGGCGCGTATGGTCACACTACAAATCGACGCAGGTCATGGCAGCGACAGCATGCGCGCGCATCTTTCGGCGACGCTTGCCGGTGCTGAGCGCCTTTTCACGGCAATGCTGGCTGTTGAACATCTTGTTGAAACGCGGGGCATTGATTTTGAGGGGCGCGGCACACTGGCTGCGTTCTCGACGCTCTGTCAGTCTGCCAGCCGTCAGGTGCTCTCCCCCGAACCCGACCTTGCCGCACTCGCCAAGCAGGCTACGGCTCTCGCAGACAGTATCCGTGTGAGGCCGGGATCAGTTGGGGAGCTTGTAGCCACAAGTGCCAGCACGCTTGCGACACTGGCTAACGGATTGCTGAGGGAAAACACTGGGCTTCCTGCTGCGGAGCGTCCCCGGCATACGGCGCGGATGACGCCTGTTATCCGGCGACATGCCCTGCGGCTTATGGTGGGCCTGATTGCAACGGACCTCGCCAGTCGCTGGCTTGGCCTTCACTATGGGTTCTGGGCGCTGGTGGCTGTTCTTCTGGTGATCCAGCCATCTGGTCCTACGACGGTGGTCCGTGGGCTGGAACGCATTCTGGGCAGCGTGTGTGGGGGTGTCCTGGTGCTGCTGATCACACCTATGCTTTCGGGGCGATCGGAAATGCTGGTGGCTGTGGCGCTGTTTGCGATTGGTGCGATTGCCATGCGCGCCGTCAATTACACGATGCTCGTTCTGTTTCTGAGTGCGCAGTTCATTGTCGTAACGGAAATGACGATGCCTTCACCGGGGCTTGCGGGTTTGCGGGTAGTGGATAATGCGCTTGGAAGTGTCATCGGGCTATTTTGTGCATTCGTCGTCTGTCCTGATCGATTGGGCCGGGACATGGATGGCATGTTGCGGACTGCGATTATCGGTAATCTGAAATATCTGGCAGCAGTTCTGGGTGGGCAGGATAGCGCGGAGACCGATCGTATTCAGCGGCAAGCGGGGATTGATACGACGCGTGCGGAGTTTGCTCGTGGCTCATTGCCCATTTTTGGTGGAGTGGCTTCCATAGGCAAAGCGGCGGCGCACAATAATGGCATTCTGCGCGCGCTCAGGCGCCTGAGCGGTGAGGCGACGCTTCTGCGTTTCGATATGGAAGCGGGGCTTTGCCCGGGGGATACGCTGTCCGCTGAGCGCTGGGGGAAGCAGGCAGAACTTCTGGAGGCAGGGGCGCCGCTGCACGATATTGCGCTTCTGCTTGAGCAGGGACGTATTGTTGCGGAAATTGCGGCGTTGGACAGGGCGGGGCGCCAGCTCTTGAAACGCGCAGAGCGGGTCTAGATCAAGGCCAGTTCTGCGAGTTCACGACGCAGGGCAGGTGGCAGATCAGCGATGCCGTCTCCTACACCATTTTCTCCCAGATCCGCAGGTGCGTCCTTGGGTGTCATGTAGCGCCAGCCCTGAAAGGGACGCATGGCCCGTGGCTGGACGGGTATGATTTCATCCGAGACCACGATCAGTGTCCCTGTTGATCCGTCTCCACGCTGACAGGATTCTAGGCCTATGATCGGCTGGCGGCACAGGAGCATGCCGTCCATCACGCGGTAGATCGACCCTCCGGCGAGGATTTCGTCGGCCCGGCGTGGCATTGTGCGTGTGTGGACGACCGCATGCCCACCCACGCGTTCGCGGCGCATGCGCTCCGCCAGAACTTCCAGAGTTGGGCAACCAACGGCCAGCTTGATCATATGCAGCATGTTGGTTGCCCTTCTTTCAGGATGTTAGTGAGTGCCCATCGCGTTTTGTGCCTGTGAGACAAAGCCGTCAATGAAGCTTCTGGTATCGACGGATGTTACGATCTTCACTTTCTGCAGGTTCATGCCTTTTGGGGCGGTGCTTTCAGGCCAGATATGGGCGTGGCCATAATCCATACCGGGTGCCGTGTTAAAATCCATATAAGCCGTGACGGATTTGCGGATCAGTGATGGATCAACGGCGATGGCAGATGTCAGTTCGTCCCACATCGGCAGGGGGGCATAGAATTTCTGCATGTATTCCGTCACAGGGGTGTGGCGGCTGTTGATGCGATCCATCAGCGGATGCGTCATCATGATGTCGTTGGAGACATTGCCCACGCAGGTGATCGCGGCCCAGGGTGCCGTCAGGACGATGTGTGCGGCTTCGGGGTCTGTGATCATGTTGAAATCGGATGCAAAGTCAGCATTTCCGGTGACGGAATTCATGTTCTGGTCCACCAGGCCGCCCATGAAAATCAGCTGTTTGGCTGTTGCGGCAAAAGTGGAGTCCATCCGGATAGCGAGTGCCACGTTTGTCAGCGGGCCGGTGGTGACGATTGTGACCTGATGGGGGTGGGCATGGACTTCGCGAATCAGGAACATGGCCGCTGGTGTGGCGTCGGCCGCGAGGTGAGGTGCACCATCGGGCAGCGTGCCTAGAGCGGGCTGTGTGTCGGGCGTGTTGTCGATTGAGCCGAGACCGCCCCAAGCACCTTTCCATGGAATTGTGCCGTACTGCTTTTCACGCAGTTTCGTGGCTGCAACGGTGTTGACCAGTGGCAGGGTTGCGCCATCGGCCACGGGAATCTGGGTCTGGTGCGCGATTTCAAGGAAACGGCGGGCATGCGCTGATTCCGCGTTCTCCCAGTCATCACCCATGACAACCGTTAGGCCCAGAAGGCTGACGCCAGGGCGGTTGAGAAGGGGGATGATTGACTGGATGTCGGAGCCGCCCGGACCAAGGAAGTCGTTATCTTCGATGATGTAGTTCGGGGCGGCGGGAGCGGCATGTGCGACGCCGGTCAGGGAACAGGCGGCGAGGAGAAAGGAAAGAAGGGTGCGGCGCATTGTCTCTTCCGGTTGAGTTGATGCGCAATCATGCCCTCATGTGACGAGACGCGCCAGCATCGCTTCGAGCCTGAGCCGTCCTTCTGCCGTAGCGCGAAGCACGCCGTTGCTTCTCAGAAGGTATCCTTCTTCGATGCAGGCTCCCAGCATTGCAGGGTCAACGCAGTCATCCAGGACGCGACCTGTGCGGCGTACGAACTGTGTCTCACTGATCCCTTCAGACAGACGCAGCCCCATCAGGAGTGCCTCACGGCCGCGGTCTTCGGGGGAGAGTGGCGTTTCTTCCGTGCTGCCAGAGCCGGTGGCTTCGACACGTGTGGCCCAGGGTTCGGGCGCACGGTGACGCCGCGTTGCATGAAGTTTGCCATCAAGTGTCAGGCGGCCATGTGCTCCTGGTCCGATCCCCAGATAATCTCCGTAGCGCCAATATGTGAGGTTGTGGCGGCTCTCTGCGCCCGGGCGGGCATAGTTGGATACTTCATAGGGCAACAGGCCGTGGCGGGACGCTGTTTCGCCTGTCGCTTCGTACAGGCGTGCTGCGAGGTCTTCATCGGGGAGCTGAATTTCCCCCCGGCGATGCAGGGCTTCGAATTTGGTGCCCGGTTCGATTGTGAGCTGATAAAGCGACAGGTGATCGGCCACCAGTTCGAGGGCGGTATTCAGCTCGTTGGTCCAGTCTGCTTCGCTCTGTCCGGGGCGGGCATAGATCAGATCAAACGAAATTCGCGGAAACAGGCTGCGGGCAATTTCAAGTGCGCGGATAGCCTGTGGGCCGGAATGTTCACGCCCCAGCATGGAGAGAGCATCGTCTCGCAGGCTCTGCACGCCGAGGGAAACGCGATTGATTCCCGCCTCGCGGAAGGCACGGAATTTTCCGGCTTCAACGCTTGTGGGGTTTGCTTCGAGCGTGATTTCGAGGTCTGGGTCTGCATCGAACAGGCGATGCGCGTCCTCGATCAGTGCAGCGACCGTTTCGGGGGCCATGAGCGATGGAGTGCCGCCGCCAAAGAAGATGGATCTGAGCGGTCTGCGGCCAAGACGTGCTGCGTCATGCGCGAGTTCACGACGAAGGGCTGCGGCGAAACGCGCCTGTGGAATTTCTTCCCTGACATGGGAGTTGAAATCGCAATAGGGGCATTTCGCGAGGCAGAACGGCCAGTGAATGTAGAGGGAGAGAGGTTCGGTCAAATTGCAATCCGGACACCAAATTCCACCACGCGATCAGGCGGGATGCGGAAGAATTCGGTTGTGGAAGTGGCGTTACGTAGCAGGAGCAGGAAGATCCACATGCGCCAGAGCTGCATTTTCGGCACCCGCGACCGCACGACGAGCTCGTGGGACGTGAAATACGATGCCTGAATGGCGTCGAATGCCACACCGAGTGCTTTGAGTTCCTGTAGGGCGCGTGGCAGGTTTGGCATTTCCATGAAGCCGTAGCGTACGATGATGCGGTGAATGTTGGGCGCCAGTTCCTGAACGATGACGCGGTGGCCGCGCTCTGCTTCGGGCTGATCGAGGTTCTGGACGGTGACGAACAGGACGTGTTCGTGCAGGACCTTGTTGTGCTTGAGATTGTGCAGCAGCGAGTTGGGGACCACGTCCGGATTGGCTGTCATGAAGACTGCCAGACCAGGGACGCGGATGGTGCGCGACTGTGGCAGGCGGGCGAGGAACGATCCCATCGGCATCGAATTGGCAGCCTGACGGGCAGCGATGAGGCTGCGTCCGCGCTTCCAGGTGGTCATGACGATGGTGCTGATGACGCCGATGGCAAGAGGGACCCAGCCGCCATCGGGGATCTTCAGGACGTTTGCCGAGAAGAAGATGCTGTCCACGATGAAGAAGAAGCCGAACACCAGCCCTGTTGTCAGAGCACTCCATTTAAAGACGCGACGGAAAACGACCATTGCGAGCACGCAGGTGCACATGAAGGTTCCGGTTACGGCAATGCCGTAAGCGGCGGCCAGGGCAGACGACGAACGGAATGAGACGACCAGCACCAGAGCGCCGAATGCAAGGATCCAGTTGAGAGATGGCAGATAGATCTGCGCCTCCTCAGAAGCATTCGTGTGCATGATGCGCGTGCGGGGCAGGTAGCCCAACTGGATGAGCTGACGGCACAGGGAGAAGCTGCCTGAAATGCCGGCCTGGCTGGCGATCACGGTGGCACAGGTGGCCAGGATCAGGAGTGGGATCTGAAGCCAGTGTGGTCCAAGGTGATAAAACGGATTGGCGAGTGTTGCCGGATCATGGATCAGCAGTGCTGCCTGCCCGAAATAGTTCAGTGTAAGGGATGGCAGCACGAAGAAGAGCCATGCGTAGCGGATTGGCGCACGTCCGAAATGGCCCATATCAGCGTAAAGTGCTTCTGCCCCGGTTACGGACAGGACGACCGATCCGAGTGCAATGAACGAAAGCGTTCCATGCGCGATGATGAATTGCAGGGCTAAGGTTGGGGAGAGCGCCAGAAGGATATGCGGGTATAGCATGATCCCGCGCACACCGAGGACCGCAAGCGTTGCGAACCATACGACCATGACCGGCCCGAAAGCCTTGCCGATTGTGCCTGTTCCCAGCGCCTGCGCAGCGAACAGCGCCACCAGCACCAGCATGGCAACGGGGATGATGACGTGGCTTGCAGATGGGATCGATATCTCGATGCCCTCGACTGCGGATAGTACGGACACTGCGGGCGTGATGATGCTGTCTCCGAAGAAGAGGCAGGTGCCTGCGATGCCGACCAGCCCGAAGAGCCAGCGGAAATGCGGTGATTTGCAAACACGCTGGGCCAGGGACATCAGGGCGATGATGCCGCCTTCGCCATCATGATCCGCCCGCATGATGAGCAGGACGTATTTGATCGTTACGATCAGCATCAGCGACCAGAAGGTGAGGCTGGCCAGCCCCATGATCTCCAGAGGCTGTGCCGGATGCTTTACCGAGCCTACGATGCTGACGGAGGATTGCAGGGCATATAGCGGGCTTGTTCCGATATCGCCGTACACGACACCCAGAACAGCAAGCATGGCGCCGAAGCCTGCGGGCTTCTTGTGGGTGTGCGCCTCCTCGTCTGCTCCGAACTCTGTCGTGTTACCTTGCTTGCGAGCCTGCTCGATCGACTGGAGCGCTTCCCCGACGGCGGGGTCAGTGTTTGCACCAGAAGATTGGGTCGATAGGTGGTCGCCGTCTTGTTCAGGCATCTCTGGTTCCATTTACGGACATCGAAAAGCGCCGTTAGATACGGTCGTGCCACCCATCGGCGGGCGGCTCTGCATCATGGCATCTGCCCTCATGACAAGATTCCTTACACAGAAGCAAGCCGAAGCTTAGGAAACTGTCATGGGACGGGATCCAAAAATAGCACTTCCAACCCGAACCAGCGTTGCGCCAGCGCCAATTGCGGCCTCGAAATCTGCGGACATTCCCATGGACAACACCGGCAGACCGTGACGTCTGGCCATGTCGTTGAGAAAATTGAAATGGGCTACCGGATCTTCTGATTCCGGAGGGATGCACATCAAACCGCGAATGTTATCGCCGAAGCGATTCATGGAAGTTTCGATGAACGCATCGGCATCTTTGCGAGGGATGCCTGATTTCTGTGTTTCGTCGCCGGTATTGACCTGAACGAGCAGGCCGGGAAGCCGACCACATTTCTGGGAGGCTTTTTCAATTGCATTGGAAAGGGCAGGGCGATCGAGGCTTTCGATCATATCGGCGATGCGACAGGCATCCACGGCTTTGTTTGTCTGGAGGCCCCCGATAATATGAAGTTTCAGGTCTGGCCAGTTCTCGCGGAGCTGGGGGAATTTGGACGCTGCCTCCTGCACCCTGTTCTCACCGAACAGCCTCTGGCCGGCTTTCAGTGCCGCCTCGACGGCCTCCTGCGGGTGGAATTTACTAACCGCCACCAGCGAGACATCATCGGCATTGCGCCCTGCCTTTTCAGCAGCCTGGATCATGCGGTGGCGGATGGCGGAAAGGTTGCTTGCGATCTGCTCTGACATGGCGGAAGACAAGACGCCATTGCGTCCGAGGCCGCAAGATGCGATTTCCGCACAATGCGAGAGACGAACGTTCGATGACACAGCAGAACACACCCCGTACGGGGACAAAGAGCCCAGGGCCGAAATTCCGGAACAGAACCAGGAAAGCGGGTGAGCGATCCGGTCCTACGGGGAAGCCGGGTCCTGATCCCACGCGTGATCTGGCGTTCGATATCGTCTGCGGTGTCGTTGAGCACCGGCGCATGCTCGAAACCACTCTGGATCGCAGCACCGTTTCCGATCCGCGGGACCGTGCGTCAGCGCATCGTCTGGCGGCTACGACCCTGCGCCACATGGGCAGCATGACCGAGCTGCTCCAGCCGATGCTGCGCCGCGAGCCTCCAGAGCCTGTGCGTTGCGCGCTGCTTCTGGGTGTTGCCCAGCTTTTGCATCTGGAGACGCCGCCTCATGCCGCCGTGGGCACGATCGTGGATCTGCTGCGTCGTAGGGGTCTTGCGCCGTTCGCTGGACTGGCCAATGCGGTGCTGCGGCGGGTTTCGCGTGAAGGCAAGGGCCTTCTGGAAGGGCTGGACGAAGCACGTCTGGACGTTCCTGCATGGTTGTGGAGCGCATGGGGTTCCCGTGCGCGTGCGATTTCACGCGGCCTTCACCGGGAGGCTCCTCTGGACCTGACAATCCGCCCCGGTGCTACGGCCCCTGAAGGTGGAGAGCTGCTTCCGACGGGAACCGTACGCTATCCAGCCGGGACGCGGATGACGGCTCTTGAAGGTTTTGAAGAAGGCGCATTCTGGGCGCAGGACGTTGCTGCGGCCATGCCGGTTCGTCTGCTGGGCGATGTGAACGGCAAGTGCGTGATCGATCTCTGCGCTGCTCCTGGTGGCAAGACTGCGCAGCTTGCGACGGCTGGCGCAAAGGTCACGGCGGTAGAGCGTGAAGAAACGCGCGTGACTCGGCTTCAGGAAAACTTTGCCCGGCTGAAGCTGGAGGCCGAGACAGTGGTGGCTGACGCACTTGAGTGGAAACCTTCGGAGCCTGCTGACGCCGTGCTTCTGGATGCTCCATGCTCGGCAACCGGAACGCTTCGCCGCCATCCGGATGTGCTGTGGGTCAAGCGTCCGCGCGATGTGGTGGCGCTTGCAGAAGGTCAGGATGCTCTGATTGATGCCGCGCGTGAAATGCTGCGTCCGGGTGGAACATTGCTGTACGCGGTCTGCTCACTTCAGGACGAGGAAGGCCCGGACCGGGTTCGCGCTGCAGTTGAGCGTGGGGGATGGACGCATGAGCCATTCACCGAAGATGAACTCTCCATGATGTCTGCTGCTCGTACGCCGGAAGGCTTCTTCCGCACGCATCCCGGTCTTTGGGTCGAGCAGGGCGGGATGGACGGATTTTTTGCAGCCCGTCTGATCCGCACCTGATCATATCAGGTGTCCCGCGGCTGGCAGTGAATGCCGGTCGCGGGGGATTATGTCAGGGGGCGAGCGTCACAACAGCACGCAGTCCGCCTTCCCGACGGTTTTCGAGCCGCACATCGCCGCCCTGAGCACGCAGAATGGTGCGTGCGATTGAGAGGCCGAGACCAGTCCCGCCGGTTTCGCGGTTACGGCTGGTTTCCACACGAACAAATGGCTCAAAAACGCGCTCCAGCTGGTCATCTGCCAAGCCTGGACCACTATCTTCGATGACAACCTTGATAAGGTTTTCCACCCCGCTGGCCGTGTTCATCATTGCTGCGGGTTCAAGGCTAACCTGTGCGCTACGACCATATTTCAGGGCGTTAAGGATCAGATTGTTCAGAGCGCGCTTGAGAGCAACGGAACGCGCGCGCACTTTAACCGGCACGGTGGGGGGCTCGAAAATCAGAGCTTCTACCATGTCAGGCTGGCTCTCGGCCGCTTCGTCCATGATGGTCTGAAGCAGGGCGCGGAGATCGAGGGTGACGATAGGCTCGTTCGATGCACTGTCACGTCCGAAGGCGAGCGTTGCATCGACCATCGCTTCCATCTCGTCGAGATCAGAGAGAATTTTGGTGCGTAGTTCATCATCGTCGATGAATTCAGCTCGTAGCTTCAGACGCGTGATGGGGGTGCGCAGGTCGTGGCCGATGGCCGTCAGCATCAAGGTCCGGTCCGTGATGAAGCGGCGGATGCGACTGGCCATCGTGTTGAATGCAATGGCCGCACGGCGGATCTCGGAGGGTCCATGTTCGGGAAGTGCAGCCGTGTTGACGTTTCTTCCAAGAGATTCCGCAGCATTTGCCAGCGTTGTGACAGGCGCAACCAGCCGACGCGAACCCCACACGATCAGTGCACTGCCGCAAAGTGACATCAGGAGGAACGCGATCAGGAAGGTGGGAGAACCAAACGGATTGGGTAATGGCGTGACGAAGCGCACCACCAGCCAGGTCCTTTTGTCTGGCAGCAGCAGAGAAACCGAGTGCGTGCGCAGCTTCTGGCCCGTCCAGACGGCGCGTGGATAGAGCGATGAAGGCAGGAGGCCCCAGTCCATCATGGGAGGAATCATGTGGCGCATGGGGATGCGCTGCTCACCCCGAAACGGGCCGCCGGGCCCTTCAGGCATTTCCCCCGGATGATATGGGCCGCCACCATTCATCATGCCGGGCGGGAAGGGGCCCATCGGGGCGCCGGGTTCTCCCATTTCTCCCTCGGGCTCCGGATGGGGGCCGAATTCCATTCCGTTGTTTCCGGGTGGCGGATGAAAGCGGTTGAACATTGCGCCCGGAAAATCAGGGAGCGGCATCTTGTGGCTGGGTATGAGCGGGTCATGCTCGGTTAGCAGCAGCGCGGTTGTTCCCGAGGGGATATGCAGATCATCGAGCGCGTCCGCGCGGTTTGCCGGTGCTGTTTCAGCGACGGTGCGATAGATCGAGAAGACCTGCATCTGGTTCTGGCGGATCTGACTGCGTGTGGCGAAGTCGATATGATCCAGGGCATGGATGCCGAGGCCAGCCAGCTCAATGACAGCCAGCCCCACAATCAGGAGGAAGCTGGTCTGTGCAACGAGGGAGCGTGGACGCGGAAAGCGAAACGGGCTCAGATACGTTCCACTTCCGCGGCAAGAACATAACCACCGCCACGAACAGTCTTGATGACCTGAGCATTGCGTCCGTCATCTTCGAGCTTGCGCCTGAGGCGGCTGACGGCAACATCAATGGCGCGGTCGAACGGTCCTGCCTGACGGCCACGCAGCAGCTCCAGAAGCATGTCCCGTGTGAGGACACGGTTGGCGCGCTCCAGAAGTGCCATCAGCAGATCATATTCTCCACCGGTGAGGGAGACCTCTGCGTCGTCAGGGTTTGTAAGGCGACGGCGGACGGGATCAAGATTCCAACCGGCAAAACGAATGATGCGCGTATCGGAAGCCTGTCGCTTTTCAGCAGTCTCAACGGTACGGCGCAGGACGGCGCGGATGCGGGCAAGCAGCTCACGCGGGTTGAAAGGCTTGGCAACATAGTCATCCGCACCGAATTCGAGGCCGATGATCCGGTCTGTCTCGTCGCTCATGGCTGTGAGCATGATGATTGGAACATTGTCTTGGGTACGCAGCCAGCGTGCAACTTCGAGACCGCTTTCGCCCGGAAGCATGAGATCCAGTACGACAAGCTGATAATGACCGTTGGCCCACGCTTTGCGGGCTTCGCGGCCATCACGGGCTGCCGTGACACGAAAGTGGTTGCGTTCGAGGAACTTGGTCAGGAGTTCCCGGATTTCGCGATCGTCATCCACGACCAGCAGGTGAGGCAGTGTTTCCATAGCGCGATTTAATCACTTTCCGAAGGTTTTGTGGGGCCCGTTGCATTAAGTTTCATGCCGATCCCCACTGATACGATCAGGCGAGCCAGCCTGGAACAGGCAGCCCCTTCGAACGGAGGAATTCCGGGTTGAACAGTTTGGATTGGTAACGCGCACCACCATCGCAGAGAATTGTAACAATCGTATGACCTGGGCCGAGCTTCCGGGCCGTACGGATTGCCGAAGCCACATTGATGCCCGAAGAGCCTCCAACTGACAGACCTTCATCTGCTGTCAGTGAGAAAATGTGATCGAGAGCCTCAGCATCCGGGATACGCTCGGCATCATCCGGTGCACAGCCTTCGAGATTGGCGGTCACGCGGGACTGGCCGATACCTTCGGTGATCGAGCCGCCAATGATGCTCATGTCATTGGATTTGACCCAGCCATAAAGGCCCGAGCCTTCAGGATCTGCGAGCACGATATGCGGAGCCTTACGTCCGGCCTCAAGCGCCTGTTCGCGCAGTCCAATGGCAATACCAGCCAGTGTTCCGCCCGTTCCGCAGGCACAGGTGAAGGCGTCTACCTTGCCCTGCGTCTGGTTCCAGATCTCGCGTGCGGTTGTTGTGCGGTGGCCTTCGCGATTGGCGGTATTATCGAACTGGTTGGCCCAAAGGGCACCGGTTTCTTCCGCCAGCCGCCGCGAGACATGCACATAGTTGCCCGGATCGCGGTATGGTTTTGCCGGTACGAGACGCAGGTCCGCACCAATCATTCGCAGGAAGTCCAGCTTTTCGCGGCTCTGCGTTTCGGGAACTACGATGACGGCCTTGCAGCCCATCGCCTGCGCGACCAGCGTGATGCCGATACCTGTATTGCCTGCCGTGCCCTCGACAATCGTTCCGCCGGGCTTGAGGGTTCCGCGTTGAAGCGCATCTTCGATGATGGCCAGTGCGGCGCGGTCCTTCACGGAGCCGCCCGGATTCATGAATTCCGCCTTGCCCAGAATTTCGCAGCCTGTCTCTTCCGAAGCCCTGTGCAGGCGGATGAGCGGCGTACCACCGATGGCTGTTGTCATGCCCTTCGAGATGGCGCGCCAGCCGTCCGGAGAAGCGGGGCGGGAAGAAAGGGTGTCGTTCATGCGCGTTCACTCCTGTAATAGGGAGATTATAAAACCTGTTTTGGAAGGATGAGAATGGTCATGAGGGAAGTTGTTGCGAAACAGGCGTGGGATATTCTCGAAAAAGACCCTCAATCCGTGCTGATCGATGTTCGCACACCGATGGAGTGGGCTCAGATTGGCCTTCCGGAACTGGAAACCATTGGGCGGTCGGCGTTTTGCATCACATGGCAGCCAGGAATGGAAGAGACCTTCCTTCAGGCGCTGGCAGCAGCAGCTCCGGAAAAGAACACGAAACTGCTTTTCCTATGCCGTTCAGGGATGCGCTCATATAACGCGGGCGTTTTTGCCGAAGCTGTGGGCTATGAAGATGTGACCAATATCGTGGATGGCTTCGAAGACAAGCATGGCCCCGGCACGGGCTGGCGTGCCGGGGGGCTGCCCTGCGCTTACAGGCCGCTATCGGGTTCCTGATCCGCGTCGTAGTGCACTTCCAGAATGGCACACCAGGGGTAGCGATCGTCGTAGCTGTGCCCTGAACTGTCTGCAATCATGCCGGCGGCGTCTGTTGGCACATGCGTCATTGAGACAGCGTCGTCCACATTACCGCCGATGATGCTGAGTTCATGGCCGAAAGGCTGTGTGTTCTGGTGGGTGGCAACGACGATGCCGCAATGTGCGGGGAAGCCATAGGACGTTGGGAGCATGGAGAACGTCACTGATTTGCTTCGGCCTCGGCCTACACAGATCAGGTCTCCGATTTTGGGCATGTATGCGCCCGGATCATGTGCGCTCACACCGCTGGACTGGCCGCTGGCGGCTGCGTTGATGTAGGTTGCGTGGTTGGGGGAGTACGGGAAACGGTCGTTCGCCCCCGCCACACGCATGACATACGATATGAATGCTGCTGACCACGCGTAGTGGCCGTCATGGGCCGGATCGAAGCGTGTGCCGCTGGCGTCTGTCTTGCCGGTCCAGCCAGCTTCGGTTTCATATGGGTCTTGCCCGATCCACCAGTATTCCCCGATGCGCTGCCACAGGCCGGGAATGCGTTCCGGCTTGAGCGAGGCATCATCGGCTTCGGGGCGGTTTTCCGGATCATCGTCTGACACGGGGGAGCCGAACATCCGCCATTCCCGCAGCGCGATTGCTGCGACATCCTGGCGGTTGAACGGCTCAAAGTTCCGTGTCGCGAAGTCCGGGACATGACTGTCATAGCCAGTCGGGCCCGTCGTGCCGTTCGCATATTGTGAAACAGGCGTACGGGCGGGGTAGGGGCGCACGCCGTTCTGGCTGGCGCAACCCGCCAGCGCGAGCATGGCCGCTAACGCAGTCGCTCGCCGCATGATCTGCGAATCTGGCACTCTCATCCTCTTTTCAGGCGGTTGTCTTACGATGAAGCGGGAAGCTTCCTCATGCGTCAAGCAGAGGGGGTCTCACGAGCAGCACCGGGAAACAATCTGTTCAGTCCTGCGGCACTTGCGTCACACCGGCCACGCTCCGTGATCAGGCCAGTAACCAAGCGGGCGGGTGTGACGTCGAAAGCCGGATTTGCTGCGGGGCTGCGTTCCGGCGCTACGCGGACGCGGCTCTGGTTTCCGTGGGCATCAAGGCCCGGAACGAAAAGCACTTCGTCCTGACTGCGCTCCTCAATGGGGATTTCCTTCACGCCATCCTGAACGCGCCAGTCAATGGTTGAGGACGGGAGGGCAACCCAGAACGGAACATTATTGTCACGGGCCGCAAGCGCCTTGAGATACGTTCCGATCTTGTTGGCGACGTCCCCCTGCGCCGTAACGCGGTCTGTTCCCACGATGACCATATCCACGCGGCCTGCCTGCATGTAATGACCACCCGCATTGTCTGCGATGACGGTGTGTGCCACGCCGTGACTGCCAAGCTCCCAGGCTGTCAGGAGGCTTCCCTGGTTGCGGGGGCGGGTTTCGTCCACCCAGACATGCACCGGAATGCCCTCGTCATGGGCCATGTAAATTGGAGCGAGGGCTGTTCCCCAGTCCACGGTTGCAATCCAGCCTGCGTTGCAGTGTGTCAGCAGATTAACTGTACCCTGACGGCCTTTGCGTTCCCAGATTTCGCGGATGAGTTCCAGTCCATGACGCCCAATGGCCTCATTAACCTGTACGTCTTCGTCGCAGATCGCATCGGCTTCAAGATAACCAGCCTCGACGCGCTGTGACGCTGGGAGCGGGCGTAGGTGGTTGACCATGCGCTCAATGGCCCAGCGCAGGTTGATGGCTGTCGGGCGGGTCTCGACCAGTGCGGCGGCGCTCTTTTCCAGTGACGCATCGGAGGCGTCGTTCTGGAGTGCGAAGACCAGTCCATATGCGGCCACAGCGCCAATGAGTGGGGCGCCACGAACCTGCATCGTGCAGATTGCATGTGCGACGGCTTCCTCGTCCCGGAGTTCAAGCTCTTCCAGATTCCAGGGCAGGCGTGTCTGGTCAAAGATCCGGATGCTTTTCCGGTCATTGAGGGGGCGCCAGACGCTGCGATATGGGGTGCCGTTGATTTTCACCGAACGTTCTCCTTGAAGACGCACTCAGGACATGGGCGTCGAAGCGATATATTGGATCGGGATGTGCGCGATCCTTCGGCCCAACTCAAGGGTTGGATGCATGAATACCCGCTTGACGGCATGAACCTGATGGCGTTCGACTGTGAATGTAACTTTTCATGTCGAATTTTCTGGATTCGAGATCAGGGAGGAACCTGTGGCCGACGTCGATACAGTCAACTCGCGTGATGACATGAGATCCAGCCAGTCAGCAAAAAAGAAGGGGGCGGAAGTGCGCGATCCCCAGCCAATGACCGCCTTGGAAAAATATCGGCGTTTGAGGGAAGAGCGTAAGGTTGTTCGTCGGCAGCGGCTCGCGAGAGAGCGCGAAGCTCTATACTCCCCTGACATTCCCAACTGAGCATAGAATGTTTCCGGCGGGGGCACTCTCCATTACGGAGGCGTCTATTGCTGTGGGAAGTAGGGTTAGTGGTACGGGCTTGCCTGTCAGAAAGCCCTGAACGATTGGGCAGCCTGCTTCCCGCAGAAGATCGAACTGTTCCTGTGTTTCGACGCCTTCGGCCACGACCCTCATCGAGAGTGTGCGTCCTAAGGTCAGAATGGAATCGATGATGGACTTCACGTGGGGCTTGTCGGTCATTGCGTGAATGAAGGAGCGGTCGATTTTAACGCAGTCGAATGGGAAGGTTCTGAGATAGCTCAGGCTGCAGTATCCGACCCCGAAATCGTCCATAACGATTTTGACGCCCAGATCCCTGATTGAAGCCAGGGTGCGGAGAATATGAGCTTCGTCATGCAGGAAAATCGTTTCAGTTAGTTCGAGTTCCAGTCTTTCCGGGTTGAGCTGCGTCTCTTCCAGTATTCTCGAGATGCAGTCTTTGAACCCGCTATCCACGAACTGTAATGCGGAGACGTTGATCGCAACGCGGACATGGTCTGGAAGAGTGTTTGCCTGGCGGCAGGCCTCACGCAGAACCCATTCGCCTATTGGCAGGATGAGGCCACTTTCTTCGGCAATGGGGATGAATTTGATGGGCTTGATGACGCCCCTTGTCGGGTGTCGCCAGCGGATGAGGGCTTCGACCCCGTTTGTCGCCCCTGTCTGGGTGCAGAACAATGGCTGGAAATCTAAGGAAAACTGATTTTTCTCTAGAGCGCTCTGGAGATCTATCTCGAGACAGGAGCGCTCAATTGCTTCTGTCTCCATGATATATTCGAACCGGCGTGCAGAGCCCGAACCAGTTTTCCCAGCCAAGACCATCGCGCGTTCGGCATATCTCAGGCCAATCGCTGGGTCGGCGGTGTCGAGGGGCAATACGCAGTACCCGATATGTGTTTCAATTCGAAAATGATGTTCTGCGCAGGAAAAGGAATCACTGAGAGCCGTCTGAATGATGGAGGAAGGTTCGGATACAGGAATTTCAGGATCGTCGGGAGCAGGGCAGACAATTGCGAATTCGTTATTTCCGGAGCGGGCTATAAGGCTGCGGTCCGGGAGTGTACTGACCAGTCTTTCTCCAATCTGGCAGAGAAGATCGTTTGTTGTAATGTGACCATAGCGATCTCTTAGGGTCTGGAACCGTGCTATGTTGAGGGCAAGAAGAATAATTCGGGAATTATTTTGCTCTGCGCTTTGCAAGGGATCCAGAGCCATTTTCTTGAAGCCCAGCCGGTTGAGCAGCCCGGTTACAGGGTCTGTAAAATGCAGTGGGTATTCTTTGTTATCTATGGAACTGATGCTGGAATTGTCTGTTCGCTTGATCGCCAGCGCGCTGCAGCACAGACCATTCCATGTGATAGGTGTTAACCTGAAGTGAACGGGAATGTGCTGCTGTCGGGAAAGGTTGAGCCGTCCGGTGTGAATATTACCGTCTGGCTGAGCAGCAGAAGCCTCGGGGAGTAGGGTGGAAAGATCGGGGATCTGACCGGGAAGTTGACCAGTGATCTGGAAGAATGATCCGTTAGCTTCGAGTATCTTGTCTTTCTGGACGATCGCGATGGCTTCCAGGGTAATTTCAAGAAGGGCGCCGATATTGTCTTTCACTGGTGATGACTGAAAGCCGCTATTGAATAAGGAGCGCATCCAGTGTTTGCGACCAGATCCTCTCATCTTATTCTTCAGCTCTATTAGCTTCATGCTTAGCCCAGCCCTTCTGCGACAGAGCAGATTGCAAGCACAACAGTTAAGAAAATGAAAATATGCACAGTCGATATAGGGATGCTACATGTCAAAGCATGTCACGCTCTTTGACATGAAAGCTTCCGCGGTTCTAACGTTTCTTCCTCCCCGAGAATCATTCGCTTCGGGGCATGCCGGAGCGATTGCGATACTGGTGAGCCGACTCGCGCTGCCTGAAGATATCGTTGCAGGAATGCCGATCAGGGGAATGGCTCTGAATGGTGGACAGTTCCGCCCGCTTCGTCTTTCGGCGTGGGGTTTTTTCAGAAATCTGCGTTACCGCCGTGCATGCCTGAAAATGGTGCGTTCAATCCGGCCTGAGCTTGTGGAGGTTCACAACAGACCGGATCTGGCAGCGTATTTGAGCCGTTTCTGTAGGGTTCGTCTCATTTTGCACAATGACCCCTGTTCGATGCGCGGTGCGAAAACGGCTGTAGAGCGTCAGTGGCTTGCACGGAGGGTTCTTGTCTGCGGCGTGTCTGAATGGGTGAAGGATCGCTATTGCGTAGGGTGTGAGGCTGTCCGTTTTGAAGTTCAGCCTAACTGTATTGACCTTGAAACATTGCAGGTGCCGCTCTGTACAAGAGAAAAGCTGGTGCTTTTTGCCGGGCGCGTTGTCGCGGATAAAGGCGTGGATGCGTTTGTCCGGGCATGGGGTGCGATCCGGCACCTTTACCCTGAGTGGCGGGCTATCATCATCGGAGCAGACAGGTTTGGTCCTGACTCTCCCGAGACGCCTTTTCTGCGAAATTTACGTCCTGTGGCCGAGAAGGCAGGTGTGGAGATGCTGGGATATCAGTGTCACGCTCAGGTCATGCAAGCCATGTCGAGGGCAGCGATTGTGGTGGTCCCGAGCCGCTGGGCAGAGCCGTTTGGCATGACTGCGTTGGAAGCAATGGCCAATGGTGCGGCGGTGATAGCCGCGCCGGTCGGTGCGCTTGAGAGCGTGGTAGGTCAGAACGGCCTGATGGCACATCCGGATCGCGAAGGTGAACTGGAAGGGGCGCTGTGCCGCTTGCTGGATGATAGCGCTTTGCGGGACAGCCTCGGTGAGCGGGGCCGCAAAGCTGCGATCCGGTTTGATCTGTCTGCTTCCCGCCTCAGGCTTGAAGAACTGAGACGGGAAGCCATTGCGTTCAGTCGCGCTCGGGGGGCGCCATGAATGTTGGGTCTATGGCATTGGGCACGTGGCGGGCGAGGATATCGTCCACGGCCTTTTTCTCGTCGTCGGTAAGTGACCAGCCGAAAGCATCATTGATGCCTGAGACCTGTTCAGGCTTGCGAGCGCCCCAAAGTGCGATCACAGGGCCCTGATCCAGCACCCAGCGAACAGCGAATGCCATTACGGATTTCCCGCGCGCATCTGCCAGCTTTTTAAAGCCGTCCACTGCGGCAAGATAGTTTGCAAAGTTCGGGGACTGAAATTTGGGATCAGCCGAACGGAGGTCGCTTTTTGGGAAAGTCGTCTCGCTGTTCATCTTTCCAGTAAGGAGCCCGCGGCACAGTGCGCCATATGCAAGGACAACGGCGTCATGTTTCTTTGCGTAAGGCAGGATATCTTTCTCGATGGTGCGTTCGAACAGGTTGAACGGTGGCTGGATTGTGGAGAGAGGAGCCACTTCGCGAAAAATATCCATCTGGCGGGGTGAGAAATTGCTCACGCCGAGTGCGCGGATCTTGCCCTCCTGATGTAGCTTCTGCAGTTCGCGGGCTGCATCTTCGATGGGTGTTTTGTCATCGGGCCAGTGGATCTGCTCCAGATCGATTGTCTCGACGCGCAGACGGCGCAGGGAATCTTCAACTTCCTTGCGAATGCGCGCAGGGGTCGAATCGCGGAAGGGTTTCTCATCCTTCCAGTTCAGACCGAGTTTCGTAGCAACAACCGCCTTGTTTGGCTTTTCAGCCAGTGCACGTCCGACGACTTCCTCGGAATGCCCGAACCCATAGACGGGCGCCGTATCGATAAGGGAAATACCTTCATCGAGAGCGCGGTGAATGGTGCGTACAGCGTTGTCGTCATCGGGGCCGCCCCACATCCAGCCACCGATGGCCCAGGTGCCGAGTGCGACACGTGAGACTGGGGTATCGATACCGGGAATGTGAATCGTATCGGTTGCCATGTCTCTCTCCGTAAAAATTGCAATATTTCTGAACAGCGCATCTAGTTAAGGGTGGTTGCATGAATTCTTCAATGCAGCCATCCAGAAAAATATGCGCTCTATCCTTCCTGCTTTGTCACGTATTGGAGTCTTGACGGCTCTTGTTCTTCCGCTGACGCTGACGCATCTGCGTGGGCTGGCGGAAGCAGACCTGGATATTCTCGCGGTTATTTTCCTGCTCCGATCGGGAATAACCGGGGCCACGAATGATGGCTGGGGATGGGTGCGTGAGCCCTGGGTTCTTGCCACTTTTGCGTGGTGGGGCTGGCAGATGCTCTGTACTGCAATGGTCTCCCCAGGGCACGGAGCGCTTGTGCAGGCAGCTGTGGCGATACGCTTTCCTCTCGCGGCAGCCGCGCTGGGATGCTGGATTCTGCGAGATGCAACCACTCGTCGGCGCGTGGTCTGGATCACCTGCGCATGTGGGCTCTACATCGCGGCGCAGATTATCGTTCAGGCTGTCTTTGGTCATAATCTTTTTGGAAACCCTCGTTTCCCAGACGGGGTTCTGACGGGCCCATACAAGACACCCAGGGCTGCGGCGCCGCTTTCACGGCTGCTCTTGCCCACGCTCATGCTGGGCTGTGCCTTCATCGCGGCGCGCTGCAGAAGTCGCATTGCCCGGTTGGTCGGGATGTCGGGCGTTACGGTCGTCGTTGTTGCAATCACTATTTTGGCTGGGCAGCGCATGCCGTTTGCGTTGTGCATGTTCGGCATTGCGATTTGCGCGTTGTTATATCGCCCCATGCGTCCGGCAGCGCTCGTCGGGGCGTGCGCCATCCCGCTGCTGGTGCTCGCGGTTCGTGTGCTGTCTCCAGGTAGTTTCTCCCATCTGGTGACGAGGGCGCAGGAGCAACTCGCGCATTTCAGCCAGTCTCCGTATGGCCAGATTTATACTCATGCTGTTGTGATGGCTCAGGGGCATCCGCTGCTCGGTCAGGGGTACGATGCCTATCGGCATCATTGTGCCGATCCGACGACGTTCCATGGCCTGTCATGGCTTTCACCGGGAATACCTGATGGAGGGTGGCAGAGCCTGTGTGTTCAGCACCCGCATAATCATTACCTACAGGCGCTGACGAACGCGGGGGTCCCCGGTCTGATCCTGTTCTGCATGATGATTATCTGCTGGCTGATAGCGCTTTGGCCTCGGAAAGGAGCGCCCGCGGTGGCGATTGGCCTGTTTGCTGCGGTGTTGATCCAGGAGTGGCCCATCGCGTCATCTTCTGACTTTTTGAACCTTCCATTGGGCGGATGGGGCTTTTTTTTGCTGGGCCTTGGGCTGTCATTTCGTGGGGTATCGGAAAAGCACGGGTTTCAGGCTGGCTAAAGCAGCCCTATATCGGGTGCAGAATACGGAGGCTTTCAATGTCCAGCACCCCTGAACCGGCTCGCACCGGTACTGTTCCCGTTACTGTTTTGACCGGCTTCCTGGGAGCCGGAAAAACGACGTTGCTCAACCATATCCTGAGCGCTGAGCACGGCCGGAAATATGCGGTTGTCGTCAATGAGTTTGGCGAACTCGGCGTGGACAATGACCTCGTGGTAGATGCCGATGAGGAAGTGTTCGAGATGAACAACGGCTGCATCTGCTGCACCGTTCGCGGAGATCTGATCCGCATTCTTGGCAATCTTTTGCGTCGTCGTGGCCGGTTTGACGGAATTATCGTCGAGACGACAGGCCTTGCGGACCCGGCACCCGTCGCACAGACTTTTTTCGTGGATGAAAACATTCGCGAAAAGGCCAGACTGGATGCTGTCGTGACCGTTGTGGACGCATTCAACGTTATGCAAACGCTGGATGAGAGCCCCGAGGCGATCAACCAGATCGCATTCGCGGATGTAATCATCCTCAACAAGACGGATCTGGCCGACGAAGCGCGTCGGGCTGAAATCGTTGCCCGTATTCGCAAGATCAATGCGGTCGCGCAGATTCATGAAGCACAGCATGGCGGTGTGAAGCTCACGGACATTCTGGACCGTGGTGGCTTTGATCTGCAGCGCGCGCTCGCGACGATGCCGGATTTTCTGGAGAACGATCATCATTCCCACGAGGAGGGCATCACGAGCATGTCCTTCAGCGTTAAGGAGCCGCTGGACGCGCAGCGTTTTCAGGCATGGATCGGCGCAGTTCTGCAGGAGCAGGGGGGTGATATCCTGCGCGCTAAAGGCATCTTGCACTACAAGAATGAAGACCGCAGATTTGCGTTTCAGGCTGTGCACATGATGGCAGATGGAGACTTCATCGGGCCATTTCGCGAAGGTGAAAGCAGGGATTCCCGTCTGGTATTCATCGGACGCAACCTCAACCGTCCGCAGTTGCGCCGTGGTTTTGAAAGCTGCGTCGCCCTATGAGCCGTGAACTTATCGAAGATCGCGGTGCACAGCGTCGTTTCCAAAGCCCGATCATTCAGGTGGTGTCTTCCCGTGATGGTAAGACACTGGCTGCGCTGACTGCGGACGGGGAGATCGTTCTCGTGCCCCGCAGCGAACTTCGCAATTCGGATGCGTGGACTGTGGTGCCCGTACATGACGGCGCATTGTGTCTGGCACAGGATTGTTCGGAGAATGCCTTCCTGAGCGGTGGCGAAGACGGAAAGCTGGTGCGCATTTCGGCTGATGGTACGACCGAAATCCTGCATGATGGTCGCCGCTGGATTGAGTGTGTTGCCAGCACTCCCACGCATCTGGCGTTTTCAAGCGGAAAGCAGCTTGAGGTCCGCAATGCTGCAGGCCGCGAAACGCTCAAGACCTTGGAGCATCCGTCTACAGTGACGGGGATTGTGTTCGATACGAAGGGCAAGCGGATCGCGGCTTCGCATTATAATGGTGCCTCGCTTTGGTTTGTGCAGGCCAAGGTGGACAATGTCCGCCCGTATGAGTGGAAGGGCAGCCATATTGGTATCGTCATTCATCCGGGTGGCGATGCACTTGTCACGAGTATGCAGGAGAATGATCTGCATGGCTGGCGCCTTGCCGATGGCCATAATATGCGCATGAGCGGCTATCCCAAGCAGGTCAAGTCGATGGCGTTTACGCGCAATGGCCGATGGCTCGCCACGTCTGGCGCTGATTCGATTGTGCTCTGGCCGTTCTTTGGTGGAGGGCCAATGGGCAAGCCGCCGATCGAGATTGCACGTCTTCCGGGCTTTTTCGTCAGTGCCGTATGCCCAAATCCCAAGGAAGACATCGTTGCCGGTGGCTTTGAGGATGGCACGTTGCTGCTTGCTGAAATCGGTGGCGGAGACCAGCGCGTTCTGCCGGTTTGCACGGGACAGACTGACAATGGTGCGCGGGGGCGTGTGACGTCCATAGCGTTTACGCCGCAGGGCGGTGCATTGATTTTTGGTACCGAGGAAGGAACACTCGGGACAGTGGACCTTTCCGCCGCATCCTGATGAAAATGGCAGGGGTTGTGTCACTGTTGTGGCGTAATCCCTGCACTGGATTTCGTCAGATCTATCAAGGTTCCGACTTTCTGTTCTGGATTACGATGATCCGACCTTCTTATTTTGCGGCTGTTTTGTTGACCTGCGCGACTGCGTTACCTGTATTGTCGTATTGTGCGGTCGAAATGTATTTCGTGCCGGACCCCGTTCCGGAACATGTATTGCCAGATGGCCGACAGTTTCTTGCGGGCCCACCGGATCGGCAAAGCGCCGCGTTTCAGGATGATCTACGTGTTTTTCATGCGACACGTGCGCTGAAGGATTCTCCTCGCTGGAGGCTGGCGCGGCTGGATGCTGATCATTCGGATACCGCCCTGGCCAGGGATTTCTCCTGCGCGGCGGGATTTCGGATTGACCTTGCAGAGACGCCGCATCTCGTCCGTTTTCTCAGGCGCTCGCGGCACGCGATCCGCCGCCGGGTGACGGAGGAAAAACACCTTTGGCATCGCACGCGCCCGTTCGTTGGAAATGATCTGCCGGTGTGCGTGGGGAAAAATACAGATCTGGACGGTCATGCCTCCTATCCATCAGGGCATGCTACCGCAGGCTTTACAATGGCGTTGCTACTTGCGGATCTGCTTCCGGACCAGCGTGAGGCGATCATGACGCGTGGGCATGTTTTTGGAGAGAGCCGATTGGTGTGTGGTGTGCACTGGAAATCAGATGTTGAGGCGGGATTTCGCAACGGCATGATGTTCATGCAGGCGTTGAAAACCGACCCAGCTCTCAAGGGCGATCTTGAAATGGCAAGGCAGGAGCTTGCTCAGGCTCGGCTGAGAGGGCTGCGTCCTGATCCTGAGGAATGCGCGCTGGAAGCAGATGCCGCGCTTCATCCTGTCATTCCATGGCAATAGGCTGGGGCTATAAGCGCGTCGGGAGATGCTGCCGTCAGGCTTCCGGGGTTTTTTCGGGGGTGGAAGGGAGAGGTTTTGAGGGCATCTCGGTCTGGGATCGTGGTGTTGTGGTTGCGGGCCGGTCATTGGCTTCCATAAAGCGGTCTGCCAGTGCGCTGTATAGCGGCTGTGGGCAGATCATGCGCGAAACGCCGAAAGCCAGAAAGGATGTGGCCAGCAGAGCAAGCGTGACCTGCTGGTTGTCACACATTTCCATGACGATGATGGTGGCTGTCAGCGGGGCCTGAACAGTTCCACAGAAATAGGCGACGGTTCCCAGCAGGACTACGGCGCCGGGCGTGGTGTGTGGCAGAAACTGCTCCACCCAGCCGCCAATTCCAGCGCCGATCGAGAGGGAAGGAGCGAACAGGCCGCCCGGAATGCCCGAGCAGTATGAAACGATGGTTGCCAGATATTTGTAGATGAAAAACGATGCGGGGTAATGCTCGGTTCCGGCGATGATGGCGCGTGCCTGTTCGTATCCGGTGCCGTAGGTGGCGCCCTTTGAAAATAGGCCAATGATGGCAAGTATCAGGCCGCATAGCGCTGCGAAGGCGATGGGGTTCTTTTTGGTAAAGCGGCCTAGCAGTCCCGGAATTCCGTAAGAAACGCGGATCAGGATTGCCGAGAATGTTCCACCGGCAAGGCCGCCGAGGATGCCGCATGTCAGAACCGCGATCCATGCTGTCCCGATCGGCACATCGACATCCGTGTGACCGAAATAGGTGTAGTTGCCAACGAGTGCGATTGCCGTAACGCCCGAGAGCACAACGCCTGTGAGGGTTGTGCCGGATGTGCGCTGCTCGAAGGAGTGTGAGAGCTCTTCAATTGCGAACACGATCCCGGCCAGAGGTGTGTTGAAGGCAGCTGAGACACCTGCGGCACCTCCGGCAAGTATCATGCTGCGACGCGCGGCGATGTTGGACTGGCCCATCATGCGAGAGAAGGCGTGCATGATGGATGCGCCGACCTGAACCGTTGGCCCCTCACGGCCGATCGATGCACCGCATAGCAGGCCGATCGTTGTGAGCACGATCTTGCCAAAGGCGACCTTGAGAGACAGGACGCGGTCCACGATATCGAAATTGCCGATATGCAGTGTTGCGATTGTCTGCGGAATGCCAGAGCCCTGCGCGCCTTTGAAAAAGGTTCGCGTCAGCCAAGTGGAGAGGGCGAGCCCAGATGGTATAATAACCAGCATCGCCCAGCGGTTCCACGTTACGACATGCTGGCACATGGCCGAGGCCCAGTTTGCAGCCGCAGCAAAACCCACTGCGGCAAGCCCTACGCACACCGCACCTACCCAGTAGACCAGCGTACGGCGCCATTGCGACGTGGTGACCCGGGCCGACCGGCGCAGATACATGATGCGGTTTTTGCGCCGCATCGCGTGCTGGGAAGAAATATGCCCCGCAGGAAGTGGGCGGGGTGGGATATCGGCGGAGGTGTTTGGTGTATCAGCCAAGGAGATCGTCCAGAAGGATGGTCGGCAAGGGCGGAGCACGCCAGGCCAGAGCTCCGTGTGTTCCTCGCTCCTGCCAGCATCGCGCGCGCCGGGTCAAGGAAATGTCGCGGCATTTGTGGTGGGAAGACGCGCCGCCGGCTGACTGTGCTACCTGGGAGTGCGCTCAGGAAAGGACCAGAACGCCGCTGTGCTTTGCCTTGTCCGGTGGCTCGACATGGATGTGGATGGATGTACGGCCCAGCTTTTCGCGAATGGCTGCTTCAATCCTGTCACAGATGTCGTGGGCATCAGAGACCGTCATTTCGCTGGGAACCACCAGGTGAAATTCCACAAAGGAGAGAGGGCCCACCTTGCGCATCCGCAGGTCATGGGCCTCCAGCGCGCCGTCACCATGTTCGGAAATGATGGAGCGTACGGCCTCTACCATTTCAGGAGCGGGAGCTGCGTCCATCAGGCCCGACATGGAGCGGTGCATCATCCCGAAGCCTGCCCGTAAGACGTTCAGGGCCACGAAAATCGAGAGCAGCGGGTCAAGCTGTGGCCAGTTCAGAACAGGAATGAGCGCGACACCGATGACGAGTGCGAATGTTGCCCAGACATCGGACTGGACATGGTCTCCGGCGGCCTGAAGGGCCTGGGAAGACTGGCGTCGTCCAACGGTGATGAGTGTGCGCGCCCAGGCAAGGTTGATGAGCCCCCCAAGTGCATTGAGTGCAACGCCGCGCAGAGGCGCATGGACGGGGTGGGGATGCCACCAGTCATGGATCGCGATGACGAGGATGCCAACAGCCGTCAATACGACGAGCACCCCTTCGATAACTGCTGAAAGATATTCTGCCTTGCCGTGGCCGTATGGGTGGTTGTCGTCTGCGGGGAGTGCTGCAATCGATATGGCCCAGAGCGTGCCGGTGGCGGCAATGACGTTCAGAATCGTCTCGATGGCGTCAGACAGCAGTGCGTCTGAACCAGAAACGACATAGGCGGCATATTTCACGCCAAGCACGAGCACGCTTACGGCGATGGACGCACGGGCGACCTTTATCCGGGTAGAAGTCATGGGTTGTTGTCAGCAGCCTGCAGCACGGGCGTCGCAGGCTGAAGTCCCTGTTTCAACCTGGAAGGTAGGATGAGCAATTCCGAATTTCTGGCGCATAACGGTTCCTGCTTCGGCAATCAGTGCATCAGAGGAGATGCCTGAACCCGTGTCGTGAAGCAGATGAACGGTCATAGCGGTTTCAGTCGTGCTCATAGGCCAGATGTGCAGGTGATGCAGGCCACCAACCCCCGGTAGGCTCAGAAGCGTTTTTTCGACAAGTGTTGAGTCGATATTCGCGGGGACGGCATCAAGCGCCAGTTCCAATGATCCGCGCAGCAGGGACCATGTACCGAGCACGATGGACGCAGAGACGATGAGGCTGACGATTGGATCAATGATCGCATAGCCTGTGAAGGAAATCAGCAGGCCCGCGATCACCACTGCAAGTGCCATGACGGCGTCTGCTGCCATGTGTATGAACGCGCCGCGGATGTTCATGTCACTTGATGCCCCACGCAGGAAAAGGAGCGCAGTGCCGCCGTTGATGGCGATTCCGATGAGCGCTACCCACGTGACGACATTGCCTTCCACGGCCTGATGCGAAAAGAGGCGCAGGACCGCTTCCCAGACGATCGCGCCCGTCACCAGCAGCAGGATGCAGGCATTTGTGAGGGCAGCGAGAATGGTGGAGCGGCGCAAACCATATGTGAAGCGTGCAGAAGGCGCGCGCTTTGCAAGATGCTGTGCGAGCCATGCAGCTCCCAGGCCCAGAACGTCTGAAAGATTGTGTCCTGCGTCGGCCAAAAGGGACATGGAGTGTGCCCAGACACCCCAGAGCGCCTCCGCGCCGACATAGGCCGTGTTCAGGAGAATCCCGATGGCGAATGCCGCCCCGAAATTTTGTGGTTCGTGAGTGTGGCTGTGTCCGAAGCCATGAGAATGGCCGTGCCCGGAGCAGGAGCCATGATCGTGGCCTGCGTGCTCATCGTGGCTATGATCATGTTCATGGTGGTGCTCGGCATGATCATGAGCGCTGTTGTGATGTTGATGCGTCGTCATATCCGGGCACAGCTGTGAAATGGGGAGCCTAACCATAGCCCATACGGAGGACACGACCCAGAGTTTTCCTGCTGACCAGTTCCCGCGACAGGCAGGGCATGCTTTATTGGAGGCAGAAAATATCAACTGGGAGAGCCATCATGGCCGCTAAGAAAATCCTGATGATTGTCGGTGATTTCGTTGAAGATTACGAAGTCATGGTACCGTTTCAGATGCTTCTGATGGTGGGGCACAAGATTGATGCCGTGTCTCCCGGGAAAAAAGCAGGGCAGCAGATCGCCACGGCCATTCATGATTTTGAGGGCCATCAGACCTACACCGAAAAACGCGGCCATAACTTCACGCTCAACGCGAGTTATGAAGGCGTGAAAGCTGACGATTACGATGCGATCATTATTCCAGGCGGACGTGCACCGGAACAGCTTGGGACGGATGAGAGTGTGCTTGCGCTCGTGCGGGCATTTGTCGAGCAGGGCAAGCCTGTCGCTGCGGTTTGTCATGGACCGCAGCTTCTTGCGGCTGCAAATGTGATCAAGGGACGCCGTATTTCGGCATATCCGGCCTGTCGTGCGGAAATGATCCTCGCGGGCGCCGAGTACGCATCCATCGCCATGGATGACGCCATTACGGACGGTCAGTTCGTTACAGCTCCCGCGTGGCCTGCGCATCCGGCATGGATTGCACAGTTCCTCAAGGTTCTGGGAACACGCATCGAAGCCTGATTTTTCATAATATCGGCTGTTTTCTGCGCCATGGGGTGTTAATCCTCATTGGCGCAGGGCTTGGTTGGTCGTAGAGAAGAGGAATGACGAATTCCTCTTCTCCGCATGACGAGCAGCAAGATATCCTCAACACCGGAAGCGGTCGGATCGAAGGCACGATAGAGCGCCTTTTCTTCGCGACACGCTGGATTGCGGCGCCGCTTTACATGGGTCTGACCGCAGGCCTGCTGGTTGTGGCGATCAAGTTTTTCCAGTTGCTGATCAAGCTGATTCTGACCAGTTTCAATCTGGATTTCGATGATGTGTTTGTCGGCGTTCTGGATCTGATCGATCTTGTCCTGTTGGCCAACCTGCTATTGATCGTCATGTTTTCCGGATATGAGAATTTCGTTTCTCGCCTCGATATCCGCAATCATACGGATTATCCGAGCTGGATCGGGCATGTCACGTTTGGGGACATCAAGATCAAGCTGATGGCCTCCATCGTTGCAATGTCTGCCATTCATGTCCTTGCCGATTTCATCCGCGTTGATGATACCACCACACGCGCTCTGGAATGGAGCGTTGGCATTCATCTGGCTTTCGTGGTTTCCGGCGTTCTGATGGCTGTCATGGATCGCATCATGGAAGGCTCGGCAGACACGACTGCCGCGAGCACGCCGGATGCTCATCACGCTGAAGCAAAAGCACAGACCGAAGACCACGCATGATCCGCATTACTGAACTCCGCCTTCCTCTTGATCATCCGGAGGAGGCGCTGCGTGAGGCAGTGCTCGCGCGTCTCAATATTTCTGAAGCTGATCTCACGGGCTTTACGATTGCCCGCCGCGGGTACGATGCGCGCAAGCGCGGACACATCGTGCTCGTTTATAGTGTGGATTGTGAAGTGGCAGACGATGCTGCGGTGCTTGCCGCACATGAAGCCGATCCGCATGTGCGTCCAACTCCCGATACGGCGTTTCACCTTCCAGATGTGAAGCTTCCCGAAGGGATGGCCCGTCCTGTTGTGATCGGTGCCGGGCCTTGCGGCTTGATGGCTGCGCTGACGCTGGCGCAGGCCGGGCTGAAGCCAATTGTGATTGAACGTGGAAAAGACGTTCGTTCCAGAACGGTCGACACGTTTGCCTTCTGGCGTAAAGCAGTTCTCACGCCCGAGAGTAACGTACAGTTCGGCGAAGGGGGCGCGGGGACGTTTTCGGACGGCAAGCTGTGGTCAGGTGTTTCTGATCCGCGTCATCTGGGCCGCCGTGTGCTTGAAGAATTCGTTCGTGCGGGTGCGCCAGAGGAAATTCTGTTCGTATCCAAACCTCATATCGGTACGTTCCGGCTCGTCAGGATGGTCATGTTCATCCGCGAAGAAATTGAGCGGCTGGGTGGTGAATACCGTTTCGATACACGTGTGGATGGCATCGAGACGCAGGGAGAGGGAGATGCGCGTCGTATCCGTGCACTCAATCTTTCAACAGGTGAGGTGCTGCCTGCAGAGCGTGTAATCCTCGCTATCGGGCATTCAGCACGCGACAGTTTCGAAATGCTGCATCAGAGTGGCGTTGCCATGGATGCCAAGCCATTTTCGATTGGTGTACGCATAGAGCATCCTCAGTCCATGATCGACACGGCCCGTTTCGGTGCGCAGGCTGGCCATGAGCTTCTGGGCGCTGCCGACTACAAGCTCGTTCACCATGCTTCCAACGGGCGGGGTGTCTATTCGTTCTGCATGTGCCCGGGTGGACAGGTCGTTGCGGCAACATCCGAGATTGGTCAGGTCGTTACGAACGGAATGAGCCAGTACTCGCGCGCGGAACGCAATGCCAATAGTGGTATTGTTGTGGAAGTGACGCCTGACCGCGATTTCCCCGGAGATGTGCTGGCAGGTGTGGCTTTCCAGCGCAAATGGGAAAAAGCGGCGTTTGTGGCTGGAGGGAGCGACTATAAGGCCCCTGCCCAGACAGTTGGGGATTTTCTGGCGGGTCGCCCCTCCACGGAACTCGGGAGTGTCGTGCCGTCATACAAGCCGGGCGTTACCCCGACAGATCTTTCGCTATGCCTCCCCGACTTTGTGACTGTTGCGATCAGAGAGGCGCTTCCGCGTTTCGAGCGCAAGATACGGGGCTTCTCAATGGACGACGCGATCATGACCGGAGTTGAAACGCGGACATCGTCACCCATCAGGATGCGTCGCGGGCAGGACGGTCAGAGTTCCACCCTGCGGGGTCTTTTCCCGGCGGGAGAAGGGGCAGGCTATGCCGGTGGTATTCTCTCCGCCGGCATAGATGGCATTCGTGTAGCAGAATGGCTGGCAGCCTCTTTGCAGGCTGCCTGAGTCACGCAATTGGGAGTTCGTCTCCCTCCATATGCTCGCCGGGAAGGTGTTTCGGCTGGACCATTGCGATACCAGCCGTCACGGCACTTGATCCGACTACAAACGCTTCTGCGGATATAGGCAGCATTCTGGTGCTGGGGCCGAAGACGGGGACGAGCCAGCTTGCCAGCCCCTGACCCAGCGAGCCGAGGGCATATGCCAGCCCCATTCCCAGGCTACGGGTATCTGATGGAAAGCGCTTGGCAAGGTAGTGGGGCACCAGTGCGAAGATACCTGAGGCCGCAGCGCCCATAATGACGGCAGCCGCAAGCAGCATGGACCATGTAGGCGCGCTGAGGAACGGCCATATGGTCAGCACAACGACGCCGATCGCGGCAAGCATGACCTTCACGTCGCCAAAGCGCTGTGCGAGCCAGCCGCATACCAGTTTCCCGCTGAACGAGCCGAAGCAGTACAGCGTGATAGGCCAGAAAACCTGTCCGGGAGTGAGGTGGTGTGCGCCTCTGAGGATGGTTGGATAGAATGTATAAATCGCGGCTTTCTGGAATTCGAGAAAGCTCATGAGTGCAATGGCCTGAAACGCTGCAGCATTCATGACAAATTTGGGGCGGACCGCTTGTTTGGGCACACCTGCAGTCTGACGCGTCTGACGATTTTGCTGGTTACGCAGCCATACGGGACTTTCCTTCACGCCGATGCGGATGAAAATTGCCAGAAGGGCAGGCGCCAGGCCGATGAAGAACAGAATTCTCCAACTGTAATGAGGCAGGATCAGCGCCTGTGCGGCGGCGGCTACGAAATATCCGACTTCGTAGCCAGACATCATGATTGCGGATGCTACAGGGCGTGTTCTGGCTGGTACACTTTCCATGAGCAGGGCGGCAGAGGCGGTCCATTCACCACCAAATCCTATCCCGAACATGAACTGAACAATCATGAGCATATAAAGACTGTGGGACAGGCCGGTCAGGGCAGAAAACACCCCAAACCAGACGACACCAAGCATGAACGCTATGCGCCGTCCGTAGCGGTCTGAAAGCCAGCCCCAACTGGTATTGCCTACTGCGCGACCAATGGCCTGAGCTGTCAGTACGGTGCCGAGTGCGCCAATCGTACACTCCAGATCATGGGCAATATCAGGGAGAGTAAACATCAGGGAAGTCTGGTCGAAGGCGTCCAAAAACCATCCGAGAAATGACGCGAACGTGACCTGCCAATATGGCAACAGTGCACGGAAGGAGTTTTCGGACGCTTTCTCCGAAGCAGGCTGGGGAGATGAAACCGTCATCAAGAAATGTTTCCTGATAGGAGGCCCTAGGGAAAGGGCGGAAAAACCTTCACAGGACGTGCTCGCCTGTATGGTGTGGAATCAGTAGCAAGTTTGTCCGAATTGGTGGAGCCGGATTAATGCGGAGCGCTGCTTTTTTGATACTTAGGGCCGAAAATTGGTCGTGCAGAGGGAAGAATGACGCGACGTTAAGGGTATATTATCTTTTTGTGACCCATTCTCCGGCAAGACAAACCGGGAGGGTCCAAATTGCAAGATCTAGGATATGGAGCTGTTCATGGACCAGCGGGCTCCATAGGTGAAGCAGGGAGTGCATCCGGCTTTCGGATCAGTTCTGTGAAGGACGCTGGGGAAGGTACGAGGCGTCGGCCTGCACTCTCCGCATCAGACGCCGAGACGTTTGCCACAACGCTTCGGAGCCGCCGTGCGCGCCAGAAAAGCGCCCTCCCACCCCTTCGCTGGTTGCCGCGTATCCAACGCGGCAAAAACGGCGAAGAAACCCTGATCGGTGCTCAGGTTGATATGAGCCAGCTCTGGCTCTCTGTACCAAGGCGTACGATGCGCCGGGGAAAACGCAAATCTCTTGTCCAGCAGCAGCGGGAATTTGACACCGAACTGCTCAAGGCCGCCTGTGTGCAGGCAGCAACCTGGCCTGAAGGTACGAGACTTCTCGTGACGCTTGAAGATGATCAGGCTCCGGACACGGATTTCAATGCGCGCCTGGCCGAAATCCTGAAAGAAACTGGCTTTCCGTTTTCACGTCTTGATCTGGCTTTTCAGGAAGCTGGTCTGGGTCAGGACGATCAGGAAATTTGTTATACCCTGTCTGCTCTGCGTGATCAGGGAAGTCGCATTTTCATGGCTGGTCTGGGAACGCCGCCTTCCAGTCTTGCGATCCTGCGTGAGCGTGGCATCAACGGTTTGCTGGATGGCGTGCAGTTTGACGTCTCCCTGCTGACCGCATCTCCTCTGACCTGGGCGCCAGATGGGAATGTCGATATTCTTGATCCCGGAGCTGTGGCTTTTTACCGCGCCGTCCTGGAAGCTGTTGCAAGCGTAAATCTACAGGTTCGTGCAATCGGGGTGGATACTCCTGAACTGCTCGAATTCGCACGGAATGTTGGATGTGCCGAAATGTCAGGTGCCGTGTTGGCTCCGGCTGAGACGGCATCGCAGATCGCAGAGCGGTTTGATGCAATGTCGGGGCGTCCGCGTCGTCGTCGCATGAGCCGTACGACTGAAGGATTATAGTTCTTCAGAATGTTTTGATTGCCGAGAGGCAGATCTTTCAAGGTCTGCGGAAGTTTCGGATCATGAATTGGAGGGGGCGTTCTTTAGTGTTTTGCCCCACTTCATTCCAGCCGATAATTACCGTGAGATATTCCGAGTCTTGGCGCATCGCCGCTGGAAGACTAAATTGGCGCGCAGGAGATATGCGCAATGAATTATGATGCGATGTTCCAGTCCGCTTTAGATGGACTGCACGCTGATGGCAGCTACCGCTATTTTGCGGAACTCGAGCGCCGGGCCGGAGATTTCCCGAAAGCCTTTCACCACGGTATCGGCCGTGAAGTGACGGTGTGGTGTTCCAACGATTACCTTGGCATGGGACAGCATGCGGAAGTTCTCGCGGCCATGCACAAGGCTTTGGCCGAAACCGGTGCTGGCGCGGGGGGAACGCGCAACATTTCCGGTACGAACCACTATCATGTGGCGCTTGAGAAAGAGCTGGCATCCCTGCATGGCAAGGAAAGCGCCTTGCTGTTCAACTCAGGTTACCTTTCAAACTGGGTGACTCTGGGAACGATCGCTGCGCGCCTCAAGGGGTGTGTGGTGCTTTCGGATGCATCAAACCATGCTTCCATGATCGAAGGCATCCGGCACTCACGCGCTGAGAAGCAGATTTTTCGACATAACGATGTCGAAGATCTTGAGCGTCGTTTGAAGGAAATTCCTGCTGACGTTCCCAAGATTATCGCATTTGAGTCCGTGTATTCGATGGATGGCGACATCGCTCCTATAGAAGCGTTTTGTGATCTGGCGGATAAATATGGCGCCATGACTTATCTTGATGAAGTGCATGCTGTCGGAATGTATGGCGAGCACGGTGCGGGCATTGCTGAGAAGCTTGGGCTCTCACATCGCTTGACCGTCATTGAGGGAACGCTCGGCAAGGGGTATGGCGTGGTAGGTGGCTATATTGCTGCGTCGGCACCTCTTTGCGATTTCGTGCGCTCTTTCGGCTCCGGTTTTATATTCTCGACCGCTTTACCGCCGATGATTGCCGCAGGTGCTCTTGCGAGTGTTCGTTATCTCAAGAGAAGCCAGAAAGAGCGTGATGGCCAGCAGCGTGCGGTGGCTTACATGCGCGAAGCACTTGATCGTGCGGGCATCCCGCATGTTCAGAATGATAGCCATATCGTGCCGGTCATGGTTGGAGAGGCGGACCTTTGCCGGGCTCTTTCAGATGAGCTCCTGACGCGCTTTGGTCATTACCTGCAGCCTATCAATTATCCGACGGTCGCACGGGGTACGGAGCGGTTGCGCCTGACGCCAACGCCTTTGCATACCAATGAGGATATTGATGAGATGGTGGTGGCGCTTTCTACGCTGTGGCAGGAGCGTCAGCTCAAGCGTTCAGTAGCCGCCTGACTATACTGGCGGTCTCGATAAGTCCTTAAATGGTTTCGAGACCGCTGTCTGGGCTGGCTACCGTCCATGAGAGCGGTAGCTAACCCAACTTATTTGGCTAATTAGGAAGTCAGGCTGCTTTTGCTGCAGTTGTGGATGCCTCGGTTGAGGATGCGATAATTCGCAGGCTCAGAAGAGCTGACGCATTAGGTTCGCGGGAGCTGAGATCCAGACGCGCATTGCCGTTGGTCCAGCGCATTGTCCCGTCTTCAACATTGCACCAGCCATCTGTCGATACGGATGTCAGGTGTGATGTCATTTCTTTCCAGGAGCCTCCATCCCACAGAGTTGCAGTCCCGACAAGGACGCCGAGCATGCGGCGATCGTCTACGAAAGGACCAATCGTGTCGAATGGGCGTGCCGCGCCGCTGACGATGCGGACTGTATCGATACCTTCTGGCAGCATGAAAAGATGCTGATCGCCACGTACGCGCATTGCACGCAGGCGTCCACCGTTCTCAAGCTGTAGATACAGACCGGTTGATGCTGCTCCGTTGACCGGGGCGTGAGTTGTGGAAGGCTCATAACCTAGGGAGGCCGCGCGTTCGACGAGGCCCATATAGATGGTTTCTACCCGTGTGCGCTCCGTGAGGAGGGGGAGTGCTGCATCTTTTTCCCATGTGAGGGCGTGAAGGCGCGTGACCTGTGCGTCTCCCATCAGAGCATCCGAGCGATGACCGCAATCCAGATAGCTTTCTGAGAGGGCGCCCTCTGCGATGAGGATGGAGTGGTTGAGTGTTTCTACGTGGTAATAATTGTAATCCGTGATGGTACGATCGTAGATGATCGACATCCCGTTAACCAGCATGCGCGCAGGAATAAAGCCGCCGTCCAGAGCCATGCAATGCTCTGGTGTCACCAGAAGGTCACGTGACGGGATGCCGTCTGCCAAAGCGCCTGCGCGAATGCGAACGGGCGTGTTGTCGACATCGCCCATGCCAGAGGTGCCTGTCGTCATGCGGGCGTGGCCCATGCGAATGATGACGCGTGACAGCGTCTGATCGCCCTCGCGGACACTGATCATGTCGCCGGCCTTAAGACTCTCGACTGCTCGCTCGCCATCTGGGGTGAGGAGCATCGTTCCTTCCAGGTAGCAGACGGCGTTGGAGCCTGTTGCGATGTTCTCAACGCTCCAGCTGCCATCGGTATTGCTGATGATTGTTGGTTGACCAGGAGCTGAATTGGCTCCCAGAGAGACCTTGGTGAGCGTAATGTCGTTGCCAGAGTTGTTGGTTGAGAATTTGATGGTGAGCGTATAGGTGCCATCGTTATTGGATGTCAGAGAGGCGCTTTGAGGAACATTGCCGCTCTTGAGGACGGTAATTGTCGAATTGGCATCAAGTCCTTTGATGGGTGTCGTGAAGGACTGCTGATAATCGGGCAGTGCAATGCTGTTCTTTTGTCCGGTCGTGGATGGCGTTCCAAAAGTAATTCCCGCTCCACCCACGTTGCCGTTAAGATAGAGTGTGGATCCGTTGTTCAGTACGGTCGTCAGGCTTCCCATGCCGCCCAGACTTGTGGGGCTACCAATGCTCGAATTATCGAGCACGACTGTCCCGGTTCCATCAAAGCTTTTGCTGTACGTGGTGATTGTCGAGGCGCTGTTAAAAATCTGCAGGGTGCCGTTGATCGTCACACCACCGAGGAGAGCAGAACCGGGCGTGTTGAAGGCCAGGGTACCTCCCTGATCAATGGTCAGCGTGTTGCTGTTGAAGACCTGTGACGTAGAATTTGTATTGACCGTAAGTGTTACTTTATTGCCGATTTCCAAAGACCCAATAGTCCGGCTGTCAGCCTGGTCGTAAATGATCGTCGTCGTGCCACTAGAGGGCGTAGAGATAACGGCGTTAGTCCATTGTGACTGTGGAAGAGTATTTGTGCTCCAGTTTCCTGCATCAAACCACTTGTTGGAAACTGTACCAACCCAATTAACTGCCATAATGAATCCATAGATGTGAGGAGACAAGTCTGCTCTCAAGGAACGATTGAAATTCGTCGGATTTTGAGGGAGACCAGTTGTTGCCGGGTTGTTATCAAATTTCAAACTGGTTCACAATTGGTTTATTTCCCGAATCCAATGAATAAATTTTACAAATCATTTATTTTTACGAGGAGCGCGTTCCGCAGCTTTGTTGCGGTAAAAGAACTAATTGTATTTTTAGAGAAGTGTTGATAGGTTTTATGTTGATGAAATCTCAATAGGTTGGATTTTATTAGAAAAAATTATTTCATAATCGAATTTTAAAAATATTTAAATTTGGGTAGAGACATTTTTTATTGGTTTCCGTCCTGACAAAGACTGGATTCTTAATAATCGTTGACAGTCATGGCCATTCCTTAGAAAAATCGCCTTAACCAGGGGGAGCTTCACTCAAGAAGCTGAGAGGCCACAAGCGAGATCCACGATCTTGCAGTGTGGCGACCCTGCCGGCGCACTGTGCGTCCGGGGAACCTGATCCGGTTAAGACCGGCGGAGGGAATGGTGTCGAATCATGTATTCTGTTTCGGAGCGGAATCTGTGCTGTCGCGTCCCGTCGGGTTCGAACGGGAAGCGAGATCATGGATATCACAAGCAAAAATGACGTCATCCAGGGCCCAGGCTATGGAAAGGTTACGACAGGCCCGATAGTGGGTTCGTGTAAGAAGTGGTCTAGCCCTCCGGGCAGGCCCGATATCCGTGTGCCTTATCGCGAAATCGCGCTCGATCCTTCTGCGAACGAAGAGCCAGTGCGGGTTTATGATACGTCTGGACCATATACCGAGAGCGATGCGGACATTGATGTAAACCTCGGTTTGCCCATGCCGCGTGCGAAGTGGCTGGAAAAACGCGGCTATGCGCGCGTGACGCCACGCGAAGTGCTTCCGGCCGATAATGGCTTTGCAACCGAAGGTCAGGCTGTCGCCGCATGTCCGGCACCGCACGACGTATATTCCGGTGCTGGCGCCACACTGGTCACGCAGTATGAGTTTGCGCGTGCAGGCATCATTACGGAGGAGATGATTTACATCGCTCACCGTGAGAATGCATGCCGTGCAGAGATGGTGCAGGGCGCAGAGGAGCGGCGCGCTGATGGCGAGGATTTTGGCGCAGAAATCCCGGCATTCATAACGCCTGAATTCGTTCGCGATGAAGTCGCACGCGGACGCGCGGTTATTCCGGCGAACATCAATCATCCTGAACTTGAGCCGGTTGTTATTGGGCGCAATTTCCTCGTGAAGGTGAATGCCAATATCGGAAATTCGGCGGTTACGTCCTCGGCGGCAGAGGAGGTGGAAAAACTCGTCTGGTCGATCCGGTGGGGCGCAGATACGGTCATGGATCTTTCGACGGGCCGGAACATCCACAATATCCGTGACTGGATCATGCGCAATTCACCCGTACCGATCGGGACAGTGCCGCTGTATCAGGCGCTTGAGAAGGTCAATGGTGTTCCAGAAAAGCTTACCTGGGAAATCTTCCGTGACACCCTGATCGAGCAAGCGGAGCAGGGGGTGGATTACTTTACCATCCACGCTGGTGTCCGCCTGCAGCATGTTCCGCTTACGGCAAAACGTACGACGGGCATCGTCTCGCGGGGTGGCTCCATCATGGCGTCATGGTGTCTCGCCCACCACCGTGAGAGCTTTCTCTATGATCATTTCGAAGACATCTGTGACATCATGCGCCAGTATGACGTTACATTCTCGCTTGGTGATGGCCTGCGCCCAGGGTCAATTGCGGATGCGAACGACGCAGCGCAGTTTGCGGAGCTGGAAACGCTTGGTGAGCTGACGAAAATCGCCTGGGCCAAGGGGTGCCAGGTGATGATCGAAGGTCCGGGACATGTGCCGATGCACAAGATCAAGGTGAACATGACCAAGCAGCTGGCTGAATGTGGCGAAGCGCCTTTTTATACGCTTGGTCCACTAACGACGGATATTGCGCCGGGCTATGATCATATCACCTCGGGCATTGGTGCTGCGATGATTGGTTGGTTTGGAACGGCGATGCTCTGCTACGTCACGCCTAAGGAGCATCTCGGCCTTCCGGACAGGGCGGATGTGAAGGTCGGTGTGATTACGTATCGCATCGCGGCGCATGCAGCAGATCTGGCGAAGGGTCATCCGGCCGCGCAGCTTTGGGATGATGCGATTTCGCGCGCACGTTTCGAATTTCGTTGGCAGGACCAGTTCAATCTGGCGCTTGATCCGGATACGGCCCGTAGCTTCCATGATGAGACGTTGCCGAAGGAGGCTCACAAGACTGCACATTTCTGCTCGATGTGTGGTCCGAAGTTCTGCTCCATGAAAATCAGCCATGACATTCGCAAGGAAGCCGAGCGCAAGGATGGCATGGTGCAGATGAGCGAGACTTTTCAGGAACACGGGGCACGTTTGTACGTTCCGCAGGAAGAAGTTGTGTCTGCCGCAAAGTAAATCTTTGTAACGTTATCGGGATGGCTTGCGTCTGTCGTGCTTCATCCGCATCATGAGCGGATGGTACGACAGGAAGGCGCATCGCCGTCCCCTAAAAAACGCAAGGTTATCAAGCTGGCGAACCGTCTTGGGGCGTCAGCTACCACCTGTATTCTAGATGTTCTCGTCAATGACCGCCCGGGATTGATGAGAGACAGTGCTGTTTTTATGGATATTCTGGAGAAAATCTGGAAAGTCTGCGATGTTGAAGCTTCGGAAGTGTGGGCTGAGCTTGATCATCGGCTGAAACTCGCAGAAGACATGCGCGCGACTGGAACGCGCGTTCGCAAGGGCGGCCGCATTCGGTCTACAAAATTGCCCTGAGCCCAAATCGCAGGACGTGATGCCTGATTTTTCGCAGTTTTCCATCGATAGCCTGACGAGAATGGACATCGCGGCGTTGGTTGTGCTCGGCATGTCGGCGCTGTGGGGCCTGACCCGCGGGCTGGCGACTGAGCTTTCTGGCTTGGTCGCATGGGTGGCGGCTGTTCTGCTTGCCCTGCGCTATCATGCTGTGCTGGAGCCTTTCCTGTCTTCCTACATCAAGGAAAGCTGGCTTCTGTCTGGCGCCAGCGATCTCATTGTTTTCGTCGTGCTTCTGCTCTTTTTCAGCAGCATAGCGGCCCGGGTGGGGAATGCCGCACGCAACTCTCTTCTGGGAGGCGTGGATAGAATTCTGGGGGCGGCTTTCGGAGTGCTGCGAGGCTATTTCGTTCTGGTGGCGCTTTATCTGCTTGCCGAAACATTCTTTGGGTCGCTTACGTCATATCTGACGCATGGAAGCGTTATTGCCCCTTACATTGTGGCCGGGGCGACCCATCTAGTGGGCTATCTGCCACATTTCATGCAGCCACATCTTGCGTCTCCCGTCACAAGCGGTCATGACGCCACGTTGTAACCCTGTCCGGAGAGGCCGCGCCGAATGACCCAGTCCGACACACTCAACCGTCCGTATGAAGAATGCGGCGTGTTTGGCGTCTGGGGGGTGCCGGATGCTGCGGCGGTTACCGCTCTCGGCCTGCACGCCCTGCAGCATCGTGGCCAGGAAGCCGCCGGTATCGTCAGCTTTGACGGCGAGCGCTTTCATCAGCACAAGGGCCTCGGCCTTGTTGGGGAAGTTTTCGGTGACAGTCGGGTTATCGCGACGCTGCCGGGAACTGTTGCAATTGGCCATAACCGGTATGCAACGACAGGCGGAACGCATGTCCGAAATGTTCAGCCGCTCTATGCCGATTACGAATTTGGCGGGTTGTCTGTCGCCCATAATGGCAACCTGACGAACGCTGCGACGCTGCGTCAGGCGCTGGTGAAGCGTGGCTGTATTTTCCATTCCTCTACGGATACGGAAGTTTTTGTCCATCTCATCGCCATTTCGCTTTATGCGAATGTGCTGGATCGTCTGATTGATGCGGTCAAACAGGTGAAAGGGGCTTATTCCCTGATCACTCTGACACCCAATGACGGGCTGATCGGAATGCGGGATCCGCTGGGCGTGCGCCCGCTGGTGTTGGGGCGGATGCATGGGCATGAGAAGAACAACGGTGGCTGGGTCCTTTCAAGTGAGACCTGTGCGCTTGATATCATTGGTGCGGATTTCGTTCGTGACATCGAGCCCGGCGAGATTGTTGTCATTGATGACAGCGGTCTTCGCTCGATGCGTCCATTTGGCAATCAGGGCGGTCGGTTCTGCGTCTTTGAATACATTTATTTTGCACGACCGGACTCTGTCCTTGAAGGTCAGGCGGTTTATGAAGCCCGCAGCCGTATTGGCCGTGAGCTGGCGCGTGAGAGCGGCGTCGATGCGGATGTTGTTGTTCCGGTTCCGGACTCTGGGGTGCCCTCAGCGATTGGCTATGCGGCTGAGAGCGGCATTCCTTTTGAGTTGGGGATTATCCGCAACCACTATGTTGGCCGCACCTTCATCGAACCCACGGATCAGATCCGCAATCTTGGCGTCAAGATGAAGCACTCTGCCAACCGCCCGGTTCTGGCTGGTAAGCGCGTCATTCTTGTGGACGACTCCATCGTGCGCGGAACCACATCGCGCAAGATCGTGGATATGGTTCGCGCGGCTGGTGCGACTGAAGTGCACATGCGCATTACGTCTCCTCCGACCAAACATGCCTGTTTCTATGGCATTGATACGCCTGAGGAGAGCAAGCTCATGGCCGCGACGCATACGCTTGAGGAAATGCGTGAGGCCATCGGTGTTGATAGTCTTGCATTCATGAGCTTCGATGGCCTGTATCGGGCACTGGGGCATGAAAGCCGCGCAGAAGGTGCTGGGCGCTACTGTGACGCCTGCTTTACCGGGGATTACCCGATCAGTCTGGTGGACAAGGAAGGCAAGCTCGTTTCCTGAGTGGCCCTTACTTTTTTCTCTGTACGGCAAAGAAAATTCGGCCTCCTTTCCTTCCGGAAGGGAGGCCGAATTGCTTTATAGGCCCTGCGGGGCGCTGTCCGGATCAGGGTGCATGAAGTCATGCTGCTGTTGGGAGATTTCTATAGGGATCGTGATGACGGCCTGAAGGCCCGGAGAGAGGTTATTGTACGCAATAACCCCGGACAGGCTGCTCACCACCGCCTTCATCATGCGCGTGCCGAAGCCCTGACTTGATTCCAGCTTGATGGAGTTCTGCCCCTGATCCGCCACCGTGAGAACGATGCGTTCATTCACCTGAGTGAGGCAAATCCGGAGAGGCCCTGCGGCACCATTATAGGCATATTTGCTGGTATTGATGACGAGTTCGGTCAACAGCAGGCCCACGTTGATGGCGCGATCTGCAGAAATCAGGACCGAGACAAGCGATAGCCGTAACTGCTGTTTCCAGCCTTCACCGAGGGAAAGGCACAGTTCTTGCATCAGTTCTTCAAGATAGCGGGCGAGATCTATCAGGCCAAAATGGTCATCACGATACAGTCGCCGGTGCACAAGGCCGATGGCAGAGATGCGATTTTGAGCCTCGCCAAGGGCCTTGGCTGTTTCCTCATTACTCGTGCCGCGCGTCTGGAGTTTGAGAAACGACGTGACCATTTGAAGGGAATTCTGGACACGGTGGTTAACCTCCCGGATCAGAAAGTCTTTCTGTTGCAGAAGATTTTCCCGCTCCTGCAATGTCGTGTTCAGCGTGTGGTTCAGTTCCCTCAATTGCTGGTTTTGGTGGTCTTCTATCAGCGTTCTGCGCAGACGGCGGGCGGCCTGTATCTGCTCGTTGTTCCATCGGGGTGCACGACCGCGGACTGTCTGTTCCCAGGTCTTGAAAGACGTACGGGGATGAAGGTTTCCCTGCTCGTCGGGTCCTGCCTTGTGAGGATTGCCAGCCCATTCAATGGTTTCAACCAGCTCGATTCGTGACCAAATCAAAACGATTGGTTTCTGGAAAGGAAGAGTGATTGCCAGAACGCCTGCGGACAATTCTGGATAGTGTGCAGCACCGGGGAAAATAGCTTCAAGATTGCTGGTGCTGAAGACGCCATAGTTGCTTTTCAGGCGCAGCCAGTCCCTCATGAGCAGGATGTTGGATTTTTCGGGCAGGATGCCGCTTTTAAAAACTTCTGTTCCGCAGACGATCGCAAAGCCATCACATGGAAACAGGGTCTGAAGATCAGGCGCGAGGGCGCGTACGCTGTCGAGCACGGATGCCTGGGTGTCCATCCGCGATGACAGGAATTCCATCGCATTTCGAAGGCGCAGACGCTCCTGGTATGTGACCAGTTCTTCCTTGTTGCGGAGTTGGCGTGCCATAACGCCGGCAAGTGTCCGGCAGGCTGCACGTACGTCTTCACCGACCTGTCTCGGCGTGACGTTGTGGCATGCAATGAGGCCCCACAACATGCCATCCACGATTAGCGACACCGAAGCCGAGGCGGCGATCCCCATGTTCTTCATGTATTGCAAGTGGACGGGGGAAACACTGCGGAGCTGGACATCGCTCATATCCATACCCGACAGACCCGCGCTCTGTGGGCGAATGGGGGCTGCTTCGTAAGACACATCCGGAATGACGCGGATGCGGTTGCGGATATAGAGCTGCCGGGCCTGACGAGGAATGTCGGAAGCGGGAAAATGATGGTTGAGCAATGTTGGCAGGGCGTCAGAACGACTTTCTGCAATGACCTGTCCGCTGCCATCTTCGAGAAAGCGATATACGACGACTCTGTCATAGCCCATGAGCTGACGAAAAATCTGCGCGCCTTTGTGGCACACTTCAGTAATGTCAGGGCAAAGCTCGAAGCGCTCAGCCGTGGCGTCAATTTCGCCGAAGATATCCCATGTCAGGAGTTTTTCTTCCTGCAGTGGCTCCAGTTCGACATATACATGTGAATCCGAGTTTCTGCGGATCGCACTGAAGGTTTCGCCATTAAGGCCCTTCACGCGGACGTCGGACAGGGACGGCATATGAGGCGTTTCTAGCCTTGCCCGGGAAATTCCTAGCAATGAAGGCAGTGCTTGCCCCAGCCAGTCCGATGCAAGGCGCTCTTCAATATGTCCCGCCCCGGCAATGACCGAAAGGGTTTTGGCGTCTGCGATCAGCAAGAGGCCGTAAGGTTGAATGGCATCGGGCCGATGAATGGGTTCACGGTCACATGACGTGACCAGAGCCTCCGACAGAGACCGTGAGGACTTGGAAGAAGGCTCTTGTGGGGCGGTCAAACTTCACCATTCAATGTGTGGAGCAGGAAGCGATTATATCTGCTGGAGAGCTTTCCCGCTACAGATCATGGATGGGCATTGTTTGCGAGGTCGGAGGAGGTCGGCCGGATCAGGACGTTCCGGCTGTGTTCTCCTCCATTTATCGCTACCAGTTTGTTGGTGTCAATTTATTGTGCCGCGTCCTGCTGCATCCATGCGTTTACATCCTGCGCAAGCGCATGGCGGCTGGCCGGGCGGGTATAGAGCATGTGCCCGCCCTGATAGAGATGTAGCGAAACGCGCTCGGCCCCTACCGTCAGATGGTCTTTCATCCAGCGTGCCGTGCCGAAGGGGCAGGCGAGGTCATAATAGCCATTGGCAACGAAAACGCGCAGGCCGGGATCGAGTGCCAGAAGCTTGTTGAGCACCGGGATCTGATGGATTGGCGCGGGGCCACCGTCGCTCCATTTCCAGCTTGCATTCACGCTCATGGACAACAGGTCATAGGTCAGCGGCGTGCGAAATCCGAGATCATTAGCCGCATAACCTGAGAATGCGTTGCCGTAGGCCCGGCCAAAGCCGAACAATGTTGGATCAGGGCTGTCTCCCAGACCGTCCGAAGCCGGGTCGGCGATGGACTGGGTGAAGTCATACAGGCCGTAAAGGCGGCCATTACGTGACATGATGTCATGCGCGCCAACGGCTGGAACGCCATGTTCCTTTGCGATGATCTCAGCTGGCAGGCCGGTGCGGGCAGCGATATCTGCATAGAAAGATTTGGCGTCTTCGCCGGTCGGGATCCGGTTGGCTACTTTGGTCAGATATGGACCCATCGCCCATTCATATGCAGCGGCTGCGCTTTCTGGCGTGACGCTCTGGTTCTGGTGCGCAGAAATCAGGCTCGGCATGAGGAGTGCTGCCGAGAGAGGGTTGTTGTCCGTATCAAGCAGGGGCATTTCCAGAGCTGGCGAGAGCATGACAATACCGTTGAGGAGAATGCCCTGTTCCATCTGAAGCGCATTCGCGACCTGGATGGAGCGGATGCCGCCGTAGCTTTCGCCTACAAGATAGTGCGGGGAGGACTGGCGGTTATTGTTGGCAGTCCAGAGTTCGATGGCTTTGGCAAACGCGCTTGCATCCTGTTTCACACCATAGAATGTGTCTCCGGCTTTGGTCGGATCAGTGGGCCGGGAATATCCGGTGCCGACAGCATCTATGAAAACCATGTCTGTTGCAGGAAGCCAGCTGTCCGGGTTGTCCCCAAGTTTGGCATGGGTGCCGTCAGTGGGGTCTTTTTCGGGCATGTTCAGAACCTTGGGGCCTGCAGCGCCGAGGTTCAGATAGGCCGTTGCCGCACCAGGGCCGCCATTGAAAAAGTAGGAGACGGGGCGTGTGCCCGCAGATGCGCCATCCTTTGTGTAAGCAACGTAAAACATCCGCGCAGTCGGCTTTCCGTCACTGTCACGCAGGATCAGCGTCCCGGCATGGGCAGTGTAAGCAATTCCGTTGAGATGATGTTTTGTGACTGAGTCCGCAGGCAGCAGCGCGGCCTGACCCTTGAAGCTGTCTGCCGAGGCCGGAGCCGCTGGGGTTGGCGTGGCCTTAGGAGCCTCGGCAGCATGGGCCGCTACGGGGGAGAGGAGCAAGAGGGAAAAAAGCAGCGCGCGGCGGGACATCATGTGTCGGTCGTCTCCGGATAAAGAAACAAAAGTCTTTACCGGGTATCAGGCTGACGTCATGGTCGCTACCGACCGGGCATGAAGTTTTCGTCATGCCCGGGCACAGATGTCTGCCTCAGACCTTGATGTTGGGTCCGAGCATCAGTCGTGGATCAGCCACCCGATCGTATTCCTCGGACGTCATGAAGCCGAGTTCGAGTGCAGCTTCACGCGGGCTTTGGCCTTTTTCCATGGCATGATGTGCGACCTGTGAGGCCTTGTCGTAGCCGATGGCAGGGGAAAGGGCAGTAACGAGCACGAGCGAGCGCTCCAGATCATGCTGGATTCGTTCCCGGTTCGGCTTGATGCCTTTCACAAGGTATTTGCGGAAGTTTTCCGAGCCATCATGAAGGAGGGTGATGCCCTGCATGATGTTGTGGATCATGAGCGGCTTGTAAACATTCATGTCCAGCATGCCCGATGCACTGCCGAAGCCAACAGCCACGTCATTACTCATGACCTGAATGGCCAGCATTGCGAGGGCTTCCGCCTGTGTCGGGTTAATTTTGCCGGGCATAATGGAAGAGCCGGGCTCGTTTTCGGGAAGGTGCAGCTCTCCGAAACCTGCACGCGGGCCGCAGGCGAGGAGGCGGATGTCGTTGGCAATCTTGAACAGGCTGCCCGCTGTTGTGCGCAGGCAACCAGAGAGATGTGCCAGCGCGTCATGTGCGCCCTGCAATGCGAACTTGTTTTCGCCGCTACTAAAGGTGAGGCCAGTGACACGTGCGATTTCTGCGCAGGCGCGGGTGTCAAACCCGACATCCGTATTAACCCCGGTGCCCAGCGCCGTGCCGCCGAGAGCCAGTGGCAGTAACCCGTCCCGGGCGGCTTCCAGGCGGGCGATGTTTTCGGTCAGCATGCCGGCATAGCCGTACCATTCCTGACCGAGCGTGATGGGAACAGCATCCTGAAGATGCGTCCGCCCGACCTTGACCAGATCGCGCCATTCCTCAGCCTTCTGGGCAATGGCGTCCCGCAGGCGGGCCAGGGCTGGGATCAGTCGGCGATGCGTTCCAAGGACGGCAGCAATATGCATCGCACTGGGAAAGCTGTCGTTGGATGATTGTGACATGTTGACGTGATCATTCGGGTGCAGCGGAATCTTGCTGCCCAGTGCGTTGCCCGTGAGCTGGCTCGCACGGTTTGAAATCACCTCGTTGATGTTCATGTTGAACTGCGTGCCCGAGCCGGTCATCCAAACATGCAACGGAAACATGCTGTCGTGCTGGCCGTCCGTAATTTCGGTGCAGACCTTCAGGATAAGGTCACGGCGCTCCTCGGAGAGGCGGCCACTGGCTGCGTTCGAGACGGCGCAGGCACTTTTGAAGATCGCGAAAGCCTCGATCATTTCATGCGGGATCAGCTCGCGGCCGATGCTGAAATACTGGAGGGAGCGCTGGGTCTGTGCGCCCCAAAGGACATCATCCGAGACTTCGATCTTTCCCAGACCATCGGTTTCGATGCGGCTCATGATATGTTCGGGCTTTCGTGCAGGGGGAATATGCAGACGCCCGGCCCAGCAGTGCTGACCCGGGTGGGCGGACCTCAACGGCTCCGTAGCGTTCACGGCAAAGGATCCCTCCCCGAAGGACAGGGTGCCTCTGCCGGATTATTTGGGGTTCAGCCAGCGGTCTCCGCCGAAACGGTTATGTGAGAACAGGAAACCCGAGGCCAGCCCTACACCTGCGAAGATAATGGTCCAGAGTGAGACAGGCAGGATCAGCGTCGAAAGGGCTGGAAGGATAATCAGGCCCGCAAGCGCGCAGACTGCTGATTCGATGTGTGTAGGGCCAAAATGACGCGCCGCGCCGCAATGCGGGCAGCTTTCAGCGGTTGGGCGGATCTTCTGCCGACAAACCGGGCAGAGGACGATTGCGGTGAGGGCGGGTTCCATCACTGGCCGTTATTCTCCTGATGTTCACCCACGGCAATACGGGCTTCCACCGCCATACGCCATGGAGCATTGGGAGGGGCCTCTGCCAGGGCGCGGCGATACAGTTCCAGACTTTCCGGAGATATATGACCTAGCTGCTGGCTCTGCAGTTCTGCAAGCCGGATTGCCAGTTCTGGCGTGAAATGTGCCTCAAGAGCGGCTTTCCAGTCCTTGATCGCGTCCTGTGTCAGGCCTTCGCGCTCCTCAACCTGGCCGAGAAGCATGTGCCCCATGGCATAATTCGGGTCCGTCGCGGCCATGGATGTGACTTCGGCCTGAAGCTTGCGGATCATCTCCAGTGCTTTTGGATCCGGTGTCGTGTGCCGTTCTGAGAGTGGCTGCGGAGGCAGGGATGGATGGCCGTTGACGATATAAAGGCCAAATGCTGCAAGAGGGATGAGGACAGCGATGCCGATGAGTGGTGTCAGGCTGCGTCCTGTTGCGGTTTTCAGCTCAGGGTCGGCTGCTGCTTCATCGGCAGCCAGAAGGCGTCGCTGGATTTCCAGTCGTGCTGCATCAAATTCCTCGCCGTTCAGCAGGCCGATCGTGCGATCCCGGTCGAGTTCCGTGAGTTGCCCTCTGTACAGGGCAAGCGCCGAGTCTCGTGCGTCCACGCGGTGGCGGACACGGCGCAGTCCCATAAGAGACGGAATAAGCACAATGGCCGCAACAATCAGGATTCCCAACCAGAACAAAATCTACTCCCGGCCCGAAAGGGCATCCAGACGTGCGCGCTCATTATCTGTGAGCGGCGAAGGGGTGGCGACACGGCGCATGGCCGTACGCCAGGCAATAAGAAGTCCTGCGATCAGAGCAACAAGCGGCATCAGCCACAAAAGTGCAGTGGACAGGGAGAAAGTGGGCGCAAGCCGGATAAATTCTCCGTAGCGCTGTGTCATCCAGTCCATGATCTGTTGGTCGCTCTTGCCTGCGGCGACCTGTTCACGAACCACCTTGCGCAGATCACGGGCTAGGGGCGCACTGCTGTCCTCAATGCTTTCATTCTGACACACAAGGCAGCGCAGATGGGCGCCTATGGCCTCGGCGCGCTTTTCCTGCGCCGGATTCGGCAGCATCTCGGACGGATCATCCACGGCAAAAGCCACGCCACCACAGACAAGACCCGCAGCAAGCAGGATAGCTGAAAGCCGTTTCATTCAGAGCCTCGCCAGATGCGGACGAATCTCGGACTCGAAGAGCGCTGGATCAAGGGCAGCACTTCCGTGCCAGACGATACGGCCGCCGGGCATCACCAGAAAACTCTCCGGGACGCCCGTCACGCCCCAGTCGATCGCAACCCGACCATGCCGGTCCGATGCGACGCGGGCATATGGTGTGCCATCACGCTTCACAAATGCGCTCGCATTTTCGGGTTTGTCTTCATAGGCCACGCCCCAGATTGGGAGGTCGCGCGATATGGCGCGCAGGCCAGGCATTTCCTGCACGCAGGGAATACACCAGGAAGCAAAGAAATTGACTAGAACCGGGCGTGTCTGGGCGCGGAGTTCGGCGTCCGTGAAGCCATCTCCCAAACCCGGTAGTCCGGGTATGGCGAAATTGGGGACAGGCTTGCCGACCTGAGGGTTGTTAATGGCGCGCGGATCAAAGGTGCCTGTGCGCATTCCACTCAGGATGCGCCAGAATCCCAGTCCCAGCACTCCGGCGCCAACGATGGGAAGCGCGGTGATGATACCGCGTCGGGTGGCGTTCATTCTCAGCCCCTTATCTGTTCAGGCACGAGCCATGTTGCGGATGCTGGAGCGCTTGGGGGCTCCAACCCGCAGGCGACGGTCCGAGAGGGAGAACGCGCCGCCAATGGCCATCACAAGCCCACCAAGCCACATCCATGGTGCCAACGGGTTGCGGTGCAGGCGCAGGACGTAAGTGGTGTTTGCGCCAGAACCATGACGGTCCCCGATCACACCGTAAAGATCCGTAATCAGATTGGTGTGGATCGAGACTTCAGTTGTCGTCTGGTTCTGGGTGGTGAAGTCCCTGCGCTCGGGGTGCATGATTGTCACGAGACGGCCATTGTGATGGATTGCGATGTCCGCCCGCATGGCTTTGTAATTCGGGCCGATACGGTCATGTACGTCCAGCAGGGTCCAGTCATCGCCGCCGAGGCTGCGTGTTTCGCCAACATGGATTTCAACGATCGCATGCTCGGCCTGTGACATTCCGCAAAGACCCAGCACCACGATGCCGGCCCCGATATGTGCGAGTGCGGCGCCCCAGCTTGAGCGAGGCAGGGAGCGCGCACGGGCAATCATGCCCCGAACGCCAGTATGGCCAAGGCCCAGGCGGCGCAGAACGTCCGACACGGAAGCCGCAATCACCCAGATGGCCAGAATACCGCAGGCGACCGGGAGTATCCCGGAAAGCTTCCAGAAGCATAGTACGACACCAATAGCCGCAACACCTGTGGCGGCATAAAGATGCGAGAATGTTTTGGCGAGCTGCGCCCGTTTCCATGGAAGTGCCGTTCCGACGCCCATCGCAAGGAGTAGAGGCAGCGTGAGCGGAATGGTGGCGGAGTCAAAAAAGGGCTTGCCCACCGAGATCGTGCGCCCGAACAGAAGCTGCATGAATGGCGGGTACATGGTGCCCGTCACCACGACCGCGCAAATCGAGCACAACAGGATGTTGTTCAGGACCAGAGATCCTTCACGGGAGATCGGCGAGAACAGACCTCCCGACGTCAGTGACGGTGCGCGCCATGCAAACAGTGCCAGCGATCCGCCAATGACCAGAGCCAGCAGGCCGAGAATGAACACGCCGCGTGCGGGGTCGTTAGCGAAGGCGTGGACCGAGTTCAGAATCCCGGAGCGGACAAGGAACGTGCCCGAGAGTGAGAATGAGAACGTCGCGATGGCAAGCAGGACCGTCCAGATTTTCAGGCCTTCGCGCTTTTCCACGACGATTGCGGAATGTACGAGGGCAGTGCCTGTAAGCCATGGGATCAGGGACGCATTTTCGACTGGATCCCAGAACCAGTAGCCACCCCATCCGAGGACATAATAGGACCACCAGGAACCCAGCGCGATCCCGCAGGTCAGGAAGCACCAGGCTGCGACTGCCCAAGGACGGACCCATCGGCCCCATGCGGCATCGACACGTCCCTCGATCAATGCGGCTACAGCGAACGCAAAAGGCACCGCGAAGCCGACATAGCCGGTGTAGAGAATAGGAGGGTGGAATGCGAGGCCGGGGTCCTGCAGAAGCGGGTTCATGCCCTGACCATCCATAGGGGCGGGGAACACCCGCTCGAATGGATCAGATGTCAGAAGGCAGAAGAGCTGGAAGCCTGCCGAAACCCCACCAAGGATCGCAAGGACACGGGCGCGAAGGATATCGGGGAGGTTGCGGCCGAAAACCGATACTGCCGCGCCGCAAAGGCCGAGAATGAGGGTCCATAGAAGGACAGAGCCCTCGTGATTTCCCCACACGCCGGTGATTTTATAGAGCAGCGGTTTAGCGATGGAGGAGTTAGCCGCGACGTTCTGGACTGAGAAATCGTCTCGTACGGCAGAGAGCACGAGGCATGCGAAAGACATTGCCAGAGCGATGAGCTGCGATACGGCAAGGTATGGGGCCAAGGCCACCATACGGCCATTGCGGCGGGCTGCTCCCCAGAGTGGGAGAACAAACTGGACAAGCGCAAGAACGCAAGCGAGGGCCAGGGCAAAATGGCCCTGTTCAGGTCCGAACATGAAAAATCAGCCTCCGGTCTTTAAGGACTGGGTATCAGAGGCGGGCTTCTTCGCCGTCATGGTGTCCCAGCTTGAGGCATCTGGTGCCTTGCCAAAGCGCGGATCCCATTTTCCGGTGCGCTTGAGTTCGTCTGCAACTTCTTTGGGCATGTATGTTTCATCATGTTTGGCGAGCACTTCGCTGGCGGTGAAATCACCATCCCGCTGGAGGCTGCCAAGGGCCACAACGCTTTGTCCTTCGCGGAACAGGTCGGGCAGGATGCCGGTGAAGTGCACCTCGATTGCCGCCTGTCCGTCTGTAATCTGGAAAGCGTTTACGGGCTCGCCGTTATGGGTTTCGCGGTGCAGGGAGCCCGCAACGACCATCCCGCCCAGCCGCACCGTCCGGTCTGCGGCGGGCGGGTGTGCCTTGAGCTGGGACGGGGCCATGAAGAAGACGATATTCGATGAGAAAGCCCGGAGCGTGAGGCCAGCTGCCGAGCCGATACAGGCCACGCATGCAATGACCATCCACAGACGGCGTGTCTTGCGCTTCATGCTGCAGTTCCCCGGCGTCGGCTGTGGCCTTCAACAGCGGCTAAACGGGCTTTTGAACGCCTGAGGCGCAGCATCGCGCTGATGGCCAGAAAAGCCGAGCAACCCAGTGTCAGGGCGTAGGATGCCGCGATGTATTGCCAGTGAGCGGGAAGATTGGTCATGCGGCGTGCGTATCCGTGCGATCAAGGCGCGACCGTGCCAGAAGTTGGCGCGTGCGGCTTTCGTGGATGGCGGCGCTGAGCCGCGTGAAAATGACGGCGGCAACACCAAGCGTAAAGCCAAGCGTTGTGAGCAGCAGAGGCCACAGCATGGTCAGGGACATGGTGGGGGCGCCGGTCAGCGTGATGCTGTCTGGCTGGTGCAGGGTGTTCCACCATTGCACACTGAATTTGATGATCGGCAGGTCAACGGCACCTGCGAGCGCCAGAACAGCGGCGGCTTTCTGGCCGCGTGCGGGTTCGTCGAATGCGCGGATTAGGGCGATATGACCCAGATACAGGAAAAACAGGACCAGAACGGATGTCAGCCGTGCATCCCACACCCACCATGTCCCCCACATTGGCTCACCCCAAAGGGAGCCTGTGACAAGGCAAAGTGCGGCAGCGCAGGCTCCGACAGGACCAATCTCGATCGCAGCCAGATCAGCCAGAGGATGACGCCAAACCAGAGAAAGCACGCTGCAGACGGCAAGTCCGAGATAACAGGAGGATGCGAGCCAGGCCATCGGCACATGCACGTACATGATGCGGACAGTCTCGCCTTGCTGCCAGTCTGCCGGAGCAAAGAACAGGCCCCACGCAACTCCGGCGCCGAGAAATAGCAACGCTCCGGCTGTCAGCCAGGGGAGAAGGACGCGGGACAACCGCAGGAACTGCCCCGGATTGGCGTATCGATGGAGCAGATTGGGCGTGGCGCGCACGGGAACTTGCAACTCCGTAAAGGTTCCCGTTTGAAATAGTCCGAAGTACTCCGCGGCGAAAGGGGCGCGTTGTCTCATTGTTCCGATCACTGTTATCACGTTTACCTGAGTGACGGGCAAATGGTCGTGTTCGGCGGAGGAGAAACGTGTGGCGTACTGGCTTGTAAAATCTGAACCCGAAGCATTTTCATGGGCACAGCAGGTGCATAATGTGGTCGAGCCATGGACGGGGGTGCGCAACTATCAGGCGCGCAACAATCTCGCAGCCATGAAGACTGGTGATCTGGCGTTTTTTTACCACTCGGTCAGTGAGAAGCGTATCGTGGGCGTGGTTGAAGTGGTGCGGGAAGCTTATCCGGACCCTACGTCAGAAGACCCGCGATGGGTCTGCGTTGATGTCAGGGCTTATGGAGCGTTCGGTAAGCCGATTAGCCTTGCAGGCATTAAGGCTGACCCAGAGCTTTCGGAAATGGCTCTTCTCAAGCAGTCACGCCTGTCTGTAGCGCCGGTAACGGATGATGAATTTCGGTATCTGACGGACCGGGGTGCGTGGGTCCGCCCGGCAAAGTAGCCGGGCTGTCGCGAGTCTTAATCTTAGTGAATGGGGGATGCGTCCCCGTTCACCAGAATATTCGTCTGACCATTTGACGGATGCCCGGCATAGGTCGCGGGGGTGTCTTCGTTATAATAGGGCGATGTTACTGGGGCATTGAAAATGACCGGAACGCCGAAGATGCTGAAATGCGACGGCAGATTGTTCGGGCCGTTGGTTTTCTGCTCTGCGTTGGGGCCGGGCAAGCCTAGCGGCTCATGCGTTCGTACCGTGGCGCTGTAGTTGGCAAGAGCTGTCTCCGAGTCCTCGACCTCTTCATAACCATGTGGCGGTGGAGGGGCGCCACCATCGGGCAATGCGACCTGCTGGGCCGGTGTGAGAGGCTTCTGTGCAGTTGCGAGAGACGGCGTGGAAGGCGCAAGGGTATTCACTGCACCCGAAGCATGAGAATGATGCGGATGTGCTGCTATGGCCGGTGAGGCCAGCACGGTGGCTAGAATGGGGATGGAAAGGATCCACCTGGGCGATGTGGTCATTTTGGTCACTCTCCTTCCCCTGAGGGCGCTGGCATGAAGCCCGATGCCCTCATGATACGTTATAAAGCTGGATACCGGGTAACTGGTTTCAGGTCTTACGAACAGGAGTTTTGATCGCCATGACCGTAGAGAATGGCTCGCAGCTTCCAACCAGCCAATTTGCATCCCTCGCGCTGGATGGGGACTCGCTTGCACAGCTTCAGTCTGTTCTGGCGAAGGTTGAACAGGGGCGTGGCGTGCTGGTGCGTCTGGCTGACCTCATGGGGGGGGCGGTAGGGCAGGCTGCCCGACTCGGTCTGAAGGGTATAGGGCTGGCGCCGTCAGTTCAGGAAAAGATCCAGAAGACTGCCGAGATAGCCATCAGCCGCGCATTCAATGTCGCGATTGTCGGCATCAACAACGACGTCCCTGCTGAGCGTGCGCCCTGGCGCGAGAATGCCGGTCAGGCGGCAGTTGCTGTTTCCGGCGCCTTGGGAGGGTTTGGTGGCATCATCGGGATTGCCCCGGATATCGGCTTCACCACGCTCACCATCATGCGTGAGATCGCGCAGGTCGCACGCGAGGAGGGGGAGGACCTGCGGGACGAAGACACGCGCCGCGCCTGTCTGGAAGTGTTTGCGCTCAGAAGTTTTGTCAGTGGTCGCAAGGATGAGGAAAACGAACTCGGCTTCTTCTCCGCTCGGGCTTTGCTACGTGGTCGTCCGGTCGTGATGCTGGTTGCTGAGGTTGCCTCTCATTACGGCATTGGCCTGTCGCGTAAATTCGCAGTTCAGATGGTTCCTGTGGCCGGTGCGCTTTGTGGTGCGTCTTTGAATGCTGCGTTTCTGGCCCATTATCGCGCTGTTGCGCGGGCACATTTCACGATCCGTCGTCTGGAACGAAAGCATGGCGTGGCCGTTCGTGAAGCAGCGGAAGATATGCGGGAAGGGGCGTCCGAGACGTTTTCCTGACGGTCTGCTGAACTGCATCGCAGGAGTAAAGAATGTCTACGGGTCTGATATGGCTGGGCTGTACGCTTTTTCTGGCGTTAGCCCAGATATTCCTTGCAGCTGCGGCCAAGCGCCAGCAGGACAGCACAAGCTGGGCGATGGGCAATCGTGATGGCGAGCTGCCGCACTATACTGGTGTTGCTGCGCGTCTCAGCCGGGCGCAGCAGAACCTGTTCGAGACGCTGCCGATTTTTATCGGCGCGGTGCTGCTTGCCCATGTGTCGGGGCATGATGGCAGGATGGTCGCGTGGGGTGCGGGCCTCTATTTCTGGGCACGGGTGCTTTATGTTCCGGCCTATGCGTATGGCTGGGGCCCGCGGCGGACAATGATATGGTTCGTCTCGATCCTGGGGCTACTTCTGGTGTTTGCCGGGCTGCTCTGAACGCGAAAGAGCAGGCCGTGGTGTTATCCGCGCACCTGGTGGCTACGGGAACGCCAGAGATCCAAGGTCCCGGAGATCACAATCCCGATCAGGCAGACCACGGCGAGCATGGAAAACACGCCGTGCCAGCCCGGAGCGATCAGACGCAGTATTCCGATAATGACAAGACAGGTCGCATAAACAAAAGCGAGCGGCATGGTTTATTCCCTTGAAGCCGAACCGGGCCTATCACAGTCAGATGTGCAAGCGCCAGAGATCTCTCTTCAAGTGTGCATTGAATATACAGAATTGTTGAAAAGACTTTGGCTTCATGACTGACATTACTCCGGAACTTGTCCTGAGAGCATATGCATCGGGTCTGTTTCCGATGGCGCCCGACCGGGACAGCCCTGAACTGGAATGGTATTCACCAGAGGAGCGCGGAATTCTTCCTCTGGACGGCATGATCGTATCGCGGAAGCTTATGAGGCTTGCTCTTTCGGGCAAATATTCGGTGTCTTCCGATACGGCCTTCGCAGAGGTGATGGATGCCTGCGCCGAACCAGCTCCCGGGCGTGAAGACACATGGATCAGCGAGCGCATTCGCGGTCTGTACTGCGCCCTGCATGGCATGGGGCAGGCGCATTCGGTTGAGGTCCGGCGCGATGGAAAGCTGGTAGGCGGGCTTTATGGGGTCTCCCTCGCCGGGGCTTTTTTCGGAGAGAGCATGTTCTCCCGTGAAAGCGATGTATCGAAGCTTGCGCTCGTTCATCTTGTCGCCGGACTGCAGAAGGGGCGCTATCGCCTTCTGGATACGCAGTATACAACGTCACATCTGACAGGGCTCGGGGGGATCGGCATTCCGGCCGATGATTACCGCGCCTTGCTTCATCAGGCTTTGACGGTCAAGGCGTCATGGCCATGTGATTTCAGTCTTTCCGCCTTGCGCGAGTTCATCGTGCCTCTGCGGCGACATTCGGGAGATCCGTCATGAACCTGTTCCTCAGTGGACGTTCCTTTGCCCTGGCTGCTGGCCTTATGCTCGCTGGCCAGTCCTTTTCCGCACATGCCGACGATCACCCTCGCCTCGCGCCGACGCGTGACGTCACCGTGACGTACCGTATGCTGGCGAGCAAAACGTCTCCGCAATCACAGGATGTGAAGGTCTATTTTTCCGGTTCGGGTGATTTGCTGCGTATTGATTCGTCCGATGGGCATGGCGTGACCATTCTCGATCGCCCGAACCAGAAAGTGACGCTCGTCATGCTGTCTCAGCGCGTCTACACGCAGTTTTCGCCGCGAGAAGGTCTGCGCAATCCGTTCCTGCTCGACCTGACGATGCATTATACGCCTGCCGGAGAAGGCAATATCGCAGGTGTTGCGTGCCATAAATGGTCCATCGATACGTCTCATGGCAAAGCGTCCGCCTGTGTCACTGAAGACGGCGTGATCCTGTCTGAGAGCGGTGTGGACGCGGATGGTGTTGAGGGGTCACTCGTGGCGCAGAAGGTCTCTTATAATGATATTCCCGCCTCGCTCTTTCTGCCACCTGAAGGCTTTGAGCGGATTCAGCCTCATCACCGCATTCCTTCTTCCGGAGAGGCTTCTGGTGGGACGCAGGCAGCGCCGCCCGTTCCGGGTGCTCCAGTGGCTGGCGCCGTGGGGGCCACTTCGGGACAGCCTGCTCTCGCACCTCAGGATCTGAGTCAGCCTTCCGTTCCTAACGACTCCGCAGGCGATGGCACTACATCTCATGCCGATCAGCCTCCCAGTGGCCCTTCTGTTGCGGCGCCTCAGAAATGAGGTTGGTGTTTGCCCTTCTGCTGATTGCGTCGGCTGGCGTAGCACATGCACAGGTTATGGAAACTTCATCGTCAGCAGCTTCGGGTTCTGGCGGTGTCGCTCCTCTCGTCACGCCATTGCATGATGCGGATATTACCTACCGCCTTGCCGGGCATGGTGATGTGCAGCTGCATCAGAGAATGCGCTGGACGAGTGCCACATGGCGCCAGCGTATTGACCCTGAGGGTTCTGCCACGATCATGCTGACAGATTACAAGGCGCATAAACTCATGGTGCTGAATACGGCAGACCACAGCGTCGCGCTGACCGAGGCGCCGGGCGGGGCATTTTCGGCCCCTGGAACGCCTGCTTCCGGATCATGGCGCAAGGTCGGACCTGCCGTGATCGCGGGAGAAGCCTGCACGATTTGGGAAAGTGCGGATACGGACAATCATCCGACCGATTTCTGTTACACGGATGATGGCCTGTTGCTGGGGGCCACACAGAGTGGCCGTCTGGTGGTGCAAGCTGTCTCAGTAGCGAGGGTTCCGCAGGATCCTCAGCTTTTTGAGCCGCCCGAAGGCTATCACCGCATTGAATCCGGGCACTGAAACTCGCTGATCTGGGGTAAGGCTTTCTGTTACAATTGGTTTGAGAGCTGCCACCAAGCGGGCCTTTTCCTGCCATGATCGGATGGCATCTTTGTCTTGTAGCCAGCGCAGATGTTCGCATCCGATGCTGGTTTTGGATCAAGGAGATTACGCCATGCGTCGCATCACCCGTGCAGCTTTCCTCGCTGTGCCCCTGCTGATCGGCACGGCCGTCGTACCGAATGCATTTGTTCCACAGGCTCAGGCTGGCCATTGGCACGGTGGCTATGGCCCTGGCCCGCACTGGGGTGGCCCAGGACCCGGATATGGTGGCGGTCCCGGCTGGCGCGGTGGGCATCATGGCCATGGTGGCGCAGTTGTAGGCGGTCTGCTTGGTGGTCTGGCTCTCGGAATGGTCGGCGGTGCAATGCTGGCCCAGTCCGCTCCCCCTCCGGTAACCTATGTCCAGCCGCCGGTTGTGTACGCACCGCCTCCGCCGCCTGTTCGCTACATTCAGCCACCACCGGTTGCCGTATATCCTTCATACCCCGCCTACCCGGGTTACCCTGGATATTGAACAAAGCGCGTTTCTCCGTCTTCCATGACTTGATCGTGGGAGACGGGTCAGGCAATCATGCTGGAATGACAACTTCCAGCATTCAGACAGGCGACCGCGCCCCAGCTTTTTCCCTGCCTGCCTCTGCTGGTCGGACGGTAGACACTGCTTCCCTTAGTGGGAAACCCTACCTCCTCTATTTCTATCCGAAGGCTGATACTCCCGGCTGCACAACACAGGCATGTGGCATTCAGGAGGCTCTCCCTGCATTAGGAAAACTGGATCTGACCGTTATAGGTGTCAGCCCAGACGCCGTGGCGAAAATCGATCGGTTTGCAGGGAAGTTCGGCCTGACATTTCCGCTTGCTTCGGATGAGGATCACCAGCTTGCCGAGGCCTATGGGACATGGGTGGAGAAATCCATGTATGGCAAGACGTACATGGGGATGGAGCGCAGTTCGTTTCTCGTGGACGGAGACGGGATCGTGCGCAATATCTGGCGCAAGGTAAAGCCTGCGGACCATGCTGCACTTGTTGCCGAAGCTGCGCGGAACCTGACAGCGGAGGACTGAAGTCCTTCTCATTTCACGGATAGCAACGAGGCCGAACACGTGCCGACGGGACCGTAGATGGCCTTCTCAAACCCGAGCCGCCCCCAACTTAATCTGCCACGACATCTGCATGTTGCGCGCTGGGTGGCGATTGTCATCTTTTTCCCTGTCGCGATCTTTACGGCGATGGCCTCTGTGCTGCTATGGCAGCTTTCGCGCGGGCCTGTGGACGTTACGTTCGCATCCAAACTGTTCGAGCCGGTTGCAATTGCTTCGGGGCCACGGCCGGGCCATCCAGCAGGTCGTCTGAGGTGGTCGGACTTGAAAATTGCCTGGCAGCCATCCTCCAGAGGTGTTCCTTCAGGGCTTGTACTCGCTGCGCAGGATCTGAAAATTCTGCGTCTGGATGGGACGGTTGCGGATCGTGCGGCCGAAGCGGATACAGTCCTTTCGCTTTCAGCCCTGACCAAGGGAATTCTGTCTCCGCGAACCCTGCGGCTCAAAGGCGCGTATTTTGCTCTTCGCCGGGCACATGACGGCGATGTGGACCTCGATCTTCCGGATCAGCAGCACAAAGGCCGTGGGACACCGATCCAGCTTATCCGCCTGACGGCGCTGGACGTGCAGGATGTGACCGTTACCATGACGGGATTGCCGAAGGGGCAGACACTCAGGCTGGGGCCGATAGAAGCGCATACCAGACTCTTCCCGATCGCGCGCCACTCCCACGATTTCGTCTGGACGGGGTGGGGAAAGACGACGTTGCAGATCGGCAGCGTAAAGACGCTTTTTTCAGCCCAGGGTTCACAATCCGGCGCGGCATCCCGCTGGACCGTCAGTAGCACCCCCATCACGCCATCAGACCTTTCCGCTTTCGATCCAGCCCTTGCCCGGTGGGGTGTACCGGTTTCGATGCAGGCGGATCTGACACTCCCGGCCCATGGTGCCATGCCGCAACTGCGCGATATCCTGCTGCATTTGCGGGTTGGTGCGGGGCATATCGTGCAGAAAACACTGCCGCCGCTCGATATTCGTGAAGCGCATGCGGCCCTGCATCTCAATACGGATGCGCCGGGCCTTCTGGGGGCTACACGGTTAGAACTGACCGAGCTTACGCTAACGGTGGCAGATAGCGAAGGTGCTATTACGCATCTTGGTGCATCGGGCAATGCACGTCTGGACGATTTACGCCATCCGCAAAGCATGGATGGCGATGCCGAAATCCATCTGGACGGCTTCAGCTTCGCAACGCTCGGCTCGCTCTGGCCTGAAAACGTGATGCGTGGTGCGCGACGCTGGATCGTGGGCAACATCACGGACGGGCATGGTGAAGGTCTGCACCTTCAGTCACACCTGCATGCCGCCGGAGGTCTCCAGCACATCAAGCCTACGACCGTACAGGGCAGTCTTGATGGCCATGGGCTTACAGCGCACTGGCTCCGGCCGATTGAACCCGCGACCGGGCTTGAAGCACATCTTGGTTTTGATGGCCCGGATGCGCTCGTGGTCAGTTTCGGGAAAGGTCAGCAACCTGATGGGAACGGCGGTCTGATCGCTGTCTCAGACGGAAATGTGCGCATCACGGGGCTGCTTGAAAAAGACCAGAGCGGCGATATCGACACCACGCTGCACGGGCCGTTATCGTCTTTCTTAACAATCCTTGCACATCCGCGCCTCCATTTGCTTTCGCGTCACCCGCTACCATTTACAAATCCGTCTGGTGATGTGGTTGCAAAGACGCGCCTGACGCTTCCCCTGACCACACATCTCAAAAACAGTGACATGCATTTTCAGGCGAGCGCTGATTATGCTCATGTTCATCTTGGATCGGTGTTGTTCGGGCGTGTTATTGATGGTGCGTCAGGCAGGATGTCTGCGACGGAAGACGGCCTTGATCTTACGGGAGACGGCACACTTGGTGGTATCCAGACGCATGTCGCTCTGAAAGAGAATTTTCGTTTTGGAGCAAGCAGTCGGGTTGTTCAGGACATCACGGCTTCTGCCTTGATCGATCCTGATTCTGCGCAAATTGCGGGAATTGGTCCGAAAGGGTTGTTTACTGGGCAGGCGTCTATGATGGCGCATTATGTTCAGCGCGCGAATGACACGGCCGACCTTCTCCTGTCCCTGGATCTGGAGCATGCGGGTATAACGATTCCGATCTGGGCTAAGCCAGAGGGAGAGCCGGCTCAGGCCTCAGGGCATCTGGCCTTTGCCGGTCATGACGTGACAGCACTTGATGAATTGCAGGCCCATGGGCGTACGTTGTCCATTGCTGGGCGCGGGACGACTGTTGCTGGAAAGGTGAGGGGAATAATCCTTGAAGGTTTCCGCATCGGCCGCACACAGGGCGATGCCAGAATAGATCTTCCCGAAACTGCCTCAGCGCCTGTGGGCGTGCATCTGGATGCGGACCCATTGGATCTGGCGCCGCTTTTCGCATCACCTGCTCCTACGCCAGAAAAGCCAAGGCATGCCCATAAGGACGAAACACCGTCAGGGGCCTGGTCTATCGACCTGCACGCCCCTCATGTCTTTTATGGACCTAAGGCAGCCGTTGGGGGTGTGGTTTCCCATTTTGAGCTGAGAAATGGGCAGCTTGTATCCGGGCAATTCGCGCTTGAAGCCCCTACACATTTGACCGCGACATTAAAGAATTCCGGACGAGAACATCCATTTCAGGCGGATATCAAGGATCTTGGCGCATTGCTTGCCGGGCTTGGTCTGTACGACCGCATTAGTGGTGGGGAAGCCCATCTGGACGGTGTTTTTACGCCGGACCTGAAACCATTGGTCAGGCTGACTGATCGCGACATGAGCGTTTCGGGTTTTGGAGCAGGGCTGCCCCCGTTCAGGGGTAAGCTGGAGATGAGCCGTTTTGAGTTCCTCCACCCACCAGGTGCATTGACGGCGGTTTCGTTCCTGTCTCCGCTACACTGGGCAACGACCCATTCTGATCATTTTGAAGTTGATCGCTTATCCATGCCGATGCAGGTCGCGGGTAGGGTTTTGATGCTTCATGATGGCGTTATCGGTAACGGGGCACTGGGTGCAACGGTAAAAGGACCGATTGATCTCGATACTTCCGGGGTCAATCTGGAGGGCACAATCGTGCCGCTTTTCGGGCTTAATGCGCTACCAAGTCACCTGCCTGGCATCGGCCATGTTCTCACCCCGGAAAAGGGTGGTGGTATCCTTGCCGCTGCTTTCACGGTGCGTGGAACTGTGGGCGCACCGGAAGTATCCGTTAACCCGTTGACCATGCTTTTACCTGGAATATTGCGTAATATTACTCATTAGAAAATGATTATGTTTGTGCCGATAACATTAGCAGGGTTCACGACCAGACATATCGACATTGCCTTCACATGGCAGGCAGGTTGTGAAAGCAGCCCTTTTGCATGATGTCGGGAAGGTACTGTTTCCTGCGGAAATTCTGGACAATCCTTCCGCCTGCACGGCTTGAAATTTCCGTTCTGCAGAGTGTGTCGACCAGCAAGGTTCCGCAGTTCTGCTGAGAGGTCTATGATCCCCCTCAGGGTATCAGGAGACTTCAAGAATGGCGGACATGACCGATCTGTTTGGAGGCACGCCAGACAAAGGGCAGCGCGAGCGCCACGGTCAGGAGCGTCGTTCTGATAGAAATGTCGAAGCGCCGCGCATGGCACCACGCTCTGCGCCTCGAACGCAGCCACTCGCCGACCGCCTTCGCCCTCGCTCCCTCGAGGATGTGCGAGGGCAGGAGCATCTCCTTGGCGCTGAGGGCACGATTACACGCATGCTGGCCCGAGGCACGCTGCCTAGCCTGATATTATGGGGTGGTCCGGGGTGCGGTAAGACGACGATTGCCAGATTGCTGGCCGGTCGGGCGGATCTTTACTTCTCGCAAATTTCGGCAGTGTTTTCTGGTGTTGCGGATCTGCGAAAGGCTTTTGATGAAGCCGACATGCGGCAGTCAGCAACCGGCAAGGGAACGTTACTGTTCGTCGACGAGATCCATCGTTTCAACCGTGCGCAGCAGGATGGGTTTTTGCCCTATGTCGAGCGCGGAACGGTCGTTCTGATTGGTGCCACGACGGAGAATCCTTCCTTCGCGTTGAATGGAGCGCTGCTGTCCCGTTGCCAGGTTCTGGTGCTGAACCGCCTTGATGATGCCAGTCTGGACGCGTTGCTTGTTCGCGCAGAAAAGGCGACGGGGCGGGGGCTCCCGCTGGATCGGGAAGCGCGTGCGAGTCTGCGTGCCATGTCAGACGGGGATGGTCGCTATCTTCTGAATATGGTCGAGCAGATTGTGGCGCTCGATACCGATCGGCTGCTGACGCCTCGTGATCTTGCGGCAAGACTGTCGCGCCGGGCCATTCTCTATGATCGTGATCGGGACGAGCACTACAATCTGATTTCCGCGCTGCATAAATCTCTTCGTGGAAGTGATCCTGATGCGGCGCTTTACTGGTTTGCACGTATGCTCGAAGGCGGAGAAGACCCGCGTTACATCGCGCGCCGACTGACGCGTTTTGCGGCAGAAGATGTGGGGCAGGCGGACCCTTCGGCCCTGCCGCTGGCGGTTGCGGCATGGCAGACTTACGAGCGCCTCGGCTCGCCTGAAGGGGAACTGGCGCTTGCTCAACTCGTGACGCATCTGGCCACGGCGCCGAAGTCGAACGCTGTGTATGTGGCGTATAAAGCTGCGCGTCAGCTTGCGCGTCAGACCGGTAGCCTCATACCGCCTGCCCACATCCGAAATGCTCCGACCGAGCTCATGCGTAATCTCGGATACGGCAAGGGTTATGAGTACGATCATGACACTGAAGACGCATTTTCAGGACAGAATTATTTCCCAGATGGCATGGAACGGGCGACACTTTATCGTCCTACTGAGCGAGGTCATGAAGGAAAAATCAGAAAACTTCTGGACATCCGGGCTGCCAAACGGGCATCCCGCGAGCCATGACAGTCGTTAACCGTATCGTGACCGAAGACGAGGCCGATCTGCGCCTCGATCGCTGGTTCAGACGCCATTACCCGAACCTGACGCAGGGTGCGCTCCAGAAGCTGTGCCGAACGGGGCAGGTCCGCGTGGATGGGGGGCGTGTTCAGACGAACATGCGCCTTGCACCCGGGCAGAGCGTGCGCATCCCGCCGCTTCCCGATATCAGCCAGCCAGCCCCACCGCCGCCGCCCGATCCGCGGCTTGCGCGCGAGATCGAGAAGATGGTCATTTATCGTGATGACCATCTGATCGTGCTCGACAAGCCGTCAGGCCTCGCGACTCAGGGCGGCCCAGGCATCACCAAGCATGTCGATATGATGCTCGAAGGCCTGCGCGAAGAAGGTGGCGACAGACCTCGGTTGGTGCATCGTATTGACCGCGATACGTCAGGCATTCTGCTGATTGCCCGCACGCCAGGTGTTGCAGCCAAACTCGCTGCGGCTTTCCGTGGTCGTGATATTCGCAAGACATACTGGGCCGTGGTCGTTGGTCGCCCGACACCTGATTCCGGTATTATCGACCAACCGCTTGCCAAGATCGGGGCAGGTGGGGCTGCCCTTGTGATCGCTGCTTCGCGTGATGAAGAAGATGCTGCTTCGGCCAAAAGTGAATACGAAACGCTCGATTCTGCCGGCAAGAAGCTCTCGTGGCTCGCTCTCTCTCCCCTGACGGGCCGCACACATCAGCTTCGTGTGCACTGCGAGACAATTGGCACGCCGATTCTGGGAGATCCGCGTTATGGCGGCAAGGCTGCACATCCGGAAGGATTTACGGATCGGCTGCACCTTCACGCCCGTGAACTCGATATTCCACATCCTGCGGGTGGTCGTCTGACTGTCACGGCGGCATTGCCGCAACATATGCGTGAGACTTTTAAGGCGCTGGGCTTCACTGCGGGTGACACGCCTGCTCCCAAGCGCGTGAAAGGCAAAGGCGCAACGCGATGAAAAAGATTGCCGGAGCACTGATCGTACTGCTGGTGGTGATGGTGGGCGCCAGTGTCGCAGCGCATATGCTGATCGATCAGGCCGCCCTGCGACGCAATGTGGTTGCCGCTTTGCATCACCAAACGGGGCTCACGCTCCAGATGGAACGTTCAACGATCCAGCTTTTGCCCTGGCCTTCATTCGAGGCCGGGAATGTCGTCATGGTCAATGACGGTCAGAAGCCTTTGCTGACAGCTCGTTCAGTGCATGCCGGTATTTCGATGTTCGCGCTTCTTCACCGTGAAGTGAGGCTGCAGGATTTTGTTGTCGATGGCGCCCGTCTGTCTTTGCTTCGCAATGCAGATGGTCAGTACAATTGGTCGCTGACACCTGCACCTTCCGCTCAGTCTGTGAACCTGCCAGTTCCGACGCGTGCGGGAGAGCGTGTGGATGCGCACTGGGATATTTCTGTTGACGCCCTCCATCTGACAAATAGCAGCGTGGAATGGAAAGACAGTGTTTCCGGGCTGAGTGGTGGATTTGATGTCAGGCTGCTCGATCTGGCAGGTCTGCGCAGCCCCAGCCCGTGGATCAGTCTTCAGGGAGCTCACGGAGGGACGCCTTTTACGATGCAGGGGCATGTGGGAACACTTGCGCTTCTCCGCGACGGCTCTCTCCCCTGGACGTTTAGTCTTGGAACGACGCTCGGTACCGAGCCCCGGCGTGACTGGCTGAATGTCGATGGACAGATACGCGATGCACGGCATCTTCATGGCATCAGCCTGACCTTGCAGGGAGAGTGGCCGTCCCTGAGAGATGCACATCGACTGTTTCCAAATGCAGGCTTGCCGGACGTACAGGGTATTGGTGGTCTTCTGACCATAGAAGATGATGTTGGCCCCGTTAACGTGTCATTCCGGAGCGTTCCTGAGGTTTTTCGGGCGTTGGTGCATGGGATACGTCCGACGCGCGTGCATCTGCACGTGGGGCAGGCTGCTCTGCGCGAGGATGTGTACCTCTCGAACGTTCATCTGGATGCGGATGGACCTGCAGCAGAATTTGCCGTTGGAAGCGATGTCAGCTGGAAGAACGCAGCGTGGCGCGTTCAGGGGAGCGCAGGCACCTTGGAGCAGAGTACGGCGGCATGGCAGAGTCATCTGCAAAGCGCGCTGCCTGTGGCATTTGAAATTCGCAGTCAGAATTTGACACTCTCGTCCGCGCTGAATTTCTCCAATTCCACCCCCCCGACTAACGCGCAGGACGGGGCTGTTTTTCACCTTGCCGGGACGGTGGGGGCGCAAAGCAGCCATCTGACGCTTGAAGGTGGTGCGCATATCCTGCATCTGCCGGGCGCATTGTTGAACGATGTGTCTCTGAAATCCGTGGCAGACACGACGGGCCTGAAGGACGTGCATCTGAGTGGTCTGTCCCTGCGCAGCAAGGAAGCTTCGGTTGATGGTGAGCTTGCGGCTGTGCAGTCGGGAGACAGTCCGCCTCTGATCACAGGCCAAATCCACGCTGCTGTCCTTGATCTGGATGCATTGCAGGGGCTTTGGCAGAAGCAGCCAACATCTGCCACTACGTCAAAGCCAGTCATGCTCCCCGGCATGGCGGGACAGGCAGAGAAAATTGTTGCTCCATCTGGCACGCCTTCTCCTGAAGCCCGGAACCCTCATCATGACAGTGGCTTGTTGTCGGGTGGTGCGCCGGGGGAGAGTTCCCTGCTTGTCCGCCGTCTTCAGGCGCAGGATATGGATCTGCACCTTTCAATCGATCAGGCGCATTTTTATAGGCATGATTACACAGACCTCAAAACCCATCTGACGCTGTCAGGCGGCCATTTGCGCCTTGTTCCTATCAGTGGACAGGGGCAGGGCACGAACATGTCGGGCGAGTTGGATCTGGACGCAGGCGCACAGCCCGTGAAGGCTGTCATGCTCTTTCAGCCGCTGATCCTACCATCGGGACTGATGGAGCGGCTCCTTGGGCTGCCCGCGCTCCTTAGCGGCCCGGTACAGGCTGTTGGGGCACTGACGGGAGAAGGCGATAGTATCGAGGCCCTCCAGAAAACGCTGAAAGGCCATCTGGGTCTATCGGTGGTTGACGGCAACATGGATGGCAAGATCCTTGCTGGCCTGGCAGGACCTGGGGCCGCGTCTCTGTTGGGAGATGGGTCGCGTCCGCTGCGGTGTATGGGTATTCATATGACGCTTGGCGATGGCACAGCTCTGATCGACACATTCGGATTGCAGTCTGGCCGTTTCTCAACTGCCGGAACGGGGCAGCTTTCACTCGAAACAAAAGATGTGATTCTGCATCTTGTGCCTTCTGTTGATTTCGCAGGAGCTGGTGCATCTGCCTCCGTCCTGGTGACCGGCAGGCTTCCTGATCTTCATGCGCAGCAGGCACGGGATGGAACGGGAAGTTTCAATCTTACAATAGGAGGTGCGCCTCCCGCTGACCCGTGTGGAACTGCGCTTAATGCAGCGCGAGAAGGTTTGCCGGGGCCGGCCGTTCCGGCACTGACGCAGCATCATTCACATGCGAGCGACATTCTTCGCGCTCTGGGAGTTCTGCATTGAGTGCGCGCAAACGGTTCTGGAGTCTCGTCTCGGTAAAGCAGGACGAAGTAGGCTTCACGCCTCAGTTGGATGGTCGCCCCATTCGCTTGCCACAGGGGCATGTTTTGTCTGTGCAGTCTCATGCACTGGCTGATGCAATTGCGGACGAATGGAAGAGCATTGCCGAGGGGGCAGCTTTTACGCCCGAAGACCTGCCATTGACACGTATGGCCGGAACAATGATCGAGCGTGTTCGTCCTGATCTTATGGCAGCACGGGAAGCACTGTTCAGATTCGCTGTTGATGATGGCCTTTGTTACCGCGCGTATGGCCGTGATCTTGAAGCGCATGAGCACGTCTTTTCATGGCTTAATCATCACGCAGTCCATCCAAATGTAACAGATGGCCTTATGCCGGTTGAGCAGTCCGATGCTTATTATGCCGCCGTCAGGCATCTGCTGGCTGAGCAGGATGAAGCATCACTCACGGTTTTGGGTGTGCTGACGCAGGCCCTGGGAAGCCTCCTGCTATCTTTGGCTGTCGTTTCCGATGGCATAAATGAAGGCCAGGCGCGGTCTGTGGCCTGTGCTGATGAGGAGCATCAACTCTCGGTATGGGGGGGGGACGCAGAGCTTCAGCAGGCTATCGACAGACGTGCGGAAGATCTGCGCACAGCTATGAACTACCTGCGTCTTTATCGTCACGTTTGAAACATGCGTCCGAAAACGCACGATTTGTGGCGTTATCTTGCCACAATCGAAGCGGAGTAGAGGCGTGTCGGGTGACAGAACGAGATAATTGGCAACTCGCTTCAGGAAGAGGGGCGTGCAATCTCAGATCATCTGACGCTGTATTTCGAGGAGTTTAAGTCATGCATGCATCTGAATGCCGTTCGTTGCATAGAATAAGTCGACGTCTCGTTGAGACCTGCTCGATGGGGGCGTGGCTCATGCTTGCTGCTACGCCCATTATTGTTGTTTTCTGCGCCATTCACGGTTGATCTGTCGTTTTGATTGGCTTCGAACAGAAGCCATGTTTGCGTTCATGTGTAAGAAGCCACTGTTTACGCCATAAGCCGCCTGCATATCCGGTCAGGGACCCATCTGCCCCTACGACGCGATGGCAAGGTACGATAATGGCAAGTGAGTTTGCACCATTTGCCCGTGCAACTGCTCGACTTGCCGTTGGTTGGCCCATCTGACGTGCAATTTCGCCATAAGAAATGGTTTTACCTGCCTCAATTGTCCGCAGGAAGTCCCATACGGTCCGTGTAAATGCGCTCCCAATCTGCGCGATGGAGGTATGAAAAGCAGCAGAACGGCCGGAAAAATAGTCGGTCAGTTCGTTGCCGATAGACTCGATTACTGGTGTTTCCTTGAAATCGATTGCTGATTTTGTAAGCGTTCGCAGGCGATTGAGCTCGTTGGGTAGTCCCTTCCGATCGCAGAACTCTAGCAAATGAAGCCTTGAGGAATCTCCAACTGCGAGCATGGTTCCGATCGGGGTATCGATCCAGCCTGCGTTAAGGAGGGTGCGGTGTTTGAGGCTCGCAGGCGTTTCACGGATGAGGCGCAGCAATGCGTCCCGGAAGCCACTGGCGGATTCATAACTGGCTTCCTGCTGAGCTGCCAGAACACTGCTTCCTTCCGAGAGCTGGGCCATTGCCAGTCCTGTGCGTTTCAGGCGTGCCAGTTCCAGAAATGTCATCCCGACATATCTCCGAAAGGCGCGACGGACAGTCGAGGGGTCCAGCCTATGGCGGGCAATGTCCTGCTCTGACCAGCGATGGTGGGGGTTCTGGTCCAGCAGATCCAGCAGTTTGGCAACCGCTGGCTCACGGCGCTTTATCGTATCGAGTGGGCGGCAACGCTGACAGGGGCGAAAGCCAGCTTCAAAACATGCGGCGATCGTTGCTTGAAAAGACGCATTTTCCCTTCTTGGCTTTCGGGCAGGGCAGGTGAGCCGACAGAAAATCCCTGTGGTTTTGACGCAGACAAACGCATGCCCGTCATATGCCGGGTCTCGCGTCAGCAGCGCCTGATAAAGCGTGTCGTCATCGGGCAGGATAGAAGCGGGATGTAGCATTCCCGTTATATAAATCCTTCAGCCTGCGTTCAGTGACGCAAATCGGGCATCTATTTTCCAATAAAAAACCCAGAGCCTTTTGAGCTCCGGGTTTTTCAGAGGCAGTTTGGAAACTACGATCAGGCTTCTTCGTCTTCTGGAACCATGATGCTCACGGTTGCCGTAGCGGCAATGCCTTCTTCCCGGCCCGTAAAGCCAAGGCGTTCTGACGTTGTGGCTTTCACCGAAATGCGACTCACCTTGACCTGAAGGAGATCGGCAAGACGCTGGCGCATGGTTTCTGCATGCGGGCCGATCTTGGGGCGTTCGCAGATCAGGGTGATGTCTGCGTTGACCAGCATGGCGCCGCGTGCACGGATTCTCTCACCGGCATGAACAAGGAAACGGGCGGAATCCATGTCCTTCCACTCGTTGTCGGTCGGTGGGAAATGACGTCCGATGTCGCCTTCTGCCAACGCGCCGTAAATTGCATCGCAAAGCGTATGAATTCCCACATCTGCATCTGAATGGCCGGCCAGGCCCTTCGTGTGGGGGATTTCGATGCCGCAGAGGATGAGCTTGCGGCCTTCCTCAAATGCATGGACGTCGTAGCCCAGACCAACCCGCGGCAGCAGGTTTCGGTCGATTACACCTTCAAGACGCATCAGGTCCTCCGCAACAGTCAGTTTGATATTGTCTTCCGAACCCGCCACGATTGCGACCGGATGGCCAGCCTGTTCAAGCAGGGCTGCATCGTCGGTGCGGGCATCGCGATGGGTGCGGTGAAGTTCAAGCAGGGTTTGAAAACGGAAGCCCTGTGGGGTTTGTGCACGCCACAATCCGTCTCTCGGAACAGTGCCGGTAATGACACCATCTCTGGCGCTTTTGATCGTGTCGATGACTGCGACCGCAGGGATCACGCCCTCATGCTGCTTGAGAGCATCGATAACGTTCTGCACGACCTGCGCAGGTACGCAGGGACGGGCACCATCATGAACCAGAACCAGATCTGGTGGCTCAGGGAGCAGAGCCAGGGCTTCCAGCCCAGCCCGGACACTGTCATGGCGTTCTGCGCCACCAGCGACTGCCGGAAGAATGTCCAGACCTGCAAGGCTCTCAGCGAGCAAGGGATCATCGCCCACAGGAAGCAGAACATCGACATGCGGCATCAGGGCGAGTGCTGCCCGGCGGATGACAGGTTTCCCCCTAAGCATCCGGAACTGCTTGCTGGAGCCGGACGCAGAGGGTGAAGCATCGAAACGCCGGCCACGACCGGCAGCGAGAAGAAGGGCAGCGATACGCATGGGGGCAGGAATGGGCTGCCGAGCCTTTTCCGTCAAGATGCCCGCATCAACACGTATCGTGCGATATGCTTAGTGAATGAGGTCGATGTGGTGCGGGCTATCGAGGCTGAAGGCCGGGATTTGGGCATCAAAGCGGCTGGCGGAGGCGGGCAGGAAGATGTGATAAACCCCGCTCATGAAGCCTGTTGGCGTTTCCAGCATTGCACCCGAAGTGTATTCGAATACCTCTTTCGGTCCGATAACGGGCTGCTCGCCGACCACGCCGTCACCATGGACGTGCTCGACACGACCGCGCCCATCCACGATTTCCCAACTGCGGGAGAGCACCTGAACCGTGTGCTTGCTGCCGTTTTCGATGGTGATGTGATACGCCCACGCAAACCGGTGTTCTTCTGGCTGGGACTGGTCGTCCAGCCAGAATGTCCGTACCGTGACTTTCACGCCTTTTGTGGTCGCGCTGAAGCGTGGAGCACTCTCCATAGCTTCAGCAAGGGCGTGTTCAGGGTCACTCATGAGTTCAGGCTGGGATGGATTTTCGGACATTCAGCCTTCTTAATGCTATCATGCACGTTTGTCAGGCCTGACGTGCAGCTTCGACGCCACGGGTCAGGTCTGCAATCAGATCAGCAGCATCTTCAAGACCAACAGACAGGCGGATCACGCCTGCAGTAATGCCCAGTTTTGCACGCTCTTCCGCGCTGACACGCATGTGTGTTGTCGTCGCGGGGTGTGTCGCGAGGGTCCGGGCATCTCCGAGGTTATTGGAAATAGCGACCAGATCAAATGCATTGAGACATGCAAAAGCGCCAGCCTGTCCATTCTCGACTTCAAAAGCCACAAGAGAGCCACCATCATTCATCTGCTGGCGCGCAATTTCGGCCTGCGGGTGGTCTGCGCGGCCCGGATAGCGGACCTGAACCACCCCAGGGAGAGCTGCGAGAGCATCTGCAACGGTGGCCGCGTTGGCAGCCATGGCTTTTGTGCGGAGTTGAAGGGTTTCAAGCCCCTTCAACAGAATCCATGCATTGAAGGGCGAAAGCGCATTGCCCGTGTTGCGAGTGAAGGGCTGAAGCGTTTCCTTGATCCATGTCTCAGAACCCAGAACGGCGCCACCAAGAACGCGACCCTGACCATCGATATGTTTTGTGCATGAATATAGTACTACATCGGCGCCGAGCTTCAGCGGATGCTGACCAAGCGGGGATGCAAACACGTTGTCGACCATCAGCAATGCACCTGCCTTGTGGGCAAGATCGGCGATGCGCCGGATATCCAGCACGTCCAGCATCGGGTTGGAGGGGCTTTCAATCAGAACCGCGGCTGTCGGGCGGGAGAGGGCTTTTTCCCAAGCGGCATAATCGTCACCATCGACGAGTTCGGTTTCAATGCCATAGCGGGGAAGCAGAGATGTGACGATCCAGTAGCAGGAACCAAAGATCGCACGGGATGCAACCACGCGCTCGCCAGTCTTGACGTGAGCCAAAAGGGCTGACGACACTGCGCCCATGCCAGTGGATGTGGCGATACACGCATCAGCGCCTTCGAGGAGTGCCAGACGTTCCTGCAGGGTGTCGACCGTGGGGTTTCCAAAACGGGAATACTGGAAATGCTCGACATCGCCGGTGAAGGTTGCAGCAGCCTGTTCGGCGCTATCATATACAAAACCGGATGTCAGAAAGATTGCTTCAGATGTCTCGCCGAACTCGGTACGGTTCGGGGCATCGTGAAGAAGGCGTGTTGCGGTACGCCAGTTTTTTGAAGACATGTTCAGTCCCTCCATCGGGCCATTCGCTGAATTTTTGCGAGTGGCGTTTTGGCGGGCCGTGGAAGTCCTGGAGTCATTAAGACACAGGGCCTCTTTAGCGCAGTTATTTAGCCTCGCCGCAAGCCGGCCGCTCAAATCACGAGGATCATTCGGGATTTATGGTCCCTAAGACGGCATGGACTATGCTGCGATGTGGAAGAGGCGTCAACCTCTCTGCAATGGATTGCAGGCGACGGCAGAAGCGATTATAGGCAAAGCCGAGTGCGGGTGTAGTTCAATGGTAGAACGGCAGCTTCCCAAGCTGCATACGAGGGTTCGATTCCCTTCACCCGCTCCACAAACTCCTGAAAACTGGTTAGTTGGGGCCATTCATCTTTGGCATCGGTGGTGCGCTCAGCGTGTCCTGATACTGGTGGCCGTCCCAGATCCAGCGGTCATTTTTGCCGACCAGCAGGTCGCTCATGCCGCGATGGCGTGTCGGAAGAACGGAAATATCGCCATTCACCGAATCAAGAACGGTCGTCCATTTGTTGTTGTGGCGCAAATATACAGATGTCGTGCAGCCTGCTGATCCGCAAAGGCGTGCAGATTGAAGTTGGACGAAAAGAGCCTCGTCGTTCTTGCCGGATGAGAGCGGGGCAGACCCTACAAGCACGACGGGGGCGTCATGATGCTTTGCAGCATCCTGCAGGTCGCTCTCATTCAGCTTGCGTGCATCAACGTCCAGCGCGGTTCCGGGATTTGCGGTCAGAATGACCGGACGGCTGCCTGAAAAGGCCGAGGCGCCATGCTTGCGCGCGCTATGATGACCATGCGTCGCGGCAGATGCCAGCGGCGAGAGGGCAAAGAGAAGGGCTGCGAGAGCCGAACAACGTGAGGAAAGCTGCAGGATCGACATCATTGCATCCTAACACGAAAACGCATTGTGCGATCCATGTTGTCACGTAATTTCATTCGTGGCGCAGTGTCACCACCAGAACATCACGATGGGCAGGCTTCGTCACATCCACAGGCTTCACGGCCGTCACGCCGTGATAGACGCGGTGGTCGTCCACCAATGCTGCATCCATGGGGTCTACCAGTGTGAACGAGCCCAGCATTTCGCGGTCAGCCCCGTGGATGGTCGTGATGCCCTGCTCGACATTTTCACGGCCAATCATCAGGACCATCACCCAGTCCACGCCATCGCGGTGCATTCCCTCCGGAGTGGGGAGGCCCTCACTTTCCGGACTTGCCTCGATGCGAAACTGATGTACCTCCGCATGCCAGACTGGCGGACGTTCAACATGTGGCGTCAGTTTGTCTGCCATGCGGCTGAATGAATGGAGCACGGATTGCAGTACGGGGTGATCGGCAATCCCGTCTTCAATCTGACGGAACCAGCGCTCGACACCACCATTGAGGAGATTATGGTCGCGGCTCTGATAATGAGGCTGATGTTTTTTGCGGCGGATTTCTTCTGGAGAAATGGAGAATGTCGCATAGCGCCTACGACGATATCGGCCGCCATCGGCCATGTATCGATCCAGCCCCAGCCGGTTCCAGCTATCGGCAAAGCCTGACCAGTCCGTCAGGCCATAACTCTCAAGAAGCGGGCGCGTCGTTGCTGCGCGCAGAAAGGTAAAGCCCTGATCGAGAAGCGTGTTCTCGATCTCGCTCATAACTGCGGCAGGCGGGGCGGGAAGATGCACATCACTCATGGTAATTCATATAGGTCGGCGCATCTTCAATACACACCAGTAAAAAACTTATTAGGAGCGCAGATCGGGTTTTACTGGCGAAAAGTGCTCTTTGAGAGTGGTGCAGATCGTCCGGCCCAGACCGATAATGCCAGCCTGATGCTGCCGATATAGCCCTTCATGGATGAGGCGTGCGCCAAGGCCGGTCAGGCCGCCGCCGCCAAAGCTGCGTTTTGCATCCAGCATGCCCCATCCATTGTAGTCGCCCAACGCAACGACAGCGCCGCGATCATGATAGACGAATGGGGACGGTGTCTGGCCGGAAACCAGTTGGGGGAGGATCTTGCCAACATACTGGCCCTGTTGACGCGCTGCCTGTGCTGTGGGTGCTACAGGGGCAGCATCAATGCGGGAGCAATCGCCAATGGCGAGAATGCGGGGGTCGTTTGTGGTTTGCAGGGTTTCCGTTACGGCAAGCTGTCCGGCACGGCCGCGCTCAAGCTCACCAAACAGCGATGTAGCATCAGAAGCCTTGACCCCGGCTGCCCAGACGCGAAGCGTTGAGGGAATGTGCTCGCCGGTTTTGAGATTGAAGCCGGTCTCATCCGCGCCGACGACCATGCAGCCGGTACGGACATGTACGCCCAGAGCTTCAAGCTGCCTGGAGGCTTGTTCGGAAACAGCTTCCGGGAAGGCAGGAAGAATGCGTGGGCCGGTTTCGATCAGAACTGCATCCAGGAGTTGTTTGCGGGCTGCGGGGCCAAAACCGGGCGCATCATCAATGGATTTGCAGAGTTCGGCCACAAGCTGAACGCCTGTAGCGCCACCGCCTACGATGCCCAGCGAAAGCTTCTTGCCGGCCGCGCGTGCGGTTTGTACGGCTTCACGGAATGTCGCAAACAGCGCGTCGGCATCTTTGAGACTGTCGATGAACAGGCAGTTGTCAACAACACCGGGAATGCCGAAATCGTTGGCACGCGATCCAAGGGCTGCAACCAGATAATCGTAGGGCAGGGTTGTGCCGTTTTCGAGCGTGACGGTACGGGCCTCACGATCAATTGCGGTAGGCACCGTCTGTGCGAATGTGAAGCCGAACTTGCTTGCGGTTTCCGTGAACGGAATGCAGTTGTTCGCGTGGGCCATTGTTCCGGCTGCGAATTCGTGCAGCGAAGGCTTCCAGAAATGGACCGGACTGCGATCGACCAGGGTCAGGGAGATGTTCTGCCGACGGGCGAGCGTGGTCGCGACTTCCAGACCTCCGACGCCGCCACCAAGAACAATGACGCGAGTTGCAGCAGACATGGACCGTTTCCTCATAGTCAGAACACACGCAGCCGTGCAGTAACGTGCTACCGGGGGGCGCGTGGACGCACAACCCCCAGCTTCATCACCTTCTGCTGATAGCTTTTTTCAGCTGCGGTAAGCACCATTGATATCGATGTAGCCGTGCGTCAGGTCGCAGGTCCACACGCGGGCCTCGCCTTCACCAAGCCCCAGATCAACGGCAATCTCGATTTCCTGCCCACGCATATGCGCCACGACGGGTGTCTCGTCGTAACCTTCGACCACAGTGCCATTGCGGGCGATCCATGTGCCGCCAACGCCTACTGAAAGTGTGTCGCGGTCCGCAGGTTCGCCGCTTTTGCCAACAGCCATGACGACGCGGCCCCAGTTTGCGTCTTCACCTGCGATCGCTGTTTTAACGAGCGGTGAATTGGCAACGGAAAGCGCAATCTTATGGGCGGAAATATTAGATGTTGCACCCGTTACAGCAACGCGAATCTGTTTGGTAGCGCCTTCGCCGTCACGTACGACCAGAAGGGCAAGCTCAAGAAGCAGATCGTTGAATGCGAGGGTGAATTCGGCCAGTTCGGGATCGTGAACGCCTGTGACGGGTTCATTGTCCGCGGCGCCTGTCGCAAAGGCGAGGAGCATGTCGGACGTGGACGTGTCCGAGTCGACCGTAATGGAGTTGAAGCTGGGGCCTACGCCGGAAGAGAGTAGTGACTGCAGGACGTTCTGGGGCAGCTTTGCGTCCGTCATGACATAGGCCAGCATGGTGGCCATGTCTGGAGCAATCATGCCCGATCCCTTGGCTATGCCTTGGATACGGACTGGCGTTTTGCCGATATGGACATCTCTGCGGGCAGCCTTGGGGAAGGTGTCCGTTGTCATGATTGCGCGGGCGGCTTCTTCCCAGTTCGCATCAGCGAGTGCGGCTTCGGCTGCGGGGAGCGCATTGATGATGCGGTCCTGTGGCAGTTTTTCGCCGATGACGCCGGTTGATGCGAGAAAGACGTCCTGTGGAAGGCAGTGGAGCAGCTTGCCTACAGCTTCAGCGCAGGCTTCTACCGTCTCGACACCAGCCTGACCTGTGAAGACGTTTGCATTGCCAGAATTAACGAGAAGCGCTCTGGCGTAGGGAGTGGTGACTGCCGTTTTGCACCATTGGATCGGTGCACCCGGACAGGCGTTTTTTGTGAATACCCCGGCCACAATTGTGCCGGGGGTAAACTCTGCCAGCATCAGGTCTGTGCGACCCTGATATCGGATGCCGGCAGCGACGGCTGAGAGCCGCACGCCGGATACTGTTGCGAGGTCCGGTAGGGGACGTGACAGCGGCGAAACGGCGTGCGGTGCTCCCATGGTCTTAGTGCTTGGCAGGCGCAGCAGCAGGTGCTGGCGTCGTTGGGATCGGCTTACCCTGTGCGTCGAAATGCACGATTTTGACCTGCGCTTCAGCTGCCTGAACGATCTTGCGAACGTCGTCGCGGATCAACTGCTGGCGAACCTGATCATGAACCTGATCGAAGCTCGGGACCGGAACCGTACGGGTGCCGAGAACCTGAATCACGTGCCAGCCATACTGGGTGTGAATCGGTGTCTGGGAAATGGAGTTAACCTTCATGGAGAACGCTGCATCCGAGAATGCCGGAAGCATGTCGCCCTTCTTGAACCAGCCCAGATCGCCACCATTGGCGCCGCCCGACCCCTTGTCCTTGGAAAGCTGAGCAGCAAGCTTTGCGAAATCGCCGCCCTTGTTAAGCTGCTTGATGATGTCCTGAGCCTGTGCCTCGGTCTCTACGAGAATGTGGCGGGCATGGACTTGTTCTTCCGGCTTCTGGTTTGCGTAATGCGACTGATAATAATCGTGCAGCGCAGAATCGGTTACGAGCGGGGAGACCTTCTGCTCGAGATACGCGTTCTGAAGCGCACCGTCAGCGGCAGCCTGCATTGCAGCCTTCACGTCTGGCTTCTGGTCCAGGCCCTCCTTTGCAGCAACCAGCTGGATCGCCTTCTGGTCAACCAGCTGGTTGACAAGGATCGGCACCAGTACGGAAGGCTGAAGCTGGCGGGCTTGCGGGGGCAGGTTGCCGGCGGCGCGCTGAACGTCTGCAAGCGTGATCTTCTGACCGTTGACGGTGGCGATCACCATGTTCGGGTTCGGAGGTGTTGCAGGTGCTGCCGCGGCAGCAGGTGCAGCTGCGGGGGCAGCAGCAGGAGCTGCGAACGCGGAATGAGCCGTTACCGACGTGCCAGCCAGAAGAGCAGCGCAGGCGATGGTGGAGCGGGTAAGCCGCATGTAGATCTACCTCGAATATGATTGAGGGGTGAGAATGGCCTGCACCATGACAAAGCCTGCTTCCCCCTGCAAGAGTGCCGCCCGTTACCATTCGGTCACGCTGCTGCTATTGCGGGTATGATATGGCTCCCGGACCGAACGTGAATGGTACTGGATGTGGCCTTCTCCATTGACCCTTGGCGGTCCGGGTCCTATCTCCACCAGACGTGAAAATCGTTATCGCCTGTGATGGCACGCTCTTCTTCGAGAGGAGGCGTGGTGTTTCAGGGGGTCGGCATCTCAAGGTTCACCATGTTCGCAAGCCTCGCCCGCGTCCTTTTCGGTTCTGCCAATGATCGCTCGCTCAAGGCGTATCAACGCCGTGTGCCTGAAATCAATGTGCTTGAGCCGGGGGTGCAGGGCCTTACTGACGATCAGCTCCGCCACAAAACGGTGGAGTTCCGCGAACGCCTGCAAAAAGGCGAGACGTTGGACGGATTGTTGCCAGAAGCTTTCGCAGTCTGCCGTGAGGCTTCAAAACGTGTGCTTGGAAAGCGCCATTTCGATGTTCAGCTCATCGGTGGAATGGTGCTGCATTCAGGTCGTATTGCCGAAATGCGGACGGGTGAAGGCAAGACCCTCGTTGCGACGCTGGCCGTGTATCTGAATGCCCTTGCTGGCAAGGGCGTCCATGTCGTGACGGTCAATGATTACCTTGCGCGCCGCGACGCCGAAGAAATGGCGATCCTGTATGGATTTCTTGGCCTGAGCACCGGGGTCATCATTCCGAATCTGTCCGACGACGAGCGCCGGGCCGCATATGCCGCAGATATCACCTACGGGACGAACAACGAGTTCGGTTTCGATTATCTGCGCGACAACATGAAATATTCCCTGGCCGAAATGGTGCAGCGGCCCTTCAACCACGCCATCGTGGACGAAGTGGACAGTATCCTCATCGATGAGGCGCGTACGCCGCTGATCATTTCCGGCCCGGCTGACGACAGCTCGGATCTCTATCGTTCCGTCGATCTGGTCGTGGGGCGGCTGGTCAACGAGGCTGATACTTTCGACAAGGATGAGAAGATGCGCTCCGTCATCCTGACGGAAAGCGGCTCGGATCGCGTTGAGGAAATGCTGAGTGAAGCTGGCGTTCTTCAGGAAGGTGGCCTCTACGATATCCATAACGTGGCTGTAGTTCATCATGTTCAGCAGTCGCTGCGTGCGCATACGCTGTTTACCCGGGACGTCGATTACATTGTCCGCGAAGGCAAGGTGATCATCATTGATGAATTCACCGGCCGTATGATGGACGGGCGTCGCTATTCAGATGGTTTGCATCAGGCTCTGGAAGCCAAGGAACGCGTCGAGATCCAGCAGGAAAACCAGACGCTGGCCTCAATCACCTTCCAGAATTATTTCCGTCTCTACCCGAAGCTTTCCGGCATGACCGGAACGGCAATGACGGAAGCAGACGAATTTGCCGAAATCTACAATCTCGAAGTTGTAGAAATTCCCACGAACCTGCCCGTAAAACGCATCGACACCGATGATGAAGTTTATCTGACAGCGGGTGAGAAATATAACGCGGTCGCCAAGCTCATTCAGGAAGTCAGCGCCAAGGGGCAGCCGATCCTTGTCGGCACGACGTCCATCGAGAAAAGTGAGTATCTCTCACAGCTTCTTGCCAAGCGCGGTATCAAACACAACGTGCTCAATGCGCGCCATCACGAGAAAGAGGCTTCCATTGTTGCGCAGGCGGGGTCTCCATCTGCCATTACGATTGCCACGAACATGGCGGGTCGTGGAACCGACATCAAGCTGGGTGGCAACATCGAGATGCTGGTGAAGGCCAGCACCGAGGGCGTTGAAGACGAGAGTACGCATAGCGAAATCGAACAGCAGGTTCGTCAGGTTGTCGAAGCAAATCATGCGACCGTTCACGAGGCGGGTGGTCTGTATGTGATCGGCACTGAACGCCATGAAAGTCGCCGCGTTGATAACCAGCTTCGTGGCCGTTCCGGTCGTCAGGGTGATCCGGGTAACTCCCGCTTCTTCCTGTCTCTGGAAGACGATTTGATCCGCATTTTCGGTACTGACCGCATGGGCGGCATGATGCAGAAAATGGGTCTGAAGGAAGGCGAGGCCATTGTTCATCCCTGGTTGAACAAGGCTCTGGAAAAGGCGCAGAAGAAGGTCGAAGCGCGTAACTTCGATATGCGCAAGAACACCCTCAAATATGACGACGTCATGAATGACCAGCGCAAGGAAGTTTATGCCCAGCGCCGGGAATACATGGCATCTGACGACGTATCGGGCATTCTTGCGGAACTGCGCCTCCATACGATCGAAGACATTGTCCATGCTCACATCCCGGAAAAGGCGTTTGCCGAGGCATGGGATGTTGCGGGGCTTGGGGCCGAGATCGAGCGCGTCCTCAACATGAATCTTCCAATTGCCGATTGGTCCCGTGAAGACGGAATGGATGCGGAGGGCATGATTGGCCGTATCGATGCGGAAGCCGTGAAGGCTCAGGCCGCGCGTACCGCCAATATGGGCCCGGACATCATGCGCCTGATCGAAAAGCAGGTTCTGCTCACGACTTTTGATGGCGTATGGAAAGAGCATCTTCACGGTCTGGACCAGCTACGGCAGGGCATTGGCCTGCGTGCCTACGGTCAGCGTGATCCGCTGAACGAGTACAAGCACGAAGCTTTCCAGATGTTTACGGCAATGCTTGATGACATGCGCCTGCGGGTGACGCAGACGATGTCCCGCATTCAGGCCGTAACTGAGCCGGCGCCGTTCCCGGTCATCGAAGGGCAGGGCGTGGCACCGAACGGGGAACTGTCTGCTCCTCCCGCCGCCCACCCCGATACGCATCACCCGGCTATGATGCCGGTTGGAGCGGAGCCGGACTCGGATACTTTGCGTCGCTGGAATGAAGGAACGCCACGCAACGCGCTGTGCCCCTGTGGTTCAGGTCAGAAGTTCAAACACTGTCATGGAAGGCTCATCTGAGCCTCTGACACCCGAGGAAGAAGGAGCGACCCATGGCTGGTCATTCGCAATTCAAAAACATCATGCACCGCAAGGGCGCGCAGGACGCAAAGCGCGCCAAGCAGTTCGCCAAGGTATTGCGCGAAATCACGGTCGCCACGCGCTCAGGTCTGCCTGAACCGTCTTCCAATCCGCGTTTGCGTGCAGCCATTACAGCGGCGCGTGAAGTCAACATGCCAAAGGACAATATCGACCGCGCCATCAAGAAGGCATCCGGTGCTGCGGGCGGCGATGATTATGTGGAAGTCCGCTATGAAGGCTACGGCCCTGCTGGTGTGGCGATCATTGTTGAAGGCCTGACCGACAACCGCAACCGTACGGCCTCTGATGTCCGTGCTGCATTCTCCAAGTATGGCGGATCAATGGGAGAGACGAATTCGGTCTCGTTCATGTTCCAGCGTCTGGGCGTCATCACATATCCGGTGAGCGTCGCCTCTGAGGATGACATGCTTGAAGCCGCGATCGAAGCTGGTGCTGACAACGTAGAGACCACCGACGAAGTACATGAGGTCACCACGGCCATGGAATCGTTCTTCACGGTGCGCGATGCGCTCGAAAGCCGTTTTGGAGAGCCGCATTCATCCAAGCTGGACTGGCGCCCCGAGAACTCGGTACCGCTCGATGAGGAAAAGGCACGTTCTGTGCTGAAACTGATCGACGTTCTGGAAGAGAATGACGACGTACAGTCGGTTTACGCCAATTTTGATCTGTCCGACGAAGTGGCTCAGGCGCTCGCCGCTTGATCCGTCTGATGGGAATCGACCCCGGCCTGCGCTTCATGGGCTGGGGAATTATTGATGTGGACGGCAATCGCCTGAAGCATGTGGCAGACGGCGTAATCGCAACGGATAGCGGGGAATCCGTCCCCCTGCGCCTTTGCGAACTGCATGGTGGTCTGACCCGCCTCATCGAATATTACAAGCCGCTCGAAGCTGCCGTGGAGGAGACTTACGTCAACCGTAACGGTTCTTCGACTTTGAAGCTTGGGTATGCCCGTGGTGTGGCTCTTTTAACGCCTGCGCATGCAGGCCTGCCGGTTGCGGAATATGGCGCGATGACAGTCAAGCGGTCTGTCGTTGGCACGGGGGCAGCAACCAAGGAGCAGGTGGCGATGATGGTTCGCCGTCTGTTGCCCGGTGCAGCCATCCTGAAAGCAGATGCGTCCGATGCGCTGGCTGTTGCCATCTGTCATGCGCATCACCGTGAAAGTGCACGGCACGTAGCAAGTGGGACACGCATGGCATGATCGGACAGCTGACGGGCCTTGTGGGGCAGGTTGAGAACGAGCGTTGTATCATTGACGTCAATGGCGTTGGCTATGTCGTTTCTGCGTCTACGCGCACTCTGAGTGTGCTTCCACGCCCACCTGAAGTGGCGCGTGTTCTCGTCGAGACGGTTGTGCGCGAAGATGCGATCCAGCTTTTTGGTTTTGCGACCTCTGAAGAGCGGGACTGGTTTCGTTTGCTGACGACCGTTCAGGGGGTGGGGGCCAAAGTTGCGCTTGCAATTCTGTCCGTTGGGAGTGCAGGCGAACTGCTGCTGGGCATAAATGCTGGCGACAAAACCACGTTTACCCGCGCTGCGGGCGTTGGTCCGCGCTTGGCTGAGCGTATTCTGACTGAGTTGCGGAACAAGGTCGCCAAAATGCCGGGCGGCGGCACAGCAGCCCCGGCCATGGGTATTGTCAGTGGGCCGAGCGTTGAGAATGACGCGTTGCTCGCTCTAGCGGGACTTGGATTTCGGCGGGCTGAGGCGTGGCCTGTTCTGAGCCGTGTGCTGACCGAAAACGAGAATGCCACGCTTGATCTGGCGATCCGTCTCAGCCTGAAGGAGCTGGCCAGATGAGCGAATTTCGCGAGACAGACGCCAACCGACTGCCCGAAGATGCACCGGAAGCGGGCCTTCGCCCCCAGACGCTGGCAGATTTTACTGGGCAGAAAGCAAGCCGGGAAAATCTCTCCATATTCATCGAAGCAGCGAAAGTTCGCGGCGAAGCACTGGATCATGTCCTGCTCCATGGCCCCCCGGGTTTGGGCAAGACGACGCTCGCACAGATTGTGGCGAGAGAGCTGGGTGTTGGTTTTCGTGCAACGTCCGGACCTGTCATTCAGCGGGCTGGGGATCTTGCCGCAATCCTGACCAACCTGCAGCCACGCGATGTTCTGTTCATTGATGAAATCCATCGCCTGCAGCCTGCGATTGAAGAAGTCCTTTATCCAGCGATGGAGGATTTCCAGCTCGATCTCATCATTGGAGAGGGGCCAGCGGCGCGTTCCGTTCGAATTGATCTCGCTCCCTTTACGCTTGTCGCCGCAACAACGCGTGCGGGCCTTTTGGCGACGCCGCTCCGTGATCGTTTTGGGATTCCGCTGCGGCTTGTTTTTTATACGCCTGACGAACTCCGTACGATTGTCTCACGCGCTGCTGAAAAACTGGGCATGCGCCTGACGGCAGAAGGCGCGGAAGAAATCGCGCGCCGTTCCAGAGGGACGCCGCGTATTGCGGGCCGTCTCCTGCGACGGGTCCGGGATTTCGCGCTTGTGTCGAAGCACGCGGTTGTCGATCGGCCACTCGCAGATGCGGCCCTCTCGCGGTTGGAAGTTGATGAAATCGGCCTGGACGCAATGGATCGCCGATATCTGCGACGTATAGCCGAGCATCATCATGGTGGGCCGGTGGGCGTCGAAACGCTGGCTGCGGCTCTGGCTGAGGCTCGGGACACGCTTGAAGACGTGGTTGAGCCATATCTGATCCAGGAGGGGCTGGTCCTGCGGACGTCACGCGGGCGGATGCTGGGGGAAGCAGGATGGAGACATCTGGGCTTGGTACCGCCCTCGGGGAATCCTGTGGATCTACTCTCCTCGTTGGATGCAGAGGATAGTCCTTCGTAAGGAAAATAAAGACATGGCAACGCATAAGGTAACTTTCCGCGTCTATTACGAAGACACGGATGCTGGCGGGATTGTCTATCACGCGCGCTACCTGGGTTTTGCCGAGCGAGCGCGTGGAGAAGCCATGCGTGCAGTTGATGCCTCTGTAATGGAACTGCTGAATGATTTCGGACTGTGTTTCGTCGTGCGGCAGGCATCACTGCGCTATCGGGCGCCACTCCGACTCGACGATCTGATGGAAATCGAGACGGCTTTGATAGAAATGACGCCAGCGCGCCTTAAACTTTGTCAAACAATCCGTAACGCCGGTGGAGAGAGAGAAACCGCAGTCGTTGTAGATGTGGAACTGGCGTGTTTGCGTGCGGCAGACATGAAACCTGCCAAAATTCCGCCTCGGTGGCGTGATGCAATCCAAAAATTGGAGGCGGGAGAGGCCTGAACCATCTTCCCCGTCGTCTCATGAAGTGCGATGGAGAGTCCCGGCCCTGAAGGGGCGGGATCTGGACAGGAGAGAACAGTGGATCATGCGGTGAGTTCAAGTGCGCTTGAGGCGGTCAGTGCGACCGGTCTGTCGCCTCTGGACCTGTTCCTGCACGCTTCCATCGTCGTGAAGCTGGTGATGCTGGGGCTTATCCTGTGCAGCGCCTTCGTTTGGGCGATTATTGCAGAGAAAGTCATTTTGATCCGTCGCGTGAACCGCGAAGCTACGGAATTTGAAGACAGGTTCTGGTCTGGCGGATCGCTGGATGATCTTTACGAATCTGATGGCGCCCGTCCGACGCACCCTGTTGCGGCCGTGTTTGGTGCTGCTATGGGTGAGTGGCGTCGTTCTGCCCGTATTTCTGGTGTTGATCTTGCACGCGGTGGCGTACGTGACCGCATTGACCGTGCGATCAACATTACCGTTGCCCGCGAAACCGAGCGTCTTGAGCGCCATGTGATTTTTCTGGCCACGATTGGCCCGGTTGCACCGTTCGTTGGTCTTTTCGGGACGGTCTGGGGCATCATGCATGCGTTCGGATCGATCGCGTCCATGCACAATACCAATCTTTCGGTTGTTGCGCCGGGTATTTCCGAAGCACTTTTTGCAACGGCCATTGGCCTTGTGACCGCTATTCCGGCCTATATCTCCTACAACCTGATCAGCAATTCCTTTGGGAACTTTGCTGAACGGATGGATGCGTTCGGTACGGAGTTCGCGGCAATTCTGTCTCGTCAGTCTGAAGAGCGTGGCGATGAGCCTGCATCTTCTCGCAGCAGCGGAAAGGTCTGAGCCATGGCGATGTCCGCAGGTGGCGGGCGTGCGCGCGGCCGGCGCAAACGCCCCGCATCCGAAATCAACGTCACGCCGCTGGTGGACGTCATGCTCGTGCTGCTCATCATCTTCATGGTGACGGCGCCTATGATGACCAGTGGTGTGAATGTCGATCTGCCAAAGACAGATGCGAGCCCTGTCAACGCTGATACGAAACCGATCACCGTATCCATCAAGAGTGATGGCTCCCTGTTTCTGGGGGATGATCCCGTAACGTCCGACCAGCTTGTGGACCAGCTCAAGTCCCAGGCCCAGAATGACCCGAATCATCGTATCTTTGTCCGTGCCGATGCTCATATCGATTACGGGCAGGTGATGCAGGTGATGGGTCAGATTACTTCTGGCGGGTTTACCCATGTCGCGCTTCTGGCGCAGCAGCCCCAGAGCGGGCCGTAAGAGGAACTACTGCCGTGGTCCGTCCACGTCGCTCGGACAAGCGCCGCTTTCGCTTCGCGCTGTCCGCCTCGGTCTGCGTTCACGCAGCACTGATCGGGTATCTTGTTGCGCGTATCCCCTATGAGAAGCCACCTGAGCCGCCGGAGCCCCCGGCGGTTGAGATGGAGTTCGAGAAGGCTGGTCCGCCGACCCATCCCGTCAAGGCTGACAAGCCTGCCGATAAACCTGCGCCAGCACCTGCGCCGGTGAAGACAGACGCGCCTCCTGCGCCGACGCCTCCAGAAAAGGCGCCGACGGAAGAGCCGCCTCCGCCGCCTCCACCGCCCCAGCCCGTGCCGCCTCCGCCGGAAACTCATCCGGAGAAGCTGCCACCGATGAAGCTACCGCCGAAGATGACGGAGCCGACGCCAGAGCCTGTCCCGGCATCTCCGCCGAAGCCGTCTCCGCCGTCTAAATCTACCATGGTGGCGCCTCCAATGCCGCAGACAGCGGAGAAGGCCGCCAAACTGCCTGATACGCCGACGTTCTCGCACATCACGCAACCGAATGCCGCGAAGAAGACGCAGGCAGACAGCCATTCGCTGCTGGCTACGCTTGATAGTTTTCGTGCGGATCAGAAGCAGAGCCATGCCCCCAAGGCGCATGCCAACCCGCCTCAAGGTGGTGCGCCAGGAGGCGGTGGTGTTCCAAACGGCGATATCACGCGTGGTTTGAGTGTTTCGGATCAGAAGGCAATCGGTGGCTCCGTACGGCGTTGCTACACGGAAGATACCGAGGCACGGAACTATGCGACCTTTGTCGCGCATATGATCGTAACCGTTGATGCGACGGGTGAGGCGCGTCTGGTGCAGTTTGCTCCGGATACCGCAGCGAAGATGAACAGTGATCCGTCATATCGTGTGCTTGCCGAGCGCGCCCGAGATGCGGTCCTGAGTCCGACCTGTGCTCATCTGCCCATCCCCTCCAATCTGCTCGGCCAGACGCATCAGCTGCGCTTTGTCTTCAGGCCGTAATCCTAGAGGAAACCTCATGTCCTTCATTTCCGATACCGAAGCCGAGGCTCTGGGCGCGCTGTTGTCGCGTCGTGCCATGCTGGGGGCAACGGCTGCAGGTGGTCTGCTGGCCACACCTCTTTCCGCTTTTGCGCAGGCTGCAGCATCTGGCCCGGGCGATGCTGAAATTACGGTTGATCAGGCGCGTCAGGCTCCGATTCCTATCGTCATTCCGAGCTTTGGCGCCGGGCTGGGCGAACAGATCTCTGGCGTTATTTCCAGCGATCTTGAGAGCACGGGCCTCTTCAAAATCATGGGTGGTACGGTCCCCAGTGGTTCTACGCCAGATTTCGCTGCCCTGAAGGCTCAGGGTGCACGTGCGGCTGTTGCAGGTAGTGCAGTGGGCAGTGGCAGTGTCCGTGTTGAAATGCGCCTGTGGAACGTCGTTGCGGGGCAGCAGCTTCAGGGCACTGCTTACACGGCATCGAATGCAAACTGGCGCCGTATCGCGCACATCATTGCCGATGTCATCTATGAGCGCATGCTGGGTGAGAAAGGGTATTTCGATACCCGTATCGCCTATATTTCCCGTACGGGCCCTCGGCGCCATCAGATCACGCGTCTCGCACTGATGGATCAGGATGGTGCGAATCAGCGGATGCTTACGACGGGCCAGTGGCTGACGCTGACGCCGCGTTTCAATCCGGTGCGCGACCAGATCGCTTTCATGTCCTACGCCAATAATCGTCCGCGGGTGTACCTGTTTGATCTTGGTTCGGGTCGTCAGCAGATTCTGGGTGAGTTCGACGGGATTTCATTTGCACCACGTTTCGCACCGAATGGTGGGTCTGTGGTGCTCTCTGCCACGCGAGGCGGGGGATCGGACATTTATGTTGTGGATCTCGGATCACGGGCAAAGCATCAGATCACGAACTCAGGTGGCGCGATTGATACGAGCCCGTGCTTCAGCCCGGATGGCAGTCAGATTGTTTTTAACTCAGATCGTGGTGGCAGCCCCCAGCTTTACATCATGAGTGCTTCGGGTGGTGCAGCCCGTCGTATTTCGTATGGCAGCGGGCAATATGGCTCGCCTGTATGGTCTCCACGTGGGGATCTGATTGCCTTTACGCGGATTGGCGGTGGTGGATTCTCCCTCGGTGTTATGAATCCGGACGGGACGGGTGAGCGGATACTGACGCAGGGCTTCACTGTGGAGAGCCCAACGTTCTGCCCTAATGGTCGCGTGCTCGCCTTCTGCCGCCAGAGCGCATCGCGTGCAGGTGGTGCAGGTTTTGCTTCGGGCATTGGTACAATTGATATCACCGGATTCAACGAGCGCCCGCTGCGTACGGCTACGGGTGCTTCCGACCCTGCATGGTCGCCGCTAAACGGTTGATGATTAGGCCAGCCGGAATACCAAATGGGGTTTTTCCGGCTGTTTTGTGAGGCGTTGAAATTCATTGCTTGGTTGAATGTTTTCGACTGAGATACCCAGACGACTATGTCGTGGCCATGCTCGGGCCTTTCACGCTCCGCGAATGACGGCGGGGGAGAATCTGCATGCGGAATTTCTCTCCTGCCAGTGCCACAACCGTGACGCTGGGCAGGTGCGCAAGGGACGCATGTTTCAAAACTGTCATATTGGCGCGGTTCAGTGATTGTGGCTGAATTCTGCCATATTCATGAAAAAGAGTGTTGCATTTAAGTCGCGCGCGCTGGTTTCGAAGCGGAATCGATTATTCGGAGGCTTTCAGGGCCTTTCAGAATCCTTGACCACAGCTCAGACAAGTGGGTATGGGCGCTTTGTGGCCGGTGTTCTTCGGAGCGCACAGCAGAGAGGCAGTCCTGTGGGATTCCACTGTTGTGAACGAACAGGAAATACGGTCCGGAACCACGCGGCATTTTCCGCATTAAGGTCCCCTTAAAGGACCGTTCTCAGGATTGAGACACATGAAGTTCAAGGTGTTCGGCGCGCTTGGTCTGGCGCTTGTTCTCGCAGCCTGCTCTGATGGTAATACCAACAAGGGTGACAGCACCGGTGCAGGTGCAGCAACTCAGGAAGCCGGTCCGGTTCCTGGCAGCGAAGCTGACCTGGTTGCCAACGTTGGCGATCGCGTTTTCTTCGAGCTGAACCAGAACCAGCTCTCTTCTGATGCACGTGCGATCCTCGACAAGCAGGCAGCATGGCTCGCCCGCTACCCGCAGGTCAGCATCCAGCTTGCTGGTAACTGCGATGATCGCGGCACGGAAGAGTACAACATTGCACTCGGCCAGCGCCGTGCAAACGCTGCTCGCGACTATCTGGTCGCCAAGGGCGTGAGCGCATCGCGCATCACCACAATCTCTTACGGCAAGGACCGTCCGACCGCCGATGGCGATGACGAACAGTCCTGGTCCCAGAACCGTAACGCGATCACTTCGGTTCAGTGAACCCAGGTATCCGTTTCCGGGTCTGAAACATGAAGCCGGCCGGGGGAGCTTATCCCCCGGCCGGTTTTGTTTTATGCAGTGAGCAGAATGCATCCGCCCGCGTCCGAGAACATGTGTTCCGGCATCAGGACTGGCGGACTGTCTCAGGAGAGTCTTCATGTTGCTGTCCCGTTCTTTCCGCAACCTGATGATGGGAACGGCTTTTGCTGTTTCCCTGACAGCCACACAGGTTCTCGCGCAGGATGCCCCTGATGGCGGACAGTTGACGTCTCGCGAGGCAATAGCTCTTCAGGATCAGATCGCGTCTCTGCGTCAGCAGGTTTCGCAGGTTCAGAATGCGCCAATGCCTGCGCCCAGCGCGTCCTCCGGATCTTCGTCAGGGAGCTCGGATAGCAGTAGCCTTACGGCGCAGCTTCTGGAGCGTGTTTCTGCCCTTGAAGAACAAAACCGCCAGATGCGTGGCGAGCTTGATCAACTGACGAATTCCGTTAAGGAAAATCAGGCATCTGTTTCGAAGCAGATTTCAGACATGCAGTTTGCCGCTCAAAATGGAACAGCGGCTGGCAGTGCAGGAGCTGCATCGGCGCCGTCTCCGGCCAAGACCGAGAACGCACCTGCTGCAGGTACATCCGCGCAACCCAAAACTGCTCTTGAAGCGCTGGATCAGGGTAAGCTTGCACTGAAGGCAGGCGATTACACGACGTCTGAAAGCGATGCCCGCTTTGCGATCAAGACCGCGCATAGTGTTCCGGGTAAAATGGATGCACAGTTTCTTCTGGCGCAATCCCTTGCGGGGCAGAAGCAGTATCGGGAATCTGCAGTCGCTTATTATGACGCGTATAATAAGTCTCCGAAATCGGCAAAGGCTCAGGATTCATTGCTCGGAGTTGCGGCTTCTCTCATCGCAATGGGTGACAAGAATTCTGCCTGCCAGGCACTTGATAAGCTGAAGGCAGAATTTCCGTCCCCAGCTCCACGCGTGAAAGCTGCAGAGACGACGTTCCGTGGTCGGGCTGCCTGTCACTGATCTGAATGCTCCCATCGGGCCGGACGAATTCTCGGCTTTGATGGAGAGGCTCGGTCCATGGCCTGCTGATTCTCGCCTCTCACCGGTCGCAATCGCTGTTTCGGGTGGCGCTGATTCAATGGCGCTTGCGGTGCTGGCGCTGCGCTGGCGTCAGTCGATTATGGCACTGGTTGTGGACCATGCCCTTCGTCCTGAATCTGCTAATGAAGCACGACTGACGGCGCAGCGTCTCAGCGATGTGGGCATTCCGGTAAAAATCCTTACCCTTGATGCCTTTCCTGCTGGACGTATGCAGGAAAGGGCCAGAGGTGCACGTTTTGCTGCGATAGAGCAGGCGGCGGTCGAGCTAGGGTGCACTGATCTGCTGGTTGCACATCATCTGTCCGATCAGGAAGAAACCGTATGGATGCGGTATGTCGGTGGCAGTGGTCCGTCAGGTCTGGCTGGCATGGCGCCGCAGAGCATTCGTGGGCGTATCAGGGTTGTGCGGCCTTTGCTGGAGGTTCATCCCGCACGATTGCGCGCAACACTTCTGGCAGCAGGAGTTGCGTGGATTGAAGATCCATCCAACCAGAACCGTCGTTTCGAACGCGTGCGCTGGCGGCAGGATCTGACATCCGGTCAGCGAAGTGCAGCCCATAGTATGAGAGCCGAAGCGGTACGAAAACGGTTGGGTGATGATGCAGATCTCGCCGAAATTCTTGCCCAGCATGCCCAATGGCATGCTGAAGGGTGGGTATCTCTTGAGCGTGCCGGATTGAACGAAACTGTTGTCGCGTCGCTCATCCGGTTGGTTGGTAATCAAAATTATCGGCCTTCGCGAGAGAGCGTTCGCCGTTTGCTGGAGCAGCCGGAAGGCGCTTTGGGAGGGGTTCTTATGCGTCAGGCCGGGCGCTGGGGAGATGGCCTTATCTTCATTCGTGAGGAACGTGCATGTGAGGGAGCAATCGCCGCAAACTCCGATGCCGTTTGGGATGGCCGCTGGCGCTATCTGGGGAGCGAGGACGGAGAAATTGCAGGGCTTCGAGAGGCAGCGTCGCATCTTGATGCGCGTGCACTTGGCTGCCCTGCTTCCGTAATCCGGACATTGCCGGGGATCTGGCGCGATGGCTGCCTGATGGCACTTCCTGATCTTCTGGATGAAGGGTCAGGTGCGCCTTTTGTTTGGGCAGGGAATGTGCCTGCGACCGGGGAAAGCGTTTTTGACGCAGAAAAAGACCTCTAAAATGCAGTGAAATGCGTTTTCCTGTCCCTATGGGGTAGGATCGTGGGCTGGACCGCCTATGTTAGGAAACAACGCTAAACGTGATCGACCGCCCGTCCGGCGAGGAAAAGCCCTCCTGGTAACTGACGGACAGTCCGAAGGACGACAGAGAGCAAGATGAACAATTTAGGCCGTAATGTTGCGATCTGGGTGGTCATCATCGTGGTCGGAATGGCAGTGCTGACCGCCTTCCAGCCCGGTGGTAACCAGCACGTTGCCCAGCAGATCGCCTATTCCGATTTCATTCACGATGTGGATCAGCATCAGGTCCGCTCAGTGGTGATTCAGGAGCAGAATGTTTCCGGGACGCTGACAAACGGCACGTCCTTTGAGACTTATGCCCCTATGGACCCGGGTCTTCCGTCCCGTCTGACGGCTGCGGGCGTCGAAGTGACCGCCAAGCCGATGCAGAGCGATGAGAGCCCGATCCTGCGTTATGTCGGTGCATATCTTCCAATCCTGCTTCTGCTGGGCTTGTGCTTCATGGTTTTTCGCCAGATGCAGGGTGGCGGCGGTCGTGCGATGGGCTTTGGCAAGTCCCGTGCCCGTCTGCTTACGGAAAAGCAGGGCCGTATCACGTTCGATGATGTTGCAGGTATTGACGAAGCGAAGACTGAGCTTGAAGAAATTGTTGAATTTCTGAAGGACCCACAGAAGTTTACCCGTCTTGGTGGAAAGATCCCTAAGGGCGCTCTTCTGGTTGGCCCTCCGGGTACGGGTAAGACGCTGCTCGCACGCGCTATTGCAGGTGAGGCAAACGTTCCGTTCTTCACGATTTCCGGTTCTGACTTTGTTGAGATGTTTGTGGGTGTCGGTGCATCCCGCGTGCGCGACATGTTCGAGCAGGGCAAGAAGTCTGCGCCGTGCATCATCTTCATCGACGAAATCGATGCTGTAGGTCGTCATCGTGGTGCCGGTCTGGGTGGTGGTAACGACGAGCGCGAGCAGACTCTCAACCAGATGCTGGTCGAGATGGACGGCTTTGAAAGCAATGAAGGGGTTATCCTAATTGCTGCGACCAATCGTCCCGATGTTCTGGATCCTGCGCTTCTGCGTCCAGGCCGTTTCGACCGTCAGGTTGTTGTACCAAATCCTGATGTTGCAGGCCGTGAAAAGATCCTGCGCGTGCATATGAAGAAGGTACCGCTCTCTTCAGACGTTGATCCGAAGATCATTGCACGTGGAACTCCTGGTTTCTCCGGTGCGGATCTGGCTAACCTTGTGAACGAAGCGGCTCTTCTGGCAGCCCGTCAGGGCCGTCGGACCGTTTCCATGGCGCAGTTTGAAGAAGCAAAAGACAAGGTCATGATGGGGGCGGAGCGCCGTTCCATGGTTATGACCGAGGACGAGAAGCGCTCTACGGCCTATCATGAGTCAGGCCATGCACTTTGCGCGGTCTTCACACCGGGAAGCGACCCGATCCATAAAGCGACGATCGTTCCTCGTGGGCGTGCACTTGGTCTGGTGATGACGCTGCCCGAGAAGGATAATATTTCCTACAGCCGCAAATGGTGCCTGGCGCGTCTTGTTATTGCCATGGGTGGCCGCGTAGCTGAGGAAATCGTTTTTGGCCACGATGAAGTCAGTGCTGGTGCATCAGGCGATATCAAGAGCGCGACAGACATTGCCCGCCGGATGATTACCGAGTGGGGCATGAGCGACAAGCTTGGCATGATTGCGTATGGCGACAATGGACAGGAAGTGTTCCTGGGTCACTCTGTGGCGCAGAACAAGAATGTTTCTGAACACACGGCGCGCGAAATTGACAAGGAAATCAAGGAGCTGATTGATACGGCCTATGCTCAGGCACGTTCGCTTCTCCTGACGCATATCGATGATCTGCATCGCCTAACGGCAGCTCTTCTGGAATACGAAACCCTTACGGGGGATGAAGTTGGTCGTATCATTCGGGGGGAAGCCATCGAGCGCCCTTCAGATGATGACCAGCTTCCAGACAATCGCCGCGCTTCAGTGCCGACGTCACGGCCGGGGGCATTTGATCCGGCTCCTCAGGCAGGTTAAGCAGCCTGTCAGTCGCTTTACGAGGCGCGTCATGAGAGGAAAATTCCTCCCGTGCCGCGCCTTTTTCATATTGATCGCAACAGCAGGATTTACAGAGAATGGCCAGCAAAAGGGCTCTGTTCGGTACCGACGGAATCAGAGGAACAGCCAACACCGCGCCGATGACCGTCGAGATAGCGCAGAGGCTCGGACAGGCTGCTGGCCTGTATTTCATGCGAGGTCAGAATCGCCATAGCGTCGTTCTAGGGAAAGATACGCGTCTTTCTGGCTATATGATCGAGTGTGCGTTGGTTGCTGGATTTCTCTCTGCGGGCATGGATGTAACGCTTGTCGGTCCGCTGCCCACACCCGCGATCGCAATGCTGACAAGATCTTTGCGTGCGGATCTGGGTGTCATGATTTCGGCGTCCCACAATCCTTTTACCGATAATGGCATAAAGCTTTTTGGCCCTGACGGCTTCAAGCTTTCGGATGAGGTTGAAGCCGAGATCGAGGCACTGATGGATGAGGATCTTTCAGGGCGCCTCGCGTCTCCGGCACTGATCGGCAAGGCATCACGGCTCAATGATGCCGCTGGCCGGTATATCGAAAATGCCAAGGCGTCATTTCCGCGGGGGTTGCGTCTTGATGGCCTCAAGATTGTTCTGGATTGCGCGAATGGTTCAGCCTATCGCGTTGCGCCTACGGCGTTGTGGGAACTTGGCGCGGAAGTTATTCGCATTGGGTGTTCTCCTGATGGTTTGAACATTAATGATGGTGTCGGCTCCACCCATCCAGAGACGCTTTGTGCAGCCGTTAAGGAACATGGGGCGCATTTCGGAATAGCGCTCGATGGAGATGCGGACCGTGTTCTGATCACGGATGAAAAAGGCCAGCTTGTTGATGGGGATCAGATCCTTGCGTTGATTGCTCGCTTCTGGAAGCAGCATGGGCGTTTGCGGGGCAACACGGTTGTCGCCACAGTGATGTCCAACATGGGTCTTGAAAAATCACTGGAAGCAGATGGGATGGAGCTTCAGCGCACTGCTGTCGGTGATCGCTATGTGGTTGAGCGCATGCGCGAAATCGGGTCCAACCTCGGTGGTGAGCAGTCGGGCCACATGGTGCTTTCCGACTATGCAACAACAGGGGATGGGTTGATCGCAGCACTTCAGGTTCTTGCGGTTTCAGTTGAAACCAGGAAGCCTGCGAGCGAGGTGTGCCAGGTATTCAAGCCTTTCCCGCAGCTCCTTAAAAATGTCCGCTATTCCGGCCCGAGCCCGCTGAACATGCCCGAGATTGCAAGTGCAAAGGCTTGGGCAGAAGAGCGACTGGCGGGACATGGGCGTCTGGTTCTGAGAGCGAGTGGAACTGAGCCACTGATTCGCGTGATGGCCGAAGCTGAAGATGAAGCACTGGTTACGGAAGTTGTTGACCACGTCTGTGATGCCATTCGTGCACTTGCGGCCATTTGATTCCGATGCGCGGACGTGTTCTGACCATAGCTGGGAGTGATTCCGGTGGAGGTGCTGGAATTCAGGCTGATCTGAAGGCAATCACGGCTCTTGGCGGGTTTGGTATGAGCGCTATCACGGCGCTTACGGCACAGAACACCTGCGGCGTGGAGGGTGTTCACATCGTCCCGCCTGCTTTCGTCCGACAGCAGATTGACGTTGTTCAGAAAGATCTTGGTATCGATTGTATCAAGACGGGCATGCTTGCGACGGCGGAAATCGTTAACGTCGTGGCGGATGCCGTGAGTGAATTTTATACGCTGCCTTTGATACTTGATCCCGTTATCGTTTCAACAAGTGGCGTGACTCTGCTCTCCGAGGACGCTGTGGAAGCGATCATGTCGCGTCTGCTGGTGCGCGCTACGGTCGTTACCCCGAACATTCCCGAAGCCGAACGCATGACGGGAATGAAGATACGTGATGTCGAGGGAATGCGTACTGCTGCTGCTTGTCTTTTGGAAAAAGGTGCGCAGGCTGTTCTTCTTAAGGGTGGTCATCTGCCGGGAGGAGACCTCACCGACCTGCTCGTGACGTCAAGGGGAGAAGTCCTGTGGAGTGATGCGCGGATAGAAACGCGACATACACATGGGACGGGCTGTACTTTGGCCAGTGCAATTGCAACGGGTATTGCGCAGGAGTTATCGCTTGAAGAGGCAGTGACACGCGCTCGAAAATATCTGAGGCGGGCGATTGCCAATGCGCCAGAATATGGTTCCTGTTCTGGGCCGATCAATCATGCGGTGACGATCGACCCTGAATGGTCTGCCAAGTCGGGAAATTGAAACTTAGGCTACAACTTCAGTTGCAGCTTCTTCTTTGAGGCGAGTGGCTGGTACTGGGGCATCTGTCCGGGAGTTTTCATCGCGCATGATGTAGCCACGGCCCCAGACTGTCGCGATCAGGTCACTTGCACCCACTGCCTGAAGTTTGCGGCGAAGCTTGCAGATAAAGACGTCAATGATCTTCATCTCTGGCTCGTCGATGCCACCATAAAGATGATTGAGGAATGCGTCCTTCGTCAGGACAGCGCCCTTACGAAGGACCAGAAGCTCAAGGATTGCGTATTCCTTGCCGGTCAGGTGCAGGGGCTTGCCATGGACTGTGACGTTTTTGCCGTTCAGATCCAGTTCAAGCGCACCCACCTGGAGGCGAGGCTCAGAGAAACCGCGTGAACGACGCATCAGAGCCTGAGAGCGGGCAATCAATTCTCCGCTGTCGTATGGCTTGGTCATATAGTCATCTGCACCAGCCGAGAACGCGCTGATCTTTGCCTGTGGGCGAACGAGCCCGGACAGAACAAGGATTGGTGTGGAGATGCGTGCGAGGCGTGCACGACGAATGACTTCGTAGCCTTCGATGTCATTCAGAATTAATTCCAGAATGACAAGGTCATAATCATAGTGACGAAGCATTTCGACCGCTTCTTCACCCGATGCCGTGTGGTCCACGGTAAAGGATGCTGTGCGCAGCGTCTGAGTGAGGCTGGCTGCGGAATTCAGATCGCTTTCAACGAGAAGGATACGCACTTTACAACTCCCGGCTTGGTGAACCAATAGTTACTACCTAAGGTTGTTGGTGTCGATATATATAAACCGAAAATCGTAAAAAAATCGTCACAGCGGTGATTTTATTGGTTCTTTAGGTTTTTATTAACCATCCTCGCGTAGGGTTCAGATGTTGAGAAAGCCTTGGAAACTGCCACATAAACGGGAGTAAGCGACATGGGGAGCACGATCTATGATGAGTTCCTCCGGGTTGTATCCTCGGTTGCGGTTGATGGGGCCATTGGCAGCGTTCAGGATGTTAACGGTCTCTGTATGACCGTTTGTGGCCTTGATGGGCTCCTGTCGATCGGTGATAGAATCGCTGTTGCAACGCGTTCTGGAAAATTTATACAATCAGAGGTTGTTGGTTTCGAAGGCGGCCGCGCGAGGGTGATGGCCTTCGGTCCGCTGGATGGTATCGGTCCCGGGTGTGAGGCAAGAATTCGTCTTTCATCCCGCGGAACTGGTATTCCCGTAAATGAACACTGGCTTGGGCGCGTGGTCGACCCGCTCGGCAACCCTATAGATGAGAAGGGCCCTCTTTCGCGCTCAACTCATCTTCAGCCGTTGCGTGTTGCCCCTCCGAATGCGGCCTCCAGATCCAGATTGGGGCCGCGTCTTGATCTGGGCGTTCGAGCACTCGATGCATTCACAACCTGTCGGAAAGGACAGCGGTTGGGGCTGTTTGCAGGGTCTGGCGTGGGAAAATCGACCCTATTGTCCATGCTGGCCAAGGGAGCTGGCTGTGACGTGGCAGTCATTGCTCTCGTCGGGGAGCGTGGTCGTGAAGTCCGTGAATTCATCGAAGACGACCTCGGCCCCGAGGGTATGGCACGGAGTGTCGTTGTGATCGCGACATCTGATGCGCCGCCGCTGATGCGTCGTGAGGCAGCCGTTTCTGCGATGAGTATTGCCGAGTATTTTCGTGATCAAGGGAAGTCGGTTCTGTTGCTCATGGACAGTGTCACACGATACTGCATGGCGTTGCGTGAGATTGGCCTTTCAGCCGGTGAGCCCCCAGCAACGCGTGGCTACCCGCCATCAGTGTTTGCAGAGCTGCCCCGCCTTCTGGAGCGCGCTGGACCGGGTGCGGCTGATCAGGGGATGATTACGGCACTTTTCACTGTTCTGGTGGAGGGTGATGATCATAACGAGCCGGTTGCAGACGCAGTGCGTGGTATTCTGGACGGCCATATCGTTCTGGATCGGCGTATCGGAGAGCAGGGGCGGTATCCGGCAATTGATGTCCTGAGATCGCTTTCGCGTGCCGTTCCGGGATGTAACAGTACAAATGAAAATGCTCTGACACGCCGCGCACGAGCGGTCATGGCAACGTATGAGCGCATGGCGGACATGATCCGGCTGGGTGCTTACAAGAATGGCACGGAGCGCGATGTGGATGAGGCAATTCGCCTTATGCCCGCACTTGAGCGCTTCCTCGCGCAGGAACGCGATGAGCGTTCGACGTGTGCACAGGCGTTCAGCCAACTTTCCGATATCATGAAAATGGCTCTCTGAGCCTTGGGAGTTTTTGAGCCATGAGAGCAACACCTCTCGATACGCTGCTTACTTTGCGCAAGCATGAACTTCAGGCAGTCGAGCGCACATTCAGCGAAGCATTAAGCCAGGAGGCTGACGCAGCGGCCGAGGTTGCCCGGGCAGAACGCCATCTGATTGAAGAGCAGAAAATGGCGTCTGATCCACTGGCGGATGATGGTGCGGTTGAAGCCTTCAGTCGCTGGCTTCCTGTTGGTCGCGCCGCCATCAATTCAGCGCGCCACAATGAAAAGAATGCCGGGCTGGCACGAGAGATTGCGAAATCCGCTCTTATGATGGCCCGGGCCGCCGTTGAGACAGTCGAGACATTGCAAAAAAAACGCAGGGCGGAGGAGGATGCCGCAGCCCTGCGACGTGAACAGAATGTGCTGGACGAGGTGGGTGCCCGTCAGAGTGGTGGCAATTGATCGCCCTGCCGTAAGATCTGGGAAAGCTGGGCCGCTGTTCCTATTAACGCGCAGGCGACGGGGTGCTCGGTATCGCGGACAAAGGCGAGAACGAGTGTTGGGTCGCTTGCGAACAGATCACTTTCAAGGTTGAAAACAGGGCTGTTACGCCTGTCGGACACGGCAGCTTCCGCCGCATGCGCAAGGATGCGCCCTGCTGCACGTTCTAGTGCAGGCAGGACGATTTCATGAGGCTTTTCGCTGTCTTTGGCATACAGCGACACCAGTTCTTCCCATCCATCGCGCGTCACGAACGCAGGGACGCCGTCTGATGGTGTCTTGCGTTCTGCACGCAGGATTGTACCCGACTGAGCTAAGCCCACGACATCGATAACAGGCAGGGTGTTTGGGTCAAGTGAAACAGACATGAATGTGCAAGGTCTCAGTGCGGAGGGTTGCCCATGGCCTGCATAAGAGCGTTGACCTGTTCGGGGTGAGCCTGAAACAGGGCAACATTTGCAGGGTTGGGAGAAGGGAGGCCTGCGGGGAGCTGGCCGTTGCTGGCGGCGATGGTCATTCCAAATGCGGTCATGCCCATCACGAAGCTTTCAGGTGTGAAGCCATGTTCACGCAGGATGGGCTCCAGACCAGAGATACGTGTCATCTGGTGGATAGTGGCTTCCAGACTCATGCCCTGAGAGCTTGGGGGCTGAATGCCGTTCTGGCTCAGTTCCCCGAGTGTCGCAGAGGCGCGGTTCATGAAATCTGCAGGAAGCGGATACTGCATGGCACGCGTGATGTCTGCACGCACTTGAGGGGGCATTTGGGCTGCGCTGTTGCCAGGTTGCCCGTCCACTTCTGTTTGGCTTTGTACGCCTTGTGCGCAGGCCGTCGAGATAGAAAGCGGAAAGGCAGAGGCGAGCAGGAGGGCACAGAGCCCGCCTGTAATGTTTCTGATCATGCTGTCACCCATTCGCCGGCACGCATCAGGGGCGTGCGGCTTCCATCCTTAAGGCCGTCCAGATTGATTTTGTCCGAGCCGATCATCCAGTCAATGTGAATGAGGGAATCGTTTGCACCGCGTTCGATCAGTTGTTCCGGAGACTGGCCTTCAATGTCGAAAAGGCATTTTGTGTAGGCCTGTCCAAGGGCGATATGGCTGGAGGCATTCTCGTCAAAGAGCGTGTTGCGATACAGAATTCCGCTGCTGGAAATCGGTGAGCCGTGTGGGACAAGGGCGACCTCGCCGATGCGTCGTGCACCTTCATCGGTATCCAGAATGCGCCCCAGGACATCCTGCCCCTTGCTTGCATGTGCTTCGACGATCCGCCCACCTTCGAAGCGAACTGCGATGTTATCAATCAGGGAACCCTGATGGAACAGCGGTTTCGTACTGCAAACCGTGCCTTCAACGCGAAGGCGATGAGGGGTTGTGAAGATCTCTTCCGTCGGGATGTTGGGATTACAGATAATGCCGTTACCAGCCTTTTCCGAACCGCCCGCCCAGGCATGGCCATCTGCCAGACCCACTGTCAGATCGGTGCCAGGGCCTGCAAAATGCAGGGCATCAAACCGGCTGTCATTCATGAGTTTGGCGCGGGCGTGCAGGGCCGCGTTATGGGCTGTCCAGTCTGCGACGGGATCGGCGACATCAACGCGTGATGCCTTGAAAATACCGTTCCAGAGCGCTTTGAGCGCCTCATCGGGTGCCAGATCAGGGAAAACCTGTGCGGCCCATGCCGGTGTGGCGCAGGCCACAATATTCCAGTTCACGGCAAATTGCGTGATGAGTTCCATGGCGGGGCGGTTGGCCTTGGAACTAGCACGGTTGGCACGTGAAATGCGCTCTGGGCTCTGATCGCGCAGCAGGGTCGGGTTTGAGCCTGTGATCGCCATGCGGGCCGCGCCCTCACGGAAGGCGCGGGCGACACCGTCGGCCATCCATACGGGCGCAGTGTCGAAGGCATCGTCCGGAGCGTGCTGAAAGCGCGCGAGCGTTGTTTCGTCGTCTGAATAGAATGTTGTGACCAGCGATGCGCCAGCTTTGTAGGCGTGTTCTGTAATGCGGCGCACGAGTGCCACTGCGTCCAGCGGTGCTGTGATGAGAACCTGCTGGCCATGGGCTACATTCAGGCCAATCCGGACAGCGACTTCACCGAGCCGATCGAGAAGCTGTTCATGCGACAACGTAGGGGAAGAGGGCACGTCGGACTCTTTCTCAGTGATAAATTCCCTCCAATCGTGGGGGTTGCCGCGCAGAAGCGCAAGGCGCGGGCGTTATGGTGGATGCGATGGCGCTGTGGCAGTGACAGAGTGCTGATGTGAAACTAGATTTCGCCTATGCAGCCTGGACTTCATATTTTTGGCGATGATGGCGTGCCTGGTCAGCGGCCGTTTGATGTGGCGGTGGTCATGCCCACCCTGTTGAGACCATCCATTTTCCATGCGTTGCGTTCTGTGTTCGCGCAAATTGGCGATCTCCGTGTGCAGGTGATGATCGGGTTGGATCAGCCTCCTCCCGAGCAGGCAGAGCAGCTTCTGAAGGCTGCGTTGCAGACGCGGCCTTCCGGCTGGTGTGTGCATGTATTGTGGCCGGGATATTCAACATCCCAGCGTCATGGGGGCTTTGGTAAAGCGAAGGATGGCGGCGTGTTGCGGTCTGTATTGAGCCAGCTCTCCAATGCATCGCGTATTGCTTATCTGGATGATGACAATTGGTGGGCGCCTGAGCATCTCTCGGGGTTGCTGGGCGCGATTGAAGGGCATGACTGGGCGTGGTCAGGGCGCTGGTTCATGCATCCGCGGACGCTCAAGCCCATCTGTCCCGATATCTGGGAGTCTGCGGGTCCGGGGGAGGGAATTTTTTCAGAGCGGTTTGGGGGATTCGTGGATCCAAACTGTCTGATGATTGACCGTTGCCGCGTGCCTCAGGTGCTGGATCTCTGGAACCGGCCACTTGAGGATGATCCGACGCAGATGACGGCAGACAGGACTGTATTTGCGGCACTGAAGGCGCTGGATGGGCGGCCTAGCGGGAAATATTCCACATTTTATGTGATGCGCGAAACAGACGGGATGCATCCGGTGCGTCTGAATGTCATGGGGCAGAAATGGGAGGAAGCCGGGCGTCATGCATGATGCCCGGTTCCAGCTCCGTTCAGATGGAGCGGCGTGGTGGCGTCCGGCGGGGATTGTTCGGGCGCTCGGATTTTGATGGCTGACGCGCCTTGTCTTCGATGCGTGCTGCCTTGTCGCGGGCGCTGGCGCGGAGTTCTGTCTCCAGTTCGCGGATGCGGCGCTGGATGCTCTCCTTCAGTGCGGGCGATGTGTGCGACTTCATCGTGGAGAGGGTCTCCTTGAGGTCGCGAAGCTGCTTTTCTTTTTCCGCCTGATTGCGGCGGATCGGCTGGTTGTCCGAGAGTTGTCCGTGAAATGCGCGCATGACTCTGTTTCAGTCTTTCAACATGAAGCTTCATGACAACGAATGGGCCTCCCGCACGTATGCGGGACGGACGCAGAGACTGCGCCCGTGTGGCCCTTGATCATCATGAGTATGATGGCGGCTAACCGCCAGGGTTCAAATGATTCCGGATCAGCTTGAGAGGATGGTCTGTAGCGTCTTGATCAGTCGGTTACAGGCTTCGTCAGTGCCGATCGTGATGCGCAGCCAGTCTTGGATGCGCGGGGTAGAAAGATGCCGGACCAGAATCGAACGCTCGCGCAATGCTGCGGCAAGGGATCCGGCCGGGTGCGCTGGGTGACGCACGAGAACGAAGTTGGCACAGGATGGCAGGACTTGGAAGCCGAGATTTTCCAGTTCCGGCACAAGCCTGTCACGACTTTGCATGACGCGGCGCGTGATGGCTTCCAGCCACTCCCTATCTTCGATGGCGGCAATAGCTCCCTGCTGCGCCGGGCGGGAGAGCGGGTAGGAGTTGAAGCTGTCCTTCACGCGGATCAAGCCTTCGATCAACTCTGGTGAGCCGATGGCAAAACCCACGCGCAGGCCTGCAAGTGCATAGGATTTGGAGAGAGTCTGGACAACGAGGAGGTTGTCATAGCGATGCGTCAGGTCGATGGCGGAGTCTGCGCCGAAGTCAACATAGGCTTCATCAATGACGACGGTCCGATCAGGGTGCCGTTTCAGAACGCTTTCGATGGCGTCCAGCGAGAGGGCGATGCCGGTATTGGCATTAGGGTTTGCAATCGCAATGCCGCCACAGGGGCCTTCATAGGCATCAATGTCGATCTCGAATTTATCGTTTAGAGGGATGTGTCGGTATGGTTGATCGAACAGGCCGCAATAAACGGGATAAAAGCCGTATGTGACGTCCGAGAAGAGAAGTGGGGCGTCATTGTGGAACAATGCGCGAAAGGTATGTGCCAGCACTTCGTCGGAACCATTTCCGACGAACACGCGCTCCGGACTGGTTCCGAATCGGGTGGCGATGGTCTCGCGAAGGGCTTGTGCCGTAGGATCGGGATACAGGCGTAGGCTGTCTTCTGCCGAATCCTTTATGGCTTCCAGTACTTTTGGGCTGGGGCCGTAGGGAGACTCGTTGGTGTTGAGCTTCAGAAGGTCTGCGAGTCGGGGCTGCTCTCCCGGGATGTAGGGGTGAAGGCCGTGGACGCGGCTGTTCCAGAAACGGCTCATGCCTCTTTGCTTTCCGCGAAAAGTCCCGTGAGGAGCTGACGCTGGGCCAGATCACGCGATGTTGTGCCGTCCGCGTCTTCGAGATCCGGATTGGCGCCTGAGGCCAGAAGCTGGCGGGCCATGTCTTCGCGGCCGAACATGATGGCAAACATCAGCGGCGTACGGCCTGCATGATTGGCATGATCGACGTTCGCACCCTTTTCGATGAGGAGCGCTGCAATGTCCTGCAAGCCCTTGAAAGCCACGCCTGACAGCGCGGTTGCGCCTTTCAGATCCGTGGCTTCTGGATTCGCCCCGCGATCGAGCAGCAGGCGGGCGGCTTCGATATGACCGTTATAGGTTGCCACGATCAGGGCAGTGTAGCCGCGGCTGTCTGCGGCATCGGGCGTCATGCCCGCGTCGAGGAACTGTGTCAGGAGGTCCGTGTCGCCCTCTCGGGCGGCATCGATGAACAGGGCAGTGATCTGTTCGGGAGTGAAATTGATGTTCGGTGTGCTCATGACGGCTTCCACGCAGGGACAATCAGTCTGGTCAGACTAGCGGCTTGTGCGCGGGGGAGGAAGCGTCCGGCTTTCGCCATTGTCCAGCACTTCAAAACGGCCGGCATGATGATGCATCGCAATCTTCAGTCTTCCAGCGGGTTCAAGAATGCCCTCATCGGTTAACTGGAACGTGTTGAAATGTATGCCAATCGCGTTGTTCGTACCCAGAGCCTCGAAAGTTTTTACCGCCTCTTCCGGGCACATATGCACACGGCGCATCAGGTCTCGGGGGGCATAGGCGCCGATCGGGATCAGGGCGAGATCCGGCACGCCACAGCGCTGGCGGATGACATCGAAGTGCTTTCCCCAAGCCGTATCGCCTGCGAAAAACACGCGATGGTCATCGGCTTCGATCATGAAGCTGCCCCAGAGCGCGCGGTTGCTGTCGAAAGGTGTGCGTGCGCTACCGTGGAGCGCCGGTGTTGCAGTGATGCAGGCCCCGTCAACATTCAGGCTTTCCCACCAGTCCAGCTCAACGATGCGTGGCAGACCTGCTTTTTCGAGGTGGCGCCTGTTTCCTAGGAAGGAGATGCATAGTGGATCATCCCTGCCTGCGAGGTGCCTGAGCGTCGGTAAGTCCAGGTGATCATAGTGGCAATGTGACACCAGGATAATGTCGATCGGGGGCAGATCGTTCAGGGGCAGCCCGGGTTCGCGAACGCGCTTTGGCCCCATGTTGCGGAAGGGAGAGCAGCGCTCCGAAAAGATCGGATCAGTAATGATCCTCAGTGGCTGACGCTCCTTTCGGCCGAACTGCAAGAGCACGGTTGCGTGATTAATGAACGTTGCCACGCACTCTCCAGGCTTAGGGGAGGGGAGCGGGTACATCGCGGTCGGGGGAAGGGCGTCTGGCCAGCGCGGACGAAGGCCCATTTGCCAGCGAAAGATGTTGCGGGCGCGTTCAGGCGCAGTTTTCGGGGATAAATGCTCGTCTGGCCTGTAGCAGGGCGGGTTGAAAAAGCGTTCTCCGTTGAAGTGCGCGTCTGCGCTTTCGAGCAAAAGATCGTGTTCACTCATATGGTTTGTCCTGTCAGGCATTGCGTCCGGCGCGACTTCGGGTCATGCCGTGGCAGAGAACTTCGAGGTCATTTTCGCGTCTTACCTCGATCGTCACAAGCCGGAGACACTTTTCCGATGAGTAAGCTTCCCGAGCTCGGTATTAATACCATCCGCACTCTGTCCATGGACGCCGTCGAGCGTGCAAATTCCGGGCATCCCGGAACGGCCATGGCACTGGCCCCGGCCATGTACGCCCTTTGGCAGCACGATCTGAATTACGATCCTGCCGATCCCCTCTGGCCTGCACGTGATCGCTTCGTGCTGTCAGTCGGCCATGCTTCCATGCTGCTGTATTCGACAATCTTCCTCACCGGTATCCGTGATATTCAGGACGGCAAGGTTGTGGATCGTCCCGCACTGACCGTCGAGGATCTGACGCAGTTCCGCCAGCTGGACTCGCGGACACCGGGTCATCCGGAATATCGCTTCACGGCGGGCGTCGAGACCACCACCGGTCCGCTTGGGCAGGGTTGCGGTAACTCCGTCGGTATGGCGATGGCCGAGAAATGGCTGGCCGCGCGCTATAACCGCCCTGGCTTCCAGCTGTTCGACTACCATGTGACGGTGTTCTGTGGTGACGGCGACATGATGGAAGGCGTTGCTTCTGAAGCAGCTTCCACGGCTGGCCATCTTGGACTTGGCAATCTGACCTGGGTCTATGACTCGAACCAGATTTCCATCGAAGGTTCCACGGACCTTGCTCTGACGGAAAATGTTGGCAAGCGCTTTGAGGCGTATGGCTGGCACGTTCAGACACTGACCGATGGTAATGATGTCGAAGCCATTCTCGGTGCGCTCCGTGCAGCCAAGGCTGTTACCGATCGTCCGAGCTTGATCGTGCTCAAGACCGTCATCGGCTATGGCGCGCCAAAGAAGGCTGGTACGGCGTCAGCGCATGGCGAGCCTCTCGGTGGGGAAGAAATCAAGGGTGCAAAGGCCGCTTATGGTTGGCCTGCAGATGCCCCTGCATTCTTCGTACCTGAAGGGGTATCGGAGCATTTTGCTGAAGGTATCGGCAAGCGTGGTGCAGCAGCCAGCGCGCAGTGGCGCGAGTTGTTCTCTGCATACCGTGATGCTCATCCTGAGCTGGCAGCCGAGCTGGACTGTATCTTTGAGAACCGCCTGCCTGCGGACTGGGATAAGGACATTCCGGTATTCCCAGCAGACGCCAAGGGCATTGCTTCCCGCCAGAGCTCCGGACAGGTGCTCAACGCCGTTGCCAAGAACCTGCCATGGATGATCGGTGGTTCTGCTGATCTGACGCCGTCCACGAAGACGGACATCAAAGGTGGCGGGTCTTTTCAGCCAGAGCGCTGGGGTGGCACCTACGGAGGCCGCAACATCCATTTCGGTGTGCGCGAGCACGCGATGGGTTCCATCTGTAACGGTATCGCGCTGGCAGGCCTGCGCGCTTACGGTTCCGGCTTCCTGATCTTCTCGGATTACATGAAGGCCCCGATCCGTCTGTCGGCCATTATGGAGCTTCCGGTACTCTACGTCTTCACCCATGACTCCATCGGTGTTGGCGAAGATGGCCCGACCCATCAGCCGATTGAGCAGCTTGCGCAGCTTCGCGCCACGCCGGGTATCATGACGATCCGTCCGTCCGATGCGAACGAAGTGGCCGAAGCATGGCGCGTTCTCGTGCCGCTGACGCACAAGCCTGCGGTGCTGGTGCTCAGCCGCCAGAATCTGCCCACGATCGATCGTACGAAGTATGCACCGGTCTCCGGGCTGGCTCGTGGGGCTTATGTTCTGGCCAGCTGTGAAGGTAAGCCAGATGTGATCCTGATGGCTTCGGGCTCTGAAGTGTCTCTGGTTGTGGATGCTTATGAGAAGCTCACAGCAGAGGGAATCAAGGCGCGCGTGGTCTCTTTCCCAAGCTTCGACCTCTTTGAAGAGCAGGATCAGGCTTATCGCGATTCCGTGCTTCCGCCGGACGTGATTGGACGTGTCGCTGTGGAACAGGCAGCAGCATTCGGGTGGGACCGTTACGTTGGTCTTGGTGGCTCGATTATCGCCATGAATTCTTTTGGCGCATCGGCACCGCTGGCAGCACTGCTCACGAAGTTCGGCTTTACGCCTGAAGCAGTTTATGGCGCGGCGAAGCAGCAGGCTTCACGCGGCAAGTAAGGAGAGTAAACGTGGCAGACACGATCTCTAAAACCGGGCTTAACGAGGTTGGCAGCGCTCTGCGCGGCCTCGAAAAATTCGGTCAATCACCCTGGCTGGATTTCATTCAGCGCAGCTTCACGGAAAACGGCAGCCTCAAGAAGCTGGTGGAGGAGGACGGCCTACGGGGCGTCACTTCCAACCCGGCCATTTTCGAGAAGGCGATCGGTCACGGGACGGAATATGATCCCGCGATCCGGACTCTTCTCGATCGTGAGCCGCTTTCAGCAGGCGCGCTCTACGAGCAGCTCGCAATTGATGACATCCGTGCAGCCTGCGGTGTTCTGCGTCCGGTCTTCGATGAAACGAAGGGACTGGACGGTTATGTGAGCCTTGAGGTTTCGCCGTACCTCGCATTCGATGCGAAGGGTACGATTGCTGAGGCCCGCCGTCTGTGGAAAGCAGTCGAGCGCCAGAACCTCATGATCAAGATCCCGGGGACGCCCGAGGGCACGGGTGCGGTTCGCGAAGCAATCGCGGATGGCATCAGCGTCAACGTGACGCTTCTGTTCTCTCTCGACGCGTACAAGGGCGTTCTGGAAGCATATATTTCCGGCCTGGAAGACCGCGCGTCCAAGGGTGAGGACATCTCTCGCATCTCCAGCGTTGCATCGTTCTTCGTCAGTCGTATCGATGGCAAGATTGATGGCGAAATTGATCGTCGTCTTTCCGAAAATCATGCTGACAGCGCTGCTCTCAAGGCTCTCCGTGGCAAGGTCGCCATCGCGAATGCGAAGGTTGCCTACCAGCATTACCTTGAGGTCAAAAAGAGTGCGCGCTGGCAGGCTCTTGCCGCCAAGGGTGCAAACCCGCAGCGTCTGCTGTGGGCCAGCACAGGCACCAAGGACAAGGCTTATTCCGATGTCCTTTATGTCGAGGAACTGATTGGTCCGGAGACGGTCAACACCATTCCGCCAGCAACGTTCGACGCGTTCCGTGATCACGGCAAGCTTCGTGCGAGCCTTGAAGAAAACGTTGAGGATGCGGTTCATGTGATGGCAGAGGCCAAGCGCCTCGGTCTTGATCTGGATGGCGTGACGGCAAAGCTCGTCAAGGATGGCTGTGAGGCATTCTCGGAATCCTTCGACACACTTCTTGGTGCAGTGGAGGCCAAGCGGGAAGCTGTCCTGGGAAAGCGTTTACTGAGCGTCTCCGCTGACCTTCCGTCTGATCTTAAGGACGCTGTCGCAGGTGCGACGAAGGAGTGGAGCCGCAGCGGAAAGGTTCGCCGCATCTGGGCGCGCGATGCTTCCGTGTGGACGAATGGTCCCGAAGCTGACTGGCTTGCATGGCTGACGATCGTACAGGATCGGCTGGCTCATATTGACGAGCTTGAAGTTTTCGCCCGTGAAGCGCGGTCTCGTGGGTACTCGGACATCCTGCTACTTGGCATGGGTGGTTCGAGCCTCGGGCCTGAGGTTCTGGCAGAAACATTTGGCAAGGCTGCAGGCTGGCCAACGCTTCATGTTCTCGACAGCACCGACCCGCAGCAGGTCAAGACGCTTGAGAAAGCGATTGATCCGGCAAAAACGCTGTTCATCGTTGCGAGCAAATCCGGTGGTACGCTTGAGCCGAACATCATGTTCGCGCATTTCTGGGCTGTAGCCGAGAAAGCTCTTGGAAAGGCACCTGGCGAGAATTTTGTCGCCATTACCGATCCTGGCTCGAACATGCAGAAGGTTGCAGAGGGCAAGGGGTTCTGGCGCATCTTCTACGGTAATCCGAAGATTGGTGGCCGCTACTCGGTTCTCTCGAATTTCGGGCTGGTTCCAGCTGCTGCAAGTGGCATCGACGTTCGTGCGTTTCTCCAGAGCACGCTGCTCATGGTTGAATCATGCGACGGTGGTGCTCCAGCAGCAGTCAATCCGGGCACGCAGCTCGGCCTGATCCTGGGCGTTGCTGGAAAGACCTTTGGGCGTGACAAGGTAACAATCGTTGCTTCCAAGGGTATTGCATCTCTTGGTGCATGGCTTGAGCAGCTGATTGCTGAGAGCACCGGCAAGATCGGCAAGGGGTTGATCCCCATTGACGAAGAGACGCTTGGCGCGCCGGAAGTTTACGGCAAAGACCGTGTTTTCGTTGATCTGCGTCTTGGCAGTGATGCTGCTGATTCCAGACTTGCTGCCCTGCGTGCAGCGGGGGCTCCGGTTGTAACAGTAACGCTTCCTGAGGCTATTCAGATCGGGCAGGCGTTCTTCCTGTTTGAATTTGCAACAGCAGTTGTCGGGTCGGTTCTGGAAATCGATCCGTTTGATCAGCCGGATGTCGAATTCAGCAAAGTCGAAACACGCAAGCTGACGGACGCGTACGCTGAAAGTGGCACGTTGCCGCCGGAAGCTCCGTTTGCGACAGACGGTGCTCTGTCTTTCTATGCTGATGCGAAAAATACGGCGGCCTTGGGCAAGGGGGACGCGGTCTCCATCCTGAAGGCGCATTTTGATCGTGTTGGCCCGGGCGATTATGTTGGTCTGCTTGCCTATATCGAGCGTGATCCGCAGACCCGGGAATGGGCGCAGTCTGTTCGTCTCGCGTTGCGTGATGCGTTGCACGTTGCTACGGCAGCCCAGTTCGGACCCCGGTTCCTGCATTCGACAGGCCAGGCCTACAAGGGCGGACCCGATAGCGGTGTGTTCCTGCAGGTGACGGCTCAGGATGCGGCAGATGTGCCGGTTCCTGGTGCAGCATACAGCTTCGGTGTCGTGAAGGCAGCGCAGGCTCGGGGTGATTTTGAAGTGCTTGCGGCGCGTGGTCGCCGTGCGCTGCGGGTGCATATCACGGGTTCGCTTCAGGACGGTCTGAAGACGCTATCCGATGCAATCCTTGCAGCTCTAAAGGGAGAGTAAGGCATGCGTATCGGTATCGTTGGACTGGGACGAATGGGCGGCAACATCGCCATTCGTCTTACCCGTCATGGTCATGACGTCGTAGTGCATGACCGTTCGGCTGATGTGACGGTCAAAATCGCAGGTCGTTGTGAGGAAAACCGGGCGCAGGCTGTTGCGAGCGTTGCTGAAATGGCAACGGCCCTCGAGGGTGGCCGCCGCATTGTCTGGGTTATGCTTCCGGCAGGCGCCATCACCGAGGCTTGTATTCAGGAGCTTAAAACGCTCCTGAGCGAAGGTGATATCGTTATTGATGGTGGCAACAGCTACTACAAGGACGATATGCGTCGTGCGGAAGAATTGCGTGAGCACGGCATTTCCTATGTGGATGTCGGTACGTCAGGCGGAGTGTGGGGCCTCGATCGCGGTTACTGCATGATGTACGGCGGTACCAAGGATGCAACGGATCATATTGATCCGATCCTTGCTGCCTTGGCACCTGGAGCCGGTGACGTTGTGCGTACTCCCAACCGCGACGGATCAAACCTCGATCCGCGGGCGGAGCAGGGTTATCTGCATTGTGGTCCGGCAGGCTCGGGCCATTTTGTAAAAATGGTCCATAACGGGATTGAGTACGGCATGATGCAGGCCTTCGCTGAAGGCTTTGACATCATGAAGAGCAAGAACTCGCCTGTTCTGGCCGAGAAAGAGCGCTTTGATCTCAACATGGCCGATATCGCCGAAGTCTGGCGTCGCGGCAGTGTTGTGTCGTCCTGGCTGCTGGATCTGACAGCAGAGGCACTTGCGAAGTCCGGGGAACTCTCGGAATTCTCGGGTGAGGTGTCTGATTCCGGTGAAGGTCGCTGGACGATCGAGGCCGCGATTGAGGAAGATGTGCCTGCTCCGGTTATGACGGCTGCGCTGTTTACGCGCTTCCGTTCACGTTCGGGCAATAATTTCGCCGAGAAAATCCTTTCGGCGCAGCGTTTCGGCTTCGGCGGTCACGTCGAGAAAAAATAAAAGACAGCCTGAGAGTGGTATTCGGGGGCATGACCAGTATGGTTGTGCCCCCTCCCGGAGCTGACCGACAAGGACAATTATGTCTGTTGATCTCGACGCCATACACGCTGGCCTTCCTGCTGTGACCGATACTGTGCGCCTTGTCGTTTCCGATATGGATGGCACCATCCTGACGCCGCACAAGGAACTTGCTCCGTCAACGCTTCAGGCTGTGAAGGCCCTGCAGGAAGCAGGCATCACGCTTTGTCTTGCGAGTGCGCGTCCGCCAGCCAGCATGCTTCCCTATGTTCGCAAGCTCGGGCTTGCCAGCCAGAATGCCGGTTTTAATGGCGGCATTATTTTTGCACCTGATGGCACGTTCAGCGTCAACCGTGTTCTTCCCCGCGATGCAGTGAAAATCATGTGTGACATGCTGCATGTGCACAAGGTCGAAACATGGCTCCTGACCGGCGAGGAATGGCTTGTTAAAGACGCGGCCACTCCTTTTGTCGAGCATGAGCGCAGGCATACGGGTCTTGTCCCACGTCAGGTAGACAATCTTTACGATCATTTCGAAGGTGTCGGAAAGGTCATGGGGATCAGCACGGACTATGACCTTGTTGAGCGTATGGAAACCGAAATCGGTGTCATGCTCAAGGGGGAGGCGAGTGTGCGTCGTTCAAACGAAAGCATGCTTGATATAACGCCGGTGCTTGCGAACAAAGGCGAAGCACTGAGGGCGCTGTCTGATCTTTATGGTGTGCGTCCTGAAGAGACGGCGTGCATTGGGGATGCGCCAAACGATCTTTCCATGTTTGCAGTTTCGGGGCTGAGCATTGCGATGGGTCAGGCAACTGATGACATCAAGGCCAACGCACAGTTCGTGACTGACACCAACGAGCGGAACGGTTGGGCTTCTGCCGTATCCCGCTTCATTCTGCCGAGGGCTCCCAAGAAATGACGACCGATATGAGACATGCCGTTGTGGAAACACTGCCTGATTCAGAGGCTGTGGCACTGCGGATGGCGGATCTCCTCATCAGGGGAGTTGAGGCCAAGACCGACGGCCCTTTCCGTGTCGCGTTGTCGGGGGGCTCGACGCCCAAAAGACTCTTTGAAATTCTCGCCAAGCCATCAGTTGCCAAGCTCCTGCCATGGGACCGGATTGAGATTTTCTACGGGGACGAACGCCACGTTCCTGAAACCCATGCCGATAGCAATCATGCCGTCAGTAACGCTGTGTTGATTTCGCAGGTGCCGATCCCGGCTGCGAATGTCCATCCGATGCCGACGTCTGCGACGGTCGCTGAAGATGCCATCAGTTACCAGCGGACGCTTCAGCAGGCATATGGTGCGACCATTTTGGAGCCGGGCCGCCCGCTCTTTGATCTGGTGATGCTGGGTCTTGGTACAGATGGCCATACCGCGTCGCTTTTTCCGGGTGAACCAGTGCTTTCGGAAAAGGATGCGTGGGTTTCCACGGCTGCCCCGAAAACTGCACCTCATGAGCGCGTCACGCTGACATATCCTGCGATCCATTCAAGCGCGCTTGTGGTCTTTTTGGTGACGGGTGCGAGCAAGGTTGAGATGCTGCGTCGTCTGCGGGAAGGGGATCCTTCGATCCCATCTGGCAATGTGACGAGTGAAGGTCGCATCATTATTCTTGCCGATCGTGCCGCGACCGGAGATGTCGCATGAGCATGGAAGCTTTCAAGAAAGCGGCGGCGCGTCGTGCAGCGGATATGGTCCAGTCTGGCATGGTTGTCGGGCTCGGGACGGGCAGCACCGCAAAGTATATGATTGAACGTCTGGGTGAGCGTATCACCGAGGGACTGGAAATCATGGGCATCCCGACTTCCGAAGACAGTGCGGAGAAGGCCCAGAAAGCGGGTATTCCCTTGACGGATTTCGCCACGCACAGGCGTCTTGATATTGCCATTGATGGTGCAGACGAAGTCGAACGCGGAACACTCAACCTCATCAAGGGGCTGGGAGGTGCGTTGACGCGCGAAAAAATCGTGGCGCAGGCTGCGAAGCGCTTTGTGGTGATTGTTGATGCCAGCAAGCCCGTGGATCATCTGGGTGAGCGAGCGCCGGTGCCTGTAGAGGTGTTGTCGTTTGGTTGGGAATGCACGGCGGATCGTCTGGCTTCTTATGGGGCACGAGGTGTGAAACCTCGCACGGACCGCGATGGTTCACTATTTGTCAGCGATAGTGGAAACATGATTCTGGACTGCCATTTTGGCCCAATCATGGATCCCGCCGCGCTTTCTGCGAAAATCGACGGTACGGCTGGTGTTGTAGCGCACGGCATATTTCTCAACATGGCGACCGAAGTTCTGGTTGCGACCGAACAGGAGATCGAGAGATGGGAACTTTAAATCCCGCGCAGGCGGTGACAGAAGATACAGCGGATATCGGCGTCAAGCCGCATTATCTTGTGGTCATGGGTGTTTCAGGAACCGGGAAAACAACGGTCGCTACAGGTGTAGCGACGCGTCTGGGCTGGAATTTCCAGGAAGGGGATGCCCTTCACCCGCAGAGCAACGTTGATAAAATGAGTGCGGGCAAGCCTTTGACCGATGAAGATCGGGCACCTTGGCTGGAGCTGTGCCGGGACTGGCTCCGTGAGCAGGTCAAACTGGGGAAGGGCGCGGTTCTGACGTGTTCTGCGCTCAAGCGTATTTATCGTGATACGCTTTCCAAGGGGCTCCCGGTCGAGTTTGTACATCTTCAGATATCCCCTGATGTGCTGACTGAGCGCATGAATCAGCGTTCGGGCCATTTCATGCCTCCAAGCCTGTTGCCTAGCCAGCTTGCGACACTTGAGGAGCCGGGGGACGATGAGCCTGTCATCCGGGTTTCTGGTGAAGCGCCGCCGCCACTTATTCTTGAAAAGCTGCTCTCCCGCCTTCGGGATAGAAAATAAAATGTCCGCCGTAATCCGGCTGCTCATTGATGGGGATGCATGCCCTGTCAAGGATGAAGCCTATCGTGTTGCTGGTCGCTACGGGTTGAAAACACTCGTTGTTGCCAACCGCTTCATGAATATTCCCCAGTCTCCGTTGATCGAACGTGTCATCGTGCCGGATGGTCCTGATGTTGCTGATGACTGGATCGTGGAGCAGGCTGGGCCTGCGGATATTGTCATTACGAGCGATATTCCTCTGGCCGTGCGAGCCCTCGACAAAGGGGCGAGTGTATTGCGCCCTAATGGAGAGGAAATTGACGAACGTTCTGCCGGAATGGTGTCTGCCATGCGTGATCTGATGCAGGGTCTGCGCGAGACAGGGGCTGTTACGACGTACAACGCGGCGTTCGGAAAGTCCGATCGCAGCCGGTTTCTTTCCGCTCTCGATACGCTCATTGTGCGAATCCGCAGGAAAGCTGCCTTGCAACGATAGATCCCCAGTTATTCGAGAAGCATCCACAGGGCCTTCCCCGGAGATGTTCCATGATTCTGGGGATAAGTTTTGCCGCCTCAGGAGATGTTCGGCATGAATCCCCTCCGACTGGCCCAGCTTCAGATGTTTTGCGCTGTAGTCGAAGAAGGGTCTGTGGTTGCAGCCTCCCGCAGACTTAACTGCGTGGCTTCCAACGTGACAACGCGCCTTCGGGAGCTTGAACAGCTTTTGGGGCAGGAATTGTTTTTGCGTGACAAGGGGCGCCTCAGCCTCACGCCTGAGGGGAGACTGTTCTACCAGAAGGCGTCTCCGCTGGTGATCAGTGCACAGGGGCTGACGGATTTCTTCTCTGACGCTTCGCCAAAAGGTGTGCTGGTTGTAGCAGCGCTTGACGTGGCGCTTCAGGGGTATCTGGCCCGGCGCGTTCCATCCTTTATCGCGGCTTATCCGGGGGTGGAGCTAAAATTACTCCTCAGGCCTACTTACACGGTTGAGCGGATGCTGACGGATGGCGAGATTGATCTAGGCCTTACGGACGGACCGATCAGCCATCCGATGATTGGAAGCCTGCCAGCGTTTCAGGAGCGTCTCGCGCTTGTCGTGCCCAAAGGGGTGACCGAGCGGGGACTGATTGGATTGCATGTATTCCTGTTCAATACGGATTGTTTTTACAGGCGGTATTTCGAGACATGGCTTGAGGGGCAGGGCCTGAGTGCCCCCCTGATTCATACTGTAGAGTCCTACGATGTCATTCTCGGATGTGTTCGCGCCGGGCTGGGAATGTCGTGTTTTCCGCAAAGCATTGTTGAGGGTTTGTCTGCAGAACAACGACAGGGCGTTGAGGTGTTGTATCCCGAGGATCTACGGGGCAGCGAAGTCTGTTTTATTTGGCGCGAACCTGGGCTGAGTGATCTAGGGCGCCGGTTTGTTCAGCATATCGATGAAGATACAGGCTCATAATAAGTGAGCTTTGGGCTTATTTATCATTACTTTTCATTAGCCCATTAAAGGACCACCCTTCTGTTCATCAACTGAACTGAATGGTCTTTCATGCGTCTGGAAAGCTTCAGTGCATGTGATGCCGGACAGTATGACAGGAGTTTTGCATGACGACGAAGCATGATCTTTTTATCGATGGTCGCTGGGTCGCACCCGTGGGCAAGGAATGGATTGACGTCGAGAATCCGGCCACTGGCGAGATTGTCGGTCAGGTGGCGAAAGGAGACAAGGAGGACGTCGATCGCGCCGTCGCTGCTGCTAAGGGGGCTTTTGCAGCGTGGAAGAACAGAACCGCGATTGAAAGAGCGGACTATGTTCATGCCCTGAAAGATTTGCTGAAGCGCGACAAGGAAAAGCTCGCGGCAATCATCACATCTGAAATGGGAAAGCCTCTCAAGGAGGCGCGGGTAGAGGTTGATTTTGCGATCGGGCTTCTGCGGTTTGCTGCGGAGAATACGCTGCGTCTTCAAGGGGAGATCATCCCTGGCAGCACCTCAGAAGAAAAAATCCTTATTGATCGTGTTCCTCATGGTGTTGTGGGAGCGATTGCTGCTTGGAATTTCCCGCTTGCGCTTTGTGCCCGGAAAATTGGTCCGGCTATTGCGGCGGGCAATACCATTGTGGTCAAGCCGCATGAGTTGACGCCTCTTGCTGCGATTCATCTCGCAAAGCTGGTGGAAGAAGCAAAAATTCCACGTGGCGTTGTGAATGTCGTGACGGGCGATGGAAAAGACGTTGGCGTACCGATTGTAGCGCACAAGGATATTCGCCTGATTACGATGACCGGCTCTACGCCCGCAGGTAAAAAGATCATGGCGGCAGCAGCGGAAACGCTGAAGGAAGTCCGGCTGGAACTGGGCGGCAAGGCGCCGTTCATCGTCATGGAGGATGCGGATATTGAAAAAGCAGCCGAGGCCGCTGTGGTGTCGCGCTTCATGAATACTGGACAGGTCTGCACCTGTAACGAGCGTACCTATATCCATGAGGCTGTTTATGACGCCTTTGTCGCCAAGGTGCGCCAGAAGATTGAAGCCCTGAAGGTCGGCCTGCCTACGGATCCGCAAACCGATATGGGCCCCAAGGTCAGTCTACCTGAACTGGAGAAGGTTCATGAGATTGTCGAGCATGCGATCAAGCAGGGAGCGAAACTGGAACTCGGTGGCAAGCGTCTGACTGGTGGAGTGTATGACAAAGGCTATTATTATGCACCCACCCTACTGACGGAGGTTCAGCAGGATATGGACATTGCACATGATGAGGTCTTCGGGCCTGTCATGTCGCTGATCAAGGTGCGGGATTTCGATCAGGCACTCGCCTGGGCAAATGACTGCCGATATGGCTTGTCCGCTTATCTGTTTACCCATGATCTGGGGCGCATCCTGCGCATGACCCGCGAGCTCGAATTTGGCGAGGTTTACGTCAATCGGGGCGGGGGTGAAGCGCCGCAGGGCTTCCATCACGGTTATGGTGAGAGTGGCCTTGGAGGCGAGGACGGACAGCATGGTCTGGAGGCCTATGTCCAGACAAAGACCATCTATCTGAACGCCTGATAACCGGGGCAGCCTCATTTCGATGGGGCTGCCCTTTTTTTATGAGGAACCAATCTTGGCATCATGGACGAAGATGCCGGGGATTATGATGCTCTGCTGTTATCGGGCGGGGTCGGCTCTTTGGATCGGCTGAATAGGTGTTAGTCGAGGCTGTCCACAGCCTTGCGGCCCAGAGCAGGGTCATCGGTGAAGAAGCCGTCCAGGCCGAGATCCAGATAGCGGCGGATCTCGGCGATCATGCCTGCGGGGTTGCGGGCAGTGGGGCCTGCGTCATTACGAAGTTGGGCGGGCAGGAAGCAGTTTTCGGGGCGTGCCGTGTAGGAATGCACAAGTAGTCCGGCCTTGTGAGCATCACTGACCAGTGTTGAGGGCTCAAGCCAGGCGCCTTTGGCATCACGCGGGATCAGGTCCGTGTTTGACGGGCCGATCACATCTGCATAGCGACGAATTTCAGTGAGGCCATCCCGCGTCATCAGGTCGCCGAAAGTTGTCTTTTTTCCTGCGGCCAGAAGGTCGGGCGGAATCTGGTTACGCTCGCCCATCAGCAGCATCAGGCGTGCTTGCGGGTTGATATCCAGAATCTGTTTGCGGATGCGCCCCAGATTACCTGTCTCAAAAGACTGAACTTCTAGTGGTGCCTGGCGCGTGTATTCGTGGCTTGCGATGATCTTCAGGAACGTCGCTTCAGGGTCGTGGCCGAGGGCGTGAAAATGGGTGGAGTGCTTGAGTTCGGGCACCAGGCCGAAGGTTTTTCCACATGCCGCTGCTTCTGCCGCGACGATTTCGATGACTTCTTCGAAGGTCGGGATTGTGAAATGGTCGTCGTAGCGTGTGTTGTGTACGCGGATCGTGGAGAGACGTTCACGGGCGCGGAGGGTCTTGAGTTCGGCGAGCGTGAAATCCGTGGTGAACCAGCCGGTATCCTCCCGGCCATCGATCATCTGGGTGCGGCGACGGGAAGCAAATTCGGGGTGGTCTGCAACGTCGGTGGTACCAGCGATGTTGCTTTCGTGACGGACCACGAGGACGCCGTCCTTGGTCATTACCAGGTCGGGCTCAATGAAGTCCGCGCCATCGGCCATGGCGCGGGCATAGGACGCGAGTGTGTGTTCGGGGCGGAGGGCCGAAGCCCCCCGATGTGCGAACACGAGCGCCTTTGGAGCAAGAGAAGGCGCAGCTTTCGCCCTCAGGTGCAGGGCTGGGAGGGCCAGCGAAAGCAGGCCCAGTGTCTTGCGACGTGAGAGCATGAAAGTGCTCCTTACAGAGAGGCGTTGAGGCTCAGGAAGAACATGCGCGGTGCAATCGGGAAGGCAGAGAACTGACCTGCCGTCTGTGTCGCGTTGACGGTGGACCATCCACGTGCATTTGTCAGATTGGTGATGTTGCCCTGAACCTTCAGGCTGGAAATGTGCGGGATGTGATGGAATGTGTAGCCCGCATTCATGCTGAACAGCGCGTAGGGCGAGACTGACATGTCGTTTGTGTAGGTGGCGTAACGCTTGCCGATCACGTCTCCGACGAACTGGCCATAAGCATTGCCCCAGTTTGTGGTGAAGACAAATTTCTCAGACCATGCCGGCATGCCGACGACGTTCTTGCCTGCAGTGTGCACCACGGTCGTGCCGGTGCTGTAGTTATCGTTGTAGACTGACTTATTGTACGACAATGCGTTGTAAAATGAGAAGTGCTCGCCGAAATGCGTCGTGAACGAGAAGTCCATACCGTCTGTCGTCACTGAGCCAACGTTTGCGAGTGTCGTTGCGGCGCCAATGATAGAGGACAGGTTCTGGTTCGTGGCGACAGCCAGCAGGCGGTTCGAGAAGTGGACGTGATAATATTCGATCTGACCTTCAATGGCGGTCAGTGGGCCGAGATTGATCTGACGGTGTTCACGAAGACCTGTTTCATAGGTCCATGAAGATTCCGGCTTTCCGTTCTTCTTGAATTCTTCGAATGCTGCCTGACTCGTGGCGCCCCACGGGGTGGCGTTGCCGAAGCCTGCGTCCTGGAACGAGCGCATATTCTCCTGGATGTTGGCGAACCACTGCTCGTTGGGCGTGATGTTCCAGACTGCACCAAATGCAGGGAGGAATGGCTTGGCGGCAGCAATGGTTCCACCCGGAACGGTGATGGCCGTGGCAGGTGAGAGCGAACCCGGTTTTGCAGCGACTGGCAGCGTGCCATTCGTGTAGCTCAGCTCGGATTTGAAGCCACCCATGAGGGTGAAGTTCTTCGAGATCTTCCAGCTGTCCTGAAGGTGGGTCACGAACGTGTTGGTGTAGAAATTGTTCGTGTACTGGTCGATCAGGGCGTTTTGCTGGCGCTGGTAAGGAGTCGTGGGGTTATTGGCATCCAGTGGATACCAGCGACGGGCCTGCGTGTTGTTGTTGCGCTCGTACCAGCCACCGACTTCGATGGAATGATTTCCGAGATGTGCGCGCAGAGCGGTGATCAGGCCGCCGCGGTTATCCCAGTATTCGGTCGTACGTGTGGCGTAGCCCGAGCCACCGAAAACGTTGCTGAGGTTCTGGCCCGGAAAATATGCGCTGAAGAGTGTCGGCAGACCTGCGGCGCTGACTGGACCGGCAACCACGCCTTCACCAAGGTCATGGTGATAGTAGATTGAGTTGTCCCAGTGCAGGTTCGCATTGAAGTCATGCGTCCACTTTGAATAGGCAAGGAAATCTTCGCGCTGTGCTGCGGAGTAGTAGTTCCGGTAGTTCAGCGGGTTTGCCTTGTAGGAAGCCGAGTTCAGATAGGATTTCGCGTAATTGAAATCGGGGTAGGTGAACGGACGAACATAGATGCCCTGGCCCTGCGGGAGGGTTACGCTGTCTTCGTTGGGTTCAACCTTCTGGGACCAGTCGAAGAAGGTGGAGAAATGGTTGTGCTCGTCGTTATGCACGAACTTGGCATTGACCTGATATCCACCCTGATGGCCTGCAAAGTCCCATGCGCGGGCGTCCTGGCGGGAGAAGGAGGCATAGGCCGAATTGCCGTTGCCGAAATCACCCGTGTCGACGCGTGCGAACGTGCGGAACGTAGACCAACTGCCGAAGACCTGCTCGATCTGAGCGCCACGCTTGTGAAGCGGGTCCTGCGTTGTGAACTCGAGTGTTCCACCAAGATTGGACGTCGATGCTGTGCCCAGAGCGCCAGCACCGGATGAGACGGACGCCGAACCGATATTCTCGCTGATGGCTGCGCGCTGCGGGGACAGGCCGTTATAGTTTCCGTAAGCCTGATCACCCAGCGGAATGCCATCGAGCGTGAAGCCGAGCTGGTTTTGGTTAAATCCGTGAACGTAGAGCGAAGAATTCTGTTCGTTGTTGCCCCAGGGGTCGGAGTTGTTGAACACGACGCCGGGCAGAATTTCGAGCGCTTTCATCGGGTTTATGCCGGGAAGGATACGCTGCAGCTGAACGTGACCCAGAGTCTGCTCTGAACGGGTACGGCGCGCTGTGATGACAAGCTGTTCGCTTCCACCAGAGACGGCTTTTGCAGCGTGCTGTGCGCGGTGTGGACGCGTGTGCTTGGCGCTGTTCGGTGTGGTGGCTGCATGTGCGATCGGCAATGCAGCCACGAGTGCCAGAGGAGAGCAGAACAGGGACAGCAGCGTGAGGCGCGTGCGCTGCAGACGATGAGACATTTTTGAGGCTTCCCGAAACGAGGCGATGTCGAAACGGGGGGAACCTATGCTCAACTGATCGGGAATAGTGTGAAGGTCTGGTGAAGCTGGTATGACAGAACTGTTACAGCGTTTGCCAACCTAGCCCCACAAGTGCAACGCGCCGTCCGTGGGCGTCCTCACGGAGCACGATGACCTCGCGCTCTTCCAGATATGACAGCTGACGGCGTGCACGGCCGAGCGAATGTGTGCTGTAGGCACGGGCAAGGGCTTCGTCGTCGGGGCAGGGCAGGCTGTCCAGTGCGTGTCGCGCCAGTAGCAAAAACACGCCCTGGACGTCTTCCGGAAGAGACGCCGCAATGGTTTCGGCCTGTCGCCAGTCTTCCCCATCGGCACGTTCGCGCTCGAGGCCTGAACGAAGCGTGGCAAGAATACGACGAAATGACTTGAGATCCAGAATGTTACGCGGCAGCCCGTGGATGCGCGCGCGGAGCTGGAAATCCTGATAAAGTGTCGCCAGTGGTTTGTAGTCTGCGCCTTCTTCAGCCGCGACTTCGGAGACAAGCTTCCAGATTTGATCCGGATCGAGATCCGTCTGGGCTTCAGGCATAACGGGCTCTTCCGCAGCACGTTCTGAGCCGTAGGCATCGAGCTGTGCGAGGAGATCTGGCGGTGGTGGGCGGTTTTCACGGCGCTGGCGGGGTGCGAATTCCGGGACGGGCTCCAGGATAAGGTCGCGCAGGTCTTCTGCGGCAACAGGCTCAAGCGGCACAAGAACAGGGCCGGTGGCGTGACTGGCGGTTTCGACGCGGCCGATGGATACAAGCTTCGGGCGTCGTGACAGGGCTGGACCGAGTGCCATGAACTGCCCGCGGGATAGGTCCCGGAAGGCTTCTGCGGCTCTGCGTTCCATGCCCAGAAGATCTGCTGCACGGGCCATGTCAATGTCCAGAAAGGTTCGTCCCATCAGGAAATTGGAGGCCTCGGCAGCGACATTCTTGGCGAGCTTTGCAAGGCGCTGGGTTGCGATGACGCCAGCAAGCCCTCGTTTTCGGCCACGGCACATAAGATTTGTCATTGCGCCTAATGAAAGGCGGCGTGCCTCGTCGGAAGTATCGCCCGACGTTACGGGTGCAAATAGCTGCGCCTCATCGACCACGACCAGAACCGGGTACCAGTGCGCTCGGGGGGCATCGAACATGCCGTTGAGGAAGGCACCTGCGGCGCGCAGCTGCATTTCAGCCTCTACCTGCTCCAGATTGAGCACGACGGAGGCACGATGGGCACGAACGCGCTCGCCTGCTGCACGGAGGCTGGCTTCGCTTTGGTCTTCGACGTCGATCACCAGATGGCCGTAATGCTCGGCCAGCGTGACGAAGTCTCCCTCAGGGTCGATCATGACCTGCTGGACGAGCGTGGCTGTCTGTTCGAGCAGGCGGCGCAGGAGGTGAGATTTTCCTGATCCAGAGTTGCCCTGAACCAGAAGGCGCGTGGCCAGCAGTTCCGGCAGGTCAATGCAGGTGTCGGAGCCGTCGCGGCCCTGTCCGAGAACGATGGATGTCATGGTGTCAGGCGATAGCGGAATGTGATGATTCAAGCCAGCGAAGCATGCCCTCTGCGGCGGCAAATGCAGTAGAAAAACATCCCTGCAGCAGATATCCGCCGGTTGGGGCCTCCCAGTCGAGCATCTCGCCAGCGGCGAACAGGCCGGAATGTCTGTGGAGCATGAAGTGTTCGTCCAGCGCGTCCTGCCGGATGCCACCTGCTGTGGAAATGGCACTGTCGAGAGCGTCTGTTCCCGTTATGGTAAGGGGGAGGGCTTTGATTGTGTCCGCTAGAGTGGCGGGTGTTGCATCCTTGGGTGTTGCCGCTCGCAGCAAATCTCGGGACAGGCTGTCGAGCGCGAGAGACTTGCGAAGCCGGTTGGACTGGCTTTCACGGGGGCGTTGGGCCAGCAGGCGTCGAAGAATATCCGCTTGTGTCATCATGGGACGAAGATCGAGAGACAGAACTGCTTTGCCATTTCTGGCTACCGTATCCCGTAATGGGGCTGACAAGGCATAGAGAGCAGAACCTTCCAGGCCGCGTGCGGTCAGGGTGAGGTCGCTTCGGGTCGTGCGTCCATCAAAATTCAGGGCGACCGAATGCAGGATTGCGCCGGAATGGCGTTCGCGAAATGTGTCGTTCCAGTCTGGAAGGAAGCCGCAATTGGCGGGAGCGAACGGCGTTATTTCCGAGGGTTCAAGCAGCGTGGTCCACTTTCCATCCGAACCCAGCCTCGACCAGCTTGCTCCCCCCATGGCCAACAATGTTGCGTCTGCTTTTATTGTGGCTGGGCCGTCGGGTGTTGCGAATATGAGGCTGCCGTCTGCGTTTCGTGCTTTCAGTCGATGCCGCGTGCGGATCTCTACATTTTGGACTGCAAGTCTTCCTAACCATGCTCGAAGCAGTGGGGAAGCTTTCATGGCTTTCGGAAAAATGCGGCCTGAACTGCCCACAAAGCAGGGTTGTCCCAGATCTTCTGCCCATTTGCGAAGGGCCGTGGGTGGAAAGGCTTTGAGGGCGGGCGCAAGCCACTCTTGTGCTGTGCCATAGCGCGTCAGAAAACGCTCGAAGGGTTCGTCATGTGTCAGGTTCAGGCCGCTTCGTCCGGCCATGAGAAATTTCCGCCCGACACTTGGCATGCTGTCGAAGATTGTGACCCTGCATCCCTTTGCCGATAGAAGTTCAGCGGCAAACAGTCCTGCGGGGCCAGCGCCAATAATGGCAATCGTGAAGGGCGGAGTGGAAGCGTTCATGGCGCGATCATTGCCATGCGAGGCGTGTTTTGTCAGGTTCCCTCGCGCCAGTGCACAGGGAGGCAACAGATGCAGGTTTTTTCAACCGTAGAAGATTTCAGGAAAGCCCGGACGGGATTTGCTGATCTTGGATTCGTGCCGACCATGGGGTTTCTGCATGAAGGACATCTGAGTCTGGTGCGGCGTGCGAAAGCTGAAAATGGTGCTGTGGCCGTCAGCATTTTCGTAAATCCTACCCAGTTTGGCCCTACCGAAGATCTGTCCAGCTATCCGCGTGATCTGGAGCGTGATCTGGAGTTGTTGCGCGAAGCTGGTGCGGATCTGGTTTTCACGCCGGATGTTGATGTTCTGTATCCGCAAGGCTTTGTGACGAAAATAGATGTGGCGGGTGTGGCTGCGGAAATGGAGGGGCGATCACGCCCGGGGCATTTTTCCGGGGTGGCAACTGTAGTGACCAAGCTGTTCAATATCGTGCAGCCGCAGCATGCTTATTTTGGTCAGAAAGATGCGCAGCAATGCGCCGTTGTTCAGCGGTTTGTGCGGGATCTGGATATTCCTGTCCGGATCGTTGTTTGTGAAACCTCCCGCGAGGAAGATGGGTTGGCGCGATCCAGTCGTAATGTGCGGCTGAGTGCGGAAGATCGCCTGCGTGCGCCTGCACTATATCGCGCATTGACAAAAGCTGCGGAGGCCTTTCAGGCGGGCGAGCGCAGGACGTCCGTGCTGGAACAGATCATGAGTGAAGAACTCCATGCCGGTGGGATTGACGTTGTTGATTATGCGACGGTTGTTTCCCCTGACACTTTTCTGCGTCCGGATATTCTGAGTGAGAAGGGGCTGGCACTTCTTGCTGTGAAATGTAGTGGGGTTCGTTTGATCGATAATATGCTCCTCTAATCAGATTGCTCTCATGCGCTATAAGAGGCTGACACGAGGTTCTATGAAAGGTGTTCAGACATGCAGAAGACAATCGCGCAGCGCGTCGCCCAGGGGCAGGGCAGGGAGGCAGCCGATCTGGTCATCCGGGATGTGCGCCTTTTTGATCTGGTGACAGGGGACCTCGTTCCTACAGATATCGCGATCTGCGGGGATCGTATTGTTGGAACGTATGGTTCATATGAAGGTCGCAAGGTCATTGAAGGTCGCGGCCGAATTGCTGTTCCCGGCTTCATCGATACGCATCTGCACGTTGAATCCTCGCTCGTCACGCCTTTTGAATTCGATCGGTGCGTGTTGCCGCATGGCGTTACCACGGCGATCTGTGACCCCCACGAAATGGCGAATGTTCTGGGAAGTCAGACATTTGACTATTTTCTGGGGGCGGCAGAACGCGTGATCATGGATCTGCGTGTCAATCTGTCGAGCTGCGTTCCGGCAACTCCGATGGAGACGTCTGGTGCCACATTGCAGGCCGATGATCTGGCTCCTTATCACGATCATCCCAAGGTGATTGGCCTTGCGGAATTTATGAACATTCCCGGCGTTCTGAACGGGGATGCGGGATGCCTCGACAAGCTGGCGATGTTTTCTGGTGGTCACATTGACGGTCATGCTCCGCTTCTGCGTGGCAAGGCGCTGAACGGGTATCTGTCTGCTGGTATTTCAACGGATCATGAGGCCACCGCAGCGGATGAGGCACTGGAGAAGGTGCGTAAGGGGATGGTCGTGCTGATCCGGGAAGGATCGGTATGTAAGGATCTGGAAGCCCTTGTTCCACTCCTGACGGTTGCGACGTCTCCGTTCTTTGCTTTCTGCACGGATGATCGAAATCCGCTTGAGATTGCTCATGAGGGTCATCTTGATTTCCTGATCCGCAGAGCGATTGAGCTTGGGGTGGAGCCGCTGGCTGCGTATCGGGCGGCTTCCATGTCCGCGGCGGCGGCTTTTGGATTGAGAGATCGTGGGCAAATTGCGCCGGGCAAGCGTGCGGATATTGTTCTGCTTGATGATCTTGAGAAATGTGCTGTGTCCGACGTCATCAGTGCGGGTCGTTTAGTAAACGACGCCCTTTTTGCTGGTCGGGATATTCTACCGCCTGTTGGGCTGCAGAGTGTGAAGCTGGCGGGCACCATATCGGCGAAAGATATGGAAATTTCTGGAAGTGGTGTTGAACGGCCGGTGATGGGAATCATTCCAGGCCAGATCATTACGGAGTTCCTGCGCTGTGATCTGCCGGAGCGTAATGGCTGTGTTATGGGTGATATCGGGGCAGACGTTGCAAAAGTCTGTGTTGTTGCGCGGCATGGGCACAACGAAAATATTGGTCGCGGCTTCGTCAAGGGATTTGGCTTGAAGCAGGGCGCGCTTGCTTCATCTGTTGGCCATGACAGTCACAATATCTGCGTTGTGGGGACGGATGACGCGGATATGGCACTCGCCGTTAACCGGCTTTCGGAAACGGGCGGCGGATTTATAGCGGTCAGGGACGGAGAGATCGTAGCGGAACTGCGTTTGCCGGTTGCAGGACTGATGAGTGATGGTACTTTCGAGCAGGTTCGTGATGATCTGATCGTGCTTCGCAAGGCTTCAAAGGAAATGGGAGTTTCACTTGAAGAACCATTCCTCCAGCTTGCATTTCTGCCGCTGCCCGTGATCCCGCATCTGAAAATTACAGATATCGGGATGATCGACGTGAAGACGATGGAGTTTGTGTAAGCACTGGGCCTGAGTTCGCCCAAAGAAAGCGGACATGGCAGGACTGCGAGCGCTGCTGCCATGTCTGTGATTCGGAAATGATTTGATAATATTTCTGAGTGGTCGGTTCTTTGTTCAGTGCAATCATGCTCGAGGATAATTCTTTCTAGATGATTGAATATTGATCCGATTTTTCCGGCATACATGAGGCTGGGGAACATTTTTCATAGTCTCGCGTTTGACGAAGGTATGAGAAAGGAAATCGATCATGGTTGACTTTGCAAAGATCAAAAAAAACGCTGAGATCATTGGCGCAGATGGTGTTCATGTTGGCACCGTTGATCAGATTGAGCCGCATCGCATCCGCTTGAAGAAAGAAGGCACGGCTCCTCGTCAGAACCATTATATTTCCGTGGGACTGATTGCGGATATTGAAAACGGCACTGTTCGTCTCAGCGCGAATGCTGATGTAGCTGTGACGCTCGAAGATTGATACTCGGGGCCTGTCTGGCGAAAAAATCAGACAGGCGCTTACTTAATGGTGTTCAGAAGTCAGAAATGACGGAGAAATACGTTCCGCGTCTCTGGCCATATTGAGCCTGATAAACGCCGACACCGCTTCCGTCCCGAAGCTGGTAACGCCTGTCGAAAAGATTGACGATGTCCACCCGGAATTTGGCATCATAACCAAATGGCGTGTGCGTTAAGGTATATTGGTACCCAGTATTGAAAATGTCATACTGAGGCTGCTTTTTGAGATTGGCAAAGCCGCTTCGAAGACCATTTCCATAAATGAAATCGATATAAGCCATATGGTGCTTGCTACTATATGACGCGCCCGCGCTTGCCGTATAACGTCCCTGATGGTCGAGCTGAATGGCATTTCTGCGGATATAAGCGAGTTCATCCACTGCGAACTGATATTCTGCGGAATTGATATTTTTTGCTGCCGTTTGGACGAATGAAAAGTTGCCAAAAACAGACCATGGGCCGTGGTGCCAGGAGCTTCCAAATTCCGCGCCATAAACCTGTCCACGTCTATAGCTGAAAGGCGCGAGAATAACGGCGCGTCCAAACTGTCCGAGATCTGTGAGATTATGGGCCCACTTGCTGTATGCGTCGATCGTGATCTGAAAATCATGCGTGACGTGCTGTAGAATTCCAGCGTCAATATAATGGGATGTCTCAACGCGTGTCGGGGTGTCTGTTGTGTTTTCTGGTGCGTTTGTTGTTCCGCTGAAACGAGCGAGTGTTGTGGGGTGGATGTACTGCGGCGAGGGTGGCGCAAAATATCGCGAATAACCGAGATGGAATGTTGTTTTGCCGGTCGGCTTCCAGACAATATTTACACGAGGGCTGAGTTGGCCTTGGTTTCCGAATGAAGATGCAAAACGGTCATATCGGGCACCGTAGTTCAGCGTGAGTTTTTGGGTGATATGATATTCATCCTGAATATATGCGCCTGCTTCGGCAGACCAGTTTCCTGTATTGTCAATCATGCGCTGGGGAATTGCTGACAGCTGCAGGCCCTTTTCATCGACAGGAAAGAGGAGTGTATCTGTATCGAGGCGCTCCGCTGTGTATTGTCCCAGAAAGCCTGCACGTAGGGTGTGCTGATGTGTGATTTTCCACGATAGGTCGAACTGTGCGCCTGCTGTCGTGAAGTCGTTGATTTCGTGCTGGGCGACCCCCTGAAACATGAGGTCTCGAATAGGGTCTGGGGTATAATCAATGCGACCGTAGCGGAAAAATGGAGAGACCTGAAAATTCAGTTTGTCCAAACTATGCTGATACGACAATACGGCGTAGTAATTCTGCTCAGTCTGGCTGTCATTTAAGTATCGGGATTGAAGATTTTTGTCATTTGGGCTGCTTCCGCTCACCGCATAGATTTGTGGGAGGCCGGGTGTATTGGGAAGCTCGAACTTCGCGTAGGACGCGCTGGTCAGGAGTGAGATGCGGCTTGTATCGTCCAAGCGCCATGAGAAATAGCCAAAACCCTTTTCCTGCTCTGTAACGTCATGGATCGGCCGGAATGAACTGGTTGGATTTTCAATGCCGATATTGTTGCGATTGAACGACAGGGTCGTGAAATATTCAAAGCGGCCTTTTTCGCCCCCCAATTGAAGGGAAGGGGCGAAGGTATTGTAGCTGCCTCCGTACAGGGAAAGCTGGTTGTGTTTCAGACTGGAGCCGCTTTTGGTTTTGACGTCCACGATCCCAGCGGTTCTAAACCCGAACTGCGCGGGGAGGGTCCCTGCCAGCAGATCTACGGAGTCAATGATGCGTGTATCCAGTTCCTGACCAAAGCCGTTCAGGCCTTCAGGGAGAAGGACGCCATTGACACGATATGTCAGGCCACCATGTTCGCCGCGTACGTGAACCTCTCCATAGCTGTCCAGAACGACACCGGGCATGCGCAGCATGATCTGGTTAAAGGCGGCATTCTGGCCTTGAGGTGTGGCTTGAATCTGCCGCTGATCCACGCCGTAGGACACGGCGCCAAGACTTGGGAAAATGCGACCACGTTCCTGATTCAGCTTCCCGGTTACTGTAATTTTCTCGGTGGGCGTTACGGAGTTCTGAGGAACAGTTCTGGTATTTTTTTCTGCTGTTTTGGTGGCTGGAAGCGGATCTGCGTGTGCCTTTACGGCAATTAGCAGTGCGAAGGAACTCATGATTATTGTGTGGAGCAATAAACGCTGCTCAGAAATCCGACGCTTAAGAACATACTTATAATTATAGCATATGCTATATATTGATGTTGAAAACATGCCTGTTGGTTCCCAAGACGGACTTAAGTTCAGATGGTTTGGCTAGCGGATGCTGTCAGCCGATGACGGTGTCGTAGAGCAGTTTGATGTTAAGGATCAGAATGATGCCTGCCACGAGCCAGGAGAGGCCTTTGAGCCATGGTGTGATGACGAAGTTGCCCATTTTCCTTCGGTCTGACACGAACATCACCAGTGGGATGACCGCAAAAGGCAACTGCATGGAAAGGATGACCTGACTGCTGACCAAGAGCGTACCGACCCCTTTTCCACCATAAAAAACCGTTACGATGGCGACGGGAATAATAGCCAAACCTCGCGTCAGCAGGCGTCTGGCCCAGTGTGGAATGTGGAGCCTGAGAAACCCCTCCATGATGATCTGGCCAGCGAGTGTTCCCGTAACGGTGGAATTCGTGCCTGCGGCAAGGAGGGCAAGGGCGAACAGCGTTGATGCAATCCCAAGCCCCAGAATTGGTGAAAGCAGGCGGTAAGCATCCTGTATTTCGGCTACGTTTTGATGGCCGGTATTATGGAATGCTGCCGCCGCAACGATTAGAATTGCGGCATTGATGAAAAGAGCCAGCATCAGCGCAATCGTGCTGTCCCATGTCACCCACCGGATGGCCTCACGTCGCCCGTTTTCAGTACGCTCATAAGCGCGTGTCTGGACGATGGATGAGTGCAGATAAAGATTATGGGGCATCACGGTGGCACCAATGATGCCGATCGCGACGTAGAGCATTGCTGGAGTGGTTATGATTTTTGGCGATGGAACCAGCCCCTGCAGCACGCCTGCGATCGGGGGGGCTGCGGCAAAAACCTGTACTGCGAAGCAAAGGGCGATGATGCTGAGAAGCCCGATGACAAAGGCCTCAAGGTAGCGAAAGCCTCGGTTCATCAGCATCAGGACAATTAATGCGTCGCCTATCGAGAGAAGCGCTCCGCCGAGCAGTGGCAGCCCAAACAGAAGTTGTAATGCCACTGCTGTGCCTATGACTTCCGCAAGATCGCAGGCGATGATGGCAAGTTCACATGCGAGCCAGAGGAAGACATTGACCACCGGAGGAAAATGATCGCGACAGGCCTGTGCAAGATCCCGCCCAGTCGCGATGCCCAGTCTTGCAGCAAGCGCCTGCAGGAGAATGGCCATCAGGTTGGACAGGACGATAATCGTGAGCAGGGTATATCCGAACTGGGCTCCCCCCTGCAGATCCGTTGCCCAGTTCCCGGGGTCCATATAGCCGACGGAAATCATGTAACCAGGCCCGACGAATGCTAGAAAACGACGAAACCAGGGGGCTCCTGCATCGGCAACCGGAATGGTAGAAAATGCCTCAGGCAGGCTCTGGCGCGCCTGATCGCTTTCGGACGAGAAACGCCAAGATGTGTTTTTGCTGCCTGCTTGGGTGGTGGCTTTGGGGGCGTTTGGAGTCTGGTCTGGCATGATTATCGCATCCAAGCGCAATATGAATTGTTATGCAATATGCTATAATGTTCAGCAGTGGGATATTTTATAAGAAGAAAAATACCTTCTATCGCTGGTAGTTCAGTGTGAAATTCATTATTCGGTCCCGAATATTGTTTGTGACGATGATCAGGACGAGGCGGTATGGTGCGGAAGAAGACAGCGGGAAGCCTGCCGGACATGGAAACCCATTCAGAAGGGTTTCGGGCAAACCGCGCCGCCAGACGTAAAGTGTTGGTTGAGGACTACGTCGAACTGATCTCGGATCTGCTGTCTGAAGGAAATGAGGCGCGACAGGTGGATATTGCCGGGCGCCTTGGGGTGTCACAGCCCACGGTGGCCAAAATGCTCTCGCGACTGTCTACAGAAGGGTTTGTCATTCAGAAGCCTTATCGCGGTGTGTTTCTCACCCCCGCAGGTCAGGAAATGGCAGACAAGGCGAGGCTGCGGCATCAGGTGGTTGAGGCATTTCTGTTGGCTCTTGGTGTAAGTGAAGACAACGCTCGCATTGATGCCGAGGGCCTTGAACATTATGTCGGATTCGAAACGCTTCAGGCATTCGAAGCCGCGTTACAGGGGGGGCTTCAGGCCTTTATGAAGGGCGTGAGATCCTGCCGGGATTGAGATAAAATGTGAATTTCATTCTTGAAAATCCTCCATGTTGGTGATTTTAATTATTATTTTACAAATAATCCTAGCATAAAATTTATTCCATTTATGTGGGAGTAATTGTCATGAATGGTTGTCTTGTAAGGATTATATTTCAAGCGTATTAATAATTATGAATTTATTTACTTTGGGATGATCATTGATGCACAGTCGCTGCCTTGTAATTTTTAAGACACACTTTTGGGATGGTGTGGTGCAGAGACAACTAGAACGCCTCCAGAAGGTTGTTCAAGGAAGAAATGAAAAAATAGAAATAAGTGTTATTTTGTTTGTCGACGAAACGAATGGGCACATTGAAATTCCAGAAGAGCTGAATTGTATAATTTTCCGTTGTAAATCAGACGACGTTAAAGATTATGGAATTGTAACTGATCCTAATCACAATATATTTTGGTATAGTAATGATATTCCGGCGATTATTTTGGCCATTAATAATCCAGAGTATAATTATTATGTGATGTTAGAGTATGATGTTGTAATAAATAAAAATATAGAAGAAATAATTTATTTGGCAAAAAAAAATCATATTGATTTTCTCGCTCACCCTATATCCTGTTCAAATCAGTCGTGGGCCTGGAAAGGTACATGTGTTGATTATTATGAAGAAAGTGATTTCGTAAAATATTTAAATTGTTTTGCATTGTTTTCTAGGGAGGCATTATTGTGGGTTATGAAGAGGAGGCTTTATTTTTCTAATCTTATTAGAGAAGGAAAGCTTAATATCTTCCCAAATGCTGAAGCTTTTGTCGCGACGGAATTATTAAAAAAAGGATTTACTCTGGCAAATTTGTCGGATTTCGGGCCTGTTCCTCATTATGATTGGAGCCCTTCATGGCTGGAAGATGATTTGGCTTTGTTCTCTGAGGACGCATTTATTCATCCAGTAAGTGGTAAGGAAAAATATATTTCAACTACAGATTTTTCTCATCCATTCGATTATTTTAATCATAATTCGTTTCTTTATAAGCGTATTATGCGTCTTCCTGATGAGATGCTGCCTGCTCTTTATGAAAAATTGCGTAGCGTTGCTTCTGTAGACCAACTCCAGAAATTGCGCTCTGACATGATAATACACATGAGTAATGAAGGAAGGGCAAGGTATGGCCTCGATGTTGTTAGTATTGGACGCAATTGTGCTGCATGGCAAAGTTCAACGGGTCAAGATTCTCATTCGGAGAATGAGGCATGTGATGTACTGAACCATATTCCAAATGGTCATTATTCTTTTCACACTGTCGCTGAAGAACATCCGTGGTGGATGGTTGATTTAGGAGAAATAAAATTTGTTAACGTAATGAAAGTATATAACCGAAATTTTATTCCAGATCGAGCATTTGGAATCCAACTTTTTTCGTCTAAAGATAAAAAAGATTGGATTTTATGCGATTATCATCGTTTGGATTCTCCTTTTGAAGGGTTGAACGGGACTCCTTTATTTCTTGAAGTGTATAATGAGGTTCGTTATTTAAAGCTTATTCTTCCATATTATGGATGTTTAAATCTTGATCATATTGATATTATTGGTAAAATTTTTAGTTAAATTAACCTCAATTGTATTCAAAAGGGTTAAAAAATCAATCAATTATTATTCTATTATTTCCAAATGACTCAAAAGCGCTCCTTCAGCGCTGTTGCTAGGCGCCCCCGTTTCATGCATTGTATTATGGGCGCTTGGCTTAAAACCAGTTTATTTGACTGTCTGTTTATGGGCATTGAACCAGATTGATGACTGTCCCAGACTATGTCCTCATCAAATAAACGCTGGCTGTCGTGATACGTCTTGGGTGTGCATTTCTTCTAGCGTTTATGCTCAGCGGATATACATGCACGTGATCAGCGAAAACCCTTAATATTCACGACTCCGTCTCGGGCTTCTCAGTCGTTCCGTTGCTCGGCGGATGGGAAGATTCACTTATTATGCCGGTGACAATTGGTACGCTGAATGCTGTACTGTTTATGTCGCTAGGACCAATCGACATTCAAGTGATCCAGATCCTGGCTACTGCGAGATGAATGAAGCCTGTAGAATGGATGGCTTTTACGATCGTAGCGCTTTGCGAAACAACGAAAATTTTTGAGACGATTGAAGCACTCCTCGATACGGTTGCAGTCTTTGTAAAAAGTCCGGTCGTGAGGGATGACTATCTTGCGGTTCCGCTTTGACGGAATGACAGCCTTTGCGTTCATGATAGTAATCCGTTCTCTGAATCCTTTGCTGTCATAAGTCTGATCCGCGATTACTGCACTCGCAGTCTGGCCTTCGAGCAATGCAGATGCTTGGGTGGGGTCATGAACCTGTTCAGCTGTGATAATAAACTGTAACGGTCGCCTCAGAGCGTCAGAAAGCATGTGGATATCGGTGGTCAATTCAGCTCGGGAGCGTCCCAGCACCTGATTTTGAGCCCCCCTTTTTCGGTTGTTGCCTGCTGGTGAGCGTGGACAATGGTGCTGGTGATCTCTCCAACTTATGGATTGATTTGCATCATCTTCCTCCTGCGATGCTACAGGCCGAGCCGATCGTTAAGATATCCTATTGCGCCACTCACGTTCGTGGAGATGTGATAAAGTATGCTATTGGCGATGCTCCGACCCAGAAGCGGAAGTGGTGCTGGAACGCAAACTGCTTGGGGCTGTGTTGGGTGCCCCGTTCTTCGCATACCGCGCCGTTTTGTTGGGCAGTGCGGACAATCGCGTCATATACCCCGACGACCGGGCACAGACATTGCCGTCTCCCAAGCATTTACACTTCAATTCAAGTGTCAGCGTAAAAATCCAGACGGTTAAATTGAAATAATGTATTCGATTATTTTTTAAAATAAAATGGTCTATATATTGTAGAAAATTACCAGTATTTTGGTTTATTTTATCCCTTTTACTCCCTTGTCGGTAGTCAGTTAATATCGAACATCGAGATTTTTTTTCTGATTTATCCCATACGGCCCATCTAAAAGGCGCGTAGCGAAGTTCAGTAAAACTCACGCTTCGCACCTGTTCAGTTCATCACTTGCTTTTGGTTGGGCTCAGGACAGCTTTGAAAGGCCTTCCAGAAGGCGGGCAATTGCCTCTGCTCCCGGGTCCGGGATATTTTTGAGACTCTCGCTCGGAACGTAGGCTGCGCGGCCGGCTCGTGCAGGCATCGTGCGGGTTGCATTGGCGCCTTCACGCGCAGCTTTGGCTGCCTGTTTCAGGTCCCCGGTTTTAAGTGCTGCTATGGCCGGGAACAGGGCATCAAGCATCGTACGGTCCCCGGGGGATGCGCCGCCATATCTGTGCATGCGCTCCAATCCGGCCTCAAGTCCATCGCGCCAGGCTGTGTTTTGTCCCGCTGTTGCGAACATGATGGACAACAACACACCACTCGAACCCCCAGCATTGCGCGCCAGAAGCCTTCCGAGCGTTTCACAGAGCTCCTGTGGAGAGGTCAGAGGAAGTCGGTCGATGTCTTTCAGGATGACGCGGCTAGCTTCGGCAAAGGTTGAACCTGCATCGCCGTCGCCGATTTGCGCATCGAGCGCATTCAGATCCTTTTCATTGTCGAGAAGGATGCTGGCTCCGTGAGTGATAAGTTTCTCGAGATAAGCGTTCGATGAAGGCTTATATGCAAATGTATCAGGCAAGGTTGGGGTGGGCTTTGTCTGGATCTTGCTAAATGGCGCAATACCCGGCCAAGCCCAAGGTTCAACTGGAAACTTCAGGGCCTGAATAAAATCAGTTCGGGCAGGGATCGCAGACAGGGAAAAGCCGTACATATCCAAGGAAGTCATCATGGGGGCAGGGCCAATCAGGAATTCTATGCGTTCAGCAAGAGAAGTTCTGGAAAGCGCATCTACGATTGCCTGGGCTTCCAATACGGGGACTGCGCCCAGCATATTGACCATGACGGCCTGAGGTTCATCTGTCAGATACGGGGTAAGAGCTTCCGTAGTTTTCGCGACCAGGGCATCCAGCTGCTCTACAGCAATACGATCGGTGCCGGGCTCTCCATGAATTCCGAGGCCCAGTTCTGCCTCATCTTTATTTAGTCGCGTTTTGTGGTCAGGGTCATAAACATTGACGTCTGATAATGAGAGACCAAGAGATACTGTTGCCTTGATGGCATCCATGGCGGCTTGTTTAACGTCCGCCAAGGAGGCGCCAGTCTCCGCAGCATATCCTGCAATTTTCTGGACGAGGACAGTTCCGGCGATACCTCTGGCGTTGGTATCGTGGCCGAGTGCTGTGTCATCAGCCACGATGACAAGTTCGACCTTCTTTCCAGCAAGGCGCGCCTGCTCTGCCGCAAGGCCGAAGTTCAAGCGGTCGCCAGTATAGTTTTTGACGACCAATAGGCAGCCCGAATCTCCGGTTACTTCCAGTATTGCGGCGAGAATGGCATCCACATTGGGTGAGGCGAAGAGTGCGCCGCAGACGGCTGCGGTTAACATTCCGGCTCCGACGAAGCCCGCATGGGCGGGTTCATGGCCTGAGCCACCTCCCGAAACAATTGCGACTTTCGATTTATCCCAGTCTTTGCGCAGAACGACATGGATGTTGTCATGTCCTTCAAGTCGACAGAGATGCTGGCCGGTCGATGATCTGAGAAATCCGTCGATGCCCTCGGTAACGAGCGTGTCACGGTGATTGTAAAAGCGTTTCATCGTATCTTTCATCCTAAGAGGACGGGTAACGACTAGAACGCTCCAATCCGCGCTTCAGACAGATCACTTTCAAAGGAGGCTGATCAAAGCGCTCAAATCCGCGATATCCAGCTAAATCATGTGTAGTTGCCACAGTCGTTAGACAGACAAATGAGCGCATGCAGAAATATTTTATTTTGTGGGTGCTTTTATAGTTGTGCGAGGCCTCAAGTCACATGGTCTCGGATTTCGAAGTGGTAAACATAATTTTCGGATGTGTACGTATTTCCACGCAGGACCAACAGTATGTTCTACAGGCCCAGATTGACGAGCTTCGTAAGCAGGGCTGTGAGCGTGTTTATTCCGAATAGGTGTCAGGCCTTAGGGAGATAGACAGAGACCTACACGAGTTGTGCATATCACCAAGTCAAACAAATTATTCCCAAATATACGGCACTTGCTCGAGCATCAGGGATGCTTATTTGTCATCCTTTTCTATGGGAGACACTTAGTTTGACGTACACAACGCAAAGGCATTGCCAAAGCGAAGGAACAAGGCAAATATCGCGGAAGAAAGACAACAGCTATGGCTCAATCACAGGACATTCAAAAGATGAAGTCTGAGGGTGTTTCTGTTACTGACATAGCTAAGAAGCTGAATATCTCCCGCATGTCAGTCTATAGGGTCTTAAGTGAATAAAGTTATTTGCGTGGCAATAGTAGCTTGTTTCTTTGTGATAGGGTTTTTTCTGTGCGCTTTTGTGTTCGTGTGCTCAGGTGAGAACACTGAAAAATGGGGTGATTTAGCAACATGGGCTGGATCAGGCGTTTCGTGTTTAGCTCTTATTGCGGCAATAACTGCCACAATATGGAGTAAGAACGCGTCTGATGTTGCAAATGAGAACAGTACATTTCTCTCATTAAATAGTTTAGTTGAATTAGAGTCTCAAAAATTCTCACTTGAATATGAAAAAATGAAAAACAATGTTATAGATTTTAAGCAAAAAATTCGATGTATACATGCTGGATCCATATCTATTGAAGAAACTCATAGATTCTCTTTGGAGGCATGGGGAGAAATAAACAGAAATTCTTTAAAAATGAATCATATTTTTATTAAAGCAAAAGATAACATTCTTTATGCAAAAATATCATCTTCATCCAGAGAGAAGTTAATGAAAAATTTCCTAGAATCCATTGATTATGAATTTATTTTTGAGGCGTTATTTCAGAATCTAACAAAAGATGTTATAGAATGCTGCAAAGAAAATTTCTTTGGATCGGAAATGTTTTACGAGAACTACAAGAGTATAGTTCTCGAAATGAATAATTTTGGCATGTATTCATTGTTGTTTGATCAAGCTAAGAAAAACGGCAATATAGATTACCTTAAGTCCGTCTAGGACGTAACATGTCCTTGTATTTCTCATTTGTGTTGTGGTCGTAGTGTGCTTCTAACATTTGCACACTCGTCCATGTGTTCCTTGCCAAGATGTACGCATCAACACCATTCTTAAGCTGCTCCGTTATATAGAAGTGCCTCAAGCTGTAAGGCGTTCTGTGTTGCTATTTCTGAAGCGTTAAACCTTGAGCAACACGCGCTTTCATATAAGCAACTTAATCTTAGATGAGGCGCATGGTGGTTTTGCGTGAACGTTCAACCTGTCTTCAGTTTCTAGAAAAGATTCATAGTAGAATCGTCGATAGGGCCTTTTCGCTTCGTGACAGTCTGTCCTGTCTTGGGATTTTCGCGTTTGTCCCTGTTCGGCAATGGAAAAGCGACCAGACCAGCCAGGCAACGTCGCCCTGTTTGAGTGCATTTTATGATGCGGACACTACGTTAGAACCATGCTTATCGATGCGTAAAAGCCTTGTTTTCTGCCCTCATGCTAGCATTAAGCTCAAGGGAAATGAGACAAGTTAAAATCTTAAGTCTCTGAAAAAAAGGATTTTGGTGGACCCGACGCGATTCGAACGCGTGACCTTTGCCTTCGGAGGGCAACGCTCTATCCAGCTGAGCTACGGGTCCAGACGTGTTCCCAATAGACTGTTCGGCTCTTTATGGCCAGCCCCCTTTTTTGACTTCTGGTGCTTCAGGGGGGAGCGGTGGCTATCCATAATGACGCGGCGATATCTCCGCCTGAAGGCAATGCCTGATCCGGATGTTCAATCCACGCCACGACGTCCTGTGCTGCGCCCCTTCTGTCTCGCGTGAGCAGGTGGTGTGCGCCGGGGATTTCATCGACCCTTGTTCCGGCGGGAAGTTTTTTCAGGAGGGCGGCTGTATATTGCGGAAGAACAAACTGATCTCGGCCACCAAATACCAGTAGTAATGGAATATGGCTTTGCGGGGCTTTCTGGAGTGCGTCCTGCATAAGGATCGTAAGGCCATGAAGAGGGTGAATGGTGGTGTTGTGAAGCGTTAGTGGGTCAAAATACATGCGCCTTAGCGCGCGAATGTTATCACTCGCGACCCGATGTCCGGGGACTGCTGATCCGTCGAGTTTCCAGTTGGGAGCAACGGCATCTATCCCTGCGAGAATGCTCTTCCAAGGCTGTCCTATATCCATGACGGCGGGTGCCAGTAGAATAGTGCCGCTGACATCGGTGTTATTTTCTGCATCGGCAAGGAGGGCGACAGCCCCGCCCATACTTTCCCCCATCAAATATACGGGGATGCCGGGATAGCGCAGATGCACCCATGCTGTTTGCTCGCGCGCGTCCTGAACCATGCGCTGAGTGTTACTCCAGCCTGCACGGTCTTTTGTCTGGCCGAACCCACGCAGGTCAGGGGCGACGATGTCGATGGCATGGGCATTGTAAGCAGGGGCAGCGAACTCCCACGCATCCCGGCTGTCTCCAAAGCCATGAAGGGCCAGAATAACGGCTTTGGGCTTTTCCGGATTTTTATAGAGCCGGACGGGGATTCGTGCACCGTCAGACATCTTGAGGATCGTGTCTGGTGCGATAAGCGCAGTTTCGCGGGCGGTTGGGTGCAGGTTGGGCATATGCCTGACACTGCATGCGCTCAGGCTGAGTGAGCAGACGAGGATACATAAAGAGTAGCCAAAGCGACCAAAGGTGCGACTTGGACGGTTTGAAACGGGCGGGAATGAGCCTATCATTCGTACAAGTTTAGAACGCCCGGCTTCTCCGGGCGAGCCAGGAGAGATACGTGCCGTCCGAAAAAACCCATCTGGTCCTGGTTGACGGCTCCGGCTTCCTGTTCCGTGCGTTTCACGCCCTACCGCCGATGAGCAGCCCTGATGGCGTTCCGGTCAATGCGGTCTTTGGTTTCACAAACATGCTGATGCGCCTGCTGCGTGATCATGTGGGAACGCATCTGGCCGTTATTTTTGATGCAGGGCGCAAGACCTTCCGGACGGACATGTACCCGCAATACAAGGCGCATCGTCCGGAGCCGCCGGAAGATATGCGCCCACAATTCGCCCTTGTTCGCCGGGCGACGGAAGCTTTCAATATTCCGGCAATTGAGCTTCCCGGCTGGGAAGCGGATGATCTGCTGGCCAGTTATGCCAAGGCTGTTGTGGCCGCAGGCGGGCGCTGCACGATTGTCTCATCGGACAAGGATCTCATGCAACTCGTTCGACCCGGCGTCGAGCTGTTGGAACCGATGAAGCAGAAGGTCATTCGTGAGGCTGAAGTTGAGGCTAAGTTTGGTGTTACGCCTGACAGGGTTGTTGATGTTCAGGCTCTGATGGGCGATTCGACCGATAACGTACCTGGGGTTCCAGGTATCGGGCCGAAGGGCGCGGCTCAGCTTGTGCAGGAATATGGTTCGCTTGAGGCAATTCTAGCCGCAGCGGAGGGTATGAAGCCTTCCAAACGTCGTCAGTCTCTGATTGATCACGCGGACGCGGCAAGAATGTCGCTTCGGCTCGTAACGCTTGATGAGGATGTGGAACTACCGCGCCCCATCGACGAGCTGAACTGCTGTGAGCCTGTAAACGAGGATCTGCGTGACTGGCTTGAGACGATGGGGTTTCACTCCATCATCCAGAGAATGGGCCTTGGTCCTGCGGCACGTCCAAGAATGCCGATGCGGGCCGTTCAGGCGGCACAAGATGCGGGCTCTGATTCCGCTCAGGCTCACACACCATCCGACGTCGCTTACGGTCCGTATGAAACCGTAACGGATATGGATGCGCTCGATCGATGGATCTCGCAGGCATATGAAGCGGGGATTATGGCGGTCGATACCGAGACGACTGGCTTGAATGCGCGGCTGGCGGATATGGTGGGGCTGTCGCTGTCCACCGCACCCGGGAAGGCGTGTTATGTACCTTTCCTTCATGAGGGCACGCTTGATCAACCTACCGGCCATCAGCTTGATCGTACGGAAGTACTGGAGCGGCTTGCTCCGTTGATGCGCGACCAGAGTGTTCTCAAAATTTTTCAGAACGCGAAATACGATTTGCTCGTATTTCATAAGGCGGGTCTGTCTGAAGTCGCGCCGATCGACGATACGATGCTCATTTCCTATGCGCAGTCTGCGGGCGAACATGGGCAGGGCATGGATGAACTCTCTGCCCTTCATCTGGGTCACACGCCAATTTCTTATGATGCCGTGACGGGTACAGGGCGTAATCGCATTCCTTTTGCTCAGGTGACGCTCGAAAGTGCGACGGCCTATGCGGCAGAGGATGCCGATGTGACGCTGCGTTTGTGGCAGGTTCTGAAGCCTGCGCTCCGCACTCGGCAGGCGCTTGCGCTGTATGAGGAAATGGAGCGGCCGCTGGTCGATGTTCTAACCGGAATGGAAGAGGTGGGCATCAAAGTCGATGCGACTGAGCTTCGACGGATGTCCAAGGATTTCGAAACGCGGATGGCCGAGATCGAGAAGGATATTCACGAGCAGGTTGGGCGTAGTTTTAATGTTGGATCGCCCAAGCAGCTTGGTGAAATCCTGTTTGATGAAATGGGGCTTCCTGGCGGCAAGCGAACCAAGACGGGTGCTTGGGGCACTGATTCGTCCGTGCTCGAAAGCCTCGCCGAGCAGGGACATGATCTGCCTCAGAAGATCCTGTCATGGCGTCAGCTGGCAAAGTTGAAATCAACCTATGCTGATGCGCTGGTTCAGCAGATGGACCCTGCCACGCAGCGGGTTCATACGTCCTTCCAGATGGCCATCACGACCACAGGTCGTTTGTCTTCCAACGAGCCGAACCTTCAGAATATTCCAATTCGGACAGAAGAAGGCGCACGTATTCGCAAGGCGTTCGTAGCGGCAGAGGGCCATGTGCTGGTGTCGGCTGACTACAGCCAGATCGAGCTTCGGCTTCTCGCGCATGTGGCAAAAATCGAGCCATTGCTGGAGGCTTTTCGTCTGGGGCAGGACATTCATGCGAGAACGGCGTCCGAAGTGTTCGGAGTTCTAATCGAGGGAATGGATGCGCTGACACGTCGTCGGGCGAAGGCGATCAATTTCGGCATCATTTACGGGATTTCGGCTTTCGGGCTTTCACGCCAGCTTCAGATCTCGCCGGGCGAGGCGCGCTCCTACATTGATGCGTATTTTGCACGCTATCCCGGTATCCGTGACTACATGGAGCGGACAAAGGAAGAAGCGAAAGAGCATGGCTATGTGACGACGCCATTCGGGCGCCGTTGTTACGTTCCGGGTATTCGCGAGAAGAATGGTGCGCGCCGGGCTTATGCTGAGCGTCAGGCAATCAATGCACCGCTTCAGGGGGGCGCGGCCGATATCATCAAGCGTGCCATGGTACGTCTGGCGCGCGCCCTGCCAGAGCAGAAACTGAACGCCCGCATGCTCCTTCAGGTGCATGACGAACTGCTCTTTGAAGTTGAAGAAAAGGATGCGGCAGCGCTGGCAGCGTTTGTGCGCAAGGAAATGGAAGGGGCCGCTTCGTTGGATGTTGCTCTGGAAGTAGAAACAGGTATCGGCGCCAGTTGGGCCGAGGCACACTGAGAGACATGCGTAACATGCAGACCGAACACGAGCGCCGCAAAAAAGTCGGCAACAGGATCATCCTCTTGGTGATCTTTATTGCAGTAGTGCTTGGCTATATCGGCTTTGTTCTTGCATCCCATGGTGGGCCCAAAATGCTGGTGCAATCCAATGGCAATGAGATCGGCGGGAGCTTTCGCCTTAATTCACTTGGCGAGAGCACCGTAACTGAAGGCGATTTTCACGGTACGTGGATGCTGGTGTGGTTTTTTGATCCCCGTTGCCCGAAGGATCAATGTCAGCCTGTGCTTAAAAGCATGGAAACGGCAAAGGCAGCTCTTCATGCCAAGGGTATTCGGGTATCGGCTCTGGCTGTCTCGTTGGATATGGATGCGGTCGATAACGACGCGCTGAAGGATTATGTCATTCCAATCGCGCCTCACGTCATGCCGTTTACGGCTTCGCCAAACATGCTCAAGGCTATGACGACTGAGTATCATGCGCCTTTTGAAAAGGTTGGTGGTCATTATGTGCAGGCCCCGCAAATTGTCGTCATGAACCCTGACAGCCGGTATGCCGGGATGATTGCTGCGGATGGTGATGCAGATGCCCTGACTGCGCAGATTCAGAAATTTGCGGCGCGCTGAATGAAAGTCTGCGCTGCCGCACTGGGATTGCTGATCTCGACGCTGTGGAGCGCGGGAGCGCTGGCACAGGAAATTACTCCACCAGACTGGAACGGTGAAACGCTGGGTAGCTCTCATCGTGGCGGCGTTCTGCACCTGACGGCAGACGGTCCTGCCGGTACGCTGGACCCGCAGATCAACTACAATACGCAGTACATGCAGGTTTTCGTGAACATGTACGACGGTCTGCTGACATTTCGTCAGGCGCGTGGACTTTCGGGTCAGGACGTTGTGCCTGACCTTGCGGACGCTCTCCCACAGATCAGTGCAGACGGTCTGGTGTGGCGACTTCATCTGAGGCCGGGGCTACGTTTTTCCAGTGGGGCGCCTGTTCGCGTTGAGGATGTTGTGTCCTCGTTCAAGCGCATTTATCAGGCAGGTAGCCCCACGGCGGCGTCATTTTATGGTGGTATCGTCGGTGCGAAAGAATGTCTGGACGACCCTGCGCATTGCAGCTTGCCAGGCGTGCAAGGTGACCCTGCCACCGGAGACATTGTTTTCCACCTAACCCATCGCGATGGTGAGTTTCTCTATAAACTCGCGTTCGCGCATGCTGTTATCGTGCCTTCTGACACGCCACTGCATGATACGGGAAATACGACTGTCCCCGGAACAGGGCCATACAGGATCACGTCTTACAACCCTGAACATCAGATGATTCTGGAGCGTAATCCGTTCTTTCACGTCTGGAATCCGCAGGCACAGACTGATGGATTTGTGGATCGGATCGAATATGATTTCGGACTGTCGGATGAGGCTCAGATCACAGCGGTCGAGCAGGGGCGGTATGACTGGATGTTAGACGCAAAGCCGTCCGACCGTCTGGGAGAGCTTGGTGCACGTTATGCTTCGCAGGTCCATATAGAACCGCTCCTGGGTCTCTATTATCTGGCCATGAACGTCCACGAAAAGCCATTTACGGATCTGCGCGTGCGTCAGGCAGTCAGTAAGGCAGTGAGCCGGCATGCTATGACCATTCTGTTCGGTGGGGGGGCGATTGCGGAGCCGCTATGCCAGATGGTGCCGCATGGAATTTCCGGAGCAGATATAGGGCTTGATTGTCCTCAGGACCTCCAAGAAGCTAGGCGGCTAATTCAGGAGAGTGGCGCGGAGGGCGCGGCTGTAACGCTCGTGGTGCCAAACCGGGCAGTTGAGGCTGGTATGGGAACGTATCTGCGGAATGTACTTCAGCAGATAGGCCTCAAGGCTCAGCTTCGGCCGATTACGGCAGGGCTTGCGACCTCTTACGAGCAGAATACTGCAAACCACGTTCAGATCGCGTTATCATACTGGTTTGCAGATTATCCTTCGGCCTCGACTTTTCTCGATGATTTGTTTGGTTGCGATAATTACCACCCGAATTCACCTGTCTCACCAAATTTTACCGGCTTTTGTGATCAGCACATTCAGTCCTTGTTTGATCAGGCGATGGCTGAAAGCGATCCCGCGAAGGCCGCTCCTATATGGCAGGAGGCGGGGCGTGGCATCATGAAACAGATGCCGGGAGCCCCGATGATACAGATGCGAACGATTGATTTTGTGTCCAAAAGAACAGGGAATTATTTTTCTACGATGTTGAACCACATGTTATTTTCTCATGTGTGGGTCCAATAATATTTTATTGATTCTTTTTAATGTAAATAGAGCAGAATAAGGCTTAATATTGCTTATGTGATCAGGAAAACAGATAGAGCCTGATGGGCGAATAACGCCCCTCTTTATCTTCCTGCAGATCACGCTTCTTGCTCTATTATTTAATACTTCAAAAGTAATAGAAGTTTGTTACTTAAATATTAAGTAGCGAATTGTAATATAAAATATTAAAATAGAAATTTATAAGAATATTGATATTCATTCAATAATGAAACGCCTTATAGGGACGGAACAAGGCATTTCATTATGGCATCTTTTAGTAAGAATTGTTAAGAAAGTATGGGAATATATCATTATTATATAAATCAAAATTATCAGAATCGTTTCCTGTTCCAAATGGATAATTGTATATACTGAACCATTTTGGATTTCCACTTCCAATCCACATTTCACAGCTGACTCTATCTATCGCGTTCGGGTGGCAAAAGCTTTCATCAGCAAATTTATTTGAGAGAGGAGATTCTAAGGTTTTTATGTATTCAGATGTAGCCCACCAAAAATTACCTTGAAAATGCTTTCTAGGGTGAAGATGAAAATTGATGCCTGCCACATCATGAGCTTGTAGCATAGCTATGCACTCACGCCATTTTGTTATTGTCCCATATTCTAAAAATCTTCTCCAGCTATTCACGTTTTTTATGACATTCAATTCTGCTGTATGAGAAAAATGTCTTATTCCTTTTGTGTGGAAATAAAGAACATGGTCATAATTTTCATTTATTTTACAAAAATTATATAGATGCTTCAAGGTGAATGCTTCATATTGACGTTCATCTTCTGAGCACTCTAATACTTCTATAAAATCATATTGTTCAATGTAATTTTTAATTATATTTGCTTGTTTGCTGTTTATGCAGCAAAAAATTTTCGCGTTATATCTTAGGTTTGATTGTATTAAATTTTTGATTTGCTCATCCACCAAGAGACACCATGCACTTGAATGCTCCGGGGCCCACACATGGTAAAAGACTGCGATTTTTTTCATCTTAAAATCCATTGTTGAAGGAGGATTTTATATATTATTAAAAATAAATAGCAAACTTTTAGCATACATGCATATGCTGAAAAAATAGTATAAGATGCTCATCGCGCCTCGCATTTGAGTGAGCTTACTTTAAAATTTTTGATTTGTGATTAATTAATAAAGACAATTTTGTGGAGCGTCCCGCCGACGTTCTCAGGTCCTCGTGAGTATGTTGTATCGCTAGACGGACTGCTGTTATCGCCGTTTACGACCTCGCTCTCATAGTGATTTATGATCGATAGAGGTCAGAAATTTGTTTTCTGTTATTTTTTTCATGAGTTCCAAAGCTTATTAACCTTAGGCATTCGGATCAGCTTACTCGATCATTTACACCCAAAAGATAGTAGGACAGACACATCACACAGCAGTGTTGTTGTAGTGTATGCCTTATCTATGCTTATTGAGGATGAATATGGCATTGACTAGAGGAGAATACATGATGGCGGTTCAATGTATTTTTGTTTTTCAATGTCGATAATAAAATGTAAACGGACAATTTATTTTAATTTCATAATTTGTTTATGTTGGAATTTTTTGATTATAGTGACATAGTGAGTGCATCTCGTCTTTCTAAATAAGGAATGTAAGTATTTTCTAGGGTATTGGAAATTACTAAATTTCTTTATGTTTTTTATTGTTCGATTTAGCGTAATATCGAGGAATTTATCAGTATGCTTGAAGCTGTAAGACTCGTTATCTGGGATCTTGACGAAACGTTTTGGTCTGGGACGCTGGTCGAAGGCGGCTTAAATGAAAATATTCATTACGCAGAGACTGTAAAAGAGTTGAGCAAGCGTGGAATTATGAATTCCATATGCTCAAAAAATGATTTTTCGTCCGCACGTGAAATTTTAGAACGGTTAGGGGTTTGGGATTTTTTTATTTTTCCAAGTATCAACTGGAGTTCTAAAGGTGAGCGGGTTCAAGGGATAGTTGATGGGGTTAAATTACGTCCAGAAACGATTATGTTTATTGATGATAACCCAATGAACTTACGAGAAGTTTTAAGTGTAGTTCCTAATATTCAAATTGAAAATGAGAAATTTATTCCACGTTTGTTAAGTGATCCGCGGTTCGTGGGAAAAAATGACAATCAGCTAAAACGTCTCGCTGATTACAAGATTTTGGAGGCAAAAAACGAGGTTCTTGAATCGCGTGGAGGAGATAGTCATGCTTTTTTGCGCGATAGTGGTATAACAGTTGAGTTGGATTATGATATCGAGAATAATCTTCCACGGGTAATTGAGATTATTAATAGAACAAATCAACTAAATTTTACTAAAAATAGATTATCTGACGATACTCATGAAGCGGAAAAACAAATACGGGAAGAGATTTCACATTATGATCGCCATGCTGCGCTTGTGCGTGTTCGAGACCGTTTTGGTGATTACGGATATGTCGGATTTTTTCTTCAGGCTCGTGGCGCTGGATACAATAATTTAAAGCATTTCTGTTTTTCATGCCGAACATTGGGTATGTATATTGAAAAATGGATTTATGATTATCTTGGTGATCCGGACGTAAATGTTATCGGAGACGTTTTGACGGATCTTTCTGACGCAACAATTATTCCAGATTGGATTTCGATATATCAACCTGACCTTTCAGAGGTCGAAGCCCTTAAAGGTACGGGCGGGACAATTTTACTCTGTGGTGGCTGTGATCTGGATGCAGTTTCACATTATGTGAAAGCAACTTTTAGCCGCACTGCTCTTTTTGCAAACACTATGCGGCTGGGCGCTGAAATCCGGCGCGATCATTCCTCAATGCTTAGGCGCGCATTTGAAGGGCTTCATGACGACGACGGCCTCTTTCTGCGCCAGTTGGGATATTCCACTGAGGATTCTGCCCTAGGCATCCTACCGAGTGATGTGGATGTTGCTGTTCTAAGCTTCTGGGCTGACATGTTCTATCCGCTCTATGAAGTCGTGCGGAGGGGATACCGTATGCCGTACGCGCCCCTATTGGGGTGTGGACACACAAATATTGAAGATATTTATGAAATAGATTTGTGGAATAGGGGGGCTGTTCCGGAGAATATTGAAATATTTCGATTTGCTAAAGCGAATTTAAAATACCTAAGTGTCATCGATAAGGAAGAATTCCAGGATAATGTCCGTACAATATTGGGATATTTCCGGCCTGATGCACGTATTTTTTTAATGAATGCGTTGCAGCAGGTTCCTAAGGATTTTGAGTGGACTAGAGCCAGGCATTATCAATTAAATGAATGGCAGGCTGAGATTGCACAGGAATTTCCAAATGTCGTGCTCGTCAATGTAGATGAATTTATGTCGCGCCCCGAAGATGCTGTTTCATCGACACATTTTGTGAGGGATTTCTACAGACAAGTCGGCCTTCATCTCTGCAGTGCTGCACTTGAATAAAACTAGAGGCACTCTCTGAAGCCTGTATGGTTACAGTCCCCAGCGAGTGCCCCGTGTAAATCACGTGTTCTATTTTCCGATATCGTTTCGGAAAATTTTGTCTTCCCACTGAATGGCTTTGGCGCCTTCGTAGGCTCTGTGGCGAGCTTCTTCTGGTGTTTGTGCTTTGGCGCATACCGTCAGAACTCGTCCGCCGGCGGCAACAAGAACGTTGTTGGTCAGCTTGGTCCCTGCGTGGAAAACTGAGACCCCCGGTACGGCCTCTGCGCGATCAATGCCTGTGATCCGTCCGCCTGCTTTTGGGGCGTCCGGGTAGCCCTTTGCTGCCAGCACGAGCGATATGGATGCATCATTTGTGAAGGTGGCGCTGGCGTTGTCCAGTTCGCCTCTAGCAAGCGCTGCCAGGATCGGGAGCAGGTCGCTGTCCAGACGGATCAGCAATGCCTGCGCCTCCGGGTCTCCAAAGCGGACATTGTATTCGATGAGCTTGGGCCCTTGATCCGTCAGCATCAGGCCAGCAAAGATGACACCACGGAAAGGGGTTCCACGACGCACCATTTCGGCGAGCATGGGCCGCACGGAAATGTCCAGAGCTTTTTCCTGTGCATCGGCATCGAAGTCAGGGGGAGGGGAGATGGCTCCCATTCCGCCAGTATTTGGGCCGGTATCACCATCACCAAGTCTTTTGTGGTCACGGGCCGCGCCGATAAGGACCGCTTTTTCGCCCGAGCAGAAGGCGAAAAGAGACACTTCGCTTCCGACGAGGCATTCCTCGATAACGAGCGGCATACCCAATCTGCGGATTGCGTCCTCTGCTTCGGGAATGCTCTGCGCCACGACCACGCCTTTTCCGCCTGCAAGCCCGTCAGCTTTAACGACGATCGGCGCTCCCCGAAGGCGAACGAACGCAATTGCCGCGTCTTCGTCTTCGAAGCGTTCCCATCTGGCTGTCGGGATGCCGGCCGCGTCAGCTACTTCCTTGGTGAAAGCCTTACTGCCTTCAAGAGCTGCTGCGGCTTGTGATGGGCCCGCACAGGGAATGCCAGCCTCGGCGCAGGCATCCGCAAGGCCCACGACAAGGGGTGCTTCGGGGCCGGGAACGATCAGGTCGATCTTCTTGGCTTTTGCAAATGTAATGAGAGCCGGAACGTCATCGGCTTTGATGTCGACAAGTGTTCCGACAGAGGCGATCCCCGGGTTTCCCGGCGCTGCATAGAGCGCCGTCAGCTGGGGCGAGCGCGCCAGACATGTTGCAAGCGCATGTTCGCGCCCTCCTGAACCGACCAGCAAAACGCGCATACCGCTCTCCATTTTCGTGTCCGGGCTTCGTTTGAGCGCGTGCGTAGCATAGACTGGGCGCATGATGGAGAGTGATGCCGCATCTGCACGCGGGAATGTGCCGCAATATTCGGTTTCCGAGATCTCTGGGGCGATCAAACGCACTCTGGAGAGTGGATTCGGGCGTGTCCGTGTTCGGGGGGAGATTACGGAGCTCAAGCGTTACCCGTCAGGACACGTATATCTGTCTCTCAAGGATGAGGGCGGCAAGATTGCGGGGGTGATCTGGCGCGGGAGCGTTTCGCGGCTGGGTCTGGCACCGGAGAATGGCAACGAAGTCATCGCGACAGGTCGCGTTTCTGCCTATGGCGAGCGGTCGAGCTATCAGCTTGTCATCGAACGCATGGAGTTTGCCGGCGAGGGGGCGCTCCTCGCGAATATCGAACGCCTCCGTAAGCGGCTTCTTGAAGAGGGATTGTTCGATGGCGACCGCAAGAAGGATATTCCGTTTCTTCCTACGCTTGTGGGTGTCATCACATCGCGTTCAGGCGCAGTTTTACATGATATTCGCACGACCATAGAGCGACGCTTTCCGCGTGATGTCCTTTTGTGGCCTGTTGCTGTGCAAGGCGAGGGAGCGGCAGCCCAGATTGCGGCAGCTATTGAAGGAATGTCTGTTCGGGGGCCGCGCCGCCCGGATGTGTTGATCGTGGCACGTGGTGGCGGCTCCCTTGAAGACCTCATGGCCTTCAATGATGAGCGCGTGCTGCGCGCCGTAGCTGCATGTCCGATCCCGTTGATCTCGGCTGTTGGGCATGAGACTGACACGACACTGATCGATCTTGTCTCTGATCGTCGTGCCCCGACTCCTACTGCTGCTGCTGAGATGGCCGTACCACTTCGATCCGAACTGGTTGCCGATCTCGCGCACCGTACCGCTCGTCTGACGGGCGGTTTGTCACGCATTATGCAGACCGCGAAAGCCAGACTTGATCAGGCGGCGTCTAGGCTTCCGGACCTGCCGGGGTTGCTTGATACGGCGAGGATGCGCCTGGATGATCGGGGGCAGCGTCTGGAGCTTGCTTTGCCGGGGTATGTTTTGCGGCTCAGGGCGATGCTGGATGCTCCTGGGCGATATCTGCCGGGACCCGATCTTATCATTGGACGGCGAAAGGCACGCCTGAGTGCCTTGGTAATCCCGTCTCCTGAATTGCAGATCGAACGCAAGCGCGCCTTCCTGATTACCGCAGCCCGCGGGCTCGATGGTGCGGTGAACCAGACTGTTCAGCAGCAGGCACTACGAGTGGAGCGGCAGCGTCTTACACCTGAAACACTATATTCTGCGATCCGTTTGCAGAAAGCGCGGGTAGAGGGGCTGGGCGCCCATCTGGAGGCCGTCTCGCCGCAGGCCGTACTCAGGCGCGGCTATGCGCTGGTGCAGGATGCGAATGGTCGCCCCGTAACCCGTGCTGATGCAAGGCCGCCAAATGGACGCGTTGTGCTGTCCTTTGCCGATGGAGAGCGAGGTGCAAGACTCGATCCCCTCACGTCTCAGGGCGATCTTGGGTTATGAAATCTTTTCGTCTTTTCGATCTGTCTACCGGAGTCTGCATGCGTCCGATCTGGCTGAGCCTTGCTATCCTTCCGCTTCTTGCGGCGTGTTCCGACCAGCCTGCTGCACCGCCGCAGCAGGCCCAGGGAGCGCATCCTAAAATCCCGCCACAGGATTTCGCGCCTGGTCTTGCGGAAGATACTGCGGCGCCGGAAGAAAAAAAGCTCCTGAATGATCCTTCAGCTCCGGCAAACACACCGCTCTGTGGAAGTGCGCTTCGTGAAGCAATGCAGACGGGCGCCGTGGTTTACACCCAAAGTCTGGCCACGTCTGGAACCTGCCCTCGGAACGCCTGCTTTGACCCGTTAACGGGCACTTTCATTGCGGCAAACGGCAATCGCAGCGTCTGTCGCTGATCGTCTGTTGAATTATTAGTCGTGCTGTAACGGGTTGCTGTTCTTCGTGCCTTCAGCGTTCTTGCTGGATGATGTCCAAGTCTGATGCACCGTGGGCTGAATTTAGAATAAACTGAATTGATAAAAAAAGCCGACCGGAATGATCCGGCCGGCTTTTTGGTGCCCGATATGGCAGCGAAGGTTAGCGGTTCCACCAACCTACGCGACGCTTTGCGGGAGCAGCTTCATCAACATTGATGGGCTGGATGACATTACCATCATCAGCGGCATCTGTTGCCTTAGCCTTGTCAGCAGCACGCGGGCGGCGCCCACGCGTTTTCTTGACCGGCTTTTCCTCTGTAGCTTCGGCTACAACTGGCTCAGCAACAGCTTCGACTGGCGCAGTTTCTTCCGTCGTTGCAGGCGCAGCAGCCTTTGTGCTGCGGCGTGGACGACGCGCCGGCTTTGCTGGAGCGTCCTCGACAGGCGTCTCGACCGTGGCTGGCTCAGAAACCGGGGCTTCAACGGCCTTGGCGATCTCGGGCTCTGCCGGACGTACCTTGCGGGGGCGACCACGCTTTGGCTTCGGAGGGGCTTCTTCGGAGACCATGGCTTCGACAACTGCTTCGATGGCCTCGTCCACGACAGGCGCTGAGGTGATCAGCGACTGCTCGGCTTTTACCGCCTTTGCTGCAGCCTTGAGCGGCGCCGGAACCTGATTCAGTTCAGCCTGCTCAATGACATCAAAGATGTCGAAGCTACCGCCGAACGGATCTGCTGGTGTCGGACCGTTATAAGCACGCTGCGGTGCCTCACGACGTTCCTGGCGAGGGGGCTGTGCCGGACGGTTGCTATTATTGTAGCGATCCGGACGACGGTTGCGGTTCTGCTCTACGGGGGCAGATGCAGGTTCCGGAGTGGCTGCCACGACTTCGTTTTCGACAGTTACGCCTTCCTCGGCATCCGTGTCGCGTTGTGCACGCTTGAAACGTGTCCGGCGACGTCCTGGGATGAGGCCGGTTTCGGAGGTTTCACCATCAGCTTCCGGTGCCGTAGCGTTGCTGGAAACTTCTGGTTGTTCCGAAGCGATCTCATGCTCACCAGACACTGCCGTATCGTTCTGCTCATGATCACGACGACCACCGCGACGACGACGACGACGACGGCGACGGCCATTCCCATTTTCTTCCTCGGTAGCTGTCTGCTCCGATGTGAACTGGTTAGCGGCGGGCTCGGCGACGTCCTGCTCCATGATCTCAACTGGCGCGGCGAGTGGGGCCACGTCTTCGATGATCTCGATGGCTCGGACGTTTTCTGGTGTGCGAACCGGCGCTGGCGTCTGTGGGCTCAGGCGCTCGATGCGGAGTTCGGAGTGCGGCAGGTTGTCGTCAGCACGGAAGATGACCTGCATGCGATGACGTTGTTCAATCTCGGCAAGCCAGGAACGCTTGTTGTTGAGAATGTAAAGCGCGATTCCTGAAGCGACATGCACCTCGATCTCGGCGGCACGCTGTTTTGCACCTTCTTCATCGACGGCGCGCAGAACGTGCAGTGCAGTGCTCTCGGTTCCGCGGACAAAGCCAGTGCCCTGACAGTGTGGGCAAGGTGTAAGAACTGCTTCGGAGATTGATGGACGCAGGCGCTGGCGCGACATTTCGAGAAGGCCGAAATGCGAGATGTGGCCAACCTGGATACGCGCACGATCCGAGCGCAGCGCGTCCTTGAGGCGCTTTTCAACCTGTGCGTTGTGACGGCGGCTTTCCATGTCGATGAAATCGATCACGACAAGACCTGCGAGGTCACGCAGACGCAGCTGGCGTGCGACTTCTTCGGCAGCTTCGAGGTTTGTGCGCAGGGCCGTCTCTTCGATGTTGCGCTGCGCGGTGGACTTGCCGGAGTTTACATCAATGGCAACCAGAGCTTCGGTCTGGTTGATGACCAGATAGCCACCAGATCTGAGCTGTGCTGTCGGCGAGAACATCGCGTCCAGATGGCCTTCGACATTATAGCGTGAGAACAGGCCCTGTCCGCGGTTCTGCCAGAGCTTAACCTTGTTGGCGTTGTGCGGCATGAGCAGGCGCATGAATTCACGCGCGCTCTTCCATGCCGACTCACCATCAATGGTGATGTCTTCAATGTCCTTGGAGAACAGATCGCGGATTGCGCGCTTGATGAGGCTTGCTTCTTCATAAACGAGCGCAGGCGCTACGGAAGATAGCGCGTGGCTGCGGATGTCGTCCCAGAGCTGCAGAAGATATTCGCAATCACGAACGACTTCCGGGCCCGGGCGACCTGCGCCGGCTGTACGAACGATCATTGCCATCGAGCGCGGAAGGTCCAGCTCGGAAATGATGTCACGTAGACGGCGACGGTCTGAGTCGGAAGTAATCTTGCGGGAGACGCCACCACCACGAAGGGCATTGGGCATCAGGACGCAATAACGACCGGCCAGGGAGATGTATGTGGTGAGGGCAGCGCCCTTGTTGCCGCGTTCTTCCTTGACGACCTGCACCAGAATCACCTGACGGCGACGGATGACTTCCTGGATTTTGTAGTTGCGCAGGAAGCGGGCTGTGCGGCGCGAGGCTGCACCTTCTTCGCCTGTGTCATGCTCGCCACCGACGGTTTCCGGGCTGCGGCGGTCTTCGTTGTCTGATTCCTCAGTTTCGTCCGAAGGCTGATGCTCGTGGTGGCTGTTGTCTTCGGAAGATTCGTTGCGATGGTCTATCGCCAGTTCTTCTTCCTGCAGGGCAATCAGCTTTTCGCGGTCTGCAACCGGGATCTGGAAGTAATCCGGATGAATTTCGCTGAAGGCAAGAAAGCCGTGACGGTTGCCGCCATATTCGACGAAGGCGGCCTGAAGACTCGGCTCTACGCGAATGACTTTGGCAAGGTAAATGTTGCCTTTGAGTTGCTTCTTGGAAGATGTCTCGACGTCGTAATCTTCGACGCGGTCACCATCCATGACCACTACGCGGGTTTCTTCCGCATGTGTGGTGTCGATGAGCATACGCTTGGTCATGAAATAATGAACTCCACGGCGCATCCGTGCGGCATTTTCTGCGGGACGGGGCGCGAAATTTTATAGGGAGCAGAGGACCGTGCAGGCGGAATGCGCAGCGGCGAGACATGTTCTGTCCCGTGTTTCTGCGGCTCCAGACTGCAATCATGTCTAATGACATTCGGCCCCTGAGTTATGTGATCCGGACCTTGCGAGGGGCCGGATTGAAAAACATGGCCAGCACAGCGTTGGAACGCGGCCGGGCAAGTCGGACTGTGCCGGAGCATCCCGATCAGGACCCGCTGCGATATTTACGTCGCACACGCGTCAAACGATGGGTCGTCACGGCTCGGAAAGTGGAGGCGGGAAGGATGTGTGCGAAGGATTGGCTGCACACAGATCGGGTCGCACTCTCAGGTCCCTTGAACACAAGGATGGCGGAAATATCAGGTCATGGCAAGCAGTGGTTTTCTGCGGATGCCAGCCTGCGGGTTGCCATGTTTAAGACACGGTTCCATCCTATGCATAACAGCTGGCATAATAGCCGTGTCTGATTAATGTGGGGACGCAGGGTCAATGCTGACGCGACGCAGTGTGGTTGGTGGAGTTTCCGGCCTTTCGGCGCTGCTCCCGGCAGAGGCGCTGGCCCATAGGCTTGCGCCACATTCCCATACAATATCGCCTGCCCGAAAAAAGCTCTCTGCACCTGTAGTCCATAGAGGTGCAGCGCCACTCAAGCCATTGGTCATGCTTGATCCGGGGCATGGGGGAAAAGACCCAGGTGCAATCGGTGTTTCAGGAACTTATGAGAAGCATATAGCGGAAGCTGCGGCGAGTGAGCTTCAGCGTCAGCTTCTTGCTTCAGGTCGGTATCGCGTTGCTCTTACGCGTTCTGAAGACCGTTTCATTCCGCTTGAGGGGCGGGTTGAGATGGCACAGAATCATCAGGCACATCTTTTTATATCCATGCACGCTGATGCCTTGCATGACCGGGATGTGCGTGGTGCGAGTGTCTACACCCTTTCAAGCGGTGCTTCTGATGCGCAGACCGAGTCACTGGCGCGACGGGAAAATAGCGCGGACAGGTTCGCCGGCCCCGCGTTTCATGGCATGTCACCGGATGTGCAGCAGATACTCTCAAGTCTTGTTTCCGAAGAAACGCGTCGGGGCTCTGCACATATGGCATCGAGTGTGGTGGGTGCATTCCGCAGTCGTATCGGTCTGTTGACGCATCCGTCACGGCATGCGGCTTTCGTCGTACTGAAATCTTCCGAAATTCCGTCCGTATTGGTTGAAATGGGTTTTATGTCCAACCGTCTGGATGAGGCCGCGCTTCGGCAGGCAGTGCATCGAACGCAGGTGGCCAGTGCGATGAAATCCGCAGTTGACCGTTACTTTGCCACTCAACCAGCAACAATGACGGGCTGACCAGCGTTTTTTGCATCCATATTTATGGAATGCGCGGGTTGCTTTGTGCGCAAGAATCAGACATTTTCCCGCCCTATGACGTTCTTTCAGGTCCTCTCGCTTCGACTTATTAGCCCCTGAACGCCTCCTTATTGGCGGGCAGCGCTCCGTTGCGTTCAGGGGATGACAGACTAACATTTACCCTGAACAGCGAGACGACCACGACATGACTTTTCAGCATCCTTCTTTCGGCAATATGGCCGACGATCGCGTCATCATCTTCGATACCACCCTGCGTGACGGCGAGCAGTCTCCCGGCTTCTCAATGAATATCGAAGAGAAGCTGCGGATGGCGCATGCGCTGAGCGGTCTTGGTGTTGATGTTATCGAGGCTGGCTTCCCGGTCGCCTCAGAGGGTGATTTCGAGAGTGTGCGCCGTATTGCGGAAGAAGTCCGCGGTTCTGTGATCTGTGGTCTGGCGCGCAGTGGTGGCCGTCGCGATATCGAGGCCGCTGGTGATGCCCTGAAAAAAGCTGAGCGCTCCCGGATCCATAACTTTATCTCTACCTCTCCGCTGCATATGAAATACAAGCTGCGGATGGAGCCGGAGACGGTTCTGGAGATCATTGCGTCGGGTAATCAGAAGGCACGCCAGTATACGGACGATGTCGAGTGGTCTGCTGAAGATGGCTCCCGCACCGATCCTGATTTTCTGTGCCGCTGTGTGGAAGTTGCGATCCGCAATGGTGCGAACACCATCAATATTCCCGATACAGTAGGGTTTGCGACGCCAGAAGAAATGCGCGCCATCTTCAAGATGCTGATGGAGCGTGTTCCAGGTGCGGATAAGGTTATTTTTTCAGCGCATAATCATAATGATCTGGGGTTGGGCGTTGCGAATACCCTGGCGTCCGTCGAGGGGGGGGCGCGTCAGATCGAATGTACGATCAATGGCATTGGTGAGCGCGCCGGCAATGCGGCTCTTGAAGAAATCGTCATGGCTTTGCGGACCCGCCACGATCAGTATAACCGTGTGACGGGCATTGAGACGACAAAGCTGCTGAGCATGTCGCGCATGCTGGCCACGATTACTGGCTTTGACGTCCAGCCAAACAAGGCGATCGTCGGGCGTAATGCATTCGCACATGAGAGTGGCATCCATCAGGATGGTATCCTGAAGAACGCTGCGACCTATGAAATCATGACGCCTGAGAGCGTAGGCTGGAACAAGACATCGCTTGTGATGGGCAAGCATTCGGGCCGTGCGGCTTTCCGCGACAAGCTGGCATCCATGGGATATCCCGTTCTGGAGGAAGAAGCCCTGAACGCGGCGTTCGCGCGTTTCAAGGATCTTGCTGATCGCAAGAAGGTGGTGTTCGACGACGACATCCGGGAACTGGTGGATGATGAAAGCCGCGATCATGACCGTATCCATCTGGTATCGCTGGAACTGACTGCTGGCACGAAAGAGTCAGCACGCGTGAAGCTGGAAATCAGCGTCGATGGTGCGATCCAGTATGCTGCCGTTAGTGGGAATGGGCCTGTTGATGCTGCATTCCGTGCGATTGGCGAAGCGTTCCCGCATACCGCTACGCTGGCACTGTTTTCCGTAGCGAACGTTACGGAAGGAACGGATGCGCAGGCGCGTACGACGGTGCGTCTGCTGGAAAACGGTAAGCTCGTTGACGGTCAGGGAGCTGATTCTGATACGGTTGTTTCGGCTGTTCGGGCTTATATTCATGCTCTGAACAAGCTTCTGACGAAGCGCGAGCGAACAGAGCCTGAAGCGCTTGTTTCCTGAAGCATAATTCATTGACCCGGGAACGCTGTCTGGCGTTCCCGTTCTTCTGGACAAAGCCTGTCTCGTGGCTATGGTTTCTGTTCGAAATCAAAGGGCAGATCTATGCCGCATTCATGGCTTTATTCCATTTCCGGCCTTCTTGTCGGTTTTCTCGTTGGTATGACCGGGGTCGGCGGCGGTTCGCTCATGACGCCGCTGCTTATTCTGCTTTTTGGGGTCAAGCCGCAGTCCGCAGTCGGCACGGATCTGATTTATGCAGCTGTTACCAAAATTGTCGGGACGTCTCTCAACGGGCGTCTTGGGACGGTGCAGTGGAGTATCGTGGGGTGGCTGATGGCGGGCAGTGTGCCTGGCGCAGTATTCTGCCTGATGCTCCTTCACCATCTGGGAACCTCGCCGATTTCAGGACGTCTGGTGCAGGAATCGCTGGGTGTGTGCCTGCTGATGACAGCTCCTGCCGTGCTGTTCCGCCCGAAACTTCAGCTCTGGGCCAGTCGCCGCGAGCCGCTTAAACCGGCAACCGTCAATATGCTCACGGTCCTGATGGGGCTCGTGCTCGGTATTATGGTGACCATGTCATCGGTGGGTGCGGGGGCTGTTGGGATGGCAGCGCTCGTCATTTTGTATCCGATGGTCTCAACGCGTGTTCTTGTTGCGACAGATATCGCACATGCGGTGCCGCTGACCCTCATTGCCGGAGGCGGGCACTGGGTTGAGGGGACGACTGATTTTGGTGTTCTGGTGCGGCTGCTCGCAGGATCAATACCAGGCATTCTGCTGGGGACCTGGTGTGCAGGGGTAGTTCGGGAGGATATCCAGCGCTGGTTTCTGGGTATTCTGCTCGCGATCATTGGTCTCCGGATGATCTGATGTGACCATCCGGAGGGGCGTGTCTTAGTAGCCGCCCTGACCTGGGTAATTGCCCTGAGGATAACCCTGTTGAGGGTAGCCTCTCTGTTGCTGTGGCGGGTAGCAGTTTGCCGGATAGGCACCGTTTGGTGCCTGCTGGCATGGATATGGCTGCTGGCCCTGCGGATAGCTTGGTGTGGCATAGCCCTGCTGGGGGTATTGCTGTCCCTGCGGGTATTGTTGCTGATTGTAGCCGCCGTTCCCGTTGTAATAGCCGCCCTGATTTCCAGGGCGGTTGGGGGTTGTGACGGCACCTGCGCCTGCACCAAGCACGCCACCAGCAAGCGCACCTATGGCAGCACCGCGCCCGCCACCAGCAAGTGCGCCGATTGCTGCGCCTGTCCCGCCACCAAGCAGACCGCCACCCAGTGCGCGTGAACCTGGATCGTAATTGCCTTCACAACCACCAAGGGTGAGGGCGGTTGCGAGAGCGCCGATCATGGCGGTTCCACGAAGAAGAGGGGCCGAAAAGAGGCGGGTCATGTCAGAGGTCCTTGAGCAAAGCATGAGGCTTCAGATGCGCATTGCGTATCAGTAGCCGTTATTGGGTCGGTTTGGCGTAGTTGCAGCGCCAACGGCTGCACCCGTGCCGCCACCTGCAAGTGCACCGATAAGGGCGCCGCGTCCACCGCCAGCGAGGGCGCCGATGGCTGCGCCGCCGCCAGCGCCGATCAATGCGCCGGAACCAGCACGCGCGCCGCTGTCATACGGGCTTCCGCAACCTGCGAGAAGTGCGCCGCAAAGAGAGAGGGCTGCGATGATGCGGGGAGTCTGTGTTCTGGTCATCGTAAAAGGTCCTGAAGAAAATGATCTGCTTTCCGGCTCCTGCGACATCCGTCATCGGAGCGGAAAACAAAGCAGTGGAACGCGTAGAACGTGACCGAACGGTGGCGGGATTGCGGCTTGGTGCAATTTTTTTCTGTGTCATAAAGAAAAATGGCACGAAATTGCATATCGTTGATGCGCTTCCGCCCTTGCTGAACGGGCCGTGCCCCTTTAATCCCTCGGCGCATGCGTCGGTCCATCACTATGTGCCGTAACCAAGTTATATTGTAATGTCAGTTCCGCTAGTGCGGAAGCCGTGCCAGGAGTTTTGGATGTTTTCTCGTCTGCTGGGTCTCATGTCTGCCGACATGGCGATCGACCTCGGCACTGCCAACACGCTGGTTTACGTCAAGGGCCGGGGCATCGTGCTTGATGAACCGTCCGTTGTTGCGATCGCCGATGTGCGTGGCAAAAAGCAGGTCCTTGCCGTTGGCAACGAAGCCAAGCAGATGGTTGGCCGTACCCCTGGCAACATCACAGCGATCCGCCCGCTGCGTGATGGCGTCATTGCGGATTTTGAAGTTGCGGAAGAGATGATCAAGCATTTCATTCGCAAGGTTCATAACCGGCGCATGTTTGCCAGCCCTCAAATCATTATCTGTGTTCCGTCGGGTTCCACCGCCGTTGAGCGCCGTGCGATTCAGGAGAGTGCGGAGAGCGCCGGCGCGCGCAAGGTCCTTCTGATCGAAGAACCGATGGCCGCTGCAATTGGTGCGGGTCTTCCGGTGACGGAACCTTCAGGCAGCATGATCGTCGATATCGGTGGTGGTACGACGGAAGTGGCAGTCATTTCCCTTGGTGGCATCGTGTATGCCCGTTCGGCCCGAGTGGGTGGCGATAAGATGGACGATGCGATTATCGCCTATATTCGCCGTACCTATAATCTGCTGGTTGGCGAGAGTTCGGCCGAGCGCATCAAGATCGAGCTTGGTGCTGCAATGATGCCTGATGATCCCAATGATCCTGGCCCGATCAAGGAAATCAAGGGACGCGATCTGATTAACGGCGTGCCGCGCGAAGTGTTGGTCAGTCAGGCGCAGATTGCTGAAAGTCTGGCCGAGCCCGTTAGTCATATTGTTGATGCCGTTACGACGGCGCTTGAAAACACCCCCCCTGAACTTGCGGCGGATATCGTGGACAAGGGGATTGTGCTCTCAGGTGGTGGCGCGTTGCTCTATCGTCTGGATGATGTGTTGCGCAATGCGACGGGCCTGCCGGTTACTGTGGCCGAGAATGCGCTTTCCTGTGTTGCTCTGGGCACGGGGCGTGCTCTTGAGGAAATGCGTCGTCTGCGCAGTGTCCTGAGCAGCATGTACTGATCGGAAATTCCAAGGCGGGATGTTTTCAATTCATGCCAGGCAGGTGCTTTCAAGAGCTATTCTGCCGGTCCTGATCCTGCTGGCGGTGGGGCTTGTTCTTCTTGGGCAGGTCCGTCGTCCGGTAGTTGAGAGCGTGCGCCTTGTGGCTGCGGATATGCTCGCGCCTGCCTATCATGCACTGGTGGTGCCGCAGGAGCATGTGATTGCATGGATGACGGATCTGCGCGGTGCGACGGATCTTGCGCGGGAAAACGCCCGGCTTCGTGATGAAAACCGTGGATTACGGCATTGGTATGATGTTGCCGTGGCGCTGGCTGCCGAGAATGGCCGCCTTAAGAACAGCCTGCACTGGATTCCAGAAGCGGTGCCGCAATATGTGACCGGGCGTGTGACACGTGATGACGGTGGCCCCTACTCGCGGGCTGTTCTGCTGGATGTCGGCAGTGGACATCAGGTCCGGGCAGGGGATGTAGCACTGGATGCTGCGGGTCTGCTCGGGCGAGTGACGGAGATCGGGCCGCATACGGTGCGTGTGCTTCTCATCAGCGATGATGCCAGCCGTATACCGGTGACGCTCGCGGTATCGCACGCGGATGCGATCATGGCAGGCGACGATACAGTCAATCCAAGGCTGCTATTCTATCCGCAGGATCATCATCCCGTGGAGGGAGAGCGCGTGGAGACGCGCGGGCAGAACGAAATGCCTGGTGGTCTGCCGGTTGGCACGGTGCATTATCTTGCGCCTGGGCGGCCTGTGGTCTTGCCTGATGCAGATCTGGGGCGGCTGGATATCGTGCGTGTCTTTGATTATGGCGATGAGGGTGCTACTGCGCCTGATGCGCCCGGGCGTGTTCGCGTCAAGAAGTTGCCTGATATCGCGGTGCCGTCTGGATTGCATTTGCCTGAATTGCTTGGAAGTGGCGCAGGTACGGTTCCGGCTTTAGGATCAGGGCAAGAGTAGAGGCAATGGTCGCTGAAAAATCAACGCCACACCTACACTCCGCCGTTGAGCCGAATCCGACACTGAAGCGGCGTCTGGATGCTCTCGTCCGCGCAGCGATGCCGTCGCTGTTCATTATTATCTGCACTGTTCTGCTCTCGGCGCCTTTCGGTCTTCCAGGACAGGAAGAATTGCAGTTCGGTCTCGCCGTCAGTACCGTCTGGTTCTGGGCAGCCAATCGACCCCGATCAATGCCTGCGATTGCTGTATTTTTCTGTGGGTTGGTGCTCGAAATTTTCAGTTCAGGGCCGCCGGGTGCAGTCCTTTTCTGGCTTTTGGTGACGTATGGAGTTGCCAGTAATTGGCGTTATGGCCTGTCCCAGATCGGGTTTGTTGCGGGGTGGTTAATATTCGCGGCACTTGCATTGACGGGCTCATTTTTTGAATGGGCACTCGTATGTCTGCATGCATTTGCGCTATTGTCTCCGGTGCCAAGCCTCTTTCAGGCTGCGCTGACAGTGGGTATCTATCCCTCGCTGAGCGCGCTGTTCGTCTGGGGTCGTCGCACCTTTGCCAACCCGGATCAGGCCTGACGGTTCGTTCCACTAAGGCATCCGCGCGAATCCACGCCACGTATTTCGGACCCTGAACGCCTCAAACGATGTTTTTCAAGCGTCGATCTTCCCGCAAAGTGTCGCGTCTCGGGCGCCCGGCCGAACCTGTACGTTCAGGGCGGGGCGTTTTTACGCGCCGTGCGCTGCTTGTCATGGCGGTGCAGGCTGGTGTTCTGGGAACGCTGGGACGACGTCTTTACAATTTGCAGGTGGTAGACGGCGGGCATCTCCGTCAGCTTGCTGAACGTAATCGTACCAGCAAACGCCTTCTTGCCCCTGCGCGTGGGCCGGTTCATGACCGCTTCGGCATTCCGCTCGCGGATAACAAGGTCAGTTGGCGTGCGTTGCTCATGCCTGAAGAAACGACTGATATTCCAGCCGTCATTGAGCGCTTTTCCCAGATCGTGCCGCTGGATGAGCATGATCGTGCGCGGATTGAGCGCGATCTTCGGCATCTGCACAAATATGTGCCCGTTACGCTCCATGAGTTTTTGTCCTGGGACGACATGGCGCGCATTGAGCTGAATGCGCCTTCCTTGCCGGGTGTGCTGGTGGATGTCGGCTCAACGCGCCTTTATCCTATGAAGGAACTGATGGCGCATATCGTCGGATATGTAGCGCCTCCCAATGAGGATGACGTCGCAAAGGACACCACACTCTCTCTGCCTGGTATGCGCGTCGGGCGCGCCGGGATTGAGCAGACGCAGGAGGCTGTGCTGCGGGGACAACCTGGCTCTGTGGAGATGGAGGTTAATGCGGTTGGGCGTGTCATCGGTGAGATCGATCGCGAGGAGGGGGAGCAGGGCGATAATGTTCATCTGACGCTTGATGCCGTGCTGCAGCAGCAGGTTCTGGAGCGTCTTGGAGACCGGGTTGCGAGTTCGGTTGTGATGGACTGTCGCAACGGCGAAATTCTGGCGATGGTCAGTACACCCTCGTTTGATCCATCACTCTTTGATTCCGGCGTGAGCCATGCGCAGTGGGACGAGTGGAACAAGGATCCACGCACACCCTTGGTAGATAAGGCCGTTTCGGGGGTTTATCCGCCGGGTTCGACTTTCAAGCCGGCTGTTGCAATGGCTGCTTTACAATCGGGTGCAGTTACGGCGCAGGACCGTTTTAACTGCCCTGGTTACTTTGATATGGGCGGCGTGCGTTTCCATTGCTGGAACCGCTGGGGGCACGGCATGATCAATATGCGCGAGGCTCTGAAATATTCCTGTGACGTCTTTTTTTATGAGACTGCACGCCGCTGCGGCATGGACCCTATCAAGGCGGTCGGCAACACTATGGGGTTGGGTGTAAAGCTGGGTGTTGAACTGCCTCATGTACGGGCAGGGTTGATCCCCACGCCTGACTGGCGGCGCGAGCATGGTTTTCACTGGAACGGTGGTGATACCGTGAATGCGGGTATAGGGCAGGGCTTCGTTCAGGTGACGCCACTTGAACTTGCCACTTATGTTTCGCGTATTGCCTCGGGTCGGAACGTCCAGCCACACCTGCTGCGCGCTATAAACGACACGCTTTCATCGCAGGCCAGCCTGGATGTTGCTCCACCACTGGATATTCCGTCCGAGCATCTGGATGTTGTTCGGGGCGGCATGTTCGCTGTGGTTAATGAACAGCATGGTTCGGCGCCGAAGGCCAGGCTGGACTTGCCCAATGTTCAGATGGCGGGAAAGACGGGCTCGGCGCAGGTTCGTCGTGTATCGCGTGCGCTTCGTGAGTCCGGTCATTTTAATTCCATGGACCTTCCATGGGAGTACCGGCCCCATGCATTGTTCATCTGTTTTGCCCCGTATGATGAGCCACGATATGCAGTCTCTATTGTGGTGGAGCATGGAAATGCCGGTGCCGACGAAGCGGCGCCTCTGGCCAAACTCATAATGACCGATACGCTCATGCGTGATCCGTCAAACCAGTCTCGTCCGCCGGGTCAGACCGTGGCGCAGGCTGGACCCGAGCCCGGTTGAAAGGCACAGGATGAATGATTTCGGTCTTCTGAAATCTGAAAAGCGGCTGCTGCGGGCGGAACCTGATTTTCGTCCATTGGCACGGCTTTTACAGATCAACTGGCTTTATGTGTTGCTGATCTGCGCACTGGCCGGGGTTGGCTATATTGCGCTGTATTCTGCGGGTGGCGGTTCAGCCAAGCCGTTTGCTGCGCCGCAGATGGTGCGTTTTGGCTTTGGGCTTGTGATGATGATCGCGGTCGCGCTCGTCAGTCCGCGTATTCTGCGATTGTTGTCTGTGCCTGTGTACCTGATGTCCATCACCTTGCTCGCGCTGGTGTTGCGCATGGGGCATGTGGGCAAGGGGGCTGAGCGATGGATCAATCTGGCTGGAATGCAGTTTCAGCCTTCCGAATTTGCAAAGATTGCGCTCGTTCTTGCTTTGGCAACGTGGTTTCACCGCATTGGCAATGAACGCATGGGCAATCCGTTGCGCCTGATCCCGCCTGCAATCCTGACGCTTCTGCCGGTCGTGCTGGTATTAAAAGAACCTAATCTGGGTACCGCCACCATCATTGGTGTGATTGGCGCGACCCTGTTTTTCGCAGCAGGAATGCGGCTTTGGCAAATTTTAATTTTGGTCGCGCCAATCCCGTTTTTGGGTAAATTTGTTTACGCGCATCTTCATGATTATCAGAAGGCCCGGATCGATACGTTCCTTCATCCGGAGCATGATCCGCTCGGCGCTGGATATAATATTATCCAGTCCAAAATTGCGCTCGGGTCTGGTGGTATGTGGGGCGAGGGCTATCTGCATGGCAGTCAGGGTCAGCTGAATTTTCTTCCTGAAAAGCAGACGGACTTCATTTTCACCATGATCGGGGAAGAATGGGGTTATGCCGGTGGGATCGCAGTCATAGGCCTGCTGTGCCTTATCACGCTTGGTGGCATGCTCATTGCGCTCCGTAGCCGAAACCAGTTCGGGCGATTGCTCGGACTGGGGATTGCGATGGATTTTTTCCTGTATTGTGCTGTCAATCTCTCAATGGTTATGGGCGCGATCCCAGTGGGGGGCGTGCCGCTTCCGCTGATATCATATGGCGGCTCAGCGATGTTGACGATGATGTTTGGGTTTGGATTGCTGCTCTCATCCTGGGTCCATCGAAACGATCGGGACCCAGGATTTGAGGATGAGGACAGCTGAACCTCAGAGTTCCAGCAGGACCTTGGAGGATGTTTTTCGATCCAGCGAGGCTGTGAAGGCGTCCTGATAATGTTCCAGTGGAAAGCTGTGGGTGATCAGGCCATCTGCGATCCAGTGGTTTTTCGCAAGAAGATTAAGGGCTTCTCCAAATTCCAGATCAAAGCGGAATGTGCCGCGGTAATCCAGTTCGCGGGAGATGATCTGAGCGAGTGGCGCAGGGATATCGCCCGGTGGGAATATTCCCACCTGCACAAGGATGCCGCCCTTGCGGGTTCTGGCGATGGCTGTTGGTAGGGCTGAGATCACTCCCGTGGCTTCGAAGACGACTTCATATTCATCTTCATGCGCTGCCTGAGAGGTATTGAAGGTAGCCGTAGCGCCGAGCTTTCGTGCGATTTCGAGCGGGAAATCATGGAGGTCCGTTACAACGATTTCCGAGGCCCCGGCAATTTTAAGCCCCGCCACTATCAGTGCGCCGATGGGGCCTGCGCCCTGCACCAGAATTTTCCGGCCTTCTACATTGCCCGCACGGCTGATGGCATGGAGTGCGACTGAGAAAGGTTCCGCCATGCTGGCTCGGCGGACGTCAAGGCCGGGGGGCAGCGCATAAAGCTGCGAAGCATCCACGATCATTTCCCGCCGGAAGCCGCCTCCTGTGTGGGGGAGGAGTGCGGCGCTGCCGAAAAAGCGCATGTTCCGGCACAGGTGTCTGGCACCGCGGAGACATTCTGGGCAGGTTCCGCAGGGTTTGGCGGGATGAATGGCAACTGCCTCACCAGCATGGAACCGGGTCACGTCGGGCGCCACGGCTTCCACTACGCCTGAAACTTCATGCCCGAGGACCATGGGCTCCCGCAGGACAGAAGCTCCTACGCCGCCATGAAGGAAATAGTGCATGTCAGAGCCGCATATGCCACCCCATGCTGGCCGGATGCGGACGGTTCCGGCTTCGAGTGCGGGGAGAGGGATCTTGTCGAGGCGCAGGTCTCCCTTGTGATGAATGACAAGGGCTTCGGTTGTGTTGGTGGACGACATTGTCAGGCTCACTCTCTGACTGGAGGAACATTGCTGTTCCACCTTACTCCTGCTGTCTGCGGCCGGGGTCATGACGTCTTGGTGCGTTCACGCTGAATTCAGACGGCTTACAGAGGCCTGCATTGCCGTCGACAATCGTTTCAGAGGCTTCGGCTCAGTGGTGAAGCATCTCTGCGTGGAGCGGTGAGCGAGTTTTCGTAGAGGCGTGTCGTGTTGGCTTCATGGGAGCGTGGCGGCCGCATCAGGTTCCACGCTCCCATTGGTTCAGCCTTCGATTTGACCAAAATCAGCGATCAATGCGGTTGTCTGGCGGAATTTGGTCAACAGCCGCAACCGGTTGGCGCGAATTTCAGGCTCTGGCGCGTTGACGATGACGGCTTCGAAGAACTGGTCCAGTACCGGGCGAAGAGCTGCCATGGCCTGCATGGCATCTGTGAAGCGCTCTTCTTTCAAGGTCTGCTGGGTCTGAACGATTGCCTCATCCAGCGCCTTTGCAAGGGCACGTTCTTCGTCCTGAGCGTAGAGTGTTGAGTCCGGCTGGCCGGTATGAGGGCCGTCCTTTTTGTCTTCGATGCGCAAAATGTTGGCAGCGCGTTTGGCGGCGGCAAGCAGGTTGCGGCCGTTTTCGGTCTGGATCATGTCGGACAATGCGTCCGTACGGGCCAGCAGACGTACCAGATCTCCGTCCAGGCCGCCCGCAAGGGTTGCGGCCAGAACATCGTGGCGTTTGCCTTCGCTGCGAAGCTGTACGCGGAGGCGTTCTGCAATAAAGTCTGGAAGGCGAGGCAGTTCTCCGCCCGTGCGCTCTCCAGCAGCCTTGCTGAACAGGTCTGTCAGGTTAAGGCGAAGGGCGTTGTCACGGATGCTGCGGATCACGCCGAGTGCAGCCCTGCGTAGGCCATATGGATCGCCGGAACCGGTAGGGGTTTCGCTAATTGCAAAGAACCCAGCCAGAAGATCCAGACGGTCTGCAAGTGCGACAGCGACGGAGACCGGGGCCGTTGCTGTGTCATCGCCGAGGCCACGGGGCATGTAATGCTCTGCGACGGCTTGTGCGGTGGCGCTGTCTTCACCGTCATGAGCTGCGTAGTAGCCGCCCATGACACCCTGTAGTTCAGGGAACTCTCCAACCATGCCGGTTGTCAGGTCAGCCTTTGCGAGTAGGCCAGCGCGGTAAGCCTGATCGGCCTGCTGCGAGGTCAGGCCCATGGCCTCTGCCACATGGCGTGCCAGCGTAGAAATTCGCTGCGCACGGGCGCCCTGGGTGCCGAGTTTGGCATGGAACGTGACGGCATCAAGGGCCGGGACGCGGTCTGCAAGTGGCGTTTTGCGATCCAGATCCCAGAAGTGCCTTGCATCTGCAAAACGCGCACTGAGAACCCGCTCATTGCCTGCTGTGGTCAGGGCGCCGCCATCCTTGAAGGGAAGGTTGGCCACGAATGCAAAAAACGGGGCCGCCTTACCCTCCGGTGTGCGCAGCGCGAAGTAGCGCTGGTTGATGCGCATGGAGACCTGCATGACCTCGGCCGGGAGATCCATAAAGGCCGCTCCGATGTGCCCGAGCAGGGGCACCGGATATTCAACGAGGCCAGCAACTTCGTCCACCAGGCCCGCATCTTCAACAACGGAAATGTTCTGCTGAGCGGCAAGGCGCGCAATACCTGTGCGAATCATGTCACGGCGGGTATCCACGTCCACGATGACGGAGCGCGTTTCCAGTTCGTCTTTCCACTGTGAGGTGGATGTGACTTCAAAGGCGCCGGGCGCGACGAAGCGGTGACCTTCGGAAAGGTTGGACGAACGCAGGCCGTGGGCATCATCTCCGTCGCGGGCGAGCGAGAAGGGGACGACCCGGCCATCAAGGATGCAGGTGATGCGACGGAGGGGGCGTACCCATGTAAAATTGGACCCAGCGCCCCAGCGCATTGATTTGGGCCATGGGAATTTCCAAAGGATTTCGGGAACGACATCTGCAATGCGCGTTTCGGCGCTTACGGGGTCGAGGTTCTGGTTAAGGACCCAGAACCCGTCCTCCAGCGTCAGATCAGCGGGCGTAACGCCATGTTTGCGGGTGAAGCCGGCGAGGGCTTTTTCCGGGGCGCTCTCACGAGGGCCGCGTTCGGAAACGGTTCTGGCCGGGATCTCGTGATCCAGTGTGATGGATGCAGCAATGCGACGGGCGCCGAAAAAAGTCTGTATGTCGCGCGGTGCAAGGCCGTCAAACGCCTTCGTCAGCGCCGACGCCAGATCTTCGGCCGCACGGGACTGCATGCCAGCAGGAATTTCCTCGCTGAACAGTTCGAGAAGCATTTCAGCCATCAGGAATTCTCCTCTTCGCCAGCAAGCCAGGCTTCGCATGAAGCTTTCGCGAGAGTGCGGACTCTGCCGATATAGGAGGCGCGTTCTGATACTGAGATCACGCCGCGTGCGTCCAGCAGGTTGAACAGATGTGAAGCCTTAAGGCACTGATCGTAGGCTGGCTGTGCGATGCCTGCCTCGGCCAGGCGAATGGATTCACGCTCGGCATCGTTGAAATGCGTTAGGAGCATTCCGGTGTCGGCCAACTCGAAATTATGGCGCGAATAGTCTCTTTCGGCACGCAGGAAGATATCGCCATATTTCAGACCCTTCCCGTTGAAATCCAGGTCATAGACGTTCTCAACGCCCTGAACATACATTGCCAGCCGCTCAAGGCCGTATGTGAGTTCGGTGGAGGGCATGACAGTTGGGATACCGCCAACCTGCTGGAAATATGTGAACTGGGACACTTCCATCCCATCACACCAGACTTCCCAGCCGAGGCCCCATGCGCCGATGGTCGGGTTTTCCCAGTCGTCCTCGACGAATCGTATATCGTGCTTTTCCGGATCGATCCCGATGGCGCGATAGCTGTCCAGCAGGAGTTGCTGGCTGTCTGCCGGGGTGGGTTTCAGTAGTACCTGATACTGGTAATAATGCTGCAGGCGGTTCGGGTTTTCACCGTAACGACCGTCGGACGGGCGACGGCATGGCTGTACGTAGGCCGCAGCCCAGGGCTTGTTTCCAAGCGCACGTAATGTGGTGTGCGGAGAGAGGGTGCCCGCACCAAGCTCTGTGTCGTAGGGTTGCAGGATGGCGCAACCCTTCTCGGACCAGAACTGATGGAGGCGCAGGATCAGGTCCTGAAAGCACAGCGGCCGGTTCGCAGACAATTCGATAGGCTCCGGTTGGCAGAAATTTGCCGCACCTTACAGAACGCGGCCTCTTACCGGAAGCTGGTGTTCAAAAAGCCTTTCAGCGTCTTTCGATGCCACGTTGACACAGGGTGAGCATGTCCATGGCCGTGCGGGTACGCTCTTCACACGGAATATCGAATGCCTCGCGCATGATGAACGATGTCTGGAGGCACAGGGTGATCATCATGAAAGCTGCAGCGCTGATATCCGTACCAGGCTCGATCCAGCCTTTTTTCTCGCAGGCTTCCAGACGCATCGTCAGATAGGCGAGCAGGAGGCCACGCTTTGGAAGCTCTGCGAATTCTTTGCGGAAGTCGGTGTCCACAAGTGCCCGGGCCATCAATACGCGCAGTCGCGGCGTGATAGAGTCCATGTGGCGCATGAGGAATGAGAAGCTGTTCCGGAGTTCGTGTGTCAGGTCTTGCGCAATCGGGCCATCCCGAAAATCGGTGAAAGCCCGGTCACATTCCTCGTTGCGGATCACTGCGATCAGCAATCCGGCTTTGCTGCCAAAATAGCGCTGGATCAGAGCTTCGGAGCATCCGGCACGGGCACCGATTTCGCGGGTGGTGGTTGTTTCGAACCCCTGTTCCGAAAAAAGAGAAAGTGCAGCGTCGGTCAGGGCCCGTTCACAGGCTGCACGATTCCGCTTCCGCGGCTGTGGCTTGTGATCGGGGGAAGTGCATCGCATGGCTTAATGTGGTTCCAGAATATGTTCAGGTCCTGCACTGCGTAGATAGCACAATTTGCAGGGTCAATGCGCATGATCTTGCGGTGGGCCTTTGCGTGCATCATATGATTGAGGTCTTGTAATTTCCTCATCTGGAAGGATGAAGACGATGAACAACGAAGAACGTGACGTCATCAGCCGCTTCATTGCCCGTGTTGGCGGTGGTCAGTCTGGCACGCAGGGTGGTGCATTCGGCTCGCTCGGACAGCAGCAGCCCGCACTGCCCCCCATCGACCCGGAGGCAGACCGCTTCATCGCCGATAACTTTCAGCAATATCCGCAGGCGCGTTATCGCGTAACACAGCTTGCCGTGGTGCAGGAGGCTGCCCTTGCGCAGGCTCAGAACCGCATCCGCCAGCTTGAGTTCCAGCTTCAGCAGGCACAGTCCCAGCTGGCACAGGCTCAGCAGCAGGGCCGTTCATCTGGCGGCCTGTTTGGTGGGCTGTTCGGTGGTGGCGCCCGCCCTCAGCAGCAGTCTGCTCCGCCTCCGGGTTGGGGGCAGCAGGCTCCGCCGAACTATAATCCCCAGCAGCAGTACGGTTATCCGCCGGGCTATCAGCCAGGTATGTTCCAGCGTTCCGGTACCGGATTTCTGGGCTCTGCACTGACGACGGCTGCCGGTGTGGCAGGCGGCATGATGGCTGCCAATGCGCTGGAAGGCCTGTTCAGCGAGCATGGTGGCGGTGGTGCAGGTGGCGAGACCATCGTGAACAACTATGGCGACAGTGCTTCTGATCCGTTCGCAGGTTCAGGAATGGACGCCGGCAGTGGTTTCTCTGACAGCGATTTTGGCGGCGGTGGAGACTTCGGTGGCGGAGATGGCGGTGGTGGCTTCGACGACATGTTCTGATCGTTCGTTGTCAGTCCGACATTGATCTGACGTTGACTGAGCAAGGCCCGCCCGGATGATGTGTCCGGGCGGGCTTTGTGTTTTTTGCTCAACCCCCGCTATCGTTCTGCGTTGGACCAGCAAACCCCTGAAACCTGCCGGAAAGTGCCGTGATGACTGCCAGTGAATTTCGTGATGTCGTCGCTCTGGATGTGCTGGAAGACGGGCAGATTTCGTCGTTCAACATCAAGGGCACTCCCATCGTCCTGATCCGTGATGGAGAGCAGGTTCATGCTCTGGGGGGGAAATGCCCTCATAAGGAAGCGCCGCTCGATCAGGGGGCTTTCTGTCGCAATGAGGGCGGCAGGGGTGTTTTGGTATGTCCTTGGCACAAGGCGGTCTTTGATGTGGTGGACGGGGCGCTGCAGGAGCCTGTCGCGCTGGACAACCTGCCGCGTTACCCAGTCAACATCATTGAAGGGCGTGTTCTGGTCGGGACAGAGCCTGTTTCCCGCGTTGATCCGCCTGCGCGGCAGGCTCAGGAAAGTGTTCTGATTCTGGGAGCGGGGGCTGCGGGCGTGACTGCGGCAACGACGCTTCGTCTGCACGGATTTGCGGGCAGCATCACGCTCGTGAGTGAGGAGACGGAGCTGCCTTATGATCGTACGGCGCTGAGCAAGACCGTTCTGGTGAGTGACCCGGACAAGGCCCACGCTCCGCCTTTGCGGAATAAAGAATTCTACGAGAACAACAGGATCACCCGCGTTACTGGTCACGTCGTCTCGTTTGATCCGGTGAGCAAAATTGCGTCTCTTGAGGGAGGGCAGGAATTACGCGGGGATCATGTTCTTATCGCGACAGGTGCGCGCATACAGCGTCCGGATATTCCGGGTGTCGATATGAAAAATGTGTTCACGCTGCATCGCGAAGAGGATGCTGAAAAGATTGCTGCAATTCTTAAGCCTGAGCATGCCGTCACCATTATCGGCGGTGGCTTCATTGGGCTTGAGGTTGCGTCTTCCCTGCGACAGCGTGGCGTTGGAGTGACGATCGTATCGCGTTCTGCGGTACCCATGGAAAAGCAGTTTGGGCGCGAAGTGGGTTTGCGCCTTCTTCAGTTGCACGAAGAGAATGGGGTGGCGTTCATTTGTGATTCGATGGTTGCCAAGATCTACGGAGACCAGCATGCGCAGGGTGTGGAACTCGAAGACGGCATGCGCCTGCCTTCGGCTTTCGTCCTGGTGGGTGTGGGGGTCAAGCCCGAGACCGGTTACGTGCGCGGGCTGGAGCGTGATGAAGACGGTGCCATTGTCGTGGATGAGACGATGAAGGCTGCTCCCGGAGTTTATGCTGCGGGTGATTCTTCGGCCCTTCGCCATAATGGGGGCCTGCACCGAATCGAGCATTGGCGTCATGCGCAGGTACAGGGGCGGATCGCAGCCCTGTCCATTCTGGGGGAAGCGCCATCAAGCATCCCGACGCCATGGTTCTGGACGCAGCAGTTCGGCAAGAAGATCGAGCGGCTTGGCTGGGATGAAGCGTTTGAAACAGTGCATCTTGAGGGCGATCTGAAAGGCTTCAGCTTTCTGGCGACATACGTTGCAGCGGATGGCCGTCCGGTTGCGCTTGCCGGTGCGGGGCATGCCTATGAGCTGGCGCGGGCCGCTATGGATTTTGACGGTTTTCTTGCTGAGCGCGGCTGAAATACGCGCAGAACTTGACATGAGGGTAGCTGCCCGGCTTCCTGCGCCCAATTATTGAACCGCCAGGCAGTGACGAGGCCAAACATGCATCTCTATCGCACCCACGACTGTAGCGCCTTGCGCGAACAGAACGCAGGACAGACCGTTCGCCTCTCTGGCTGGGTGCATAGCAAGCGCGATCATGGCGGCCTGCTGTTCATTGACCTGCGCGATCATTATGGCCTGACGCAGATCGTTGTGCCGTCGGGCGCCGACCTTCTTGAGAGGGCCGAGCGCCTTCGCGTCGAGAGTGTCATCACTGTGACGGGTGAAGTTGTGGTGCGGGAGGCTGGCCAGCGCAATGATCAGCTTCCGACAGGTGCCATCGAGGTGCGCGCGGCGGAGATCGAGGTGCGTTCGAATGCTGCCGTGCTGCCGTTTCAGGTCGCAGGTCATGAGAACTACCCTGAGGACATGCGCCTCAAGTATCGTTACATTGATCTGCGCCGTGAAAAGATGCACCAGAACATCATGCTGCGCAGCAAGGTGATTGCGAGCCTGCGTCGTCGCATGATTGAGCAGGGCTTTACCGAATTCCAGACCCCGATTCTGACGGCATCTTCCCCTGAGGGCGCGCGCGACTTCCTTGTTCCTGCGCGTCTGCATCCGGGCAAGTTCTACGCGCTGCCGCAGGCACCGCAGCAGTTCAAGCAGCTTGCGATGGTTGCGGGTTTTGACCGCTATTTCCAGATTGCACCATGCTTCCGTGATGAAGCATCCCGTGCGGACCGGAGCCCGGGCGAGTTTTATCAGCTCGATTTCGAGATGTCCTTCGTGACGCAGGAAGACGTTTTTGGAATTCTGGAGCCTGTTCTTTCTGGCGTTTTCAGCGAATTCACGCCTGAAGGCTGGAAAATTACGGATGGTGCTTTTCCGCGTATCCCATATGCAGATGCCATGCGCGACTATGGCTCTGACAAGCCGGATCTTCGCAACCCGCTTCTCATCAGCGATGTTACGGAAGCATTTGCTGAATCGGGTTTTGGTCTGTTTTCCAAGATTGCGGCATCCGGTGGCCAGATCCGTGCGATCCCGGCTCCTGGTGCGGGTGATCGTCCACGCGGTTTCTTTGACAAGCTCAACACTTGGGCACGCGAGAGCGGTGCAGGCGGCCTAGGCTACATCATCTTCGAGGAAGAGGGAGGCAAAGGCCCGATTGCAAAGAACCTTGAGGCCGATCGCGTTGAGAGCATTCGCAAGACCTGTGGCCTGAAGGCCGGGGACGCTGTGTTCTTCGCTGCTGGTAAGGGTGACGAAGTTGCAAAGTTCTCAGGCGTCGTTCGTACGAAGGTTGCCACTGAGTTGGACCTTATTGAGAAGAACGCGTTCCGCTTCTGCTGGGTCGTGGACTTCCCGATGTATGAAGTGAACGAGGAGACCGGTAAGGTCGACTTCTCACACAACCCGTTCTCGATGCCGCAGGGTGGCCTTGAGGCGCTGAATACGCAGGACCCGCTGACGATCAACGCATATCAGTATGATATTGTCTGCAACGGTGTGGAGCTGTCCTCTGGAGCCATCCGTAACCATCTTCCGGAAGTCATGCTGCGTGCCTTCGAGATCGCAGGGTATGGCCCCGAGGTTGTGGAAGAGCGCTTTGGCGGCATGCTCAATGCCTTCCGTTATGGTGCACCTCCGCATGGTGGTGCCGCGCCGGGCGTGGATCGTATTGTGATGCTACTGGCAGACGAGCCGAATATCCGTGAGGTTATTCTGTTCCCTCTCAATCAGAGTGGTGAGGATCTGATGATGGAAGCTCCGGCTCCGGTCGAAGCTTCCCGTCTCAAGGAACTCTCTTTGGCTCTGGACCTTCCCAAGCCAAAGCCCGCGGCTTCCAAGTAACTTTCAACTTGCGGCATCTGAGACATCAGGTGCCGTTTTTTTATAATTTCAGGCTGCGTGGCGCCTATGCATTTGCATCATGGGCGAAACACGCGCCCTTTTTTTTGCCATAACCGTGCCGCAACCCTGCCTTGAGGGGACGTCATTGTTTCTCTGTCCGACAATTCGGGGAGAGGAGCGAAGACATGCTGAAACATTTTGCAGGCCTGCTGGTCGCCTCGGGCCTGTTTGTCGGGGCCATGGCATTGGGGGATGTGAGCAGTACGGCTCATGCACAGTTTATCCCCTATAGTGGCCCTTATAGAACGCCGCCGCCACCGCCTCATCTGATTCCAGAGGAAATTCCTACCCGATCGGCCACCATGAAATGGGTTCCCGGCCGATGGCAGTGGGTGGGAAACGGTTACCGCTGGTCTGCGGGACACAGAGTGCAGGCTGGAAGAAGTGCTGTCCGGCCAGGTGGCGTTTTACCTGACCGTTCTCATCTGCTCAGAAGCTGAGCCTATTTCGCTGGAAGAAGAAACAGGTCAAACCGGCGCATACGATCTCCATCGAACGAAATGGCCAGCACGCGCGGTACCTGATCATGCGCAAGATAGATCATGCTTTCAGTCGTGTGCGCTGATGGAACGCCAAGTTTGTGTTCGATCGTTGATCTGAGATCTCCGAAATTGATTCCGTTGGGCAGTGCGATCAGATTTCCGCTCCGGTTGAACGTCCTTGGGCACCGCTCACCACTCGCAGAGCCCGGGCTGTCTTCTACCGTCACGGATTGAAGTGGCGAATTAACTGCCGGGTTGCCGGAAACATGGATGCGGGCAATGCCACCGGCAACGGCGAGGTCCGCGCAGCCTTGGGGGAATTGGCTGTCGGGCAGGGAGGTGGTGCCAAGCGTCAGGCGAACCGGCTGTGGCGCATTATCCCGCAGACCCAGAATGCCCACGAATTGCGGGACCAGAGTGGGCTGTACGGGGTGCTGGAATGCGTCCTGAGGCACAGTTGGCTGAGTTGGGGCTGCGTAAGCCGCTGAACTCAGGACCGTGACAGACATTGCAAGCAGGATGCCGTAGCGCATAGTGGCGTTTCCTCGTGTTCAGACTGTGACGATCAGTGGAACATGGTCCGATGCTTTCTCGCGTGCACGCTCATCACGATCAATCTGGATGTCGGTTAGGCGCTGGGCAAGGCGTGGTGAAAGTAGGGCGTGGTCGATGCGCAGTCCGGAATTACGCTGGAAGGCCGCTGCCTGATAATCCCAGAACGTGTAGTGACGTCCTTCAGGGCGAAGCGCGCGGAGCCCATCTGTCAGTCCTGTCCAGAGAAGGCGGCGAAAAGCAGCCCGTGTTTGCGGGCGCACAAGCGCGTCGGTTGCGGAAAGGGCGTTGGGGGCGAGGTCTTCGTCCGTTGGGCAGACGTTATAGTCGCCGATGAACGCAAATTCGCGCTCTTCGGCGAGAAACTGTCTTGCCCGGAGTGTCAGGGCGTCAAAAAAAGCGAGTTTAGTCGCATATCCTTCTTCGCCACCTGAATTCCCATTTGGCAAATAAAGATTGCCAATCGTCACGTCGTCCATCTTCGCTTCGATGTAGCGTGCGGATGGGTGTTCGAATCCCGGGAGATTATGGGTGGTCACTTCGAAGGGGCGGCGACCTATCAATGCCACGCCGTTATAGGCTTTTTGGCCTGATGTGGCGACATGCAGTCCGGCTTCAGCGAAAACCGCCGGGAACTGATGGTCTTCGCATTTGATCTCCTGAAGGCACAGCAGATCACAGGAGGGATTACGCTCAAGCCATTCCTGAACGAGGTGAGCGCGGGCACGGATGGAATTGATGTTCCAGCTTGCGAAAGTAAATGCCATCGTCTCAGGCCAGCGAAAAGCTGGTGCCGCAGCCGCAGGAAGATGCGGCATTCGGATTTGTGACGGCAAAATGCGCGCCCATCAGCTTGTCGATGAAGTCCAGTTCGGCGCCCTCCAGCAGTTCGAGGCTCGTGGGGTCCACCACGACCCGGGCGCCGTCGCGTTCGATATGGACGTCGTCCGGTTCTACGGTGCTGTCGAGTTTGAACTGGTATTGAAAGCCGTTGCAGCCACCCGCGAGCACGGAGACGCGAAGGGCAAGGCCGGTCTGATCGGGTTGTGCGGAGACGATCTCGGCAATGCGTGCAGCGGCAGAGGCGGACAGGGAAAAGGCAGCGGTGTCTGACATCGGACAATCCCGGATTTCTGGAAGCCTGCGGCGGCAGGACGGTTCGTGTTCCGGTTATATGGCCATCGGGTTGCCTTCCGCAAAGGTGCATTGGCACGAGGGGCGTTTTGCGCGTCCTGAGAACGGGCGGTAGGATGGGTTTCCGGTTTGGGAAAACGGTGCCGCCTGGCCCGACGAATACGGTTGAGGAGCCTTGGATGGTTGCGATCTATGCGGTACAGGAAGCTGGTTCTCGCGGGCGGCTGTATCCCGAAAAGGAAAGCCCTGTCCGCTCACCCTGGCAGCGCGATCGGGATCGTGTGTTGCACTCTGCTGGTTTCCGCACCCTTCAATACAAGACGCAGGTTTTCATTAACCATGAGGGTGATTTTTTCCGCACGAGGCTGACGCATTCGCTCGAAGTTGCCCAGATTGCCCGTTCTATTGCCCGCAGTCTGGATCTGAACGAGGACCTGACGGAGGCACTGGCTCTCGCCCATGACCTTGGTCACACGCCTTTCGGGCATGCTGGCGAGGATGCGCTTTCCGCGGCGATGAAAGACTGGGGTGGGTTTGACCACAACACGCAGTCCCTGCGTCTCGTGACGGCTCTGGAGATGCGCTATCATGCTTTCGACGGCCTTAACCTGACCTGGGAAACGCTGGAAGGGCTGGCCAAGCATAACGGCCCCGTCAAACGCCCTACGCCGTATATGCTCGAATATGACGCAAAACATCATCTGGAACTGGGGAGCTATGCGTCTGCAGAGGCGCAGGTCGCAGCGCTTGCAGATGATATCGCCTATCATGGTCATGATCTGGATGATGGCCTTCGGGCGGGTCTTCTGACGTTCGAAGATATTGAGGATGTGCCGCTCGTGGGAGAAGCACTCCGGGACTCGCGTGCCAAAGAGCGCGAGACAGGACGTGCGGTGCTCGATCAGGAGCAGCGTGTTCGGCATGAGACGATCCGCGTGGTTATTAACGCTCTCGCGACAGACCTGACGGAACAGACGCGCCGGAACCTTGAGGTGCTGAAGCCCGCTTCTGCTGACGACATCCGCTACGCCGATGCGCCGGTGGTTGCGTTTTCTCCTGAGATGCGGAGACAGAATGCGGCTATTCGCAAATTCCTGTATGCGCGGATGTACCGGCACTGGCGCGTGAGTCGCATGACCCGCAAGGCGCGGATCGCTCTGGGCGAAATTTTTAGTATCCTATCAGAAGAACCTACGCTTTTGCCGCCGCCATGGCGTGATCGTGCAAAGGCTACGGATGATGTAGGACAGCGTCGCCTTGTTGCGGATTATATTGCTGGAATGACTGACCGTTTTGCGATGGAAGAACATCGACGGTTGACGGACCTCTCCGTGCTGGGCTGATAGAGCCTCTTTTTGACGCGTTGACTTAGGAATCGAGCTGAAATGGCTGCCGCACCACAGACTGCCCACACGACTGACTGCCTTTTCGCACAGATGCGCGATCAGGTGCGCGAAGCCCTTCGCGCTGTTGTGCCGGGTTTGCCGGATGAGGTTGCAGATCGCGTTGACGTAACACCGACGCGTGATCCCGCTCATGGTGACATGGCGACGAATGCAGCCATGCTTGCTGCCAAGCCTGCGCGGCGCAAGCCCGCGGATATCGCGGCTGGCCTGACAGAAAAGCTGCTCGAACTGCAGGGTGTGGAAAAAGCCGAAGTTGCGGGGCCAGGCTTCGTCAATCTAACGCTCAAGCCAGAAATCCTGCAAAACGTGGCGCGCTCCGTGCTGAGTGCCGGAGAGGGTTTCGGTCGCTCCACTATGGGGCAGGGCAGGCGTATCAACATTGAATATGTCTCTGCCAACCCAACCGGCCCCATGCATGTCGGGCACTGCCGCGGTGCGGTGGTGGGTGATGCGCTTGCAAACCTGCTGGAGGCAGCGGGCTTTGGGGTGACACGCGAATACTACATCAACGACGCCGGGACGCAGGTCGTGGCACTCACCTGGGCCACATACTGGCGCTATCTTCAGGCCATAGGCACGGATATTGATGCCGAAACGTTTGGTAAGCTCACGCCGAATGGCTTGCAGTATCAGGGAGACTATCTGGTTCCAGTCGCTGAAGCGATTGCGCAGCTTCATGGCCGTGCGCTGGCAGATGAGAACGGTGGACCTGCTGATCCATCGGTCTGGTTTGATATTATTCGCGCTGAAACCCTCGTGAAAATGATGGCTGCCATCCGTGAGGATCTCGAAGGTCTGGGAATTCAGCACGAGATTTTTGCCAGTGAAGCCGCAACCCTTGCGAGCGGACGTGTGGATGCCGCTATCGCCAGCCTTGATGCCAAAGGGCTGCTCTACGAAGGCGTCCTGGAGCCCCCCAAGGGCAAGATGCCGGAAGACTGGGAAGCCCGCCCCCAGACGCTGTTCCGCTCCACCGAATTTGGCGATGATCAGGACCGCGCGCTCCGTAAATCTGATGGCACCAACACTTATTTTGCCAATGATATCGGCTATCATGCCCAGAAGGCTGAGAAGTCAGACGTGTTGATTGACGTTCTGGGCGCGGATCACGGCGGTTATGTCTCGCGCATGAAGGCCGCAATATCGGCTTTGACTGATGGCAAGACAGGCTTTGAAGTGGTGATGTGCCAGATTGTGCGCGTTGTGAAGAACGGCGAGCCGGTCCGCATGTCCAAGCGCGCTGGCACGTTCGTGACTCTGCGTGACCTGCTGGATGAGGTGGGCCGTGATGCAGTGCGTTTCACTATGCTCACCCGCAAGGCCGATGCGCAGATGGAGTTCGATCTTGACGCTGTCGTGGCCCAGACGCGCGACAATCCGGTATTTTACGTTCAGTACGCCCATGCCCGCTGCCGCTCTGTTCTGCGCTCCGCCGAGGCCATGTTCGGCGCGGATGCCGTGACGACTGAATCCCTGCTGAAGACTGACCTTTCGGGGCTTACATCAGACGTCGAGCTTGCAGTTTTGCGGCGTCTTGCATCGTTCCCACGCTCCGTCGAGGCTGCTGCGTCTGCGCGGGAGCCGCATCGTATTGCGACATACTGTATTGATTTGGCTTCCGATTTTCATTCGCTCTGGAATCGCGGGCGTGAAGATACGACACTGCGTTTTCTTCATGAGAATGATCGTGACACGAGCCTTTCGAAGCTTGCCCTGGTTTCCGCGATTGCCGGTGCCCTGCGTTCGGCTCTCAGCATTCTGGGCGTTGTGCCTGTAGAGGAAATGCGATGACACCCGAAAAAGAAGACGGACCGGGCTACAGCGATTCCCCCAATACCGGTCGCCCTGATAATGCTGGCGCTCCTGGCGCTGCGGGCGGTCGTATGGAGCGTGAGCGTCTGAGCGCTGATTATGACGACGATGCTCCCGCACGTCGCCGCCCGGCTCCGGCTGCGCGCGGGACACAGTCTGGCGGCATGTCATCAATGCTGGGTCAGGACCCGGCAACCCGCAAGCTGGTCATGGGGGCACTTGGAATTGGTGCCATTCTTGTGGCGGCTGTTGGCGGCTGGTCACTGATGGGCGGGCATCATGGTGGCATTCCCATTATTGGCCCGCCACCGGGGCCGGTGAAGGACCGTCCGACTGATCCAGGTGGAATGCAAATTATGGGGGGTGAAGGCTCGGAAGGGGACATTACCGGCAAGGGTGATGCCCATCTTGCGCCTGCCCCCGAGCAGCCGGATGCTACGGCCCTGGCGCGCCAGTATGGCGTTCCGCCTGGAAGCGTAGCACCTCAGGACGACAAGCCAGCAGCGCCTGTGACTGCATCGAAAACATCCGAAGAACAGGCCACTTCTGCATCGCCAGGCAACCCGGATGCCAAGGCAGGTTCGCCTACAGTGCCGGACAGTTCCACTGCTACCGCCAAGCAGGACGAAAAGGCCGCGACCGCACCTGAGGTTCCACCTTCAGCACCGGAAGCGCCTGCGGCAGTTGAAAAGGACGTTCCCAAGGCTCCTGAGCCTAAGCCCGCACCTCCCGTCGTGCATCATGCGGCTCCTGCTGCGCCCAAGCCCGTCATTCAGAAGCCGCTTGCGCCGCCACAGCCCAGCCCTGATGTCGTCAAGCCATCTGCATCTGCCGCAGAAACGACGCCAGCCATGAGTGTTCCGGGCAACCGCGAAGTGCAGCTTGCGGCACTTGATAGCGAGGCGTCGGCCAAGGTTGAGTGGGAGAAGCTTAGGGCGCAGGCACCTGCCGTGTTCGCTGGGCATAGCCCGACCTTCCAGAAGACAATGCGCGGCGATCACACATTTGTCCGTCTGCGGATTGGTGGCTTTCCTGACTTCAAGGCAGCACGTGCATTCTGCGTAAAGCTGCATGCACAGTCCGTCGCCTGCACGCCAGCGCAATTCTGAGCGAAGACGGATGACAGAGGTCCTTCATCTGACGCTGGACGGGTTTGAGGGGCCACTGGATCTGCTCCTCGACCTTGCCAGGGCGCAGAAGGTGGACCTTGCCGGGATTTCCATTCTCCAGCTTGTTGAGCAGTATCTTTCCGTTGTGGAGACCGCGCAGAAGGAAGCGCGTTCCCTGCGCTTGGAGCTTGCTGCGGACTGGCTTGTGATGGCGGCGTGGTTGGCTTGGCTCAAATCCAAACTGCTTTTGCCCGCCGAGAGTGACTCTGAAGATGTTGAAGAAGCAGCTGGTCTGCTTCAGGAACGTCTGATCGAGCTTGAACAGATGCGCGAAGGTGCGCGTTGGCTTGGCAAAAGGCCACGTCTGGGCGAAGACGTGTTTGAGCGGGGAGAAGGCGAGGACCACACGGAAATTGATCGAACCGGCCTGCGCGTTGATTTGTCCGCTCTCGTTGCTGCCTATCTGTCGGCCGGGCGTCGTACGGCTCGAAAGCGCGTCTATGCGCCGCGCGTCCTGAGATACTGGAGCATTCAGGATGCGCTGGCGCGTCTGAGGCGGATGTTGGGCGCGGAGCATGTTGCCGGATGGCACACTCTGGTATCTCTCCTGCCAGACGAACTGGACGATGCGCCTCATGCCCGGAGTGCAGCCCTTGCCGGTACACTTTTGGCGGGGCTGGAGATGGCCAAAGGTGGAGCCGTTGAATTGCGGCAGCCCGAAGCATTTGGTGTGATTGAATGGCGGGCGCTTTCGTGAGCGATGCTGCGTCGGGCGCGCCAGACCGTGCGGTTCTGCTGGTTGAGGCATTGATTTTCGCAAGCCCTGAGCCTGTGAAAAAGGCTGCGATTGCCGAACTCATGCGTGCGCAGGATCTGGTGGACGAAAATCTTCGGATCGAAGCCGTTCTGGCACATGTAGCTGCCCGCTATGACGGGCACGCTGTAGAGTTGGTGGAGGTGGCTGGTGGCTGGCAGTTTCGGACGCGTCCGGAATTTTCTTCTGCCCTCACGCGCGTGGTTGAAAAGCCGCGCAGACTGAGCCGTGGTGCTATGGAGACGCTTGCCATCATCGCCTATCACCAGCCATGCACACGCGCAGAAATTGAAGCAATACGCGGTGTTTCGCTTGGGCAGGGTATTTTGGATGCACTGCTGGAAGACAGCTTGATCACGCCCAAAGGACGCAAGGAAGTGCCGGGCCGTCCTGTTCTCTGGGCGACGACGGTTGCTTTTTTGAAAAGTTTCGGGCTTGCCGATCTGGGGGCTCTTCCGCGAAAGGAAGACCTGTTGCTGGAGAATGCTCCCACGGAAGTGCCGGTTGAGGTTCCATCGCCTGTGGGCCAGACAGAGCATAAGGGCTAAGGTTGCTGGATGTTTGATTTCAGTTGGTCAGAAATCGCCCTGCTGGTTGTTGTGGCGCTGATTTTTATCGGCCCCAAAGACCTTCCGGTTGCGATCCGTACGCTTTCGCGCGGCCTCAAGGCCATGCGCAAAATGGCATCGGAATTTCAGACGCATGTCGATGACATGGTGCGTGATGCGGATCTGTCGGAGGCGCGGGATCAGTTTCGTGACCTCAAGCGCTTCGACTTCCGGGAGCGGATGACAAAAGCGATCGACGGGGATAATTCGATCCGTCGCAGTCTGGAAATCGAGGCGCCTGTAGGTGCTACCGCTGGGACTGCCATTGCGTCGGGCGTGTCTGATCTGCCGCGCGTTCCGGCACCTCCGCCACCTCCGCCACCGCCGCCTCCCTACACATTCGGCATGGACGCGCAGCCCTATAACGCGCGGATGCAGGAGGCAGAACGTGAGCTTGCGGGTGCGCCCTCGATCCTGCCGCCCGCTACGGCGCGGCGCCTGTTGAACGAACGCCCCCGGTGGCGTGCGCCCGATATTCTTCCGCCTGTGCGGGCCATTCATCGCGGAGCCCGTGTCGTGATTTCGACCGAAGGGGAAGGCACTTGAGCGACGAAAACATTCAGGACACACCGATGCCGTTGTTGGAGCACCTGATGGAGCTCCGCCGCCGGTTGATCTGGTCCATCGTCACGTTCGTGATCGCCTTCGCCATCTGCTATCATTTCTCGGGAGCGATCTACCGGTTTCTGGCAGCGCCGCTTGGCGAGATCATGCGTCAGAAGGGCGAGCAGCCACATCTGATTTACACAGCACTGTACGAAGCATTCTTCACGTATATTCGCGTGGCTGTATTTGGCGCGACATTCCTGTCGTTCCCGATGATCGCCATTCAGGCATGGATTTTCATAGCGCCTGGCCTTTACCGAAGTGAAAAGCGGGCTTTTGCGCCTTTCCTGATTGCGACGCCGGTTCTGTTCTTAGTAGGCGCGGCTCTGGCCTATTACGTCGTGTTCCCGTTTGCATGGAGCTTTTTCCTGTCGTTTCAGACGTCAGATTCTGGCGGCATGGGCATTGAGCTGCAGGCCAAGGTTTCGGAATATTTGACGCTGGTAACGAAAATGATCCTGGCTTTCGGGATTTGTTTCGAGCTGCCTGTGATTTTGACGTTGCTCGTTAAGGTTGGGATCGTGAATACGGCGCAACTCCGCAAATTCCGACGCTATGCGGTTGTTTGTGCGTTTGCTGTAGCCGCCGTTATTGCGCCCCCTGATGCAATCACGATGCTCAGCCTCGCCATTCCTCTGGTTGGGCTGTACGAAGTTTCCATTCTGACGGCACGGTGGGTAGAGCCGCGCCGCATTGACGACGAAGACTGACGGAGCCTGAACCAATGCATGACCTCAAAGCCCTGCGCGCCGATCCGGCCGCTTTTGACGCTGCTCTCGCGCGTCGGGGCCTGTCGCCAGTGGGGCAGAAGCTCGTTGCTGAGGACGAGCAGCGCCGTGCCGCTCTGGTGGCCTTGCAGAATGCGCAGGCGACACGAAAAAATCTGGCCAAGGAAATCGGGCTGGGCAAGCGCAACAAGGAAGATACCTCCGCGCTCGAAGCTAAGGCTGTTGAACTGCGTGACGAGATCGGGGTGTTGGAAGAGCGCTCTGAGAGCATCCAGCGTGGGATCGATGACGTTCTGAAGTCCCTGCCGAACCAGCTTGATGTATCGGTTCCAGACGGCAGGACCGAAGATGATAATGTCGTGGTGCACACGCGCGGTGAGATCCGCGAGTTCAGCTTTGAGCCGAAGCAGCATTTTGAGCTTGGCGAAGCGCTGGGGCAGATGGATTTCCCGACTGCGGGCAAGCTTTCCGGAACGCGGTTTGTTGTTCTGCGAGGCGCGCTTGCACGTCTGGAGCGTGCTCTGGGTCAGTTCATGTTGGACACGCATACGAGCGAATTCGGGTATAGCGAAACCAGTGTGCCGCTGCTCGTAAATGACGAAGCCATGTATGGCACAGACAAGCTGCCGAAATTCGCTGAAGATTCTTTTCGGACTGAAGATGGTCGCTGGTTAATCCCGACTGCTGAAGTTCCGCTGACGGCATCGGTGATGGGCGATATTCTCCCTGCTGATGCGCTGCCGATCCGGATGGTTGCGTTGTCTCAGTGTTTCCGTTCGGAGGCGGGCTCTGCTGGTCGTGATGTGCGTGGAATGTTGCGCCAGCACCAGTTCACGAAGTGTGAACTGGTATCCGTCGTAAAGCCTGAAGACAGTGATGCGGAGCACGAACGCATGACGCAGGCCGCAGAGGCAATTCTGGAGCGTCTTGGTATTGCGTTCCGGCGGTTGCTGCTTTGCGCGGGCGATACGGGCTTTGGTGCTGCCAAGACCTATGATCTTGAGGCGTGGCTACCAGGGCAGGGGGCGTGGCGGGAGATTTCCTCATGCTCCAACACGCGTGCTTTTCAGGCTCGGCGCATGGCCGCACGGTATCGTACCGAAGAAGGCCCTGCATTTGTGAATACGCTGAACGGCTCCGGTCTTGCCGTTGGCCGGACGATGATTGCTGTTATGGAAACATATCAGAACGAGGACGGCAGCATCACGGTGCCAGACGTTTTGCACCCCTATATGGGTGGCATCACCCGTATCGGATGAATTGCCATCCAGCGGCGTAGAAATGAGGCTCATGCAGGCAAGCTGCGTGAGCCTCATGCATGAGTGGGCTGTGAAGGCGAGTTTGAGTGAGTGTTCGCCAATCGTGCATATGGCTGCGGTAAGTGTCAGATTCTGGCGGCCTTAGGGTGCTGTTCAAAAATTGTTGATCAGCGGTGCATGACTGCAAAAATTTGAGTTTAAAAATTCCGACATGATGTTGTCGATTGCATTTCTGTAAATGGTGCGAGTGTTGTTTAAAGTATCATGTTGAAGCGGGATGTTTTGTTTTTTTGATCACTGAACATCATGCATGTTTGTAGAAAACTGCCAGAGGCATACATCGGTAGTTTTTTCTTGGTTAGTATAATGTCGGCATGAGTATGTATGCGGAAATTCTGGAATTGTTTCATAAAATATTGAAACAGGGATTTTTCAAATTATAATATTTACTGTTTGTTTTTTCTTAAAAAATCATTTTTCTCTTAATGTGTCTTTTCTCAATATTGCTCCATAAGGTAGGAAGGGGCAGTAAAACCAAGCTTGTGTCTTTCATTCTTTTTGATTGAGGCGCAGAAAAGGGACATAATCGTGCATAAAACACTGCATTTGGCAGCCGAGCAGCGATGGAATTCCAGTGGTTCCGAGAACGCACCAAGGCTTATCATCGATGTCGAGTGCGGCGAGGTCCGCTTTTCGCAGGAAGGGCATGATCAGATTCAGTCATGCTCGGTTGCGGAATTTGAAAACTGGGTGAAGGAAAATGCATCCGTCGTTATTGCTGGACCGGAAGCATCCCGTTTTCATCCTGGTCTGGAGCTTGGCCATCGTATACGGCTCTTGCGCGAAATGGCGGGTATGTCTCAGCAGCAGCTTGCTGATGCCGCCGGAATTTCACGATCCGCTGTAGCTTTCTGGGAGACGGGCCGTTCAGGTCATGTTGGCAAGCACCTTGGGACGCTTGCAGGGGTTCTTGGTGTAGAGCCCGAAGTGTTGCTTACAGGCATGGCCTATAAAGAGATCCAAGCGACGCTGACGCCCGATGAAAGCGTGATGGTAACGATGTATCGCGCTTTGGACCCTTTGATAAAAATTCAGGCTCAGAAGTGGATTGAACGTCGAGTGCGTCAGGCAGACGAAGCCGAAGGATGACTGTTTTCCGGGAAAGGTTTTTGTTTCCTTTCCCGGAAAACCGCCTTCCTGCCTAACGCTTTTTACGGCCCCGGGTGCGATCATCTTTCTTGCCGGATGGCCGTTTCGGGGAGGACGGATAGGATTTGGTTGCAGGCTTCGCGCCCGGCGGCTTTCCGCGCCCTGCAAAGCCGCCCCTGTGCTGTCGCTGTGTTTCGCGCGCCCGGCTCTGTGTGCGCAGAACCTGTTCGATCCAGTCATTGAGGGCTGTGGTGTTGCTCTCTGCATCTTCTTGGGCGGGGTAGGCTTCCGGGAAACGCAGGGCCAGCCAACGCCATGCAACCAGGCGCTTATGGCGCTTTTCGGCGCGTTCAAGCTCCTCACGACCCGCCTGTTCTGCGTGGGGAAGACGGCCCGTGCCTGGTGGTGGCACCCTCCTGCCTGCTGCGTGGTCTGCAGCCCATTGTACTAGCCGCTGTATTCCGTTATCGCGCTCGTCGATCGGGCACATCGCGTATGTCCAGCGTGTGGAAAGATCCAAACCTTCCACACCTTCGAGAGCCGCTGCAATTTCGAGTGCCTGATCCATGTCGGCCAAACGATAATTGGGATCGTCCGGGCGCAGGACCGCACGCTTGATTCGGGTCAGGACGCCGTACAGGCTGTCGCTGCCGATTTCTTCTGCGACGGCACGCACGATGTCTGAATCGGGTTGAACGAGGGGACGAAGTTCAACGATTGGCTCGGGGGGAGCCTCCAGCATTCTGCGAACGAAAGTCGGGCTTCCAGCTTCTGCCAGAACACATACCAGACCCTCCTCGTGCTTCCCGTAACGGCCTGCACGGCCACCGATTTGCTTTACTTCCTGGGAGGTAAGATCACGGGTCTGGCGACCATCAAATTTTTTCAGTGCGCTGAAGACTACGCGGCGTATTGAAAGGTTAAGTCCCATGCCGATGGCATCCGTTGCCACGAGAATATCGGCTTCGCCATTATTAAAGCGCGCAGCTTCTGCGCGGCGAACTTCCGGGCTGAGTGCGCCGTATACGACCGCAACACGTCGGTTTCTGGACATCAGATCTGCACGCAGATCTAGTACTTCGCGGCGAGAGAAAGCGATGACGGCGTCATTGGGTCTGAGGTCGTCCAGACGCAAAGTCCCACTCGCTTTCAAAGGGCTCTTACGTTCAAGGTGGATCTCGTCCACTGGATCATTGCACAACTCGGCAATGCGTTTGACGAGCGGAATACAGTCTGCCGCGCCAAGGACGAAGATGTGCCGTGCGGGAACGCCCATGATGGCCGCTGTCCATGCAGCACCGCGGTCTGGGTCTGCAAGCATCTGGGCTTCGTCGATAATGGCAACATCGACCGGGTTGTTGAACGGACACATCTCGACGGTAGCGGCCAGATGGCGGGCACCCGGCATGATGATGCGTTCTTCGCCGGTTGAGAGAGAAGCGGGCACACCGCGCGAGAGCATTGCTTCGCGGAACTCATGCGCGAGCAGCCGTAACGGCGCGAGTGCCAGCCCGCTTTCTGCTGCTGCAAGAGCGTTGAGTGCAGTGTGAGATTTCCCGGAATTGGTTGGGCCTGTCACGAGCGTGATGCGGCGCTTCAGGGATCGCGCGGTCCGGAAATGTGCTGCAAAGCGATCAAGTGCGGCGACGCGTGCGATGGCAGCGTTGCCCGCAATCGTCCCACGGTTCAGCTTCTCGGGCCGATCTCCCTTGGACGATCCACGCCATGTGGAAAGTTGGGGGCGGATTTTCTGCAGTTCGGCCGGGTCGAAGAAGAAAAGCTCAATTCCGTCGTGTCGGGTTTCGCGGCGCGCGATGGGTAGGCGATTTTCTGCGATCCATCTCAGTGCCTCACGTCGCGTGCAACCGAGAACGTCCGGAACGGCTTCAAAGCCGATCAGTCGCGATTCCCATTCGCGCAAACGCTCAAGTTCGCGGGTGCGTTTACGTTCGGCGCGGGCCTGAATATCAGCCTGTTCGCGGGCGCGGCGTTCCTCAGCGAGGCGCAGCTCGTCTTCGAAGCCGAGGTCTTCGCTGCCGAAAGCGGCGGCGATCCCGCGTGAGAGTTTCTCAAGCTGACCTCCAGAGAGCATCAGCCCTGTATCAGCGAGATCTGCCCGAACGTCTTCAAGCACGTTGCGTGGAGAGTCACCCATCTCCTGCCAGCGTTGCAGGAGGACTTCGTCCAGCGCGTGACGCAGGGCAGGCATGTCGGCCTTGGGATCGTGGATGCGGGCCGCAGCTTCTTGGGTATCGAGCTTGCTGATCCACACTTCGCCTGCGCGACGGGCCACGTTCATGAGCTGGGCTGCCCAGTTTTTGCGGCGCACTGCACATAGCGCCTCGAGCAGGTTTTCACGCGACAGCGTGGCGTCCGGGCCTTCGAGGCGGCGGGCGACCTGACGGAGCATTGTCGGGCGTTCTCGAGGGGTGATGTCGAGCGGGGTGCCGAACTCCTCTTCCGCGTGGATTAACGCGCGTTCAGCGGGAGAAAGGGCATCTGCTGGGGCGGAATGTTCGGTCATGAGAGTCTTGTGCTTCATTCCGGCTCAGGCTTCAACGCACATGGGTTTCCCCGGAGCACAGGAATAAGCTAAAAGACCCGACCAATTCAGGTCCGAGACCTGTATCCGTTCCGTTCCGGAGACAGAAACAGACATGTCCACCGCGCTTCCCGCTGCCCCGACCCCGACCCTTGATGCACCGCTGAGCGGGCTTGTTCCGTTTGACGGACATCCCAATCAGTATCGTCTGGGCTCTCCGAGCAAAGAATATAGTCATCTTTATGCGGCTGAGGTTCTGTCCGTTCATCACTGGACAGACCGCCTTTTCAGTTTCACGACAACGCGTGATCCTGCGCTGCGTTTTGAGAACGGCCAGTTCACGATGATCGGGATTGAAGTAGACGGTAAGCCGTTGCTTCGCGCCTATTCGATCGCATCCGCGAATTATGAGGATCATCTTGAGTTCCTCTCGATTGCCGTCGAGAGTGGTCCGCTGACGTCGCGTCTGCGCCATGTGAAGGTGGGGGACACTGTTCTGATCGGTCGTAAGCCGGTTGGGACATTGCTGCTCGACAATCTCAAGCCAGGCCGCAACCTTTATTTCCTGTCGACAGGTACGGGCCTTGCACCATTCATGAGCCTGATCAAAGATCCTGAGGCTTATGATCGCTATGAGAACGTCATTCTGAGTCATACTGTTCGTGTTTCGGGTGAACTGGCTTATGCCAACCACATCCGCCATGAGCTGCCGCAGCATGAATTCCTGGGTGAGGATGTGGCTGCGAAGCTGCGTTATTACCCTGCCGTGACGCGTGAAGAATTTGCCGTGACGGACCGGATCACCACGTTGCTTGAAAATGGCAAGATCTACCGTGACCTGAACATCGACGAACTGGACCCGGAGCATGACCGCGTCATGATCTGTGGTTCGCCCGAGATGCTGGCGGACACGGAAGCGCTACTTGAGCGCCGTGGCTTCACGGAAGGTAACATGAACACTCAGGGTTCATATGTTGTCGAGAAGGCGTTCGTCGCCCGCTGAGCCAGACGGCACGGAGATAAAGAGATGCAGGAATTCGACCTTTTTGTCATAGGCGCCGGTTCAGGCGGGGTGCGCTGCGCGCGTATTGCTGCCCAAAACGGCGCACGCGTGGCGATTGCCGAGCGTCGGCATTGGGGTGGAACCTGCGTTAATCTTGGCTGCGTGCCGAAAAAGCTCATGGTCTACGCGGCTGATTATGGCCGCGAAATCGACGATGCCCGCTCCTATGGTTGGGACGTGACACGCGGTTTTCATGATTGGGCCAAGCTGATCGATGCCAAGGACCGCGAAATTGAGCGCCTGAATGGCATCTATATTTCAATGCTCCAGAAGGCAGGTGTCACGCTCTTTACTGGCGATGCGCGGCTCGTGGATTCTGACACCATCGAGATTGCTCCCTCTGATCTTGCGCCTGAAGTCCAGACGCAGACGGTTCGTGCCAAAAATATTGTAATTGCCACCGGCTCCACCCCTCACAGGCTTGATATTGAGGGTGCCGAGCACGCGATTGTCTCTGACGATGCCTTCCATCTTGAAGACCGGCCGGAGCGTGTTGCCGTTATTGGCAGCGGGTATATCGGCGTTGAATTTGCAGGGATTTTTGCAGGGCTGGGCTCCAGTGTGGACCTGGTCTATCGGCAGAATCTTCCACTTCGTGGTTTCGATCACGAACTACGTGCCCATCTGGCAGAACTGCTTCCGATCAATGGTATCCGGGCTCGTCATTCCACCTCTCCCGAGCGGATCGAGAAAGTGGAAGATGGCTATCGCCTGCATCTTGATGATGGTGTGGTTCTTGAAACGGACTGCGTGTTCATGGCGACAGGTCGACGTCCGAATATTGCGTCGCTTGGGCTGGATCGGATTGGACTGAAAACCGTTGATGGCAGAATCGCGGTTAATGCGAAGTCTGAAACGAATATTCCGAATGTGTATGCAATCGGTGATGTCATCGATACTTACAACCTTACGCCTACAGCGATTGCCGAGGGACATATTCTTGCCGAGCGCCTTTTTGGAGAGCCCGGTCGGGAATGGTCTTTCGACACGACCCCTAAGGCTGTTTTCTTCACCCAGCCTCTGGCATCTGTGGGGTTGACGGAGGAAGAGGCCACCAGAGATCATGATCTGGAAATTTTTACCTCAACCTTTACGCCGATGCGTCAGACGCTTTCAGACCGCAAGGGCAAGGTTCTGATGAAGCTGGTCGTTGATGCGCACAGCAATGTGGTTCTGGGCGCGCATATGATCGGGCCAGATTCACCCGAAATCATTCAGGGGCTTGCGATTGCCGTGACGGCGGGCCTGAAAAAGCGCGATTTTGATCGGACGATCGGTCTGCATCCCACCAGTGCCGAAGAGTTCGTCACGATGCGTTCCCGGACCCGATACGTCCCTTCGGCCAGCGGGACAGTCTGAGAAAATATGAAAGTCCGGTCATCGAACAGGTTCCATTTCGGACCGGTCATTAACAAACAGGATCCGGGGCAGGTGCGGGCGTGAACTTCGGTTGGCTTTTTGCCCCCTCCATTACGTCTCTCATGTTTGCGTTGCGAACGACGGTAGCGGCCCTTCTTGCGTTGGGGATCGCATTCTGGATGGAACTGGGTGAGCCTCAATGGGCAGCCATGACCGTCTGGATTGTTGCGCAGAATTCGCGTGGTGAGAGTATTTCCAAAGGTCGCTGGCGCGTCATAGGCACTGTTGTTGGGATGGTGACCGCGATTGGCCTGATTGCGGCGTTTCCTCAGGCGCCCTGGCTGTTTCTGCCGACCCTTGCGGTCTGGGTCGGGCTTTGTGCAGGTTTGGCGACACTCACACATAATTTTCGCGGATATGCGCTCGTTCTCGCAGGCTATACGTGCACGATCATTGCGCTCGGTGCGGCAAGCCAGCCTGACCATATCTTTAATGTGGCCATGGCGCGCGGCACGTACATCATTCTTGGAGTGATTTGCGAAACGCTGATGGGCATGGTGTTCATCCCCAATGTTGCCCTGAAAGCCAAGGAAGAGCTTCGTGTCCGCCTGTCGGGTGTGCTTTCCCGTTCGGTGAAGGTCCTCACGGATGTGATGCGCCAGAAGGAAAATGCGGAGGATGAACTCTGCACGCTTCTTGGCTCGCTTCAGGCTTCCAGCGACCAGATCGAATTCAGCCGCATCGAGATCCGCAGTAGCGGAAACGAGGTCGAGCACGCTTACGCCACACTTGGTCTGGTGGCGCGTGTGCTGTCGCGTGGTCTTGGTTTGAAGTCCAGGCTTGCTTCCGTATCCCATGTCCCGGAAGCGCTTTTGCCGTTCATGGAAGAAATGGCCGACGCTCTGGAGGGATTGCCCGCAAGACTTGGCAGCGATGTACGCGGCATTGCAGCGCTGGCGCAGGCTGATGCCCTGTTGTCCGAATGCAGGGCAAGGATGGCAGGCATCCTTCCGCGCGACGATGATGACTCCCTGATTGAAGGTATTGTCCTGACGGGCGTTGAAGTCATGCTGGCGGATTTGTGTGAGACGCTGCGTTCATATCGCGCCAGTGTGGACGGGGCGCATGTGCCACAGAAGCACAGGCTCCATCGAAACGCGGACTGGCGGGCCGCAACGCGCAATGGCGTCCGGACGATGGCGGCACTCATGTTCGGAGCATATGTCTGGGAAGTGACGGCGTGGCCGCAGGGAAGCGTGTTCCTGACATTTATTGCTGTCGTCTGTGCGCGCTTTGCGACGTTTGAAAATACGGTAATTCTCAGCAGCGCCTTTTTCTATGGCGCGGTCTGGGCGGCGATTGCGAGCACGGTGCCGGTTTTTGGCGTTATGCCTGTTACGTCCAGCTATGCGCTTTTCTCGTTTACGGTTGGCTTTTTCATGCTGTTGGGCGGGCTTGCATTTCGCAATCCGGCGACAGCGGTCATGGCGGCGTCGTTCGAGACTTTTTTTCCGTTTCTGCTGGGGCTCGATAATCAGGGTCGCGTGAGCGATCTTGGATGGCTCAATACAACGCTTGCCTTGTTGCTTGGTCTGTGGAGCGGGGTGATGATTTTCCGCGCCGTGCTACCATTCACGTCCGGCAGGGCTGCCAAACTCCTGCGGTCACAGTTGCGCAGAAGCCTGCGGCGTCTTGCCTTGCCCGGTGTGATGATGGACGAGGAAGTCTGGATCAACGAGGGTACGCAGAGCATGGAGCGTGCCGTGCGGTTTGCAGGCTCTCTGTCCAGCGATCGCGCGGAGGCCATACTGCGTGGCACATTGTCTGTCATGACGGTGGGGCGAAACGTGTTGATGCTGCGTAAGCTGGCGAAAGCAGGCAGTCTGCCCGATGCTGCTGTTGCAGCAGTCGATGCGATGGTGGGAAATCTCACCCGTCAGCGTAATGCGCTGAGCCACACTGCCCCTACGATTCAGCCAACGCTGGATCAGCTCTATGCACTGGAGCGCGAGGCGCAGGATACATCAATCCGTCACGATCTGGTGCTGGCTATAGGGTCTGTACTGATTGTCCGCTCGGAGCTTCCTGCAAGCCGTGCCTTCCTCAAAGGATACACGACGCAGGAAGCAGTCTGACCAGTCCTGACCTGAGCGCTACTGGTGTCAAAGGTGGTCAGGAATAGGTTCTGGGTTGGTCAGTGTGCGAGAAAGCGGAGCAGGTCTTCGTTCACGCGTTCGGGGTGTGTTGCGAACAGGCCGTGGGGAGCGCCCTCGTATTCGATATAAGTCGAGCCCGGTATCTGGGCTGCGGCTTTCCGTCCGGTGAGGGCCGCGGGCACAGCGGTGTCGGCCGAGCCGTGAATGATGAGCGTGGGAAGTGTGAAGCTCTGGAGATCGGGGCGGAAATCCGTGGTTCCCCAGGCGTCGACGCAATCCAGTGTTGCCATCGGGCTTGCCATTGATGCCAGTGTAAAGCTCCAGTCAAGAACGCCCTGGCTGACAGGGTGATGGAGCATGCTGACACCGTAGAATGACGAGATAAAGCCCTGCAGAAAGCCGAAACGGTCCTGGCGTATTTCCTGTTTGATGCCATCAAATACGGAAATATCTACGCCATCGGGGTTATCAGCTGTCTTGAGCAGGAAGGGCACTACCGATGCCAGCAGCACAGCCTTGGAAATGCGTGCACGTCCATATCGAGACAGGTAACGCGCAACTTCACCGCCACCCATTGAGAAGCCCACGAGTGTGGCGTCCCATAGATCGAGTTCTTCGAGAATGGCGGAGAGATCGTCTGCCAGGGTGTTGTAATCGTAGCAGTTAATCGGGTGGCCTGACTGGCCAAAGCCCCGGCGATCATATGTGATGACGCGATATCCAGCCTCAACAAGGGCGAGAGTCTGGAATTCCCACATGTCACCTGTCAGAGGCCAGCCATGGATCAGAACGACGGGGCGCCCTTTGCCCATGTCCTTGACGTGAAGGCTGGTACCGTCTTTGGCTGCAATGTACGGCATGGTGTTCTCCTTTTGCGATACGGGTCACGCTGAGGACCAGACGCGTGGGAGAACAACCGATGCCGAAGCTGTTGGTTGCCTGTTACCAGCCGTTTCCGCGCGGTGCGACCCAGCCATTGCCGGTGGAATCGCCAAGCTGGCCGGACTGGGTGGGATTGCTGTTCTGGTATGACGAACCGAACTTGCCGATATTGGCACCTGTGGAGGCATCACGCTGAATGCCAGCCAGATGATCCGGATCAGGGCCGTGCTGAAAATCGTTGGATGGGGCGTCTTGATATCCGGGGGGCAGGGAGCGCTTTCCGCGTGCCCGGAAGTGCTCGCCGCCATGCTGCTGCTGGTCTGCGGAAGGTGCCTGAGCCCCTTGCTGGGCGGTTGTCGTTCCCGGTGAATAGACCTGCCCGAAAGGCGAGGAGGTCGTGGACGGTGTTGAAACGGTCTGGGCCTGTGCGGCGCCACCCAGCAGGGCTGAGGCCATCAGGGCGTAACGGAAAAAGCGTGTCATGGTCAGTGTTTCCCTGGCCGAGCGTTGAGGAAGGCCAGTCCCTGTTGCAGGGGATCAAGGCCATGAAGTCATCCTCTTAGCATAATCGGCCCGGAGCGGCAGAGGTTCAAGAGTTCTTTGGTCCTGAAAGGATTTTGCATGGATGATCTTTTTGAGTCGTTCCGGCCTGTCATGAGCTTGGCAGAGGGTGCGGTATGGCTTCCGGGCTTTGCGCGGGAGGAAGCAGGGGAATTTCTTCAGCAGATCGAGATTATCTCTGCATGTGCACCTTTCCGCAAAATGCGGACGCCCGGAGGTCGGAGCATGTCTGTCGCCACGACGTCGTGTGGCACATGCGGTTGGTATTCGGACGCGCAGGGATATCGCTACCTGACGCATGACCCACTGAGCGGGATGCCATGGCCTGAAATGCCTGAGATATTTCGCCAGCTTGCGCGGCGTGCTGCGGAGCGTGCGGGGTATCCGGATTTTACGCCGTCTTCATGTCTGATCAATCGCTACGAGCCAGGCGCGGGAATGGGGTTGCATCAGGACCGTGACGAGGATGCGCCTCAGGCGCCAATCGTATCAGTATCTTTAGGGGTTCCGGCGCGCTTTTCTTTTGGCGGCCCAAATAGAGAAAACCATGCCCGACGCATCGAACTGCTTCATGGAGATGTGGTGGTCTGGGGTGGTGCGTCACGCTTTGCGTGGCATGGCGTGTCGCCGTTGCGTGAAACTTTCCATCCGAGCACGAAAGCGCTGAGATATAATCTGACGTTTCGCGCTATCAACATTTCGCGTTTTCAGTCATAACCGGCGACCCCGCAACTCTTTATCCTGCTTATTGCACGACCTCGGAGGGCATTTTGATGCATCCCTCAAGCCAGACCCAGAAATCCTGGTCTCCTTCCAGCTGGCGTTCGCGCCCTATCGTCCAGGCTCCTGCCTACGAAGACGAAGCAGCGCTTGCCGCCGTTGAAGAGCGGCTGCATCGATATCCCCCGTTGGTTTTTGCAGGTGAGGCCCGTCGCCTCAAGGCACGTCTGGCGGCTGCATCGCGCGGAGAAGCCTTTGTTCTTCAAGGCGGCGCATGCGCTGAGAGTTTTGATGAATTCACAGCAGACATCGTGCGCGACACGTTCCGCGTGTTGCTCCAGATGGCTGTTGTTCTGACGTTCGCAGCCAAGGTTCCCGTGGTGAAGATCGGGCGCATGGCGGGCCAGTATGCCAAGCCGCGTTCATCGAACACGGAGACCATTGATGGCGTGACGTTGCCCTGTTATCGCGGCGACATCATCAATGGCCCGGAATTCACGGCGGATGCGCGTCGGGCTGATCCGCAACGTATGGAGACCGGCTATTTCCAGTCTGCTGGTGTGATGAACCTGCTGCGTGCATTCGCGCATGGCGGTTATGCAAACCTGCATGAAGTGCATCGCTGGAACCTTGGTTTCGTTGAGCGCTCGCCGCTGGCGGCGCGCTACCGTGATCTTGCCCATCGCATTGACGAAACCCTGTCGTTCATGCGGGCTTGTGGGCTGGATAGTGCTGCGGCCCAGATTGATGAGACGGAATTCTACACGTCTCATGAGGCTCTGCTTCTGCCCTACGAACAGGCTCTGACGCGCGTCGATAGCACCAGTGACGAGTATTATGACTGTTCCGCACATTTCCTGTGGATTGGGGATCGTACGCGTCAGCCTGATGGCGCGCATGTCGAGTTCCTGCGTGGTGTGAACAATCCGATTGGTATCAAGGTTGGTCCTACGACAACGGTCGAGGATCTTGAGAAGCTGCTTGAAATTCTGAACCCGAATGACGAACCCGGCCGTATCACGCTGATTTCGCGTATGGGGAAAGACAAGGTTCGGATTCATCTGCCACCATTGCTGGATGCGGTTCGCAAGACGGGCCGGACCGTGACGTGGATGTGTGATCCAATGCACGGCAACACGACGACGACGTCCAACAAGATCAAGACGCGTTCCTTTGAGAACGTGCTTGGTGAGGTTCTGGGCTTCTTTGACGTCTTTGCAGATGCCGGGCTGCGTCCGGGCGGGGTACATCTCGAGATGACCGGCCAGGATGTGACGGAGTGCATTGGTGGCGCGCAGTGCCTGACCGAGGCAGACCTTGGCGACCGGTATGAAACCTTCTGTGATCCGCGACTTAATGCGGAACAATCGCTTGAAATGGCGTTTCTACTTGCACAGGAACTCACCAGCAGGGCAGGTAAGCCAGAATGAACCCCATGACCCCAGAGCGCGCGCTCGATCTTGCTCATGGTCCGCTTGGACCGGTTGAGGAAAGAGAGATCGCCGCTCGCACGGATGCCTATTTCGGGCGTACCTGCGAGATCGTGAAGCGCTTTGGGGATTGTCGGGTCACGTACGCGATCTTCATCCGCAGGCCCGTTATTGCAGCGTGCTCTCTGGCGATCCGATGGGTGAAGAACGTGGCCCGTGCGCAGGGCTTCGAGGTGGAATGCCACGAGGTTTATGCGGAAGGGGAGTGGGTCGGTGCGGGTGAACCCCTGATTTATATGAGCGGTCCGTTCACGAAGCTTGCACCGTTGGAGACGCTGTTGCTCCAGCGTCTTGGTGCATCCTGTGTCGCGGCTCACAACGCCTACCAGATGGCGATGGCGTTACCGAATGTTCCGTTTCTTGCTATGGAAGCACGCCATTGTGCGGGCTTCGAAATGCAGGAGCAGATGTCTTATGCCGCGGGCGTGGGATCACGTGCCGCACGTAAGGAGGGCGCACGTGGCTTCATTGGAAATGCCAATGATGCGACGGCGGGTTTCTTCGGGCTGGAGCGCGGCCTTGGTACCATGCCGCATGCATTGATCGGCTATGCGGGCTCTACGCTTCGTGCGGCTGAGATGTATGATGAAGTCTATCCCAAGGAGCCTCTGACGGTTCTGGTTGATTATTTTGGCCAGGAAATTACGGATGCGCTTGAGGTTTGCGAGCGCTTTCCGGAGCGTGCTGCTGAAGGGCGGCTCAGTGTGCGTCTGGATACGCATGGTGGCCGGTTCCTTGAAGGTCTGGATCCGCAGTCTTCATATGCTGTTCTGGAGCGGCATACGCCGGGCACGATCCGCCGTTACCGCTCTGATAGCGAGTTGCGCGATCTGGTGGGGACGGGCGTTTCTGCAGCTGCGATCTGGCGGATGCGTGAGGCTCTGAACGAGGCTGGTTTTGCGAACGTGAAGATTGTTGTGTCTTCGGGTTTCAATGTTGCCAAATGTACGGCCATGCATGATGCGCATGCGCCGATTGATATTGTTGGTAGTGGATCATTCATTCCGGATCGTTGGTCCGAGACGTATGCCACTGCTGATATAGTGGCTTATGACGGCAAGGCCCGGGTCAAGGTTGGCCGCGAGTTCCTGCTGAAGAAAGCCAAGGATAAACGTGAGGTTCCATGAACGATACTTCTGAAACGCACGACCCCAAGGGTACGGACAAGGTCTGGAGCGTTCGGATCATTGATCTCTCCGGTGCGTCTGAAGGCGATACTGTTGAAGAGGTCAGTGACTTTGTTGATCTGATGCATGCAAACGCTTTTGCCCGTGCCTATGTGCGCGACAGCATTGAGCGTTGCCGTGTACCGGGTGCGACGACCAAGGAAGTTCTCGAGAGCTGGTTTGCTTTTGGGGAGAATGCTGAAGTCATTGATGCAGATGATGATGGTTGGAAATCTGCAAATGAACTTGATGATTTCGCGGCCTCTCCCGCAACGCCAATGGAGCGTGACTGGCGCGCTATTGATCCGCGTCGTCTGGTTGATGATGAGGAAATTGCCGGGCCGCCGGATGATGATGTGGATGAAGACGATGATGATGACCGCCATGAGGTCATCCGTCACTAGGATCCAAAAAGGCTGCCTCGCAATGCGGGCAGCCTTTTTTCTTGAGTAATGGGCTGATCCTGTACGGCGTATAACGCAGAAATGTCATCTGCAATCGGGATCCCTTTTGATACAAGGCGGGGCTGGCTGTCAGGCGACAATGACCCGCCATTTGTGATCTCGGGGGATCAGGATGACCATTCATTTTACACAGACGTTTGATCCTCACGCTTTTCTGGATACGTTTTTCAGTTACTCATCGGCCTTTGTTTTTGGCGCCCTGATCGGTGCGGAGCGGCAGTTTCGGCAGCGCACGGCAGGGCTGAGGACCAATGCGCTGGTTGCTCTTGGTGCTGCAGCATTCGTTGATCTGGCGGAGCGCATTGATGGTGATGCTTCGGCGGTGCGCGTTATTGCTTATGTGGTGTCTGGCGTGGGTTTTCTGGGGGCCGGGGTTATCATGAAGGATGGGCCCAATATACGCGGGCTCAATACGGCCGCGACATTGTGGTGTTCAGCCGCGATTGGTGCTTGTGCGGGCAGTGACATGATCGCGGAAGGTGCATTGCTGACGGGGTTTATTCTGGTCGCGAATACGCTTTTGCGTGTGGTTGTGGAGTGGATCAACCGGCACCAGAGTTCAAGGATCGACCCTGTGGACACGGAATAAAGCAGGGTTTGGGGCGTTGTGTCCGGGCAGAGTTGATTTAGTCTTTGTCGTTTAAGTGCGCGGGGCATGTATTCTTCGACGGATGCTGTCTGGCGCGTAAGGCGGAGATACGGCATTAAGGCGCGATGAAACTGCGCTTCGCTCCGTCTCCGACCGGCTACCTTCATGTTGGCAATGCGCGTCTTGCCGTTGCCAATTTCCTGTTCGCCCGCCGCCATGGCGGCAAATTCCTCCTGCGGATTGACGATACCGATACGTCTCGCGGAAAGCCGGAATATGAAGAGGCGATCCGCAAGGATCTGACCTGGCTCGGCATCGAATGGGACGAGGAGAAGCATCAGTCTGCCCGTCTTGAGCGCTATGAGGCAGGCATTGAAACCCTGAAGGCTTCGGGTCGTCTTTATCCGTGCTTTGAGAGCGAACATGAACTGGCCGCAAAGCGGGAAGCCCGTATCCGTGAGGGACGCGCTCCGATTTATGACCGCGCCATGCTCAAGCTTACCGCCGAGCAGCGGGAGCGTGCGGAAGCCAACGGCAAGACGCCACACTGGCGCTTCAGGTTGAGCGATGGCAGCAAGCGCTGGGAAGATCTCGTGATGGGGGATTGCTCCGTCAAGCTGACCGCAATCTCCGATCCGGTCCTGGTGCGTGCGGATGGAACCATTCTCTATACACTGGCATCTATCATTGATGATCTTGATCTGGGTGTGACGCATGTTGTGCGTGGCGAGGATCATGTCACCAACACTGGTGTACAGCTTGATATTGCCGAGGCTCTTGGCGCAAAGGCGAAGCGCTTCACGTTTGCACATCTCCCGCTTCTGCTGGATTCGGGGGGAGGAAAGCTTTCCAAGCGCTTTGATTCCCTGTCGCTTAAATCCCTGCGCCATGACGGCATGGAGCCGATGTCGCTCGTCGCTTATCTCTCATGCGTGGGGTCGTCTCAGGATCCGCGGGTCATGACGATGGGAGAGGCGATTTCCAGCTACGATCTGGCGCATGTTTCGAAATCGGCCGCGCGTTTCGACATGACGCAGCTTCTGGCGCTCAACCGCCGTGCTTTGCATGAGCTGTCGTTCGAAGATGCACGCGATCGTCTACCGCCAGAAGCCGATGAAGCCTTCTGGAATGCGGTGCGTGGAAATGTCGATCTTTCCGCTGAAATCCCGCATTGGTGGGAGGTGACGCATGGCGATGTCGTGCCGCCGTCCCAGCCTGAAGACCGTGACTTCCTGAGGCTGGCTCTGGAGCTTCTGCCTGTTGAGCCATGGGGCGATGACACATGGAAGAACTGGACCAACGCCCTGAAGGCGCAGTCTGATCGTAAGGGGCGGACGTTGTTTATGCCGCTGCGTCTGGCATTGACAGGTGAGGATGCCGGACCGGAATTGCATGTTCTGCTCGGCCTGATGGGCCGCGCCCGTGTAGTGTCCCGTCTGGAAGACGCTATCCGCGCCTGAGTTTGAAGTTCCCCTGCTGTGTTACGCGCGCAGCAGGGGGCGTTTTTAAATAGTTTCGACTGACCAGTTTGCGTTCCAGCTTTCCCCGGCTTCAAGATGTAGAAGGCCGGGTTTGCGGGAGAAATCACCAGAAAAATCGCCGGGCGCTGCGTAGCCGTGCCAAGGCTCGATACATAGAAAATCCGCGCCCGGCTTCATCCAAAGCCCAAGATCCCGGAAGCCGTTCCAGGTGATATGTAGTCCATCCTTTTGGGGGGTGATGTAAGACACTGAATGGCTGTTGAGTTCGGGCATGATGATTGCATCTGCGACGAACAGCTCTTCTGTGAGAGGCAGATTTTTGCCCTGTACCGGCGTTGGGAATGCTTCGGGTAGAACGCCCTTATCATCAATCCGTCGGATGGGTGCAGGTTCGTTTTCTGAAAATATCAGTTGATGGGCAGTTTTGGGGACGTCTTCACGCAGGGGCCAGATGAAGGCCGGATGTGCGCCCAGAGATGCGTGCAGCACAGCTGATGAATCCGGGTTGTGAAGCTCGTAAGATACCGTAAGGCGATTTTCTTCGACCCGATATGTCATGCGCAGGCGGAAGCGCTCTGGAAAGCCGGTCAGTGTTGCCGCGTTTTCTGTAAGCTCCAGCGTACAGCCTTGCGCGGTTCGATCGAGCCAGTGAAAAGTGCAGTCCCGCGCGAAACCATGTTGAGGCAGGTGAAGTGGTTGGTCGTTGAGAGTAATCTCGTGAGCAGGCAATCGTCCTACGATGGGAAACAGGACAGGGGAGTGTCTGGGCCAGGGCGGTCCACCATTCCACATCAGTTCACGGCCTGTCGGATCACGTAGGGAAATTAATTCCGCTCCATGAGCCGTGACGGTTGCCGTCAGCAGGTCTGTTCCGAACACATATTTTTCTGTTGTCATGATGTCTGATCTCCCAAGAGTTTTTCCCAATCATGGGCGGGCTTCAGATAAAGGGCGGGCTTTCTCCAGGCTCCGTGTTGTGGAAGTGATTGAAGTCTACTTCGACTCTGCCATCGGGGCGGTTGATGATCATTTCCACGAAGCGGAAACCATGTTTGACGTGCCCGATTTCGTAAGCGTGCCGTGCGAAGATTGTCTGGGACGAAATCTCGTCCGTTCCATCCATCGTCACGATGATTTCGGCATTCTGTTCCAGCAGGGTCTCGGCGGAAAGACCATACAGGGGGCTGGTCTCGTCAATCATATGTGTTGCGTTGAGGCTGATGCGGAAAATTGGCGCGTGTGACTGGACAAGGTTCAGCCGATCAAAACGCCGGATCAGGCGTCCGTGATCGTTAGGCATCAGGCGCGCAAGTGTCATCTCCACATTCGCAGACAGGATCAGCGTGCGGCGCATGTTGGCGAGACGGACGGTCAGCGTGGGAAGCATGTCGTCATAGGAGACGACGGCTGTGCGGCTGAAGAGGATGCGCGCACGAGGCCTCGAAAAACGGGCAAACACAAGGCCGGTTGCAAGTGCGTTGAGCATCATGCCCGCGAGCACCTCGAATGACACGATGGTGTTTGTAAGACGTCCGGCGGGGGCCCAGATCCCATAACCGACGGTTGAAATGGTCTGGACGCTGAAGAAGACGTCGCTCAGGAAATCTCCCGGCGCAATATTTGTGACGCTGCCGGGGATCAGGAAATACAGCATCCCGAAACCGAGATTGATGACCAGATAGAGCAGCAGGGATGCCCAGAAAAATGTGGGCCAGCTCATCGTCAGAAGGTGGTGATAGAGATCGTTGAGGGTGCCGCGTTGCAGCCCGGTGCGAATGATGTCCCGACGCCCGTTCTCCTCCAGGACATGTGCCCGGATACGGTTTGCCGATTCTGCGAGAAGCGGGTCGGGGGGAGGTGTTCTTCTGTCCCGTCGCCGCCACTGCATCATGTTCTCAGCTCCGTGCTTTGCGGCCAGTGGTTAGCTCACTAACCACGCCATGCAGGGTGCGAAGTTCCTGTTCGGTCACTTCGCCCCGCGTGAAGAAATGACGCAGGTTGCGCACCATTCCCGGGCGTTTCTGTTCGTTCCTGAGGAACCCGCTGTCATCAAGGTCGCGGATCAGGTGCGACATGAAGTTTTCGAGCTCGCCCTTCGTCGCGACATGCGTCTCGTTGGTCATGAGTTCGCGCTCGGGGGTGGTGTCTTCGGTCAGGAACCATTCATAGGCCATCACCAGCACGGCCTGCGCGAGATTCAGGGACATGAAGCGCGGGTTGAGCGGGTAGCGGATTAAAACATCTGCGCGCGCCATGTCCTCGTTGTCCAGTCCCGCGCGTTCGGGCCCGAAAAGGATGCCCGAACGAAGCTTGCGATCTGATACGGCGCGAAGTTCTGCTGCGGCGCCACGGGCCGTCATGACGGGTTTGACGACATGTCGTGGGCGGGGACAGGTGGCGAATACACGGTGCAGGTCTGCAATGGCATCATCGACCGTGTCGAAAACTTCTGCTGCATCAAGAATGCGATGCGCGCCGGATGAAGCGTACCACGCGCGTTCCTGTGGCCAGCCATCACGTGGCGCTACGATACGCAGGTGGAAAAGGCCGCCATTGGCCATTGCGCGCGCGGTTGTACCGATATTCTCGGCAAGCTGCGGGCGTACAAGGATGACAACCGGGTCATAGGGGCCGGGCGGGGCGAGATCGGCGCCGCCTTCACGTCCTGTCATGGGGTCAGGCCTTTCGCCATGTTGTGCCGGAAGGACCGTCTTCCAGCGTAATGCCGGAAGCAGACAATTCTGCACGGATTGCGTCGGCACGGGCGAAATCGCGGGATTTGCGGGCAGCCAGACGTTCTTCAATAAGGGTTTCGATTGCGGATGCATCCACGCCAGACTGAAACCAGTCAGCGGGAGAGACGGTAAAGAGGCCCAGGAGCTTCCCTGCCGCAAGCAGGCCGGACGCTGCATCCTGATCCCCCTGCATGGCAGCATCCGCCAGTGGGTGGAGTGTTGATATGGCCAGTGGGGTGTTCAGGTCATCGCACAGGGCGTCCATGACGGAAGCCGGTATTGCGGCGTCCGGCTGGGGATTGCCGCGTTCAAGCGCGCGATAGAGACGGTCCAGGGTGCGGCGTGCCTCTTCAAGTTTTTCCCACGAAAAATCGAGCGTTGAGCGGTAATGTGCGCCCAGATAGAGCAGCCGGAGGGGCTCGGCAGGTGAGCGCTCCAGCGCTTCGCGGATGGTATGGAAATTGCCCAGGGATTTGGACATTTTCTCACCATTCGAGAGCAGCATGCCCACATGCAGCCAGTGCGTTGCAAATTTGCTGCCGGGGAAGCAGCACAGGGACTGCGCGCGCTCGTTTTCGTGGTGAGGAAACAGGAGATCATCCCCGCCGCCGTGGATATCAAAGCTCTCACCCAGATAACGGTGTGACATGGCAGAGCATTCGATATGCCAGCCCGGACGGCCACGACCATAGGGACTTTCCCATCCCGGCTGTTCCGGAGTGGAAGGCTTCCACAAAACGAAATCGCCCGGATCGCGCTTGTATGGAGCGACTTCGACGCGGGCACCTGCGATCATGTCGTCCAGCGAGCGGCCGGAAAGCGCGCCGTAAGTCGGAAAATTCCGGACGGCAAATAATACATGGCCCTCGGCCTCATAGGCGTGGCCATTGGCGATCAGGCGGGCAATCAGGTCCAGCATGTCCCCGATATGATGGGTTGCGCGCGGTTCGATATCCGGAGGAAGGATATCGAGCGCACGAAGATCTTCGTGGAATGCTTCGGTTGTGCGCTCGGTAAGGGCGGAAATATCTTCGCCGTTTTCCAGTGCGCGGGCTGTAATCTTGTCGTCCACGTCCGTCACGTTGCGGACATAGGTCACGCAGGGATAAAGCGTGCGGAGCAGACGCACCAGAACATCTGCGCACAGCATGGCACGCAGGTTGCCGAGATGCGCCCGGTCATAGACGGTCGGGCCGCAGAAATAGATCCGCACGTTCTGCGGATCGAGCGGGGAGAAAGGGCGTTTTTCGCGTGCGTGGCTGTCATGCAGTCGCAGCGCCGGATATGCAGGATCGACCATGTGCTGATCAATGCGTCAGCCATCGTCCGGGTGCAACAGGGTTTGTAGGTCTTGTTTCACTCAAATGCCCCTGTATAGGGGGGATATGACAAGAAAAGTCCCCGATCCGACATCGCCTTCGGGGCATGTCCTCACTCTTGCCCGTGTTGCATTGCCGCTCGCCCTCTCGCAGTTGTCCGAAATGGCGATGGGTGTGACGGATACTGTGCTGCTTGGCAGCCTCGGTGTGACCGAGCTTGCCATTGGCGGTATTTCCAATAGCGTTTTCTTCACCACAATGGTGACTTTCCAGACAATCCTTGGCGGCGCGGGTATCATGCTCTCCCATGGTCGGGGTGTGGTGGACAGTGGCGGTGTTAGTCATGACGGACGTTCGATTGTCAGCGCCGCGGTAGCACTTGCTCTGTGTGTGTTTGTTCCGTGCCTGCTTCTGCTGCTGCCTGCACGTGAACTTTTCAGCATGATGGGTGAACCGTCGGCAGTGATCGAACATGGCAGCCGCTTCATTCACATCCTGCTGATCGCGCTCTTGCCGGATCTGGTGATCATTGGCCTGTTCCGGGTGATTCTGCCTGCTCTGGGAGCGGAAACGCTGCTTTTGTGGATCATGCCGGCGATGGCGCTTTGCAATGGGTTGACCAATGCAACGTTGATTCATGGATGGTTCGGGTTGCCTGCGTTAGGGCTTTACGGTTCCGCCACTGCGACGAGTCTGACGGGGTGGGCCATATCGCTGGCGCTGATCGTGCTTTGTCTGGCGCGCCCCAATATTCGGGCCGTTTTGCGTCCGGCGGCTGTGCAGTGGCCCATTTTCAAGGAGCTTCTGAAGCTGGGTCTGCCGATCATGGCGGGGGCTGCGGCAGAGATCCTGATGTTTCAGATTACCGGGCTACGTGCAGGTGAGTTCGGTACGCAGAGTCTGGCAGCTCATCAGATTGCACAAAATACGGCATCCCTGACATTTATGGTCTGCCTTGCGATCGGGCAGGCAGTAAATGTGCGGGTGTCATACTGGCGTGGAGCGCAGCAGATGGTGCAGGCACGCCGTGCGGCCATTACGGCTGTGGGGCTGGTTCTGAGCTGGAGCGTCCTGACGGCAAGTGCTTTGTTGATCTGGCCAGACCGGGTTGCTGCACTTTACTTCAGTGGCGCGCCACCAGATGCAACGACCATGGCTACGACTGTGCTGCTTCTGAAAATCGCAGGGATTTTTCAGCTGGTCGATGGGCTCCAGACTACTTTTACCGGGGCACTTCGTGGTTGTGGTGATACTGTCTGGCCGATGGTAATTGGTATTTGCAGCTACACCATGGTGGGGCTTGGGTTTGGTGGCTGGCTGGCCTTCCAGGCGCATTATGGCGTGGAAGGCCTTTGGTTCGGTCTGGCTGCGGGGCTTGCGGTTACCTGTGTCGCGACGGGCTACAGGATGTATCGTGTCATGTGGCGGTGCGCGCCAACCTGATGGTGATGAGGTAGATCACCAGACCTCCGCCGGATAGCAGGGCGCCGCCCCAGCCAACCGAAGCCAGCCCATAGCCTGCTCCGACCAGAAATGCTCCCTGCCAGGCGCCAATGGCATTTGCGATATTAAAGGCAGAATGATTGAGCGATGCCGCCAGTGTCTGTGCATCCCCGGCAACTTCCATGAGCCGGGACTGCATGGCCGGCGAGAGGATGATCGTGGCAGCGGGCAGGAGGAAGGTGATTGGCAGCATGGCCCAGGGAGAGGGCAGCAGGAGCCAGAATCCCAGCATGAACAGGACGCTTGCCATAAGCGCACAGATAGCAGTGCGGTCCAGATTGCGGTCAATCATGTTGGAGCCGAGCGCATTGCCTGCGACCATGCCGAGCCCCCAGACGATCTGGTAAAGCGCAACGCCCCAGTCGGGGAGGTGTGTTACGTGGGACAGGGCAGATGTGAGGAACGTGTAGACCCCGAACATACCGCCAAATCCCACGGCGCCAGTCAGGAGTGTCAGCAGAACCTGTGGGCGTTTGAGGGCGCCGAGTTCGGAAAGGGCAGAGACGCCGGGTTTGGGTCGGTCCGTGGGAATAAAATACCAGATTCCCAGCAGGCAGATGATGCCCAGTCCGGCGATGGTGCCATATGCAACGCGCCATCCAAGATGGTTTGCAGCATAAGTGGACAGGGGAGATCCGATGACGGTCGAAATCATGATGCCAGACAACACGCGACCGATGGCACGTCCGCGATGGGCACGCTCCACCATTGAGGCGCCGATCAGCGCGGAGACCCCGAAGAAAGCACCATGAGGCAGGCCGGTGATGAAACGCATCACTTCGATAGCGAAGAGATTCGGCATCATCACACTGCCGATGTTTCCTGCGATGAACAGGCACATCATGAGCATAAGCAGTGTCCGTCGAGGCAGCTTTGCACCGGCTACCGCAATGAGCGGAGCACCCACCACCACGCCCAGCGCGTAGGATGCGATGACTGATCCTGCGCGAGGAATGGTGATGCTCAGGGACTGCGAAAATTCTGGTAGCAGGCCCATCATGGCGAATTCGCCGGTACCGATGGTGAATGTTGCCAGCATAAGGGAGAGCATCGCGGGCTCTACACCATGCGGCGGGCGCACACGCTCGACGTCGGGAGGCTCGATGTTATCCATAAAAAAATCCGGAATGGCAGAAGGTGTCCAACCTGCCATTCCGGACTACAACTAAGGACCAGAAAATCCTGAAAAGCGGATTATCAGTCGTTTTTTGCAGGCTCGGTTGGCAGGCGGATCGTCAGACCGGGATAAATGTCATCCTTGGATGTGACAAGCGGTTCATTGGCTGCGAGGAGTTCGTCTCCTGTAAAGTCTTCCGGAATTTTGTCTGCAACTTCGTCCAGAGTGGTGCTGGTCTTGATCTGCAGGAATTTCGGATCAGGTGTACCTGGCGGAACCTGAATATCCGCTTCCACAGTCGATACGCCTGCAACATTGCCTGCTGTGAGGATCATCTGATCTCGGGCCTTGGCGCTGTCAGCCTTGCCGCGCAGAAGAACAGTGCGGTCATCGATCACCAGATGAGACATGTGCATCTGCGCGAGGCCGAATTTTTTGAAGGCGCGTTTGATGGCACTCTCACCGGGCTTCGGTGGCGCTGGGGAATCCAGAGACTGGATCAGGCCCTCGAGCGAACCCTCTGTGATGTGGCCGACTTTGGGATTGAAGTTGTAAATCTTCATAGGAACAATCGCTCAAAAAAATGGTGCCCACCGAGGGGCAGCAGAGCGATAACGCAATGACCTGGCAAAAAGATACGTGTTTTTTGCATTCTGATGCCCTGAAGATTGGAGCACCTGCAAAGGCCAAGGATTGACATCGTGGTCTACAGTGCTGTAGGCGCGGCACCACAGCCGGAAACGTGGACGTGCCGGTCGGTTCCATCATGCGCGGGTTTCTGTAGCCCGCCGGTCCCGGCTCTTAAGGTGCGCGCCCGTCCTTTCCAATTCGGGAAGGGGCCTACCGGTGCAACAAAACGGCCTGCCATGCAGCATGGGGCAGGCCTGACGAGAGAACACGGGTCAACCCATGTCAAAGCGTTTAGAGAGCAAGTACAAGATCAATCGCCGTCTCGGCGTCAACCTGTGGGGCCGTGCCAAGTCCCCGGTTAACAAGCGCGAGTACGGCCCCGGCCAGCACGGCCAGCGTCGCAAGCAGAAGCCTTCTGACTTCTCCATTCAGCTGATGGCCAAGCAGAAGCTCAAGGGCTACTACGGCAACATCAGCGAGAAGCAGTTCCGCAAGTACTACGATGAGGCTGTTCGCCGTAAGGGTGATACCTCCGAGAACCTGATCGGTCTGCTGGAGCGTCGTCTGGATGCGGTTATCTACCGCCTCAAGTTCGCCATCACGCCTTTCGCTGCACGTCAGTTCATCAGCCATGGCCACATCACGGTTAACGGCAAGAAGGTGAACATTCCGTCCTACCTCGTGAAGGAAGGCGACGTCATCGAAGTTCGCGAGAAGTCCAAGCACCTCGCAATCGTTCTCGATGCAGCACAGACCGGTGAGCGCGATGCTCCTGAGTATGTTGAAGTCGATCACCGCCAGATGAAGGGTCGCTTCATTCGCACCCCGGTTCTCACGGATGTGCCGTATCCGGTGCAGATGGAACCGAACCTGGTCGTCGAGTTCTACTCCCGCTAATTCTGAACTCCGGGCTTCGTGCCCGGGTTCTGCGGACGACCGGAACGCCGGGCGGGACCTCCCGTCCGGCGTTTTTCATTTCAAGACCTCGGAGCCTTCATGTCCGAAGCCCTCAGCGCCGATATCAACCGCGAAATCGCCCGCCGGCGTACCTTCGCCATCATTTCCCATCCTGATGCCGGTAAGACGACCCTCACCGAGCGCATCCTGCGTGCGGGTGGCGCGATCCAGCTCGCGGGTAATGTGCGCGCTAAGGGTGAGCGTCGGCGCACCAAATCCGACTGGATGGGCATTGAGCGCGACCGCGGCATTTCTGTCGTGACGTCTGTCATGACGTTTGAATATGGTGGCTGCGTCTTCAACCTGCTGGATACGCCGGGCCATGAAGACTTCTCCGAGGATACTTATCGTACCCTGACGGCCGTTGATTGCGCCGTCATGGTGATTGACGCTGCGAAGGGCATTGAGGCCAGAACCCTCAAGCTGTTCGAAATTTGCCGTCTGCGCGATATTCCCATCGTTACGTTCATCAACAAGATGGATCGCGAAGCGCAGGACAGCTTTGCACTGCTCGATGAAATTGGCAGCACGCTGGCTTTGGATACGTCCCCAGCCACCTGGCCTATTGGTCGTGCCGCCAAGTTTGCGGGTACGTATGACCGCCGCACGCGCCAGGTTCATACCAAAGAACCGATTGCCGAAACCGACGAGCGCATGGTGCAGTTGCACGAAGAACTGGAACTGGTTGAGGCTGCTCTTCCGGAATTCGATCGTGAATCCTTCGATGCAGGACATCTTTCGCCGGTATTCTTTGGCTCGGCCATGAAGGAGATCGGTGTGACTGATCTTCTTGATGCATTGGTGGCCTATGGTCCTGCGCCCAGAGCCCAGCAGACTGAATCTCGCGAAGTGCGGGCAAATGAAGAGCAGGTGACGGCGCTCGTTTTCAAGATCCAGGCCAACATGGATCCCAACCACCGCGATCGTATGGCTTTCGCGCGTGTGTGCTCAGGCAAGCTGATGCGTGGCATGCGCCTGAAGCATGTGCGGACTGGAAAGCAGTTTGCGCTGCATACGCCTCAGTTCTTCTTTGCCCGTGACCGTCAGCTTGCCGAGGAAGCCTTTGGTGGTGATGTGGTTGGTATTCCCAACCATGGGACGTTGCGCATTGGCGACACGCTGACGGAATCGGAAGATCTGCGCTTCACGGGTGTGCCGCACTTTGCGCCAGAAATTCTACGTCGTGTCCGACTCGATGATGCCATGAAGGCTAAGAAGCTGCGTCAGGCGCTTGTTGAACTCGCGGAGGAGGGCGTTGTTCAGCTTTTCCGTCCACAAGACGGGTTGCCGCCGATCGTTGGTGTGGTTGGGACGCTCCAGCTCGATGTTCTGCAATCACGTCTGAAGGGTGAATATGGTGTGGGTATCGGCTTTGAGAGCACGCCCTATACACTGGCAAGATGGGTGACCGGAGAGAGGGCGAAGATGGAAGATTTCGCCATGCTCAACCGCTCTGCAATGTGTGATGATCTGGATGGAGATCCAGTGTTTCTGGCCAGCTCATCCTTCATGATGCGTCGGGCCGTGGAGACCAATCCCGATCTTGCATTTCATGACATCAAGCAGATCGGCATGGCTTCCGTCTGAGAAAGCCCCGGTTCCGAAAGGTTCCGGGGTTTCTTTTTGCTATCAGATGGGCTCTGCGCGACGGCGCAGCCAGATTGTCAGGGCCAGGCAGACAATGCCGACAACAATTCCTATCAGCAGGCCATTGAGGTCTAGCGTATGATGCGTGGTGGGTGCGCCGTGTTGCAGGGTGAATTGATGAATATTCAAGCCGTCTCCGCGTGAGTATGAGCCTTGGAAAAGTCTGTTTTGACTACCGCGCCCAGGGGAATCAAACAGTCTGTCCCATACGGTACTGGTGATGCGGCTGGTGTTGAGCAGGAAAAATTCTGCAATTCCGAGAGCTGCCAGCACGCCTAGTACCCATCCGGCTGGAATGGAACGCACCAGGACTGAGACAACGAACAGAACCCCGTAAACCGGGAACCACCAAAGCGCGTTGATCAGGGCATATAAGATGTAATTGCTCATCATCACGGTGACGCCCTGAGAGGACGTCAGGGCAGCGAGTGTTAAGCCAAAATCAATCCTGCCGGCGATGGAGAGCGTTATGACGCTGATCCAGTTCAGGACAAGGACGAGAGCGGGCACAGCAAAAAGTACGATGCTTGCTTTTGCGAGGACGCTCATAAAATCGGAAACGGGCATGGATTTCCAGAAGAGGATCGAGAGGTCCTTACGCTCGTTGTAGAATGTTCCCAACGCATAAATGCAGCTGACCGCCATGCCGGACAGTGCAGCAACATGGGTAATGGCATCGGTTGCGCCTCGGAACACGTCTGCAGGGTCCATGTTGTCGAGGCTATGCAGGGATGCCTTGCTCAGGCCCATGCATGTAAGGAGTAGGGAGAGGAGCGTCAGTGCCGTAGGTACGACGACGAGGAAGCGATTTCCCCATAATTCCCTTCTCACCGTCCAGATAAACTGGTTCCATGCGAGTGTATTACGGTTTACCGAACGCCCGTTCATGCTGCGTGTCCTTCTTTCCTAGGGCGTCCCTGAGCCATGAGAACCAGAAACAGGTCGGCCAGTTTGGGCTGCCGGGTTTCGCCGAGTTGTTTCAGTTCGTCTTTCGGAACGCCATCAAACAGCATGATCGATTGTCCGAGCACGAGCCGCTCATTCAGAGGGTTCAGCGCACGGGCTGTTTCTGTCGTGTCTGGTCGGGGTTTGAGTTCCGTGAACCGCGTTTCAAGGTTGGCCATGCTGTCCTGAAGGGTGATTCGGCCATCTCCAATGAGGATGACGTCTGTCAGGATGTCTTCGATTTCCTCGATCTGATGCGTCGTGACGAGGATGGTGCGGTCATGATCGAAATAATCGTTCAAAAGTGTGATGTAGAACTCCCGCCGATACAGGAGATCCAGCCCGAGGGTCGGTTCATCAAGGACCAGCAGCTTTGCATCAATCGCCATCACGAGAGCCAGATGCAACTGCGCGGTCATGCCTTTTGAGAGGTCCCGGATACGCGAGCGACGCTGGATGTCTGTGCGGGAGAGGAAGGTTTCTGCCTTGGCGCGGTCGAAGCGGGGATGGACACCCTCGACATAGTCCAGCACCTGCCAGACTTTCATCCAGCGGGGGAGGAGTGCCACATCTGCAATGAAGCAGACATCCTGCATCATTGCATGACGCTCATGCCATGGATCGCGGCCGAGCACCTTGAGGGAGCCTTCATAGGGAACGAGACCGAGGATGGCGTTCAGGGCGGTGGTTTTGCCTGCACCATTTGGTCCGATCAGTCCGACGATCCGCCCGGATGGAATTGATAGGTCGATACCATGTACGCCCTTGCCGCCACGATGAACTTTGCGCAGGTTTTTGGCTTCAATGCAGATCATTGCCCGTTCTCCTGATTCAGAAGTTCTTCCAGGCTGAGCCCTAGTCGACGGATGGTTCGCAGTGTTTCGGGCCATTGCTCATCGAGAAATTTCTGCCGCTCAGTTCCTGCAAGGCGCTTCAGGGCGCCGGGGGCTACAAACATTCCCAGGCCTCGACGCTTTTCGACCAGTCCGTCATCTGAAAGCTGCTGATAGGCTTTCATCACCGTCAGTGGGTTGACCTGACATTCGGCAGCAGTCTGCCTGACGGAGGGAATAGGGTCCCCTTCGCTTATGACGCCATCCAGCATCATACCGACCACCCTGTCGCGGATCTGTTGATAGATTGGCTGGGTGTCATTCCATGCACCATCCATATCGTGCTCCTGCGTCGTATCACCATCCGGATTTCGTTCTGCATGTCTCGATCCTCCGATATGGTGTTATACATAACTATATCACTATATCGGAAGCAAGCTGAATCGTCCGTTAGAATCGCGCTTTCTCACACTTGCAGACGGACGGCCTTTTTTACGATCAGTTCCGGTTGCGCTGGAGTTTCTCGTAGCGCGCAATCAGGCGATTGCGTCGGAGGTTGGATAGTTTCTGGATCCAGAAAGTGCCGTTCAACTGATCAAGCTCGTGTTGATGGCACGCTGCTCGGAAGCCGTCTGCTGCTTCGATATGCGTTTCTCCGTCCAGATCCTGATAGCGGACATGGAGTTGCGCAGGACGTTCGACCTGCTCACTCACCCCAGACATCGATATGCTGCCTTCTTCGTGTCGGGCAGTGTTGTCCGAGATCCAGATAATTTCTGGATTGATGTATGTCTGTGGCTCTGGCGCATCGGGCAGTTCCAGAACAACGACGCGTTGCAGGACGCCAATATGTGGCGCTGTGATTCCAAGTCCCTTTACCGAACGAAGTGTATCCAGCAGATCGGTAGCAAGCGCTCTTAGAGGCGCATCGAAATTTGCCACTGGTGCAGCTTTTTCGCGGAGCACCTGGTCGGGATATTTCACGATTTGACGTATGGTCATGTCAGGCTCGGTGCGCCTGTAGCCGGGGATGGGCACAAGAGGGCAAAAAGCGCGTCGGGGCTCTCTATTGCTTCCGCGCTCATGATGAGGGTGCGTCCGATTTCGAGGGCACGTTTTCGGGCCGTGGTGCGGGCAGCATCATCGGGGCAGAGGCTATAATCTGCGACCTGTGCAAAGCCTATGGTCCGGCGAATTATCTCAAGTCCTGCGAAACCTGCGGTATCGCGCAGTATTCCCAGAAGCATATCCTGTACCATCGTCAGGCGCGCTGCATCGTCTTCGAGCAAGCCGCCGACGTCTCCACCGCCCTGCGATACAAGTGTCTGAAACTGCTCTGCAAAAGCGGCCCAGAACACACGCATTTCGTGTTCCATAGCGGGCATTTTCTGCGGCGCAGCACATGCATGCAGCGCGAGGTTGCCCAGATAGAGGCCGCAATCGAAACCGATCGGCCCCATGGTTGCGAATTCACCGTCAATGACGCGCACGTCTCTCTCGTGCAGCATGATGGAGCCGGTGTGGAGGTCCCCGTGCAGCAGGGCCTGTCGGCATGTGAGGAAGATGTTCTGAAGGCGGGAGATGGCAGCGTGGAGAGGTCTGTCTGTGCGCAGAGCCTCGACGGCAGAGAGCAGGGCTGGCTCTGGCTCAGGATTGCGGGTGCAGACACGATACGGGTCGTTCAGAATCAGATCGACGGTAATGCGTGTTAGCGCGGTGTTACCTGCGAAATCGGCGAGCAGGCGAGAGCCTTCCTCGAATGGTCGTGTGGTCCAGCCTGTGGTGTGAACCGTCTGTGCCACGTATTGGCCGATTGTCTCTGAAAATCCCGGTGTCACCTGATCCGCGATCAGTGCCGAACGCAGAACTGTATGAGGGCTCAGGCATTCCATGACGAGCAGGAAGAGGTCTGCGTCGTAATGGAAAAGCTTTGGTGCCAGACCGGTGACTGCGGCCTCCGTGGCGCGCATGTAGCGTGCCTCGTAGAGCGCACGTTCAAGCGGCATTGGCCAGTCTGGGGCTACACGCACATGAGGCAGGGCCTGCTTGCAGCACAGGCTGCTATCCAAGCCATGCACGAGGAAGACGCTGTTCAGGTTTCCATCGCTGACTTCTTTGATGGACCATTCCTCGGGTTTGCCGCCCAGTTGCGTGCTTAGCGTGATCTGGGTGGAGAGCCAGATCCGAAGATCTGCACTGTCGAAGGTACGGTAAAGACTCATGAAGGGTACTCCACAGTGTCTAGCATGGCTCTCAGGGTCGGGACGATGTTTCCGTCTGGAGTTCGTCCTGTCTGCATCAGAAAGAGTGCGCCATATTCCGCATTGCCCTCGTTGAGGCAACGTTTTTGCAGGTCGGGAAAACCAATCGAAACACTGATTTCGATTCCGATATCAACGATATGGGAGTCTGGATGTTCGCAGGCGAGAAGGCATGCACCAATCCGGCATTCGGAACTCTTGAGGCCCAGTTCTTCTTCGCATTCCGCTGCAAGCTGGGCTGCCAGATCTATCTCTGTTTCTCCAGCGCGGCTTTCCACATTCCCGGCCGGTACGCCTTGCCAGAATGACGGAAGATAGAGGGCCTTTTGTGAGCGTTGTCCGATCACTACACCATCTGGCGTTTTCATCAGCCCGACGACAGCAAGTGGCCGAAGAATGTTTGCACCGAAAATATGAGGTTCTTTCATTTGAGCCAAAACTCTGCGGAATTCGGACCAGTGCCCGCTGATCAGGTCTGCCTGGATATGGTCAACGCAGAAAACACGCCCGTTATAGAGTTCAGGATATTGTTTGAGTGCATTATCCCAATGTTTCTGTATATTTTTCTCAATGTCTTGCGCGAGAATTGGCATCTGTCTGCTGGCAATCACCTGCACCTGAGGCGCTAACGCGGTTACTGACCATTCTGCAGAATTGAGTGCTGTCATAAATCGCTCCGGCGATGGTGATCTGAGATGCGAAAGCAACTGGCACACAGATTTTGCGCTAGACTGAACGCCATGCAGATTTTCTCTTGCCCATCATGCGGCAACACCGTCTTTTTTGAAAACAGCCATTGTGAGCGTTGTGGCTCCCAACTCGGTTATGATCCGGGGGAGGGGCGTATGCGTGCCGTCAGGTCTGTTGCCGAAGATATTGTCCAGGGCGTGGATCGGGCTGCTTTTCGTTTTTGTGCAAATGCAGAATACGAGGTCTGCAACTGGCTCCTGCCTGCGCATAGTGACGATGTATTTTGTGTAGCGTGTCGTCATAACCGGATGGTTCCGGATCTCTCAGTTCCAGAAAACCTGGAGAAATGGCGCACGCTAGAGCGCGCCAAGCACCGTCTTGTGTATTCGATGCTACGTCTGAAAATTCCAATGAGCACGCGTCGGGAAAATCCCCTGGAGGGGCTCGCATTTGATTTTCTGGCGGACGATCCTGCTGGAACACGCGTCATGACAGGACATGCGGCTGGCCTCGTTACGATTGCGCTGCGTGAGGCAGATGATGTCGAGCGTGAGCGTATGCGCGTTGAAATGGGGGAGTATTATCGGACGGTCTTAGGGCATTTCCGCCACGAAATCGGCCACTACGTCTGGAACGTGATGGTTCGTGATGGAGGGTATCTCGAGGAGTGCCGCGAACGCTTTGGGGATGATCGCGAAGATTATGGCGATGCGCTGGAGCGACATTACCAAAACGGCCCACCGACTGATTGGACGGAAAACTTTGTGACTTCCTACGCGACGATGCATCCGTGGGAAGATTTTGCAGAAACCTGGGCGCATTACCTGCATATTGTCGATACAATCGAGACAGGCTGGAGCTATGGGATCAGTACGCATCCACATGTTGTGGAAGGTAATGTCCTGAGTACAGATGCAGCATACGATCCAACGCAGGATGGTCCGTTTTCTAGGTTGGCTGACACCTGGTTTCCTCTGACGTCCCTGATGAATAGCCTCAACAGAGGCATGGGGCTTGCAGATTTTTATCCGTTCAAGCTGACGCCGCCGGTATTGCGCAAAATGTCGTTTATTCATCGGCTGGTGCACGGGCGTGCGCTTCCAGACGAAGGGGATCAGGGAGGTGCCAGCGTTACCGAGACCGGGCAGTGATCTGACAGACCCTGCGGCGTGTTTGTGTCGTTGCGGTATGTCATGACCCGAAGGCTGTCTGGAACGAGCCATGAGCGGGCAGCGTTGCCAAGAATGATGTGGTCGATGAAATACTCACCGCCCCAGCATGGACTGGCCATTCCGGCGGTGGTGAGTGTAACCGGTTCATCAGCCTCGATCTGCTCCATGAGCGGGTCATGGAGGGTCAGGCGCCGGTTGAAGTCTCCCAGTACCGCGTAGGCCTCACCATCATCCTGACGTTCGAGCATCCAGTTCTCAAGGATGGCAAACTGCTCGTATAAAGTGGGGCAGGAATGTTGGCGCTGCTTCAGCGGCTGGTCCCAGCATCCTGTTTTGAGATGCACGACCAGTAGCCTGAGAGAGGCAGAACCATCTTTGATCGTGACATCCAGACCTCCACGAAGCTGGTGTGCGGCCGTTGGGCTTGCCACATTCAGCGCGGAGAGGGGCTCGTTGATCTGAATATGCAACCCGCGTCTGACAGCTAGCCCGACTTTCTGAATAACGGGGTCGGTTGAGAGCACGAGCTGGTATTGGGCCGTATCGAAAACACGTTCGGCTGCGGGTGTTCCGTCTACTTCCTGAAATCCGATAATGTCGGCGTTCAGATGCTTTGCGTAAGATCTGAGGCGCTCGAAATCTTCCGGTTTGCGGGGGTGAACGTTATTCGGAAGTTCCGGGTCCCCGTCATGGCGCAGCGTGAGCCAGTCCATGTTCCAGGTTGCCAGCTTAAGAGATTCTGCGCTGGCGGTAGTAGTCCTGATGGCTGCAATGGCCATCAGGACAAAGAAAGCTGCTGGAAATCTCAGGCGACTGCTTCCTGGCCTTCGCTCAGCTTTGACAGGGCTTCATCCACAGTGTGGGTTTTACGGGTGGTCTCATCCAGGACAAAAATTTCGCCCTTGGGGATGTCATAGAACCAACCCTGAATATTGAGCTGGTTTTGGGCAAGAGCGCTGACAACGGCCGGATGCGTCCGCAGGTGTGCCAGTTGCAGGAGCACGTTTGCTTCTGCCAGCGAGCGGATATCCGCCGGGCCGGCGTCTTCGGCCTTCAGATTGCTGAACGCTGCGCGGGCAGCTTCAGCGTTCCGCATCCAACTGCGAACTGTCGGCAGATTGGCCAGCTTAGGAGAGTTGAGGTCCATGAGTGCGGACATCGCACCGCAGTTCGAGTGGCCGCAGATGACAACGTTCTTCACCTTGAGAACGGCCACGGCATACTCGATTGCAGAGGAAACCCCACCAAGCATTTCACCATAAGCAGGGACGATGTTGCCCACGTTACGGACGATGAAAAGCTCACCAGGCTCCGTCTGGGTAACAAGGCTTGGACTGATGCGGCTGTCCGCACAGGTGATGAACAGAGTGGAAGGAGACTGGCTATTGGCCAGGCTTTCAAAAAGTTCAGCGTTTTCTGGATAGACGTCCGTTTCAAATTTACGGACACCGCCCAGAAGTTTCGCCAGAGTATCACGACCACAGGCCATGTCGTTCTCCTTTTCTAGACTTACCGGGCAGTTAGATGTGTTTTGTTAGGGCAGGTAAAGAATGATTCTTACAGTATCATTCTTTGTTACCTGCCTGACAAGTGTTGACGCACTCTTCAAAGATTAGCGAGACGCTCTCTCAGCATCACAAACACTGCGTCGGTATTGGCGTCCGGGCCGCCGGCCTGAGCCATATCCGGGCGTCCACCACCGCCTTTTCCTCCCATGATTTCAGCTGCAGCCCGAACGAGCGGAACTGCGTCAATTCGAGCCGTCAGGTCCTTGGTCACGGAAATGACGATGCTGCCACGGCCGTCTGCATTGGACACCAGAGCAACCACCCCGGATCCGATCTGCTGGCCGATACTCTCTGCAAGACCCTTCAGTTCACGTGGGCTGACATCGCCCAGATCCCGTGCTGACAGTGTGATGCCGTTGACGGTTTCGGTGGTCCCGGTGCCTTCGCCCGTAGCGAGCTTACGTTGCAGGTCTGAGACCTGTGAGGTTAAGGACTTACGCTCTTCGAGTAGGGCAGAAACGCGGGCCAGGGCATCCGAAGCAGGGACCTTCAACAGGTCCGCGATCTGCCGGAGACGTGCTTCCGTATCTAGAGCCAGTGCATCTGCGGCAAGGCCGCAGACAGCTTCAATGCGCCGCACGCCCGCAGAAACACCGCTTTCGGAAACGATCCGGAAGGGCCCGATCTCACCAAGGCGGGTCACATGGGTGCCGCCGCACAGTTCAATCGAATAAGCCATGCGCCCTTCGGTTCCGGTACCCATCGAAACGACACGGACTTCATCGCCATATTTCTCGCCGAACAGTGCCATGGCACCCTCGGCGATGGCTTCTTCCTGCGTCAAAAGGCGGGTTTCGACGGAGCTGTTCTCGCGGATCCGCGCATTGACCTCCGCTTCTACGGAAGCCAGTTCTGCGTCTGTAAGGGGGCGTGGCTGGCTGATGTCAAAGCGCAGGCGTTCTGGGGCGTTCAGGCTGCCCTTCTGTGTCACATGCGTGCCAATCTGACGGCGCAGCGCCTCATGGAGCAGATGCGTGGCTGAGTGGTGTCCACGGATTGCCGTGCGGCGTTCGTGATCGATCTCTGCATGAACGGCCATGCCGGGCTTCAGTATGCCCTCCACGACCCGCCCGTAATGCACGATTAGGTCGCCGTTGCGCTTCTGGGTATCGGTAATTTCGACGCGCACTCCGGGTGCCGCCAATGTACCGTGATCACCAACCTGTCCACCGCTTTCACCATAAAAAGGTGTCTGGTTCAGCAGGATGGCGACTTGCTCACCAGCCGGGGCTTCGGCCAGTTCATCGTTTCCACGGAAGATGGCCTGAACTTCGGCGTCCGCCTGTTCTGAGACATACCCCAGAAACTCGGTTGGGCCATGGCGGTCACGGGCATCAAACCATACGGTCTCGGCTGCGGTATCACCTGAGCCCACCCATGCCGCGCGGGCGCGCTTGCGCTGCTCCGACATTGCGGTTTCGAATCCGGTTTCGTCTACCGTACGTCCCTGTTCGCGTAGGGCATCCTGGGTCAGATCAAGAGGGAAGCCAAATGTGTCGTAAAGCTTGAATGCTACATCGCCGGGGAGAGCCTCCTTGTCGCCAAGGCGTGAAACTTCCTCGCCGAGCAGGGAGAGGCCTCTTTCCAGAAGCGCGGTGAAGCGCTCTTCCTCGCCTTTCATGGTGCCCGCGATCAGGGGCTGGTGCTGGACGAGCTCTGGATATGCAGCGCCCATCTGGCGGATCAGGGCAGGAAGGAGGCGATAGAACACTGGCTCCTTGGCACCCATGATGTGTAGATGGCGCATGGCACGGCGCATGATGCGGCGCAGCACGTATCCGCGTCCGTCCTTGGCAGGGAGAACGCCGTCTGCAATCAGGAATGCTGCCGAACGCAGGTGATCGGCAACAACGCGATGGCTGGATTTGAACGGGCCGTCGGGATCCTGATTGAGTGCATCAGCAGATGCCTCGATCAGTGCGCGCATCGTGTCCGTGTCATAGTTGTCTCGCTTACCCTGCATGATGGCAGCGAAGCGCTCCAGGCCCATTCCGGTATCGATCGAGGGGCGGGGCAGCAGATCGCGGGAACCATCTGGCTGGTCGAGGAACTGCATGAACACGAGGTTCCAGATCTCGACGAAGCGGTCTCCGTCTTCATCGGGACTGCCAGGGGGGCCGCCAAATACGCTATCGCCGTGGTCGTAGAATATTTCCGAGCACGGGCCGCAGGGGCCGGTGTCGCCCATGCGCCAGAAATTGTCGGAGGTGGGGATGCGGATGATCCGGTCGTCCGACAGGCCCGCAATCTTGCGCCACAATTCGGCAGCTTCTTCATCGTCGGCATAGACCGTCGCGAGGAGTTTCTCTTTTGGTAGAGCGAAATTCTTTGTCAGGAGTGTCCAGGCAAATTCGATCGCATCAGGCTTGAAGTAGTCCCCGAAACTGAAATTGCCCATCATTTCGAAGAACGTATGATGGCGTGCCGTATAGCCGACGTTATCGAGGTCGTTGTGTTTGCCTCCGGCCCGGACAACCTTCTGCGCAGTTGTTGCGCGTGTATAGGGGCGGGTTTCCTGGCCGGTGAAGACGTTCTTGAACGGAACCATGCCCGCGTTCGTGAACAGCAGTGTTGGGTCGTTCTGCGGCACCAGTGAGGCCGAGGGAACAATACGATGGCCTTTGGATCCGAAATATTCGAGGAAGGCCGAACGGATATCGTTTGTGCTGGTCATGGCGGTGCGCGTCTGGTTCCGAACGAATGAACAGGGGAAGTTGCTCCTCTCCCTAGAACATTGTTCGACGCTTGGAAATGCAGGCCTTCAAGGCTCGTGGTCGAACGGTACTCTCGTGTGCTTTTGCAGTTCCACGACATCTGGCTCAGGCGGGAGCAGCTCGTTTGGTGATCCGGGTATTTCGACAGCCATCTGCATGAGTTCCAGTGGGGTTTCTGGTGTTTTTTCCTTGAAAACCAGTCGACGGGAAAGATTGAAGTTTGCCACCATGCCGCAGATCGCCCCCGCTATCAGCGCCGTGACCGGATAGGCTCTGGTAAAAGAAAGGATTGCGTAGAGCACGAACACGGTGCCGCGATTAAGAAAAAAGCCAAAAGCATTTGCGAGCAGGAACCGGAGCCATTGCAGGACAAGGTGCTGATTGGAAGATGCTGTCAGCCTGAAGGTCCAGAGGCGGTTGAGCGCCCAGTTGCTGGTTGCCGCGATAAAATATGCACCAAGCGTTGCCGCGATAAGGCCCAGCGATGGCCTAAGGAGTTCCAGAGAGCCCCAGTCAACCAGTAGGCCAGAGGCGCCGACTATTCCAAAACGAATAAACTGGTCGATGATTTGGGGGCGGGAGCGTGGATAAAAGATGCGGCTGCGTTGCACGATGGCCTCGGAACTTGGGGAATTTCTGGCCCGGAGGGGATGTTCGTAGAACGAAACCGGCCTGATGGCACTCACAAAGAAAAAGGGCGCCCCGAAGGACGCCCTTTCCTGAAACCGTAAATCCGAAGATTCCGGCGTCTGATCAGACTGAATTACTTCAGGATGATCTCGACGCGACGGTTCTGCGGCTCGCGGGTGTTCGGGCCGGTCGGGACCAGCGGGTGCTGTTCGCCGTAACCATGGATGTCGATGGCAGCAGCCGGGACACCATCACGGATCAGTTCGGCCTTCACGCTGTTAGCGCGACGGATGGACAGGTTCATGTTGTATGCCTGGCCACGTGCGCCCGGGTGTGCTGCGGAGTTATCAGCATAACCGTTGACTTCGATGCGCGTCGTCTGGACGTGCGTGGAAGCCTGTGCAGCCTGTGCAACGATCTCGCGAGCGCGACCGGTCAGGTTGGACTTGTCCCAGTCGAAGAACACGAGGTACGTGCGAGCAGGGGTCGGTGCTGGCGGCACGATGACCGGAGCCGGCGGCGGCGGCGGCGGAGCTGTGTCGAACGCATAACGCAGGCTCAGGATGAACTGGTGCGAGAAGCGCTGATCAAAGTTCACGTTGCCCTTGTGCAGGCCCGAACCGTTTCCGTTCCAGGACGTGGAACGGTATGCGCCGTTGCTGAACGTCTGGCCGATGAAGCGGTATTCGGTCGTGATTGCAAGGCCAGGGACATTCGGGATGTCATAGGCTGCACCGACGATGCCCTGGTAAGCGAAGCTACCCTGGGTGCCACCAAGGCGGTTAACCGCATTGTTGGAGTAGGTCGTCGTGATCGGGTTGTAGTGCTGCCACAGGTAACCTGCACCGATACCAACGAACGGCGTGACAGGAACGTTCAGGCCGAAATTGGCGAGATCGATGTCATACAGGCCGTTGATGAAGCCACCGTATGCCTGGTCGGAACCCTTTGTGGAGCCCGGCGCAGCGGTAGGCGTGCGGTGGTTGATCTGGGAGTAGTTATATACGCCCTCGATCTCAGCGCGGAAGCCGTTGCCGAAGCCCCAACCGAACGAACCGAAGCCCGTGAAACCGTCCTTATGACGGTAGCGTGAGCTGCTCGCGTTGTTGCTTGTGGTGCCATCGGCCTGCGAGGTCGGGGAGAAGCGACCGTGCTGCTGCTGAACCAGGTTATAACCACCACCCAGATCGATGTAAGGGCCAGTGATTGTGCTGGCCATGGCGAGCGACGGTGCGGCGACCATCGATGTCATGGCAAGGAGTGCCGTGCGGAGACGCATGTTTTCGTCCTCTTAGTGACTAACGTTCGAGCCGAAGGAAAGAATGCTCTGACCAACGGACCCAGCGCGATGCATAAGCGCATATAGATCGCTGAGTTCCCCTCCACAAAGGTAGTTAGGGGCTCCGCAATCTATTCGGAGGGATAAGAGTGATAAAAATATCACAATCCGTTCCGTTCGATTCACGATCTACGCCTCGCGTCTCCGCTGCATTAGCGGAATGGAAGACCGGACGCCATAGGGTGCGGGTATTAAATATACGGTAATCAGCAGTGATATATCAAATAGTGTGACAAATCAGCCGCTACATCCTTCGTCTAACAAAAGCTCACGAACAGTATCCATTGGTACGTTACGGCTTGTGAAGGCCTGTCCGATGCCGCGCAACAACACAAAACTGATGAGTCCATCACGCATTTTCTTGTCGTGGCTCATATGGGCCAGTAGTGCTGCAGCTGAGAACGGTGTTTCGAACCAGTCAAACCCTGCCGGCATCGCGAGTTTCCGCAAATGTGCGTCCACGCGCTCAAGATCTGCAACCGGAGCCAGTCCAAGCCTTACAGAAAGCGCCGTTGCGAGGTGCAACCCGATGGAAACTGCTTCTCCGTGCAGGAGTCTTCCATCGTAGCCCAGTTCCGCTTCCAGCGCGTGGGCGAACGTATGGCCTAAGTTCAGAAGTGCCCGGCCACCCTGTTTTGCCTGTTCGCGTTCGTCTGCGGCAACGACGGCTGCCTTGAAAACACAAGCTTTCTGCACTGCATCAACAAGTGCGGCGGGATCTCCATCAAGAACGTCCGCGCCATGTGCTTCGCACCATGCAAAGAGTTCCGGGTCCGAGATCATTCCCGATTTGACGATTTCTGCATAACCAGCAATGCGCTGGCGTCGGGGCAGGGTTGCAAGTGCTGAACTGTCTGCAAGTACCGCAATAGGTTGGTGGAACGCGCCAATCAGATTCTTGCCGCTGGGTGCATTGATTCCCGTCTTGCCGCCTACGGAACTATCCACCTGCGACAGGAGCGTTGTTGGGATCTGCACGAACGGCAACCCACGTAACGCAGTTGCGGCGACGAAACCGGCCAGATCACCAACCACGCCACCACCAAGTGCCACAATCGTGGTTCCTCGCTCGATGCCCAGTTCGAGAAGCTGCGTCATGACCTGCGCATAGCAGGTGAGGGATTTGCTCTCCTCGCCACCTGCGACTGCGATCACATCGGCCTGGATACCTGTCTCGGCAAAGGAATTCAGAAGGCGCGGGAGATGAAGTTCCGCAACGATATTGTCTGTTACGACGACGACGCGTTTTTGTGGCAGGTGCGGTGCAAGCCAGGCGCCAGCACGGGAAATGAGATCAGGTCCGATCAGAACATCGTAGTGATGTGACGCGAGCGTCACGGGGACTGTCAGTGGCTTTTGTAGTTCACTGAGTGCTTCCTGTACGCGACGCACGCCCTGTTCCACGGTTTCATCTCCACAATCGATAATGACGTCTGCCTCGGCATAGACGGGGTAGCGAAGTCCCACCAGCCGACTCATGATTTCCTTCGGGTCACCTTGTGCGAGCAATGGTCGCCCACCTCTGCCATGGACGCGCTTGAGCAGGACATGAACCGGCGCCCTTAACCAGAGGGAGCATGCATGCATGCGCACCAACCTGCGTGTTTCAGCATCCATCCATGCGCCGCCGCCTGTCGCCAGAATACATGGTGGCCCCTGCAGGAGTCTCTTGATGACCCTGCGTTCACCCGCCCGGAAGGCATTTTCGCCGTGGCGTGCGAAGATCTCCGATATCGTGCACCCGGCGGCACGTTCAATCTCTGCATCCGCATCAACGAAGGGGATGCCGTAAATCTGCGCCAGTCTTCGGCCGACGGTGGTTTTCCCCACGCCCATCATGCCGATCAGCACAAGGATTCCCGAAGGTCCTACACCTGAGGGCAGGGCGGCTGCAGGCATGGAAACAGAAGTGGGGTTGGATGGTAGGCGTGACATACACCGCTACGTATCATAGGAGAGCAGTTGCGTCCTGCTCACACTTCGAGATCCATTCGCAATGTCCAGATCTGACCGTTCCCTGCCTCGTCTTCCCCTGATTGCGGGGATCGTCATCCTGTTGCTGGTTCTGGCGCTGGGGGGTGGTTTCCTGCGTCTTGGCATGAATGCCGTGCCCCCTGAACAGACCAATGTTCATAAGGTGCTTCCGGCTTCCGCATTTGCTTCGGCTCCCCCGAGCAGCACAGCCGCATCAGCGCCTCTGCCTGCAATGCCGCCCGTGCCGACGATGCCTGCACCGGGAACTGTTGCTACTCCGGCTGCTGCACCTGCGGCGACACCTGTTCCCCAGAGCGCCACGCCGCTTCCGACAATGCCTGCACCGCGCGCCGCCCCCACGCAGTTGCCTGCTTCCACGCCTGCGCATTGATCCACGCCTTCGAGATCCCGTCTGATGGACAGGCATGTTGAAGCGTTTCTGGAGATGCTCGCTGCTGAACGTGGTGCAGCGCTTCGGACGCGGATGGCCTACACGGCGGATCTCGCTGATTTTGCTCTGGTGTGCGCTCCTGTTGCCCTGAAGGATGTCACTTCCGGGCAGGTGCGGGCTTATTTCACGATGCTTTCGCAGGCTGGACTTTCAGCCCGGACAGCCGCTCGCAGATTGTCTTGTCTGCGCCAGTTTTACCGCTTTCTAATGCTCGAATCGATTCGGGCAGATGATCCGACAGAGCGGCAATCTTCCCCTGCCATACCATCCTCATTGCCGCGCCCTCTTGATGAGGCGGAAATCCGTAGCCTTCTGGAGGAGGGAACGCGCGGTCATGAAGATGAGCGCCGGGATATTCTGTCTCGTGCTGCGCTGGAGCTTCTTTACACAACCGGGCTGCGCATATCGGAACTGCTGTCTCTGCCCGTAACCTGTGTTCAGGTCAGGGGGCCCATGTTGATGGTTCGGGGTAAGGGAGGGCGAGAGAGGCTGGTGCCGCTCTCGCAGTCCGCGCGTGCGGCTGCTGAGGCTTTGGCTCATTATGATCGAGACCGCGGGAGCCTGTATCTTTTTCCCGGCCGAAACCCTGACAAACCTTTGACACGGCAGGGATTCGATAAAATCCTTCTGGCCTGCGCGCTTAAGGCCGGTGTTGATCCTGAGCGGGTCAGCCCACATGTGCTGAGGCACTCTTTCGCAAGCCATCTTCTGGCGCATGGCGCTGATCTGCGCGCTCTTCAGATGCTGTTGGGGCATGCGGATATTGCAACCACGCAGATTTACACGCAGGTGATGGCAGAGCGTTTGCGCCAGTTGGTGAGCGAACATCACCCTCTTGCACAGGCTGGGAAGATCATTCCGACAGGGTGAGGCTTCGGGGGGCTGTTTCCCGCCGCGTGGGCGTGCTATCGGGCGGCCATGCGCCAATTCCTAGATTTTGAGAAGTCGGTCGCCGAACTCGAGACCAAGATCGACGAACTCCGCCAGATGGGTAGCCAGGGTACAGACCCCGGCACCAGCGGCATCAATATCGATGACGAAATTGCCCGTCTGTCCGAGAAGGCCGACAAGCAGCTTCGCACAACATACGCCAAGCTGACGCCGCTGCAGAAAGTGCAGGTGGCCCGTCATGCCCAGCGCCCGAAGGCAATGGATTACATCCATCAGCTGACGACCGAATACACGCCATTGGCGGGTGATCGCGCGTTTGGCGAGGATCAGGCCATGGTCGGTGGTCTTGCACGCTTTCGCGGCGAGCCAGTGGTGGTGATCGGGACCGAGCGTGGTTTCGATACCGAGACCCGCCTACGCCATAATTTTGGCATGGCTCGCCCGGAAGGCTATCGCAAGGCACAGCGTCTGGTCGAAATGGCTGGACGGTTTGGCCTGCCAGTTCTGACGTTCATCGATACGGCCGGTGCTTGGCCTGGAATCGATGCGGAAGCTCGTGGGCAGGCTGAGGCCATTGCCCGTTCAATTGACGTTTGCCTTCAGGCCCCCGTGCCTGTCGTGGCGACCGTGATTGGAGAGGGCGGATCTGGTGGCGCGATTGCCATCGGTGCGGGTGACCGTATTCTGATGCTTGAACACTCGATTTATTCGGTCATTTCCCCCGAGGCCGCAGCTTCCATTCTTTGGCGCGACCCCAAGCTGGCTCCTGCCGCCGCCGAAGCCCTGAAGCTTACGGCTCAGGATCTGCAGGGGCTCGGTCTGATCGACCGTGTCGTTGCGGAGCCCATCGGTGGTGCACAGCGTGCTCCTGAAGAGGCTGTGGCGGCTGTTGGTAATGCCATTGCTGAGGAACTGGTTCCGCTGCGTGCCCTGACGGCCGCAGCCATCGTCCAGAAACGCCGGGACAAGTTTCTGGCAATGACACGCGGCGCATTGAACTGAATGTTCAGGTCTGATCGGGGGCGGGTTCGCCTTCGATTGGGTTGGCGCCAAGAGAGCTGATCAGGGCATGAATGCGCCCAGCAGCACTCTGAACGGCCGCAGGATCGTACCCCTTGGCGACAAGGGCTACGCCGCGGCCGTTTTTGCGTTCATAGGGGTATGATCCGATATCCAGATGCGGGAAATCACTCTGGATCGCTTCAAGCCCTTGCGCCAGATCCCCTTCATAGAGCGTTGGCGAGTGCCAGCTTGCGGAGACGAGTGGCGTACCCCCCTCTAGCTGCGGCACGAGCCATTTGACCATGGCTGCGAAAATTTTTGGCACGCCTGCCATGACATGGACATTGCCGATCGAAAATCCTGGAGCGACCGAGACTGAATTTTCGATTGTGGTAGCGCCTTCCGGGAGCCATGCCATCCGCTGACGCGCTTCGTTGAAATTTTTGGATGCGAAATGGGTTTCTAGCCTACGAAAGCTTTCTTCGTGGCGAATAAGGCGTACTCCCACGGCTTCGGCAACGCATAGGGCTGTGATGTCATCATGAGTGGGGCCAATGCCGCCGCTTGTGAACACCATATCGAATCGTGCCCGGCATTCTCCGACCGTACTGATGATGCGTTCCGCAATATCAGGAATGATGCGTACTTCAGTGAGGCGTATTCCCTGTTCATTGAGGGCGCAGGCCAGCACCTGAATGTTTGCATCCTGTGTGCGGCCGGAAAGAATTTCATTTCCGATCACAAGGAAGCAGGCGTTTTTTTGGTGCATGTCTTTTGTCCTGTTACTCTGATCCGAAGAACGTAACTGCCATGCCTGCGTTGTCGAGAGACAAGCGTTGCAGAAGGCGCAGGTCAGACAAGGGAAATTTCATGACACTCAAGCACCATCAGCCTGAATGCATTCTGGATCTCCGGGCCTCGCTCGGCGAAGGTCCGGTCTGGATCGAGGCCGAGAAGTCGCTTTATTTCGTGGATATCGTGGAGGCGCGCGTTCATCGCTTCACGCCAGAAACTGGCGCAGTCAAAAGCTGGACCGCACCAAAGCGGCTGGGTTTTCTGTTGCCTGTAAATGATGGCACGTTCCTCGCGGGGTTGGTCGACGGTCTGCATCGCTTTGATCCGAAAATCGGGGAATTTTCAGCACATACAGAAGTAGAGCCTGAGAAACCCGGCAATCGTCTGAATGATGGATGCGTGGATCCGGAAGGACGGATCTGGTTTGGTACGATGGATGATGGTGAGGAAAATGATACAGGCTCCATCTATCGTGTGGTGCATACGCCAGAGGGGTTAAGCATCACGCATCATGATGAGGGCTACACGGTTTCCAACGGACCGGCTGTCTCGCCGTGTGGAAAGATCCTGTATGTCTGTGACAGCCCGGAACAGACGATCTTCGCGTTCGATATCGATGCTGCGGGCAATTTGTCTGGAGAGCGTGTTTTCGCAAAAATCAGCAACGGCTACCCTGATGGTGTTGTGACGGATAGTGAAGGCACGGTTTGGTGCGGAACATGGGGTGGGGCGCGCGTGTCACGCTTCCGGCCAGATGGCAGCGAGTTGCCGCCCATTCCGATGCCGGTATCGAACGTGACGAAAGTTGCTTTTGGGGGCGATGATTTGAAGACGGTGTTCGTCACCACGGCCCGTAAGGGGCTGGATGAGGATATTCTGAAAAAGGAGCCTCAGGCTGGTTCGCTCTTCGCGTTCCGCACTGATGTTGCTGGTTCCCCGCAGAATACTTTTCGTCTCAACGGCTAGGGTTCCAGTATAGCCCGGTGGTATTTTTCCCACCGGGTATTTTCAGGATAGAAGTTCCTGAAGCAGTGGAATGAGGGGTACATCCGGCTCCGGCATGGGGTAATTGTGCAGCGCGTCGGCTTGCACCCATTCCAGCTTCTGGCCTTCACGCGGTGTAGGCGTGCCGCGCCAGCGACGAACAATGTAGAGCGGCATCAGCAGATGGAATGCCCCGCAGTTCTCGCTTACGAACGTGAATGGCGCCATGCAGGAGCCTTTCAGGTCCAGGCCAAGTTCTTCCTGTATTTCCCGGACCAAAGCCTGTTCCGGGGTCTCGTTGAGTTCAACCTTGCCTCCGGGAAATTCCCATAATCCTGCAAGACGTTTTCCTTCGGGACGCCTGGCCAGCAGGATGCGGTTTTCTGTGTCCAGAATTGCGGCCGCCACAACAAGGAGCGTGCGTGCTTTCTGTACAGGAGCAGGAGCTGGATTTTGCTCCGTACAGGGTTCTGTGGAGGCGGCCGGAGTGCTTGTCGCATCTTTGGCCAGATCTGAGAGGCGTGGCCGCGCGAGTTCATAGAGCCCGACAATGCATTCGTTGCGGCGTGAGACAAAGCTTCGCGCGGCTGTTCCTGTTTCCTGAAATCCAAGTTTGCGCAGGACGGCACTTGAGGCTGGATTGTCGAGTGCGACGGCTGCTGTCATGCGATCAGGCCGTAGGACAGTGAATGTCCAGTCCACAACACGTGTGGCGGCGGCGGTAATGATGCCCTGACCCCAGCTCGGGCGGGCAAGCCAGTATCCAAGTGTGGCGGAACGGCGATCTTCGGAGAGAATGACGCCGATTGCACCTTTCATTTCGTCATTCTGCGTGATGGCAAAATGAAAGGCGGTCCCTTCCTGACTCTGGCGGCGTGTCGAGGCAATCCACTCTTCCGCGAGTTCTTTCGGATACGGAAAGGGGAGGCTGCTCAGCATTCGTACGACGCTCCAGTCATTGATCAGGCGATGAATAACTGGAGCGTCTTCGGCAATAAGGGGACGAAGTGTGAGGTCCCCTGCCTTAAGTTCTGGTGTCATGTCAGGCGGCTGCGTCTGTCTTCGGTTGGTCAGGCTGAATGCCGCAGCGAAGGAGCAGTCGGCGAAGGCTGTTGATGACTGGGAAAACTTCCTGATTGCGGTCGCCGCCCTGAGCGTTCCACGCTGCCTGTTCCAGCTCTACGATATCGCGGTCTTCGCGGAAAATCCGCTCGGTGAAGGCAATGAGAAATGGCCAGGCCATGTCCAGTGCAAAGCGTAGTTTCGGGCGGCGGATGGAAAGGAGGCCGAAAACGCGACAGGTTAACTCGTCCTTGTCCTGAGGAACGTAAACGATCCAAAGGTCCATCACCGGGGGCTCACCTTCAGACGCGATGCGCAGCGTCTGGTATGGATATTCGGTGCGGATCGTCATGACGTCGCGATGTGCATAGCGCTCGCTGTTGTCGCGCTTTTCGCCAAAAATAATAGCCTCACCCCATGGCTGCTTTCCGCTGGTCCGGGCGAACGTATAGCGGGCCTCTACAAGGCGGGGCTCGTCCTTACCTCCCAGGAAACGCGGTTTCATCTTGCCCATTTGCTTCATGTGCATGAACTGATGGTTCATATCCATCAGGTTTTCATGCATGAAACTGTAGTGGCAGGCGACCTGCCGTCCGAACCGGCGGGTCTTGTAAGCCGGGTCTTCCACTGACCCCAGTGTGGGAAATGGGACGCTTTCCGCCTTCTCCGGGGCGCCCGGGAAAATGAAGATCAGTCCCGCGGCTTCACGGCAGGGATAAGTCCGCACGCCGTTTGGCAGCTTGCCTTTTCCCAGATACGGCACGTCGATGCATCGTCCTGAGCGTCCATATGCCCAGCCGTGATAACAGCACTGAACTGCTTCTCCCTCGACTGTCCCGAGGCTGAGCGGAACCTGTCGATGCGCACAGCGGTCTTCAAGGGCAAAAACAGACCCTTCCATCGGGCGTACGAGCGCAATGGGCTGTCCGGCATAGCGGGTGCCGATTGTCTTGCCGCGTGCAAGCTCATGAGACCATGCGACAGGGTACCAGTTATCCGGGTCCGCGTGGACGCGACGAATGTCCACTGCGGTGGGCTGAGGTGTCTGCATATCGGATGGATCGGGGCTGCTGCAGGTTTCGGCGGCAGTGGCAGCGGCGGAGGTACTCTGCGACATGGGCATCCTGATCGATCATGAGGTGGAAGCTGTGAATGCAGCCTAACAGGCAAAAGCATTCAACAGGAAGAGCAGGCGCGCGCAGGAGTTTCCGCGGCTTTTCTGCAACATGCAATGTTGAAACGAGATCTTCACGATACCTGGGCACCCGCAGAGGCTAGAATTCCTTTGCCTCCCGATGCCGGATCGTTAGGAGACCCCTTCCTGTTCATATCATCAAGGAGTGCCGGACGCGGTGCGGACCAGACAATTTCTTTTCTCTTCTATCGCACTGCTGGCCGTTGAGGCTCCAGCTCACGCCGCGTCCTCCAAGGAAACGAGGGCTCACAGGCATGTAGCGGCAGCTTCGGTTGCTGTAACTCCGACGCATCAGACCACTGCTGCTGCGCATCGGACGGCACATAAAGCCGTCGAGGCGCATGCGAGCGAAAGTGTTGCTGTAACGGGGCGCCCGTTGACTGGCCGTGATGCCGAGCAGGCTGTTTCCAAGGCCGTCATGCGTCAGTACGTGCCGGGTACAAGCCCATATCGTATGCTGGACCGGATGCCCGGCGTGAGCTTCAGCTCCACCGATCCTTTGGGTATCGACAGTTTCGGCACTAATCTTTACGTCCGCGGATTTTTTATGAATCAGCTCGGCGTGACGGTGGACGGGGTTCCGCTGAATGATCAGACATATCAGGCTGTAGGGGGCATGAATCTTGCCTCTGCAATTATTCCTGATGATGTTCAGTCGGTTCGCATGTCGCAGGGCGCAGGTTCGGTGGAGCTGCCTTCGACCAATACGCTTGGTGGTACGATCCAGATTGGTTCAACGGACCCTGAAGACAAGCGCGGGGGTAAGGTTAGCCAGACTTTCGGAAGTTATGGTTCCTATCGGACTTATGTTCGCCTCGATTCTGGTAAGTTGAACCAGAGCGGCACGAAGCTCTTTACATCCTACGCCCGTACAGATGAGGGTATGTGGATGGGCAGCGGCGACCAGTTCATGCAGCAGGTGGATGCCAAGATCGTGCAGCCTGTGGGCGAGCGCTCCCGTATCTCGGCGTTTTTTAACTGGTCGGATCTGGCACAGTGGGGCTATCCGGACACATCGATTGGCATCCTGAAAAATCTCGGCTGGCGCACCCCGCATCTGTATCCGAATTACGGGCTCGCCTATCGTATTGCAGAGGGATCAGCCACTGGATACGGCAGCGTTCCAGGGATCGATGGCTCGACCATCAGCCTCTATGATGGCGGCCAGCACGAGATCAATTACATGGGCGGTCTGAACATGGACTTCGCCCTAACGGATAATTTGACGTGGCATACGACCCTCTACGGGCATAGCCAGACCGGCTATTACAGCTACACGGACACTGAAGATCCCTCGCCAAATGGCGCGCCGTTTTCGGAGGAGGTCTGGCAGAACCGGCAGGAGCGCTACGGGCTTGATACGAGCCTTCGCTATCACCTCGGGCGTCACACCATCGAAGGTGGTGTCTGGTATGAAAACAACAACCAGCAGGCCGGTATCTACAATTATCAGGAACCTCTGCTAGGGCAGGGTGCTCCCCTCAAGACCGTCGGGCCATACGATGTCTATGGACCAGCCTTCATGCAGGGTTACAATTTCCAGTGGACGACGAACGTCATGCAGTTTCATCTGCAGGACAGCATTCAGCTTGCGCGCGGCCTGACGCTTCATGCGGGATTTAAGTCCATGGTTGCGACAACTGCCGGTGGCGCCACAGCCAATAATTCTGACTGGACGGGTGCGGATGCGCTGCCGAACGGCACCCTGACGGCATCACAGGCCTTTCTGCCACATCTCAATCTCGACTGGCACATCAACCGACATCACGAGATTTACGTCGATGTTGCCGAGAACATGCGTGCTTATGAGGTTTCTGCCTATGGCGTGGCAAACTCGGTTTATTCGGTGCAGGATCAGGCAACATTTCTGGCGCAGCGCAAGGACCTGAAGCCATCCAAGGCCTGGGTGTATCTGGGTGGTTACCGCTACACGAATACATGGCTGCAAGCGAATGCGACGGTTTATCACGCAAGCCTCATTCATCCGATCCTTGCCGCCGCTGTGGGCAGTCTGACGAATCCTGTTTCTCAGGTTATTGATTTCGGCCACATTTCGATGACGGGCGCGAGCGGTGACATCAATATCATGCCGATTAATGGCCTGAGTTTTGATAACAATGTCAGCTACAATAAAGGCACGTACGACAGGAATGTCGACACTACCGGGGGCTATTACGCTCTGGCAGGAAAGAATATCGTCAATTACCCGGCATGGATGTACAAGACCTCTGTCTCATATACATGGGGCGGTGCGACGGCACATTTCGAAGCCAATTACTACGGTCGGCGTTATTTCAGCTTTATGAATGATACGTCCATCGGTGGGTACTGGCTTGCCAACGCAGGCATGCGTTACAGCTTCGGTAAGGTCAGCGTTCTTAAGAACCTTACGGCGAGCTTCAACGTTTATAATCTGTTCAACACCAAATATATTTCGATGATGGGTGAGAATGATAACCCTGCAACGGGTGATTATCAGTCCATGGAACGCGGCGCAGTACGTCAGTATTTCGGGACGCTCAGCGCTTCATTCTGAAAATTAGGTCCCGGCGAAGGGAGGACTTCGCCGGGCTTTTGTTACCGGCTATGAATGCCGAGCTCCGCGCTCAGATCGCTGATAAACTGAGCAGCAACGCGCCCGGAACGGCTGCCACGCGCCATGGACCATTGAAGGGCCTTTTGTCTGAGCACTTCGGTGCTGACAGGCAATTTCCGGTCTTCGGCGTAGGCCTGCACGATTGCGAGATAATCTTCCTGAGTTGCGCCATATAGTCCGATCCAGAGGCCAAACCTGTCTGACAGCGAGACTTTTTCCTCAATGGCTTCGCCTGGGTTAATCGCGCTTCCAGACTCGTTTTCGATCATCTCGCGGGGCATCAGATGCCGTCGGTTAGATGTTGCGTAGATCAGGACGTTGTCCGGCCGTCCTCCAATTCCTCCATCGAGCACCGATTTGAGTGATTTGTAGTCCGCGTCCTGACTTTCGAAGGACAGGTCATCGCAGAACAGGATGCATCGACGCGTTGTTGTGCGCAGGACTGCAAGGAGTTTGGGCAGCGAGGCGAGTTCATCTCGTTGGATCTCTATTAGTGCGAGCGTGGGTTTTCCATGGTCGCGCTGTTCTGAGTTGATGGAGGCGACAGCAGCTTTGACGAGCGAAGATTTGCCCATCCCCCGTGCCCCCCACAGCATGACGTTATTGGCTTCCAGTCCCTGTGCGAAATGGCGTGTGTTGGTCATGACCTGCTTCGTCTGACGTTCCACGCCACGCATCAAGGAAAGCGCCACACCAGAAACTTTCTCAACGGGTGTCAGCATGCCGAGGGCAGCCTGCCAGATGAAGGCGTCATGGTGGTGAAGGATTTCGGCGCTGGGCGGTTTGGGGCTCATGCGCTCGAGGCTGTCGGCGATGCGTTCAAGTACCTGAAGCAGGGCAGGCTCGGTCATGGGATGGGCTTTCTCGTCCGTTGAAAGGGCAGGGTAGCGGGTCGTCGTGCTTGACGGGAGGCCTGCGAACGATATGGTCCCGCCAAGTTTCACTCAAGACTGGACCCTTGCCCTTATGAGCAGTCTGTTTATTTCTTCCGCACAGGCCGCCGATGGCGGTGGTCTCCTGACCAACTCGACGGTGCTTCAGTTCGCGCCGATGCTTGTCATCATGGTCGTGTTCTATTTCCTGCTGATCCGCCCTCAGCAGGTCCGTGCCCGGGCTCTGCGCGAGCAGCAGAGCAGCTTGCGTCGCGGAGATCGCATTGTGACGGCTGGCGGAATTGTCGGTGTGGTTCAGGCCACACGGGATGATGCACCGGAAGTTGAGGTCGAAATCGCGCAGGGCGTACGCGTCAAGATCCTGCGCAGCACGATCAATAACATCACGCCACGCGACAAGCCTGCCAACGATTCCTGATCGGCCTTCACGGTCTGGATACAAAAAACGCCCCGCCTGAAAGCGGGGCGTTTCTTTTATGAGGCCAGTAGGATCTGGTCTCAGGCTGACTTCAGCTCGGCTTCTGCGAACTCGTAGTTTGCAAGCTTGTCGAGGTAGTTGGTCACGTAATCCGGACGACGGTTACGGAAGTCGAGGTAGTAAGCGTGTTCCCACACGTCCAGGCCCAGAAGAGCCCGGCCCTGACCTTCAGCAAGTGGGTTGGAACCGTTGGCTGTCTTGGTCACCGCAAGCTTGCCGGTCTTGTCCAGCACCAGCCATGCCCAGCCTGAGCCGAACTGTGTCGTGGCAGCGGTCTTGAATGCCGTCTTGAAAGCATCGACGGAGCCGAAATCTTCCGTGATCTTCTTTTCAAGGGAGGTCGGCAGCTTGCCACCGGTCGGAGACAGGTTCTTCCAGAACAGGATGTGGTTCCAATGCTGGCCAGCATTGTTGAACACAGGCGCCAGAGCCGCATTGCCATGTGAAAAAGCAATGATTTCTTCCAGAGACTTTCCGGCCAGCTCAGGCTTGCTTTCAACGAAGCCATTCAGAGCCGTGACATAAGCCTGATGATGCTTGCCGTGATGCAGTTCCAGGGTTTCCTGGCACATACCTTCGCCAGCGAGGGCGTTTGCAGCGTATGGAAGGGAAGGCAGTTCGAAGGCCATGATGTCACTCCTTGGCAAAATAAGGCGAAAGGGCCGTCCTGTGAGCTATGAACGGCGACCACTTCCGTCAACCTGTTCTCATTTATGAGGCACATTGGCAACGCTGCGTTCCATCGCGCCAATCAGTGCAGAGTAATCTTCGTGTGCATGCAGCCGGTTTGAGAGTGAAAGCGCCTGATCGGCGACGGCCATCGCGGGCATGAAAGCCCCGACTTTCCGCCCCGCATCAAGCAGCAGCCCCATGTCCTTGGACATCAGGCGCGTGGGGAACTGGGAGGGAAAATCCCGGTCCTGGGCCATCTTCAGCTTGCGTTTATGGTGCGGACTCACCACTGCAACCTGCTGCAATGTCTCGAACACGATATCGCGATCAATACCTGCCGCCAGTCCGTAGGATACGCCTTCAGCAATAACGTTGAGCGTGGCACCCATGACGCCGTTGACCACAAGCTTGAGGCGTGCGGCAGCCCCTGCAGGGCCAGCGTGGATCGTGAGTTTTCCAATGACGTCCAGTACCGGAGCAGCGCGCTCTACGGTTGCATCGTCTCCCCCTACGAGCATGACCAGATCACCTGTCTCGGCTTCCGGGGTGCTGCCGGACATGGGGGCATCCAGAAGTGCGAAACCATGCTCTCTGGAGAGGCCTGCAAGCATATCAGCCTGACCCGGCGATACGGTGGAGGTGTCGAGTACGAGTTTATCTTTGGAGATTCCTGCCAGCATTCCGTCATCCCCGTGAAGGGACTGGTTTTCGGCGGCATCGTTGGGGACGCAGAGAATGATGATGTCTGCGGCCTCAGCGATGGCGCGGGGAGAAGGCAGCATTTCCGTCTCGTCTTTGCCACCTGAAGGAGCAAAGGCCACAACCGGATAACCTGCCTTGCGCAGGTTCGAGCCCATTCGCATGGCCATCGCACCGTATCCGATAAAACCGATTTTGCTTTTTGACATGGAAATCGCCTTCTACAACTGCGTTCTTCACCCTCACGCCTCAATGGCTCGAGAGTTGCGCGAACGGGAATACAGAACATGGCTCTTTTTCGATATCCGCAACCCCGTCCTTCGGAGATCACACCGAAAGACCTCTATTTTTCAAGGCGCAAGGTAATCGCTGGGCTGAGCGCCGGGCTCGGTGTCGCCGCACTTGGCACTGATCCTGCGCAAGCCGGAGAAAAGCTGCATACGCATCCAGGCCCATATTCCGCCACGCTTGAGCCAACGTCCCGCTCGGATGTGACGGGGTATAATAATTTCTACGAATTTGGCATGGACAAGTCAGATCCTGCCGCCTCTTCAGGAGATTTCAAGCCACTTCCATGGACGCTTGAGATCGGCGGTTTGGTGCGTAACCCTCAGCGTCTGGATGTCGGACAGATGCTACAGTCGTCCGATATGGAGGAGCGCATTTACCGCATGCGATGCGTTGAAGCCTGGTCCATGGTTATTCCATGGGACGGAATTCCGCTTGCAACATTACTGAAGGCCGCAGATCCAGATCCTAAAGCTAAATTTGTTGCGTTTGAAAGTGTTGAACGCCCGTCGGAAATGCCAGGACAACGCAACAATATTTCCGGGATAGAGTGGCCCTATGTCGAAGGCCTCCGCCTGGACGAGGCCATGAATCCGCTTACTCTTCTGGCAATGGGCATTTATGGGGAGACGCTTCCGAACCAGAACGGCGCCCCTGTGCGTCTTGTCGTGCCGTGGAAATATGGTTTCAAAGGCATCAAATCCATTCAGCGGATCAGGCTTGTCGAAGAAATGCCGCCGACAACATGGAACCGTCTGGCACCCAGCGAATATGGCTTTTATGCAAACGTAAATCCGGAAGTTGATCATCCACGCTGGAGTCAGGCTTCCGAGCGTGTCATCGGATCCAGAAGTCTTTTTGGTGAAAAACGTCAACCAACCCTGATGTTCAACGGATACGGCGAACAGGTGGCTGATCTGTATAAGCGGATGGATCTGCATGCCAGCTACTGAAAAGCGCGGTGGGTCTGGCAAGGCGTTCCGAAAATACTGGAGGATAATTTTCTATCCACTCGGGATGTTTCCTGCGATCTGGCTGCTCTGGCAGGGGCAGAACGGACAGTTGGGAGCTGATCCGATAAATGCATTTGAGCGTGCTCTGGGGCTGTGGGCATTCCGCTTTCTGATCGTCTGTCTCATGCTGGCACCGCTGCGCTGGCTTACAGGTTTGAATTTTTTGCGTTACAGACGCCTGACGGGATTGCTGGCCTTTTTTTATGCTGCACTCCATGTGCTGACATATGTCGGGCTTGACCACCGATTTGACTGGCGTGTCCTGTGGCGAGACATAACGCACAGGCCATTTGTCATTCTTGGGATGCTGGCCTTTATGATGCTTCTGCCTCTGGCATTGACATCAAACCTTGTCTCGCTGCGAAAACTCGGGCGTGGGTGGAAAAAATTGCATCTAGCGATATTTCCGGCTGCAGCTCTTGCCGGCGTGCATTTTTTTCTGGCCTTCAAGACGCTCAATGCTCTCTCGGCTTTTTATCTGTCTGTGATGGCGGTTGTTCTGGTGCTGCGCCTGCCGAAATGGTTTGGCAGGCGCAGAAGTGCTGCGATTACCCGTTAGGGCGCAGCGCGTTACGGACGTTTACAATAAGTGCGGCAAGAGCGGCGAGGCGCTCTTTGCCCAGCGTGTTCTCGATGTTGGTGCTGGACAGGTGACTTCCGTCTGCAATGAGTAGTCCATCGGGTAGCCGGGTGATGTTGCCGGGACGGTAATCCATGCGTGTTAATGGAATCCCACAAGCCTCCAGAACCGCAACGTGCGCGCTGACCCCCAGAACCAGAACAAGCTTGAGATTGTGCATGTTCCGGACTTCGGCACTGAGTTTCGTAGCGCGGATTTCGAAGTCTTCAGGCAGGAGAATCGTGTCTGGGGCATCGGACGTCAGCGCATAAGTCAGGCGTGCGCTGATGAGAGCTTCGTCGGGAGCGGCATCGAATGTGATGCCTGCGTCCTGGATTATATCCATTTCTGTAAAGTGCGTGGCAAAGGTGCTGTCGAGCCCCACCACGAGCAGCTCTGCAGAAAGAGGCCCTAGAGATTCAGTTACGACGGGCTCTGTGCCGAGCACAGGTATTTTTTTTTCTAAGACAGAACCGGGACTGATAAAACTGGCCTCCCCGTTTGCATCATCATCTGTCGTAACTATTGTTTCAGGCGGGGAGGCGAAAGTCATCAATCGTTCATTTCATCGCTGTTCAGGTCTGCTGGATGTCTGACCGGAGCCTGCTGCTGCCGTGGACGCGCTTCTGACGGGCGACGTGTAAATCTTGGCGCAATCTCGGACAGGTCAACGAACTGGTCTGCCTGACGGCGCAGGTCATCTCCGATCATTGGTGGCGTTGTCCGGATAGACGAGATCACGGTCACTCGTGTCCCGCGAGACTGTGCGGCTTCGACGGCACGTCGCAGGTCTGAGTCGCCGCTGATGATGACAGCGTGATCAAGACGGCCAGCCTGCTCCAGAAGATCCACGGTCAATTCGACATCCATGTTCCCCTTCATACGGCGTCTTCCTGAAGGATCCGTAAACTCGCGCGCACTTTTTATGACCAGATGGTAGCCATTATAGGCCAGCCAATCAGTCAGAGGCTTGAGGGGGGAGTAGTCGTCCGTTTCGGGCATGGCTGCGTAGTAGAACGCCCGTTGGAAAAGGGTTTCGCGTTCAAAAAGTCCGCGCAGACTACGGAAATCGACCTCAAAACCGAGGTTTCGTGCCGCGTGATGAAGGCTGGCACCATCAATGAAGAGAGCAGTACGTTCGTTGGGGCGAAGGAGCATTATGTATCCTGGAAGGTGATAATATATCTTAATGGGTGTACAAAAACAGCCGTCACCGCCTTTTATGAAATGAGCTAGAGCTCAAATAGGGCAGGGGTATGACGGATATGGCACACAAGATTGCAATCACATAACCTGCATGGTAGTGGGAAGTTTCTCATTACCCGATCTTGTTATCGAATTTACCCGAAGGGGGCCAGTCGCATGGCGCGCGTAACCGTCGAAGATTGCATCCAGAAGGTTCCGAACCGTTTTGAACTGGTTCTGCTTGCCGCACAGCGTGCTCGTGGCCTTTCGCGCGGTGAAGAGATGACCCTGGACCGCGATAACGACAAGAATCCAGTTGTTGCTCTGCGTGAGATTGCAGAAGACAAAATCAGCCTCAATGGCCTCCGCGACGGGATTGTTCGTTCTCTGGCCCGTGCTCCGGAACCAGAGCCCGTAGATGAGGAGGTTCTCGACCTCATCCCGACCGATCAGAACATCTTCGGTCTTCAGGATGTATCTGCTGAAGAAGAACATGCTCACATGGCGGATAACATGTCTGCCGATGATGCTGCAGCCATTGAAGCCGAGCTTGGCGGGCGTGGTCGTCGCTGATTCACTGTTCTGATTTCTGACGGAGGGGGTGCGTCATGTCCGAAGCACGTCCCGCCGTCGTTAAGCAGCAAGAGGCTGCAACGGGGGACTTCAAGCCTCCCATCAGCGGCCTCTTACGTCGGATTTCGAGCTATGATCCGACTGCTGACCTCGCCCGTGTCGAGGCAGCATATGACGTTGCCGCAAACGCGCATAACGGTCAGCGTCGCGATAATGGCGATGCTTACATCACCCACCCTATAGCTGTTGCCAACATCCTTGCGGGAATGCGCATGGATGTTACGTCCATCATGGTCGGGCTTTTGCATGACACTGTGGAAGACACGGGTGTTTCCTGTGGTGCTCTCAAGACAGATTTCGGTGAGGACGTTGCCTCTCTCGTTGATGGTGTAACCAAGCTTACACGGCTTGAGCTACAGTCTGACCGTACTAAGCAGGCAGAAAATTTTCGTAAGCTTGTTCTGGCGATGTCTCGCGATATTCGTGTGCTCATCGTCAAGTTGGCAGACCGTTTGCACAATATGCGGACGCTACATTACGTTCAGCGCCTCGATCGTCGCCAGCGTATCGCGCGCGAGACGATGGATATCTATGCCCCGCTTGCTGAGCGTATTGGTATGGATCGGGTCAAGACCGAGCTGCAGAATCTGTCATTCGAACAGCTTGAGCCCGAAGCAGATGCGACGATCCGTGCGCGGCTAAATTTTCTTCGCGGACAGGGCGCTGATGTTATTGAGCATATTCGCAAGGAGTTGATTGCTCTTTGTGGAGAGGCTGGCCTTGAGACCGTCGAAGTTACGGGGCGTGAAAAATCCCCATTCTCCATCTGGGAGAAAATGCAGCGGCGCAATGTTGCGTTCGAGCAGCTTTCCGATCTGATGGCATTCCGTCTCATCGTTCCGAGCCGTGATGCCTGTTATATGGCGCTGGGTGCGATCCATGGCGCGTATCCAATGATCGCCGGGCGTTTCAAGGATTACATTTCCACCCCAAAGGCCAATGGTTATCAGAGCCTGCATACGGGTGTGACTCTCCGGCATCCCAGAAACCAGAAGATCGAAGTGCAGATCCGTACAGCGGGAATGCATGACCTTGCGGAAAACGGCGTAGCCTCGCACTGGGCATATAAGGAAGATGCCACGCCTACAGAGCGCGAGACTGCGGCGCTGTCTTCCGCGTTTGGTGCCCAGACGCGGAAATTGCGCTGGGTTCAGGATCTTCTGGAAATTCTGGAAGACAGTCAGGCGCCAGATGAGTTTCTGGAAAATACGAAACTCGAGCTCTATCAGGATCAGGTTTTCTGCTTCACGCCAAAGGGGCAGCTGATATCGCTGCCGCGTGGTGCGACGCCTGTTGATTTTGCATATGCTGTGCACAGTCAGGTAGGCGACACTTGTGTGGGCGCCAAAGTAAATGGTCGGCTGATGCCTCTGCGGCACGAGCTTCAGAATGGCGATCAGGTAGAGATCATGACCGCGCGTGGCGGTACGCCGTCTCCGTCCTGGGAGCGGTTTGTTGCAACCGGCAAGGCACGTGCCCGCATTCGCCGTTTCATGGCCGCCCAGCAGCGTCAGGTGAATATCGACAATGGTCGTGCCAGCATTGCCAAGGCGTTCCGTCAGGAAGGTGTGGACGGTTCCGAAAAGGTGCTGGACGGCGTTCTCAAGGAATTGCGGCAGGCTTCCGTCGAAGATTTGTATGTCGCTGTGGGCAATGGCCAGATCGGCCCGAAAGATGTCGTCAACACTGCGTACCCGGATTTGCGACAGACAGTCCGTGCGCCGCGAATGGTTCCTGGCCTGTCGCCGAGAATGGGCCAGTCGCTCAGTTTGGGTATGCCTGCTGGGCGCGCGAATACCGATAATTCGGGTGCCATTCTCAAAGGTGTCGGTAGCGGAATAGCCACACATTTTGCTGGATGCTGTCGTCCGCTGCCGGGTGATCCGATTGTTGGGATTATCGCGCAAGGGAAGGGGGTAACCATTCACCGCCGTGGCTGTCAGAATCTGTCGAGCTTTGCAGATACGCCTGAGCGTTTCCTTGAAATAGACTGGGATTATGAGGCGCTGGGCCGTTCACGTGAGGCTACGCCATATACTGCGCGCCTTTCTGTTGTGGCGGCGAACGAACCCACGGTTCTCGCGACCCTTACAAATGTGGCATCCAAGCATAATGGCAGTGTCATCAACCTGAAGATCGTGAACCGTCAGCTCGATTTCATGGAGGTTCTGGTTGATCTTGAGGTGCGGGATCTGCGTCATCTCTCGTCGTTGATTGCCGCGTTCCGGACAGCAGTTGGTGTAATGCAGGTAGAGCGAGCGAAGGGATGAGCGTTTGATTCTCGGCATGGGCACGGATCTGTGCATGATCCCCCGTATTGAGAGCAGCATCGAGCGCTTCGGGGACCGTTTTCTTGACCGTGTTTTCACGGCTGCTGAACGTGAGCATGCCGACCGCCTGTCGGGTGCAGCACGTATGGGAAGCTATGCTAAGCGATGGGCCGCCAAGGAGGCCTGTGCCAAGGCTTTGGGAACCGGCTTTGCCAACGGCGTCCAGCTTCAGGATGTGGGTGTCATCAACAGTGAAAGTGGCGCGCCTGTGCTTATTTTGTCTGGTCGGGCCAAGGATGTGTGCGACAGTCTGGCTCCGGCGGGACATCGTGCGGAAGTGCTTGTTAGTCTGACGGATGATCCTCCATTTGCACTGGCGCAGGTGATCATTCAGGCTGTGGCAGCGTGAAGTCTCGCCAATAACAGGAAGCTGGGTTAAGAGCGTCCCATGATTCAGGAAAATAGTCCCGGACAGTCTCCGGAAAACGGATCACGCCCAGCAAAGCGTGAAGAAACGTGGGGCGAGAGCCTCCGCTTTTTCATTCTGCTTGTTCTGGCTGTTTTTGCCGTGCGCTCGCTGGTTGTGGAGCCGTTCAATATCCCGTCTGGCTCCATGATCCCGACGCTGCAGATTGGCGACTTCGTACTGGTCTCAAAGTCCAGCTATGGCTATTCGCGCTTTTCGTTCCCGTTCTCGCTCAATCTGTTTCAGGGGCGTATTTTTGGTTCCGAGCCGCATCGTGGAGATGTGGCTGTGTTCCGCTTTACCCGCGATACGTCGATTGATTATATCAAGCGTATTGTGGGGCTTCCGGGAGATCATATTCAGGTCACGGGTGGTAAGCTCTTCATCAATGGCATCGAGCTTCAGCGTGACCCGTTGGGTCATTATGAGATATTGGACGAGAGCAATCGCCTGTTAAGTGGCCAGCTCTATCGTGAAACGCTTCCGGGTAGTGGCGGTCGAGCACCCGTGGTGCACGATATTCTGAAGCTGACTGATGATGGCTTTGCTAACGACACGCCCGAATATGTTGTGCCAGAAGGGCATTTCTTTGCGATGGGTGATGACCGCGACGACAGTGCAGACAGCCGTTTTCAGGGTGATGGACCGGATGATCTTGGGTTCGTGCCAATGCAAAATCTTGTTGGGCGCGCTCCTATTGTTCTGTTTTCCATCGATGAGCGTCATCCGATCTGGCAGTTCTGGTACTGGCCTGTGGAAGTGCGCTGGAACCGTTTTCTGCATATCGTCAAATGAAGCTTTCTCCTGAAGATGCCCTGGCCACCATGCAGGATCTGCTGGGGCACGTTTTTTCGAAGCCTGAACTGTTACAGGAAGCTTTGACGCACCGTTCTGCCGTATCAGGGCGGGACCCTCGAAAGGCCAAGCGTAATCTGCCTCCCAAGGGAAGCGGCTCCAATGAACGTCTGGAGTTCATTGGTGATCGTGTGCTGGGCCTGTTGATGGCGGAATGGTTGCTGGAGCGTTATCCGCAGGAACAGGAGGGTGCTCTCGGCCCGCGCCATGCGCATCTGGTGTCGCGCACTGTTCTGGCAGACATCGCTGATGGCATTGGTCTGTCAAGCGCTCTTCAGATTTCGCCTCATGAGGAAGCCGCTGGCATCCGGAAACTGACAAGTATCCGCGCTGATGCGATGGAAGCATTGCTTGGTGCGCTTTATCTGGATGCAGGGCTGGAGCCGGCGCGTCAGGTTGTACGGCGGCAGTGGGGCTCGCGCATCGACAGCCATGCACGCCCTCACAAAGAGCCCAAGACGCTCTTGCAGGAGTTTCTGCTGTCCAAAGGGCAGACGCTTCCGAAATATGAACTTCTCTCAACCGAAGGCCCGTCACACGCTCCGGTGTTCCGGGTCTCGGTCAGTGCCCGCGGAATGACGGGAAATGGGGAGGCAGGCAGCAAACGGCTTGCAGAAAGTGCTGCTGCCACAGACCTTCTTAATAAACTCGGGCAGGGAGGCGATTCGTGAATATTCCTGCCGTTTCCGCCGGGAACAAGGATCAGAACATGACCACACGCTGTGGCTTCGTTGCTCTTGTGGGTGCGCCCAACGCGGGTAAATCGACGTTGCTTAACCGGGTTTCGGGAGCAAAGCTTTCGATCGTCAGTCCCAAGGCGCAGACTACCCGTTTTCGGACGCTTGGGATTGTCATGCGCGATCAGGCGCAGATGATCTTCGTTGATCTCCCGGGCATTTTCAAGCCGCGTCGCCGTCTGGATCGTGCGATGGTCAATGCGGCATGGAACGGTTCCCAGGACGCTGATCTCACGCTTCTTATGATTGATGCCAAGGCAGGTCTACGCGATGATGTTCGCGAGATTGTCGAGAAGCTTTCTCAGAGCAGCAAGAAGGTCTGGCTTGTACTGAACAAAACCGATCTTGTTGGGCCAGCGCGCCTTCTTCCGTTGACGCAGGAAATCAGCGGACTGATCAAGGTTGAGCACGTATTCATGGTAAGTGCCCGGTCTGGTGACGGTGTTGAGGATCTGATGGATCATGTTGCCGGTGCGCTTGAGGAGGGTCCGTTCCTCTACCCGGAAGACGATCTGACAGATCTGCCTGATCGTCTTCTTGCGGCTGAACTGGTGCGTGAACAGATTTTCATGCAGACGCATGAGGAGATTCCATATCAGGCAACTGTGGAAACGGAGAGCTTCAAGGAGCGCCCGGATGGATCTGTGCGTATCGAAGTGACGATTTACGTTTCCCGCCCCGGACACAAGGCGATCCTGATCGGTGAGGGTGGCCAAAAGATCAAGTCCATCGGTGCCCGTGCCCGCGCTGAACTTCAGGATCTGCTTGACCGGCCCTGTCATCTCTTCCTGAACGTCAAGGAGCGTGCAGGGTGGGATGAGGAAAAGGCCCGGCTGCGTGCAATCGGACTGGACGACAACACCTGATCCGCAGACCAGTGCAGCGAAGACAGTTCTTTCATACTGCCTCGCTTGTTCCTTACCCCTTGCCTCTGTATGACAGGCGCACGTTCCACAATCCAATCAGAGACGGGCACTATGACCGAAAATCGAGAACAGAGCCTTTCGTATAAGCGCGTCCTGCTTAAAGTGTCAGGCGAAGCGCTGATGGGTAGCGGTCCTTCTGGGATCGACCCGGAAATGGTGGATGCCGTTGCCGCCGATATTTCGGCCGTCGCTGCGACTGGCGTGCAGGTTTGTCTTGTCGTGGGAGGTGGCAACATCTTCCGTGGAATTGCAGCCGCAGCCAAAGGTATGGATCGTGCTCAGGGCGACTATGCCGGCATGCTGGCCACGGTCATCAATGCACTGATGCTCCAGAATGCGCTTGAGCGTCGCAGCGTTGAGACCCGTGTCATGACGGCGATACAGATGGCATCGATTGCCGAGCCATATATTCGTCGTCGTGCGGTGCGTCATATGGAGAAAGGTCGCGTTGTCATCTTCGCGGCTGGTACTGGCAACCCGTTCTTCACGACGGATACTGCAGCGGCGCTGCGGGCCAACGAGATGGAGTGTGATGCTCTACTCAAGGGAACGCAGGTTGACGGTGTGTATTCCGCTGATCCACGTCGTAATCCGGATGCAGAGCGCTACTCGCAGCTGACCTATCTCGAAGTGCTTGCTCGTGACCTGAATGTCATGGACGCCGCTGCGATCAGTCTTGCCCGCGAAAACAAGCTTCCGATTGTGGTCTTCAACATTCATGCTCCTGGCGCGTTTAGTGCTGTCATGCGTGGCGAGGGCCTCTTCACACGTATCGTTGAGGCTTCCTGAGTCTCAATATCATCTGAATTTCAGGAACCCTCCTGATCCTGACGTCAAAGTCGAACTGAAAGGAACAGCTCATGTCCGCTGACCTGAATGCCCTGGTAGACGATCTCACGCGCCGTATGGACGGTGCAATGGAAAGTCTGCGTCGTGATCTGTCTGGTCTGCGCTCCGGTCGCGCCAGCCCGAACCTGCTTGAGCCGGTTCGCGTCGAAGCATACGGATCCGAGGTGCCTCTTTCCCAGGTTGGCTCCATTGCTGTTCCAGAAGCACGCATGCTGACGGTTTCCGTATGGGATCGCACTGTTGTCGGTGCCGTTGAACGGGCAATTCGTGATAGTGGCCTGGGCCTGAATCCGTCTTCTGACGGGCAGACTATTCGCGTTCCGATCCCCGCTTTGACGGAAGAGCGTCGTATCGAGCTTGCGAAAGCGGCAGGTCGTTATGCGGAAAATGCCAAAATTGCTGTTCGTGGCGTCCGTCGTGACGGTATGGATCAGTCAAAGGGCTTTGAGAAAAAAGGCGAGATCAGCCAGGATGATCTCAAGGTCTGGAGCGAAGCGATCCAGAAGCTGACAGACAGTTACATCAAGCGCATTGACGATACGCTCGCTGAGAAAGAGCGCGAAATCAAGCAGGTCTGATTTTCATTGTCTGCTGGCCCCCTTTCAAGCCGCTTTTCCCATATACCCTTGCCTCAAAAGGAGGGGGGGGGGAATTCGGTTCCGTGCCATGTGGCTCTCATCATGGATGGGAATGGCCGGTGGGCGCGCGCGCGCGGACTGCCCGTTGCTGCCGGTCATCGTCAGGGCGCGGAGGCTGTGCAGCAATGCGTTCGTTCGGCGGTCCAGCATGGCGTTCGGTATCTGACGCTTTATGCTTTTTCCTCTGAGAACTGGCGGCGTTCTTCCGAGGAAATCGGGGATCTGACATCCCTTTTACGCTTTTATTTGCGCCATAAGCTCAACGAGTTACATGAGCAGGGTGTTCGCCTGCGTGTCATAGGTGAACCTGAGCGCTTTGATAGTGCATTGCGAGATGAACTCACGCGTGCGGAAGCCAAGACCCTTAACAACACGACGCTGACATTGACGCTCGCACTGTCCTATGGGGGGCGTGCTGATATCGTGCAGGCTGCCCGAAAACTTGCTGTGCGTGTGGCGAATGGCGACATATCGACATCCAGCATCGATGAAGCAATGATCGATGATGTACTCCAGACTGCGGACATCCCTGATCCGGATCTGGTCGTGCGGACGAGTGGTGAGTGTCGGCTTTCAAATTTCCTGCTCTGGCAATCGGCGTATGCTGAACTTGTGTTTCTGGATGTTCTGTGGCCCGATTTCGGTGAGGCAGAATTCGGTGATGTGATGGCGCGTTATGCTGTTCGCAAGCGCCGTTTTGGTGGGCGTCCCCAATGAGCGTCACCACATCTTCACGCTGGTCTGACCTCGGTTTGCGCTTGGCGTCTGCAGCTGTAATCGTTCCTGTCGCAGGCGTGTGCATCTGGCTCGGCGGGCCGGTTTATGACGTGCTCATCCTGTTGGCGATGTTTGGGCTGGCTTGGGAAGGTGAGACGCTTGCCGGCCAAAATCTCAGGACATGGCGCGGGGCGTTGTTACTGCTGTGGCCAGTGATTTCCGGTATCGCTGCGTTGAAGGGGGAATGGACTGCCGCCTTGGGCATGGCTGTCATGGCAATTGTTTTCGGTGCTCGTTTCTGTGTGCCCGTCGCTGTTGCGATTGTTGGCGGCCTATCGTTGCTCTGGCTGCGTCATCTTCCGTCTGGTGCGGCGTCTGTCATGTTTGTCATTGCTGTCGTGGTCGCGAGCGATAGCATGGCATATGTTGCGGGGCGCATTTTTGGCGGCCCCAAGCTTGCACCGTCCATCTCCCCTGGAAAAACCCGTTCGGGCGCTCTGGGCGGGCTGGTAGGAGCGTCCGTTGCCGGTGGGCTGGTCGCATTTTTTTCAGGCTACGGAGCCGTGGGGTCTGCGTTTGTCTGGGGTGCGGTTCTTGGGGTCTGTTCGCAGAGCGGTGATCTTCTGGAAAGCGCTGTGAAACGACGCCTTGGTGTCAAGGATTCAGGCCGGTTGATCCCCGGTCATGGCGGTCTTCTGGATCGTTTCGATGGGCTGCTCGCTGCGGCCCCTGTGGCGGCGCTGATCTCGCTCGCCGTTCTGGGGCAGCCATTCTGGTCTGCAACACCTGATGCTCTGGTCGCAGGCGCTGTGGCTCAGGGTTTTTCACACGGGAGTATCCCTCATGGCTGACTGTTCTGATGGCATGAAGCGGCGTCGTATCAGCGTTCTGGGCAGCACGGGCAGCATCGGAACCTCCACTGTTGATCTTCTTCGTCAAATCACTGACCAGATTGAGGTGCGGGCACTTGTTGGTGGCCGTAACGTGCAGCTTTTGGCTGAACAGGCGAGAGAACTTCGGGCGGAAGTCGCGGTTATCCACGATGAGCGCCTCTACGGTGAACTAAAATCCCTTCTTGCGGATACAGGTATCCGTGTTGCCGCTGGTCGGCAGGCGGTCATTGAGGCGGGGGGGCTTGAGGCGGACTGGACGATGGCGGCCATTACGGGTGCCGCGGGGCTTGAGCCTACGCTTGCCGCGGCTAGAAATGGCCATGCGATTGCCCTGGCAAACAAGGAAGCTCTTGTTTGTGCAGGTGACGTCATGCTCAAAACTGTTGCCGCTGCTGGAGCAACTCTGCTTCCAGTGGATTCCGAGCATAATGCGATTGCGCAGGCTCTCGGCGGTTGCGACATGTCCACTGTCGAGAAGATCGTGCTGACGGCATCTGGCGGTCCGTTTCGCTGTTCAAGCCTGGAAGAGATGCGGATCGCGACACCAGAAAAGGCGCTCAAGCATCCTACATGGACAATGGGTGCGAAGATCACGATTGATTCCGCTTCCATGGCGAACAAGGGATTGGAAGTGATTGAGGCCGCGCGCCTCTTTGGTCTGACCGAGGACCGCATCGACGTACTCGTTCATCCGCAGTCAGTGGTGCATGGGCTTGTGCAGTTCCGGGATGGAAGTCTGGTGGCGCAGATGGGATCGGCAGATATGCGCATCCCCATAGCGCACACACTTGCATGGCCGACACGGATGGATACATCCTGCGGCAGGCTGGATCTGGCGGCATTCGGGCGGCTGGATTTTGAAAAGCCTGATGAGGCGCGCTTTGTTCCGCTGCGTCTTGCGCGTCAGGTTCTGCGGGCAGGGGGAGCTGCTCCGGCAGTATTCTCGGCAGCAAATGAAGTGGCTGTCGACGCATTTCTTAACAAGCGTATCGGCTTTCTCGGGATTGGCGATACGATTGACAGTGCTCTGCAGGGTATGAAGTCAAATCCTGAACTGCAAAGCATTGACGAGGTTCTGCACTGGGATGCGGAAGGCAGAAGGCTGGCAGAGACTTATATTGCCAACGCATCGTCCCCGATTGATGGAATAACCGAGGCTGCTCTGCATGCATGATTTGATCCGCACGGTTGTTGCCTATGTGCTGATTCTGGGTGTTCTCGTGTTCATCCACGAACTTGGTCATTATCTGGCAGCACGCTGGCGTGGCGTTAAGGTTGAGACGTTTTCGATCGGTTTCGGTCCGGCCATCCGGAGTTGGTATGATCGTTCGGGCACTGAATGGCGCCTGAGTGCTATCCCGCTCGGGGGGTTTGTGAAGCCTCACGGTTTTGAGGGGCCGGACGATGCCACCGACGAGCAGAAGGCCGCCTGGATCCCTGGTAAGACTTTTCATGACAAGTCTGTGGGGTCGCGGGCTATCGTCATTATCATGGGGCCGGTTTTCAATTTTATTTTTGCCATTCTCGCTTTCACCATTCTCTTCGCAGTGGTTGGTAAGCCTGAGGTAAAGCCCGAAATCAGCGTCGTTGTCAGCAACAGTGCGGCTGAGCATGCAGGTGTAAAGACCGGCGACATCATAACGCGTATCGGTGATCTCAAGGTCATGAGCGCAGAAGACATTCAGTCCAATGTCGCTGCGCACCCCGGTGAGAATACAATTCTCGCAATTCGCCGTGCAGGGCAGGACCTATCGCTTCCCGTGACGTTTGACACGTTCAAACAGGGCAACAAAGTGTTTGGTCGTCTGGGTATCGGCTTCTCTGCCGTGCCGGGCAAGCGTATGCCGATACCCACAGCCTTTGTCTCCGGTGTCGAGGCAACCTGGTCCATGTGCGGTCAGGTTCTTGAGGGCGTCTGGCAGATTGTCAGCGGACAAAGAAGTGCACGCGAACTGGGTGGTACCATCCGAATCGCGCAGATGTCCGGGCAGGTGGCCCAGTACGGAATTGCCAGTGTCGTATCGTTCATGGCGCTGCTGTCGATTAATCTTGGCCTGATAAACCTCTTTCCAATCCCGGTTCTGGATGGTGGAAGACTGTTGTTCTACGCTATCGAGGCTATCAAGGGGCGCCCTGTTTCAAGGCGTGTTCAGGAAGTGAGTATGCAGGTGGGAATGGCGCTCATTGGCGCTCTATTCCTTTTTTCGACCCTGAACGACCTTACGAATATCGGTCTCTTTCACTGGCTTGCACATATGGGTGGCTAAGTGACCTGAGCGTGGCTTAAAAAGAACAAAGATACCGCTGATAATCATCCGTTACGCAGGGACGTCTTGCATGGCAGGGGGCTTTTCGGATACCTCCGCCAATGACATGGCGCGAAGAGCGTCTGCGGAAATCTGTTACAAGGAACACCGGTTTGTCAGGATCACGCTCAAGAGGTTTCCGGCCTTCGAACATGCGTCTGATGTTGCTCGCATCAGCGTGTCTGCTGCCGACAGCCTTGGGAGTGGCCGAGGCTCGCGGCACAGGCCATCATCCTGTCGTGCGTGCGGCTTCGAGTGGTAATGTGATCCAGGCCATCACGGTGTCTGGAAACAGTCGCATCGAGACCAGCACAGTCCTGTCGTACATGGTTGCCCAGCCTGGTGACACGTTCAATCAGGATGATCTGGATCGTTCGCTCAAGACCCTTTATGCGACGGGCCTGTTCAAGGACGTGACGCTGCACCGCGATGGTGGCACGCTTCAGGTTGACCTTGTCGAAAATCCAATCGTGAACCGTATTTCCTTCGAGGGAAATCACGCATTGAAGGACGAGGATCTCCGCAAGGAAATCAGCTTGCGTCCCCGGGCCGTTTTTTCCGCGCAGACGACAGCTTCCGATCGACAGAAGATTCTTAACCAGTACGCCAGCAAGGCTCGCTTTGGCGCTACGGTGACGCCACAGATCGTGAAACTGTCCCACAATCGGGTGGACGTCGTTTTCAAGATCAACGAAGCGCAGCAGACTCTCATTAACAAGATTGTCTTTGTTGGTAATCACGCATTCAGCGAAGCGCGTCTTGCGCAAGTTGTGTCATCCAAGGAGACGACCTGGTATCGCTTCTTTTCGTCGTCGGATGAATATAACCCTGAGCGCGTAAAGTATGACGCCGAGCTACTGCGTCGTTTCTATCTCCATAACGGTTTCGTCGATTTCCGTATGATCGATGCGACGGGCGAACTGTCTCCTGACCACAAGACATTTTACATTACGTTCACACTGAACGAGGGTGAACGTTACCGTCTGGGCAAGACCGAAGTCCGTTCTAACGTCCGTCATGTGACGCCGGAGATGATGCATAGCCATATCGAGCTATTCAAGCATCAGTGGTATGATGGTACCGCCATTCAGCATAACTCCACAAACATGCAGGAGTGGTTGCAGGCAACGGGTCATCCGTTTGCAATGGTGCGGTCCGAGATTGCGAGAAATCCAGAAAAGCACGTTGTTGATCTGCTGTTTGATATCACAGAAGGTCCGCATGTTTACGTCGATCGTATTGACATCAACGGCAATACGATCACCCGGGACAGTGTGATCCGCCGCAATCTTCCGATGGCTGAGGGTGACCCGTACACCCCGTTTGACCGCAAATATACCAAGCTTGCCCTTCAGGACCTTGGCTATTTCAGCACCGTTTCCGTTGATCAGACGCAGGGTTCTGCGCCTGATCGGGTGAACGTGTCTGCGAATGTTGTAGAGAAGCCAACGGGCGAATTTTCGCTGGGTGGCGGTTATTCTACTGATGTTGGTATTCTGGGTAACGCTTCTATCAAGCAGCACAACCTTCTGGGCACGGGTATTGATGCAGGCGTTTCGGGTACGGTTGCGTACTATGAAAAGCAGGCCAATATCTCGATTACGGACCCATACTTCCTAAACCGTAATCTTGTTGCGGGTGCTGACTTCTATTTCATTCAGAACAATTACCAGACGTATCAGAGCTATCGTGAAGCGCAGTACGGTATGACGCTGCGTATGGGTTATTCTTATAACCGATATCTTTCGCAGTCGTTCAGCTACACGCTCGTTGATCGTGACGTCGGTAATTTCTTCTCTGGCGATGCCGATGAGTTGGCAGCATATGGTTATGCTTACGTCCCGTCCCAGTATGTTCAGGATTCAGGTGGCTGGTCCTTGCTGTCGCAGCTGAGCACAGCGCTGACATATGATCGCCGTGACAATCGGATGAAGCCTCATAGCGGCTACATGCTGAAAATTGCCGGTGATTTCGCGGGCCTCGGTGGTAACGTGAAATACGGACGCGCTAAAATTGACGGCGCATACTATATCCCTCTTGATGATCTGACCGGCAACCATGACTGGACCGTTCAGTTTAAGGGTGGTGCTGGTTACATGGGAGACTGGAGTTCCAACAGCAACAAGAACATCATTGATAACTTCTATCTTGGTGGTCAAAACCTGCGTGGCTTCCTCCAGGGTGGTGCTGGACCGCGTTCCGGTCATATCTGCCTAAGCTACGATTCTGACGGTAAGTGCTCGAATTATCGCCCGCTGGCTGGTCAAGAAGATCTTCTTGGTGGCCGTCTGATGTATACGGCGTCTGCGCAGGTCAATTTCCCACTGCCCATGGGAGACGATCTGGGTATTTCCGGTCGTTATTTTGTTGATGCCGGTGGTCTCGCTGGTGTGCGCGTGAAACATCGTTATGACAATTATCAGAAATATGGAAACACGTCGCTCTACACGCCCATTACTGGTGATACTCTGATTCCGCGTGTTTCAACGGGTATCGGTATTTCGTGGAAGAGCCCGTTCGGCCTCGTCAATATCGATGGCGCGATCCCCATTCGTAAAGAACATGGTGACCGCCTCTACCCGATCCGTTTTGGTTTTGGTCAGCAGTTCTAACAGGATTGCTGTTCCGACCTTTTTTTCTCCAGCCCCTTTTCAAGAGGTTGTCATGTTTCTGACGTCCCTGTCGCGCGCGACATCTGTCTGTGCGCTGATGGCCGCAACGACGCTTGCTCTTGCCCCTGTTGCTCATGCCCAGTCCGCTGGGAATGGTGGCTGGTTTGTGCCCAAGACGGCACATCCTGATGTTTCGGCTCCGGCGCACCCTGTTACGCGTCGCGTGCCGGTCGAGGCTCCTGCTGATGAGCAGGGTGGTGACGATCAGGCACAGCCTACGCAGCCACAGACCCCTCCTGTTCTGCCGCTGCCCCCCATTCCAACACCTCCGTCTATCCCGAAAGCTGCCCCACCGCCGGCTGCTGTTATTGGTATTATCAACGTGCAGGGGGTTATGCAGCTCTCCTCGGCCAATCAGGAGATCCAGCAGACCCTCGGTGCGCGCCGTGACCGGCTTGCTCAGGCAGTTCAGCGGGAAGAAGCTGCATGGAGGGGGGAGCAGCAGAAGCTTCAGGCGCAGGCCCGCACTCTCACATCGGACCAGATTCAGCTTCGGGAGCGTCATCTGCAGGAGCGTCGCGCAAAAGACCAGCGCGATTTCGGCAATCAGGCCCGTATCATTCAGGAAGCCGCGCAGGTTGCATTCCACCAGATCGAGCGCGAGCTTGAAGAGGGGAATGGAATTATTGCTCAGGTCGCAGCGTCTCATAGCATGAATCTCATCATGCATGGTGAGCAGGTTGTTCTGCATGTCGGTGGTCAGGACATCACTGAAGAAGTGGCGATGCGTCTGAACAAGGTTCTGCCGCATGTGTTCATTCCCGATGACGGGGTTGATCCGGAGCAACTTGCCAAGTCTGGAAAGATGCCCACGACCGCAGATGAAGAGCGCCTGATGCATCAAGCGCCTGCTCCACAGGAAGCTGCAGCTTCGCAGCCTTCTGCTCAGCCGGATTCAGTTCTGCGCCAACATCCCTGAGGTCAGCGATCCATGGCAGTTTCTTCCACTCTCCCGGATAGTCTTCCGGGAGACCGCCGCTTCTTTCATAGGGTTGGGCCTTTTAGTCTTGCTGACCTTGCAGCGGTCTCAGGTGCCGATATCAGGGAGGCGGCAGACGGAAGGCACGGGCAGGTGTTCACCGGGGTTGCGCCGCTGCACGTGGCAAGCCCTGATGAAGTCAGCTTTCTGGATAATCGTCGTTATCTGCCTCTCCTTGAGGAGACGAAGGCAGGCGCGGTAATCCTTGGGCCAGCCTTCTCCGAAAAACTTCCAGCTCACACAGCAGGGCTGATCAGTAAGGCGCCTTATCTGGCATGGGCTCGTGTGGCCTCGCATTTCCACCCCGTTCCGTCTTCCCGCAGCGTGCGGCATCCTTCTGCCATTGTCGGTGACAACGTACAGATCGGTGAGAATGTCGAAATCGGTCCTCTGGCGGTTATCGGAGATGGCGCGCGGATTGGCGCCGGGAGCGTTATTTCAGCGCATGCTGTTATTGGCGAGAATGTCCAGATCGGAGAAAATTGCCGCATCGGGGCGCATGTTGCTGTGTCGCATTCGCTGATTGGCAATCGCGTGACGCTGTATCCCGGGGTGCGTATCGGGCAGGATGGCTTCGGCTTTGCTGTGGGGCCTGCTGGCTTTGAAACTGTTCCGCAGCTTGGTCTCGTTATCATTGAAGATGACGTTGAGGTTGGAGCCAATTCTACAATCGATCGCGGTTCGATGAAGGATACGCTGATCGGGGCTGGAACGCGCATCGATAACCTTGTGCAGATTGGTCATAATGCCCGACTGGGGCGTTGCTGCATTGTGGTGTCTCAAGCGGGTATTTCGGGCTCTACCGAGCTGGGTGATTTTGTCACCATCGCAGCTCAGGCAGGTCTTATTGGGCACATAAAGATTGGCGACAAGGCGCGCGTCGGCGCGCAGTGTGGTGTTATGTCTGATGTGGATGCAGGCGCTGATGTGATTGGCAGCCCGGCAATGCCCTTCCGTGAGTTTTTCCGAAACGTCGCGACCCTGCGCAAGATGTCGAAAAAAGACGCCTCCTGAGCTCTGTTTCGGCAGTGGATAGCGTCTTGAAGGCAGCTTTGTTAGAAGGACGCTTTCCGTTGCCCCGGTTGCAACGACTGAATAACGGCCACTAAAGGGTATGGTAAGAAGATGGATCAAGTAGAGGCCCCGGCAGAGCAGGCGCATCAGGTTCCCGAGAGCATTGATGTCCTCCAGATTATGCAGGCCATTCCGCATCGCTACCCGTTCCTCCTGATCGACAAAATGGTTGAGATCAAGGCCGGGGAGTCTGCGATCGGCGTCAAAAATGTCACGGTTAACGAGCCTTTTTTCCAAGGGCATTTTCCGGCCCGTCCTGTCATGCCGGGTGTTCTGATCGTTGAAGCAATGGCGCAGACGGCGGCTACGCTGGTTGTTCTGACGCTTGGAAAGGCATTTGAAGGCAAGCTCGTCTATTTCATGACGATCGAAGGTGCGAAGTTTCGTCGCCCCGTTGGGCCTGGCGATCAGCTGCGCATTCATGTTGTCAAGGAACGCTCACGGGCGAATGTCTGGCGCTTCAAGGGTATTGCCAAGGTTGATGACGTTTCCGTGGCTGAAGCCACCTTCAGCGCTATGATTATGGGTTGATAGATGCAGACGCCGGTAAAAAGGCCTGAGACCGCAGATATCCATTCGTCTGCAATCGTTGATGAACGTGCGCGTATCGGAGAAAATGTCCGTATTGGCCCATGGTGTATGGTGGGGCCGCATGTCACGCTTGCTGATGGGGTTCACCTGCATGCATCTGTAATCGTTGACGGACATACGACTCTTCGCGAAGGCGTCGAGGTTTATCCTTTCGTGACGATCGGTCTGGCACCTCAGGACCTGAAATATGCTGGCGAGCCGACTTTCTGCGAAATTGGTGCCGGGACTGTCCTTCGTGAGAACGTGACGATCCATCGTGGCACCGCTCAGGGAGAGGCGCTGACTCGTGTTGGCTCGAACTGTCTGGTGATGGCGAATGCTCACATCGCGCATGACTGCCTGATTGGGGACCGTGTCATTATCGTCAACAATGTCGTCATGGGCGGTCATGTTGAGATTGCCGACGATGCAAAGGTCATGGGGTCAGCGGCTTTGCACCAGTTTGTTCGTGTCGGACGTGGTGCGGTTGTCGGTGGGGTCTGCGGGGTGGAGATGGATGTCATTCCTTATGGAAGCGTCCTGGGAAACCGTGCTCGCCTCGTTGGACTAAACTGGATTGGCCTCAAGCGCTCCGGTGTCGCTCCAGACGAGATGCAGGCAATGCGACGTGCTTTTCGTGAGCTATACCCGCGTCATGGCGGCAGCGAGACGGTTCTGGAGGCCCGGATTGCAGCCGTGCGTACAGAATACGGTCATCTTCCACGTATTGCGGAGATGCTTGATTTTATGGAAGCTCCCAGTCATCGCGGCCTGACACGCGTTGCGCGCGGTGAAGGTTCTGCCGACACCGAAGGCGCATGATTGTCGCTGCGGAGGGCGTTGTTGGCATTCTCGCCGGTGGTGGCCCTCTACCTTCTCAGGTCGCCGAGCGTGTGCTGGCAGAGGGGCGGCAGGTTTTTATTGTTGGCTTTCAGGGGTTCGCTGATCCTGAGCTTCTGGCCCCATATCCGCATAAAATAATTCGTCTTGCTGCCGCGGGAGATATTCTCGGCACTCTGCATCTTCATGGGTGCACGGAGCTGGTCCTGATTGGGCCAGTTCGCAGGCCTGCATGGCGTGATATTCGTCCGGATGCAGAGGGCGCCCGTATTCTCGCAAAGCTGGGGCGCGCGATATTTTCCGGCGACGATGGTCTGCTTGGAGCGATTGTTCGTGTGCTGGAGAATGAAGGTTTTCGTGTGCGTGGTGCGCATGAATTCCTGAAGCAGCAAACCCGGCTTGAAGGAGCTTTGGGGAAAAAAGTGCCGGATGAAACAGGCTTCTCCGACATTCGGCGTGGCCTGAAAATTTTGTCGGTGATGAGTTGTCTGGATATCGGGCAAGGATGTGTTGTCCAGAACGGACTGGTTCTTGCGGTAGAAGCTCTCGAGGGAACTGATGTCATGCTTGAGCGCTGTGCTCAACTGAAGCAGGTGGATTCCGTCGGGGGCGTTCTGGTCAAGATGCCAAAGACCGGTCAGGAGCTTCGCGCTGACATGCCGACAATAGGTCCGGTAACGATCACTAATGCAGCGAGAAGCGGGCTAAGGGGGGTGGCGTTTCAGGCTGATGGAACAATCCTTACAGATCCTGCCGCCTGTATTATGGAGGCAGATCGTTTAGGTCTGTTTCTGTACGGCCTGAGCGAAAAAGAAATGAAGGAAATATCATGAGCACATTTCTGCATACCATGGTGCGTATTCGCGACATTGATCGCAGTCTGGCCTTTTACAAGCTGCTTGGGATGCATGAACTGCGTCGTAAGGAAGTGCGCGAAGGACGCTATACGCTTGTCTTTATCGGATTCGCTGATAACGATCATGGGCAGGCTGAAATCGAACTGACCCATAATTGGGATCAGGACGAGAATTATGAAGTTGGCACTGGGTTTGGTCATTTCGCTATTGGTGTTCCGGACGTCGCTGCCACGGTGGAGCTGGTCCGTCAGGGTGGCGGTAAGGTCACGCGCGAGGCAGGGCCGCTAAAGTTCGGCACCACCATCATTGCGTTTGTGGAAGACCCTGACGGCTACAAGACAGAGCTTATTGAGAAGAAGTAGTTTTTTTTAGAATTTTTAGGACACTGTCCAGTGAGTTCAGGATGGTGTCCGCGCGCTGGCGGATCTGCGGGTCCGGATGGGATGAGAGAAGATCTGCAGTCATCATGGCCGGGGCCAGTGCATTTCGCAGGTCGTGACGCAGACTACGCAGGATTTCCTGATCGCCTGATGGGTGAACTGGTTGTGGATGGCCAGATTCCGGCATTGGATGTTCCTTAACAGCATTGACATGCAAGAACGTGGTGCTTAAAAGCCCGGTTCTCATCAACGGGCGTTTCGTGCGCCCGATCGACGCACGTGTCCAGTGGGGCGGGTGCATGGATTTTAAGGATCGATGTCATGAAGCGCACGTATCAACCATCTAAGCTGGTCCGTAAGCGTCGTCACGGTTTCCGTACGCGTTCTGCGACGGTCGGTGGACGTCGCGTGCTGGCTAACCGCCGCACCAAGGGCCGTAAGAAGCTTTCCGCCTGAACCCGCACTACACACCAGGTCGCCTGAAAAAGCGGCCGCAGTTTCTGCGTGTTGCTGGGAAGGGGCGCAAGGTCGCTACTCCAGGTATGGTTACGCAGGTTCTGCAGGAAGATGGAGCCAACGAAGCTCGCGTCGGGTTTACCGTCACGAAAAAAGTTGGAAATTCTGTCATCCGCAATCGCACAAGGCGTCGTCTTCGGGAGGCGCTCCGTCTTGTTGCGCGTGAAGATGGTCTTCCCTCCGGCGATTTCGTCCTCATCGGACGTGACGGGACCCGCAAGCGGAAATTTCCGCTTCTGGTGGAAGATCTTCGAAAGGCTCTTCGAAAGGGCACCGAAAAATGATGCGTCTGGCTGGGAAAGGGATTTCTTTTCTGCTGCTGACGCTCATTGACGTTTATCGGCTGTTCATTAGCCCGCTTCTCGGAAAAAACTGTCGTTTTGATCCCGTGTGCAGCGTTTATGCATCACAGGTCATCCGAACCCATGGTCCGATAGTGGGAGCGTGGCTTACGGCGCGTCGATTGTTGCGATGTCACCCCTTTTCCAAGGGGGGGATCGATCATCCTCCTGTGCGCCATCGGTACTAAAACGCATACTGCCTATTGTTTTAGTCGCGCTTTTCGGCCAACTGAGCACAGCACTTCCCAGTGAGACGAAAGACCGGCATACGCCCGATGGACATCAAGCGCATTATTGCGGCCACAATTCTCTCGGCCCTTATCCTTATCGGTTTCGACTATTTCATGCCGAAGCCCCATGAGGATGCTCATCCAGACGCCACCAAGATCTCTGCGCCTGCGCAGCTATCATCGTCTGCGCCTTCTGTATCAGGAGAGGAGCCGGTATCCGCTCCGGAGGCTCGGCGTATTCCTGTTCAGGGAACTGACGTCGAAGGCTCGATCAATCTTCGTGGCGCCTTGCTCGATGATCTGGTTCTGACGAAGTATCGCGAGACGCTTGCGAAAGACAGTCCGCTGGTTCGTCTGCTAGACCATGATGGCAGTTCTCAGCCGAATTTTGTTGTCATTGGTTGGAATAATGCTGCCGGTTCCAACGCACGCGTTCCCGATGTGAATACGGTATGGGAAAGCAGTGACCAGAAGCTTACCCCCGATCATCCAGTGACACTGCACTGGGATAACGGTGCAGGATTACTTTTCACTATCCATGTTGCCCTTGATCAGCACTATATGTTCTCGGTTAAGCAGGAAGTCGCCAACAGTTCTGGTCAGCCTGTTGCGTTGCTGCCATTCCAGCGCGTTGAGCGAAATTACCTTCCGTCCGAGACTGGTTCCTTCACGGCTCATGAAGGACCGATTGCGGTCATGAATGGCCGCCTGCAGGATGAAAGTTACAAGAACCTGCATAAGGGGGGAGACCATCCCGATCACACCTACTGGGCGCAGTCTGGTAATGGTGGCTGGGGTGGTATCAGCGATAAGTACTGGCTGACGGCTATTGCTGCGGACCCTGATGCGCCGGTAACGGCTACATTTGGATATGTTCCCGGCGAGAAGGGATCTTATCGCATCGGTTTCGTGTCGCAGAACTCCCAGCAGATTATGCCTGGTGCTTCGCTGGCGCAGGCCAGCCATGTTTTTGCTGGTGCGAAAGTCGACAGCCTGCTTGAAGGATATGCGCATACGCTGCGTATTCCTGACTTTGACAAGGCAATTGATTTCGGCTGGTTCAGCTTCCTGACGCGCCCGATGCTGCATCTGCTTCACTGGCTTTATTCCTATCTCGGGAATTTCGGCCTCGCGCTGATGGCATTGACGCTAATTGTAAAGATTATTCTGTTTCCGCTCGCTTCTAAGGCTGCTGCATCTTCCGCAAGAATGCGTCTGCTCTCTCCGAAGGTTCAGGAGATCCGGGAGAAGGGCAAGGATGATCCTCTGGCAATGAACCAGAAGATTATGGCGCTATATCGTCAGGAGGGTGTGAACCCCGCTGGCGGCTGCCTTCCGATCCTGATTCAGGCTCCGATCATCTTCTGTCTCTACAAAATTCTGAATATCAGCATTGATGAGCGTCATGCACCGTTCTTTGGCTGGATCCGTGATCTTTCTGTTCCTGATCCAACAAATCTGCTGAATCTGTTTGGTCTGCTGCCTTTTGATCCGACCAGTATTGCACCCTATTTGCACATCAGTATCTGGGGCACGGCGCTGGGTATTACTTTCTGGCTGCTCCAGCGCCAGACGATGGTGACGATGGATCCGGCGCAGGCCAAGATCATGCAGTTTATGCCATTGGTGTATGTGTTCTTCATGTCCAGTTTTCCGTCGGGCCTGCTCGTTTATTACACTTGGAACAATCTGCTGACGTTCGCCCAGCAGAGCTATATCCAGCGTCGTACGAAGCTTCCTGTTCCGGTCACCCGTTGAAGGATAGTTTCATGAAAGAGGTTCCAAGTCCTCCGACCGAAGAGCAGATTGAAGAAGGACGCATCCTGTTTGCAGGTGAATGTGACTTTTTCTTCGGGTCTCAAAAAATCGAGCAGCTCCCTGATGCTGGGAGGCCTGAAATTGCTTTTGCAGGGCGTTCGAATGTCGGGAAATCGAGCATCATCAATGCTCTGACCGGTCGTAAGGCCCTGGCTCGAGCTTCTTCTGAGCCGGGCCGGACAAAGCAGCTCAATTTCTTCGCACTGGCAGAACGTTTGACGCTTGTGGATATGCCTGGCTACGGATTTGCGAAGGCATCGAAGGCCGTAAAGGAAGACTGGCAGAACACAATGTTCGCCTATCTCCGTGGGCGCACTACGTTGGCCCGGGTTATTTTGTTGCTAGATGCCCGTATCGAGATCAAGTCGTCTGATCTCGATGTGATAAAGCTTCTGGATCGTGCGGCAGTGGTTTTCCAGATTGTTCTGACAAAATGCGATCAGGTCCGCCCTAAGGCGCTTACTGCTAAAATTGCCGAGGTTGAGGCGCTTGCTGCCAAGCATGCGGCAGCTTTTCCCCGCATTATCCCAACAAGCAGCGAGACAGGTGAGGGTATCCCTGATCTGCGTGCAGAAATTGCCAAGTTTGCGGAACCTGCTCCGCTCCGCGCATAAGGACTGTTCTGTCGATGACCAAGACCATTCATGGCACTCAGCCCCGCAATGCCGGTGAGCCTCCAATAGCTGCAGACATGACGGATGCGCAGCAGCAGGCTGCCATCCTTGCCGGGGCGCTTCCCTATCTTCGCCGATATGCTGGTGACACCATCGTTGTGAAATATGGCGGTCATGCCATGGGTGAGGGGCGTCTTGCAGATGCTTTCGGGCATGACATTGCGCTTCTGAAGCTGGTGGGTGTCAATCCGATTGTTGTGCATGGTGGTGGTCCACAGATCAGCTCCATGCTTGAGCGACTGAAGTTGCGCTCGGAATTCATTGATGGATTGCGCGTCACTGATCAGTCCATGGTTGATGTTATCGAGATGGTCCTGTCAGGTAGCGTCAACAAGCAGGTCGCGGAACTCATCAACCGTGCTGGTGCTCTGGCTGTTGGTATTTCTGGTAAGGATGGGGGCCTGATCATGGCTCGCAAACTTGTACGGACGCGCCGGGACCCGGATAGCGAGATCGAGAAAGTGATCGATCTTGGGTTTGTTGGTGAGCCTGAGAAAATCGACCCGCGTGTTCTATATGCCTTGCTCGGCTCTGGACTGATTCCTGTGATTGCTCCTGTAGGTGTTGGTGCCGACGGCGAGACCTATAACATCAATGCGGATACTGCTGCCGGTGCCATAGCTGGTGCGGTGCATGCTACGCGCCTGCTAATGCTTACGGATGTCCCTGGCGTTCTCGATGAGCATGGACAGGTCATTGAGGAACTTACCGCCGAGGAGGCGTATCGTTTGATACGTGAGGGACAGATCACTGGCGGTATGATCCCGAAAGTTGAGACGTGCCTTCAGGCGGTACGTGCAGGGGCCAAGGCTGCCGTTATTCTCGACGGTCGTGTGCCGCATACCTGTCTGCTGGAACTCTTCACCCGGGCAGGACCCGGAACCCTGATTACAGCTTGATGTGATAATTATGGTGCTTCATGAGAGAAGCACCATAATCTATCCTGTCCCGGAACGTCGTTAAGAGCCTGAAGCGCCCGCTCGAGGAACATCTCCGGTGTGTCTGTCATTCCGGGCTCCCGGCAGACCAACCCGATATGCGCTGCAAGATGGATCGGCGGGTCGACGATTATGGGCACGCCGTGTGCAGTAATTCTTTCAGCTCGTTCAGCCGCAGCAAAACGGTCTCCGCCATCTAGCCAGAATACGAAAACGTTGCTGCTTAACCGTGCCATGACATCGGACGGACGAACGGCATTGCTCAAAAGGGCTACAGATTGCGAGAGGGCTTCTTCTTCAATCTCAAATCCGCGGGTCTCCGAAATGCTTGAGAGACCCTCAACACGCACAACCATCATGGTTGCTGCGAGATGCTCCCGATCGAGGCGGGGCATGCGTCGTACAACGCTTTCTGTAAAGCCTTGCCAGGTCAGCAGGCCGGTCGTAACGTCGAACGGAGAGGTCTGGAGCAGGTGTCGATGGACGCCGTCAAGTTCCACGTAGGCCGCAAACATCTTGCAGATTGTTGTCGCCGCCTGTGCGTCTGCTGTGGTCCAGGGGCGCGTGCGCCAGAGCATGAGAGCAATGCGCCCACGGCTTCGGATGTTTTCGCGGGTCAGCAGGATATCATACGGTTTCCGCAGAATGCGTGCTGTTCCGGTTTCTCCAGAAGGGCCGTCGCTTTCCAGTAAGGTTGAGATTTCTCGGGGAAAGGCTGCCGGACCATGGAGCACTTTGAGCCTTTCGACTGCCGTGGGAACCATAACATTTTGAAGGTCCAGATCGCCGAGGAGCGCACCTTCACAGTCAAGCAGTTCGAAAAGGTTTGTTGCGGCTGAAACCAGAGCAATATGCGGCAGAATCGTCTGCCTCAGAGCATCGATGACACTGTCCAGAAAGTGTGTTTCGCCCGGTAAAAGGGGAGGGTGCCATGCATCTGTGGCGGCCTCTTCCGATGTGGACGGCAAGACGCCATCGGGAATGATGACAAGCGTTCCAAGGGTGCCACTGAATTGCCCCTGCGCGTTCCAGTTGGGCTCACAGGATAGGAGTGCCTGAAAAACATCACCCGATGCGGCCTCTGTCTGGACGACATGGCGGGTATAGGAGGATGCGCATTGGAAGCGCCAGTTGTTATCCCACAGAGCGGTAATATGCTGTCCGACCAGATCAGATGTGTTGTGATCAAGCCAGCTTTTGGGTTCCAGCATCACAATGTGACCGGAACTGTCTGTCTCAAAGATCAGATCAACAGCCTGCCGTGCGAGATTTCTCCATCGGGCTCGGCTTTGTAATGTTGAGGAAAGAACTGCCATGGGATCGCTGCTATTCGGCAGTCCGGGCTTTGAGGGGATATTTTTAGGAGACGGAAACAGCTGAAAGGCTTCGGTCATGCTGTACTGTACCCCGCAAGATAACTGGCGAAACGATAGATTGGCAGCTTTATATCGGGGTTATGGTAAACGATTGGTTAAATATGTCTGTGTTGCAGAGGTGGCAGAACAACCGTTGACACGCAGAGCCGTGATCCGCATGGTCCGGCAGTTTTCTGCTTCTTTTTCCGGATAACCCGCCGATGCCGCATGATGCTCTCCGTTCGACTGTCGAAGCCCTCTGGGAACGTCGTGATACACTAAGTTCACAAACCGAAGGGGCTGATCGCGAAGCCATTGAGACGGTCCTGAAAGGACTGGATTCCGGCACGCTTCGCGTTGCAGAGCCCGGTGCTGATGGATGGATCGTGCATGAGTGGCTGAAGAAAGCGGTTCTGCTGTCCTTCCGTCTTCACGACAGCCGTGTGATGGAGCGTGGTTGTGGTGGTGAGGCAGCCTTTGATAAGGTTCCCTTGAAGTTCAGTGGCTGGGACCAGTTCCGCTTTGCCGAAGCAGGTTTCAGAGCGGTTCCGGGCGCAATCGTTCGACGCTCTGCCTATATTGCTCCGGGCGTCGTTCTGATGCCGAGCTTTGTGAATGTTGGTGCACGCGTTGATAGCGGCACAATGGTCGATACGTGGGCCACGGTGGGCTCCTGTGCCCAGATCGGAAAGAACTGCCATATCAGTGGTGGCGCCGGTATTGGCGGCGTGCTTGAACCCTTGCAGGCCGCGCCGGTGATCATTGAGGATAACTGTTTCATCGGCGCGCGCTCCGAAGTGGCAGAGGGCGTGATCGTTGAACGTGGATCGGTTCTGTCTATGGGTGTCTTTATCAGCGCTTCCACGAAAATCGTAGACCGAGTGACGGGCGAGATTTTCATGGGACGTGTGCCTGCCTATTCGGTGGTCGTGCCTGGTACACTTCCGCCCAAGGCCCCGGGCCTGCCGTCACTTGCCTGTGCCGTAATCGTCAAGCGTGTGGATGAGCGGACACGCTCCAAGACATCAATCAACGACCTGCTGCGCGACTGACATCATGACTACTTCATCTTTTCCGGTGGATCCTGTGACGTTGTCTCAGGATCTGCTGCGCTGTTGCTCCGTAACACCTGCTGATGATGGTGCGCAGGCGCTGATAGCTGGCATGCTGGAAAAGATGGGATTCGAAATTTTTTCTCTGCCCTTCGGTCCCGAGGATGCACCGACACCAAACCTGTTCGCAAGGATCGGCTCGGGCTCACCATCGCTATGCTTTGCCGGACATACGGACGTTGTGCCACCCGGAGAAGGGTGGTCACATGCTCCATTTTCCGCAGAGATCTCGGACGGTCTTTTGTTCGGGCGTGGCATTGCAGACATGAAAGGTGGCGTCGCGTGCTTTATCGCAGCGGTCGCCAGAATTCTGCAGGAACGGCCTTTGAAAGGCTCCGTTTCACTCCTGATTACAGGCGACGAAGAAGGGCCTGGCCATTTTGGGACCCGGCCTGTCATTGAGTGGCTTTCCCAGCGCAATGAGTTGCCGGATTTCTGTCTGGTGGGGGAGCCAACCAACCCTGCTGTTTTGGGTGAGACGATAAAGATCGGCCGTCGGGGTAGCATGAACGCCGAAATTGTCGTGACCGGCGTGCAGGGGCATGTCGCATATCCTCATCTGGCCGATAACCCGGTCCATCGTCTGCTTGCGTTACTGGCTGAGCTCACAAACAGAACTCTGGACACAGGAACAGAGTGGTTTGCAGCATCTTCTCTTCAGGTGACGAGTGTTGATGTTGGGAATGCAGCCACCAATGTCATTCCGGGCACAGCTTCTGCCAGGCTCAATATCCGGTTCAACGATTTACATACCGGCGCTGTATTGTCCGACTGGTTGCGTGAGGTGACGGCACGTCATGCTCCGGGTGCCGAAGTGAAGATTGCCATCAGTGGTGAAGCTTTTCTGACGGAGCCGGGCACAGCGGTGCAGCATCTTTCTGCGGCTATTACAGCTGTCACCGGGCGGGAGCCGTGCCTTGATACTGGCGGTGGTACGTCTGACGCGCGTTTCATTTCGCGTTATTGCCCCGTTGCTGAATTTGGTCTTGTGGGTGCGACGATGCATAAGCGTGATGAGCATGTTGAAGTTTCGACCCTGGAAGACCTGACACAGATTTATATGACATTTATGGAGAATTTTGGCTTGTGAGACCTGGAACCCCGGACGTCAGGCCACCTTCTGCCGGCATGAGCATTCCTTTGGGAGTCTGGCTCCTTGGTCGCGGTCGCGGGCAAGGCATGAACTGTTTCGGGACAGGCTCTCAGGCAGTCCTGTCGGCCTTGGCACCTACTCTCGCGGTGTCCCTGATTGGTCTCATCATGGCTTTCCTGCTGCCTTCAGGGCAGCACAAGATGGGCTTTACGCGTGCGCTCGTTCCCTTGGTGTGCACTTTGATACAACTGGTTGTGTCGGAGGTTTATGCCCAGCATCTGGGGCGTCAGGGCTTATGGACGCGCTATGCCACGGCGTCACTCTGGTGTGGCTGGTTGCCTCTCATGCTGATGATCGTGGTGCAGGGCGTGCTGAAGCTGGTCTTTCCGGGGCTGGCAGACAGCGCTGCGTCCCTCTCCGGGGTTGCTCTGGGTATTCAGTGCTACAGCCTGTGGCTGACCTGGTATGTGACTCGCGTCGGGCTTGCAGTGACGTCCCTGCAGGCTGTGATCATGACCGTATTGCAGACTGTGGTGGCGTCTGGCGTGTTGGTCCTGCTCTGGATACTGCCGCCACATTACAACGCGCTCGTGGATATGTTCGGTCCCGGCTTTTGATCGGGCGGCCCCGACAGGACATTTACTCCTTCCGGAATGGGTCTTCCGGGTAGCCAACTTCCATCAAACATAGACCATCAGGTGGTGCGGTGGGCCCTGCCGCACGGCGATCGCGAGCGGCAAGTGCCTCTGCCATGCGCTCGTGATGCCATTGTTTCGTCCCTACAAGTGCCAGTGACCCAACCATGTTGCGGACCTGATGATGCAGGAACGAGCGGGCCTGTGTATCTATGATAACGAGTTCACCCTCACGCCGGATACTCAGAAGCTCAAGGGTGCGTACAGGGCTCTTGGCCTGACATGCGGTCGCGCGGAATGATGTGAAATCGTGTCGTCCAAGCAGGTGATCAGCGCCCCGTTGCATGATCTCAATGTCAATCGGGCGCTTTACATGCCACGCCTGATTTATCTGAAGCACGGGGCGGCTTGCCCTGTTGATGATGGTGTAGCGATACCGCCGCCAGACTGCTGAGAAACGTGCGCTCCACTCCAGATCGACAGGAGCCGCTTCCAGAACAACGACACGATGCGGCTTGAGGAAGTAGCTCATACCGTCACGGATCTGGCGAATATCCAGTCGTGCATCTGCCGGGAAATCGAGGTGCACGACAATACCTGCGGCATGAACGCCCGTGTCTGTCCGGCCTGCTGTGACGGAAGCGACAGGGCGATCCCCAACGATACGCGCTGCTGCAGCTTCAATGACGCTCTGGACGGACAGGCCCTCTGTCTGTTTCTGCCATCCGATGAAACCTGAACCATCATATTCAACACGAATGGCCCAACGTGCGATATCAGCCAAGTGTCGTGCCTTTCGGCAGTGGTTGACCACGTAGAAACTCAGCCGCACTCATCATGCTGCGACCAGGCTTCTGGAGCCGCTCGATGCGCAGTGCGCCGGTTCCGCAGGCAACAGTCAGGCTGTCGTCGATCGTCTGCCCTGGCGTCCCGGAAAGACCATGAACTGGAGTAGCGGCGCCAATTTTCAGGACAGTGCCATTGAGTGATGTAAAAGCGCCGGGCCACGGGGTGAAGCCGCGTATCTGGCAATCAATCTCAGTGCTCGTGCGTGTCCATTCGATGCGCCCGTGATCACGGGTGAGGCGCTCGGCATAGGTTACGCCATCGGCTGGTTGTGGAACCGGGGTGGGTTGCTCGGCAAGGGCGCGTACGATCAGGCGACCACCGATTTCGGACAGTCTGTCGTGCAGAGTGCTGCCTGTGTCGGTGTCGGTAATCTCGGTAGCTTCTTCAAGCAGGACCGCACCTGTATCAAGGCCTTCGTCCATCTGCATGATGGATACGCCGCTCTTGCGGTCACCCGCGACAATGGCTGACTGTATGGGGGAGGCACCACGCCAGCGCGGCAGAAGGCTTGCATGAATGTTCAGGCAACCAAGTCTTGGGGCGTCCAGCATTTCTTTGGGCAGGATCAGGCCATAGGCTGCGACGACCGCAGCGTCGGCATTGAGCGCTGCGAAGGCTGCATGTTCTGCCTTGTCGCGGCGGACGCGCGCCGGAGTTCGGACTTCGATGCCCAGCGTTTCGGCGGCTTCGTGCACGGGCTGGCGACGCATCGCTTTGCCTCGACCTGCGGGGCGAGGGGGTTGCGTATAGACTGCCACGATTTCATGGCCCGCGTTGATAAGGGCGTGGAGTGCCGGAACGGAAAAATCCGGCGAGCCCATGAAAATCAGCCGCATCGTGTGATCAGCGCCTTTTCTGCTCTTTGGCCAGTCGGCGCATGATCATGTTGCGCTTGATTGCGGAGAGATGGTCAACGAACAGAATGCCATCCAGATGGTCCATCTCGTGCTGGATGCAGGTTGCCAGAAGATCCGAAACCTCACGTTCGCAGGTATCACCGAGAAGGTTTCGGTAGCGCACGCGCACAGATTCGGGCCGGACGACTTCGGCGTACTGGTTCGGGAGGGACAAGCATCCCTCTTCACGGGCGGCTAACTGCTCCGATTCCTCGATGATCTCCGGATTGATGAGAACCATTGGAGCGCGCTCCTTGTCCTCATCGGTAACGTCCACGAGCGCGAAACGCAGTCCGAGGCCCACCTGAGGCGCAGCCAGACCGATGCCGGGTGCTTTATACATTGCAGAGAACATGCCAGGCAGCTGGTCACGCAGGAGGGCCATGTCCTCAGGGCGCACTTCACGGGCCACCTGACGCAGGACGGGCTGGGGGGCGATCAGGATCGGGGTGGGTGCCACCTCGTCGATGCCGTTCAGGAAATCGAATTCGCTCATGCTCTGCGATGTAGCGAGCGCGAGCGTTAAACGCCAGTCTGTGAGGCGTTTTCGTTGGGAAAACTTGCATAAGAGGGCGTGTGCCCCATATCTTGTTGTTCAATCGGATGCCCATATGCGGGTCCGGAATTCAATGTCTCGCTCACGGAGGAGGCTCGCGCCCATGTCTGGACGACTGTTTACGTCACCAATGTTCCTTGGTTTTGACCATCTCGAACAGATGCTTGAACGCGCATCGAAGTCGACTTCTGATGGTTACCCTCCCTATAATATTGAACAGCTCAGCCAGACGGCACTACGCATTACTCTCGCTGTGGCTGGCTTTGTGATGGACGACCTGCAGATCACGCAGGAGGACAACCAGCTTGTCATTCGTGGTCGCCAGACGGATGACAGCCAGGGACGCGTATTTTTGCATCGTGGTATAGCTGCCCGGCAGTTCCACAAGGCGTTTGTGCTTGCTGAGGGTATCGAGATTGGCGGGGCATGGCTTGATAATGGTCTGCTGCACATAGACCTTCTGCGCCCTGAGCCTGAAGTGCGCGTGAAGCGGATTGCGATTTCGCAAGGTCGTCGTACACCGCAGCGTCAGCCTGTTGAGCATGAGGTTGTGCCACCTGCTCCCAAGCCGCGACGGCCCAGGGCCGTAAGAGATCTGGACGACGAATAGGTTTTTGTTGTCCTCCCTGAAAATACTGTGGCCCGGGCAGGGCCAGAAAAAGGTATCTGCAATGAAAAATCCGTTTGAAAACGGGAGCGGGTCAGCCGAGGTGGTTCCGGTCGATATTCGCCGGATCACGGGGGCTGAGTTCCTCGCTCTCGGCATGTCTCAGATCGCCTACATGAAGTCGGTGATGCATGACGGTGAGCAGCTTGTGGCCATTCATGCCGCAGACGGCACGCCCATGGCTGTTGCTGATGACGAGGAAAGTGCGCTTGATGCGATCCTCGAACACGAAATGATTCCAACGCTTCTTCAGTAAGGCAGTAATTGTGAGCACACATTCCGATATTGGACGGCATCTGGAAGAGCAGCGCCTGAGTGGTGTCGTAACCCATGGGGGGCTGGCCTATCTTGCGGGCCAGGTTGCGGATGATGCGACGCTCGATGTTGAAGGGCAGACGGCCGATATTCTGGCTCAGATTGATGCTCTGCTGGCTTCTCTGGGCACGGACAAGACACGGATTCTGTCAGTCCAGATATTCCTGACGGACATTAATGATATCGGTGCGATGAACCGTGCCTGGGATGTCTGGCTGGACCCTGCGCACAAGCCTGCACGCGCTACAGTCGAAGCACAACTTGCCAATCCTGACTGGCGTGTTGAAATCACGGCGATTGCCGCACTGCGCTAATCCGTTCGCCCAAGGCGGCGTCGGCGGCTTGAGTTGGGAATGCCAAGCGCCTCACGATATTTCGCGACCGTGCGGCGTTGAATGGCAGTTCCTTCGGCCTGAAGCATTGCGGTCAGCGCATCGTCGGACAGGATGTTCTCGCCCTCGTTCGCAATAAAGTGGCGGATGCGCTGTTGGATTGCGGTTGCACTCAGGCTGTTATCATCTGTTTGTGAGAGCGCAGATGGAAAAAACAGCCGCAAGGGAAAAACACCTCTAGGCGTGTCCATGTATTTGGCATTTACGATGCGGCTGACGGTGCTTTCATGTAGCCCTGTAATGCTCGCGAGTTCACGGAGCGTGAACGGGCGCATCGCTGACAGGCCCTGCTCCAGAAACCCATGCTGCCTTTCGACAATGCCCGTGGCTATCTTCAGCAGGGACTGCTTGCGGCTTTCAAGTGCGCGCAGGAGGAAGGATGCCTCTGCTCCATAACGCGTCGCAGCATGTTTGGAATCCTGTGTTCTGGAGAAATGTTCCTGAAGGCCTGTATCAAGCTTCACTTTGGGGAGAAGGCGCGTATTTACGGAGATGCGGTAGCCACTCCCGTTTCTGCGAACGATAACGTCAGGTTCAATGGCAACCCGACGTGTTTCAGGCTCAAATCCGGGTTTAGGGTCGAGTGCGCGGATCTCGGCGAGCATATCCAGAAGATCATCCTGCTCCAGGCAGCATAATTCCCTGAGCTTTCGCCACTCCCTGGCCGCAAGAAGATCCAGGTTCCGAAGGAGTATGGCCATGGCGGGATCTAGTCTGTTGCGAACCCGTAACTGCGCTGAGAGGCATTCTTCCAGAGAAACCGCAAATAAACCTGCAGGGTCAAAATGCATGAGCTTCTGACGGATTGTCTCTAGAGTATCTGTCTGGATACCTAATGTTTTTGCAAGAAAATCCGGCGCTTCGGTCAGTCTTCCGGTTTCATCGAGATTTTGCAGCAGAAATAGTCCGATAGTCTGCTCAGTGGGGTCTGGGAAGGAGAGTCTGATCTGCTGAGCGATTTCTTCGCGAAGATTGGGGCCGTCAGCAGCAGCTTCCGGCTTCTCAGCGTCAGAAGTGAAATAGCCCGGGTCATCGTCATCAAACGGCTCGGCTGGTGGTTGGTCTGGTGCAGAGCTTTCCCGTTCCTCAAGTATGAGGAGTGGGTTTTGCTCCGCCTGCTGGCGTAGGTATTGTGCCAGATCCTGCTGGGTATATTGCAGCATTTCGATCGCCTGACGCAGCTGAGGCGTCATGGCGATGGACTGCGTTTGTCTCTGTATCAGCCCGGGTGAAAGCATTCCGGAAGATTACAGTGAGAAATTCTCTCCAAGATAGACCCTGCGAACATCTTCGTTCGCAACGATCGCCTCTGGTGTGCCTTCCATTAGCACCTGACCGCTATGCATGATGTAGGCTCGGTCAATCACTTCAAGCGTTTCACGGACATTATGATCCGTGATCAGAACGCCAATGCCTCGATCCTTGAGGTGGGAGACCAGATCGCGAATTTCACCTACGGCAATGGGGTCAATACCGGCTAGTGGTTCATCGAGAAGAATGTAGTTTGGCTGGCTTGCCAGCGCGCGCGCGATTTCGAGACGGCGGCGTTCACCACCCGAAAGTGCGAGGGACGGAGAGCGTCTCAGATGGGTGATGCCGAATTCAGCCAGAAGGCCATTCAGCATCGTGTCGCGCTTGTCGGGATCGGATTCGATCACTTCAAGGGCTGCCATAATGTTTTGCTCGACATTGAGGCCGCGGAAAATGCTGGCCTCCTGCGGAAGATATCCCACCCCCAGACGGGCGCGACGATACATCGGCAGTTGCGTGATATCCGCACCATCCAGTGTGATGGAACCCGTATCGGGCTGCACCAGGCCAACGATCATGTAGAAGCTGGTGGTTTTTCCCGCACCGTTGGGTCCCAGGAGGCCAACTGCTTCTCCGCGTTGAACTTGAAGCGAGACGTTTTTGACAACTGCGCGCTTCTTGTAGGTTTTGCCGATGCCATGGGCAATCAGGCCGGGGCCCGGCGTAAAATTGGGGTTCGAGGTTTCACTCACTTTTTGGGCGCCTGGCTAGGGGAGGCTTCATTCGGTACGACAAGGCCCTGAATAGGGGAGTCCGAACCCGGCAGCATTGTGGCGATACCGGTTTTCATGTTCACGATGGCCTGCGATCCGTTGTTTTGGTTCTGGCCCTGCGTGACATGAACATGACCGATCAGGCGGGCAATCTGTGTGGCGAAAACATACACGCCCCGATCGCCGGTAGCGGTCTGTGTTGGCGTTCGCAGAACGACATGTCCCCAGCCATAAGCACGATCCAGTTTCGAAGATCCGCCCATTGGGGAACCGTCGCCTGAGGGTGGCTTCGCATTCGTGCCTGCAGGAGCGGGATCGGCGGGGGCGCTGAAGGACACCAGGACGTCTGCCTTGATGCGTTTGCCGTCATTTGTCGTGACGGTTGCGTCACCGCGGCCAACGGACATGCGTGTCTGGGAATGGTACTCCATGACATCGCGTGCTGTCAGGACGTCCTGTGGTGTTGTGAGCTTCAGTGCATGACCCGTCATGACCATGACGGCCTGATCCATGTCATAGATGGCATGATCACCCCAGCCCTGATCGGTCTGGTTGTAAATGTGGACGTTCCCTCGCGCCTCGATCCGATATAGCTCAAGCGAACCACTCATGGGGTCACCGTTGGCGCCATCAGTCTTGGGAGGAGGCGTTTGTCCGGCAGGAACGGCCTTTTTGCGCAGATAGCCGATCAACTCATCCGCATCGACCGTCACATCGCCACGGATCGCCCGCGCGCCGCCGGTCAGGGTGACTGTCTGAGCATTGCGGTCATAGATTTCCTCCTGCTTCCAGAACAAACGGACGGCCTCGCCGTGCGACATGTCCAGACCGTCCGCATGTGCGGCGAGCGGCAGCAAGAGGGGAATAACGGCAGGAAGCAGGGCGAGGCGGCTTGTCATGTGTCTGTTATGGCCTTTTCTGCGCTGCCACAGAAGAGGCAGCCGGACCGAAATCGTCATTGCGGACGGTCTGACCCGGTCCGGTGAATTCGAGCAGGCCTGCATGCTGATCCATAAAGTAGCCCTGCGCATCCTCGGTGCCGAATGGACCTTCCGCGTGGACCCAGTCACGTGAGGCGACGACACCCTGCTTCAGATCAAGATCGGCGGACGGACCATTCATCAGTGTTCCATCGTCACGGTACAGAACAACGTGGTCATCGAGATCAAGCGTCTGTTCGTGCTGCATGTAAACACCACGATCTGCCTTGATGTGCGCCCAGGAGTTTCCGGAAAGCTGAATATCGGCCACTGGATCTACCAGATTGACCCGGTCCGGACCCTCCTGGTGAGTGGTGCGTGCCGTGATCATGTAAAGATGATTATGGGCATCAAGGCCGCGATAGACGGCGTTTTCCATGTTGCCGCTTTCCACCCGGAGACGCGCCATTTCGCGCAGGGCAGCTCGGTTCTGATTGATCAGGTGGGAGATTTCAGGCCATGCGGCGATCGACGCGAGCAGCACAAGCGCCAGAGAGGGAAGCGCCCATTTGGCAAGTGCAAGCAGCGAGCGCCGACGTGCGATCAGTTCGGCGCTGGGGGCAACACGTTTTTTCTGAAAAGCAAGGCGGCGCAGGGAGTCGAGTTTTGCAAGGCTCTCGGAGCGGTTGCTGGCGAAATCTTCTCTGCGAGGCTTCGGGTCATTTGACGGGGAATCGGTCATACAATTCCAGCCCTCAGCAGGTCATGAAGATGAATGATGCCAAGGGGGCGATGATCGTCATCCAGCACAAAAAGGCTTGTGATGGGCTTGGGGCGCTCGTTCATGAGCACGAGTGCATCCTGTGCAAGCGTATGGGCAGAAGTCGTGATCGGAGCAGTATTCATGACTTCTGCAGCTTTCGTATTATCGAGGTCCCTGTCGAGTACACGACGAAGGTCACCGTCGGCAATCAAGCCCTTTAGAACGCCTTCCGAATCAACTACGCCCATGCATCCGAATGTTTTGCGAGTCATCTCCAGAATGACTGCTCGCAACGGAAGGTCCATGGTGCCTAAAGGAACGGCGTCACCGGTATGCATAAGGTCGTGCACAGGGCGTAATCTTGCACCTAGACGTCCGCCGGGATGAAAAACGCTGAAATCATTTGCAGTGAAATTACGCCGTTCCAGAAGGGCAAGCGCTAAAGCATCTCCCAAGGCGAGTTGAAGAAGTGTGGAGGTGGTGGGAGCGAGCCCCATCGGACACGCTTCTTTGGCGGACGGCAGAGCAAGGACGATCTCCGCGGCTTTGGCCAAGGCGGAAGAGGGGGCTGCCGTCATTGCTATCACGCACAGTTTCTGGCGGGATGCATGGCTTAGGACGGCAGCAAGTTCTGCAGTTTCGCCAGAGTTTGAAAGTGCCAGAATGATATCTTCCGGCCCCACCATCCCAAGGTCCCCGTGTGCTGCCTCCGCAGGGTGCATAAACAGCGAAGGGGTGCCAGTTGAGGCGAGTGTGGACTGGATTTTGCGGCCAATATGTCCGGATTTCCCCATGCCCGTAACGACGACGCGGCCAGGGGAGATAAAAATACGCTCTACGGCCCGGCTGAATGTTTCGCCAAGGCAACCACCCATCTCGGCTTCAAGTGTCTGAAGTCCCACCCGTTCCGTGGCGAGGGTGGAAAGTGCCGAACTCAGGGGAGAACGCAGCATCTGTGTCATGGGAATCAGCTATAGCTTCAGGCGCGGTGAGAAAAAATGTCCGGCTCTTCGTAGCCGAGTAGATCCAGGCGTGCTCTCGCCGGGAGGAAATCGTAACATGCCTGGGCAAGCTCGCGCCGGTTCTCACGAATGAGCATGGCTTCCAGCTTTTCCCAGAGCGCATGCAGATGCAGTACATCTGATGCGGCATATTTGCATTGCTCAGGCGTTAGTGTGTCAGCGCCCCAGTCAGAGCTTTGCTGGTGTTTTGGTAAATCGACACCCAGAAGATCTCGGCACAAGTAAGCCAAGCCGTGTCGATCCGTGAATGTATAGACGAGGCGCGCGGCGATTTTCGTGCAGATTACGGAGCTGACTGTCACGTCAAGTGCCCGTTGTAGGACGGCTACGTCAAAGCGCGCAAAATGCATCAGCTTTGTTATGCTGTCATCAGCCATAAAGGCGCGCAAATTGGGGCAATCATATCCGCGCCCACCCATGGAGACGGGTTTGATCTGAACAAGATGTGCCTCGCCGTCACCGCTTGAAAGCTGGACAAGGCAAAGGCGATCTCGGTGGGGGTTGAGACCCATGGTCTCTGTATCAACGGCGACAAGCGGACCAATATCGAAATCGTCTGGCAGATCGCCGTCATAAAAATGGATGGCGTTCTGCTGGCTCATTTTTTGTCACCGAATTTTTCAGAGGGAAAAGGCAGGGAATGCCTGAACCGACTGGTGCCCAGAAGAAGACTCGAACTTCCACGTCCTTTCGGACACAGGTACCTGAAACCTGCGCGTCTACCAATTCCGCCATCTGGGCTCAGAAGCTCCCGGGAAAGTTCAGTTGCCTGAGGCATCCCGAGTTGGTGAGGAGCGTTTAGCCTGAGGCATGATACCCGTCAACATACAAACGGAAGAAATGAGAAAAAATATGAATGCACCAGAAAGGGAGAACTCCGGGCGTGTTGTGACGGTGATTGGTGGGGGCGGTTTTATAGGTCGGGCGCTGGTCGCACGGCTTGTCGCTGCTGGACATGTGGTTCGGGTGGCGGTCAGAAACCCGGCGAAACTTGAAGCCCTGACCCGCGCGCCCGGAGAGGGGCGCGTTGAACTGATCAAGGCATCTGTTGTTGAGGGGAATTCTCTTGCAGCAGCATTTGATCGTGCGGATGCCGTCGTTAATCTGGTTTCGATCATGGACCCGGATGTCCAGAAAATGCGCGAGATCAATGTTTACGGTGCGCAGCGTGCGGCGCGGGTCGCCCATGAGTGTGGAGTGGCGCGATATATTCACGTCTCGGCCATCGGCGCGTCCCTCAATTCGCCGAGTGCCTACGGGAGGAGTAAGGGTGAGGCAGAACGCGTTGTGCGTACTGCGTTTCCGGGTGCCTCGCTGATTCGCCCTTCCGTTGTGTTCGGTCCGCGCGACAGCTTCATGAATATGTTTGCGCTGATTGCAAAACTCTCCCCCATTCTTCCGGTTTTTGCATCAAAGACACGCTTTCAGCCTGTGTATGTTGGGGATGTAGCGGAAGCGATCGTGAGGTTGCTTGGAGCTTCTGAGGGTGCGCGAACCGTAGAGGCGGGTGGCCCGGATGTTTTTACGATGCGTGAGCTGATGGAATTCGTGCTCGACGCAACGAACAGGAAGCGGCTGCTTATTTCGGTTCCGGGTTTCGTGGCGCGGTTAGAAGGAAAAATATTCGAGAAATTGCCCGGTCATATCCTAACAAGTGATCAGGTTGCGATGATGGGTGTCGATAACGTGGTTCACTCGGGTGTGGATACGCTGGCAAGTCTTGGGATTGATCCTGTCTCGCTGAAACTGGTGGGGCCATCATATCTTGGGGGGAGTGTATTCAAGAGCTGGCGACGCTTTTTCTCATGAATGGTCCGAAACGGACCCTTTTTATTGGGTAAAATTTCAGTTTTGCATTAAATGCATGGCTATCAATTTCATATTGGTCAGCAATGCTGACTATTATCCGTTTGAATGACGGAATAGCTGGGGTTCACAGGATTTTTGCGCTTTTTGCGCGTCTTTCAGGAGAACCCCACGAATGGCCGAACGGATGTTGCAGTTCGTTACCCAACCACAGGTGCAACCCGAGAAGCGCGGGGCTGACGAACGACGTCACGATTTCGGTGAGATTTACAAGGGGTTCGTCCGGACGCGGGCTGAAGAGCAGGCATCACGCTGCTCACAGTGCGGCATTCCGTTCTGCTCGGTCCATTGTCCGCTTGGGAATAATATCCCGGACTGGCTGAAGCTCACGGCAGAAGACCGTTTGCAGGAAGCCTATGAAATGTCTTCTGCGACCAACACCTTCCCCGAAATCTGTGGGCGTATCTGCCCTCAGGACCGTCTGTGTGAAGGCAATTGCGTCATCGAGAAGGGCTTTGAAAGCGTTACGATTGGTGCGGTTGAACGCTTTATTACTGAGAACGCATTCGAACAGGGTTGGGTGAAGCCCTCAATGCCAGAGCGTGAGCTTGGGCGCAGTGTGGGTATTGTGGGCGCCGGGCCTGCGGGGCTCGCCTGTGCGGAACGGCTGCGCGCGCTTGGCTATGAAGTTCATGTTTATGACCGTCATGATCGCGTTGGCGGCCTTATGGTTTACGGAATTCCAAGCTTCAAGCTTGAGAAGACCGTCATTGCCCGGCGTCATGCCCTTCTTGAGCAGCAGGGAATTGTTTTTCATCTTTCAACGCCGATTGGTGCGGCTGATGGCGAAACATCGCTCGATGAACTGCGCAATCGCCATGAAGCAGTCTTTCTGGGAACCGGCGTCTATCGCTCGCGCGAAGTACAGGTGCCCGGAGCAGGGTTGAATGGTGTGGTCGATGCAATCGACTTCCTCACAGCGTCCAACCGTCGGGGTTATGATGAAGATCCCGGCGAGGATCTCGCGCTTCACGCGAAGGGGCGCCGGGTTGTGGTGATTGGCGGTGGTGACACTGCGATGGACTGCGTTCGCACGTCCATCCGGCAGGGAGCAGAAAATGTGGTCTGCGTTTACCGACGTGATCGCGAGAATATGCCCGGATCGCGCCAGGAGGTTGGAAACGCTGAGGAAGAAGGCGTGAAATTTGAGTGGCTCGCCGCACCTGAAGCCTTCGTGGGAGATCAGAAAGTCGGCGGCGTACGTGTCCAGAAGATGCGTCTTGGTGCTCCGGATGCAACGGGCCGTCGTTCAATTGAAGCTACGGGCCAGCATTCGGTTGTTGAGGGTGATCTTGTCATCCGTGCACTCGGGTTTGACCCTGAAGACCTGCCCGCTCTCTGGCAGCAGCCGGATCTCGCGGTGACGCGTTGGGGTACGCTGAAGGTTGCACCAGGTGGTTTTGAGACCAGCCTAGAAGGCGTTTTTGCCGGTGGCGATATTGTTCGTGGCGCAAGTCTCGTCGTCTGGGCGATCCGGGATGGCCGGGATGCCGCCGAATCAATCCATCATTACATGACACAAACGGCAGCAGCGGAGGCCGCGGAATGACCCAGCAAAATGACTTCATCCGCGAGTACGCAGAGAACGTCGAGCGCCTCAAGGGCCTTTATGATTCTTCTCAGGAACGCGATTCCTGCGGCGTAGGTCTCGTTGCGTCTCTTGATGGCAAGGCGAGCCGTGATGTTGTGCGTGCCGGTATCGAGGCATTGGGAAACATCTGGCACCGTGGCGCTGTTGATGCCGACGGTAAGACAGGCGATGGCGCTGGAATTCATGTTGAGATTCCGCAGGATTTCTTTGCGGACGCCATCCATAGCGCAGGCGACGACGAAATCGACGGTCGCATCGCTGTTGGCATGGTGTTCCTGCCAAAGACAGACCTCGCATCGCAGGAGCGTGGCCGCCAGATCATCGAAACCGAGATCCTGAATTTTGGTTACGGCATCTATGGCTGGCGTCAGGTGCCGATCGATACGGCCTGCATCGGTGAAAAGGCAAACCAGACGCGCCCTGAGATCGAACAGATCATGATCCGCAACCGCCTTGGGCGGAGTGAGGATGATTTCGAGCGTGATCTGTATGTGCTGCGTCGTCGTATCGAAAAGGCTTCGGATGCGGCGCATGTCGATCTGTATGTCTGTTCGATGTCGTGCCGCTCCGTCATCTACAAGGGCATGTTCCTTGCCGAGAACCTGACAGATTTTTATCCGGATCTGCTGGACGAGCGCTTTGTTTCGCGTTTTGCGATCTATCATCAGCGCTATTCGACGAACACGTTCCCGACATGGAAGTTGGCCCAGCCTTTCCGCAAGGTCGCCCATAACGGCGAAATCAACACGATTTCCGGCAACACGAACTGGATGCGTTCCCATGAGACGCGCCTGTCGCACCCGGCGCTTAACCAATACATGGAAGACATCAAGCCGGTTGTGCAGGCTGCTGGCTCCGATACGGCCGCTCTCGATAACGTCTTTGAACTGCTGACCTTTGCCGGTCGCGATGCGCCTATGGCGAAGACGCTGCTTGTCCCGGCATCAGCAGGTGCGAACTCGACGATGTCGGACGCGGCAAGGGCATTGTTCAGCTACTGCAATGCCGTAATGGAGCCATGGGATGGCCCCGCGGCTCTTTGTGCCACCGATGGTCGATGGATTGTTGCGGGTCTGGACCGTGCAGGTCTTCGCCCGCTGCGTTACACGATCACGCAGGACGGTCTTCTGATCGTCGGGTCCGAAACGGGTATGGTGCGGGTGCCGGATGCGCGCATCCTCAGCCGCGGGCGCCTCGGGCCGGGGCAGACCCTGGCCCTCGACCTCAAGGAGGGGCGCCTCTACCAGTCTGATGAGCTTCTGGAAATGCTAGCTTCCCGGCGGGATTTCAAAAGCTGGACAAAGCATATCCGCAATATCGAGCCGATCGTGCGCGATGTGACGGAACCGGATGCGATCGATGCGGAAAACCTGCGCCGTCGCCAGCTTGCTGTCAGCCTGACCTACGAGGAGCTGGAGACGATTCTGCATCCGATGGTCGAGACCGGCGCCGAAGCGCTGGGGTCGATGGGGGATGATACGCCGCTTCAGGTGTTGTCCACGAACTATCGTGGTCTGGCCCATTATTTCCGGCAGGGTTTCAGTCAGGTTACCAACCCGCCGATCGACAGTCTGCGTGAAACTCGGGCGATGAGCCTGATCACGCGTCTTGGCAATCTGGGCAACATCCTCGATCAGTCCGCTGAACAGTGCGATCTGCTCCAGCTTCCAAGCCCCGTACTGACCAGTGGCGAATTTGACGCACTGCGTAAGGTCTGCGGAGAGAGTGCAGGCGTGATCGACTGCACGTTTGTGGCCGAAGGCGGGGAAGAGGCGCTTCGTGCGGCTATTGTCTCGATCCGCACGCAGGCTGAGGATTTCGTTCGTGGCGGATGCACCCATCTGTTCCTAACGGACGAACACAGCAATGCCGAGCGTGCCGCGATCCCCATGATCCTGGCTACCGCTGCGGTGCACGTCCATCTGGTGCGTAATTCCCTGCGAACATTTACGTCTCTGAATGTCCGGACATCGGGCGCCATTGATGTGCACGCCATCGCTGTGACCATCGGCGTGGGCGCCACCACGGTAAATCCGTTCCTTGCGCAGCATTGCATCGCTGATCGCCTGCGTCGTGGGTTGTTCAGCAACATGACATTGCGTGAAGCGGTGGAGCGTTATCGTAAGGCCGTGGATAAGGGGCTGCTGAAGATCATGTCCAAATCGGGCATTTCGATCATTTCGGCGTATCGTGGCGGGTATAATTTCGAAGCGATCGGCTTGTCGCGCGCGCTCGTAGCGGAGTTCTTTCCGGGGATGCCGTCGCGCATTTCGGGGATCGGCCTGCCTGGTATCGCGCGCAATATTCTGGGCGCACACGCCGCAGCCTGGAACAGTAACGTCGAAGCACTGCCGATTGGCGGGCGTTACAAGCTTCGGCGCACCGGCGAAACGCATGCGTTCTCCGGGCAGCTTGTGCACATGCTTCAGACGGCCGTCACCTCCAACAGCTTTACGCTCTATCGCCGTTATGCCGACGCCGTGCGCCGTATGCCTCCCGTGGCGCTGCGCGATCTGCTGGATTTCCGGCCTGTATCTCAGCCGATTGCGGTGGATGAAGTCGAGAGCATCACGCAGATCCGTCGTCGTCTGGTGGCTCCGGGCATTTCGCTTGGTGCGTTGAGCCCGGAGGCGCATGAGACGCTGGCAATCGCCATGAACCGTATCGGCGCAAAGTCTGATTCCGGTGAAGGTGGTGAGGATGCCGAGCGTTCAAAGCCCCGTCCGAATGGTGATAATGCATCATCCGCAATCAAGCAGGTTGCGTCCGGCAGGTTTGGCGTAACGGCGCAGTATCTGAATGATTGCCGCGAAATTGAAATCAAGATGGCGCAGGGTGCAAAGCCCGGTGAGGGTGGTCAGCTACCGGGCTTCAAGGTCACGGAACTGATCGGCCGCCTGAGGCATGCGACGCCGGGCGTGACGCTGATTTCGCCACCGCCTCATCATGATATCTATTCCATCGAGGATCTGGCTCAGCTCATCTATGACCTGAAACAGATCAATCCGACGGCTACCGTCACGGTTAAGCTTGTGGCCCGCACTGGTATCGGCACGATTGCGGCAGGTGTCGCCAAGGCCAAGGCAGATGCGATCCTGATTTCCGGCCATTCGGGTGGAACCGGGGCAAGTCCGCAATCCTCCATTCATTACGCTGGCCTGCCTTGGGAAATGGGGCTGAGCGAGGCGCATCAGGTACTGATGCTCAACCGTCTGCGTCATCGCCTGACGCTGCGGACAGATGGTGGCATCAAGACCGGGCGTGATGTCGTGATGGCTGCGATGCTGGGTGCCGAGGAGTTCGGTATCGGAACCGCTGCTCTGGTTGCGATGGGCTGCATCATGGTGCGCCAGTGCCATTCCAACACATGTCCGGTGGGTGTGTGTGTGCAGGATGAGAAACTGCGCGAGAAGTTTGAGGGGACGCCGGAAAAGGTCATCAATCTTTTCACGCTGATCGCTGAAGACGTTCGCAACATTCTCGCAGAGCTTGGCGTGAAGTCGCTGGCTGAAGTGATTGGCCGGACGGATATGCTCCGTCAGGTATCGCGCGGTGCGGATTATCTGGACGATCTGGATCTCAATTCCCTGCTGGTTCAGGCCGATCCGGGCGAACATGCGCGTTACTGCACCCGCGAGGGACGCAACGAAGTCCCTGAAACACTTGATGCGCAGATCATTGCAGACGCCAATCCGTTGTTTGAGCGCCGCGAAAAGCTGCACCTGCATTACACGGTCCAGAACACACATCGTGCGATCGGTACGCGCGTGTCGTCGCTCATCACGCGCAAATTCGGTATGCACGAATTGCCGGAAGGCCATCTGACGCTCTCTCTGCGCGGGTCTGCGGGCCAGTCTCTGGGCGCGTTTGCTGTGCAGGGCGTGAAGCTGGAAGTGGTGGGCGACGCTAACGATTACGTCGGTAAGGGCCTTTCAGGGGCGACGATCGTCGTGCGTAAGGCGCCTTCTGCACAATGGGCCTCTGAGACGAACGCGATTATCGGAAACACGGTTCTGTATGGTGCGACGTCCGGCAAGCTGTTTGCCGCCGGGCAGGCGGGGGAGCGTTTCGCCGTCCGAAATTCAGGTGCTACGGCTGTGATCGAGGGATGTGGTTCGAACGCATGCGAGTACATGACGGGTGGTACCGTCGTGATACTCGGTGAGACAGGCGACAACTTCGGCGCAGGGTTCACGGGCGGTACGGCTTATGTGCTGGATCTGGACGGGCGGTTCGAAGCGCGCGTCAACAAGGATACGGTCATGATGAGCCGTGTTCCGGCAGGGCAGTGGGGTGATGAGCTTCGTGCCCTTGTGGAGCAACACGTAGCGGAAACGGGCAGCACGTATGCGGAAGAGCTGCTCCATCGCTGGGAGCGGACGCTGGGACAGTTCTGGCATGTCGTCCCCAAGGATTATGCCCGGATCATCGGTTATGCGTATGAGGATCTGTCGCAGCTTTCTGCTTAAGAAATGTGAAGGTTCCGTAAGACTACGGAATTGTCATCAACATCAGGTTTGAACCGGGGCGGTGTCGTTCTAATCTTGAAGGCATGAACAGCATGCCTTCTCCCGCCTCCATCCGCTTCAATCCTGATACTGCAGGTTCCAGTGCTGCAACGAAACCGCCGCGCTGGGACCTGTCGGATCTCTATGCCTCTGTCAGCGATCCGGCCGTCCAGGCGGATTTTGCGGCGCTTGAAGGTCAATCCAAGGCATTTTGCGAGAAATGGAAGGGCAGGCTTGCAAGCCTGTCACCTGCTGAACTCGCTGGTGTGTTTGATGAATATGAAAGCATTGAACAGGGACTTGGGAGGATCGGATCCTTCTCCCAGCTTCTTTTCGCAGCGCACACCACAGATGCGGAATGTGGTCGTTTTGCACAGAGTGTGCAGGAACGCCTGACCGATATTTCCGCCTACCTGCTGTTTTTCTCGCTTGAGATCAATCGCATCGAAGACCAGACGCTTGATGCTTTGACCGCAGATCCGGCCATGGAAAAGTGGCGGCCATACCTACGCGACCTGCGGGTCTTCCGGCCCTATCAGCTTTCAGATGAGGTCGAGCAGGTGCTGATGGAGAAATCCGTCACGTCTCGCAATGCATGGAACCGCCTTTTCGACGAGACCATGGCCTCTTTGACCGTCACGCTTGATGGAGAAATCAAGCCGCTGGGGGATGCTTTCAACCGCCTGACGGACGCGGATCGCACCAGGCGTGAAGAAGCAGCGAAACAGGTCAGTGCCGTGCTGGCGGAAAATTCGCGTCTTCTGGTGATGATCACGAATACCCTCGCCAAGGATAAATCCATCTCCGACGGCCTGCGTGGCTATCCACGTCCCGCCAGCAGCCGGAACCGGGCGAACATGGTTGAGGACGAGGTTGTTGATGCGCTGGTGAGTGCAGTCGATGAGGCATATCCGCGTCTGTCTCATCGGTATTACGCCATGAAGGCAAAGTGGCTCGGGTTGGAAAAGCTTGAGCACTGGGACCGGAATGCACCGCTATCCGGTGTTCCTGATGCGCTCATCAGTTGGGAAGATGGCAAGGAAATCGTTCGCAAGGCTTATGCGGATTTTGATCCCGAACTTGGTGCGCTGGTGCAGCGGTTCATGGTTAATCCGTGGATCGACGCGGCGGCGGTTCCGGGAAAATCCTCGGGTGCCTTTGCGCACCCCACGGTTCCTGACGTCCATCCGTATATTCTCATGAATTACCATGGTCGCCCGAGGGATGTGATGACGCTGGCCCATGAGCTGGGTCATGGCGCTCATCAGATTCTCGCTGGGCAGAAGCAGGGATATCTCAATTCAGGCACGCCGTTGACGCTGGCGGAAACAGCATCAGTGTTTGGGGAAATGCTGACCTTCCAGTCTCTTCTGGATGCTGAGACGGACCCAAAACGCCGTCGTCACATGCTGGCTGCCAAAGTTGAGGATATGCTGAACACGGTGGTGCGTCAGGTTGCGTTCTACCAGTTTGAGGTGCGTCTGCATGATGAGCGCCGTAATGGCGAAGTTTCAGCAGAGCGCATTGGTGAAATCTGGCGTGAAGTGCAGGTTCACAGTTTGGGGCCGGCATTCAGCTTTAGCCCGGATTATGATGCTTACTGGTCCTATATTCCGCATTTTGTGCATTCGCCATTCTATGTTTACGCATATGCCTTTGGGGATTGTCTGGTGAATGCGCTTTACGGCGTTTATCAGGAGGAACCGGAAGGTTTTGCGGACAGATACCGCGCAATGCTTGAGGCGGGCGGTACGCTCCGTCATCAGGAGCTTCTCGCGCCATTCGGCCTTGATGCGACGGATCCGGGTTTCTGGCGTAAAGGACTGGATGTTATCTCGGGTCTGATTGATCAGCTCGAGCAGGAGGGCTGAGAACGTCATGGCGCGGGACATCGACAACACGGGTTTCATGGGCGAGCTAAAGCGGATGGCTCGCACCTCCGGGGCTGTGGGCGGCATTGCTGCCCGGCTGGCGGGGAACCGTATCGGGATCAAGACGGACAAGGTTATCCATGCCGAAGGTCTGAAATCTGCGCTGGGCAATCTCAAAGGACCACTCATGAAGGGGGCCCAGCTCCTGTCCACCATTCCGGGTGCGCTCCCCGATGAGTATGCCGAGGAGCTGGCGCATCTTCAGTCCAACGCGCCTGCCATGGGGTGGAGCTTCGTGCGGCGCCGCATGACGGCTGAGCTGGGGAGTGGCTGGGAAAAGCATTTTCGTTCATTCAGCCATGAGGCTGTAGCTGCCGCATCGCTCGGGCAGGTTCACCGTGCACGGTTGGTTGATGGGCGTGAGGTGGCCTGCAAGTTGCAATATCCTGACATGCAGGGCGCTGTGGAGTCGGATCTGAGGCAGTTCCGGGCGGCACTCGGCCTCTACAAGCATTTCGAAACGGCCATCCGTCAGGATGACGTTTATACCGAGCTTGCAGAACGCCTGCGGGAGGAACTGGATTATCGTCGCGAGGCCACGCATCTGCGGCTTTACGGAGATATCCTGTCCAACACGCCTGACGTCACGATCCCTGCGCCAATAGAGGAAGTCTCGACAGGGCGCCTGTTGACGATGGACTGGGTTTCGGGTCGGGGCATGAAGAGCGTTCTGGCGGAAAATCCGTCACAGGAAGAGCGCAATGCCATGGCACGGGCGCTGTTTCGTGCATGGTATACGCCGGTCTATCAGTACGGCGTTATCCATGGTGATCCGCATATGGGCAATTTCACGGTCCGCCCTGATTTTGGCCTGAACGTGCTGGATTTTGGTGCTATTCGCGTCTTTACGCCCCGGTTTGTACAGGGTGTGATCGACTTATTCACGGCATTGCGTGAAAACAACGAAGAGCTCGCATTTCATGCCTATAGCTCTTGGGGCTTCACCGATGTTTCGCGTGAGACGGCTCAGATCCTTAATGAATGGGCGCGGTTCTTCTATCGCCCCCTCATGACGGATCGTGAATGCACGATGCAGGAGAGCAATGATCCGGCAGAAGCACGCGAAGTTCTGGACCGTGTCTACACAGGCCTCAAACGGACGGGAGGCATCAAGCTGCCGCGTGAGTTCGTGCTGATGGACCGCTCGGCGATTGGTCTGGGAAGTGCGTTCCTGCGTCTGGGTGCGCGCCTGAACTGGCATCGCATGTTCGAGGAACTGATTGACGGGTTCGATGTGGATGTTCTGGCGCAACGGCAGAAAGATGCCCTGACCCGCGCCAAAGTGCCGCCACCGCTTTCTACGCTGTGACGAAAAGAGGAGGGGCGCTTCGTGATGGAGCGCCCCTCCCGGAAATCAGAAGATTTCCTTGATGAGGTCGTCGCCAATACCGAAGCCCGCACCTGCTGCGACTGAGTGCGCGAAGCCGGAATTCAGGACGCTTGAGAGAAAGCCGCCGCTGGAAGACTGAACCTGAACCGGCGGAGGCGCTTCCTGCACGTAATTCTGCTGGGGAGCGTAGTTCTGCTGCTGGCCCTGATCGGCGTTCATCATGGCACCGTGAATCTGCTGAAGCAGCGTTGCGACCTGCTGCTGTTCAGCCTGAATGGCGAGTGCCAGCTCCCTGAGATCCAATGACCATTCACGAGCCTGCATATCTCCGCTCTGGGCTGCGTTCTGCATTTTGGAGCCAAGCGCCTGCAAAGCCTGAGCTGTCTGCTGGGACTGGCTCTGAAGCTGGTTGTAAGTCTGTTCGATTGTTTGGATATCCATGGATCTGGTGTTCCTGTGATGACGGATGCAGGTCATTTTATCGTGCTGGGCAAACTCCTGACAGATGTTATGGAAACACACTGTCTCAAAATAGACACACAAAGACACCATGTCAGCATAAGCTGTTCTGACACGGGAACATGATGTGTCTTGCTTTACCCAGCCGCGACACCCCGGATTTTCCACTGCGAAAATGCCTTGCGTCAGGTGCCGGGACGTCCCACCTGATAGGGCATGGCCAACGCACGCTCGACCCTTGAGAATATCCCTGAAACCCGCCTCACAGGCTTTCAGCCGGAGCGGCAACCTGCAAAGGCAAAGACGCGCAAATTCGTCGTCAAATCCGATTATGAGCCAGCGGGAGATCAGCCTAACGCGATCAGAGAGCTGGTGCAGGGGATAGATGCAGAAGAGCGCGATCAGGTTCTGCTGGGCGTAACCGGCTCAGGTAAAACATTCACGATGGCAAAAGTCATCGAGCAGACCCAGAAGCCAACGCTCATTCTGGCACCAAACAAGACGCTTGCAGCGCAGCTTTACGGTGAGATGAAGCAGTTTTTTCCTGATAATGCGGTCGAGTATTTTGTTTCGTACTATGATTATTATCAGCCGGAGGCATATGTTGCCCGATCTGACACGTATATCGAAAAAGATAGCCAGATAAACGAACAGATCGACCGGATGCGCCATGCTGCCACGCAGGCACTTCTGGAACGCAACGATGTCATTATCGTGGCCTCGGTCTCATGCATCTACGGTATCGGTTCGGTTGAGACGTATTCCCGGATGGTGGTCCGACTCGAGACGGGCGGGAGTATTGATCGAGACATGCTGATAAAGGCGCTCGTCGAACTCCAGTATCGCCGTAACGACGCCGCCTTCGAGCGCGGTACGTTTCGAGTGCGTGGTGAGCAGATTGATATTTTCCCGGTCCAGAATGAGGACCGTGCCTGGCGCGTGTCTCTCTTTGGCGACGAAATTGACCAGATTACCGAGTTTGATCCGCTGACGGGCAACAAGACGGCGGATCTGGCCGAGATCAGCGTCTACGCAAACTCCCACTATGTGACGCCGCGCCCAACGCTTAATCAGGCGATGATCAGCATTAAGGATGAGCTTCGCAAACGACTGGCGCAGTTTACTGAAGAAGGGAAACTGCTGGAGGCAGAGCGACTTCAGCAGCGCACGACGTTTGATCTGGAAATGATCGAGACGACTGGCGCGTGCAAGGGCATCGAAAACTATTCCCGCTATCTCTCAGGGCGCGGGCCGGGCGATCCGCCACCAACGCTATTTGAATATCTTCCCGAAGATGCGCTGCTGATTGTGGATGAGAGCCACGTAACCGTGCCGCAGATTGGGGGCATGGAGCGTGGAGACAGGGCACGGAAAAACGTCCTTTCGGAATATGGTTTCCGTTTGCCTTCATGCCTCGATAACCGCCCGCTCTCGTTTGACGAGTGGGAGGCATTCCGACCGCAGAGCGTGTTTGTGTCTGCCACGCCGGGAAAATGGGAAATGGAACGCACGGGTGGTGTGTTCGCGGAACAGATCATCCGCCCGACTGGCCTGATTGATCCGATTACGATTGTTCGTCCGGTCGAAGGGCAGGTTGATGATCTTCTTCATGAGTGCCGGGACACGATCGGAAAGGGCGGGCGCGTTCTTGTTACGACACTCACAAAGCGCATGTCCGAGGATTTAACAGACTATCTCGGCGAGGCGGGGATCAAGGTGCGCTATCTGCATTCTGACGTGGATACGCTTGAGCGCATCGAAATTATTCGGGATCTCCGCCTTGGAGCGTTTGATGTTCTTGTGGGCATCAACTTGCTTCGGGAAGGACTGGATATTCCGGAGTGTGCTCTTGTCGCGATTCTGGATGCGGATAAGGAAGGCTTTCTGCGTTCGCGTACGTCTTTGATTCAGACAATCGGCAGAGCCGCCCGAAATGTAGACGGGCATGTTCTGCTCTACGCAGACAAAATGACGGACAGTCTGCAGTTCGCGATTGATGAAACGGCACGTCGCCGCGCACTTCAGACACAATGGAACGAAGCGCATGGCATTACGCCGACCACAGTCCGCACCAAGATCGGCGATGCGCTCTCTTCCGTATTTGAGCAGGATTATGTGACTGTCACGCCCGATTCCGGTGGAGATACGCAGGAATTCGTCGGGAAATCGCTTGGTGCTTCCATTCAGGAGCTTGAAAAGCGGATGCGCGAGGCTGCGGCTAATCTGGACTTCGAGCAGGCAGCGCGCCTGCGTGATGAAGTGCGCAGACTTGAGGCGATCGATATGGGCCTTGAGCCACCGCCTGTTGCAACCTCGACGGCAGGTCGCGCTGGTGGTGGAAAGAAACCCAAAGGCCCGGTGCCTCTTGGTCCAGGCGGTGGTGGTTATGACCCTGCCAGGAAGAAGGGGCGTGGAAGAGCGCGCTGATCTGGTTCATATGAGCCCCATCTGATCTGCCCCGAGCGAGGAATTCCGCTGCCATGATTGAACTTATCCGAGGCAAGAACCGGCTGACGCTGCTGCCCCAGACCGGCGCTTCTATTGGAAGCTGGCAGCATGACGGCAAGGACGTCTTCCTGCCCGTTTCCAATCCTTCACTGCGTGCACAGAACGGGGTGGCTGTGGCGGCTTATCCGCTGATTCCCTATTCGAATCGGATTGCAGACGGTCGTTTTTCGTTTGAGGGGCAGGAGTATCAACTCGCTGATAATCTGACCGGTGAGCCTCATGCGATTCATGGCAATGCGTGGGAGCATGAGTGGACTGTCGCGCATCAGGGGCCGGACTACGCGATCCTGACATTCGACCACACACCTGTTGAGAATGACCGTGAATGGCCGTTCGCCTATCGTGCGGTGATCTCGTACGTGTTGCGCAATGACGTGCTGGAAGTTCAGATCGCGGTTGAGAACCGTGATCAGTGCGATCAGCCGGTCGGGTTTGGTTTCCATCCCTTTTTGGCTGCTTCGGGAGAAGCGACGCTTGCTTTTGATGCCTCCAGTGTATGGCGTACGACGCCTGATAACCTGCCTCTTCGCAGGGAGCCGTGCGAAGGAGAGTGGGCGTTTGAAAAGCCTGTGGATGCCCATGCGCGCGTCATTGATAACTGCTTTGCAGGTTTTGCAGGGAGCGTCGCTTTTCGCCATGTAGCGGCGGGCTTGGGTATTGATATCGACGCCGACAGGATTTTCCAGCATGTGGTGGTCTATACGGCGCCTGGAGAGCAGTTTGTTGCTGTTGAGCCTGTGACCAACATGACGGATGCCATCAATCATCCCGAAATCGCAGATCGCGGACTTCACATTCTGAAGCCCGGAACGCGCATTGGTGGTGGAATGCGGTTCAGGGTTTCCAGCCTCAATGGTTGATACGCCCCTCTCGCATTACCTCTCTCCGCGCGGTGCAGCTGTGATGCGCGCCGAACTGCTTGAACTGGCCCAGAAAGAGCGCCCCAAGATTGTGGAAATTGTTTCCTGGGCTGCAAGTAATGGCGATCGTTCGGAAAACGCGGATTACCAGTATGGTAAGCGACGGCTTCGGGAAATCGACCGCCGCATGCGTTTTCTGGGGAAGCGGCTGGAGAATGCAATCATTGTGGACCCCAGCCGCCAGACCGTCCGTGATCGCGTATTTTTCGGAGCGACCGTCAGTTATCTGGATGAGCATGACGATGAGCAGACCGTTACGATCCTCGGTGTAGACGAGTCCGATCTGATTCGCGGCGAAGTCAGTCTGGTGTCACCAATTGCCCGTGCGCTCATGCGAACACGGGTGGGAGATGAAGTAATTCTTCAGACACCCGGTGGTCCGGTAGAGATCGAGATCACTAAGATCACCTACCCACCAGAAGAAGCGCCGTAACAGTCGGAGGTCGTTCCTTTGGCTGGCTCTTTGAGGTCAAACCCGCCAGTAACCTGCGTCTCTCCGCCGCAAAAATGCTTATTCGATTGTGTCGGCCTTCCTGCAGAAGGGAAGAAGAAAAATCTGGAATAGCGAGCGTGGCATGGTTTTTCGCTGCCCAGCAGAACAAATTTCTCTTCGGACTTACACCCCTCGATGAACCCCGATGGGGCATGGCTTTGAAATCCTGCGTGTCACGGCTACAGAAGTTGTTCTCTTTTCTCCTCCCCAGCCGGAGCCCTCGCCATGTCACGCCCACTTCGGATCGCCGTTCAGATGGACCCTCTGGAACGGGTCAACATAGACGCCGATTCGACGTTTGCCATGATGCTCGAAGCCCAAAGCCGTGGGTACGAGTTGTGGGTATATCCCGTAACCGCCCTGAGCCTCGTCGAGGGTGATGGCATTTCGGGGCGTGTTCGCGCCCGTGCGCGGCCTGTGACGGTGCGCCGTCAGAAGAATGACCACGCTGAATTCGGAGACGAACAGATCATTGATCTGGGTGAAACGGACGTCATTCTGATGCGTCAGGATCCGCCTTTCGATATGGGCTACATCACCGCGACACATATGCTTGAGCATATCCACGGCGTGGGTGAGGGGCGCTCTCTGGTCGTCAATGACCCGGTGGCAGTGCGGAACGCGCCGGAGAAGCTGCTTGTCACGCATTTCCCGCAGCTAATGCCGCCGACACTGATCACGTGGGATATCGAGGCGATTGCGGCTTTTCGTAAAAAGCATCAGGACATCATTCTCAAGCCGCTTTACGGCAACGGCGGCGCGGGTATTTTTCGCGTAAAGGCCGATGATGAAAATCTGGCTTCTTTGCTTGAGATGCATTTCTCAAGGTCCAGAGAGCCATTGATGATTCAGCGCTATGAGCCTGCTGTACGCAAGGGTGACAAACGGATCATTCTTGTTGACGGAAAGCCGATCGGTGCAATCAACCGTGTCCCGGCAACGGGAGAAGCACGCTCTAACATGCATGTCGGTGGTCGGGCGGAAAGTGTTGAACTGACGTCGCGCGATAAGGAGATCTGCGAGGCTATCGGCCCGTACCTTCAGGAAAATGGCCTGATTTTCACCGGAATCGACGTGATCGGAGACTGGTTGACGGAAATAAACGTAACCTCTCCAACTGGCCTTCAGGAACTTGACCGTTTTGATGGGATCAACAGTGCAGGTCTGATCTGGGATTCAATCGAGAAACGCCTGAAATCCTGAAAGGATCAGGTTTCCGGTGTCTTCTCTTCTTCCTTGGGTGGGTCATAGGAGAAGGGAAGGGGCGCGCCCGGTACACTTTTATGTGATAAGGGCATTGAATCACGGCCGAAACGGTTCATGAACCATCTGTTTATGGCCTCTTGGTAGTGCAGATAAAAAATGCTTGGCCATATGATGATGACCAAAAGAATCAGAAACAAATTCAGCAAGAAAACTCTCCTGACGACAAGATTGAGCGCCCATTAACACTCAGTCTGCATGCAGTGTCTTGCCAGAAGCGGTTCCGGGAGGGCAAGAAGGACCCAACTGAACGAAGTTTCGCAAAGGCCCTCTGACTGGGTCGGATGCAGAAGGTCGCATATACTATGTCCTCCACCCTCTCGCCCCGCTCGGCTCTAGACGCTGACGCCGTCAAGGCTGCATACCGCCGATGGGCCCGCGTTTATGATACCGTTTTTGGCGGCATCTCCGGTTATGGTCGAAAACGGGCTGTTGCCGCTGTCAACGCGCTGCCAGGCGAGCGCGTACTGGAAGTTGGTGTTGGAACAGGTCTGGCCCTGCCAGCCTACACAACGCAGAAGCGGATTACCGGGATCGATCTCTCCGAGGACATGCTGGAACGCGCCCGTCAGCGCGTGCTGCAAGAGCGCCTCACGAATGTCGATGATCTTCTTGAAATGGATGCTGAAGCGACAACTTTCGAAGACAATAGCTTCGATATTGCTGTTGCGATGTTTGTTGCGTCTGTGGTGCCGCATCCTGATCGGCTTTTGGCCGAACTCAAGCGCGTTGTGCGCCCAGGTGGACACATTCTCTTCGTGAACCATTTTCTGGCTACGGGTGGTGTGCGCCTGACAGTGGAGCGCGGAATGGCACGTGCATCCCGTTCACTGGGATGGCATCCCGATTTTGCTATCGAGTCGCTACTCCCTCCTGAAGATCTGTGCCGCGCATCACTGACACCAGTTCCTCCCGCAGGGCTTTTTACACTGGTGACATTACCGCAATGCGAGAGTAAGGATGAGGAAGCAGCCCTGGTCGCCTGATCGGCGTATGGTTCCGGTTTGACCGGCGCCGAGTATTCCGACGCTCGCTGCGGTAATCCTCAACGGACCCGACATAGCGATCATGACTTTTCAGGCTTTCGATACTTTCCCCAATACGACCAGTCGGCGTCTTGGAACTTCGTTCATTCTTCTGGCACTTTTCGCCGGGGTTCTGGGCGGATCGATGGCCCTTCCAGTCTTTCACATCCACCCGACGGCAGGGCAGTCGCTCTGCCACGGTGTGTTGATGACCTTCTTTGTAATTTGTCCGGCAGCGCTTGGCGGTTTTGGACAGTGGCTTTTACCTAAGGCACTGGGAACCAATAAGACCTCTTTGCCTGCCGCATCGCTTGCGGGCTTTGGCTTCCTTGCTTGCGGAGTCGTGCTGCTGCCCATCTTCCCGGCCGTAGGGCTTTTGATGTGGGCGTTGGGCGTGCTCTCGGTTGCAGTTGATATCGTTGCAACCATCCTCGAAGAGCGCCGAATTTCCTTCCGTGATGCTTCCCCTTTGGTATGGTCGTTCCTTGCAACTGCATCTGGTGCAGTCGTTACCGCAGCCGTTCTGGCGGCTCTGGTGACGAAGGGCTTGTATCGGGATGATGTGGTTGGCCTGAATGACCGTCTGGTGACGCTGCTGCATCTCCCGGAAACGGCGTTGATGCTCACCCCAGCTTTGGGGCTCGTCGCGGCTATTCTCCTCCGCCGTCCTGTCGCAGGGAGCTTGACCTGGCGGGTAGCACCCTATGTTTTTGGGACGATTGGTCTTGTTGGGCCACTTTTTTGGGCAGATAGCCTTTTTGGTGGGACCCCCAATTCCATGCTCCCCGCGATTGCCCTGCTGAGCCAGGCCCTGCCATGTGCCATGCTTCTTGCGGCGCTCTGCCGGGATATGTGGGTGGAGCGCGTTGAGCTTGATGGCGTTACGCCCTGGGCCTTTGGTGCTCTCGCGCTTTTTGCCTCGGGTTGGGCCTCAATGCTGTTTCCAGGGCAGGATATCGCTCACTCAGCCGCTGCCTTTGGAAGCATCATGGCGCTCTGTGGAGGCTTCTATGCCTGGCTTTCTTATCAATTGCCGAGCGTGTCGTTGCCTCGTGTTGGGAAGCTTCATGCGCTTCTGACGCTGGCTGGAAGCATCTGCTCTGTAGTGCCAGCACTCGCTGAAGTCGGCGGCCTTATCATGGGTCTGAGCCTGATCGGTTTCGCTGTACTCGGCGTGACGTTGATGAAAGAAGCTGGCCGCGTGCGGGTGTCGTCATGAGCGATACAGCTCCTCTGTCTCCTACGGGTATCTTCTCCATTGAAGGGCAGAATGGAGATGCTGGCATCAAAGATTGGCTGTCGCTGCTGAAGCCTCGGGTTATTTCGCTGGTCGTGTTTACGGGCGCTGCCGGGATGGCCGTGGCTCCGCGCTGGCCATCAATTCCCGTTGGTCTGGTAACGATCCTCTGCATCTGTTTTGGTGCGGGCGCCGCCGGTGCGATCAACATGTGGTATGACCGCGATATCGACGCGATCATGCGACGTACTAGTATTCGTCCCATTCCAGATGGGCGCATTCGCGAGCAGGGAGTGCTGGTATACGGCGTCGTGCTCTCGGTGCTGTCCGTTATTGTGCTGTGGCTGGCAACTAACGTTCTCGCTGCCGGGATTCTGGCGTTTTCAATTTTCTTCTACAGCGTCATCTACACGATGTGGCTCAAGCGCAGCACGCCGCAGAACATCGTGATTGGTGGTGCTGCGGGCGCATTTCCGCCAATGATTGGCTGGGCTGCATCCATGAATTCCCTCAGTGTGCTGCCGATTGCCATGTTCGCAATCGTCTTTTTGTGGACGCCTCCACATTTCTGGTCCTTGTCGCTGTATGCCTGCAAGGACTACGGAAAAGCAGGCATTCCGATGCTTCCGGTGGTGAAAGGTGCACGGCATACACGCTGGCAGATCCTGATCTATACTTTTATTCTGACGGCGGTTTCCCTGCTTCCGAGCTTCATGAAAGAGTGTGGCTGGACTTATACGGTCGTTACCAGCCTTCTCGATCTGGGCTTCATTCTGTGTGCTGTGCGTGTTCTGATGGACAAGCAGGATGAGGGGGGCGTGAGCCTTACAGCAGACAAGCCCGCGCGTTTCGCATTCCGCTATTCGCTGGCTTATCTCTTCTTACTGTTCTGTGGACTTCTTGTAGACCGGGTGCTGCTCGCATGACCGACATTGATCTGACTGCACGTCGGCGGCAGAGCCGTCTGGTTGGAATTGCAGGAGGGGTCATAGCCCTCACTGCAATTCTTTATGTTGTTGCTTTGTACAGGCTTTAACCGCCCTGCTGGATTGCTGAAAGCACCCAGTTACCGCGCCCGTCAGCCTTCAGGAAGGTCCAGAGCTCCGTGACTGTGGTGCGCTCTGTGGTGCTGCCGTCGATAACCTGACCCATCATGTCGGTTGTGACGTCAAACATCGAATAACGCATCGCGACGGTTGCATAGGTGAACGATCCTTCACGCCATGCTTCCGAGAGATCACCGCCCATGAATTGAACGCCCGAGACAACATTGCGGGCGCCTCGGCTGGCCAGATCCGAAAGCTGTTCATTGAAATAGCCAGCCATTTCTGGCGTTGCCATGTTTGACAGCGCACGCATGTCACGTGCGCTCCATGCCGCCTGAACATTCTGGAGGAGCATTTCGAACTCCTTGTAGTCCTGCGTGGTGAGCGAGACTGGACCTGCTCCAGCCCGTGCAAAGCCACTTCCCACTGGCCCACCCGCGTTGCCACGTCTGCCAAAGGCACGGATCAGGAATACGATCAGACCGCCGATGATGAGCACCTGGAACAGGAAGCCCAGAAACGATGTTCCCCCGCTCATGCCACCGAACATTCCATGTCCGCTCAGAATACCAAACAATCCGGCACCCAGCATGCCGCCCATAAAGCCCGTCATGAACGGATGTCGGCTCGGGAATGATGTGCCGTAGCGTGAGGCAGGGCGCCCATACATTGGGGGTACTGCAGGCCTGGGCTGTGCTGCGCCGAAGCCAGTATTGGGTGTTGCCGTGCGGTCCATTGGTCTCGCCCAGCTTGGCGTCATGGACGTCCGGGGAGGGGCGCTCCATGTGTGGGAGCCACGGCTACCCATGGACATTCCCTGACCCGGGCGCGCGTCAGCTGTGCCCAGAGTGCACAGAATGGCCAGAGCCAGAGGGAAAAAGCGGGTTTTGCGCATCAGATTCCTGCAATGCTCATGTCGTCAATGCGAACGCTCGGCGCGTTAACGCCCTGACAAAACTCAAGATCATTTCCCGCAATCATCCGCGCGAACATGTCCTTGAGGTTTCCAGCGATCGTCAGTTCAGCGACCGGTTCGGCAATCTGGCCGTCTCGGATCATGAAGCCCGATGCGCCCCGGCTGTAATCGCCTGTCAGCATGTTGACGGATGAGCCCATAAGTTCAGTAACAAGGATACCTTCACGGATATCGGAACGCAGATCATCCGGTGCAAGAGAGCCGGGAGCCAGGTGAAGGTTTGTAATACCGGGCGAAGGTGGAGACGAAACGCCACGGGAAGCCCGTCCGTTCGAGCGCATGCCGAGCTGGCGCGCACTGCGCGAGTCCAGAAGCCATGTCTGCAGGACGCCCTCTTCGATGAGGTTCATCCTGAGCGCGCTGCCCCCTTCAGCGTCGAAAGGGCGGGACCCTGTTCCACGAAGCCGACGAGGATCATCGATAACGTTGATTTCGCTCGAAAAAATTTTGTCCCCGAGCGAATCTTTCAGAAAGGATGTGCCCCGTGCGATTGCTGCACCGCTGATCGCTGAGGTCAGATGCCCTAGAAGGGAGGTCGAAACCCGTGGATCAAATATTACGGGATACGTACCGGTCCGGGGCTTCACCGGGTTCAGACGCCTGAGCGCACGCGTTGCCGCTTCACGCCCAATCTCGGCCGGACTGATGAGATCGCTCAGGAAAACCGTGCTGCGACCTGCATAGTCGCGCTGCATGTTTGCGCCTTCACCGGCCAGTACGCTGACGGCATTCGAATAGCTCGTGCGTGCATAACTTCCCAGAAAGCCGGCTGATGTGCCGAGCGCGATAACTGTTCGGCCAAACCCGGCAGAAGCGCCACTGCTGTTTGTAATGCCGTCAAAACCAAGAGCCGTTTCTTCGGCTTCACGAGCACGTGCCAGAAGCGCATCCATGTTCGGGGCCTGAGTGTCTTCAAGCTCCAGACCTGAAGCATCAAACACCCCGGACTGGGCATCGGGAGAAAGGCCGCCGAAGCGGTCTTCGGGCACAACCTGCGCCATGGCACATGCCTGTTCGGCCAAGCGGTCGAACTCACGTTCATCCATGACGCTGGTCGAAACAGTGGCGGCCCTTAGCCCACGAAAAACTCTCAAACCCAGAGCGACGCTCTCTGAGCGTTCGATTCCTTCTGGAACACCCTGCCGCACAAGAGCGGATTCTGATTCGTTGCGAACCAGAATAGCGTCAGCATGATCCGCACCATGGCGGCGTGCTGCTGCCAAAAGAGCTTCAACGTGGGCTGTTACAGTCATGCGGCAAGCCTTGCTGTGATGTCCTCTATGGATGGTAGGTTCTCGACAGGGCCAATCGCCGTGAATGTTGGGGTGCCGGAAAAGATGTCACGTGCAACGCGCAGGATGTCTGCTTCGGTAACGGCGTCGATGCGAGCCACTGTTTCCGCCGTCGGAATCGGACGCCCATGAACCTGAATCTGGCGAGAGAGCTGCTCGCAACGGCTGCCTGTGCTTTCCATCGACATCAGCAGAGAAGATTTTAGCTGAGCACGGGCACGAGCCATCTCTTCAGACGTGAGGCCATCTTGCAAGCGACGAAGCTCGTCGATCATAGCGGGAACAAGCTCTGCCGTCTGTTCGCCTCCAGTGCCCGCATACAGGCCGAACACACCACTGTCTCCAAAGGGGGAGGCAAACGAATAGACGCTATAGACCAGCCCGCGGCGTTCACGGATTTCCTGGAAAAGACGTGAAGACATTCCGCCGCCAAGAAGGGTCGAAAGGACCATGACGGGATAATGATCCGCAGAGCGGTAGCTTGCGGACGGAAAGCCCATGACGACATGCGCCTGATCCAGCTCTCGGGTGATGCGCAGATCTCCGCCTGAGTATACCGCTTCACGTGTGCGGGGTGTGTCATGTGTGGGGAGGTCTGCGAAGTGCTCTTTGACCAGTGCGACAACCGTTGCGTGGTCCAGATTTCCTGCCGCAGCAATAACGATGTTGCGCGTTGTATAGTGCTCACGCATGTAATTCATGAGCGTGTCACGCGTCATGCCCGAGACTAATGCTTCGGTCCCGAGTGTCGGGCGTCCCATGGGCTGATCGGGGTATGCCCGTTCCTGAAAATGATCGAAGATGATATCGTCTGGCGTGTCATTCGCCTGACCGATTTCCTGTAGGATCACGCCGCGTTCGCGCTCGATTTCTGCATCAAGAAACGTGCTGTGCGTCAGGATGTCGCCAATGATATCAACGCCAAGCGCAAGATCTTCCTTGAGAAGCTTGACGTAATATGCGGTCGTTTCGCGTGCCGTATAGGCGTTGATATAGCCGCCTACATTCTCGATTTCTTCAGCAATACGGGCGGCTGACCGGCGTGCCGTCCCTTTGAACGCCATGTGCTCCAGAAAGTGGGAGACGCCGTTGTCTTCTGCACGTTCATCGCGTGTGCCTGTCGAGACATAGGCACCGAATGATACAGTCTCCACGCGCTCCATGCGTTCGGTCACGATGGTGAGCCCGTTTTCGAGCTTGGTGAGTTCGATGGTTTCGGTCATGGGATCCCGTATGGTCGAGAAAAGTCAGGCCCCTTGAGATTGGGGGCCTGACACAGAACGCAAGTTTTTAGTTGCGTCGGATGTGAGCGCGGACTGCAGCCTGAAGGCCGGAAATTTCGCTGCTCATTGTGGTATAACGCTCTTCGCGCTCGAAAAGATCAGCAAGATGCGGAGGAAGTTCCGCACGAATCCCGGTCGCAGCGAAAACCGCATCCGGGAATTTGGCCGGATGTGCGGTCGCGGCAGCGACCATGGGTATACCCGCTTCCTTGAAACGCTTCCCTGCGGCGAGGCCGATGGCTGTATGCGGATCTGCGAGATACAGGCTCTCACTATAGAATTCGCGCATGGCGACACTCGTCTGGGTGTCATCCAGCGTCATTCCGTCAAAGACTTCCTTCATGCGCGTCCAGGCGTCATGAGGCACTGCCATGCGGCCTGTTTCGCGAAATTCACGCATGATCGCCGCGCAGCGTGTCGGGTTGCGATCGAGCATTTCGAACAGGAGGCGTTCGAAGTTGGAGGATACCTGAATATCCATCGACGGTGAGAGGCTCGGCTCAACCGCACGCATGCTCATGTCGTTGTCGAGCAGGAAGCGCGTCAGGATGTCGTTCCGGTTCGAACCGACGCAAAGGCGCTTGATGGGGAGGCCCATCTGGCGCGCGGCCCATGCCGCCAGAACATTGCCGAAATTGCCTGTTGGTACGGCAAAAGAAACTTCGCGGTCGGGGGCGCCAAGCGCAAGGGCTGCCCGGACATAGTATGGGATCTGTGCGGCGATGCGCGCCCAGTTGATGGAATTTACGGCAGAAAGTGAGACTTCGTCGCGGAATTCCTTGTCGGCGAACATGCCTTTGACAAGGTCCTGACAGGTATCGAAATCGCCTTCGACTGCAATATTGAGGATGTTCTCATCCAGAATAGTCGTCATCTGGCGGCGCTGTACGTCTGAAGTGCGCCCTTTGGGATGCAGGATTACGACTGAGAGGCGGTCTCGCCCACGACAGGCTTCGATAGCAGCAGAACCGGTATCACCTGACGTTGCGCCTACGATCGTGACGTGCCGATTCCGCTCGGTCAGCACATGGTCGAACAGACGACCTAGAAGCTGCATGGCCATGTCTTTGAAGGCAAGCGTCGGGCCGTGAAACAGCTCAAGCGCAAAAAGCCCTTCTTCCACTTCACAGAGCGGAGCGACGGCTGCGTGATCGAAGCCCGCATAGGCATCGCGGCACATTCCACGTAGCGTATCGCGATCTATGGCCCCTGCAGTGAAAGGCGCCATGACCTCCGCAGCCAAATCCGGATAAGAGAGCGAGCGCCACTCGCGAAGCGTCTGGGCGCTGATTTTCGGCCATGTCTCCGGCATGTAAAGGCCGCCATCTCCGGCGAGGCCAGCGAGAAGAATGTCGGAGAAGTTGGGTGCGTTGGCGGTCAGTTCACCGCGAGTAGATCGGTAGCGCATCCGAAGAGCATATCACGACATTTCACGGCAAGGCGATGCGCAGAATGTGCATACCGTCGCTCTCATTTGCCGCTGCGACCAATGTTTTTGCATCTGCGATCGTAATACCGACCGAACCAGCAAATCGCGGGTCCGTCAGGAGCTTGAGAGGAATGCGGTCACTGCCAAAGGACAGAAGGGCTTCGTTGGCCACATCAAGCATGAAAAAATGATTGTCGGAGGACAAAACCAGCCCACCGAGGGAAGGGGTGTCACGCCACTCCACGATCCCGTCGAGCTGTTCTACTGGCGAAAAATCGGGGTCTGTGAGCAGGGATGTATCGATACGATAGAGCGGGCCTGCAGGAGGCTGATAAAATAGCCACTGTCCCTTGGAATCGAGAACCAGCATCTGGACGTTACCGCCGGTTTTCGGAAGGTGATCTGGCCCGAGAATCGGGGCCCCAGCCCGGATGAAGGGTCTTCTTCCGGTCACCGAGGGGTCATAGCCAAGAAAGCGATGGCCAATTCCGGTTTTGAGATCAAGCACGCTCAGAGCAGGTGCGCCCTCGTCAGCGATGAACGCGTGACCGGCGTGTACCTGTAGTGCGGAGAGGTGGCTCTTTACATCCAGAAGCGTTTTGAGCGGGAGATGCTGAAGAATTTCGCCGCTATCCGAGATCTGAAGGAGTTCAGGCGTCGGTGCATTTGTAATGCCCCACAAGGAGTCCTGCTCCGACGTTAACAGGGCGAGTGCTGGTAAAGAGTCTTTGAGCGGCGACACTTTTCCATCACTGCCCACAGACATCAGGGCGCCCTGAGTGTTGAGGAGAAAGATTTTCCCGGAAGAATTCGTTGTCAGACTGCCTTGTATGGCACCTGATATCGGGGTGTCTGAAATGATACTCGCCGGGGAAGGGGCGTTCTGCCAGGGGCGGTCTGCGAATGCTGAGGGTGCGGCAAACATGAGCGCGCCCGTCAGCATGAGAGTGCAGGTAAGCCGGAAGGAAAGCTGCTTCATCATGCTTCCATCACATCGGCTTCCCCACGGATTTTGGCAAGTTTCCAGTGCGGATTTTAGAGCGGTGTGAGAATTTTCTTCTGTCTTGAACTGCGTGCGGCTTCTGATTTCCGCGCCAGCTCTTCCGTATGTCTCTGGTAATGAGACGGAGCAGGCTGTGGGTTATCAAGCCACGGGAGCTCTGAATACTGCGTTGGAAACAGGACCTCCGCGTGCATGAGCAGGGCTGCTTCAGCGGTCTGGCACTCAACTGACCATTTCTGATCTGGCATGCGCGCGATGTAGTAGCCCGCGTCGGTCTGCCGCACTTCGATTTGAAACGTTCTTGTGGTCATACCGCGACGAAAGGTCGCAAATACACGCCCGGGAATTGGGCCTGTTTTCTGTTCAAGATGCATGTTCAGGCACTTTTTCGAGCTTGAGAGGAGGTGCAATCTTAAGGTGGAATTGTGAACGCCTCGTGAACGAGAGGTAGAAAATTCCCATCTCGATATTTGTGTTGAAAGTGCTTGCTGGCTTTTGGGCGTCCATCGCGGCACGACAGGAAGAATGATCCAGAGCGTCCTTCCTGATCCGACTCCGGCTGCTTTCTCCCTGATGGAAAAAGGGGAGGTGCAGCAGGCTGAGGAAATATTCCGCAAGATCCTTGCGACGGAGGCATATCAGCCGGACGCTCTGCATGGGTTGGGATGTCTGGCTCGTATGAGAGGGCAGAACGGACTTGCCATAGGGCTGGTTGGAAAAGCCCTTCAGAATCAGGGTGTTCCCTTCGCACGAAGAGCGCGGATGCATATTACGCTCGGACTCGCCTTGCTTGGGGAAGGCCATGCAGAACCTGCCCGTGCAGCGCTTTCGGTAGCGCGGGCGCTTCAACCAGAGGACCCCAGCGCTCATGTTGCGCTCGCAGATGCACTGATTGCACTCGGACGTAGGGATGATGCGGTGTTTGCGCTGCATGCTGCCAAGCGAGTCGCTTTAGATGATGCTCTGATACGGACACGGTTGGGCCAGATGGCGTTTGAGCGTGGAAAGCTTGATGACGCGGCTGCCGAGTTCCGCCATGTCGTGGCGAAACTTCCGTTTGATGGCCCAGCGCATGCAAATCTGGGGGCCGTACTTTTTACGGCAAACGCACTTGATGAAGCGCGCGATGTTCTTCTTCAGGCCGTCGCATGTGGCGCGGTTTCGCCTCAGACATTCAATAATCTTGGTCTTGTTCAGATGGCTCTCGGGGATCTTCCGAGCGCTCGTGCCTCGCTGGAGCGCGCCCATGATGATGCATCAGATGATTTGCGAATCGCTGGAAATCTGGGGACTGTCCTGAGTGAACTTGGAGAAACTGAGGCTGCCTCCAGCATTTTCGAGCGGATCGCGATCGCATCACCTGAAAGTGCCGAGGGCGCGATGGCTGTATTTAACCGCAGCACCATTATGCTCGGACGAGGGCAGTTTTACGAGGGATGGAAGGCCTTTGAGGCACGGAGAAATCTTTTAGCGCCGGGCCGTTCTGCGAGTGCCATTTGGGATGGAAGTGCAGGGAATTCGCCTATCACAATTGTTGCAGAGCAGGGGCTGGGCGACATGGTCCAGTTTCTGCGCTTCCTGCCCTTGGCAGCACAAAGGCAACCTCTGAGGATTCGTTTTCCAGAGGGTACACAGGATCTGGTTTCGAGAGTTATTGGGCTGGACGAGTCGTGCCTGCAACCTTCGAACGGAAGCGCAGATGCAGAAATCAGCCTGCTCAGCCTACCGTTCGTCATGGGGCTGAATGAGGCTCCGGCGAAAGCTCCATATCTGCGGGTCAGCACGCTTCCGGAGCCGGATTTGGTTGGGCTGACGTGGTCTGGAAACCCGACCTACCGTTTTGACAGGCGGCGGTCTGTAGACGTGAAGCTTTTGAAGATTCTGAAGGATATTCCCGGCTTGCGTTTTCTCGGGCTACAGCGCGGCGACATTCCAGACTGGATGGAGAAACCGTCGGACATTGAAACGGTGGGCGGTCTTGCTGATGCCGTCGGGCGATGTGCGCTTGTGATTAGTGTGGATACGCTTGTTGCACACCTTGCCGGAGCGGTTGGGCGTCCCCTGTGGCTGCTGAACCGGTTTGGTGGAGATTGGCGTTGGAAGGACGTCTCCTGGTACGAAAACGTCCTTCAGTTCAGGCCGCAGGCCCCATCACCACCGGCAGAAAGCTGGCCCGACGTGATTGAAGAACTGGCCGTGGCGCTTAGGCGGTGGTCTGAGCAGGGGTCTGGTTCGGGTCTGTGATCAGGGATGTCAGAAGCGCGGAGCGAATCTGGCTCAGACGATTGGGGTCTGTAATTTTCATGCCCAGAAGATCGCGCACGTAGAACACGTCAACAGCGCGCATTCCGTATGTGGTGATGTGTGCGGATGATATTTGCAGGGACTGACGGTTGAGGGCGGACGTCACGTCATGCAGAAGGCCGGGGCGGTCACGCCCATTCACTTCAATGACGGTGTGGCGCTCCGAAGCTGCGTTATCAATCACCACACGCGGCGGGACGTGAATGGCGCGCATCCGCCGTGATGCGCTGTGGTGAGACGCCTCTGCTATGCCTTTTTCCAGATCCAGACGACCCGACAGCGCTTGTTCGACCAGGCGGTTCAGGCGGCTGAGCTGATGGGGTTCTTCAAACGAACAACCGTCAGAATCCTGCACCCAGAAAGTATCGAGTGCCATTCCGTCGCTGAGCGTATGAATGCGGGCATCAACGATCGAGGCTCCGGCAACCGCAAGTGCGCCCGCGATCTGGGAAAAAAGCCCCGGATGATCGGCGCAGAGAACCGTAATTTCTGTCACGCCCCGGTCTGGCAGAGGGAGTGCTTCTACGGTTACGGGGGAGAGGTAGCGATCTGAATCATGCACGAGGCGCGCATGGCGCATGTGGGTGTCGGTGTCGAAACCCAGCCAGTAGCTTGGATATCCCAGCTCCAGAAAATGAGAAATGCTCGTGGAGGGAAGAACGGAACTCAGGCCGTCGCGGGCAAGTTCGCGGGCATGATTGACGCGAACATCGCGCTCCGTAGCGGCAAGTCCGCCTTCAAGAACTTCTGCAACGCGGGAAAAAAGCTCACGAAGCAGCGTGGCTTTCCACGCATTCCAAACCTTGGGGCTGACGGCGCGCATATCCGCGATTGTGAGCAGAAGCAGAAGGCGAAGGCGCTCGGGGGACTGAATGGTGTCTGCGAGATCAAGGATCGTTCTGGGATCGTCAATATCGCGGGTGAAAGCTGTGTGTGACAGGAGCAGGTGATGCAGCACCAGCCAAGAAACGGTGTCTGTTTCCTCGTTGTCGAGACCAAGTTGGGGACAGATTTCGAGGGCCAGATCAGCACCGATTTCTGAATGATCGCCACCACGCCCCTTGCCAATATCATGCAGGAGTACCGCGACATATAGAGCGCGACGTGACCTGAGATCGCGGGCGAGATTGTAAGCCAGCGGAATTTCGTCCGCCATTTGCCCGGCCTCGATTTGCCCCATCATCCTCACAGCTTCGATGATGTGCTCATCGACTGTATAGATATGATAGCTGTCGAACTGCATCTGGCCCACGACACGTGACCAGTCTGGCAAAAGTCGGCCGATCAGGCCTGTCTCGTTGAGAATGGGGAGCCAGAACGGGACGACGCGGTTTGGATCTGCGCTGGGTTCGCACAGTAGATCCAGAAAAATTCTTGCTGTTTCCGGATCGTTTCGCAGGCTGATGGCGTGCCGTTCATTGCGGATGATTTGCTGGACCGCAAAGGGGTGCAGCTCAATATCCATCCGTCGTGCGCAATCGAGAAGCTGAAACATCGCACGAGGGTTAGTCGCGAAATTTACGGGCTCCACGGGACGCAGGCGCCCGGCCTGACGTTCGAAATTTTCCGGGCCCGGAATAGCAGGAGGCTGTGTGCCCGTTGCCTGATCCTGAAGGTGTAGCAGCACCACGGGCTGAAGGACGTGCGTCAGGCGCATGACGTCTCGCGCCGTGAGAAAATAGTGGCGCATGAAGCGCTCTACGCCGCGTTGTCTGCCGTGAGAGGCATACCCCATCCTGCCGCCAATCACGGGCTGAACGTCGAACGTCAGTCGTTCCTCGGCGCGACCGGTGATGTAGTGAAGGTGAAGGCGTACGGTCCAGAGAAATTCCCACGCACGGCGGGCACGGTTGGTTTCACGCTCAGTCAGGAGCCCGAATGATGCAAAGGATGGCGTGGGCGGCGGGCTTGCCGTGCCGGAAACCGCACATCCGAGGGCCGCACGTCCCATCCAGTTCAGCGTCTGGAGGTCACGGATTGCACCGCGCCCTTCCTTGATGTTCGGCTCAACCATATAGGGATTGTCGCCAAAGCGGCCATGACGGCGCTGTCTTTCGTCAATTTTCCCTTTGATGAACTGGCAAAGCGTATCGTTCTGGAGATCGTTGCCCAGAATAGTGCGCAGTTCACGTGCGAGGGAGAGGTCTCCGCTTATGGGGCGCAGATCCAGCAGCGCCGTGCGGATGGTAATGTCGGACGCTGCGTCCTTGAGGCATGTCGTGATGGAACGTGTGGCGTGGCCAACGCGCAACCCCAGATCCCATAGCGCATAGAGAATGTATTCGATCCTGGCCGTCATGGCGGTAGACGGAGCTTCCGGGATCAGGAAGAGAATGTCGATATCACTGAACGGCGCCAGAAGCCCCGCACCATAGCCGCCCGTTGCGCACAGACAGAGGGGTTCCTCTGTTGCGTCCTCCTGGCTGGCGGAGAGACTGAACAGCGCCGATACGATTTCATCCGCTACAGCCGCCAGTGCGCGTGCGGCTGCAACTCCTGGCAATTTGCGGCGTTCAAACCCATGGCGGATTTCGGCATGGCCCGCGCCAAGATGGCGGCGCAGAATCGTGAGTGCTGTCTCGCGGGCAGGCGCGCCCTTGGCTGAGACGGCGTCAATGGCCGATTGCAGTGACGGGGCCATGGCAATTTGATTGGACAGGGGCTTATCCGTTATCGGCTTCGTGGATGGGGAAATGATCTTCGCTCCGGATGCACGTTCTGTTCAAGTGCTACTTTCGGGAAGAATGCGTTTCAGTTCGTATAGTGCTGCCAATGCCTCACGTGGAGAGAGTTCGTCGGGCTTGAGGGCGCTCACTGCGTTGACCAGATCCATGGACGATGCGTTCTCGGAAAGAGCTGATTCCGTTACGTCTGATCCGTCTACAATAGCATCAAAAAGCGGCAAGGAGGCGCGCGCATGCGCCTGTTCTTTTTCAAAACTTGTTAGCAGCTTTGAGGCACGATTGACGACGGAAGTCGGGATTCCCGCAAGTTTTGCTACATGCAGGCCCCAGCTTTTGCGAGCGGCCCCCGGACGCACCTCGTGCTGGAAGATGACTTCCCCACGCCATTCCTTCACAGCCATGGTGTAGGCCGCCAGACGCGGTAGAAATTCCACAAGCGCGCCTAACTCGTGAAAGTGGGTTGCAAAGATCGTGCGGGAGCCAAGCTGTGTATGCAGAGCTTCCAGCGTTGCCCAGGCTATCGACAGACCATCCAGCGTTGCTGTGCCACGGCCGATTTCATCAACAACGACCAGCGATCTCGGGCCAGCCTGATTGAGGATTGCGGCGGTTTCGGTCATCTCGACCATGAAGGTTGACCTACCCCGGGCGAGATCATCTGCCCCGCCGACGCGGGAGAACAGACGGTCCACAATCCCGATGCGGGCTTTTTTTGCAGGGACGGGCAGGCCCGCCTGCGCCAGAATAACCGCAAGCGCTGTCTGTCGCAGAAAGGTGGATTTACCGGCCATGTTGGGCCCGGTCAGTAGCATCGCACGATGTTCAGGCGGGAGAGCGCAGTCATTGGGAATGAAACGCGCTTCGGGATTTCCTGCTTCCGCAATGGCTGCTTCAACGACCGGATGTCGGCAGGATATCAGCTCGAATTCGGTGCCATCCGTTACTTCCGGCCGACACCACTCGCCACCCTCGGCCAGTCGTGCGCACCCCAGCAGCACGTCTGCGAGCGCAAGATATTCCGCAACTTCGTCAAGTGCCGGCGTGGAAAGGATATGGCTGCATAGCTCGGAGAAAATGCGTTTTTCGAGTGTGGAAGCCTTGTCGGCAGCCTCGAGAATGGCGCGATCAAGGTCGGCCAGTTCGTCGTTTGAAAAACGCGCCAGACTGGCCGTGCCCTGACGGAATGCCAGTTCGGGTTTGTCGCGCAGTTTGGTGCCTGCCGCCGATGGCACCTCAATGACATATCCCAGTTGGGCGTGATGGCGAATCTTGAGGTTGGAAATCCCGTATTGCTCGGACAGGCGTACCTGAAGAGCTGCGACGATACGCCGGCTTTCGTCTCGGAGATTGCGGAAATGGTCGAGCTCAGGGTCAAATCCCGGAGCGATGACGCCGCCATCTTCGATCTTCGGCGGAAGGTCAGGCGCAAGAGCAGCCTTGAGGCGATCCAGCAGCGAGTCCGCACGGCCATACAGACCTGCAACCAAAGCCCGGATAAGGGGTGGTGTTTTCGTATCACAGACTGGCTGAAGCAGGGCTGTGAAATCATTCGCTGCGATTAGCGTATCGCGGATGGACGCGAGGTCACGTGGCTGGCCGCGCCCGCTTGAAATGCGCCCGAGTGCGCGTGCCGGATCTGGCGTGCGTTTGAGAATGTCGGACACTGAGCCGCACAGCCCCGGAACGTCCAGAAGCCAGACCCAGGCCGCCTGACGTTCTACGATTTCAGAGGCGTCTGTGCTCGGGGAAGCCAGCCACTGTGAAAGAAGGCGCGATCCTGCTGCCGTGACGGTGCGCGAAACGGCACCAAACAGGCTGTATTTTGTCTCGCCGTCGCGTGTCCGCAAAACATCGAGGCTGGCACGTGTGGCCGGATCAATGCCGAGAACGCCACTGATACCCTGCGGAACGGGACGGCTCAGACGGGGAAGGGCGCCAGCCTGACTGCGTTGCACGTATGAAAGCGCCATTGCACAGGCGATGGCCTGCTCATCCGGGAAGTCACCCAGTGCGTCCACCTGTGCGACGCCATATGCGCGTGCGACCAGCGATCGGGCTGTTTCGGCGGTTGGTGACGATGGTACGGGGGCGAGGCGTGCTGCGTGATCAGGGGGAATCAGATCTGGGTCTGCGAGAATTTCGGCTGCATCCAGACGCGCCAAAAGTTCTTCAAGCGCTGTCGCCTGTACGGATGTGGTTTCGAATGCGCCTGTGGAGATATCGATCCAAGCAGCACCGATCATGGTCGAACGTTTCTGGCCGTTATGCGCTATGGCGAGCAAAAGGTTGGCGCGTCCGGCTTCGAGTAGTTCGTCTTCAGTCAATGTGCCGGGAGATACGACCCGGACGATCGCGCGTGAAAGCGGGCCTTTCTGGCCTTTCTGCGGGGTCTGTGTCTGCTCGGCAACGGCCACGCGAAAGCCCCGCCGGATCAGGCGCGAAAGATAGGCAGGGGCTGCGGCGACCGGCACACCGCACATGGGGATGGGCTCGCCATTATGGTTGCCGCGTGCGGTCAGGGCGATATCCAGTGCCATGGCCGCGGCCTGGGCATCGCCGAAGAACAACTCGTAGAAATCGCCCATGCGGAAGAACAGAAGCGCTTCGGGCTCCTGATTTTTGAGGTCAAACCACTGCGCCATTGATGGTGTGGCATTGGCGGCTGAGGGCAGGGGCATGAACGAGCCGATGGGTCAGATCTCCGAATATATTAATGAGGGCGCGAAACCTAACCTGTTGGCGCCCTGCTGTGAACCTTCTTAGGAATTTGCTCGATCAGATGTTTTTGCGTCGGCGGTTCAGGCGTGCCTGAAATGCGCTTGCCACATCGCGAATGCGCACCACACCCAACGCATCAAGCGTAATGCCATAAACCAGCGCCCCAAACGTGATGAGCCCGCCTAGCATCAGGACGCGCCACAGGGCGCGCCAGAAAATGATGTCAGGAGCTACGAGATGCTGTGCCGCTGCGACCCAGAGGGCCATCATGATGGAGGCGGCAGTGATCCGCAGCGCCCGTCCGAGCATGGCTGGATCCGGGAGGAATACGCCTCTGCGATAAAGGATGGCAGCCAGAATTAGCACGTTGACGATAGCGGCAATCGCACTCGCCAGAGGCGGTCCGACATGGGCAAGTTGCCGGTATAGAAGTAGGTTCAGCCCAAGGTTGAGGGCAAGAGTCACGAACCCGATCTTCACGGGCGTGGCAGTGTCGCCTTCTGCAAAGAAACCGGGAGATAGCACTTTGATCAGAACGAAAGCTGGTAATCCGACGGCATAGGCCCGCAATGACTGTGATGAGTGCCAGACATCCATGGGCGTGAAATGGCCATACCCGAAAAGAGCGGACATGATGGCAGGAGCGAGTGCCAAAAGGCCAAGAGCTGCTGGTAGCGTGAGCAGAAGCGCGTAATTGGTGGCTCTGTTCAGGCTGGCCTGCATGTTGTCGCGGTCATTATTGGCAGCATGACGTGTGAGAAGCGGAAGTAGCGTCGTTCCTGCTGCGGCGCCGAGAACGCCCAGAGGAAGCTGGTTTACGCGATCTGCAAAATAGAGCCACGAAACCGAGCCCTGCGGGAGGTATGTCGAAATGACAGTATCAACCGTAAGGTTGAGCTGCGTCACGCCAGAGCCAACAAGCCCGGGCCCCATCCGGCGCAGCAGACGGTGCATGTCTTTTGAGAAGGTCGGGCGGACGAAATGCGGTGCAATGCCTGCACGTTTGGCGGCCCAGAGAAGAGCGCCCAGCTGAACGAAGCCGGAGATGGTAATGCCCCAGGCACTTGCAACGGCCGTCTGATGCCAAATCAATGCGCCGCACAGAACCGCGATGATGCCCACGATATTGAATGTGACGTAGGCCGCAGCGGCTGCGCTGAAACGATGCAGGCCGTTAAGCATTCCGGAGACAAGGGCCGCTGCACAGATCAGCACCATGTATGGGAAGGTTATTCTGGTGAGGCTTACGGCAATCTCGAACGTGTCGTTCGCCTTGTGGGTGAAACCTGAGCCGATAATCCGGATGACAAAGGGCATGAAGATTTCGCCCAGTACCGTCAGGATGACGAGCCATGCGATCAGGCTGGAGAGCGCCTGACCGGCGAATCGCAATGCTGATGCTTTGCCTTCTGTTTCGTATTTGGCCGTAAACATCGGCACAAATGCCGCGTTGAACGCGCCTTCGCCAAAAAGACGGCGAAACATGTTGGGCAGGCGGAAGGCGACCTGATACGCGTCCTGTACGGCGCCTGCGCCGAGAAAAGCAGCCAGAAGCTGGTCACGAATAAGGCCCAGAACACGCGAAAGCATGGTCCAGCCACCAACAGTCAGGAGATTACGCAGCATCCCCTGATCCTAGCGCAGGACATGCTCCAGAAACATATCCTCAGACGTGGAACGCGCAGATTTTAGTGCAGAATGGTTTCCGCGCTCTGGCGCCGGTCCACTTTTGTGCTGGCAAGCATGGTTGGACGAACTGCAGCAAGCCCTACGCAGAGCAAAACGATTTCAAGCGTTAGCATGGCGCTGGCCCAGAATGCGCCAGGAAGGCCGAGGAAAAAGGAGACGTGATGCGCAACCCAAGGCGTCAAGACACCAAGTGCCGCGACGGTAAGCAGTGGGATCATTACGCTGGTTAGTGAGTTTTTCATGACGTGGTCTCCTGTCACTGTCACGGTATCTGTTTTGAGGCTGGAATGTAAAAGGGTGGTGCGTCAAGAAAAAAACGAACTTCATACAACGGGCGCGACACAACTTTGTATGATGTCTCTATGAAAGCTGCCTCGACGTCCCACGAAATCGCAGAGCTGCACCGCAGGCTGGAGCGCCTGCACAGGCTGGCCTGGTGGCTTAATTCAGCGGCGAAGCTGCCTGGTATCCGTACACGGATCGGCCTTGATACACTCCTGGGCCTGGTGCCCGGTGGCGGAGACCTCGTTGGCGCGGGGCTGTCGCTCTATATTGTCTGGGAAGGGCACAGACTGGGCGTGGACCGGGCGACTGTTCTGAAAATGCTTGTAAATGTTGGCGTGGAGTGCGCGGTTGGCATTGTGCCGGTTCTGGGAGACATTTTCGACACGGTGTTCAAGGCTGACCTGCGCAACATCGCCCTGATGGAGCAGGCAATTCAGCGCCGTGCTCCACGGCGGACTACCTATCCAGAATAACGCGATGGACAGCTTCGACGACGCCTGCTGAGTCCGGGCGCGCAAGGGGTGTGAACCAGCGCACCAGCTTTCCCTCCCTGTCGATCAGATATTTGTAGAAATTCCAGCGTGGGCGGGAGAGAAAGCCGCCCTCATGAGCCAGCCAGCGGAACAGGGGGATGGCATCGCCGCCCTTGACTGTTTCTTTGGCGGTCATGGGAAAGCCCACGCCGTAATTGCGACTGCAGAACGTGCCGATTTCCTTAGCGGAGCCGGGTTCCTGCTTGCCGAAGTCGTTGCTGGGAATGCCGATAACCACCAGCCCATCCGGGTCATTGCGCCCGAATGTTGCCCATAGGTGCTGCAGACCTTCGTATTGTGGTGTGAAGCCGCATTTTGAAGCGGTATTCACGATCAGGAGCGGACGACCACGCCAGGCGGAAAAATCGAGCGTTCCACCTTCAAGTCCGGGAAGGCTGAAATCATAGGCACAGGTCATCGGGGTCTCCCTTCACGCTTGGCACACTCTAGGAAATTGTAACGCAGCGGGCGAGGGGCGTGCTGCCTCTTTGCTCAAGAAATTTCTTCTCCTACTGGACATGTCGCTTTCGCACAGACACCCTGATCGTTTCATTTGGTGAGGAGTTTACGCGGTGATCCTGCGCGTCGTGATCGGCATGGTCGGTCTTCTGTTGGTTGGCGCGCTGTTTTCACAGGATCGCCGTCGCATCCAATGGGGAATGGCTGGTCGTGCACTTTTGGTGCAGGTCCTGATCGCGGGACTTGTGCTCTGGGTGCCAGCGGGTGCGCGCGGTCTGCATGCGATTTCCGATGGTGTGACGCATATTCTTTCATATGGCGATGCGGGCATTTCATTTCTGTTCGGTGGCCTCGTCGGACCCAGAATGGATACGCTGTTCGGGGGCGGAGCATTTGTCTTCGCCCTGAAAGTCCTACCCCAGATCGTCTATGTTTCTGCTCTGCTCGCGCTCTTGCAATACTGGGGTGTAATGCATGCCCTTTCACGGATCATTGGCGGTGCGGTGGCGAAGGTTCTGGGCACAAGCCGCATCGAATCATTCTCTGCGGTCCTGACGATTTTTCTGGGCCAGAGCGAGATGCCGATTGCGCTGCAGAGCTGCCTTGCAGGCCTCACGGATGCGGAACTGTTTACTGTTCTGTGTAGCGGCACCTCGTCCATCGCAGGATCTGTGCTGGCGGGGTATGCATCGCTGGGTGTGCCAATGGAGAATCTTCTTGCGGCGTCTGCCATGGCCATTCCGGGTGGTCTGCTGTTTGCTCGAATTCTTTTTCCGGGAGATCGCCCGGCTGAAACGCAGATTGCACCAGCCGACAAGGAACATCACAGCATGTTCGAAGCCATTTCGGCTGGCGCGCTGAATGGCGTTCGCATCGCTGTTGCAGTTGGTGCGGTGCTTATCGCTTTTGTCGGCCTGATCGCGCTTGGCAATGGGCTTCTGGGTCTTGCCGGGCTTTCCGTTCCGCAATTACTCGGATTTGCGATGGCGCCTTTTGCGTGGCTGCTGGGTGTGCCCTGGGCAGAATGCATTACGGCAGGAGGGTTGCTGGGTCAGAAAATCGCGTTCAACGAATTCGTGGCATATGTGAGCTTATCGCCCATGATCCATGCGCATACGCTCTCCCCTCGGACCATAACGATCATGTCGTTTGCTCTTTGCGGCTTTGCGAATATTTCGACCATCGGAATTCTGATCGGCGCATTTGGCAGTACTGCACCAGCGCGCCGTGGAGATATCGCGCGTCTCGCCTCGCGCGCTGTTCTGGCAGGGACGCTCTCCAATGCCATGAGTGCCGTGATTGCAGGATTGTTCCTCGCGGCCTGAAATCAGGCTGCCTGGGCTGTGTCTTCTTCCAGGCAGGCGCGTATGATCATGGCCTGTGTGGTTGGAAGCTCGATAATCCGCTCTGGACGTTGCGAGAAGAACGTCTCAAACGCACGCTTTACACCCGGAATTATCGAGTAATCATGCGTCAGAATGATCCCGCCAGAGACCATGCGTGGGTAGAAAAATTCAAGCCCCGCCAGGGTGGCATCATGCAGATCCACATCGAGGTGGACGAATGAAAACCTAAGATCTTCTAGGCCAGCTGTCGTGTCTGGGAAAAAGCCCTTGTGATAGAAAACACCTGTCTCGCCATTGAGAACCTCGCGAACATATTTTAGCGTTCCAGAAAACTGGCCTTTCTGAAACACGCGCCCATCCTGACTTTCGCACCCGGAGGGTAATCCTTCGAATGTATCGAAAAGGTGTAACTCTCTGGTGCCTTTCACTGCGCAGATGAGGGCGGCAGATGCGCCCCTATAGACGCCAAACTCTGCAAACGATCCGCACAGAACGGATTGTGCGTGTGCAATCTCGTGGAGCGTAAAGGCTTCGTCAGAACTCAGGAGCGAATGGCCCCGTCTGGCGCAGTCACGGACCCTACGTACGGACTCTGGCTGCTTGTGCCCTGCCAGAAGGGCAAGCTGGATGGCGTTCTGAACGCCGAATGTGAGTTTTCTGGCAATGCGATTACTGCCAATAAACCTTCGCATTCGCTCGTTTCTCATCCACATGACGAAGCATTACTCGAGAGTTGGGGGGCGGTCCAGAAGGAGATTTCGCGCTTCGGCTGGGCTGAACTCTCCGGCGAGCAGGCGGGCTACGGTTTCGATGATGGGGGTGTCCACATTGTGATTGCGAGCCAGCGCCAGAATCGCCGGTGCTGTCGTCACGCCTTCTGCAACGGTGCTGCGTTCTGCTAGAATATTGGCGAGCTTTCTGCCCGCACCCAGCTCAAGCCCCAAGCTGTAATTTCGTGAGCTGGCGCCTGTGCAGGTCAGGATCAGATCTCCAACACCAGACAATCCTGCAATAGTTGAAGCCTTTCCACCGATTGCTTCTGCGAGGCGGCCGATCTCCACGACCGCACGGGTAATCAGGGCCGCGCGGGCATTTTCTCCAAGGCCCGCGCCAATGGCGATACCGGTGCCAATCGCGATGACATTTTTCGCCGCACCTGCGAGTTGCACGCCAGTAGGGTCGCCACTTGCGTATAGTCTTAGCGAAGTCGTATTGAGCTTCGCTGCGAGCGTGCGAGCCAGTTCCAGATCCCGTGCAGCCAATGTCGCAGCGGCGGGGAGACCATGCGCAACTTCAATTGCGAAATTAGGCCCTGACAGAACCGCCGTCGGCCGACCGGGCATTGTCTGGGCAAGAATTTCCAGTGGAAGGAGGCTGGTTTTGCTCTCCAGTCCCTTACAGCAAACAATCACTGGAATGCCGGTCGCAAGCGCTGCTTCCAGCCTTGTAGAGACGTTCCGCAGCGTCTGTGTGGGTACTACGATCAGCGCTATGTCAGCATTCGCGGGCATGGCGCCCGTAATGTGAATATTGTCTGGCAAGGTGACATCTGGAAGGCGCGGTAGGATGCGCACACCCTCTGCGACGGGCGTACGCATCCAGAGCAGGACTTCAGCAGCGACACCGGCGCAGCAGCAGGCAAGGGCCGTGCCCCAAGCGCCGGCTCCGATAACGGCAATGGAGGGGCTTTTCATGTCATTCCTCTGCAAGGCGCTCTATCCTGATGTCCAACTCTTCATGGGTGCCATCCAGGCCGTCACGTAATCCTGTCAGGATTGCCCGGGCATCTTCGTCAAACCCCCAGGGCGCATTGACCACAAGCACGCCACAGCCATTCAGGCGTGTGGCATCAAGGGGAGGGCGAAGCAGGAATTCATATGTCGTGATATCGCGGATGCCCGCGTTGATCAGGGTATCGTGGAAAGTACGTACCGGCGCACGATGTTTTATCGGGTACCATATGGCGATCGTGGCAGCACGAAAGCGGGAGCGGATTAACGAAACAGCTTCTGCACAGCGTTCGAAATCATCGCGCTTTTCAAAGGGCGGATCGATCAGGACCAGGCCGCGCTTCAGATCCTTTGGGGGCAGAAGCGCCCGCAGAGCTTCGTATCCATCACGATGATGAATTGCGACCTGCGGATCGGCCCTGAACAGCCGACGCAGGGGGCGCACATCCTCCGGGTGAAGTTCACACGCTACAAGGCGATCCTGCGGCCTAAGCGCATGGCGGGTAATCAGAGGTGATCCGGGGTAGAGCCCAAGTGCTCGGACCGTAGAAAGATAGTCACTCAATGCTGGCGACAGTTCTACCTGATCGAGCAGGCGCCCGATGCCATCATGCCATTCACCCGTCTTGAGGGCCTCTTCCCCGGAAAGATCATACCTGCCGCATCCCGCATGCGTGTCGAGCACACAAAAACCCGCGTCTTTACGGGAAAGAATACGGATGAGACTCAGAAGAAGCGCGTGTTTGACGCAGTCGGCAAAATTTCCGGCGTGATAGGCGTGGCGATAGTTCACTCTGGCGGGGCCTCGTTAGTCTGTCTGGCGGGGAAAAGGGAGGTGTTATCAGGCCGGATCGCTGACGGAAGCGCGGAATGCTGTGCGTTCGGAAAGTGGCCAGCGTGGGCGCGGTGCCGTGGGTATGTCGTCTGGATGATCGCCCTGATGAAGGCGCTCAAGCGCTGCCCAGCCGACCATGACGGCATTGTCGGTGCAAAGCCGTAGAGGTGGAGCGAGGAATGGAATTCCGTGAGCATGGGCCACACCCTCGAGGCATGAACGTAGTGTAGCGTTCGCTGCTACGCCACCCGCGACCACGAGCGCTGTGGATGCGGGGGCCATCTCCAATGCATGTTCCGCACGATCTTTCATGACGTCCGCCACTGCGCGCTGAAAAGATGCTGCTATGTCGGCGGCGATATTGCGGGGAAGGGCGCCTGATCCGAAAGGTTCGATCAACCGCGATACTGCCGTTTTCAGCCCTGAAAAAGAAAAATCACAACCCGCACGTCCCTTCAGAGGGCGGGGAAGATCGTATGAGTCATCCCGGCCGTCTTTCGCTAGCTTTTCCAGAGCCGGGCCACCGGGCCAGCCGAGACCAAGCATCTTGGCAACCTTATCAAAGGCCTCGCCTGCCGCGTCATCTATGGTTCCGCCCAAGCGGACGTATTGGCCCGCATCTTTCACTGAGACGCACTGACAATGGCCACCTGAAACCAGCATTGTCAGATAAGGAAACTGTAGATCCCCTTCAAGCTCTGGCAGGCGAGGGGTCAGGGTGTGGGCCTCGATGTGATTGATCGCCATGAAGGGGCGGCCCATCGCGATCGCAAGGCCCTTTGCGTAGGAGCTTCCCACAATCAGGCCACCGATCAGGCCCGGTCCTGTTGTGGCTGCAAAAATATCGATGTCCGAGAGCGTAAGGTCAGCCTTTTGCAGAACCGAAGATACGATGGCCGGGAGTGCATCCAGATGCGCGCGGGCTGCTATTTCCGGGACGACGCCGCCCAGTTTTGCATGGTCTTTCTGGGAAAGGACCTCTTCCGCCAAAATCCGTCCATCATAGGCGAGAATGGCGCAGGCCGTATCGTCGCAGGAGGTTTCGATAGCGAGAAGCGGGCGGAGGGTGGGCGTGTCAGACATGCCGCCATTATGGCCGAGTCTGTCGTATCATGACAGCCCCGTGGGAATGGAGTAGGACTACCGCTCATGAACGTTTCCGTCATGTCTTCGGATGCTCTCCAGAAGGCCGCCGCTGAGGCAGTTCGGCGCTCCCATGCCGCCGAGCAGTCCCCCCGCCGCAAGCTTCCGCTTCGTGTCGGCACAAGAGCCTCTCCGCTGGCTCTCGTACAGACGCGTAATTTTCTTACGCGCCTGACGCGCTTTTGCCCTGTCCTGCGCGATATGGGTGCTTTCCAGGAGCACCAGATCAGCACCGAAGGAGATCGTAATCTCGTTCAGCGTCTGGCAGAGATCGGCGGAAAAGGCCTTTTTTCCAAGGAAATCCACGAGGCACTCAGTGCTGGCAGAATCGATTTTGCGGTTCACAGCCTCAAGGATCTTGAGACGAATCTACCGCCCGGTCTGGTTCTGGCCTGCACCCTGAAGCGCGAAGATGCCCGCGATGCGCTGATTCTGCGGGACCGGACGGTAAAGCTTGATCCGGCTGATCCTTATGCCTGTCTGCCTGAGGGGGCACTGGTTGGATGCGCATCCGTGCGCCGTCAGGCACAGATGCTCAATCGTCGCCCTGATCTCAGATTCTGCTTGTTGCGCGGAAACGTCCAGACCCGTCTGGACAAGCTGCGTGCAGGAGCATGCGATGCAACACTTCTGGCGCTTGCAGGTCTGAGACGTCTTGGCATGGAAGATCGTGTGGACGTGGTGATCGACCCGTCCCAGATGCTGCCAGCTTCGGGGCAGGGCATTGTGGGCGTGACGGTTCGTGAGAGTGATATCGACCTGCGAGAACTCCTTTCTGCGATTGAAGATCCCGAAGCCCGTGCTGTTGCAACAGCCGAGCGCGCTCTTCTGGCGGAACTTGATGGTTCATGCCGCACTCCGATCGGTGGGTATGCGCGTATGGATGGCAGTGAACTTCATCTGAGCGGCCTTGTTGCCAGTGAGGATGGAAAATTCCTGCTGCGTCGTGAAATCCGCGGTGCGCCGTTGGATGCCGCACGAATGGGGTATGAACTTGCAGTAGAACTGCGCCGGGATACGCCAGAGGCAATTTTTGCTGAGATCAGACGTCCCTGAAAATGAAGCGATCCGTTCTTGTCACCCGGCCCTTGCCTGGGCTGACCAGAACGGCTGATGCTGTTGAGGCACAGGGTTGGCAGGCGATTGCCTGCCCGATGTTGCGTATCGAGCTTTTTGCACCACTGCCTGTGCTGGATGTGGATGCCATCGCAATTACCAGCGCAAATGCCATTCCTGCCCTTTCCGTTCAGCCCCGTGAGCGTCGGATATTCGCTGTTGGTTCTGTTACCGCAGATGCAGCACGTGATGCCGGGTTTCTGCATGTAGAGACGGCGGATGGAAACGCTGTGTCTCTGGCGGAGTTGTGTCGCGCGCGTGGGGTTACAGGACCACGTCTTTTTCTTGCTTGCGGACACGGCTATGGGCGCGAATGGGCCCGTGATCTCCGGGCTTCGCGCGATGAGGTGTATCGCGTGGAGAAAGCAGGGGCTTTAAGTAAGCAGGCTCTGGACGCATTGATCCACCAAAACGTGGAAGCCGTATTGTTTTATTCAGGTGAGACGGCTGCTGCCTTCATGGCTGCCTGTGAGGGCGCTCCGGGCATCAGGCTTGCGGCGGTCCGGGCACTGTGTCTCTCGGAGGCCATTGCTGCGCGCCTCAGCAAAAAGGAGTGGCGCGCAGTTGAGTGGCCCGATCCGCTTGAGCGGCTCGGGCATTTCGAACTGTAAGAAGATCAGGCTTCGCCAGCTGGTTCCGGGAACTGCTGCGCGCGCTTGGCCTGCCACAGTGCCACGAAGTCGATCGGCTGCAGAACGACTGGCGGGAAGCCGCCATCACGTGTGACGTCGCTGACGATCGCGCGGACATATGGGAAGATGAGGCGCGGGACTTCAACAAGCAGGATCGGCTCGACTAGCTCCTGAGGTGCGTCGCCGAGTGTGACGATGGCAGCATAGGTCAGCTCGGCAATGAATACCGTGCGGCCAGCCTGGCCACCTTCCTGTTCTGGCGGCTCAACAGCTTCTGCGCGGACAGCAAGAGCGACTTCGAAAACAGGAGCCTGTTCTTCGAGGCGATTTGCCTGAACGTCGATGTTGACGGAAATCTGCGGAGCGGTGCGCAGGGATGCAAAAATTGCTGCTCCAGCTGGAACCTCGAAGGAAAGATCCTTCGTGTACTGCAGGTTAACGGACAGGGGCATTGGCGGCGGATTGCCTTCGAGGCCTGCTGTATCGTTGGCGGGAGCGTTGTTTTCAGACATGACGGTCTCCGTGTCCGCAGGAACTTGCGAACGTCGATGGAACGGTTGTGATGACTCGGCGGTAGCATGATGTTTATCAGCCGCCAAGACACCCGCTTGAATGGTGGAGGTTGAGGTTATGGTCGCGGCACCCTATCTCTAAGGGCAGAAATCTCCACGACTGGCGCGAAACAAAAACTTCATGGCTTCTGACAGCATCCATCTTCCCTCCAACCTGATTGAGCGGGTGAGTGACCAGTTCCCCTGGGACATCGTGGTTCTCGCTGGGCTCGCTGTCGGTCTGGGGATATGCCTCTACCGTGTGCTGGGGCGCCGGGTTGGCGCTCAGGCCGTTCGTGAGGAGAGGCCGCAAGGCTTCCAAGGTGTTTCCGGGCGTCCGTCCTCACCTAATGCCGCACAGAAGCGTCTGCAGCCGCCTCCGCTGCCTGGTGCTGCGGGGGAGGCGCAGGATGCCCCGGCTACGGTGACGGAGCGCGAAATCCCGGCACCGGCTACTCGCGTGGGGGGCATTCTGTCTCGCATCGCTGAACACGAAAATGGTTTCACGCCCTCCCAGTTTCTGGATCAGGTCGATATTGCGTTTCGCAGGATTGTCCCTGCTTTCGCAGCCGGCGATCAGCCCGCGCTTGCCGGCCTTCTGACTGCAGAAACGGAAGCTGCGTTCATGGCGGCCATAGCCGCGCGCACCGAGGCCGGTGAAAGCCAGAGAAGCGACCTTCGCGCTATTGAACGCCTGTCGATCTTGGATGCTTCTGTGACTGTCGATGATCGCGGCGCTGAAACTGCGGCGATCGAGGTGTCCATTGTGTCCCGGCAGGTCAATATCCTGACAGACCGCAATGGGGAACCAGTTCAGGGCACGGATGCCGTCACCGAGTTTCATGACCTCTGGCTTTTTGAACGCATCCTTGGCATTGCTGGCGCTTCCTGGCGTCTGGCAGCGTCTCGCCCCGCTTAAAATAGGATTTACCGGTTTACACATGAAGCGTTCCCTGCTGGCCGTTGTGTCGTTGTCGATTCTTGGTGCGTGTTCCTCCCAGCAGTCATCTTCCGAATTTTCAGTCTCGCCAGTTGGTTTCGATGCGCTGGCAGGCTGGAGCGCAGAACAGACGCAGGAAGTAATGCCTGTTCTGCGGCAGGAATGTCACCGACTGGCGCAGCTCCCGCCTGAAACCTCTCTGGGCGGCGCTGTATCTCTTCCTTATGGCCGTCTGGCGAGTGACTGGTCTGGCGCGTGTTCCGCACTGGAAACTGCAACGGATGCACGTACGTTCCTCCAGACATGGTTCCAGCCATATCTCGTGGAAACGTCCGCGTTCTACACGGGCTATTTCGAGCCGCAGATCGATGCATCCCTGACGCAGGGCGGCGCTTATCAGACGCCCCTCTATCGCCGTCCGGACGATCTGGTGCGAGCGAAAGCGACCAATGGAGAGATGGTCACCGGACGCTGGGTCAATGGCCAATTCCAGCCCTATTATGATCGTGCAGCGATAGATGGAGGCGCTCTTGCGGGGCGCGGTCTGGAAATTGCCTGGGTAAAGAACCCGGTGGACCTGTTTTTTCTCCAGATTCAGGGATCTGGCCGTTTGACGTTGCCGGATGGAAGGCAGATCCGTGTTGGTTATGATGGCCGCAACGGGCAGCCCTATGTGCCGATCGGACGCGTTCTTGTTCAGGAAAACGAGCTTGCGTCTAATGCGGTCAGCATGGACAGCATCAGGAATTGGCTTACCGCCCATCCAGACCGGATCCGCGATATTCTTGAGCGCAATCCGAACTATGTTTTTTTTCGCACTGTTTCGACCAGTCTGGCACAGGGGCCTTCTGGTGCATTCGGCATTCCCCTTACTGCGGGTCGCTCATTGGCGGTCGACCGCTCGCTGATTCCCTTTGCGACACCGGTCTGGGTCGAAACACGGCTTCCGGATGCCAAGGGTGTGGTTGGAGACTGGAAGCATCTGGCTTTTGCTCAGGATATCGGAACGGATATCAAGGGTGCGGGCCGTGCAGACCTATTTACGGGCTGGGGCGTTTTTGCGCAGTACGTGGCTGGGAATCTCCATGAAAAAGGTCAGATGACCATCCTTCTGCCCAGACCGCCTGCCGTTCCGGACGCTCAATGATCCGTGCCCGCCGGGAAAATCTCGGTGTACATACGCTGATCCGGGGAGACTGCGCACGTGTACTGAAGCGGATCGCCCCCCGGAGCGTGGATGTGGTTGTTACGTCTCCTCCCTATAATCTGGGACTCGCGTATCGCAGTTACAGCGACAAGATGGCTGAGGAGGATTACCTCGACTGGATGGAAGGTGTATGTTCCAGCCTGAGAGAGGTCATGCGGGATGACGGGTCATTTTTCCTTAATATTGCCGGATCATCTGCACAGCCCTGGCTCCCGTTTGAACTTATGGTCCGCCTGCGCGGATTGTTCGTGCTTCAAAACCACATCACCTGGGTCAAATCGATCTCGGTTGGGGAGGTTACGCACGGGCATTTCAAGCCAGTTAATTCCAGCCGTTTTGTCAATCGTAACCACGAGCACGTCTTTCATCTGACAAAGACGGGAGACGTGCCGGTTGCACGGCTTGAGGCGGGTGTCCCGTTTACGGACAAATCCAATATCACGCGCCGTAGCCACAATATCGACAGGCGCTGCCGTGGCGACACATGGTTCATTCCCTACGAAACTGTGCGCAGCCGACGTGAGAAATTCAGTCACCCTGGAACATTTCCGGTAGCACTCCCCGAAGCATGCCTCAGGCTGCATGGAGTTCACTCGGAAACAGTGCTGCTTGATCCGTTTATGGGTTCTGGTACGAGTGTGATCGCTGCGGAAAAAGTAGGTGTCAGAGGCATTGGGATTGAGGCTGATACGTCTTATGTACGGGTCGCGCGGGATCGGTTGCGTGCCTATCTGGATGCACAGAAAGCAGGGCTGGACGAGAACTGATCGGCTAGGCCGATCTTTCTGACAGGCTCAATCGTTTTGACTTTGTGTGTCTGGATCCTCACTTTCACGGTCCTGTGATTATGAGGAGAAATGCGGTGCGTCGCAGCACGATTACCAAGGGAATTGCCGGGTTGGTGGCACTGGGTGTTGTCGCCTGGGGTGGTACAGTCACCTATCTTGAGCATTTCGATCATGCTGGTGCTTTTCAGCTTCCCGCTGATAGTCCGACGCGCCATGATCCAACCGCGATGGCGGCTTTTGCAGCATTTCAGGAAGTCCGCTGTGATTACTGCCATACCAAGGGCACTGATCTTCCATTTTATTTCAAGTTGCCGCTGGCTAACCAGATTATGGGCCGGGATCTTGCAGAGGGGCAGCGTCATTTTTCCTTCGCACCGATCGTTGCCGCGTTCCAGCAAGGCAAACCGCCTTCTGTTGAGCAGCTTTCGCGGATCGAGGAAGTTATCGTTCAGAACCGGATGCCTCCAGCCGCTTATCTGCTGATGCATCCGCATGCACATCTGGATGAAAAGCAGCGCGCAGATATCCTGAAATGGGTGCGTGACCAGCGCGAGCGTTACTATGCGACGCCAGGTGTGGCGGCTGCATTCCGCGGTGAGCCGATCCAGCCCATTCCGGAAAGCGTTCCTGTTGATTGGAACAAGGCTGCTCTGGGTCGTGAACTCTTCTTCGACAATACGCTCTCCGGGGATGGAAAGCTGAACTGCGCAAGCTGCCACGGGCTGAACACTGGCGGTGTCGATAATCTTGTGACGGCCACAGGTATTTCGGGTCACAAGGGGCCGATCAATACGCCTAGCGTTTATAATTCCGTCTTCAGCATCGCTCAGTTCTGGAATGGTCGTGCCAAGGATCTCGCCGCGCAGGCAGCAGGCCCGGTGACGAATCCACTTGAAATGGGTTCGCATGACTGGGAGTCCGTTGCTGAACGTGTGCGCAATGAACCGGGATATGCAGACAAGTTTAGTGCAGTGTTTGGTTCGGATGCCATCAATCAGGACACCGTAACGAACGCGATTGCCGAGTATGAAAAGACCCTGATCACCCCTGACAGTCGCTTCGACCTGTATCTGAAGGGAAATGCGAGCGCGATTACTGATCAGGAAAAGCGTGGCTATGAGCGTTTCAAGCAGATTGGCTGCTCGGGTTGTCACAGCGGTGTCGCGATTGGCGGCGACGCATACGAGATCATGGGTCTTGAAGGACCGTATTTCGATGATCGTCATTCCAAGCTGACCGCAGCGGATCAGGGGCGTGAGGCCTTCACGAGCAATCCCGCCGATAGACAGCGTTTCAAGGTTCCGAACCTGCGCAATGTCGAACTGACCGGTCCGTGGTTTCACGATGGCTCTGTGACGTCACTCGAACAGGCCGTTCGTGAGATGGCACGTTATCAGACGCCGGATCGGGATATTTCCAATCAGGATGTTCAGGATATCACGGCATTCCTGAAAACACTGACAGGCAAATACGACGGCATTCCTCTGAAGGATGTACCGGCAGACGCCCCGTTGCGTCCGGTTCAGTCGAACTGAGTGCTTTGACTGTTGTTATGAACGAGGCTCCGGGACAGTTTCCGGGGCCTTTTTAATATTCGATCCGAGTGTTCCAAAAAATGATACTGTCACGAGACCTGTTCGTATGTGGGCCGAGCCGTTAAAGGCTGTATCGTCTTGTGGTCATGAGCATGGCCCGGGTGGTCAGCACAAAAGGGGCGGGCGTGGCAAAAAGGGTTCTGAGGGAAGAGGAGGCACAGATGTGGCGCAGCTTTGTGCGCGATATTGTACCTCTGCGTCCAGAGCGCCCGGCCGCAGAGCCTGAAAAGCTACAGCTCAAGGTTCCGATGCCTGCACCAACAGCAGCCGTTTCCGAGCCCGCATTGTCATTTGCGGCTGTTATGTCAGGTGCGCGCCTTCAGAAACCTGCACGCCAGCAGGAGCTTCGGGTGGGTGTGCGAGCGCCGGGCCTTGATGACACAAGCTGGAAACGGCTCTCACGGGGGAGCATGAAAATTGATGCCCGCCTCGATCTGCATGGATACATCGTGCAGGAGGCGTTCGAGCGTCTTCACTCATTTCTGTTGAGGGCACGCGCACTTAACTGGCGTTGCGTGGAGGTTGTAACCGGGCTGGGGAGTGGGCAGACCAGCGGCATGATCCGCCGGGAACTGCCGTTATGGCTCCAGCGGGATGACCTGCGCCCGATGGTTCTGGCGGTCGTCCACCCACATTCCGCAAATCATGGCTCCGTGCGGATCCTGCTGAAAAACCGCCGCCGTTCCTGATTTTGTCAGAGAGGGCGGGTTTCCTGTCCGGATCGCCAGCGCGGCGTATTGATGGCGATCCATCGCCTGAGAGCGAGCGTTGCGTTGAGCGGCGGTGTTGCTCGCGAAAGAAGGGGGGCTGCATTGGCCCCGTCAGCCAGCGAGAAATGGCGTAATTCAGCCCAGTGCCGCATGCCACTATCCGCGACCGCGAGCGCGCAGGCTTTGCGCCATTGCATCACCACATCCGGGGGCGTGAGCATGGGAAGGGCGACAGTGACTGCGGTGTCCGTGCTGGAAGAAACACCCTGCCATGCCTGATAGAGAAGGCCTTCAGGCGGTTTTCTGCGAACCTGCTGGTATGCTTCCAGAAAATTCGGGATCTGCTCAGCTTGGATATCCGAGATGTCTCCGGTCTGGTATAGCGGAGCTGTGCCAGCGGGAAGAGATTTCAGCACTTCTGCCAGCGGGATATTCATCGTGCATGGCGAGATCTGGACAGCATCGACCGTGCCATCCCGAAGCGCTGCGAGTGCCTGTTCCGCACTGACAAAGCCTGGGACGGGAATGGGGCGCATGCCAAGCAGGGTCAGGCCGAGCATCGCAGAGAGCTCGGGGCCGCTTGCGCGCGACACAGCCAGGCGAACCGAATGGTTATGGAAAAAACCTTCGATCCGCATCCGGAAGCTCCGACGCATCTCGATACGGCCAACGACCACAGTGGCCGTCCGGGCGAGCATGAGGGGGATCCAGCGCCCGAAATCATAATGGACGCGAGAATCGCCTGTCAGGGATGCCAAAAGTGTTGCGCCGGGAACCACAATGGCTGTTCTGCCATCAGGTGCTTCATTGGCATCAAAGAGATTGGCTGCTGTAACGCCGTCCTGCCCGAGGTCTGGCTGAAGCTGGATAGGTGTATCGAGGCCGAGTCCTTTGGAGATCGGACCTTCTGCCAGTTCACCAAACTGTCCCGGGATGGAGGCAAGTGTTCCACCGAGCAGCAGTTTTGCTTCTGGTAGTGTGCTGGCGTTTGCCGTTTTTCCCAGAGCCGATGCAACGGTCAGTGCTCCAAAAGACTGAAGACACTGGCGGCGCGTTGCGAGGGGAAGGCGTCTGAATGTCACGGCCAGCGGACTTCCGGAGGCATGCTCATGAGAATAGCCTCCGTGTTGCCGCCGGTTTTCAGGCCAAACAGGGTCCCACGATCATGCAGGAGGTTGAACTCCACATAACGTCCGCGGCGGATAAGCTGCGCGTTGCGATCTTCTTCCGTCCACGGCGCGAACATGCGTCGACGCACGACGGCAGGATATGAATCGTGAAACGCAAGTCCGACATCACGCGTGAACGTGAAGTCGAGGTTTGCATCTCCTGTAAAGAGGCGATCATAGAATATGCCCCCAAGGCCACGGGGCTCGTTGCGATGGTGCAGATGGAAGTAGTTGTCACACCACTCTTTAAAGCGTGGATAATGCTCCGGATCGTGGCGCGCACAGGCGTTTTCGAATGCAGAGTGGAAAAGAGCGGCATCGCTGATGGCTTCCGCGCTCTCCGGGAACATCGGTGTGATGTCTCCACCACCGCCAAACCAGCCCTTGGACGTAATGATCATACGCGTATTAAAATGCGCGGCGGATACATGTGGATTGCAGGGGTGTGCGACAAGCGAAATGCCTGTTGCAAAGAAGCGGGGGTCGTCGTCAGTTCCGCCGATCTGCTTACGGAATTCCGGAGAGAATTCTCCGAAAACGGTTGAGACGTTTACACCGACTTTTTCGAATACACGCCCGCGCATAACGGACATGACACCACTCCCGCCTTCGGAGCGATCCCAGGGCGTGCGCTCGAAACGACCGGCTTGTGTCCGATTGTTCAGAACCTGCGAATTGCCTTCAACGGCTTCATCTTCGAGTTTTTCGTATGATGCGCAGATACGGTCACGCAGAGACTCAAACCAGGCCTGTGCCTGTAGCTTGAGTGCATCATGCGGGACCTCGGGGCGGATAAGCTCGGCAAAACTTGGACTGATTTGATCCATTTTTCTCTGTTCCCCGCCATTCAGGACGAAATCAATTAGCCGGTGAGGCTTAACAAATTACGCCACTTTCGAACAGTTGGCTGTGTCACATATCTGACGCCGGTTTGCGGCGTGATCATGGCCATCAATTCTTCCCATTTCGTGAATGGATTTCAATTTGATGGTTTTCCTGTGACGGGCTTGCAGATTTCTGCTGCGCATGTTCCTGAACGTCTTTTCTGCGGACCCATATGATCGGGGAGAATGCACGTGTCTTCTGAAAATGAAATCCAGCCGGTCATTGGCGTGATCGGTGGCTCTGGGCTCTATGATATTGACGGCCTGGAAAACAAGCAGTGGCGTCGGGTGGAGACGCCGTGGGGCGATGCCTCCGACGAGCTGCTGTTCGGAACACTTGATGGCGTTCAGTGCGTATTTCTTCCGCGTCATGGAAGGGGCCATCCGATCCCGCCATCACGCCTGAACTATCGCGCGAATATTGATGCTCTCAAGCGTTCGGGTGTGACAGACATTCTGTCACTCTCCGCTGTGGGTTCTCTTAAGGAAGAACTTCCCCCGGGACGCTTCGTGCTGGTTGATCAGTTCATCGACCGCAGTTTTGCTCGTGAAAAGAGCTTTTTTGATACGGGCTGCGTGGCTCATGTCGGTATGGCAGATCCCGTTTCAGGCCGGTTGCTGGATATTCTCGGCACCGAAGCAGAGAAGCTGGGTATTCCTGTCACGCGTGGCGGAACGTATATCGTTATGGAAGGCCCGCAGTTCTCGACGCGTGCTGAAAGCGAACTTTACCGTTCATGGGGCTGTTCTGTCGTGGGTATGACAAACATGCCCGAGGCCAAGCTCGCGCGTGAAGCTGAGATGAATTACGCGACTGTCGCCATGGTGACGGATTATGACTGCTGGCACACCGAGCATGACAGCGTGACGGTTGAGGGCGTCGTGAAGGTCATGAAAGGGAACGCCGACAATGCGCGTCGCCTCGTCAAGGCTGCAATTCCTGTTCTTGGACAGCGTCGTGCGCTTTGTCCGTCTGGTGCAGAGCGTGCTCTGGATTATGCCATCATCACGGCGCCGGAAGCGCGTGACCCAGCACTCGTCGCGAAGCTGGACGCCGTTGCGGGACGTGTGCTGAACGGCTGAATAAAAAGGCCCCACTCAAGAGAGATGGGGCCTTGGGGAGGGGCTGGTCAGGGCCCTTCCTGCTTTTCATCGATTTGTGCGTAGCCGGGTTGTCCGTGTTGCGCGCTTTCGTCTTTCATCAGTTCAGCTTCTTCCTTGCGGTCCGCGACCGGGAAGTGGCGCTGATCGCCTTGATCCGTTGAACGCTCTGGAAATTCGCCAAGATTTTCCTGAAGGCGGGCGTTTTCGATCTGCACATCCGCAAGCTCCGGATCTGGAAGATCTTTCACATTCACGCCACGTGGCACGCCCTTGATGGAGATAAGATCCTCAGCGCGTTCCATATATGCTTCAGGGCCACCCTCTGGCCGCCCTTCGGATTCCCATAGCAGTTTTGCTTCAGCTTTGATGGCAGCGTCACGTTTAGCATTCGGGGCTAATGGATTGTCTGACATGTCTGGAGATCCTGTATGATCGTTTGTGGAAGAATAGGGTCTGGCACGGCTGTCCGGCTATGCAGATGTCGCTTTGTGGGAGAGGTGTTCTTTCAAAAAGTTCAGACTGCGTGACCATGCGAGATCACGGGCGTCCTGATTGAAACTTGGTCGCTGCGGGCATCCGAAACCATGTCCGGCATCGTCATAAACGAAGACTTCTATTTCAGGTCTGCGCTGGCGTATCGCCTGAACATCCGAATGTGGGATGGATTCGTCTTCACCGCCAAAGTGCAACTGAACCGGGCAGTGTGGGGCTGTATCGCAATGATTGGCGATCCCTCCACCATACCAGCCCACTGCTGCATCAAAGTTGTGATGCCGAACTGCTGCCAACCAAGCGATAAGGCCACCCCAGCAAAAACCGATAATGCCCACCACACGGTGTGGATTGCCTTTTCGAAGTTCCTCGGCGCAGGCAGCAATATCTTCCTGTAAGGATTCCGGGTAAATTCGGCTTCTGAGGTCGAGGCCCTCTTTTAGTCCTGTTTCATTATAAGCGAGCACGGCATGCGGCTTGACGCGGTCGAACAGGGCAGGGGCGAGGACATGATATCCTTTCGCGGCAAGCTCTGCACAGACTGTAAGAATATGATCAGTAAGGCCGAATATTTCCTGCACCACGACGACCGAGTGTGGTGCGTCACGCGAGCCGACTTCCCATGCTTCAAATGAATGACCATCGCGTGCGGTTAGCGTTATTTTGCGCCCGTCTGCGGGGTGGTCTTTGTCGCTTTTCTGGTTCATTGCTGTTGCCCGTTACTCAAAAGATGCCGGAAAGGCATGACTTATGAACGACGTCATAAATCTCCGTAGGGAACGTAAACGTCGCAAAGCGGATGAGGATGCGAAAAAGGCTGAGACCAATCGCGTTCTTTTCGGCAGAACGAAAGCACAAAGGCTTTCTGAGGAAGCGGAAAAATCTCGTGTATCCGGCCTGCTGGATGGCAAGAAGTTGGACGATAAAAAAATCTCTCTTGGGCAAGGCGAGAGTTCTTGACGGAGTGCGACTGGAGCACTACCTCGTTAGCACTCTCGTTATGAGAGTGCCAATCAACGCGCTGCAGTCCTGAGCGCGGAAACCCGGTTGTGTCGCTTTGAACAAGGACATGACCTAAAATGGAGCGATCCATGACGAATTTTCGTCCCCTACATGACCGTGTTGTGGTCCGTCGTCTGACCGGCGAAGAGAAGACCGCAGGCGGGATCATCATTCCGGACACCGCCAAGGAAAAGCCAATGGAAGGCGAAATCGTCTCCGTAGGCCCCGGCGCACGCAACGAGCAGGGCCAGATCGTGGCACTGGACGTTAAGGCTGGTGACAAGGTGCTGTTCGGCAAATGGTCCGGCACCGAGGTGAAGATCAACGGTGAAGAACTGCTGATCATGAAAGAGAGCGACATTATGGGCGTGATCGGCTGATTTCAGCCGCCCCCATTCGTCTCTACTGAACCTCTACAGGAGCAATCAACATGGCTGCCAAAGACGTAAAATTCGGTGCTGATGCACGTGCCCGCATGCTGCGTGGCGTTGATATCCTTGCAGACGCTGTCAAGGTAACGCTCGGCCCGAAGGGTCGTAATGTCGTTCTCGACAAGTCCTTCGGCGCACCGCGCATCACCAAGGACGGCGTATCTGTCGCCAAGGAAATCGAACTGGCTGACAAGTTCGAGAACATGGGCGCCCAGATGGTGCGCGAAGTGGCCTCGAAGACTAACGACGTTGCTGGTGACGGCACGACGACCGCAACCGTGCTGGCACAGGCCATCATCCGTGAGGGCGCCAAGGCTGTTGCTGCTGGCATGAATCCGATGGATCTGAAGCGCGGTATCGACAAGGCAGTCGGCGTTGTCGTTGAAGAGCTGAAGAAGAACACCAAGAAGATCACTTCCCAGGAAGAAATTGCCCAGGTTGGTACGATCTCCGCCAATGGTGAGCACGAGATCGGTGAAATGATCGCGCGCGCCATGGAAAAGGTTGGTTCCGAGGGTGTCATCACGGTGGAAGAGGCCAAGGGCCTGCATACCGAGCTTGACGTCGTTGAGGGCATGCAGTTCGACCGTGGTTATATCTCCCCGTACTTCGTGACGAACCCGGAGAAGATGACGGCTGATCTGGATAACCCTTACATCCTGATCCACGAAAAGAAGCTCTCCTCGCTTCAGCCGATGCTGCCGCTTCTTGAGAGCATCGTTCAGTCCGGTCGTCCGCTCATGATCCTTGCCGAGGACGTGGACGGTGAAGCTCTTGCAACGCTCGTTGTGAACAAGCTTCGTGGTGGCCTGAAGATTGCAGCCGTCAAGGCTCCTGGCTTCGGTGACCGTCGTAAGGCCATGCTGGAAGACATCGCAATCCTTACGGGCGGTCAGGTGATTTCCGAAGATATCGGAATCAAGCTTGAGTCCGTGACCCTTGAGATGCTCGGCCGTGCGAAGAAGGTTCACATCGAGAAGGAAAACACCACGATCGTTGAAGGCGCTGGTAACGGCGACGACATCAAGGGTCGTTGTGGCCAGATCCGTGCGCAGATCGAAGAGACCACTTCGGACTACGACCGTGAGAAGCTGCAGGAGCGCCTTGCAAAGCTGGCCGGTGGCGTTGCAGTCATCCGCGTTGGTGGCAGCACCGAGGTTGAGGTGAAGGAGCGCAAGGATCGCGTTGACGATGCGCTGCATGCAACACGCGCTGCTGTCGAGGAAGGTATCGTTCCGGGCGGTGGTACGGCTCTTGCCCGCGCTTCCCGCACCTTCGGTCACCTGGAGTTCCAGAACGATGATCAGCGCGTCGGCGCAGAAATCATTCGCAAGGCCCTTCAGGCTCCTCTGCGTCAGATCGCCTTCAATGCTGGTGAAGACGGTGCAGTGATTGCTGGCAAGGTTCTTGAGATCGAAGACTACAAGTTCGGTTTCGATGCGCAGAACGCAGAGTACAAGGATCTTGTTTCTGCTGGCATTATCGACCCGACAAAGGTTGTCCGTACGGCACTTCAGGATGCAGCTTCTGTTGCAGGCCTGCTGATCACGACGGAAGCCATGGTTGCTGAGCGCCCCGAGAAAAAGGCTCCGGCCGGCGGTGGTGCAGGCGGAATGGGTGGCATGGGCGATATGGACTTCTAAGGAAGTTCATCGCCTTCCCTGCCTCTGCGAAAGCATGGGTAGGGGAGCTTCCTGTTACAGGGAACTTAAAAAGCCGCTTTCCCCGCAGTTGGGAAGGCGGCTTTTTCATTTCGAAATTTCTGAAATAGATCAGATTGATCTGTAGAATTCCGTCATTTTCAGGGTGTATTTTTGAATTTCGAAGATGAATTTAGGTCTTGTGTATCAATGTATAAATTTTGATTGGCATGTGAAAAGTAATAATCAATTCGAATCGAATTCGATACAAATAATTACGCGTTAATTTTCATTGTGATATCAATTCAAAATAATTTTTTGTGTTTTTGATGCAACAGAATGTCTTTAATAGCACAGCAATGCCGACCTAAGTTTCATCCCGGTATTGCAACGTAAGATTTCCACTGTCACTTTCCGAACCATTCCGGATGCAAATCCGTCAACATATCGATCGCGAAAGTCACTAATGGTAAACTTACGCAACAACCCGCGTTGTGTTGCGCTTCTGGGTGCAACCATGCTGGCTTCCATGCCTGTGGTTGCCCATGCAGCCGCCGGGGATGCTGTTTCCCACACGCATGTGAAGAAGCATAAGGTTGCCGCTCGTAAGGCTGCGGCCCCGGCTGCTGCTGCTGCTGCTGCTGTTGGCGCAGGCACGATGGCCAGCCCGATTGCTGCGACACATGCAACACGTGCTGCATATGTTTCTCCTTCCGCGGCGTTTGAGTCTGTGCCCGCACGTGAAGAGCGTGTCACGGTTACGGGGTCGGCTCTGAGCTCATCGAACAACACGAGCGCCAATCCGGTTCAGATCATCACGGCAAAGCAGATTAACCAGACTGGCGCTACCACGCTGTCCGACTTTTTTGCTCGTATGCCGTCAATCGGCGGAACAGGTTCGAACAACGCTGAAACCAACGGAACGGGTGGTGCAGCTTGCACGGATATCCGTAACCTTGGGTCAAACCGCGTTCTGGTTCTGATCGATGGCAAGCGGACGACCCTTAATGGTCAGAGCAACTGCGTCGATCTCAATGCCATTCCCGTACAGCAGATTGCCAGCGTCGAAATTCTGAAGGATGGCGGCTCTGAGCTCTACGGTGCTGACGCTGTTTCCGGTGTTATCAACATCAAGATGCGTCATGATCTGTCTGACGGAAACATCACGGTTCGTGGTGGTATCACCGGTCGTGGTGACAACCAGACAGGCATGATTTCCGGCTACAAGGGCTGGAACTTTGATCACGGCAAGGGCAACCTGACCCTTTTTGGGTCATACATGACGCAGGGCGGTGTCTTGCAGCGTGATCGTAGCTGGGCCAACCCTGTCCAGCTGTCGAACGCTACATCTGGTTCTCAGACGTTTGGTTCAAGCTACTCCAACTATACCCACGTCACCAACGCGGCTGGCACGATCAACTCCTCCGTTTCTCCGGACGGCAAGACCGTTGCGCCATGGGGTAGCAACGCCCGCTATCCGTATAATCAGCATCAGAGCCTCCTGAACCAGCTTCAGGATTCCAATCTTTCTGGTGATTTCCATTATCAGTTCAACGAGCATGTAAACCTGTATTCCAATGTGATGTATTCACATCGGACCAGTTCGACATACATGGCAGCAGAGCCGTTTGACGGATCCGTCCAGCCCAGCACGATGCCGTCCATCCTGACTGTTCCGGCCAATTATCCGGGCAACCCGTTTGGGCAGGATGTCGATATCACGAAGCGTCTCACAGAATTCGGTGATCGCCGTGATGAGAACGCCACGGACACCGTGACGTCCAAGGTTGGCTTCAACGGTACGATTACCCATGGGTGGGACTACGATGTTTCCTATACCTATGGTTCAAGCATGGCGACCGATCACCTTCAGGGCGTTGGATCTTATCCCAGGCTTCTGAATGCGTATGGTCTTCAGCAGGTTAATCCTTCGAGCGCTACAAGCGCGCTTGTTTACAACCCGAGCGTATGCCCGGCATCCGGTTGCAGCAGCCCCTTTGCTATGCTGTCTCCGCAGAATGCCGCTTACGCAAATGCTACGACCAACACGCATTCCCAGTATCAGCTGCGTGACTGGAACCTTCGTATCCACAACAATCATGTGGCGACGATGCCGTGGAAAAACGGTGGAAATCTTGGTATTGCCATGGGCATGGAGCACCGTGGTGAGCAGCTGACCAACACGCCTGATCCACTGATTTCGAGCGGTCAGAGCCTTACGAACACGGTTCTGCCGACCAGCGGTGGCTTCAACGTGACGGAAGGTTATCTTGAAGGCCAGGCAACGCTGCTGCGTGATGCATTCCTTGCGAAGGATCTTACGATCGACGCACAGGGGCGCGCTTCCGGTTATAACACGTTTGGAACCGCGAAGAACTGGAAAGCGTCCATCGACTGGGCACCTGTCCGTGATATCCGTTTCCGCGGAACCATTGGTACATCTTATCGCCAGCCGAGCGTTTATGAGCTCTATGGCGGTCAGTCCATCAGCTACAACCTTGCCAACGATCCCTGCGACATGACACAGGTTGGCACTTATGGTGCTGCTGCGGGGACTGTTGCTGCAACATGCGCAAAGCAGGGCATCAACACCAAGACGTTCCAGCAGTCCGGTACAGGGCAGATTCCGACGCTTGGTGGTGGTAACACGCATCTTGCACCGGAAATCGGACGCACCTACACCTTCGGTACGGTTATCACACCGCACTGGATCCCGAACCTCTCCATTTCCGGTGAGTTCTGGCACTACTCCGTCAATCACACGATTGGCGCTCTGCCGACGCAGTACATCCTGAACAACTGCTATAATGGCAAAAGCCCAGGTCTGTGCAGCCAGATCAATCGCCTGGCGAATGGTCAGATCAATACGGTTACGGCGAACGACCAGAACACAGGTGCAATGCACACAAGCGGCGTCGACTTCGATTTCGATTATCGCTTGCGCGTCTCTCGTCTGGACCTGCTGACCGTTTCGAACAACTTCCAGTATCTGCTGAACTACAGCCAGCAGCTTGTTCCGGGTGGTGCGTTCTCCAACTACACGGGCGCTCTGCTCTACCAAGGCGGCCCAAATAACGCGAACGCATCTTATGGAATGCCCAAGGTTCGTGATTACACGACCCTCGGCTGGACTCATGGTGCATTTAGCGTTTCGTACATGCTTCAATTTATTGGTGGCATGCACTGGAATGATTCGACCGAATATCTGGACTCTGCATCTAATGGACGCATCAAGACACCGATGATGATCCAGCAGGATCTGACGATGAACTACCGTTGGAAGAAGTGGAACTTTGAAGGTGGTATCAACAACATCACCAACAAGAACCCTCCTTTCGTAGTCAGTGGCGTTGATAACAGCGCTGGCGCTACGTATGGCAGCTTCTATCAGGGGCGTTACTTCTTCCTGCAGGCTGGTCTGAACTTCTAAGGCCCGTCAGCAAAGTACGCTTTTGCTAGGCCAGCCATTCAGAATGGCTGGTTGCGCAAACAAAAAACCCCGCCTCCGTGAGGCGGGGTTTTTTGTTTTTGGATGAAGCGTTGGTTTAGTTTTCGGGAGTGGTGTCGATCGGAGTCAGAAATGCTCCGATTTCATCAATAGCCTGCGCCAGACTGACACGTCGGACTTCCACACCATCGGGAAACGCCGAGAGCAGGCGGGATGGCATGCGTCGATCCAGCATAACAAAAACTCCACGGTCATCGCCCCTGCGGATCAGCCGGCCAAATGCCTGCCGGAGGCGCATCCGCGTGATGCGGTCATCATATTCGCTAGGACGTCCCTCAGAGAGGAGGCGGCGACGCTCGCGGTGAAGGATGTCGGGTCGTGGCCAGGGCGTGCGTTCGAAAACCACCATCCGAAGCGCCTCTCCCGGGACGTCCACGCCATCGCGCATCGCGTCTGTTCCCAAAAGGCAGCTATGGGTTTCGGTTCGAAAAACATCCACAAGTGTTGCGTTGTCCATCGCGTCGACATGCTGGGCATAGAGGGGGAATCCCGCAACCTCGAGCGGCTCATGGATGCGCTTATGAACTTCGCGCAGGCGTTTGATGGCTGTGAAAAGACCTAATCCGCCGCCGCCCGATGCTTCAAAGAGCGCCCGAAAGGCATGTGCCATCGACGGTATTTCGGCTGATACGTCGGTAATGACATAGGCTCGTGTCTGGCTGGCGTAATCAAATGGGCTCATCAAGGCTGCGCGGATTGCAGGATTCATGAAATGGTTCGTGCCAAGACGAAGCTCTGCTGCGCGCCAGCTATCTTCATCGTCGCCATTGCCTGTACGGTCACGGAGTGTCGCAGACGTCAGCAGTAATCCGTGAGCAGGTGTTTGGATCGTGGCAGCGAACGGGATCGTTGGGTCGAGCCAGTGCCGATACAAGCCCACATCATGATCTCCTTGCGTGCCGCGGATGCGGGGCAGTCGGTCACTTCGAATGAAATCGATATGTGTGGGTATCACTCCCGCCTCAGGTGGCGTCTGGAGTGCCGTCAGCATAATCGTCCATCCTGTGACCCGTGTCAGGGCTCGACGATGGAGTGTGCGGACGAGGGCTTCAATCCGTTGGCGCAGGGGGGCATCCATTTCCGGATCGTCTTCGACCTGTGATTCCAGTCTGCGGCACAGAAGGCCGAGTGGTTCGGAAAGCCTTTTCAGTGATCGGGCGAGTTGATCCGCGGCTGTCGCGACTGGCCCGTTCAGGGGATGGAGATCGCATTCGGCAGATACATAGCCATCTGCCCGCGTGTTCTTGGCTTGCCGTGCGCGCAGCTGCTGGTCGATTGCCTGAAGAAATGTCTCTGAAGGATTCTCGATGAGTGCTGCGTCCGTCGCAATATCCGGTGTTTTGTCGCTCTGATCGTGGTGATCTTCTTTTGGGGTAAGGGCTTCCCGCAAGCGCGTGCTCCAGCCGGGTGCGGGAAGCGCGCGCGCAGCCTGCAACACCGCGGCAACAGGCGTATCAATGGATGGTATGCGCTCCACCAGATCATCAAGGCGTCGCTGCAGGCCCCGTGCACGGGAGCGGCTGCCCTCCGCGCCGAGTAGCCAGCGCCGAAGCTCAGCAGCTTCAAGTCCAGAGAAGGCTGTAGCGAATGCGCTGTCTGCTGCATCGGGGACATGGTGTCCCTCGTCAAAAACGTAACGCGTGGGAGCTGTGTCTTCGTCAGGGAGGTTGGCAGGGGCCAGAGCTGCCCATGAGGCCTGAGCCATGACGAGTGCGTGGTTGGCGATTACCAGATCTGCCTGCCGCGCACGGCGGATGCCATGTTCAACAAAGCAGCTCTGATAATGTGGGCAGGCGGCGTGGATACATTCGCCACGTCTGTCCGCCACGCCCGACAAAGTCCCATGTCCGAAAAGTTCGCCAAACCATCCGGGCAGGTCTCCGCCCATGATGTCTCCATCGCGGGTGGCTTCCGCCCATCGTGCGAGCAGGGCTAGAGGCAGGAGTGCGGCTGCGCCTTCCATTCCCCGTGATGATGCCGTGTTCAGAAGGTCTTCCATGTTCAGAAGACAAAGATAATTTTCGCGACCCTTGCGCACGACGACTCTTGAGCGCAGTTCCTTTTCACCCGGATAAAGGCGCGTCAGCTCCTGCTCGATCTGGCGTTGAAGATGTCGGGTGTAGGTGCTGATCCAGACGGCACCATCATTCTGCTCTGCCCAGAGGCTCGCGGGTGCAATATAGCCCAGTGTCTTGCCGGTTCCGGTTCCGGCTTCCGCGAGAACGATGTTTGGTGCGCCCAGTGTTTCGCGTGGCTCAAACGCGGCCGTTGCTACCGAAGCGAAATCGGCCTGTCCAGCGCGGATCTCGGCATCTGGTCCCAGAATTTTGCGCAGGCGTTCGCGTGCATCACGTTGGGAAACCGGATGGCTGCCCGGAGCCGGTCGGGGTGCCGTCTCTTCCCATCGGGCCAGGCGTTTCCAGACACGAACGGCTTCATATGGATGGGCGCCCACAGTATCGGCTGGTGTGCCAATGGCCTCGGCAACTTCCCCTGTCCATGCCCAGCCCGCTTTACCAAGAGGAACGAGCAGGGCGCGCAGTTTTGTGCCTTCATTTGTGTCCGCAACGTTGCGAAGATGAGCGAGCATTGTTTCGCAGAGCAACGGGAGAAGGTCGGCCTCGACTGTTTCCGCAACCCTCACTCCCAGTGCGATGGCTAGACCGCGCGGCGTCGGCGCAACGGGTTTTGCAGGATGCGTAAATAGGAAAAGATCAAGTAGGTCGAACCATGGGACGGGCTGGGAGAGTGGAGAAAGTTCAAGTGTGCGTAATGCCGCGGGGCCGTGAACCAGAAGTGGCGGCGGAAGCTGCCCCAGTATTGCTCTGGTGTCTTCCGGGTTGAGATCAAGCAGTTCCCCGTCCGGCGTGAGGAGGGATGACAGTCCACGCCGTGCAATCAGCGCGGGCGCATCAAATGGAGAGCGGAATGAGGAAGGTTGGGCAGGGGGCATCGGAAATAGTGTAGCGCCATTCAGGCGGCCTGCCGAGGAAATTCCAGAACATAAAGTGAATGATCGCGTTACTCCAAGAGCGAGGTTGGCAGCAGAAACACCGCAAACTCAGGAGCCTTGTCTATGATGCTTCTCAGTAAATGAAAAATCGATCATAATGTTGGCAGATGCGGTAAAGGGCCGGAATTTCGGGATTGAGCAGTTCCGTCAAAGGGCTTGCTTGACCAAACTTCTCGCGCTCCCTAAATTTTCCGGTAATTATGCAGACTTTTCCAGACACCGCCGCACCCTTACTCTCTCCTGATGCCCAGCTGCCTAAAGCCTGGCCATTTGAGGAAGCCCGAAAAATCGTCGAGCACGTTGGTGCGCGCGATGCCAGCAAACCTGTGCTCCTCGAGACCGGCTATGGTCCGTCTGGCCTCCCGCATATCGGGACGTTTGGAGAGGTTGCGCGTACAACCTGGGTGCGACAGGCATATGAAGCTCTCACCGGGCGTTCAACGCGCCTCCTTGCTTTTTCCGACGACATGGATGCGTTGCGCAAGGTTCCGACAAATGTCCCGCAGCAGGAAATGCTGACGAAGCATATCGGCCTTCCGCTCTCTCGTATTCCTGATCCATTTGGTGAGTACGAGAGCTTTTCTGCGCACAACAATGCCCGTCTTCGCCAGTTTCTGGACAGCTTTGGCTTCGAGTACGAGTTCGCATCTTCTACTGAATATTATGCGAATGGCACTTTTGACGCTGCTCTCAAGCGGATGCTTGAAGTTCATGACGAAGTTGTCTCCGTCATTCTGCCGACACTGGGCGCCGAGCGGCGCGCGACCTATTCTCCAGTTCTTCCGATCCACCCTGAGACCGGGCAGGTCATGCAGGTGCCATTGATCGCGTTTGATGCGGACGCTGGTACGGTCACGTGGAAGGACGATGCTGGCAAGACATTCGAGACATCTGTCTATGGTGGCCATGCAAAGATGCAGTGGAAAGCCGACTGGGCGATGCGCTGGTTTGCACTGGGTGTGGACTATGAAATGTCAGGCAAAGATCTGATCGACAGTGTGAAACTGTCTTCCAAGATATGCCGCATTCTGGGCAAGAAGCCGCCTGCCGGTCTGACATACGAGCTGTTCCTTGACGCACAGGGACAGAAGATCAGCAAGTCCAAGGGCAATGGGCTGTCTGTTGAAGAGTGGCTGCGTTACGGAACGCCCGAGAGTCTTTCTCAATATATGTTCCAGCAGCCTGCACGTGCCAAACGCCTGTTTTTTGACGTTATCCCGCGTGCGACGGACGATTATCTGACACTCGTCCAGAAGGCTGAGACGCAGGAAGGCAATGATCTTAAGGCCAACCCGGTCTGGTTCATCCATGGCGGTACGATCAGGCCGCAGGATACAAGCCCGGTTTCCTTTACAGCTTTGTTGAATCTTGCAGACGTCGCCAATGCCGAGACGCCGGATACGCTCTGGAAATTCCTGCGTCGGTATGATCCGACACTTTCACCGGAATCCCATCCATATGTTGATAAGCTCGTTAATCATGCGCTGACCTATTTTCAGGAGCGCGTGCGTCCAACGAAGGTCTACCGTGCACCCACAGAGACAGAGCGCAAAGGTTTGGTTGATCTCGCCGCAGCACTTGCAGATGTTCCCGTAAGCTCCACTCCCGGCGAAGTGCAGGATGTGGTTTTTGAGGTTGGGAAGCGTTATTTTGCGAAATCGGAGCTACGTTCCTGGTTCGGCTGCCTCTACGAAGTCCTGCTTGGCCAGAGTGAAGGCCCGCGTTTCGGAATTTTTGCGTCTCTGTTCGGGTTGCCCGAAACAGTAAAGCTGATTGAAGAAGCTCTCGCACGTCCGGCTCTCGAAGTGACGGCAGAGACCCCGCAGAACTGAGGCATGATGGCCAACATGCAAGAAGAATGGCAGGATAAAGACCTTCTTCGCCCCTCGGAAGGGTGCATGGAGGAAGAGGACGTCGCCACTGTAAGCCGTCTGCGCAGGATATTATCGCGTGCGCCGGCTATGGTGGGACTGGTGCTTCTGGTCGCTGCTGTTTTCGTGATCTGGAGAGAACTGCGGCACCTCTCTTTCCATGATGTGGAAGAGAGTGTTCGCGGTATTTCGTCCAGTTCTTTGCTGGCGGGGCTTGGCGCAACAGTTCTCTCCTATGTCATTTTGTCGTTCTACGATCGTCTGGCTTGCCTCCATGTTAAGGCGGATATTTCCTATCGACGCTCGGCATTTGCGGCTTTTTGCTCTTATGTCCTGTCCCACAATCTTGGTTGCGCCGCGATTTCCGGTGCAGCGGTAAGATTTCGGCTGTACCGAAGTTGGGGTGTCGCGCCGGGGGCCATCGCGCAGATCATCGCATTCTGCTCGGCAACATATCTCCTGGGCACGCTGGCGCTCGTCGGGTCAATTCTGCTCTTTGAGCCGCATGTCATCCCTGTGCTGTCATGCCTGCCTGCATTTGTTCTGCGCCTTATCGGTGCAGGGTGCCTAGGCTCGTTAATCGCGTATGTGGCGGTGTCACGGCGCAAGCGTGAGCTCAATTTCCGTGGGCACATCATTGAATTGCCCGGCATGGGGCTCGCACTCTCGCAGATCATTGTCAGTGCCGCAGATATGTCTGCAACAGCACTTATAGCCTATTGCGTTCTGCCGACGCTGCCGCCTGAAGCACATTTTGGATTTGGTACGTTTCTCGCCATCTATATCGCGTCTTATACGGCAGGGCTGGTTGCGAGTGTACCTGGTGGGCTTGGCGTCTTTGATAGTGCCATGCTGCTTGCACTACAGCCTTATCTGCCGGTGCCGCGGATCATGGGCGCCATACTGGTATTTCGTCTGTTTTATTACATTATCCCGCTTGTAATGGCTGGGTTGATGTTCGCCGGGCATGAGATATTCCTGCGCGGTGAGCAGGCGCTGATAGAGAAAGACAAATACCCGCCGCGCGTCCGGCCCAGTCAGGTTATTCGGGAATCCGAAGCAGATTTCTCTGTAGCCGTTGCGACGGGTGTGCAGGCGGTCGTTGGTGTTCTTTTGCTGATTTATGCTCTGGCTGCACCTTTGCCGCATATTGGAAGTGCGCTCGCCATAGGTATTGCACAGATTGCCGATCTGCTTCTCAGTGTAGTGGGTGTCTCGCTGGTCGGGTTGGCTGTTGGCCTGTCGCAACGTGTGGCACTGGCGTGGAAAGTGTCACTTGGTGTGCTAACGGCAGGTATCGTTCTGATGACGCTGCGCCACGCGCTCTGGGAGGCGTCTGTAGTGCTGGCTCTGGTCATGCTGCTTCTGGCGCCTTTCCGTAACTGCTATTATCGCCGAGCACATCTGCTTGTGGCGCCACTGTCTCCCTCGATGCTCGCCCCGATTTCACTTTGGTTGCTGGGTCTGGCGGGCGTTGGATGGGTTGCGGTGCAGCGTCATCTCGGGCCGATCTGGTGGCGCTCCATGATCTATGATGCCCACACCGCAGTCGGGCGTTGGTTTTTGGCCATTTCCGCACTTTGTGGCCTGTTCGCTCTGTGGCGTGGAATGGGCAGGGCGCGCATTCGTTTCGAACTCTGGAACAGTGAAAACGAACGCGAATATCGAAGCCTCGCGCACGCGTTGCAGGAATTTGGTTGTCGCCGCCCTAACGGATTGTTGCATGATGAAGCGGGCCGTGCAGCCATTCCGTTTCTTCGCACAGGCCAGTTCATCATTGGGCTGGGAGATCCTGCAGGCGCAGAACGCAACAGCATTGCGGCAATCTGGCGCCTAAGGGATTTTGCGCTGCAAGAGGGCAAGCGCCTTGCTTTCGTGAGCGTCGGACAATCTCTTATTGCCGTTTACAATGACCTTGGACTGACTGTGTGCCCAAGTGGACCAGCAGGAACGATCTGCTGCTTTTCAGAGGATTATAGGGCGTTGCGCGCATTTCTGAGTGGTGAGGAGCGTCGCGCCCGGAAAAGGGCATCCATGCAGGTTTCGAATCCGGCATCCAGCGCTCCACGCTCATGAGTGCAATGGGTGGCCCTCTGGTTGGTGGCGTGAGTGGGGTTTTCAATAGCCTTCTGATTGCTTTTCCGGCTTTGTTTTCAATCGTGAACCCACTTGGTGCCTCGCTCATCTTTGCTCAGGCAACGGAAGGTCGTGAACCGAGCGAAATCCGTGCACTTGCTAAGATCGTCGCATTTTATTCGCTGGTGATCCTTCTTGTTTCAATCTGGTTTGGAAGCTGGATACTTGTTTTTTTCGGCATAAGCATGAATGCCCTGAGAGTCAGTGGTGGCCTGGTGGTGGCTTCGCGCGCCTGGGTGATGCTTCAGGCTCCGGAAGCCAGTGAAGCCAGAAAAGAAAAGCAAGCACTACAAGGCGGACGTACTGTTGCAGCTCCTGATCTGCGCGAACGGGCATTTTTCCCGCTCGCAATGCCGTTTACTGTTGGCCCAGGCAGTATATCAGTAGCGATTGCGTTGAGTTCTTCGTGCCCGCCGCAGATATCGGCCTGGCATTACTATATCGGAGTGTCTGTTGCCGCAGTTGCCATTTCGGTTGTTGTTCTTGCGGTTTATACATATTCAGAGCGCGTGGTGGCCATGCTGGGTGTGACGGGTGCACGAATTGTCAGTCGTCTGGCCGCTCTTATTCTGTTGGCGATTGGTATCCAGATTATGGCATCTGGCCTTCAGGGCTTTATGTGGGATTTTGTGCATTCCGTGAGTGCAGAAGCTGCTCGTCCGAAGCACTGACCTCCGAATTTTTCAGAATGTCATGGGTGCGCCGACGTAGTTCAGGAATTACATCCTCCTGAAACCAAAGATTGCGTTTTTCCCAAATACCCGTCCGCCAGGATGGATGGGGCAGGGGAAAATAACGTGGCAGGTAATCCCGAAAATTCTTTACCCGATCTGTAACAGATCCTCGTCCCAGAACGTGATGCTGGGAGTAGCTTCCAACCAGAAGAGTAAGTTGGATGTCGGGCATTAGCGACAGGATTTTATCGCGCCATAGCGGTGCACATTCTGGCCTTGGCGGTCTGTCTCCACCTTGTGGCAGGCGTCCGGGGTAGCATAGGCCCATGGGTAGGATCGCAATTTGCCCCGTGTCATAAAACTGTTCGGGAAGCATCTGGAGCCAACTGCGAAGTCGATCCCCAGATGGATCGAAAAATGACTTTCCGCTTAAGTGTGCTTTGGTTCCAGGAGCCTGACTCGCAATCAGTATTCGGGATTTAGCCGAAACATGAATGAGCGGGCGTGCCCCAAGCGGCAGAAAAGCTTCGCATACCCGGCATTTTCGAACTTCATCGACCAATGCATTCAGTTGTAAGGCACGGGTCGATCTCTCTGTCATTCGTCCTCGACTGATAGCTGTAAGGCAGGATTCCAGGCATATTCCGCCCGAGGTACGTAGATCTGTTCCTCGTAACCGCGCAGTGATTCAAAGAGCGTAACGTGCTCGATCTGCATGGGTTTGCCCCGGAAAAGGTTATGGGATTGAACCCACCGAATGGCTGCCGGTCGTTCTGTTGTCCGCAGGTGCCCAAGGGTAACATGTGGCTGAAAGCGGCGTTTTGCGGGAGAAAGCCCGGCGCGTCTCAAAAGACTCTCGATCTGGGATTGCAGCGTATCAAGCTCCGAAGAACGCTCCACGCCAAGGGCCAGGCTGTCCATTGTTGACCCTTCTTTAAGAAGAGCACCTGTGAGGGTCGCTTCAAAAGGTTTCCAAGAGAGCCGCCCGAGTGCCAGATCGATTTCCTGCATCACGTGTCGATCCGTAATTTCTCCAATGAACCGAAGGCTTATGTGATAGTTAGGTGCCGGAACCCATTCAACTCCGGGCATTGAACCTCTGAGCAGGCTAAGAGCTTCACGCAGGGCAGGGGGGAGGTGAAGCGCGACAAATAGTCTCATAAGACGGGTCGCTCCTTCCAGAACGCTTAAAGACGCGGGATATTCTTGACCCGCGGTGGAAAAACACCACATCTGAGTGGAATGTGGACCATTACGGTTCGTCAAGTGCCTCGCAAGAGGCCATCTTTGGAAAAAGGTGTCATGGCTTTCAATTCGAACTTCAGCGCAGCCCGTGGGCAGGCCGGGGTCGGCAGCATGGACGCAGGTCTGCGTGCATACATGCTTCGTGTCTTCAACTGGATGGCAATCGGGCTCGTTACAACGGGTGTGGTTGCATACGGTGTGGCCGAGACCAGTCTGCGCGCTCTCTTCTTCCACGTTGTGGAAATGCCTAATGGCGCCCTAGCGCAGCGACCGACCTTGCTTGGTCTTATCAGCATGTTCACGCCGCTGGCGTTCGTGATGGTGCTTTCATTTGGCATCAACCGTCTTTCCCGTCCTGCCGTGCAGGGTATTTTTGTACTCTTCAGCGTTGCGATGGGCGCGAGCATGTCGTCCCTCCTGATGGCGTATACGGGCGTTTCGGTCGCTCGTACGTTCTTCATTACGGCCTCAATGTTCGGCGCGATGTCGCTATGGGGATATGTGACGGGTAGCAATTTGAGCCGACTCGGATCTTTTCTGTTTATGGGTCTGATCGGGATCATCATTGCGTCTGTCGTGAACATCTTCCTGCACAGTAATGCGCTCGGGATGCTGGTTTCACTATTGGGCGTGGGTATCTTCACTGTCCTCGCAGCTTACGATACGCAGCGTATCAAGATAACGTATCAGCAGTCAGCCGGTTATGCGGCTCCTGACGAGCTTGGAAAGCGCAGCATTTATGATGCTCTTTCGATGTATCTGAATTTCGTTAATCTTTTTCAGTTTCTCCTGCAGTTCACCGGCGTACGGTCCAGTAACAACGATTGAAATTACTTGGTCTTCGTCAATCACGAAAAAGAGAGCTAACAGTCAATGTTGGCTCTCTTTCTGTTTTCAGGACCAAAAAGGTCTTGAATTAATTTGGCCACATCTGAGAATGTTCACATTAAAAAGTTGTAACTTTCTCGGTTAATGAAAACATTAATTGCCTGAAATGTGGCGAAAAACAGCCATTTTCTAGAGTATGCAGGGGTTCGGGGTGTGCCTCACGGAACCCGTGATAAGCCTTGTCTTCCGGGCGATTCAGGCGGAATAAAACCCAAGGAACCGGGACAACCGTGTCCCGTGCTGAATGAATTTCAGGGGCGGATCTTCTGGTCCGGTTCCTGACGTCAGGATACGAACGAGAAAGGCAGCAGATTATGGCAGCGTTCGGCAGCTCTGATGCGACCCTGATCGTGTCAAACCGTTTCCCGGCGATCGAAAAATGCCGGAACGATTGATGAAAGCAGGACCCATGAAAAAACTCTGGCGACTCCTCCCAGCGTTGCCTGCACTGATGCTGTCGGGTTGCACGGTTGATCTGCTTCAGCCGCGTGGTCCGATCGCAGAAATGAACCGTGATGTAATGTTGGCAGAATTTGCCATCATGATGTGCATCGTGGTTCCGACTTGCATCGCAACCCTCTACTTCGCTTGGAAGTATCGCGCTTCCAACACCGAGGCCGAGTATCTCCCGACGTGGGATCACTCGACCAAGATTGAATATGTCGTTTGGGGTGTCCCAACTGTTCTGATCGTACTTCTTGGTGCAATTAGCTGGTGGTCCACACACGCATTCGATCCTTACCGTCCCCTGCAGACGGCGGATAATGTCAAGCCTCTGAACGTTCAGGTTGTTGCACTGGACTGGAAGTGGATGTTCATCTACCCGGATCTGGGGATCGCTACGATCAACCAGCTCGACGTGCCGACGAACACACCGCTGAATTTCCAGATCACTTCCGATACCGTCATGACATCGTTTTTCGTGCCCCGTCTGGGTTCGATGGTCTATGCCATGCCGGGACAGCAGACCCAGCTTCATCTCCTGGCCAGCGCGCCGGGTGACTACCTGGGTGAAGCATCTCACTTCAGTGGCCGCGGTTTCTCTGACATGAACTTCCGTACCCTTGCCATGTCTTCGGACCAGTTCAACAGCTGGGTTGAGAAGGTTAAGGGCGGCGAAGAAAGCCTCGACAACACGACCTACCCGAAATACGCCGCACCGCAGGAAGCTGCACCGGTTCAGTATTTCGCGCATGTCCAGCCGGAACTCTTCGACGGCATCGTTGCCAAGTATAACAACGGCATGATGGTGGATAAGACGACGGGCAAGGTCATGCACATGCAGTCTGCTTCAAACGCTGCACCGTCCGACACTGGCATGAAGGAATAACCGACAGATGCTCGGAAAACTCTCCCTTTCAGCCATACCATTTGATGTGCCGATTCTTGTCGGCACGTTTATTGGTGTGGCTGTCATCGGCATCGCCGTGCTGGGGCTCGTTACCTATTTTGGTAAATGGGGCTACCTCTGGCGTGAGTGGCTGACCTCGGTTGACCACAAGAAGCTGGGCGTGATGTACATCATCCTCGCCATTGTTATGCTCTTCCGCGGTTTCGCGGATGCCATCATGATGCGTACCCAGCTTGCGCTAGCTTATGCAGGCAATCCCGGTTACCTGCCTCCTCATCATTACGACCAGATCTTCTCTGCTCATGGCACCATCATGATCTTCTTCATGGCCATGGCGTTCATGACTGGTCTGATGAACGTGGTGGTTCCGCTTCAGATCGGCGCACGCGACGTCGCGTTCCCGTTCCTGAACTCGCTGAGCTTCTACATGACGCTCGTTTCAGCGGTCCTGATCAATATTTCGCTGTTCATCGGTGAATTCGCTCAGGCTGGCTGGCTCGTGTATCCTCCGCTTTCAGAAATGCAGTTCAGCCCCGGCGTCGGCGTTGACTACTATATCTGGGCGGTTCAGCTTTCCGGTGTCGGTACGCTTCTGACGGGCGTGAACTTCTTCACGACCATCGTGAAGATGCGTGCACCTGGCATGGGCTGGATGCATATGCCGATCTTTACCTGGACGGCATTCTGCACCACGGTTCTGATCCTGGTGTCCTTCCCGGTTCTGACTGTTACGCTGGGTATGCTCAGCCTTGACCGTTATCTTGGAATGCACTTCTTCACGAATGACGGCGGCGGAAACGTCATGCTTTATCTGAGCATGATCTGGACGTGGGGTCATCCGGAAGTCTACATTCTCATCCTTCCTGCTTTCGGTGTTTTCTCCGAAGTCACGTCGACCTTCTCGCGTAAGCCCCTTTTCGGCTACAACACGATGGTCTACGCAACATGCTCCATCATGGTCCTGTCCTTCGTGGTCTGGGTCCATCACTTCTTCACGATGGGTGCAGGCGCAAACGTCAACACCTTCTTTGGCATCATGACGATGGTCATCGCAGTGCCAACGGGTGTGAAGATCTTTAACTGGCTGTTCACCATGTATAAGGGCCGCGTGGAATTCACGGCACCAATGTACTGGACGATCGGCTTCATGATCACCTTCTCCATCGGTGGCATGACGGGCGTCATGATGGCTATGCCTGCCGCTGACTGGATCCTGCATAACTCCCTGTTCCTGATTGCCCATTTCCACAACGTCATCATCGGCGGCGTGTATTTCGGTTACATCGCGGGCATGGGTTTCTGGTTCCCGAAGTCATTCGGCTTCAAGCTTAATGAAGCATGGGGCAAGCGCGCTTTCTGGTGCTGGTTCATTGGTTTCTATCTTGCGTTCGTTCCGCTTTATATTCTCGGCCTCGAGGGTATGACGCGTCGTATGAACCACTATGACAATCCTGACTGGTATCCTTGGCTGCTTGTGGCCGAAGCAGGTGCGATCGTTATCGCTCTTGGTATCGTCTGCCAGCTTACCCAGCTCTACGTTTCTATCCGTGACCGTAACCTGCCTGAGAACCTTGATCTCACAGGTGACCCATGGAATGGCCGTACGCTGGAATGGGCCGTCTCTTCCCCGCCGCCGCACTACAACTTTGCGGTGATCCCGGATGTGCACGGCATCGACAGCTTCCACACAGAAAAGCAGCTTGGCCGTCGTGGTTACAACAAGCCGCTTGAGCCGATCCATATGCCGAAGAACACCTCTGCTGGTTTCTTCGTCGGTGTGTTCAGCTTCCTGCTTGGATTTGGTTCCATCTGGTACATCTGGTGGCTGGCTGCTCTGGGTCTGGTCGGCATTGCCGCAACCGTGATCCTGCGCAGTGCAAACCGTGACATCGATTACTATGTCCCGGTTAGCGAAATCAGCCATGACGAGGAGGCTTATTCCCGTCGTATCGCTGCCGCCCAGGCGGCTGAATAAGAGGGGCAATAGACCTATGGCTCACGAAGCAACCATGTCGCCTCACGGACATGCCGCTGATCATGGTGAACATCACCATGAATCACCGGTAGTGTTCGGGTTCTGGCTCTACCTGATGACGGATTGTATCCTTTTTGGATCCATATTCGCTGCATTCGCTGTTCTCCGGAACCAGTTTGCTGGTGGCCCGTCAGGCAAGGAGCTCTTTGACCTAACGAATGTCGGGATTGAGACGGCCATCCTGCTGTTCTCGTCGATCACGTACGGTTTTGCGTCGCTCAGTGCTGCGGCGAAGAACAAGACGATGCTGCTGGTCTGGCTGGCAGTAACTTTCGTTCTCGGCCTTTCCTTCGTCGGTCTTGAGGTGAGCGAATTCTCTCACATGATCGCAGAAGGTAACGGTCCTGATCGGTCTGCCTTCCTTTCCGCATTCTTCACGCTGGTCGGCACGCACGGTCTGCATGTCACCTGCGGTCTGATCTGGATGGTTGTGCTGATGGTTCAGGTGCTGGGTCCGCAGGGCTTGTCCCAGAGAATGATCAGCAAGCTGACCTGCCTCAGCCTGTTCTGGCATTTTCTCGACATCGTCTGGATCTGCGTGTTCTCCTTCGTTTATCTCGCAGGGGTGATGTAATGTCCCAGGGTCACACAAGCGCTGCCGGAGAGAGCCACGGCTCATACTCCGCTTACTTCATCGGCTTCGTGCTGGCAGTAATCCTGACTGTTGCGTCTTTCGCTGCAGTCATGATGCACCTGCTGCCACCCGGAGCGACACTGGGAGCGCTCGCGGTTCTCGCAATCGTACAGATTGTCGTGCATCTCGTGTTCTTCCTGCATCTGAACAGCCGCTCCGAGCAGGGCTGGAACCTCATGGCATTCCTTTTTGCCGCTGGTTCCGTCGTTATCCTGATCGGTGGCACGATGTTCATCATGCATGACACGGCCATCAATATGATGTCCCGCTAAGGTTTCTTCGGAAATCTTGTGAGAAGGGTCGGCAGAAGAAATTCTGTCGGCCCTTTTTTATTTGTGCTTCCTTCGCGCATAGTGCTGGCAAATGGCCTGATTAATCAGGCATAAAAAAAGCGCACCAATTGGGTGCGCCTTTTTTGGAATTTATAGAGACCGGCGACGGGGCTGTTGTAACAGCCCTTCGCGTATCAGTCTTTGTGAGGGGCCTCGGAGAGCATCGCTGCCTTGCCTGGCTTGTCTTTCCATTCTTCTGCATCTGCCGGAGCATCGCCCTTGCGGGTGATATTCGGCCACTGTGCTGCATACTTGGAATTGATTTCCAGCCATGCAGTTGCGCGGTTGTCACTGTCCGGGAAAATGGCTTCAGCTGGGCATTCCGGTTCGCACACACCGCAGTCGATACATTCGTCCGGGTTGATGACGAGGAAATTTTCACCAGCGTAGAAGCAGTCGACAGGGCAAACTTCTACACAATCCATGAACTTGCAGCGAATGCAGTTTTCCGTGACTACATAGGTCATTGCTGTCTCCGATCCTCTCTCAGGCCCGCCACTACGGCCTATTTCATACGATGCCGGGATGATATGCGGACCTTTCGGCGCTCTGGCAAGCGGCTTATCACTCTTCTTGAATTATCTCGTATAGCTGAGACGCTTCTGCCGCTGGGCCGCGCCTGCAACCCAGCTCCGCAATACGCCATACCCGGATGGGTTCCTGGGGGCGCAGAGGGAGTGTCAGAACGTCTCCCACACGTAGTTTGGCATGGGGTTTGTCCGTTACCTGGCGGTTGATACGGATGCGCCCCTTGGACACGATTGCCGCGCATAGAGAGCGGGTTTTCGCGACTCTTGCATAATAAAGCCATTGATCCAGTCGCTGGTAATCGCTCATCAGAAGACTTTCTCCTTCCACTCTGCCAGGGCAGCAAACGGGCTGTTGTCGTATCGGGTGAGAATGGGTGTTGTTTTCTGTCGTGCTTTGCGTTGATGGGCTGCCTGCGGCTTCAGGAGCATAAGGGGAGCGGGTGGGCCGAAATATTTGCGATCTATTTTCCCTGCGACCTTATGGGGGACGCGTAGCCCACGAAGGATTTCTGGAAGAATATCCGATCGTACGCCACATCTGGACGTTATCCATTGAGGGGCGGGTCGGTCAGAGCTTTTCACGAGCGTTTCGATCTCCGAAACAAGCTTCTCAGCGACATCAATCCTGATGCACACGCTGCCTGCCGAAATCCATCCGGGTAAGTTTGCGCCCTGATCCCGTGGGATCGAGACGCGTCCTGGTTCCGCCGCGGTCATGGCTTTTCCTGACCGTAGCGACGTCAGCAGTGTAAGCAGCTTTATTGGCGCCGGTTTGAGAATGGATGGGCAGAAAACAGCAAAGCGGCCAATCTGAATACCGCTACGCTGCAAAATGCTCTTGAGCTTGCGCGGAAGAGTATGGTCAGCGTGAAGAGGCTGAGTCAGTCCTCCGTCTTCGTGAAGGCGGTGCAAAATGCCTCTTAGTGGTGCATGGTCCGAGATTGCGGCTTGGGCATCGAACAGTGGTTTGAAGTGCTGACGGATTTTAGCCTGAACAAACTGGTCCAGGCGTTCAATGACCCGATCACGCTGTGCCGTGTCCGTAAACTCACCTTGAAGCAGCCTGAGTTGTGGGTTGAAGAATGTAATCCCCGGGATCAGGCGTGCAATTTTTACACCATCCCATGTGATGATGCCGTCGTCTGAAAGATCCAGTGCAGTGTCGGGGGCGCTCTGGAGATTCTGAATTCGGCGTGGGATTTCCTGAAGAAGCGCGCGTCTTCCTGCTTTCAGAATGAGGCGTTTGTCCGCGCCTGAGTCGATGTCCGGGCAGAGCGTGAAGCCTTCAACGCGGCCAATGGCATGTCCCTCAACCACGACTTCTCCATCCTGCGTGACCGCGGACAGCAGGCCACGCTCTCCATCCGAATCCAGGCGGCGAAGAAGCGTGGTGGCACGGCGATCAACGAAGCGGGCGGTGAGACGCTCGTGGAGTGCGTCTGAGAGCATATCCTCAACTTCGCGGGCTTTCGCCTGCCACTCCGTCGAATTGCGGCTCCATTCCGTTCTGGCGGCCACGTAGGAGCAGACACGTACGCCTGTGAGGCGGTGCATCAGTGTGTCTATGTCTCCATCGATGCGGGCAAACCCACGGATGTGTCCGTCCATCCAGTTGGCAGGGACTGCACCCTCGCGGAGAATATGCAGAAACAAGCGGGCGCACAGGCGGGTATGGCTATCGTCACCGAGCTTACGGAAGTCCGGGATCTGGCAGACTTCCCACAGAAGGGCCGTCGCGCGCTTGCCTCGGGCAGCTTCCCGGATGTCTGGATCGAGAATGAGGGATTCCAGCGTTGTTACATCGGATGCAACGCGCCCTGCTGTGAGGCCCCGTAGTGGAGGTGGTTTCATCAGGCTCCCGAGAAGGGCCTGCGGGTTGGCAAAATCCAGTTCATGGTTGCGCCAGTAAATCCGTTCGATCGGATCAAAACGATGCTGCTCGACTGCTTCTACAAGGGAAGCAGACATGGGCGGGCAGTCCGCCGTCGTTCCGAAGGTCCCATCCTTCATACCGCGTCCGGCACGTCCGGCGATTTGTGCAACTTCCTGAGGATGAAGCGGGCGGGGTATCGTGCCGTCAAACTTCCCCAGTGCTGCCAGTGCAACATGGTCGACGTCCATGTTCAGGCCCATCCCGATGGCGTCCGTAGCGACGAGATAGTCAACTTCCCGGTTCTGATAGAGCTCGACCTGTGCATTGCGCGTTCTGGGGCTGAGTTGCCCCATGATGACCGCACAGCCTCCACGGCGCCTGCGAATGACTTCGGCGAGCGCATAAACTTCGGCTGCGGAGAAAGCGACGATTGCCGAGCGGGGCGGGAGTCGAGAGAGTTTGGTTGCGCCGACCCCGACCAGACTGGAGAGACGTTCGCGGATATCGATCTCTATTCCCGGTACAAGACGCTGGAGCAGGGGCCTGATTGTCTCCGCCCCAAGGAAGAGTGTTTCGACGGTTCCACGTGCATGCAGGAGGCGGTCTGTGAAGACATGTCCACGGTCCGGGTCCGACGCGAGCTGGATTTCGTCGATCGCTACAAACTCGGCCTTTCGGTCCAGTGGCATGGCCTCGACCGTACATGCGAACCAGCGCGCGTTGGGCGGGATGATCTTTTCCTCGCCCGTGATGAGGGCGACGGATTTTGCACCTTTGGCTGCGACGAGTCGTTCGTAGTTTTCCCGTGCAAGGAGGCGCAACGGAAAACCTATGATGCCGGACGAGTGAGCCATCATGCGCGTCAGGGCATAATGGGTCTTGCCAGTGTTAGTGGGGCCGAGCGCCGCACGGACGCGGGCAGGCATGGTATGATGGCCGGAGCCGGTTCCGCGGAATGCACCCTTCATCTCTGAATGGTCGGGTTACTGCGGACCAAAAGCAAGCACCTGGATAACATTCCGGGTGCTCTTTTCAGGAAAGAGCATTCATGACTGCTTCGATCGAGCTTCCCTTCATTTCCCAATCAGACGCGGGAACGCCTTCCGTCCTGCATCTTGTCCGGGCTGGAGACAGCACGACGCTGGAACGACTTCTTGGGCAGAACGCAGGGTTTCTGCAGGCACAGGGCTTTCAGGGCAAAGCCGGGAACTTCACCCTTTTGCCCGAAAACGGCGGAGCAGGTGCTGCTGTATTCTGTGTCGGGAATGAAGGAGAGCGTGATCCGGCCGTTTTTGGAGGACTGGGGAAAAAGCTGCCCGAGGGCAACTGGCTGCCAGAACTTCATGATCTGGATGTGCGGTATCTGGAAAATGCCCTGCTGGGGTTTTCGATGGGTGAATACAGATATCGCGTTGGAAAGCCGACGCCGCCCAAGGCTCGGCTTGTTGTTCCTGAAAACGTATCGCCGCGGGTTGTGGCCCTTGCGACGGCAAACAGGCTTGGTCGTGATCTGATCAATGCGCCTGCGAACCTGATGGGGCCGAGCGAATTGTCAGAAGTAGCGCGAGAACAGCTTGAGAGCCGCGGTGCAGACGTTCGCCTGATTCGTGGCGCAGAGCTCGATGCGGCCTATCCGTGTCTGGCTGCTGTCGGGAACGGGTCCGAGCGGCCTCCGGTTGTGGTTGTCGCGCGCTGGAAGGCGAGAGAAGGCGCGCCCCGAATCTCGCTGGTAGGGAAGGGGGTCTGTTTCGATACGGGGGGCTATGATCTCAAGCCTGCTGCCGGAATGCTGCGGATGAAAAAGGATATGGGTGGCGCGGCGCTTATGTTGGCTGTGATGTGCGCTGCCATTGACGCCCATTTGGATGTGGATCTTGAGCTGAGGCTTGGTTGTGTTGAGAACAGCGTGTCCGGACATGCGATGCGCCCCGGTGATGTTTTGCAGACACGAAGTGGTATGAATGTGGAAATCGGCAACACGGACGCCGAGGGGCGCCTGGTGTTATGCGATTTGCTAACGGAGGCAGCGGAGAGCCAGCCCGATTATATCCTTGATGCAGCGACCCTGACTGGGGCAGCCCGTGTTGCACTCGGGCCTGATCTTCCTGCACTGTTCAGTAATGACGGTCATCTGGCCACGCAGATGCTCGAATCGGGTATCAGTGCAGGCGATGCATTGTGGAGAATGCCACTCTGGCATGGTTATGATGCATGGCTCGATAGTCAAATTGCAGACCTTAATAATATTTCATCAAAACCATTTGCTGGTGCAATTACAGCAGCTCTCTATTTGCAACGGTTTGTCCCAAACGGACAAAAGTGGGCACATATAGACACTTACGCCTGGAATGACGCCGATAGTGACGGCCGTCCAGCGGGTGGAGAGACCCTCGCTCTTCGTGCGGTTTTCGAAATGCTTTCACGGAACTATAGTAATCCGTGATCTTTATTACATTTTTGTTGCGTTATTAACCTGCAAGGCAGCGAATGTTGTAAAAACTAAGGGTGTAAATGGCGGTTAGATCAGGCATATGCCCCTCATCGTTTCGATAGGGAGCCGAGAGCAGTCCATTTCGTTTTGAAACTCACATACTTGCGTATGCGTTTCAAAAAGACCACATGGACGTCACGTTCGAAGCTGCCTTCGGAAGCCCGTTTGGGGGCACGGAAATCCGCTGGCCTGAGTGCCAGCACCACCGCAGATCATGTTGTCTGATAGAATAACATGATCATGCCAGTCTGTTTGAGGAGAGACGTCATGGCACAGAACAAGAATGACCAGATGCTCAATCTGCTTTGCGACACCATCGTAGCACTCGTTCGTAAGGATGGTCCCGATCTGTCCGCACGCCAGCTCGGCGTGTTTCTGACGTGCTACCTGCACGACGGAGCGCACACCGTTCGTGGCCTTGCATCTGAGCTGAAGGTTTCGAAGCCTGCTATCACCCGCGCACTCGACCGTCTGGGCGAGCTGGATCTCGCTCGCCGCAAGGTCGATCCCCTGGATCGCCGCTCGGTTCTGGTTCAGCGCACCCTGAAGGGTTCGACTTTCCTGCGTGAAATGCGTGCGGTCATGACCGAGGCATCTGGCGCCAAGACCAACGTGGACGAGACGGCTTCAGCTTCTGTAGAGCGTTTCCGTACACGCCGCGCTGGCTGAACTACCAACGACCCTGCACCCGGGCTCTGGCTCGGGTGCAGATAAAAACTGTCCAGGATGCCTGGATTGCTAAGATCATTATGGTAGCGGGTACCGCTTTTCCCCCGAGAAACGCGGCTGCTCCGCAAAGTACAAATACCCATTGCATCAATGTTGCGATTGGCATCGATATGCCTGATCTGACCGCGAGCTGATACAAGTGGCCGCGATGGGCTTCCGCAAGTCTGTCTCCTGCGATTGCGCGGCGTATCAAGGTAAAACTGACATCCCAGATAATGCCGTTCATCAGTGCAGGCAGAAGCCAGAAGCTGGCGCCGTGAGCCTGCATACCTCCCCATGCGATGACCAGAGCGCCCGCCTGGCTCCCAACATCACCCATGAAGATTCGCGCCTTGGGAAAGTTACTCGGGATAAACGCCAGAATGCTGCTTGCGAGGAGCATGAACGTTGCGCTTTCAATTCCCATGCCTGCGAGCACGAAAGCTGCAAGCAACATGACGCCTGAGGCCAATCCGTTGAGGCCATCCATGAAATTGAGCGCATTGGTAAGAAACACCGCGCCCAGGACAAACAGGATATCCCAAACAGCTGTGTTGTCTGTTCCAGCGACGACGATCGCCGCCGCCGCGAACTGTGCGCCGAGTTTGTAGCGCGCCGGGAAAGAGCGGACATCGTCCAGCCATGATATCAGAGCAAGTGTTCCCGTACCGATGAGCAGGAGGGCCGAACTTCTGTCCAGCAACGGGAGATGGTACGCAGCGCGCTGAAGTGGCAGGCACAGCAGGAAGGCGCTGATGATCCCGATCCCTCCGCCCTTGGGAGTGGGGCGAAGGTGCGAACTCCGTGCAACCGGATGATCCATGATACCTGCACGGATCATGATTTCAATCAGAAGTGCGGAGAGTAGGATCGCGCCCAAACAGACAAAGCTGATGCCTGAATACAGGTTCTGGAAAAATAGCGGCATGGAAGGACTTTATGGGGTCAGGGCTTTTGGCGCTATAAGGAGAATGTGAAACTGTCTTTCCCGCTTGGCCTGTTTTCGCAGGCGCACTCGTCTTCAACTTCCGGCTCTACCGCCAGTACCCGGCGGATTGCGCTTAATGTTGTGCTTGATGGCGTTGTCTCCGCAGCTGCCGCGCCAATTGCGCGTTGGCTCGCTGCACCCGATGGAGGCCTGCTCCATCCGCTCTGGTTTGTCGCGGGAGGTGGCATCACGCTTTTGGTAAGCGGCGTACCATTCAGGATGTCCCAGCAGTACTGGCGTTTTTCAGGGTTGGCTGATCTTTTCAAGATTGCCTGTGCTTCTGTCGTCAGTGCCTGCCTGTTTTCGCTTCTGTTGCATTTTTCCGGCTTCGCAATACCGACACCAACCTTCCCTATCATTCATGCCATGGTGCTGCTCGTAATGCTGGGTGCGGTGCGTATGGCATGGCGCCTGGCAATGCGCCGCCGGATTGCGGCGGCAAGCAGTGAGCGTATTCTGTTGCTGGGGGCAGACCATGATGCTGATCTGTTCATGCGCGCCCTTGAGCGCGGGCCGGGCGGCCAGCGGGTTGTGGGACTGTTGACGGATGGCGCCCAGCAGGCGGGGCGTCGTATTCATGACAGCCCAATTCTGGGACAGATCAATGAAGCGGATCGTATTCTGGAGCGCCTTTCAAAAGCAAAGCGTTTGCCCGATGCGCTGGTTGTAACGGCCCCGGATTTACGCGGAGCCGGGCTTTCATTCCTGATTGCCTCTGCTCAACGATATGGGATCAAGGTACAGCGCGCGCCGAAACTGACGGATCTGCAGCCGGCAGCGAAGATGGAACTGCGTCCAATCGCAATTGAGGAATTGCTAAATCGACCGCCGGTAACGCTCGATGCCGATGGTATGGGCCGAATGATCAGAGGGCAGGTCGTTTTTGTCACGGGGGCAGGCGGGAGTATCGGCTCGGAGCTTGCAAGGCAGATTGCAGCATTCCAGCCAGCCGCGCTGATTTTGCTTGAGAGCAGCGAGTATGCCCTGTGGCAGATCAGTGTCGATATATCCGAGCGCTTCCCAAATCTGGAATACCATGAAGTTCTGGCGGATGTTCGCGATCGCCGTCGCATGACGGAAGTATTCGCTACATACAGACCTGCGCTTGTTTTTCATGCGGCGGCGCTCAAGCACGTGCCTCTCGTTGAAGACAATCCGTTGGAAGGTTTGCTGACCAATATCGTCGGAACGCGCATCGTCGCCGATGCGGCAAGTGATGCCGGTGTTCGGGCGATGGTGATGATTTCGACGGACAAGGCGGTTAATCCTTCGAGCCTGATGGGAGCAAGCAAGCGCTGTGCCGAGATCTATGGGCAGGCGTTGGATGTCCGTGCACGGGCGGCCGGCGAGGGTATGCGCTGTGTCACTGTGCGATTCGGAAATGTCCTTGGCTCCACAGGTTCTGTTGTCCCGTTATTCCGTAGGCAGCTTGAACAAGGGGGGCCTCTGACGGTCACGCACCCCGACATGACCCGTTATTTCATGACGATTCCCGAGGCCGTGGGGCTTGTTCTGCAGGCGGCAGTTCGGGGTACGCAGGCAATGTCGAGCCTAGAAGAAGATCAGACAGATCAGTATCTGCGTCAGGGTGGCATATTCGTTCTGGATATGGGTGACCCTGTTCGGATCATCGACCTTGCCTATCAGATGATCCGTCTGGCGGGCTTGAAACCCGAGATTGACATCGAGATCCGTTTCACAGGCCTCCGTCCCGGAGAAAAGCTGTTTGAGGAGCTTTTTCACGGGCGTGAGGCTCCGGTACCCTCAGATGCTCCGGGGCTGAAGATCGCGACGCCCAGAACAGTCGATATCGTTGATGCGACCGCTGCACTGAATCACATGGAACGGGCGTGTCGTGAGGGCGATCTGAGGGCTGCGACGCTTATTTTGCAGCAGCTTGTACCTGAATTCATTCATAACCGGGATGGCAGCCTCGCGGTGATGCAATCCTCTTCCAGACAGCCCCAACAGGAGGTTCCTGCATCATGAACGATCCGATCGCCTTTCTTGACCTGCCCAGACAACAGGCACGTTTGAAAGACTCGATCCGTCGCCGGGTAGACGCGGTGTTCGATCATTGCCGCTTCGTACTTGGGCCAGAGGTTGAAGAACTTGAGCATCGCCTTGCGCTCTATGGCGGTGCAAAGCATGCGATTGGTGTCTCTTCCGGGACCGATGCATTGCTGATGGTGCTGATGGCTGAGGAGATCGGGCCGGGGGATGCTGTGTTTCTGCCGGCATTTACCTATACCGCCACGGCTGAAGTTGTTCTTCTTTTAGGGGCCACGCCGGTTTTCGTGGATGTGGACCCCGCAACATTCCAGATCAGCATTTCCTCGCTCAGCGCACGTATTGCCGCCGTGATTGAGGCAGAGGAACTGGAACCACGCGCCATTATTGGTGTGGACCTCTTTGGGCAGCCAGCACCGTGGGATGAACTGCGTGCCATGGCGAAGCTTCATGATCTGGTATTAATTGCCGATTGTGCGCAGTCATTTGGTGGTTCGTATCATGGTCATAAGCTTGGTCATGAAGCCATAGCCACGACACTTTCCTTCTTCCCTTCCAAACCACTGGGCGGATATGGCGACGGCGGCGCAATCCTGACGGATGACGACGAACGCGCTGCTCTCTATCGTTCCCTGCGCACGCATGGAGAGGGCAAAACGCGTTACGAAGTGGAGCGTATCGGCATCAATGGCCGTCTGGATACCATTCAGGCTGCAGTTCTTCTCGCAAAACTGGATGCATTTGACGACGAGCTGACACGCCGTGCTGATATTGCGGATGCTTATGATGCGGCCATGCCAGATGGGGTGCAGTCCCCGGTGCGTGTTCCAAACAGCGAGAGCGCCTGGGCCATTTATGCTATCCTGCTCCGCGACAGACATGAACGCGACAGCCTTCAGGTTTTCCTGAAAAACGCAGGAATACCTACGGCTGTCTATTACCCTAAACCCCTTCATCATCAGCCCGCATATGCCGAGCATCATGACGGTGCATCCCTTCCCGTTTCAGAAGGTCTGGGAGAGCGTGTTCTGGCTCTTCCTATCCATCCGGAGCTGACGGATCAGGAAGTGAAGCGCGTCACGGATGCTGTTGTGCAGTGGGCGGAGCAGCAGGCATCATGAGACGCGAACAAAAACTCCTTTTGGCCTTTGCGGCGATTGTTCTCATTCCGGTCAGCATTGTCTGGTTTGTGGCTTGGCCGCTTATTCATGCCTGGCATCTGCCCGTCGTTGTCGCGGGTGAAATGACTGAGCCTGGCGAGCGTGTGCTGACAGATTCTGAAGCAAAAAATGCCAATCTCTGGCTTCAGTCCCATACGACAGGCTGGGGCCCCGTTGGGGAGCGACCGCCCGCAATGGGAAAGCCTCCGCATAAGATCACCCCAAATGTGGTGCTGGTTATGAAAAGCGCAGAGAAAGAGCCCCTGATCGTCTCTCTCTGGCGGTTTGATCATGGATCAGACGTGATGGGAATACAGACTATGGTGAACGGCCCGTTCCGTATGCAATCCTATAAGGAAGCAGATGTTACGGACCTATTGCCTGAGGACGTGCGCGTCCGCTGAGACGCCGGTAATTTTGATATTGAAAGGCGCCTTTCGTTTGGGCGCCTTTTTTTTGGGGGGGGGGGGGAGGCGGCTCTTCATGCGTGAAGAGCCTGGTCGACTAAATCCGGATAACTGATCCCGCTCCTGTCTCCTCTACGTTGATAGAGCCGGGGCGGCATAGAAAATCAGTCCTCTTTCCGCTTGCGGGCTTCCTTGACTTCTTCTTCACTCAGTTCACCGACATCGATCTGTGTGCGACCTGCGTCTTCAAGCGGAGCTGTTGCTTTGTCTCCCATTGCAAGCAGCGCTGCCGTGATCGGAGAAGCGAGGATCAGGCCCGGGATGCCGAGTATGGAGCCGAACACCGTCTGTGAAAGAATGGCGAGTGCGGGCGGCATATGGACCGCACGGCGCTGGATGAAGGGTGCGAGTACATTGCCCTCAAAGAACTGGATGGTCACGTAGAGGATCGCGACGAACAGCGCTTCATGAGTTCCCAGTGACAAGCCAAGTAGGACTGCCGGAACGGCGCCCATGATAGCACCAATATAGGGAATGAAGTTCATCAGGCCTGCAACAACGCCCAGTGCCAGGGCAAGGGGCACGCCAATCATGTACAGACCCAGACCGGAAAGAATGCCCACAACGAGCATGTCCAGAGCCTGACCTGCTGTCCACGCCCAGAGAGTAGAGCCTGCGGTTAGTAGGAGTTCACGAGCCGCACCACGATGCTTCGGGGGAACAATACGCAGAACGCCATCAATATAGAGGGCTGGAGACAGTGCGAAATAGAGTCCTGCAATCAGGATTACGAGAATCGTGCCCAGCAGGCCAAAGGCGCCGCTCAGCAGGCCTGTGACAGATCCGGCGAGGCCGGAGCCAAATGATCCCAGGGCATTGCTGTTTGCGTTTCCACCCAGTGTGCTTGGCAAATGATCAAGAACCATCTGGCCTACGGTTGACTGGGAAAGGCGTCCGCGAATGTCACCGGACTGTGCGATCAGGGCTGCCTTCAGACGAATAAACTGATCGCCGATGGCTGGTCCACTGCTCCAGACGAGAGCCACGATTGCAGCAAAAATAACTACGGCAACAATCGAAACTGCGGCGGCATAGGGAACAAATTTGAGGTGTCGGCGTAGCAGCCTTGCCAGACCGTGCAGAACCACAGCCATGAGTGCGGACGCAAAGATGACGGCCAGCACATCTCCGATCAGCCAGATTGCCAGCAGAACCAGTGTAACGGTGATGACGATCCGCAGGAGTGCCACGATCCGGGCGATTTCTCGTGCGCGTGGATCCTGCTCGTCTTGCTCGGCCGGATCGGTAAAGGAAATGGGCATGGGGTGTGTGCAACCTCGGATGGTCTGGTGCAGACGGCTTATGGGGGATGAGAGGAGGGGTCAATGACGGTTTCTGTCATGTGATCCCTGGAAGATCGGTAAGAAGAAAGCACAACGTCATGCACCGATATTGGTTGGCATGCGTTTGGGCATTATTCTCCCAGGCAGTCCCGTATTACTGGGACGCATCCTCCAGTTCAGCCTGTGCCTCGAGCCATGCTTCCTCGATTGTGCCCTGTGTTGCATTCAATGCAGCCAGATGAACATTCAAAGACGTGATCTCGCCGGGATCGCCTGAATGATACAGGTTCGGATCCGCGAGTTTGGCTTCAATTTTCTGCTTTTCCTTTTCTATCTTGGCCAGCTTGTCTTCGGCGTCCCTGATCTTGCGGCGCAGGGGAGCAAGTGCTCGCGTCTGTTCCTTGCGGTCCGCACGGGCCTGAGCGGATGAGGGGCGCGGCGATTGTGACTCGCGGCTGCCATCACCGCCCTTGCTGCGTTCGTTATTCTCGGCGCGGGCACGCCGGGCACGTTCGAGCAGCCATGCACGATACTCTGCCATGTCACCATCAAATGACGAGATGGTTCCATCTTCCACGAGCCAGAACCTGTCCGCTACGGATTCTACAAGATGGCTGTCATGGCTGATGAGAATGACTGCACCTTCAAATTCCGAGAGAGCCCTGATCAGTGCGTCGCGCGCATCGAGATCCAGATGGTTGGTGGGCTCGTCAAGGATCAGAAGATGCGGGGCTTCGCGTGTGGACAAGGAGAGCAGAAGACGCGCTTTTTCGCCGCCAGAAAGTTCCGAAACCCGTGTCTCTGCGCGATCGGCGTCAAGGCCGAAGCGGGCGAGCTGCGCGCGGATGACCGCCGGAACCGCGTCGGGCATTGCGCGGCTCATGTGGTCGATCGGTGTGTCGCTCAGAACAAGTTCGTCTGCCTGATGCTGGGCGAAATAGCCGATCTTAAGCTTTGGTGAGTGCGTGTAAGTGCCGGCCATGGCTTCAAGGCGGCCAGCCAGTAATTTCGCAAATGTCGATTTGCCACGCCCGTTCTGGCCAAGGAGTGCAATCCGGTCATCCAGATCCATACGAAGGGTCAGATTTTTCAGAACGACGTGATCGCCATATCCGATGCTGACCTTGTTCAGGCTGAGCATCGGCGGCGGAAGCGGCTGCGGTTCCGGGAATGAAAAGCGTGTCGGGGTGTCTTCCACCACTGAATCGATCTGTGGAAGGCGCTCCAGGGCCTTGAGGCGTGCCTGCGCCTGACGAGCCTTTGTTGCCTTTGCACGGAACCGGTCCACGAATGACTGCATATGTGCGCGTTGTGCCGCCATGCGTTCTGCTGCGCGGTTCTGCTGCAGGGCCTGTTCTGTGCGGATACGTACGAAATTATCGTAACCGCCGGGTGTCAGGCTCAATTTGCCTTTGTCCAGATGAGCAATCGCGTTGACCGTATTATCGAGCAGTGATCGGTCATGACTGACAATTACCGCTGCACCGGAGAATTTTGACAGCCAGCTTTCCAGCCAGAGGGTGGCTTCGATATCGAGATGGTTGGTCGGCTCGTCCAGAAGCAGCAGATCTGGATTGAGAAACAGGGCAGTCGCAAGGCCCACGCGCATGCGCCAGCCGCCCGAAAAGCTCGATACCGGGCGGAGCTGAGCGTCCTGATCGAAACCCAACCCAGCCAGAATGGAGCCGGCTCGTGCGGGAGCGGTGTATGCGTCAATGGCGATCAAGCGCTCGTGCACATCTGCGATACGGGCCGGATCTGTGGCGGTTTCGGATTCCTGAAGCAGTCTCGTACGTTCCAGGTCTCCTTCCAGAACCGTATCTATGAGAGAGGCTTCGCCGGACGGGGTCTCCTGTTTTACGCGGCCCATCGTGGCTCGGGCAGAGAGCGTTATGGACCCGCCGTCGAGAGCAATGTCGCCAGCTATTGCCGCAAGAAGTGTGGATTTTCCTGCGCCGTTGCGCCCGATCAGACCAATCTTGCGGCCGGGGTCCACGCTGAGGGAAGCATTGTCCAGCAGGGTGCGGCCGGCGATGCGGAGGGTCAGGTCGGTAATGGTGAGCAGGCTCACGGGCGCCTCGATCGGTCGGGGAAAGTTAAAAAACGGCGACAGACCTATCAGGAACGCGAAATTTGCTCTAGGGGAGCGGCGGTATTTGACCGTTCACCCCTGACAGGAGATGAGACATGGCTCTCGAGCGCACGCTCTCCATTATCAAGCCCGACGCAACCAAGCGCAACCTGACCGGCAAGATCAATGCCGTGTTCGAAGACGCTGGCCTGCGCATTGTTGCACAGAAGCGCATTCAGCTGACCGAGAAGCAGGCTGGTGCTTTCTACGCGGTTCACGCAGAACGCCCGTTCTACGGTAGCCTCGTGTCTTCCATGCTTGCTGAACCGGTTGTTGTTCAGGTTCTGCAGGGTGAGAACGCAGTTGCCAAGCATCGCGAAGTGATGGGCGCCACGAACCCTGCCGACGCTGCTGAAGGCACCGTTCGCAAGCTTTATGCAGAAAGCATCGAAGCAAACTCGGTTCATGGTTCCGATAGCCTCGAGAACGCGAAGAACGAAATTGCATTCTTCTTCGCTGAGACCGAAATCCTGCCGTAAGTTCTACGGAACTTTCGACTGGGTTTCTGGAAAGGCGCGGTTCATACCGCGCCTTTTTTTATTTCCAGAGTGTCATACACCCGGATGAAGGCGCGAAATGACATCCGCCAGTACGCGCGGATAAAGCTGGTGCTCCTGCTCCAGCACGCGGGCTGCAAGCGTTTCTGGCGTGTCGCTTGGTAATACGGGCACGCGCGCCTGAGCCAGAACGGGGCCTTCATCCACGCCACTCGTGACGAAGTGGATCGTGCAGCCGTGTTCGTTGGCGCCCGCCGCAATGGCCGCTTCATGCGTGTGTAAGCCGGGGAATGCCGGTAGCAGGCTTGGGTGAATATTCAGCATTTTTCCATGCCAGGCATTCACCAGATATGGCGTGAGAACGCGCATATATCCCGCAAGGCAGACGATTTCTGCTCCTGAAGCCTTGATGGCCTCATCAACTTTGATCTCGTGTGCCTCACGGTCCTTTCCGAATGCCTTGTGATCAATGGCAATCGTTGGAAGGCCTGCTTCACGTGCGACTTCCAGCCCGCCTGCGTCCGGCCGATTGCTCAGAACGAGAACAATCCGGGCCGGGTAATCCGGGCGGGCGCATGCTTCAATGAGCGCACGCATATTGCTGCCGCGCCCACTGATGAGTACGGCGATGGGAGTTTTGTGGATCATGCGAAAGAGACGGGTGCCGTGAGCTCGTAGGTGTTTTCGGAACGAACGATTTCGCCCATACGCACGCCGCTTTCGCCGTTGGCTGCCAGTTCCTCAAGAACCTTTTCCGGCTCGGAAGTTACGAGAACCATGCCGATACCACAGTTGAAAACGCGCAGCATTTCGTCGGCTGCAACCTGACCGGTCGCTGCCAGCCATTTGAATACGGCGGGAATGTCCCATGAAGCGCCGTCGATGCGTACACCCAGCCCTTCCGGCAACACGCGTGGGAGATTGCCGGGAAGGCCGCCACCCGTAATGTGTGCACAGCCATGCAGAAGGCCTTTGGCGTGCAGGTTGAGGACGGTGGTTACATAAAGCTTTGTGGGCGTCAGGAGGGCTTCTCCGAGTGTTTTGCCGCTTTCAAACGGCGCAGCATCGCTCCAACTCAGACCCGAGCGCCGCACGACTTCCCGAACCAGTGAGAATCCGTTGGAATGCACTCCGGAAGAGGCAAGGCCGATCAGAGTGTCACCTTCACGGATCCCTGCGGGAAGAAGGCTGCCACGTTCTGCCGCACCAACACTGAAACCTGCGAGATCGTAGTGGCCCGGCGCATACATGCCTGGCATCTCGGCTGTTTCCCCGCCAACGAGCGCACAACCTGACTCCGAGCATGCGCGTGCGATGCCCTGAACGACGGTTGCGGCATCCTGAATGGAGAGCTTCCCCGTGGCGAGATAATCCAGAAAGAACAGCGGTGTTGCGCCCTGCACGACGAGATCGTTGACGCACATTGCCACGAGATCGACACCGACTTCGTCATGCTTGCCTGCTTCAATCGCGACCATGAGCTTTGTGCCCACACCATCGGTGCAACTGACGAGTACGGGATCGGTAAATCCTGCGGCCTTCAGATCGAACAATGCACCGAAGCCACCAAGGCCACCCATTGTTCCCGGACGGTTCGTTGCCTTGGCAGCAGGCTTGATCGCATCGACCAGTGCATCTCCGGCTTCAATATCGACGCCGGCCTGTGCATAGCTGGCACCTTGCGGGAGATTGGGCTGGTCGGTCATGGTCGGAAACTCTCGGCTGGTTGACGTGTCGCCGTTCTAGAGCATCCTGCGCGCGGGCGGAACGCCTGTTTGAAGGCGTAACGGCAGGGAAGGGTCTGCAATGGTTGAACAGGAGATCGGAAAGACCATCCCGGCGGAGCAGTTGGTGCTTGGGTTGCAGCGCAGCAGTGCCCTGACGGTTGAGCGCTTTATTCCCGGTCCGTCCAATGCGGCGGCGCGGGCCTGGATAGCGCGTCCACATTGGCCAGATCAGAGATTATGGCTGTGGGGGCCTTCTGGGACGGGGAAAACACACCTGCTTTCAATGTGGGCAACAAAACACAATGCGACGGTGGTTGATGCGCGCCTTTTTGTCCGTTCTCCGGGCGCGCGCCTGCAGGTTCAGGGTAATCTCGCCATCGACAACGCCGATTCGCCAGCAGATGAGGTCACGATGCTTCATTTGCTCAATGATGCACATTCCCATGCAGAGCGTGTTCTGATGGTGGGACGTCTGCCGCCATCACGCACGCATTTCATGCTGCCCGATCTGGCCAGTCGCCTGCGTGCCACGGCCACGACCGCAACTGGTGAGCCCGAAGACGCCCTGCGCGCGACGTTGCTGCTTTCTCTTCTGGCGGACCGTCAACTCGTTGTATCCCAGCCTGTGACAGACTGGCTCTGGCGGCACCTGCCTCGCACCGGAAAAGCGCTTGTCTGCGCGGTGGAGCAACTTGATCAGGCAGCGTTGGCTCGTGGCGTTCCAATCACGCGCGCGCTTGCACAAGAGGTCCTGGCAGACCTCCTGACGTCAGATATCTGATGTTGTGACACAAAACAGACGTTTGACACGCCACACAGGGCACATGATCCTGTTTCGATAAATGATAACTTGGGTAAGGTTTCCGTGGCTACTGAAGACGATAAACCCATCGCTCGCGTTTCACGGCGCCGCACGGTCCGCAAGCCGAGCGAAGGGACAATCAGCGCAGGGGCCACGCGGGCCAGACGGCGCCGGACCTCTGTCAGCAATGCTGCCGATTATGCAGACATGCCAACCTCTCCGGCACGTTTTATCAATCGGGAGCTGTCCTGGCTGGATTTTAATCAGCGTGTCATCGAGGAAGCGGAAAGCCCTCGTAATCCGCTGCTTGAGCGCGTTCGCTTCCTATCCATCAGCGCCAGCAACCTTGACGAATTCTACTCGGTTCGTGTTGCGGGTCTTGTGGGGCAGGTCCGCGAAGGCACGGTCATTCGTAGCCCAGACGGTGCAACGCCCGCACAACAGCTGACTGCGGTTCGCGGCAAGGCGCGGTATCTTCTGCAGGAACAGCAGCGCGTCTGGCGGGGTCTGCGTGCAGAGCTTCAGACGGCCGGCATCGTTATCCTGCCGCCCGATTCGCTGGATGAGGTGGATCGTACACAGCTTGCCACTCTTTTTGATGAGCGCATCTTTCCAGTCCTGACACCGCTTGCTGTCGATCCCTCACATCCGTTGCCATTTATTCCGAACATGGGTCTGGCGCTCGTCATGCGCCTGAAAGATCCCGGGACTGGCACGCATGTGATGGACGGCCTGATTCTCATGCCAGCGCAGGTACCGCGTTTCATGCGGCTGCCTTCGCGGGTGCGGGAAGGGGATGAGACACCGGATCAGGCGCGCTTTGTTCTGCTTGAAGATCTGATCATCCTGTTTGCAGACCGTCTTTTTCCGGGGCTGGCAATCGGTGCCGCGGGTGTTCTGCGAATCATCCGTGATACGGATGTCGAGTTTGAGGATGAGGCGGAAGATCTCGTCCGCTCCTACGAGACGGCGCTCAAGCAGCGTCGTCGGGGGGTTGGCATTCATCTGGCGCTCGACAGCAAACTGCCTGAAACGCTTGGTCGTGAAATGGGCGAAGAGCTTGGCGTGGCGGATGAAGACGTCGCGGTGCTGCCGGATATCGTGGGTGTGGTAGATCTAAAGCAGCTCATCGTTGATGACCGGCCAGATCTGGTGTTTCCTCCATACACGCCGCGCTTTCCGGAACGCGTTCTCGATTATGATGGCGATTGCTTTGCCGCGATCCGGGCGAAGGACATTGTTGTCCATCATCCGTTCGAGAGCTTTGATGTGGTCGTGCAGTTCCTTCATCAGGCAGCTCTTGATCCGAATGTTCTGGCCATCAAGCAGACGCTTTATCGCACTTCACGCGACAGCCCGATCGTCCGGGCGCTCATCGAGGCAGCGGAGTCAGGGAAATCCGTTACGGCCATGGTTGAACTGCGCGCGCGCTTTGATGAGGAGGCCAATATTCGCCTTGCACGTGCGCTTGAATCGGCAGGCGTGCAGGTTGTCTTTGGGTTCGCGCATCTGAAAACGCATGCAAAGCTCAGCCTTGTTGTTCGTCGGGAGGGTCAGGTGCTGAGGTCCTACGCCCATTTCGGAACAGGCAATTACCACCCGATCACGGCACGCGTTTATACGGATCTATCCTTTTTCACCTGCGACCCAAAGCTGGCTTCAGATTCGGCACGTCTGTTCAATTACATGACCGGATATGCAACGCCCGCTAAAATGGACGCGCTGTCCTTCTCGCCCATCACTATTCGTTCGACTCTCGAATCATTGATTCGTGAAGAGATTGCGTTTGCGAAGGCAGGCAAGCCTGCGAAAATCTGGCTGAAAATGAACAGCCTCGTTGATGCTGAACTGATCGATCTTCTGTACGAGGCCTCCCGCGCCGGTGTGAAGGTGATTGGCATCATTCGCGGCATCTGCTGCCTGCGACCGGGTGTTCCCGGCCTGTCCGACAACATTGAAATCAAGTCGATTGTAGGCCGTTTCCTTGAGCATGCACGGGTATTCGCTTTTGGAAATGGACACCGGATGCCATCGCACAAGGCGAAGGTTTTCATTTCCTCTGCCGACTGGATGCTTCGCAACATGGACTGGCGTGTGGAGTCCATGGTGCCGATCACAAACGCCACGGTTCATGCCCAGATTCTCGGGCAGATCATGACGATGGACATCAAGGACAACATGCAGAGCTGGACGCTGTCGCGAGATGGGCGTTGGCATCGCGTCTCACCTGGGGCACACCCGTTCTCAGCTCATGATTATTTCATGAACAATCCTTCTCTCTCGGGTCGGGGTTCGGCTGCGCGGGAGAAGGCCCTCCCTGAGGCTCATCGCCCCCGCGAACGGCCCGACCGGATTTTGGAAGACTGAGTTTCTATGTCCACACCTGCACAGCGGTCCGCCATTGTTGACCTTGGCTCAAACTCTGTTCGGCTTGTTGTCTTCGAGGGAATCACACGTAACCCTGTTCCGATCTTCAACGAGAAGGTCACGCTCAAGCTGGGCAGGGGACTCGATGCATCGGGCCGACTGAACGAGGCAGGCGTTGCGCTGGCAATGGATGTGCTGGGGCGCTTTCATACAGTGGCTCGTGCGATGCGCGCCGAGCCTTTTGAAGTTCTCGCCACCGCAGCCGTCCGGGACGCCACAAATGGCCCGGATTTCGTGGCGGCCATCCGGGCCCGCATGCCCGGTGTTCCCATTCGTGTTCTGAATGGAGAAGAAGAAGCAGATTATGCCGCGCGAGGAGTGCTGTGTGGTCTGCCGGAGGCCAATGGGCTTGTCGCTGATATCGGTGGTGGCTCCATGGAGCTTATCCATGTCGCTGACGGTCAGTATTTTGAAGCCGTCAGCACCAAGCTTGGCGTTATCCGCCTGCATGATCGCGCAGAGGGAAGCATCGAGAGCGCAGCACTGATCGCTGATGAGCAGCTTGGTGACGTAAAATGGCTGCAAGGCATGACGGGGCGCCCGCTATATCTTGTCGGTGGTGCGTTCCGCGCTCTGGCCCGGCTTCAGATTGCCCGAACACAATATCCGCTCAGCCTCGTTCACCTCTTTTCGATGTCTGAGGGCGAAGCGCGCGAAATGGCGGACTGGATCATTGCCGCCCCCAGACGAACACTCGAAAAACTGCCGGGTGCTCCACGCAAGCGTCTGGCGGATGCGCCGTTTGCGGCGACGGTACTTCGCCGTTTGATGGAAAAAGTACGTCCTTCCAAAGTCGTGTTCAGTGTCGATGGCCTGCGGGAAGGGTGGTACATGCGCCACGTCGCAGAATCAGTCGCGCAACAGGACCCGATGACCGCTTTGGCAGAGGAAACCGCAGGGCGTTTGGCGCGGAGTATGTCTCTTTCCCATGCGTTGGTGGGCTGGACTGCTGCACTTTTCGAGGACGAAACTCCCCAGCAGAAGCGTCTGCGCACTCTGACATGTACGCTCTCGGATATTGGCTCCTATGATCACCCGGAATACAGAACGGAGCAGACTTACCAGCGTATCCTGCGCAGTCATGGCGTTGGTTTTGATCATCCAGCGCGTGCCTTCATCGGGTTGACGCTTGCTGTGCGTTATGAAGTGCAGATGGATGCCCCGCTGATTGAACCATCTAGACGTTTGTTGACGAAGGTTGAGATCGAACGTGCGGTCCGTCTGGGGCTTGCACTGCGTCTGGCCTATACGCTGTGCGGCGGAACGGTAGAACTTCTGGAAGAGTGCCGTCTGTTTGTGGAAGATAATAAACTTGTCCTGACGCTGGGTGCGCGAAGCGTTCGTGCCGCAGGAAGTGCGGTGCGTCGCCGCTTTGAGCGCCTGGCAGCTGCGATGAAGCTGGAGTGGCAGGTCAGGGAGGAATGACCATCAAGATTAATATCCGAACAAAGCGGGCATTTCGCATCGGTGGATTGTTGGCTGTGGAGCTCATGCTGGGGTTTGGAGTTTCGGCATGTTCGAAGTTCGGCCATCACGACAGAAACAAGCTCTGGGAAATTGTTGGTACGCGTTGCGCCAAGGATTCCGATCACAAGCCCTGTGCTGTCTATGATCCGCAGGATGGCTATGCGCTGCTCAAGGATCTGTACGGGCACGGCCAGTATCTTTTGATCCCTACGAAGCGTATTCCCGGTGTTGAAAGCCCAGCGCTCTTGCAGGCTGACAGTCCTAATTATTTTGCTGAGGCTTGGGCTGAGCGCGGTCGTGTATCCAAAGCATATGGCTATGATGTTCCAGATGCGGATATGTCTCTTGCCATCAACTCGCGGTGGGGCAGGTCTCAGGACCAGTTGCATATCCACATTGATTGCATGAAGCCGTACGTTAAAACGGAACTGGCCAAGAACTGGTTTGGCCAAGACTGGTCCACTGTTTCCCTCATGGGACATCTTTATCGGGCACGCATTGTGCAGTCTCTGGAGCCATCGCCTTTCAAAGTACTGCATGCAGATGACATGTCCGTGCATACGCTGTTTGTGACCCCGGCCCCCAAGGGCGGATTCATCCTTCTGGACGATGTTGCCCATGGTCTGGACCGAGCATCAGGTGAGGAACTTCAGGACCACAAGTGCCTGATTGCCGACCCTGCACATATGGGTCAGATGGATATGGATAACATGGAACACTCCTCAGGAATGGGGACTATGTAAGTCCTGCAAAGGATTGTCATGATCTTCCGGAGGTGAGATATTCGATAAAAGTCGAACTAAATAACCTCCGGAGAAACCATGTGAACTGGCCTCTTTTTGCGCTGGCTGTTGGCGCGTTTGCCATTGGTACGACCGAGTTCATGCCAATGGGACTTTTGCCCGTTATTGCCCATGGTCTTCAGGTTTCAGTTCCTACAGCGGGTGGGCTCGTTACAGCCTATGCCGTGGGGGTCATGGTCGGTGCTCCGATCATTACACTCGCTCTCGGCCGTGTGCGACGCAAACATGCCCTTATTTTTCTTATGGGATTATACGTTGCAGGCAACCTGCTTTCGGCTGTTGCAAACACCTATGATCTCCTGCTCGTGTCTCGGGTTCTGACCAGTCTTGCGCATGGTGCTTTCTTCGGGCTTGGTGCAATTGAAGCCTCTCTTTCGGTTCCTGCCGAAAAGCGCGCGAGTGCTGTTGCGAGCATGTTCATGGGCCTCACCGTCGCCAATATTTTTGGTGTACCGTTGGCAACGTGGCTTGGTACGCAGCTTGGCTGGCATATGGCGTTTCTGGCCACGGTTGCGCTCGGCCTGTTGACGATAATCGCGGTCCAGACGGCTATCCCGAACCGTGAAGCGGGAACCCCTCCGGATGCGATGAGCGAGCTGAAGGTTCTCGTCCGTGGAAATGTGGTTCTTGCGCTTCTGACAACAGCTATCGGTGCAGGGGCAATGTTCGTGCTCTACACCTATATTGCACCCATCCTCCAGCACATCACCCACGCTAGCGCGGCTGTCATCACGGTGGCACTGATGCTGACCGGGGTTGGTTTCTCGATCGGAAATGCCATAGGCGGCCGGTCTGCGGATCGCTCTCTCGACGGAAGTCTGCTGCTGTTTTTCCCCATCCTTGCGATTGTTATGCTGGCATTTCCATGGATGGCGCAGACTGTCCCCGGTGCCCTGATCGGAACGCTGCTTTTTGGCGCGGCCACGTTTGCTTTGATGCCCGCATTGCAGATGCGCGTGATGCAGGCTGCCCATGAAGCGCCTGGACTTGCGTCCTCGGTAAATATTGGCGCGTTTAATATGGGCAATGCGCTTGGCGCTGCACTTGGCGGCATCGCGCTTTCTGAGGGACTGGGATATGCAGGTGTTTCCATTATCGGAACTGCCCTCGCTTTTCTGGGCGTTGCGCTTGTCCTTATTTCAAGAAAGGTGGCACCCCCATGATCCGATCTTCTCTATTTCCCATCGGAGTGCTGGCCCTGTCAGTCCTGACGCCGGTCACAGCTTATGCTGAACAGCCGTCCAACGTTGGCGATGCCATTATGACCGCACGAGCGTATCATGACAGCGGAGACTATCAGCGGGATTTCGATGCTGTGATATTGCAGGCGCGTCAGACGCTCGCCCGTGATGCTGCGCATACTCGCAAACCTGCGATTGTGCTCGATATTGACGAGACAACACTCTCCAACTGGGATGAAATCCGGGCTGATGATTTTGGCTACATTCCCAATGGTCCATGTGACAGCCTCCCAAAGGGGCCATGCGGGGCAGTTGCCTGGGAGCAGAGCGGTCGCGCGCCTGCTTTCGTTTCAACCCGAGCCCTGATCGAAGACGCCTACAACCAGCATGTAGCGGTATTTTTCGTTACGGGACGTCATGAGAACGAGCGTGCTGCCACAGAGCGCAATCTACGTGCTGCCGGTATCCCGCGGTGGGATGGTCTCTATCTTCGCCCGGATGATTCCCATGTGCGTGCAGGAGCCTACAAGACTCCCACCCGCGCAAGTATCGAGGCCAAAGGCTATACGATCGTAGAGAGCCTCGGAGATCAGCCATCTGATCTGACTGGTGGACATGCCGAGCATACATTTCTTCTGCCCAACCCGTTTTATCGTGTTCCCTGAAGCTGCCTAAACGGCATAGCTAATAAAAAAGCCCCGGATTTCCGGGGCTTTTTTGTGCTTAGAAAGACTTCAGAAGTCGTTCGAGATAATCCAGTTCGCTCTGGGGGCGCGTGCGATCAGAGGCGCGGCGGCGCAATTCACGCTCGATATCGCGCGCCCTGTCGCGTGCGTTCTTGTCAGGAATGTGGGCGTCTGAGTCCTTGCCCTTGCTTCCTTCTCCAAGCTTCCGGCCCAGAGGGTCCTGATCCTTCTGGTCATCGTCGCTGCCGTCATCATCCCCAGCCTGAGGTTGATCGCCATCATCGCCACTTTTTCCTGCGGCACCCTTTTGCTGGCCACTCCCCGAACCAGATCCCATAGATGGGATAAAGCTCAGGCCACCACCGCCTCCGCTTGAGGATTTGGATTGCTGACTCTGGCGCATCTCCTTACCTGCATCCGCCAGGTCAGCGAGGACTTTCTGCTCGGCCGTCTGCGCCTGATCATCATGGCGATCTGCAAGAGCTTTACGTGCCGTTCTCATATCGTCACGCGCTTTGGAAAGTGATTTTGCTTCCTTGCCAGTCAGATCTTTCACGTGTCGATCCAGAATATCATCAACCTGACCGAGTGCGCGCTGGATCGCGTGGTCTTCGCGGCGTTCCGTGCCTTGTGCTGCCACTGTTGCCGGATCGGTAGGAGCAGGAGGCTTGGATGCAGAAGTATCAGGCATCCCGGGTGGGGGCTGCATTCCCAACTGACGGAGCAGGTCTGCCGTGGACATCTGGCTGATGTCTCTGCCGCTATCCTGCTGATCTGCTGGAGGGGCCGCAGCTTTGCGTGCAGCGTTCAGGCGAGCCTGCGTGTGGTCCAGAAGGCCAGTCTCGCGATGAATAATGTCATGCAGCGTCGCACGTTGCGCCCGTGCTTCTGCCTGCGCCTTCATCTGCGCCGCCAGAGCCTTGAGGTCCTGTGGGGTGGCCTGACGCATGTGCTCGGCCATGTCTTCCATCTGCTGAAGGCGTCTCAGGGCTTCGTCACCATGGCCCTGTGAAGCATCGGACTGGAGCCTCCGCATTTCATCAGACCAAGGGTCTGCAGAATTTTGCCCTGATTGCGGCATCATGATCCCGCTTTGTGCTGCCCGCTGGAATAGAAGCTGCATGCGATGATTGAGCGCATCTTTCAGTGCCTGGGTTCTGCGTTGGAGCTCTTCCTGCTCCGCAAGGGAATGGCCTTTTTCGCCCATTGACTGCATGTGGTCGAGTTGCTGCTGTACGCCTGCCTGAGCGGAACGGACTTCTGCAGCGGCCTCTGCGATCTCAGGACCGTCGCGCTTAAGATCGTCCAGATACAGGGAGAGGGACCATAGAATTCCCGGAACCTCGAGTGCTGAACCGTCTGGTGCGTCCGGCTGTAGAGAAGCGATTGCCAGCCCCATCGTTGCCCAGACGCCATGTACGTTGGTGGTTTGGGTAAGAAGTTTCAATTCTTCCGATGCTTGTGACGTGTGTTCGTGAGAGAGTATCAACCGTCGCCGCAGCGCAATCAGTGCGCGTGCCAGTGGGTCGGAAAACTTGCGCTCACCGATCCGGAATTTCACCTTGTCGCTATAGCTCTCTCGCCCTGAAATGCTTTTCGCATGCAGGCGGCCTTCAACCATCATGCCAGCAAAAGCATCTGATGAAAGGTCAGGTCTGGCGAGGCCCTTGGCATCTTTGGGCTGACCGTCGAGCTGGATCGGCACGCGGAGTACCCGCAGAGATCCAGGAATGGTTATTTCGACTTCGAGCGATGCCACACCATAAGCCTGGCGAACCTGCCATGGCAGACCTGTGCGCCAGTCATCTTTTTGAGGGCCTGGCTTGCCATCCCACGTTACGACGGGGGGTAGGTCTGGTTCGACCGTGACGCGCCACGAGCCTAATGTCCGGCCACGTGCCGTCAGGGTGATGGTGCCGCTTTTTTCCAGTGTGCCATGTTCGTTCCAGCTCTGCTGATCGAGACGGCTCCGGATCACGGAGCTGACGCCGTGAAGTGCCGGACGCCCGTGAGATGCCGTTATCGTAGCATTGAGCGTGGCGCCTTCAGGAACTTTGATCGTCCCCGTCTGCACGCCAGATGACAAAAACACTGGCGCACCCGCGGCATAGGATGGGCGGTCTATCCAGGCCTGGATCTGGGGCAGGGGGACGCTGTCATCGTCCACGCCCGGAATGAACCCGGCGTGCAGTCGGGATGGCGTGTGATGACCAGCAAGCAGGGCGGCCATAGCAATGGCCACTGGCACGATATAAGTGGCGGCCCTTTCAGAAGGCGTCATGGGTGGACGCGGCAGAGCAACGCGGAGGGGCGGAAGAGCCGCGGTAACGCGCTCTACGTGGCGCGACCATACCGCCGATTGTTCGCCCGATCCTGCGTAGGCAGGGCGATCGGTGAGGGTCATGAGAGGCTGATAGGCTAGATGCGAGTCACGCTCGATCCGGCGGTCTGCGAGAGCATCAGAAGCCGAAGGAATTTTTCTCAGCCCACGGACTGCCAGCCAGCCAGCACTTCCGATAAAGCCAGCCTCAACAACAAGATGCAACCAGTCCGGCAGGGACTGCGGCAGGCGCGCAAGTGCGGCCAGAATGTAAAGCGCCAGAAGCAGAAGCGGCCAACGCATCGGAATCCACGCGCGTTCAATCCACAGAACGCGTCGTGCGCGTTGACGCAGGGCTGCGAGGCGGAACGTGGCTGTGTGCGTCTCAGGCATTTCGAGGCTTAATCCAGTCGGGCACGCTCTCCGCGGCAATCAGTTCTTCAACAGTCTGACGCTCACGGATGATCTGCCAGCGGTGGTCATCTACCATAACCTGTGTTGCGAAAGGTCGACTGTTATATGTCGAGCTCATCACAGCACCATACGCGCCGGTATCGAGCAACGCGACAAGGTCTCCGCGTTCGAGGTCGGGTAATGCGCGGTCACGGGCGAAGATATCGCTGCTTTCACAGACAGGTCCTACCACATCACGCGGCGAAACAGGTGCCGTGAAATGCTGTGGAGCGACAGGCAGGATGCCATGCCAGGAATCATAAAGCGCAGGACGCATCAAATCGTTCATTGCTGCGTCAATCACTACGAATTCCGGATTTCCGGCTTTCGTTTCAATGACACGTGAAAGCAAAATTCCCGTAGGGGCGGAAAGCCATCGGCCTGGCTCCACGCTCAGGCGTACATCAAGGTCACCGAGGGTCTCGGCGATCACGCCTGCCAGCATTTCCGGTGCAGGGGCAGTCTCGTCGCGGTAGCGGATGCCAAGGCCTCCGCCACAATCAATCGATTCGACAATACCGCCGAAAGAGCGAATTTCACGGACCATGTCCGCCAGACGCTGGTAGCCCAGACGGAAAGGCTGTGCAGTGAGCATCTGGCTGCCAAGATGTACCGCCAGTCCGACGAGCTTTATGGAGCGCAATCCGCTCGCTTCGCTGTAGAGTGAGACAGCACGGGCATGTTCGATCCCGAACTTGTCTCCCGCGCGCCCGGTGCTGATTTTATCATGCGTGTTGGCGTCAACATCCGGGTTGACCCTCAGTGCGGCCCGGGCAACCCGGCCCATGGATCCGGCAATCTGATCAAGCCGGTATAATTCTTCAACGCTCTCGACATTGACCTGCGCGATATCCTGTTCGACGGCCATACGCAGTTCAGCATCGGTTTTTCCAACGCCTGAAAACACGATGTTCGCTGCTGGTATTCCCGCGGCAAGCGCCCGCTTCATCTCGCCACCACTGACGATATCCGCACCATAACCGCATTGGTGGAGCATGGTGAGTGTTGCCTGATGATCCTGTGATTTTACGGCGAAATGAAAGCTGACAGGCAGGTGCCGTGCTTCGAACGCAGCCCTCAGGCTGTCTGCACGGCGGCGCAGCGTTCCTGCTCCCGTGATCCAGCATGGAGTTCCAACGGCTGCCGCGATGACATGCAGAGGCACGCCTTCGAACATGAGGCCGTCGCGCACATCCGTCTGAAGAGAGGGACGGGAGGCGAGGAGGTCGGCCAGAGCCGGGTCGGGGGACTGCGCGTTCATCCTGACACCGTATCTCTCCATGAGCCTGCTTCCAAGACGTCGCGTCTCCCGATAGGGTTTGTAATTATGAATAATGATCTCGTGCGCGCTGCGCTTGAAGTCCAGAGCCGGGCTTATGCGCCTTATTCGAACTTTCATGTGGGGGCGGCCCTCCGATGTGAGGGGGTTGTCTATGCTGGTTGCAATGTCGAAAATGCAGCTTATCCGCTTGGAACATGTGCCGAGGGTGGTGCTATCTCACTCATGGTTGCGTCCGGTGGGCGTCGGATCGAGGAAATCGTGATCGTCGGTGACGGTGATCAGCCCTGCACGCCATGCGGTGGATGCCGACAGAAGCTGCGTGAGTTCGGTCTGCCTGATCTGAAAATTCACATGATCAACAGGCAGGGAGCTCTGCTCATGACCCGGACACTTGCACAATTGTTGCCTGATGCATTCGGGCCGGACCATCTGGGGTGAAGATCCCCCTGTATCTGGCGTTATTTATTCTAACGCTGGGTGCACCTTTGAATGCAGGATATTGTGCTGTTCGTCCTGGGCTAGGAGATGCGCCGCGTAGGGAGGTGGTGGATGTACATCACGCTCCCTGGTGGATTTTGGGTCGTGTACAGACCTCGCTCGGAAGCCGCTGCACTGGGTTTGCAGTCGCTCCTTCCGTCGTCATGACTGCAGCTCACTGTCTCTGGCTACCCGCAACCGGTCGCTTCATTCAGCCGCAAGATGTTCATTTTCTGGCCGAATATCAGCGTGGGTCCTATTCGGTCCATGCACAGGCCGTGCGCGTCATTATCAGTGCGGGGTATGATCCGTTTCAAGAAGCAGCCAGTGCCTCTCTTGATCGGGCAACTCTCATTTTGGATCGCCCCGTAATTGAGGCATCTCGTCTCCTGCCCACTTTTCAAGCGAAAAAAGGGGAGGCGTCGATGTTGGCAGGCTATCAGCAGGACAGGGCGGAAGTCGTATTCGCAGATACGCATTGCCATGTTCTCGCACCGGCGCAGGGAGGGCTGATCCGTCATAATTGCGAAGGCACGCACGGCGTAAGTGGTGCTCCCTTACTCGTGCGAAACAGGAATGTTTGGGGAATTGGTGGAATAGCTATTTTAGCGGGCTCTGGCGCCGGCGGGCTGGCGGTTTCGCTTCCGCAGTAGAGAGCCAGCGCCTCCGCTATATGGCTTCTGCTGACAAAAGAATATTCAAGCTGCTTTCGAACATATTCATAAATTGAGCGTTGGTTGCGAACGAGACATTGCTGTGTCTCCGCAATTTCAAATTCTGGAGATATGTTCGATGCGTGCCATTACCGGAAAGGAGTACTCACCTGCTGTACGCTTGCAAGGCGGGCATGCTGGGGTTCTTTCCAACAAACCTTCGAATATAGTTCTGGTGGTTGAAGATCAGCCGCTTCTTCGTTTTCTGGCTGCAGATATGCTGGGAGAAGCGGGGTATGGCACGTGTCTTGCTGGCAGTGCAGATGAGGCGATGGAAATTCTGGAGCATAATCCCGAAATCCGTCTGGTATTTTCCGATATCAATATGCCCGGCAGAATAAATGGCCTTGCTTTGGCACAGATAATCGAGGGGCGCTGGCCCCCGGTGGGTGTTGTGCTGACATCGGGTACAATGATCGCCGACAAAAGCGCGCTGCCATCACATAGCAGATTTCTTTCCAAGCCATATCGCTGGGACGACGTATATAGCTGCCTGGAACAGGTCGCGCACTAAATTTTAGGAAAATGAAATGTGGTGCACCCGAAAGGACTTGAACCTCTAACCCCCAGATTCGTAGTCTGGTGCTCTATCCAGTTGAGCTACGGGTGCATATTCACATTGTAATCATCTCAGCTTTATTGTGAGATGATGGTGCACCCGAAAGGACTTGAACCTCTAACCCCCAGATTCGTAGTCTGGTGCTCTATCCAGTTGAGCTACGGGTGCTTGTTGAGGGGGCTTTTAGAAGTTCTTTCCGGACCCCGCAACCCCCTCAATGCATTTTCTTTTATCTTTTTTACCGACGCGTCATCGTGATGTGTGCCCTGCACGCATTCGAACCATAAATGCCGCCGATGGCTTGCCCGACCGGATATCCGTTAAAGACAAGCGGCGTCGCATGGTGGTTCATATCCTGCTCGATAAGCTCGGCATGATAATGGTTCGAGCCATGGACATAGGTTCCGCGAAGGACCTTCGAGCTGTCTCCGGGGGTAAACATGATTTCTTTACCGCGAATCCTGAGAGTGGATGTCAGGGACGTGGGGCAGGTGCCCTGATCGGCGATCAGGCTTCCAACCCATGTGCCTGTCGGGTCCTGCCCTGGGTCCTGGGTGGCGCAGGCAGAGAGAAAAGCGGTCAGTGAAAAGGCAAAAAGTGCAATCGGGCGCATGTTGTCCCTGTCCTGTGATGGAGAATGGATGACGCAGACGATGCACTACCTTATAGGAGAGCCACAAAAGGCACCATGAACCGGAACGCGAGGCCAAGACGTTGACGCAGCAAGACGCCAGCACCGTCGAGAAACTGGACGAAACACTACACGAAGACCGCATCCTTATTCTGGATTTCGGCAGTCAGGTCACACAGCTCATCGCACGTCGTGTGCGCGAAAGTGGTGTGTATTGTGAAATCTGGCCGTTTACGGCGACTGAAGAGAAAATCCGTGCCTTCAAGGCGCGTGGCATTATCCTCTCCGGTAGCCCGGCCAGCGTTCATGATGAGAATGCGCCCCCGATTCCGGATGTTGTATTCGCGTTGAACCTTCCCGTGCTGGGAATCTGCTACGGCCAGCAGGCCATGTGCCAGAAGCTTGGCGGCCTTGTTGAAACGCACGAGCATCGCGAGTTTGGGCGCGCTCATATCGAGATCGCAGAAGACTGCTCCCTGTTCCGGGGCGTCTGGGCACGCGGTCACCGTGAGCAGGTCTGGATGAGCCATGGCGATCGCGTGACGAAACTACCGCCCGGCTTCCGGGCGGTAGCTCATTCGGAAGGCGCACCTTTCGCAATCATCGCGGATGAGGGCCGACGTCTCTACGGCGTGCAGTTCCACCCCGAAGTGGTCCACACACCGCACGGTGCTGCACTGATCCGCAATTTCACTCACGGCGTTGCGGGTTGTGATGGCAAGTGGACGATGGCCGGTTTCCGGGATCTCGAAATTGCCCGCATCCGCCAGCAGGTTGGTACGGGTCGAGTGATCTGTGGGCTGTCAGGCGGCGTTGACAGTTCTGTTGCTGCCAAGCTGATCCATGACGCAATTGGCGACCAGCTTACCTGCATTTTCGTCGATCCAGGTATCCTGCGTGCGGGGGAGGCGGAAGAAGTCGTGTCCACATTCCGTGGCCGATTCAATATACGTCTGGTTCATCGCGATGCATCGGATCTGTTTCTCGACGCTCTTGCTGGCGTCAAGGACCCCGAGATCAAGCGCAAGACGATCGGCCGCCTGTTTATCGAAGTCTTTGAACAGGAAGCTGCAAAGCTTGGTGGTGCACAGTTCCTGGCTCAGGGTACGCTGTACCCGGATGTTATTGAGAGCGTGAGTTTCTCCGGCGGGCCGTCCGTAACTATCAAGTCGCACCATAACGTTGGCGGCCTGCCTGACCGTATGAACATGAAGCTCGTCGAGCCGCTTCGTGAGCTGTTCAAGGATGAGGTCCGTGAGCTTGGCCGTGAGCTTGGTATCCCCGAGCATATCGTTGGCCGCCATCCCTTCCCGGGCCCGGGGCTTGCGATTCGTATTCCGGGTGACATCACGCGTGAGAAGCTGGATCTGCTGCGGAAGGTCGACACGATCTACCTCGAAGAGATCCGGCGTGCTGGCCTTTATGATGCAATCTGGCAGGCATTTGCGGTTCTGCTTCCAGTCCGCACGGTGGGCGTTATGGGAGACAGCCGTACCTACGATCAGGCATGTGCTCTGCGTGCAGTGACCAGCACGGATGGCATGACGGCGGAAGTCTATCCGTTCGACTTCGCGTTCCTTAATCGGGTTGCGGGCCGTATTGTCAATGAAGTGCGCGGCGTCAATCGCGTAACCTACGATATTACGTCCAAGCCTCCGGGCACGATCGAGTGGGAATGATTCCGCGTTCGGGAAATCGTTTCTGATCTGATTTCAAAAGCCTGCATCCACCCGGATGCAGGCTTTTTCTTTAGTTAGATGACAGCGGTTTTTAGTCAGTTTGTCGTCAACTGGGCCCGTGCCTCGCCTGCAGGATATTTGGCGGTGTGGAGGTTAATGTATGTTTTTCCGCTTTTCACTTCGCTGACCTGTTCGGCGGAAAGGTGAAGAAGACCATGCATTTCTATGCCGTAAGGCTTGAGAATTGGCACAAGAACGCCTGCTTCCTTGTCGGGTGTCGCCGGGCCATGAAGATGTGCTGCGGTGATCGGGCCGCTCAGATGGTCATTATCGAGATGGAAGGAAAGCGTGCGCTCTGTCGTGTCGAGCTCTGCGGAGACCTGGCCCGTGATCGGACTATCTGCTCCATGCTCGGGCTGAAACTTCCCCTGCAAATGGACTGTATCAGCGAAAGCTGAGGTGCTCATGAGGCCGGCTGTGAAGACCGTGGACAGGAACAGTGTGGATGTTCTCTTACGCATGGTTCTGGTTCCCTGGATGGAGAGCCCAGCTAACGCCACGGTCAGGTTTCCAGTTCGGTATTCCAGTAAAGATAATCGCGCCAGCTTTCGTGTAGATAATTTGGAGGGAAAGTCCGGCCGTTTTCCTGAAGGCGCCTGCTACTTGGCTGCACGGGCCGTCTGTGAGGGTGCATGCCAAGTTCGGACGGTAACTTGGAGCCCTTTAGGAGATTGCAGGGACTGCATGCTGTCACTACGTTTTCCCACGTTGTTTTCCCACCTCGAGCGCGGGGAATAACATGATCAAAAGTCAGTTCATGTGTGGGCAGTCTGTCGTGGCAGTACTGGCATGAAAAGTTATCCCGCAGGAATACGTTGAAGCGGGTGAATGCAGGTTTCCGCGCCGCGGGAATATAGTCTTTGAGGGCAATGACGCTTGGAAGGCGAAAAGTTTGGCTCGGGGAGTGAACAAAATTGTCGTATTCGGAGATGACCGACACACGTTCAAGAAAAACAGCCTTCATCGCTTCCTGCCACGACCAGAGTGATAGTGGAAAATAAGATAAAGGCCGAAAATCTGCATTCAGCACCAGAGCCGGGAAATGCTGGGAACCAACCGACACCACACGCATCCTTTCTTCAAAGGACGACACATGCGGGGAACCAGCGTCAGCAAAAGTAACTGTAGAAACGCCTGGGAACATGCGTCGTCGGCTTCTTCAACGAGACTATTCCAGTAAACTTGACCTTTAGCAAGCAGCCGATAATGACGGTGTTATGACAAGAAAAAGGAGAACACGTTTCGCTCCCAGCCCAACCGGGTTGCTTCACCTGGGGCATGTCGTTTCGGCGCTTCATGCTCGGAAAATGGCGGGTACAGGTGGAGAGTTTCTGATTCGTATCGAGGATATTGATGGCACCCGATGTATTCAGCCTCATATAGACGCACTGCATGCGGATCTGGACTGGTTGGGATTTCAATCTAGCGAATGTATTCGTCAGCAGTCACAGCATTTTTCAGAGTATCAAAAGGTTCTGGAAAATCTGAAAGAAAGAAATCTTTTGTATCCATGTTTTTGCACACGTTCAGATATTGAGCGTGATTCAGTGCTGGATGCGCCAGATGGTAGTACTGTTTATTCTGGGCGATGTCGGTGCGCAGGGCCGGAAGGGCGGGACAGAACACCTGTATGGCGGTTGAACATGGCACGTGCGCTTGATGTCTTGCAGGAGGTCCCTGACTGGCATGAGGTCGGGCAGGGGCGCATCGCCGGGCGTGCGCATGAGTTCGGAGATATTGTTCTGGGGCGAAGGGATAACGGCGTATCCTATCATCTGTGTGTTACACACGATGATGCCCTACAGGATATTACTTGCGTTACGCGCGGTAGGGACCTTTATGAGGCGACGTCTGTCCATCGCGTTCTGCAGGAATTGATGGGCTGGTCAGAGCCACACTATGCCCATCATCCGCTCGTCATGGACGAGAACGGCAAGAAGCTCTCAAAGCGGGAGAATGCGGAAGGGGTTTCGCATCTGCGTACAAATGGGTGGAGTGCCGACGAGGTCCTGCGCCATCCACTCGTGCTTAAGGCTTTTGGGGAATGAGGGAGCACTAAAGGTTCCCTCACAACAATTATTCGGGCGGATAGGTCTGTGGATAGGTGATGTCCTCTGCTGGGCCGGGGGGGTGAGGAGAGCCCTTTTTCCCGCATGCAGCCAAGGCGAGCGCCATTGCGCCTATCAGAAGAATATTTTTCATGCAGACTCTCCAAGGCGAGCAAGCCAGCTTTCTGCCTGCTGGCGGACGTTTGCTGGTGCCGTGCCACCTTCGCTGGTGCGCGAGGCCAAAGAAGCCTCCACGGTCAGAACATCAAAGACGGATGCATTGATATCTTTTTCTACGGCCTGCATTTCTGCGAGAGACAGATCAGAAAGATCGCATCCTTTTTCCTCGGCCAGGCCTACCAGTCGCCCGGTGACGTGATGCGCGGTGCGGAAGGGGACGCGGAGTTCGCGCACCAGCCAATCTGCCAGATCGGTGGCTGTTGAGAACCCCATGCCTGCCACTTCGCGCATACGGTCTGCGTTGGGCTGAAGGTCACGGATCATGCCGTCCATGGCCGCCAGGCAAAGTGTCATGGCTTCCGTGGCGTCAAATACAGGCTCTTTGTCTTCCTGGGTGTCTTTCGCATAGGCGAGAGGAAGGCCTTTCATGACCGTCAGCAGGCCGACCAGATTACCCATGATCCGGCCGATCTTGGCACGGACCAGTTCTGCGGCGTCCGGATTGCGTTTCTGCGGCATGATGGAGGAGCCGGTCGTAAATGCGTCAGAGAGACGCACGAACCCGAATGGCGCAGAAGCCCATTGCACGATTTCTTCCGCAAGGCGGGAAAGGTGCATGGCCTGAATGGAAAGCGCTGACAAATATTCCAGTGCAAAGTCGCGGTCTGAGACTGCATCGAGCGAATTGGCTGTTGGGCGGTCGAAATCCAGAGCGCCTGCGGTCATGCGGCGGTCAATCGGGAACGACGTTCCTGCTAGTGCTGCCGAGCCAAGCGGGCACTCATTCATGCGTGTGCGTGCATCTGCGAGACGGCCGCTGTCACGTGCAAGCATCTCAACATACGCAAGCAGGTGGTGCCCGAACGTGACAGGCTGTGCGACCTGAAGATGTGTGAAGCCAGGCATTGGCGTGGAATAAAATTCAAGCGCGCGTTTCGCGAGGGTACGCATGAGCGATTGGGTCTGGCCCTGAATGCCGTCAATGGCATCGCGCACCCAGAGGCGGAAATCCGTGGCAACCTGATCATTGCGCGAGCGCGCGGTGTGCAGGCGTTTTCCGGCTTCACCGATGCGATCCGAAAGACGGGCCTCGATGTTCATGTGAATGTCTTCGAGGGCAGTGGAGAATTCAAAACGGCCTTCTGCAATCTCGCCTGCGATGTCTCCAAGGCCCTGACGGATTTCGTTTTCTTCGGTTTGTGTCAGCAGGCCGACTTTCTGGAGCATGGCCGCGTGCGCGAGTGAGCCGCGGATATCCTGACGCCACAGAATGCGATCAAAACCGATGGACGCGTTGATTTCGCTCATAATTGCGGCGGGGCCTGAAGCAAAACGGCCGCCCCACTGGGGGTTTGCGGCGGTGCCTTCAAAAGCTGCCGCAGCTTCTGTTTCTTTCTCGACAGGAACGTTTTTCATGTTAGCCATATAACTATGAGTCAGAAGCAGATCGACCGTCGAACCCTTCTCTTAGGAGCCGCAACCCTAACCGCGGGCGGTTTCCTGTGCAATTCCGCTCAAGCGGAGGATGTTGCAAAACTCCAGACCTTGAAAGCGGGGAAGCCTCGCCTGTCGCCTGTTGATCTGCAGTTGAGCGGGCCAGATGGTAACATCGGAAGTCTGACAGCGCAGCGTGGAAAGCCGTTCCTGCTTCATGTGTGGGCGACATGGTGCGGGCCGTGCAAGCGCGAACTCCCGCAGCTTGATGCCTTTTATGCGAAGCTCCAGAGCCCTGCGATCATCCCTGTTGCTGTAGATAGTGGTGCGCCTGAAAAAGTGGACGCCTTTCTCAAGAAAGCCGGGCTGTCTCATCTTCCCGCTTGGACCATCGACAAGCACAAATTCAAGGAATGGCTGGGTACCCCGCAATTTGCGATCCCGGTCACATTTCTGATCGATGCCAAAGGTCTGGTTCGGGCAACTTCTGAAGGTGGGATTGATTGGGCAGCGCCGGACGCGATGGCTCAGTATCAGGCCATTCTGGCGAGTGCGGGAAACTGATTTTTTAAACTCTAAATATCATTGAATTTCAATCAGCAGCAGGGCTTTCAGGAAATGTCTTTCTCTCTTTCACGTCGCCATGTTCTCAGCGGTGCTGCAGGTCTCTTCGTTGCGGGTGGCATTGCGCGTGCGGCTACGCCGGAAGTCGTTGCAGAGGGCACACCTTTTGCGCCTCACTCCTTTGGTGTGTTGTCCGTCCCCAAGTCACTGCCGCCGCTTTCAGTCAAAGACGAACAGGGAAATGATGTTCCTTTGTCACGGTTTTACGGAAAGCCTTTCGTGTTGCATTTCTGGGCAACATGGTGCCCGCCCTGCATTAAGGAACTGCCATCGGTAAATGCGACAGCGAAGGCTCTTGGGCAGGCCGGGCCGCAGATTGTCACGGTTGCTGTTCGCGGCAGCACGGTTGCGAAGGTCCGTGCATTTTATAATGCACATGGCATCGACACGCTGCCTCTGTTTGTCGATCCGATGTCGTCTGTCATGATGGAAACTGCGGATAACACAGCCATGATGGCTTCTTTGAAGCAGACGAATCCTGAAGAAGTCACCACGCAAAAAGGAGATTCGATGTCCCTGCATGGTGTGCCGCGTTCTCTGCTGCTGAATGCAAAGGGGCAGGTCGTTGCGGAATCCATTGGTAATCTGGACTGGTCTGCAGATGGCGTCCGGCATACTCTTGAGGCTCTGGCCGGATAACGGAAGCTTCTGATGACTGTCTCTTTGCTCGGCGCCGCAGATCCGGCGCCGGTCATACTCTTTCCTGAGGGCAGGCCCTCTCCATTTGTTCTCGTAAGCGATCATGCCGGTCGTGCCGTGCCCACGATATTCGGAGATATGGGTGTGCCCGATCACGATTGGGAGCGGCATATCGCATATGATATCGGGATTCTGGGTGTCGGTCGTTTTCTGAGGGACAGCCTCGGTTGTGCGCTCGTGGAGCAGGCATATTCACGCCTGGTAATTGACTGCAACCGAGCCCCCGGTCACCCAACGTCCATTCCACATGTTAGTGATTATACGCCCGTACCGGTGAACCGCGCTGCGGAAGAAAGCTGTCGTCTGAGGCGGGAGCTGGAAATTCTACACCCTTATCATGATGCGATTTCCGGCATTCTGAAGGAGCGGGCGACGAGACCAACCCTGCTGGTCTCTCTTCACAGTTTTACGCCGGAAATGGATGGAAAGAAGCGTCCCTGGCATGTCGGGATTCTTCATCACAAGGACACAAAAACTGCTCGGATTATGCTCGATCTGTTGAATCAGGAGGGAGATCTCTGCGTGGGCGATAACGAGCCCTATGTTCTTACGGCTACGTCCGACTATACCGTGCCGCGTCATGCTGAAGGTAACGCGCTTCCTTACTTGGAACTGGAAATCCGTCAGGACCTGATTGCGAGGCAGGACGGTCAGAAAGCGTGGGCTGAACGCCTCGCGCGTCTTTTGCCGCAGGTGTGGGAAAGAATTGAATCGTGATTGACGGAAAGACGAAGCTGGCTGGTGTCATGGGCTGGCCGGTTGAACATTCACGCTCTCCGATGATGCATAATTACTGGTGTAAGGTGCACGGAGTTAATGGGGCCTACGTACCGCTTTCGACCAAGCCCGAACTGTTCGAGCCTGCGCTGCGCGGGCTTGGTGCTGCAGGTTTCAGGGGCGTGAACGTAACCATTCCGCACAAGGAAGCAGCCATGCGTGCCTGTGACCAGCTGACAGATACGGCGAAGCGTGCAGGTGCGGTTAATACGATTGTCTTTGAAAACGGCCAGATCATTGGAGACTGTACGGACGGTACTGGCTTTTGCGACAACCTGACGGCGCATGGCGTTCAGATTTCCGGGCGTGCACTGGTGCTGGGTGCTGGTGGTGCTGCGCGTGCAGTCGTTGCGGCGCTGCTTGATCGCGGGTGTGAGGTCATCATCGCGAACCGGACAATGGAGCGTGCGGAAGCCATGATTTCCGCTCTTGGAGAAGGGGAGGCCGTGGAATGGTTTGACTGGCCCTCGCTTCTGCCGGGTTGTTCGCTGCTCGTGAACGCCACTTCACTTGGGATGCATGGACGTCAGGACATGGACTGGGATGCAGCGCTCATACAGTCCGGGCCAAATCTGTGTGTGACTGATATTGTTTATACCCCACGGGAAACACCATTGCTGCTCGCTGCACGCAGGCGTGGGCTGATAACGGTGGATGGTCTTGGAATGTTGATCCATCAGGCGCGAGCGGGCTTCAGGGCGTGGTTCGGGTATGATCCGCAGGCCGATGACGCTACGTTCGAGCTTCTGGCGGATAGTTTGCGCTGATCGGATGCGCATTATCGGCCTGACAGGCGGAATGGCAGCAGGCAAAAGTACGGTTGCGGCGTTGTTTCGCAAGGCAGGTGTGCCGGTATTTGACGCCGATGCTGCCGTCCGGACGTTGCAGGAAAAAAACGGCAAAGCGTTGCCCGCAATTGAAAATGCGTTTCCCGGAACGGTTCATGGCGGAAACCTGAACCGGGCAGCGTTGCGTGCCGTCGTTATTGGTCAGCCGGAGCGACTCAGAGTGCTTGAACAGATCATGCATCCGCTTGTGCGTTCTGAACGCCAGCGCTTCCTCCGCACCTGCCGTGCGCGGGGGGAGGCGTTTTGCGTGTTGGATATTCCGCTGCTCATGGAGATCGGTGAAGATCGTGCATGCGATGTGGTTGTTGTTGCTACGGCACCTCGCAGTACGCGCCTCTCCCGTATCCGGCAGCGTGGTCAGGGGGTAGGGAAGATGAGCGTTGAACAGGCGGAAAAGCTGCTTGCACGCCAGATGCCCGATCATGAGCGCAGACGCCGGGCGGACATCGTGATACGCACCGGCCTTTCTCGTGGATATGCTGCCCGGCAGGTCCACGCTTTGCTGAACCAGTTGCGTGAGGGTGCATGAAACGCTCGATCCTGTTCGACACGGAGACCACCGGATTTGACCCGGACGAGGGAGACCGGATCATCGAGATTGCGGCTCTGGAGCTGATTGATGATCTACCCACCGGCGAATTCTATCATGTGCTGATCCACCCAGAACGGGATATCCCGGCCGAAGCAACGCGGGTCCATGGATTTACAATCGAGGATCTGGAAGGGAAGCCAAAATTCCCTGAGATCGCAGATGGCTTTCTGGAATTCATCAAGGACAGCCCGATGATCGCGCATAACGCGCGCTTCGATTTCAAGTTCGTGAATGCTGAACTGCAGAAGGCAGGCCGAGAGCCGCTCGATTATGCAAGTCGCGCAATTGATACCGTGGAAATGGCGAGGAAAAAATATCCTGGCCTGCCTGCGAGTCTTGATGCGCTGTGCCGTCGCTTTGGAATAGACCTTTCGCAGCGTGGCACCCATAACGCGCTGCTGGATTGCCGCCTGCTGGCGGAGGTTTATGTCGAGCTGATGGGCGGGCGACAGCGCGGCCTTGGTCTGGCGGGACCAGCCCGTAACCGCAGCCGCAATGGGGGCTTGGAAGCGCTGGCGAACCGTACGCCGCGTCCCATGGCGCTCCCATCGGCTGAGGAACTTAGGATTCACGAGGAATTTGTCGACACACTCAAGGACCCGGTGTGGCGTCGGCCGTAATGCGTATTCTTTTTATTACGTCGAATAGGCTGGGCGACGCCGTTATTTCGACGGGCGTTCTCGACAGGCTTCAACAGCGTTTTCCTTCCGCCATGTTTACGATCGTATGCGGCCCCGTGGCGGCAGGTCTTTTCTCGGCTGATCCGCGCTGCGAGCGGATTATTGTAATGGAAAAGAAGCGCCATGATCGTCACTGGCTGGATCTGTGGTGCGAATGTGTCCGCCGTCGCTGGTTTATGGTGGTCGACCTGCGTGGGTCATTGCTGAGTTATGGATTGCGAACAAAGCACCGTGTGATTGTCCGTGGTGGTCGCAGGCCAGGGCGTCGGGTTGAGCAGCTTGGTTCTGCTTTGGGGTACCTGCCTGCTCCGATGCCGCGCGTCTGGATCTCTAAGGTTCAGAGCGAGACGGCTGAAGCTCTTCTTCCCAGCGAGCACCAGTGGTGTGCACTCGGTCCCACGGCCAACTGGGATGGAAAAATCTGGCCCGCAGAACGCTTTGTCGAGGTGGCGCGCGCCCTGCAGGCAGAGGGTTTTCGCGTCATCGTCCTTTACGGGCCGGGCGAGGCTGAGAAGCTCCGCGCCGAGCCTGTGCTGCAGGCAGTGCCAGAGGCTGTGGATCTGGGGGGAGATCGCACCTTGGGTGAAGTGGCTGCACTATTGGGGAGGTGTGCGCTTTTCGTTGGGAATGACTCCGGCCTTATGCATCTGGCTGCCGCAGCGGGCACACCAACACTCGGGCTCTTTGGCCCTTCCAAAGCTTCTGAATATGCCCCTGCGGGTGTGTGTGCGGATTTTGTCGCGGCACCGGGCGTTGAGGGAGGAGCGCCAATTGATGGACTGAGTGTGCAGGTGGTTTTGGACGCCGCGAAGGCGGTGATTGCCAAAAACCTTCATGGCGAAGTTGCATGACTTGAAGACAGCAGTCCCATGCCCGATAGAGGAAGGATGACAGGTATTTCCAAGCCGGAATGCGGCGCTTCCTCTGCCTCAATGCAGCGTCCGGCGCGCGTGGCCCATGTCATGGCGGGTTCCGCTCATGGAGGCGCCGAGCTATTTTTTGAAAGACTTTCCAGCCGTCAGAGCCAGAGTGGACGGGCCGTTAAAGCGCTAATTCGCCGCAATCCAGACCGCGAGCAGCGTCTGCGCGAGCGGGGTGTGGATGTTGAAACATTCCGCTTCGGGGGGGCATTGGATGTTCTGACCACTCCGATGCTTAGGCGCTCGTTCAAGCTGTTTCAGCCTGATATCGCGGTGGCCTGGATGAGCCGCGCGGCACGCATGATGCCCAAGGGAGCATGGGTGACGGCCGGGCGTCTGGGGGGGTATTATGATCTTTCGAATTATCGTCGCTGTGAGCATCTGATTGGTAATACCCGTGGGCTTGCCCAGTGGATGAAAGAGCAGGGTTGGCCCGCGGATAAGGTGCATTACGTCCCGAATTTTGCGACTGACTTTGCCGATGTGGCAGCAGAGAGACCATCTTTCCTGCCGCCTGATGTCCCGTTTGTTCTTGCGCTTGGGCGCCTGCACGTAAACAAGGCTTTCGACGTTCTGATCCGGGCGATGGTTGAGCTTCCGGGTGTCCACCTTGTGATCGCGGGCGAGGGGCCTGAGCGTGAGGCGCTGGAAGCACTGGCACGATCTGAAAATGTGAGTTCGCGGGTGCATATGCCGGGATGGATCGCGCAGAGTGCCCCTTGGCTTAAAGCCTGTGATGTTCTGGTGTGTCCATCACGGATCGAGCCACTGGGCAATGTCGTGATCGAGGCTATGTCTGCGGGTGTACCAGTAGTGGGAAGTGCAATTCAGGGCCCACAGGAAATTCTGGAAAACACGCAGGATGGCCTTCTTGCTCCTGTTGAGGATGCTTCTGCGTTTGCCCAGCAGATCGGGAGCATTCTTGAGGATACTGCGCTTGCGTCGATCTTGAGACGCAACGGTCGGGAAAGGTTCGAGCGTGAATTTTCCGAAGATGTCGTGATGGCGCGGTGGTCTGCGTTTTTGGACGGAGGGCGCCTCTGATGTGCGGTATTGCGGGTCTTTTCGGGCGCCCGGGAACAACGCCAGACCCTGAAATTCTGGATCGTCTGGCCAAAGCCATTACTCATCGTGGCCCGGACGGTGCGGGTCGTTTCGTGCAGGGGAGTGCGGCCCTCCAGCACAGGCGTCTTTCCATCGTAGACCTTGAAGGGGGTGCGCAGCCGATTCTTCATGGGAATGCGGGTCTGATCGCAAATGGCGAAATCTACAATGACCGGGAAATCCGCAGCACATTTGCCTCTGCGACCTTCAAAACACACAGCGATTGCGAGCCGCCGCTGTATCTCTGGCTTCGTGATGGCTCGGGATACACAAAAGAGCTGCGGGGCATGTATGCCATCGCTGCACTGGAGTGTGGGCAGGGCCAGCAGGAAATGGTGCTTTCGCGTGACCCGTTTGGTATCAAGCCGCTCTATGTTGCCGAATATGAGGAAGGGATCGCCTTCGCATCCGAAGCACAGGCGCTGCTGGCTGCGGGGTTTGGGTCGAGAACAGTGCGCCCAGCCGCTCGTGACGAGCTGTTGCAGCTTCAGTTTACAACCGGCCGCAAGACGATCTTCCCGGGTATTCGGCGTGTGCTTCCCGGCGAATCACTGCGGATCGTGGATGGACGTGTCATGGCGACGCACCGCCGCCATGTCCTCTCCGAGGCTTGCGATTCTCTAACGCCTTTCGAGAGCATGACAGACGCGCAGGCTCTTGCATGTGTGGATGCGGCGCTCATGGACAGTGTGGGGGCGCATCTGCGCTCGGATGTGCCGCTTGGCCTGTTTCTTTCCGGCGGCATAGACAGCTCGGCTATTCTGGCGGCCGTGCATCGACTTGGGTTGAAGCACCCGAAAACATGGACCGCTCGCTTTGATCAGGGCAGTGCGGACGAGACGGCAGCCGCAGCGCATCTGGCCGCATCCGTGGGGGCTGAGCACCACGTATTGACAGTTTCCGAAGAGATGGTCTGGCGCGATCTTCCCGCCATTGTGGCGTGTATGGATGACCCTGTGGCGGATTATGCCATCATCCCCACATGGTTTCTGGCCCGTGAAGCGCGCAAGGACGTTACCGTCATCCTGAGTGGGGAGGGCGGGGACGAGCTTTTCGCAGGCTACGGGCGTTATCGGCGTGCTCTGAAGCCGTGGTGGAAGGGTGGTCGATCCACTTATCGTTCCGGCACGTTTGGTCGGCGTCTTCCGGGGCGCGGGAGGCACTGGCGCGATGGGATGGCCACTACGGAAATGGCACAGGGCCTTTCCGGTCTTCAGGCCGCACAGGCTTTGGATGTCTGCGAGTGGCTGCCCAATGATCTGCTGATCAAACTGGACCGCTGCCTGATGGCGCATTCCGCAGAGGGTCGAACACCTCTGCTTGATCCTGTGGTGGCGAAGGCAGTCTGGTCCATGCCGGATCGCTTCAAGCTGCGTGATGGTTACGGTAAATGGATTTTACGTCGATGGCTGCAGGATGCCCTGCCGGAGTCACGCCCATTTGCCCCTAAGCAGGGTTTCACAGTGCCGATAGGAAACTGGATCGAAGGGCGGGGCAAGGAGCTTGGGCTTCTCGTCAGCCAGCAGCCATGTATTCGCGAGATTATGCCTGCGAAGAAGGTCCAGAAGCTGTTTGAGAGTGCTGCTCAAAGGAGACATGCGCGCCAGAGTTGGACGCTCCTGTTCTATGCCCTTTGGCACCGACATCACATCGAGGGCATTCCGGCAGACGGTGATGTTTTCGATACCCTGTCCCGCGCTGCCTGAGCGCGTTCCCTGACAACGAAAAATAGCGAGAATAAAATGCAATACGATCTGATTATCCGCGGCGGGCGCTGCGTATTTCCTTGGGGAGAGGCGGATGCGGATATCGGTGTAAGCAACGGCCGGATTGCTTCGCTCTCGGTGGGCATCCATGACGAGGCAGATCGTGTTGTGGACGCCAGAGGTCTTTATGTCCTGCCGGGCCTGATCGACAGTCATGTCCATCTGCGTGATCCGGGAAATGCGGCTGTTGAAACGCTGGAAACCGGAACGCGTGCTGCCGCGCTCGGTGGCGTCACGACGGTATTCGACATGCCAAACACCTCACCGGCTGTCACCAACAAGGACATGCTGAACTGGAAGCGCGAGCAAATTGCAAAAGTCGCGCATGTGGACGTCGGTATGTATATCGGCGCAACCCGCGACAACACGCCTGATCTGGCTATGCTTGAACAGGAACCGGGTGTCTGTGCGATCAAGGTTTTTGCCGGTTCTTCAACCGGCAACCTGATGATTGAAGACGATGCAGGGATCGAAGCGGTCATGCGGTCCGGGCACCGTCGCGTCGCATTTCATTCTGAAGACGAATACCGCCTTCAGGAGCGCAAGTCGCAGTTCCACACGGGTCAGCCATATGAAATGCATAGTGTCTGGCGCGATGTCGAATGTGCGTTCCTAGGGACACGCAGGATCATGTCCATCGCTCGCAGGACGGGCAGGCCTGCGCATATTCTGCATGTTTCAACGGCAGAGGAACTGGAATATCTGGCGGGGTTCCGGGATGTTTCAACGGTAGAAGTGCTGGTCAATCATCTCTCGCAGGTGGCTCCTGACTGTTATGAAGAGCTAGGCGGCCTTGCGGTCATGAACCCTCCGCTCCGCGACGCATACCATTACGATGCGAGCTGGAAGGCGATCCGTGATGGCCGCGTGGATGTTGTCTCCTCGGATCACGCACCACACCCGCTGGAAGCCAAGCGCAAACCCTGGCCAGAATGCCCTGCGGGCCTGACGGGCGTTCAGACCATTGTGCCAGTCATGCTGGATCACGTGAATGCGGGGCGGCTGTCGCTTGCGCGTCTGGTTGATCTGATGGCGGCTGGTCCGGCGCGGGTTTATGGTCTGCAGACCAAGGGACGGATGGCAGTTGGCTTCGATGCAGACTTTACGCTTGTTGACATGAACGCCGAGCGGGAAATCACGAATGACTGGATCGTGTCGCCAGCAGGGTGGACCCCATTTGATGGCAAGCGTGTCAAAGGCTGGCCGATCGTAACCATCGTGCGTGGGGTGATCGTGATGCAGGATGATGAAGTTTCTGGGGCGCCAACCGGGCGTTACGCCAAATTTGCGCCTTGATCTGGGCGTAGGGCGCCGACTGCTTCGATCACGAAAGGGAGCATCATGATTCGTCCCGTCGTCGCCCTGTGCGGCCTGTCTCTTTTTATTGCTTGCCCGGCTGGCTCTGCTTACGCGGATACAGGGTGGAGCGCGCCGAAATGTGGAGCGGAGCCGCAGGCCCCTCCCGTCAAAGCGGGGTCGGTGGCACAGTATAACGATAGCGTTGACAAGGTGACGGCTTATGAAAAAGCGGCCCGTGTCTATAACGCTTGCGTATCAGGTCAGGCCAATCGTGAAGAGACGGCGATAAGCCAGGATGCCAGCGCGCGCATTTCACATATCCATGCAGGCAGTGCTGCTGTTCAGCAGCGCATTGCCTCATCATTTCAGAAGCTTTCTACCCAACTGGCCGTTGTGGGCAAAAAGCTTGGAAATCACTGAACGCTGCTAAAGACTACTGGCCCATGCGCTCCTGATTCTGAGTAGGGGTCAGGGTAGTGGGGCCTTCATAGGTCTGATGAGCCACATTGGGAATCAGATCCGGACGGGCATAACAGTTCGTTCCCTCAAACCCTGTAGTGCAGTAAGGCTGAGGCGGTGGCGGCCCTACAGGGCGGGAGCAGAAATCTTCGTCATCATACAGAAAAGCTGTGTTGCACTGTCTGCCGGTAACAGCAGAGGCGATACGATCCGGTGCGCACCCTTCAAGGCTGCTGAAGGTGCTGGCAAGACACAGGAGCATGAACAGTTTTTTCATGCGGTTTTTATGCGTTTCGAGACCTTAACAAAGCTTCAATGTCAGGAAATATTTTCGTCGGGTCCATATTTCGCCGCCTGAATTTTGCTTCAGAATGCGAGGGCGGAAGTCCGCTCTGGAACTGAACTTATTCGTAAAGATGCACTTCACATGACGGGTGTGTGCGTGAAGCGTTTGCCGCAAACGCCCTTGACCTGTATGGTTCCGCTCTCAAGTGACATACCGATCCAACAGGGGACCAGGTGGCTGACGATTTCATCACGCAGGTGAACGAGGAAATGCGGGCTCAGCGTCTGCGGGCCATGGCGCGCCGTTTTGGCGCCCTGGCTGGCGGAGTGCTGGTTGTAGCAGCAATTGGCGGCGGTGCCTGGGCATGGAGTTCTCACTCCAGGCATGAGGCGCAGCGTGTGGCTTCGGCCCGCTATTTCCAAACGCTTCAGACCCTTGCAGATCCCAAACACGACAAGGCTGCGACCGACCGCGCAGAAGCTGCATTTGCGGATCTGGCTGTTCATGGGCCGGTTGGTGTTCGTGCGTTCGCGGCAATGCGCGTGGCTGACATGAAAATGCAGGCTCACGATACGGCTGGTGCAGTTCAGTCCTGGCAAAGCGTTGCCGACGACACCAAGGCAGATCAGGGCCTTCGCGGCATGGCACGTTACATGTTGCTGAATGCCCAGACGAATACCGCAGACCCCAAAACTCTTCGTGCCGGATATGAAGCCCTTGCACAGGAAAATGGCGGTCCATGGGCTTCGCTTGCGCAGGAAGGTCTTGTAGCGCTTGATTTGCGTCCTGGCTCTACGGATGCCAACCATCAGGAAGCACGCCGTCTTCTGACACAGCTTGCAAACAGTGACACGGCAACTGCCGGTAGCCGCGCACGTGCGCAGGCCCTGCTTGAGACTTTCGGAGACGCAGGATGATTCGCCGTTCTTCCAATGCAGGAGGGCGTATGTCTCTCAGTCGTCGTGGTATTCTGAAGGCCGCATGCTCCGGCAGTGCTCTTGCTGCGCTGGGTGGTTGCGGCCTGTTTGATGATGATGCCAAGCCCATCGTCATGGGACATCGCATCGACATTCTTTCGACTGGTGCCGGGCTGACGATCGACAAGGAAGATCACACGCCTATCACCCTGCCTGCGCCGCAGCCGGTTACGGAATGCCTGCAGGTCGGTCGTATCCCGAGCCATATTGCAGTGAATGCGGTGTGGAATGGTGATCACGCGCTGTGGAACCGCTCGATCGGTGCCGAAGTCAATCCGACAAGCTTCCTGTCGATGATTGCGATCATGCCCACCAATCGGGGCGCGATTCAGTCCCCGCCAGTTGTGGGGAATGGCCGCATCTTCACGACCGACGCCCAGGGTGTCGTTCGTGCATGGACTTGGCCGGGAATGAAGCAGATCTGGTCACGCCAGACTGCACCAAAGAAGTCCCGCTCCACCAATATTGGTGGTGGTAGCGCCATTGATGGCGATACGCTTTACGTCGTTGATGGTGTTGCGCAGACGGTTGCGCTCGATGCCGCAACCGGAAAAATCAAATGGGCGGTTGATCTTGGAACACCTGGTCGTTCCGCTCCTACCATTGCTGGCGGACTGGTCGTGTTCGGCACGATTGATGAGCGTCTGATTGCACTGGAAGCGACAACGGGTCGTCAGGTTTGGTCCTATCAAGCGACAGCAGCGGACACCGTTATTTTCGGTCAGGCCGCACCGGCGTTTGTTGATGGTGTCATCCTCGCTGGTTTTGGCAGCGGCGATCTGGTCGCACTTCGTGCTGCCTCGGGCGAAATGGTCTGGAGTGACAGCCTTGGCGGCTCCAATGGCCGTGGCGGTATGCTTGATTTCTCATGCGTAAGGGGTGCCCCCGTCATCGTTGGGGGGACAGCTTATGCCGTTTCCATGTCTCAGGTGCTTGTAGCAATCGACATGCGATCGGGCCGGAGACTGTGGGAGCGCGAAGTCAGCGGTCAAAACCCTCTGACGATCTGTGGCGACTGGCTCTATGTCCTGTCCACTGATCAGCAGATTGCGTGCATTGATCGTCTTTCAGGTCATGTGCGCTGGATTTCGCAGCTGCGTCGCTTCCGCCGCGAAAATGTACAGAAAGATGCGCTGCAGTGGGTCGGACCGCTGTTGGTAAATGGAAAGCTGCTCTGTTTCTCCACCCTGCCTGAAGAGGGTATGGCCATTGTGGACGCCGTCAGCGGCAAACTGGAACTGACCCGCAAAACTGCGGCCCCCTGTCAGGTGCAGCCCATCGTCTGTGACGGTGTTGTGCTCACATTGACCCAGGACGGCCACCTGCGGGCTTATGGCTGATAGATGACTGAAGAAAAACTGCCCGTCGTAGTAATCGCCGGGCGCCCGAATGTCGGGAAATCCACTTTATTTAACCGGCTTGTCGGTCAGCGCAGGGCGCTGGTCTCTGACATGCCGGGCGTGACCCGTGACCGTAAGGAAGGTGACGCCCAGTTGCGTGGCCGGATGGTCCGGCTGATCGATACAGCCGGTCTGGAAGAATCTGCACCAGACACTTTGTTTGGGCGGATGCGCGCTTCCTCTGAATCTGCGGTGGCGCAGGCAGATCTGGTTCTGTTCTGCATTGATGCCCGTGCAGGCATTACGCCGGCTGATGCGCATTTCGCGAACTGGCTGCGTCGTCAGGACCGGCCTGTTCTGCTGATTGCGAACAAGGCTGAAGGTCAGGCAGGCACAAACGCGGCTCTTGAAGCATACTCGCTGGGGCTGGGCACACCGCTCGCGCTTTCTGCGGAGCATGGTGAGGGTATTGCTGATCTCATGGGCGAGATCGCAGATCGCCTCCCGGATGCGCCGCGTGCAGAGCGTGGCGGCCGTCCCGGAGAAGGGGATGAGAGACCTGCAGGGCCGCTTCGTCTTGCGATTATCGGTCGTCCTAATGCGGGTAAGTCCACGCTGCTCAACTGCCTTCTGGGCGAAGAACGCATGATCACCGGCCCTGAAGCAGGCCTGACGCGGGATTCTATTTCCGTAGATCTGTTCGACGAAGTCGGCCCAATCAAGCTTGTAGACACGGCTGGGATGCGCAAGCGTGCCCGTGTTGAGGAAGCCCTTGAGCGGATGTCCGTTTCAGCCTCCATCGAAGCCCTGAAAATGGCTGAAGTGGTCGTGCTGACAATCGACGCAACACTCGGGGTTCATGAGCAGGATCTGCAGATCGCACGTCTCATTGAGCGCGAGGGACGTGCCTGTGTTCTGGCGTTGAACAAATGGGATGCAGTCGTGGATCGTGGCGCTACGCGACAGGCAATTTCCGATCGCATTGAGACGTCGCTTGCCCAGATGCGCGGTATTCCAGTTGTTGCGTTTTCTGCGCTAACGGGTGCGGGCGTCAATCAGCTGCTTCCGGCAGTGCGTCGTGCTCATGAGGTCTGGAATTCCCGTGTGACAACGGGTGAGCTAAATCGGTGGTTCGAGGATGCGCTGGATCGTCATCAGCCACCTCTCGTGGATGGCCGTCGTCTAAAGCTGCGCTACATGACGCAAGCCAAGTCGCGCCCTCCAACGTTCATCCTCTTTGGTACGCGTGCCGAGCTTCTGCCGGAAGCTTACAAGCGTTATTTGGTGAACGGCCTGCGAGAGACCTTCCATCTCCCAGGGACGCCGATCCGCTTGCAGCTGCGTGGAACAAAAAATCCGTACGCAGACAAATAAGATGCCTATTCTGCCATGCGAAACCCGCATGGCAGAATCATATTTCAATACGGTAACGCAAAGCTTGGGTTTTTTTCCTCGATTGTATCTGGTTAACGTATTCGTTCGTCCTTAGAAGGGTCCTCTTTTCATAGGCCCTGCTCGGGCTAGGAGCGAGGATTGATAAGTTATGGTTGGGATCGCCGCGGTCCGCAATGATGTCGCCGCAGGGCAGGCACAGCGGAGCACCAAACGGGCTACGGCGCTCGGTATTCTGGCAGCACTAGCAGGCTTGATGTTCGGTCTTGATACCGGTGTCGTAGCGGGTGCGTTGCCTTTTATATCCACAGATTTCCATGCGACTGATGCCCTTCAGGGCTGGATCGTCTCGTCTATGATGGCGGGCGCTGCATTTGGCTCGCTGTTCGCCGGGCGCATTTCTGTACGTTTTGGGCGAACGGGTGCCATGCTTGGTGCCGCAGTTCTATTTCTTTCCGGAACGCTTTTGTGCGCGTTGGCGCCATCTGCTGCGGTTCTTATTCTGGGGCGGGTGTTCCTGGGGCTGGCGGTGGGTATCGCGGCCTTTGCTGCACCGTTGTATATTTCGGAAATCACTGTGGAATCTGCTCGTGGTTCCATGATTTCTTTCTACCAACTCATGGTTTCCCTCGGGATTTTTCTGGCCTTCGTGTCAGACAGCATTCTGGCCGACGGTGGCCACTGGCGCTGGATGCTGGGCATTATGGCTGTTCCAGCGTCCATTTTCCTCGGGATTGTTCTGATTCTGCCTCATAGCCCCCGTTGGCTTATGATGAAGGGACGCACGGAAAGCGCGCGCAAGGTTCTTCAGAATCTGCGCTCCGACGAAGAGGTGGCTGAAGCTGAACTCCAGGACATTCAGGCCCGTATCAAGCATAGCTCCGATGCGGGTTTTGGCCTTTTCCGCAAAAACAAACATTTCCGTCGTTCAGTATTTTTGGGCATGCTTCTTCAGGTCATGCAGCAGCTCACGGGTATCAACGCACTGCTTTACTACGCACCACGCGTCTTTCAGGCAGCACATTTTGGCACCAGCGCTGCCATATGGGCGACTACGCTCGTGGGTTTGACGAACATGGCTTTCACGGCTGTTGCTATCGCGTTTGTCGATCGCTGGGGGCGTCGTCCGCTTCTGATTCTGAGCTGCACCATTGCCGCAGCATCTTTGCTCGGTGTTGGCGTTCTTTTGGGTGTGGGCGCTACAACTTTCGCCATGCAGTTGGTTCTCTGTGGGTTGGTTCTGGTTTTTGTGGCAGGGTTCGCCATCGGCGAGGGGCCTCTGGTCTGGACGCTGTGTTCCGAAGTTCAGCCAACGCGCGGACGTGATTTTGGGATTGGATGCTCTACCGTTACAAATTGGTCTGCGAACTGGGCTATTTCCAAAACTTTCCCGCTTCTGATGGTCGCTATGGGTGCGTCATCCACATTTATTCTTTTTGCGGTCTTCAATGGTCTCTTCATTCTCATGACACTTTTCATGGTGCCTGAGACGAAAGGGGTTTCCCTCGAAACGATTGAAGCCAATCTTTTTGCAGGCAAACGCCTGCGTGATCTGGGGCGATAGAACATCATGAAAGCTGCGACCGTAAACAGCCTGCGCGGCGAATACGATCCGCAGCGACATGCGGGCCTCTATGGGGCCCGGCGTGTGAAGGCAATGTCGGCAGTGCTGCTTTCGCTGATGCTGTCTATCCTTGATTATGCCATCGCCAATGTGGCTCTGCCTTCCATAGCGCAGGACCTTCACGCTCCATCGTCTCGGGCGATCTGGGTGGTCAACGCCTATCAGTTGGCCAATCTTTCCTGTCTTCTTCCGCTCGCCGCTATGGGGGCGAGATTTGGTTTCGCGCGGATGAGCCAGTTTGGCATTCTGCTTTTTCTGATTGCCTCAGTCGCCTGCGCCCTGTCCCACACACTGCTTGAACTGACACTTGCCCGAGCGCTTCAGGGGGTAGGTGGTGCATGCATCATGAGTGTGAATATTGCATTGGTCCGTTTCATTTATCCGCATGAGGAACTCGGGCGGGGTATTGCACTCAATGGCCTGTTTATTGGCATTGGTGTTGCTCTTGGTCCTTCGCTTGGGTCACTGGTGCTCTCGGTTGCGGATTGGCCTTGGATTTTCTGGATTAACCTTCCGCTTGCCGTTGCTGCCATGATATTGGCGCATCTCGCGTTACCAGAGACCCCGCGCAATAATGTGGCGATTGATACGATTGGTTCGTTACTTACCGTTGCTTCGTTCTCTCTGTGTGGGGTTGGTCTCGACAGTCTCATGCATGCAGATATGATCCCGGGCATTGGGTTGACTGGCGGCGGGATAATTTCCTGGGTGTTGCTGCTCCGATATCAGCGTGGTCGGCGTGAGCCCACTGTGCCTGTTGACCTTCTGGCCCGTCGTCCCTTTCTGCTTGCTTGTATGGTAGGATTTATGGGGTTCGTTTCATCGAACCTCTACATCGTAGCAATGCCTTTTACTTTGGCGAGTGCGTTTCACCGAGGCCCATCCATGATCGGGCTGCTGATTGCCCCGTGGGCAGTGGGTGTCGCGACGATGTCTTTTGTCGTGGGGCGCTTTGCTGACCGCTTTCCGGCTGCGGTCCTTTCCTCCATAGGTATGGGCATCACCGCGTTTGGTTTTATGCTTCTGTTTATGCTCAACATGGACGCCAGCAATCTCGATATTGCGTGGCGTACGCTTTTGGCTGGCATGGGATTTGGGCTTTTTCAGCCTCCCAATAATCGCGCAATTATGGTTGCAGCACCGGCAGGTCGGGAAGGGGGCGCGAGTGGCATGTTATCCGTCGCGCGTCTGGCTGGGCAGACATTAGGTGCGTTGCTTGTGGCCGGATTATTTACGGTTTTCCCGCATCCGGCTTTTATCTGCCTGGGATGTGCGATGGTTGTCTCGATCGTCGGCTGTGCTTTGAGCGCTAGCCGGAAATATCTCGTAGACTGAAGAGTGTGGTTGAGCGTGACGTCGCGCTCTCCAACTCCTGAGCGGTCGGCACGTCGTAGCGGGCCAGAACTTTCAGCGAGAGCTTTGGGGCGTAGTGGCGTCCGGGATCACACAGCCAGACCTCACAACTTTTGGCGCATGCCAGCAGCCATGGCACGATCCGTGCTGCCATGGCTTCGTTGTAACAGACATCTCCCACGACCATCAGGTCACAGTCCGGAATGGTGCCGATCATGTCTCCGGCGCGAATATGAACAGGCGTGCTGTTAAGCGATGCGTTCAGGCTTGTGGCTTCAAGAGCCATAGGGTCGATATCATTGGCCTCGACGGTTTTCGCACCTGCATAGGCTGCCGCTATAGCTGCAAGACCGCAGCCGCAGGCAACGTCCAGCACGCGCAAATTTCTTACGCGTTCAGGGTTGTCGATGATGAATCTGGCAATGAGCTGGCTTCCCGGCCAAGCGAAAGCCCAGAATGGAGGTTCTATTCCCAGTTGTTCCAGGTAGCTCTCACTGGCCAGCCAGATGGGCGTGATTTCAGTGGCCAGATGCAGCGACAATTCAGGGACGAGGGGGGCTTTTTCAACAATAGTGCTTTGGGCGATGAATTCCTGTGGGGTCATCCGAAGATACGACCCGCTATGAAAGCTGCGGCCAGCAGCATTCCGATGGGGACGTTGCGTCGAAACTCCTTAAGACAGGCCGGGGCATTATATGGATTGACGATCCGTGCCTGATTGAGCAGCAGCACGGACGCGATGCTGAAAAATGGCCAGAACAGCCAGCCCAGATGCGCATGAATGGCTGTCAGGCCAAGTGCGAGAAGCATTAATGAATAGCATGCAGCGATGAAGGGGCGGGCCTGTGTTTCCATCAAACGGGATGTGGATCGCACGCCAATCCGCGCATCATCTTCCATATCCTGAAAGCCATAGATTGTATCAAAGCCAAGCTGCCAGAGAATAACACCGCCATATAGCAGGATGCCATTGCCATCGAGGCCATTGGCGCAGGCCGCGTACCCCATCGGAGCACCGAAACCGAACGTGAATCCCATGACGAGTTGTGGCCACCACGTAACGCGTTTTGCTGCGGGATACAGTGCCACGAGAAACAGTGCTAGTGGAGCCAAAGCCCAGCAGATCGGAGGCAGGCAAAGGAGTATGCCGAGCCCGCATGCCAGCAGGATTGCGAGCAGGTAAAATCCCTGACGAAGCGATAGCGCGCCGCTTGCCAAAGGGCGGCCAGCAGTCCGGGCGACCCGTGCATCAATATCGCGATCCCAGATATCATTTACGACGCACCCTGCGGAGCGCATCACGAGGGAGCCGATCGCGAAGAGAAGCGTATCAATCAGGCGTGTCTGGAGAGAAGCGCCAGTCGCGAGGAAGATTCCCCAGATACCGGGCAGGAGCAGCAGCCACGTTCCGACGGGTCTGTCGAGCCGTGCAAGCAGGGCATATGAGCGCCATGGCTCGGGCAATCTGGCGATGCGGCCTGCCAGGTGGATATCGGTATGAACGCTACTGTTGGTCATGGTTGGATGTGATGGGATGCGGAGGCGCCTTCCGTCAATGGCCCATGCGCGGTATCGAGAAAGGATGAGCCGATCTGATCCACGTTTGTATCTTTCTGCGGAGGGTGAGACCTTTACGCAGGGATGTGAAATTTCGCTTGCTCCGGGGCAGGCCCACTACCTGGGAAACGTCATGCGCCACTCTGTGGGCGACGCGGTCCGGGTATTCAACGGGCGCGATGGAGAGTGGAGCGCGCGTATTCATACGCTGCGTAAAGACCGAGGGAGTGTGGTGCTGCGAAACCTCGAACGGCCGCAGTGCGCGACACAAGGCGTGGAACTTCTGTTTGCTCCCCTGAAACGTGATGCGACTGAACTCGTTATCCGGATGGGGACCGAGCTTGGGGTGACGTCTTTCCGGCCGGTCGTCACGGAACGGACGAATACCCACAGGCTTAACGCAGACCGCCTTCTTCTGATCGCCGAAGAAGCGGCAGAGCAGTGCGAGCGGCTGGATGTGCCACATATTCAGCCTCTTTCGCCTCTGCGGCAGGTGCTCGCGGAGTGGCCCGAAGGCAGGGCACTCTGTGTTGCTTTGGAACGCCAGCAGGAAGAAACGAGAACAGTGAGCGGAGAGGCGCTTCTGATCGGCCCTGAAGGGGGATTTTCAGAGGCAGAGGTTGCGCTGTTGAAGCGTCATCCCGCTGTGAGGAGCATATCGCTCGGGTCCCTGATCCTGAAGGCTGAGACCGCTGTCTGTGCAGGCCTTGTAAGGCTTGCTGTGGCTAGGGGGTTTTAACATGTTGCAGGAGGTGACAGGACGTCCTGACCTGCTACAAGTTCAATCATTATCGAACAACGATTTGAAAGACGAGGCCTAACGCCATGTCAAATCCCGGCCAGTCCAATTCGGCTCCGATCGAGAATCGGGACCAGCTTGTCGAGACCCTGGCGCGAGGCTGCAAGCCGCGGGCTGAATGGAAGATCGGCACAGAACACGAGAAGTTCGGCTTCGTTCTGCCATCCCGCGCTGATGGACGTGAGCCTCTTTCCCCGCCGCCCTATGAACCACAAGGTATCAGTGCGCTTCTGCATGCCCTGAAAGGCCCTGACTGGGCTCCCATCCATGATGGTGAGCACCTGATTGGCCTCAAGGGAGAGGGGGCTCAGGGAGGTCGTTCGATTTCGCTGGAGCCAGCAGGTCAATTCGAGCTGTCGGGCGCTCCCGTTCAGACCCTGCAGGAAACACAGGCCGAGATGCAGGAACATTTTGACCTGATCCGCGGACCTGCGTCTGAACTGGGACTGGGCTTTTCGCCACTGGGATTCCAGCCGCTATGGACGCGTGAGGCGATGCCGTGGATGCCCAAGAGCCGTTATGGGATCATGCGCAATTACATGCCCAAGGTTGGTTCTCTTGGTCTGGATATGATGGCTCGCACCTGTACGGTTCAGGTCAATCTGGATTTTGGGGACGAAGCAGACATGGCGCGCAAGATGCGCGTCTCGCTGGCGCTTCAACCTCTGGCAACTGCGCTGTTTGCGAATTCTCCCTTCATTGATGGTAAAGCAAACGGCTACATGTCCAACCGTGCCCGGATATGGACGGACACCGACAATCAGCGTGCTGGCCAGCCGCCAATTTTCTTCGAGCAAGGATTTGGCTTTGAGCAGTATATCGACTGGGTGCTGGACGTTCCGATGTATTTCGTGGCGCGGGATGGCAGAAATATTGACGTTTCAGGATGCTCGTTCCGGCGCTGGCTCGCAGGTGAGGCGCAGCCCGGCCTTGAAGGTCTTACGCCCACGATCGGCGATTTCGAAGACCATCTGACAACTGTTTTCCCGGATGTTCGCCTCAAGCAGTTTCTTGAAATGCGTGGAGCCGATGCTGGAAAGCCCGAACTGATGGTTGCGCAATCTGCGCTCTGGGTTGGGTTGCTTTATGATCCGGCAACATTGCTGGAAGCTGAAAAGCTTGTGCAGGAGCAGCCTTGGGAGGCTTATACGCAATTGCGGGCGCAGGTACCGCAGTTCGGAATGAATGCTCCGTTCCCGGGTGGTCTGAAGGCGCTTGCAAAGCGGGTGATCGCACTGGCCGAGCAGGGGCTTCGCGCGCGTGTTCGCAATGAGGCGCATTATCTTGATCCCCTGCATCTGATCGCAGAAGGCGGCCCGAATCAGGCGGAATACTGGCTTGCTCTTTATGAGGGTGCGTGGGGCGGAAACGTGAAGCCGATCTTTACAGAGTCAGCCGTATAACGTGCCGAAGCTTTCTGATCTTACGGAGCGCGAAATACTCGCGCTTGCCATCGCGAGCGAAGAAGAGGACGGGCATATCTACGCAGATTTTGCCCAGATGCTTCAGACGGATTACCCTGGCAGTGCGGCCATATTTCAGGATATGGTTCTGGAAGAGGATACGCATCGCCGGCAGCTGATCGATCTCTACGTTCAGCGTTTTGGAAATCATATCCCCCTTGTGCGCCGACAGGACGTGCGTGGTTTTCCCGTGCGAAAATCTGCCTGGCAGATGCAAAATCGCGGTATTGAAGCCATTCGTGCACAGGCCGCCGAAATGGAGCGGGAAGCAGCGCTCTTTTATCGTCAGGCTGCATCTCAGACCACAGATGCGGAAGTGCGCAAATTGCTGGGGGATCTGGCGTCCGAGGAAGAACGGCATCAGATCGAAGCTAGGAAAATCGCTGATCGCCGCCTGAGTGATGATCAGCGGGATAATGAGAATGAGGGCAGTCGGCGCGATTTCGTGCTGCGGATCGTGCAGCCTGGTCTTGTTGGCCTCATGGATGGCTCGGTCTCGACCCTTGCCCCTGTTTTTGCAGCGGCATTCGCAACGCACAGCACTCATGCGGCTTTTCTCGTGGGTGTTGCTGCGTCTGTAGGCGCGGGCATTTCCATGGGGTTGGCTGAGGGTTTGGCCGATGACGGCAAGCTTTCAGGCCGTGGCGCACCGCTGCTGCGCGGGTTGATTTGTGGTGCGATGACTTTCGGCGGTGGGATAGGGCATACGCTGCCGTTTCTTGTTCCTGAATTTCATGCCGCTTTCGGCGTTGCCATTTTCGCGGTTGCCGCTGAACTGAGCCTGATTTCGTGGATTCGATGGCGTTATCAGGACACTCCATTTGCGTCTGCTTTCGCTCAGGTCTTACTGGGTGGAGCTTTGGTTTTTGCAACCGGCGTGCTGATTGGAAGTTCCTGAGACCATGATGAACCGTTCTATTTTACGCGCCAGCTTATTTGCTCTGGCTCTTTCGCCCATGATGGCACTTCCGTCTGCGGCTTTCGCTCAGGCGGTACCCGCACAGCTCCGTCCTGCTGATCAGGGTAGGGTAGCCCGCGTTCAGGACACGCTTGCGTCGATCACGACGCTACAGGCTCGTTTTTTACAAACGGCACCGGATGGAAAAACGACGTCTGGCACAGCGACGCTCAGTCGGCCGGGGCAGATGCGCTTCGATTATGATAGCCCGAGTCCGCTTTTGCTCGTCGCGAATAACGGGCGTGTTGTATTTCAGGACCGTAGCGTGGGGCAGGTAACGACGATCCCGCTGGACCGCACGCCGCTGGGGCTGCTCCTGCGCCCTGACCTGCATCTCTCCGGCGATGTTACGGTGACCGGATTCGAGCATACCTCAGGCCAGTTACACGTTACGCTGGAGCGTTCGGATAATCCGGGGGAGGGCAATCTGACGTTGCTTCTGTCCGATTCTCCCTTGGCACTGCTCGGCTGGATTGTGCAGGATGCGCAAGGTCGTTCCACGACGATCGCGCTTTCCGACGTGCATCTCGGAGGTGCAGTCGCGCAGTCCCTGTTTGTTTTGCCAAAAGCTGAAAACTGATCTTTTTCTGGTGGGACGGAAAAATACCGCACCACCAGTTTTCTTCATCGCTTTCTGGAGAGTTCCAGAGCGCGGGCATAAACGGTCCGTTTGGGAAGCTTGATGAACCCGGCAACAAGGGCTGCGGCATCCTTTACGGAATGTGTTTCCAATGCCTCCTCCAGATGACGGTCCAGATCATCCGCGCCACTGTCGTCTTCGGCCGGCGGCCCGATCAGAAGGGTGATTTCGCCACGCGGAGCTGTCTGCTCGAAATGCGACAGAACCTCCGCAAGCGTTCCGCGCACCATTTCCTCAAAACGCTTCGTGAGTTCACGTCCAACTGCGGCTTCACGAGCTGGCCCGAACACCTCAATCAGGTCTTTTAATGTGTCGACCAGTCGATGGGGGGCTTCATACCAGATCAGCGTGGAACGAATCCCAGCCTGCTCGCCTGCCCGAAGAGCTTCGAATGCCCGAACGCGTGCTTCCATCTTGGGTGGAAAGCCCAGAAACATGAACGGCAGGGGAGGCAGACCCGAAAGTGTGAGAGCGGTGACGACGGCGTTTGGTCCGGGGATTGAGGTGATCTCGATGCCTGCTGCAATCGCCGCTCTGACAAGCCTGTAGCCAGGGTCTGACACGAGCGGCGTTCCGGCGTCGGAAACCAGCGCAAACCTGCTTCCATTTTCGAGTTGCTGGATCAGGAACGGTATGCGCTCCTGTTCGTTGTGATCGTGCAGCGTTCTGGTAGGTGTGCTAATATTTCGCGCCATCAGGAGCTTTGCTGTAACGCGGGTGTCCTCGCAAAGGATGGCATCTGCGGAAAGCAGGCTTTCAATGGCGCGTTCGCTGATGTCGGAAAGGTTGCCGATTGGCGTTGCAACCAATATCAGACGCCCTCCTCCTGCCGGATCACGGTCCAGCGGGATTTCAGGCGTAGTGCTCAAGGGAGTTTCAGCGGAACATGGTTTCTCGGACATCTGCATCCTCGGTGGCCTTCGTCGGTACCTATTCTGGCCCGATGGCTCGTCTGCGCAAGGGCGCGCGTATCAGTGTGGCGGCTGGGGCACTGGCGACACTTGCCGCCTGTGCTGGGGGCAACACGCCGCCAGGACCGGGTGTGAACGGTGTTCCCGGAAGTATCAATAGCGCAAATGCCTCACATGATGTGGGGCTTATCCTTCCGCTAACGGGTCGGAACGCTGTGATTGGCGCCCGGATGCGGGATGCAGCAGTGCTTGCCCTATCGAGCCACGGCTCTCCAAAACTGGATATCCATGACAGCAATGGTCCTGGTGGTTCGTTGCAGGCTGTCAATGATGCTGTAGCGCATGGAGACGCAATACTTCTGGGGCCATTGACCGCCACTGACACGGCAATGGTATCTCCAGTTGCGCTGAATGCTGGCCTGCCGGAACTGGCTTTTACCAGTGATTCCGGCAATGCGCGGCCCGGTGTCTGGGTATTGGGTCTGACGCCAGAGCAACAGGTGCGCCGCATGATTGATGCTGCACGTGCTACCGGCCGCAAAACCTTCGCAGCCTTCCTGCCTGATAATGCTCTCGGTCATGCCACGGGAGACGGATTGGTGCGGGCTTGCCAGGATGCAGGTCTTGCGGTCCCCCAAATTGTCTATCACTCTGCTGATCCGCAGAGCATTGTCAGCGGGTTAAAAACTCTTTCTGCGATCGACACGCGCATGCCCGCTACTGCCCCGGTCGTGGCGCCACCTGTTGCCGATGGTCCGTCAGCTATTGATCCTGTAGCCGAGGCGCCTCCTGCCGCTCCCGTGTCTGCTGCTCCGGCCGCACCAGCTCCTGCGGTGGCTGTTCCGCCGCCGCCATTTGATGGTCTTGTTCTCGCAGATACGGGTTTGGCGCTCGCGCAGGTTATTGCCGAGCTGAAGGCCGATCATATCGACGCCAGCAATGTCCAGATTATGGGGCCAGCATTGTGGAAGGCTTTCGACGGCAAGCTCGGTGCTCTGCATGGCGCCTGGTATGCCGCTCCGGATGCGCGTGATCGCAATGGATATGTTGCGCAGTATCGCGCCGTCTATCATCAGCCGCCATCGCCTGTGACGGATCTTTCGTATGATGCGGCGGCTCTTTCAGGCGCTCTGATCAAGCAGGGGGGTGTGACGGCGCAGGGCCTGACACGTGCTGATGGATTTATGGGAGTGGACGGTCTGTTCCGTCTTCTGCCGGATGGTCATGTGACACGTGCCCTGGCGATTTTTCAGATTCAGCCAGGTGGCGGGGCAAGGATCGTTGTTCCAGCGTCTCGGGAGATTGCTGTTCGCCCGAGCTGAGGCTCAGGCGACGGCGATTTCAGCCAGCGGAAGAACAGGGCGGATCGTGTGAAGCGCCAGTTCGAAGCTGGCGTAGCTGCCAAGCTCATGATTGCGCAGCTGATCGATCAGGATCCAGCGCATACCCTGCGGGCGAAGCATATAGGCTGGATCGGGGTTCTCGCGGACCCATACCAGAACGTGATCGACAGGTGCGTTGCCGTCCATGTCGACCACGCGCTCTGACGTGGTGACTTCAGCATCAAAAAGACCCATTCGCAGACCGGCATCCAGCCAGCGCGAAAGATATTCCCGGTGGCGTGGAAGCAGACCCTGTCGCAGAAGAACGACATTGCTGCTCACGCTGCGGTGAGAGAGTTCGAGAAGCGAAGTTACCTGCGCCATCAGGAAGGTCCTCATCAAAAAAACCAGAACGAAAAGCCCCGGTTGGAAGCGATAAGGTCAGGCTAGTTCGTCAAATGCGCTTTTCACAATCGCAAATGTCACAGATTGCGGTTCTCAAGACACAAAGTTTCCCCACTGTGGCAAATCTGCCATGCGTTTAATGCATGGCTCGAAAGATGCCTATGGCTTCCGATAAAGAGATTTGTCCCAGCGACGATGGAGCCAGAGCCATAGGCCTGGGCGTTTTTCGATCCATTCCTGAAGTCGATTGTTAAGTTTTTGTGTCAAAGCAAGGACATCCGCCTGCCTGTCGCCTGTTGCAACCGGATGGATGGGTGCATCGACCTGCAGAACAAGTCTGGCTGGCCCTTCACGATAGACATGCCCTGTAATGATCAGGGCCTGATGTCGCAGAGCAAATACAGCGGCTGCTGATGCCGTCATGGCGGGACGTCCAAAGAGGGACGCCTCGATTCCGTCATTCATTTTCTGATCGCCCAAAACACCTAAATGACCACCCTGACCCAGATAGCGTAGTGCCGAACGTGCGCCTTTTGAGCCCTTTGGAAACATTGGGACATCCTGACCCATCGCATTCCGGCGAAGATCATGGATCAGGCTGTTTACGCCTTCGTTGCTTGCTGCTCTGTAGAACGATGCAAATGGAAGACCGTGCCGTGCGACGACTGGCGGCATCAGTTCCCAGTTTCCGATATGCCCGGAAAAGAAAATAACGGGCTTGCCCGATTGTCTGGCCGTCTCAAGGTGCTCCGCTCCCTCGACGCGCCAGCCGGGGCCGGAAGGGCTGTTATGAGGCAGGGCTGCGATGTGGGGAAATTCTCCGATGGTACGGCCCAGATTTTCCCAACATTCCCGGACGATGCGTTTACGTGCGCGGGCATTTAGATAAGGGAGTGCGAGTTTAAGGTTCGTATTGGCAATGCGCGAAACTGGAAGTCGCGGACCAATGAACCGGGCCGTCATGCCGCCCAGTGTTGACGCTGCTGCGGGGGGGAGCGTTCTGAGGGCATGAAGCAGGAGGCGCGCCACAGTTGCTTCGGTTTTGTGCAGTATTTTTTTCATGGAGTAGGGATCAGGAGGTCCAGCAGGCGATCAGGGAAGGCTGAGTCCATCCATCGCAGTTCGACCGTAATCACCTGGATCTGGCTCCGGAACGTGGCTGGAAGCTTCACGGCATCCTTTGTGGTTGTGACAAGTGTTGTCCCGGGCTCCCGATTCAACGCTTCGAGGCGCCGGATATCACGCGCACCGTATTGATGGTGGTCCGGGAAAAAGATTGTTCTGACAGGATTGATGCCAGCGTCGCGGAGCATATCGAAGAATTTTTCCGGTCGGCCGATGCCTGCAAAGGCCACCACCCGTCTGCCCTGAAGATTACGGATTTCGGGGCCGGGGATCAGTCTGGCCTGCGTGCGATGTGACGGCTGTGGAAGATGTGCGATCAGCTTGTGAGTGTCATCACCAATTACGACAAGTGCAGATGCACGATCCAGCGCATCGGCCAGTGGCTCGCGTAATGGCCCGGCTGGGAGCACGCGACCATTTCCAAAGGCGCTCGGCCCGTCCACGACAAGGATGGAGACATCCTGATGCAGTGTCGGATTCTGAAAACCATCATCCATGACGAGACAATCCGCGCCATGGCCAACGGCACAAAGCGCGGTTTCAGAGCGATCAGCGCCAATCCATGTCGGGGCGGCGGCCGCGAGCAGGAGAGGTTCGTCCCCGACGTCGCGCGGCTGATGCACGCGCAGATCTACGAGGATCGGCCCCTTTTCACTCCCGCCATGGCCGCGACTTAGGATATGCGGGCTCATACCCCGCTCCTGAAGGCGTTTGACCAGATCCAGTGTGAGTGGTGTCTTGCCGGTGCCGCCTACGGTTACATTGCCGCAGCACAAAACAGGGACATTTGCCTGAAAGGGTGTGCGACGCCTGCGTCGGCGGCCCAGACGGGTCGTGATGGAAGAAAAAGGTACGAAGGCCGCAGTCAGGAGAGACATTCCCGGACGGGACCAGAAGCGGGGAGGGTGCAGCCTCATTGGTCGAGCGTGTCCAGAATCCGTTTGCAGAGCGGGGGAATGACGGAGTGTCCGAAATTCGTTCCTGACGGGAGTTCAGATGGGGCGGAAATCAGCCATTCGGCGAGTGTTAATGGATCGTATACGGTCTGAAGGGTTCCAGCCAGCATCGTGGATGCCTCCCGCCAGTTTTGCATCAGAGGGCCAGTGGCCGTGGGGACGTTCAAACGCAGGGGCTCGAACGGATTGTGACCGCCGCCCTTTCCGGACAACGAGTTCCCAATAAAAGCATGATCCGCGAGCCGGTAGAAAAGGCCGAGTTCACCAAGGGTATCCGCAATCCAAACAGGTGTATCCCAGTCCGGTAGTTTTTTCTGACTGCGTCTGGGGGCGTGAAGCTGCTCCGCGATTTCCTGGCCCCGAGATGGGTGGCGCGGCACGATAACAGTCAGAAGATCTGGGTACGTTTTGCGGGCAATACGGGCGGCTTCAGCAATGATGGTTTCTTCGCCTGGATGGGTTGACGCGGCAACGAAGACAGGCCGTTTTCCGATATGGGAGCGGAGGGTTGTGAGTTCTTCAGAGTCAAAGGGTAGCGCTGGAGCATCCTGCTTCAGATCACCGTATTCGTAAACCGGAGAGGCGCCCAACGCCTTGAAGCGTCCGGCATCTTCGGGGCCGCGGGCTGCAATCCAGTCAAGGCGGGAAAACATTTTTCTGGCAATGCCGGGCACATGTTTCCATCTGCGGGCGCTACGATCTGAAAGGCGCCCGTTGATCAGCATGACGGGAATGGCTCTGCGGCCACAGGCAGCAATGACGCCGGGCCAGAGTTCACTCTCTATGAACGCAGCGCCATCCGGACGCCAGCGATCCAGAAAACGGCTGATCCAGCGTGAAACATCATGAGGGATGAAACGATGGATCACACGTTTGCCAAACTCTGGATAGCGAGAAACGATTTCGCTGCCGGTAACTGTGGCCGTTGTGAACAGGACGGATAAATCGCTGCGTTCTTTCAGCAGCGCATCCAGCAGGGGAAGCGCAGAAAGTGTTTCCCCTACGCTCGCAGCATGAAGCCACAGAAGTTGTCCCTCGGGCCGTTTGCCTCCGCCCAGACCCATGCGTTCACGCAGGCGGTCTGGAAGTTCCCTGCCTCGTGCCAGACGTACCCGCAGCATCATGGTCAGGGCGGGGGCAATCACCGTTCCCATAAGGCGCCACACGCGATCAGTGGGCGTTTGCTTCTGGGCTGCAAGAAGATCATCTGCCCTGCGGGATACATCTATCAGGGCTGTACGTAGTGTTTCGGCGTCGGGCTGGAAGAGGGGTTTTCCCAGAACGAAATTGCCCTGCCTGAAAGGGAGGGGAAATGCCAACCCGTCCCATGAGGGCAGGCGTGGATTATTCGAGGCCATCCCAATTGGCACTATCGGGCATTTTGCAAGGCGGGAAAGTGCGATGGCACCGGGATGAAGCTGTTCGGCCGGGCCGCGTGGTCCGTCGGGCGTTATCGCGACGATCGCGCCATCATTCAACTCACGCAGGGCCTTACGCAGAACTGCGGCGCCTCCCTTGTCTTTGCCGCGTTTGGAAGACGATCCATGTATGCCGATGAAGCCCCAGGGACGCACGATATCGGCAATCAGGCGGCCATCCCTGTTCTTGGACACCATCATGCGGAAGGAGAGTTTTGGCTCGATTGATCGTGCCCAGAAGCATAGCGCGGGACTCAGAGTCAGCGATCGGTGCCAGAATGCGACGAGTGTTCCTGCGCCTGCGGTCGTCACGATCCTGCGGGTCTGAGCAGGGCCGGAGACCTGCCAGCGTGACGTTCGCAGGCAGATCCCCAGCCAGATACGGATCAGACGGGTGGGCGCTATCATGGGTCTTCCGGTAGCACGCGCCGGAAGTGGGAGCAAAATCCTGTTCTTAGGAAGCGGGAGCCGGAAAAGTTAACGGAGTTGATGATCTGCTTTTATGCTGAAAAAAGTTGCGCGGGCGAAGTCTGGCTTGCGAGCAGGCAAAGCGTCCGTTTCACCGACAACGGCTTCAAACCATACAGGGTGTGCTGCAACAGCAGGTGCCACGGGAAACATGTTTTTCGTCCCGTTAACCGTAATGGTTATCACTCCTTCAGGGGCGGTACTGATGCTGTAATCGATCCGGTTTTGTGGATAGACCGCGCCTGACACAACGCTCTGCGGCCCGTGACCAGCATTTACAGAAGACGTTACGTGATTGCCGTCCGTTTCCAGGGTCGCAACCGGCCCCTCGGCATTCCTAAGGCGGCCGATCAGCATACGGCCATTCCATGGCAGGTGATCAACCTGCATGGCTGCCTGCATATGAGATGTTCCCTGCTGCATGGACCAAGCGTTTTCTTCCCGCAAAACCGTAACTGGCGCCGTATCATGCCCCGCATATGGCTGACGGCTCGTTGTGGTTAGCGTAACTGCGCCCGAAGCCGGATCTCGTGTGTAAAAAATGCTGTGGTAGCCCTGCCTGAGGCGTGTAGACGGCACGGTTTCAACGCTTACGCGGTTGGCAGGCTGTTGCAATGCCAACGGCTGGGTTTGACCGGTCTGCACTGCTTTCAGGTCCATGGCAGATGCAGGAGCAGCCAGGAAAATAGCGACGCAGGCGCCGGACATAAGGCGGGAAAGCAGCACGGTAAAAATCCTTCATGCAGTGCGTCGAAAAAACTGTCGGTTTCCCAACGCTGGAACTGCCCGGAGGGAGGCAACTCCAGCTGAGGGAAATCGCTTAGCGGCTCATGAGCACGGTGAGGTTTGCGTTCTCCAGAATGTGACGCGTAACACCGCCGAGGATCATTTGGCGCAGACGGGAATGAGAATATGCACCCATGCTCAGCATATCGGCTTCGAATTCCTGCGCTGCTGTCAGAAGGCCTGAACCGACACTCCGGTCTATAGGCTCGAAAGTGCGCGCCGTGGCGGAAATTCCATGAAGGCGCAGATACGCCAGAACGTCTTCCGCCTCGGGACCGCGACGCTGATACGTTGGGCTGGTCAGGATCTGGACGGCCTCTGCGGTCTTTGCCCAAGGGAGAGTGCAACGGAGCGCCAGAGATGATTCAGGCGTACCGTTCCAGGCGATCGCAATACGCTTGCCGACGCTTTTCGGGGGCTTCGGAGGTGCGATGACAAGCGGGCGTCCGCTGTCAAAAAGGATGGCATGCAGCGTCTCGGAGGCACGTGGATCAGCATCCGTCGCCAGGAAAGGAACGAGCGTCATGTCGGCCAGACGGGCGCGCCAGGTGATGGCGTCATGCTCCGATCCGTCCAGAACATCGAGACTTGCGCTCACATGCTCGCCCGGTGGGCTGCTTGCGGAGGATGGGCTGTAACGTTCGATGGCATTCTGGCGCATCAACGCATCGAAATAGGCCCGGACCTCTATGGCGCGGCGCTGGGCTTCGTTTGCGGCAGCATCAATCATTTCACTGACCATGCCTGCAGACAGACCTTCTCCTGCGAGAGTGGCAACCTCGGATGGGTCACTGCCAACTACGACTGCAGAAAGGTGTGCCTCGAAGCGTTTGGCAAATTCCAGAGCGATCCCCATGACCGATTCCAGATCGCCGGAGCCGTTAAGGGGGAGGAGGATGTTCTTGATGTTGTTGAGCATGGGCGGTTTCCCCCGGGTCCTGAAAGCAAAAATTTTCTTATCTATTACGGATAAAGACGCGTGACGTTCCATTCCGTGCCCGAGCGTTTCCAGACTGCGCGGTCATGAAGGCGGAAAGGCCTGTCCTGCCAGAACTCCATGGCGTCAGGCACAACGCGGAAGCCGGACCAGTTTGCGGGGCGAGGGATGTTTTCTTCGCCATAGCGCTCTTCGGTCTCTCTCAGGCGCTCTTCAAAGAGTTCGCGGCTGGCCAGTGGTCTGGACTGATCTGATGCGATGGCACCAAGGCGTGATTTTGGAGAGCGGCTCGCAAAATATGCATCTGCTTCCTGTGGGCTGACAGGCACGACTGCCCCTTCAATGCGGATCTGGCGGCGCAGTGATTTCCAGTGAAACAGCAAGGCAGCATGCGGGTTCGCTAACAGCTCTCCGCCTTTGCGGCTTTCCATGTTTGTATAAAAGACAAACCCACGCTCATCCGCGCCTTTGAGTAGCAGCATTCGCACTGAAGGGTGGCCATCGGGCGTGGAGGTTGCAACGGCCATGGCGTTGGGATCATTCGGTTCGGATTTTTCAGCATCCGACATCCATGCCGCGAAAAGCGTGAAGGGGTTCGCAGTCAAATCAAGCAGCGGGTTACCGGTCTGCTGGGCTGGGGTATGGTTCATGGTTCTGCATCTCCCTCTGGTCCACGCATCATAATCGGTCTCGCCAGCGGCTCAAACTGGCAGCGTTCAAGAAGCTGAAATGTAATATGCCAGCGGCTTGCCAAGGGTTTTCCGGAGCATCAAGGCCCGTGTGTTGCATTTCCGTTGCGTCGTAAATTGTGAGCAGCCACGCACTAAGCGCACTTGTCCGTGGCCTGCGCTTGTGCGACCACGACCCTAATCCGCAAACGCGATTCAGGAAGCTGAAAACATGTCAGAAACCGAAGACAACATCCCGGCGCCGGTGACCGGTACCCTCATGAAGGGTAAACGCGGCATCGTCATGGGCGTTGCAAACAAACATTCTATTGCCTGGGCAATTGCCAGTGCCTGTGCTGCACAGGGTGCTGAACTTGCATTCACCTATCAGGGTGAGGCTCTTGGTAAGCGCGTTCGCCCGCTTGCTGAAAGCGTAGGCTCCACTCTCGTTTTGCCTTGTGACGTGAGCGATGATGCCGCGATCGACGAAACCTTTGCCGAAATCGAAAAGGTTTGGGGTAAGATCGACTTCCTCGTGCACGCCATCGGTTGGGCAGACAAGCAGTATCTGCGTGGACGGTATGTTGATACCCCGCGCGAAGCATTCCTGCAGGCCATGGACATTTCGTGTTATTCCTTCACGGCCGTTGCCCGCCGCGCCGCCGCGATGATGAACAAGGGTGGTTCGCTCCTTACCCTGACCTATCTGGGTGCGGAGCGCGTGATGCCCCATTATAATGTCATGGGTGTTGCGAAGGCGGCTCTTGAGGCTTCCGTACGCTACATGGCAGCGGACCTTGGCCGTGATGATATCCGCGTGAACGGTATCTCCGCAGGCCCGATCATGACGCTGGCGGCCAATGGTATCAGCGATTTCCGTTATATCCTGCGCTGGAACCAGCTTAACGCACCGATGGAGCGCAACGTCTCTCTTAAGGATGTCGGCGGTTCCGGGATGTATTTCCTGTCCGACCTGTCCAGTGGTGTTACGGGCGAAGTCCATCATGTGGATTGCGGTTATCATGTCGTTGGCATGAAGAACCCGGAAGCCCCCGATATCGCCGTGGTCTCTTCCGGAGATTGATATGTCGGACAACAGCTTCGGGCATCTGTTCCGCGTTACAACATGGGGGGAAAGCCATGGACCAGCGATCGGTTGTGTCATTGATGGCTGCCCGCCACGCCTGAAGCTGTCCGAAGCGGATATCCAGCCATGGCTGGATCGTCGCAGGCCCGGGCAATCCCGTTTCACAACCCAGCGCCGGGAACCGGACGAGGTGAAAATCCTTTCCGGCGTATTTGAGGGCATGACAACCGGTACGCCGATTTCGCTCATGATCGAGAATACGGACCAGCGCTCCCGTGATTATGGGGAAATTGCCGAGCGGTATCGTCCCGGTCACGCCGATATTGCGTATGACATGAAGTACGGGATTCGGGACTATCGCGGTGGTGGCCGTTCCTCCGCCCGTGAAACCGCAATGCGCGTTGCAGCCGGTGCGGTTGCGCGCGTGCTTCTGAAAACGCTTGTGGGCGAGGGGGTTCAGATTCGTGCGGCGCTGACGGGTATCGGTGGCCATCAGGTCGATCCTGCCCGTTGGGACTGGGACGAAGTGGAGCGAAATCCGCTTTGGTGCCCGGACGCAGATTCGGTCTCGTCCTGGCAGGAACTGCTGGACTCGGTCCGCAAATCCGGATCCTCGATCGGCGCGACTGTTGATGTTGTCGCTGAAGGGTTACCAGCCGGACTCGGAGCGCCTGTCTATGGGAAGCTTGATGCGGATCTCGCATCGGCGCTCATGGGCATTAATGGTGTGAAGGGGGTCGAGATTGGCGATGGTTTTGCAGTCGCAGCCCTTCGCGGTGAGCAGAACGCGGACCCGATTGCGCCTGGTCCTGTGTTTGCATCAAACCATGCTGGGGGAATTCTGGGTGGAATTTCAACGGGTCAGCCCATTGTTGCCCGCTTTGCGATCAAGCCAACCAGCTCGATCCTGACGCCTGTCCCTAGCATCAACCGCAAGGGTGAGGCCGTTGATGTGAGCACCAAGGGGCGGCACGATCCCTGTATCGGAATCCGTGCGGTGCCTGTGGCTGAGGCAATGATGGCCTGTGTGTTGGCAGACCATCTTCTACGCCATCATGCGCAGTGTGGGTGGGAGCGGCGCTGACCGTCGCTCCCTGGGGCGCTCAGTTTTCCAGCCGCGCATCCAGCGTGATTTCGGTGTTGAACAGTTTCGACACCGGACATCCCACCTTCGCTTTGTTCGCGCATTCGTCGAACCGGGCATCGTCTGCGCCGGGCACGACGCCGCGCAGAATGAGATGGACCTTGGTAATGGAAAAGCCGTCCCCTGATTTGTCCAGAGATACGATTGCCTTTGTATCCAGTGACGTAGCAGTAAAGCCTGCCTCGCCCAGAATCATGGACAGGGCCATCGTGTAACAACCCGCATGTGCTGCGCCGAGGAGCTCCTCGGGGTTCGTGCCGGGTTTATCTTCGAAGCGCGTGTTGAAGCCATAAGGCTGGGCCTCCAGCGCGCCGCTCTGTGTCGAAATCGTGCCTTTGCCGTCTTTCAGGCCGCCGCTCCAATGGGCGGATGCAGATTTGTCGATACTCATGGGTGACGCTCTCCAGATGTTGAGTGGCTCCAGTCTTCAACGTGGCAGGGTAGGCAATGTTGCCTGCTTCCACGGCGGGAATATCGGATCGCATTATCGTGTCGTTTGTGGCTGGAATGCCATATCGCGCCAACCGCATGAGGATAGATGCGGGCTTGTGGCGGTTTTCTGCGCCAAACACTATATCTAGGGGTGTGGACAGATTCCGTGCCATAGATGTGCGATGTTGCTGGTTCACAGCAGAACAGATTTTTCAAGAGAATTGATTGCTTGCGATGGCTCTCCAGTCGTGGAATTGGAGTGATCAACCAAGCAAAATTCTATACGCCGGAGACAGCGAATGACACTTCATGACGTGACGATGGACACATCCCATCCGGCTGACCGCCCTCATGATGTTCGTCCCGTTTCCGACCACCCACCCTGCGCTGAGCCAGTAACGGGCATTGAAGAAACACCGGACATGTTCGATGATGTCGTGCAGCTTCCGGGGCATCACGCAGTTCGCGTTGACCGCTCTCGTGATTCGTTGCTGACAGATTTCGGCAAGGCCACTCTGGACAACCGATATCTGCTCGAGGGTGAGCATTATCAGGACCTGTTCGGGCGTGTTGCTTCATATTATGGCGCGGATGCAGGCCATGCACAGCGTATTTACGATTATATTTCCAAGCACTGGTTCATGCCGGCGACGCCGATCCTGTCCAATGGCGGCACATCGCGCGGCCTGCCCATTTCCTGCTTTCTGAACGAAGCGGAAGACAGTCTGGAAGGGATCGTCGGGCTCTGGAATGAGAACGTCTGGCTGGCGTCCAAGGGTGGCGGTATCGGTTCCTATTGGGGCAATCTGCGTTCCATCGGCGAGAATATCGGCCGCAACGGCAAGACATCCGGCGTCATCCCGTTCATCCGCGTGATGGACAGCCTGACGCTTGCGATTTCTCAGGGAAGTCTGCGTCGTGGATCGGCGGCGGTTTATCTGCCGGTCTGGCACCCTGAAATTGAAGAGTTCACTGAAATGCGCCGCCCCACAGGTGGCGATCCGAACCGTAAGGCGCTGAACCTTCATCACGGCGTGCTGGTGACGGATGCGTTCATGCGCGCGGTTGAAAAGGACGAAGAGTGGGCGCTGCTGTCTCCCAAGGATCACAGCATCATCCGCAAGGTTTCAGCGCGTTCGCTCTGGATCCGTATCCTGACGGCCCGCATGGAGCAGGGCGAGCCTTACGTGATCTATTCCGATCACGTGAACAACGCCCGTCCCCAGCACCACAAGCTTGCAGGCCTTGAGGTCAAGACATCCAATCTCTGCGCCGAAATTACGCTGCCCACCGGCATTGATCATCACGGTAAGAATCGCACGGCAGTCTGCTGCCTGTCTTCGCTGAACCTGGAAACCTGGGACGAGTGGAAGGATGATCCTCAGTTCATCGAGGATGTCATGCTGTTCCTCGACAACGTGCTGCAGGACTTTATCGACCGTGCCCCGGACGATATGGAGCGCGCAAAATATGCTGCGGCCCGTGAGCGTTCGGTCGGGTTGGGAGTGATGGGTTTCCATTCCTTCCTTCAGGCGCGCTCGATCCCGTTTGAAAGCGTGATGGCGAAGGTCTGGAATCGCAAGATATTCAGCCATATCCGTGAGCAGGCTGACGCTGCTTCGAAGCATCTGGCAGAACTGCGCGGCCCATGCCCGGATGCCGAGGAATACGGCATCATGGAGCGTTTTTCGCATAAACTTGCGATTGCTCCGACGGCTTCCATTTCGATCATTACCGGAAACGCAAGCCCTGGCATCGAGCCGATTAGCGCGAATGTCTTTTTGCAAAAAACGCTGTCAGGCTCTTTCACTGTCCGTAACCGTCATCTTCAGAAGCTTCTGCAAGAGCGCGGACAGGATAATGACAAGGTCTGGAGCTCAATTACCCTGAACAAGGGGTCCGTTCAGCATCTCGATTTCCTGACACAGGACGAGAAAGACGTCTATAAAACGGCGTTCGAACTGGATCAGCGCTGGATTGTGGAACACGCCGCAGATCGTGCGCAGTTCATCTGTCAGGCACAGTCGGTTAACCTGTTCCTGCCGGCGGATGTGCATAAGCGTGACCTACATCAGATCCATTATCAGGCATGGAAGAAGGGTCTGAAGTCCCTTTATTACTGCCGTTCGCTCTCCATCCAGCGCGCTGATGCCGTGTCTACGGTCGCGCTGAAGAGCGATATTCTAAATGAAGAAGAATATGTGGTCCCGCTCACCGCTGCCCCGCGTGGCGAGATGAGCACTGGTGATTACGAGGAATGCCTGAGCTGCCAGTAATGGCTGGCAGCTTGCGAGAGGATGAAGCGATGAGCGACACAAACAAGACGCCCGAGGCTGCTCCGACCGAGCAGCATTTCGATCTGATGACCGCAAATCCGGTCTATAAGCCTTTCCGTTACCCATGGGCCTATGATGCATGGTTGACCCAGCAGCGTGTTCACTGGCTGCCGGAAGAGGTTCCGCTGGCCGACGATGTGAAGGACTGGCACAAGACGCTGACCGAGTCTGAGCAGCATCTTGTGACCCAGATTTTCCGTTTCTTTACACAGGCGGACGTGGAAGTGAATTCCGCGTACATGAAGTATTACAGCCAGGTTTTCAAGCCGACTGAAGTGCTGATGATGCTTTCATCGTTCTCCAATATCGAGACGATTCATATCGCAGCGTATTCGCATCTTCTTGATACCATCGGTATGCCAGAAACTGAGTATTCTGCGTTCCTGAAGTACAAGGAGATGAAAGACAAATACGATTTCATGCAGTCGTTTAACATCGACAGCAAGCGTGAAATTGCGAAGACTATGGCCGCGTTTGGTGCCTTCATGGAAGGATTGCAGCTATTTGCTTCGTTCGCGATCCTGCTGAACTTCCCGCGCTTCAACAAGCTTAAGGGCATGGGCCAGATCGTTTCCTGGTCCGTTCGTGATGAGACACTGCACTGCCTGTCCATGATCCGGCTGTTCAGAACCTTCATCCGTGAAAACCCAGAAATCTGGACTGAGGATTTCCGTGAAGAGCTGACTCAGATCTGCCGGACGACGGTGGAACATGAAGATGCATTTATCGACCTGGCCTTCGAAATGGGTGCGGTCGAGGGGCTCTCTTCAGAGGACGTCAAGCGCTATATCCGTTTCATTGCAGATCGTCGCCTGACCCAGCTTGGTCTGGATCCGATCTATCACAACGATGAAAACCCGCTGCCGTGGATTGATGACATGCTCAACGCAGTCGAGCATGCCAACTTCTTCGAGAGCCGTTCAACGGAATATTCCCGCGCCTCTACATCGGGGACATGGGAAGAAGCGTTCGAAGGTAACGTTTTCGACTGACCATTTTAAAGCTCCGGCAGGGCTTGTCCTTGCCGGAGCACGTTTTCCGCCACGGCCGTGAACTGTCCATCATCCTGATGCAGGATCATGCCCGCTCTCAGGCGGAAAATACTCCGCCCGCCATGAATGGCGCGCAGGATGACCAGCTTTGCTTCGCGTCCGGCTTTTGGCCAGAGCGGATAAAGCTGTAGCGAACCACACCCATGAGAGAGCAGTGTTGCGCAGGCTGTATCCACAGCAGCTGCCGGTAGCGCAAATGTCAGACTTCCGCCCGGTAAAACCCATCGCGTCAGGGTGCTGATCCAGCTGTTCGGGTCTGCCTCCTCAGCGTGCAGCGCAAGGCGTCGGCGACTGTCTGGAGAGGGTGTTCCGTTCGGGTTGTGCCAGGGCGGATTGGCCATGACGTGATGAAAACGACCGTTGGCATTGGGGGCGGAACTGCGCAGACTACGGGGGATGTCAGGCAAACGAGCCTTGATCGCCTCCAGAGTGGCAGTGCCGTGATTGAGACTGAAATTCCGGTTGGCCAGCCCCACAGTCTCAGAGTCGTGCTCCAGCCCGATGCCTTTTAGGTCTTCAATGCGATGGCTGAGGCATAACAGGGCCGCCCCGGCACCACATCCAGCCTCCAGAACGCTCTCACCGGCCAGAGCCGGAACAGCCGCAGCCATGAGGACGGGCTCCAGTCCGGTTCTGTATCCTGCAGAAAACTGCCTGTAGCGAAGGCGCCCCCCAAGAAGGGTGCCATCGCGTTCTTCGGGGCCTGAAACGGGATATAACCGCTTTGTATCGCTATCGTTGTCGTCCAACGGGTTGACCGTCTTCCTGCTGCCGCTCATATGGTCTTCCAACCTTTTGTCCGGCGTTACACTGTGTGCCTGCCTTCCGGTTTCTGGAAAGGTAGCAGGGCGTATCGGATCATATCGTGGCCGCACGGTACAGTGCCAGTGCGGGAAGTGGAGTAGTGACCCTTGGATTCTTCCGCACCGGACGCCGTAGCCGCCGAAACCCAGGAGAAGCGCGTGCTCAAGGACGCCGGAGGCGAGAGCGCACTGTCTGCGTTGTCTGCTTTCCTTGAAGAAGACATGCACGCCTGTAACCGTGCCATTGTTCAGCGGATGCAAAGCCCCGTACCGCTCATTCCGCAGCTGGGAGCGCATCTTGTTGCCGCTGGTGGAAAGCGCCTGCGCCCGTTGCTGACACTCGCCTCTGCGCGTCTGTGCGGATATGAGCCTGCTCCTGATCGTCAGCGGCATGTTGGCCTCGCCGCCTGCGTAGAGTTCATCCACACAGCTACTCTGCTGCATGACGACGTTGTTGACGAAAGCACGCTGCGTCGCGGGCTGGCCTCGGCAAATGCCGTATTCGGCAACAAGGCTTCCGTGCTTGTGGGGGACTTCCTGTTCGCACGTTCGTTCCAGCTTATGACTGCGGATGGTTCGCTCCGGGTCATGGCAATTCTGTCGGCTGCTTCTGCGACGATCGCAGAGGGAGAAGTCTTGCAGATGGCCACGCAGAACGATCTTTCCACGCCAATCGACCGCTATCTCGAAGTTATTCATGGCAAGACTGCGGCCCTGTTCGCCGCAGCATGTCGCGTGGGTGCTGTTCTGACCGATCGCCCGATTGCGGAAGAAGAGGCGCTGGACGCGTTCGGCACGAATCTGGGAATGGCCTTCCAGCTTGTCGACGATGCTCTGGATTATGCCGCAGATCAGCAGACCCTCGGGAAGACAGTTGGAGACGACATGCGTGAGGGCAAGATCACGCTGCCAGTTCTTGCCGCGTATGATGCGGCCACGCCGGAAGAAAAAGTGTTCTGGGAGCGTGTTATCGAGCAGGGCGAGCAGACGGATGCCGACCTTCCGCGCGCTCTGGAGCTGATTGCAAAAACGGACGCGATTGGCGTCACGATTGCACGTGCTCAGACATATGCTGATGCTGCTGTTGAAGCGCTGTCCATTTTCCCAGAAAGCGAACTGCGTGGGCTTCTGGAGCGGACAGTGCAATACACCGTTAACCGGGCACGCTGATCCGATACGCTTAGGCTGGGATACTGACTGGGGAGAAGACCTCCCAGGACGTAAATCCCAGCCTCTCGACAGCCCGTTCGAGCCTTATGCAATCCGACGGAGCCTTGGTCATGAGCAGGCGTGCGGATCGGGCATTGCGATCTTCCTGCGCGATTTGACTCATCACCATGCCAACTTGACGTGCCACTGCAGGAGCCGGGTCGAGCCATGTAACTGGCTGGTCCGCCAGTCGGGTGAATGCGGGCATCAAAAATGTGTAATGCGTGCAGCCCAGACCAATCGTATCGATTTCGGTTCCGAAAGGCTGCTGGAAAAGCTGCCGTAGCTCGCGCCGGACATCATCATCGGCAATCGGCTCCCCCAGAAAGGCTCGCTCCGCCAGGTCTGCAAGGCCGCGCGCGCCGTGTGTCAGCAAGCGACAATCTGCGGCGAAGCGTTGATGCAGATCTATGATGTAGGGTCTGCGTGCAGTAGCTGATGTTGATAGCAGACCTATTGTACGGGTTTGGGAGACGCGTCCGGCCCAGCGAATGGGTGGCACACATCCGACCACTGGAATCTTCAGGCATTCACGCAGTGCGGGAAGCGCAATGGTGCTGGCTGTGTTGCATGCAACGACCAGAATATCAGGCAGCAGCCTGTCACAGGCAGATTTGAGCAGTGAGACGATTCTGAGCGTAAGTGGCGCATCGGGTTGTTCACCGTAAGGAAAGAGCGCCGTGTCTGCCAGGTAGTCAATATGTAGGGTTGGATGGGTGTCGCGCAGTGATTGCACGACACCCATACCGCCGATTCCGGAATCGAATATCAGAACCCGCATGGCAGGGGCTGAGTGGCCCTGCGGCATCAGCCTTCGGCTTTCGCCTTGAGTGCCAGTGCTTCTTCTGCGCTGCCAACACCGCCATGCTTTTTGGACCAGCCGCAGGGGTCTTCAAGGAAACGGCGCACTTCTGCGCTGTCGCGGTCAGAGAAATAGTTGCCGCCAGCACATGCCTCCAGAACATCCCACCAAGTGCACAGAGAGTGCAGGGAGATGTTCATGTCGGAAAGGGTTTTGTGTGCCCCCGGGAAGACGCCATAGAAAAAGACCACAAAAGTGTGATCAACGATGGCGCCAGCATCACGCAGGGCGTTGGCAAAGCGGATTTTAGATGCGCCATCCGTGGTCAGATCTTCCACAAGAAGGGTGCGCATGCCATCGGGAACGTCGCCTTCGATCTGGGCATTACGGCCAAAGCCTTTGGGCTTTTTGCGGACATAAGCCATGGGCGTCATCATACGGTCTGCAATCCAGGCCGCGAACGGGATGCCAGCGGTCTCACCGCCCACAACGGCGTCAATGCTCTCGTAGCCGATATGGCGGCCGATCTTCTCAACTGCCAGTTCCATGATCTTCACGCGGGCGCGGGGGAAGAAGATGATCTTGCGGCAATCGATATAAACAGGCGACTTCCAGCCGGAGGTCAGCGTGTAGGGATCTTCCGGGCGAAAATTGATCGCCTTGATCTCAAGAAGGATACGGGCCGTGGTCAGGGCTGCATCCCGATCCCACTGCGTATGGCGGCTGGACTGGGGGGTATCGCCGGTTTCAGTCATCACGTTCTCCAAAGAATTTCTCCCAGAGATTTACCGGTCCGGGCCGCAGAAGGGTAGGGGGGAAAAGCGATCTCTCATTGTCTTCTTGCACCTGATGGCAGACCCTTTTATGAGAGTGATTCTCATAACAACGTCTCTTACGTGTCAGGACCCCAAAGTGAGCATCGAGACAAGCCGGATCGGACGGAAATGCGAACGCGCCGTCATTACGGCCTATCAGGAACTGCGTGATGTGGGACAGCCGGATATGCAGGCATTTGCTGCCTGCACGACGCTGTATCGCATTCACCACCCTGAATCGTCACTGACTGAAGCACGCCGCCTGGTTGCGGAGTGGATTGATCATCATGTCGTCCGCCAGGACCGCGGGCGTACCCGCGGCTGCGACTGCTGACTTTCAGTCCCGGTCCTTCATCGGTGTGAAGGACCTCTTTTTTTCTCCAACATAGAGCTGCCGCGGGCGATTGATGCGCCCAGCCGGATCTTCGCTCATCTCTTTCCACTGACTGACCCATCCGACTGTTCTCGCGACCGCGAACAGCACGGTGAACATGGAGGTCGGTATTCCCAGTGCCTTGAGGATCAGGCCGGAGTAGAAATCCACATTCGGATAAAGGCCACGGCTGACGAAATATTCGTCCTCGGTCGCAATACGTTCGAGTTCCATGGCAAGATCCAGAAGCGGATCACGATCCAGCCCCAGTTCTTCAATAACTTCATGGCAGGTTGCCTGAAGAATTTTGGCGCGTGGATCGAAGTTCTTATAGACGCGATGGCCAAACCCCATGAGGCGTATGCCGGAATTGCGGTCTTTCACCTTTTCCATGAAAGCCGGAATGCCTTCGCGCGTTCCAATCGATTCCAGCATTGCGAGCGCGGCTTCGTTTGCGCCCCCATGAGCGGGGCCCCACAGCGCGGCTATACCCGCTGAAATGCAGGCGAACGGGTTTGCCCCTGTAGAGCCAACCAGACGCACAGTCGTGGTTGAGGCATTCTGTTCATGATCGGCATGCAGAATTAGGATCCTGTCCATGGCCCGCGCGAGAACCGGGTTCACCTTGTAGTGGTTTCCGGGGCGGGCAAACAGCATGTGCAGGAAGTTTTCGGAGAAGGGCATCGCTTCATCCGGATAGATGAACGGCTCTCCGATAGTGTATTTATATGCCCAAGCGGCAATGGTTGGAATTTTTGCGATCAGGCGGCGCGCTGAGAGATCTCTGGCTTCGGCGCGGGAGACATCAAGCCCATCGTTGTAGAACGCGGAAAGTGCTGCAACGGTCCCACACAGAATGGCCATCGGATGGGCATCACGGCGAAAGCCGTTGAAGAAGTTCCGGATCTGCTCGTTGAGCATGCGGTGCGTGTACATATCCGTGCAGAAATCATGGTACTGCGCGGAGGTTGGAAGCGCACCGTAAAGAAGAAGATAGGCAGTCTCGGTAAAACTGGCGTTCAGAGCCAGTTCTTCAATGGGATATCCCCGGTGCAGCAGGACGCCTTCATCGCCGTCAATGAATGTAATGCTACTGGTGCAGGCTGCTGTTCCACCAAATCCTGGATCGAAAGAGAACATGCCCGTCTGTTGCGAGAGGGTTCTCACATCAATGACAGATGGTCCCATGGACCCGTCAAGCACTGGCAGGGTTGCACCTGCAGCACCAGTTGCAGATTCAACATGCAGCGATGCGGACGTGTTTTTGTTGTTTTCCATCAGAAAAGTGACCAGTCCCTGAGCGGCAGATGATGAGGACAGCTTATCTGCAAGCTTTGTTTTTTCCCAGAGACTGTTCCAGCTTGAACGTTGGAAATTCAGGTATCGGGCAGCTTTAGGGGGTAATGAGGAATTCGGCCTGAACGGTCGACGGGCGGATATCGTGCCAGAGCGCCTCGGTTCTGAAAATGGTCATGCTCGCAGGAGTGTAGCCGTTTCTCAGATTGCTGAAGGCAGGGATGTGTATTGCTGGGCCCAGAAGCTCATAGGCCAGCGCCCCTATGGTGGGGTTGTGTCCGATCACAATGACGGTCTGAATGTCCTCGGAGACAGCATGGATCAGGCCATAGAGATCATCCACTGTGGCGCCATAGATCAGGTCTTCGAAAACAGGATCTGTGGCTGCAGGAAGGATTTCCAGAACAGCCGCAGCTGTCTGCTGCGTTCGCAGAGCCGGGCTGCACAATATTTCCATGGGCGTATCTGGAGCAAGAAGCGCCAGTTGACGTCCGACAGTCGTGGCCTGCTGAAAGCCTTTCTCGGTAAGAGGGCGCGCCCTGTCTCCCGCATCTGAGCGCAGGTGCGGTCCAGCTTCAGCATGCCGCAACAGGACAAGGCGCCGCTCTGTCATCAGGAAGCGTTGTTTTCACTTGCCTTGGCGGCAATGGCTTCATGATGACGAATGACTTCACGGATAATGAACGAGAGAAATTTCTCTGCAAAATCCGGATCAAGGTGGGCATCGTTTGCCAGATTGCGCAGACGCTCGATCTGGCGCTGTTCGCGTGCAGGATCTGCTGCAGGCAAATCTGCGTGGGCTTTGAGATTTCCCACATCCTTGGTGCAACGGAAGCGCTCTGCCAGCATGTAAATGAGTGCCGCATCAATATTGTCGATACTGGCGCGCAGGCGTTCAAGTTCAGCAAGAGGTGTGTTGGTCTCAGGGGTCATTAATGTCTATCCATGCAAGGTGTCCACCTTTCCCGGCGCCCAGATCCGTGAAGACGGCTGTCCCGCCCAGTCGGCCGGTACGGCGCCAGGGGCGACCGTCCGTTGAGCGACGATCATGCCCGACATAGACAGTCATGCCTTCGGGGATGCGGTTGATCCAGCTCAGTCGACGCTCGGGATAACCATCCGGCTGCATGCGTCCGGTTGTCTCGCCAAAAAGGGCTCGGGAGAGTGGGGCCGACATATCTCCAAGCCCGGTCATGGGCGGAAGGGAAAGCATCGCGGTGTGAAAACCGCCATGTACGAAAAGAGAGTTGCCAAGCCTCACCCAGACCGGAGCACCGGCAATTTCTTCATAAGCCCGCTGGCGCAGGGTGTCATATTCCGGGTCTGAGAGCTGGCGTAGGGTTTCTTCGAGCGGAGGGTCTCGCCTGAGGCGTCGGCCTTCGAGGGCGCGGCCCAGCTTGCGGTCATGATTTCCAAGAATAAAAAGGCCGCGCCGTGTGTCGATCAGGTCGATCATCAGTTCCAGAACGCCGGCGCTATCCGGTCCATGATCGACCAGATCACCAAGCTGGATTACAAAACGCTCAGTGGCTGTTGCATGACGGAAAGCATTCAGATCGCCGTGCACGTCTCCCACTACACGTATGCCGCGTTCGCGGATACGGGTCAGAATGGGTTCGGAGAAGGCGGGTTCCGCAAAGATGGTACGATCTCTCACTGCTCCGTCTGACAGACGTCGGGACTGGTGGAACGATAATGTCGGATTTTCGCAACAGAACGTCAACCGCCTGTCATCTGTGCCGCACGTCCAAGGTCCACGGAAAGAATTCGGCTGACACCCCGTTCCTGCATCGTAACGCCGAACAGTCTGTCCATATGGGCCATGGTAAGCTGGTGATGCGTTACAACAAGAAAGCGTGTTCCGGCCTCTTTTGTCATGTCTGCAAGTAACGAACAGAAGCGCTCGACATTCGCGTCGTCCAGTGGTGCGTCTACTTCGTCCAGAACACATATCGGGGCAGGATTGCAGCGGAAAGTCGCGAAAATCAGGGATAGGGCGGTCAGCGCCTGCTCTCCGCCCGAGAGCAGGGAAAGGGTGGAGAGTTTCTTGCCGGGGGGCTGGGCGAATATTTCCAGACCGGCTTCGAGCGGATCGTCGCTTCCCACCATGCCAAGATGTGCACGACCGCCCCCGAACATTCGGGAAAATAGAGACTGAAAGTGCCTGTCCACTTCGGTAAAGACAGCAACAAGACGCTCTCGGCCTTCTTTGTTGATGCTACCGATCGCGCCGCGCAACCTGCTGATGGCGGCGGTCAGTTCTGCGTGTTCACGTGCAATCGTTTCTGCTGTTTCACGCGCTTCCTGATATTCAATGTCTGCGCGCAGGTTTACCGCGCCCAGATCATCGCGTTCGCGCGTCATTTTTGAAATGCGACGTCGGAGGCTGCTTTCCGCCTGATCGGAAAGATCTGAAGGAATCTCTCCGCCCCGGGGTGGTTCACTTTCGCTGAGAAGACGGTCACGCGCGGCTTTGGCCTGGTCGGCGCGCTCTGTCAGTGTGGCAATGGCTTCACGAGCAGTTGCAAGGGCCTGCTCGGCCTCCCGACATATCTTTTGGGTCTCCGCTCCAGCTTTTGCGGCGGCTTCATCCTGTTCGCGGGCTATAACATACTCATCACGGAGATCAGTCAGCGCTTTTTCCCGCTGGGCGAGTATTTCCTCAAAATGTTCGGGCTCCGTACTGGCCTTTTCATGTTCATGCTGGAGAATTCCGCGTCGTGCCGTGAGTTCTGTGTGGGTCAGGTTTGCGGCACTGATCTGTTGCTCTAAATCTGCCAGACGCGCTGTCAATGCAGATACTTGCCCAGCAATGCGCACTTCACCCAACGCCATTTCAGACGCTTCGGACTGATTTTTTTCAAGTGTCTCACGGAGGTTTTCCACCGTTTCCGTGGCGCTGAGAACGGATTGTTCCAGCAGGGCGGCATCAGGTCGAGCGAGGATATTGGCTTCAGCCTGAGTGTGCTGATGCTGGAGTTGTCGCAGAAGGTCCTCATGGGTGGCCAGACGTGGAAGCAGCGTTTCACGACGTGCCTGAGACGTTGCGATCAAATGGTTCAGCGCCTGTAATGCTTCCCGGCGCCCATCTGCCTGCGTTATCGCCTTGGAAAGGCAATCTGAAGCGCGCTGTGTATCGTTGCCGAATACCTCATATCGCTCCTGAGCTGCCTTTGATTTTTCCATAAGGGCAAGAATGTCCGGACGGCTCGTGGAGTGCAGAATGTCCAGCAGGCGGCCCGAAAGTTCTTCGGTTTCTTCTTTTGTCCTGGCTAGCGCGGCATCAAGTTCAGAAAGGCGTATCGCTGCGCTTTCATGGCGAACCACTGCTTGATCCAGATGTCGGGCGCTTTCGTCATGCTGGGCATGAACGTTCTGATGATGCTCCGATGCCTTTGAAACTGCGCTGCGCGCATCCTGTGCGGCTTTCGCGCGTGTCTCTGCTTCCTGGGTGAAGGTCGCAGGGTCGGGCAGTGAGGAGAGTGCCTGCTGTGCTGTATTCAGGCGTGTGTCAGCTTCTTGAAGAGCATTTTCGCTTTCTGTTACGCGCCTCTCGGCTTGTTCAAAAATTCCACGGGAGAGGGCTGCCCGGCGTTCGATATCTGCAACCCGGCTGCGTGCGTTCGCCAGTTGAGGCTCTGTCTGCCCGCGTTTTGCGCGCTGTTCCTTGAGAAGATTTTCACAGGCCGTGCGCTCACTCAGAGCGGAGAGGGCAGCCTGACGCGCGGCTGGCAGCAATGTCTCGCTCTCAAGGAGTACTGCTTTTGCCGCGGCGAGCTTTCGCCTCTGTTCCAGCCTCGCAGCGCCGGCGTCGGGTGCATTCGGGCTACGGATAAAGCCATCCCAACGCCAGAGCGCGCCACTCTTGCCGACCAGAGCCTGACCCTTCGTCAGATTTTTCTGAAGAGACGGGCCGTCTGATTCGTCTTCCAGTAAAAAAATAGACCCGAGGCAACGCCTGAGAGCAGGCGGAGCATCTATCAGGGTTGCAAGCGATATCCCTCCGCTGAAGGCCGTCTCCGGTAGGTCTGCGAGGTGTTTCCAGCGTCGGTCAGCCGGAATTGCATCCGGGGCGAGTGAGGCGTCCAGACCATCTGCCAGAGCACTCGCAACTGCGCGGGCCAGATCATCTGGAAATGACAGATGATCTTCCAAAGCATCAGGTTGCGTTTTTGCAGCGGCAAGGCTCTGTTCAAGTCCTTCGCATTCCCCTGTGGCCCTGATGTGACGGCTCTCTAGATCAGAAAGGGCTGCTCGAGTGGCATCGGCTTTCTGATTTGCAGCACTCAGTGCCGTTTCAGTATCAGTCAACGTGTTCTGTATGGCAGACAACTCTTGTTCAAGCTGCTCTGCCTCGTCGCCTGCCTTCTGAAACTCAATGGTTGGGATCAGGGCTGCGCGGGCGGTCTCAAGAGCCTGTTTAGCCTGAGCCAGTTGCAGTTTCAGGCTTTGAACGAGCTGGAGGGCAGATTGGTGCTCGCGGGCGAATGCCTGTTGACGTTGCGCACTTTCTTCGGCCGCCGCGCGTGCTTCGAGCCACGCATTGCCCAAGGCGTCTTGCTCATCACGGAGCCTACTTTCCTCGGCCGCTGCGTGTGCAAGACTTTCCTTCAGGCGCAAAAGATCATTTTCGAGAGCCCGTCTTTTCTCGATGGGCAAGAGCGCTGAGGCAGTTTGTTGTCTTGCTTCGTTGCTCTGTCTGAAGCGCTCCTGAAGGTTTTCCAGCCGCGCCTTCAGATCGTTTTCCTGCGCCTGAATTTCGACGAGCCGGCTTTCCCCTTCAGCAAGGGCGCGCACTTCAAGTTCCATTGAGAGGCGCGAATTCTGAAGGTCAGTCTCGACCTGGGAAAGTGCGCTGCGAGCCTTGTCCAGGTGGATGTTTGCGAGGTCTGCTTCTGTTTCGGCTTGATGAAGGGTCTTTTCATCCGGGCAGTTACGTTCGAGCGTGTCCAGTTCCGCCCGTAAGGCCGAAACAGCAGAAAATTCCGTGGAAAGCCGGATGGACAATGTATCGAAGGCGCTGGTTAGGCCGTCGCGTCGGACCGCCTCTGCATCGCGTTCGCGTGTTGCCTGTTCCAGCGTTGCACTGGCGAGTTTCAGGCGTTGGGTAAGGTCCGAGATGCTCTCCCGGAGCTGGTTGAGGCTATCGGGGAGAGCGACCTGTTCTGTCGTGGCGTTTTCAAGCTCTGTCGCTGTTTCAGCCTGCGTGGCGCGCAGATGCTCTAATGTGGATGAACTGCGCTGGAAATCCTCCTGCACCTGCTGAAGACGCGCCTGTGCATCTGCATGACCCTGCCGCGCGCGATCCAGATCTGTCTTCGCAGTCTCTGTCTGGACTGTCAGCCTCTCAAGAGCCATGCGGAGGCGGTCGGCTTCTTCGCGAGCCTTTGGGGTGGCCTGTCTGGCCTCGAAATCGGCGATGGTCGCCTTCTCGGCGGCAGCTTCTGCCTCTTTAAGGCGTTGCCGTGCCTTGGCGAGGTCCGTGATTCCCTGATTGACGGCAGCATTTGCCCGGGCGTGTAGAAGAGAATGAAGCTGTGTTTCCGCTTCGCGAAGGCGGTTTGAAAGTTCCCGGTAAGCTCTGGCCTGCACACTCTGGGATTCCAGGCTAACCAGTCGTTCTTCCAGTTGAAGCCTAAGGTCCTCTGCGCGGGCAAGGTTGTTTTCGGTCTGTCTGAGCTTGAGTTCCGCATCATGGCGGCGTGCATGCAGACCGGTGATACCAGCCGCTTCTTCCAGGAGGAGGCGGCGCTCTTCAGGTTTGGCATTGATGAGCTGGCCGACACGGTTCTGACTGACAATTGCCGAACTCCGTGCGCCGGAAGCGAGGTCTGCGAACAGGGTTTGAACGTCGCGCGCTCGGGTGGAGCGGCCGTTGATGCGATAGTCACTTCCGGACCCACGCTCTGCCCGGCGTGACACTTCAAGTTCTTCTGAATCCTGAAAAGGAGCAGGAGCAAGCCCGGCCGCATCGGTCAGGTGTAGTGTTACCTGAGCCAGATTGCGGGCGGGGCGGGCGTTGGTTCCGGCAAAAATCAGGTCGTCTAGCTCGCCACCACGCAGGGCGCGCGCTGACGTCTCGCCCATTGCCCAGCGGAGGGCTTCCACGACATTGGATTTGCCGCAGCCATTTGGCCCGATGATACCTGTAAGGCCAGGGAGAATGTCGAGACGCACCTCATCGGCGAAGCTTTTGAAGCCGCCTATGGAAAGGCGACTGATCGTCGTTTTACGGCTCGACATATCAGAGTGAACGCAGTCCGGATTAAGGCTCAGGAAGCCTTGGAAACGAGATCTGCGAACTTCTGATAGGTCTCGGGGTCCTGATCGTAATGGGTGTCGTTGAAGCGGAAGTAAGGCGTGCCTTCAATCTTGTACGTGTCCGCGTCTTTCTGGACCTGATTGAACATGGCCTCGGCAAATGCCTTGTCGTTGCGGATCGTCTCAAACTGTGCGGCAGATACGCCTGCGAGAGCTGACATCTGCTGCAGACGCTGCATCGGATCTCCACCGGCCGCGAAAGCCCACTGCATCTGGCTGGAAAACAGGGCCTCGATATAAGGAACGTAACGTTCTTCAGGCAGCGAACGTGCAACCATAGCTGCCGTCAGGCCCACCTGATCGCCGCAGAAATCGTGGAACTGATAGCGGATCTTGCCTGTGTCGATGAGCTTGGCCTTGACCTCGGGAAATTCACTTGTGCTGAAATGTGCGCAGTGCGTGCATGTCAGAGAGAACCATTCTTGAACCAGAATCTTGGCATCCGGGTTGCCAATGATGCGGGGAGACATTCGCGGATCGGTCGGAGCTGTATCCGCTGCATGAGCGGTGCCTGCGATGGCGAGTGCAGGAGCGCTCGTGAGAACGGCTCGGCGTGAAATCTTGAGAATACGGGTCATTCAGGAAGCCTTTGCTACTGCTTTGGCGAAGTCGTCGTAGCTGAGAGACGCATCCGGAGCGGGCGTCTCATTGATACGAAAATGCGGGGTGCTGTTGATCTGAAGAAATGCGCCATCCCGGTCCTGCTTGTTGACGATGGCCTCCCGGAAGGCATCGTCAGCGTTGATGCGATCAAATTCTGCAGAATTGATGCCCGCGAGTGCTGCGTGTTTGCGTAACTCTGCGACAGGATCAACGCCCTGCGAAAAAGCCCATTGCATCTGGCTGGAAAAAAGGGACGACACGAAGGATTCGTAACGTTCTACAGGAAGAGAGCGCGCAACCATGGCTGCCAGAAGCGCAAGCTGATCGAGCGGAAAATCATGGAACCGGTAGCGGATTTTTCCGGTATCGATCAGTTTTGTCTTCACTTCGGGAAAGATGGTCTCCGAGAAGTGGGCACAATGGGTGCAGGTGAGGGAAAACCACTCATGTACCGTGATCTTCGCATCGGGACTGCCAATGACGCGTGGCGTCATGCGCAGATCTCCTGCCGTGCCATCTGCGCCTTCAGACCATGCCCGAGGGATCGAAGCAGACGCCACGAGCAGCGGTCCGGCAGCAAGAAAAGCACGACGTCCGATAGTCATTGGCAGGGCTCCGATGCAAACAGGGTGAAGTAGTCAGAACGACGAACGGGCGCAGTCGTCAAGACCCGTGGTCTTCATCCTGTCCGTTGAGTGTGGGAATGGGTCGCTTTTCCCAGTCATGAGGAACGCGCATCCGCAGAGAGCGGATATGGCGTGCATCAGCATCGAGAACGCGGAATTCGAGGCCTGTCTCATGGGTCAGAACCTCGTCCCGTGCAGGGACATGCTCTGCCAGACGGAAAACAAGGCCACCAACCGTCTCGATCTCGGCTTCGCGCTCTGCATCGGTCAGAACGGCGCCGAGGCGTTCTTCAAGCTGACGAACGGGAAGGCGGGCATCGATATCAAACGAGCCGTCAGGTCGCTCGATCCAGGGGATGGTAACCGGATCGTCATGCTCATCCGAAATATCGCCCACGATGGTCTCGATAAGGTCTTCGATCGTAACGAGACCATCGATCCCGCCGTATTCGTCGATGACGAGCGCCATGTGCATCCGTCGCTGGCGCATCTGCAGCAGCAGATCCAGAACCGGGATGGTCGGGGCGATCATCAGAGGCTGGCGTAGGAGTGTCCTCAGGTCAAAGGCTTCCGGATCGCCGACATAGGCCACCAGATCCTTCACATGGATCATGCCTGCGATGTCATCGAGTTGCTCTCGATAAACGGGCAGGCGGGAGTGATTTTCCCGGCGCATCATAGCGAGCGCATCTTCAAACGAGATGCTTCCCGGCATGGCGATGATGTCCGCCCGAGGTACCATTACATCGTCGGCTGTGATCTCGCGCAGGCGCAGGACATTGGTGATGAGCGCACGCTCCTGACGATCCAGTTCAGGCTCGTCGCCTGGCTCATCACCAGGCTGGGATGCTTCATGAACAAGGGCTGCAATCGAATCGCGAAGGCCCTGATCACGCCCGCGTTTGCCGAAGATGTTGAACAGACCGCGATTTTTGCTCTTGCCCTGATCATCAGAGCGTTCATTTGAATCGCTCATATCCGGACACTCCCGCCCTGACGCCAGGGATCTGCAAAGCCGAGGGACCTCATTGTCCGCGTCTCGACGCTTTCCATTTCTCGGGCTTCTCCGGGGTGATGATGGTCATAGCCAGCCAGATGAAGGGCACCGTGGACAACCAGATGAGACAGGTGCGCGCGTACAGATCGTCCGGCTGTCTGTGCTTCACGGGTAACGGTTTCAAAACCCAGCACGATATCTCCCCCGTGCAGGGGCGAAAGCGGTTCGAAAGTAAGCACGTTGGTTGGCTTGTTACGGCCACGAAAGCGGGCATTCAGCCGCTTTACCACCCGATCTGCCGACAGCACGATCGAGGGGGCAGGGACCTGCGAGAAATCCGGCCCACCCTGTCGGGTAGATGCGGTGAGCGCACGCCGGATCGTGCGCTCGAGGTCCGAAACCGAGGCGCGCCATCGGGCGTCCTCGATGATAATGTCAGTACCGGCGTGTCGACTTGGCGGTTCCATTGTCTTCCCGGCGCGGCCGGTCGCGGGAGAAGTCCCTGCCGGCAGGCGCTTTCTGTTCGTATGCATCAACGATGCGCCCCACAAGTGGATGACGCACGACATCTTCTGATGCAAATCTTGTGATACCGATTCCCTTGATTCCGTCCAGTGTCTCGACGGCTTCACGCAGGCCAGAAGTGACCCCACGAGGAAGATCGACCTGGCTTAGATCCCCTGTAATGGCCATGCGTGTCCCCTGTCCCATGCGGGTTAGGAACATTTTCATCTGGGCCTGTGTGGTGTTCTGGGCTTCGTCCAGAATGACATAGGCATGTGCCAGTGTGCGTCCACGCATGAAGGCAAGCGGCGCGACTTCTATCTCACCCGTTCCCATGCGCCTGACCACCTGATCGCCAGGCATCATGTCATGCAGGGCATCATAGAGCGGGCGCAGGTAAGGATCGATTTTCTCGCGCATGTCACCCGGCAGGAATCCCAGACGCTCACCCGCTTCAACGGCGGGACGCGAGAGGACGATACGGTCCACCTGTCCTGCGAGAAGCATGGACACGGCCTGTGCCACAGCGAGATAGGTCTTGCCCGTCCCGGCCGGTCCAATCCCGAAGACCATCTCCGTCTTGGCCAGCATTTCCATATATGCAGCCTGACCGTGGGAACGGGGGGCAATAACGCCGCGTTTGGTGCGGATCTCAGGAAGCCCGTTCAGCCCACGACCGGCAACAGCGTCCGGTTTTGGGGAGCCCGGTTGGCGTTCTGGTGATTTCCGCGGCTCGAACATATCCGCTGGAAGTTGGTTTTCTGCGGGCGGGCGAGGGCGCCTCGCTGGCAGGGCCGTCAGGCGGATGACGCCGTCGATCTGTGAGCTGTCAATATTACCGCCCTGTTCGATCTGGTTGTACAGGGCAATGATTGCTGCCTGCGCACGCGATACGGCCTCGGATTCACCAGCAATCGCGATCTTGTTGCCACGACATGAGAGCTTGACGTCAAAGCCCTGCTCAAGCCGGGAAAGGTGCCGGTCATGGTCACCCAGCAGCCTTTGCAGAAGAATGTTATCGCTGAAGCGCAGCACGGTGGTGCGTGCACCTTCGGGGCCACTATTCGTGGCGACGGGACGGGTGGGGGGCGTTGTCAGCAAGCGGGGGCTGTCTCCCGGATCAGGGTTCCACCAAGAGAATTCGTGAGGCGTTCGGTGATTGCCACCTTCACGATCGACCCGATAAGTGTTTCGGGTCCTTCGAAGTGAACAGGCTGGAGGTAAGGAGAACGCCCGGAAAGCTGGCCGGGTTTACGACCTTTTCCGGTGATCAGGATATCCTGCGTTGTGCCGACCATGTCGGCATTGAACGCATCCTGCTGCTCACGCAGGAGTGCCTGCATTTCTGCAAGACGACGGTCCTTGATATCTTCCGCAACCTGTAGCGGCTGACCTGCTGCCGGTGTACCAGGGCGGGGGGAGTATTTGAAGCTGTAAGCCATTGCAAACCCGATATCGCGGATCAACTGCATCGTTGCTTCGAAATCTTCTTCGCTTTCGCCGGGGTGCCCGACGATGAAATCCGAAGACAGGGCCAGATCCGGGCGAACCTCGCGAAGACGGCGAACGGTCTCACGGTATTCATCTGACGTATGCCCGCGGTTCATGGCTTTCAGGATCTTGTCTGATCCGCTCTGCACGGGAAGGTGCAGAAACGGCATCAGTGCTGCGTTATCCTGATGAGCGTCGATAAGGGACTGATCTACATCTCGGGGGTGAGACGTCATGTAGCGGATGCGGTCCAGTCCTGGGATGGCGGCCAGATCAGCAGCAAGGCCTGCAAGCGTAGCACTGCCACCATTGCCGTCATCACCATGATACGCGTTGACGTTCTGGCCAAGAAGCGTGATCTCGCGCACGCCACTTGCCACCATCCGGCGGGCTTCGGCCAAAACCGACGCAACGGGGCGACTTGTTTCTGCGCCGCGTGTGTATGGGACTACACAGAACGAGCAGAACTTGTCACAGCCTTCCTGAATGGTCAGGAAAGCCGTCAGGTTTCCGGCGGTCTGTGGTGCGGCTGCTTCCGGCAGGAAATCGAATTTCTGCTCTACCGGGAAATCCGTGTCGATGACTGCGCCACCTGCACGCGCCGCGCGTGCGACCATTTCTGGCAGTCGGTGATAGGTCTGCGGGCCGAGTACGAGGTCCACATAAGGTGCGCGGGCGAGAATGACCTCGCCCTCCGCCTGCGCAACACATCCGGCAACGGCTATGATGGTGCTGCGTCCATCAATCTCGCGTGCCTCGCGGATTTTTCTCAGACGTCCAAGCTCCGAAAAGACCTTTTCGGCGGCGCGTTCGCGGATGTGGCACGTATTGAGGATGATCATGTCCGCATCTTCAGGGCGCTCCACGGGTCCATAACCCAGAGGGCGCAGAACATCAGCCATGCGGGCGCTGTCATACACGTTCATCTGGCACCCCCATGTAATGACATGGAGGCCATGGCGGGCAGGAACAGCAGGAGATGAAGGCTGGGCGGTCACGATTTTGATCCAGGAAGGGCAGGCATCTGCGCACACATCGGCTCAGTGGCGCGTCGGGTCAAGCCCGATATGGCGCATTGACGGTGTGTAAGAGCAGCCAGAAGCTGTGCTGAACACGTGGAAATAGGCGTTTCCATCTCCAGTTCATGGTTCAGGAACATACCTGTTCCTGTTCTGGAGACTGATGTGGGAAACGGCAGCGAGTCAAGGGAAACCTGTATGGTTCTACACCTTGGTCTTCGCGTCAGGATGACGCTCCTGGCGCAGTTGCTCCGCCCCACGGCTTACCGCCTCGAACGTTGCATTTGCGAGTTCCTTGCGGGAGCTGAAATCTTCCGGTGCAAGGGGAGGGTGCAGAATGATCGTTGCGCGCATTGAGCGCCACTGGCCGAAGGACCAGAGGTGGGGGGCGAGGTTCATGTCGCCATACCATGAAAAGACGCTGCGGCGGTTGCGTGTCACCGGCAGGCCCTCAAGGCGGTCATAGACGATCGATATGGGTTGTATCAGCACTGGAGGGGCCTTGGGTGCGCCAGCCTGCTCCAGGCGTCCGGGCTTCGCGATTGCAAAGAAAGAAGACAGGAACGGAAGAACACGCGAGCCGTCCGAGGATGTGCCTTCCGGAAAGAGAATAATGTTGTCTCCCCCCTGCAGTCGTTCTGCCATTTCCCGTAGTTCACGTGCAGTTTCCTGCCGGTTGCGGCTCACGAAAATGGTCCGGCCCAGGCGTGCGATCGTACCGATAGCGGGCCATTTTCCGACCTCGCTTTTGGATACGAACACAGTGGGAAGAATGCTTCCGACGGTTGCGATATCAAGCCAGGAGGAATGGTTGCCAACAAAAATGACAGGGCGCTTGCCGTTTTTGATATCTACGGCGCTGTTTACACTGGCCGCGACTTCACCAACCCGACGCACGGTTATGCCTAGAAACACACATATTATGCGCCAGAAGAATCGGGCAAAATAGATTTTACTCTGGCCCGGAAGGCGCACGAGCACGGCCTGGATAGCACACGACCAGAATGCCCAGATTAGGATCGTTGCCAGACGACGCGCGCACCTGAAGGCCCGTCCAGCAGAAGACGGGGTGGTCTGGTAGTGTCGCGGGAATGCGGCGTTGGCATCAATGACCGGGCGGCTGTGACGGCTTCGGCCGGAAGAAGACGGAACGGAAGGATGAGGCATGGGTAGTGAGTGATAGGGGTTTCGATGCGTTGAGACAATCTTCATCAGGCTCTGGTCTGAAAACGCATTGCAACGAAGCGGTAAATGCGCGGTTAAAGTCTTGACAGTGCCCGTCGTGGCAGGCTCCTCAGGGTACAGATTGATCAATGTCGTTTTCTTCTCCGGGCAGAGACCGGAATTCCCGCAACCCAGTTTCAGGAATAACGGTGAAGTCAGGCCGCAGCCTCGCCATCAGGCACATGTCCCTTGCTCTGGCGGGGGCGACAGTCTGTTCGTCTTCCTCATGGGCCGCTCCCCGCACTCCGGCTCCGGAGGCTGGTGAGAAGACGCTCGCCTATACGACGAATATAGAGCCAACCAAAGATGTCAGTGTTGATACTGGTATTGCAGCATCTTCCATGCTCCAGTCGTTGCAGAAAACGCAGGCTGTAGGTGCATATGCTCTCGCTGGTCGGATCCGTGGTGATTACGACCGGATTGATGGTGCGCTTCAGTCTCAGGGGTATTATGCGGGCTCGGTAAAGATTAGCGTTATTGTCGGTGGACGCACGCTAGACGGCCGTGATCCGATCCTTCCGGAGGCGCTTAACAACCTTCCGGCAGGGGCGAAGGTGAAAATCGATATTGCTGCCAATCGTGGGGCACAGTTTCACATAGGCTCCATCACTCTGACCACCCCGCCCGAAGGTGCTGAGGGGAACGCGGAGCAAAGCGCATCTTCAAAGCGCAACCTTCCACCATCCAAGGCAAAAGCATCTGCACCCGCAGATGCCAGCCGCGCGTCGACTTCCGCCGAGGCTGCCGCACAGGGAATGCCCGTCACGTTGAATAAAGCGGAACAGAAGGTGTTTGGCCTCTCCTCGGGGCAGCCTGCAGTGGCCTCGGATGTTCTTGCTGCGCAGGGGCACCTTCAGGATCTCTTGCAGGAAGAAGGACACGCAGTCGCAGATGTGTCCGCACCGCTCGCTTATCTTCGCCCTGAAACGAAGACCCTGGATTTGGTTTTTCGTGTCGCGAAAGGGCCTGTGGTCGTAATCGGCCCAATTAATATGAGCGGGCTTGCCAAGGTAAAGCAGGCGTTCCTGCGGCGCAGACTGATGGTGAAAGAAGGGCAGCTTTATCAACCTTCAACGATCGAGGCTGCACGACAGGATCTGGCCAGCGTGGGTGTTTTTTCTTCCGTGCAGGTGAGAAATGCGCCGCCTATTATCACTCTGACGCCGGGCAAGAGTCTGGTTCCGGGTGTATTTCAGGCGATGCCGATAGATTTTGGATTCAAGGAATCCAAGCGCCGTACCGTTGCAGCCCAACTTGGATATTCGACTGATTTGGGTGGTCGTGCTGGTGCCACCTGGACGCATCATAATCTTTTCGGCAACGCCGAGCGGCTGAAACTGACGGCGCTTGTCACCGGTCTGGGTGGTTCAGCGCAGCAGGGGCTTGGATATGATGTTTATGCAGATCTCATGAAGCCTGATTTCATGGGGCGGGGCAGAAATCTCAGTGTCCGTGTGGAGGGTGTCCGTCAGGATCTTTATTCGTACACCCAGACTGCTCTGTTGGCGCGTGTTGGCATCACGCAGCATGTCGCGCGTTTCTGGACAGTGTCTGGAAGCCTCTCGGCGGAACAGGAGCATATTCGCCAGTTTGGCGTTGGACGGAACTATTTCATCGTCTCGGCGCCCCTGAACGGGACATATGATAGCACGGAACTCTCCAATCCGATTGATCCCGCTACACATGGAATTCGTGCATCTGTGTCCGTTACGCCATCGGTATCTCTGGAGAGCCAGACGTCCTTTTTCACGCTTTTGAGTGCACAGATTTCGACTTATTTTGACCTGGCAAGACTGGGGCTTACGAAGCCGGGGCGTAGCGTATTCGCCGTCCGTGGAATAGTCGGGTCGGTACAAGGTGCATCCACGTATCAGATTCCGCCAGATCAGCGTCTGTATGCCGGTGGTCCAGCCACGATCCGTGGTTTCCGTTATCAGGGCGTAGGCCCTCAATATGGCAACACAAAATACGCGATCGGCGGCACGTCCCTTGATGCGGGCAGTGTCGAGTTTCGCCAGCGCATTCTCAAGAGTTTTGGAATGGCGGCCTTTGCCGATGCAGGCCAGGTTGGAGACAATTCAACGCCGGGACATGGTGCGTTGCGCGTCGGCTATGGTGGAGGCGTAAGGTATTACACCCCCATTGGGCCCATCCGTGTTGATGTTGCACTGCCTGTAAACCGACCGCCCCATGGAGATAAATGGGAGCTTTATATCGGCCTCGGAGAGACTTTCTGATGCGCGCACGCAGAATCATTCTCTGGTCCGCAGCGATTATTGTCGGTGTGCCTGTTGCACTTTCGGTGCTGGCAATTTCCGTGGTTTTGGTTGGCGTGAACATCAGCCCGGGACAGCGCCTGATCGAGCGTAAGGTCGGCCCGCTTACGGGAGGTATGGTCGAAATTTCCGGGCTTTCCGGAATGCTCCCCCAACACCTTGCACTGAGCAGTCTACGGATACGCGACACGAAAGGCATCTGGCTTGAGCTGGATGATTTTGATCTTCGCTGGTCGCCGCTGTCGCTCTTGCACATGGACGCACGTGTTAACTCCCTGACAGCAAGGCGACTGTCGCTCATCCGCGCGCCTGTTTCGGATTCAGGTGCCTCGGCGCCCCAGAAATCGACCACGTCCAGATCCAGTCTGCACATGCGTGTGGATCTGGAGCGTTTGCACGTTGACAGGATAGAGGTCGGTGCAGATTTCACGGGGCGACCGACCCTTTTCACACTTGATGGGCATGCACGGATTGGCTCTGTAGCGCCTTTCCTGAATGGTGTGAGTGCGCGCACGCTGCCGAATATGGATGTAGGGCTCCATCTGGGTCGACTAGATGTTGCATCTGCTTTGGATGTTACGCTTCAGACGCCATCCGATCATATTGCCCTTGCTGCATCTTTCAAGGAAGGGGCTGGTGGTTTTGCCACGACACTGGGGCAACTGCCGCAGATTGATCCGCTCGATCTTCATCTTAACCTGAATGGCCTACGCACGAATGCGGCACTTGATTTCGGGCTGAGCGCTGGCCCGGTTACAGCGTCCGCAACGGGTCCGATCAATCTGTACGATAATTCAGGAAATCTGCGCGTCCGGGCAAATGCTCCTGCCATGGTTCTGAGGCCGGGTATTGGCTGGAACGCGATCACACTCGATACCTCTCTCCGAGGCCCGTTCAAGGCTCCTGCCGGGGCTGGCGTACTGGACATTGATGCCCTCACGGCAGCCGGGGCGGGTATCGGGCATCTTCACGCACGCTTTGATGGTGCCGAGGGGGCCAGGCCCGCTGATACGCTTGCTCATCTTGTCGCTACACTGGATGGTTTGAGAATCCCCGGCTCTGAGCCAACACTGCTGGCGAGTGCTCCCCTGACGGTCGATGTCTCTGCGCATCCACTTGCAGACACGATGCCGATTACAGCAAAAATCGACCATCCCCTGCTTCACGCCACAAGTTCTGCCAATCTTAAACCTGCGGCCCACGGACATCTGGATCTGGCGCTGCCTGATCTGAGGCCTCTCGCAGCAATTGGTAAAACGGATATTCAGGGCAGCGCTGCACTTTCAGCCGATTTTGCAATGCCCGCCACACCTAAGGCAGACCTCACGGTTGATGCGAAGGGTAGCCTTTCCATCACAGGGGGGCAGGCTCAGGCCTTGAACCTTATTGGCAAGGATGGGCAGTTTTCAGCCCACCTCGCAAAGTCGCCATCCAATATCCTGACGCTCAAGGGTTTTGGTCTGGACGGGCAGGCAGTTCATCTTCTGGTTCAAGCTGTGGTTGACCTCGCCCATGGCAACCGGATGCAGACAAAGGCAACCGTCTCGTTGCCGGACCTTAAAAAGGTCAGTCCGTCCCTTCTGGGAAATATGGACTTAAATGCCACAGCCGATGGCCCAACAGATGATCTTGCTGTGAAAGCGCATATCGGCGGCGACTTCGGGACCACACAGGTTGTGAAGGGGCCTTTATCCCTTGATGCGGACTTCGCACACCTGCCTTCCAAACCACAGGGTACGCTTCTTGCAAACGGAACGCTCGACAATGCGCCATTGGCGTTGGATACCGCTCTGTCGCGCGATGAGAATGGCACGTTCCACCTAGATCTGCATAAGCTGGACTGGAGCAGCCTAAAAGGTCAGGGAAGCCTGCGCCTGCCTTCGGGAGCAAAGGTGCCGCTGGGAGATCTGGATGTTTCCGTGCGGGATCTTTCCACGTTCCGCAGGTTGGTCGGACAGGCCATAGCGGGCCATCTCACGCTTGCCCTTCATACGACAGAGACCGATAACGCTCCGCCGCAGGTTCGGCTGGGACTTGATGGCAGTCTGGCCATGGCTCCGGCCTCCATCAAGGCACTGAAGCTTGCTGGAACCATTAATAATCCCCTTGTTGATCCAGATCTTAATCTGGCGCTGGATCTGTCCGGTTTGCAGGCGCAGGGCATTACAGGTCAGGCCCATGCGACGGCAAAGGGAACGCAGTCTGCACTGGCGATTGCACTCAAGGGGGCGTTCCAGAATGTGATGGATGCTCCTGCGAACGCAGATGCGGCAATCCTGCTTGATCTCCCCAAAAAAACTGTCCGTGTTGATCGCCTCATGGCGCTCGTCAAAGGGGAGCAGGTTCGTCTTGGTAAACCTGCGACGGTAACGTTTGGCGATCATATGGGTGTAGATCGACTTCTCGCCACGCTGGCGCCGAGCGGCGTTGCACCCGCGACGGTTGATGTTTCAGGCACTCTCAAACCGTCTCTGGCTCTGGCGGTGAAACTTGATCATCTGACGCCTGCTATTGCCAAACCGTTCGCACCAACTCTCGCTGCCAACGGTGTTATTTCTGCGAATGCCAAGTTGGGGGGAACCCTTCAGGCCCCAACGGGCACCATCTCGCTTTCTGCCCGGGGTCTGCAGATGCAGACCGGCCCTGCGGCATCACTCCCTGCGGCGGAAATTCTCGCCAATATCGGGCTTACAGGACAAGCGGCGCGTGTCGATGCCACGCTCGCTGCGGGACCTTCCATTGCGCTCGCGGTTCGTGGGACTGCGCCATTGTCAAAGACGGGGCTGATAGCCCTGACGACGAATGGTCACGTTAATCTTGCTGTAGCGAATGGCGTTCTCGGTGCAAACGGGATGAGCCTTGCGGGGCAGGTTGGAATTAATCTCAACGTTTCAGGAAGCGCTGCGGATCCACGTGCCAGCGGCCGTGTGACGTTGCAGAACGCAGCATTCAACCACTACGCGCAGGGCGTGCACCTGACGGATATGAGTGGGGCGGTTGTTGCCACTGGCGACACGATCACGCTGGAGCATGTTCTGGCGCATGCCGGACCAGGCACAATTGCTGTGGATGGAAGCGTTGGGGTTTTTAGGCCGGGAATGCCGGTTGACCTGAGAGTGGTTTCGCAGAAGGCACGTCCCGTCGCGAGTGATCTGCTGACTGCCACGATCAATACGGATCTGCATATTCATGGGCAGGCCACGACGCGTCTGGATGTGGATGGTCAGATTGGTATTCCAAACGCCGCCATCAATATTCCTGATTCAATGCCTGCTTCAGTGCCCCAGCTGGATGTCATTCGCCCCGGTCAGCAGGCACCGACCAGCACGAGCAGTCTGGTGATCGGTCTTGGGATCGATGTGGTGTCACCGGGCCAGTTGTTCGTCCGTGGGCACGGTATTTTTGCGGAAATGCAAGGGCGCCTGCACGTGGGTGGTCTCAGCACAGCTCCGGTCGTTACTGGTGGATTTGATCTGCGGCGTGGTAACTTCAATCTTGCGGGTATCAACCTGAATTTCACCAATGGTCGTGTCGGGTTCAATGGGGCGGGTGTGAACCACAAGCTTGATCCAACTCTGGATTTCCGTGCGGATCGTAATGCAAGTGGCACACTGGCCAGCCTCGTAGTGGGTGGATATGCCAGTGCGCCCAAGCTGGATTTCACGTCTGTTCCTAGTCTGCCCCGCGATCAGGTTCTGGCGATCCTTCTGTTCGGCACGGACAGTCATTCACTGTCCACGACCCAGCTGGCCGAACTGGGGGCTGCCGTGGCGCAGCTTGCGGGCGGTGGGTCGTTTGATCCGTTGGGAACGGTGCGCAACGCACTTGGTCTGGACCGCCTGAGCGTGGGTGGTGGCAGTGGCGTTGGAAATGGTGGAGCCAGCCTTGAAGCAGGAAAATACGTCATGCGAGGGGTATATGTGGGTGCCAAGCAGGCCACATCCGGTGCGGGCACACAGGCGCAGGTTCAGATCGACCTGACCAAGCGGCTCAAGATTAACACGACCGTTGGAACGGGTGGGCAGGTGACGGGCTTTACGACACCTGAAAATGATCCAGGATCAAGCGTTGGCCTGTCATACGGATTTAACTACTGACGTAACATCAGCGCGTTCTGGAGGGCTTTCCGGACGCGCAGCACCACATCCGTCCAGTCTCCGAAACGGGTCTGGCGGATGATTTCCAGCGTTGGGTACCACGGGCTGTCCGTGCGATCATGCATCCAGCGCCAGCAATTATTATAGCGGTCCATCATCAGGACCTTCTTTCCCATGCCGCCGCCAAGATGCACGATCGACGTATCAACTGACACGACGATGTCCAGATTCGCTATCAGCGCAGCTGTGTCATCCATATCCAGACACTGCGGCATGAAATCGATGAGTTTCCCGGGGAAGTCTGCAATCTGGCTGGATGCTGCGTCTTTCTGAAGGGAATAGAAACTGATCCCATCCAGATCTGCCAGCGGAGACAGTGCGGAGAGAGGAAGGGAGCGGTGCCGGTCTACCATGTAGGCTGCCGTGTTTTCCGGTCGTGCACCTCCGGCCCAGACAAGCCCCACGCGTAGGTTACGATCCCGATGAAGGATCTTCTTCCAGTTTTCGGCTTTTATGGGGGCTGGCGTGATGTAAGGCACCGGAGCGCCCATTGCGTCTGGCGTGCCAGAAAAAGCGCGCGGCAAGCTTATGAACGGGCAATGGTAATCATATTGTGGTTGTTCGCCGCCAGTCTGGACGCTGTGCGTGCCCTCGATCCGGCGCGTGATGGCGGCAAGCGTTGAGGCACCCCAGACAGTAATGCTGGCGCCGGTTCTTGCGAGGGCAGGCAAATAGCGCAGATACATCAACGTATCGCCCAGACCCTCCTCCTGCGTAACCAGAACGCGTTTACCCCTCAGGTCGAGATTTGGTGAGATCGTGGGTAGCAGGTCGCCATAGGGAAGGCTGGTATGACCGGGGAGGGACAGGCGCCATTCATGTTCGGTCCAGCCTTGTGCGAGCCGTCCGCTTTTTAGCATGGCGATAGAATGATTAAGTCTGAGGCTGGGTTCGTTTGGAGCGATCGCTATGGCGTGGCGATAGAGATTGTTCGCTTCATCCATCCGCCCGATACTGCTGAGGATACAGGCAAGATTGCATAGCGGCCCCCAGTTTTCGGGAGAGGCTTTGCGGATATCCTCCAGAACGACGAGGGCTTCGTCGAATTTTCCCTGTTCGTAAAGGACCATGGAAAGTGTGTTTCTGGGACTGTTGGCCTCAGGTTGGCGGCTGATGCTGTCGCGAATGTAACGCTCGGCTTCCGTGAAATAGCCTAATTGCATCAGGATGGTGCCCTGCAACTCCGGAAGCCGGTAATCAGCGGGATTTCTGGCGACACAGGCTTTCAGCAGCTTTAGCAAATCAGCGCGGCGGCCCAACACTGCCGCCTGATCAAAGAATGCTATCGCGGGATGGGGGCCGATGGGTTCTGAAACCGTACTCAATGCTTCGGCGGAGCGCTCATAATTTCCCAGAAGAAACCAGGCTCGCGCGAGCAGAATCGTATTTTGTGGATTTTCAGGAAGATCCCGAAGCAGGTTCAGAGCTTCTTGAGGTCTGTTTCCCTCAAGCGCCTTTACGGCCCGATCACGGAACACGGCATGCTCAGCATGAGGAGGAGGCGCAAGGTCGGCTTGGGTCTGCATCGGAAAACCTTCAGGAGGTCGACGATCCGGTCATGTCTTCAATGGCTTCCAGAATACTGGCCAGCGTATAAGGCTTTGAAATGAAGCGGTCTCGTGCAGGATCACCGGACGTCTCATCCCGCCGAAGTGCACCATGCCCGCTGATATAGATCACGGGCAGGTCTGGCCACTTGTCCCGCGCAAGGTGGGTGATGGCCATTCCGTCGCCATCAGGCAGGGTCAGATCCGCGACGAGTGCATGCAGCACTGGTTCGGACCTGACGGCCTCAGCAGCTTCGGCGCAGTTTTCAGCTTCCCGCACCGCCATTCCGCTATCCTGCAGGAATTCCATGAGACAGGTGCGGATCAGAAAATCGTCTTCAACAACGAGAACGGCAAGGGAAGCATTCATATGGTTACGAGGACCAGTTCTTTTCGAAATCACCATACAGCGTCAGACCGCCATCGACGTAGAGCGTCTGGCCAGTGATGTAGGTGCTTTCTTCTGATGCCAGAAACGCAACCGTATCTGCGATTTCGCGACTTTCGCCGGGGCGCTTCATCGGAATATGGCTTGAAACGGCCTTGTACTGCTCCGGATCGTTGATCCAGGACATGTTGATCGGCGTGACAATCGCACCTGGTGCAACTGCGTTCACACGAATGCCACGGCTGGCGTATTCGAGCGCGAGTGAGCGCACGATATTGCCAACGGCACCCTTGGACGCCGAGTAACCAAGGTAGTGAGGTTTGGGAATGATCTGGTGAACGGAAGAGTTCACGATGATCACGCCGTGAATGTTGTTTTCAAGCCAGTACTTGAGTGCGGCACGACACGGCAGCATGACGCCTGTCACGTTCACAGCCATCACGCCTTCGAAGTCTTCGAGCTTGATATCTTCGGAAGGAGACGGGATCTGGTAGCCTGCATTGCAGACGAGAATATCCAGACCGCCCATGGCCTCGATGCTTTCACGCATCAAACGCTCGACGTCGGCTTCCTTGGAAATATCACCTGCAGCGATCACATGCTCGCCACCCGATACCTTTGGCATCGCGTCGCGAACGGCGATCAGCTTGTCTTCCTTGCGGCCATTCAGGGCAACCTGTGCGCCTTCCTGTGCAAAACGCAGGGCAGTGGCTTCGCCAATGCCTTGCGAGGCACCGGTGACGAGCACCTTCTTGCCTGCAAAACGGTCCTTGTAAGGGCTGGGCATCACGGCCTCTCCTTAATTAAAAAGCGGGGTAGGATGCACGCATCCCGATCCAGGGCCAGCTGTATGAAGCATACTGGGAGGATCGGAATGCAGAAAAACCATTACACGCCTCAAAGCAGGGCGCACAGGTCTGGAAACGGACGGTTAGGCCGCTTTCATGGTTTTTGTAAGGTTTTCCAGAACGGTCGCAGGATCTGTGTTTTCCAGAACGGCCACTTCGGCAACAAAGCGCTCCTGAGCGGCTTCGAAAAGTTTTCGCTCGGAGAAGCTGCCATCAAGGCTGTCGACGTTGCGACGCAGATCACGCAGGACTTCTGCGATCTGGATCAGGTCACCAGAGTTGATTTTTTCCTGATATGCAACAGCACGACGGGCCCACATGCCCTTGCTCACGTGTGGCTTGCCCTTGATGACCGTCATGGCCTTGTCGACAATGTCACGTGTGACAATCTTACGCAGACCCGCCTTGCGGGCTTTTGCAAGAGGGATACGGAGCGTCATCTGGTTGCCAGGGAAGGAGATCTGGATGATCTCGATCATAGTGCCAGCGATCTCGTCGGTGCCGATACGGTCCACCCGGCCTACGCCGTGGGCGGCGTATACGATGGAGTCACCTTCAGTGAAGGGATCCTCGTGGTGGACTGTATCAGTCTGTTTAGCGGTATTTTCGGCTGCGGTGCGGGCCATCGCATCCGTCATGCCGCCCTTCGGAGGGGTCTTGAAGGTGTTGCTCATGGACAAGAGACATAGCAGAAAAACTGCCTCCTGTCTTGTGCGAACCTTTCACTCCCACTCAGGGCTGCACGCCATGGGTCGCAACGATTGCAGGAGGGGGCGTATCGCCAATCGGCTGGAGAAGGTCGCGCTCGATCGTGCGGGCCATCGTGTGCATTGGAAGTGCGTGGGGGCTGGTTGTGAAGGGTTCCTGTAGATCGCGCCCACTGCGATCGAGTGCCTGAAACAGAAGCCCGATGACGCTGGAGCCCAACGGCGTGATCCAGCCAAGTGTCTGCACGGCTGAAAGTGGCAGGACGATGCAGAAAAGATGCGTCACCATATTTGGCAGTATCGAATACTGCACGGGTAATGGTGTGTTGCGGATGCGCTCAAGGCCACCCTGTGCGTTTGCGAGGTCCGAAAGGATACGATCTACCGTTCCATGGACCGCGCCATCTATTTTTTTGAGTTCCACCTCTTCGGCTACGCCGAGGCCTATCTGATAGAGCACTGCATTGGCTGTATTGGAGCATGCAAAAACCTTCTCGCGCATTTCAGGCGTCAGAAGGCGGTTTACTTCTTCACCGGTTGGATAATTCCCCAGTGCCGCACGAAGAACGTGCGGATATGCAGCCATCGCCCGCGCCAGATCAGGGCGGCCGCCGAGCAATGAAGCAGCTTCACGCCCGAACGAGCGGCAGTTGTTAGTGATTGTTCCCCACAGGGAGCGGCCTTCCCACCACCGGGCATAGGCCGCGTTATTGCGCATACCCAGAAACAGCGCGAGGGCTGAGCCCATCAGTGAAATTGGAAGAGACGGCTGCTCCATCCATTCCTGATGATAAACCTGAAAAAGAATGACGACCACCAGGTCCCAGAGTGCCAGGATCAGAAGTGGCGGGAGTGTTTCCCGCAGAAGTATGGTCAGTCCATGCCGGCGGTTGACGATCAATCCGGTATTCCTTTGTTGAAACGTTCGAAGAAACTCTATCGAGGCAACGCGTGTCCCGCTAACAGCAAAGAATGTCTGTATCCTTACCGTTCTTTTCCAGCCGCAACGCATTATGGACCATCGCGGTTCTCACAGGGCTAGTGAATGTTGTGTTGCTTTGCGCTCCGGCATTGGCTCACGAATTTGTGACGGGGCAGCATCTTTCTACCCGCTTCGTGGGCTGGATGTTTTCAGCCGAGTTTGCCGGATACTGCCTCTCCGGTCTGATCGGTCGCATTCTGGTACCACGGGGGCACTGGCGCAGACTGGCCAGGGGTGCGCTGCTGCTTGCAGGGGCTGGAAACTGTCTCACGGCTTTTGTGCTGCCTTACGCCGGGCTTCTTCTTCCTGTGCGGCTGTTTGCAGCAACAGCTGGAACGCTTGTGAGCGTATTGTGTATGGCATCTGCGAATGTGCATCCTCAGCGCTCACATGCGTTCAGTGCATTTCTGTTCGGGCAATGTGCGCTTGGGAGTGCGGCGCTTCTGGCGGCCGCGCCTCTCTTTGCAGCAGTGGGGATAGCTCATGTTTTCGAAGGTATTGCGGCACTGGATATTCTGGCTGTTCTGCTTATCCGGTTTCTGCCGGATTGCGGGCAAAGTGCCGGGGATGACGTTTCGGTGTTGCCGTCTGTTCGTTGGGCACCGTGGGCGTTGCTGCGCTGGCCGGCGGTTGTCTTTTTCTACATTGCCCTGAGTGCGGTCTGGACGTTTGCAGGTCTGTTGGCGACCCGCATTGGTATTGGCACCATCGCTGCCGGGGAGGCGTTTTCAGTTGCGTCGATTATGGGAATGGCGGGCTCGGCTCTTGCCGGTTTGAGCGGACGCAAGCTGCCGCTCCGTACAGGAATTCTGATTGGCTACGGCACTCTGGCACTGGCCATCGCGCTGCTTGGACTGAAAATGGCCATTCCTTTTGTGTTGGGAGTCATTTTCTTTAAACTTGCATGGCCGTTTTTATTGCCGTTTGTGCTCCTGCTTCTTGGAAAGCTTGATCGGCAGGGCGAGATCAGTGCGGAGTTTTCATTTCTTGCCGGGGCGGGGCTTTCCCTTGGTCCGGCGATCGGCGGCTGGCTGCTCTCGTGGGGCAGTTCCGTGCTGATTGTGGGCAGTCTGATGGGGATGGGAGCATCTTCGATTTGCCTTTTCGTACTGGAAAAAAACGTACGGACCTTTGCAGGCAAAGAATGCGGTGCCACAGTTTGAAAACTGTCTGACAAGGGAATTGCCATCATGGATGTCCTCGCCGCCATTGCATTTGAAGCCGGTAAACCGCTCGAAATCGATACAGTGCAACTTTCAGGTCCCAGAGAGGGCGAAGTTCTGGTCGAGATTATGGCGACCGGCCTGTGTCACACCGACAAGTACACGATGTCTGGCCAAGACCCTGAAGGCCTCTTCCCCGCCATTCTGGGGCATGAAGGCGCGGGGATCGTGCGTGAGGTTGGCCCGGGCGTAAGGCACCTAAAAGTGGGTGATCACGTTATCCCGCTCTACACACCCGAGTGCCGGGAATGTCCTTCCTGCCTTTCCCGCAAGACCAATCTGTGTACTTCGATCCGCAGTACGCAGGGCAAGGGTGTCATGCCCGATGGTACGTCGCGGTTTTCCTATAAAGGCCAGCCCGTCCATCATTATATGGGCTGCTCTACCTTTGCGAATTTCACGGTCCTGCCTGAGATATCCCTCGCAAAAATCCGTGAGGACGCGCCGTTCGATAAGGTTTGCTATATCGGATGTGGCGTGACCACGGGCATTGGCGCTGTCATGTTTACAGCACAGGTCGAGGCGGGGGCGACTGTCGCGGTATTTGGCCTTGGCGGTATTGGCCTCAATGTCGTGCAGGGTGCGAAGATGGTCGGCGCGGGCCGCATCATTGGTATAGATCTCAATCCGGAACGTGCCGAAATCGCACGCAAATTCGGAATGACGGATTTTGTGAATCCAAAGGATCTGGGGCCGGACGGAGACCTCGTTGGGCATCTGATCGAGCTGACGGGTGGAGGTGCGGATTACACCTTCGAATGCGTGGGCAACGTCAAGCTTATGCGGCAGGCGCTTGAGAGCGCGCATCGCGGCTGGGGTGTCTCGTGTGTGATCGGGGTAGCCGGTGCCGGACAGGAAATCAGCACCCGGCCTTTCCAGCTTGTGACGGGTCGAAAGTGGATTGGTTCAGCGTTCGGTGGAGCCCGCGGTCGTACCGATGTACCAAAGATCGTGGACTGGTACATGGAAGGCAAAATCAACATCGATGACCTGATCACACAAAAGCTGAAGCTTTCGGAGATCAATTACGGATTTGATCTTATGTCCCGCGGCGAGAGTATTCGTAGCGTCGTGGAGTATGGAAAGTGAGCACGGAGATCCTTGCCCGGCATGAATGTTTCGGGGGTTCTGTCCGGTTCATTCGTCATCATTCTGAAAGCCTTGGGGTTCCCGCAACATTTGGCGTCTTTTTGCCTGAGCAGGCTTTGAAGGGTGAGAAAGTCCCCGTCATCCATCTGCTGTCTGGTCTGACAGGAACTCAGGAGACGTTCCTCATCAAGGCAAATGCTATCCGTTTTGCGGCGGATCACGGCATAGCTCTTGTCGCCCCTGACACGTCCCCGCGCCATACCGGAATCAAGGGAGAAGACGATGTCTACGACCTCGGCTCCGGTGCGGGTTTTTACGTCGATGCAACGGCAGAGCCCTGGGCCAAGCACTACCGGATGGAGAGTTACGTCGGGGAAGAACTACCAGCCCTGACCGAAAGCCTCTTTCACCTCGACGCTGAACGCCGTGGAATTGTCGGGCATTCGATGGGTGGCATGGGCGCGCTCATTCAGGCTCTGCGCTTTCCACACAGATGGAAAACCGTATCTGCTTTTGCTCCAATCTGTTTCCCCAGCAGCATCGCCTGGGGGCAGAAAGCATTTGATGCGTATTTTGGTGGAGATCCCGCGCACTGGATGAAGTGTGATCCCACAATGCTGCTGCGTTCAGGCTGCAGGCACCCATCCACGATCCTGATCGATCAGGGTACGCAGGATCAGTATCTGGCAGATCTGCGACCTGATGCGCTTGAAGAAGGTGCGCGGGAAGCGAAGCAGTCTATCGAGATGCGCCACCATCAGGGCTATGATCATTCCTATTGGTTTGTGCAGACATTCATCGCGGATCACATTCGCCATCACGCCAAAGGCCTCCGTGCATGAAGCAGTATCTTATCGCAGCCTTTCTCATGATTGCAGGCTGCGCGACACAGGCCCCCACGGGCCCTTCCATCACGCCGCTCGAGCATACTGATTTTACGCATGATACGCTGGCGCTGACATGGCAGCCCGGTTTCTGTTCCTCTGGCGGAGGGTGTCTTGCAGATCAGCCCCGTCATTTTTCCATAGGGTTGCATGGCCTATGGGCTTCTGAACCACACACGCTCGAAGCACAGAATGTTCCGGTCGTGCAGTGGTGGTCCAAAGGGTGTGATCTCTACGAACTCAATGATACCCCGCCAGTTCTGCGGCAGGCCACCCGGGACGCTCTTGCTGGGGTCGTTCCCCATCTGAAAAAGCCGTTATACGTCCATGAATATACCAAGCATGCCCGCTGCTTCGGATATGACGCAGACAGCTTTTTCGTGACGTCTATGGCCTTGCGGGATCGTTTTGCGTCTTCTGGCTTTGGTATCTGGCTGACCCGACAGGAAGGTTTTCAGGTCCGGAAAGACCAGTTCCTGTCAACTTTTGCTACGATGACTGGTGCTGATGCGCCAAGGGCTCTTCAGCTCCGCTGCGAGACTTCGGCGAATGGGCAGACCGTGCTGTCACAGCTTTGGTTCACGCTGGATCCGAAAAAACTGTCCGCCTTCCCAGCGAAGGAATCCTATTTGCCGTCTCCGCATGATCAGAATGGTTGCCCGGCGGTCTTTCTTGTGCCGGGCTGGGATCAGGTTTCTTCCGGTTCCGCAGCCGTTCAGCGCCCGTAAAGAACCGCAGGGTCGATTTCGGGCTGCATCGTATCTTGCAGCCCGTCCGGCGTAACACCGTGATAGAAACAGCTGCGCCTGCCGGTGTGGCAGGCAACGCCGGTCTGGCGAATGATGAAAAGGGCTGCATCCATGTCGCAGTCCAGCCTCGCTTCCAGAAGCTGCTGCTGCTGGCCTGAGGTTTCCCCCTTGCGCCACAGTTTCTCCCTGCTGCGAGACCAGTAGCAGACGCGCCCTGTTTCCAGTGTCTCGCGGAGGGCATCGGCGTTCATCCATGCCAGCATCAGGATTGTGCCGTCCGGGTCTTGGGCGATGGCAGAGATCAGGCCGTTTGCGTCAAAGCGGGTTTGGCTGAGGATATCATCAATGATGGCAGGGGAAGGGGCTGTCCAGGTCATGAACGCATCTCCACAGGGAACCACAGGGGCCAGTTGATCAAGAGACTGTGGCCATTACAGGTCAATGCGCTGGATGACCATGCTTCACGGCGCAGGACGGCAATAGCATGATGCCCGGACCTTGATCGGATCTCGCCAACTTCACGGTCCTCCATCATGACGATGCCCCCGCTCTCTGGGAAACTGGCGCCCATCAGCGTTACGGGGAGCATCCTCTTTTTGAGAAGGCCCCGATAGTGCGTCCTCGCGGTCAGTTCCTGCCCCATGTAGCAGCCCTTTTTCCAGGACACGCCGTTCAGAAGATCCATATTGGCTTCGAGTGCCAACGTCTGTTCGCTTACGAAGTCCTCATTGTCCGGCAGTCCCAATGCGAGGCGGCGTTCCAGATAATCCCGCTCTGAAGCGCTGTGCTCGGGAAGGGCTGAAACGATAGCGCGCCAACCAGCGCCTTCGCAGCGTGGGTCGGCCGCCGCTATCACTGCATCCGCGGGGAGATCCTCAGTGCCGCTGCCCACGACGACATGCAGGTCCGTCCGGTTGATCTGGACGTCCGATCGCAGGCGGAACCGTGAGAGCTTCTTTGCAAGGAAGTCTGCATGCTCGGCCGCACAATCCATCAGGATGTGATCACCTTGTGCAAAAAGGAAAAACTCGCTTAGCCATCGGCCCTGAGGTGTCAGCAATGCACTCCATACAGCTTGATCCTGTGTCAGGGTCTGGAGGTCATTCGTAACGAGCCCCTGTAGAAAAGAGACGCGGTCCGCACCTGTGAAAGCAAGAACGGCACGACGGGGAAGAAAAACTGTCATGAGGTAAACACCGGAAGCGCAGGCTGAGGAGGGGGAACCGTCCGGAACGGGACACGTTGACTGAGCACAATGCGGCGTCCTGTTTCAACCCTTCATCTTGCCGCGGAGGGCAGCGATGGCGGACGTTACAACTGCTTGCATTAGGGCAGCAATCAACGCCTGAGAAAGTATTTTTTCCATTTATGGTGATGAATAAGACGCACCTTGGAAGGTGTTTTTTCAGTATGGGTTGCGGTCAGTCTCCGGTCCGGGGATATAGTTATGATACGGACTGTTTCAAGCCGATGATCCTGAGGCCGCATTTGCCGGAGTGAGTACGCCTTGCCATCTGTCGAAATTGTTGACCCTGCATCCAGCCCTGAAAATAGCAGGAGACAGCTGTTTCAGATTCTGGGGCCCATCATTGGTGTCTTGCTCGTCATAGCCACGATCTCGCTGGTCAGCATTCATAATTACCGGATCACCCGGCAGGGGGCGATATCGCTCTCCAATGATCTTCTCACAAGCCAGCAGCGCTATGTAACGCAGGAGGTCAATGAATATCTGGCTCCTGCTTCCGGGAGTGCTGTGATTGCTCAGGACATGTTGCGCAGTCCTGTTAGCGACGCAACGCCTGAAACATTCATGCTTTATGGCCGCTCAATGCTTGCGCATGTGCCGCAGGTGGACAGTTTCTATCTTGCTAATGATCAGGGTCAGTTCTGGATGGTGACGCGACGTGGCGATCACTACGAGGAAACCCATCTGCACAAAGATCCTGCTGGAGCACAGAGCTACCAGCACATGATCGTGGATCGTGATGGGAAATTGCTTTTCACAGATGCGGATCATGCCACAGATTACGATCCCCGCGTGCGGCCGTGGTATATGGGCGCTGTCAAACGCGCCAAACAGGGTGGGAACGACCTCTACTGGACAGACCCATACCCCTATATCTCAACGCACCAATTCATCATCACCGCATCCGTAGCTCTGACAACGAATGACGGTCATCGTGCTGTCTTTGCCATTAGCATTTCCCTGAACAGGCTCACGGAATTTCTGGACAGTCTACAGGTTGGCAAGAGCGGCAGGGCCGTAATCGTAGACATGCATGGGCGCGTGATTGCGGGTCGTAATATGGTGGATATGAACAAGCCTGGATTTGATCCGGGCAATGTTCATCTTGATCCCCAGACACAGCCTGTTTTCACACGCGCCCTCAACGTGTTTCGCGTGAAAGGCGCTGGAGCCGGGCTGGTACAATCAAAAAACCGAAATTACGTAACGATCGCGTCCGGGCTTCCATTCGCGCATCGGCACTGGGTTTTACTTTTGAATGCGCCCGAGAGCGATTTTGCAGATTTTGCATCGGTAGCCCGCAAGCAGAATGTTCTTTTTTCGTTGCTGGTTGTCGGGCTGGCGTCTCTTCTGGCGCTCGGGCTCGTCATACAGGGCCGCCGGATGGAGCGGCTTCGCAAGCGCATCGGGCTTATGCGCGAGAGTGTCCGTGCAGAAAATGCATCACTGCTGCGTCTCGCTGGAACGCCTGATCTGCTTGATCCCGCACATGATGTTCCGATCCTGACGGAATCTCTGGCAGAGCGGACTGGCGCGCGCCGGGCGAGCATATGGCGTTTGTTACCGGACGGAAAACGGCTGCTCTGCGAAGATTCGTTCGAAATGGGGCGGGATGCGCACAGCACCGGCATGGAAATTACCGAACGCGAACACGCTGCACTGTTCGATCTCATGAGAGAGGGACATACGCTCGACGTACCCGATGCAAGTGCTGATGAGCGTTCGAAATCGTTCCAGCAACTCGTGATGAGAACAGTGGACGCGCATGGGCTCGTATTTCATCCGCTCATGAGTAATCACAAGCCAATCGGGGTTATTATTCTGGAAGACCCGACACAGGCCGATGCGATGGAGCATATCATTGCCATCGTGTCGTCTGTTGTGGTGCTCCGCTTCGCGCATTCGCATGACCATGACACTCCGGAGAGCGCGCCTGCGGCCATTCCTTACCATGAGCAGGCTACGCGCTTCGACGAGGGTTTTCTGATCAATCCGGGTCAGAGCCCGGACGACGAGGTCGTTCCTGCGGGCCTGTATGCGCAGGTACCTGTCATGGTCGTGGTATTTTCTGATCCTCATTCGATGGCTCGGGGAGATGTTCTGCAATCTCTGGAACTGATTACGTCCCTCAGTGTGCAGATCCAGAAAATTGCGCGGGATGCGGGACTGTTTTCGATGCAGGTCATCAGCAACAGGCTGGTGTTCCTGGGGGGCTGTTCGCAGGAGCCTGATCCGGGCGCGGCACTGCGTCTGGCGGACGCCGCCGTGTCGATCCGTGAGGCGTGCCTTACGTCTCTGGCGCGTGCGGATATTGATCCGGTTTTCCGGATTGGGATGGATGTGGGACCTGTCATGGCCTCTCTGCTCGGTGCTGAACCGAGTGTGTTCAATGTATGGGGAGAGGCGATTAACGTTGCGGATCTGTTGGCAGACAGTACGCCCGATGGTGGAACCATTCAGGTATCAGAGCAGGCTTATCTGAGTTTGCGCGAATATTTCCTCTTCCGGCCCCGCGGCATGTTCTACATCCCAAGCAGTGGCATCACGCGCAGCTTTATTCTGGCAGGCAGACGATGAGCCCCCAGCACAAGGAAAGCCGTCTTCGTGAAGCCCTCGTCGGGCTGGGGCGTTTTTCCCGAACGCAACTGCGCTTCACGCTGATGGTTATTGGCGGGGGATGGGGGGTCGTGCAGGAAGCCCGTCATTTCAGTTCGTGGCGGCGCACGGTGAGGATCGAGTTCTGGCAGACGTTGAGACAGGCCACAGGTGGTGGTCTTCTGAGTGTGCTTGTGACTGCCGCGTTGACGGGGTTCGGGATCGTTGCGCAGGCAGTGTATTGGCTCGGGTTTGCAGGTATGGCGCAGATGACCGGCTCGATCCTCTCGACTGTCCTGGTGCGTGAGATCGCGCCGGTTCTGGTGGGTGTCATTCTACTCGGGCGCTCCGGGATGCTCATGCTTACTGAGCTCGGAACACTTACAACCGGCGGCCAGATGCGCGTTATGGCGGGGATGGGCATTGATCCGTTTCTTGCCTTCGTCATGCCGCGAACGCTCGCCATGACGATCAGCGGTTTCACTCTGGGCATGATCTTCAGCCTGACAGCTCTGGTGATGGGGTATCTGGTGTGCTGGGTCGAAGGGATCATCACCATGCCGGTCTGGGCATTTCTGGATCAGGTGACCAGCAGTATGCGACCGATCGACTACTTCAGCATACCGGCAAAATTCACGCTTAGTGGTTTCATCGTGGGGCTCTGTTCGTGTCTGTCAGGAATGGATGCAACCAGCGAAGACGACCTGGCGACCCTTCTGCCAAGGGGGTTCGCACGCGGTATCCTCTCCGTGATGATCATCAATGTCGTATTCAGCGTAGGGTTTGACTGAGATGGCTGAAGATGATCTGGGGCGCAGCGCACTTGATCCAGTGCTGGAATTGCTGGATGCGCGCCCGCGCTTTGACGCAAGCGGCCTCTTTTCCACGCGCTATAACCTGCATCTCAATCCGGGTGAGTGCGCGTTGATCGAGTGCCGTGATCCAAGACAGGCGTCCCTGTTTGCAGATCTCTGTACCGGCTTGATCCCCCTGAGCGAGGGCAGTGTGCGTTGCATGGGGCTGGACTGGGATGCACTGGAAGACCGCCGTGCCTGGGCTTTACGTGGGCGTATCGGCCGAATGGTGACGGATGGGGGCTGGATTGATCTGTATGGGACCCATCTGAATATTTTATGGCCACAGATGCACCACACTCGGACGCCACTTGGCACATTAGTGGAGAAGGCAACGCGGCTCGGCATCCGTTTCGGCCTTCCGGGGCTTCCGGTGCTGCCACCGGGGCGTCTTTCCGCTTTGGACAGAAGGCGGGCTGATTGCGTTCGCGCGTTTCTGGGGGAGCCATCGCTGTTACTGTTGGAAAATCCGGTCGAGATGTTTCCATCCGATCTGTACGCGGCATTTCTCTCTGCGCTTACCGAGGCCCGGGACAGGGGATGTGCGGTCATCTGGCTTGCTCCAGATGACAGTGCCTGGCGTGGCTACGGGCAGGGCGCAAGTCTTCACCTGCGGCTTTATGATGATGGACTGTTTTCGATGCGAGGTTCCTGATGTTCCGCATGCGCCAAACCGATGCGGCCAAGCCGCTTTTCCGCAATCGCTATGCTGATGAATGGGTCGGTATTGTGGTGCTGATCGCGCTGGTTCTTTTCGTCGGCGCCATTATCGAGGCGGGCTTTCTGAAGAAATGGCTCACCCCAGAGGCGAAGATCCATTTCGTTCTGCCTCAGAGTGGTGTTGCTGGCCTCGCCATTGGTGACGACATCGAGGTTATGGGCGTCCATGCAGGTGAAATACGCCATCTGGATCTGAACGCAGAAGGCCGGATGTATGCTGAGGGGTCGATCGAGCCGCAGTTCAAGCCATTCGTGCGTACAGACAGCACAGCCATCATCCGCCATCGCTTCGTCGTTGCTGGGGCGAGCTATATCGAGCTGGGTCGTGGACGTGCCGAGACGCTGGACTGGAAATATGCGGTTTTGAACGCCTCCGTGGAGCCAAACCCGGCTGATGTCATTACCCAGACCGTGACAGATCTGCGCAAGCAGCTCGTTCCTGCGATGCAGAATGTTACGGCCATTACAGGGCAGGTCAATGCCATGGTTACGGACATGCGGGCAGGCAAAGGCACAGTTGGCGCATTGCTGACGAAGGATGATGTGATCCGGCAGGCAAATCAGGCTCTTGAAACCCTGAATGCGACGATAGCCCGTATCCAGCCCATTGAGCAGCAGTTGAGCGGTGCAATGACCAAGGCCGATGGGGCGCTGGACAATGCACGCTCCGCCACAGCCACGCTCCGCAAAACGATGCCGCAGGTTCAGCAGACCGTGATCCATGCGAACACCGCAACGGCGCAACTTCCGGCACTGATTACTCAGGCGGAGGCCAGTGCGAGCAGTCTCCGTCAGTTGACGGATCAGCTCAAGGGCCTATGGCTTCTGGGAGGTGGGGGTGCGCAGAAACCTGAACGCAGGCTTCCTGCGCAGGCGGTGCGGCCATGAAGCGCTCCGTTTTTCTGCTTGTTCTGCTTGCCGGATGTGGTTCACATGCCGTGAATACCAGCAGGCCGGATGAACCTTATAACAACGCCATGGATACCGGGCGCAGCGTTTTCGATCTGGGTCATTCCGATCAGGCAGAGGGGCAGTATCGTGATGCCCTGAAGCGCGCGCTGCTTCGCGATGATGCCTCTGCCATACATGATTCGGGATTTAATCTTGCGACCGTATTGCTGGATCAGGACAAACCGCAGGAATCGCTGGAAAGTCTGAAATCCACAAGGGAAGCTCTAGAGATCCGGAATTATCCGCATACGCAAGATCTCTCCCTCGTGCAGGCGGCTGATCTGTACAGGATGCACGATTATGCTGGGGCCATGCAGGCGGTGCAGGCACCTCTCAGCTCAGGCGATGTGGCGCTCCGGGAACGCGCAGTCTATCTCAATGGACTGAGTGCCGCCGAGACAGGGAATGCAGGGGTACTCGCCAGTATGGCTTCGAAGCTGGGAGCATCGAAGGATACTGCTACCCAGACCGACTATCAGGAGCTTGACGCTCATCTGGCGTTACTGCGGCATGACCCAGCCCATGCGATGGCATCTGCGGCCTTAGTTGTGCAGAAAAGGCGGGCAGGGCTGGATTATGGCGGAATGCGTCGTGCGCTCCTTCTGGAGGCACAGGCCGCTGATGCGAGCGGCGAACCCAAACAAGCGGTAGCACTCAGAAAGCAGGAGGCCGATAGCAGATCAAGCCTTCAGGCGCCGATCAGCAGCAGCGAGCCATTGATCGATGGCTCGGCTTCAGACAAACCAGAAAAATGAAGAGGTCTGTGGCCCCATTGGATGCGGGGCCACAGATTTTTATGCCGTAGCGGTTTCGAGCTTGAGGCTCTCGTCTGAGGGCACTGCCGGGCGCAGGGAAGACATCTGCTCTTCCGTCTGAACCATCGGGCTCATGCCCAGCGCGCTCAGAAGCTGGCGGTCCCGGTGTTCGGCCGGATTTGGTGTCGTGAGGAGCTTTTCACCACAGAAAATGGAGTTGGCGCCCGCGAGGAAACACAGAGCGTGTGCTTCGTCCGACATGTTCTCACGCCCTGCTGCAAGGCGAACATGGCTTGCTGGCATGGTGATACGGGCTGCAGCAATGATCCGAACAAAAGTGATGGGGTCCACGGCTTCGGCTTCGCCCAGGGGTGTACCCTCAACGCGGACCAGAAGGTTGATGGGAACGCTCTCCGGGTGCTTGGGGAGATTGGCCAGTGTCGCAATCAGACCGGCGCGATCAGAGACGTCCTCGCCCATACCCACGATACCGCCGCAGCACACATTGATTCCAGCATCACGCACATTGGAAAGAGTATCGAGCCGCTGCTGATACGTGCGGGTGGTGATGACAGAGCCGTAGAATTCTTCTGACGTGTCGAGATTGTGGTTGTAATAGTCCAGCCCGGCATCCTTCAGGCGCTGGGACTGCCCTGAATCCAGCATGCCCAGCGTCACGCATGTTTCCAGACCCAGTGACTTCACGCCCTCGACCATCTCGCAGACGGCGTCGAGATCGTGATCCTTCGGGGAACGCCACGCAGCACCCATACAGAATCGGCCCGCACCAGCAGCCTTTGCCGCGCGGGCTTCTTTCATGACGGCTTCGAGCGCCATCAGGCGTTCTGCCTTGACGCTTTTTTCGTGAAGCGCGCTTTGCGGGCAATACGCGCAGTCTTCGGGGCAGCCACCGGTCTTGATGGAAAGAAGCGTGGAAATCTGCACTTTTGTAGGGTCAAAATGCCGACGATGAGCTTCCTGTGCACGGAACATCAGCTCCGGAAAAGGCAGATCAATCAGCGCCGCAACTTCGTCGCGGGTCCAGTCATGGCGAATATCTGTTTGTGCCGTCATGGGGCAATCTCCAACGTTGTTGCGTCACACCTACCCAAAACTGTCCCATCGTGTCATCTCATCGTCACGATCAGAAGCCGGAAAACGGACAAGGCATAGCAGATGAAACACTGGCGTATCGAGCAGATGGATTGGGATTCCTTTGATCCCGCCCATGTTGACCCGGATATAATTCCTCTTGTGAAGGCAGCGTCCGTGGTGGAACGCAATGGCCTGGACTATGCGGAATACCTGCGGCACGTCTTCGTCGGAGATCCGGATTTTAGCAAGGCTGCAGAGAACTGGGCTGTTGAGGAAGTCCAGCATGGAGACGCTCTTGGGCGCTGGGCCATGCTTGCCGATCCGGGATGGAACTATGAAGATGCGTTCTCGCGGTATCGGTCGACCTACAAGATCGAAGCAGACGTGGACGCGTCTATCCGTGGATCGCGGACGGGCGAACTGATTGCGCGCTGCATGGTGGAGACGGGGACATCCTCGTTTTACACGGCCTTGGCTGATGCTACCGAAGAGCCTCTGCTCAAGGCCATCTGCAAGCAGATCGCTGCCGATGAATATCGTCATTTCAAGCTGTTCTATGACCACATGCACCGCTATCTTGCCCGCGAGAAGCTGAGCGTCTGGGCGAGAACGCGCATTGCGCTGGGGCGCGTGACCGAAAGCGAGGATGATGAGCTTGCATCCGCGTATCACACGACGAACGAGCCTCTGGGCATGCCTTACGATCACAAGCGCTGCATTGCGGCCTACATGTCCAAGGCAATGGGCTATTATCAGCCCAGACACATTGATCGTGTGACGGCGATGATCTTCAAGACGATTGGTTTTACGCCTCATTCAGCGCTGCAAAAGCTTGCCTCAAAAGGCGTGTATCGTCTCATTCAGTGGCGTCGCCGGAGCTTTGTAAAGCATATGGCGGCCTGAGAGCTTCTGTTGCCGAAAGTTTTCGGGACAGTTGACGGCGATATGGCATAACAGTGCTGTATCGTGTCGTAGTCCTGTGTGAGAGGATTTTTCAGAGATGAACGTTTTTCTGCGTCGCCCAGTCGTTTATGTAGCCGCTGGTGCGTTGGTGCTCTTAGGTCTTTCCCAGGCGCGGACGGCAAAGGCTGATCCATATCAGCTCCCAATTGCGTCTTCTGGTCCGGTGCAGTCTGTTGCAGCTCCGGCTCCGGCGACGGTGGCCCTGCAGCAACTGGCACAGCAGGTAGGATATGCGACGTTCACATCGCCCGACTGGCATGTTGGCACGGTCCGCCACATGGTGATGTTTCAATATAAAAAGAACAGCACAGGCGCACAGCGTGCAGAGGTAACGGCCCGCTTCCTGCATCTTGCACAGGATAGCCGTCGCCCCGATGGAAAGTCTGTCGTTACCAGCATCGAGACAGGGCTGCAGATAAGCGGCGAGGGCACTGATGAAGGTCTGCAGCAGGCATTTTTGGTAACATTCCGTTCCGAAGGTGACCGGAATTATTATGTCGGCAAGCCTGTCATCACCGATCCGGCATTTTTTGATCCCGCTCATGAAGCTTTCAAGGAGTTTGCGAAGCCATATCTGGAGAAAGTCGTGACGTTTGATTACGACGTGACCGTTGTGTCAGAGCCTGCCGGATCAGCGAAAAAGATTGCTGCAAAGCATTCACATCATTGAGAAAAAGAAGAATTTAAAGCCGTCCCTTTGACGAAACGATGTTACATGCCTCAGAGTATGGTTATCGCCATAAAACGAGGCACACAGTGACAGTTTCTTTCTTTTCTTCGCGCCGCCGTCTCCGCCAGGGTACCAGTGCCCTGGCGCTTGTAGCGGGTCTCACCGGCCTGTCCGCTCACGCTGCGGCTATCCCTGCTGCGCAGCCATACAATTCGGGCTGGGGCTTTGATGAAGCCGGGATGGACCGCGCCATCAAGCCAGGCGATAATTTCTTCGAATTTGCCAATGGCACATATCTGAAGAACCTCCAGATTCCCGGTGACATGGGAAGCTACGGCCCGTTCCGCATTCTGTATGAGCTTTCGCTTTCACGCCAGAAGACGATTCTGGAAGAAGCGCAGAGCCATGTTGCGGATCATCCAACCGATGATATGGGCAAAATTGGCACATATTATTTCAGCTATCTGGATCAGGCTGCGGTAGATCGTCTGGGCGCAAAGCCTTTGGCGGCGGATCTTGAGACCATCAAGGCTGTACACGATCCGGAAACGCTTGCAGCCGTATTTGGCTCCGGTGCCGGTTCTATGATGTTCAACACCTTTGCAATGGGCGTTGAGCAGGACGAGAAAGATCCTGAACATTACATGCTGGTGCTTGATCAGGGCATGAGCATCGGCATGTCCGGTGGGCTTGGCCTTCCAGACATCAGCTACTACACGGATCCCAAGCTGGCCGATAAGAAAAAGGCATACCAGGCATATATCGCCAAGATTCTGACGCTCGAAAGCTGGCCAGACGCCGAGAAAAGCGCCGAAGCTGTCGTGGCACTCGAGACGGCGCTGGCCAAGGTCGAAGCTCCGCGTGACGCAACCCGTGATCCGCTGAAGATGTACAACCCAACGACGGTTGCCGATCTGCAAAAGCTTGCGCCGGGCGTGGACTGGTCTACGCTCCTGCTCAAAATGGGGATCCCGGCAAAGGGACTCTCCGAGCGCAAAATCAATGTGCGCGAACCGCAGCCGATCGCTGCGATGGCGAAGGTTCTGCATGACGCTGACTATGCCACGCTGCGCGCATGGCTTGCATTCCATCTGGGTGATAACGCGGCATCATACCTGTCGCATGACTTCTCAGACGCATCTTTCGATTTCAACAGCAAAACACTGTCCGGAATTGCCCAGCAGTCTGACCGCTGGAAGCGTGGCGTTCGCGTGACGAACAGTGCGATGGGTTGGGCGCTCGGCAAGATTTATGTCGCCCGCTATTTCCCGCCTTCTGCAATGCAGCAGATCACGAGCCTCGTTCACGAGGTGAAGGCTTCTTTCCGTGAGCGTCTGGCACATAACAGCTGGATGGACGCCCCGACCCGCAAAGCCGCGCTTAATAAGCTCGATCATTTTGCAATGCAGGTTGGTTACCCCCACAAATGGTGGGACTACAGCACGCTCGATATCCGCAAGGGCGACGTGTACGGAAACGCCGTTCGCGCTTCTGCATTTAACTGGAAACATGACCTGTCCCACCTTGATAAGAAGGTGGATCGCGACGAATGGGGTATGACGCCGCAGACGGTCAATGCTTACAATGACCCGACGATGAACGAGATTGTCTTCCCTGCAGCAATCCTGCAGGCGCCATTCTTTGATCCGAAGGGTGATACAGCCGTTAATTACGGTGCTATTGGTGGCGTCATCGGGCATGAGATGAGCCACGGATTTGATGATCAGGGCCGTCATTATGACGAGCACGGACGTCTGCATGATTGGTGGTCGAAGTCTTCCACAGATGCGTTCCAGAAACTCGCTGACCGTCTGGGTGCGCAGTATGATGCGCAGGAGCCACTTCCGGGCACGCACGTGAACGGCAAGATGACTATGGGTGAGAATATTGCCGATCTTGGCGGCATGAACCTTGGCCTTCAGGCTTATCACGACTCGCTGCACGGCAAGCCTGCCACAACTGAACACGGTTTGACTGGTGATCAGCGCGTATTCCTGGGTTGGGCTCAGGTCTGGCGCGAGAAGGATCGCCCGGATGCCCTGCGTCAGCAGATGCTCTCAAATGAGCACGCACCTGCTGTCACGCGCGTCAATATGCCTGCTCATAACATTGATGCCTGGTATGATGCGTTTGGTGTGAAGCCCGGTGACAAGCTGTACCTTGCACCGGATCAGCGCGTTAAGATCTGGTAAGGCGTGACAAAACGAAGCGTGACGCCTATCCACTGCGTCACGTTTCACACTTTGACGGACCTGCCTCATGACGCAAATGACGATCGGCCATCTGTACACCTCGCTCCATGCAGGGTGCGCCAGCGCGGTGGCTCGCGTCCTTGAGGCAAACGGTGTTGAGGTTGAGTTTTCAGACCTTGACGCCGATGACATTGCCGAAGTTCTGGAATCGGGAGAAATTGATCTCCTGGTTTCTTCCTGGTTTCCGCGCGACGAAAAATTCATGGGCCCCGGTTTGCGGATTATTGGTGACCTCTACCAGCCGGTCACATCCTTCGCGGCTTTCGAGCCTTTAGGCCCGATTGAAACCCTGCTTGCTTCCGATTTTGATCGTGTGATCGTTGCAGACGACAGCCGGGAGGCTTTCGACTCCGCATCGGCACGTCTTCCGGCCCTGTCGGAACTGCCGGTGGAAATCGTGGGTGAGGGCGCGTTGGTCGAGCAGCTTGAAAAGGCTCAGGCTATGGGCAGCAGACCACTGGTGGTGGCAACGCAGCCGCATGCCATTTTTCACCTCCCGCTGCTGCATGTAATCGAGGATACTGCCTCACTTCTCGGTAAGGAAATGTCTGCGCGAATGATTATCCGCGACGATGCCGCAAGGAATGCAGACCAGGATCTTCTTGATGAGCTTTCAGAAATGATGCTTGGCAACAAGGTTATGAGCGCACTTGATTATGCAATTGGGGTTGAAGGGCAGGATCCTGACGATGCCGCTGAAGCTTGGCAGCGCGGCCGACTACTCCCGCGCTGATCCATTAAACCCGGACCAAGGATCACCTTGGTCCGGGTTACTTGCTGTATGCTGATTTAACGAAAAATAAGGCCATCATCGATCAGGACGGACTGTCCTGTAATTTGAGTCATTGCCAGAGGGATAGGCCACAAAAACTGCCATATCTTTCGGCGTTTCGACCCGGCCTATCACAATCCCGTCTACATATTTTATACGCTGCGCCAATCTCCGCGCCCGTAATCTTTGTCATTCGAATTTTTTTAAAAATTACGTTTAGAGGAGGCCACCTAACTAAAATGGATGTTCTCGTAATGAGTGATTTTTATAATGCGTAGCCTGAAAAAGTTCAGGGTGGCCGGGGAAAGGATAATTCGTTAAATTATAGTTATTGTGATGTGGATTTGATGTCTCATGAGTAGCTCTGAAAGCACCTCTGCTGTTTTTGATGCTTTCAGACGACTGGACGATGATGCGTGGCTTGCGGTTCTTGTCGCGTCGGTTCAGCAGCGGGAAATTGACGGTGTGGAGATGCCGGGATTTCCGTCAATACCGCTTCAAAGGGAGATTCATGGTCATGATGGAGAAGTTTCCATTCATGAAGCTCATGTCTTTTACCGTGAGATCAAAGCTTACTGCGCGTATGCTGGGAGCCCGATAACGTCAGCCACCGCTCTGATGGATTTCGGATGTGGCTGGGGCAGGATGGCTCGGCTTTTCATGAAAGATATTCCTCCCAGCCAATTGTTTGGAGTGGAAACGACTTCCCGCTTTTTGATGGCTGCCCGTCGGGCAAATCCCTGTCTGGCATTTCTGGAAAGCGAATTGACGCCACCTCTGCCTATGCAGGCAGAGGCACTGGATACGGTGGTCTCCTGGTCAGTGTTTTCGCATTTTGATGAATTCCTCGCGGGGCACTGGGTTCGGGAGTTTCACCGATTGCTCAGGCCCGGTGGAATGTTCGTATTTACGACGCAGAGCAGGCGCTTCATTGCTTTTTGTGCGGAGCAAAGATTGCGCCGCGCATCTGGAATGAGGCTTGAGCATCCATGGCATGATGCCTGTGCGGACAGTTTTCTGGATGAAGCGTTGGAATTTTCGCGCTACGAGAAAGGACAATTTCTTTATGCCTCCTCGGCAAAACCGCCCCATCCTCAGGCGCATTACGGCGAGGCGATTATTCCGCGAAACTATATTATCAAAGTTTGGGGGCATCTGTTTCGGCTGGTCGAATACATGGATAACCCGGCCCGACTGCCGCAGGTTCTAGTCGTTTTGCAGAAAATATAATCTGAAAAGCATTGTTATTTTAGAAGAGGTGGTAGGAATAGTACGTCCCAGACTGGCTTTTCGAGGTAACAATGTTTTCTCGTGGATTGGCGTTCAGTTTTCTGGCTGTGGTTGCTTTTACTCCGCTAAAAACTGCTTTTGCCGCAGATGAAAATATTAGCGTCACGGCCGAGAGAAGCCAGAAAGTCGCCGATTATCGGGACGTCGCGCATATATTCAGGCGCTTTGATCGTTTTCCCGCCGCAGCGAGGCAAGGGTTGTCGTTGCATTTGATTGGCTGGGTGGATCCCGGCCATGAGCTGCCGTCCGAATCTCATCTCATGATACGGGCAAAATCTGGAGAAATTCCACTTTTTGCTGGTACCGATCATGACATGCATTTTCCGGTCAATGATGTCCTGTGGGCAGAAAACCCGCCGATCATTCAGCGTTTACCTGTGGGTAGGATCGTAAAAGCGACGATGTCGATTGAGGTTTCCCTTCCGCAAGCATCATCTTTTTCGAAGTCCGAAGCGCAGCACTGGCTGAAGCAGATCGACGCCTGCATCGAAGATATTGTGGGTGTTATCTTTTCTTTCCTGATGCCCGATGCGCATCGCCTGAGAGTGGAGGTTGCCCCGGGTGCAACGCTTGAGGCTGTATCCGGCGGAAATGTGTGCCTTTTGCTCGATAATCGTGATGTTGAAAGCCGCATATTCCTGCTTAGGGTTCAGGACTATCCAGAGGGCACTGTTTTCAGGTCGAGCAAGCCATTTGTTAGAGTAAGTGTCAAAATTCCGGGGGATCCGAGTTTTGCTTTCACGCCTGACAAATAGACGCAGGATTTGACAGCAGGCGCCGGAGGCAGCATCACCCTGAGCCTGATTTAACGCCAGCAGGGGTTTGCATGTCGGTTCACGCGTTCGTCTTTCCAGGTCAGGGCAGCCAGTCTGTCGGAATGGGCCAGGCCCTGCACGAGGCTTTTGCTTCTGCTCGCGCCGTCTTTCAGGAAGTGGACGATGCGCTGGAGACCCATCTGTCCAAGCTCATGTTTGCTGGCGATGCCGAAGAACTGACACGGACAGAAAACGCCCAGCCTGCTCTGTTTGCTGTTTCCATGGCTACGGTCCGTGCGTTGGAAGCAGAAGGCGCGTTCCGCCTGTCCGACAAGGCAGCGCTGGTAGCCGGGCACTCGCTTGGAGAATACTCGGCTCTCGCGGCTGCGGGCACGCTTGGTATTGCAGAAGGCGCACGCCTCCTGCGTCTACGTGGTCAGGCGATGCAACGTGCTGTGCCCGCGGGTGAAGGCGGTATGGCTGCTCTGCTGGGTGTGGATGAGGAGCAGGCTGCTTCAATCTGCACGGACGCTGCTCAGGGTGAAACGCTTGAGATCGCCAACGATAACGGTGGTGGTCAGATCGTGATCTCCGGGCATATCGGAGCGATTGACCGCGCTATTGCGCTCGCCAAAGAGCGTGGCATCAAGCGTGCGGTAAAGCTTCCAGTGTCGGCACCGTTCCATTCTTCCCTCATGGCACCTGCTGCACGTGAAATGGAAGAAGCGCTCGGGGTTGCAAAAATTTCTGCCCCGGCAATTCCCGTCATTGCTAACGTAACAGCTGCAAAAGCTACTGATCCCGCAGTCATTCGTGATCTGCTGGTGCGTCAGGTCACGGGTACTGTTCGCTGGCGTGAGAGCGTTCAGGCAATGGCGGCAATGGGTGTGACCAACATGCATGAACTCGGTTCGGGCAAGGTACTCTGTGGTCTTGCACGCCGCATTGCCCCGGATCTGGCAGCGGACAACGCGGGAACGCCTGCCGAAATCGAAGCTCTGCTCAAGACCCTGTAAGGATAACGGATCATGTTTTCTCTTTCCGGCAAGCTTGCTCTCGTTACGGGTGCATCTGGTGGTATCGGCGCTGCGATTGCACGTCAGCTGCATGTGCAGGGTGCCACAGTCGTCCTGAGTGGCACGCGTGAACCTGCTTTGCAGGAACTCGCAGATAGCCTTGGCGAGCGCGCACTCATTGCCGTCGCAAATCTGTCCGATGCTGCCGAGGCTGATGGCCTGGTTGCCAAGGCTGAAGAAATTGCTGGCCAGACACTCGACATCCTGGTCAATAACGCGGGCCTCACGCGGGATACGCTTGCAATCCGCATGAAGGATGCTGATTGGTCGCAGGTCATGACGGTTGACTTGGAAAGCCCTTTCCGTCTGGCGCGTGCGGCCCTTAAGGGCATGCTTCGTCGTCGTTCGGGACGTATCATCTCGATTGCCTCCGTTGTCGGGACTACAGGCAATGCAGGTCAGGCAAACTATGCGGCGGCCAAGGCTGGCATTGTAGGCATGAGCAAGTCTCTGGCCCAGGAGGCCGGTCCTCGCGGGGTAACGGTCAATGTCGTGGCGCCTGGTTTCATCGAGACACCGATGACGGATGTACTGTCTGATGGTATCCGTGAGAAACTTGTTGGTTCGATACCGCTTGGGCGTATGGGAAGCCCGAATGATGTTGCTTCCGCAGTGACTTATCTGGCGTCTGAAGAGGCTGGTTGGGTTACGGGTACGACGCTGCATGTCAATGGCGGCATGGCGATGGTCTGAGAACGCTTGGCCTTTTGAGGTAAAGCGTGCTAATCGCGCGCTGCTTTGCCCGGCTTGATGAAGGCCGATGTCCGGTTCGTCCGGCGGCAACGCTTTTCCTCAGGGAAGAGCGGTTCTGTGCTGGAGGACCTCTCGGGCCTCAGACTGGCAGAAGGCAGAACGATTTTTTTGAAACGCCCCGAACAGGGCATAAGGAACGAAGACAGATGAGCGACATTGCTGACAAGGTGAAGAAGATCGTTGTCGAGCACCTCGGCGTCGAGGAAAGCAAGGTAACCCCCGATGCGTCCTTCATCGACGATCTGGGCGCAGACAGCCTCGACACCGTTGAACTGGTCATGGCTTTCGAGGAAGCATTCTCCGTCGAAATCCCTGAAGACGCTGCTGAGAAGATCGCAACCGTTAAGGATGCCATCGACTACATCGAGAAGCAGAAAGCGGCCTGAGTCGCTGCGGAGCCGGCTTGCCCGGCTCCATCCCGGCCTCTCAATGGCCGGATGTTACGGTTCGCCCGGGGTGACGGGCGTTCTGTCATGACGGATCACAACGTAAGAGATGAGGCATCGATGAGCGGGACAGGAACGAACGGAAGACGCGTGGTCGTCACCGGTATCGGTGTTGTCAGCCCTCTTGCAGTGGGTGCAGAGCTGACCTGGAAACGTCTGATTGAGGCGCAGTCCGGTATTGGTCGCATCACACATTTTGATCCATCCGAGCTTCCCGCGCAGGTCGCTGGTGAAGTTCCAGAGGGATCAACAGCTGAAGGTGGTCTCACGCTTTCGGACTGGGTACCTATCAAAGACCAGAAGAAGATGGATCGTTTTATTCATCTTGGTCTCGTCGCGGCAATTCAGGCTGTTGAGGATTCCGGCTGGAAGCCCGAGAATGAGGAAGACCGCTGCGCCACTGGCGTGATGATCGGTTCCGGTATCGGTGGGCTCCAGACCATTTATGAAGGCTCGCTGACAGTTGCGAGCGGACGGGCGCGTCGCCTGTCTCCCTTCTTTATTCCTTCCGCGCTGATCAATCTGATTTCTGGTCACCTTTCGATCCGTTACGGCTTCAAGGGACCCAACCACGCTGCTGTTACGGCGTGCGCCACAGGCGTGCACGCTATCGGCGATGCAGCACGTCTGATTCAGTACGGCGATGCTGACGTCATGATTGCAGGTGGCGCCGAGGCTGCGATCTGCGCTCTGGGTATTGCGGGATTCTGTTCTGCCCGTGCACTTTCCACTAGCTTCAACGATGATCCCACGAAGGCTTCACGTCCTTGGGATCGAGATCGTGACGGCTTTGTCATGGGCGAAGGTGCTGGCGTTGTCGTGCTTGAAGAGTATGAGCACGCCAAGCGCCGTGGTGCGAAAATTTATGGTGAAATCGGTGGGTATGGCCTTTCCGGTGACGCCCATCATATTACTGCTCCAGCAGAAGGTCACGAAGGCGCTTTCCGTGCCATGAAGGCGGCTATGCGCAACAGTGGTGTGACGCCTGCGGATATTGATTACGTCAATGCACATGGGACATCCACAATGGCGGATGATCTGGAGCTTGATGCAGTCGAACGGATGTTCGGGGCCGAAGGCAAGCGGATTGCGATGTCGTCCACGAAGTCTGCGATTGGCCATCTGCTTGGTGCTGCCGGTGCGGTCGAAGCGATCTTCTGCCTGCTTGCCATTCGCGATGGCATTGCTCCTCCGACGCTGAACCTCGATAACCCTGCGCGTGAAAGCGTGATTGACCGCGTGGCCCACGAAGCACAGCAGCGCAAGATCAACGTAGCTCTGTCCAACAGCTTTGGCTTTGGCGGCACGAATGCGAGCATCATTCTCAAGCGCTTTGAAGCCTGATCTGATCGGGTCCTAGGTAATGGTTGTCGCTCCGCCCGAAGACGGGCGGAAACCACTTTCATTTCTGGCACTCCTAAAAGGGGGTAGGGCTTTTTTTCTCCTACCTCTTCTAGCGCTCGCGGGCGTTGCGGCGGGCTACGGCCACTATACCGATCCGGGCCCGCTCCCGAAATCAGAGATCTTTGTTATCCCACACGGCAATGCTGCGCGTGTGACGAACGCGCTTCAGGAAGATGGCATTCTTTCCCAGACATGGAGTTCGGGCGTTTTTTTCAGAATGGCAGCCTATCTGACGCATCGACAAGGTCAGATTCATGCAGCTGAACTGGCATTTCCGGCGCATGTGTCTATGGCGCATCTGTTGGATATTCTGCGACATGCCCAGCCTGTCTCACATTCGCTTACAGTTCCCGAGGGCCTGACAGCTAAGCGAATAGCGGTAATCTTTCAAAAAGCGCCCGTTCTGCATGGGGACACTCCTGATTTACCCGAGGGTAGCGTGTTTCCGCAGACGATATCCTATGTCTGGGGCACAACGCGTGCTTCGCTTGTCGGGCGACTACAGGACTTGATGAAGTCTCACCTGCAGGCAGTGTGGGATGGACGTGATCAGGAAGCATTGGATGGCCTGATCAACTCTCCTGAAGAACTGCTAACACTTGCATCGTTGATCGAGAGAGAAACCTCTGTTGCGTCAGAGCGGCCACAGGTTGCACGCGTATTTCTAAACCGCCTTGGGCTTGGAATGCGCCTACAGACTGATCCCAGCGTCATTTATGGTCTCAGTAATGGTCTGGGAACACTCGACCAGCCGCTCACACACGATGACCTTCTCGTGGCAGGGCCTTATAATACTTATCTTCAGTCCGGTTTGCCGCCCGGCCCCATCTGTTCTCCGGGGTTGTCATCTCTGGAGGCTGCGGCCCATCCAGCTGCAGGTAAAATGTTGTACTTTGTAGCGACCGGGCATGGTGGGCATAATTTTGCCGAGACCCTTGGTGAGCAGAACCAGAATGTCCGCAGTTATCGCGAGGTTCGCTCAGCGCCACATTAAAATATCCTGTGCAGCAAAGGAGGCTGCACAGGATATTTGATCTTCCTCAGTAACCTGAGGAGGGCAGTGGCTGACTTTTCACAACGCCTTTTGGTGCGCTGTAATTCGCATAGGGGTTGTTGCCGACTTCGTCGTTTGCGGCGTTCGTCGCAGCTTTGGTTACTGTCGACGATGCGCTGGCAGTCGCTGCAGGTGTCACCTGAGCCACGCTGCTCATGATGCGGCGAAGTGGATCAGCGCTGGGATTGTTGACGCGCATCGTGACAATGATGTCCTCGGGGCCGACTGTCTGGTTATAATATGTGCGGTTAGCCCCGCTATCCACGGTCAGCTTTGAGCCACCGAGCGCCACGCCAGCATACAGGCCATGCGCTTTCTGTGCCGCATAGATGTCGGTATTGCTTGCGCCTGCGGTGCTGTTTTCAACGCCCGTGCCAATGGTCGCGAAAGATGCGGAGGCATTTGCGTCAAACTTGAACTGGCTATCCAGCAGGGCCTGAATTCCATGCTGGGACATGATGAAGAAGATCATTTCGGAGTCCTGCATTCCGAGCTGCAGGCCAAGAGAACCGGAACTGAGACGGTAGAATGCGGGGTCGGACCATGATCCGCGGGCGTCCCGGGTCATTAGAACGCATCGACCACCTGCGCCCCCAAGACCAATCGACATGTTGAAGATTGATGGACACACCATGACTGCCTTGGCCTGTGCCAACAGCTTCTGGGAGCGGGAGGTGGGGGTTGTTCCAGAAAACAGGTCCTGAACGGCGAGGGTCGCGCGGTCCACGATGATCTGCTGCTCGGAGGCGTTGGTCTGGGTCGTTGAGGAGCAGGCCCCCATCGCGGTGCAGCCAAGGGCTGCAAGTGCGCTGGAGCGCAGAAAACCGTGGAGGGTCATGTTATCAATCCCTATATGGACAAAACGATGTGTGCTCCGGATTATGCGACAAATGCGGCCAAATCACGAGCCCGGAGCAGCAGTTCAGATTTCGACGTCAACCGCTTTCGACAGAGCTTCGGCTACACCGGGTGCTGCAGCAAGAATTGTTGCCCCGCCCGTAAGGCCGCCGGTTTCCAGGAAGGCTGAAACGCGTGCACCAGCCTCCTCCAGCAGGACTAAAGCTGCCGCAACATCCCAGAGATTGATCACGATTTCCAGATAGCCATCCAGCCGTCCGCATGCGACGTCTGCTAAGGCCATGGCCCCAGATCCGCCGGAACGTGGCATGGCGCCCAGTGCCATGATGGATGCAATTTTCTGATCGAACACTCCAACGGGAACGCGGGGCGACCATCCCATTTCGATCATTGCTTCGTTTGTGCTTGAAATGGGAGAAGCTTTGATCGGTTTGCCGTTTAAGGTCGCTCCATGGCCCCGGCGGGCAATGAAGATCTCATGGAGGGCAGGGGCGTCGATGATGCCCGCAACGGGGGTGTCACCTTCCAGAAGGCCAAGGGAAACACACCAGCGGTCACGGCCTCGGGAAAAATTCGATGTGCCGTCTATCGGATCAACAACCCAGCGGTATTTTCCCTGACGGCGCGTGCCTCCTTCTTCTCCCTGAAAGCCGTCTTCAGGAAAAAGGGCCTGAATCCGTTCGCTGATAAGTGTTTCAACAGCACCGTCTGCTTCCGTGAGGTAGTCCTGCATGCCTTTTAGCGTTCCGGATGGGCCGCCCGGTGGCGGGCGCATTGCCAATGCCAGTGTGGCGGCATCACGAACGACGCTGCGTGCGGCTTCCAGTCGTACGGCGATGGGATCAAAAGTCATGAAGGCTCCTATTCAGTGCGCCTTGCGGCGCGTAGGGATGCGGTGATTGCCGGATCCTCTAAAGACATGAGACGATTGGCGGCCACGGTAGCAAAAAGATGGAGCAGTGTCCGTCGCCTTGCTGGAGCGAGCTTATGCGCTTCGGGTTCCCGCACGATTGCACATTCCGCAACCACGGTATTGCGAAGGCTTTCTGGCAGCATATTCAGACTGACCACAATCACTCCGACATCAACTGGAAGGAGCGAAAGTGGAAAATTGTCATCCACAGCGAAGAAAAGACGGTCTGACCAGCTTCGGTAGTCTGTCCATTTCTGGTCTGTCTGAAAGTCTCGGATTCCGGACTTGATTTCGATGCAGGTGAGGGAATGATCGGGTAAAAGTGCCATGATATCTGCGCGCCGTCCCGCATTGGGTAGCGAGAATTCGTTTATGGCGGCCCATTGCATTGTGCGGCATAGGCCCAGAACGGCACGCCTGATGGCAAGCTGGTTTTCCGGAAGTCCGGGGGGCAGTTCTGGCAGGGCCGCACTCATGGTGTCATATTGCCCTGAACCTTGCGTGGCGTCTGCCCCATGCATTCATTTTACAGGAGATCATGCCATGCCGTTTCTGCGAACCGATCATTGGCGCAGTGCGATCATCCATGCACCTCTTGAAGAACTTATCCGCAACGGTAGTCTGAACGGGTTTCCCGTGACCCTGCTTCCTGACCCGGGAGATCACAGGTTTCTTGCGGACCCATTTGGGCTCTGGCGTAATGAGAGACTGTATGTCTTTGCGGAGGCATATGACTATCGAAGCCCTAAAGGCACGATCGATGTTCTGGTTTATGATCGCACAGGAAAAATGATCGAGCAGAAGCAGGTGCTTCAGGAAAGCTGGCACCTGTCCTACCCGTTTGTTTTCGAGCATGAAGGGGAGACGTATCTCCTTCCTGAAGCCACAGCCTCAGGCAGGTTATCGCTCTATCGCGCCAGAAATTTCCCGGATGTGTGGGAACGTGTGGACGCGTTTGACTTCCCCGCTGCTGCGATTGACGCCACGCCCTTGTATCATGCGGGGCGCTGGTGGATGTTCTGGACACCTCCCGGCAGCAAGGACGAGCGACAGAGTACTCTGCATATGTCGGTCGCAGATACGCTGTGTGGTCCATGGGAACATATGGGGCTCTTTCTCCACGATCGTGCAGGTGCCCGCCCGGGAGGAACGCCTGTGATTGTGGACGATCAGCTGTTTCTTCCGACGCAAGATTGCCGGGGAACGTATGGCAAAGGCATTCGTCTTTTGCAGATCGAAGGGCTAGAGCGTGGATTTCCGAAAGTGACACCGGGGATCACACTGGATATTCCGGCTGTTTTACGTCGTTCTTTTGGTGATGGGATGCACACGTTGTCCAAAGCTGGACAGGTAACGCTTCTGGATGTCAAACGGGTCGGGGTGGGGCCTCGCCGACATCTGATGAATATCAGGCGCCGTTTATCGCCTTTGTGAAGCTGGCCCCGGCAGTGCGGCCTTGATCCTGTCCATGATCGCGCTGCCGCGGCCGAAAAATGCATCAGGGCCGAAACGCTCCAGTACACGCTCCCGGGATCTGGCGCCCATGACGGCAAGGTGTTCTGGATTGCTGATCATGGATGCAATCGCAGCAGCGAGAGCGGGGGCGTTGTTAAAGGGAACGATTTTCCCTGTTTCGTCATCCAGAACGCTTGAAGGAAGTTCACCCGCAGGCGTTGTGATGACGGGGAGCGCGCAGGACATCGCCTCATGTGCCGCGACACACATGCCTTCCCAATGTGAGGGCTGCACATACAGATGCAGCGTCTTGAGGAAGTCCATAGGCTCGGTGCAATGGCCGAGCAGGCGGATGGGCAGGTTGTCTTTTGCTATGAGGTGTTCAAGGTGAGAGCGTTCAGGGCCATCGCCTGCAATCGTCACCTGAAAGGGCGGGAGATCGGGATGGTCTTTCAGCAGGCGTATCGCTTCGCAGAGGACGTCATAGCCTTTGACAGCGTGCAGTCTTCCTAATGTACCAATCTGGACGGGTTCGCCGGAATGCCAGCGGCGAGCTTCAGGTGAGAGTGGGTTTGCGCGGAAGATAGGCCAGCATTCGAGTTGTTCCTGAACACCAAGTGTTTTTGCAGCGAATTCCGCAACTGAAGGCGAGTCCGCAACCCAGAGTACCGCGCTGCTACGGCAGATGCGAAGCAGGAAGGAATTTCCGTATTTGAGTTTTGCGGAGTGCTGCCAGTGGACGGTTGGCACGCCGAGGTGGCGGGCAACAAGATGTCCCATGAGGCTGGCCCGCGTGAGGGATGTCCAGATGAGGTCTGGCTGAAATTCAGCAAGTTCACGCTTCAGCCAGCGCCATGCGGCGACGTGGTCTTTCGTGCTGCCTTTCCTTACACGGACAGCAATTCCGGCCTTTTCCATGCACGGTGCGGCCAGAGCATCTTTTGCAGCCAATCCGAAAACCGTGACTGCTGCGCCTTTTTTGCGCATGACATCCACGATATCGGGAATGGGGAGCTGCGCTCCTCCACATTCGATCGAGTTGATGATGTAGGCAATTTTCATACGGGATCAGCGGCGAGCAGTTTTTCCGCGAGTTTCAGATCGGACGGCTTATCGACATCTACGGCGGCGCGACCATCCGAAAGGGGGACAAGCCTGACCCGTGCGCCCGTGAGATATTCGATCCGGTCGCAGAGACCTTTAGAGTCAAGCTTGCCGAAAAGCGCCTTCAGGAGTGTACCGACGCCGAGGGTAAGCGCCATTTTCAGTGGGCGCTTCCGGTTCTGCTGAAGGCGCTGCCATAGCTCCACGACAGCTTTGGATTCAGACGTGCCAAGCCAGAAAAGGTTACAGCCCGAGAACTGCATGTCCGACAGGCGAATATAAGTCCGTTTTGTGGTCGGGACGTCTCGTTCAACTGTTGATCTGAGTGCTACGCCCACAGCGAGGTCGCATCCGTTCGTTTGCGACAGGAACTCGGTAATCCATTCAGGGCGCAGAAGGGCGTGGTCTGCGGTAGTAACCAGGCAGGGCGTGCCAATGCGTTCAATTGCCTCTGCCACACTTTCGCTGGGTGAAGACGCGGCTGTTATGGTGTGTGCAGTTCCCAGAATACCGCTGATGCAACCCGGCTGCTCAATGCTGACTGTCACCCGCCCAAGCCCTGGAGTGCGGACGAGCGTTCGAAGCACGCGTGAAAGCATTGGTCGCCCTGCGACAGGCAGAAGTGCCTTGTGCGAAACGCGGCCGAGGCGTGCCAGAACGTCATTCTCTCCGTCGCGGGAGCCAGCCAGAACGAGAACGGGTAGGGTCATATGTCAGTTCGGCGTTGTCTGGGTTGAACGTTCGGGGCGCGCCCCAGCAGGCTTATCACGTGGGGGTGAGCCCGTAATTTTCATGACCCAGGGAAAGCGGCGCGCTTCTTCGAGGTCATATCCGAGATTGAACACATGTCGGCTGCGGATACGGTCCCGCGCTTCCCGGTAAAAACTGCCGAAAATACGATCTGGGACATAGTTCGTGATGCCGTAGTTTCCATTTTCGTCATGGAAGTGGTGCAGGACGTGCAACTGTTTGATCTTTGCGACCCACTGCCATTTTGGCTTGTAAGCCAGATGCTGGATGCAGTGAAAAAATTCGTAGATGCACGTCATCACGAGGGCCGTCGAAAGCGCTGCGAAAGAACCAGCCCAGCCACTGATCAGGTATCCGACAGGCATTGTGATCAGTGCCATCGTGGGAACCGTGTTCGCTGGCGATCCGAAAAGAACGTCCAGCAGGTGGGGATCCTGATGGTGGTCGAAATGGATCCGCTTCCAGAGCGTGGCTGTTATTGGATTGCGATACAGCCAGCGCCCATGAAGGATGAAGCGATGGATCATGTACCACGCGAGGGGATAGATCGCGATCACGACAGGGATGGGCAGTATTACGCCCCATACGCCATTCGCAAAATGAAGGGCGGCAAGGGCCGAGGCAACGATGAGGCCAAAATACAGGAGGATGGTTGGGTATGTGAGATACGCCATCCAGAGCTGTGGAAGGGTCATCTTTCCAAGGTCAAAGCTCCGCCCTGTTCGAAGGGAGGACGTGTTTTTCCACGGCATTTTTATAGCGCTCATCTTTCTTCCATCCGCAACACCCAGGAGAGCCCAAGCAGGCATCCCAGTAGCGGGCCAATGCTGGTGGCGACAAGCGCCGAAATCGTTCCGGCGTTTCCCAGCGCTGATATCATTCCTTGCAGTATTATGTAACATAACCCGGCCGACAGTGCATAGACCGGCAGCGGGTTACGCATTCCTGCTCTGGGAGGGATATAGATCACTGGCAGCGCGAGTAGAACCACCACCGCCATCTGTAGTGGTAAAAACAGTCCTGCAAAAAGTGCCATCCGGTATGTTGCACGTGCAAGGCTTGCCGGCGCGCCATGATGCAAAATTCTGCCAATTTGACCGGGAGTGAAAAAAGCCTGAGGAAACATCAGGGCAATTACTTGCCGCGGGGTGGCAGGCAGCGGGAAATTGCTGTCTCCGTCACTGACGCGGATGAAGGATTTGTCACTGGAGAGTGTTAGATCCTTGGGGCCTGTCGGATGCCAGATGCCGTCACTGTAGTGTAGCGTGTCCGTGTGTTCGGTGCCGGTCAGGAGGCCATCCGTATCACGGTGATAAATTGTGACGTCGCGCAGACTGGCGCCACCTTGAGCTATGTGTCCGATCCGGACGAGCTTGGGGCCGGCCCGGAACCAGAGGATATTGGTTTCGGGAGAGTCTGGTGAATCTGCCGTAGGGTCAGTTCGGTTCCACCAGGTGGCAAGTGCTAATTCGCTCTTGGGAACAATCCAGTATTGCCCGATCATAGCCAGCATACCGGCAGCTAGAGTGGCCGGGAGCAGCATTTTGTATAGACCGAATGTGGAGAGTCCTGCGGCGCGCAGTGCCGACATCTCGCTTGAAAGCGACATGCGCGTCAACATGAAGAGCGTACCGATCAGCACGGCCAGTGGCATGGTTTCCACGGCGAGTGCCGGAAGGTGAAGAATGGCGTATGTCAGTATGCCACGGATGCCCAGATGCCGGCTCAGAATAGGCGTTGCCTGGTCAAGCATGGACAGAATTTCGAGCAGAGCCACCAGTACACCGGAGCATATGATGATACGGCCGAACTGCGTGAAGCTCATCGCTTTCAGGAGAACGTGGCGTGGCATTGAGGTTGTGCTCATGAGGGGCGCACCAGCTTACGGCGGATCCATGATCCTCGGGAGCGGCGGAGCAGGGCAGCCATACATCCTACGCAGAACAGAACTTCAGGTACCCAGATGGCAAGCCAGACAGGGGCAGAGCCTGCGGCAGCAAAGCTATGTCCGAACAACTGAATCTGGTCGAATCCTACGAGGATCGCAGCAACGGCGATTAATCCATACACCGGCCGGCGGCGTTTGATACCCATAGCAAATGCGGCTGCAAGTAGAGGGATAAACGGTATGGCCAGAGCGCGTGCCAAACGGAAATCCAGCTCAGCTCGAAGCGCACGGTAGGTGATCCCCGGATATCCGTGACGGAGTGCCGTCATAAGCTCAAACATCGTTAGTTCACGTTCATCCGCACCTCGGGAGCGAAATGCTTCCTGATGCGAAGGGCGATCAATCACGCGTACGACGTGATCGAAATGCGTGATGGATGGATGATGCTGCGGAGCGGCCGGGAAAGGATCATCAATGATTTCGCCGTTCCACAGATCAAGCTGTGTACTTTGGGTTGCGTTTGAAATCGTCAGCAGACCGGTCTTGGCCGTGATAATATGTGCGATGCCCTTGTCGTTCAGTTCCCGGATGAAGATGCGCTTAAGCCTCGTCCCGCCATGGCTGACGTCATCTGCCGTCATGACCGCGCGTCCTGAGGTTGAGGCAAACATTCCAGCCTGTAGGTGAGGTGCCCATCCGGTATGTGCGGCAAAATAGAAACCCGCGCGATAATCGTAACGCGCAACGGGCTGGATATACCCATAGAGCAGGACGCTTAGAACGCCGAGAACCAAACCCACCTGCATGAACGGGCGGCTGATACGTAGTAAGGAAACGCGACCGGCGAGTAATGCGTCGATCTCGTTGTTGTCGCTCATTCCCTGAACAGTGAGGAAAACTGCGATGCACAGAGCTGCCGGCAGCGCCAGTCCCATGTAATGGGGGAGCAGATCCGTCAGCAGGCCTATGAACGTCGTCAGCGAACTGCCAGCCGATGCAAGGTGGTCGAGCAGCATCAGTAGGCGCTCAAGCAGCAGTGCCACCAAGGTTGCGGCCAGCGCCACCACGAACGGCGGTAACATCTGCTTCAGCAGATAGTGATCCAGTAGGGGGAGGCGGTTTTTCATGACGGACCTGTTTTGGGGCGAACCCAGTAAACCCGTTCTGTAATGACGCCATCATCACGGTGGCGTTCGAGGCCTATATGCCACCCATTCTCGTGCGGAGATATGGCCAAATGATTCCAGCAGGCCCTGCGCAGGGGGCGATCATCATCAAGAGACGCAGATGCAACGCCGAGCAGGGGAATATCGCTTAGAGGAACAGATGTGAGCGTTGCATCATGGGAATGACCGTGAAGAACGATTTCCGCACCCGCGGACCGGAGTATCTCGGCAACCTTGTTCATGCCGAGCAGAGATTTCCCCCAGCGCACCAGTCCACGCCGGGGCGGATGATGGATCATCACGACGCGGCAAAAGCCTCTTTTTCCGAGATTTGTCAGGAGGGTTTTCAGGCGCTTTCTTTGGCGCAGGCTTACATATCCGCATGCCATGAAAGGCGGGGTGGGTATCCCTGAATTGATGCCCACGACAGCAACACCATTATGGATACGGACATATGGATAAGACCGTGCCGACCATTTTTCCCAAAGCGCGAGCCCGACCTTTCTTGATTGTGGCACGAGACAATCATGGTTGCCGGGAATGACAAGAGCGGGCCGGGGAAGGGCATCGAGCCACTCTGCCGCCGCGGCAAACTCGTCCGGAGTGCCGAAATTCGTCAGATCGCCGCTGACGAGGATCGCGTCTACGTTGCTGCGGGAGATGTCGTGCACAAGTGCCGCGCATGTCTGGGCGAGGTGCACGTATCTGCGATGATACTTCCAGGAAGCAAGGCTGATCGCACGTTTGTTCAGAGCCTCTTTCCAGCTCACAGGAGGTGGTGGAAGGTGAGGATCAGAGAGGTGGGCCAGCGTCACGGTAGTGTCGCACCGGGGGGAATTGGCGGTGTCGGACGGTTCGGGTGACATGGCGCTCCACGGGGTTGATGTCAGGAAGTCGAAAGGGCGTTCTGGCCCTCAGTTCTGGCCGCGGCACCATAGCCGTGCTAGAGCACGCCGCATAGCACCGACCATTAAACTGCGAAGAACCCCCATATAGTGCGCTTTGCCCTCATTCATAATGCCCGTAGCCGGAAAAATCTCCGTAGCGGGTCTAGGTTTGCCCAGGCAGCCCAACGTATGCTTGGGGAGAACTTCATCCCCTCCGATAGTCGCACTGAAACGACATCCCATGTTCGTCAGCTCTATGAGCGCGGCATTACAACGATCGCTATTGATGGCGGTGATGGAACCGTCAGCACGGCCCTGACGGCAATCGCCCGTGCCTATCCAGCAGATAAACTCCCGGACATCGCGGTGCTTCCATCCGGGAATAGCAATCTGATTGCGGGTGATGTGGGCTTTGGCCTGCGGGGGATCGAGGCACTGGACCGGCTGAACAAGGGCGCCATGCGCTCAAGTATGCGGACACCTATCCGGCTTTCATGGCCTGATACAGACCGGGAATCTGTACTTGGTCTGTTTGGTGGCTGTACAGGTTTTGCGCGTGCTGTTCGTATTGCTCACTCGCCAAATGTTATTCGCTTTGCGCCGCATGACCTTGCTCTGGCCACAACCCTCATTTCGACATGTGCAAAGCTTTTGTTTCGATCTAGCCGGGCAAGCTGGCTTGATGGAGACCGGCTGCGTATCGAAACCAAAGATCATGTTTATGACGGGCAGAGCTTCATGTTTCTGCTGACGGGGCTGGATTGTCTGTCGAATGGAATCTGGCCATTCTGGGACGCGGAGCCGAATATTGTGGGTCTGCGATATCTGGACGTTAGTGCAAATCCCGGCAATCTGACGCGGGCAACCATGGCCCTTCTCAGGGGGCGTGCACCGCGATGGCTTCGTCGGCACCCAGACTATCTGAGTGGGCGCACCGGAGATATGACACTGGAAACGCAAAGCGACTTTGTACTGGACGGTGAAGTGTTTGAACCATCGGCCAGCGGCCGTATTCATGTTCAGCAGGCGCATGCTTTCAGATTTCTGCATGCCTGACATTCTTGAAAAGCGTCTGATCGAGGAACTGACAACGTCAGTGGATCCGGACGTTGTTTCGTTTGCAGAGGCTCTGGCACAGTCGCTTCCCGAAGCTCCCTTGGGCATTGTTTTTTATGGATCAACGCTCAGGCAGCTTGATCCGGATGGCGTGCTTGATTTCTATATTATTACTGAAAGTGCGCGTGGGTTTACGGGTAATGCGCTGATCAGGCTAGGTAATATCGTCCTGCCGCCAAATGTGCGCTACGCGGAACATGAGGTTAATGGGCGTATTTGGCGTGCCAAGATTGCGACTCTTTCACGGGCTCAATTTGGCGCACGTACGTCGATGGGTGCGCGAGACACAACTTTATGGGCGCGTTTCTGTCAGCCTGTACGACTTGTCTGGGTGCGCGATGCTTCTGCGGCAGACATCATTCTGAACCTTATTTCCCAGTCTGTTACAACGGCGGCCTGCTGGGCCGCTCTCCTTGGGCCTGCGAAGGCGACGGCAATTGACTACTGGAATGCGCTGTTCCTGCGGACTTATGCAGCAGAACTGCGCGTCGAACGCAAAGGGCGTGGGCGCAGTCTGATTGAAGGCAAGGAAGAGCGTTTTTCCGCTCTTTTGACGCTGGGCTGGGCTAGGGCGCGACTACAGTTTTCAGCGCAGGGTAAACTTCTCGAGCCTGCAGTGTCTTCGGGGTTACGAAAGAAAGCTGCGCGAAGATGGGCAATCGTTCATCGTTCCGGTCGCCCCAGAAATGTTGCGCGTCTGCTGAAAGCCGCGTTCACGTTTCAAAATGGCGCATCATACCTAGCGTGGAAAATCCGCCGCCACACGGGTCATGATATGCAATTGTCGCCTTTTGAATCCCGGCATCCGATTTTGATGTTGCCACTGCTTCTGTGGCGTGCCCGTCAGATAAAAAGGGGCTGATGGGTCGGCAGGAGGCACTTCAGGAATCCTTTTAGCAGGAAATTCTGAAGCGCCTCCTGGCAGTCTGTGCCTTAGTGACCCAGTTGCTTGGCAATCGCCCCAAATACGGCGACAGCTTTGTCAATTTCTTCCGACGAATGTGCTGCCATGACGGAGCAGCGCAGAAGGGGCCTGTTGTCTGGGGTTGCCGGGGGTAGGGAAAGGTTTACATAGACACCGTTTTCCAAAAGCGCGTTCCAGAAAATAATGGCTTCTTCAACCGTCTCGAGCGTGACTGCAACAACGGGTGATACATGTTCGCCTGTTGCAAGCCCCGCTGCTTTAAGCCCGGAGTGTAGGCGCTCAGCGTTTTCCTGAAGCTTGATGCGAAGCTCTGGGCGCTCCTCCATTTCTTCCAGCGCCGCCATTGTAGCGGCGATGATTTCAGGAGGAAGGGATGCCGTGAACATGTATGGGCGGGAGCACAGACGCATCAGGTCTACGCCGTCGTGGTCTGTTACGCAGTAGCCGCCAACGGTGCCCAGAGACTTCGAGAACGTACCAACGATGAAGTCTATTTCAGACTCGCAGCCCTGCATTTCAGCGACGCCACGCCCTGTAGCGCCAAGGACGCCAAACGAATGGGCTTCATCGGCCAGAATATATGCGCCGTGGCGTTTCGCGATTGCTGTGAATTCCGTCAGTGGAGCGACATTACCCGTCATCGAGTAAATGCCTTCTGCGATGATCAGCTTGGCGCCCGTGTGGTCTTTAAGGCGGCCCAGGCGGCGTTCAAGATCAACCGGGTCGTTGTGACGGAAACGGATGACCTGTGCACCGGACAGCTTTGCGCCGTCATAGATGCTGGCGTGGCTGTCTGCGTCCAGAAGAAGCACGTCGTCTTTGTTTACGAGCGCGGAGATCGTGCCCAGATTGGCTTGGTATCCGGTTGAGAACACCATGCAGTGCTTCTTGCCGAAAAAGCGCGCGAGTTTTTCCTCTAGCGCGCGGTGCAGTCCGAACGTGCCATTGGCAATACGCGAGCCTGTCGTGCCGACGCCCATTGTGCGGGCAGTGTCAATCGCGGCTTCGGCCGCCCGGTGAGACTGGCTCAGGCCGAGATAATTGTTCGTGCCGAAAAGAAGTGTCTCGCGTCCTTCGATGATTCCAACCGTAGCGGAGAGGGGACGCTCGATCACGACCTCGAAGGGATTGCGCGGCGAAGAGGCCGTCAGTCCTTCGTAAGCAGCGCGCAATCCGGCATGCTTTGCGAAGATGTCTGTCACGCGTTTCCAGCTTTCAGTGTGTGAAGGCAAGCCGCCAGATCGTTGATCGTGCGGATATCAGCAAGCTTGTCGAGCGGTACGGAAACGTCAAGCTCGTCTTCAATTTCCATGACGAAATTCATGACGGCCAGGCTGTCGAATGCCAGATCTTCCACGATCTTGCTGTTGCCATCGATATCACGAGGCACTTTAGGGTTGGCAAGCAGCTTCTGGATAATCATTCCGGAAATGCCGGAGACGCTCTCAGTCATGGGATCTGGACTCTCGGTATCTTTAAGTATCAGGTGGCCAGCCTTATGGGCCAAACATCGTTCTTCCGCCACCCCCTCCGTCAGCAGAGGATTGAAGGGGGTGTGGAGGGAATGTCTGATCAGGCTGCGGGAGTAGTTTCCTGCTGGTCAAACTGGCCGGAAAGCAGCATTGCTTTTGCTCGTGCGCGGGTCAGTTTTCCCGATGATGTCTGGGGAAGCGTGCGCGGTGGAACGAGTACCACGGACACTTCCACACCATGAAGGCGACGGAAGAGGCTTGTGACATCGTCGCGCAGCTTCTGCCGCCCGTCTTCTTCTGTCGCGCGGCACTGAACCAGAGCTACGATATTCTCACCTGTCTCGTTTTCAACGGAAAAAACGGCGACATCGCGTGAGCGGAGCGTACTGACTTCACTTTCAGCCGACCACTCAAGGTCCTGAGGCCAAATGTTGCGGCCGTTGATGATGATGAGGTCCTTGGCGCGCCCCGTGACAACAACCTGCCCACGAAGAATGTAGCCAAGGTCGCCGGTATTCAGCCAGCCGTCATTGTCCAGAACTGCAGCTGTTTCCTCCGGGCGACCGAAATAGCCAACCATCAGGCTGGGGCCACGGACAAATACCGTACCGACGTGACGATCCGACAGGACATTGCCGTCCGGGTCGCGGACCTCGATCTGATGTTCGGGGAGGGCGGCGCCGCACAGTACGAACGTCCTCAGCGAGTGGGACGGATCGTTGCTTGGTTCGGCAAAGCCATTCTTTTCAAGGTGTCGCAGATCAATGGTGTCGGTTTCGATACCGGTATCCAGCGGAGCGAAACTGATTGCCAGAGTGGCTTCTGCCATGCCGTAGCTGGCCACAAATGCACGACTGTCAAAACCATTGGCTGCGAGGCGCTCTGCGAAGCCTTCGAGGATATGATGGCGGATCATGTCGCCACCAATGCCTGCGATGCGCCAGCAGGAGAGATCGATGTCAGACTGTGCTCCACGACGCGAACACAATTCGTAGCCGAATGACGGGCTGTAAGCGATCGTGCCGCGATTACGGGAGATCAGATCCAACCAGACATGGGGACGGCGTGCAAATTCGCGTGTCGGGAGCAGATCAACCGAGAGCTGGCAGGTTAGCGGCGTCAGGAAGAAGCCGACAAGACCCATGTCATGGTAGAGCGGCAGCCAGGAGACGCAGCGGTCATCGCGGGAGTCACTGGCAGGGTGCACTTTCAGGCCGTCACGGGCAATGGCGCGGGCATTGGCCATGCCTGCTGCCTGTGTAACGGATACACCCATCGGGAAGCGCGTGCTGCCTGAAGAAAACTGAAGATAGGAAAGGTCTTCGGCGTGAATTTCCGGTAGCTGGACGTCGGCTTCGGCATGGCGGGACAGGTCAGCTGGAGAGCCGCCAAATACCAGGTCAAGGCCATCGACGATATCGGCAGTCCAGCTGCCAATGACGTCTGGCACGACGACTGCACGTGCGCCGGCGCTGCTGATCATGCCACGGAGTGTTGCGACATAACCTTCGCGGCCGCCGAAAGCGACAGGCAGAGGAAGTGGTGCTGGCACCAGGCCTGCGTACTGGCAGCCGAAGAAAATGCGCGCGAAATCTCCGTCGCTTTCCGCCACGATTGCAACGCGGTCACCCTGCGCCAGCCCCAGCCCGAGAAGGCGGCGCGCCATGCCCTGCGCCTGCTCGCGCAGAACACGGTATGGCAGGGCTTCCAGCAGCTGCCCCCGGCCTGAATAGATATTGAAGCCACTCTCGCCCTGCGCCGCATAATCAAGGGCAGCTGCGAAGCTTGGAAAATCTCCATATCGCCGGACCAGACCGGAGCGGCTTGGCGTCGGAACGAGAGGGGCGGTGGGTGTGTGAATGGCTTCGGTCAAACCTTGACGAGCTCCGTTTGGATCGCCGGACATCAGGCGGTCCTGCGCAGGAAATCAATAATTGCGTCCGCAGCAGCGGGCGCGGTGGGCTTATCACCCGTATTTTCGAACGTCTCTAATACATATTGTCTCTGTCGCTCAAGGAAACGAGGGTGACTCCTGAAAGCTTCCTCTACGGACGCTCCAAGATTTTCGGTCGTTTCGATGATCGGCCCGAGTGTCCAGAACTGATAATTGGGGTTTCCCCTCCATTCAGCCTGGTGAGCGTTGAGAAAGAGACAGGGGCGGGGTCGGATCATGAATTCCGCGACCTGGCTACTCACATCGCCAAGGTAGAGGTCTGCCGCCATGGTGTAGGTCATGTCAATACTTTGCTGGCTTCCAGGGTCCAGAAGCATGTGACGGTGATGGCCGTAACGCTGCTTCAGGGCCTCTCCAGACGTTCTGTCATTATCGAAAAGACGGAAATGCGGGGCAAAGATCAGGTTATACCGGTCCTGCTGAGCGAAATAATCGAGTACGTCCTGCCCCATGCAGGTCCAGGATGACAGGCGCTTCACAAAATGCGGGTTGTACAAAACCGTGGGGCGATCATTGTCGAAAAGCTTTTGTCCTCGTGCGGCAAGCCGCTGGACGACATCAAACTTTGCATATGTACCGCGGTGATAAGCTCCTGGTCTGATGAGACCTTTCTGGAGCATTCGCTTCTCCACCTTTCGGCCGGGAATAGTCAGGAAATCGAAGCGACGCAGATGGTTGGCAAAACCGATTGCTCGATCTCCGGCCCCGTGCCCCGTCCAGACCATCAGAGGCTTTTTGACGCCCATTTTCCGGAGATAGAGGGACGTTGATTCAGGCACGACGATAGCTGTGAATTTCTTGAAATAATGGCGCGACAGGAAAAGGCCCACCAGCCGGTCTACGACGCGCAGGCCATGACGCTCTATGCGGGCTCTTAACCTGTCCGGCAGGTGCAGCAGGTCGAAGATGACGGGTGAATCGGGATAGAGCGATGCAAGCGATTTTGCCAGTTGCATGTGACTTTGGGTCAGGCAGGCAACGTGGACTTCGACATCCGCGTGACGGATTGCCATTTCCAGAGCAATAGGTAACGCGTGAAGTGTCTGATGTCGCTGGGCGATAAGGGGAAACACGACTCTCATGTCACGCAGAGGTCTTCAGGCCTGGCGTACGGAGAACAAAGACAAGCTGGATTCCGATCAGCAATGTCACGCCACAGAGCGTTGCTGGGCCCACGCCTTCAAGGCCGTATTTCCTGACCATGAAGACTAGGCCCGGCAGGAAAAATGCACATTCCAGACAGCGAGCCCATATGGCAGCTTCAGAGCGGTTTATGGTGAAAAGCAGGGGCTCAAGCGGCAGGCCCCATACAGTCACCACTTCGGCAGCGAGTAGCCAGAGAACGACTGGCAACGTCTGAAGTGCGCCCGTTTGACCGATATATATTTGCAGCAGGGGTTTGCCCGCAACGAGGGTCAGAACCAGAAGTGCCGTACCGATCGCACCAGCCATCAGCGCTATCTGAATGGTCAGACGATAGAGGCGTTTGGTTGCCCTGTCTCGCCAGAGGCGTGCCATTTCTGGGTAGACCGTTGTCTGGATCAGCGTTGCCGGTTTGGCAATTCCTGCCGCGATCTGGCTTGCAATCCGGTAATAACCAGCGCTTGCGGGGCCCACGAATGCTCCTACAACCAATGTCCCGATATGGCCGAAGGCGAGGGCGAGTGTCGAGTTGAGATTGGTGGTCAAGGCGAAGCGCCAGATGCCTGGATGAGCCTTGAAAAAGCGGCCGCTTTTGAGATCTGGAATCAGCGCGCACGTCTCGTGGAATAGGCCCCGGACCAGATCCCGGTTTTTCATTTCACGGGCAGCCATAAAGAAAATCGTTCCCCATGCCGCGATTTCCGCAGCAATCCAGACCCCTGCGAGAGCCGGAAGCGACGCCCATCCCAGTGCCATGGACGCAGTGCCAATAACGCGCACGATTGTGGCTACGGTTCCCTGTACCGCCAGAAGATCGTAGCGGTTGAAGACTCGGAGCAGGCCCATTGGCGTTGCCGATGCCATGAACAGGATCGAAACGCAGTATATAACGCCGATGACATGTATCTGAGGGGGCCAGCCAAGCATGTTCATGCACAACAGGCTGATTGCCGTACCGCCAAAAAATCCTAAAAGACCGCCACAGCAATCCAGAAGAAGGCTGAATCCGACTATTTTCTGAAATTCCTGGCGCTTGCCATCAGTCAGAGGTCGAAGACCATATTGAAGGACAGTCTGCCACGACTGGAAATCCACGATGTCCCCGATGGTGCGTGCGAACGCGTACATCATGGCAACAAGGCCGAAATTCACGCTTCCAAGAAGGCGGGTAGCAAGCCAGATATGCAGGAGGCTCAGGGGCGCATTGATCGCTCGGCCGCCCAAGAGCACACCCAGATTACTCATGACCCGCCGGACACCGCCCGGTTTGACGTGTTTTGCAGACGAATTTTCGTCAGGCATCAGATGCTAGGAACCTTTGTCTGGTTGTGCCGTTAGGCCCAGTTGATGACAGAGATAGGGTTTCGGACGGAAAGCGAAACTCACGTTTTGTGTCAAATATTTGCAGCATATCTTTGGATCGGAGTGTTCAAACTCAGCAGAGTTGCTGCGTTGAATGGCTCTGAAGGTTTATAATCTGCCGTTTTTTGTACGCTGGATTGATTGCGCGTTTGGAACGTGCTGCGTATAGAATTCTGAATTTACGGCAGAACAGGCCTTGAGAATGCAGCATGTTTTTGATGGTACAACTTCAGATCGCGCTGGCGCGTGGCTTAGTGTGGACCTTGATGCGCTGACACGAAACTATCTGTTCCTGTCAAAAAAAGTTGGGCCTGCAGAATGTGCGGCGGTTGTTAAGGCAGATGCTTACGGCCTCGGCCTGACGCATGTGGGGCCAGTGCTTGAGCGTGCCGGAGCGCGTACGTTCTTCGTGGCGCACATGGAGGAGGGAGTCGCGTTACGCAAAATTCTCCCCAATGTCCGGATTTTCGTCCTCCATGGTTTTATGCCTGGATGTGCCGAGGAAATGCTGACGAATAATCTTCTACCTGTTCTGAATGATGTCAGTCAGGTGAGAGCCTGGAAGACGCTTAGCGTAAAAATTGGCCATGCTTTGCCCGCTGCGATCCAGTTTGACAGTGGCATGTCGCGTTTTGGTCTGTCGGAAGCTGATCTGGATATTCCGGGGCTTCTTGATGAGACTTTGAAACCGGTTCTGGTCATGAGTCATCTGGCCTGTGCTGATATGCCTGACAGCATTTTCAGTGCCACACAGCGCGAGCGTTTTCTTCAGATGGCATCGCGTTTTCCGGGAGTTCCACGCTCGCTTTCCGCATCTTCGGGTATCTTTCTTGGCCCCGATTATCATTTTGAACTCGTCCGTCCGGGGGCTGCTCTTTATGGAATCGCGCCAGATGGCGGCCCCAATCCCCTTTCTGCAGTAATTTCGTTGGACGCCCGTGTGGTGCAAGTCCGCTCGATCAAGGCTGGAGATCGTGTTGGCTATGGTCTGACATGGACCGCTAAAGAACCCACGCGCCTTGCAACATTGGGTATTGGCTACGCTGACGGTTTTTTCAGGGCTCAGGCGGGGCAGGCCGCTGTCTGGTATCAGGATGTCCGCCTTCCACTCGTGGGGAGGGTTTCTATGGACAGTATCTCGATTGATATTAGTGCATTACCCGACAGCACCCTTAAGCCGGGCGATATCCTGTCGGTTGTGGGGCCGAAGCAGGATGTAGACGCTTTGGCGCGCACTGGTGGTACGATTGGCTATGAAATTCTGACGTCGCTCGGCAGCCGTTTTCATCGGGTATACAAAATGGAAAAGGTATTAGCCGAGAGCATTTAGACCGAGGGTTTTGGAAAACTACTGTCCACAAAAGAGGCCAGAGTCTCTGGTCCAACTTTCACGGCTGGAATTCCTGAGTTTATTGCGGCTTGGAGGTCCGTTTCCTGATCTCCATACAGCACTGAGCGTGAGAGATCAGGTTTCCATTTGCCGGCGAGATCCAGAATCATCCCCGGTGCTGGCTTCCGCCAGTTGGAAGTCTTTCGATATTGTTCGATTGATGCATTCGGGTGGAAGGGGCAAAAGCGCCAGTCGTCAATTGTCCCTCCGTGTTTACGAATTTCATCGATAACCCATGTCATGAGGTCGTGAAGGTCAGTTTCGGTATAAAAGGCCCGGGCAATTCCAGATTGATTTGTGACAATGAAAACGTGGTAGCCAAGATCTGTCAGGCGCCGCAGCGCTCCAAAAAGATTTGAAGTCCAATGGAAGCGTTCACGTGTGCCAACCCAGCCATGGTCTTCGTTGATCACGCCATCCCGATCCAGAAAAATAGCTGGACGCTCTAGCTGTTTGAAAGAGTCGTTGCTTTCGCTTTGCTGAGGTGGAAACCATAGCTTGCCAGGCAGAGATATCTGACTGAGCTTTCCCGCTCCCAGCAGATATTCTTTCCACTCCTGCCAAGTGAGTGAAGATGCTCCTGCCTGAGGAATGGCATCACGATTTACAAGTAACAGGCAGTTTGAATCTTCGCTTCGCAATTGCCAGGTTTGTTCAGGTTTTTTGCTGGCCTCGGACAGAAGTCTCGCCATATTTCCACTGAAAAGCACAGCCTGGTGAGAGACGAGGAAACGAGGCTGCAGTTGCTCGCAAACAGTTAGAAGTGCGCGTGGCGTATTGGCGGCAAGGTGGCACTGAAAATCTGCTTGGCAAGGCAGGTGCGATTGCAGAATTTCAAAGGTGTTTTCCGGGAGTGTTGCTGCAGCGATCAAAATGAATTTACGCACCCCGAACCTCTGTTGCTCACGCACTAGCCAAGCCAGAAAAGGTCGGTCGCCACATTGTCTTAGCGTTGGGAAATCCTGATCTGTCTCTGAAAAATCCATAAATATGATGGATTGGGTGACTGTTGCTGAAGAATGCGCAGAGTGAGTGGCAGTTTTGGTCATGGCTAATGAATTTACTAACAGCATTTCTGCTGAGTATCTCCGCTATCTGCTTGAATAAGGTGCATCTTCAAGTGTCTTGAGAAACGCGATGATATCTTCGCGCTCACTCACGCTCAAAGCTGGCTTGTCTCCTGCATGTCTGTCGAAGGGTGCATCCATGATATCGACATTGGCGTGATATTCTTTAGGAAGATCATTGTATTTCTGAGGTTGGCCGTCTTTGCCTAATGGATAAATGCGCTCTGGTTGTGTGTCGCGGAGGACGTAGAAATCGATAACCTGTCTAAGCGTTGAATAAACGCCATTATGGAAAAAATGACCGCGTGTTGACGCATTGCGTAGAGTTGGAGTGCTGAAGAACCCGCAATATGCTTTTTGGCTCTGCGTCTCTACCCGTCTCGCTTCACACAGGCCAAGATCAGGATGTGATTTGCCTGCATGCTGTAAGTTCGCAGGTACGCCAAGCGCTTCATATTGGTGATCGGTGAAAAGAGGCGGCAGACGGTCTGGACCCACTGTATCCACGTGGCAGGCCGCACAATTGCCTTTAGCCGGATCATTGAAAAGTCGATATCCGCGGCTTTCCTGGGGCGAAAAAGCAGATTTTCCTTCGAGCCATTTATCGTAACGGCTTGAATACGGATGGAAAGCAGAATCTTCCATCTGATAGCGCGCCAGTGCAAACATGGCTTCCGAGACGAGAAGTGTATCTGATTTCTCGGCAGCGGGTCCGGCAATTTGCAATAGCGCCTTGGCTGCTGGACCTGTGCGCAGGCGTTTGGCCACAATTTCAGGCGTTGAGGCCATTTCATTCAGGTCGTAAAGTGGTCCTGTTGCCTGTTCTTGCAGAGTGTCTGCCCGTGCATCCCAGAACAGGCCACCTTGTGGCACGATCGCTGCTGCGGAACCTGCTGTGTTGCTGGCGCTTTTTTGAGTATGGGTCATTCCGGTTGGTGGAGCTACGGAAGGTGCCGCTTCGCTAACAGCATTATCAGGGCCAATACTGAACGGTGGAGTGCGTTCAAGATAGGTTAATGTTGGGACGGTCCGTCGGCCAGAGTGCCTAAGATCCAAACCTCCCAGAGCGAAAATAGTGCTAGCCGACGGGCCGTAATGCGCGGCAGGGTCGTGGCATGACGCGCAGGAGAGGCGTCCTGATCCAGAAAGCAGAGGGTCGTGAAAAAGCTTCCGACCTATACGGCCCATTGCTGACAGGCCGCTATCCGGTGGCCTCACAAGCTGTGTGGGACATGGATTGCGACCGTCCTTATCCGGATCGCAGGACTGGGCAGACCCGGAAACGGGTAATGCGAGCAATGAGGCCAGGCAAAGCGTGGATAGCAGGCCAAAGACGCGTTTCATCACTCCTTAATGGCTGGCCACAGCAGGGAGTGTGGAAATTGGAGTGCCAGTTTTGGGATCCAGAAGCAGCGGCGTGAGGCGGGGGGGCTGATTGAAGTCAAACAGGTCATTCAAATCATGCGCGCCAGCATCGAAGGATCCGCCCCCAAGGCGCTTACCGCCAAGCCAGTTGTCTTCGATGAAGCGTGTGATGGAACTCTGGGTAATCTGGGTATGACCGACATGATTGGTCTTTGCCCAAGGCGAGATAAGCACCAGCGGAAGGCGCGTTCCGGGCCCACAGCGACCGTTAACCGGACGCCCTGAAACACCCTCGGGCTGCACGCCGTTTCCACAACGGCCAGGTCCATCAAGCTGATCGACTTCGGGGTCCATTGAAGAATGCAGAGGACGGATGAAAGCGTGATCGTACCATCCATCTGAATCGTCGTATGCGATAATGACGGCAGTATCTTTCCATTCCGGCCGGCTCTGGATGAAGTTCAGGAGGCGAACAATTCCCTCCTGTTCATCAAGGGGGTCCGAGTATCCTGCGTGGGCGTCCTGAGCTGCTGGAAGCTTCAGGAAAGAAACAGCAGGCATGTGGCCAGCCTGCGTGACTGCATAGAAATCTTCCAGATCATATTCATGATTGGCGGGATCCTTGCCTTTGCCGTCTGCCGTGTTCGTCTGGCCGATGGCTTCGATAGACGAGGGGCGCGCGTGCGTGGGGTTGGCCGTGCTCTGATAATACTGAAACCAGTTATGATGCGGAATATAATCAGGAATATTCTGCGCTACGACCTGCGAATAAATGGAGCGCTGGCAAGCAGTTGTGCCGTTTGAATTGGTGGCCTGAAGGTTGAAGCCACCCATGAAGCCGCCCCATGTAACTTCTGCTTGCGTCAGAAGATCGCCGATGTTTTTCCCCGTCATCCAGACCTGATTTTTGGGTGTGGAGCAGACATCGTCGGCAGGATCTATATCATTGATCATCGTCCAGCCGCCCTGTCCGTCGCCAACATAAGGGGACGCGATTTTGCGTGTCGCAGGTGGCTGGGTGGTTGTCTTGATGCGCATGCCGTTGGTTTGCCCGGACACAACTTCCAGCGCCCCCGGCGTGGAAGGACCGTAGGCATCTGTATAAAATGCGTCACTCAAAGCAAAATGCTGGGCGTAATTCCACAATGCGGTGACAGTGTTGCCGTCAAAATATCCCATGACCTGCCCATGGGTACTGAAAGAGCCAACGCCCCCCGGAGATCCACGGCCGGTATAACGCGGAAAGAGATCCGCTTTGCCGTGGTGGTAGGCGAGTTGTTCGGCTGTGTAGGCGTGGTTCTGGTCGGCTGTAGCGGCCTGCGTGCGGTCAAGGCGGAAGGGAAGGGCTGCGTTGAGGCCGTTTTGAGGGTTTGTGTTCGGATTGCTCGTCAGCATACCCGCAGATGCAAGCGTGTTGGCGGCTGGGGTGTCTGGTTTGGCATTGAATGCGGGCTCACCAACAGGATTGGCGGCCTTTGGATATGTGCCGAAGTAATGATCAAAGGACACGTTCTCATTATACAGCACCACAAGATGGCGCACGGGAGTGGCTGTCTTTGTGGGGGTCGCGCAGGCAGGGAGTGCTGTTACACTCACCGTCAGAAGGGAAGATGCGAGAAGGAGGCGCTGCGAAAAAGATGTCATGTCTGCTTTGATCTGAGCAATGAGAATTTGATACTATTTCAGGAACAGACTTTCCCGAACAGGGGTAGCTCCTGAAATAGTATGCAGGGAGGCCGAAATTTCAGAGTGCTTCTTCCTCGTAGCTTTCGATTTCCTGAAAGAAGCTCCTGGAGTGATCGCTATTCCAGTCGAAAGTTGGGACAGCGCGTCTTTCCTGCCATGCCGCAAGAAGGGTCTGACGCCATTCGTCGTGACGGGAGGGACGGGAAGGCTTTGAAGGCTGAAGTTTCATGGTCTTCGCTCCAGTCGGAAAGATGCCGTCATCCGGCCCTCCACTGATAAGCGATCAGTGCCTGGTTATGTATGACTTTTGTATGAATTGGTGTGTTTATAGGCGTTTCGTACTCACAAAAGGAAAAGCGTGTTGAGGCACCCTGCATTGGGTTACATGAAAGCCGTGGACCTGTTGGGATATATGTAAATCGAGGGCATCCCGCTCTGTCATAAGTCGGGCAGCCGTTGCATGTCGGACGTCATCATTCTGGGCCAGTAGTTCTCCCGCATATTCTACTTCCCGCGCCAGTTCTGTATCGGGAAGTGCAGACAAAGGAATGAACTGCACAGGTAGTGTTAGTTGCTGTGCATGTATCCGGGATGCATTAGCATTCAGGCCAAAAACCGGAATTGCTCCCGAAGTGCTAACCGAGAATGAGCCAGATTGCGTGAAAGATCCACTCAGTGCCATCGTTACCGGGCCGGAAATAATGGCCACTACAGGATCAGATGTTGTCTGCGTGCATTGGAGCGCACGAATATTGGCATCAAAACTTTCAGTCTGTTCGCCGTTCCAGTTCTGGAAGTGGGAGGTGCTCACAACTCCTGCCTGAACAAGATCCGCGTGTATGCCATGAATGGCGGCGCTGATCGTTGTGGGTGGTTGTGTCCCTGAGGCGCAGCCCGATAGTAGAAGCACTATGAGGGTGCTGAATAATGGCTTCATGCTGCCCTCATTTCAGCGATAAGTGCATCCATATCTTCGTTCTGCGGCGACATACCACGGATTGTCAGCCAGTTCTGACGCGACAGAAGACCATAGGCCTCGTCACAGAATTGCTCGAACCAACCCCACGACATGCGGCGGCATTCGCCCCATGTATTGAAATGCAGCCAGTCTGGATCATACCCGTGAATCCAGACGGCATGTCCACCAGCGATCGTCTGGTTGGCTATGGGTTGGCAGATCCAGTCCCCAGAAGTCTGCATGATATAGTTCGGGATCTGCACGCCGATATAGAGACCTCCGAGCGCTGCAATCGCCCTTCGGACGGCGGAGGGATCGGTGGGAGGGACGCTGCCGAATGCCGTTAGGTAGTCATGTCCCGGCTGGCCGGGACGCTCATACCCCTCACGCACCCATCGGTTCAGGACATCAAGCTCGATACCGCCTTGATCCGTTGCCGGATTGCCGGGGATATAGCCGCTTGCGGCGCTGTAATTGCGGATGACCTGTTCGTCAGAGAGCAGGGTCTGAGCTTGGGCAGCCAGCGTCCAGCAGCGGATGGCACTCGCGACGGACACCTGTGTACAGCAGCCAAGAGTGTCGTTGCACCAGACTGGCCACGTAACATCTGTGGCCCAGTTTATGGCAGGTGGTGGCGTGATGAGCCGGGTGCCCAGAGAAGATTCGAGACGAAAAGTTCGGGGATCGTGGCGTGGGGGAAGCTTACCGAGCTTGCGGTTCATGCGGGTTCTTTCATTTCTGTAACGGCTGAAGAACTTTCTCGGCTGAAATGCGTATTGTTATCTCAACCACCAGAAAGAGATGTCCAATGGGAACAATTCTGCTCGTTATTCTGGTATTGATGTTGGTTGGTGCATTGCCATCCTGGCCCTATAGTTCGAAGTGGGGATACTACCCATCCGGTGGACTAGGTTTTGTGGTTATTATTGTAGTAATATTGGTGCTTATGGGGCAGATATAACCATATTTGGGATTTAAATTTTTAAAGGGCAGTAATCCTGAATTGCTGCCCTTTAATTTTTGTCAGACGCCCTGATAGATGCGGGCTCTGATCATCGCATCGTTTTCTGGCATCGCACGGACGCTTACAGCAGAAACACCGGCCAACGATTCAATCAGCGGGATCATCGCGCTGACCGTGCTCATATATGTTGCGGCAGACGGGTAATAGACTTTCACGATGGGCGTCGCGATTGTCAGAAGGCTTTGCAGGTCTTCGCCGAGATGTTTTGCCCAGTCTTTGCCTGTATTGACCGCGACGCTACCATTCGAGTTGGCGGTGATTTCAGCGGTAACGCTCTGAATTTGTGCCACAAGACCATCAAATTTTGTCTTGTCTTCGGGCGAAAGATGCGTCGTGACCTCAGGCATATCGCCAATCGCCTGGACTGCGTAAGCAATGGCACTTGCATCATTGCCAAGGGCAGCGGTGCTGAACGTCGTCGTGTCTCCGGTCGTCGTGCAGGCTGAAACAGATGCAAGAAGGGCGAGGGCTGAAAAGGAAGAAATGGCGCGCGTGTGAAAACGCATTTAAATGCTCCAGACATAAAAAAAACCGCCCCGAAGGGCGGCTTGATAAAATTTCGGAAAATCAAAAAAGCTATCCGAGCGAACTGCTTCAGCGTCGGGCTGATATTGATAAACGAGCAGGTCAGAGAATGCTCATCAGATCGCCAGACAGTATGGGAGTATTCCCATGTTTACGAGCGCAGCAAGTACACAAGCCTGTCCAGCCAAAAAATTATGACTACTCAGCCGTTCTGCTTGATGCCGGTTAGCCATCCCCCCTTGAAACCAGCATCTTCAAGGCCGTCCTGGATGTAGTGGTTGCGTTTCATGACATTCCATACAAAGCCACTGCGCCAGTTCTCGGTCATCAGCAGGATCGGGCCCTGATCAATCCCGAGCTGTTCATTATCGGCCCAGAATTTGCCATTGGATGTGAAAGATGGGTTGAATGCGTCTACAAATCCATAGCGCGTATAGATACGGTCTCCGTAGCGCGCATGCATGGCGGTAAGGGCGGGAAGGGCAATTTCAGGCGCGAAAGCAATTGATCCGCCAGCAGCAGTCGGAGCGATGGTGCCGTCGTCGAGGATATAGTCCCGTCCAGCCCCGCGCGCGCTGTAAGCCAGAAAATGACGAGGCTTTCCGTTGACCGTCATCTGGGCATCACCGGGACCATCACACGCCGTCAGCCCCCAGATATCCTTCCCATAATCCTTCCAGTCCCCCGGATTTGCCTGCGCATAATCACGCTGCGCATAGACGGCCTGTCGACTATTCTGAAAATAATCAACATTGTGCGCGCGGCTCCAGTCATCGTGAATGCCACGGAAATCAATCCATGATTCGCTGTATTGATGACCAAAAAGGGGCGCGAAGTTCAATAGCTTGTGGCCTTCGAAATCACCCCACTGGGAATTGTATGTTGCCGTCCACTTGCGCCATGTATCTGCCGGAAGTGGGTGGCTTGGCGACCCAAGGGCGAGGAGATAGATGATCATCCCCTCGTTGTATCCCTTCCATTCGCTCGTGATGAACTGCCCCGAAGGTGTCCACCCCATGCTTAGCCACTGTTTGTGTGCCTGCATCCAGGGCCAGTCAACGCGCTTGTAAAGAACGTCGGCCAGATGGCGGATTTCACGTTCTTTGGCATCGTCGCGAGTGAAGTAGGACTGTGAAAAAAGCACGCCACTCATTAGGAGCGCCGTATCGACGCTTGAGAGTTCAGACCAGTCTGCAAATCGCAGTCCGGTTTCGGCGTTTAGAAAGTGGTAATAAAAGCCATGATACCCGGATGATCCTGTAGACTCATCGTTCTGGGGTGTTTTTGCCAGAAAGCGAAGGGTGAGAAGTGTACGATCAACAGCCTGTGCGCGCGTGATATATCCGCGCTCTGCACCGATTCCATAGGCGGTCAGCCCAAATCCGACGCTGGCGATGCTCGCAGCTTTGGCAGGAGATGGAAAGCGATCAGGGATGAGGCCGGTTTTGGGATTGGCAGAATCCCAGAACCAGTTGAAGGTCCGTTTTTCGAGGTCTTTCACAAAGGACATTTCGTCCGGGCTTATGGCCGCAGAGCCAGTATCCTGAACGGTTGCCGCGGAGGCATGCCCCAATGTCAGTCCAAAAATCCCCGCAGCCAATACTCCACAAAGCCACGGACGTGTCTTTCGGTTTATGACGTGCGGAGTTCCGGATAAGGTCGCTCTGGATCTATTTTTCATGCTCATGAAGAACAGACTAAGCAGAGGAACCTTGTGTAGGGGACCCTCTGTTTCGTGAAAAATTGTTATAGTTTCACCGTGCTAAAAAAAATTGTGTCACTCACGAAGTATCTGTCAGAGTGTCTCCCCCAATTCCTATTTTGAGAGTTCGGAACTAATACCAGCAGGTCATCAAGTGCAGGCCGGATGTTCGAAATCGGTGCTCTGTCGTTCAGCCCATGCATGAAGCTGTCTGATGACATGCTGGACAGAGCCTCTGCATGGGGATTCAAAAGATCAATCAGGGATTTGGGGTGCAGATATTCGCATTTCCTGAAGGCGTTGTTTCACGCGGGCCTGAAGAACTGGATCTGTATGCTCTCCAAGTGCGCTGAGAGCTCGATCCATCGCCAGAAGAATATCGGATGTCGCGTCCACGACAGCCCGCCGCCACCAGGTCAGGGCTTCTTGCAGATTGCCTGCACTGACAAGTGCCGTCGCATAATTGTGTTGGCCGCGGTAATCCCCGCCTTCTGCTGAGCGACGATACCATTCCAAGGCTTCAGCCTGATTTTGCGGTGTTTCCCAGCCTTCTTCCAGAAAACGTGCGTAGAGGTTCATGGATTTTGCGTGGTTATTCATGGCTGCGTGACGAAATAGATCCAGCGCTGTTTTCAGATCTCTTTGCATTCCAATGCCACGCATGGTCATGATGCCAAGATTATAACGGCCCCACTCGTCGCCTGCGCCCGCAGAAGCAGCATAAGCCTTGGCGGCTTTTTTATAATCTTGAGGACAACCCCAACCAAATTGATGGCAGCGGCCCACCATGTTGTGCCCGGGGCCAAAACCTGCATTTGCGGCAATGGAAAACCATTCAAAAGCGCTCTTCTCGTCGCGCTCCATGTAGACGCTATCGAGCAGTACCTGTCCCCATTGAACGATTTCGAGATGATGCCCATTCATGGCACGTACACGAATGGCTTCGATTTGCTCAGGGAGCGGGGCGGGCCCGTCTGTGGCAGTCCGTTTACCGCTTTTCCGAAAAAAGAAAGGGAAGGGCATAGTGAAAAGATAAGCCTGAAGGTCAGAGTGATAATCAATTGCAATTCATTCTGAACCTCCTTGCGTTATATGCCTAGAGGGTATGCATGTTTAACTGGGTACACGGTCCCATGGGGGGACGGGGCCATAGCATTCAACCAGATAATCAATCATGGCCCGGACCTTCAGTGGCACGTGATCAGATGGTGGATAGACGGCGTGCAACGATGGCCCTTCGATTGTTGGGTAGTCGAGTTCAAGGCGTTTCAGGCGACCATCATGGAGCTCCTCATTCACGATGAAGCTTGGCTGATAGATGATACCCTGTCCCGCAACAGCAGCCTCCCGGAGGACATCTCCATTATTGGCCGTCAGCGCGCATTTTACAGAAATGGATTTCTCGCCGTTAGGACCAAAACTCCACCGAGAAGGGCCGACATTGGGGCTTAGCGTATAGCCAAGGCATGTATGTTCGCTCAGTTCTGCAATTCTTTTTGGGGTTCCCGCACGCTCAAGATAGGCCGGAGAAGCACATATGGCGAAGCGGACATCCGCGAGCTTGCGTGTCCGAAGGGTGCTGGATGCCATCTGACGGATACGCAGGGTAAGATCCCAGCCTTCTTCGATCAGGTCCACAGATCGGTCATTGAGGCCAAGCTCTACCGTTACGAATGGATAGCGCCGGCTGAATTCCGGCATGAGTGGGCCGAGATGGCGAATGGCAAAAGAGACAGGGGCATTAAGGCGCAGTTTGCCATGAGGCTCCAGCTTCTGGCGCCCGACAGTGTGTTCGACTTCGCTGATATCGGCCAGAATTTTCTGGCAACCATCCAGAAACAGCCGACCAGATTCTGTCAGTGAAAGCTTGCGCGTGCTGCGATGAAAAAGGGTGGACCCCATCCGGGTTTCAAGCGCCACGATATGCTTTGTGATCATCGTTTGGGACAAGGACAGATCACGACCCGCAGCGGAGAAACTGCCCAAAGCTGCTACCCGGACGAAAACCTGCATACCGGTAATACGATCAAGCATTGCCTGCCTCACTCTGGGGGTGTGAACTGAAATACTTTATATGGGGATTATCGAAGTGAGAGTCTGAGGGCAATGCTTTCCACAAGCGTTTTCGTTAGGATTGAGGTAATAAATGACCGAGCAGCTAGAGACCCATTCAGGAATGCAGCCGGTATTGTTTCTTCCGCATGGCGGCGGCCCGTGTTTCTTTATGGATGGGGCGGAACGGTGGTCTCGTATGGAGGCGTATCTGAGTGGTGTGCGTCGATCGCTTCCCCGCAAGCCTTCGGCCATTCTGGTTATTTCAGGGCATTGGGAAAACACTGTCCCTACGGTAACCAGCAGTCCAAACCCTGCGCTGATATATGATTATTATGGCTTTCCGGAGCATACTTATCGTCTGAAATACCCGGCGCCGGGCGCACCACAATTGGCTGAGGATGTCTGCCGCCTTTTGCAGCAGGCTGGCATAGCGTCTGCTTCGGATGCCGAGCGGGGCTTTGACCACGGTGTTTTCGTACCGTTCCTTGTGGCGTTTCCTGAGGCGGACATTCCAGTGGTGGAATTATCACTGCAAAAGGATCTTGATCCTGTTTTCCACCTCAAGGTGGGTGAGGCTTTGTCCGAGTTGCGAAGTCGGAATATCCTGATCGTGGCTACCGGCATGACGTACCATAATCTTCGCTCCTTCATGACGCATGATCCGAGGGCGGCTGAGGCTTCGGTTCAATTCGATGACTGGCTTACGGAGGTTATTGAAGACACGGCCGTGCGGCGCAATTCCAGACTTTCAAATTGGGAAACCGCACCTGCTGCGCGTTTGTGCCACCCTCGCGAAGAGCATTTGTTGCCTCTGATGGTTGCTGCGGGGGCGGCAGGTGATGATCGGGGGGTACATGATTATCGGGACGTAATACTTGGAAAGACCTTGTCCGGGTACCGGTTCGGCTAAATTCGAATTTTAGCGGAACCGGCACGAAACACTCTCGCAACGAGTTGCGCATATCCTCTATCCGGCTTTAAGCTGCCGCTCCTTTTCCGTCCAAGGAAAAAATGCATGTGGCAGGAGACGGTAGACCCAATATGAAAAGCATTTTCCAGGCAGGTATTCAGGGGCGCCGCCAATTCATTTTGGGTGGTACGGTTGCCGCTGCCATCTCCCTCTCAGGATGCGCGCGTTCCGTCCCCGCCGACCCTTTCGCGGATGTGGATCGTCTGGTCCGATCGGCGGTGAAAGAAGACCAGACACCGGGTGCTGTCGTTGTTATCGGGCACGGTGGCCATGTTGTTCATCGGTATGTCTATGGCAATCGCGCGTTGGTGCCTGAGCGTGAAGCCCTGACGTGGGACACGCATTTCGATATGGCGTCTCTGACAAAGCCCACAATGACGGCGCTTGCAGTCATGCAACTTGCTGAAGCGGGGCGTCTGAACATTGATGATCCGGTATCAAAATACCTGCCGGATTTCGCCGTGAATGGCAAAGCGGCGATAACGCTGCGTTTGCTCCTGACGCATTATTCGGGACTTCCCCCCGATGTGCCCTTGGGTGATGCCTGGAGTGGGAAGGCAGAGGGTGTGCGACGCGCGATGAATTCCCCGCTGATCAATCCTCCGGGTGCTAAATTCGTTTATAGCGACATCAACTTCATTACGCTCGGACTGATTGTTGAAAAGACAAGCGGGCTGACGCTGGATCAGTATGCACGGCGCAATATTCTTGACCCGCTGGGTATGACGCAGTCTGGCTTTCTACCAGATCCCGCGTTGCGCCCGATGATTGCACCCACCCAGTTCGATGCGGACGGCACAATGCTACGCGGTGTCGTTCATGATCCGACTGCGCGCAGAATGGGCGGCCTGGCAGGGCATGCGGGCCTGTTTTCAGACGCACAGGACATGACCCTTTATGCGCAGGCGTTGCTTGACCGCCTGGCAGGGCGATCGAGCAAATTCCCACTTGGCCGGGAAACGCTTGTGCAGATGACAACACCGCAGCAGCCGAAGGGAAAAACGGAACTGCGTGGTTTGGGGTGGGATATCGACACGCATTATTCGACCCCACGTGGCGATATTTTCTCCCACCACTCTTTTGGCCATACGGGTTTTACCGGGACATCCTTGTGGATCGATCCGGATACGGACAGCTACGTTCTGATCCTAACAAACCGCGTGCATCCCTCGGGTGGTCATAGTGTGGTCAAGCTGCGCCACGATATTGCAACGGCAGCAGCAAAGGCTCTTGGCCTTTCGGCACCGGTCTGAGGCCCGATATGCGCCTGCGCCACATCGAACTTTTCTATTACATAATGATGACTGGCTCGCTAAGGCAGGCCGCTGAGGCACTGAACGTTTCTCAGCCTGCAGCCAGCAAAGCATTGCGCTATGCCGAGCAGTCTCTGGGTTTTGCGCTTTTCGAACGTACGGGCGGGAGGCTGGTCCCTACGCGGGAAGCCCAGATTATGATTCCGCGTGTGAATGGCATTTTTGAGCAGCTTGGCGCGTTAACAAGGCTTACAGACAACTTGCGGAAGGGTCAGGGAGGACATGAGCTATCGATTGGCTGTGTTCCAAGTCTGGGGCTGAGTATCGTTCCACGCGTCATTGGCCGTTATCGTGAAATTTCCGCTGATAATATGCTTACCGTGGATACGCTTCACGGTGGAGAAATCGTCAGTCGGCTCCTCAAGCGTGATCTGGATTTCGGGATTGTATTCGGGGCGCATGAAGAGTCGGGGCTAAAATCTGTCCGCATCGCAGACGTGCCACTGGTTTTGCTGGATTCAACCCGCCAGGAAAGCCCCGTTCGTTTGCAGGATATAGATCCCGCTGGCTGGATTGGCCTTTCCGATAACGATCCGACAGCATGGGCGCTGAGTTCCGCATGGAAAAAGGCGGGCTGGGAAATTGCTCCAGGTATTCGGGTTCGCACGCATTATATGGCGGCGGAACTGGCGCGTCTGGGGGCGGGGTGGACCATCGTAGATGCTTTTACTGCGCTTCATGACCGCACGTTGCCAACTCCGCTGCGGTTAGATCCTCCGATGTACATTACCTGCACGGCCATTTTCCGCGAAGATCACGCGCTTTCAAGAGTGGCTAAAAGTTTGGTGGCAATTCTCAAGGATGAGTTTGCCAAGGATATGGCTTTTCTTGCGCCGTAATTTCCCAGACTAAATTCTAGTCTATCCGGTTCCATAATAACTGTTCATTAATATTCTGGATAGACAGCAAGGAGTGGGTGGCATGAGCAGCGAAGACGTCAATGATCTGGCTGGAGTGATCGCAGACATTTCTGAGGAGGAAGTCGAGGATCAGGAAATAGATCCCGGCTCAGAAGGGGCGAAGTCCCTTATGGGTACAATCCTGATGCCCCTGATTTTGATCGGTCTTGTGTGTGGTGTCATGCTTTTCATCTTCCTGAGCTTTTTCTAAGCAGTAGACAGGCATCAGAAATGGGTCCGACTGAGTATAACATGCTGATTATTCGGGTAGTCCGATAACCTCTGGTTATTCCTGCATGGCCAATTTCAAATGGTTTCCTTTGTCTCCTGCTCTTAGGAAAAGAGGAGTATCTCTTCCCGGCCGGGAGTGAACACCCTCTGGGAGCCTATTCATGATATCCGGTTCACGTTCAGTTGCCGTCATTGGTGGGGGCACGGTCGGGCTCAGCACAGCTTACGCTCTTTGGCGCGAAGGCTATGATGTCACCCTGATCGAGGAACAGGCGGAAGTTGGACGTGTTGCCAGTTTCAGCAATGGCGGTCAGCTCAGCTACCGCTATGTCAGCCCGCTGGCAGGGCCAGGTGTACCGCTGGAGGCGTTGTCATGGCTGGGGAAAGCTGGATCACCCATCTCCCTGAACCTCAAGATGGACCTGAATCAGTGGCGGTGGCTGTTTTCGTTTCTATCGGCCTGCACGCGTTCGCAGAGTGACCGTCATGCCTCTGAACTTCTGAAACTTGCGCTTGCAAGCCAGAAGCAACTGGCTCAATGGCGGGAAGAAGGACTGGATGGTTTTCTCTGGCGTCGTCCCGGAAAACTGATCATTTATCGGAATATCGAAAAATTCAGGAAAGCATCCTGCGCACTTACTGATTCTCGAACCCAACATGTTTTGGGCGCAGAAGGCTGCATTGCTGTTGAGCCCGCTTTTTCAGGTCTAAAATCAAGCCTTGCTGGTGGTATTTTCACCGAGGATGAAGAGGTAGCAGATTGCCATCTTTACTGTCAGGCCTTGCTCGGAAAAATGCAGAACAGCAAAACATTCCGGTATATGCAGGCCACTGCAGCCCTGAGGCCATCTGCCAACAATACCGACCAGTGTGAAGTCTTGGTCAACGGCAGGCGTATCGATACTCGGCATATCGTGCTCGCGGCAGGGCTTGCATCCCGCGCAGTCACAAAGCCATTGGGAATTGATCTTCCCCTCTATGCTTTGCGAGGGTACAGCCTGACGTTACCTGCGATAGAGCACGCTACTCCGTCCGTTAGTGTGACGGATTATGATAATCGCGTTGTTTACGCGCGCCTTGGCGATAAACTTCGCATTGCGGCTATGGTCGATATCGGGCTTTCTAGCACCAGACAGCAGGAAACCCGACTTTCACAGCTCAGAACTCTTGCGGCACAGACCCTCCCAGCAGCGGGGCCCTACGATACTGCAACGCCATGGATCGGTGCACGCCCCGCTACGCCAAGCAGTGTTCCCATCATTGGTCGCACCAGATGGAAAAATCTTCTGCTCAATGTCGGTCATGGAGCGCTGGGCTTTACCCTGTCCCCAGGCTCCGCCAGACGGGTTGTTGAGCTCATTCAGACCGAACAGTGAAAGCACCCTTCATGGACAAATCCTTTCACTCCCTCTCCCTGGGAAGGCGCGCCCTTCTGCTGGGTGGAGCCGCCATACTCTCCTCGCGTGCCGTTGCCGCACCTGCTCGCCAAAAGGCAACGCGTATTTCAGATTTGCCAGGTCTCTCCGCGAAAGCTGAAATTCTGGAAGACCAGTGGGGTATTTCGCATGTACGCGCTGAAACGGCTGAAGACGCCTTTTTTGCCAACGGGTATCTCGTGGCGCGGGATCGTCTCTGGCAGCTTGATTTCGGCCATCGGCAAGCGCTTGGAAAGCTCGCAGAAGTTTTCGGTGCTGATTTTGTGCCCAGCGACACCGCAAACCGACTTTTCCTTTTCCAAGGCAATGCAGAGGCTGAAATTGCCCGTTACAGCTCAAAGGTGCAGGGGTGCGCGCGCTCGTATGTGGCTGGGATAAACGCGTTCATCCGGCAGAGCAGAAACAGTCAGGAGATGCTCCCTGAAGAATTTAGGATATTTGATTATGAGCCTTTGGAATGGGAGCTTGAAGATCTTGTCCGCATCCGTTCCGAAGCACGGGGGAATACCAAGCTTGAAATTCGTCGTGCGCGCCTCGCGGCCCGTGGTGCGGAACAATACGACCAGTTCATCACTCCGCTTGATCCGCCGAGGCCTCTGGTGCCTTTGCCTGGACTGGATGTTGCAGCAGTAAGCGATGCTGATCTGGGCTTATTCGGCGTATTACAAGCACGCCTCCCGCTCGGGAATATCAGCGCGGCAACACTGCATGGAGATCCCGATCACCGGCGTCTGAATGAGGGCAGTAATGCGTGGGTCGTTGCCCCCCAAAGAACAGTGACAGGCAGGCCAATTCTCGCAAACGATCCGCATCTCGGTTTTGGAGTACCCGGCCCGCGTCACGTCATTCACATGACGGCACCGGGACTGGATGTTATCGGGGGCGGCTCTCCGGGGATGCCGGGCGTGATGCAGGGTCATAACGCGGACATCGCGTTTGCCCGCACAAATTTTTATATTGATCAGGAAGACCTCTTTATTCTGAAAATTCACCCACACGACCCATCCCAATATTTTCATCATGGCGAATGGATACGGATGGAGGAGAAAGAAACTCTGATCAGCGTGCGGGGAGAAAATACTCCACGAAGCGTCAAGCTGCGCTTTGCCGCTCAGGGGCCGGTAGTCTCCGCTGATTCAGGCAAAAACCGTGCTGTCTCGGTTGCCGCAAGCTGGCTTTATCCTGGTGCGAACGGGCTTTTGGCTAATATAGGCATCAATCTGGCCCATGACTGGGAGAGTTTTCGCGCCGCTTTGCGTGTTCATACGAGCCCCACAAATTTCACCTATGCTGATATTCGGGGAAATATTGGGTGGCAGGCTGCTGGTGGCCTTCCCCTGCGTGCCAATGGGCATGACGGTCTGATGCCTGCGCCCGGTGACGGACAGTATGACTGGAAGGGGCTGCAGCCACTCGAAAATCTCCCATCCAGCTTTAACCCGGAACGGGGGTGGTTCGGAACGTCCAATCAAAAAAATCTTCCTGCTGATTATCCGCAGGATGAGCGGCGCGTGAGTTACGAATGGAACGATGCCTTCCGCTATGAGCGCGTTGCGCAGGTGCTTGATAGCAATGCCCATGCGTCGCTTGAGGACAGCGTGGCACTCCAGCATGATACGTTTTCAACCCTTGCTCTTCAGGTGGTCAGCCTGCTCCCGCAGAGTGCGCCGGCCAATTTGCAGCGCTACATCCAGATGCTTCGGGAATGGAATGGCCGCATAGACGCCTCAAGTTCAGCCGCGGCTCTTTACGAGGTCTGGTGGACGCGCCTTGAGCGCGCGTTGCATGGAGTTGTTATTCCAAGCGCTCTGCACGATCTTCTTCCCGGCCCTCTGAGTGCGACTGTGCAGCTTGCGTTGCTGCAATCCCCCGTTGGACATCTGGGAGACGCTTCTGAACAAAAAAGAGACGCCATGCTGCTCGACTGCCTTGAGGCGGCCGTTGTGGAACTGCGTGAGCGTTTGGGACCGCTGCCTGCCGCCTGGAAATGGGGGACACTCCATACGCTTACACTCCGGCACTCGCTTGAGCATGACAAGCGCATTGCAGCAGCATTCCCGGTTGTTGGAGGGGCGTCATATGGAAATGGCGGTGATCATTATACCGTCATGGCACGCTGGTATGATCCACATCACTCCATAGACAATCCCTACGCAACCACAGGTGGCGCGAGTTATCTCATGGTTTGTGATGTCGGTGCGTGGGACCGGTCTTTATTCCTGAATTTCCCGGGCCAGTCGGGATCGGCGCAGAGCGCACATTATCAGGATTTTCTGAAGCCTTGGATCGCAGGGAACATGCAGCCCTTCCTCTTTTCGGCTGAGGCAGTAGAGACAAGCGCTGTCCGTCGGATAGTGATGCTGCCTTGAAATAGAACAGCCGCCCGCAAATGACGGGCGGCTAAGTGGATCAATGGCTTACGCGCTTGAGATTGAGATCCTGAACATCAAAACTGAAGTCGGACGTCACAACAGCCATGCTGATTGAGGCGATATGACCACTCATGTCGCGATGGAACTGGGCGTAGGAATCATCGCCCCCATCGCGTGAACGATTATCCCACTGCACAACGAAAAGATCGTGCGGCAGCGCTCGAAGAGTACCACCGAGATCATCGGCCTGCCCAAAGACGAACCGCAATCCCTTGCTGTCCTGAGTGATGACGGCATCTCCCCTCCAGCGGTCATGATATGTGCCTGTGTACTCCGTCATTTCGGATGCTGGCAGGGCAATGAAGGGTCGGGCTTTTGAGCCTGGTCCGTCTGCTTTATCTCTGGCTGCTGCCGCTTTTTGGTTGTCCTGAGCTTCCTTGCGGAAATAAGCCAGCCAGTCGGTTTCATTATGCCCCATGGCAGCGGCACTCAGCGCCGTGGCCAGAGTGTATGTTGCGTGGTGGTCGTCCTGATTGGTCAAAATTACGATACCCACGTTCTTTTCCGGCAGAAAAGACACGTAGCTGACCATGTTCTGGATTGTTCCCGTGTGCCAAACGCGCCGGGCACCGTAAAAATCCTCCGTGAACCAGCCGAGACCGTAAGCGCGGAAATGAGTGTTCGTCAGGTGGGCACTGTCTGCCAGCGGTAACAGCGCATGTGGCGCCCACATCTCATCGATCTGATCGGCAGCGAGTACGGAGTGTCCATTTGATACTCCGTGCGCCAGCAGCATCTGTACCCAGCTTTCCATGCCGGAAAGGCTGCATTCTATCCCGCCTGCTGGCGCGACTGCGGGAAGGAATTCCCAAGCGACAGGGACTGCTTTTCCGTTATCCAGACTATGGCCAGTTGCCCGGTTTTCTCCCGATTTTGGTTTAGCTGGGGAGGTGGTGCAGGCCTTCATGCCTGCGGCATCAAGAATATTGCGCTGGACGAAATGCTCCCATGAAACATGCGAGATGTCTTCAACCAGTTTTCCGGCTGTTACATAGAGGAGATTATTATAGGCGTATTTTTCTCGAAACCCTCCCGTGAATGGCATGTATTGTAGTCGATCAACGACTTCACTGCGCGTGAAACGGGAGCGCGAGAACAGCATCAGATCGCCTGCTCCCTGTCCCATGCCGCTGTGATGGGTCAAAAGATCCGTCACAATGAAAGCGCGTGTCAGATAAGGGTCGGAAAGCGCGAATTCCGGCATATGCTGCCAGACGGGGTCAGACCATTGCAGTTTGTTCTGGTGCACAAGGATGCTGAGTGCTGCGGTCGTGAATGCTTTTGTGTTTGAGCCGATGGCAAACCGCGTCATCTCATCAACTGTCGCACTTTCGCCTGCCCGTCGCTGACCATATCCGCGCGAGAAGATCACTTTCCCGTCTTTTACGATGCCAACCGCGACGCCTGGGACATTGAAAGCTGACCGGGTACCGCTTACCAGAGTATCAATATCGGATCCGGTCATACCTGGCAGAACCTGCGGCTGTGCCCATGCCAGAGTGGGGGCCAGGCATAGTAATCCCGCAAGTCTTAAAAGTATCCTTGCGTCAGACATTATAACCCATTTTCGTGTACAGGCTGTTGAGGATTGAAACGCCCCGATGGGCTTCAGCAATATCTGGCGTTTCATTTGTGCTTCCGAACCCGAAACTCATGTCGTCTCCCATCCATTGCACCACGATGCCATCGCGGCGCGAGACGACATATACATTTTCGTAGCTCAGGCTGCAGAGAGCCTCAGGCTGCGGAATGAGCCACGCAATCTGGCCGCGGACGGGGATGACGCTTTCATCCTGCCAGAGAGCTCTCGCTCCGTAGCCCGTGCAGTTGATGAAGACCGGTTCGGGCAGCGCCGTCAGTTCACTTGGATGACGAAGCGTCATGATTTTGATGCGGCCCCCACGCTCCAGAAACTGCTTGAGCAGGTAGTCCGAATAGGAGGCGACGTTAAAGATCAGGTTGGGTTTTTTATGAACGCTTGAGTAGGGCAGGCGGGGATCGTCAATCGCAATTCTGTTGCCCTGAGGCTCAATATCCTGAATGCGGTTGTCCAGTTTTGCGAAGCCGATCGGGTCCTTGTGCTCCGGCTGTGGGGTGCGAGACGTTAGCCCGTAAAAATTATCCCATTCGATCGGGTTGCCCGGAAGGCCCTGAAGGTTCTGGTAGCAGGAGAAGGTAAATCGCGCCATTTTCTCCCATCGTGCTTCGAATTCAGGCGTCATTGCGCTTGTCTGGGCAATGCGGGAAGAGGGCGTCCAACTGCCGGACGCGCGTGCGGAGCGCACAAACGGTGGCAGGCTCTCGGCGTAGATTGTGACCTGTGCGCCCGCCTGCTGAGCGAGAATGGCAGTGGTCAGTCCGATGGCACCGCAGCCGATCACGCCAATATGCTGTTTGCTGAATGTCACGGCCCGCTCAACGGCCATCTGTCCTGCGCCCCAGGAAAGGGACCACCCGCTGCCACCGTGTCCATAATTGTGTACAACGGCCTTGTGCCCAACCTGCTCTACTTCGAGCCTTGGACCCACTGCCCGGAATGGCCTCAGACAGACGGTGATGCGGTCAATCCGGTCCGTTCTGGCGCGGATAATCGGCAGATTGCGGATATCAGCATCAAGATCGCGCAGATTGCCGGGCATTGTGGTCCCGCATGCTGAGAGCATGGACAGGCCAGCGACGGACGCGCCCCCCGTAAGAGCACGGCGACGGGAGAAGGAATGGGTCATAAGACCGAGCCTCGGAAAAAGATATTGAAACGAGGAGAAAGGTTTTCTGTATCAGACAGAAAGGTGGGCCTCCTGATAAGGAGGCCCGGCAGACGACTTCAGAAGGAAGCTGATGCCTGAAGGTAATAATAGGCGCCGTTGAAGTCCATCTGCGAAGATGAAAGGTAATAACGGGAGATGCCGTAAAGAGTGTTCTGGGCAGGTACTTTGCTGGGGCGGACATTGAAGATGTTGTTCGCGCCAATGGAAATGTGCCAGTGACTGTCCGGCCGGTATCCGACTTCGAGATCGGTGGTCCAGCGAGGAGCATTGGTGAATTCATAGAAAATGGTGTTGGAATACGCGAGTGCCGGGGGGGCCTCGTTGGAGTAACCGAGGAGCACTTTCGTTGAACCCCAGCGGGTCTGGCGGATATTCGCGTCCCAGTTTCCACGGGTCCAGTTTGCGTTCAGTATGATCTTGCTGCGCGGCGCACCGGTCGTCAGTGTCGAGACACCACTTGTGCTCAGGAGCGGGTTGCCCAAGGTGTCGGTGCCAAGGTGATGCATGCGGATGCGGTTGAGGTTGATGGCTGCAGTCCACATCACGTTTCCGAACCGATGGAAGTTCGAACGGTAATCGCTTGTGATGTCGATACCCTGCGTGCGTGTCGAAGCGCCGTTGGAGAAGTAACGCGCGCTCACGCTCTTGGTGATGATACCGGCAGGGAGTGAAATACCCTGCGATTCAATGGCATCGAGTGCTGTTTGTCCGGTATAGTTGCCGCCCGCAATGATCTGGTCGCGGATGTTGATCTGATAGACATCTGCTGCAAGGTGCCAGTTCTTGAGGGGCGTGAGTACAATGCCGCCACTCGCGTTCGTAGAACGCTCAGGCTTGAGCGGGCTGGCACCCAATGCCCGTGCTGCAACGCTGTTGACTGCAAGCTGGCCACTGGCGCTGGTCGGAGCGACCGCCATGCTACTATAGTTTTCCTGTGCGAGAGACGGCGCACGGAAACCGTTGCTGATAGCACCGCGGATCGCGATACGATCTGTAAAATCATAACGCGAGGCAATTTTGCCGTTAAAGGTGTGCCCGAAATCCGAATAGGTTTCGTAGCGGCCCGCAAGATCAACATCGAGCTTCTTGACGGGATGGACATCTACATCAAGGTATCCGCCATAAACATTACGATGCGACGAGCTTGCATTTATGGGTTGCAGGCCGGCAAAACCTGCTGCGCCACCATCAATATAAGATGCCTCATCGCCGGCGCCGATATTGTATTCCTCGTAGCGATGTTCCGCACCAAGCGCGAGGTTGATCGGCATCTTGGCAAGATGGACGAGACGATGGAAATCAAGATTGTTCGTCCACTGCACATTCGAATAACTGGCGGCGTGGAAGGTCGTGGGTGTTGAGCCGGTCGCTTCGAAGAGGCCGACATTTGCTGAGCTGACGTTCGAGATATTGTCTTTGTCCACGCCGTATGTGCTGCTCAAATCCCAGATAAAGCCTAGGAAATTATTGCCTTTGAGGCCAAGGGTCGCGGCATAATCATCTTCGTCATTCTGCTCAACAGGAGAGAAGCCGTTGGGGTAAAGGGTCGGCAGGACCGATGGAAGACGATAATACTGGAAGGACTGGGCATGACGGTGCGCATAGGTTGCGTTGCCGTAGAGTTCGATCCCGGCCGTCAGTTTCTTGCCAAACTCAAGACCCATGGTGCCACGGGTTTGCTCCGGACGGCCAATCAGCTTGGTGCTGACCATGCCTGTTCTGTCATCCGTGGAGGAGCGGTTTGTCATGTCAGAGTGGATGTACTGGCCACTCAGGTGAATATAGCCGTCACCCAGAAATGAAAATCCGCCATCCAGATTGAGATTGCTCTGCCAGCCATCACCTTTGTAGGCGTATGCCCCCGTCTGACCACTGATGTTCAGACCGTGTGGTGTTTTCTTGAGGATGATATTGACCACACCCGCAATGGCATCTGAGCCATATTGCGCGGCGGCGCCATCACGAAGGACTTCGATATGATCGATGGCCGCAGCGGGGATCATGTCGATATCAACAGGCGTCGAGCCTTGCTGAAGTCCGGCACTGGCATAAAGGTTGGCCGTCGTATGACGACGCTTTCCGTCAACCAGCACAAGGGTATAGTTCGGGTTCAGGCCGCGCATACGAATTGAATCCGTTAGCGCGCCAGTATCATATCCCATAGACTGTACGCTGATGGATGGTACCGTACGGGCCAGTGCATCGCGCAGATCGACCTGACCGGTCCGCTTCAGGTCTGCCGCAGTAATGACATCAACCGGGCTTGTACTGCTCCGGGCCGAGACATGTGATGAGCGCGTTCCGGTGACGATCATGTTTTCGTCGCGTGCGGGAGCGGATGCGCTGTGAGAGGACTTTGTACGAGCACGATGGGCAGCAGTATGGGCCGGATGCTTCGTAGCATCAGGTTTACTATCAGATGCTGCCGCGTTCTGCCCGTAAGCCGGTGCGGTCATGAGCGCAATGCACGCTACTGAGCCTAGTAGGCTGCGCATATTCTGCATCGGCGAGAACCTTTCCTGTACGTCGATGGGATAACATTCGATACGAACCCTGTATGAATTTTCCAATCTTATTCAAGACGATTTCGGAATGAAAATTCAAAACAATTCGTGTCAGTTAGCTAAAAGTTATGAGGTAGCTAAGGTTTTGGAAACTTGGGAAAAATTGAAACCTGCGCAGCGCGTTTTGAGATGGTTAGCACATCGAAAGTGCTGAATTTCGGTATGAAAGTTACCCAGAAAGCAGGAACGTTCCAGAGAATGATCGATTTTTCAGTAGAACAAACGCAAAGCCGCTAAATGTTTGGCTGAAATGATCATGACGATTGTATTTAGGGCACTCGTGCTCAGCATTCCGTTTTGAGCGCAAGACCACCGTCCAGTTCCCACCGATGCGTATTGAGTTGAGCTTATGAGAAAATTTTACTCTCGATGAAGTTCTCGTCATATTTTGCTACGCTCGTGCCACTCCTTCGTCATGATCTGTGCGTTGTGCTCCATGAAGGAGAGTTTCATGACCATTTTTGAAGAACGCTTGATGGCGCTGATGCGTCTGGGATCGAAGATAGGGAGCGTCTTTTGCCGCGCAATCATGTCGAGGCGCCACAGGCGAGCCTAAGAAAGGGTGGTTCCACCGGAAGGGGCGTTTTCAGATGCCCTAGGTTTTTTGGTATTAACTATCTAAAAATAAACGATATATTTTATCTAAAGCTGCGTTTGGAAGTCTGAAAATTAGTTCATCTCTGCTCGGTCAGGCACCTTTCTCGCATTCAGGCCTTTCCTGATGAGCTTCAAACTCTTATCTAAGTAAATGCGAAGCGTTCTCAGAACGGATTGCATAAGTTTGGATACGGAACTGAAGATGAATCTGGACGCACTTCCCAAGGGTAACTCTGCTGTAATCGACCGCATCGAATACAGAGCTGCCATCGACCCGATCGCAGCCCGGCTTGATGAGCTGGGCTTTGTGCCGGGAGAGGCTGTCCAGATCATTGCCGTTGGCCCCATGGGTGGAGATCCGATTGCTGTTCGTCTAGGGGCATCACGATTTGCTCTCAGAAGGGGAGAGGCGGCTCGCATTCTTCTTCGCTCGCCGATCTGACTGTCATGAGCGATGCGCATCTTCCGCAGAGGAGCACCTTGCGTGCGGCGCTCGTCGGAAACCCAAACAGTGGCAAAACCTCTCTTTTCAATCAGCTTACGGGCAGCCATCAAAAGGTTGCCAACTATGCAGGCGTAACGGTTGAGCGAAAGGAAGGGCGCTTCACGACCCCACAGGGACGCGAGGTTCGCCTTCTGGATCTCCCGGGCGCCTATAGCCTCAGTTCCACAAGCCCTGACGAAGACGTTACCCGCGATGTGTGTCTGGGTCGTCACGCGACCGAACAGCGGCCAGAACTGATAATCTGTGTTGTTTCAGCCAGTAATCTGCGCTTGCATCTGCGCTTCCTTCTGGAAATCAAACAGCTAGGCCTTCCCGTCATTGTTGCCCTGAGCATGATGGATGAGGCGAAGAAGCGCGGTCTGCAGATCGATATCACGGGCCTTCAGGCTGAGCTTGGTATGCCAGTTGTGCCTGTCATCAGCCTACGCAAGGACGGCGTTGCGCGGCTGTTGCAGGTTCTGGACATGGAAGTGCCGACACCGCCACCTCCTCTGGAGGACGGGACGGATCTTCATGCGAAGGTTCGGACACTCCTCAAAACCTATACGAATGAAGAAACTCTCGGCACGGACGTTCTGGTAGACAGGCTGGACAGGTGGCTTCTACACCCTGTCTGGGGGCCTGCCATTTTGCTCGTCGTCCTTTTTGTCATGTTCCAGACGGTATTCGCCTGGGCGCAGCCTCTTATGGATGGGCTGGATTCCGGGATCGGTCTTCTGGGCCAGATCATTCTGAAACCACTTCCTGATGGGATATTGCGAAGTCTGCTGGCTGATGGCGTGATTGCTGGGGCGGGGACGGTTGTCGTTTTCCTGCCGCAGATTCTGCTGCTGTTTTTGTGGATCCTGGCCCTTGAGGAATCTGGATATCTACCGCGCGCTGCGTTTCTCCTTGATCGCGTCATGGCGACGGCAGGCCTGAGCGGGCGCTCGTTCATCCCGCTTCTATCGAGTTTTGCCTGCGCTATTCCGGGCATCATGGCAGCCCGGACCATTCAAAACCCGCGAGACCGTCTGGTGACGATCCTCATCGCGCCACTCATGACATGCTCGGCACGTCTTCCTGTCTACACACTTTTGATCGCAGCTTTTGTTCCGCACCGGACCGTTTTGGGTGTTCTGGGCCTACAGGGTCTTGTGCTTTTCGCGCTTTATGCTGTGGCGATCATTAGTGGTGTGGCCGCAGCCCGCATTATGACGCGCGGTGTGAAATCCGAAGAACATCCACTTCTGCTGGAACTTCCGCCCTACCGCCTTCCAAATCCGCGCAGTCTGGCGCTGGGCTTGTGGCAACGGGCAACCATGTTCCTGTCACGTGTGGGTACGATCATCGTAACACTAAACGTGTTGCTTTGGGCGCTTTCCAGTTTTCCCCTACCGCCTGCCAATGCAACGGGCGCTGCTATCGATTACAGTCTGGCTGGCAGGATCGGGCATCTTATGCTTCCGATTTTTGCGCCCATAGGGTTCAACTGGCAGATCTGTGTATCGCTTATTCCGGGTCTGGCGGCGCGTGAGGTTGCAGTTAGCGCATTGGCCACTGTCTATGCTCTTGGCGCATCCGAAGACAGTGCTGCTGAAAAGCTGATGCCTCTGCTGTCTGCACATTGGAGCATGGCTACAGCATTCTCGCTGCTGGCATGGTATGTTTATGCCCCGCAGTGCATTTCAACGCTCGCCGTCATGCGGCGCGAGACGCGCTCCATGAAAGTTGTTCTGGGCGCTGCTGCCTATCTGTTCGGGCTTGCTTACGCAGCGTCGCTCCTCACATATCACATCACCCGCGCATTTACCGGAGGCTGACATGATTGAATTCGTTGTTGCTTCGCTTATCGTTCTCTGCGCCGCTTTATATTGGTATGCGCGCCTTTTCCCTCAGGGATGGCAGAAAGTACGGGCGGGCATGGGGCTCAAAACATCCCCGGCTGTGATCAATAAAAGCGGGGGATGTGGGAGCTGTTCTGGTTGCAAGGTCGGCTGCAAAAGCCACCAATAGCAAAATACCTCATTTTTCCATGAGGCGGGGCATCAGCTCAACGAAATTGCAGGGCACGTGCCGGCTGTCCAACTGGAAGCGGAGGATATCATCCCACCCATCAGTGACAGCTGTTCTGGAGCCAGGGAGAGCGAACAGGTAGGTGCCGCCTGCCAGTCCTGCCAATGCACGGGACTGTATCGTGGAGGTGCCAATTTTTTGATAGGAAAGCATTCGAAACAGCTCTCCAAAGCCCGGTATAGGCTTTTCGATCACGGCCTCAAACGCCTCTGGAGTAATGTCACGGCCCGTTACGCCAGTGCCGCCCGTGCTGATCACAACGTCGACGTCTGCCGCGCTAATCCATTTCCGCAGATGTGACGTAATGCTCGTCACATCGTCGCGGACGAGCGCACGGTCTGCGAGGGTATGCCCACTGCTCTCGATCCGGCTTTGCAGAACGTCCCCGGATGGATCGTCAGCCAGAGATCGTGTGTCTGAGACCGTAAGAGCCGCAATGCGCACAGGAATGAACCTGCGGGTTTCGTCTATGGGCATGGGAAATCCTGTTTTGAGCGATTTAGCAGGTCCGTGTAGGCAAGGCGTGGGCAGCGTGGGATTCTGCCCTGCAGCGCCTGTCTGCTGATCGTGCGCGACTGTGAAAATCCTCACTCAGGGCGGCAAGGGTGATGGTACCGAGGCGGTTCAGGAGAAGCGCCTCGGCTTCTTGGAATGTATCATTGAGAGCGGCATTTACGGCCTGCTCCACGAAGCACCGTGGTGCCTCGGTCCTGTTGCCCAGAGCAAAAAGATCCGGAGATCCAAGTGCAAGATACACATCCAGAAGTGTGACCGTGCTCAGGTCCTGAGCGATGGTCCAGCCACCGCCATGGCCCTTGTCAGAACGGACATATCCCTTATTTCGCAGTCCACCCATGATACGCCTGATCACCACAGGATTGGTTTTGATCAACCCAGCCAGGGTTTCGGATGTCACAGGTTCACTGGCCTGAGCCATATGGACCAGAACGTGGAGCACGCCGGACAGTCTGCTATCTCGCCTCATGAAACTTGGTAGGTTGGGGACGCACACAAAGTCAATCTCCGCCTTAGCACTGGAGGAAAAAGGGTGCGTTTTGGTACGAATTTCCGGAGGTCTGTTCGAAGGGTTTGCGGCGACGGAACGTTTCATATTTTTTGAAATATGAATATGTTCGGCTAGTTGTTGACATTAATTCTTAATTGCAAATAGAAGCGGGACCTCTTTCCTTCGTGCTTCGAGTTGCCATGAACACTTCATCAATGATGCGCGGTCTTCTGCCCGCTATAGTTGCGCTCAGCGCAGGATATTCCGATGCTCTCGCCGCAGCTGTAGAGCCAGAGCTAGCTCAGGGGCAGGAGCGTGCGGAGAAAAAAAATACCGCCAGACCGAGCAAGGTAAAACCACAATCGGGAGTGGAAAACATTGTCGTGACGGCCACAGGCATGTCCCGTGCATCGTCGGCCACCAAGACACGAACTCCCATCATTGAATCCCCGCAGAGCATCTCCATCATCAGCCGGGAAGAAATTGACCTTCGCGCCTCTCCAACCATCGCCGACGCTCTTTCCTACACTGCAGGTGTTCAGGCAGAGCCTTCTGGCATCGATAGTCGCGTTGATGAGGTTTCGGTGCGCGGTTTCGGGGCAGGCGGATTTTCATCCAACAACAATTTCGTAGATGGTCTGCGATTGCCCACCGGTGGGCAATGGACGCGTACGTCGTTTGATCCTTTTGCGCTTCAGCAGATTGAAGTTCTCAAAGGGCCGTCAGGAGCACTTTACGGGCAAACGGCACCAGGCGGTGTCGTCAATCTCGTTACGAAAAGACCGACGGATAAAGGGCATGGCGAACTGATGCTTCAGGGGGCGGGGTTTACGGACCTCAGAAACTGGCAAGGGCAGGCATCTGCGGATGTGTCCGGACGCATAACCAAAGGCGGGACATTGCAGGGACGTATCGTGGGGCTTGCGCGTTATGGTGACACGCAGGTCGATAATGTTCGTCTTGGACGGTATTACATTTCTCCTAGTCTTACCTGGAATATTGCTCCGCACACAAGCTGGACATTCCTCGGTCAGTATCAGCGTGATCAGGGTGGATCCACATTCCAGTTCCTGCCCGCTGCCGGGACGCTATATTCGTCCAATGGAAAATACATTTCCAACCATGCCAATATTGGTGAGCCGAACTGGGATACATTCAACCGCAACCAGTATCTGGCAGGTTCTTTCTTTGAGCATCGGTTCAACCAGTATCTGACGGTTCGGAACAACACTCGATACACGCGCATCGAAACGCTTTATCGCGCAACGGTTCTGTCAGGGAATACGGTTACCAAATGCACGGCTGCGATTGCAGGTTGCGTGGCGGGCGAAACCGTAGGGCGTCGTGCCGTTGAGGGGCGCGGGCAATCACAGGGCGTTACGACGGACACGCAGTTTGAAGGCCACGTAAAAACCGGACTGATCCGCCACCTCCTGCTTGTCGGAACGGACTATTTTTACACCGACTGGTACCACGACCGCGATCTTGTGAATTTTGCTCTTGTACTTCCGATACTTAATATTTTCGATCCGGTGTCGAGAGGATCCAATGGTTATTCACAGGGTCTTGCGCCGCAGGTTTATACCTCGACAATCAGCCACCAGAACGGCATCTATTTTCAGGACCAGCTCAAGTTCGATCGCCTCCGCATAACAATCGGTGGGCGCCAGGACTGGGCTTATGACAACACCCTGAACGTACTCACCAAAAGGCGCTACATTACCCGCTCAAACGCATTTACGTGGCGCGCAGGTGGCGTTTACCTGTTTGATAATGGTCTGGCGCCGTATTTCAGTTATGCGCAATCGTTTCAGCCTCAGGTCTCCGATCCATCAACATCTGTGGACGGAAATCCTTTCAAGCCCACAACGGGCGATCAGTACGAAGCTGGACTCCGCTATCAGTATGGCAACAGTATTTATATCACGTTTGGTGGCTATCAGATCACCCAGCAGAATATAACGACCCCCGATCCGCTTGGCCGTATGTGCGGCACCGCCACCTGCCTGACGCAGACGGGCGAGGGGCGCGTTCGTGGGTTGGAGCTTGAGGGCAAGGCATCTCTGCCCTGGGACATGGCGATCATTTTTACAGGAACCCGCAGTGATGCGAAGACCACAAAATCCAATACAGCATCTCAGGTCGGAAACTATTTGCCGCAGGCTCCGAAATGGATGGCGTCCCTGTTCGTCGATCAACGCATTCGCCATGGTGTATTTGCCGGTGTGGGGCTCGGCGGTGGTGTCCGTTACACAGGTCAGAGCTATGGCGATACAGCAAATACGCTGGCTATCCCTGACTACACACTCTTCGACCTTTTCCTGCGGTATGACTTTGCAGTGGCACACCCGCGATACAAAGGCCTCTCACTATCGCTTAATGCGCGTAATATAGCTGACAAGCGATACGTGGCCACCTGCACGGCAACGTCCGCCTGCTATTATGGTCAGGGTCGCAACCTGACGGCGCGCCTTCAGTATAAATGGTAAGTGCCACTATGCTGACAGTCATTCTTGGCATTGTTTTTGCCAGCGTCGGGGCGGTGATGTTCTATCTGGCGTCTCCGCACCAGAAGCTGCTTGCCGTAGCGGTGCCCCGGCGCCCTCTCCGGGCTCTCAGCATCCTGTCCCTTATCGGGGCAGGATTGCTGCTGGTGCGGATTGTTGGGGCAGGGACAGCTTTCTTTGCGGTTCTGACTCTTCTGATGGCTTTGTGGTCTATCGCGCCCATATTTGTGGCCCTCATACGCTACCAGAGGACGCATCCATGAGTGTTTCTTCTGCAAAGCCGCTAAGCAGTCGCAACTGGTTCTCCAAGGCTTCGGCAGGAAGCGTCTTCGGACTAGGGCTCACCTTTGCGATAGCCGGGATTATTGGCCTTCTCATTCATTCGGATGCGATGCCCATGTCTGCCTCCGGGCAACTGCTGATGTGGCTCATTCCCACACTCTGGATAGCCATTCTCGGAGCATGTTTCATGTTTCGGTCAGGGCTGAGGGCATGGGCGGTTCTGGGTGCACTCAACATCGTTCTCTGGGGCGTATTTTTTACGATGCGGGCGACATTTTCATGAAGATACGCGCCGACATTCTTCGAATGTACAAGGATATCCATAGCTGGGTCGGTATTACTGCCGGACTGGCGCTTTTCGTGGCATTTTACGCAGGTGCCATCACGATGTTCGAAAGCCCGCTGCAAAACTGGGCAACAAGGCCTGTGCCTGTTTCCTCCGTGGCGCTGGAAAAAACACCTGAGCTTCTGGCAAAAATTTTTGCAGCCCAGCCACAGGCGATGAAGTCCTATTCCGTGATCGTCCACCCTACGCCCGAGCAACCCGCACGCGTTATGTGGGCGGCTCTTTCTGGCCAGGAGCGCGTGTCGCGACACAAGGTCTATGCCGGGATGGACGCAGATGGAAATCTTGAGATCGTTCATCAGGATCCTCCGGAAATAGCGAACTTCATCAATGTCTTACATCAAAGAGTCGGCCTGCCATTTCCGCGTGCCATTTCCCGGCCAATTATGGGAATTATTGCGCTTCTCTATGGGCTTGCGCTGATTTCAGGAACACTCATCCTCCTTCCCAGTCTTGCGAAAGACCTCTTCGCCCTGCGTATAAGCCATAACGTAAAGAGGCTCTGGCTGGATGTGCATAATGTTCTCGGCTTCTTTTCATTGCCGTTTCACATCGTCATGGCGATATCCTCGGTAGTCTTTGCGTTTCACGAGCCCATTTTTGCTGTTGAGCACTGGATGCTCGGAAAGTCCTCCGCACTACACCCTCCACAGGTACGTCATGGTGGCACGCAGCAATCACACACTGTTCTTCTGACGCCTGAGGCTATTCTTCAGTCCCTAAAGGTGCAGGTCCCTGAATTTGAGCCAGATACGCTGAATTATGCACAAGGGAGAGGTGGAAAACTCGCATTGCGCGTTGCGGGCCATGATCCCAGATATGCTCTTCGGGGTCCCGATAGCGGATTTGCTGGTGTCGATCCTTATACTGGTAAGATTGTTTCGACCGACTATCTGCCTGGACATCAAACGCCTGCATTTGCGGTTACAACCTGGTTTTTCTCGCTGCATTTCGGAAGTTTTGGGGGCACCCCTGTTCGCTGGCTTTATTTTATACTGGGCCTTGCCGGAGCATTCCTGTTTTACACTGGCAATTTGCTTTGGGTTGAATCCCGGCGCAGGAGAGAGCGCAAAACGGGCCTACTGCACGATACACGTGCCACCACCATACTTGCATCCCTTACAATCGGTTGTACGCTCGGGTGCGTGGCAGGCATTTCGGCCAGTTTTGCTGCTAACTCGTTTCTTCCGGGTGGCGGCAGTTACGCGGCTATTGAGTCCGTCTACTATGCTGTATTTCTGTTCATGATTTTTTTGGCATTCGTGGTCGGGGTGCAGTCTCACAAGCAGCTTCTGCTCGCAATCGCGGGAGTGTTTACGATTGCGGTTCCAGTAGTTGACATCCTCGCCCGTCCGGCCGTTTTCCTGCGGTCCGGCGCATTATCGCTTGATGGTACTGCGTTTTTTCTTGGTGCAGGTTTGATCCTGACAGCCATGAAAATACACTTGCGAACACAGAAGAGACGTTGCGTGCAGTCTGACCTGTCAGCGTCGCCACGTTAAAAACGAACTCTTGTTCAGAGTGCGGGTATCGCGCAGTGCGATACCCTGAGCCAGATCAGGTTGGCGCGTTTTGGGCACGCCAATCCTCTGGGCTAGGTAAATTCCTGTGTGACCGGAACACAGATAAGCAACAAAACACCCTACCGCGAAATATACCGCGTTTACGCTACCGAATAATTCGATCGCCATGAGAGTACAGGCCAAAGGTGTATTGGCCGCGCCAGCAAATACTGCAACAAACCCGACCGCCGACAGAAGATCCACAGGCACACCCAGAAACGGTGCAAGTGCATTTCCCAGTCCTGCTCCAATAAAGAAAAGTGGTGTGACTTCGCCACCTTTGTAGCCCGATCCAAGAACGGCGACCGTGAAAATCATCTTCCATAACCAACTCCATCCAAAATGATTGGTACCGAGGAAGCTGATGATTGATGGTGTGTTCGCATCTGGGGCAGTGACGCCAAGGCCGAGATACGCGTTTGTGCCTGCGATCCAGACAAGCGCTATCGTCAGCACGCCACCTAGCGCAGGTCTTAGCCAGCCATAGGGGCATATTTGCTTAAATACTGTTGATAGCGCATGTACGCTTTCTGCAAATATCCGGCTGCAAAGACCTAAAAGGACGCTCCCGACTGCGACTTTCGCCAACAGGATAAGACTGACATGGAAATGAACTCCATGATCTACTGAGAGGCCCGTATAATCAATGTGGTAGATAACGTGATGGACACCCCAGTGATGGCATGTCCAATCTGCGAGAATAGAAGCGAAAGCGACCGGAAGAAGTGCTGCATAATCCAGTCGGCCGATCGTAACGACCTCTAGACCAAAGATCGCGCCTGCCAATGGTGTGCCGAATACTGCGCCAAACCCGGCCGAGATGCCCGACATGAGGAGTATGCGCGTTGATCTGGCATCAAGATGGACGAGCCGTCCGATCCCGCTTGCAATACTACCTCCTATCTGGATGGCGGTGCCTTCACGGCCCACAGAAGCGCCAAAAAGATGGCTGATCACAGTCGATATCAGAACAAGGGGGGCCATCCGTAAGGGGATACCGCCGCCTGGCTCATGAATTTCATCAATGATGAGATTGTTGCCGCCTTCCGCACTTTTACCAAGCCAGAAATAGACTAGTCCCACAGCGACACCGGCAAATGGCAGCAGGAAAAGCAACCACGGAGAAGCTGTACGAATGTTTGTTACGGTATCCAGAAGCCATAGAAACAGTGCACAGAGAGTCCCGATACACATAGCTGTCGGGACAAGAATTGCGGTCCATTTTGCAACGGCAAGAGCGGTTTGAGTACCATAAATGCGGAAAGTGGAATTGATCATGGCGAACGCACTCCTCCCTTTAAACGCCCATAAAGCGAGGCGGGTTGGGTAGGAGTCATCAGCAGCCCGAAGGGTGCGGTTCGACCAGAATGGTCAGGCAGAGTCCATTGCCTAAAGCTTCAGAAGCCTGAAACTCCTCTGCCTGTCAAGAAAACCGCCCTCATATTTATGCATTTAAAAGAGGTATGCGATGAGAGAAGATATAAGACAGGATAAAATCCGATGAATGACATCCAGTTAGGCAGCAGTTCCAGTAGCGAATTACCGCCAGACGACACGCAGCGTGCTGACTATGAAAGGCGGATTGAACTCCTCGTCAAAATGTTACCGCAACGTCTTCAGAATGTAATTCGGTGGTTGCGAAGGCCAGAGCAGAAATGGGTCCGTATTCCTTGCGGTTTGCTCATGCTCATCGGAAGCGTGCTCTCTTTCCTACCCGTTTTCGGGATCTGGATGCTACCCGTAGGCATGCTTCTACTCTCTGATGATATTGCGCTTTTCCGAAGACTGACAGACCGGATGCTTGCGTGGGTTGAGCGACGCCATCCCCGATGGCTGGGCCTTTCACGCACTTCTGAAAGCGATGAATACAGTTCAGGCAAATAAAAGCGGCCAACCTTTTTCGTGGTCATGAAGAAAAAACGATATTCACGTACACTTAATTAAAGATGTTCTGCATATTACGTGAAACTTTCCACCCTGTAATCCGTTCAGGAACGTACGGAACCTGCCAACTATCGATATGGAAAGCAGGCTCCGGGTGTTTAGATCCAAGCCAGAATAGCGGCTGAAGAATTCAAGTTGTTTTCCGTAAAAATGAAATAAAAAGACGCAATAAAGGTTTCTCCGTGTTCCGGTGGCGGGATCGGTAACTTTCGTCTGCTCTCTTTTTAGGACGTATTTTTCGGTTCACCCCAAAATGGAAGGCATTTGTGAGATGTCTATGGAAAGTCGTGCCCCTGTCTCGGAAAAAACCGAACCGCGCAATACTTGGCTTGATCGCCTTCTGCGCAAGGGGACGACGGAACTGGGGTGCTGGAACAATACGGTTCCAGTCCGATCCGAACTCTTCGGCCCTGAGCGTCTGGAACAACATGCCCGTAGTCTGGCGCGCGCTCATCGGGTGTCGGAGAAGGGCTACCCTGGAAACCCGCTCGCCACGCGCCTGAAACGTAATGCGGAATTCCTGCGAAACGCCAATATTGTGCTCGCCCAGGATGCCGAGACGGGTGTGCAACTGACGCCGGCTGCAGAATGGCTGATCGACAATTATTATCTTGTAGACATGCAGATACAGGAAATAGGGGTCGATCTTCCGGCAGGCTATTACCGCGAACTACCAAAGCTTTCAGAAGGAATGTTTGCAAGGCTGCCTAGGGTTTTTGATATTGCCTGGGCTTTTGTCTCCCACACAGACAGCCATTTCGAATCTGAAAGTCTGCGTCGGTTTCTGTTGGCGTACCAGCAGGAGCAGCCCTTGATGATCAGGGAAGTCTGGGCTGTACCGATTACGCTCCGAATTGTGCTGATCGAAAATCTGAGGCGGGTTGCCGAAAGTATCGTTCGCGATCAGGAAGACCGGCAGGCAGCAGACAAATTAGCGGACAGGCTTCTGGCGCTGGGGAGCAATTCAGGCTCCAGCAGCATGAAGTTGCTTGCGCAGATCAATGTGGCAACCCTGAGCAAGGCTTTCGTGGTGCAGTTTGCACACCGCTTGCGTGGACAGGACCCACAGAAAGACCCGGCCTTTCTCTGGCTGGAGACATTGCTTCGTGAGCGTGGTCGCCAGATGGATGATGTCGTTCAGGACGAACTGCATGAACAGGGCACATTGAATGCAACAATCCGCAATATCGTTACCAGTCTGCGGCTCGCTGCAGCACTCGATTGGAGTGAGCTGGTCGAGCGCATCAGCCCTGTAAGTCGCATACTTTTCGAATACAAACCTTTTTCGTCAATGGATTTTATTACCCGAAATCTTTACGCATCTTCAGTAGAAAATCTCGCGCGCGGCTCAAACCAGACGGAAATTTCCATAGTCCAAAAAGCAATGGAGATGGCATCGTCGGCGCTTTCGTTGGACGAGAAGGATATCCGACGTGCGGATCCTGGCTATTATCTGGTGGGAGAAGGGCGCTCTCTTCTTGAAAAGGAGCTCGGATACGCGCCTTCGGCCCGCGCATCTATAGGCCGCTTTTGCCGCAGAGCAGGAATTACCGGCTACAGCACAACCGTAACAGTGCTTGCCCTCGCAATGCTGGCTTTTTTCCTGTCAACGACGAGTGATAGCCTAAGCGGCCGCGCCATTATAGGTCTTGCCCTATTGGGGTTTATTCCCGCGACGGATGCTGCTGTTGCGTGCGTCAACAGGTTTGCAATGTGGGCGGTGAATGTCTCGGCTTTGCCCGCCATAGAGCTCAAAACGGGCATCCCTGAAGAACTCCGGACGCTTGTCGTCATCCCAACGCTGCTGACATCTCCCGCAAGTATCGAAGAGCTCGTTTCGCGCCTTGAAATGCATTATCTCGCCAGCCGTGACGGGGATGTTTATTTCGCTCTCCTTACGGACTGGACGGACGCTGCTGCGGAATCCCGAGACGGAGACGCAGAGCTTCTTGATGTGGCTCTGGAAGGCATCGCGCGGCTGAACCGTACACACGGCCCTGCTGCTGGTGGTAACCGTTTCACACTCTTTCACCGTCGGCGGATGTGGAACGAAAGCGAGGGGAAATGGATCGGCTGGGAGCGCAAACGCGGCAAACTGCATGAGCTTAACCGCATTCTGAGAGGTGCGACAGACACAAGCTTCATCGCTCTGCAAGGCCAACATCTGCCTATGAATGTGCGGTATGTTGTCACACTGGATTCAGACACACGCCTTCCCCATGAAGCCGTAAGGCGCCTTGTCGGAAAGTTGGCGCATCCTCTGAACCAGCCAAAATTTGATCCCGCAGTTGGTCGGGTAGTGGGGGGGTATGCCATTTTGCAACCCCGAGTTACGCCTTCGCTCCCTGCCGGGCGCCGGAGTACCATTTTCCAGAGAGTATTCTCCAGCCCGAATGGGATCGATCCCTACACTGCAGCTGTGTCTGATCTGTATCAGGATATGTTTGCGGAAGGCTCCTTCGCGGGGAAGGGTATTTATGAAATCGATGCGTTTGAAGCCGCGCTGGCTGGACGAGTGCCGGAATCAACGCTGCTCAGTCATGATCTTTTCGAAGGTGTTTTCGCTCGCGCAGGTCTGGTGACGGACATCGAAGTCATTGAAGAATTTCCAACAGATTATCTGGTAGCAGCTTCGCGCCAGCATCGCTGGGTCCGTGGTGACTGGCAGTTGTTGCCCTGGATTTTTCCATGGGTCTGCCGCATTCGTGGCGTTGCGATGTCTGGCAGTCCGATGACCGGCATTGCGCGCTGGAAAATGATGGACAATTTGCGCCGCAGTTTGTCCGCGCCAATGGCCGTACTGGCGCTCTTCGCAGGATGGTTCCTGAATTTCCACGATGCCACTGTCTGGAGCCTGTTCATCGTCAGCACTATCGCGTTGCCTTCATTATTGCCGCTGCTGGGAGACATTATTCCGCGGCGCCAATGGGTGAATTTTCACAGCTACGCGGCAATTCTGCTTGATGATCTGAGGAGAACCGTCGTTACGACGCTTCTCTGCCTGGTGTTCCTCGCAGATCAGGCCTGCCTGATGGGAGATGCAATTATCCGGACGCTGGGTCGTGTGTTCATCACACGCCGCAATCTCCTGCAATGGACAACAGCGGCACAGGCCAGCGAGGCATCACGTCCCGAGATTGAGGGTTATTACAGGCAGATGGTTGGCACGACCGTCATTGGCGCGGTTGCTCTGCTCTGGCTTTTTTTAGCGCCTTATCACGTCTGGATGGTTGTTCTTCCTTTTGCTGCGATGTGGATCGCGGCAGGACTCGTTGCTTGGAGGGCCAGTCAGTATTCAGTAACGTCGCGTCGATTTGAAGCAACAAAAGATGATGTGCGTGTGCTTCGCATGGAAGCACGGCGGACATGGCGTTATTTCGAGACATTCGTAACCGCAGAAGAACACGATCTTCCTCCCGACAACTTTCAGGAAGACCCTAAGCCACTGGTCGCACGCAGAACATCTCCTACGAATATGGGGCTTTATCTGTTGTCTGTGGTTTCTGCTTATGATTTTGGGTGGATCGGTCTTCAGGATGCCGTAACGAAAATCGAAGCCACTATGAAAACAATGGAGGCACTTCCGAAATATCGCGGGCATTTCCATAACTGGTACAGCACAGCAGATCTTAGCTCTCTGCATCCTGTTTATGTTTCAACTGTGGATAGTGGCAATCTTGCTGGCCACCTGATTGCGCTTGCAAGTGCATGCCAGTACTGGCGCACCAAAGCCCGCGATGCTCAGGGATGGCGAGACGGCGTCGAGGACTGCCTCAACCTGGCGCTGGAAGAAGTCCAGATTCTGGGTCGGTTGCAGTTGCCCGAAAAGTTCAATGCAAGGGCATTGTCTGAATCTTTCAGAATGCTGCTGGACAACACGCGTAACACTGATTTTTCGCAGGCAGAGCTTAGGAGCAGGTTGGGCGTTTTGCGCCAGCATCTTGAGGCTCTTTCCGTCACGTTGACGCTACCTTCTGAAATTCCAGCTTCTCAGGAAGGCGTTCTTTCGGATCTTCTGTTCTGGGTCAACGCAGCTATTCACAGTGGTGAGAGCCATGAGCGCGATCTGGCGCCCAGAGCCAGCGCGGCTATTGATTCACGTCTTTCTGATCTGGAAAAAACATCACGCAGCATGGCCATGGCCATGGAATTTGGATTCCTCCGTAACTCTGAGCGAAAACTTCTGTCCATCGGCTTCGTGGTTGACGAAGGCACGCTAGACGACAACTGCTACGATCTTCTGGCGTCAGAGGCGCGCCTCGCCGTGTTTTTTGCAATTGCAAAAGGGGACATTCCCGCACGCGAGTGGTTCAGGCTTGGTCGGCCCATTACTTCTGTCAGTAATGGTGAAGCGCTGGTTTCATGGTCCGGCTCTATGTTCGAATACCTGATGCCATCACTGGTCATGCGTGCACCATTCGGGAGCCTTCTCGAAGAGACAGGCCGCCTGATCGTGCAGCGCCAGATTGAGTTCGGAGTAGGCAGGGGTACACCATGGGGTGTCTCTGAGTCGGCGTATAATGCCCGAGATATGGAGTATAGTTACCAGTATTCCAATTTTGGGGTTCCAGGCCTTGGTTTGAAGCGTGGACTAGGTCATGAGGTGGTTGTCGCGCCTTATGCGACAATGCTTGCTGCCATGATTGACCCGCAAATGGCCGTGGCCAATCTGCGGCAACTCTCGCTTGAGGGCGGGCAGGGACGTTATGGCTTCTATGAAGCGCTGGATTACACGCCAGAGCGCCTGCCAGAGCATCAGGCTGTTGCGGTTATCCGGGCTCATATGGCGCATCATCAGGGCATGTCCATTCTGGCAATCGCCGATACGGTCATGGATGGGATCATGCGCGCGCGCTTCCATGCTGAACCAATAATCGGTGCTGCCGAACTTCTGCTTCAGGAACGCGCGCCAACCGCAGGCGCCGTAGCCCAACCGCTTCCCGGCGAAGAAAAGAAACGTACCGTGGCACCTGTACAATTCCTGCCGGGAGGGCGGCATGTGCGCGTAGCTCACGATCCGTCTCCCGTTACGCATCTGCTCTCTAATGGTCGCTATACGGTGATGCTGACTTCAGCCGGATCGGGTTATAGCCGGTGGAATGATCAGGCCGTCACACGCTGGAGGGAGGATACCACTCTCGATAACTGGGGCTCGTATCTCTATCTGAAGGACGTAAAAACCGGCCGCATCTGGTCCGCAGGACAACAGCCTTGCGGTGAGGAGGCTGAGAGCTATGACGTTATCTTCAAGGAAGATCGCGCCGAGTTTTCAAGGCGCGACGGCAAGATCGTCACGAGTATGGTGGTGCTGGTCTCTGCCGAGGATGATGCGGAGCTTCGGCAGCTTGCCGTCAGCAATACGGGAAGCCAGACTACGGAAATCGACGTAACATCCTATGCGGAACTGGCTCTGTTCCCACAGACCGCCGATCTTGCGCACCCCGCATTCTCGAAGCTTTTTGTTCAAACGGAATATGTGCCTGAACTACAGGCGATCATTGCAACGCGTCGCCGCCGTAATCCGACAGATGCCGAGATCTGGGCTGCACATCTGGTTGTCACGCCGGGTACTCTTGAGATCGAGACCAATCGCGCCCATTTCCTTGGGCGTGGTGGTGATGTGCGCAATGCCGATGCCATACGCAGAACGACACCTCTTACTTCATCAACCGGGACAGTGCTGGATCCCGTTTTTTCGGCACGGTGCCGCCTTGTCGTAAATCCGGGTTCAACCGAGCGCGTCTCGTTCTGGACCATGGTTGCGTCTACACGCGAAGCCCTGATGGACGCGATTGAACGTCACAGAGACGCAGCCGCTTTGGATCGTGCAGTCACTCTGGCGTGGACGCAGGCTCAGGTTCAGCTCAGACACCTCAATATCCGCCCGACAGATGCAGATCTGTTCCAGCGTCTGGCCGCATATCTCCTTTATGCAAGCCCGACCCTTCGCGCGGCTCCAGACAGGATCCAGCGTGGCATAGCTGCACAGCAGGAACTCTGGGGGCAGGGTATTTCGGGTGATCTGCCTGTTCTGCTCCTGGTGATCGGCGAGACTGAGGACTTCGAACTGGCCAGACTGGTTCTGAGGGCACACGAATATTTCCGCCTCAAACTGTTACCCGTCGATCTTATCATTATTAACGAACACGCGACCTCTTACGTGCAGGAGCTTCAGCACTCGCTTGAGGCCATCGTCCGCTCATCCTCCAGCGCTGGGAATGACGGGCGTGGTGCGGTTCATCTTCTTCGTGCCGGGCTGATGTCAGACCCGGTTCGAGAACTGCTCTTTTCGATTGCCCGCGTCGTCTTGACGGGGAAGGGTGGTCGTCTTGTGGATCAACTGAACCGTGCAGAAGGCAAACTTCTTGCTCGTTCCCCCGCCCATACAGTCCGCGATCCTTACAGTCTCGCAAAAGGAAATGTGCGACCTACAGTTCCCGCACTTGAATTCTGGAACGGCTATGGCGGATTTGCGAATGATGGGAAGGAATATGTAGTTGTCCATGAAAATGGACGTCTGACGCCACTTCCTTGGATCAATGTGGTCGCAAATCCCGTCTTCGGGTTTCAGGCTTCGAGCGATGGAGCAGGGTACACATGGTCAGAGAACAGCCGGGAAAACCAGCTCACTCCGTGGTCTAACGATCCTGTCTCCAACCCTACTGGCGAGGCGTTTTATCTTCAGGATGACGAAACACGCGAAATCTGGTCGCCAGTAGCGTCTGTATGTCATGATCCTGCGGGAATTTATATTGCCCGTCACGGACGGGGATTCAGCAGTTTTGAGAGAATTGTCTCGGAGATCGAGAGCACGCTTGTTCAATATGTTCCTACAGATGATACCGTCAAAATCTCACGCCTGACTCTGCATAACAGGTCCAGCAGGCCGCGCACGCTTTCATTCACAGCATATGTGGAGTGGGTGCTTGGTCCGTCCCGCACGGCCACGGCATCGTTCCTGACCACGGAAATCGATGCCGAGACAAACGCCATGTTTGCCCGAAACAGGTGGACACAGACTTTCGGATCACGGGTTGCCTTCGCAGACATCAGCGGGAAGCAGACGTCGTGGATGGATGACCGCACCGGCTTTGTCGGGCGTCACGGTAATCTTTCCATGCCAAGTGCGCTCAGTCAGGGCGGTGCTTTGCCGGGTCTGACTGGTGCCGGTATGGACCCGTGTGGTGCTCTGAAAACTACAGTCACGATCCCGCCGAACGGAACCGTGGAACTCGTGTTCCTGCTGGGACAGGGGGACAGCCCTGAACAGGCTCGTACGTTGATCGGCAGATATCGTACGGCAGATCTCGATGCTGTTTTGAAAAGCGTGAGCGAACATTGGGATCGTATCACCGGGGCTGTGCAGGTGAGGACGCCTGATCGTTCCATGGATATCATGCTTAATGGCTGGCTGCTCTACCAGTCATTGTCGAGCCGGATCTGGGCACGAGCAGGATTTTATCAGGCCAGTGGCGCATATGGCTTCCGAGACCAGCTTCAGGACGGAATGTCCCTAACATTGTCAGCGCCTGAACTCGTGCGTGAACACCTGCTTCGTGCGGCTTCCAGGCAGTTTTTGGAAGGTGATTTCCAACATTGGTGGCTGCCGCAGCGGGGCAACGGTGTTCGTACGCTGATTTCCGATGATTGCGCCTGGATGGCGTACACAGTGGCTCATTATGTAAAAGCCACTGGCGATGCGGCTGTACTGGATGAGCCTGTAAGTTTCCTGAAGGGCGCTGTTCTCGCCGCAGGTGAACATGAACGGTTCTTCTTCCCGGAAATTTCCGATCATGAAAGCCCGCTATACGACCACTGTGCTCTTGCTCTGGATTACTGCCTCAGGCTGGGAGCACATGGGCTGCCGCTCATGGGTACGGGTGACTGGAATGACGGTATGAACCGTGTTGGTGAGGCCGGGCGAGGGGAGAGTGTTTGGCTCGGCTGGTTCATACATTCTGCATTGATGGCCTTCATTCCCCTTGCTGAAGCACGGCAGGATTTGCAGCACGTCAGAGAATGGAAAGCAGCTGCGGCAGCTCTTGTGGTTGCACTTGAAAATGCGTGGGATGGTGCTTGGTACAGGCGTGCGTATTTTGATGATGGCAGTCCGCTGGGATCTCATGAAAATGCCGAAGCGCGCATCGATGCGATCGCACAGTCCTGGAGTGTCATTTCCGCAGCGGGGGACCCTGCAAGAGCAAGGCAGGCCATGCAGTCGGTGAAAGACTATCTTGTGCGTGCGGAAGATGGCGTCATCCTCGTCCTCACGCCCCCGTTCAACAGGTCAGAGCCGGATCCGGGTTATATTCGTGGATACCCGCCGGGCATTCGCGAAAATGGGGGGCAATATACGCATGCCGCAATGTGGACTGTTATGGCCACGGCTCTCCTGGGTCAGGGAGACGAGGCCCATCAGATGTTCTCGATCCTCAATCCTATCAATCATGCAGCCACAAGCACCATGGCGCAGCGCTATAAGGTGGAACCTTATGTTGTGGTCGCGGATGTCTACTCTACAGAACCCCATGTCGGACGCGGCGGATGGTCCTGGTACACCGGTTCAGCAGGCTGGATGCAGCGTGTTGGCACCGAGGCCATACTTGGGATCCGCGTTGAGAATGACCAGTTGATTGTTGCTCCGTGCCTTCCGGGTGGCTGGCCAGGCTTTGAGGCGCGGCTGCGCTGGCGTTCCAACCATTATCTGATCAGCGTCAAACGTTCTTCGAATGTCGGGATGGGGACCCAAAGCATGCGTCTTGATGAACACGAAATTTCATCGAACAACACTGTCCAGCTTGTTGAAGACGGCCTTGAGCATCGTCTTGAAGTTATACTTGCTGTTTGAAACGCACCACTCAAAATTCAGAGTGTCTGTTCAGGCACTCTAAGTGAATATTTACGAAGTTATCGCGGGAGGGAAAGGAACATTTTGAAATGAAACTGCGCCCGTAGTCAGACGTCTGACACAAGCGTCAATGGAGACCTGAAATGAGATACTTTCACTGCTTTCTGGCCGGTATTTCGCTGATTGCTCTGGCTGGTTGTTATGACGGCGGCCACCGTTATGATCACGGGAACAATCATTGGCATGGACACGGACGTGGTTCCTCTGGCCCATATGCAGGCATGGGCAGCGGAATACGCACTCCAGACGGCAATTACGGCAGATAATAATAAAAACTCCCGCTCCAGAATCGGGGCGTCGTAGTCTTTGAAAATATTCAATGCGTGTGTACCAGCTCTTACGAAACTGTACGGGCTGGTACACTTGCCGAATAATTATGCCACACCGTCAACCAGAACGATTTCAGCATCTTCCAGCGCTGTCACGCGGACGATATCTTCATCGCGAATAGCAATTCCATCTCGTGCGCTGGCTTTTACTCCGTTGACTTCCAGTTCCCCTTTCGAGGCGACGAGATAAGCGTAACGTTCTTTTCCAAGCACATACTCCGCAGTCTGCCCTTTCGTCAGTGTGGTCCCGAGAACCCGGGCGGCAGCATGAATGCGCAGAGTATCTTTATCCTCGTCGTAACCAGATGCCAGCACCACAAATTTGCCATCACGTTCTGCGCGCGGAAAGGGGCGTGCTCCCCAGGAAGGCGCATGTCCGCGGCGGTCCGGCAGGATCCAGATCTGAAAGAGCCGTGTGGTTTCGGTTTCCAGATTGAATTCGCTGTGCGTGATACCGGTCCCTGCTGACATCACCTGCACATCGCCTGCTTCCGTGCGGCCATGATTGCCTAGGCTGTCCTGATGGGTGATGGCACCTTCATGAACGTATGTGATGATTTCCATGTCACGATGAGGATGGGCAGGAAAGCCGTTCTTCGCCGTGATGATGTCATCATTCCAAACTCTGAGGTTGCCCCAGCCCATGCGGTCAGGGTCATGGTATCCACCAAAGGAGAAATGATGGGTTGCATTGAGCCAGCCATGGTTTGCGTGGCCAAGGCCGGAAAATTTTCTCAGTTCGATCATTGGAAAACTCCAGATCTAAAAAGGTTGGTCTCTGAAATTGAAGATAGACCCTCCGTTAAATGCGATATATGGAAATAAAAGAAACGTATTGGTTCTGGAAATTTATCAATGAGACTTCCTGATTTTGAAGCCTGGGCGATTTTTGCAAAAGTTGCGGAGCTTGGGTCCTTCTCCCGGGCTGCGGAAGTTCTCAATCTTTCCAAGCCGACTGTGTCCAAGGCGGTGACACGTCTGGAGCTACAGATCGGGGTGTCTCTCCTTAGCCGCACATCACGGCAACTTGCCCTTACAGAAGCAGGGCGTGCGCTGCTGGGGCGTGCAAATCGCATTCTTGCGGAAGGTGAGGCCGCGGAAGCAGAGGCGCGAGATGATACTGCCCAGCCGAGAGGGCTCGTGCGTGTAGCAGCGCCCATGACGTTTGGGGTGCGGCATCTTGCGCCCGTCCTGCCTGATTTTCTGGCGCGCTATCCCGAGGTGGATGTCGCAGTTGATTTCAGCGACGTGCAGGTTGATCTCGTCGCTGGTGGATTTGACGTTGCCTTGCGGATTGCCTCCCTTACTGATTCCTCCCTCAGAGCGAGGCGCATATGCACAGTTCGGCTTCTTCTGGTCGCCAGCCGGGAATATCTGAACACTGCTGGAAGGCCCGCCCACCCCCGTGACATCGAGGCACATCGGACGTTTGTATATACAAATACGTCTTCGCCCGGCACGCTCCGGTTTGCGCACGAGAAAAACGGGGAATATGTCGTGTCCCATGCAGGGCGTCTGTACGCGAATAACGCAGAAGCGTTCCTGCCAGCACTTATGCAGGGACTAGGTATCGGGCTTTTTCCCGAGTTTATGATCTGGGAGGCGTTGCAACAGGGGAAAATCGAGCAGGTTCTGCCAGAATGGTCCGTCAATCCGATTGCTCTTCATCTGGTGACGCCGCCAAGCCCGCTGCGCCCTGCGCGGGTGACGGTTCTGCTTGACTACCTCTCTGAGTGTTTTGCTTCGGCATCGTGGGCCAGAAGCACAGAGGAGGTTTAAGCGGGAGGAATGCGCGCCCTCCCGCATCTTTTATCAGCCGCCGCTGAGTGCTGTGTTTAGCACGGCAGCGAGGCGAACGCCCGCCTGCTCCAGACGGAGTTGGATGATGGGCCAGGCAATCGTCGTATATTCTGTCCCGAGTTCGGCATTTTTGTTTTGGGGCAGGGCGCCATATGAGATGCTGCGAGCGAATGCGTGGCTTTCGTCCACCCAGTCAATCGTAGCGTCGCGAACGTGGTCCGCAGAAAAACCTGCAGTCCAGTATTTTGCTTCGTCAGGCGTGATATGCTGCGCCAGAACCGAGGCTTCAGACTTAGCCTTGGCAAAATCGATGCTGTAATGCGGCCCAACCTGAAGGTTTGCTTCACGGTCCATAACACCTTCATCCCATAGGGAATGAAGGTTCATGTGCCCGTTGAGAGTTTCACCATAATAGGAAAGGCGCACAGCATTTCCACCCTTGTCATGGTCGCGTTCGGCGGCATGTAGAGGCTGGTGAACATCGCCGATCAGATGGACGACCCATTTCAGAGCATCAAGGCGCTGCTGTGCTGGAGCATGGGTGTCTGCCAGAATTTTTTCAAGTTCAGGAATTTTTTCAGCAACGCAGTTGTGGTCTGCGCAGTCGCGTTCCTGATCGTAGCCGCGGCTGGACACATCGATATCGACATAGTGCCAGACAAGGGTCTCCGGCAGGCCGCCTTTGCTCTTTGGAACATGGCCGATGGTATCCGGCCACGACGCGACCTGATCGAGGGTTTGATGTCCTTCCTGAGCAAGGAGCGCGGTCGCAGTTTTCTGTGCCTGTGGGGTCAGGCGCTCCTGCGCGATATCCGCAACGATTGCATGCCCGTACGGTCCCCACGCATGGGCCTCCGGTGCGGCGGAGATGGCTGCGGCTGCTATGGCTGCAGCCACAAAACTTCTGGAACGCGGGAGCATTGGTTTATCCATCAATGTCGTGAGATGCGTTTTTTGTCTCACTGTTTTGACGGTACCACAAGGGGAGGTTCGATTTCGGGATGGATGGCCCGAACGCTGGCTTTAAAACGGGCTTTTGGGCAGAAGACGCTCAGAAAGCCGCTGGGCGGCTAGCCTGAAGGCAGCAAAGAAATCCTTGTCGATCGCGATGCTTCCTCCTGAAAAGCCTATGAAACCTTCCACCATGCCGTTCTGCAGAAGGCCATCCGAATGAACGAGCATGCCATCGGGATCTTCATTGCTTCCCGATGCGGGTGCTCCGTCTCCGATCCGTCTGGAGAGCGTGGTCCCCCAGGCATCCTGCCAGTAGGTCTCGACCTTTTGCGCATATGCCCGGCCATCTACGGTGTAGCCTTCCATCGGCTTGCGAAGCCCATGCATGTATCCAATTTCGACTGCCGTTCCGGGGTCCATCTCCGGCGTGCGACGGAATGGGTCAATGCAGAACAGCCCCGCGTCACAACGATCCATCAGGTCCCGGTCAGCCTTTACGATGGCCAGAATTGTCTCGCGTCCAGGCGCCATTGCATGGGCTTCTTTCTGCCCGTCAAAAGGCGCAACGCCATCTAGTCCGTATTCCGCACAGATGTTTTTCAGGCGTTCGAACAGCGCCAGTGCGTCTGGGCGAAAAACGAGATCACCTGCAAGATAGATCGCGGGGCGCGTGGAGGTCATACTCCATGTCCTTGAACGATTTTGATCAGTACCGGCACGATTTCAGGGTCTGCCAGCGTCGAAAGGTCTCCAAATCCATTGGTTTCACCGCAGGCGATCTTGCGCAGCAGGCGTCGGACAGTTTTACCCGAGCGCGTCTTGGGCAGATCCGGGACGACGTAGACTTTTTCGGGAACAGCATAACGCCCGACCTTGGAAGCAATCACGCTGACAGCGAGTTTCTGTACATCCGGGTCAGCCGTTTCGTTTGCAACGACGTAGACGACCAGACCCTGACCCTTGAGGTCATGCGGAATGCCAATCGCAGCGCTCTCGGCAATAGCATGCTCGCATGAAAGGGCATCCTCGATTTCTGCGGAGCCAATGCGATGGCCCGAGACATTGATTACATCATCAACGCGTCCGGTAATCCAATAATAGCCGTCTTCGTCGCGCCGTGCACCGTCACCCGTGAAATAATGTCCCGGATAGGGCTTCAGATATGTTGTTTGGAACAGTGCATCGTCGTTCCAGATCGTGAGTGCGCGGCCAGGCCATGCACCATCAATGCACAGTACGCCCTCTGCCGGGCCTTCGAGCGGCGCGCCCTTTTCATCCAGAAGCACGGGCTGGATGCCGGGGAGTGGGAGCGTTGCCGAACTGGGTTTTTCCAATACGGCACCGGGCACTGGGGAAATCAGGATTCCTCCGCTCTCGGTCTGCCACCATGTATCTACCAGCGCGCAGCGTTTCTGACCAATGACATCATTAAACCATGCCCAGGCTTCGTGATTGATGGGCTCTCCGACTGTGCCAAGCACTCGCAGCGTGGAGAGATCATAGCGCGCGGGAATGTCGTCCCCCTCGCGCATCAGAGCGCGGATCGCAGTGGGGGATGTGTAGAACGTCGTGACCTTGTGGGTTTGAAGCACTTCCCACCAGCGACCAGGTGCCGGGGAGGAGGGCATACCCTCAAACAGCAGGATTGTGGCTCCGTTTGAGAGGGGGCCATAAACAACATAGCTGTGGCCTGTAATCCAGCCAATGTCGGCCGTGCACCAGAAAACATCATTTTCCTGATGGTCAAAAACAATTTCATGGGTGTAGGACGCCCAGCTCAGATACCCGCCGGTACCGTGGACCACGCCCTTGGGTTTGCCAGTGCTTCCGGATGTGTAGAGCAGAAATAGTGGGTCGTTGGACGCCATTGTTTCGGCTGCGCATTCCGTGGAACTCGCGTCCATCAGGCCTGACAGAAAACTGTCGCGATCTTCCTGCATAGGAACCTGATCGTCCGTAACGCTTACAACAAAAACGCGCGTCACCTTCAGAGAGTCGGGACGCAGTGCGAGGGCTGCATCCATCGTGGCCTTGAACGGGATACGTTTGGGGCCGCGACGTCCGACATTCGCGGTGATGACGACAATCGCACCACTATCCGCAAGCCTGTCTGCAATGGCTTCTGCCGAGAACCCGCCGAACAGCACAACATGGATGGCGCCCAGACGGGCACAAGCCAGCATGCTCACGATGCCTTCGATGACGGACGGCAGATGAATGGCAACGCGATCTCCGCGGCCTACACCCTGCGCCTTCAGAACGTTCGCCATCCGGCAGACCTGCGCATGAAGATCGCGATATGTCATGTGCACGACATGGCTGGCGTCTTCGGCCTGCCAGATAAGCGCCACCTGCTCCCCGCGGGTTTCAAGATGCCGATCGAGGCAGTTTACGCTGGCATTGAGTGTCCCGTCAGCAAACCAGCCGTGCTCGCTGTCGATGGCGCGCGTGGGTGCGTTGACCCATGACAGGCGTGCAGCCTCATCAAGCCAGTATCTCTCCGGATCACGCTGTGCGGCTTCGGTGAGACTGCGATGCGCTTCAGGAGAGAGGCGGTTAGGGCGTTCGGAACGAAAAGAAACAGACATCAAATATACGGCTCGCAGACACTGGGCCAAAAAGGGTTGGGAAACATAGCGCAAAGGTTTTTGGAACGCTATGATAGGGAAAACGTATTTTCTCACTAATGTCCATGATGGTGTTTCTTGCAATAATCTATGCAAAAGCTCCGAATTTTCAGAGCGGGACTGTTTTTGTATACTTCACCATCCGCATGACATGCTGTCGTCTCATGCATGTTTCCGGACGAGATTTTCCGATAGATGAACACAGCCTAATGACTGGACATACATTTCCTGTGCTGCTCGCCCGACATCCTGCGCTCAACGGGGTTGCAGGGCGGTGCTATGGCAGGCTCGACATACCTCTCGCTGCAGGCTGGGAAGAGGGCGCGACCCTGCTTGCAGAACGTCTTCTCAATGTGGGCTGCGAAGTCATCCATTCTTCGCCATCATCGCGTTGTTTAAGCATTTCCCGCTATCTTGCCGCACGGACTCACAGGGAGGTTGTGGTTGATCCGCGTCTTGCCGAGCTTGATTTCGGTCTTTGGGAAGGAATGTTGTGGGATGAGGTGCCCAGAGATGCGCTGGATCGATGGGGGGCTGATCCAAAGGGATTTGCTCCCCCAGAAGGTGAGAGCGGGCGGGCATTAATAGCAAGGGTCCAGTCATACTGGGATGACCTTATGTGCAAGAAAATAGGCACATGCGTTGTGTCTCACGGAGGCCCATTGCGGCTTCTCAAGGGGCTTGCGTGCGGCCAGACGCCAGATCTGCTGGCGCCATCCATGCCTCAGGGTAAGGCAGAGCTTTTTAATATTTCGCTCAGCGCGTAATCCACACGCGGCGCTCCGGATTGCGTTGCTCCCAGCCAGTCCGTTCGAGCTCCGGTGTCATGGAGGGTTCAAGCGGATATCCCACGCAGAGATAGGCCACAAATTCCCAACCTTCTTCAGCGTCCAGAGCATGGTGAACTGCATCCGGGTCAAGAATTGAGACCCACCCCAGGCCTACTTCGGCTGCAACTGCTGCAAGCCAGAAAGTGTGAATCGCCATAACCGCAGACCAGATGGTTGTTTCGGGCATGGTCGATCGCCCGAGGCCGCGCCCCTGAGCTGGGTCTTTTTCACAGAATACCGCAACGTGATGAGGGGCATCATTGAGGCCCGCGAGTTTCAGGGCCGCATAACGCGCTGCTCTGTCTCCCTCATACCCCTTGAGCGCTTCCGCATTGCATCGCTCGAAATTTGAACGGATGGCACTCCTGCGATCAGCGTCATTGACGAGAACAAACCTCCAAGGTTCGCTTAGCCCAACGGATGGCGCCAGACAGGATGCCTGCAGAAGGTTATCCAGTAGTGCGCGCGGCAGAGGATCAGTCCGGAAGTGGCGAACATCTCGTCTCCATCTGAAAAGTGTCTCCAGTTCAGACTGAAAAGATGCAGAGAAAGGCGGGGCGTTCATTCCTGTTGGTATTAGGGCAAGATCACGGACGCGTAAAACAGGATCGTCGTCAGTGGCTGACGATTGCCGCGAAGAACGTCAGAGACGCACATTCCACCAGTGTGGCAGTGGCTCCCAGAACGTCTCCTGTAAAGCCGCCCAGTTGCCTCCGCGCGAACCATACAACACTCGTCACCACCAAACCTGCGATCAGAACGGCTTCAAAGCCGAGAGCAGCACCAGTACAGGCTACGGCCACACCAAGCCCCGCCAACATGCAGACCCATAATGCAGGTTTGGAAAACTGCATGAGCTTCGAAGCCAGACCGTCGGGTCTTGCAGGGGAAAGGAAAAGGGGAACGGCGGCGAGTACCATCCGCGAGATGGCTCCGGTTGCAGCCAAGAGCGGGATTGCCAGCGACGGTGGGAAAACTGCAATCGCACTCACTCTCGCCATCACGGTAAGGGTGAGGGAAAGCACGCCATAGCTGCCGATACGGCTGTCGCGCATGATCGCAAGCTTGCGTTCACGATCGTACCCTCCGCCGCACCCATCGGCCATATCAGCCATTCCGTCTTCATGAAGACCCCCCGTCAGGAGAACCTGAAAAGCGACCGCCCAGAGTGCCGACAGAAACGAAGGAACATGTAGGACAGAAAGCCCTTGGAATACTGCGCCCCCAGCCGCACCGATCAACGCGCCCACCACTGGCCAACACCAAACTGATCGCGTCAAGGACCACGTCATTCCATCAACGCACAGCCACCCTGTGGGAATACGGGTCAGTAGCCCCATCCCGCAGGCAATGTCCTCGCGTATTTGACGCCAGAAATTCACGTAGCGTCGCTGTCCGCCTGCGAAATCGCAGCATCGGCAAATGTTGCCATTCCTTCATGGCACGCCAGAGCAGCTTTGAGTAAAGGGATCGCAAGAGCGCCCCCCGAAGCTTCGCCAAGTCTGAGTGCCATATTCAGAAGGGGATCAAGCCCGAGCAATCCGGCCAAACGCATATGCGCTGCTTCTGCCGAGCGATGCGAGAGGCGTGTATGGTCCAGCCCGTCTAGAGACAGCGCGAAAAGAGGGGCGGCTGCAGCAGTGCAGACAAATCCATCCAGCAGCACCGGAATACCATGATGACGTGCGGCGAGAACTGCGCCCATGATTGCTGCCAGTTCAAACCCCCCGACGCGCCTTGCGGCTTCCAGTGGGTCTCTCAGGCTTTCACCGTGGAATGAAAGCGCGCGGTCTATGACATGTGCCTTGCGGGTGACACCTGCATCATCCAGCCCCGTCCCACGACCGGCCCAGTCTGAGCCTTGCCCACCAAATAGTGCTGCGCTGAGTGTTGATGCCGCCGTAGTGTTGCCGATACCCATTTCGCCGGGGCACAGCAGATCCGTGTCAGGCGAGACAGAGACATAACCGGTATTTACAGCTGACAGGAAACCGGCTTCGTCCATGGCCGCGCCCTGTGTGAAATCCCGTGTGGATCGCAGCTTTTCAAGACAAATCACATCAAGCCGCGCCCCTCCAATGCGAGCGAGTTGATTGATCGCCGCTCCGCCATGTTCGAAATTGGCAACCATCTGCGCGGTAACATCAGACGGCCAGGGAGAGACCCCCTGCGCCACAACCCCATGGTTTCCAGCAAATACAATAACCTGAATGCGCTCCAGCGATGGCATTACCCGGTTCTGCCATTCGCCCATCCAGCGTGTAAGCTCCTCCAGTCGACCCAGACTTCCGGCAGGCTTGGTCAGCGTCGCCTCGCGATCGGCAATCTGCTGGCCCGCTGCACGCGCCGGGCCACGAAGATTGATGCATGCTTCACGCAGGGCGTGCATGGTTTGGAACGGTGCTCGGGGAAAATCAGGCGCTGTCATATGGGCTTTTCTGTGCTGTTATCTGCCTCCATGCAAGCTGAACAAAATCCGGACCTGGAGAATGTGCCTTCGAATTTGACAGGCATGGGCGGTGTAACTCTCGTCCTCGGGGGGGCACGCTCGGGAAAAAGCCGTTATGCCGAAGCTTTGGTCACGGCCGCGCCCAAGCCATGGACGTACCTCGCCACGGGCAGGGCGTTTGATGATGAAATGCGTCTTCGTATCGCGCAGCACCAACAGAAACGCGTACCCGGATGGACCACGTGCGAGGAACCTGTTTTTGTTGAGAAGGTACTCGATGAGGCCGGAAAATCCTTCGTTCTTCTGGATTGCCTGACGCTGTGGCTCACAAATCTTATTCTGGAGGAGCGAGACGTTTTTGCCGCCAGTGAGCGATTGCTGGAGGCTCTTCGTTGCCGCAAAGGCCGCACAGTACTGGTGGGCAATGAAGTGGGACTTGGAATAGTTCCCGATAACGTCCTGTCACGCCGCTTTCGGGACGAGGCCGGGATTTTGCATCAACGCATTGCTGCGGAGGCCGGGCGCGTCGTCTTTGTAGCCGCAGGTTTGCCGCTCGTGCTGAAATGATCCCTCAATAGCCCCTACGGGTTTGCTTTGACACGCTGAAACGGCGGCGATAGGGATATGGCAATGGTTCCTCGGGAGAGGATGAAAAGGGAAGCCGGTAAGGCCATCTGGCCAAATCCGTCACTGCCCCCGCAACTGTAGATGGTTCATCAATTCGCCGCGTCCCTAACGGGACAACGCCACTGGGTTCAGGTCCGGGAAGGTAGGTGAATTATGGGGTGCTCTTGGGCATCCCGGCCATAAGTCAGGAGACCTGCCATTATGGAAGCCGCGTGGCTTCCTGAGCCAAGTGTCACGATCTGGCGGGGTGCCCGGAACGTGAGGTCGCGTATCTGCGCGTCCCCTCCATGCCGGGGGCCTTTCGTCGCACCCTGTTTTGCTGCGAGGTCCGCGGGGACCGTTCCGAGAGGCCATTCATGGCAGAGCCGCTGAAATATTCTGATCGTGACGCCGCCCAGGCATCCCGTCCCTGCATTCATGTGTGCGTAACGTGCCGCAAGGCGGATGGCATCGATGGCCCGATGGGTGCCAACCTGCACGATGCCCTTCTGGCCAGCGCGGAGGGACGCAACATTGATGTACGGAAAGTCGAATGTCTGTCCGCGTGTTCCAGCGGGTGCACAGCCGTGGTTTCGATGCCTGGAAAATGGGCATGGCTTCTCGGACGTCTGACGCCTGAAAAATCTGATGATATTCTTGAATATCTGAAGCTCTATGAAGCGTCCCGAACAGGCACCGTAATGCCATCCAAACGCCCGGCCTCCCTGTCAGATATGGTTCTTGGTCGTATTCCCGCCGCGCTTATCGCTTTACAGGAGCCATCATGAACCAGAACATCGCTGCGACCACAGCAAAGAAAATCCCTGTCACAATTATTACGGGCTTTCTTGGGGCAGGAAAAACCACCCTCCTGCGTAACCTGCTCTCGCGTTCAAACGGTCGGCGCATTGCGATTGTCGTCAACGAATTTGGGTCGTTGGGGATTGACGGAGAAATCCTCCGTTCCTGCGGTATCGAGGGGTGTGCAGACGATGATATCGTCGAACTCACCAATGGCTGTCTGTGCTGCACCGTTGCAGATGATTTCATCCCAACCATGGAATCCCTTATCGACAGACCAAATCCCCCAGAACACATCGTTATTGAAACGTCTGGACTGGCGCTCCCCAAGCCGCTTCTGAAGGCATTCAGCTGGCCCGGAATTCGTACCCGCATGACGGTCGATGGCGTCATTACACTTGTGGACGCGCCTGCGGTTGCCAGCGGCCGATTTGCGGATGATCCGGAGGCAGTGGCCCTGCAACGTCAGGAAGATCCATCTCTGGATCACGATAACCCGCTTGCTGAAGTTTACGAGGATCAGCTTAATGCAGCGGATCTGGTCGTACTCAACAAGACAGACCTGCTGGACGAGGCTGCTTTGGCACTGGTCGAGCGCAATATTGCCGATGTCGTCTCCCGCAAACTCGTGACGCTTCGTGCGGTCGAGGGGCGGCTGGACCCGGCCATCCTGCTCGGAATTGGTGCAGCGGCCGAAGACGATCTTGAAAAGCGCCCTTCGAACCATGATGGTGCAGACGATCACGAGCACGATGATTTCGAAAGTTTCGTCGTGACCGTCCCTGAGCAGAAATCTGCAGATGATTTTCTGATCCATCTGGCAGAAGTCGCTAGCAAATATGACATTCTGAGGATGAAGGGATTTGCAGCAGTCACGGGCAAGAAAATGCGTCTGGCGGTGCAGGGCGTGGGAACGCGCTTTCGCCATGAATTCGATGTTCCATTGTCAGGAGAGCACCGGGAAGGGCGTATTGTGGTCATAGGGCAGCACGGATTTGATCGTGCCGCAATTGAAGCTGATCTGATGCGGCTCTGAGGTCGGGCAATGCATCTGCTAGTTCGGGAAAGACACGGAATAGACGCACAGGACGTGGCCGAGGATCTGGGCCATGAGCCAGCTGATGTCGTTTTCCTGTCTTTTTCGGACAGCGATCTTCTGGCTTTGGAGCAGGCTTATTTCCGCTTGAGCGAGCCGAAATTCTCGTTTCGTCTCGCCAATCTGGCGCGTTTGCGACACCCGATGTCAGTGGATCTGTATGTTGAGCAGACCATCGCCTTATCGCGCTGTGTTGTGGTGCGTTTGCTGGGCGGGGTGGATTACTGGCGTTACGGCGTGGAGGAAGTTCGTAACTGCTGCAAGCGGCTTGGCATCAAACTTGTACTCCTTCCTGGCGATGCGCGAGACGATGAGCGTCTTTCACAATGGTCGGGTGTAGACGGTAATACCTACGCTCGCCTTGATGGTTTTCTGAAGTTTGGCGGCCCGGAGAACGTGCGAGGCGCGTTGACGCTGATGGCGAGCCTTGCGGGGCAGGGCGATGATGATGGCTCTTCACCCGCCCCTCTTCCTGCCGCAGGGATATATCTGAGTACCTCTTCTGGACAGCCATACCGCGCGGTTATCGTGTTTTATCGCGCGCATCTGTTGGCAAACGACGTCTCTGCAATAGACGAACTTGCAAAAGCCCTCGAAAAACAGGGGATTGCCGCAGACGCCGTATATGTATCGTCACTCAAGAGTGCAGAGGCAGCAACATTCCTGCGGGCACAGCTCTGCGCGAGCAATCCTCATGTCGTGCTGAACGCAACGTTCTTTGCTGCGCGTGGAGAGGCTGGGGCTTCGTCTCCTCTGGATGAGGCAGGCGTGCCTGTGCTTCAGGTGCTACAGCCCGGATCGACATTTGCGGCATGGAACGAGAGCGCGCGTGGACTGTCTCAGACTGATCTGGCCATGCAGGTCGTTCTTCCCGAACTTGATGGACGCCTCTCCTCCGCGCCAATTTCGTTCAAGGGTGAGAGTGCGCCCGGTCTACCTGCGCGCCATACTCCCTATGAGCCGGGTATTCTCTCTGCGGCTATGCAGGCCAAAGGATGGGTACGGCTGGCGGTTCTGACACCTTCGGAACGACGGATCGCAATCGTCCTCTCTGATTATCCCGGTGCCTCGGGGCAAATGGCACATGCAGTTGGACTGGATGCGTTTGCAAGTCTGTGCTCGATTTTCTCACTTTTAAAAGATGCGGGATATGACTGCGATCCTGCACCTTTTTCCTCCCCGTCATCGTTGATTGGGAAACTTTGTGAGGGGGAAGGCAACGTCATCCTGACCCTTGATGAGTACACCGAGGCTTTCGAAACACTGCCGGAAGGGTTTCGTGAAAGCATAATCGATGCGTGGGGCGAACCCGAAGAAGATGCTTCCCTAAGGGATAGCATGTTCTGTTTGCGATATATCGCTTTTGGAAAAATCATCGTTGCTGTTCAGCCAGATCGCGGCAGCGAGCAGGACCGCAAGGCGCAGTATCACGACCCTGATCGGCCACCACGACATGCTTATGTTGCTTTTTATCTGTGGCTAAGACGGAAAATGGCGGTAGATGCCATGGTTCACCTGGGGACGCACGGTACGCTGGAATGGCTGCCCGGGAAGGCCGTAGCGCTCTCTGATTCCTGTGCGCCGGACGTGCTGAGTGGCGGAATGCCTGTCATTTATCCTTTCATCGTTAATAATCCCGGAGAGGCAGCAGCAGCCAAAAGACGCCTTGGTGCCGTGACGATAGGGCACATGACGCCCCCCGTGATGAAAGCGGACCTTGATGAGCACATGGCGGAGTTGGAGCGGCTGATTGATGAGTTTGCTGAGGCTGATGGGTTGGACCGTCGTCGTGGTGCGATCCTGAGGCGTCAGATTCTTGAGCGCGCAACAGGAATGGGCGTTCTGGCGGAAAGTGGTGTTCGCCCCGGCGACGGGGACGAAACCGAGGCGCTTGCTCGCCTTGATGCCTATTTGTGTGACGTCAAGGACCTTCAGATCCGCGATGGCCTGCATGTCTTCGGGAAGGTAGCCCCCCGCATTGATACTCTGGTTGAATCAATATCATCTGCGGGCGGAGGAAGTGCGGAGGAAGTAGCTATCCGTGTGAGGGCCAGCGCACAGGCGGAAGCCCATGCGCTTTTGGATGCACTGGATGGACGTTTCATCGAGCCGGGACCTGCAAGCGCGCCTACACGTGGCCGAATGGACGTCCTGCCGACGGGTCGTAACCTGTTTACTGTAGATCCACGTGCCATACCCACCGCCGCGGCCGTCGAACTGGCACGATTGCAGGAGCGGCAGATGCTTCTTCGCCATCTGCAGGAAGAGGGGGAGCCACTTCAGCGGATTGTTATGGATATCTGGGGCTCCGCCAGTCTGCGGACCGGTGGAGAAGACCTTGCGCTCGCATTGCTGCTGATGGGTGTGGTGCCTGTTTGGGATGATGGCAGCGGGCGTGTTTCGGGCATTGAAATTATTCCACTTGCCGTTCTTGATCGCCCGAGAGTGGACGTAACGCTGCGTATTTCAGGGCTTTTCCGAGACGCTTTCCCCGCCCAGATTGCATTGTTTGACCAAGCTGTTCAGGCCGTCGCTGCAAGGGAGGAAGACGCTGAGTGGAATCCCCTCGCAGGTACGGTTTATGGGCTTGAGGGGCAGGCGCGCGCCGATGCCTCAGCGCGGATCTTCGGTGCTGCTCCCGGCGCTTATGGAACAGGTATTGAGGCCGCTCTTGCAGATAATTCCTGGCAGGACAGCGATGCCCTTGGCCGTTCGTTCATCGCTGGGAGCGGGTGGGCTTACGGGGGTGGTCGCGAAGGACAGCGTATGGATGATGCGTTCGCATTGAGGATGCAGCAGGCAGACGCAATCGTGCATGTGCAGGATCATGCCGAAATGGATATTCTGGAGAGCCCGGATATTGCGGCTCACGAGGGGGGGCTGGCCGCAGCGGCACAGGCTATGGGGGCCACTCCGACACTGTGGCACGGAGATACCTCCCGGCCAGACGCACCAAAACTGAGGGGCATGCAGGCCGAAATTGCGCGGGTCGTGCGTGGGCGGCTCGCAAATCCGCGCTGGATCGAAGGAATGCGCCAACACGATTACCGAGGCGCCGCAGAAATATCCCGAGGACTAGACGCTCTATGTGGGTTCGCCGCGACGCTTCCCACACGCTTTGATCGGCAGTTTGATCTTGTTTTTGCTGCAACCCTCGGAGATCCGGCATGTGATGATTTCCTCAAGGCGATGAATCCACAAGCCAGAGAGGCAATGCGCCTACGCTTTGTGCAAATGGTAGAGCGTGGGCTCTGGCACCCGAGGCTGAACAGCACCATGGCGCAGCTGGATGGCGAGGCATGATGCGCGAGATGTCTCTGGTGAAGGGATGGTGCCCAGACATGTTTGCACCTATGCAGGCTGCCGATGGCTGGCTTGTGCGGTTTCGCCCGGATTTGGGGCGTTTCTCTTCTGAAGCCCTTCTGCAAATTGCGGATATTGCAGAGACTTACGGAAACGGCATCATTGAGCTGACAAACCGGGGCAATCTGCAACTTCGGGGCTTTGTATTCAATCAGATTCCTGAGGTCGCCCGGAAAGCGATTGCATATGGATTGATTGCCGCTGACCCGGTTGAGGAAAAGAGGCGCGGCCTTCTTGTGTCGCCTCTCGCCGGGCTTGATCCTGCCTGTGATCGTTCTACGCTTGAATGTGCAGCCGCGCTCAGATCCTCTCTTGTGCAGGAGACGGCGTTTGCATCCCTGCCTGACAAGTTCAGTTTTGTCGTTGATGGTGGCGGATATTTTCCCTCAGGCTCCCTTTCGGCTGACATCATGCTTCGTGCAGAAAATGGCAGATGGCACGTTGCCTGTGGGCAGGCGCGCAGTGAAGAGACAAGCCTTGAGGCGGCAATCATGATGGCAGTCAAAGTCATTCATGCGTTTTTGGAAAATGCTGATGCGCTGCGTCCTTCAACGCATGTGCAGATGGGACAGGTCTATCTGCAGAAAGCCGGTGCCCAGTCACGAGCGTGCAGCTCTGGGGGGGGCATTCCCAGCGTTGTAGGCCTACTCGCTGGAAACGCCTCAGGGCTTGGTGTCCCGTTGGGGCGAATGGATGCGTGTGCGTTACGGGTTGGCGCACAAATTGCACGCTCTTCTGGTGATGGTATCGTCAGGACAACGCCGTGGCGCAGTCTGGTAGTTTCGGGCGCAGTATCCACAGTACAGGGTTTCGTGACGGAAGCGACGGACGCCCGTCTCAGGGTGCAGGCCTGTGTCGGCAAAACCGGGTGCGCACGAGGGGCTGCAAAAGTGGGGGCAGATGCCCTGTATCTCGCTCTTGATGTTCCGACTGGTCGTACATTGCATGTCTCAGGATGTTCTAAGGGGTGTGCACATCCATCACCTGCGGATATGACGCTTGTGGCGCGGGATGGAGTATATGACGCGGCCCGTAATGCGACAGCTTCCGACGCGATACGGTGGCGAGGACTGAACATCCAGCAGGTTTCTGCGCTGTTGCGCACTGAATTTAAGGAGACGGATGCGTGAGCGGCCGGACATCTCGATATGACTATATCCGCGAGGGAGCTGCGATCTATGCTCGCTCCTTCGCGACCATCCGTGCCGAGGCAGACCTCTCACGCTTTACCTCCGAACAGGCGCAGATCGCCGTGCGGATCATTCATGCGTGCGGAATGGTGGATGTTGCGCCGTTCGTGCACATGTCCAGCGATCTGGTTTCATCGGCTCGAGCAGCGCTGAGAGCTGGATGCCCTGTTCTGTGTGACTCCGAGATGGTTGCACATGGCGTCACGCGTGCGCGTCTTCCCGCCGATAATCAGGTTCTGTGCACGCTACGCGACCCACGGGTGCCAGATCTGGCACAGAAAATCGGGAACACCCGGTCCGCTGCCGCACTGGATCTGTGGGGGCCGCTGCTGGATGGAGCCGTCGTCGCAATCGGCAACGCGCCGACGGCTCTTTTCCATTTGCTGGAAATGATAGATGCAGGTGCACCGCGCCCAGCGGTCATCATTGGCATGCCGGTCGGGTTTGTTGGGGCCGTAGAATCAAAGGACGCTCTGGCAGAACGGGATGACCTTGAACATATCATCGTCCGGGGACGGCTCGGGGGAAGCGCCATGGCTGCGGCAACGATCAATGCCCTCGCGAGTGAAACCGAATGACCAGCGGTACTGTCCATATTGTCGGGGTGGGACCGGGCGATCCTGAACTGCTGACATTGAAAGCTGCACGGGTGATCGGTCAGTCTGGTGTTGTGGCGTATTTCTGTCGCCATGACCGTATGGGGCACGCTCGCCGTATCGCTGACGCACATATTAGCGAAGGTACGGAGGAGTTGCGCTTTGCATATCCCTTCACAATCGAACGCGCAGTCAGTGATCCATCCTATCATGACGGAATGGGCACCTTTTACGACGAGTGTGCGGATAAGATTGCAGCGGTAACTGCGGCAGGGCGCGATGTGGCGCTCCTGTGCGAAGGCGATCCGTTCCTTTACGGCTCTGCGATGTATCTGTTTGATCGTCTGAGAGAGACGGTGGAGTGTCGCATCGTGCCCGGAATCACGGGGATGGGCGGATGCTGGTCTGAGGCCGCTGTTCCCATGACGCATGGAGATGATGTTCTGTGCGTTCTTCCAGCAACAATGCCCGAAGACGAGCTGGCGAGCTGGCTTATAAAAACTGACGCGGCTGTCGTCATGAAGCTGGGGCGCAATTTGCCCAAACTGCGATCTGCGCTGGAACGTGCCGGGCGAAGCGCCGAGGCTGTTTACGTGGAGCGGGGGACGCAGCAGGATTCCCGTGTTACTCGGCTGGAAGACATGGACGGCCCTGCACCGTATTTCTCGCTGGCTCTTCTGCCCGGCCGTCGCGGGGTTCGATGAGTCGTCTTTTTGTCGTAGGGCTTGGGCCCGGAAGTCAGTCCCAGCTAACGCCAGAGGCACAAAGTGCTCTGGAGGGTGCGACTGATTTGGTTGGCTATGGCCCATATGTCGAGCGGGTGCGTGTAGCACCACATGTTCGTCGGCATGGAACAGATAATCGCGTTGAGATTGACCGTGCACGCCATGCGCTGAAAATGACGCTCGAAGGACGCCAGGTCGTTGTGGTTTCTGGCGGCGATTCAGGTGTTTTCGGTATGGCCAGCGCGGTATTTGAGGCCATCGAGAACGGCCCTCCTGCATGGCGTTCCATTGAGGTGACGGTCATACCAGGTGTGACGGCGGTCCTCGCTGCTGCGGCACGTCTCGGGGCGCCTTTGGGGGGCGATTTCTGCGTGATTTCGCTTTCTGATAATCTCAAGCCGTGGGAGACGGTGTGTCGTCGGCTGAGGCTTGCAGCCGAGGCAGGATTTGTCATTGCGCTGTATAATGCGCGTTCCAAAGCCCGACCGTGGCAATTAGGGGAAGCTTTCGATCTGCTTCGTCAAAACGTTTCTGGAAATGTACCGGTGGCCTTCGCGCGTGCGGTGGGCAGGCCCGACGAACGCATTATTCTGACGGATCTGGAAAGCGCGGACCCTGAACTGGTGGATATGAGCACGCTCGTTCTGATCGGCTGCCGTTTGACACGGACCATAGCGCGGGCAGATGGGGGGCAGTGGCTCTATACGTCCCGCAAGGTCGAGGCGTGACGCACGGCCTGAAGCCAGTCCAGGGCTTCACGCGCGGTTTCGGCATGCAGAGACGGTGGCAGGAGAGGACGCTGGATCATGATCACGGGCAGCCCAAGAGCGCGGGCCGCAAAAAGCTTGGCGCACGTCGCATCCGCCCCGGCATTTTTGGTAACGACGATATCGATCGCATGATGTTGCATCAGGGCGATCTCGTCCTCAACCTCGAACGGGGGACGCGCGAGAACGAGAGTCACGTGCTGGGGCAGGAGGGTCGGGTCCGGCCTGTCTATACTTCGCAGAATATAATGATGGTGCGTGACCTCTCGAAACGGCTCAAGGTCCTTCCGCCCCGTGGTCAGGAAAACATTCCGCGGCTTTCTGCCGATCGCATGTGCGGCAGTTTTGATGTCGGAAACAGTTACCCATTGATCGCCGGGTTCCGGCTTCCATTCGGGACGTTCGATCCGCAACAGGGGTACGTTCTGCATTTCGCAAGCCATCGCAGCATTGTGGCTCATACGCGCAGCGAAAGGGTGAGTCGCATCCACAACGGCGCGTATGGCGTTATGGCGAAGATAGGCCCGAAGACCATCGACGCCGCCGAAGCCCCCAATCCGGACTTTAACCTCCGGCAAAACAGGCGCCTGCGTGACGCCAGCCAAACAGAAGGTAGGGGCGAGTTCGGGGGCAGAGGTCAGCATACGTCCGAGTGCACTGGCTTCACTCGTGCCACCAAGGATCAGAACCCGCATGTTTTCCATTTCTCCGCCGGAGCCGGACAATGAGTGCGCCCTGGCTCAATATTATCGGAATTGGTGAGGACGGTGTCGAGGGTCTTTCCTCTGCCGCACAGACACTTGTTCGCAATGCACATTACGTCATCGGCGGAGCACGGCATCTGAGTTTGGCCAAAGAACTGGTGCGTGGTGAAGCTCATCAATGGCCCGTCCCGTTCTCGAAAGGGATCGAACAGGTTTTGGAATGGCGGGGAAGCCCTGTAGCAGTTCTTGCTTCAGGGGACCCTTTCTGTTTCGGCGCCGGAAGTGCTCTTGCCAAGCACATACGCCCGGATGAGATGATCTGCATTCCGCTTCCGTCCTCCATATCTCTCGCGTGTTCTCGTCTTGGATGGGGCTGGCAGGACGTGCGTGTTGTGTCTCTGTGTGGTCGTCCGCTGGAGACACTGGCGCCTGTTCTTCAGCCTGATACGCGTCTGATCGTTTTGTCCGCCGATGCAACAACCCCGGCGTTAGTTGCTGAATATCTGTGCGGATATGGTTTTGGGGCCTCAAGACTACATGTTCTGGAATCTCTTGATGGCGTTGATGAAGAAATCCGCGCGTTTCATGCAGATGAAGCACTGCCGGAATTTAAAGCTCTAAACCTGCTCTGCATTGAACTTCAGGCTTCCTTGAATGCGCGCATCATACCGCTTTGTAGCGGCCTTGATGATGATCTGTTTGAGCATGATGGCCAACTGACGAAGCGTGAAATTCGGGCTGTCACACTCTCATCACTTTCTCCAACGGTCGGGCAGATGCTGTGGGATGTCGGGGCAGGGGCTGGTTCCATTGCAATAGAGTGGATGCTTCGTCATCCGTCCAATAGGGCTATTGCGGTTGAACGCGACCCTGAACGCGCAGCGCGTATTGCCCGGAATGCGTTGTCGCTCGGAGTTCCGGGGCTGAAGATTGTGGTTGGAAGGGCTCCACAGGTTCTTGAAGTTCTCGAACAGCCTGATGCGATCTTTATTGGCGGAGGCCTGTCTGACGTTGAAATATTTGATCGAGCCTGGAGCGCCTTACCTGCGGGAGGCCGTCTTGTGGCCAATGCCGTAACGCTTGAGGGCGAAGCCGTGATGATGTCGCGGTTTGAGCGTTATAATGCGAGCCTGACCCGCATAGGAGTGGAACGGCTGGACAATGTGGGGCGTCTGCATGCCTTCCGTCCGGCGATGCGCGTGATGCAGCTTGTGGCCCGTAAAGGCGCAGAAGCGTGATCATAGCAGGAATAGGCTGCCGCCCTGATGCGGCTGCGGAGGCCGTGGTGCGGCTCGTGAGGCTATCTACGGGTGTGGCAGGGCAAAAGCTGGATGCCATTGCCGTTCCATATTTCAGATACCCGAATGCCATGCTGGCATTAGCCTCGAAGCAACTGGGTGTGGAAATTATATGCATCTCAGCGAATGCCCTTGCCGCTCGACAGGCGGAGTGTCCAACACGATCAGAGCTTGCTTTGCGAAAGACGGGCTACGCGTCCGTAGCAGAAGGGTGCGCACTTGCGGGGGCAGGCACGAATAGTGTGCTCGTTCTGCATCGGCAGGACGGTGATGGCGTGACCTGTGCGCTTGCAAAATGTGCGACAGACGAAGGAAAGAAATCTTGACCGTTCATTTCATCGGGGCAGGTCCCGGCGCGGCTGATCTCCTGACACTGCGCGGGCGGGATATTCTGGCATCGTGCCCCGTATGTTTGTATGCGGGCTCGATTGTCCCGAAAGCCATGCTGGAGCACTGCCCTCAAGGTGCACGGCTGGTGGATACGGCGCCGTTATCGCTTGATGAAATTGAGGATGAGTATGCGCGTGCGCATGCTGCGGGTGAGGATATCGCACGCCTTCATTCGGGAGACCTTTCCATCTATAGCGCGGTGGCCGAGCAGACCCGCAGGCTGGACCGGCTGGGCATTCCCTGGACAATGACCCCCGGTGTCCCGGCATTTGCCGCAGTTGCGTCCATTCTGGGGCAGGAACTGACTGTCCCAGAAGTCGCACAGACAGTGGTGCTAACGCGGGTGAGCGGACGGGCCTCATCCATGCCTGAGGGCGAAAAATTGGCGGTATATGCCGCAACGGGCGCGACCCTTGCGATCCATTTGGCTGTTCATGCGCTGGATCGGATCGTAAGCGACCTTATCCCGTTCTATGGGGAGAACTGCCCTGCGGCTGTGGTTGCGCGGGCAAGCTGGCCTGATGAAATCGTGGTCCGGGCTACGTTGGGAACGCTGCTTGGCAAGGCCGAGGAAAACCCGGTTGAACGTACAGCTCTTGTGCTTGTAGGGCCTGCTCTGGGCGCGCGGGATTTCAGGGAAAGCGCGTTATATGATCCCGATTACCGAAGGCGCTTTCGCTCGTGAGCGGAGAGCAGTTCGCTGCGCCCCACGCAAACCCCCATGCGGTCGAACAAAACGACATCTACAATGGTCGCGCTGTCATCCAGAACGTCCAGTGCTACGTTCAGAGCCTGACAAGCGATATGATTTCCCAGCTCCACACCTGCTACACGGGCTTTGAGAAACGCTTCTGCAATCGTCTGGGTCTGGGCGATATCGTCCGCGAGTGTGGCATTCGCACTGACGGTTCGTGTCAGGGTGGCAAATTCCGCCATGTCGGCCCGGCTTCGTCCCGAATGCAGGTCAAGGCGCCCCTGCGCGAGCTTTGTCATTTTCGCGATACCGCCTGCAATCGTCAGGCGAGGGACGGGGTGCTTTCGCACATATTTCAAAACCCCTCCTGCAAAATCGCCCATTTCGATCAGGGCAGTTTCGGGAAGTCCGTAAAATTTCTGAATAGCTGTTTCGGAGACATTCCCAGTCGATGCCGCCAGATGCGGCAGGCCAAGCGCACGCGCGACATCGATGCCACGATGGATGCTGTCAATCCAGGCCGAGCAGGAAAATGGAATGACAATGCCTGTCGTGCCGAGTATCGACAGGCCCCCAACAATCCCAAGACGGCTATTAAGGGTCTTTTCGGCAAGGCCGATCCCACCGGGGACCGAGATCGTGATTTCCGCGTTGGTATTGCTCCCGCTGACCTCCTGAAGGGCGGTTCGCATCATGTTTCTGGGAACCGGGTTGATGGCCGGTTCTCCCGGAGGCAGAGGCAGACCGGGGCGCGTAATATGGCCCACGCCTTCACCCGCCTTGAAAACAATGCCTTGTTCAGCCCCGAGTTTTCGTATGTCAGCGCGGATCAGCGCGCCGTGCGTAACGTCAGGGTCATCTCCTGCGTCCTTGATGACGCTTGCCCAAGCTCCATCATGATTAAAACCATGCCCAGCGAGCACGAAATCGACCTGCTGGCCGCTGGGCAGGGAAATGCGTATCGGGTCGGAGAAAATACCGTGCTCAAGCGCCATCCACGCAGCTTTGGCGGCCGCCGTCGCACAGCTTCCAGTCGTCCAGCCACGTCTAAGCGGTGTTGCCTCGGCATTCATCCTGCGCAGGATACGCTATTTCCGCCCAAAATCGAGACAGCGATGTCCGGAGCAGCTTTATGAATACGCGTGCCCTTATGATCGCGGCGCCACGTTCTGGTGGTGGCAAGACAACAACGACACTCGGGCTTCTGACGGCATTGCGCAAAAAAGGTCTGCAGGTTCAGGCGGCCAAGACTGGCCCGGATTATATCGATCCCGCTTTTCATGAAGTTGCGACAGGTCGTCCTAGCCTCAATCTGGATAGCTGGACGATGTCCGGGGAGATGCTCGAGACGATGCTGGCAGATGCGGCTCAAGGCGCCGATATATTGCTGATTGAGTCTGCCATGGGCCTTTTCGACGGCTTGATGGAGCCGCAGGGCGCACGCGGCGCACCTTCAGACATCGCACAAAGATTTAGAATTCCGGTGCTGCTGGTGCTGGATGTGTCGGGGCAGGGGCAGTCTGCTGCGGCCACGGCCCATGGGTTTGCAACGCTAAATCCTGACGTCAACGTGGTCGGGGTGGTGCTTAATCAGGTGGGGTCGGAGCGCCATTTGACGATGGCTTCTGAAGCAATCCGCTCGGCAGGGCTGAAAGTGCTGGGGGCTTTCATGCGTGATCCGACTCTGCAACTTCCGGAGCGTCATCTTGGACTGGTGCAGGCGCGGGAACAGTCTGAACTGAATGCTTTGCTGAGCACGCTAGGAACTCGCGCTGAGGCCTCGTTGGACATCGACGCGATTATCGCAGGCGCTCAGGAAATAACTCCCGTGCGGCATGATGTGCAGACAATCCCCCCACCTGGGCAGCGCATCGCTGTGGCGGATGATCAGGCTTTCTCTTTTTTCTACAGTCATTTGGCCCGGAGCTGGCGGCTTGCAGGAGCAGTGATTGTTCCCTTTTCACCCATGGTTGATGAAGCACCTGATCCATCATGCGATGCATGCTGGCTTCCCGGTGGATATCCCGAACTGCATGGGCCACAGCTCGCCTCCGCCAGTCATTTTCATGACGGTCTGCGGCGTTTTGCGCAGTCACATCCTGTCCATGGCGAGTGCGGTGGGTTCATGGTGCTTGGGCGTGCAATTGAAGATGCGCAGGGCGTCGTTCATCGGATGACGGGATTATTGGATCACGTCACAACGTTTGCCAGGCGCAAGATGAATCTGGGGTACCGCGAAGCCACGCTGATGCACGACTGTGCGCTTGGCGCGAAGGGGGATATCCTCCGTGGGCACGAATTTCACTATGCGCGGATTTCCGAGGCTGGCTCAGACGAGCCTCTCGCCATGCTTCGTGACGGAAATGGAAAAGATCTAGGGCCAGCCGGTGCGTGGCGGGGGCATGTGTCAGGATCATTTTTCCACGTCATGGCAGCCAGACATGAAGGATCTTTCAATGAGCAGTGAAGACGAACGCAGGCATCGGGAGAAGATGCAAAAGCGCAAGGATGTACAGGATCGGGAAGTCTCGGAGAAGACCATCGAAAAAGGCGTTCTGGCTGTTCACACGGGCCCGGGAAAAGGCAAGTCCACTGCAGCGTTTGGACTTGCCTTGAGAATGCTGGGGCATGGGCGACGTGTTGTGATTGTGCAGTTTATCAAAGGGGCGTGGTCTACAGGCGAGCGCCCGGCTCTGGAGCGTTTTGGAGATCTCGTGGAATGGCATTCCATGGGAGAGGGCTTTACTTGGGAAACGCAGGACCGTGCTCGCGATGTAGCAGCATGTGAACGTGCATGGGACGTTGCGGTGGCGGCTTTGCAACGCGAGGATGTCGGGCTCGTGGTTCTGGATGAGCTAAACATTGCGCTGCGCTATGATTATCTGCCGTTGCAACGCGTACTTGCGGATTTGCAGGCACGCCCTTTCATGCAGCATGTCGTCATTACTGGCAGGAATGCCAAGCCAGAACTGATTGACGCTGCGGATCTGGTGACCGAGATGACACTCGTTAAGCACCATTTCAAGGCAGGTGTGAAGGCACAGCCCGGGTTCGAATTCTGATGGCATGGGCTCTGATGTTTCAGGGAACGGGCTCCAGCGTCGGGAAATCTGTTCTGGTCGCGGGGATCGCCCGTGCCCTTACGCGGCGGGGACTTAACGTCCGTCCTTTTAAACCTCAGAATATGTCCAACAACGCAGCTGTAACACAGGACGGCGGTGAAATCGGGCGGGCACAGGCATTGCAGGCGCGTGCCTGTGGTGTCAGTCCAACAGTGGATATGAATCCTGTGCTGCTGAAGCCTCAGAGTGAAACTGGAGCGCAACTCGTCGTGCGAGGGCAGGTCAGGGGAAACGTCAAAGCGCGTGAGTACCAGTCCGTAAAGCGCGAATTGATGGGGGATGTTCTGGAAGCGTTTAGTGCTTTGGCGCAGGAGGCTGATATTATTCTCGTGGAGGGGGCAGGGTCTGCTTCCGAGATTAATCTCAGGGCAAACGACATCGCGAACATGGGTTTCGCGCAGGCCGCCAATATTGATGTTGTGCTTGTTGGAGATATTGACCGGGGGGGCGTGATTGCCAGCCTTGTTGGCACGCATACAGTGCTGGACAGCGCTGACAGGAGCCGTATCAAAGGGTTTGTCGTCAACAGAATGCGGGGAGATCCTTCACTGTTTTCGGAGGGCATGACGGCGATTGCCGCCTTTACGGGCTGGCAGGGGGTTGGTCTGGTGCCTCATCTTGATTTGCTGCGAGATCTGCCCGCGGAAGATGCAACTGACATAGAAGTCGCATCTCGAGAGAAGGGCATGATCAGGATCGTGGTGCCGCATATGCCCATGATTGCAAATTTCGATGATTTGGATCCGTTGCGATCTGAACCCGGTGTTTCGATTGAAATCGTCCCTCCCGGAAAGCCTCTGCCAGATTGTGATCTGATTATTCTTCCTGGCTCCAAATCCACAATTTCGGATCTGGCTTTTTTGCGCGGGCAGGGGTGGGACATCGATATTCTGGCCCATACCCGCAAAGGCGGTCAGGTAATGGGGATTTGTGGTGGCTATCAGATGCTGGGCCATGAGATCCTTGATCTGGAAGGGATTGAAGGAAATCCCTCTCGAGTGGCGGGATTGGGCCTATTGAACGTTGAAACGTCCATGACGCGGAAAAAGCAGCTCTCTGAAGTATCTGGAGAACTTTTTCCCGAGGGCGTTGCCGTGAAGGGCTACGAGATCCACTCTGGCCGCACCAGAGTCTTGGGAAGGGTTGAGCCTTTCGCAAAGATCAACTCGGAAAATGATGGTGCAGTCTCAGCCGATGGGCGTGTGTGGGGCACGTATCTGCATGGCGTATTTGACGAAGGCGCTGCCCGCGCGACACTTCTGAAGCGTATAGGGCACCAGATCGGGACCGCTATTGATCATACGGACAGGGTCGAGGCCGCACTCGACGCATGGGCCGCTCATCTGGAGCAAAATCTGGATATCGACGCCCTGCTGGAGATGGCAAGGGAGGTGTGAAGACCCCTGTTATGAGAGCCAATAATCCATCATCAGGATTGTTGGTATAGCGAGAGCGATGCCCTGCAATACGCAGGCGCGTCGGTACAGACGCAGCGCCATCGCCAGATCGGTCAGTTTGGCATTTGTTCGGCCATTCCCCATCCAGGGGTCGTCCACACGCACACCGCCATAAACACGTGGCCCTGCGAGCCTCAGGCCCAGTGCGCCCGCCATGGCGGCTTCCGGCCAGCCCGCATTGGGAGAGCGGTGGCGTTTGGCGTCTCTGAAGACTACGTCTATCGCAGCTCTGGCATTTGTTTGCCGGTAGGTCAGGGCGGCCAGAATGATCCATAGCGCGGCAAGGCGCGAGGCGGGAATGTTCACGGCATCATCGCATTTGGCGGATGCACGCCCAAACGCGGAATGGCGCGGTGTGAGATGGCCGATCATGCTGTCTGCGGTGTTTATGGCTTTGTAAGCCGTGGCTCCGGTGAGCCCTCCAATTGCGGTCCAGAATATCGGAGCAATAACACCATCCGAGAAGTTTTCGGCCAGACTTTCAATCGCGGCGCGAATGACTGCGGGCTTGTCGAGGGTGGATGGGTCCCGCCCTACGATCATCGAAACAGCCTTGCGTCCTTCCGCAAGCCCTCCGGTTTCAAGCGCATCGTGGACAGCGCGCACATGTGTCCAGAGTGAACGCTGGGCAATCATGGATGTCGTGACCAGCACTTCCAGCACGAACACGAGCGGGGTTGGAAAAATACTCTCCGCCAGACGGAGTGCACAAGCTGCGATCAAGGCAGGCACCAGAACGATTACAAGCAAGGCCAGCATTCCAGCGGCTTCTCTCTGGCGAAAGCTCCAGTCCGGTCTGTTCAGCTTGCGGTCCAGCGCGGAGATCAGCCCACCAATCCACATGACAGGATGACCGATGGCGCGGATAAGAAACTCGGGATATCCAACGATTGCCTCGACGGCACTGGCCAGACAGGCGATGGGAAGTACGGATGGCAGGTAGGAGAGAGACATTGATCCGCAGACTTTTTCTGGAAGCACAGTTCTAGCATGTCAGGGACATCGTTGGGAAAGATGCCGCTTCATGGTGGGCAGGTGCGGCAGGTGATGCGGGCATTTCCGGATGCACCGACGCCCTTTGTGGATCTTTCAACCGGTATCAGCCCGTATGCATATCCGTTTGCCTCCCCGGAAATCAGTGCATTGTCCCGTCTGCCGGAAGTTTCCGATGAGGAGGCTCTTTTGCGCGCGGCAGCCACGGCATATGGGGTCTGGTGCCCTGAAATGGTCGTTGCCGCACCCGGAACCCAAATGCTGATTGGTCTGCTGCCACTCATTCTCGACTATCGGCGGGTGACAATCTGGGGGCCGACATATTCAGGGCATGAAACCGCGTGGCGGCTGGCCGGGGCTGAGGTACAGGTTGTCGTTAGTGAAGCGGAATTTGAAGCGGCCACGCGTGTTGAGCGCATGGTTTGCATTATCTGTAACCCCAACAACCCTGACGGACGCACGCTGAGTCTGTCAAAGCTGCTTCAATTGGCTGAAAATTCCAGTAAATCAGCAGGATATCTGATTGTGGACGAAGCATTTGCGGATTTCGAAGAGCAGAGTGCTCCATCCCTTCTTCCGCATCCTGCACTGATGGTTCTGCGTTCCTTTGGCAAAAGTTATGGGTTGCCGGGTGTGCGACTTGGTTTTCTGCTGACCAACTCCGGGCTTGCGGATCGGGTACGGAAGATCATGGGTTCATGGGCTGTTGGAACGCAGGCCATAGAGGCCGGGTGTCAGGCTCTGGCAGACGGTAAATGGCTTGCGGAGCGGCGGATACAGTTGCGACGTGACAGGGCACGACTGGCCAAAATCATGGAAAAAGCGGGCCTGAATGTTGCGGGAACGGGGCCGCTTTTCCTGCTTGTACGGAGTTCTGTGGCTCACGCGCTATGGAAATGGCTTTGCGTCCGGGGGATCGTGACACGGGCTTTTCCTGAGAGACCTTCAGATTTACGGTTTGGCTTTCCTGCCAATGAAAGTGCATGGGGCAGGCTTGAACAGGCGTTGTTTGACTGGAAAGCTCGCAGCGAGTGATTATGCTGTTTTTCGTACCATGAGTGCGATGAGGAAACCGGCACCCAAGGCTGAAATAACAATTCCAACCGGTATTTCCTGAGACGGTAAAAGGCACTTGCTGACCAGATCAGCAAGCATCGCGAGTATTCCGCCGAGTGCAGGGGTCCATCCATAGGATCTGTATAAAGAGGCCCCGCACATCTGGCGTGCCATGTGAGGCACGATGAGGCCTATAAATGCCACGGGCCCGCAAAGGGATACGGTCATGGCTGTACTGAAAGCGCACACGCTGAGAACCGTCATGCGCATTCTACGCGTATCGATCCCGAGTGAACGCGCCGTCTCCTCTCCGGCCATGAGTGCATCCAGCCCGCGACGGGCGTGCCAGCCATAGGTCAGTACGAGCAGGAGGCCAGCAAGCGCCACTGGCAGGGATAACCATCGAGCAGAAGCAAAACTTCCCATCGTCCAGAAAAGGATGGACTGCGCTGTGTTGCGGTCGCCCCAGAAAATCATGAGATTTGTAAGGGTCGAGAAAATAAAGGAAATGGCCAGACCCGAGAGCAGGACACGCTCGTTCTGGATCCGTGAGCGGCCAGTTGCTGTTGCACTGATCAGCAGCAGAAGACCGATCGTGGCGAGCAGTGCACCGGCTGCCGCGCCAATGGCAGATGTCCAGACGCCCAGAATATCGCCCGCAAAAACAAGCATGGCCACCGCCCCGGTTGCTGCGCCGGATGAAAGGCCGAAGAGGAAAGGATCGGCGAGAGGATTGCGAGTGCTTGCCTGAAGCAGGGCTCCGGCGCTCGCCAATGTTGCGCCGGTGAGGAATGCAAGCAGGCAGCGCGGAACGCGGATTGACCAGACAATCTTCGTTATGAAGTCATGCCCTGTCGGCCCAGATCGTAGTGCGCGCATAATGCCGGGTAGGGGAATATGAGCGCTGCCGACCACGATTTCCAGAGTAGCCAGTCCCATAACAACGAGGATAGCTGCGAAGACGAGTGCTCCACGCTTCATGGATTGATGTCCGGATGCAGAAAATGCGCAATTTTCTCCACAGCACCAATATTTTCGGGACCAGGGGTAAGCTCGTCATATCGGAGCGCCAAAACATTGTTGGTTCGAATGGCTCGGGCGTCTGACATGAGCGGATGATGCCCCAGAAAAGTACGTGATTTCTGCGTGCCCGCTCCATAATCGACGATGATAATCGCATCTGCATCGCGCAATGCAGCACTTTCCCACGAAGCCGGGCCCCAGTTTGTCTGGAGATCATTGAAAATATTTACGCCACCCCCAAGACGTACAATCTCTGAGGCGAGAGCATAAGCGCCCGCAGTAAACGGACGGTCTTCGCCGCTATCGTATATGAACACGCTCTTAGGCTTGGTGTTGGCAATCCGGCCTTCAACCGCGCTTACTCTTTGCTTCCAGCTGTTGATAAGTGCGGTCGCCTCAGCCGTGCGATCAAAAACGCGGCCCATGCGGTATTCGTCATCATAAAGCAGGGAGAGCGTTGGGAGTTTTGGGTGGGTCTGCGTGCGGATACAGCTTTCAGACAAGACAAGCGTCGGTATCCCCTGAGCTTGAAGTGTTTCGGGGGTGACGTCTCCACCGACATGCATGCCGTAATTCCAGCCTGCAATGAACAGGTCGGCGCGTGCGGCCAGTAACTGTTCCAAAGACGGATAATGGGTTGCAATTTCGGGAATATTCCCCTGCATTCTGGAAAATTCTGGGGTCTTTTTGCTCCAGCCTGAAATCCCGCTGAGGCCGGCTATAAAGGGCTGTAAATGGAGTGCGAACGCCATTTCTGCCATATTCACGTCCTGAATGACGGCATGTGTTGGGTGCTGCGTGATCGTCACGGGCTGTCCGCAACTCTGCACCGTGAGTGGATATGTTTCGGCCAATGCGGGTGTTATGGCCGAGAGCATGGTGAGGAGCGCGACGAGGCTTTTGTTCATGAGCAGAGCGGCCGGAAAACAAAGGTTGATGCGCCGTCTGGAAGACAGACCTGAATGGCTTCAATCCCAAAGGATTCCGCTAGCGCTTCGGAGGAAAGGACTTCGGTGGGCGAACCATCCCGCACGAGCTTTCCCTCATTGAGCAGGAGTGCTCTGCTTGCGAATTCCGGCACGAGAGAAAGATCATGCAGAACGGCAATGATCGTCAGTGGAAGTTGACGCAAAAGCTGTAGAAGCCTTGAGCGGGCGGTGAGATCAAGATGATTGGTTGGTTCGTCCAGAAGCAGAACCTGCGGGGTCTGGGCAAGGCAGCGCGCAAGCATGACGCGCTGCCGCTCCCCACCAGACAGATGTTCGATCCGTCTTTGTAAAAAAGGAACGACTTCGCAATGCTGGGCGGCATTTCGGATTGCAAGACTGTCTTCATATGGGTTCGCGTCGCCTCTGAATGGCAGGCGGCTCAGAGCGATGTAATCCTCCACGATGAAAGCCGGATCGATTTCATCGGTCTGAGAAAGATAGGCAATTTCACGCGCAATATCGCGGCGGGAGAACTCCGAGAGGTTAATGCCGTTGAGGGACAAAGACCCTGATCCGGGTTGATCCAGGCCAGCCAGCATGCGGAGCAGGCTGCTTTTGCCCGCTCCATTTGGGCCGATGAGCGCAAGATGCTCACCTTTTTGTACTGACAGGCTGATCTGGCTCAGTATCGGAATACGTGTTGCCTGATCAATCTGAAAGACAGGCACATTCATGCTTAAAAACCTGCCTGCAGGCTGATCGAAAACGAACGCGGCGCACCAAGCATAACTTCGCTCGGGTAGCTGGTATCAGCCCATTGGATGAAGTGTTTGTTCGCCAGATTGTCTATTCGGCCATAGACCGTGACCCCGTGATAGGCATGCCAGCCCGCGAAGACATTCACTAATGCATAGTCATTCAGGGAAAGGGTGTTTGCATAGTTGCCCTTCCGTTCGGACACATATCTCATGCCCGCACCCAGATCGAGCGGGAGGTTGGCGGCGCGCGACCAGACAGCCCAGAGATTTGCAGTCACTGCGGGCACATCCGGGACTTTATTGCCTGAAGCATTGATCGTAGCGCTTGGCTGGAAGTTACCATACCGGGAATAGGTATAGGCAACATTTCCAGACAAGCTCCAGTGTTTGTTGAACGTAATATCGCCCTGCCATTCCACACCGCGTGATTTCTGACTTCCCGCCGTCGCAACGGTGTCAGGGCCGGTTGAGACAAGGACATGCGCGCGGCGGATATCGAAAAGTGACAGGGTTGTTGTTGCCCGTCCGCCAAGAGCGGTAGCTTTTAGGCCGATTTCGCCCTGTCTGGACGTGCTGAGACGTGTGAACTGGCCACGATTTGCCGTGAAGAGATTTGAGCCCGGTGGGTCTTCCGCGGTCGTATAAACGCCATAGAGGCTGATATTGTCTGTCAGATCATAGACAGGACCTATGCGGAAGTTGGACGGGTTATAATGCCCCTTGAAGCTACTGGCGGCGCTGAACGAGTCATTCTGGTTAAAGTTCTGACGGTTCAGAGAAAGCCAGTCATAGCGAAAGCCTCCCACCAACCGTAGATCTTTGCGCAGGGTCAGGACGTCCTCCATGAAGATGCCAGCATCCAGCATCGTTGTTGGTGATTTGCGATAAGGAAACTCGCCCGCAAAATCTCCAGTAGAGCCGCCATCCGGCGAGGTGAGGGAGACGCTGTCCGCATAGGTCGCATCGGGAAAGCCGCGATTTCGGATGAAGCGCAGGTAATATGCGTCCCCTCCGACCACGACGCGGTTTTTAAAGCCCAGAATGTGAAAATCAAACTGGCCGTCTATCGTATCTCCCACTTGGTGTTGGTTCTGATAGACGTAAAACCGGTCCCGGCCGATGCTGCCCTGTGTGATTGGGTTTCCTGCCGCATCGGTTGAACCGGCTTGCGAGATATAGCTGTACGCCTCGGCATTGTTCCAGCGTCGCTTGGCGTAGATAAAATAGCTTTTGTTATGGAGCGTGACATGCGGTGACAGCGTCCAGGAGAGGTGCAGGGTGGGCGTTGCGTTGACTGAGCCTGCTTTTGGATCCCGGACGTTGTAATATTTCCAAAGCGACGATTTCGTAACACCCAGACCCGTTGAGGAGTGGAGCAGGCCGCCTGCCGCATCACCAGTCTGGCCTAGATTGACCAAGGGGGTGCCGTAATATGTCGATAGCTGGTCTGTGAGGTAATCAACACTCAGGCGCGCGGAGAATGACCGGTTAGGATGCCACAGAAGTGTTGTCGTAAAGTCATTGCTGTGTGGATCTGCACCTTTGACGTAGCCATCTGAGGATGTACGGCTGAAGTCGCTTCGTATTGCCAACGTTTTGGTGATGGGAATAGACCCACCCACACCTGCGTTCCATGTGTTGAAGCTGCCATAGGAAACGAGTGCATTGGCATGGGGCGCATCAAAAACCGGATCGCGCGTTCGCATGTCGACGGTTCCGCCCACGGCACCCTGTCCATAAAGTACAGATGAAGGGCCCTTGAGAACCTGAACGCTTTCCAGATTGAATGTATTCAGGGGGCGGTTCACCATCGTTGTTGGGCCGTAGTAAATCCCGTCGCGCAGGATCAGGATCTGGCTTCCGCTAAAGCCGCGCATCATGAATTGCGCTGGCGATCCGGGAGACCCCCCGGAGGATACACCGGGAGCGCTGTCTGCCGCTTCTTCAGCATGAGCATATCCGCGCTGTTCCATCAGGGAACGCTGAATGATGTTGATGGTCGCCGGATTGTGCTGAACCGACAGGCCCAGCCTGCCGCCAATAACCGGTGAATTTTTAAGAGACTGTGCCTTGCCGTGAGCGGTCACGTATTCTTCTGTCTGAGGTGTCGCGAGGGCAGGGCTGACAAGAGAGAAGGCGGCAAAGGGTAATGACCCTATGAGACGGAAATTCCGCATGGGTAACGCAAGCTTCTTCAACAATGCGTCACTACGATGGGCGTGGCTTACGCTTTGCCGCCTCCGGTGCACCCCGCCCGGCGGCCTCGTCCGTGACCATTTTTGATGGCAGGTCTCCTGGCTCATGGCTCAGCAACCGACGATTGACCTTCCCAAAGCTTCCGCTTCAGTGGCTGGATCCGTACGATCCGGTATCGTCTGTCTCACCATATACAGTTGCGGGGGCAGCCGCAGCATTACACTGCGTTCCCTTTTCATCCTCCGGAGAGGAACCATCGAAGGCTATGGCAATACCCTAAACGCCAGTCCAGTCAAACATCAGATCTGTTTGCGGGTGTGTTCATGGTTTAAAATCAGCCACTGTAGATCCTAACGCCGACCGCCACCACCGTGGCCACCGCCGCCTCCATGACCACCTCCGCCACCGGGTCCACCCGGACGGCCACCACCACCACCTGGGCCTCCACCTCCGGGGCGTCCTCCATGGAACCCACCGCCGCCGGGGCCTCCTGGTCGACCGCCACCGTTAAATCCTCCGCGTGGGGGGCGTCCGCGCCAACGTGGTCCATAATTATTGTATGGGCCAACGCCATAGCCGTTACCCCAGCCACCCCAGCCGCTGTTCCAGCCTGGACTATAATTGTTGTAGTATCCTACGCCGTAGCTACCGCCGCCGTATCCGTCATAACCAACGCAGCCTGACAGCAGACCACTAAGACCAGCAATTGCGAGCAGTGCAAATTTTCCGGGAAGCTGTTTGATCATTTTGCTTCTCCTGCCGTTGTCGCGTCTCGCCATTCCATGATGCCCAGAACCGCACCTGCTGGATCTGCGATGATGGCAATCATGCTGTTATTGTGATCCATATGAGGTTCAACAAGAACCTTCCCGCCGAGCTTGCGCGCCTGCTCTGCGCTCTGCGCCACATTGTCCACCTGAATAAAGTTTATCCATCTGGCTTGCGTATCAGACGGCAAATGAGGCGGTAGCGGATTTATTGTTGCGCGAGCGAAAGATTGTGATTCGAGCAAGTAACCGTCTTTGCTTTTGGTTTCGGCGTCTTTCTCGATCCTGTAAGAAAAGAGCTTCTGGTAAAAACCGGCTGAATTTCCGGGAGAGGGTGTCAGGAGGGAATTCCAGATCCATGCACCGGACGTCACCGGACCCTCCGTATCAACGGGATCTCCGCTGCTTGATTGCAGGGCTGCGAATAATCCGCCCTGAGGGTCCTGAATGATCGTCTCTTTTCCCAGCCCAGGAATATCATGAGGCTTGAACAGTATCTTACCCCCCCAGGTCTTGGCCTGACCTGCCAGAAGCGTTGCATCAGCCGTAGAAATGAATGGCAACCAGATAGGCTGAAGGTGTGCGGAGCTGTGAGGAAGGGGACGTTCAACAACACTCGCAATGTTCTGGCCTGCGACCATGACTTGGGCATAACGTCCGTGCGAGACGTTCATGTCTTTGAATGTCCATCCGAAAAGCTGACCATAGAATTTTTTGGACTGCTCAAGGTCTGGTGTTGTAAGCTGGGCATACGTGATTTTACCGGGGGTAAAATTTTGCGTTGCTGGTTCTACCAGCGGAAGAAATGCTTCAGACGCGCGGGCCGTCAGCCCTGTGGAGGCGCACAAGGCAAGAGCTAGCATTACGGAGCCGGCTCGGATGGAACCTCCGAAAAAGGCAGATGACGCCTGATGTATTGCGGGAAAAAGCTTCATACCAAAATCTCCTCCATCCGCCTCAGGACGGTTTTAAATGCATAGCATTAATACAATTGTGCCCTAACGATTCAGTCGCGAAGGTGTTCCTTGGATCGGGAAATACCTATCTCCTCCTGCGGACAAATTTCTATAAAGTGTGGAACAAGTCATTTAAGCCAGCAAAGCGAACACTATGCCTGTCTCTCCGCCGCTCATTCTCTCTTTTGGTAGCATCAACATTGATCTTACGGCACGGACGCTACGTCTGCCGAAGCCAGGTGAGACCGTTCATGCAGAAAGCTATACCGTGGGACTGGGCGGGAAAGGCAGCAATCAGGCCGCTGCTGCGGCAAGGCTCGCAAAGGCGCTTGGGCTTGAAGTCGCGCTCGCCGGGCGTGTTGGAAATGATACTTTTGGGACTGAAGCGAGAACGGCTCTCAAAACTTTTGGGGTAGACCTTTCCCCGCTGCTGGACGATCCAGCCAACCCAACGGGAGTTGCACTGATTGGTATCGATGCGGCAGGGGAGAACTGCATCACTGTTGCCGGTGGCGCAAATATGGCTGTTGACGAGACTGATGTGGTGGCTGCTACCCCATGGCTGACACGTGCAAGTGTTCTGCTGTTACAGCTTGAAATTCCCCAGCCCGCTGTCCTCGCTGCGGCGCGTCTTGCCCGCCAGTCAGGTGCTGTTGTCATTCTTGATCCGGCCCCTGTGCCCGAGACAGGTTTGCTTGATGCACTGTGGCAGGAAACAGACGTTTTAACGCCTAATGAGAACGAGACGGCACTTCTTACGGGTATCAAGCCGCACAATGTTGAGGAAGCATCGCAGGCGGCTTCCGTGCTCATGGCAAAAGGGGCAAAGGCCGTATTGATAAAGATGGGTGCTCGCGGTGTTTACTGGAACGACGGTAAACGGGATGGCTTCTGCCCGCCGTTCAAAGTGACGCCGATTGATACGGTTGCAGCAGGAGATTGCTTCAATGCGGGTCTTGCTGTGTCTTTGGCACAAGGTGAAACGCTTGAGCAGGCAACACGGGTGGCTGCCGCCTGCGGTGCGCTGGCAACCACCCGAAAAGGTGCAGCGGATGCTGCGCCAGAATGGGAAAGCGTACAGGAAATCTGGGCTTGCTCCGGTTTGGTTCCGCTCGACTGAGCGTTCTAAGTTCACATCTCAATGCATCTGTTAGATCAAAAATAAAAAGTCTCGGAGATGCGCTCCAAATCTTTTACGGGCAGCAGTCCTATGGTCTTGGAGCGCTTCCCCAATCAAGCCCCACCGACGCCGTGACCGACCATTGTCATGGGATCGGCAAGCCGATCAAAGGTCTGATCATCAATGTAACCGCTCTTCAGAGCAGCGTCTCTAAGTGTTAGATCATGCTCCATCGCCATATGGGCAATGGCAGAAGCTTTGTCGTATCCGATGTCAGGACTAAGTGCTGTCACTAACATGACTGATCGCGAGACCATTTCACGGATACGTTTCCGATTAAGTTCTGTACCTTCGACAGAATACTGATGGAATTTCTGACAACCATCAGATAAAATACGGATTGCATGCAGTACGTTATTGATAACGATCGGCCGCATGGCGTTGAGTTCGAAATTGCCCTGACTGCCGGCGAATGCGACAGCGGTATCGTCACCGATGACCTGGATCGCGATCATGACGAGTGCCTCGCATTGGGTTGGATTGACCTTACCCGGCATGATCGATGACCCAGGTTCATTTTCTGGCAGGTGCAATTCACCAAACCCGCATCGTGGCCCGGAAGCCAGCCAGCGCATGTCGTTGGCGATCTTCATGAGCGCTACGGCCACTCCTCGTAAGGCTGCGCTCATGCGAACCATGGCATCTAAAGTACCTTGGGCGGCAAATTTGTTCGGTGCGGTAACATATGGCTTGCCCGTTAGTTGAGCTATGGCATTTGCCATATCCACACTGAAACCTTTAGGTGCATTCAGGCCGGTTCCCACGGCTGTTCCACCAATCGCTAGCTCGAATAGCCCTGTGCGTACCAGTTTCAGATTTGCGATGGTCTCTCGGATCTGGTGAGCATAGCCGGACCACTCCTGCCCAACCGTTAGAGGTACGGCGTCTTCGAGATGCGTGCGCCCGATCTTGACAACATCCATCCAGAGCTCTGCTTTCCTCTCGATGGTGGTGGCCAGAGCATCAAGCTCCGGAAGCAGCCGGTCATCAAGGAGTGTCAGCGTCGCAATATGCATTGCTGTCGGGAAACTGTCGTTGCTCGACATGCCCATGTTGACATCGTCGTTTGGGTGAACGGGATTTTTGCTACCGAGTGTACCCCCTAGAAGCTGAATCGCGCGGTTGGAAACCACTTCGTTGATGTTCATGTTGCTCTGCGTCCCCGATCCAGTCTGCCAGACAAAGAGCGGGAAATGAGCATCCAGTTTGCCAACAATGACCTCATCACATGCTTGAATAATTGCACATGCTTTGAGAGCGGTCAGGCGACCACCTGTCGCGTTGACCTGTGCTGCAGCTTTTTTGACAATCCCATAGGCATGATACACTTCCTTTGGCATCCGGTCGTCACCAATAGAAAAATGCTCAAGACTGCGCTGCGTCTGGGCGCCCCAGTAGCGGTCGGCTGGGACGCCGATCTGCCCCATGGAGTCTGTTTCGATACGTGTTCCGGAAACGTTGAGACCGATCGGGATGTCATGCAGATGAAGTGGGAGAGCCATGGATCAGCTCTTCTCTAACGTGGAGTATTCGGGACGGTAGAGCTTAGCTTCAATCCAGTCCACGATGTCCACGGGTTCAGGGACCTGCGCCAGGCCCGATTTGAAGATTTGACGCGCGACTTTGATGGCTGTGTTGATCTCCACGCGTAGGACATCTTTTTGTGGTGGAAAAAGCAGGCCGTGGGCACGTTGCTCCATTGTGACTTGCTCAGCGGTCGCCTTGGCAGCTTCGAGGAAAACCTCGTCGGTGATGCGTCGTGCCTGTGTTGCCCAAACAGCCAGTGCCACGGCGGGGAAGATGTAAAAATTATTGGCCTGCCCGGGGGTAAGCGTTTTGCCATTCAGCGTGACATCATCGAACTGGACACCGGCGGCGAAAAGAGCACGGCCGTCCGTCCAGAGATAGGCCTGCTCGGCGGTGCATTCCGCTTTGTCGGTAGGATTGGATAGCGCGAAAATAACGGGTTTATCGTTGATGCTCGCCATGGTGCGAACGACTTCTTCGGTGAAGCCCCCCGCGTGGGTACTCACGCCGATCAGGACAGTGGGCTTGATTGTTCTGACAGCTTCCGCAAGGTCTTTCGTCGCTGCATGGGAGTGGGCGAACACTTTTTGCGATGGATTAAGATCCTGCCGCGAGGGTTCGATCAGGCCATTGATATCCATCATGGAGATGCGGGCGCGGGCATCAGTTTCAGAAAGGCCTTCGTCTTGTAGTGCACTCACGATCATATTCGCGATACCGACCCCGGCAGAGCCTGCGCCGTAGAACAGGATGCGCTGTTCTTGTAGCGCCTCACCCTTGATCGATAGGGCGGTGTCGAGGCCTGCGATCGTAATGGCCGCAGTCCCTTGAATGTCGTCATTATAGCAGAGGATTTTGTCGCGATATCGCGCCAGTAGCCGGATGGCATCGTCCCCTTTCCAATCCTCGAAATGTAGGCAGCAACGGGGATAAAGCTCTTGCACAGCTGAGACGAGTTCATCGACGAATGAGTCGAGTTCGTCTGAGGATGGTGGTGCCTGACGCAAGCCGAGATAGAGCGGATCGTCAATCAACTCCTGGTTGGTTGTACCGATATCCAGCAACATTGGCATCAGGCCCTGAGGAGGGATGGCGGCGCAGGCCGTATAGAGTTGCAGTTTTCCCACCGGAATGCCCATGCCATTGGCCCCGATATCTCCGAGCCCCAGAATACGGCCGCCGGAACTGACACAAATGAAGCGCACATCTTTTTCCGGCCAATTGGCGAGCACTTCTTTCACGTGACCTTTGTGACGCAACGAAAGGTACATGCCTTGTGGTCTCTCGAAGAGACGGCTGTACTGAAGGCAGGCATCAGCAATTGTCGGGTCGTAAACAATGGGAAGAAAGCGTTTTGGATCTGACATCACAACTTTGAAAAACAGTGTCTCGTTACGCTGTGACAATCCGTTCAGATGCAGAAAGCGTTCGAGGTCGTTGCTCTTGCTGTCAAGTTGCCACAGGACGCGCTCCATTTGCCGATCAAGAGTTTCAACGGCGTCGGGCAAGAGGCCGAGCGTACCATTTCTGCGTCGCTCCTCATTCGTGAAGGCGGTTTCGCGGTTGTGAACCGCATCCAGAAGGGGAGGGAGTGAAGATACAGTGCGTTCGGACGTCATGTCTGTCTCCATTTATTGTTAAACATACAATGAATGTGCGTTTAACGCGCTGGTAGTCGCATAAAAGGCATTGTATCTGTGTCTAAAATGCAAAGATGGCCCCTTCATGCACGATGACGCCGGTGACCTGAGATTTTTCGTACTCCTCGTGGAAGCGGGAAATCTGACCGCAGTCGCACGTCAACTCAACGTTTCGGCAGGAGCTTCTAGTCGAAGACTGGCTCGGATGGAGGAGCGGCTGGGCGTACGTCTCGTCACAAGGACATCGAGGCGTTTCGACCTGACGGATGAAGGACGGACGTTTTATGAGCGCGCCGTAGATATCATGATTGATATCGAGGCAGCCGAAGCAGAGATTTCTGCAACTCAGAAGGAGCTTCGTGGTGTCCTGCGGATCGGGGCGCCACTTGAGCTGGGGCGCCGCCGTTTGGCTGATTTTGTCAGCGAATTTGCTGATCGTTTTCCTAAGCTGCGTGTGCATCTTCTTTTGTCAGACGAAGGACTGGATGTCGTTAACAGTCGCCTTGACTTGGCCATTCGGATTGGAATGCCGAATGAAACGGGGGTTGTTGCGACGAAAATCATGAGTAGCGAACGGGTGATCTGTGCTTCTCCGGCCTATCTTGAGAGGTTTGGCATGCCTACAACTCCTGCCGAGTTACATCGGCACCGTTGTATTTGCCTGATGCGCGGGCATGAACTGGGGATGCTCGATCGCTGGAGACTATCTCGTGCGGAAGAAGATCAGATCGTAGAGGTAGCCCCTCATTTATCGACGACGAGCGGCGAAGTGGTGCATGACTGGGCCCTCAAAGGTAAAGGCATCGTGTTCAAGGTCTTGTGGGACGTCGGCGACGATTTGCAGCAAGGCAGGCTAGTACGTCTTTTGCCCGAGTATCAGGGTGAGGCGATCGGATTGTTTGCCACGATGCCTAGCCGACGCAACGTGCCCCTACGCGTTAGAACTTTTCTCGATAATTTAAGAGATTTTTTGCTTCATCCTCAATCTTGATTACGAGAGGTAAGCTGAATGCTGACGTCTTGCAGGAATAAAATAGGGAAAAACGAAGGACGATCGTTGAACGCTAAAACGCACAACGCCCTTAGGCCCAGGCGTCATCACTGATCTGCCCGGCTGCCATGAAGTCGCTGAGTTGCTTTTTAAGTGCTCATGGCCGTCGTAATGGAAGCGCTTGTCGTTAGCTTCCTTCCACTTTCGTGCAGATATCACATGATCAAAACACGGGGCTCAATAGCTAAAGAACAGCATGGATCTTGAGGCCAAGAGCATCAACTTCTGGCTTGTTTTTCTGGAGATTGGTTCTCCAAATATGTTGATAGTCCGGCTGGATCGAAATCCCACGGAAAACATGAAAATTGTAAGTTGCTTCGAACGTCATGAGGTGGCTCTGTGGATAATCTGCATTTCCGGGCAGAGATAAACCTTGCCGATACCGGATCCACTGTGATGCTACCAATTGCGAGCTCGCAAACGTTTCTGACCACTCCACGCCTATTGTATCCTGCGGTCGGCTGGCGATCAGGCCTCTATCTACAAACCCGGCATAAACCTGATACGTGTAGGGGCTGTTATTGCCTTGGCTTTTTGTGAAACCGGCAATTGCGTAAAGGCCCTGCAGAGGACCATTCCCATTGCGGATCAGCATTTGGTCTGCCTGAAGCCATATTTGTGTTTTCCCGTTGGTCCAACGATAGGGCATGCCTGTTCTCGCAGCTGGCTGTGATGCCATATCGTAATAGACGTCTCTGTAATTCGAAGAATCATACGCAACGCCAAACTTGTAATGCCCCACCAGATTGTTCTTCCCGAAAGATGGAATGAGGCCAATTTCAACGGGAATATAGATGCCGGTATAAAGCTCCGTACCCATCCTGAAACCGGTACGGTCGTATTTGTTGGTATTCAGATACGGATTGACACCATATAAACCGGCTTGGGTATAAACGCCATGTAAAGGCCAGTAACGCACTCTTGTTCCCCATGTGGATCCTGGGTACGTCGCATATCCGGACGCTCCGCGGGTGAGGGACTTTGGAATCCCGCAGTTTGATTTATTCATAAATGTGCAGAACAAGGGCGAATTGGCAAAATCGATATTGACTGGCATCTTGCCTAAGGCAATCTGAACCCGGTTCTTGTACAGGTCCTGCGTTCCATAAACGTATACCAGATGAACGCCGACATTGCCGCCGCCACCATAAATTTCCTGAAAGCCATTAAGGGATCTTTCCCCCATATCCGATGCTAAATTATGGCCCGCGCGGTTGACCAACACAGCATGTGTTTTGAAGCCTTTCCAACCAATGAGCTTTTCCCAGTCCAGATCCAGTTCGACCCCGATTTGATGGGCGTACCCGGCATCACCCCCATGACCGGCATTCAGAGCGATGGCACTTTCGCTCGTATAATCTACAACGATTCCAATCCCCTTTTTGTTAAGGCGTTTAACCAGTCTGCTCCACGGATTGAGCATGTTTTCTACTGGCGGCGTAAAAGGCGTATTGGCGTAGGACGTTGGAGTATCCAGCGCGAAGAGAGGGGCTGTTTCGGAAATAGGACCACGATACTGAGCGTGGGCTGTGTGGGTGCACAGCCAGCCCGTCGAGAGAACACCGAGGGCAATAAGCCACCGACGAAAAAATAGGGAATACATCATGGTATTACCTTGGAGCGAAGCATTGTTCTGAGCGAAACAGCGCCTGCTCTTGACCTCCAATCAGGTTACTGCACAGGCGTCAGGAGAGGCGTACCCGCAAAATGAGCCTTCAGATTGTCGACAACTAACTGTCCCATCTGAAGACGTGTTTCCACTGTAGCGCTGGCGCGGTGAGGCTGTAGAACCACGTTTTTCATCGTGAGAAGGGCTTCTGGAACTGCCGGCTCGCTTTCGAAAACGTCAAGCGCAGCCTTCCCCAGTTTTCCTTGTGTGAGTAACTCGACCAAAGCCTGCTCATCCACAACACTCCCTCGGGAAACATTTACGAGCAGACCGGATGGACCGAGGGCTTCCATGATATCACGGTTAATGAGATGTCGGGACTGTGCACCACCAGAAGCTGAAATCACCAGAATATCGCTCTGTGCAGCGAGCGCGCGGAGCTCGGGAACAAAAGGGATGCCTGGCAACGTCAGATCGCGGCGGGAATAATAGGAAACGGGCATGTCAAAGCCACGCGCACGCTTGGCAATAGCTTGTCCAACCTGCCCCATGCCGACAATTCCCAGTTTCTGTCCTGTGACCTTATGTGCAAGCGGAAGCTGACCCACGCCCCATTGGTGGTTCCGGACGAACTGGTCTCCTGGAACCAGATCGCGCATTCCCGCCAACATGAGTGCCATGGCGAGATCTGCGACGTCATCCGTCAGGACGTTCAAGGTTGTCGTTACGGAGATGCCGCGTCGTGCTGCTTCTTTCAGATCAACGGCATCTGTTCCCACACCATTGATGGCAATAATTTCAAGGTTCGTCAAAGCCTTCATGAGCGTTGCTGGAACACCGGTACCGCCGCCTGTAGCAACCCCTCGAATACGCGAGGCAACATTAGCGGGCAGAACTGATCCATCATAACGATGAACGATATAAGCCGTATCGAGAAAATTTTCTATTTCAGGCATCATGGGTTCTACAAGAAGCAATTCCGGTTTCATGACCGCAAAAACCTTTCATCAGTTCATTTCAAGGAAGTGTGACGGATACTTGTGCTAATGGGCCAATCTGGACTTCTGCGACCGTGCCTGCAGAAACGAATTCAGTTCCAGTCATGGAGCCTGTGGTTACGACAGTCCCTGCCTGTATGGGGAAACCTCTCTTGGCAGCATGATTGGCAAGCCAGACAAGAAGACGCATCGGATCACCAGCGGAATTTCCCCCCACGTGATCAATGACCGTTTTACCATTCAAAATAAGACGGACCGGTTCATCAACGGGTACCAGGCGTTGCCAGTCTGTCAGGGGCGCTCCGTAAATAAGAGCCCCGTGGTTTCCCTGATCTGCCAGATGGGTCAGGCCCGACTGGGATCCGGGTTTACAGAAACGGGTATCGAAAATCTCAATTGCTGCGTGTGCGCTTATAATGGATTTACGAATATCTTGTTCTGTCCAAGGTGTGGAGCGCAGCGGCAGAGATGCACCAAAAATATAAACAATCTCAGCTTCAATACCATAGAAACGGCACAAACCCGCGGGGAGTTTAGTATTTCCCGAGAAGATTGTTTTCTGGTGTAAAGGGGCACAGAACGGCTCGCTGTCCGGCGTGGGGGCGCCAACCTTCCATCCTTGGATTGATCCTAAAGATGAAATCAAAGCATTTGCTACCCGATCCTGTACCGCGTACGCGTCTTCTACATTTTGGGGGGCGCGGGATGCTTGGAGCTGTTGCAGGCAATGTCCGTTTTTGCGTGCACCCAAAAGGAGTTCTGAATACTCCACCAAAGTATCTGATAATGGGGAAGAAAAGTCAGTTTCCATCTTAACCTCAGACATAAATAAATGATGATGCGTCGGGAAATTCCGTTGCATTTTGGGCGAATATCAAAAGGAAATGGCCAGAAATAATGTAGAAATAAGGGAATTTTTAGAATACGTCGTTCTGAGACATGAGGTCTCTTCCTTTTGTTTCTGGAATGAAGAACGTTGCCAGTACAGCCAATCCAGCGAGAAAGATCACATAGGTTGCTAGTGGTATCCATGCGAACTTCCCACTTGTCACCCCCCCAATATTGAAGCGAGCAAACATCGCGATCAGGAACTGGCCGACCATGGGGGAGACGCCGCCTGCAATTACGGACGAAAACTCACGTGTGAACGAAACGGCAGTGTAACGATGCCGTACCCCGAACATCTCGGGCAGGAAAGCGCCTTGCGTACCAAACATTCCCCAGGTTGCCACGCCTAGAGCCAGAGAGAGCGCAATCATCGAAAGAACCGGATTTCCCTGACTAAAAACATACCAGACAGGAATGGCGGTGACAGCCTGCAGGATGGCAAATGCACGATATACTCGGACACGTCCGTAGCGATCACTTAGCCATCCAGCTCCCGGAATGGTAACGGCCCCGACGAACGCTGCGCCGATCAAGGCGAGGGTACCCCATTGGCTACTCATGCCAACCGTATGAACCAGATAGCTAATCGACAGCACTTGATAGATGGACGAACCGCCATTTTCGGCCATACGTAGGCCAAGACCGGCCGTTATGGGGCGCCATGATGTCGTCAGGACTTCCCGGATTGGCATGACCTCTTCATGCTCTTCCTCTTCTTTTAGCTTTGCAAAAGCTGGGGATTCCTTCAGATTCAGCCGCATATAGAGAGCGATGACGAGAAGAAATGCACTTCCGAGAAATGGTGCACGCCATATCCAGGTTTCTGCAATATTTGGTACGCCAGTAAGCATGCCAAAATAGATCAAGCCAGCTGCGACCGTTCCCATCTGGATCCCGAGAAAGGGAAGGGCAGCAAAGTATCCACGGCGCTCTTTCGGAGCAGATTCCGTCATCATGACGGCCGCGCCGGCTTGTTCGGCACCTGCGCCAAAGCCTTGTAAAATGCGCATTAAGACGAGCAGAAGAGGTGCTGCAATGCCAATTGTCGCATAAGAGGGAATGAGGCCGATAGCAGCGCTCGACAATCCCATGAGCGTTACGGTCAGGAGTAGGACTTTTTTGCGTCCATGACGGTCCCCCAGACGACCGAAAAATATGCCGCCGATTGGACGGACAGCAAACCCAATGAAATAGGTTGCGAAACTTCCAACCAGTCCCATGCCCGGAATGCTGCTTGGGAAGAAAAGAGGCCCAAACACCAGAGCGGACGCCAGACTGTAGAGCGCGAAATCGTAATACTCCATTGCGCTTCCGACAGAGCATGTCCAGGCAGCGCGGCGTAATTCTTCAGGCGCCATTTCAGGGCGCTGCGACAATGCTTCAGTCATAGCCAGAGGCCGCTCCTGATCTAGGGGAAGAGACGTCGTCATCGTGGTTGCGCTCATGATGGGGTAACCTTTATTTCTCGCCCCGTCCGAGCAGATTCTTTAAGGGCAAGCGCAATCCTGAGAGATGCCACCCCATCTTCGCCTGTTGCGGCAGGTTCTCCTTTGCCATCGATAGCGGCAAGGAAACGAGCGACGCTGTAGCGATACAGATTATGGTGTATGAGAGGTATTGAATGCTCACCCTCTGCGTTTCGCAGAGAGAGACTGCCTATTGGTTTCTGGGACATGCAATCCCGCGCAATAAGAGCTGCTTCGTCTCCATAAAACTCGACGCCCCCCGGAGCATAAGGAACAGCATAAGAACCGTGGATCTGCACGAGAACATCTCCCGGGAAGCGCATGATGGCCATAAGGCCATCTTCTATGCCTGAGATACTTTTCCGTCCGCTCTGCGTCATGACAAATACCGACAGAGGGTCGGAGCCAAGTAAGAAGCGTAGCGTATCAATGTCATGAATAGTGCTATCGAGGATCAGCCCACCCCCGCTATCATTCAGACGCCATCCATCCATCGCCTTGGCCAGACAATTGGCATGGAAAACTCGAGCGGCATTCAATTTTCCGATTGCTCCAGTATGTAATTGCTTTCTGAGAGCGATATGCACGGCGGAACAACGTAAATGATGGTTAGTCCCAAGAACAACACCCATCTCATGACAGACGCGGACAATCTCTTCAGCATCGTTTAGCGATAAAGCCAGTGGTTTTTCGCAGAGAACGTGCTTGCCAGCGCGCGCGGCAGCAAGGGCCTGATCTTTATGGAACTCGTTCCGAGAGCTGATATAAACTGCCTGAATTTCCGGGTCTTTCAGAATACTTTCAAGGACGGTTGTGCTACAGGGAATACCATTGGCTTGCGCATAGCTTTTTCCTCTATCAGCACTGTGACTGAAAACAGTGTTGATGACATTTTCCTGCTGGGAGCGAATGGCGTCGATCATCCATTCCTGCGCTACGTTACTGGCCCCAATCAAAGCCCACTTCATGGGTGTTGTCATAAGCCCTCCTTGAGTTTCATCCATGGTGACAAAACAGAACTAAGAATTTGAGCGATCCAAAAGATCGTAGTTCGTACAAAGAACGCTAATTTTAGAAAAAAAGTCACATTAATAATGTTATTTACACGTCACTCTTGTGTGACTATCCGAAGTTTCATCACAATTTGTGTGATCGCATCGTTGTTTTGGTGAGCTAAAAACATCGCTTTGGGTGGGCGGTTTCCATCACGGGCATGGATGTGGTGCTGGTTGTCGCTGCTCCAAAGCAGTTCAATACAAACACGGAGAAGGCAGACCTTCGGGAAAAAAGTATCCCACCTGGCTGCAGGATGAGCCCAGTTACGGATCTCACTGTTCTGTTTTTTAGCTATAAATTGTATGTTTTCATCGATCAAAATTTTCGGCTGATCTGCGAGTGAAAGCCGACCTATGCCATCTCCATTGATAGTTCCAGGCTGCGTGTGGGGGAGGGAGACTTGATCAAGGCATTCCGGCGTCTGATGTCTGGGTCGCTTCCTGTTCTCGAAGAGAATTAACGTCTACGCGTGGCAATCTAGCGAATGATAGTGACCAAACTGCTTAAAACGCAGAAAAAATTCTGCCGCATCGAGTAAAAATTAGAACGACCAAAGCACAAAATAGATAGAAAAACCTTTAAGAAATTATCCTTAAGTATCTATCTTATCAATATGCAATGGAGGTTAAAGGAAAAATTAGGACTCTGTTATTAATTTTGTAGCAGAGTCCATTTACTATGATAAATTAAAGTATTTTGTTAGCAATAGACATTTTGGGTGTAGCTGCAATATCCTTCCAGCCGCCACCTAAGGTCTTATACAAAGTAATTGTATTAGACATTTGCTGCAATTTCGTTGTTATGGCGCCAAGTTGGGCAGTGTATAGAGTGCGCTGAGCCACAAGGGTCGCCAGGTAGGGATCATACCCTCCTTCAAACCGAGCTAAAGCCAATTGGTATTGCTTTTGCCCAGCATTTACGAGAGCTGTCTGGGCATGTAACTGCGCTAAATATGTAGAACGGCCCGACAAAGCATCCGCGACCTCCCTAAATGCTGTTTGCACCGTTTTTTCATATCGGGCGATTTCTTCTCGCTTATGGGCTTTTGCCTGATGCAACTGCGCCGTCAGACGTCCCGCGTCAAAGAGAGGTAGAGTAATTTGGGGCGCAACATTCCATGCACCCATTCCGCTCTGAAACAGGCGGGTAATGTTGTTACTAGCCGTGCCGTTTGCGGCCGTAATCTGAATTTTAGGAAAAAATTCTGCGCGTGCTGCTCCGATATCATCGTTAGACGATTTTAAAGCCTGTTCGGCCGAGAGAATATCAGGGCGACGAGCGATTATATCAGACGGTAAACCTTCTGGAACATCAGGAAAGGGGACAACGTCTTCCAGAGACGCCTTGTGATCCAGTTCATCGCGCATTTTGGACGTCAACGGAGTGCCGACCAGAAGCTCCAGCTGGTTCAGTGTCTGCTCACGTTGGCGAGTATATATTTGTAAATTCGTCTCAGCATCATGCAAAGCAGCTTCTGCTTCGGCAACATCAAGCTGAGTTCCTGTGCCGACACTAGCGGTCTGTTTGACCAAAGCATATGTATGCTGACGGTTCTCAAGCACGTGCTGCGTGATTGCCAAAGCCTGATTATTGGCAACCCAGTTTAACATTGCAGTCGAAACACCTGCAATAATGCTCAGCTGCATACTTTCACGACCTAATTGATCTGCGAGATACCGATCAAATGATGCGCGTGATGCCGAACGGATACGCCCCCACAAATCGACTTCATATGCTGAGATACCAAACCCTACCGCATACTGACGCATATAGAATGGGCTGTCACTTTGTGACAGGCTCCAGATATGGGAATTCATTTTTTGAACGTTGGCACCCGCAGTGCCGTTAAGCGTCGGAAAAAGAGCCGCGTTTTCAATGTCGAATTGCGCACTGGCTGCTTCGACTTGATGCTGAGCAATCTGAAGGTCGCGATTGTTAACCAGTGCCATCTCTATCAAATCTTGAAGTACTGGATCACGATAGAAATCACGCCAGTTAGTGAGTGATACGGCCTCTGTATTGTTTGATCCTAACACACTGGACGGCCATGACTTTGCGATAGGCGAAGGCGGCCTGTGATAGGTTGGTATCATGGTGCAACCAGTAAGGGCCAGTACCATACTGACCGTTGATATTGTGACAGAAGGACGCATTATCCGTGTTCCTTTGTGTCATTCACATCATGCGCCACGACCTGCCGCCCTTCTGTAAGAGCCGATGCTGGGTGCAGAACAAGGCGATTATCTTCTGAAAGCCCTTTTTGAACTTCTATGGTTGCCCCGTAGTCCCTCCCGACAATAACGTTATGCAAGCGGATATGATTATTCGGATCCACAGTTGCGACTGACAATCCATCAGCATTGTAGATCAAAGAGTCAGATGGAATAATGAAAGTCGGCGCGGGACGAGGGAGATCAAAATGGATCGAACCATAAACGCCAGCAGAAAGTCTGCCGTCACGATTATCGAGCTCAATTTCTACAGGAAGCATGCGGCTGTCTTGCTCCAGAGCATGACCCGTACGTGTTACGGTTCCGGGGAAGCTTTCACCCGGATGGTCAGGCACGTGCAGAATAGCGGGTGTACCTACTTTAACAGTGCTCGCTTCTTCCTGAGGAACATGCACGCGTACGCGAAGACGGTCTGTGCGTGCAACCACAAATAAAGGCTTAGCCTGTGCACTGTCTGCACTGACAAGATCACCTACTTCGACATTACGAACAGTCACCACACCATCAAATGGAGCCGTAACGGTCGTATAGGCGCGACGTTGGGCGACCTCTGCCAAAGCGGCATCTGCCGCAGCCTGAGCGGCATTCTGTGCCTGCTGGGTGATGCGGTCAGCATCAAAGTTCTGCTTGCTGACCGCCCCCCCGCCAACAAGTCCGCCTGATCGCCTGGCTGTAATTCGAGCAAGCTCCAGATTGGCACGTGCCTGCTCGAGTGTAGCTTTGGCCTGCGATACCTGGCGGTCTAACTCGGGCGCATGGATAATGGCCAGAACGTCCCCAGCTTTTACAACTGTTCCAATATCAACATGGCGCTCAGAAATGTAGCCGGACGCGCGTGCGCCAATAAATGCCGTTTCCTGCGGTAAGGTTTCGCCTGGCAGATCGAGAGAAACCGGTTTCGTTTCTCTATGAGCACTTACGAAATTCACGTCAGGAATCTGATTTTGGCGCGTATCCGCCAACGCACGAACGGCAATGCCTCGTTCGCTATGTGCGTATAATCCGTAGCCAAGAAGGATGAGCGCACCGACGCCGAGCAACGGGGCGACAGGCCCGCGACGCCGTGCATCGTGAACAGCAGCAGACGAATGGGGGGAATTAGACATTATTGTATTCCTCAAGAATGCGGCTTTCTCTTTTTCTCAGGCGTGTGTAGAGCCAGGGGACAATGAACAGGGTGGCGCAAGTTCCCATCATCAGACCGCCAATCACGGCACGTCCGAGCGGAGCATTTTGCTCGCCGCCGTCGCCAAGCCCCAGAGACATGGGCAACATACCGATGATCATTGCGAGAGATGTCATTAGAATGGGACGAAGGCGGGCTTGTCCGGCAGCGATTGCAGCTTCAACGGCGCTGAGACCTTCAGCACGTCTTTCCTTGGCAAATGTCACGAGCAGAATTGAGTTGGCGCTAGCGACACCGACACTCATGATTGCTCCCATCAAAGATGGCACGGAGAATGTTGTTCCCGTGATGAACAGCATGAATACAATCCCGCACATGGCGCCTGGCAGTCCCAGAACGACGACAAACGGATCCATGAAGGACTGAAAGTTCACTGCCATCAGGAGGTAGACAGCAATGGCTGCAACCATCAGACCAATTCCCAATCGGGCAAAAGCGGAATGCATGCTATCGATCTGACCCTGAACTGTGATGGTATTCCCTGCAGACAGTTCACCGCGATGACGTGCGATGACCCTGTCGATATCGCGGGCAATACTACCGAGATCGCGGCTTTCAGCGCTCGCGTAGATATCGAGTGTTGGTTGAATGTTGCTGTGCGATATGACGTTTTGTGCCGTACCGCGTTTAATAGTCGCGACATTGCTTAGAAGAACTGATGAATGTTGTGATCCAGTCGCGGATGCGATGACCGTGTCTTGAAGATCATTCAGTGTATTGATGCGGTATTGTGGGGTTTGAACGGCCAGAGGGTACTGAATACCTGATGCTGGATCGACCCAGAAGTTGGGTGTGACTGTGTTGGACGAAGCAAGTGATACCATCACATTACGTGCGACATCATTAAGCGTCAGTCCAAGGTCAAGGGCCCGCTCCCGATCAATCGCAACGGAGAGTTCTGGAGCTGCAATCTGCTGGTGGAGATGGACGTCCACGAGGCCAGGAATATGTGAGACTTCCTGACGGACTTCTTGCATGACTTTGCGGTTAGTGGCTGCATCGTAACCCGCGATGCGGATATCAATCTGTGCAGGCAGACCGAAATTCAGAATCTGGGTTACGATATCTGCCGGCTGGAAATAAAAAATACACTCTGGAAAACGACGGGCCAGCTCTGTCCGAAGTTTGCGGATATAATCAGCCGTCGGATGATGGCCCTCCTTGAGGGCCACCATGATCTGGCCGTCATTTGGCCCGACAGTGGAGCCATCATCAAAAGGCATGGAGTAGCGGAAAGGAATTCCGATATTATCAAGCACAAGTGCTCGTTCGTTTTCAGGAACGATAGTACGAATAACGTCTTCGATTTTATCGAAAGTCTGTTCTGTACTTTCTAGACGAGTGCCTTCTGGAGCGCGGACATGCAGTTTGAACTCACCGGCATCAATTGTCGGAAAGAAATCCTGGCCGACCTGAGTAGCAATAAGTGCTGCAGCAAGGATTGCAACGCCACCAATGGCAGGTGCCTTCCATTTGCTTTCAATGAGCCGCGTTAGAGTGTGAACATAAGCATCTTTGATGCGGTTGAAGCGATAATCGAAACGAATGCCGAAACGGGCAATCATATCTGGCCCCAGACCAACCGCCTGCCTACGCTCTACCTGCCGCTCTTCAGCACGTAAGAGAATAGCAGCAAAAATAGGGACTAATGTTCGGCTGATCGCGTAAGACGCAAGCATCGCGTAAACCACCGCGAGAGCCATCGGCGTGAAAAGGAAGCGGGAAGGACCGACCAGAAACTCGACCGATACGAACACGCTGGAAATCGCAAGAGTCGAGACGAGCGTTGGAAGTGCAATTTCTGAAGCACCATTCAGCACAGCCTCACGTAAAGTCGCCCCCTCGTGGCGTACGCGATGAATGTTCTCAATGGTGACGGTTGCGTCATCCACCAGGATACCGACAGCAAGAGCCAACCCACCCAATGTCATCAAGTTCAATGTCTGACCTGTCCAGGACAGGATGGCGATTGAAGACAGGATGGCTAGCGGAATAGAAATTGCAACGATGATGGTTGAGCGCCAACTTGCAAGAAAGGCGAGAATCATGGCTGCTGTGAGTAGGCCAGCGATAACCGCCTCCGATGCAACTCCTGTAATTGCCGATTTTACGAACAGCGACTGATCGAATAGCTCTTCGATCTTCATGCCAGCAGGGGCCGCAGCTCGAGTAACGGGTAGAACCTGATTCCGTATAGCGTTAACCACATCGAGTGTTGATGCGTTTCCGGCTTTCATAATCGACAGGAGGACGGATCGGTGCCCTTCACGACGCACGACGTTCTGCTGTACCGCCGTTCCATCCCGGACTTGTGCCACATCTGAGACCCGGATAATCGCGCCAGTTTTAGGGTCACGTTTCAGGGGAACGTTATTAAGACGCGCAACAACGTCGGGCATTCCGTTCATACGAACGTCATATTGCGTTGGCCCAAACTTTACCGTACCGCCAGGAAGCGTAAGATTTTGAACATTCATGGCGTTAGAAACATCTAACGGCGTCAACCCCACTCCGGCCAGCTTCGTAGCGTCAATATCCACCATGACCTGGCGAATCTTTCCACCAAATGGTGGTGGCAGAAGTGTTCCTGGAATTGGAGCAAGCTGCTGACGAATACGGTAAATACCGTAATCATACAGTTCACTCTCGGTTAGCTTGTCGGATGACAATGATAGTTGCAGCACCGGAACGCTTGATGCGCTATACTGCATGATAATTGGAGGCTGGATCCCTGGAGGGAGAAAGGCGCGAATGGAGTTGGTCGCCGAGACGGTTTGCGCCATGGCAAGGTCGACGTTAACCCCAGGCTGAAAATATAGTTTCTCAACAACGAGACCGGGTGTCGTCTGGCTCTCAATGGTCCTCAGGTTGTTGACGAAAAAACTGTTTGCGAATTCAGTATAGGTACTAATTCGTTTCTCAGTTTCTGCGGCATCAAGACCGTCATAGTACCATACTACAGTAACAACGGGGATATCGATGTTCGGAAAGACATCGGTCGGTGTTTCAAAGACAGCCGTGATACCAAGTAGCAGGATCAATAACCCCGCGACAAGGAATGTGTATGGCCGTCGAAGCGCTAGGGCAACGATTCCCATCAAAAACTCAATTCTAAGGGCTTTGGAACGCATGTTTTGCGTCCCACTTATTTAACCTGATGAGTCAAACAAGCTGGCAAGCTTTCACCATGATGCAGCGTGAACAGCACAACAGAGATCATGCCCGATAGGTATGACGCGCTGCTTTCACACATGAGATATGATCAGATCATGCAATAAAAACCGACAGCGGCGGTAGAATGATTCTCTCAAAAAATTATACGATACGATCATACTTCGTAAGAAATCGATATTTCATAGAAATATGACAAACCTTGTCATATTGAACGAGGCTTTAAGATCATCAAAATTTTAAGGAGATTAAAAGAAAAGTAGAATGAGATGATTTTAGTTTATCTAACTCTTTTTGAAGAATAATACCTTCAATAATCAGCGTATTATCAGTGCGAACAACAGATCCATCAGTTGGCAGAGATCGCAAAAATGCGAGAGATATGAAGGCCAATTTTGAAAATAAATCTTGTATGAAGTCATCATTGTTATTAGCTCTAACGATAGCCGCCCCAATCATCTCGTAAAAATAGGTTTGGCACTGTGAAAGCCAATTTGACTACGCTTCGTAGCATTATCGATCGGCACTGCGTTGAACCAACAACACGCACAATCATACCAGGGCTTCTTCTATTTCGTGCAGATGAACCCACTACTCCTATGGATGTTGTGTACGAGCCTCGATTTTGCATTATCGTACAAGGCAGTAAAACGGTTACCCTGTGTGACAAAGTCTTTGAGTATAACTCCCAAAAATATTTAATAACAGCGGTAGACCTACCTGTTAAAGGATGCGTTACACAGGCAAGTAAAGAGCATCCCTATCTTTCTTTATGTATTTCTTTGAGTCCAGAAAAAATAAAAGACTTGATAAATGATATTGGAAGTCACGAATCTGATTTGAAGTCCATATGTCCTTCTTGTATAACAACAAGTGACTTGACGAACGATATTTTTGATCCTGTGTTTCGTCTTCTTTCTATGTTGGATAACCCTCAAGATATACCTGTATTATATGAGTCAATTATGAGGGAAATATTGTACAGACTTCTTCAGGGGCCTCAAGGGTATGTGCTGAGACAAATTGCCACAGTTGGATCTAACCTGTCACACCTCAACCGGGCCATTGACTGGATCCGAGATCATTATCGTGAAGCTTTTGACATTGCATCTCTGGCCCAGGTCGCAGGAATGAGTACGCCATCTTTTCACAGACATTTTCGAGCCGCGACCATGATGAGTCCATTGCAATATCGAAATCGCATTAGGCTGCAAGAGGCTCGTCGCCTAATGCTCAATACAAATATGGATGCAGCAGAAGCAGGATTTTGCGTTGGTTACGAGAGCCCATCGCAGTTTAGCCGAGAGTACCGTCGTATGTTTGGCGCCCCCCCGGCTTCAAATGTTAAATATATAAAGCAGTAAATTATATTGCTGATTTGGCGACATAATTTATAATGCTGAAGATAAAATCCGTCATTTTCCATCGTTTATTCGATAAATATCAGAATGTAATGCAAGAAGAAGGAGTAGATCTTCTTTTGGTGCGGTCCCAAAGTCTATAAGATAGAAAGCTCCTATAGACCGTGCAGGCAGCATTCAAAATTGGGATACAGGAACCTAAAGGAGTTCGAGGTCCGCTCTATGCTGGTTTGACCTGCTGTCCACGAAGCAGCCGCAGGCCAATCTTCGACCATCCCCAATACAGCGCAGGAGAAATGGAAGCATACAGAAGCAACCAAAACCAGTGGGTTTTGGGAGCCGTTCGAGTCTGCTTCTAATCAGGACTGCAGGCCTCCGAGCCGGAATGTGCCGCGCTCGGTTAGGCTGTGGTAGGACACGTCAGGATAGAGATCAGAAATTTGCGCTAACTGTTCCGAAAAACTGACGTGGGGCACCCATAAGGAAATAGTTGTAGCCAGTATTGACGAAGTTGTTACCCAGTTCGTTGGTGGTGGAGACGTAGTTCTTGTTGGTAATGTTATAAATATTGAAGCTGGTTGTTACGCCTTTGAGAAAACCTAAGGAGCCAAAATTATACCGGGCGCCGAAGTTGGTGAGGAAATACCCAGGAACATGAAGATCATTGGTGTAGGTTAACTGTCGGGAAGACAGGTAGCTGCCATCTACATGTACAGTGAAGCTGCCAATGGTGTAGCTGATATTTCCTTTGTACATAAACTTGGGATAATTCGGCACAAGTTTACCTCGGATCGCCTGAAGCGCGCCGCCAGTTTCAACATTCTGGTCATATGTTGAATGCGAGTACGAGAAAGAGTTGTAGATTGACAGTCCGTTGATTGGGCGGATCGTCAGGCTTGCTTCCGCGCCGTTTGTGGTAACGCCACCAACATTCTGTACGGCTGTAACGGGGTTGATGCCAGCTTGACTGGTAATCAGCTGCAGGCGATTGGAAAAATTGATGCGGTACAGGGAAGCTAGGGCGCTGATCTTGGATGTTGTGAAGCGATATCCACCTTCATAAACCCAATCCGTTTCCGGTCGCAGGTTCTGTTTCGTACTTTGAAAAGCTGTCTGGGATGCCGTCCAGGGGGTGGCGGAGATATTCGTGCCGTATCCGTCTTCGGGAAAAGTGCGCATATTATGCGACACATCAAAGAACAGTTCATGATGTGGCAGAAAGCGCCAGTTAGCGGAAATCTGGGGCAGGAAGGCATTGGACGCTTCTAGACGCCCTTGTGCGATTAGTGCGCCGTTGATGGACAGATTCTGTGTGGCAACATTGTTGCCTGAATTGACGATCATGGATTTGAAACCGGCATTGATCGTGAGGGTATCTGTAACACGATAAGTGTCTTGGAGGTGAAAAACAAAGGTATTGGATGAAAACGCTTCCTGCCAGGGATGGGCAAATACTTTGCTGGCAGGGAAGCCTGTGGTGGGGTTGCCGAGGGTTCCCTGACCAAGCAGGGGAGCTTGCGTGAAATAACGGCCCTCATTGAAATTCCCGTATTCATACCAGACGCCTGCGTTAATGGTATGGCGTGCAATTTTATAGCTTAGGGCTGTCTGGAAGCCGCCGCGTGCGACCTGTGGGGTCTGAATACGTTGAGAAAGGGGCGCGCCGTTGGGCGATGGCATGTAGGGTGTGGTCCAAGTGCTGTAGCCGTTATCAGCATGAGCGTAGAGTGTTGTTTTCCAGTTGAGGATGTTTGTAAGATTTTCGTTGAGTGTCAGGCCGCCTAGATAGTCGACACGATTAGCAGTGCCTGCGTAATAGGCTGCATCGAATGGATCATTGGTTTTCAATAGCGGTGCGGGATAGGTGCCTTGAGCCGCTTTGTAGGCTGCGGTGTAATCCGGATAATAATTTGCTAGTCTGGGCCCGATGGTATGCAAGTAATTCATCGTCATGTCCTGATAATCGAACTGCTGGACTGAGCTCCAGTCGAAAAAAAGTTTGAGCGATGAATTGTGGGACAGAGGTTGGATTAATTTAGCGTTCACCTGATCGGAATAGTCATAGCCACCACCTTTCCACAGATTCATGTTTGTGCGGGCATAGGAGACGTAAAAGCGGGTGCCCGTTTTGTTGAGGTCGCCGCTCTCCAGCCGTATATAGGTCCGCATCGCCGAATTGCTACCAAAGGTCTGACTGATGGTGCCGCCACGTTGGTGGGACGGGTCCAGGGAATGGATCTGGATTGCTCCGCCGAGATTACTGGTCGATGCGACGTCGATTGCGCCCGCACCTTGGGAGACATCGACACCTCCCACATTGTCAGAAATGATGGAGCGGGTCACGCTAAGGCCGTTATAGTTGTTGAACTGCTGGTCCCCCAGCGGAATGTCGTCCAGCGTAAAGCCGAGTTGGGATTGGCTGAAGCCGCGCATGAAGATCTGACTGGAGTACTCATAAACGCCAAGAGGATCTGCGGATTGATAGAGAACACCCGGAAGCTGGCTGAGGACTTTCAGGGGAGATGTTCCCGGCACGCTCTGCTGCATCATGGCGTGGGTGATGCTGGTCATCTGGCGTGTCGATCCATGACCGAAGACGGCAATTTCTTCGGGGACGTGCTTGAGAAAGATGTGCTTGGGCGTAACAGTAGTCCGGTTAGTGTGTCCGGTTGGTTTGATGACATTTGGTGTATCTGCCCCTCGGGCTGCCTTGGTCAAGAAAGGTGGGGTAAGAATGGGAAGCACGAGAATGCTGCCCAAAATCGTGGAACGTGCGAGCCTCTGGCGTGTCGTCATGGATTGGTACCTAAGTGGAATAATATGAATGTCCGCATTGCGAACGATGGTGGGCCAATGCGGTGCGTGGGGTGGAGGTCAACATCGTTTCGGGTGCAGGAAGAACTGTTGACTGACCGTTGCGATGCCAGTCCGTATGTCGGATGGGAGATGAACCGAGCAGATGAATGGAAGGCCTATGGCGGGAGTGGTCCAACCAGAAACCTGCAGTTTTTTCGTCAGGGAGGGATGGTATTTCTTTACAAGTGCCCAAGTCCGGCAATCAATTGCTGCGACGTCGGCTTGCTTGGAGGCGACCATGTACAGAGAGGCCAGATGACTGCCTGTGCGAATTTTATGAGCGAAGATTGTCATGGACGCACCCGCTATTCGTAGATCGCGTTCCAGTGCCAGATAGCCAGAACGAGAATCCTTGGAGTTGAAAGCAAAGCGCTGGCCGCTCAGGCGAGGCAGAACTGCCGTGTCAGCCGGAATGGAATCTGACGTGTTGTCCCGGCGTCTCTGAATGAGGGCGCTCCGGTAAAACGGCCCTGTACCACCATAGATACCGTTGTAGCTGTCCTGCGCCAGAACATCCACGAAAGGTTCCAGGCCTTGCTGAAGGGGGCCCCAGCAGGTTTGTGCGAAGAGCAGTGCGGGGTGATGCCAAAGGGTGTGCAAGTCGAATTCATCCGGGGGAAGTGTTGCGGGGTCGGCTGCAACGAGGACGCCGGAAGCGTCGCGGATTCCACTCGGGACAGCAGGAAGGTCCGCATTGCAGCGCGCGAGTTTAGCAGGGGCATCGATGCCAGTTCGGCGTAGGACACCGCGAAGGCTGCGCCAGAGCGCATCAACGGAAGCCCGCTGCTCGGGCAGGTCGTACATGGGGAGGGAAGCGATTAAACTCATGATTAATAATCAGTTTTTGGATGTTCTTGTGGGTGCAGAAGAGGCTCCTTTGGACGAACGAGATATCGCCAGATGATGTGGCGATATCCACGGTAGACGTAGCCACGGTTGCGGGTTTGCCAGCCTTTGCGGTCCTGCGCGTATAGGCGCGCCATACGAAACCAAGGCTCGCCGGGACGGGCGTGATGCACAACATGCAGGTTATTATAGAGAAACAGGATCGAGAGGAGTGACTGTTCGACAATGATGGTTCTACCATCAGGTTTTTCATGCCACTGATGCTCGCAATACGAGCGGAGGCCGATCAGGGCGTTACCAGCGTAAGCTGGGCCGATGGCATATAACCAGAATGGGATATGGAACCCTCTGGTAACGATGATGGCGACAGGCACACCAGACAGAATGTGAATGATCCAGGCGCATCGTATTGTGCGGTTTCCGGCACGGATCTGGTGCAGATCACTTAGGAAAAAGCGAACACTCCCTATCAGTGGACCGAGCAAGAGGCGGCCTAGTACCGTGTTGTTGATGGTCAGCAGAAGACGTTTGACATGCCCCAACCGGGACCAATGCGCGTAGTCCCAGTAATAGCTTTCCGGATCATCGTGCGGATCTGTTAGCGTTTCATCGTGATGGTGGAGCAGATGGGTCGTTCTGTAGCGACGATAAGGATAGGCCAGACCAAGCGGAATACCTACGAGGATCTCGTTATAAAGAGCCGAAGGCGTGGGATGGCCATGAATGGCTTCGTGCTGAAGGGATGAGTGGAAAGCAACCAGAAAAGCCATGATACCTAACGCCAGAAAGGGAGAGACGGGGTAGATCAGCCTGCCTGCAAGGATCCAGCCAGCGTAACAAAACATGAGGGCAATCCATGTCGGCCATTCAGATCTGGTCCAAACCGAATAATAACTTTTCATTTTAGTTTTTATAAAATTTATCATTTTTATATGAGTAATTTAATAAAAGACCTTTTCAATGAGTTAGTTGTAAAATACGTTGACTCTTGTCACCACCTGATAGGGAGCAAGTGTGAACGAAAGATCATGACCAAGCAGCTGATATCGCGCATTTTCCAGAAACGTGTCTTGTCCCTAATTCAGGCGTCGTCTGGAAGTCGGTCGCAGTTTGCAGCTGAAATCGGGATTGACCGCTCGGCTTTGAGTCAGCTTCTAGCTGAAGAGGCTGTGCGCCTGCCCCGGGCTGATACATTGATCCGGATTGCGCAGCGCCACAATGTTTCTGTTGATTGGTTACTGGGGCTGACGGAGGCAGCCAGTGCCATGAGTGTTCGCACGACGGAGCTGGCCGACAATCCGGAATATTACAATATTCCGTTGCTGACCCGGTGGCATGCCGAGGCCAGAGGCACGAAGATCCGTTATGTTCCCTATCATCTGCCGGATATTCTGCGCCTGCCCGAAGTGGTGGCGTGGGAACTAGGGCCCGAACACGACGATGAGGCGATTGCGGCAATAGCCCGTAGTCTGGATTATAGCCGGGAGCCGGGCACTGACATGGAGATCTGCCTGTCCATCCAGGTTGTGACCGGTCTGGTTGAAGGAACGTTTCCGTGGGATGGATTACCGGTTTCTACCCGTCGTGCTCAGCTTGAGCATATGATTGAGCATGTGGAGGCGCTGTATCCGTCATTACGGGTTTTTCTGTTTGACGGTCGCAGACATCACACCGTGCCCTATACGATCTTCGGAACGCAACGCATGGCAATATACGCAGGCAGTCAGTATATCGTGGTCAATGATCAGGTGACCATTTTACAGATGCAGCGTCATTTTGATGATCTGATCCGGCATTCCGTAAAGCAGTCTCACGACGTTGCATGTTGGTTACGTCAACTGGTGTTAACGATGGAAAACCATTGAATATTCATGAGGATATGGCTTTTCCTATGCTAAAATCCGATTGGCGCAGACGCCAGCGTAACACGCTTTTTCTGCTGGTTGGTGCCGGCTGCATAAATTATGTCGATCGCGCAACACTTTCTATAGGCAATACGGCGATTATGGCGGATATGCATCTGTCTTATGCCACGATGGGCTGGTTACTGTCGGCGCTTGCCTGGACTTACATGCTGAGCCAGATTCCGATGGGACTGCTTGCTGATCGTTTGGGAGGACGGGTATTTCTTGGGGGAGCGTTGATCCTGTGTTCCTGCGCTGAGATCGCATTTGGGCTTGTGGATAGTGCGACAAGCATTTTCTGGTCGCGCGCGGTTCTTGGGTTCGGAGAGGCGCCGCTTTTTCTTGCTGGTACCCGTGTTTTGGTTCACTGGTTTGCGCCAGAAGAACGAGGCGGAGCCATCGGTCTGTTCAATGGTTCTGCATCGCTTGGACCGGCATTAGCGCCCCCACTCCTTCTGGCCGTCATGGCTTGGTGGGGCTGGCGGGAGATGTCGGTTGTGGTGGGAATATTCAATTTGTTTCTGGCAATCGGATGGGTGCTCTATTATCGCGATCCGTATCCGGGAGAACGAGGTGAGGCGACTTGCACAACGGCTGAAAAAGCCGGTGAAGGATCAGCGGTGTGGAAAGATCTGGGCTATCTTCTTGGCCGTCGGGAGACGTGGGTGGCCATGTTGGGATATACGGGTGTTGTTTATCTAAGCTCATTATTCGTGACGTGGCTGCCCGCCTGGTTGCAGAAAACTGAAGACCTGTCCGCTGTGCAGGCCGGCTTGCTGTCGGCTCTCCCTCAGGTTTTCAGCTTTGTCGGATGTCTGGGTGGTGGAAAGCTGGTGGATATGATCAGTCGCAGCGGCGTCTCTCCCCTGACGTCCTGTCAGCGTATGGTTGCAATCTCGATGGTGTTTTGCGCTGTGTCTACGGCGGCACTGGCGGCACAGCCAGGACAGGGGCTGGCACTGGCCATTCTGGCGTTGGCCCTGCTTGCGAACGGTGTGGCGGTAAGCTGTGGCTGGGCGCTTGGAACGTTAATTACGACGGAGAACCGTGTGGCTACACTGGAAGCTATCCAAAATACAGGTGCGTCGTTCGGAGGTGTTCTTGCGCCTTTGTTGACAGGTGTTTTGGCTGCGCGTTTTGGGTCGTTTGGACCTTCTTTTCTTCTGGCGGGTATGGTGGGTCTGTTGAGCGCAAGCATGTATTATTATGGATTTTCTCAAAAGTCCTGAGAGAGAAACGGACAGACCGATAGTGACTCTCTCCTTAAAGAGCCACGGTACAGCCATTGTTGACGATTGACGCCTTGAAAGAGAAAGATATCAAGCCGTGTGTTGGAGGGCGAAAATCTCGCGAAAGGCCGGTCAAATATGATATGGAAAGTATGGATTCCGCAGTTGCGTTGAGATCATATTGGGAGGGCCCAATCATTGGCTATGGATTGCAGTATGCTACGACAAACATACTGAATCTTCTTCTCAGCCATCGACCTCTCCCCAACCATCATATTCTGATTATGAGTCCTGAGCCTAGCCAGTAGTTATCAGTCCCATAGACTGCATCTTGGAAAAAATGGATCTATTACGATCGACTGTACTTTTTGAGTAATTAATAGAGTATTTTTATTTTTTTCTGAAAATAGACCCGATTTTTTGTCGAAATTATCTACCCGATAAATAAAATTACGCCAAATATTTTGTACGGTACGCGAAATACCTGGATCAACATTTTGATATCGCGCGGGTAAGAGCGTTCTGTCATAGCCTTCCCTCCACCAGACATTCGCCAGCTCGTCACCATGGGCGGCCCCCGTTTCATTGGGGCCGATGCCGCCAAAAACATATTTATAGACAGGCTGGGAGTTGCTCAGTGCAAGGGCATAACGGGTTGTTGGGTTTTGAAAGACAAGATCTCCTGCGACCGCTCGCCATATTCCCAGAGGATCATGGTGGGGTAGGGCATCGCGATAGCGGTTCACGATATCGATTCCATTCAGACCAAGAGGCTGTACTCTTGGATCTACTAAGCGCGCTGTATCTGCGAATGTGAGATGAGAATGCACGCTCGAATGGGACAGATATTCCGCTGAGGTCGTACCGATCATAACTGGAACCTGCGTTACCAGCCCTCGGATAGCAGCGGTTTCTGGATCAAGGGGCAAGGACGCAGCGTCAATGACTGGCTGGAAGGGAATTCCTACGATCGTCACTCGGCCGTCCCGAATAAAATCATGCTGTTCGTAGGATTCATTGCAGATATATTGTTGAGCAGCGAGAAGATGATGAATGGGTATTTCTTCGAGGCCTTGAAGTGATAGCTGACCGAGACGTTTCAGAAAGCGTTGTGTCGTCAGGTGTGCGTCCTTGTATGGTAGTATGGCTGGCGTAGCTCCAGACTGGATCATTGCCCTGGAGAACAACCCTTTTGATGCAGGCATGGCCATAAGAGTGGAGACGGCAAATCCACCTGCGGAACGCCCGGCGAGAGTGACGCGCTCCGGATCTCCTCCAAAAAGGGCTATGTGCTTTTGAACCCACTCCAAAGCCTTGATGATATCAAGTAGCCCGCGGTTTTCGGGCGCGCCTTCCAGACTTAAAAAACCCAGTGCTCCCAGTCTGTAATTAAGAGTTACTTCAACGATTCCGCTAGCAGCGAAGGCACCCGTCTGGAGGAGTGGTTCGTTTCCGGAACCGACGGCGTATCCGCCTCCGTGCAGCCATACAAGAACAGGAGCTTTTCCCTCCCGGGCTGGACTACGGATATTGAGAGTTAGAAAATCCTCACCGGCCCCCAGCGTTGATGTGGCTCCTTTTCCGACAGGCCCATAGGTTGGGATTTGTGGGCAGACTGCACCAAGCCGGTGAGCGGATCTCACACCGATCCAGGGTGTAACATCCTGAGGTGCTGCGAACCGATTTCCAGGAACGATGGGGGCGGCGTAGGGAACACTCAGGAATGTCAGAATTCCGTTTTCCGTGAAGCCTTCTACCGCACCACTTTCGGTTATGATCTGCGTCATGAGAGGGCCCTTCATTTCCTTACCCGCCAACGGCTCGGCGAAGATTGATCAGACGTTCAATGATGATGATGGGTACCAGGCTAAGAAGTACCACGAGAACTGAGAGCGACGCGACCTGCGGGTCCGTTCGGAACTGGATGTACTGATAAATGGCGAGCGGCAGTGTGACGGCTCTATGGCCTGCAATGAACAGAGCGATAACGGCTTCGTCGAAGGAAAACAGGAATGCGATCAGAAATCCGGTGATGAGGTGTGGCCTGAGCGCGGGTAGAATGACACGACGGAAACTCTGCCAGGGTGAAGCGCCGTGAATACGAGCGGCTTCTTCCAGTGTTTGGTCCAGTTGTGCAATCCCGGAAGACACAATGCGGGTCGTATAGGGCAGCGTGATGCTGATATGGGCCAGAATCAATCCTGTTAGTGTGTCCAGGAGGCCAAGCGGTTGCAGGGTCATCATAAGCCCCACTGCCAGCACAATATGGGGCATCAGCATTGGAGAAAGAAAGAACCACTGCAGGTTTTGCCTTCCCGGGAAGTGTCCTCTCACCAGAGCAAAAGCAGCGCTAGTCCCCACAACCAAGGAGAGCCCCGCAGAGCATCCTCCGATTACCAGACTGGTTTTCCCAGCCTGAAGGAAAAGGGGGTTATGCAGCACCCTAGCATATGACATCAGGGAAAAGCTCGCGGGTGGAAAGCTGAGATAGGGACGTGTATCGAACGACACGATCAGCACGATAATCAGCGGTGCGAGCAAGAAGAGGTAAATCAGGCCAATCAGAAGATGCCACGCTATTCTGACGGTTCGGTCATGTTTCATGACTGGCTCTCCACGCGCTGAATAATTCTCTGGTAGAGCGCCACGAATATTCCGAAAAAGCCCAAGAGGGTAATGGACAGGGCACCGGCGAATGACCAGTCCAGAGCTATGGTCGTCTGGTTGAAGATTTCTGTTGCCAAGACAAACACGCGCCCTCCACCCATCAACTGAGGTGTCACGAGTGAACTGATTGCAAGAACGAAGACAAGGAGCGAGGCTGTCATCAGCCCTGGCACGGAGAGAGGCAGCAAGATGCGCCAAAAAACCTGGAGGCGACTTGCCCCGAGGAGAGAGGCCGCTTGTTCAAGCTCGGCATCCAGACGGCTCAGGTGGCTGAGGATGGAAATAATGCCATAGGGCAGTAGGATCTCCACTAGCGCGACAACCGTGGCAAAGGGGCCGTTATCCAATCGTGTGGGCTGCGCCAGAATGTGAGCCCACAAGAGGGTTGTGTTAATGAGGCCATGTCGCCCGAGGATGACCATCCAGCCGTAGGTCCGGATGACTGTGGATGTCAGTAGGGGAGCAATGGCCAGCGCTGTCAGGGTGCCTCGCCAGCGGCTTTGCGACCGGGCAAGAAAAAGCGCGACGGGAAAAGCCATTGGGACGGTAATGACAACACAGAGCAGTCCAATGACAATCGTGCGTCCAATGACCCACCAGTAAAAACTATCCTCGAAAAGCCGAACATAAGCATGGAGGGAAAGTGTATGTCCGGTCGTGGGCTCGAGCGACGTCCTAGCCAGCCAGAGGAGCGGAAAGACGAATGTCACGACAAGGGCCGCAACACCCGGAAGGATGAGTAGGGCCTGCAGCCAGGGCGGCTGTTTTCTGACAGACACTTTCATGAACTCGGATGGCCTGAAGTGAAAGCATCGGAGATAGGCTCTTGGAGGACTGACATGTCGCTGGCCTGCCAGTACAGATCAATCATGTCTCCCATATGGGCTGGCTGGCCCTGATCTTCCTGCTGTTCAACGGTGAGTGTTACATATCCGACACGAACCAGATAAGTTCGGCGTTCACCCGTATAAACAACGTTTTCGACCACACCTTGACAGCATGATTCGAGACTGTTGCCCAGTCTGATGCGATGGGGGCGGATCAAGAGGGTTCTGCGGCCTTTCCAGCTTTCGGAAAAGCCAATGAAAAGTGTACCGATGCCTTCCGCATGGATACTTTTACTATCGACCCACACAGCCTCGATGAAGTTGCTGCGTCCCACGAAAGAGGCCACGAACCGGTTTGCGGGACGAGTATACAAATCTGCCGGTGTGCCAAACTGCTGAAGGCGTCCTTCCGACATGACGGCGACCTGATCTGCAATGGACAGAGCTTCGTCCTGATCATGCGTCACAAAGATGGCGGTGATTCCAAGGCGTTTCTGGAGCGCACGAATTTCCGTGCGCACTGTATCGCGCAACCGGATATCAAGATTGGCCAACGGCTCATCCAGCATGAGAATGTCAGGCTCAATGGCAAGTGCCCGCGCGAGTGCCACTCGTTGCCGTTGCCCGCCGGAGAGTTCAGTGATGCGCCTGTTCTCCAGTCCGGTCAGGTGCATGAGAGAGACCAGTTCTGCTACACGCCGTTGGCTATCTTCCCCTTTGATCCTTCGAACATCCAGGCCAAAGCTGATATTGCGGGCGACGGAGAGATGAGGAAACAGGGCATAGGATTGAAACACCATTCCCATGTTACGTGCGTGAAGAGGGGTTTCCGTCATTTGACGCCCCGCAACATGCAACTGACCTGAATCGACCGGGGTCAGGCCTGCAATCATGCGTAGCAGGGTGGTTTTTCCGCATCCGGAAGGGCCCAGCAAGGTCAACATCTGCCCGCGTTTCAGCGTAAAGCTGACGTCATCGACGGAACGCCTGTCTGAGCCCGGAAATTGCCTCGTGAAGCCGCTGACGGAGAGATAGGCTGGTGTTAAGTTTGTTTCAGCCACTGATAACCTCACGTTGAATACGGCGGATCCAGCTATTGTAGTGCTGGCTAACGAAGCCCCAGTCGAGATGCATTTCACGGCGTGCTGTCTCTGGTCGCCCGAAAATTGCTTCGGATGTCTCGGCTGACAGTACAACCTGGCGGTTTACAGGCCCATAAAACGCGACCTTTGCAAAGGCTGTCTGCACTTCCGGGGATAGTGCATGTTCAATGAAGGCCTGCGCCAGTCTGGTGCGTTGCGGAGGGGCCGTCAGGTTGAGCGTATTGATCTGTGCAACGCTGCCTTCAGACGGAACGACAGCGCGTAGCGTATCCGGGTTGTCCCGTGCGAGCATCTGACCGCGGCCGTTCCATCCAACTCCCAAGGCAATCGTCTGGGCCAGCGTCAGAGTATAAATGTCGGGCTGTGCGTTCCAGGTCGCGACATATGGGGCAAACTGCCGCATGAGGGCCAGCCCCGGCTCGATGTTCTGCCTGTAGTCCTCTCCGGCCATGCGGGTCAGAATGGGAAGGAGTACAACGCCACGTGTGTCCTCGACAGGCAGGGCGATTTGGTCCGTTAAATCGGGACGTCCAAGGTCATGCCAGCTTTCCGGGGGACGTGTCAGAACGCGACTGTCATAAATGAGCGACAGATTATCCCGTGAGAATGCGACGCCATTCATGGCATCGAAGCGCCCCCAGCCTGGAATGTCGCGCAGGCTCGGAATCTCTTCTTCCCGTAAAATGGAAGTCAGTCCTTCCTGTTTGGCAAGAATAGCGACCGATACATCCGCAATGGCGACATCAATCTGCGGTGCTTCCCGTTCCAGCCGTAGTGCTGCAAGAAGCTGTGCAGAGTTGATGGTGGGACGGTACGTCACGCGGACGCCAGGCATGGCGCGTTCGAAACTGTTGATCACGATAGCCTGAAACGCTTTCTGGAATGGTCCGTGAAAACCGGCTACCGACAATTCCAGATTGCCATTCGCTGCCCATGCATGTCGCCATGCGGGCAGTGTCGCCAGACCGCCAAGAACTTTGCGTCGCGTCGTGAAGTGGGGAGCGATTAGCATGAACGGCTCAGACCTCTGGTGTCCACGTGTCGTGATACAGGCGCAGCCAGTTCTGTCCGAGAATTTTCTCGATCAGCCCTGTGGGCCATCCACGACGCATCATGGCGGCTGTCAGGTTGGGTGTTTCTGGGATGCTGGCAAAGCCTGCTGGCTTGCGGATCGTGGTACGGCCAAATTCTGTAAGCTGGCGTCCATATCCCTTGTCCCGGTTCGCCCAAAGCAGCCACGGGCCGGGGCGGGGATGCCCTGTGCTGAAATCGGTACCCATCGCAATGTGCTCTTCACCTACGATGTTCAGGACATGCGTCATGGCATCTAGATAATCATCGATCGTTGCGTCATTCCCCGCACGTAATCCGGGAGAGAACAGACTAACACCCACGATGCCGCCTTTTTCGGCGCAGGCTCGGAATAGATAATCTGGCTTGTTGCGTTTCACATCCCGAAGCGCGCGTGGCAGCACATGTGAAATACAGACGGGGCGTCGGGAATGCTCAATCACGTCGGCGGACGTCAGGTCGCCGACGTGACTGAGATCGCACAACACGCCGTGGCGGTTCATTTCATGAAGAACCTCGCGTCCGAAGCCCGTCAGGCCACTGTCACGCTCCTCAAGATAACCAGCCCCTGAATAGTTCTGGGTGTTGTAGGTCAACTGCATGGTATTGACGCCCAGCAGCTTGAAAAGCCGTACGTAATCCAGACGGTCTTCCAATGGGGATGTGTTCTGCCAGCCGATGCTGATTCCCGTGCGATTGGTGCGTTTGGCGGTCTCGATATCCGCGACGGAGCGGATTGGCATGATCAAATCCGCATTTTCAGCGAAGTGCCGCTCCCAGGTCCGGATATAAGCCATGCCCTCACTGAAGTTCTCCCACAGCAGGGACGCTGCATTGACGACGGTCAGACCGCCGGCACGCATTTGCTCGAAGATTTCACGGCTCCAGGCACAGGTCTGAAGGCCATCAATCACGATGCTGCGTTGGTGCAGTTGAAAGGAATCTTCGGTCATGCGTTACTCTTCACCTTTGTGGATGTGCCGTTGACGATCTGTTCGGGGGACCATTCATCCCCAAGAAGTTCTGGTCGGTCGAATTCACGGAAAATATTCAGACAGTCCTGGCTGTTTTCGCGCAGGAAAGATGCCGCGACACCATGGATCAGTCTTTGAACAGCCTCATCCATTGCTGGTGCGCCGCTCGTGAGTTTGCCATGGCTCAGTACAGAGGCAAAGCACAGGCAATAAATCCGGGATAACGGCTCCTTGTCACCGTCTTCGCGTCCAATAAACGAAAAATCCGGTGCCAGATACGGAGATTGGCCTAGAGATTTACTCTCTTCCCCGGCTGGCGGCGTATAATGATCATCCCAGAGACTAATCTTTGAAGCAAAAGAGGACAGTTCTGGGCGACATGTGACATCACAGGAAAAGCCAGTCGCAAAAATCAGAAAATCCAGCTCCGTTTCACCATGGGGCGTTGTGACGGTTAACGCAGATGCTGTTTCGACGACCGAAAGCAGGGGGGCGTTAACATGCAGTTTTGCATTCTTATGTTTAAAAACCCGGCGAGTACTATCCCGTGGGGGAGGGACCGGAGCATCAAGTCCAAGCCGCATCATTTCCCACTTTACCGCGTCTGGCAGGCCAACATATCCCATGACCAGCCCGTCACTGCTGATCCCGGTGAACTTGTCCACACTTGGGAGTGCTTCGCGACGGACGAAGAGGTCAACGCCAGCCGCACCAGCTTCTAGAGCGCTCGCGGCATTGTCCATTGCGGAGGCGCCTGCTCCTACGACCCCAACACGCTTTCCCGCTAGCGCTGTGAAGTCGATCATATCGGCGGAGTGGGCGTAGAGCCGGGAAGAAATCTCACTGGCAACAGAAGGGAGGGAGGGCGACCCCAGTCCGTCGATCCCCGTTGCCAGGATAACGCGTCGGGCCAAAACTGGAGTGCTTTCTCCTCGCACTGTAAGCCTGATGAGACCATCGCCCTGCGGGGCAATATCTGTAACGTCCATTCTGTTACGCACTGGCAGGTCCAGAATGCGTCGATACCAGGTGAGGTAATCCATCCACTGTGCACGTGGAATTTTGTTTAAGCGTTGCCACGCTGCGTTACCGAACTGCGCTTCAAACCAAGCGCGAAATGTCAGGCTGGGAATTCCTAAAGCCGGGCCACAGGCAGACTTCGCTGTACGGAGTGTAACCATACGGCCGTAGGTGACCCATGGTCCTTCTGCGCCTTCAGGAGCGCGATCAAGGCAGATGACTGAACTGATGCCACGAAGCCGCAGAGCCGCAGTCGCTGCGAGCCCGATCATGCCTGCGCCGATGACCACCACGTCATATGTTGGTTCAGGCGCATCACGGAGTGGTAGAACCCATGGCTTTGCCGGAAGATTCAGATAATCCAGATCGCGGTGAATACGATCTTCAAGGCCCTGAAGATCGAGTGCTATCCCCGTTATGATAGCCTCAATTGCTTTTGGCATCTGGTGCTCCTGGCTCGGTCTGAAAAAGGCGTGTGTGAAGTTTTTCGAGCGCTTCGGGTGGGTGCCGGATAAAATCTGGCAAAAGGGCACGCGCTGTGATTTCGATCTGTTCGATAAAGCGGAGAATGCCGCTGTCAGCTGCCGAAAACGCCGGTGTCAATACACTCCATGCCCAGGGAATACGTTCCACAATAGGCCGTACGACCGTGCCCTTAATAGGAATGCCGTAGGCTGTTACGGGCTCTACAATGGCTATTCCCAGTTCCTCACGGGCACTCATGACAGCATTGAGGGATGTATTGGTTTCTATCCTGGTGAATGAGCTGTTTCCGGACGCCTGAAGAGCTGCGTCAATTGTGCGTCGCAGCCGGAAGGGATTGCCGACGGTCAGAACTTGCTGGGTATGCAGTTGACGAAGGGAAAGGCTGTCGGATTGGGCAAGAGGGTGATCCTCATGCAGAACGGCCACACAGGATGCTTCTCCAATCCAGTGAATGTGCAGATTGGCATTGTCGATGGGAAGGGTTGCTAGACCGATATCAACACTGCCATCCGTCACGGAACGGACGACATCATCGGCTGGCATACCTTTAAAGGACATGAAAATATCTGAACTGCATTGCATCAGACCGGAAATGGCCTGGGGGACAAGGCCACCAGAGAGTGCAGATGTGGCGCCGCATGTAATCCGGCGATAGTTTCCACCTGCAGCGATCTGTCTGGCTTTTTCTTCAATGTTTTTCAGTCCGATAAAGGAGCGCTTGACTTCATCGTAAAGGAGATGTGCCTCCTGCGTGGCATGCAGCCGCGTCCCGTTCCGTTCGAAAAGGGTAAAGCCAAGTGCTTTTTCCAGTTCCATCATGAGACGGCTGACTGCAGATTGCGTGCGCCCGAGATGACGTGCCGCGCCTGTCATGCTGCCAACCGAAAAGACAGCATGAAAGGCTTCTATCTGACGTCCTGTAATCATGGTTTCAAAATCCAAGGGTGATCGATGTTACCGCCGCAAACCCGCCCCCGAGATAATAGCTGGGTGTACTGCCTGTAATGGACGTTCCATAAATACCCTTTGTGGTCTTGGCATTTGTCCGAACTGTATAAGCGCTGGACAGGTAGTTGCTGTCACCGAGGTTCACAAAATTCAGCTGTATCGTAGGATGATGAATGAAGTGATAAGTCTTCATTCGGTAACCTAGCGTCATATTGGCAGTTTTGTAGGCGGGGATGCTCTCATCATTCATGAACGTTGAATATTGTGAATCAACGTAATTGAAGAATACATTACCGAAAAATTGACCGTCATCATAAGATATTCCTGCAGATGCTGAAAATTTCGGCGTCAGGACTGCATTTTTCCCTTTGGTTGGAAGAAGATCGTTTCCAACAGCAAGGTTGTTGTCTATCGTTGCATGGAGATACTGCCCTGAAACGTATGGGCTCAAGTGATGCCAGGGACGAAGGGAAATCTCGACCTGCGCTCCGCGCGTCGTCTGGCCACCTGCATTGATGAGGTTTGTCGTCAGTGCACCATCAACATAAACGGATGTCGAAATCTGCCGATTTGTAAAATTGTAGTTGAAGAAGCCAATAGAGGCATTGATAAGACCGGTATGACGATACCCAATTTCTTCGGAAATGGAGTACTCATTCTTGAGATCAGTTTTTCCAGCCGTCGAGATCTTTCCAGTCGAGACGCTGAAAGCGTCATAATACGGAACGTCTGACATCGGCGCGTGGAAATTGGTTACCGCGTCGATGAAAATCTGATTGTTTTTGTCAATCTTGTAGCTGGCCTCGAAACGCGGCAGCGGAACTGCGCTATTTGTTCCCCAACGATAGGTCGCACCCGGAATGTTGTTTGTTCCGGATCGTGCCAGAAGAACAGCTTTGAACCCTGAGGTCAGATCAAGCCGATGATTCAGTAGCGACAACCCGTCCTCAATGAAAAAGCCATTGACCTGCTGCATCATGTGGAAATTCTTGGTCGCCAGGATGGAGCCGTTTTGAGTGCGGATATTATTATTGATGATGTCACCCGCCGCACTGACAGGAGAGTAATCGTAGAGAGAGTTTTTGGTCAGATTGCTGTACCAGTAACCAACCTTGAGAGTATTTATGCCGGTCTTCAGCGTGAAATGACCTGAGAAGCCCGTATTAAAACTGTTGGAACCAGCAATCGCGGCGGCTACAGCTTTCCCGTTATAGAGGGTAGGGAAGCTGACGGTTCCCGCAGACTGGTTGCCAAGATACAGGCTGCCAGGCGTCAGGGTCGTTCCACTTGGGACCGACCCGCTCATCCACTGGTAGTAGGGAGCGATATCCGCCGTTAGACCTTTTGCAAGCGTAAAGTGACTTGGAGCGCTCATCATCATTGAAGAGCGTTTGTATTGATAGAGTCGATAATAAGTCGTGCTGCCCGGGGTGTATTCACCAGAATAGTTGTATGATTTTCCGTACTGTCTCCATTGAGTAAGTGACAGATATCGCGTTGGGGATTCGTTAATCGTGTTCCACGTAAAGACTGCTGAGGCTCGATTGTCCGCGCCCCACTGTTTTATTACTTTGGAATCGACATGGTAGCGACGGTTTGTGCCTGGCCCGCGCCAGTTATTGTTTCGGGTATACGAGCCAGATATGAATGCCCGGACACCTGAGTGACCGATTTCTCCACTATCCAGGCGTAAAAAATCTTTGTTCGTTGCGTGTGTTCCTCCCGAAAGCGATAACAGTGCGCCTGCTTTGTGATTGGGATCCAGCAACGTTTCGGTAATCTGGCCGCCTCCTGCGTTATAAACCGGCGCGGCTATGTCGCTACTTCCCTGTGCCAGATCGACACGACCAATATTTTCTGTATCTGCCCACTCTGATGTATCGGCGATCCCATAAATGGGATCGCCCGCGGGCATTCCCTCAAACACCAGACCGATCTCCGTCTGGTCCAGACCACGAACGGTAATGCTCGTATGGTCTGCGAGACCCAAAGGATCAGAATTGGCTACAACCGCGCCTGGCGACATTTGAAGCAGATTGAGTGTATTCGTGGTTGGGGATTGCTTCGCAATATAGTCTCGCGTAACCCCGCTCTGCATGCGTGGAACTGTCTGAACCGGCATCAAACCTCCGCCAGATGTCGTATTGGTCACACCTCCAGAGAGCGTCTCTGTTCTGACATGAATTTCTTCAGCTTTTCTAGCCGGTACAGGTGCGCGCGTTACGGTCGCTTTTTGCGGAGCGCGGGAAGGGGGTGGCTGTCTATGCATGACGTCATGATCAGACGATTGCTCATCTGTAGCCTGAGCAGTGCCTCCCAATGCCAGCAGCAGGAGGGTCATAAGTGCTGGAAATTCACGAGATGCGGACATGGAGGAATCCGGACGAAAAGGTTGGGGGAACAGGCCCATTCGTATTTGGCCAATCCACTAATAACTATTATTATTGGTGGATATAATTGAGATACTTATTGATCCGTATATTATATTAATGCATGACGCAATGATGTTAATGAGCTAAACTCATTTCAATTCACGATTTTTATATCGTTTTTGGCGCAGCGAGGAACAATATGACCGACGAACAGCCGTTGAACGTAGGAACAATCGAGGTTTTCTACGGAATTTCATCTCCGTGGGCATATCTTGGAATGCCAAAGCTACGTGAAATTGCGCGTTCTGAAGGCGTGTCACTCACTCTACGGCCCATCAGGATAATCCAGAATAATGGTGGCATCCCTCTGCGTGAGCGTCCTTTAGCTCGGCAGAATTATCATGTGGTTGAACTGACACGTTGGCGAAAATTTCTAGACATTCCGCTTAATCTGAAGCCAAAATACTACCCCTGCAGAACTATAGAATATGCTGCTTGTCTTGTTATTGCCGCGGGCCTCAGGGGACATGACGATGTCGCTCTATCGTGGGCTATTCAATCCGCATTATGGGCCCACGATCAGGATATTGCAGATACGAACACGCTTGAGAATATTGTTGGAAGCGTACTTCATGGTGACGCCAAAGAGCTATTAGCCTTTTCCCAAACGTCAGAGGTGTACGCTGTATGGGAAAAAAACCTGTTTGACGCAGAACAGCTTGGTATCTTCGGTACTCCCACCTACGTGGTCGGAGACGAACTGTTCTGGGGGCAGGATAGACTAGACTTTGTGCAACGGAAAATACATGCAAGATGTTAAAATAAGAATGTGTTTCTTACCTTAGAAAGTGTGTTTGAGCGCTGGAGCTAATACAGCAGATCTGGTTTGAAGGGGGTATGGAGACCCCGTGCTATAGCAGCGATCGCTAGTACACATGGTATATCCAGCTATTTTATGTGTCTGGCAATAGCTTTCAGAACAGGATTATGTCAGGAGAATACCAATCCTGCCTATCATGACAATTCCGTTTTTATTGTAGTGTAGGCGAGATATGCCCGTGCCTGATGCGCTCGTCGAAAGACGGGCCAACGGAGCATATGCGGGATTGGGATTTAGTCCTGGGTGATTTTCAAGGCGAGGCTGCGGATTCATTGGATGAGTTTGTTTTGCGTAGTGAAACCAGTAGTTGGCGTTTACGCATATTACAAAACCTCTGCCTGCTCGACGCAGGCAAACGGCACCTCTACCGCCAGCGCCTACTCGATCATAGCGCTTGACAGGGATGGCTTGGTGGCAAAGCGGATATCGTCGGGCACATGCGTCGCTGCCAGTTATTTCGGTGTATCAGTTCAGCTTTTCGGCAGATCCTGTGTATTGTCGGCTTACGCAGCAGGAAGCCGCACCCTCTTCTGCCGCCAAAGCCCCAGATTGCATTTAGATAAAAATTAATCCAAATAAGAAATTAATTTATAATATAAATACAGAAAATTCACTTCATATTAAAATCAACATTCGTAATTAATTTATATTTATTGTATTATTTCCTTAAATATTTAGCATTATTGCTAGTTTTCAATTCCAATTAATAACTCTAATCTTGCAGTATTCTCCAATACGGACACTACTACATCACGCAACCACATTGCGGCGGGATCACGATCACTGCGGGCCGACCAGATCATCGATACTGCCGGGATACGCAAATCCAGCGGAACGGGACGGACCACCAAACCAAAATCCGCGGCATGCTGCTGAGCAATTCGACTGGGAATCGTAGCCAAAACGGGTGCTGCTGCGGCAGCCGCAAGTGCCGTCAGAAAATCTGATGCAGCGAGAACCACGTTGAGTTCCTGACCAATCTGCATCAGTGCCTCGGACAGGCACCCCTGGATGTCATCTTTCAGCGTCATGAGAACATGGGGCAACGCAAGATAACGCTCAACCGTGATTGGAGCATCCGGATCGATCAGTTTCGGGTTGAAGCAGCAGGCTAGAGACTGCTGATATAACGATACACCACAATAGCGTTCCAATCCGAAATCAAAACACCCAACTGCGATATCCAACGCCCCCGTATCCAGCAGCGTATAGACCTCACTTCGAGGGGATCCACGTGACAGCAGTCGTATTCCGGGTGCATTCTGTTGCAAATAGGCCGCCAGTTTCGGCATCAGAAAGACTTCAAGTTCGGACGAAAAGCCAAAACGGAAGATCCGCTGTTCCGTCGCAGGATCAAACTGTTCCTCGGACATCAGGATGTTCTGAGCCTGCCTCAATAGCTCCCCAACATGAGAGGCCATGGCAGATGCTTTAGCGGTTGGCTGCATAACAGTACCGGTTCTTACGAGCACCTCATCTCCCAGCAACATTCGGAGAGTGGCAAGCGCATGGCTCATTGCTGGCTGCTGGATACGAAGGCGGCGCGCCGCTTTTGTGACGCTCCGCTCGGAAACGAGGACGTCGAAAGCGATTAGAAGGTTGAGGTCGAAAGATTTAAGATTGAAATGATCGATGGGTTTCATTTATCAAATCGATTTGTGTGATACCTAAGCGCACCTTAACTTCCGATGTGATGTAAAACAATCGCATTGGATCAATTATGGCAGCGGCTTTTCAGGTGGGTGACGCCCGTGTCACGCGCATTCCGGAACTTCACTGGGATAATGCACTCCCCAAAAAACTGTATCCGGATATCGAGGCCGAGGCACTTGCAATATTCGGCCCGTATTTGACGCCAGGATCATTTAACCCCGGGACAGGCAGGCTTGCGCAGGGAACTCATGCGTGGCTTATTCAGGTTTCTGGCCTCAATATTTTGGTTGATACCGCCACGGGTAACGATAAGCCGTTACCCGCCGCACCGGCACTGGATCATCTGCATACGCCGTTCCTCAAACGTCTCGCAGCAGCAGGCGTACAGCCAGAGCGGGTCGATGCCGTCCTACATACGCACATTCATGCCGATCATGTCGGCTGGAATACACGCCTGCATAATGGAAAATGGGTGCCGACCTTTCCGAACGCGCGTCACGTTTTCTCAGCAATCGAGGCGCGATACGGTGCAAGCAATGACCGTATTGACCCTGCACCGGATTTGCCTCCGGAGATATTGGGGCGCCCAGATCATCATCCGCTACCGCGCGTCTATGCAGACAGCATGCTCCCCGTCATCGAAGCTGGGCTTGGAGAAGCGATTATAATCGACGGTCAAGAGGTTCTTGCGGGCTTCTCCTTTCATCCTACCCCCGGCCACAGCATTGATCATGCGTCGATCCGGTTGCGGTCAGACGGTGTGCAGGCGTGGTTTACAGGAGATGTCATGCATCACCCTCTGCAGGTTTATAGGCCGGATTTACGGTCCGTTTACTGTGAGTTCGTTCAGCCCGCCGAGCGCTCACGACGGTGGTTTCTTGAAGAAGCAGCTGTAAGTGGAAGCCTTTGCTTTACCAGTCATTTCGCGGAAACAGGTGCCGGTTATGTCAGGAGTCGTCCAGGAGGGTTTGGGTGGGAGTTTGCACAGCCAAATGTAGGAGACATCAAATGACAAATCTGCTTATGGAAAACTTATCCATTCCGAGTGATACGGCCGATATCTCGCTTCATCTCCGCCATAAACGACGTTCAGACATCAAGACGTTTGATCCACAACGCACCATCCTACTGATGCATGGTGCAACGTTGCCGGTAGAAAGTCTTTTCGATGTTCCTGTTGGGGAGGGGGCATTCATGGATGTCCTCGCTCGGGAAGGATTTGACGTTTATGCGCTCAACGTGCGGGGCTTCGGAGGGTCAACTCGGCCTTCTGGAATGGAAGGTGCGCCTGAAGATGCCCTGCCTCAAGTCAGGACCGAAACTGCAGTACGCGATCTGAGTACCGCTGTTGATTATCTTCTCGCGGCGCTTGCCCTCCCACGTCTTTGCCTGATCGGAATGTCCTGGGGGGGCACGGTTACCGGTGCGTATACGGCGGCTCACAATGACAAGGTGGAGAGATTGGCTCTGATTGCCCCGCAATGGATTAATAATGGGGTTTCACGTCTAGATCCTGGCGGCTCTATACACGCTTATCGGCGCTTCAATGTTCAGGCATTTCGTCAGCGCTGGCTGGAAGGCGCACCGGAGCAGAAACGTACAGAGATCCTTCCGGCAGGGTGGTTTGAACAGTGGGTCTCAGTTATTCTTGCGAGCGATCCAGCAGAGCAGGATGGAGTGATCCGGGCACCTGCGGGTGTGATTCAGGATGTGCGTGATTACTGGTCCGTTGGAAAATCATTTTATAATCCCGAAGAGATCAAAGTCCCGGTTCTACTGCTGCATGCTGAGTGGGATCTGGATGTAACTACTCAGCAGATGGGAAACCTGTTTCCACGTTTTCTCAACGCCCCGTATCGTCGCTGGACGGAGATTGGGGAAGGAACGCATATGGTGATTATGGAGAAGAATCGATGGCAGGTAATTGAAGAAATTCTGCTCTTTTTGAGAACGCGCAATCATTTAGAGGCGTAAATTCCTAGCAAAATATTCAGTCTATTTGGCGTGTATCGTCCTGATTTAAAAAAGAATCTTCACTATTTATTTTTCGCATGACAGATAACATTGAGATAAAAAAGACGATGATTTTCAAAATAATGAGAAACGCATGCCCATAAGAACAACATGCCTGTCTTATGTAATTCTCATGATTTTCTACCTATACATCCAGCCCGTGCATGCGCGGGGCCTCATCCAACTTGAGGAGGGCGATCAGGGTATCGCTGCGACCAAGGCCATGATTGACGGTCAGAACGGTCTATTCATGTTCGATAGCGGTATCGGTACGTCTGGCATCACGCCTGGTACGGCCCAAAAAATCGGATGCGTTCCCTGGGGCCAAGTCACAGGTTTCAGGGCGATTGGTGAGAGACTGGATCTTTCCCGATGTAACACGACACACGTAGCCATAGGCATGTTTCGTGTAACGATGCCGCAAGTGGCTGTTATCGATCTCGAAAAGCTTATGGGGCCGCCGGCCCAAAAGTTTAGTGGTATTCTAGGCCTTGATCTCTTTGCAGGACAGATCGTGAGTCTTGATGTCGCCAAGAACCGGGTTGTTCTCGAAGATTATCGCAGCCTGTCACGGATCAGACTCTCTGCGACCGAGGTACCAATAAGGTTGGTCAGGGCCGCAGAAGGGGCGGCACTAACGGTCGACCTCGGAATTCCTACACGGGAGGGCATGCTCTGGATGGAGATTGACACAGGTAACTACGGACCTACGCTGATTAACAGGAAGGCAGCGTCGCTTGTTGGCCTCGAAGCGGACAGGAAAGCCCGTCAGGAGTTGCGTGTGACGCCAAAGCCAGGCCTCGAATCTTCCGGGAGCGCTTTGGTACGTGATCTAATTTTGGATGGTGATCTGGGACGTGAGGTGTTGCGTCATTGGCTTATTACTCTTGATTTGGCGGCAGGCCGAGGTTGGATTCAGCAGGCGGCACAATAATATGTAGAGAGCTGTTCTGCCTGTCTTGTCACCAATAGCCACCGCGACACATACAAAATAGATATAAGCCTGCGTGAGTCGCAAAACGTACTAGAAACGATAGGACTGTCATCTCAGGGGCAGCCTCCGTCCGTGGATCGATACTCTCAGTCAGCATATCGGAGAGGCCTTTTCGGTTTTTTTTATGCATCTGGCACTATGTCCGATACAGTTGCTTTACGGACATAGGTTGACTTTCAACAGAAACAATCTGGATATTTAGATCCGAGGGAATTCTGGGCAGCAACTCATGTACGACTGGGCAAGGAGAGGGCAGGCATGGAAAACTTTAAACTGACAGCATTTTAGTATTCATTACGTCGTACTGAAACTTCAACGTGTCATCATTATAAAATCGACTAAGAAACGACTGCTGCTTGCTCGCTTCGCAGACCCTAGAAAATGAGCAGCTATGGGGTGGATGCGGAAGGCTTGCTTATCGCCTGCGAAGTTAACGAGCAGACATTATGATTGCGAAAGATCTGGTCAGGAGAGGCGATCAGGTTCATGTCGCTGCTGTTTCAATAACAGTCGTGAGATCAGGAGATCGATAAATGCACGCAGTTTAGGCACGAGCTGCTTGCTTGTCGGCCATAAAATTGTCATGTCACGAGGTGACGAAACCTCTGTAAGCAGAAGTTGTTCCAGTTTTTTATCGATCAAGGCCGACTTCGTTTCGAAGTCGGGTAGGCAGGCGATGCCTCGTCCCTGAAGGGCAAGATAGGTGAGCGTCTCGATCGAATTACAACTGACGGTCGTTAGCCTCCCGCTGCTCAAGATGCTCTCCCATTCTGGCACGGGCCATGGTTCGATTTTTCCGGTCGTGGGAAACCGGTAAAGCAGGCAGGTATGGTGCAATAGTGCTGCTGCGCTCTCCGGCCGCCCCACCTGCGTCAGATAAGCAGGCGAGGCGAAGAGGTGGCGATGGAAAATACCAATTTTCCTGCTGAGCAGTCGAGTGTCGTTTGTTTCGCCGATACGTACGGCTGCATCGAAGCCTTCGTCAATCAGATCCACTTTCCGATCCGTAAAGTCGATATCGAGTTCAACTTCGGGGAAGCGCTCTATGAACTCCGAAAGCACAGGCAAAAGTATTGTGCCTATCGCCGGAAGGCTCACGCGTAATTTTCCTCTCGGCGCAGCCTGTATATCACTCAGCTCTTGCTCGGCGGCATTAAGTTCTCCCAGAATGCGATGACATCGTTGAAGAAATAACGCGCCTTCCGCCGTCAGCTTCATGCTCCGGGTGTTGCGATGGAACAAACGTACGCCCAATCGTGCTTCAAGACGGGCGATGGTTTTACCGATTGCGGACGAGGAAACGCCATGCAGACGGCCAGCCTCCACGAAACTCAATGATTCTGCTGCGGAGACGAAGGCGGAAATACCAGCGAGATGATCCATCTTTCGAACTTAGAATAGTCAATTACGGACGTAAACGTCCGATCTGTTCGGAACCAGAGCCTATTTTTCCGTCCTGAGACAGCGCCTATCCTACGGAGGTAGGCGGGATCGATATGATGCGTGCCTCATATGATAGCCACTAAAACCTTCGCAGGAATAGCATGACCCACACGGACTTATTTCCCTATGCTGGCCGCTCGTTCGTCGTGAACTATGGCGAAAACCTTGTCTTTCGGAATACCTATGCCGACGATGGTATGACCGTTACCGCCGAATTCCTGACGGGTCCCCAGACGGGAACCAAGATGACGGTGCCCTTCAAATGGACCGCTCTGGAGGGAGGATTCTATCTGCTCTCATGGCAGGAAGAAGATCAATCCACTGTTGTCCACTGCGACAATTTCGAAGCAAGAGCCTCCCGGTCCTTCTACACGATGATGAACGGCAACTTTTACGTCCTGTCCGGCACGATCTCAGAGTAAAAAATAATGAGAGGAATAAACACCATGGCTCAACTGCATGGCAAGAAAGCTTTGGTCACAGGCGCTTCTCGTGGCATGGGCCGCGCCACGGCACTCGCTCTGGCAGCTGCCGGCGCCGAAGTGCTGGTTCATTACAGCTCCAACGAGCACGCTGCTAAGGCAGTAGTCGAGGAGATCACAGGCAAAGGTGGGCAGGCATATGCTCTCCCAGCTGACTTGCGCGATATCCAAGAGATATTTGACTTATCCGAGCGCGTCAGAGAGGTCTGTTCCGGAAAACTCGATATTCTCGTTGCCAATGCGGGAATTGCGCGTCCCGCCCGTCTCGAGGATACAACAGTTGCAGACTTCGACGATATGTTTGCCATCAACGTCAAGGCGCCGTTTTTTCTGGTCCAGCAGTTATCGCCCATCATGAGCGCTGGCAGCAGCATTATTTTTACCTCGTCGCTGGCGACCCGCACAACTGTTGGCAAACTGTCAGCCTATGCTGCCTCGAAGGGAGCAATCTCGACATTGGTAACTCATTTTGCAGCGGAACTGGGTGCGCGTGGCATCCGTGTCAACGCGATCGCACCGGGTATCGTCGCTACTGACATGTCAAGTTTTGTCGAAACGAAAGAAGGTCGGGAATTTACCTTGGGTATCCAAGCGCTCAAGCGTGTAGCGATACCAGGGGATATCGCCGGAGTGATCGTGTTCCTTGCAGGAGATGATGCCCGCTGGGTTACGGGAGACATCATCCGGGTCGACGGCGGTTCTAAGCTATAACTACGAAGGTGGCACGTTGAGTGTGGTGAAGCGCATCAGCATTGTTTCCCAATATTAACGTCGTAGCTGCTTTTGAGGTGTGCCTGTTGGTTACGGGATGCCTGTTATGTAGGCGGGAGTAGTCCTATTTAAGCCGTTCGTTCCGATAGGCCGTCTTCCGGGGAGGAGAGGGGGCTGCCAGCCTGTGCCATTCAGCCCGAGACAATCGCTGCAAGCTGAAGTGGATTCATATAGTCTCGTATCCGAGTGACCTTCGCGTCACGCCTCTCGATAAACCAGACGTAGGACAGGATCTTCGTGCTGTTGTCGACGACGCGCTCATGATGGCCTGTCGCCTCGACGATCAGTTCGTCGCCTGTGCTACGAACGCGAATGTCGGTCAGCGTGCCGAACCGGATGATCGTCGGCAGATGGGCCATGTAGGCCGCAATGGCGTCCCGTCCTATTAGTTCACGCGGTGCGCCTTCGGGCGCGAACGGAAATTCATGGCATGCGTCGTCTGCGTAGATCGCCATCCAGCCCGCGATGTCCCCCGCGCGAAGTGCGTCCAGTGCATTTTCGAGCCAGTCTGGCAGGTCGGATGTTGGTGACATGGTGCTTCCTTGATATGATTTCCGGACCATGAGTCCAGATTCACATTATATATCGGACCATAAGTCCGAAAATCAAGTGGTTCGTCGCGGACGGCCGCCGACCGCCACGATCCGCATGCTCGAGGCCGCCGATACCCTTTTTGCACAGGCTGACGGGCCGGAACGTGTGACCATGGATGCCATTGCGGCGGCATGCAGTGTCGGGAAGGGAACACTGTTCCGGGCGTTCGGTAGTCGCGCGGGATTGCTTGACGCTCTTTGGACAACAAAGATCGACGCCCTGCGGGAAAGCGTGGAGAGCGGTGCGCCGCCTTTCCGGCAAGATACCTTGCCGCAACAGCGTCTTGCGGCGTTTCTTGACCTGATCCTGACGTTCAAACTGGACAACCGCCACCTGATCCGAGCACTCGAATTCGGCCCAGGCATTCTGCAATCCCCGCATTATCGCTGGATGCTTGGGGTGACCGAGAGGTTTATCGAGGAAGGGACGGGCTCGCCGACGGAAGGTGCGACCCTCTATACCGCCCATACCCTTCTGGCGGCCCTGCATATCGACCTGATCGAGGACATGCTCTCAAACGGGCTGTCGCTGGACACGATCAGGGAAGCCCAGGCCAGGCGTGCCTACATGGCAACGGGCATCGCAGCAACTGACTACAAAACGCTCGTACGCACTTGATCGATCATGTCTTCTTTGTAGAGGGCAGAACGATCGTCTTAATGTCCGACATGAGGACGAGTGCCGCCTGTCTGATCTCACTTCGTAGAACAGACAGGTCGTTCAAAGGGGGGGAGTACAAGGTCCGGTCTTGGGTGGAAAAGAGAGAAAATTAACATTGTAAAAAAACGAGACGCGCAAACATTATCAATATGAATTTCGGAAACAATTCTTAATTATCTGAATGAGGTGAAGCAGCGAATTCAATAAAATCCTGCAGATATTGAATTTCCTCGTCAGTTTCCCGATGGCCAAGGAAGATCTGTTTGGCAATGCCTTGTTTGCCAAGTTTTACGGGATAAAGTTCAAAGCGTGTGGCATATTCTTCCACAAGCCAGCGAGGAAGCGCCGCAACGCCTCTTCCATGGGTGACCATCACAAGCATGATGTCCGTCGTCTCAATCTGCTTCTGCTGTCGTGGCCCAATCCCTGCCGGTTGCAGGAACTGCGTGTAAATATCTAGTCGTTCAGATGGAACCGGGTAGGTAATCAATGTTTCGTCTGCGAGTTGCTGTGGCAGGACAAATTTGGCCTTCCGAAGAGGATGTTCCGGACCAACAGCCAGCACCAGTTCATAGTCAAATACCGGCGTGAATTTCAGGCCTGGTTTATACAGTGGATCAGGGGTCACCAGAATATCGATTTCATTGCTGAACAGCGCGCCGATCCCGCCAAACTGGAATTTCTGTCGTACATCAACATCGACCTTGGGCCATCTTTCCAGGTAAGGTGAAACGACCTTCAGAAGCCACTGATAACAGGGATGGCATTCCATTCCGATGCGCAATGTCCCGCGCCCACCATTTGCAAATTGTTCAAGGCGGCTTTCCGCCAGTTCAAACTGCGGGAGCAGACGGTTCGCCAGGAACAAAAGCCATTCACCGGCCTGAGTAAGAACAAGGGACCGCCCCTCCCGCCGCCATATCCTGACACCAAGCTGCTGTTCAATCTTGCGGATAGAATGGCTGAGCGCTGGTTGGGTCAGGTTCAGACGCACCCCGGCAGCCGTTAACGAACCTTCCCGTGCGACTTCCCGAATGATTGTCAGATGACTGCGTTCCAGAATGCCCATGTTTGTCCGATAAATGCACGAAATTCATATAACTATAAAACTATATCATTTCAGTTCATTTTTATAAACTTCTATTATGGGGGACTAATCATTCATGCGGACGCTGCCTATGGTCTCCAATGACATTCACGACCGTTTTCACTGTGGATTGAAATATGGCTTCAATTTTTCTCCCGAAATTTTCAAGGAAAAATCTGACGCTGTGAGCGTTTGTGACTGACATTCTGAGCAACTGGTTGTCGGAAACGCGTATCGACGGATTGTTATCTCGTAATTCTGCTGTTCCAATCCTGTCCTTCGAGTTTATTCCACTCCGCACTGACGCAATGGAACTGCGGCTCTGGCACTACATCCGGCATCTGGCACCGCTTGCACCCCGCTTTGTCTCGGTCACCTATGGCGCGGGCGGGACCACGCAGGCCGGCACCCTCTCCACGGTGTTGCGTCTGAAGCGGGATACAGATCTCATTCCCGCCGCCCACCTGACCTGTGTCGGGGTAACCCGCGCGGACGTAAATGACCTAGCCCGTTGCTATCGGGATGCCGGTGTTAATTATATCGTGGCCCTACGTGGTGATCTCCCCGCAGGTGTTGCTGACTATAGTCCGCGGCCGGGTTGGCATATGCCTATGCCAGTGATCTTGTTGCCGGTCTGCGTCGTATCATCGCTTGTATGGTGGCGGTGGAACAGATTCGTACCTTGCCGACCTATGGACTTAACGAGTTTCATGTCTCCACGTTGAGCCGCTCTGACCTGACTTACGCGATTGCCCATATCCTTGGGGGGGGGGGCGTCCGACGAAGACGAACGCATCTCGTAATGTGGCAGGCCTTCCCTTGTCAGAGATATTCTGTCTTATCTTCAGACACCTGAACGTCTGGCCCTTTCGAAGGGTAAAGGTCTGAAGCGATTTGTGGATTTTTTTTCAGAACGCCACAGGATTATAGGATGCCGAAAGCAAGAATGTCTGAAACGGCTGCGCCGGTTCGAATAGGTGCTAGACATGGTTTACCCCACGCTAAACGAGACGCGTGATATTGAAAAATTGATAACGACGGCAGAAGAAATCTGCAAGCGTCCTTTCACGCCAGCCACTGTTCAGGATGCACTGGGAATTTTCAGTTGGGAGCGCATCAGATGGACGCGTGACGGCAAGCTCAGGCCGATTAGAACGAAAAGGATAAAAGGATAAAAGGATCGAGGGCATTTCTCGCTAACTTTATACAGCACAGAAGACGTGGCGAAACTGCTGATATCTTTGGAAATTCTGGTGTCATGGAGGGCAAGACCAGTGTTCTGCCCTCCATGATAGAAAATTGTCGAGTCGACTGTCAGGCCGAGAGTTCTTTTCGAACAATTTCCGCACCCGCGCCCAAAGCATTCAACTTGCCACGTGCTACATCACGCGGCAAAGGCGCCATACCGCAATTGGTGCAAGGATAAAGCTTGTCCGCATCCACGAACTGAAGCGCTTTTCGCAGAATATCTGCGACTTTTCCAGGGGTCTCAATGGTTGTGGTAGCCACGTCAATGGCGCCTACCATGACTTTTTTCCCACGAATGAGTTCGATCAGATCCATTGGGACGCGGGAGTTCTGACATTCCAGTGAAATCAGATCGATATTAGATTTCTGAAGTTTGGGAAAGATCTCTTCATACTGACGCCACTCTTCCCCAAGAGCATTTTTCCAGTCGATATTGGCTTTGATGCCGTAGCCATAACAGATATGGACGGCGGTTTCGCATTTCAGGCCTTCAATGGCCCGCTCCAGCGTGGCAATGCCCCAGTCATTGACCTCATCAAAGAACACATTGAAGGCAGGCTCATCGAACTGAATGATGTCGACACCTGCCGCTTCCAGCTCTTTCGCTTCCTGATTAAGAATTTTAGCAAATTCCCAAGCGAGCTTTTCGCGGCTTTTGTAGTGGCCATCATGCAGCGTGTCGATCATCGTCATAGGCCCAGGGAGCGCCCATTTGATGGGTTTCTTTGTCAGCGTGCGTAAAAACTTCGCGTCCTCGACGAAAACCGGTTTTTCACGTGCTACGGCCCCCACAACGGACGGCACGCTCGCATCGTAGCGGTTGCGAATTTTAACCGTCTGACGGTTCTCGAAATCGACACCACTGAGATGTTCAATAAACGTCGTGACGAAATGCTGACGCGTCTGTTCACCGTCACTGACAATATCAATGCCAGCACGGTCCTGATCGTCCAGCGTCAGGCGAAGTGCGTCCTGTTTGCCCTCGAGAAGTTCTTCTCCCTGCAATTTCCAGGGGGACCAGAGTGTTTCAGGCTGTGCAAGCCATGAGGGTTTGGGCAGGCTACCAGCCGTTGAGGTAGGGAGTAGTGTTTTCATGGAAAATGACCTTGTATTTCTGAGAGCTTAAGCGGTGTAGTCGGCGGACCATTTTTCGAGAATATCGTGATACGGTTTGATGAAATGCTCGTCCGTATAGTGCCCCTGCGAGATCGCCAGTTGTGTACGCTCCTCACGGTCGTAGACAATACGGGTGTTGGAATAGTCCTGATGTTTCAGGCTCGGCTGACAACAGTCAGCCGCAGCGGAATTGGCATTGTAAATTTCAGGACGGTAGACCTTCTGAAAAGATTCCATCACGCTGATGGTGCTGATTAGCTCAAGGGTAGAATAGTCAGACAGCAGATCGCCAAAAAAATAGAAGGCCAGTGGCGCAGCACTATTACGCGGCATGAAATAACGAACCTGCATTCCCATTTTTTTGAAATACTGATCTGTCAGGGAAAATTCACGCTGCTCATATTCAACACCGAGAACAGGATGCTGATTTTCCGTCCGATGATAGGTGCGATTGGTCGAGACACTGAGGCAGATGACCGGCAGTTTTTTAAAATTCTGCTTGTAAGCCGTCGAGTTCATAACGCTTTTAAAGAGATTTCCATGCAGGTTCCCATAGTTATGGGGGACACTGAATTTGGCTTTCTTTTTATTGTAAGCCGGTAACAATACGCTGAAGTCGTAATCCCGCACGTACGAGGAAAAACTGTTCCCGGCGAGGCCCGATATCCGCTTGTTGGCGTTTTTATCAACAATTGTTGTGTAGAGGATTTCGATCAGAGGGAAGCTGCCACTTTGGCCAGAAAAGGCAAGATCCATCTCGACAGAAACGATTTCAAGTTCAAGAGTGTAGCGATCTCTTTTGGTATTATCCCAGTGCGCCAGATCATTGAACCGATTGTCTATCATCCGCAGGACGCTGCGCAGATTTTCCTGACGGCTTTCCCCTCTCGCCAGATTGGCAAAATTGGTTGTAAGGCGCGTCTTGTCGGAGGGATGGTAGTTCTCATCGAAGCGAAGCCGATGGATACTGAATGTCGTGTCCTGAATCATTATGCTTCTGCATCCCTATCTCCACCTCAAACCAAAATGAGAGCATGAGGCGCATGGCGTCCCCAAGTTTGTCATCTGAGTTTTTTAGGCGACGGTGGTCATCGTCAGACCAGCTTTATGCCTGAACGAACCCGTGAACAGAAATGATTTGATTTCATGAAAACATAAATATTGTGCATGGATCGAGGTAGGTTGCTCTGTTGCAAACGATACTTCACCACGTTTCCTTAACGCGCGATGTCTGACAAAGTGTGTATCATTGAAAGAGAGTTGGCCCGCGTTTTTGGGCAGGGCATAAGCGCGCCCGTCGGCACATGGCGATCATTGGCTTGCGGATGATCTATCAGAAACCGCGGATGGCAGATGACCGTGCCGCATCCGGCACATTAGAAATACCCATATTTGCTAAGGAAGCTGGTGATTGATCGTTTCAATTAGGTCTGGTGCTCCGATATCACCTACATCCCGATGCGTAAGGGCTTTCTTTATCTGGTTGCCATCATGGTACTGGTCGAGCCGCAAGGTGCTGTCGTGGCAACTGTCAAACACGATGGATGTCGAGTTCTGTGTCGAGGCGTTGCGGGAGTCTCTGATCTGCTACGGTGCGCCGGAGATTTTCAACACGGACGGCCGAACCTCTTTCATTCGTCTCTGACCGCGATTAACTCAAGCCCCTCTGTAAGCCTGACCACTTAGCTCAAGACCAGTATATTAGGCCTCATCTGGTCGTTTGGCTTCAGATTCTGCAGGGGAAAGTGGCTCTGGCGACGCCTATACCCTCACAGGATAACAGCCTTTACAAAGACCAGCAGCGTGATGTTGGTACATTTTGGTCCGTTTGCGGATTAGGAGGGGTGAGTACGCAGAGAATGGTCTGACCGTGCTTCTCAAGCGTGAAAAGCGCTCCAGATTCAGCGTAGCTGGTGGTCGTGGTTATTCGGAATCCTGTTTTTAGCAAAATACTCAGAGAAACCTTGAGTGGACGAAGTGTCGTTGGGACAGCAAGTGGACTGTAAGGAGATTTGACACCAGATTCCGGCAACCAGTCGTGGGAGCTTTGCGCAAAAGCGTTGACTGGAAAGAGAAGGGCGCACAGGACAGGAAATGCGGCCAAAGGATTGATCATAGAAAGCTCCAAAAGAGGGAATACGTTGAGGTCAGTGACCCGCTGACGTTGAGAGGAAGTTCATGACCAGCACTCCTGCGACGACAAAACTTATTTTTATGATGGTCTGGAAATTAAGGCTTTGACCATGAAAGATAATTTAATTTCCTAAAAAATGATCAGCGTTTTAACCAGTCGGAACTACATTATATCTTCTTCCCGAAGCTTTTGTAGCCATTAGCTTATGGCGCTGATTGCTTGAGCACGCTTGTTAGGCTTAGGACCCATTGATATGGGTGGCAGAATGTGATTCAGGCTCTGCAAAAAACTGGAGATGAGCGGCCTGTTTGGGCTGACAAACGAACAAATAGTGCGTCTGCGCTTGTTCTTTCCCCAAGAGCCGCGGCAAACCTCGCGTCGATGACCGCCATGTGCTGAGCGGCATTATTTTTGTGAACCGTAATGGCCTGCGCTGGTGTGATGCGCCCCGGGAATATGTTCCGCACAAGACGCTCTACAACCGCTGGAAGCGTTAGAGGGGCATGGGCATTTTCATGCGGATGATGGATGGCCTGTCTGCCGCGAAAGCCGAGCCTCAGACAATTATGATTGATGCGGCGTATCTCAAGGCGCCCGCACGGCTTCGAGCCTGCGGCTAGAAAAGGGAATCCGGGCCGCCCGATCGGACGGACAAAAGGTGGCATGAACCCGAAGCTGCATGCGATCACGGATCAGAACTGACGACCGCTGAGCTTGGTTATGACTGCGGCACAGATCAGCGATTATAACGGTGTCGCTGCTCTTCTGGATAGTCTTCTTGGTGGGAGATCGCGGCTATGATGCTGACTGGTTCAGGGAGGCCCTGCAAGGGAAAGACATAAAGCCCTGCATTCCAGGAAGGATATCTCGTAGAGAAACAGTCAATATGGTAAGCAAAAATATAAACGCCGCAATCATCATCTTCTCGCTATGAGTCCTCAGCCTACCGTCGGACTTGCGTAAAATTAATCTGCATAACTGACACTGTGGTTGCCCTTTCTGTAGCTCTAGAGGCAGTTATACGTGTGGCATACTTCGTGTGCTAAGAAAGTATGCTTAAGGGAGGATGCTATGCCAAACCGTGGTAGGGGACGTAAAAAACTAAAGCAGCCTGTTCAGAAGCAACCTGCTCGTCTCAATGAAGCGAAGAAACTATTTGCTCCGGCGTTAATCATCGCGGCTCTCTTTCTCGGGGCAACCGGAATACGCGGGATGTTGCTCAATCGGGCGGCGCCGACGTTAGGCGGCCCTTATACGCTCATCGATATGCACGGTCATCCTCTTACGGAGCGTCAATTCCAAGGGCGCTATACGCTGATTTATTTTGGATACACGCACTGCATAGATGTCTGCCCGTTAACTCTCGCGACGGTCACACAGGCTCTCGATCTTATGGGAAAAAAGGCACACCAAATTGTGCCGCTTTTCATCACGGTTGATCCATCGCGTGATACCCCTGATGTTGTGGCTGATTACGTCAGCCATTTCTCTCCTAGTATCGTTGGGCTTACGGGAACGGAATCTCAGATTCACGCAGTTATTGAAAGTTTCCACGTTATGGCACGACGTCGCGACGTTCCAGTGGGACATATGTCCTCAGACTACCTCATGGATCATAGTTCCGTTCTCTATTTAATGGATGGCGATAACCGGCTTGTCTCCGTTCTGCCGGTCGACACCAACCCACAGGAAATCGCCACACGACTCAGTCATCTCGTTCCTGCCAGTTAATGGTAACGATGGTGAATGGCTTTTGAAAGCACGCTCGCAAGACAGAGAAGCAAAAGCGAGGCTCCAAGTTCTGGCAGGAGTAGCCCTAATACAATTAGTGCAACCAGCGCTCCCACACCAATCTTCTTGTTGGGATCGACAGACGGTATTCCCAACTGTCCTGGCGGTTTGCGTCTGAACCATAAGGCAAGTGCAGCGATGCTCATCGTCAGTAATCCAACCGCTACAAGAAGATTCAAAAATTGATTGGCTCTCCCGAATAAGTGCCCCTCATGCGCTGCAACTCCATATCCAATAACGCGATCAGTCAGGGCTTTCTCTTCAAAACGCTGGACTGATCTTACCGACCCGGATGAATCCACAACTGCGCTGATGCGGTTTGGGCGATTTTGCGTATCTGAACGAACACTCCATGCCGTGCCTCCTGCTGACGGTGGCGTTATGAGAACCGGGGCTGTAAATCCGAGTTGGGAAGCCGTCGTGACCACTTGGTTCAGGCTTTCTGATATAGAGTTGTCCGACACAGCCATGGAGCCCATATCCATACCTGGCATCGTATCGGTCTGTTGAGGCGAGACCGAGCGCCCTGCAATCCGATTTCGTTCAGAAACAGCTCCGATTTCCCAGTCGGGAACTGAGGTCAGGTGGCTGAACTGTGTCTCCACCCGAGACAGGGCGTGCCCCCAAACAAAAGACCATGGCAAGCCGGAAAGCAGAAAAAGAACCAGAAACGAGGAGACCCACAGCCCTGTTACGGCATGGAGATCTCGCCATCGAACTCGACCTTCCCGGGTGATCCGTGGATAAAGAATACCCGCCAAATTCTGTATATGGCGCGGCCACCAGAGATACAGGCCTGTGGCAATCAGAACGATTGTCCAGGAGGCCACCATTTCCATGATGATGGAGCCAGTATTCCCCAATAACAGCTGGCCGTGCAGTTTGAAGATGATGCGCTCAAAACGTTCTTCTTCAGGAACCTGCTTGAGCACCTTACACGATGTCGGGTCAACATACACGCGAATGGCCGTGCCCTGGCGATCGACGATCACCCGGGCAGCACTAAAAGCCGTCTCTGGAAGCTCATAGGCTAGAAAATGGCTGCCAGGGACAGCATTGAGTGCTGCCATGGCTTCCTGTTTCGGCGTTGAATGTGTCGCACTGCTTGCTAGGTGGTCGTAACGCCAGTCGATCCAACGATCCACCTGCGGTTTGAACAGGTAAATGGACCCCGTGAAGCACAGAAGTATTATAAAGGGCAGGCAGAAGAGTCCCGCAAAAAAATGCCATCGCCATACGGTGCGATAGTCCGGCCATAGAGGCGTTCTGAAATACTTCATCGTCGTAAACACTTTCAGAACTTGATCCGAACGCCACCGAAAAATGCTCGTGGCGAACCCGCGTAGATGGATCCGGTTTTATTGGCCAAAACACTCCGCCCAGCCTGCTGTCCGGTCGGGAGGAGTGTATCGCTAATGTCAGTTGCGCCGGCGGCATAAACTTGATTGGTCACGTTCTGCACTTCGAAGTAGCTGTGCAGACGATGAACCCAGCCCATACGTGGAGGTGGATCGTAATGGATTTCCAGATTCAACAATGCGTATGAGGGAGCTTTCAGAATATTGGCATTGTCGAGAAAAAAGGTACTTCTCCACGTCACTTCTGCAAAGCCTCCCAGCCCCTGCAGCCATCCGTCTGGCTGATTATAGAGGACACGCGCATCCAGGAAGTGAGGGATGACACCGGGGATAAGGTTGCCTTTTCGTGCAAAGCTCTGCGCCAGCGTACTGTTGGACAGGGTTTCAGTGTATTTTGTGTAGATCTGGTTGCCATAGGTGTAAGACAGCTTCAGTCGTGCACCCGGCAGAGAGGCACGCAATGGCTGCCATGTCGCACCGAGTTCAATGCCACGATGCTCTGAGGCCGGGGCGTTGAAGGTATAGCTTCCTGCGGGTGTATTGACGCCCGCTGACTGACTGACAAGTTCGTTTCTGTAGAACTCATAAAAGCCAGTGGCCTGAATATTGATGCTGGGTGACGGATGCCATTCGACACCAAGATCAAAACCGAGACTTGTTTCGCTCTTGAGCTGCGTGTTGTTTCCGTAGTTTCCTTGAGGGGTCACAAAAAAACTGGAATAGCCAGGCGTGGCGTAGGCTGTTCCAACGCGGGTATGGAGAGTCCAGTCTTTGGTTGGGGTATAAACCAGCGAGGCTTCAGGTGCGAGATTGAAGAAGCGTCGATTAGCCGTGATATTTTGCAGCGCGGTTGAACGTGCTGATCTATTGTAGAGCGTCTGAACTGCTCCGACATCAGATTGCGTACCACCCAGTCCAACCACAGCATGCCAAAGCGGAGAAAACTGCCAGTCTTCCTGGAAGCGAAGACCGATGTTCCACTGGTGACCGTATGACGTGGAATTCAAAGCACCGCGCGTCGCGCCGCCTTGCGGGGTCAGATTATAGACCTGATAGCCATAATCCATGTAGTCGAAGCTGGCACCGACAAAGCTGGTCAGAGGCGTTTTCCCGATACGGCCACGGTTCGTCCAATCCGTCTGCACATTGTAGGAATTAAACGGCCCCACAAAAGCCGTTGTCGATGTTGGCTGATCGGTATGACGTTGATCGTAAGTAAACTGGGTATGCCAGGTTGTTCTTGGATCGAAATCATGCTCCCATCGCAGGCCTACAATGGTGCGTCGGTCAAAACGCCCTAGCCCTGCCTGTTGTGGACTCGTCGCCTGGTGGGCTCCATACGCACCATTCACCAGAAGATTGACCGAGGCGCATCCAGCAACGGCCGATGCCGCATTTGCGCAACCATTTTGGTAGGGATTACTGCGGAATTGGTTGAGAGAGAGGCGTAACGGTAGAGATGTGTCCGTAACATTATTGACGAATTTCAGGACGAGGCGATCTGATGAGGTCAGATTGACCCGCAGCCGCATATTCTCGGTGGAGGTATTATACTGACTGTTCGCGATAAAGCCCTTGCCTCGCACATCGCTGCCAAACAGCATAAAGTCGTAGCGTTTATTGCCTGCTCCAATCGTCGCGTAATTATTGAAAAGACCAAAACTGCCAAAGTCTGAGCCCAGTTCCAGGCCGTGAATGTCGGCTCCATTTCGTGTGCGGAAGTTGATTGCCCCATTAATCGCGTAATTACCGTATAGCGTAGAGGCCGGTCCCTGAGAGACATCCACGCCTTCATAGGCGTGCGGATCGATCAAATCTGCCCGCGCCGTGCCATCAGGTTGCGTCATGGGAAACCCGTCTTCCGTAATCTGAAGGTTCTTCAGGCCCCAAGACTGACGTGCACCTGACCCACGGACAGAAACGACATTATCGCGTGGGCCATTACCTTGCAGAACAGTTACTCCTGGGAGGGTTGCAACCATATCGGCGACCGACTGTGCTGCCCTGTGCGCAAAATCTATGTGGTCCGAACTATAAGTGGTTTCACCGACGGGGCGAAGCAGTGCCGAACCACGCGCGGCGCCTCGAACCAAAATGCTTTCAACATTCTGCTTCTGATTTACAGAGGAAGCAACTGTTACTGTTTTGCGAGAACGTGCCTGGAAAGGTTGGGCGTGGGCTGGAAAAGCACCAAGAAAAACGCAGCCAAGCACTAGCGAGCCGAGAGGACGGCTTGATTCAAAAGAAGTGTTCATGTGTTCGTTCTGATCTGAAAAACGCAGAAAGCCTTTCATCGCAGGTGCGATAAAGGTGCTAGGTTTGTGTCAGATCAGGTGGGGAGGACCCTGAGCATAAATGCCCGACAGCCGCCATAAGGGAGGGGCCCGTACTGGCGGAAAGCACCAGACAACACGCCGACTTGTTCCAGAAAAGACGAGAAGAACAGCAACGGCGCATCCGATCGCCAGGATCGTTAGCAGATCGTCAATTACAGCAATACCATCACCGATGTCTGCTGCATGATGATGATCGGGACTATGCTTGCCAAGATCCTGACTGTCGCACAGGGTCGAGAGGCTGGCCAGCTGCTTAAACGGATCATCGAGGAGGAACTGCGGTAAAGGCAGACTTCCAACGCTGAGGCGAATAATGATGGCGAGCAGAACCAGCGGCCAAAAGACCAGCACTCCTTTACTCTGCCACGCGCTTTGCATCATTCTTCTGCATTTAAAGGGGCTTGCCGCGCTGCGCTAGATGGAAATATATTTTTTTGACAGTTTGGATTGTGACGCACCGAGTTCCAATTTTTTGAGCGCTCCATATTAGCTGACGATGTCGGCCGTCCGGAAGCCAAAGGGGCTCTGCCTAGGTCCAGTATGAGGGCAACTGCTACCTATCTGCAAAATATGGATTCAGATCCAGAAATATTTATCATCAATCCGACTTATCAAAACACGGGTCTAAAGCACCTAACTCTTTCGATATCGCTCTTGAATTGGCTCTGACCGTTTTTACCGATGCCAGTGCCTTGTAAGATAGTAGATGTGCGGCGCTCACAAAAGAAAGGAGATCCAGTTGGAGTACGGAAAACTCGGTTCCACCGGGATGGACATATCTCGTCTATGCCTCGGATGCATGACGTTTGGACAACCCCACGCGGGTATTCCCCCTTGGACTTTGGACGAGAGTGCTGCGCGCCCTATCGTTAGGAAAGCTGTTGAGTGTGGTATAAATTTTTTTGATACTGCTAACAGCTATTCTGCAGGAACGTCAGAACAAATTGTTGGAAAAATTCTCAGAGAATTTCTTTCACGCGATGAAATGGTATTGGCAACCAAAGTTTATTATCCCATTGAGGGACTCGGTTCCGCGATGCGACCGAATAAGCAAGGGTTGTCGCGCAAAGCAATCATCGCTGAAATTGACGCAAGTCTTTCCCGCCTTGGAACTGATTATGTTGATCTGTACCAAGTTCATCGGTGGGATTATACAACCGCGATCGAAGAAACAATGGAAGCGCTCCATGATATCGTCCGTGCAGGTAAGGCGCGTTATATCGGAGCGTCTTCGATGTACGCATGGCAGTTTGCGAAAGCACAAGAAGTTGCGCGTTCAAACGGTTGGACAACTTTTTCGACAATGCAGAATTTGGTTAATCTTCTTTACCGAGAAGAAGAGCGCGAAATGCTACCGCTGTGTCGCGATCAGGGGGTTGGCATCCTCCCTTGGAGTCCTTTGGCACGCGGTCGCTTAACGCGACCCTTTAACATACAGACTGCGCGATCGAAGGCCGATAATTTTGGAAAGACGCTGGAAGGCGAAGCTGACGAGGCGATCATTTCAGTAGTTCAGAAAATAGCTGAGCGTCGTGGAAGTCCTATGGCACAGATTGCGTTGGCATGGGTGTTGAATAAACCTGAAGTTTCCGCTCCAATTGTAGGAGCGTCCACAATCGCTCAGGTTGACGATGCAATCAGCGCGCTGAGCGTAGAGCTAACGACTGATGAAATCGTAGCACTTGAAGAACCATACAAGGCCAGAGCTATTGCGGGATTCAGCTGATGACCTCTATTTGAGCCGTTCCAGGATTGGCGGAGACCTATTCACCTGAGAGGAGGGTGGAAGGATAAAAGAACCGTTGATTGATGGGCGTGTCTTTTGATTTTACGGCTGCGGCGTACTGATTGACGGTTGCCGTGATGGCATTCGCTCTACGTTTTGAGTAGTGTGAGATTTCCATGTTCTGACTTATTAAGCGGCGGCGCTGATACTTGAGCTCGCTCAGGGGAGCAAGCCGCTTATCCACATCAAAAAAGCCAGATTGCTTCATGATCTATGCCCCAATCAATGCAAAAGGAATGAAACCACACAGAAGCAATTAAAATAATTGGCTTCTTCGAGATCTTCAGGTTTTCATCGTTTGATGGTGTTCTAGGGGCATATCGTCGTCGTGACAGGATATTTCAAATATTTTACATAAATAATAAGAATACCCACGTGAAATATTCGAAAAAATTCTTACCTACAATATTTAGGACTTTTGTAGAGTGATGCTTCTTTGTCCTGAATATCAGGTCTATAAACCTGATCACGCCAGTCTGATGATGCAACCTCGTCGAAACCAACCGAGACCGCATCGTCCGTATAACCCAGAATAGTGGTAACCTGCTGGGTGATCGCATCCGCCAGACGCTGTTTCTGCTGCTCGGATTTACCTGGCCATAGCTTAACGATGATATGCGGCATTGAGGATTCCTCACCAGGCCTGATTGGCTGGCCCAACTGTAAACTCGTTGATCGTTGTGTCTGCTGGGGCAGAAATCGCAAACGAGACTACGTCGGCAATACGTTCGGGTGGGATAGCATGCTGATCGTATAGCTTTTGCATGGCTGCAGCCGCCCCGGGATCAGAAATGCCGCCGAGCAATTCAGTTTTCACCGCTGCAGGATAAATCGTGGAGGCGCGAATATTGGTACCCTCCATGGCTGACTCCATGCGAAGCACCTCCATGAAATCGCGAACGAACCACTTGGTGCCGCCGTAGATCGCGCTGCCAGGGTATGCTTTAAGACCGGCCACTGACGAAACGGCAATGATCTGACCGTATTTCTGTGCCAGAAAATGAGGCATGGCGGCAGCAACGCCATTCAGAACGCCTTTGATGTTAATGTCGACGGCTGCATTCCATTCCTCCGTCTTCAAGGCGGATACGGGGGCTGTCGGCATCAGACCTGCGTTGAGGAAAATAACGTCAAGACGACCGTATTTTTCTTTGGCGATGTTGACCAAAGCTTCATTATCGCTCGGCTTCGTTACATCCGTCACGAGGTAGGTCGCTGTTCCGCCCTCGCTTTCAATAGCACTGACAATTTGTTGAAGGCGTTCTTCTCTACGCGCACCCAGAACAACTTTCGCACCTTGCCGTGCGAGAAGCCGTGCGGTTGCTTCGCCAATGCCCGAAGATGCACCAGTGATAAGAACAATTTTATCTTTAATCATGATGTTTTACCTGTATAAATATTTGAATTATTGCCCATACTGGTCGTCAGAGACATGTTCGAGCCAGTCTACGACTTTGCCATTCTCAACTTCCTGAATGGCGATATGGGTCATGCCCGTGTCTGGCGCGGCGCCATGCCAATGCTTTTCACCCGGTTCGAAGAAAACCACGTCGCCAGGGCGGATTTCTTCGATAGGACCGTCCCATCGCTGCACGCGACCAACGCCTGATGTCACAATAATGGTCTGGCCCAGTGGATGAGTATGCCAGGCTGTCCGTGCACCCGGTTCAAATGTCACATTTGCACCCTGAACCCGATCGGGAGCAGCAGGGTTGAAAAGCATATCAACCCTGACCGTGCCAGTGAACCAGTCTCCGGGCCCTTTGAAAGACGGCTTGTGACCTGCGCGGAAGATTTCCATAAAAATTTCCTGTGCTTCGCTATGAGGCCAGAAGAGGCCTTGTTCTCAACACGATAAGAGATCTTGCAGCACTCGATTAGAGCATATAACGTGCATGAACCTTTGAAATAAGCTCAGTAATGCCGCGCGATCATATCAACGAATTGACAGCTTTTCTCGCGGTTGCCAAAGAACGAAGCTTTACGCGGGCTGCTGCTGAACTCGGTGTCACACCCTCAGCCTTGAGCCATACGGTGAGGGGGCTTGAGGAGAGGCTTGGGGTTCGTCTTCTGTCTAGAACAACTAGAAATGTCGCAACAACCGATGCCGGAGAGCAGCTTCAAAAGCGTGTGGGGCCACTTCTTGAACAGGTCTCTGCGGAACTCGATTCAGTTGCTTCTCTGGGGAGCAAGCCTGCCGGATCAATTCGTATCACATGCACCGATGCGGCCATAGAACTGGTATTTCGACCTAAACTTCTCGCATTTCTTCGGCAGTACCCCGATATCAACATCGAATTCAGTATGGATTACGCTTTTGTTGATATTGTTGCAGAACGCTTTGATGCAGGGGTCCGTATCGGGGAAGCCGTCGAGAAAGACATGGTCGCGACGCGTGTGGGCCCAGACTGGCGTTTTTGCGTCGTAGGATCACCGGATTATTTTCGCCGTCATCTGCCCCCTGCAACGCCACATGATTTGCGCCGTCATAACTGTATTAATATGCGGATGACGACTGCTGGAGGAAACCTGAAGTGGGAGTTTCGTGAACCGACAGGTCGCGAAATTTCATTTCGTTTTACGGGGCAAACAACGTTTAGCAACTCCATGTTGGTCCTCAATGCTGCCATCGATGGGATTGGATTAGGCTACATTCCTTACGATCTGGCAAAGCCCTATATTGAAACGGGGAGTCTGGTTGAGGTGCTTTTGGAGTGGAGTCTGGAGTGTGAAGGCCCTTATCTATATTACCCCAGCAGGCGACTACACTCACCAGCTTTTGCAGCGTTGGTAGAAGCCATGAGATATCATATCCCTATTGCTCGGGAATAATGCTGTCACCACTGGGCATAAATTTTTTAACGAATTTGCGCCACTTTCCATAATGTGTCGCGTATCCAGCAGTGCGCCTGATCGTCTCCATAGGATCTATGCCAGATCATATCGATCCTGACATCTGTTAGTGCTACAGGAGGCGAACTGGTCGTAAGATCGAAGATCTTTGCCAGCATTTGCGCAGGATAACCTCACCCATGAAGCTGATAAAAGTAGCTTTATCTATATGTCGCTTACGATCAACGAGCTTTTCGCTGGCGTCATAAGCGGGGACCTTTGCGTGAGGGGGGGGCTGATACTCTAACTATCGATGACACCAGACTGGATAGGCTGCTTCGTATCCCGCAGGCGCAGGTTCACGATCCAGAATCATGCAGACATGATGGAGAGTACAGAATAAAAAACGGTGACTCCGTCTGCGGTACTACCAGTAAATGGTCGGCCACATGCTTACAATGAGTCAGCAGCATCTGCCAGCTACAATCGGAGTGGACAAGATAGCGCAGCGCATTGATGATCTCGCGAAAATTGGTTGCGCGTTTCAGGCTACGCTGGTTCGCAGGCGGCATCAGGGGAGGGGCTTTGTGCTCCCATTTTTCATCGGTCAGGCCAAACAACTAACGCTTCGTACTTCAGATGACGTCGGTCATCCGGTCTCTTTGCTCTCGCGGTCATATTCAGGGCTTGAATCAAGCAGAAGGGCATATGGAAATCCTTTAATTCGAATTTCCAAAAATAGTTTTTATACTCTGTAAATAATATTTAAGTTAAATGAAATTATTTATTTTATATCGGAGAATAGATAGTCTTTTATAATTTCCCCTTTGTGGGGTGACTGTCTTATTGATAAGTTGTTGATTGCAGTGACGGGTGCAATAGAAAGTGCATTAATAAGCCATGCTCCCTGGATGGAGGGTAACTCTTCTGGTTTCACCGAAATTTCTTTACATAAACCGGCCTTCAATAGGCGACCTCTGGATGTTCCAGGTAAAGGACCGTCTAACAGCGGAGGAGTTACAAGTATATTATTTTTCAAAAAAACAATATTTGCTGCGGTTGCTTCTGCAATAGAGCCTGTGTGCCCCAGTAGAAGAGCATCGTCATAGTTTTTATTTTTTGCTTCTATGCGACTTAGAATGGACGGTAAATAATTAGTAGTTTTAACTACAGAAAGAGGACTTCTTCCGTCTCGAAAATATCTTGAAATAACAAGTTTTATAGGAGATAGTATTGTTTTGGTTTCATCAAAAACTTGCAGGATAATTGTAAGATTGGTATCTCCGGAAGGAATTATACCACGCGGCCCGTCTCCTCGCGTGATAGTTAGCCTTAAGGATCCATTATTTATCACATTGATTTTTAATATTTCTTCTATGCCTTTTTTTAATAATATTTTTTCAGGGAAAGGAAAAAAGAGAGTGCTGCAACCTTTTTCCAGTCTGGAAAGATGTAATCTTAAATGGGGGATTTTCTTGTTAACTACCCTCATTGTCTCAAAAAGACCGTCACCAAGAAGAAAGCCGCGATCATTTACGTTAATTTTCGCATCCAGGTAAGAAAGAATTTCTCCATTAATCCATGTAAAATTTTTCATTATTGAAATGCCTTAAGTATGGGCGTAGCTTTTAAAATCATTTCATTGTATTCTTTTTCTGGATCTGATAGCCAAGTAATGCCCCCACCAGCACCAATCGAAATTTGAGTTTTTATTCTAGACAAACTGCGTATCAAAACGGAGCTATCCATTGCTCCATCATAACTAATCCAAAATAAATTTCCACAATACAGCCCCCTGGGAGAGATCTCCGTGTCATCTATAATTTCAAGTGCACGTTTCTTTGGAGCACCTGTAACCGAACCTGAAGGGATTGTCGCTTCAAGCAAATCTACAGGGGTTAATCCTTCTTTCAGTTTACCATTTATTTGAGATACAAGATGTAAAATGTGTTTAAATTCTTCTATCTCAAATAACTCAGGCACTGTTACAGACGCTATCGTACTTACTTTTCCAATATCATTTCTCATAAGGTCAGTAATCATTAAATTTTCTGCTAATTCTTTTTCATTTTTCAGTAGGTTGTTTTTGTTTTTAATTTTTTCTTCAATACTTTTTCCGAGAGGCGCTGTTCCTTTAATGGGGCGTGTTTCTATTTTCCTTGTTGTGGATAGCGAAAGAAATCGTTCAACTGAAGCACTCAATAAAGAACAATGTGGAGATTTGAAATAAGCTCCGAACGGTGAAGGAGAAGTGTTACGTAGTGAACAATATGCACTTAACTCGTCAAAATCTTCTAGATTTTCTGCCCGCCAGCGCATTGTCAAATTAGCCTGGAAGATATCCCCCTTTCCAATATAGGAAATAATTTTTTCTGCATTCTTGGTCCAATCCTCGCGTGACTGTTCTGCCTTTAATGGTATTTTTATCATGCAAGAGGAAGCTCGAGGTGTTAAATGTGGCGCTTCTTTCCCCGATCGGCTTACCCACCAGCAACGCTTTTCCAGACGATCAAATGCATAGACATCCTGATATGCCGCAAACACCATCCCAGGAGCATTTGAACTATGTTTAGAAAGAATATTTTCTTTTCTTAGGCCTTCTTCGTAAGAAATAATTCCTACTATACCACCTAAAAATGGGATGAAAATATTATTTTGATACGTCCCGGGATCTATTTTGTACTTCGAAAATAATCTTTTTAATTCTCCCCAAGCGTCGCCAATTATATATATATCGTTTTTTTTAAGATAGGGAAATTTCCATTCAAAAGTTTCAATCGGGTCGAGGCACAAAAACGTCCACCTTGATCTGCTGTCTGTAGCCGGACCACCACTGTCAAGAAATGCCGCCCACGGTTTTGATCTCATCACCTCCAACGCAGTTTCTGGTGGACTCCAGGGCATTTCGGTGATGATAGGAAGGTCGTTAGGCATATTTTCTTTTCTATAGTTGATGATGAACTATCTTCGGAGGAGAACATCTTACTCCGTTTTTAAAATTACTGGGAATATTTGCGCCGGGGTTGTTCTCTTTCTGATATTTTTGACGTCATTGGGTGAAATAACCGTTTTACGGTTTCCCCAGGACGATCGAATAAACGTCAGAACATCTGCAGCCTGCTGATCTGACAGTTGGGAACGATAAGACGGCATTCGATAGGCATCAGGCATACCGTTTGCAACGACACGTCCAGATCCGTTGAGCGTTATGTTGATCTGTGATGACGTGTCTGCGGTTAGAGAAGAGGCGGCCCCTGCAAGAGGAGGAATCCAGACGCTTTGTCCGCGTCCATCAGTCCCATGACAGAAGCTGCATTTTGCCATGTATGTCTGAGCTCCTGAAGGGGTTTTGCGCTGATTTGGCTCTAGAGCTTCTGCGGTTGTTGGGACATACTGCCAGGGTTGGACAGTATGAGATGCGTTTCTCTGCAAAGACTTCAGATAGTGTGCCACGGCCTTTAAATCAGCGTCAGAGAAAAATTGTGTTGAGTTATTGAAGGCTTCTGTCATGGATCCAAAGACAACGGCATGGGAATTCCGACCCGTCTTTAGGAAATCAAAAATATCCTGCTCGTTCCATCGTCCTAACCCAGTGTTCGGGTCATTGCGCAAACTGGGTGCGAACCAGTGATCAATAAGTGCTCCGGAGAGAAACTGCGAGTTGTGACTGTTCATGCCTTTTTCATTGAACGCCAGACTGCGTGGCGTATGGCAGGCGCCACAGTGGCCTGCCGTTTCCACGAGATAAGCGCCACGGTTCCATTGTTTATCGCGAGCTGCATCCTGAACATATTGGCCAGCAGGTACGAAAAGTTCATTCCAGAAAGACAGCGGCCAGCGCATATTTAATGGCCAGGGAATTGTACTCTTTTTGTTTTCACGATGAACGGCAGGCACGCCCTTCATGAAATAGGCATATAAAGCCCGGACATCCTCATTGGACAGTTTTGCATATGATGGATAGGGCATTGCAGGATACAGGCGCCGTCCATCCTTGGCGACGCCGGCCCGAATGGCACGATCAAAGTCAGCAAGCGTATAGGTGCCGATCCCGGTTGTCTGATCTGGCGTAATATTGGTCGCGAAGATGGCACCCATTGGAGTGACCATCTTCAAACCACCAGTATATGCTGCGCCATCTGGTACACTATGACACGCCACGCAGTCTGAAAGACGTGAGATATACTCACCACGAGATACAAGCGCAGGCGAAAGATCGGGAGAAATCACGGAATCAAAATGAGACGCGGGCGTGCGGGATACAAACCAGGTAACGCCAGCCGTTAGAACAACAGCAGTCGGTGCGAGGACTGTGAGAGCTTTTTTCAAACGGTTATTCATGTGTTAATCCGCATCGTTATGGGCTCGCATGGGAGGCGCTCGGTAACCGCTAGCGTATCAGCTTTGAAAATTATGACGTGACAGCGGCATGCTGCGGATACGGCGCCCGACGAGTGTCGACACGGCATTGGCAACGGCTGGGGGGATAGCGGGTAAGGGAGGCTCACCAACACCTCCCATTTTCTCACCACTTTCCACGATTTTTACATGAACGCGCGGCATATGATCCAAAGTGAGAATGGGATAGCCATCATAGTTCCGGGCCCGTGGCATACCGTTCTCATATACAGCTTCTTCCAGGAGTACCTGGGACAGGCCCAAAGCAACCGCTCCGTTGATCTGAGCCTCTACAATAGCCGGGTTGACGATGGAACCTGGATCCAGAGCTTCCCAGATCTCGTGTACACGAACCTGCCCCTGTTCAATCGATACTTCCGCTATCGCAGCGGCTTCAGAACCAAACGGAGATGCCATACCGATCCCCCGGGCGCGCCGGGAGCCATCTGCAGCAGTAAAGGGACCGCGCTTCCAGCCGCCGGAGAGGTCCACTACGGCCTGAAGCAGGGTAGTAAGACGTTTATTGCCTCGTAATAGATGGCGACGAAGTTCATACGGATCCTTGCCACCTTTGTCCGCCAGTTCATCCAGAAAAGTTTCGTATAGAAAATCATTCATGGAATTGCCGACCGAGCGCCAGTATCCAAGCGCAGTCGGGCTTTGGATGTATCGTTGGGAAATACGACGATTGGGAATGTCGTAGGCCTTGCCTGTTAAACCTTCGAGTGCTGATGGATCCAGATCCTTACCCCGTTTGGGACCTAACCCTTCAGTTGGCCCTTCCGTCGCGCTGATCGCTTCAAGCGCCACAGGATAGCCGTTTGTATCAAGGCCACCACGGAACTTGACCACCGCGAGCGGACGCAGAGCATCGCGCAGGAACTCTTCTTCGCGGCTCCAGATCAATTTGATGGGGCGTCCTGTCGCTTTGGCCAGAAGAATGGCTTGCGGATAGGGATTAGCCTGATCGTAAAGGAAATGACGACCGAAAAATCCACCCAAAAGTGGCGAATGAATGGTGATTTTTTCGACATCAAGGCCTGTACGCTTGGCCATATCGGCCCGGAACATATCGGGGGCCTGATTGGGTAGCCAGATATCCAGTGTTCCGTCAGCGTTGTAGCGGGCAAGAGCAGAAGGCGGCTCGAGCTGGGCGTGATTTACATATTGGCTGGAATATGTTGCTTCGAGAACGGTGTGAGCTTTTTGGAGAGCCTGTTCTGTATCTCCTTTAGTCTCAGCGTCGTCTATCTTTCCGGACGCCGTTGCAAGATGTGTTTTGTATGACTCTGAAGAAAAATCAGATGGCATCACGCGCATGGTTTCTGCGGTACCAAGAGTGGCCTCGGCCCAGTTGACGAGAAGGGCTTCAGCTCCCTGTTTGGCATGCCACCAGCGTTCTGCGACGACAGCGACGGCGCCCGGAAGGTGGTGAACGGAGTGGATGCCCCGCATGTTGAGGACCTGCTCTTCATTCCGAATGGACGCGATGGTCATTCCCAGTCGGGGGGCATGCTGGACAGCTGCATGGAGCATACCCTCCACACGCATATCAATCGTATATTCCGCTTTTCCGGTTGATTTTTCGTAAATATCAAGCCTCTGTACGGGCTGTCCTATCCACCGAAATTGTGAGGGGTCTTTGAGCGTCACAATGGCAGGATCCGGGATCGGAAGATCCATAGCGACGTGAGCGAGGTCTCCATAGCGGACGGTACGTCCAGATCCTGTATGTACGACATAGCCGGGCTGCGTTGTCAGTTCAGTCACAGAAACGCCCATCTGCTGGGCGCCAGCCTGTAAGAGCATTGCCCGCGCCAGAGCACCAAGACGACGCATGGGAGCATAGCCATCCCGCACAGACATGCTTCCGCCCGTAATGCGCATGCCGCTATCCATAACGGTGTATTCGTCACCTGCAGGCGCATTCTCAACGATAAATGTTTCCGGGTCAGCATCGAGCTCTTCACCGACGATTTGTGCCATTGCGGTGAAAGTCCCCTGGCCTCCTTCGATGAAAGGGCTTTGCAGAAGGACCGTGTTATCTGGACGGATTTCAAGGAAGGCAGGCACTTGTGTCCCACGAAATTTCGGAGACTTCGTATCGTCGGCGCGAGCTCGTCGTGTCGGCAACCCAAATCCGAGAATAAATGCGCCCGCTGCAGCGCCGCTTGATGCTCGCATGAAGCCACGACGGGACAAATTGACGGGCTCTTGCACGGTTTCTGCGATATTTTCGAACGGGCCTCTGCTCATGCTCATGCCCCTTTGTTTTCAGGAGAGGACGCCAGGTCATGGATTGCGGCGCGGATGGCATTATAGGTTCCACACCGGCAAAGATTGAGCATGGCGGCGTTAATATCGTCGTCTGTTGGGTGAGGGACCTGCTTGAGGAGAGAAACGGCTGCCATCACCTGACCTGACTGACAGTAGCCGCATTGAGGGACCTGATGTTTGACCCATGCCGAGACGACGCGTTTGCCGAGGTCGTCTTGTTCTATTGCCTCAATGGTTAAGACAGAAGCGCCTGCCACCCTTTCAATGGGCGTGACACAAGACCGGACAGCCTGACCATTCACGAGGACCGTGCAGGCCCCGCATTGCGCGAGGCCGCAACCATACTTCGTACCCGTCATGGCAAGGTCATCACGCAGAGCCCACAACAGGGGAGTTTCTGGCTCGATCTCAAGCTGGTGAGGTACGCCGTTTATGGTTAGATCCATCTTTTCGACTTTCACTCTCAAGAACAGACTTTTTGAAAAGAACGATATCTGTTCGGAACCCAAATCACTATATATATTTTACTCATAAAATTCATGAATAGGATGCATGAATGGGATCTTGCGTTCTGAAATGCTTGTCTGCGATCCATTTGATGCGCTCAAGGTCGCGTTGGACCCATAATTTGGTGGTGAAAAAAATTTCATTACGGGAGTGATATTTGTTGTAATAGCTCGACCGACAGCAGCTTCGTTCTCATATTCTGTCACTGTATCAATCAGACAATAGCCCATATTGAGTGCCTAAAGCACTGAGACTTCGGATTGAGAATCATTGGTCACTTGGTAAACGCTAAACCATAGGAGAGGCATTTTACGCCATTATTCAGCGTAACGTGAGGATATGCAATCATTGCCTAGTAGTCTTGGAGAAAGATAGACCATTTTAAATGAGTGAAATTTTCAGAGGCTTGGGTCATCATGACGAAATGCTGTAGTGGGAGGCCTGCGAGAGCGTACTAGAAATTCCCCGATTACGGTCCCTGGCAGCACCATCCAGCTTCCGAATGAAAATGCGGTTGTACTCGACGTCAGGGTGTTCAACGCCGTATCAGACCGGCAACTGGGCCTTAAACTGACGCTCGCAGGTTTTGGGCTCTGCATGGTCAGTTCTCCCGATGCACAGCCTTATCTAAATAGCGGTGGACTGGTGGAATTATCTCCTTCTTATTGTTCGCTATATCCCGGGTGGCATATTTGTTTTCCTCGCTAACATTATGTGCCTAAGCCGTTAAGACTTATGATTGATTATATTCGTCGGTTTCATGCAGGAGCATGACATTCTGTACTTTATTGTGTTAATTGGATGCAATTTATGAGATCTTATTCTAATTGCTTACGGATGTTCTCGGTAGGAGCTTTCTTAAGTTTCCCAGTGCTTTGTCACGCAAATTCTTCTCGCTGTGATCCTGTCACATATGGTGCACGGCATGACGGCCGCACAAATGACGGACCATCCATTCAACGTGCTATCACTGCCTGTAGCGAGGCTGGCGGTGGCGTGGTGTCGTTGGTGTCAGGAATATGGTTGAGCGGACCGTTGTCTCTCAAAAATCACGTCACGCTGAATTTGGAGCAGGAAAGTACCCTTCTGGGGAGTTCGGACACTCATCTTTTCTACTGGGCCTTTCTGGGGAAAGCTGCGCAGCCCGGTGAAGCCCTCATCTCTGCGATTGATGTTCAGGATGTGGCCATAACCGGTCAGGGCCATATTGATGGAAATGGCGCCGCTGTCTGGTGGCCCCAAGCCGTGCGAGCCCATAAGACGCAGACCACAGGTCCTTTACCTTATGGTCCAGACTATCCGGGAGTTCCTGCTGCTAATGGTCTGCCGCGGCCCTGGCTGATTGAGTTTTCGCATGTGCAGCATGGAAGGATCTCAGGCGTTACGGCGACCAATTCTCCGATGTGGACGGTCGTTGTAAGGGAGTCCAGCCAGATCAGGATTGACCATCTTACGATCCGCAACCCTGCCTCGTCTCGGAATACTGATGGCATTGATCTTGTCTCCTCAGATCATGTCACGATGAGCAATCTCGATATCGCGACAGGGGATGACAATATTGCCATCAAGTCCGGCTTGACGCAGCCGGGCCGAACGACGAGCGATATCAACATCACACACTCTCGCTTCGGTGAAGGGCACGGTCTGTCTATTGGCAGCGAACTGGCCAATGGGGCTCATCATATTAGAATTTCTGATGTCTCGTTTCAGAACACACTGTCCGGACTGCGGATTAAGTCTGGGCGGGATCGTGGGGGAGATATTGGCTGGATTAGTGCGGAACACCTAACGATGGATCATGTCCGGGTTCCGCTGTCGATCAGTGATTATTATGCAGGGCAGCCCGGGGGAACACAGCAGACTGTCTCGATGACCGATCCTGCCGCCCCGTTAACGTCAACGACCCCGCATATTCACGATGTCACTATTGCGGATTTGAGAGCGACAAATGCGGAGATTGCGGGTGTTGTGTTGGGTTTGCCCGAGGCACCGATTGAGCGCTTGACCTTGAGGAATGTTCGACTATCGGCTCGGAAGGGGCTTCAGTTTAGTCATGTTAGTGGACATACTCATGGAAGTACGCTCACAGTTCAAATGTCTTCAGTTCTTCAGTGTGGATCTAGCCCGACATCGGCAGATAGGCTGCGCTGCGCAGGGTTACATCAAAGCGATTGAATAGACCATTGATCGCACTTGTCTGCGCCAGGCTCTCGTAAAGCAGCCAGACCGTTTAGCATCCGATGCCCGATCTGAAAGCCCTACAGCAAAAGACGCATAGACGAACACGCTCCTAAAACACGATACTATCATGATAGACAAAAGAATATAAATTTTCAATATTGAACAACAATTTTTTTATTATTAATATTAAAAAAATCAAAAATTACAGAATTTGGAGATATTGTCATGAACAATAAAAATATAGATCTAGTTATATTTGACTGTGACGGAGTATTAGTTGGGGGAGAATCTCTTTCTACAGAATTAATGGCAAACGAAGCTCGAAAATATGGATGGAATATTACAAACGCCCAAGCGGATAAGATTTTTTCCGGCGGAGAGCTGAAGAAGATTGGCGAGTTAATTGCCGAGAAAAGTGGTTCAAAAATTCCTGACGATTGGGCCGTCATGATGGAACGTAAAATTGCAGAAATGATGCGTACTCAAGCCGTTACGGTCGATGGTGCCGAAGATATGCTGCAGGACATCATTGCGCTGGATCTGCCCATTCGCGTGGGTTCCAATTCTTCCACATGCGAAATGGATGCAAAATTTTCAAAAACAGGCCTTGATCAGATTATTCAAAAAGATCGAATTCATTCTGCTCGCGACCTGAATATTCCCAAACCAAACCCTGATATTTATCTTCATGCTGCTCAAGAAGAAGGCGTTCCTCCAGAGGCCTGCATTGTTCTCGAGGATTCGGATGCGGGCGTGGAAGCTGCTGTGCGAGCAGGTATGACCTGTGTTCTGCTGCGTGATGCAGAAAAACCTGATCCAAAATTTGGTGACGTGATCCGAATTGATCACCTTTCCCAGTTCGCTGGCGTTGTGCAATCCATTGCAAGCAATCTCTGAGCGCAGGTAGGTTTATCATTGATGCGTATTGGAATTGTTGGTTTGGGACGCATGGGGGGCAATATCGCCGTGCGCCTCACACGTCATGGTCATAATGTCGTCGTGCATGACCGCACTGAGACGGTTACGCACGCTGTCGTAGCGCGTGCCGAAGCAGAACATGCCACCGGTGTGAGCAGTCTTGAGGCACTTGTAAAAAACCTTGAAGGTGAGACACATCGCGTTATCTGGGTTATGCTGCCTGCGGGAGCTATTACCGAGGCCTGTATCAAAGAACTTGGAAACCTTCTGAGCTGCGGCGATATCATTATCGATGGCGGAAATACCTACTACAAGGATGATATCCGCCGTGCTGAAGCACTAGCCCTAAAAGGCATATCGTACATTGATGTGGGAACATCCGGAGGTATATGGGGGCTCGAGCGTGGTTACTGCATGATGTATGGCGGTCCGAAAAACGCTACAGAATATATCGATCCAATTCTTGCCGCTCTGGCGCCCGGAAAAGGCGATATTCCGTTAACACCAAATCGTAACGTCACAGATCTCGATCCACGTGCTGAACAAGGCTATCTGCATTGCGGGCCGCCTGGGTCAGGACACTTTGTGAAGATGGTCCATAACGGTATCGAATACGGGATGATGCAGGCTTTCGCTGAAGGCTTCGACATCATGAAGAGTAAGAATTCACCCCTTCTGGCGCAATCCGATCGCTTTGACCTGAACGTCGCTAATATCGCGGAAGTCTGGCGCCGTGGTAGCGTCGTCTCCTCGTGGCTTCTGGATCTGACAGCTGAGGCGCTGGCTAAATCAGGAGAACTCACCGAGTTTTCAGGCGAAGTCTCTGACTCGGGAGAAGGCCGATGGACGATCGAAGCGGCTATTGAAGAAGACGTTCCTGCACCGGTCATGACCGCAGCTCTGTTTACCCGGTTCCGTTCACGTTCAGGAAATAGCTTTGGCGAAAAAATCCTTTCCGCTCAGCGTTTTGGTTTTGGCGGCCATGTCGAACCGAAGTAATATAAATCATTTCTTTATCGTATCGGATAAAGCGCTGCGCCTTGCTTGAAAGAATTTCTTTCATCACGCCCTAAATTGCTGAGCTTTTCTACGACGCCGTTTCGGTAAAGGCATATTGCATGTTCTCCGGGCGGAGGTGAGGGGCGAAAACCTCTTGGCTTTAGGGGCGTTCTTCGTAATTGCATCCTTGGTGTGATGACGGAACGCCCCCCCACAATGGATCTTGCCATTTTGTTCTTTGGCTACAAATTGCATGTTCCTATCGAACAAAAATTTCGGCTGATTCAGAAATGTAGGACGACGAATGCCGCTGCCAGTGACTGTGTGCGATCAAGTGAGGGCTTGCTGGATACAACCAATACAGCCTCAGCGGTGTGGGCGAACACGGCCTGTCGTTCAAAAGCAAATGAAGATTTCATGGACAGCAGGGCTTTGTCTCAAAAGTCTATAGGAAAAAGCCGCACCTCACACCGATGCTCTGACATGTATAAAAATCGAATGCTGGAAAGTCAGTGATCTATTCACGTGTCGAGAATATGTTTGCTGATCAGAAGTCACAGACTGGGCTGATTGTCCGAACCGTTGGCATCACCTTGGCCACAATGAGGATTGGCCTTACCAATATCGTCTACAATGTACGCTGCATTTTCTGCCCGAAGAGGATGAACGCGAGCGCGTAGTAATTCAGCGTGGGAAGCCTCACTCTGCTCGAAACATAGATCGAATGCCATCACGGCAATCATCGATCAACGCTTCTTTGATCCTTCCACTTAGGAGTTTTGCCCGGAACAAATCTCATTCATCTCTTATAACGCAAAGCATCCAGCACAAGGTTGAATGCTGGCGAAGGCTGACGCCTGCTTGGGTAATATAAATAATAGCCGTCGAATGGCTCGCACCATTCTTCAAGAACTCGCACTAGGTTTCCTGAAAAAAGGTGATCTTTCACATGATCTTCGAGCATAAAAGCAATGCCGTGGCCGGTGAGTGCAGCTTCTACAATCAGATTGATATCGTTGAACACCAGTTGTCCTTGCGTTTTAACCCGGATTTCTTTTCCATCGCGCTCAAACTCCCAAGCATATAGTCCACCGGAAGTCGACAGGCGCAGATTAATGCAGCTGTGCTGTGCAAGATCGTACGGTGTCTCCGGAATGGTCTTTCCGCTTAGGTACGATGGCGAGGCCACAGCAGCCATCCGAAGGCGTGGACTGATTGGGATCGCAATCATGTCCTGCTCCAGTCTTTCTCCCAGTCTTATCCCGGCGTCATATCGCTCAGCCACGATATCGACGAGGCCGCTTTCGATATTGATTTCCACGTTGATGTCAGGATTTTCGGCTGTGAGACGATTAATAGCTGGCCAGAGCAATGTGTTCGCCGCGTGAGAACTTGTCGTGATCCGAACAGTGCCAGCAGGGCGGTCCCGCAATTCGGTCAGTGCGACAAGCTTCTGATCAATATCCTGAAGAGCAGGACGCAGTGTTTCTATAAGGCGTTCACCAGCCAGTGTAGGCGCGACACTCCGGGTTGTACGCGTAAGGAGCCGTAGGCCAAGTCTGGCTTCGAGCCGCCGAAGAGAGTGGCTGAGCGCAGATTGTGAAATACCAAGCTTTCCTGCGGCCTTGGTAAAACTGCCCTCATCAGCAACTGCCATGAACATGGCCAGACTTCCAAGCTCTTCACGCCGCATTGTGCTCAGGCCTTCTCACTGGTTTCATGACTAAAAATCATAAACCTAAGAAATTTACCTTGTCTAATAGATTGATGAGTCTGAGCTTATGATCTGCTTGTTCAGAGCCTTGGCAGAGGCACAAGGATTAACACGCAGGATCAAGAAACATGCAGAAACGTCTGTTGGGCCAAAGTGGTCTGGAAGTATCAGCGCTTGGGTTGGGCTGCATGGGCCTGAGCTATGGCTATGGCCCTGCCATCGACCGCAATGATGCTATTACTCTTATCCGAGCAGCTTATGAGCGTGGGGTCACTTTCTTTGATACTGCCGAAGCTTACGGACCCGGCATTAATGAGGAAGTCGTTGGGGAGGCGCTTGAGCCGGTTCGTGATCAGGTTGTGATCGCCACCAAGTTTGGTTTCGTAAACGGCGTGCCAGCACAGGGATTGAATAGTCGGCCGGAGCGTATTCGACAGGTTGCGGATGACGCCCTGAAGCGCCTGCGGACTGACAGAATTGACCTCTTTTATCAGCATCGTGTCGACCCGAACGTGCCGGTCGAAGATGTTGCGGGAACGGTGAAAGATCTTATCGCAGCGGGGAAGGTTAAGCATTTTGGCATGTCTGAAGCCGGGACGGATTCAATCCGTCGTGCACATGCCGTACAGCCGGTTGCGGCACTCCAGAGTGAATATTCAATGTTCTGGCGCGAACCTGAATTGGAAATCATGCCGCTCCTTGAAGAACTGGGTATCGGCTTCGTGCCATTTGCGCCTCTTGGCAAAGGTTTTTTGACTGGAAAACTCGATCCAAAGGTCGTGTTCGCCAAAGATGACTTTCGCAGCTCTGTTCCTCGTTTTCAGGGAGATGCACTGGCCGCGAACCAAGCTCTTGTTGATCTTGTCAAAGTCATCGCATCTGAAAAATCATGCACGCCTGCACAGATCGCTTTGGCGTGGCTTTTGGCTCAAAAAACTTGGATTGTTCCCATTCCCGGTACAACCAAGCTTCACCGCCTTGAAGAAAATCTAGGAGGAACTGGTGTCATTCTGACACAGAATGATCTGGCACGCATTGAGCAGTCCCTTAACAACATCCCGCTTCAAGGCGAGCGTTATCCTGCCTCATATCAGAACCTAATTAACCGCTAAGCTACTGTTGCAAAGAGAATAATCATGACTATCACCACGCCTGCCGTGATATTGAATAATGGTATCCAGATGCCGTCTCTTGGCTTCGGTGTATTTCAGGTTCCTGACCCGGCCGAGTGTGAACGCAGCGTTCGGGACGCCATTGATGTCGGCTATCGGCTGCTCGATACAGCAACCTCCTATGGAAATGAGGAAGCAGTTGGTCATGCGATCCGCAACCATGGGATCGACCGCAGCGATTTATTCGTCACTACCAAACTCTGGATTGAAGATGCTAGCTATGAGGGAGCCAAGGCTGCTTTTGAGCGCTCGTTGAACAAACTTCAGACGGACTATCTCGATCTCTGGTTGATCCATCAACCATACGGGGACGTCTATGGGGCATGGCGCGCAATGGAAGAACTGTATCGTGCGGGCCGTATCCGGGCGATCGGCGTCAGCAACTTCTATCCTGATCGACTGGTGGATTTCGTGCTGCACAACGAAATCACACCTGCGATCAATCAGATTGAACTGCATCCTTTTCATCAGCAACACGATGCACTGGAAATCCTAAAGCAATATGATGTTCAGGCAGAAGCATGGGGACCGTTTGCAGAAGGGCGAAATGGGCTGTTCTCGAATGACGTGCTTCAGTCCATTGCACAGAAGCATACCAAAACTATCGCTCAGGTCGTGCTCCGTTGGTTGAACCAGCGTGGAATTGTCGCAATCCCGAAGTCAGTTAAAAAAGAGCGTATTGCCGAAAACTTCGCTATTTTCGACTTTGCGTTGGACGATGCTGATGTTGAGGCAATTGCCACGCTTGATCAGAAAGTCAGTAGTTTCTTCGATCACCGCGATCCGGAGAAAGTCCGCTGGCTGGGGACGAGAAAGTTAGGGTGAAAGGTTTCTTTTCAGAGTTGTCCGCCTCGCCTGCATTCAGATTGCTGCGTACTCTAGAGAAATAGAGAAGATATTTTTTCAACAATGCCAACTAAAGAGGATGTTCGAGTATCGGCAATTTCGCTCATCACCGGATATGCTTATTACCCCCCCCAAGTCAGTCGTAACTCCGATAAATGATTCCAATACAGCGTGGGTTGAAATGTACCTCGTAGAAATGGTTAGAGACGATCAGATTTGCTTTCCGGCATCAAAATTTATTCTTGGTTGAGTGTCTGTGGACAATGCCTCGAAAAGACTTTTACGGTTTTTTGTGGCAAGGCCTGCCTTGTGGGTGAAGCGTCCCTTCTGTCGGAAGACGGACATTCATCTATCACTGAGAAGACAGGCAGATCAGGCCCTGCTACTACCCGACACTTTCGTCCCCGGATCAGTAGTGCGACAGCTTTCGGCCAGTTTGGGCCTTCATGAAGCCTACGGTAAACTACCGCTCACATCGCAAGCGGTAGTTTACTGGCCAAAATTATAAAGCCTGGAACGAGTATTGGCGCATGCGCCTTATATCACTATGCCAGTGCAGGAGTTCGATCTCACTGAGATGCTTCAATCCAGCGTGAGTACGATCTTACCGAACTGGCTGTTCGCCTCGAGGTAGCGATAAGCTTCTACGACTTCCTCGAAGGCGAAGGTGCGGGCGATCTGAGCCTGGAAATGTCCGGCACTCAAGCCTTCGTTGATGAAGGCCTTGGCACGCTCCAGCTTGACGTCGTCGCCGGTGACTTCGATGAATTCGTATCCCCTGACCATCGGTAAGCCGGAGGATCTCACGCTCGATGTCACCCGCGCCAGTCTGTAATACATGCACAAAACCGGCCCTCTTCAATTCATCGATTTTCCCACCCTTGCGGGTGATCGCGATCGGAGTGGCGCCGACATGCTTGGCAATCTGCATCGCGGCAAGGCCGACGCTGCTTGACGCAGCTCCCAGCACGACGAAGTCACCCGCCCCGAGGTTTGCGATGTCGATCAACGCGCCCCAGGCTGTCGTGAAGGGCATCCGGGTCGTTGCGACATTCTCTCAGCGCACGCCATCGGGTAGCTTCACGACTGCGCGGGCTGGAGCGATCGCTTGATCCGCGAACATTGCATATTCGTCAAACATGAAAGCAGGGATGACGGCGCCGGTGATGTAATGGGTACGCGGCGATGCCAGGAACGAGACCATGTTGGCGACGTCCTGCGGCTCGCCAAAATCGCGCAGTACGATCTCTCGCTCGGCGAACGTACGGCGCTCGTCACCGGGATAGAGACGGCGGATCTGAGCGGTATCGATCAACCCAGGTTGGACGCAGTTCACGGTGATGCCGTGCTTTCCGATCTGTTCGGACAGGCCCTTCGATCAGATAACGAGGCCGGCCTTTGCGACCATCGCGGTATTGACGACCTCGGGTTCCAAGTTACCCGTCACACTGACGATCGCGCCCGACTTCCGCTCGAGGAAATTCGGGAGCAACGCCTGAGTGAGTTGGCGGTGGCGATCGAAATTGAGCGTCATGCCCTCGACCCAATGCGCTTCCGGAGCATCGATTTCCATCGGGCGGCTGCCGCCAGCGTTGTTGATCAGGATGTCGACGTGACCAAGCGCAGCGAGCGTCGCATCGGCGACCCTCTGTGGACCGTCCACGGCCATGAAGTCCTGCACGAGCAGGGTCGGTGCGGTGTCGCCGACGGCCATGACCTCGCTCTTAAGGCTTTCAAGCAGCGTTATGTTACGGGCGGCGGCGAAGACGGCCACGCCTTCCCCCGCCAGAGTTGCTGCGATCGCGCGGCCGAGGCCTTGGCTGGCGCCGGTGACGAGAGCCGTCTTTCCCCGAAGTGGACGTGTCCCGGTTTACCTCCGGACCTTTAAGACCGAAGATGGTCATGAAGGAGATGTGGAATAATGAGAAGTTATGCCTCGAGAATCTTTTGCTGAAGGAGGAGAGGGAGCAGCTAAAAAAAGCGACACAGTTCGTCGCGAACCAAAGATCGTGAGGTTTGCGTTCATTGCGCGATATTGCGGTCTATTTTCCTGTGAACGGGTCTATCTGTTGTTTGGTGTAAGCGACCTAGGGTTGAAGGCCTGGTAACGGCGTCCGGTATGTGCCTGCAAAAAAGACAGGATGACATTCTGATGGTCCATATCGGCGCCATTCACGCTCAGAACAGGCGACGTTATGGACATCTCCATATCACAGAAGAGCTCAGGGCTCGTGGATTTTCTGCGTGACATCGCCGTGTAGGACGGCTGATGCCGTAAGTCCGGATTGGACGAGGATTTGCGGCCAATAGTTAAGATATCAGCGTCATGCCCGACGCGTGCCGTATCGGACACCTGATGCCCATAGCCGTTGGGATGATCATAGGAGCGGCCGACTCATCCGACGGCATATTGATGACGTACACTCAGATCTTTGCCAGTTTCCTAGCGAACGCTACATTGCCGTTGGCAGCCTAGCGCCTTGAGCGACAAACTCAGTTGCCGTGGACGGACAGCTTATACATGTTGAAGACATTAATCTGGCCATGTCGCTAGCAGAATTGAGGGAAGCGCCGTCTCGATAAAGGTGCCGATCGGGTCTGGTGTCTCGAACAAGAGCGCAGGCCGGCCTTCTATGACCATATGCGCTAGCCCGTGGGCGGTCGCCATCGCACTGGCCATGTACGGACGAAAGATCCGTTTCTGCGGATCTGGTGGTTCGTACCCGAAGTAGGCAGCAGCGGCATGTTCATATGATGCCATCGCCTCAAAGGCAGCTTGCATCAAATTAGGATCTTTGAAGTCGATCAGGTCAACGCGGCAGATCAGGCGGAACAATCCAGGATGAAGCGCCGCAAATTTTACATAACCCAAACCCTGTGTTCGAAGGTCCTGAGCGGGTATACCAGATGACGGGAGAGTATTCAGTTCGGCTCCAAGCTTTTCGAAAGTCCGGATGGCAATAGCTGTCAAAAGCCCCTTGGTGCCACTGAAATGGTGCGATGGAGCTCCGGGAGAGACGCCAGCAGACTTGGCGGCCTTCCTTAATGTAAATCCTTCGACGCCTTCGGCCCGGATGATCTCCTCCGACGCCTCAATAAGCGCTGCTTTCAGATCCCCATGATGGTAGCTGCTCCGTGTTGCCGTGCTCATTCCGTCTCCTCGTTGGTGATATAAACATCGTTCAGATTGATGATTACTGTTATCTATGCAATGTTCAAATGAAGCAAGCCACTCCATCGGAATACGTTATATGACACAGCGCGCACTGATCGTAGGCCTCGGTATTGGCGGTATGTCTGCCGCTATCGCTTTGAAGCGTCAGGGTTGGATGCCAGTGATTATTGAACGTGCTCCGGAGCGGCGAAAAGGTGGCTATTTCATCGGTCTGCGCGATGAAGGCAAAAATGCCGCCTCGGCTTTAGGCGTGCTGGATGTCATGGAAAAAAGAACCCCGGAAAACATTCGTTTCTGGGATGTGCGTAAGGATGGCACCCGCAGGCGCATTGCCGATCTGACGCAAGAGACAAACGCGCCGATTGCCGTGCTGCGAGGGGATATCGAAGAAGCTCTCTGGTCCGGAGTTGAAGGAAAGGTGGACGTTCGGTTCAGCACTGTCTCCGTGGCGATCGTGAATGGTGCCATGCAGGCTCAGGTTAAACTCCAAACAGAAGGTGGTGGTGAAACGACGGAAACCTATGATCTTGTAATCGGTGCTGACGGGGTTCGCTCGACCGTCCGCAAGCTGGTTTTTGGACCGGATGAAGCATTTTTCCACTCGATTGGCACGATGCTGTGTGCTTTTCCGCTGGCGCGACCCGTTGAGGGCTTCGAAGCTGGCGATGGTCTTATGGTCGCAGACGTAAAGCGTACTCTGACCGTGTTTCCGCTGGAAGGACGCCCCTCAACTGCACTTTTCTCATACCGAACCAGAAATCCGGAAAGAGCTTCGAGAAAAGACCCGCTTTCTACGCTGCGTCAGATATTTTCCGACCTGGACGTGGGCGGGCTTATTCCCAAAGCTCTTGAGGATCTGGGAACAATGGACGACTTCCTTTTTGATTCCGTTCAGATGGTCAAAATGCCCCGTTGGTCGAGAGGTCGTGTCCTGCTTCTGGGCGCTTTAGCCGGGATGCTTGGTGGACAGGTCCTCGGTGACGCTTTCGCGGCTTGCCCGCAGGATGTTGATAGTGCGCTGAAAATGTTCGAGGCCCGGATGCGTCCATTTATCCGCAAGCATCAGAGATTCATCGCCCTGCGCTCCCAGTTGTTCGTGCCATCAAACCGCTTTTCGCTCTGGGGGCGCCGTGTTCTATGGCAGATCCTCCTGCGCTCTAGAAAATACTGCTCCCGCAAGAGTGCATGAAGAAGGGAACAGCAGAGTGGTTTGCTACTTTCTTTCTCCGGAACTAACTGTTTATTCTACGCTGTGGGATTAGACAGGCAGTAGTCGTCTACATAGATGATATTATCCCTGTGATTAAAAAAAGCCTTTTTACCGCAAGCGCACAGCACTTACAGACGCTTGGGAAATCCAGAGGCGAGGTAATCGATGAACGCACGCACTGCGGACGGTAGCCCCCGCCGCGTCGTAAATACGAGATGGACAATTCCTTCTGGCCCCGTCCAGTCTGGCAGTATATGGACCAACTGACCGCTCTCCAGTGGCTCCCGAACAAAATGATCCGGAAGCCAGGCAATTCCGAGTCCCGCAATCGCCACATCCTTTACCATATTCATATCCTGAGAGCCGAACCGGGGTATCCGGCGTATTTCGTGGGTCTCGCCATGCGCATTCATTAAGGGCCAGACGCACTCTGTTATCTCGTCGCTTGTTGTTAATAGCGATGTCGTCTCTAGATCATGCAGGCTTCTGATATTCGCCGCTACGCGTGGATGCGCGACTAAAATACGTACGGATCGCCCTAGCGTACGCATGGTCAAAGCTGCATCTGAGGTCAGTGTCAGGCGAACCCGCAATGCGAGGTCGATGCGCTCCTCTATCAGATCCACTGGTCGATCCACCGCCAGAAGTTGCAAGCGCACCTTTGGATGGCGATCCAGAAATTCTGTCATCAAATGGCTGATTACGGCGACCATACCTGTCGGACAGCTAAACCGAACGACGCCCGCTGGCTCAGCCTGAGCCGCGCTGATGACTGCCTCTGCTGCTTCTGCTTCATCCAGCATAGTCCGGCAGCGCTCATAAAATGCCCGACCAAGATCCGTGACGCGAAAACGCCTGCTGGATCGCTCGATTAGTCGTGTACCGAGGCGGTTTTCCAGCTCGGCAATGCGACGGCTGAGTTTTGACTTCGGCTCGTGCAACGCGCGCGATGCAGCTGAAAAGCCGCCATGCGCGACCACCGCTACGAAATACGCATAATCGTTGAGATCCCGCCGCTCCATCGTTCCTCTTTCTGAACGCTGTGTGTCAATATTGCCATCTACAGCAATGATCGTTCCAATGTCATCTATTTCCTACCGGCGCAAACGGAGCGCTGAGAATGAAGGATAGAACAATGGCTTACGGATTTGATGGCAAGGTCGTTATCGTAACAGGCGGCACCAGTGGTATTGGTCTGGCTACCGCCAAAGCTTTTGCGGATGAAAGCGCGTTTGTCTTCATCACTGGTAGACGACAGGAGGCACTCGATGCCGCTGTTACTGAGATCGGCGGTAAGGTGACGGGCGTACGCGGCGATATGGGCCGTCTGGACGACATTGACCGTCTATATGATGCCGTCCAGCAGGCACACAGCCAGATCGATGTTATCTTCGCCAATGCTGGCGGTGGAGAATTTGCACCACTTGGCGCTATTTCTGAAGAACATTACCAGTCCACTTTCGACAGTAACGTCAAGGGCGTACTCTTTACAGTACAGAAGGCGCTTCCTCTGCTTCGTGATGGGGCTTCGATCGTACTGAATGCGTCGAATGTCAGTGCAGCAGGCACGCCTGCTCTGAGTGTGTATGCAGCGACGAAGGCGGCGGTGCGTAGTTTTGCCCGAAACTGGATCCTCGACCTCAAGGATCGCCATATTCGAGTCAATGCGATCAGTCCGGGTGTAACCGATACGGCAGGATTGAATCAATTGTTTGGCGGTGGTGAGCAGGCCGAAGGGACCAAGGCTTATCTCGCAGGTCTGATCCCGTCAGGTCGTGTTGCTCAGCCGCAAGAAATCGCCCGCTCTGTTCTGTTTCTGGCATCTGACGAAGCCAGTTTCATAAATGGTGTCGAACTCTACGTCGACGGTGGTCAGAAGCAGATCTGATCACCATCGAAACCGCTCCCGGGTGTGTCCCCGGGGCGGTCCAGTGCCAATCGCGACTATCTAAATTTTGGAGAGATAATCATGGCGTTCGTTACCACCAAAGATGATGTCGAGATTTTCTACAAGGACTGGGGCCCTAAAGACGCCCGTCCTATAATGTTTCATCATGGCTGGCCCCTCTCGTCTGATGATTGGGATGCCCAGATGCTGTTCTTTTTGCAGCGCGGGTTTCGCGTGGTAGCTCATGATCGTCGCGGTCACGGGCGCTCCGGGCAGGTCTCGGAAGGGCACGACATGGATCACTATGCATCAGACGCATTCGCGGTCGTCGAAGCACTGGACCTTCGGAATGTCGTGCATATCGGGCATTCTACTGGAGGCGGCGAAGTTGCGCGTTATGTTGCTAAGTACGGTCAGCCGTCTAGCCGTGCCGCCAAAGCCGTTCTGGTCGGCGCCGTGCCGCCGTTGATGCTGCGCACTGAAGCAAATCCTGAGGGACTACCGATGGAGGTGTTCGATGGCTTCCGCACCGCCCTTACTACCAACAGGGCGCAGTTCTTCCGTGATGTTCCGGGCGGTCCGTTCTACGGATTCAATCGTGATGGTGTTAACCAGCAGGAGGCCGTCATTCAAAACTGGTGGCGTCAGGGAATGATGGGGAGCGCCAAGGCTCACTATGAGGGCATTAAGGCCTTTTCCGAAACGGACCAGACTGAAGACCTTAAGAGTATCACGATACCAACGCTCGTGCTGCATGGGGAAGACGACCAGATCGTCCCGATCGCTGATTCGGCATTAAAGTCGGTTGAATTACTCGCCCACGGCACTCTTAAAACCTATCCCGGCTTTTCGCACGGGATGCTGACAGTCAATGCGGAGGTACTAAATGCGGACCTCCTCGCGTTTGTTGAAAGCTGACGTCACAAGCAGAACCATGGCTTCGTTGCCGTGGTTCTGCTTGTGAGATGTGATTACGGTTTTTCCCGCCATAGCATGCTGCGTAGTACGCCATCGCGCCGGATCAAGCCATGAAACAAGGCTGCGGCGATATGTGCCAGAACAACACCAAATAGTAGGAAAGCCAGCACGGTATGTGTCCATCTGAGCCACGCCCAGAGCATCGGGTCGTGCGGCAGGATCGGTGGTAGAAGCACGGACTGCCCCAATAGCGGAATGGGATAGGCACCGGCCGACAGCATCCCCCATCCGACAAGCGGCAAAGCGATCATCAATGCATAAAGTAGAACATGCGATGCGTGGGCTCCAAGTTTCATCACCGGCGGCAAATCCCGTGGCAACGGAGGGGGAGGCGTGTGCAACCGGTTTCCTAGACGCAATATGGCAAGGACCAAAATTGCGCTCCCTAATGGGCGATGCAGAGCCACCAGCCGGTCATAATCAGCTCCAACAGTCGAGGCCATAGACACGCCGATAAGGAGCATGGCGAGGATCATCACGGCCATGACCCAGTGCAGTACGCGCGACGGTAGGGCGAAGGATGCCACGGTTTTCATGACTTTTTGTCTTTCGCGTTGGCCGACGGGATCGTCATTTCATGTGAAATGGCAGGGGCGGTCGGGTGCTCGCCGGAACGCAGATAAAACGAGCGCATATAGACCGCGGATCGTGCAGGTAGGATCGGATCGGCAGACGGCATTATGCCCTTGGGCAGAACAAGCGGATCGAACGTTATGCCGGTGCATGCACCGTTTTCCTCGCTCTCGATACCTGTCAGGGTCAACGTTCCGGCATCAATTTGTCGATCATCCTGTGACCATTCCTTGCTCGGGTTGTCGATTGCGTCATCTTTGCTCGCTAGAGTCACCATCAAGCGCCACTGAAGCGGATGGGCGTGAATATCATCAATGATCTGATGGAAGAGATAATCGTGATCGTTCGCATGACTACCGTCAGGCACGGCGGGTTGCACCGGGACCATGGCCCAACGTATGGCTGTCTTCGTTCCGCCTTCCGCGACAAGCAGGAAACTGTCGAGACTGTAATAGGTATCGTCGCCAAAGCCCGACGAAACAGTTCGTTGGCCGATCTGTACCATCGCAGGTTGCAACCAAGGGTGGCCTGTAAGGAATGCCCGCATGCGTGCGGGATCGGGCTTTCCCGTTGTCGGATCTGGGCGTGCTGCAAGCTGAAGGTCGTGGAATTCCTGCGGTGTTCCGACTGGGAAGACGGGAATATCGTTGATTCCCATACGCCATTCCTGTCCGTCGGATGGGCTCAGACGCAAGGCCATGCTGCGGACCTTTCCAGGAGCGTCAGCCTGATATGGCAAGCCCCCGGCAAGTGCGAAACGCCCAATTACTGGAACGCGTGCCTTCTGCAGAACTGTGGCTGTTGAGAGGATGGAGGCGTTACCGTTTCCGTCAAACCATCCTGTCACGCAGATGCCTTTCGCGTGGTTGCGGCGGAAGCCAGACTGCATGCCACCCCCTTTCTGCAACGCATCCAGCATGGCGGCCTGCGTCAGACGAGAAGGTGTCAGCCACCCGCCAGCCCAGAGAAAGGAAAGCATGAGAACAGCTGGGAGCGCGACCACACCGAGCCAGCGCAAAATGGAAGCAAGCGTGGCATGAGCGTTCGTCTTCATTTTTTCGGTCCTCTCACATCGTCTGGGGGTAAAGACGATCGAGCGGGCGCATCTATTCCCTCCGAGTGAAACTATTTAGCGAAAACATTTCTGTCTTGCCATTTGGCGAGGAATAAACTGGCGCACCTAAGCGTCCATATTCAGGAGGATTAGAATTCCATGGAACAGAGGCCAGGTTGAACGAGAATACTGACATCAGGTTACAAAGAGCGATACCCGCCCTGAGAAGGTATTCTCGGGTCCTGACGCGTGACCAGCATAGAGCAGATGACCTTGTGCAGGACTGTTTGGAGCGAGCACTTACGCGAATGCATCAGGTGCGCGACTTGTCGGATCTTCGGCCATGGCTGTTCACCATCGCCTACCGCCTCAATATCAGTCAGTGGCGCCGCCTTAAATCTCTGGTCATTCCAGCGGAAACGTCTCCTGACCCAATTCAGCATGCCAATCAGATCCCACACCTTGAATGGAAGGAAGTCATCAATGCATTTGAGCGTTTGTCTGATGAGCACCGGCAGGTGCTGCTACTCGCCGGGGTCGAAGGTCTGGGATATGGAACTGTTTCAGACATACTGGGAATACCGATCGGTACTGTAATGTCCCGGCTGTCCAGAGCCAGAGATGCGCTACACCGGCTCGTTGATCAGGACCACCGACCAAAGATCAGGAGGATAAAATGACACGGTCTGACCGCCCGGTGACTGAGGATGATCTTCATGCCTGGGTCGATGAACTGCTTTCGCCGGAGCGATTGCGGATTGTAGAAAACTGGCTGGATGCAAACCCTGAAGAGCGACAACGTGTGATGACGTGGCGGAGGGAGCGAAATCTGTTGCGATCTGCACTGGACGCAGACGTTCAGCCTCCCGTGGCGCCACGTTTCAATAATCCTCGGCGGCAGCAATCGAAGTTACGCTATTTCAATGCGCCGCAAATGGCTGCGTCCATCGCATTGGCACTATTCATCGGACTTGGGGGAGGGTGGTTCCTCCGGGACCGGCAAGTTCCTTTGGGGCTCGCGTCAGTCGAACAGGAAGCTACAATCGTGCATGTTTCTGGAGCGGGCAGCGTAATTACAGACGGAAATGTCGCTCAGTTGGCAGCCTGGGGCGGGCGGTTTTCTGGCCGGACAGTGCGCCCACCAGATCTTTCTGTCGCAGGTTACCACTTTCTCAGAGGGCAACTGGTCACGACAGATCACGGACCTGCATGTGTATTTTTTTATAAAGATGATCGCGATACACTCATATCTCTTTTCATTCGCCCGATGCTGGGCCGAGACATGACCGCTCCTATGCGACCGATGCAGCATATACCCGGTTATATCTGGGCGCAGGATGGGCTGGGTGTCAGCATGATATCGGACGCGTCAATTTCGGGTCTGCATGGTCTTGCCAATCAGGCGCGGGATCTAATGGCAGGGCAGAACCGGACGCTTTAATGTATGGCACAGAGCCGCCCCGTCTGGTGAACACCGGGTCAGTTCAGGAATAGTTCCCTGAACGGATTGAACGGTCACGACGGAAAAATGGCCATTCATCGAGAATATTCTGCGCGTTTGTACCGACGTGCAGGACATAGAGTGCACCGAGAGGGCTACATTTTAGACCTCCCGGTGGCATTCAATTAGCTTCGCACAAAGGCGAGCAGGTCGAGGTTGATGACGTCGGCGTGAACGGTCAGCATGCCGTGTGGATAGCCTTTGTAGAGCTTGAGGGCTGCGTTCGGCAGAATTTCGGCCTGAAGCACACCGGCGTTCTTATAAGGGACGACCTGATCGTCATCACCATGTAATACGAGGGCAGGGACTGTAATCGCCTTTAAATCGGCGGTCTGGTCAGTCTCAGAGAAGGCCTTTATGCCCTCATAATGGGCTTTGGCGCTGCCCATCATGCCCTGGCGCCACCAATTGTCGACAACCGCCTCTTTGACGTCTGCGCCTTCGCGATTGAAGCCATAGAACGGGCCTGCGGCTACATCGCGAAAGAACTGTGCACGGTTGGCAGCGAGGGCAGAACGGAAGCCGTCGAATACTTCGATCGGGAGTCCGCCCGGATAAGCTTCTGTCTTCAGTATGATTGGAGGAACCGCACTGACCAGAACCGCTTTGGCGACACGGTCGCGAGGGATGCCATAGCGGGCGACGTATGCTGCTACTTCCCCCCCGCCGGTTGAATGACCAATGTGAACAGCGTTGCGCAGGTCCAGATGCTCCATAACGGCGGCGGCATCAGCGGCGTAGTGGTCCATGTCATGACCTTCACTCACCTGAGCGGACCGGCCGTGGCCACGGCGATCATGGGCGACGACACGGAAGCCTTCGGAGAGGAAGAACATCATCTGCGCGTCCCAGTCATCAGACGACAGGGGCCAGCCGTGATGGAATACGATGGGTTGAGCGCCCTTCGGCCCCCAATCCTTGTAAAAAATCTCAACGCCGTCAGTGGTGGTTACGTAAGCCATGATATTGCCCCATGGAAATTGCTATATTTGAAGCATCAAAGCACCTTAAGAATAGCCAAGGCGCCAGGGACGATCAGAGGGAAGACAGTACGCCTCGCTGAAGCACACAAGCAAGCGCAGGGCCTCTGCCAACGCCGCAATAGCGCTTCTCCCGCCAACGAGGGTACTTCCTGAACATCACATGCCGAATTCGCTCAGCGAAGGGTAGTCATCCGGCCGGCGCCCCAAAGGCCAATGAAACTTCCGGTCTGCTTCGGCGATAGGCATTTCATTGATGCTGGCGTGACGATCGGACATCAACCCGTCTTCAGCAAATAGCCAGTTCTCGTTTCCGTAGGCGCGGTACCACTGGCCAGCGTCATCGCGATACTCGTACGCATAGCGAACCGCAATACGGTTGCCGGTGAAAGCCCAGAGCTCCTTGATGAGCCGGTATTCGTGCTCCTTGTTCCATTTGCGCGTCAGAAAGGCCTGTGCTTCGCTCCGGTTTGTCGCAAATTCGACCCGGTTACGCCAACGTGTATTGAGCGAATAAGCTAGAGCGACTTTCTCAGCATCGCGGGTGTTCCAGCCATCCTCGGCGAGGCGAACCTTCTGGACGGCGGTATCGTGAGTGAATGGGGGCAGGGGCGGACGAGACATAGCTTTGTTCCTTTGAGGTTGAAGTAGTGTTGACGAGAGTTAGAACCATCAAGAGTTTGTGGGCTGAGGCGGCAGTGGCACGGCTAAGACTTTCTCAATCGCGATGGACATCGGACTGTCAGAAGGGCTTCGTCGGGAGATATTTGCCGTCTAGTGTGATGACACAGCGATGCCCGCCTTCTGGGTCGTCCCGTTTCTCAAGTTTGAGCTTGAAATTGATGGCGCTGATGATGCCGTCACCGAAATCCTCGTGGATGAGAGCCTTCAGGGTTGTGGCATAGACTTGGATCATTTCGTAAAAGCGGTACATGGTGGGGTCGGTCGGCACGCCTTCCAGAAAACTGCCACGGACGGGTATCGCCTGAAGCAGTTTGACATCGCCCTCAGTAAGATCGAGCGTTTTACCGACCGCCACAGCCGCGCTTTTTGGAAGCGGATGCTGCCCGAGCAATGCAGCGGTCACAAACTCGCGGGAGAGGCCACCGGATTCAGCAATCCCGGCCCAGCTAAGCTGCTTTTCAGCCTTCCGCTGAATCACGGCTTCGGTGAGTGTCCTGCGTGCTGATTGGGTAACTTGGACCTGAATCATTAATTTACCTTTCTATTATTTTGGAATTCAGGCGATGCCATTGGAATGGTAGGTGAGAACCTGAAACCTCCGATAACCCTCTTCATCTATTGACCTCCCTGCTCGGTCAGGCAGGTATCGACTTTCTGACTATAAGTGTCCAAGACTGGTTTCAGATAAGTGCTATAAGCAGGCGTTATACATATGCTTCTCCGTCACCTTCGTTATCTTTCATCGGTCGTGGAGCATGGGAGCTTCACACGCGCCGCTCAGGCGTTGCACGTGTCCCAACCAGCATTATCGCAGCAGATACGCCAGCTAGAGGAACGGCTTGGCGTGCAATTGCTTGACCGCACTGGGAAAGCAGTTCGTGCGACTGACGCAGGCGCGAAATATTTGGAGTATGTGCGTCGCGCTTTTCGCGAAATTGACGCGGCAGGCCGCGCTGCGCGCGATGTTAACGATTTAAGCTCTGGAGTGCTCCGACTTGGATTTACGCCGAGTTTCAGCGCTTACTTGACGGCACCGCTAGCAAGACGGTTTCGTGAAAAATATCCACGAATTACCCTTGAGCTAAATGCTTTGTCTCAAGACGAAATCGAAGCAGACCTTATAGACGACAAACTGGATTGTGCTCTTGCATTTTATGCGGCGAGGGCAAGCGGCATCACTTCGTATCCCCTTCACACGGAACGATTGTCATTGGTGGGCCGATGCGACCACCCGGTGATGAATAATAAATTCATTGATGTTAGGTGCATTGAAAAAGAAGAATTGATACTTTTAAATAACACATTCGTTACGCGTCAGACTATTAATAGTCATTTTGATAAATATGGTATAAAGCCGAATATAGTTATTGAAACCAGTTCCATGACAACGATTATTGAGCTTATTAAATCTAGTTCTCTGGTTACAATTCTTCCCGATGCGGTCGCCATAGAGCGACAGGGTTTACTATCCCGGAAACTCTTGCCGACGATGCAAGAACGGCAGGTAGTATTATTACAAAGAGAGGGTGCTTACCGCTCCGCCGCTATGCGAGCATTTATCGGCATACTCGATCCACTAGTGCAAGAATTGGAGACTTTTCCCCTTTCGTAGCTCTTTAACGACAAGGAGAAGACAAGGAATTTGCTGTAAATATTTGAATGGGGAATGCTCTCTCCGGATTGGGTGATATCGAACAGCCTGTCGGTCGGAGGCGCTTCTCGCATAATTCATTGCCAGAGTATCAAGGCTCCTCATGCAAGGGGCCGCGGTTATGCCGCCGGCAAAAAAATTACTGGGCGTAAGCGACATATCTCGGTTGATTCAGATGGCCGGTTGCTTCTGGTTGGACTGACGCCAGCAGACATTTCAGATAGCGCAGGAGGGCAGATGATCTTCAATGCGATCCACAAGCGCCTGCCTGTTAAACACCAGTATACAATCAGTCAATCTCGGGTGCGAGAGTTTCGCGTCAATCCTGTGTCGGCTCCCCCAGATGTTCTTGCATCCATTTAGCCTCTTCGCCTGGAGTACGATGAAAGTGGCGCTTGAAGTCCCGGCTGAACTGGGCAGGGCTGGCATAACCGACTGCGGCCGCAATCATGGCCATCGAACCCTTGCGCCTCGCAACCATCAACCGAGCTTCGTGTAGTCGCAAAGCCTTAATGTATTGGATCGGGGTTGTTCCAGTGAGAGACTTGAAGTCGGCATGATAGGAAGGAACGCTCATACCGGCCTCGGCTGCCAGCTTGGGTACCGCAAGTCTAGCATTATAGCGTTCGCGGATCAGCGTCAGGCTATGTACTATCCTGTCTGTCGTGTCGTTGCCACGTAACGCCGCCATCAGTGCCTCCCCCTGCGGGCCGATCAGGATACGATAATGCACTTCCCGAAGTAGCCCCGGCCCCAGAATGGCAAGCTCCTGCGGATGATGGAGAGCATGAAGCAGACGCTGGAGCACATCTACAATGGAAGACGTCATACGACTTGAAACCAAGCTTTTTGCGCGCACTTTCTCGTCATGAGCAACCTGTCCCTCTAGGGCTGTCACAATTTCAGCAGCCAGATGCAAGTCAAAATCAAAGTAGATGGCCAGCAAAGGTTGCTCAGAACTGGCCTGCGATGCCATCCGAAAAGGTACAGGGACCGAAACTGCAAGATAATGATCGGCGTCATATCGGTGGACCTCGCTATTGAGGAAACCTTGTTTGGCTCCTTGCAATACAAAGACTGCTCCAGGACGATATAGGACCGGCACATTTTCAAGGATGGTCTCGGAACGCAGGATGCGGATACCGGGCACAAGCGTGGCGTTGTAACCAGTTCGCGGTGCGAGTGTGGCGGCCAGCACAAGGAGAGCAGAGGATGTGGAATGAGAGATCATAGAATCAAGCAATAATATTATAGGAATCACAATAGATATCGCACCAGTACAATATTATTGGTCAAGGTCTAGATGCAATCAAACAGAGCAGAGCCATGCCAAAGCAGAGTTTTTTCATCACTGGTGCGAATTCAGGCTTTGGGTTTGCCATCGCACAAAGTGCCCTTGAAGCGGGTCATCGAGTGATTGGTACAGTCCGGACGCAAACCGCAAAAGCGTCGTTATTGGAGCAGCTGCCGGATGTTCACGCAATCCTGTGTGACGTCACCGAGTTTGATCGTATTCCCGCCATTGTCGCCCAAGCAGAAGACGATCACGGTCCGGTTGACGTACTCATCAATAATGCCGGGTATGGCCATGAAGGTATTCTGGAAGAATCTCCTTTAGATGAAATGCGTCACCAGTTCGACGTGAATGTCTTCGGTGCTGTTGCGGTCGCCAAAGCATTTCTACCTCGCTTTCGCGAACGCCGCTGCGGATTCATCGTGAACGTGACATCGATGGGTGGTCTGATCACGATGCCTGGTATCGCGTATTACTGTGGCAGCAAATTCGCTTTGCAGGGGATTTCGGACGTCATGCGCGCGGAAATGGCGCCTTTTGGCGTTCATGTCACTGCACTGTGCCCTGGCTCATTCCGCACAGACTGGGCCGGGCGTTCAATGGTGAGGACTGAGCGCTCAATCGGGGACTACGATACTCTGTTTGATCCGATCCGGGCCGCTCGACACGAAAAGAATGGCAGACAATTGGGCGATCCGGCGAAACTCGCGGCAGCAGTGCTTCAACTCGTTGCGTCGGATACGCCTCCACCTCAACTTCTTTTGGGGAGCGATGCTCTGCAACTGGTTCGCGCACGTCTTTCTCGTCTGGAAAAGGAAATTGCAGATTGGGAAGAATTAACCCATTCAACAGACGGCTGATCTTTCCGGAGAGCGGTGGTGGATGTGTCCGCGAAGCAAACCATCATGACATGGGTCGACAACATCGGCTTTGATTCTGTCGATGCCGGGCCTCTGGCGAAATCCTGACGCCAGCAGTCAGGACCGCCGGTCTATTGTGCGGATTTGGATGTGGCGGGCGTTGCGCTGGGACTGGCGTCAGCCTTGTGGGATAGAAAGCGACCAATCAAAGTCTTGGCGACTTCGAAGCAGCAGTCTGATAAGGCTTTGCGCTTCAGACTTCACGGCTCGGAAGAAGTCCCGAGCCAATAATTTCCACCAGCCAGTCGACGAAGACACGCACACGCGGAGAAAGCTGCCTATTGCTCGGATAGAGCACCGAAAGCGGCGTTGGTGTCGGTGGAAAATCGGTTAGCACCTCAATCAAGTTGCCATTCGCGAGATCATCAATGAAGCGGTAACGTGGCGCCTGTACGAGGCCAAAGCCTTGCAGTACGCCGGCGGCACTGGTTTCAGCACCACTGACCAACAGTCGCGTGGGTAGCATCACCTCGATCACCTCGTCTCCGCGCGTGAACTCCAGCGGCAGGGGCTGGCCAGTGCGCGATGATATGAAACCGATCATCTGATGGCCTTCAAGATCCTCAGGTGTTGCGGGGATTCCATGTCGCGCCAGATAGTCCGGACTGGCCACGGTGACTTCTTCCATCGCGCCCAGAGGCCGGGCCACCATGTCGCTGTCGGCAAGAACGCCGGCCCGCACGACGCAATCAACACCCTCCCGGACGAGATCGACAAACCGTTCGCCCTCTCCGAGATGAACGGTTAGAGCAGGATGTCGTGCAAGGAATTCGGGCAGCGCCGGCAGTAGAATGGTGCGTGCGAGGTATCCGACGGCGTCCACACGTAAAATGCCAGAAATAGTGCCAGCTGCCCCACGATCCGCATCCTCGAGATCGGCCAGAATCGCGATACAGCGCCGATAATAGGCGGTTCCTTCCACCGTGGGCCGGACGTGCCGGGTCGAGCGTTGCAACAATCGGGTACCAAGCCTGATCTCCAGTGCCTTGATCGCAGCGGTCGCGACAGGCCTTGAAACACCACAGGCGACTGCCGCGGCACTGAAACTGCCACGATCAACAATGCGGATAAAAAGATCGAGCGTGGCAAGTCTGTCCATGGGATTGTTCCATGACGCAAAACAATGCTTTCGGGAAGCATGATCTTATCGAACAGGCGATGGAGGGAGCAATATGAGGCTCCCACCAAACGGAGAGTCCCATGCCTGAAGTCAAAAAAATTGCCCTCGTCACCGGCGGAAGCCGAGGCCTAGGGCGCTCGACAGTCGAGGCGCTTGCACGACGCGGCGTTTCATCGATTTTCACCTATCACGCCAACGAGGCTGCTGCTGACGCGGTTGTCGCGAGCGTCGAACGGATCGGAGCCCGCGCCGAGGGCTTACAGCTCGACACTGGCGATGCTCATACGTTTTCGTTCTTTGCCAATCAAATTCAACGCGTGCTGAGCGAGTGGGGTGCCGAGCGTTTCGACTACCTCATCAACATGGCAGGTACGTCGCATAGTGGTCTGTTCGGCGAGGTGACGGAGGAAGATCTTGACGCCGCTTATCGTATTCATGTGAAAGGCCCGTTTTTCCTAACGCAAGAGCTACTACCATTGATTGCGGATGGCGGTCGGATCGTGAACATCTCTTCCGGACTCACCCGTTTCTCCTACCCTGGCCGGATCGCCTATGCTTCCATGAAAGGGGCAGTGGAAGTCATGACACGTTACATGGCCAAAGAACTTGGCCCTCGCGGTATTGCCGTCAATACAGTTGCACCCGGAGCCATCCAGACGGATTTTTCAGGCGGTGTAGTGCGGGACAATCCAGACGTGGCTCGGCACATTGCAGAAGTGACCGCGCTTGGACGTCCAGGATTGCCGGATGATATCGGCCCAATGATTGCCTCGCTGCTGTCCGAGGATAATCGTTGGGTCAATGCACAACGGATCGAGGTCTCCGGCGGCCAGACTATCTGAGTTCGAGCCGCAAGTATGAGGACTTATGTCATAAACGGGTAACCGGTTGAGCAAATGCTTTTCGAGATTGTGGTCGCTGCTGCTTTGTAGGGCTTTCCGTAATGGGAGTATTTGTCGTTGAATAAAATGTCATGATCGGCAACAGATGACCGCTTTCCAGGAAATACTGCGAATTTTCTGTATGTCCGAGATGGGAGGCGTAGGCGAACGTACTGCTTACGCCCACATTTCAGTCGTTATCAAATTTCAATGAGGCGGATCGGATCCAGCAGATTAAATTGAAAAGACGCTATATTTATTTCTAATAGTTAGCGTTATATCGTTATTTATTTTTTAATCAATATGATTGGTTTATTTGTAGTTTGCAGTTTGTATAAATATTTACCAATATATAAAAACCCATTCTCAAATTTTGAAGAAATATATGTCGTCAATATCAAAGAGCCATACGGCTTCATGGGCTCCTCCCACAATAACAATGCTCCACAAGAACCCTATAATTATCATGTGCACGATCTCTGCTATCGCGAGCCAGCCGGATATGGGGAGGAGCGGTTAGAGGTTGTTCGAAGACTCACGCTAAGAATTTGTTGGGGGGCTTTTCATATCTGCGCAGATCTCAGGGCCATGCCTGAACTCTGTGTGCTCATCGCCCCAGGCCTTGAGAGCCATGATGACAGGCTCGAGGGTTCGTCCGCGTGGAGTGAGGCTGTACTCCACCTTTGGCGGAACTTCCGGGTAGACCGTTCGTAATACGAACCCGTCACGCTCCAGCTCGCGAAGCTGGGTCGTCAGCATTCTCTGCGTGATGTTGGGCAGGCGCTTACGGATGGCGTTGAAGCGCAGGGTCCCCTGAAGCAGATGATAGAGGATCACGCCTTTCCATTTTCCGTCGATGAGCTGAAGCGTTGCTTCAACAGCGCAGCCGGGGCTGCAATCGAGCGACTGATGGCGAATGCGGGTCATAACGGTATCATTTCCGACACTATGGGCGTTAAAAGTGCGTTCTTGTCTGTAAACAGCATAATGCTCACTCTTCTCCTCATTCAACAGAGGAGCAGAGACATCATGCGGGCCATCGGTTATCAGACGCCGCTTCCCATCGAAACTCCGGCATCCCTTCAGGACATTGAACTGCCGAAACCCGTACCTTCGGGCCGGGATCTTCTGGTGGAGATCAGGGCCGTGTCGGTCAATCCGGTTGATACAAAAGTCCGCCATAGCGCAACACCGGAGGCGGGTCAGTGGCGTGTCCTGGGCTGGGATGCCGCAGGCGTTGTCGTCGGCACCGGACCGGACGTCACGGATTTCTCTGTCGGCGATGAGGTCTTTTATGCAGGCGCAATCAATCGCCCAGGGACCAACGCCGAGTTTCATCTGGTCGATGAACTGATTGTCGGTCGCAAACCCCGCTCCCTGAACTGGGCCGAAGCCGCGGCCTTACCGCTGACAGCAATCACCGCCTGGGAGATGCTTTTCGATCGCCTGGACATTCGTCGGTCTGTCCCGGGAACGACCCCATCCATATTGATCATCGGAGGTGCAGGCGGGGTCAGTTCCATGGCAATCCAACTGGCCAAGGTTCTGACTGATATTACGGTCATTGCCACGGCTTCGCGCCCCGAAACGCAGGACTGGGTTACATCTCTCGGGGCAGATTTCGTGATCGATCACAGCAAGTCTCTGGCCGCACAGGTTGCTGCCCTTCTTACGGACGCCCCCGGTTTTGTTTTTTCCACGACACAGACGGATCAACACCTGGCAGAGATCGTCGAACTTCTTGCCCCTCAGGGACATTTCGGCCTGATTGATGATCCGGCTGAACTCAATGCTGTCCCCCTCAAGCGCAAAAGCCTGTCCCTGCACTGGGAACTGATGTTCACGCGTTCACTGTTCGGAACGGCAGATATCAGCGCTCAGGGGAAAATCCTGAACGACGTGTCGCGGCTCGTGGATGAAGGTCGTCTTCGTACAACGCTCGGCAAAAATCTTGGCGCGATCACCGCCGCCAATCTGCGAGAGGCTCACGCTCTGATCGAGAGTGGTCAGGCCAAAGGCAAAATCGTGCTCGAAGGTTTTCCTGCCTGAACGGAGACGATCATGGCGAAAACAGTCAAAGCGCTTGAGAGGAGCAGACCTCATGAATGACGAAGAACATCTGATGACCCTGAACAGGCCGGGAGGTCGCTTCGATCTCAATAAAATTGCGGCGGCGTTCCCCGAAACGGCGGACACAATGCTGCTGGACACCTATCTGACGGACAAGCCGGAAGCCAGTATCCGGGTCTTCCGGATTTATCGGGAGGTGCCGCCGCATTATCATACCCAGTGCGATGAAGTGCTCCATGTTCTCTCCGGGACAGGCACATTCTGGATAGATGATCCCAAGGAAGAGGCGCCGTTTGCCCCCGGCCATCTTCTGGTGTTCCTCCGTCGGGCGGTGCATGCCGTACCCCGCATTCTAAGCCATCCAGTTATTTTTCTGGCCATCGACACGCCGCGACGGGCGCCAGACGACGTGGTGTTTGTCGATCCTGCCGACGGTACGCCGTCCGGCTTTATTGCAGGAATCTGACATCATGGGATTCATGAAACAGCATCCACGGCAGGCTTTCCTAGAAAAAGGCCTGCGCAGGATCGCTATTGCCGTTTGCATGGGTTTCGTTGCGGCCTGCACGTATTCCGTCCCGTCGCATGCCCAGACCATCAGGATCGAAGCGACCACTAAGTCAATGGACTGGAACGCCGTGGCGCTTGCTGGTGGTCATGTGTTTGTCGCAGGCCCTCGCTGGACCGGATTTTCCGGGCCTGCCGTGGGTCTTCTGACGAAGAGCAAAGAGATAGAGCCGTTTCCGGATGCTGACTGGAATGGCTGGAAACCCGGACGGGATGCGACGCATCGGTTTGTCAGCGTCAATGCCCTCCATGTCGCTCCTGACGGCACGCTCTGGGTTGTTGATACGGGAACTCCGTCTTTTGGAGGTGCTCCCATACCTGAAGGCGCCAAACTGGTCCGCATTGATCCGGCAACAGGTCATGTGCTGAGGATCTATCCTCTGGGCCCAGAAATCGCGAAGGCAGGCAGTTATATCGATGATATTCGTTTCAACGGGACGCACGCCTATCTCACGGATGGGGGCAAGGCAGCGCTGATCGTTCTTGATATCAAAACAGGTCAGGCATGTCGTGTTCTGGACAATGACGCGTCCACACGCGCACGGACAGATCGACCGATTGTCATGGATGGGCATGTCGTAGAGAGCCATCCGCATCAAGCGCTTCTGGTGAATGTCGATCCGCTAGAAGTGAGTCCGGACGGGAAGTCGCTGTATTTCGGGCCGCTTGAAGGGCCGTGGTCTCAAGTTCCGACAACTCTGCTCGATGATCCCAATGTGTCGTCAACCGATCTGTCTGCGGCTGTGAAACCCTGGGCAGATTTACCTCCCATCGGGGGCAGTTCCATGGATACTGCCGGAAACCTTTACTTCACCAATTTGAAGGATAACGGTGTCTATCGAAGGGACGTTTCCGGAAAGGTCACGAGACTGATCTCGGACCCACGTCTGCACTGGGCGGATGCACCTTGCCTTGCCCCTGACGGTCGTCTCTGGCTGCCCGTCGCGCAACTGGACCGTCTTCCGATGTTTCATCAGGGGCAATCCCGCAGTCACCAGCCATTTTTGCTGGTATCCATCGATGCTCATGCTGGTCAGGTCAAACGTAAGCCGTAGGTCTCAATTTTGAGAGATTTTTCGTGTTTTTGTAACAAAATTTCCCTCGTCCTACCTGATTTTACCCTCAAGAGTGAGATGTCGATACAACGTTTGGCGGCTAATCTCGTGTTCAGAGCACAGATCTCTAACCTGGGTTTAAGGATCACTCATGACGACCTGGGCCAGACAAAGCTTGGATCAGGCAGCAAGTGCGATAAATGAATATGTACGGACCGCTTTGTCGCATGATCCGGTAACCTAAGTCCTCTCTGTCGCTCTAAGATTTGTCAAGATTTCCTGATAGCGGACATTACTGGTTTTCCTTGACGTATGGGCCGCAAGTGTCCAGCGATGAAGGTATGGATACCATCAGCCTTCTTGCTTTACTTCTGACCCTCTCGGCCGGCTTCAGCATTCTCAATCGTCACACACTGCGTATTCCTGTCACAATTGGTGTTCTGATTTTCTCGTTGCTGACGTCACTTGTGATCATGATCCTAAGTTCACTGCTGCCGGCCTACGATTTCCAGGCTTTTCCACGATCGGTGCTTGGCGCCATCAATCTCCCTGCGGCACTTCTGAATGGCGCGTTATCGCTTCTTCTGTTTGCCGGGGCCATGCAGGTCAATGTCGGACATCTAAGGGCGAAACTGATGTCTGTGACAGCCCTCTCCATTCTGGGAACCGTTCTTGCTGTAACGTTTTTGGCGGTCGCAGCATGGTACGTTTTTCCCCTGTTAGGCCATTCGGTTCCCTTTACATGGTGCATCGTGCTCGGTGCCATTCTTGCGCCTACGGACCCGGTTTCAGTTGTGGGGATGCTGAAGCGTCTAGGGCTACCGGGACCGCTTCAGGCTGTATTTGCAGGTGAAAGTCTGTTCAACGATGGCGTGGGCGTTGTCATTTTCGGTGTCACGATCGGATTAGCAACCGGAGGAGGTCAGGAAGTGACCAGTTCCGAGATTGCGCTGAGTTTCTGCCGGGAGGCAATTGGTGGTGGCTTGTTGGGTGCATTGACCGGATGGATGGCTTTGCGGGTACTCAAGGCTCAGCGGGATACTCATATCGACCTGCTGACATCACTGGCATTGGCCACCGGAACCTTCGGCATCGCCAATCAGCTTGGAATGTCCGGAGCGATTGCCGTTGTCGTGGCCGGTCTGTGCTTCGGAACAAGTTACAGCCATTCCGTGTTCGATGAAGCGTCTCGCAAAGAACTCGACGTTGCATGGACACTCATCGACGAAGTGCTGAACGTTCTGTTGTTCATGCTTATCGGCTTTGAAATCCTTGAGATCACGCCTCATCTGTTTGCTGTGCTGGCAACATTTGCCGTAATCCCGCTATCCATCGCCGTACGGACAATGAGCGTGCTCTTTTCAACGCTCCCGGTTCACATCAGGCAATGGGAGCGAGGTCGCGTCCTGGGTATTCTGACATGGGGTGGGCTGCGTGGTGGCATCTCGATTTCGCTAGCACTTGGGTTGCCAGATGGTGACTTACGCGATCTGCTTCTGCCTATCTGTTACGGCGTGGTGGTCTTCACAATTATTGTCCAAGGACTCACGATGGAATGGGTCGTTCGAAGACTGTTTCCTTCTCTCCACTCCGCAAGTTCAGGTAGGTAAATTGCCTTCAGGAGCACATGATCCACGTGCCCAATACTCCGATTAACGGTTATTCCGACATGGAATGACTAATAGTCCTACATGCCATCATCCCTGAAAAAACCAACACCTCTAACGTCAGGCGTTGCTTTATTTTAGAGGAAATACCCATGTCTCTTCAGGCAAAACTTGATGTGTTCAAAGCTGACTTTGAAGCGGGCAAGCCACCTTATAATGTTCCTGCTTCGGTGATTGAAGTCATGCATCGTGCCACAGCTGAACTGATCGCCGCAGGTGCAGCAGAAAAGGCGCTCAAAGCCGGCGATAAGGCTCCGTCTTTCACGCTGAACGATCCTGATGGCAATCCGGTGTCTTCCACCGAACTGCTTGCAAAAGGCCCGTTGGTCATCAGCTTTTACCGCGGTGTGTGGTGCCCATACTGCAATATGGAACTCCAGGCTCTTGAGGCGGCGTTGCCATCCTTCCGCGAACTTGGTGCAAGTCTGATTGCCATCTCACCACAGACGGCAGTGAACAGCCGTAAGTCGGTGCGTCAGAACCACCTTGATTTCCCCATCCTGTCGGATGTCCATAACGACGTTGCAGCAGCATTTGGTCTGCGGTTCGCATTGCCGGACTATCTCGTGGACCTCTACACCAATTTGAAGAACGATCTTCCGTCTTTCAATGGTGATGACAGCTGGACGCTGCCGATGCCCGGCCGTTTCATCATCGGGCAGGACGGCGTAATCCTCTATGCTGAGGTCAATCCTGACTATACCCGCCGCCCGGAACCGGAAGACATGCTGCCGGCACTGCGGAAAGCAACATATGCTTCAGCTGACTAACTATTATCTAGCTCTTGTTTCAGGGCTATCCTGATCGTTTTTTGCGAAATGCTGGATTGAGTGTCCTCCTCTCAAATTCAGCGTTTCTCATTTCGGCGTTTTACCATTGATGAGAGCCTGAGGTAGCATCAGTCCCATCATCGTGACAAAGACAAGCAAGACCCCGATGCTTCCGAGCGCGAAGGGGAGATTTACAATCTGGGCGACAAATCCCAAGGCCGCAGGTCCAACCAGAATTCCTGAATATCCAAGTGTTGTTATGGCAGACACTGCAAGATGTTCTGGCATGAAGGTCTGTCGCCCAACGGCTGAATAGAGCACTGGAACCACGTTCGCACACCCTGCGCCCACCAGTGCGTAACCCAAGAGGGTCATCTGCCAGACCGGGATTATCGTCACCAGTAACATTCCCAGAGCAGCCAGCAGACTTCCGCCTGTCACCAGCACACGACCTGAGACATGGCGAACCAGTCGATCTCCCAACAATCTGCCAATGGTCATTGTAGAGGCAAATGCAACGTATCCCAGCCCCGTGTAGCGCATATCAACATGCCGCACTGTCGTCAGGAAAACCGCGCTCCAGTCTATAGCAGCCCCCTCTGCGAGAAAGACGATAAAGCACATGACCCCGATGATGAGAACGATCCCATGAGGAAATGCAAAGGCAGGTCCAGATTCTGAATGGGTTCGTCCAGTCAGTAAGCCGGGAAGTGCCAGGAAAGCGCTCAGCATTAACAGTACAACAACAGCCAAAGATGCCTGAAACGGGGAAAAGCCAAGGCTGAGTAACGTGCTCACGCCAATCGCTCCCAGGAGACCCCCTACGCTGAAAAGGCCATGAAAACCCGACATCATGGTATTCTGGCACGCTCGTTCAACAATAACAGCTTGAACATTGACGACGCAGTCTATCGATCCAACACCCGCCCCAAAAATGATCAGAGCACCGGCGAGAAGCGGTATAATATTTGAAGACGAAAGAACCGGCAGACTACAGCAAACTGCCAGGGTGGCGACTGCGATGATCCATCGACACCCAAAGCGTCCGGCTAGACTTCCTGCAATAGGCATAGCCACGATCGAACCCATCCCCAGACACAAAAGAAAGAGGCCAAGATGAGCGTCTGTGAGTCCGCATCGTAGTTTGACATAGGGAATGATCGGCGCCCATGCCGCCCCAGAAAAACCCGCAATTAGGAACGCTAAACGGGTTGCATACTGTGCTCGGAGCGAGTTTGGAGGAGGATTGGCTATCAATGACAAGTCGGAACCCTTTAATTTGATGCTATAGGCAGGCACTAAAGAAGGTCTCGAGGACCGCATGACCACAATAATTGCAATAGCCGGACATGAACGGGGTCATTCTGTATTCTATGAATGTCTTCTGGAAATCATGAGGACGGTATTGAGCGGATTCAACTTGTCATCGCAACACGCCATTTTTGGAGATGACGATGACAACGGAAAGACGTCAGTCTGAGCGCCCAACACGGCAACAATTATTCTCGCCAGAATGGCTGTCTGTCTGGAAACGCGAGAATTTTTGTCGGTTTTGGCGTCGTCTCGCTGCGGGTCCTTCCGCACCTAGCGGAGGTTAAGGAATATACGCGCCAAGTGGAAGCATGGACCGAAAGGCTACGGGAAAAATAGGTAGAGTAAAGCGTATTTTGTAAAAGTGTAAAACGTCCCCGAAAGTGGAGTGCTCAGACCTTCGGGGAAGGTATTTTTCAGTACGGACGATAGCCGGGAGGCGGAGGGGGGGCTGGCTGATAACCGGGAGAAACTGGCTGCACCATCCCGCCTCCGTTGACGACGCCTGCTATCACGCCGGTAGCAACGGCTGTCAGCAGGAACTGGTTTCCATACTGCATCCAGTAATAACCACGAGGAGGTGCCCAGAGGCCGCGCTGCTGGCGCCAGTTGTTGACCATCCATGGCTTGTAGTGTGGGCCGTCATAGCGATCGCCACGATGCCATACTCGGTTGCGATCAAATGATGGTGGACCTCCGCGATTATACTGAGACGGGCCACCAGGATTGTTTCTGAAATCGCGGCCCTGATTTCCACGGTTATCGGGTCCGTGTGGATCTGCATATGCAGTTGATACCAGTGCCAGGGAGGCTCCCAGTAGGAGTATGGCAAATGACTTATTCTGCATAATTAAGCCTCGTAATGTCCAAACTGTGGGAGCCACAGGATGCCGTGTTCGATTAATAGAAACGCTTCGAGCATGGCTGTAATAAGGCGTAATTGGTTCGGAAAGTTTCGAGGGATCTTAAGCACTCTGTTCGCGGTATGGTTAGCCCATGGTTATACCCTGGTGTCGTGTACCTAATGGTCTGCTTGCTCATGGGAGCATAGTGTCAGGTCAAAATTCGCCATGATCAGAGGGATCTAACAGCAGTGACGGCAATCCATGGGCGCAGAACATTTGAGGATCTGAAGTTATTCAGATTCTCATTGATGTCCCTTGCTGTGTCTGCTGCAGTTATGCTCACCTCCGGTACTGCTTCTGCATCGTCGATAGACGTTCGCATGAACGACATCATGGCTTCTGGTGAGGCCACCCCGCTAGCTGCCATGGCGGTACTCAAATTACATAATGGTCGTCCTGAGTATGCTTACTTTTCAGGGTTTGCCCGTAGTGATCAGGGGAGAACTGTTGCCGTAGGCGCCGATACGCTGTTCCGGGTCGCATCCATTTCAAAGATGGTAACAACAATCGGCTTTATGGAGCTGGTGGAACAAGGGAAAATATCGCTTGATCAGGATGTATCGGACTATCTGGGATTCAAGCTCAGAAATCCGAATTATCTTTCTATACCGATCACGGCCAGAATGCTGCTGAGTCACACGTCCAGCATTCGCGATGCGGATGTTTACAACTTGCCACCCGGCCAGAAGATTTCGAGCTTCTTTGACCAGACACATAAGCTGGGCGCTGTAAATTATCACTTCGCGCACGAGGCAGGCCGCGGTCCTGGAGCATATTTTGCGTATTGCAATCTGTGCTTTGGCCTGATCGGCACGATGGTGGAGCATGTTACCGGCCAGCGATTTGATCTTTATCAGAAAGAGCATGTCCTGAAGCCGCTGGGTATTGCAGGTGGATATAATGTTCTGGACATTCCATCGTCTGAAAAGCTGGCGACACTCTATGCATATGGTCCAAAGGGCTACGAGGCGCAGGTGGACATGTCTCCATTGCGCGGATGGTCAAACGCGGTGTTGCGGGACTATCGGCCTGGTGACAATGGTACGTTGTTCTCGCCGCAGGGAGGCTTGAGAATTTCGGTTAATGGTCTGGGAAGGCTGGCGCGTTTCATGCAGGGGCGGGGCGCTCTGGGCAATGTGAGATTGCTCTCTCCTTCTAGCATTAAACTCATGGAAACCCCCGTTTGGCAGTTTGATGGTCATAATGGCGAAGGAGCTTACCCTATATCGAGCTATGGACTTGGCGTGATCCTGTTGAACGGAGCAGTCGATCCTTCTGGTCGTCCGGCGATTCCATATGCTGGATATCATGGTGCCATGAAGGGTCATCTTGGTGATGCCTATGGTCTGCATTCCGGGCTTTGGTATGAACCTGAAGGCGGTAATGCCTACATTTTTGTGGCGGATGGTTTCCCCAACGATACAAGCCCGAAAAGCGGTGTGTATTCGTCTTTTAGCCGGGTCGAAGAAGAGATCCTGACAACGCTTTCGCATATCAAGCGCTGAGGGTAATCGTAAACATGACAACACTTTTTCCCCAGAGTTTCCGAAGCTCAGTTATGGCGGGAATCTGCCTTGCCGTTATAGCCGTAGCCCATCCTGCCTATGGGGCGTCACCTCGTTCTCCAGAGGTGCTGAAGCAGGATCTTTCCCGGCTTCTTGCAATGCCTTTTGCCAATGACATGGTGGGAGCAAAAGACGTCCCGGTCATTGCGTGGGTCGAAAATCGTGGTGGAGCAAGGAATGTGCTCGTCTCACAGAATGGAAAATCCCCCAAATTGCTGACCCATTACACGCGGGATGACGGTATTCTTTTATGGGATCTGGCATTGAGCCGGAACGGACGCATCGCGGCTTACGTTGAGAATGGTGATCCTGAATATCCAGACGGCGCCCCTCCAAATGCGGGCCTTCAGAACAACCTGCCGAAACAGAATGTCCATGTAGTCCTTCCTTCAGGTCAGAATGTGATCGCGGGGCAGGGCCATAGCCCGGCATTCTCGCCAGATGGCAAGATGCTGGCATTCAGTGAGGGGGGGACTCTTTTTCAGGGCCGCGTGGCTGTAAAAGCTGCGGCTGTTCTAAAAACAGTGGGCAGCATAGAGGCCCTCAAATGGTCAGCGGATGGGACAAGGCTGCTTTTCTCGCTCCGGCGTGGAACACATAGTCTTATCGGGCTCTTCACACTTTCCGGTGCGGGCAATGGGAAGCTGGAGTTTATCGATCCGGCCTTTGCCCATGATGTCTTGCCCGAATTCTCTCCAGACGGATCGAAGATAGCTTTTGTCCGCTCACGGGCGCCTTTGCACGATGATCAAGTGGAGAAGGGAAGCTTCTGGTCGATTCATGTCTATGATCTGAAGACGCAAACGGGCTCTGAGGTGTGGAAGGCTCCTTCTGGGCAGGGTGGGCGCTTTGCTGCTTCTGAAGGGATGTCGCTCATCTGGGCTGACGATACTCATCTGCTTTTCCCATGGGAAGGCAGCGGCTGGATGCGGGTGTACGAACTTGACCTTGCACACGCCGCTACCCCCAGAGCCCTCACGCCTGACAATGCCGAAGTCTCTTCGTATTGTATGGATAGCGATGAACAGTCGTTGATCTATACGTCCAACGCGGGTGATCTGGACGCGTCATATGGATGGTCGCAGTCTCTGCTGGGTGGCGCGCCCGTTCGGCTTGGGCATGGCAATCAGATGCAGTTTTCTGTTGTGCCAGCCGGGCATTCCATAGCCTTTATGGAAACCGGCGTTGAGCAGACTGCCCATCCGGTCGTGTTGAATGGAAAAAGCGATCTTGAGACGCCTGTTGAGCCTGTTCTTCCAGCGGGTATAAAATTTGTTACGCCGCAGAATGTCCATTTCAGAAGTGCGGATGGGACCGATCTTCATGGACAGGTATTTCTTCCGCCGTCGGGGAGTGATGCGCGTAAGCCCGCGCTCTTGTTCCTTCACGGGGGGCCAAAGCGGCAAATGCTGCCCGCGTTCAATCCTATGGATTACTACTCCAACGCCTATCTGATGAACCAGACACTTGCGTCAGATGGTTATGTCGTCATGACCGTCAATTACCGTAGCGGCACGGGATATGGTGAAGGCTTCCGAAACGCACTACACACAGGCGACAGAGGGGCGAGTGAATATCAGGATGTTCTGGCCGCAGCTTCCTATCTGCAACATCGGCCTGATGTAAACCCGCACAAGATCGGCGTGTGGGGCGGTAGTTGGGGCGGGTACCTGACAGCACTTTCACTGGCCCGGAACAGCGATATTTTCGCAGCAGGTGCTGATTTTCATGGTGTGCATGATCTGACTGATCCGTCACGAATGGGTCTTTCTCCGGATGAAAATCAGGCCAGGTTAGAAACTGCGTGGCGCTCGTCTCCTGCTGCGTCAATCCAGAACTGGCGCTCGCCTGTGTTGCTGGTTCATGGAGATGATGATTGGAATGTTGACTTTTCGCAGTCAGTCATACTGTCCGGGCTTCTTTCGGAGCAGGGAGTCGCTTTTCAGGAGCATTCATTCCCAAATGAACGACATACCTTCCTGCGTAATCAGGACTGGGAAAGCGCGTATCTCTGGATGACTGAATTCTTTTCCGGACAACTTAAATAGCGATACTAATCCCAATAAAAGAAATTAATATCCTAATCTAATTATTGGTAATAATATATCAATATCATTTCGTATACGTGTATCCAAGGGGGATATTTGTAATATATTGATTAGTCATGATAGTCTCGTGTCAGAATTTTTCATGTAGCCATCTCTGGTTGCACGTTTCAATTTGGACGAGATGAATGAAATCGATTCCCCTGTCTTTAGGTATGACGCTGGCATTTTCATCGTTTGCGGCTTTTTCTGTAAGTGATGCCTGCTCAAAGCTTCTCGGGGGAAAGCTAGATCCATTCGAAGTTGCGTTCTCCGGAGGTGTGTTTGGTTTCCTACTTTTGCCGTTTATCCGCAAAAAGCACGAAACATATATGGATATTTTTTCCACCGGGCAGCCGGGGATGTGGATTTTGCGTGCCGTTGCAACATTTGTAGCGACAGCCGCAAGCGTCAAGGCATTCATGCTTCTTCCGATGCCTGAGGCATTGTCTCTGATGTTTTTAATGCCGCTTTTCGTAACCATTCTCTCGGTTGGTTTGCTGAAAGAGAGGGTTAACGGCTGGGCCTGGGTCTCGGTTGTGTTGGGATTTTTGGGCGTGCTGATCGTTTTGCGTCCGGGGGCGCGTGAACTGCATTTCGGGCATCTCTGTGCATTAGTGGCAGCTTTGGCGAATGCGGTGGGCGTCATTGCATATCGTCTGGCAGGACCTGACAGCGCACGCCTGTCACTTTTTGGATCAAGCCTCTTTGGGCCACTTATCGGTGATGGTGCACTGATGTTCACACATGCAACCTGGCCACACGGATTTTCAATCTGGTTCTGTCTGTTCGGCTATGGATTTCTGGCCGCACTCGGGCAGTTGCTTATGATGATGGCGACGGCATTGGCACCCGCAAACAGGGTAGCGCTACCTCAATACAGCCAGATGCTGTGGGCTGTGGTGTTTAGCTATTTCCTGTTCCATCAGCCTCTTGATGGATGGACTTTTGCCGGAATAGTCGTGGTAACGGCGTCTGGCATGATCAACTGGATCCGTCAGCACTTACGGTATGAGCGTGATGTGATTGAAGAATATTGGAAAAAGCAGCACCATCATGTCCATTGAAGTCTGATGGGCTGCATTTTCTGAGTGGCGTTTACCAGACGGTGAAGCCTGCATCGACATTTACGATTGAGCCCGTCATCAGGCTTGCTGCGTCTGAAGCAAGGAAGTGGACCACGGATGCAACTTCGTCAGGCTGACCCACACGCCCCATTGGGGTGCCTGCAATCCACGCGTCATAAAGTTCCGGCTTCTCCATGCCGAAGCGCGTCAGGGTCGTTTCGATATATGTTGGTGCAACGGCATTGGCGCGAATACCGTGTGGCGCCCACTCCGCAGCCAGAGAGCGGATATACTGATGCACACCGGCCTTGGAAGCGTTGTATGCAGCCTGTTGCTGGGGACGGTTGACGATCAGACCGGACATCGAACCGATCGCAACGATTGAGCCCTTTTTCTGCTCCAGCATCACACGCCCCACAGCCTGACAGCAGCGGAACATTCCATTGAGATTGATGTCGATCTGCTTGAGCCACTGACTGTCTGTCATGTCCTCGGCCTTGACCTCGGAAATGCATATTCCCGCGCAGGCTACGAGAATATCCAGATGTCCTTCCTGAGCGTGCAAGGCATCCACCACAGTCTTTACATTTTCCGTGCTCGTAACATCGAGCTTGATGCTGCCGACATCTAGGCTCAGAGCGCGTAGCTCTTCAGCCGAGTTGTTGGCAAGTGCTTCGTCAAGATCGGCAATAATGACGCGTGCGCCAGCTTCCGCGAGTGCTGTTACGCAGGCAAGGCCGATATTCTGAGCGCCACCCGTGACGATTGCCGTGCGACCGTCGAGGCGGAGTTTTTCCATGTACATAGTGGAGTGTCCTTGTCTTGTGCTGAAATCAGGCAGCAAGTGGGTGGCGGTTGAGGGCTTCGAATGCGAGACCATCTTCGGCAAAGATGTGACAATGCTCTGATGGGAGATGAAGGCCGACGCGGCTGTCGATTTCCGAAGTGTCGCTGCCATCGGTCTGCACAACGATCAGCTGACCGTTCGCGAGGCGGATATGCAGGAGCGTGAGTGCGCCAAGGCGTTCCACAACTTCGACTTTCCCCGATCCTTCACCGGCTTCCACGACTTCGATGTGCTCGGGGCGGATGCCAACGGTCACCTTTGATCCTTCGGCAACCGCGCTGGAATACACGGGAACGTGCATGCTGGAGCCGCTTGCGAATTCTATGATCGAACTGCTGTGCTCCCGACCGATAAGTGTTGCGGGCAGGAAGTTCATGGGCGGAGAGCCGATGAACTTTGCGACGAACATGTTCCGGGGGTGGTGATAAAGCTCAAGTGGGGAGCCTACCTGTTCCACCACACCCTTTTGCAGAACGACGATCTTGTCAGCCATCGTCATGGCTTCGACCTGATCGTGTGTCACATAGATGGTCGTGGCTCCCAGTTTGCGGTGTAGTGAAGCGAGTTCGACGCGCATCTGGCCTCTGAGAGCCGCATCGAGGTTGGAGAGTGGCTCATCGAAAAGGAAGACTTTCGGGTTGCGAACGATCGCACGCCCGATAGCCACACGCTGGCGCTGCCCCCCCGAAAGCTGGCCTGGTTTGTGGTGCAGGTAGGTTTCGAGTTGTAGCGTCTTGGCGACAGCCGTAATTTTCTCGCGCCGCTCAGCTTCAGGCATGCCGGCCAGTTTCAGGCCGAATTCCATGTTTTTGTAGACGTTCATATGGGGATAGAGCGCGTAGGACTGGAAGACCATGGCCAGTCCGCGATGGCCCGGCTCTATGTCATTGACGCGCTGTCCGTCGATCAGCAGGTCTCCATTGGAGATGTCTTCGAGCCCGGCGATCATACGCAGGAGCGTGGATTTGCCACAACCGGACGGACCAACGAAGACAACGAACTCCCTGTCCTCGATCGAAAGGGAGACTCCTTTGATGATTTCCTCGGTGAGGTAAGTCTTGCGGAGGTTTTTCAGTTCTAGGGTCGCCATCAGACGCTCCGGTTTCTGCAGGTGTGTGCGCATTGGCGCAGGTTGGATCTATGGAGGAGGAGTAGGATCACTTCACTGCTCCGAAGGTCAGGCCGCGTACGAGTTGCTTCTGGCTGAACCAGCCAAAAACGAGGATCGGTGCCACGGCCAGCGTGGAAGCGGCCGAAAGCTTGCCGAAAAACAGGCCTTCAGGAGATGAGAATGACGCGATGAAAGCTGTTAGCGGAGCTGCGTTGGACGATGTGAGGTTCAAAGACCAGAAAGCCTCGTTCCAGCAAAGGATCAAAGAGAGCAGGGCGGTCGATGCAATGCCGGGCAATGCTAAAGGAAGCAGGACCATCGTCATTTCCTGCCAACGTGATGCACCGTCCATTCTGCCTGCTTCCAGGATCGGAGCGGGCACTTCCCGGAAGAACGTGAAAAGCATCCAGATCACGATTGGCAAGTTGGTCAGCATGTCCACGATCGCCAGACCCAGAACCGTATCCAGCAGATGGGCATTACGAGCCAGCAAATAGATCGGGACGAGGACGCCCACGGAAGGCAGCATCCGTGTGGACAGCATCCACAGCAGCGTGCTGCGTGTCCGCTTTGAAGGCATGAACGCCATTGAATAGGCCGCAGGAACAGCAAGTGCGAGCGCAACGCCGGTCGCTATGACAGACACCAGAACGGTGTTGATCGTAAAGTGCCAGTAATTGGCGCGCTCGAACACCTCTGCGTAGCTGCTCAGAGTAGGCTTGAAGAAGAGCTGTGGTGGGGTCGAGACAGCCTGAACCTCACTTTTGAATCCTGTTAGGAACATCCAGAAGATCGGGAAGAATACCCAGAGCGCAACGCCCCAACCCAGCAGGGTAACAGCGATCTGTTTGCCGCAATTGACTTTGAAAGCCATGTCACACCTCTAGGTTACGTGCAACAGCGCGCACGAGGAAGGCCGCCACAATATTGGCAATCACAATGGCAATGACGCCGCCGGCTGAGGCTCCCCCAACGTCGAATTGGAGCAGGGCGCGGGAATAGATGAGAAACGCGAGATTGCTGGAGGCAACTCCAGGCCCACCTGCCGTCGTCACCGAGATTTCCGCGAAGATTGTGAGCAGGTAGATCGTCTCGATCATAACCACGACGCTGATGGCGCGGCTGAGATGGGGCAGGATGATATAGCGAAAGCGCGCAATCGGGCCAGCGCCGTCCATGCGGGCAGCCTCTTTCTGCTCTCCATCGAGCGACTGCACAGCCGTGAGGAGAATAAGAACGGCGAATGGCAGCCATTCCCACGAAACGATCATCATGACCGTTGCCAACGGGTACTGCGAAAGCCAGTCGATGGGCGTGAGGCCTACCGCACGCATCATGGCGGAATATACGCCATAGATCGGATGAAGCATCAGGTTTTTCCACAAAAGCGCGGAAACCGTCGGCATGACGAAAAATGGTGATATGACCAGTACGCGCGCTATGCCACGACCAAAGAAATCCTGATCATACAGAACTGCCAGGAGTGTCCCGCCGCCAACACTGATCACCAGAACTCCGGCCACCAGAAGCAGGGTGTTCAGCAAGGACTGGAGGAAGTCCGGATCGGTGAGAAGGTACCAGTAGTTGTTGATTCCGGCGAAGCCATGAAGTGTGGGATCAACAAGGTTGTAGTTCTGCAGTGAATACCACAGTGTCATGACCAATGGCACAATGGACCATACCAGCAGGATGAACACTGCCGGAGAAAGGAGCAGAAAACCTGCCCCTTTTCCTTTTCTGGCCGGCGCCGAGGGCGCTGCGCTTGTGTTAAGTACGGCTTGCATCGGAATGTCGCCTTACTGGCCGTGACCGGACTGGCGCATTGTACGCCCGACGGAAGCCTGTGCCGATGTGAGAGCCTGCTCCACACTCATCTGACCTGACAGCGTTGCAGCGACGGTTTGTCCGACCTGAGTGCCGATCCCCTGAAACTGCGGAATTCCAACGAACTGCGCGCCGATATAAGGGCGTGGCTGTGCGGTGGGGCCGCTTGGATCAGCCGTCTTGATGGCGTTCAGAACGAAAGAGGCAAAAGGCGCTGCTTTCTGATAGTCCGGGTTTGCATAGGTTGACGCGCGCGTTCCCGCTGGTACGGCAACCCACCTCTTTTTCTCCGCGACAAGTTTCACATATTCCTTGGACGTAGCCCATGTAATGAATGTCTCTGCATCAGCGCGGTGCTTGGAACTTGCGGGGATGGCGAGGTTCCAGCTCCACAGCCAGGTTGGGCCCTTGCCATAAGTTCCTTTTGGAACGGCGGTGAAGCCGACCTTATCTGCGACCTGAGACTGTTTTGGGTCAAACAGCAGACCACCCGCCACCGTGGAATCAATCCACATTCCGCAATGTCCGCTCGCGAAGAGGGCAAGGTTTTCGTTGAAGCCGTTTGATGTGGCACCCGGAGGGCCATCTGCCTTCATGGCAGAGACATACCAGTTCAGTGCATTCTTCCATGCGTCCGAATTCAGGGCGGGCTTCCAGGACATATCGAACCATTGCGCACCGAACGTGTTCGCAAGGGATGTGACATAGGCCATGTTTTCACCCCAGCCGGGCTTTCCACGAAGGCAAATGCCGTAAACCTGATTTTCCTTATCTGTGATCTTGTCCGCGAACTGCCTGATCTGATCGTATGTAGGTGATTCTGGCATGCTCAGACCTGCTTTCTGGAATAGGTCCTTGCGGTAGTAGGTCATCACGCTTTCTGCATAAAACGGCAGGGCGTAGATCTTACCGTCATTCATCAGACCTTCGCGGACGGAAGGGAGAATGTCGGACATGTCATATGCAGCATCAGGCGTTACTTCCGCGAGCCATTTCTGTTTGGCCCAGATCGGAACCTCGTAATTTCCGATGGTCATGACATCAAACTGTCCAGCTCCGGTCGCAATATCGGTGGTCACGCGCTGACGCAGCACGTTTTCCTCAAGGGTTACCCAGTTCAGGTGAATGTCTGGATGAGCTTTCTCAAACGCGCTCGAAAGCTGACGCATGATAATCATATCGCCGTTATTGACGGTTGCGATCGTCAGCGTTCCAGCAGCGTGCGCGGTTGAGAGGGCCGAACCGCATGAGAGGGCGGTCAGGCCGGCAAGGCAGAGAGCTTGGGTAAGACGGGACATGGTTAATGACCTTTTTGAACGGCGTGTCCTGAATGCGAGGAGGCCGTGGGGTTTTTCCGGTATGGATGAAAAGGGAAAACGCGCTTGGCTTTGGTGCTCAGGCCTCCTATCCACAGACGCTCTGCATGCGGGCTCTGTAGTCGCGTTGCCTTGCAAGCATGTCGCGGGCTATTTCGTGCTTGATGCTGTGGAACCGTGCAGTCCGGGGATCAGGCAGGATTTCGTCGCCAGCATGGCTCATATGCGCCATCGCACTGCGAAGATCGGAGTAGGAACCAGCCGCCACGGCGCCAAGGATGGCTGCCCCAAGAAGCACTGAATCGGGCTCCTTTGGCAGTAGGATCCTGCAGTTCGTGGCGTTTGCATGCTCCCGTAGGAAGATCGGGTTCTTGGTGCTGCCGCCAGTCGCAAGGATGGTGTCTATCCCGTACCCGCGAGCGTTTAGAGCCTCAATGATGTCCTGCGTGCCATACGCCAGTCCTTGCAATGTCGCGAGATAAAGCAGGGCCAGATCTTCGCGAGACGCCGCGAGCCTCAATCCGTCGATCGCGCCCCGAAGATCCGGGTCAGCATGGGGCGAGCGATTGCCGTGGAAATCGGGGAGAACATGCAGCCTGGACGTTATCGCTCCGGGAAGGGTCTCGCTTTCATGTTCGAGCACAAGCGCATTAAGCATCCCGTATAGATTGCCTTTGGCGAGGTTCGCCTCAGCCTTCAGTCCGGGTCCTGCAGCGTGACTGGAAATAATGAAGTCAATCAACGCACCCGTAGCAGACTGGCCAGCTTCATTGAGCCACATTCCGGGTACCATCGCCTCGGAATAGGGACCCCATACCCCGGCAACAAAACGGGGTTCTTTGGATACGGCCATATGACAGCTGGACGTTCCGCAGATAAGTGCTATCGAGCGGTTCAGGAGATCATCTGCGAGTGTATGATCACCCGCGATACCCAGTAGCCCGATCCCGCCAGCATGCGCATCTATGGCAGATACCCCAACAGGAATGCCTTCCTGCAGGCCAAGTTCGCGGGCAGCGCTGGCGCTCAGGCCATTGCCAACTTTGCCACCAAGTGCGCGGATGTCACTGCCGATTTTACGGTGTCCATCCCGTGTGAGCTCTTCGAGCCCGATTGCGCTGAAGTAACTGTCATCCCACCGTGATTCATGGGCAAGATACGTCCACTTACAGGCTGTGGAGCAGGTGGAGCGTGAGTCCGCGCCCGTTGCACGCCAAGTCAGAAAATCCGGAAGATCAAAGAAATATCCAGCGTCTGCAAATATTTCGGGAAGATTGCGTTTCAACCAGAGAAGCTTTGGCGTCTCCATTTCAGGGGAAATGCTGCCCCCGACATAACGCAGTACGTCGTAGCCGCCTTCGTTGATCTCGCGGGCTTCGTTGATAGCACGATGATCGGCCCAGAGGATGATGTTCTGTTCTGCTGCTCCGGCAGGATCAACGGACAGGCTGTTGCCATCCTTATCCAGAACAACGAGAGAGCACGTCGCATCAAAGCCTATACCGCAAACCTGGAAGGGCTCACTGATCTGAGAGAGGGCGGTTTTAACGCTCAGGCAGATTGCGGCCCAGATGTCTGTAGAAGATTGCTGGGCATATTCCGGGAGAGGGCGCCATGTCTGCGTCTGAACAATCGCAGAAGCCTTTTTCTCACCCGAAAGTGTAAAAAGGCCAGCGCGTGCACTCCCTGTGCCTACATCAATTCCGAGAAACAGATCCATAAGCGCCATACCAAACACCGAATAAACATTTAAAGGGTATAAATCACATATCTAACGTTAAGCGTTTTTCAGGTCCGTCAGTTTGTGCCGCTCACGAAAATATGGTCTTCCAGAATGAAGAATAATTCAATTTTTGACGAATTTGCTGACAATTTATGAGTGCCTTTCATGATGATGGTCTAGGCTTGAATCGTGTATGATGAATTTTTCGTACCAAATAAAATGTTATTTGTCTCAATTTTTATGTGATATTTTATATTTTGTGACGTTTGTTAGGTGATGGCGATACATATGTGCGCCGCATTTTATGTTCGTACGGGAAATAAAAAACACGTAAGTATATGATATAAAACAAATTATTTTATATTTCGGAGTGATGGCCGGTTTGACGCTCGGATTTGAATCACCTACGCTCAGCCGCAACATTGTAATGAGCAGGATGATTTGATGACTTCCGGACTGTGGACGAAAACCGCCCTTGCACTCACTCTCGCGCCATTATTGGCCGGGGTTGCGCAGGCCGCGCCAACAAATCCGTTTTTCAGTGCAAGTACGCTGCCTTATCAGGCCCCACGTTTCGACTTGATAAAAGATAGCGATTACGCGCCCGCTTTTGAGCGCGGAATGGCGGATCACCTTCGTGAAGTCACTGCAATCGCGAATAACCGCGCCAAGCCGACATTTGATAATACAATCGTCGCCATGGAGCGTGCTGGCCAGCTTCTTGGGCGTGTTCAGGAGACATTCTACGGCGTTTATCAGGCAAACACGGACGATGCTCTCGATAAGGTACAGAGTGCCGAAGCTCCCCGCCTTTCGCAGCATGAAGACGCAATCTATCTTAACGCCCGTCTCTTTGGCCGTATCAAGACGCTCTATGACGCTCGTGCGAAGTTGTCTTTGACACCAGAGCAGGCAAAGCTTCTGGATGTTTATTACCAGCAGTTTGTGCATGCCGGCGCCCAGCTTTCTGCTGCGGACAAGGTGAAGTTACGTGCGATCAACACACAGCTTTCCAAGCTTGAAACGGTCTACGAGCAGAAGCTCATCGCAAGCGCCAAGGCTGGTGCACTGGTTGTTGATCGCCGCGAAGCACTGGCAGGTCTGGACGAGGGAAGCATCGCTGCGGCTCAGAAAGATGCAGAGGGGCGGAAACTCGCAGGCAAGTGGGTTCTAGCTTTGCAGAATACGACGCAGCAACCTGCACTTTCCTCACTCACGAACCGCGACACACGCAAGGCTCTGTTCGATAATAGCTGGACCCGGGCGGAGAAGGGAGACGGCAACGATACGCGCGCAACCATCGCCGCGCTTGCCAAACTTCGCGCCCAGAAAGCCGCGCTGTTCAACTACCCGAACTACGCGGCCTATACTTTATATGATCAAATGGCGAAAACGCCCGAAGCAGCTGAAAATTTCATGCAGCAGCTCGTCCCTGCCACTGCAGCGGAGCAGAAGCGTGAGGCCGCGGAACTTCAGGAAGCCATCAGGAAAGATGGTCAGAAATTCACGCTTCAGCCATGGGATTGGACGCACTATTCAGAGCAGGTACGTCGCGAGAAATATGCGCTGAACCAGGACGATATCAAGCCGTATTTCGAACTCAAAACAGTCCTTCAGGACGGCGTGTTCTTTGCTGCGGAACAGCTCTACGGCATCAGCTTCAAGCCGCGCTCGGATATCCCGACTTATAACCCGGATGTTATGGTCTATGAAGTTTCAGACAAGGATGGCTCTCCCCTCGGCCTGATGTATTTTGATTACTTCAAGCGCGACAACAAATCTGGCGGCGCATGGATGTCCAACTTTGTTGGCCAGTCCACTCTGCTGGGTACGCGTCCCGTTATCTATAACGTAGCGAACTTCACGAAAGCCGCGCCGGGTCAACCGCAGCTTATTACGTCTGATGACGTCACCACGATGTTCCATGAGTTTGGCCATGCGCTGCATGGACTGTTCGCGAGCCAGACATATCCGATGCTCTCGGGCACGAGTGTGGCGCGGGACTTTGTTGAGTTCCCGTCTCAGTTCAATGAAAATTGGGCCATGGATCCCAAGGTGTTCGCCCATTATGCGCGTCACTACAAAACCGGCGCTCCGATGCCAGCCGAACTGGTTGCCAAAATCAAGAAAGCTGCTCACTTCAACCAGGGTTATGCTCTAGGTGAAATCGTAGCCGCCGCTGAGTTGGACATGAAGTGGCATGGCTTGCCTGCCAGTGCACCCCTGCAGGATGTAGACAAATTCGAAGCAGATGCGCTGAACAGCATGGGGCTGGACGTAGCCGATGTTCCGCCTCGTTATCGCTCAACATATTTCCTGCATATCTGGTCCAATGGCTATTCGGCCGGATACTATGCTTATCTGTGGACCGAGATGCTGGATCAGGATGCGTTCTCCTGGTTTCAGAATCATGGTGGACTCACGCGTGAAAATGGTCAGCGGTTCCGTGACATGATCCTGTCCAAGGGTAACACGATGGATTACGGCCCCATGTTCCGCGCATTCTATGGCAAGGACCCGGACATCGGTCCTATGCTTGCACATCGCGGCTTGACCGCCGCCAAGTAAGAGCTGGCTGATCCGGCGGGGTATACGCTCTGTCGGATCAGTCGTCTGCGCGCACCCGACGGTTGCGTTTCGTTGTGGAGCGGTGCGCCTTGCCGTCAAGACGGCGTTGCTTTGCGGCTCTCCCTGGGCGTGTTGCCACACGAAAAGCCCGTCGCTCAGATGCTTCCCGGATGAGTGCAGCAAGTCTTTCGATTACGTCCTCTCGGTTACGGATCTGTGTTCTGAACCGACGCCCGGTCATGACGATCGTTCCGTCACGTGTCGCACGGCTACCCGCCAGTTCAATGAGGCGTCGGCGGATACGCTCGGGTAGGGCGGGGGAGTTTGCTGCGTCAAACCTGAGCTGGGCGGCTGTTGCAACCTTGTTGACGTTCTGCCCTCCGGGGCCCGACGCCAGAATATACGTCACTTCCAGCTCGCTGTCCGCCAGTATCACACCTGGCACGATTTCGACTGCCATCAGTTTTCCTCGTCCCTGTTGCTGTAGCCGCATGTGTGTCGGCTAGATAAGGGGGATTGGGCGCGCTTGCAAAACACGTCCTTTGCAGGGTTGCGTCGCTTGCATCTTGCAGCAACAATCGCGCCTCTCGAACTCGCGAGGGTGCAGGCTTCAGGCATCTGTTTTCGGGTTCGGTTTTTTACCCATATCATCAGGCGATTAAACATGAAGCAGCGTGAACTCGGCCGTACTGGCGTCATGGTCAGTGAAATCTGTCTTGGAACGATGACGTTCGGCCAGCAGAACACGGAAGCTGAAGGCCATTCTCAGCTCGATATGGCACTCGATCACGGTATCAACTTCATTGATACTGCCGAGCTGTACTCCATTCCTCCGCGTGCGGAAACCTATGGTGCAACCGAAACCATCATCGGAAGCTGGCTGAAGGCAAAGGGAGGTCGGGACAAGCTTGTTATCGCAAGCAAGGTCGTCGGTCGTGGTAATTCACCTTGGTTTCGTCCGGAAGGCGAGGAAACTCGACTGGACGCAAAGCAGATCCGCTATGCTGTTGAGGGCTCCCTACGCAGACTTGGAACGGACTACATTGATCTTTACCAGCTTCATTGGCCGGATCGGAAAATCGGTATTTTCGGGAGCGGTGGCACCACATTCCGCGATCTGTCCACAGATAACGAAATTCCCATTGAAGAGACGCTAGCCGTACTTGGAGAACTCGTTGCCGAAGGTAAGATCCGCCATGTTGGTCTATCCAACGAAACGGCATGGGGTGTATCGAAATTTCTTTCCGCCTCCGCGCAGAGCGGCCCCCGGGTCGTCTCAATTCAGAATGCGTATAACCTGATCAATCGTACGTTCGAGATTGGTTTGGCTGAAATGGCGCTGCGTGAGCAGGTTGGATTGCTGGCCTATTCGCCGCTTGCTCAGGGGTACCTCACCGGAAAGTATCTGAATGGCGCGCGTCCTGAGGGTGCGCGGACGACGCTTTTCAATCGTGGTCAGCGCTACGAGAAGCCGGGTGTAGACGTTGCGATCGAGGCTTACATGGATCTTGCAAAAGACGAGGGGCTTGACCCGGTACAGCTCGCAGTGGCGTTCGTCACATCGCGCCCATTTGTCACGTCCAACATCATTGGTGCGACAAGCTTGGAGCAGCTTGAAACTGTTCTGGGCTCAACGGATTTGATCATTACTCCGGAGCTGGAAGCCAAGATCAACGATATTCATCAGGTCCATTCAAACCCGGCCCCTTAACGGGAGCGCCCCCGTTCAGCATTGCCTGAATGGGGGCACAGCCTACCTCAGGCGGCGTGCCACCATGTTGCCCGCTGCCTGAATGCTCATAACAACGACCACCAGAACTGCTACAACACTCAGCATTACCGTCGTGTTGAAGCGCTGATAGCCATATCTGATCGCCAGATCTCCAAGGCCGCCAGCTCCGATGGCGCCCGCCATGGCGGACGCACCAACCAGCGTTACAAGTGTGACCGTTAGACCTGCGATAAGCCCCGGAAGGGCCTCGGGAATGAGTGCATAGCGGATAACCATCCACCGCGTACCGCCCATTGCACGTACTGCGTCCACAAGGCCTGCATCCACTTCCTTGAGTGAGACCTCGGCGATGCGTGCGTAATATGGGATCGCGGCTATCGAAAGTGGCACTATCGCGGCGGCCGTTCCAAGGGCCGTGCCTGCGATCAGGCGCGTCACGGGGATCAGTAGTACGAGAAGGATAATGAATGGTACTGCCCGGAGGGCATCGATCACAGTGCCCAGCAGCCGGGAAAGCCAGACCATATCAAACAGATCCCGGCGGCTTGTGACGAGCATCAGTACTGCAAGGGGAAGCCCTCCCAGAACAGCGATAGCACCGGACGCGAAGACCATTTCCAGAGTTTCCAGCGTTGCGCGGAAAACCAGCTCAGCGATCAGATGGGACATAACCAAGCACCTCCACTGTCTGGCAGCGATTTTTTAGAAACATCTGAATTTCTGGCGAAAAAACTGGCAGGCGTATGATCATATCCATGATGTTGCGCCCTCCAACTTGTGTGATTCCTCCATTCAGGAGACGAATATCCGCACCAAAATTTCGACCAAGCTCGGATAAGAGTGCTGAAGGAAGACTTGCTGCGGTGTCGCCGAGCCGAAGTAGAACTTCGGATGCTGGAAAGGGATCGGTCTGCAGATAAGCTTTCTGATCAGAGGGGATCTGAATAAGTGTGTCAGGGAATAGATGGGCGATATTTTCATTGCGTGATGGATCGCTGAGCAGCGTTACGACGGGGCTGTTCTCAACGACTTTGCCATGCTCCAGCACCACAACCCTGCGTGCAAAGCGTCTGACAACGTCCATTTCATGCGTAATAAGAATGATGGTGAGGCCAAGTCTGCGGTTGATTTCGGCCAGCAGATCAAGAACCGAGGCAGTCGTTTCCGGATCGAGAGCAGACGTCGCTTCATCACAAAGCAGTAGAACAGGCTCAGTAGCCAAAGCACGTGCGATACCGACACGCTGCTTTTGGCCGCCGGACAACTGCGACGGACGTTTGTTCTCGTGGCCTTCAAGCCCAACGATCTCGATCAGTTCCTTTACCCGGGCACGGCGCCGGGAAGAGGGAATGCCGGAAATTTCAAGGGGAAGTGCGATATTGGCAGCGACTGTGCGGGAGTTCAGCAGGTTGAAATGTTGAAAGACAAGCCCGATGCGTCTGCGCTCAAGAACGAGCGCGCGTTCAGGGAGGGAAACGAGGTCTGCTCCATTGAGAAGGATTTCCCCTTCTGTAGGCTTCTGTAGTGCGCATAGGCACCGCAGAAGCGTGGACTTCCCAGCACCTGAACGGCCGATAATCCCTAGGATATCACCCTGTTCGACGCTGAAAGAGACATTTGTCAGTGCTGAATGATCGCCAAACTGATGGCTTACATTCCTGATTTCGAGGAGTGGTGTCATGTCCAGGCAGGGACGATTGCGCCGTGATAAACGTCCAGAAGCGCCTGACGGGTGTTGGGCTGTTGGTATGCGCTGACCAATGGCTTGACCCAGGCAGCGCTCGCGTCTTTGGCGTTGGTCGCAATGAAGCAGACATATGGGTTGTTTTGAAGGGTTTCTTCGCCAATACGCTCTTTGATTGTATCAATTCCAGCTTTTTGAGCCCATTCCGTGTTGACGACGGCAGCATCAAGGTCTGTTAGCGCGCGCCCAACGACCCCGGCATCCAACTCACGGATGCTGATATTCCGGGGATTATCCGTAATATCAAGCGCCGTTGGCAGCAGGCCCGCGGAAGACGATATTTTCAAAATGCCAAGTGTCTGCAGGAGGAGCAGGGCGCGACCTTCGTTACTCGGGTCATTGGGAACGCCAATCGAGGCGTTGGGCGGAAGGTCTTGCAGTGATTTCCAGCGATGCGAGTAAAGGCCCATGGGAGCGAAATACGTGTTTCCAACCGGGGTTATCTTGAAGCCGTTGGCTTCGGACTGGGCTTTGAGAAATGGCCCGTGCTGGAATGCGTTTGCATCCAGGTCACCTTCGGAGAGGGCCTGATTTGGTGTGCTGTAGTCCGAGAAAGTGACGATTTTCAGAGTGAGACCTGATTTGGAGGCGTTCGTGCTGACGATGCGCCAGATGTCTTCGTCCTCTCCGGACATGATGCCAATTCTCAGAGTGGTATTACTCTGGGCATTGGCATTTTTTATCAGCATGGCGGCGGCAAACGCACCCAACGCAGCACGGCGGGACAAGGATAGAGCAGGCATCAGACAACCTTCGAACGCAAGATATCAGGCAGGTGACAGGTTGATATACGCGTTGGGAAAAAATTCAACGACTTTATGAGGGATAAGTTATAATAACTATTTCCATAAGTTATATATTGCACACCCGCTAGTCAGTTTTTTCCCCTCGAATTGGACGTAACTGTGAAATCATGGGCGATCCACCCCATATGGAGTTCAGGACTGTCGATGCCTACCGTAATCTGCATCAAAGGAGCCAAAAGTGATTCCGTTTTCCGTCCTTGACCTCTCCCTCATCAAGCGCGGGTCTGGCCCAGCAGAGGCATTCCGAAATTCTCTCTCCCTTGCACAAAAGGCTGAAGAGTTGAGTTTTAATCGTTTCTGGTTGGCAGAGCATCATTCAATGCCCGGCATTGCTTCGGCTGCGACGCCAGTTCTGATGGGTCATGTCGCTGCGGGGACCCAGCGGATCCGTGTGGGGTCGGGCGGTATCATGCTTCCCAATCATTCTCCCTTGGTGGTGGCGGAGCAGTTCGGAACTTTGGAGACTCTTTTTCCTGGTCGTATTGATCTCGGGCTGGGACGTGCTCCCGGGGCAGATCAACGGACCGCACGGGCCTTGCGTCGAGATGCGCAGGCGCCCGACCGTTTTCCGGAAGATGTAGTTGAACTTCTTCATTATTTCGAACCAAGCAGTGAACACGATACCCATTTGATCCGTGCCATTCCCGGTGCTGGGTTGCGGGTGCCTGTGTGGATACTGGGATCGTCCCTGTTTTCCGCAGTTCTCGCGGCACAACTTGGGCTCCCCTATGCCTTCGCCTCCCATTTTGCTCCTGCGCAGATGAAGCAGGCCATCGAGCTTTATCGTGCACGCTTCGAGCCATCCGAAAGGTGCGCGCGGCCCCATATCATGCTTACGGTGAATGCGATCCTCGCACCTGAGGATGCTGAGGCGCAGCAGCTTTCCACGTCACTTTATCAGTATTTTATTGCCTTAAGGCGTGGGCGACCGATCCCGTTTCCGCCGCCGGTGGATGATATAAGCGCATTGATGACCCCCGATGAGCAGGCAATGCTAGACCATACGCTGTCCTGCACGTTTGTTGGCTCCGCTCAGTCGGTGTTTTCACGCCTTAAACAGTTCGTGGAGGAACATGCGCCTGATGAGTTAATGGTTGCAGTTCCGCTGCATGACCATGACAAGCGGCTGCGTTCCCTTGAGATTATGAGCCAACTGAGGGGGAAAATATCGTCCTGAGTAGGGGGCGGTATGATCCTACGGACGTGTTGCGTCTACACGGGGACGTGTCCTGCGTAGGAACCTGAACGCTGTTAAGAGCGTGAAAGGTTAACTGCCAAGGTGATGGACATGCCCGAACCCGATCTTTTTTCGCTCGCTGGACGCCGAGCCCTTATCACGGGTGCGTCTCGAGGAATCGGTCTCACTCTTGCAAAGGGGCTGGCGCGCTATGGTGCCGAGGTCGTTCTCAATGGCCGCGATGCCGATAGCCTGAAGGCGGCTCAGGCAGAGCTGGAAAAGGCTGGCCATCGGGCCAGCATAGCAGTGTTCGATGTGACCGATCAGGACGCAGTGATTGCTGGTGTTGAGGTAATCGCGCAGCAGGGGCCGATCGACATTCTGATCAATAACGCCGGAATCCAAAGGCGGGCGCCTTTGGACCAGTTTGCTCGCAAAGACTGGGACGATTTGATCTCTACCAATCTTAACGCCGTGTTTTTTGTGGGTCAGGCTGTTGCCCGACATATGATCCCACGCGGGAAGGGTAAGATCGTTAATATCTGTTCCGTTCAGAGTGAATTGGCCCGCCCGGGGATTGCGCCCTACACGGCGACCAAAGGGGCAGTCAAAAACCTTACAAAAGGGATGGCTACCGACTGGGCAAGGCACGGCTTGCAGATCAATGGTCTGGCACCTGGGTATTTTGCCACGGAGATGAACAGTAAGCTCGTTGCGGACGAAGCTTTCACGGACTGGCTGTGCAAGCGCACACCGGCCGCACGATGGGGGCAGGTCGAAGAGCTTGTTGGCGCTGCTGTTTTTCTTTCTTCCGATGCCTCAAGTTTTGTAAACGGACACATGCTGATGATTGATGGCGGTATTACGGCTTCTTTGTAATAGCGCTTCGTGGAACATGGTCTCTTAATGAAAATGTGTTAAGGGATATTATAACATTTATATTGTGACATGTCGGAGCCCCCTAAAGGCGGAATACAGCACATGTCATAACAAGGGAGTTAACACGGGATGAGCTCTATTTTTGCCATCTCTCTTGCGACGGCCGCGATTGGGGCCGTCGTGATTCTTATCGCGCGCTTCCGGCTCAACCCGTTTATCGTCCTTTTTACGGTCTCTATCCTGCTAGCCTTGATTGCTGGAATGCCCGCCGACAAGGTTGTGGGTTCCTTTGAGGCCGGAGCAGGCCATGTTCTGGGGCATGTCGGCACGGTCATCGCTTTGGGAACGATGCTGGGCAAAATGCTCGCTGAATCTGGGGGCGCGGATCGCATTGCCCTGACGATTTCGAATGTTGCGGGCAGGCGTCGGGTCGATTGGGCGATGATGTTGATCGGATTGCTGATCGGGTTGCCGGTTTTCTTTGAAGTCGGGTTTGTACTGCTGATTCCGCTCGCATTCGTTCTTGCTGAGCGCACAGACACACCTCTGCTCCGTGTGGCATTGCCTATGGGGGCCGCGCTTTCCGTTACACATGCTCTCATTCCGCCGCATCCTGCAGCGCTGCTGGCTGTCAGTGCCTATCACGCGAATATCGGGCGTACCATTCTCCTGGGAATTGTGATCGGCACACCGATTGCCATCATTGCAGGCCCGCTTTTTGGGCGCTTCGCCTCTGCGCGGGTCATTCCTGTGGGCGTCAATCCGCTTGCAAAGCAGTTTGTCAGCAGCAAGCCACCTACCAGCCTTCCTGGTTTCGGTATCACGGTTTTTACCATTCTCTCCCCCGTTATGCTTATGCTCATCGGGTCTGTCGCAGATCGCATCACCACGCCTCATAGTGGCCCCAGCACTGTTCTGCATTTTATCGGGAACACGGATATTGCCCTGCTTCTGGCAACAATCCTGTCGTTTTATGTGCTGGGGCAGGCAAGGGGTTTCTCGCGAGAGACAATCCTGCGCTTTACAAATGAGTGCCTTGGGCCCACGGCTCTCATCATGCTGCTGATCGGCGCTGGCGGAGGCTTTGGTCGCGTTCTGGTGGACAGTGGTGTTTCCAAATCCATAACGGACGCGGCCCTTGGCGCGCATATGCCACTTTTGATTTTGGCTTGGATGTTAGCTGCGATTGTGCGTATTGCCTGCGGTTCAGCAACTGTTGCAATGGCGACGGCATCGGGAATTGTGGCGCCAATTCTGGCAAGCTCAACCGGGGTTTCACCCGAGCTCATGGTGTTGGTCACGGGGGCAGGGTCGGTTGCCTTTGGCCCGATGAACGACGCAGGATTCTGGCAAATCAAGGAATATCTGGGTCTTACAGTCCCGCAGACTATAAAAACATGGTCTGCTCTTGAGACATTGATTGCAGTCTGTGGGCTTGTTTTCTGCCTCATTGCATCTATTTTTGTGCATTGATTGAATGACTATTGAGTGGTGATAAATAACTTTTTGCGCCACTCACTTCCATGTGTAATGATTGTAATTGCCCTCTCCACTACGTTCGAAGGTAAGTATTTTATTTTGTAGATTTGATATCGCATCTGTATGCATATTGATTATCCCAGGACGTAGTAAACGAGGGTCTTAAATTGCCTACCCGAACAATATCCCGCCCGACATGGATACTGGGCGCCATCTGCGTGGCATTTGCTGTCTATGGGTTGCCCGCAAGAGCGCAGGTTATGGACAAGGATATTGGATCGGCTCCGAGTGTGCTTGTGGCGACACCCATCGCCTCGAATTCTTCGACACAGACAAGCGTTCCGGATTTTTCTCATCCGGAAGCTATTATCTCCAACCCACTGTCAAAATGGCTGCGGGCAAGGGGTTTTAATTTTCTTGTTGATAATACCAACGAATTTGCAGGTGCAATCACTCCCCCCACGCGCGGCTCAACGCCAGGGTTCATCAATTACAAGCAGGGTGCGAGCAACGCAGGACAATATGCGATGCAGCTTGATATTGATTGGGAAAAGGTTGCGGGAGTTCGTGGATTTGCAACCCATATGATCACTGTCGGTCGATACGGAACGACTGCCAATCGTATGTTTGGTGACTGGCTGAACCATGCCTCGGAAGATTACGGTGGTGGTGGAAATGTCGTGGTGCATTTGGTGTATATGTATGGCGAAGAGACGCTGTATGGTGGGCGTCTTGCGATTGCTGCTGGACGCATGTCTGAAATTTCCGATTTTGCTGCCAGCCCACTGTTTTGTAATTTTCAGAATGGAAGCTTCTGCGGTCGACCTAAAGGCATTACCGATACAAACTTCGACGCCGGTTACCCAGCGGCAACGTGGGGGTTTCGCGTTCGAGGACGCCCCGTGAATTCAGTCTATGTTCAGACGGGCGTTTATCCGATCGAAAACGGCATCTATCAGGTGTATCAGCATCGCACGGGATTTAAGTTCAACGGCGCCAACATCATAGGGTATGCTGCACCGCTCGAAACTGCCTGGGAGCCGGTTTTCAGAAAGGGAACGCTGCCAGGGCATTATAAATTTGGGGCCCAGGTGTTTAGTACGCCTCAGAATGATAATTTTTATGATCTGTATGGTGGATCATATGCGCTGACACGACTGACGCCGAAAAAGCATAGTGCCTCATGGTCCACATGGATGATGCTTGATCAACGGCTTTTGCACTATCGGGACAAGAATTCCGGCCTGACTGCTCTTGCTGGCGCCATTTACAATGACCCTCATACAGCACTTCGGAAATATCTGATTTATGGTGCGCTGATCAATCGAGGTCTGTTTCCTTCTCGCCCCTATGACACTATGGGCTTCGCATTCACGTACACGAAGATTGCGAAGGGTGTGACGATGATGGAGCAGGACAGTCTGTTGACTGGCGGCGCTCTTCCCAATCATGCCACGGGTGTTCAGCGTAACACTATGGTAATGGAAGCAAACTATGCGATCCGGGTTATTCCGGGCGTGATTTTTACGCCTTTATTTGAGTACTACATTCATCCTAATGCACAGAATAATCTCAGGAATGCAGCACTTCTTGGATTTAAAAGCCATATTCAATTCATGTGATCCCTACCTTGTGGGCATTCCACAAGGTAGGGAATTTGCGTGTTATTTCGCCTGACGCGTTTTCCAGCCGGTTTCACGCAGCATGAATGAGATACCGATAGCAATCACGATGCCGATAACCAACGGTATGAATGCGCGATGGAACTGCGCCATCGTGGTGGCTCCGCTACCCATCAGTGCCGAGACGAGGGGCGACATGATGCCTGTCGTTCCAAAAACGAGGAAGTTCATGACGCCTGCTGCTGTCCCTTTGACCTCCGGCGGATTAACTTCCTTCATCGATGAGAAGGGGAGCATCGCCGCACCGGAAGCAATCCCCATGACGAGCGCCACAGAGTAACGAGGCAATACACCAACCGGCACGAACAGGGCGCATAGTGCTGCAGACAGCAGAACAAGTGCTCCTCCGATCAGGACTGGTTTGCGGCGGCCTATCTTGTCGGAGATCCATCCCAGAAGCGGGCATCCGATCACCCAGCCGATAGGGACCATCGATACGTCCGAAGCGGCGAAAGCCATTGTTGTGTGTTCACCTTGGCTCAGCATGAGAGCGCCCCAGCCCAGTGCGCCAATTGTGGTGGGGACGAACAGGAGGCCACCGATCAGGCCCGCGAACCAGCTTTGGGGATTGCTGAAGATGATCTTGAAAGGTTTGATGAGGTTGGCCATCGATACGTGACCATGATGATGGTCGCTATCACCACTGTCGCGAGGCATCACAAACCACACGGCAACGGCCAGAACGATACCGATGACACCAAAGCCCATCCAGACGGTCTGCCACGGAAGGTGGAACGAGCCATGCGGATCAATCAGAATACGTGTGGGTTTTGAGCCAAAAGCCGCTCCAGCCATACCAAGGCACTGCGTCAGCCCAACAAAAAGGGCGAGCGTGCGAGCAGGCAGATAGCGTGCTGCGACATAGGACGCCCCAACGAAAGCGCAGATCGCGCCTATTCCCTGAATGACATATCCACCCAGACCTGCAGCAACACTGCCCTGACTGAAAATGAGGCATCCAGCGCCAGTTATGGCTATGAACACGGGCATCACGGCATGCGCGCCATAGCGGTCCAGCAAGACGCCAACAGCCAGCGCCATCAGGGCGTAGACAATGTAATAGGACGCAATCATCAGACCTAGATGGCTGTTGCCCCAGGCCTGGGTTAGTTCATCCTGCATGATGCCGGGAGCAGAGCGGATGGCATATTGGTAGAAATAAAAGAGCGCGCACAGCAACCAGGAAAGGACATACAGCGGTTGAAGGGTTTGCGGTTGTGGCGAGGATATATTTTGCGGCTTTGGTGCGGGCTGCGTATTCGTTTCAGACATGGAATACTCCAATAATCAGACCAAAACTCAAAGGGCATGTCGGATATTTCCGGCATGCCCTCTGGGTTCCCTTACTTTGCAGGTGGTCTTGCGTTGGCCATTGCAACGTGGCGGCCCCAGGAAATCAGCTCTCCTGTGCAGTCATCTCTTGGAATTACGCACTCGATTAGCGTTGGGCCATCATGGTTGGCCAAGGCAGTTTTGATCGCAGCACTCAGTTCATCCGGGGTTGTTGCGCGCAGGCCTTTACCGTGTCCGTCTTCGGCATTAAACGCCTCGATAAGGGCTGCGTAGTTCCAGTTTTTGATATTGTTATATGGGCCGTCATGGATCTCGACTTCGATCGTGTAGCCCGCGTTATTGATCAGAAAGATGATGACCGGCAGCTTGCGGCGCGTCATCTGAGCGACTTCCTGAGCGGTGAGCTGGAATGATCCATCACCGACCATAAGGATATGGCGGCGCTCCGGTGTACCTACGGCGTAGCCAAACATCGATGGCACGGACCAGCCGATGTGACCCCACTGCATTTCATACTCGACGCGCGCGCCACGAGGCAGATTCAGGCGCAGTACGTTGAACCAGGAATCTCCGGTTTCACCAAAAATGGTGGTCTCTGGGGTGACCAGGCCCTGAACAGCTTTCTGGATATCTGCGCGTGCGAGCTTCGTGGTGCCTGATGTGCTGCCAGCTTCGTCAAGCTGTTTGGTCGCGATGCGATGGAACTGAACCATCGTTGCGTCTTTTTTGGGTTTGCCCTTGAAATGTTCTGCAACGCCGTCGATCAGATCGCGCAGATGGATGCTGTCGAAGCTTTGACCATCAAGTTTCGTGACTTCCTTATCTGCATTAACGACGCTGGCGCCCTTGGGCCATGCAGTCCACCCTTCGGTGGAGTAGTCGTTAAAGACACATCCCAGAGCCAGCGTACTGTCAGCCCAGTTAAAAATTTCGTTTACGTGAGCCGTGCTGGCGCTGCCCCAGTAAGTGCCGACATAGGAAGGATGATCTTCAGGAAAGAAGCTCTTTGCGGCCGCCATGGTGCCAACGGCACATCCAAGCGCATCCGCAAGCCTGACAATTGCCTGTTCTGCACCGGCGGCGCGGACCTTGCTGCCCACGAGAATGATAGGCTTCTCATGCTTTTCAACGAAAGTACTGACAGCTTTTATAGCGGCCTGAAGCGCCGCATGATTGCTCGGTGGTACATCAATAACCGCACTGATCGGTCCTGGAGCAGCGCAGGGCATGCCAGAAACATTGCATGCAATTTCGATATAGGCCGGTTTTTTTTCACGCAATGCCGTGCGGATGGCGCGATCGATTTTCTCAGGCGCATCGTCGGGTGAAATGATGGAAACAGCCGCACATGTCAGCTTTTCAGCAATCTGAAGCTGATAGGAATAATCTGGTGTACCAATGGTGTGGTGAAGGATGTGACCACTGCCGTGATCATTGGAGTTTGGTGCGCCTGATATCAGAATAACTGGCAGGTTTTCGGCATAAGCCCCACCGATCCCGTTCAAAGCAGAAATTGCGCCCACACTGAATGTAACCACAGCAGCAGCAGCTCCGTTGGCGCGCGCATACCCCTCAGCTGAAAATCCACAATTCAGCTCATTGCAGCAATAAACCTGCTCACAGTTTTTATTGGTCAATAGTTGGTCGAGCAGGACGAGGTTATAGTCACCAGCGACAGCAAAATGATGCTTGAGGCCAATCTGGGCCAAGCGTTCTGCAAGATAGGTTCCAACGGTATAAGACATAATTTTCTCCTTATCGAATTTTTATTGCTGGAAGGGGAAGTATCTGAAAGTCACGTAGACAGTGTGTCCAAATGTTGTTGGATCAACTGCGTGTCCAGCGCCATCATTACCTTTAAAGGCAAACTTTCGGATGTATGTGTATTGAAGGCCACCCATCAGGCTACCGTAATGGCCCTCAAGGAAATGCCACCATCCACCTGCGGTGAATGAGGCAAGTGTGCGCGTTTGCGCATCACACGTACCGAACTCGACCGAGCATCCCGCGAGGTTCGTGTCCGTGACGCCATAGCCATACTGGTGGCCGTCTGCGCCGATGTAACGACTGCGGCCTGCAGCCTCTACACCCCCATAAGTATAAAGCAGCACAGATGAGGCAGGATGGCCGATCAGGCCAAGCGACCCCATCATCTCAGGGACAGGAGAGAGGCTGCCCTGTCCATTGAGCGTTGTATCGGGGATAAGTGAGGGGCCGTAGCGACCTACACCCTGACCAGCCAGAACATTGCCCGTCAATTGCAGAGCCCGTGTGCCGAGTGGCATGGTCATGCCAGCGCCTACGCCACCGCCGAAACTCGTGCTTTTATGGGTCTGTGTTGCGCCAGGAGCTTCAACAAGAGCGCGGAACCAGCGTGCTAATCCGAAGACTTCATAATGCCCGAAAGAAGTGTCTACAGCACCTTTGAGGACAATATCCGGGGCAGGGTTGTATGTGTAGGATGAGTTTGGATTAAGAAGTACCCCGCCGGAGTTGGCGTAAAATGATCGGGCCCCGGCGGTTTGCCCGTAGGCCGCGGGCAGATAGTCACCTGAGGCGAAAGGCTTTGAAAACGCAAATGTGGCTTGTGGGTCTTCAATTGAAAGCGCCAGCCAGTATTTCTGGGACCAGTCCTTGCCTATGCGGATCTGTGGGACGCGCGTGAAAGTTATTCCGGGGATCTGGTTGTTGTCCGTGACCGCAGGCAGTTGCTCCTGACGGGGAATGACGCCTTTGGCGTAGTTGGTGGTGAGGCTCCAAGCTTGGCCCATCAATACATGAAGCCCCCATTTTTTCTGAGTGAATGTGAAATACCCTTGCCGGAGGCGCGGTGTGTAGCCGCTGATCTGGACGCTGTTGGTCGTAGCCGCAGAGCCACCAAAATCAGCTTCGATATAGGACTGAAGTCTGACCGAAGGCGTTGGATTTGCCTCCAGTAACGTGGAAAATCGCGTCAACTGAGCGGAAAGACGCTCCTCAGGCAGGCCATGATTGGGGCTGTTGGCATAGGGAAAATTATTCCATGCTGTGGCTGGGCCGCTTGTCAGGTTTGAACTGCGCCATATGTTTGACATGTCGACAAATCCGCCCAACCGAACGGAAATATTGCCGATGCGGAAAATGGGAGGAAGCTGATCGACCGCGGTCTGTGTGATTGCAAGAGGACTGGAAGAACTGAGATCGATTGCCGTCCGATGCGGTTCATCGCGCACGTGCCCCGTCCACTGAAGAAAAGGTGCTTCCGCAGTTCTAGTGTCCTGTCGAGATGCACCTGAAGAAAACTGGGCAGGTGAATCAGGCCTTGCCAGAAGGGGAAGTATATCCGGTGTCAGTCTGCGAGGCGTCTTTACAGTAATTGTTGAGGCTTTTGCCACAGCCGGCTCTACAGAGGCAGTTTGTGGATTGTGGGCTGGGAGTGCCGCTTGACGTCGAAGTGGAGTATTTTTTCTATGTCGCCGCTCTATGGCTTCAACCTGCGCTTCGAGCCTGCGCATCTCCGCCTTGATTGCGAAAAGTTCCTGTTCATCCGTGGTTTGAGCACGAGCATTTCCAGGGATTGCCAGATAAAAGACAGTCCAAAAGAGAACGCCTCCTGCCACAGGAAGACATCCTTTCGACCGGTATATATACCTGCGTGCCATCTCTACCTTTTCGCAAGAAAAATCATCAGTCACACTGAGAATTTCTATTTTGATTTTAGGAATTCTTCATTGATCAAGATCAATAATAAGAAATATAATTTAATTACATTATTTTAATAAATTTGATTGAAATTATTATGAAATACAAAAAATGGAAACATTATATTTCAAATGCCTCTTCCCTTTTTATTGGAAGAATAATGTTTTTTGTTACATTGGAATCTATGGCTGTTACCGAATAAGAAAAATATTCCGATATGTTTCTTATTAACTTGATATAAAATATTTATACACACAAATAATTCAAAATTGAATGTATTTTTCTTTTGTAAGGAAATAATTCAGTGAGAATTCCTATTTAGAAATATATAATTGCATTATTTTTCACTAGGTTTCGTAATTTTTAATATTAATATTTAAAACTTTTTGGAAAATAAAATGAAATCAGCCCCTTCCGTCTGTGTAGTCGTCCCCTACTATAATGGATCAAAATGGATAAAGCGTGCGATTGAAAGCATTTATAGGCAAACAATCGCAGCCAATGAAGTAATAGTAGTAAATGATGGCTCAAAAAATGAAGAAAGGGACATGCTTGATCTCATTGCCAAGGAGTATCCATTTACTATCATTGACAAGAAGAATGGGGGACAGGGTTCGGCGCGCAATGCGGGTGTATCGCATTCGACGTCCGAGTTTATCTGTTTCCTTGATCAGGATGATTTTTATCTCGACGACCATATCTATAACCTGGTTATGGCAATACCAAAGAAGGATCTGCGTCTTGGATTTGTTTACGGAGATGCAGTCGAAGCGGATGGTTTCGGGAATATAGTTCGCTCTAGTATGATTACAGAGCACGCATCCCATCCAAAACGAAATATCACAGATTTGTTAAAAAATGATATGTTCGTTCTGCCATCGGCTTCAATTATATCACGTAAAGCATATGACGATGTAGGGGGCTTTGACGAGCAATTCAATGGATATGAAGACGACGACTTGTTTATGAGGATTTTTCGAAAAGGTTATACAAATTATTTCATAAATAAATCTGTTTATGTGTGGTGTATACACTCAGATAGTACTTCATATTCTATCAGAATGCTAAGAAGTAGATTTCTCTATTTTAAAAAACTTGCTGGGCTTTTCCCAGACGATCGCGAGAGGTCGAGATTTTATTTCAGGGATTGTTTAATGCCCAGGTTTGGGCGTTTCTTCATTGTAGATGCCGTAAAATCACGTATAAATAAAAATAACAAAGATGAACTTATCGAAATACTTAGGAAATATGTGAAATTAGTAATAGAAAATCGTTCAGTATCTTATATTTATAAGTTGAAATTGAGAGTATTATTTTTATTGATTGAAAAATTTCCAATTCCTCCTTTTTTCTTTATTAGAATGATGCTCAAAATGCCATTTGTTCGAAGAATCATAGCGGTCTGACAGGGCCTTTCAGAAGGACCCTGCCACTTGTGTGATTAGCGCTTCAGTCGATATCCTGTTCGGAATATCCAGAAAATAATCGCCATGCATAGCCCCATAAAGAGTGTTGTCATGGCGAGGCTGGTCTTTACGGCTATTTCTGATTCACCATAAAAGCTCCAGCGAAAGCCACTGATGAGATAAACGACCGGATTGAAGAGTGTGATGTGTTGCCAGAACGGCGGCAACATTCTGATGGAGTAAAAGCTCCCACCCAGAAAGGTCAGGGGGGTGATAATCAACATTGGAACGAGATTGAGTTTCTCGAAGCTGTTTGCCCAGACGCCCACGATAAATCCGAACAGGCTGAATGTCACAGCGGTTAGTACCAGAAACGCCACCATCCAGAACGGGTGCATGATGCTGAACGGTACAAAGCATCTAGCCGTTATAAGGATAATGCTTCCCAGAAAAACGGCCTTTGTGGCCGCAGCACCGACATAGGCCAGTACTGTTTCAAAAGCTGAAATCGGGGCCGAAAGGACTTCATAGATTGTACCCAGAAACTTGGGAAAATAGATACCGAACGAAGCATTGGTGATGCTCTGCGTTAGAAGCGAGAGCATGATCAGCCCAGGCACGATAAACGCTCCATAGCTGACGCCGTTGACGGGGCCCATATGTGAGCCCATTGCCGCACCGAACACGATAAAATAGAGCGCTGTCGAAATGACGGGCGAGACAACACTCTGAAGGAGAGTCCGCCATGTACGGTTCATTTCTGACTTATAGATCGCACGGATCGCGAAAAAATTCATGATGAGCTCCGTACCAAGTTCACAAAGATGTCTTCGAGAGAGCTCTGTTTTGTCTGCAGCCCCCGCACTTCGACCCCGATTGAATCCAGCTCACGAATGAGTGTTGGAATGCCGGTGCCGTCTGCCTGAGAGTCGTAAGTGTATGTCAGTTCTGTCCCATCGTCGGAGAGGGTCAGGTCCCATGCTGAAAGCTCGGCTGGCAAGATTGAAAGGGGGTGTTGAATTTTCAATAATAACTGCGTTTTCCCAAGCTTTTGCATGAGCTTGGATTTGTCTTCCACCAAAATAATACGGCCGTTATTGATAACGCCGATCCTGTCGGCCATTTCTTCGGCTTCTTCGATGTAGTGCGTAGTCAGAATGATTGTAACGCCTGTCGATTGCAGTTTCCTGACCATGCGCCACATATCGCGCCGCAATTCGACGTCCACACCAGCTGTTGGTTCGTCAAGGAAAAGAATGCGAGGTTGATGCGAGAGTGCTTTTGCAATCATCACACGGCGCTTCATACCGCCTGACAGCGTGATGAGCTTGTTGTCACGTTTTTCCCAAAGCGACAGGTCCCTAAGGAGTTGTTCGATGTATACGGGATCGGGTGATTTTCCGAATAGGCCGCGGCTGAAGCAGGTGGTGTTCCAGACGGTTTCGAAGGAATCGATGTTCAGTTCCTGGGGAACAAGGCCGATCTGCTTTCGAGCCATCCGGTAGTCACGGATCGTGTCGTATCCATTGGCAGAAACACTGCCGCTTGATGCTGTCACGATGCCGCAGATGATGCTGATCAGTGTGGTTTTTCCGGCACCGTTTGGGCCGAGTAGCGCAAAGATCTCACCGGGGGCGACATCAAGGTCTATGCCTGCAAGGGCCTCGAAGCCTGATGCATATTTTTTTCTGATATCTCTGATGGCAATGGCAGGCACGGCCGCCATTTCCTGTTGTGCGCCCGTAGGCGACGCAGAAAGGGTGTCGTTCATTGATCTCACAGAAATACTCCGCCGTGCGTTATGCGCGACATGGAGTGTCCACTATCTCACAGTGACGGCTATCCGTCATGAGGATATGCGGGCAGGGCAGTCAGTTCTTCAGATCTGTAGTTTGAGGCGCTTTCATTGCCATGAGAACGACAGACAGAGCTGCCCCGCATGCGCCAAGAATGAGGAAGATGCTTCTGAAGCCGCCCATGCTGTCATGCAGGTGTCCTCCAAGCCACGGGCCCAGCGCGGCCGCAGTGGAAAGGAGGCACATTGTTGCATAAAGCTCGAGGTTGTGGCGCTTTCCGAAGTATTCCAGAAGGAGCATGGCACTGGCCACGTATATTATGCCGATACCAAGCCCCAGAGATAGAATGAAGATAGCCAGTGTCCCGATGTTCTGCGGCAGGGCTAGCGAAAAGGCGGCCATGCTCATTGCGACTGTTGCCACCAATGCTAGAATTCTGGCGCCCAGTTTCCCAGCCATTGCGCCTGCCGTGGCGGATCCGATTGCACCAAGAAAGGCTATTGCGGACATCATTTCCGCAGCATGAGTTGCTGACAATCCATGCTCTGTAAGGTGTTGCACCGCAAAGCTGTGCATGGTCGTGTTAATGGCGAGACAGCCGGTATATGACGCTACAATTGCCCAGAACGCAGGCTGAAGCAGTGCGGCGCGGGTTGGCCATCCGGGAATACGGAGGCTTTCGTCTTTTGATCCATTCAGACGCGCAACGCCGTGAACTGTGGCTGCTGCGAACAGTCCGCAAAGCCCCGTAATAGTTGCACAGAGCCACCAGAACGGGCGCCATCCGCTGAAGAGATGCTGATTGCCCAGGAATAAGAGTGGTCCGGCAATTGCACCCAGCCCACCTCCCGTAAAGTAAATTGCTATCAGTTTGTCTGATCGCTCTGAAATACGGGCCAGAACATATGTCCCTGAGACTGTTCCGCCCATCGTAAAGCCGACGCCAAGAAGAAAAGCTCCGGCATCATATCCGATACTGTTCTCGGCGAGTGCGAAACATGCAAAGCCGCCTGCCAGAATAATGGCTGAAAATGCGAGTGTTGCCGCAATTCCGAGTTGTCGGATCGACCACGCGGGCATGGGACTTGTCAGGCCGCAGGCAAGGCCGAGCAGCATGAAGCCAAAGCCTGCATCATTCCAGCTGAGATGAAGGGCAGTGACCATGGACGGCAGGACCACGCCCAGAACATTGAACGTATTGGCCATGAGAAAAAAATAAAGCAGCGTCAGGCTGGTCAGGATTAAATTTTGGCGGAGCAGGGTGGGATAATGTGGGTTTGCAAAAATGTCTGAAGGTTCTTGTGGGTGTGTGCCGATATCATCGGTATGGATGGTTACGGGCACCGGTAGAACTCCTGGATCCAAGGACTGGGGTAGGCTAAGGAATTTTTGAGGTTACGGGAAGCTGCTCGTGAAATCAGGATTTTCCGAACGTGTACATGAATACCAAAGACGATACCAAGGCCGCTACAAGCCAGAAATAATTCAGGTGGATACTGCCGCTGGCATCCATTGTTGTTGTGATGCTGGCAGCGAGAAGGAATACAGTCATCAGGAATGCTGATGCGCCCATCATGACTATACGGTTTCTTGACATTATATTTCCTGCGCAATTTATTATAAATCATTGAAACGCAATGATCATGCGCTAATATCTCTGAAAAATTACGAAGTGCGCAAGGGTGGATCTTTGAGGCGGGGCTATGGAGCCCGAATGCATTGTAATATTTGCATTCGGGTTTATTCATTAGAGTTGTGAAAACGCTCTTTGGCGATTAATGGAGTATGGCGCAGGCGACCCGATCTCCGGAGCCACCAATTGGCTGGGTACGGTAGTCATCTGGCTTGGTATGAATAACGACTGCGGCGCCATCTGCATCCAGAAGGGGTGGGCGGCCGCCCTTTGGGTTCAACGATACGAGTGTGGAGTACAGCTCGACGGTCGCTTTTCCATTTTCACCAACATAAATATTGGGGAGATCGCCTGCGTCATTTGCTCCAGCGTTCATAAGACCATGCAAGACGGGCTTTACAGTGTGAACGTGTGCTCCAGCGTCCGTAAATTTAGGTACGCCACAATTTCCTTTTTCATGAAAATGAATGCCGTGCCAGCCTGGAGTTAGTCCCTGTGCCTCAATGCGCAGTAAAACTCCGCCCGGTGCATCTGTAACCTGTACTGTACCGCGCGTGGAACCATCCGTTCCGATGAGGTTGCCGTTTGCGATGTCTGCGGCGATGGCAATAGCTGGAAGCGCCATGACGCCGAATGCGAGAGCGGCAGTTAATTTGAATTTTGAAAAGATCATCAGAGCCATCTTTCTGTGTCACGGTCGAAGGAGCAGTACGAGTTTATCTTACGTGAGCTGCGGTTGCTGACCAGATCAGAGATTCGTGAAGATAGCGTTATGGTGTTCTGAGATAGTGATTGATAAAAAAATGAAACTATAATTTTCTATAGTTTCCATATATTTCATTTATCGGCGGTTCTAGGTTTTGTCTCAAGGCGGGGCGTCTTAAAGGGGCTACCGGCTAAAAAGTCCAACGAAAGAACCTATCATGACCACATTCACAACTTCTGACGGCGTTGATATCTATTATAAAGACTGGGGTATCGGTAAGCCAGTCCTGTTCAGTCATGGATGGCCATTGAGTGCGGATATGTGGGATGCGCAGATGCTGTTTTTCGCGCAGAATGGGTACCGCGTCATTGCGTTTGATCGTCGTGGCTTTGGGCGCTCCGACCAACCTTGGGACGGCTACAACTATGATCGCTTTGCAGATGATATCGCCGAACTGATCGAAAAGCTCGATCTGCATGAGGTCACTTTGGTAGGCTTCTCAATGGGGGGTGGAGATGTTTCGCGTTATATCGCACGACATGGCAACGACCGAGTGGCGAAGTTGGCTTTGCTTGGCGCGGTAACGCCGATTTTCAGAAAAACAGAAGATCACCCGATCGGCCCGGATGATGCGGTATTCGAGGGCATCCGCAACGCTCTTGTTCAGGATCGCCCTCAGTTTTTCAAGGATTTCTGGCCCGCTTTTTACGGCATCAATCATGGTGCAAAAGTGTCTGACGGCGTTCTGAATCAGACACTGCAGATCGCGCTTCAGGCATCTCTGAAAGCCACCATCGACTGCGTTACCGCTTTTTCCGAAACGGATTTCCGTCCGGATATGGGCAAGATCAATGTTCCGACTTTGATCATTCATGGTGACGATGATCAGGTTGTTCCCTTCGAAGCGACAGGGGCTCTGGCTGCCAAGATGATTTCAAATGCGACCCTGAAAATTTATCCGGGTGCACCGCACGGATTTATCGTGACGCATCAGGAAGAACTGTTTCAGGATCTTCATGCTTTTCTGAAGGCATAACTGCCCCAAAACTGTTCCCCTCTCTCAGGTTTCTGTGGGGAGGGGGCACGTTGGACATTGCGGAGTAAAAACGGCATTTCTTGGGTTTTCGTATCCGTTATTCTGAGTGGGAAGTAACATGGACCGTCTTCAGGCCATGAATGTGTTTGCAAAGGTTATTCAAGCGGGTTCGTTCTCGAAAGCTGCAAAGCTGCTGAATGTAGGGCAGCCCGCGATTTCAAAGACGGTTGCGCAGCTGGAGCAGTATCTTGGAGTGTCACTGCTTACGCGTTCTACTCATGGCCTGAATCCTACCGACGCTGGTCAGCGTTATTACGAGCGGGTTGCCAGGGTTCTGGAAGATACGGAAGAAGCTGAAAGCCAGGCGCGTGGGATTGGTCGGGGGCTGGAGGGAAGATTACGAGTTGCGGCCCCTACCACCTTTGGGCGTATTCAGATTATTCCAAGACTGGGGGCTTTTCTTGAAAACAACCCCAGGCTGGATATCGACATTCAGCTTGATGACCGGCGGATTGACCTTGTGTCTGAGGGTATTGATATTTGCCTGCGGGTAGGAGCATTGACGGACAGCTCAGTCATCGCCCGCAAACTGGCGACCGGCCGAAGATCCATCATTGCGACCCCGCGATATCTTGAAAAAGCCCCAGCACTTCGGGCGCCAGAAGATTTTGCACATCATACAGGTATATTTTACTCGCAAAGTAGCAGCGCGAGGTTTGCTTTGAGGCGTGGTGAGGAGGCAGAAACAATAATGCTAAAATCGCGTCTATGTTTGAGTGCTGCCGAAGGTATACGCTCAGCAGTTCTTGCTGATCTGGGGCTAACGGTTGCGGCTGACTGGATGTTCGGACCGGAACTTGATGATGGCAGGGCGGTACGTTGCCTTCCTGAATGGGAACTGGAGCCTGTTGATCTCTGGGCTTTATTCCCCGGAGGCAAGATGACCACGGCGAAAGCACGCGCATTTGCCGAGTTTACTGCGGATATCATGAAAAATTATGTCATGCCGCGTTCATCTGTTCTGGCGTGTAGGTAGTGCATCTGTCCAGAGCGCAGTAATTCTGCACTAATATCCAAGCGCTTTCTGTTGGGCAGTTTTTTATGCCCGAACTGATCGCATTTTCATTTTAAACGTTAAGGCAGGAGTGGGAGAATGCTCCCTCACTGTCGGTGGTAGGGTGCATGACCAACGTAGGCCAGTTCGAGTTCATACTTCTCCTGATCGTGCTGATTATTGGCCTGGAGCTGGGGGCCCGGAAGCTTCGGCTTCCTCCTGCAGCTGCGCTGGTTCTGGGCGGTATTGCAATTGCGCTGCTTCCTGGCGTGCCGGTTATCGGGATTGATCCTGATCTGGTTCTGATCATTTTCCTTCCTCCGCTTCTTCTGACTGGAGCCTACTTCTCCGTCTGGAAGGCATTTCGCGCAAATCTTGCGGGTATATTGCAACTCGCTGTGGGTGGTGTGCTCTTCACGACACTTGCTGTTGCAGTAACAACGCACTGGTTTTTGCCAGCGATGCCATGGGCAATCTGCTTCGCATTGGGGGCTATTGTTGCACCGCCGGATGCCGTAGCTGCAAAGGCAGTTCTCAAGCGCGTTCAATTGCCGGAGAGGATCACAACCCTGCTCGAGGGCGAAAGCCTGCTTAATGACGCTTCAAGCCTTGTGCTTTATCGTTTTGCAGCCGCTGCGGCGCTAACAGGTACATTCAGTCTTTTTCAGGCGACAGTTGCTTTCGGCGTGCTGGCTTTTGGAGGACTGGCGCTTGGTGCCGTTATTGGGTGGGCATGGATTGCAATCCTGCGCAAGGTTCGTGATCGTGTTCTGAGCATTACGCTTACCCTCCTGCTTCCCTGGGCTGCATATATTGGCGGCGAGCGGCTGGGTGTGTCGGGTGTTATCACGACTGTAGTGGCCGGGCTTATGCTGGGATGGCGCCAGCATGAGGTTTTCACCGCAGACGAGCGTCTTCGCAGCACGGCTGTGTGGGAAGTTCTGGTGTTCGTGCTGGAATCATTGGTGTTCGTGTTGATTGGTGCATCGCTGAATGAGATCCTGCAGCGTCATGGAGGAACTGCGTGGATCAATGGCGCTGTCCTCAGGCCTGTAGGTGGCATTATTCTTGCTGTTCTTGTTTCCCGGTTTATATGGATTTTCTGTGCGGAGGGCGTTGCTGTTCTCTGGGCGCCACGTGCCCACAGACCTTCGTTGGGATCATTTTTCAGCTTTGTGAGTGTCATGGGGTGGTGTGGCATGCGAGGGGTTGTCAGTCTCGCAATCGTCCTTGCGATACCGGAGGAAATGCCACAGCGCGACATTCTGCAGATCGCCACATTCGCTATTATTCTTGTGACGGTGCTCGGCCAGGGGACAACCCTTGGTGCTGTTATCCGGTTGAGTGGCATTGGGCGTCAGAGCGAGGAGCAGGATCCTCATCTTTCGATTGCGATGGCCAGAGCCCTTATCGCGCGTGTCCAGCAGAAGGCGATAGAGAAAGTCGCCTATTCAGAGGATGGACGGCTGATTCATGGACGTCTTCTCGAGCAATACACGTATCGCGCTGATGTGGCAGATCGCTTCAGTCGTGAGCAGAAGACGCTTAAGAATGACAGAAATGCCCATTATCAGGCTCTTCTAACGACGATTGCAGCCGGAAGGACCGAACTCCTGCGCCTTCACCGTGAGGGGCTGGTTCATGACACAGTGCTGCATCAGCTTGAACATGACCTCGACCTTCAGCAGATGATGGCTGAGGGTGCGCTGGCCTGATGCGGGTGCTTCAAAATGCCGAAATAAGGGTGGCGCAGACAACAACGGCCATGACTGCTGTGGCTAACCAGCCGAAAAAGCGCAGCACACCTTTGATTGCAAAATTCCCCATGATGTCAGCGCGCGCAGACAGCAGCATCATGACGACCATGACCGGCACGGCTGTAATACCGTTGATGACAGCGCTCCAGTAAAGGGCACGGATTGGATTGATCGGGGTGAAGTTCATGATCATTCCGATCAGGGTCGAAATCACAAGTACAGCATAAAATGCCTGTGCTTCTTTGGGGCGTCGGTCGAGACCCATAGGCCAGCGTCTCATTTCTCCCACCGCATAAGCGGCAGACCCGGTGAGAACTGGCACGGCCAACAAGCCCGTACCGATGATCCCCACTGTAAAAACGATCTCCGCAAACCGGCCCGCAAAAGGCCTTAATGCTTCTGCGGCCTGCGCAGATGTCTCGATATTCTTGAGGCCATGGACGTGCAGCGTCGAGGCCGTGGTTACGATAATGGCGAGTGCCACCAGATTGGAAAAACCCATACCCACGAATGTATCAATATTGATGCGATGAAAGGCACGCTTTCCCTGTGTCGGGGCATTCAGGAGATTTTTGCGCGTCGGATGTGCATGAAGATCTTCAACTTCTTCCGAGGCCTGCCAGAAAAACAGATATGGGCTGATTGTCGTTCCGAAGATGGCGACGATCGCGAGGAAGCTGTCATGGTTCCAATGCCATCCAGGCCATACAAGGTGCCTGAGAAGATCTGACCAGTCTATCGGAACGATGGCAAATACGCCGAAATAAGTGAGAAGGGCGAGGGTCAACCATTTCAGAACCGCGACGTAGCGCGTGTAGACGAGGAAAAGCTGCATCGAGATGCATGTCGCAGCCATCAGGACGACATAGAGGTAGCGCGGCGCGGGAGCCAGAAGGGTCAATGCATCCGCCATGGCACCAAGGTCGGCCCCGAGATTGATGATGTTGGCCACAAGTAAGGTCAGGACAATGAATGTCAGAAGCCATGATGGATAGTAGCGCTGCAGAACTCCCGCGATACCATGCCCTGTCGTGCGGCCGATACGCCCGCTGATGATCTGGATTGCAACCATTAATGGATACGAAAACAGCATCGTCCAGCTGAGCGCATAGCCATATTGGGCGCCTATTTGCGAATAGGTGGCGATCCCACTCGGGTCATCGTCAGATGCGCCTGTGATCAGGCCCGGCCCAAGAACACGCAAAAGATAAGGCCGACTTGTTCCAACGACCGGGCTTGGGTCTTCCGGGTCGATGTCCTTGGGCGGCGGTGCATTCACGGACAGGCATTCCACAGTGGGAGGCATTGAGTATCTATCGCTGTATCACACTCTTATCTGACGCAGGAATACACCCGAAAATTGTGTCGTTTTAGTTAAAACTTGCCGCTAACGGCAGGTTGTCATGAACATTTTATGAAATAGGGACAAGTTCTCTTTGGTCGGCATTCCAAAGCAGCTAGGGGAGAGGTCACCCTTCTCTATGAGGTAGCATCAGGTATGCTTGACTTCGCCCCTTCGTCGCTCTGGTCGATCGTGGCACTTGGAATGTGTTTTTTACTCGTCTGTGTCTTCGAGTTTGCAAACGGATTTCATGATACGGCAAATGCCGTAGCAACGGTTATTTATACGAATTCCCTTAAGCCCAGAGTGGCTGTCATCTGGTCTGGCCTGATGAATCTTACCGGCGTTCTAGCTGGCGGCATTGCCGTTGCTTATGCGCTGGTGGAACTGCTGCCTCCTGACGTCCTTTCGCCACCAAACGGCAACCCTGCCGTTCCGATGCTGGTTTCCCTTTTCGGGACCGCGCTGGCCTGGAACCTCTTTACGTGGTGGTTCGGCATTCCCAACTCTTCCTCGCACTGCGTTATTGGTGCGCTGGTCGGTATCGCGATCGGAGATTCCTTTCTCCATGCACGTGATCTGGGTCACAGCGTTGACTGGGAGCAGATCTGGAAAGTCCTGCGCGCGCTCGCGATCTCCCCGCTTCTGGGCTTTGTTGGTGCGCTGATCCTTTATCTGCTCATTCGTGCGTTCGTTCGGATGCCGGCTCTTTACGAAGCACCGGAGCCACATCACCGTCCAAACCCGATTGTTCGTGGCCTTCTGATCACGACCTGCACATTGGTCAGCTTTTCTCACGGCAACAACGATGGCCAGAAGAGCATTGGCCTGATCATGCTGACGATCATAGGCCTCATGCCTGCGACGTTCGCGCTGAATCCTGCCGCCCCGACCCAGTTTTCTGAACTGCGGATGGAAGTGCAGGCAGCACGACCACTGGTTGCAACGTATGATCGCTATTCGTTCAAGAGTGACGCGCTCGCAGCGATCAACGAACTTGAAAAAGCCGAAGATACGCATCTGGCTCCGGCTGAGCTTCGCGGCGCCATTTATCAGGTTCTCTCAGGCCTGCGCTCTGTTGCAAGCAACCCTGCGGCATCACAGCAGGAACACAAGCAGGCATCAGCTCTTGCGGCCAAGCTTCGTCCGAGTGTTGAATATGCGCCCATCTGGGTTCGTGTGCTCAGCGCACTTTGCTTGGGCATCGGCACAATGATCGGTTATCGACGGATCGTGCAGACGCTGGGCGAGGGGATTGGTAAAACGCACCTGACCCCCGCGCAGGGTGCGGCATCCGAAGTCGTGGGAGCAGGGCTCATCATGACAGCGGGTTATACGGGTCTGCCAGTTTCTACCACGCATATCATTACATCGGGTGTCGCGGGGACCATGGTTGCCTCCGGTTCAGGCATTAACATGCAGACATTGGCCAAGATCGGCCTAGCCTGGCTGTTTACGCTGCCTGTTACCATCACGGTCGCAGCAGCAATGTTCTATTTTCTGGCGTAATTTCCAGCTGCTGATGCGGGGCCTTTACGGCCTGCATCAGCAGCGTATGAGGATCTTTTTAACAGAAAGCCCTTTTATGCTTTCCGTTATCTGAGGCCTGCGTCCTGCCGAACGCGCTCAAGCAGAACCACAAAGTCCCGCTCTGAATCTCCCGCGGCCATCGCCGCAAGGAAGCGATCCCTCGCTATGGAAGCGTATGGCAGCGGAACTTGATAGGTGTGCCCTGCATCCAGAAACATTTCTGTGTCCTTGAGGCCAAGCGTTACCGGTGCGCCAGGCGTGTCGTAGGTGCCTTCTACCATCAGCTTGCCATAGTTTTTATGAACGGGGGCATTATAGAAACTGCCCGTCATGATCTCGAACATTGTGCTGGGTAATGTGCCTGCTTTTTCGTTAAGGGCGAAGACTTCTGCCATCTGTTCGATTGTGGACATGATCATGAAGTTCAGGGAGAGTTTGGCCAGATTGGCCTGAACTGGATCATTTCCCGCGACGAAAATCTTGGGACCAAAAGCTGTCACGACAGATTTAAGACGACTCAAAGTCTCGTCTTGTCCACCAAGAATGACAAAAAGTTCCCCCGCAATCGCAGCCGGCGGGCGACCGAGTACGTTGGCGCTGGCGTAGGATTGCCCCCGCTTGGCATGCCCATCGCGCAGTCGTTTTGCCTGATCAAGAGAAATAGTGCTGCAACAGGCGTGTATGGCACCCGCAGGGAGAGACTGTGCAATACCTTCGGGGCCAAATACCGCGAATTCGGTGGTGGCGTCATCGAAGAGCATGGAAAAAACAACATCAGCTCCTGCCGCAACTTGCGCCGGCGTTTGCGCGAAAACGGCACCCCTTGCAACGAGATCATCAGCTTTCGCTGGTGTGCGGTTATGAACGGTGAGTTCATGTCCAGCATCAAGTAGCCGTTCGGCCATCGCGTGGCCCATGGCGCCCAGACCAACAAACCCAATTTTCATGATGATACAACTCCTGACGGATACATCTGAATCCATAACGCATGGATTGCTTGAGTGAATGACTGGGCGAGCATAAGATATCTCCTGTTTGGCGTGCCTACGTGAATCGGTCATAATTCGACTCATGGACGCCATAACGATGATGACTCCGCTCTGCCTCGACGATCACTCGAAAGAGCATCCTTGGCTTGTGGGCGGACGAGCGGCGCAGCAATCAAGGCGGATTACTGGCAAACACAGCCATGCTCGAGGGCAGATCCTCGGTGTGATCTCGGGCGTAATGGCGGTGCGTACCGATCGCGAATATCTGTTGGTTGGGCCTGATCAGGTGCTCTGGCTGCCTCCAAGGGTGGTACACACGGCACATTCCCACGGCGCCGTCTCGACGTGGAGCCTTTATGTCGATGAAAAATACGCACAGCCGTTACCGTCTGGCCCGGTGATTTTCAAAGCCACGCCACTACTGAAAGAGCTTGCCGTGAGGATCGTCCGCGATACCAATGAGCGAAACTGGACAACGACGCTTTCACGCATTGCCGACACATTCTGGGAAGAGTTTCTTTCTCTCCCATCTCTAGCCCTTTCCTTGCCTCGCCCTTTATCTCCAGGCCTTATCCGGGTGACCGCCACGTTGGAGGAAGATCCTGCTGATAGCCGGATGCAGGAGGAATGGGCGTCTCTTGCGGGAATGTCTGTCCGGACTTTCGTACGCCACTTTGCAAGCGAGACAGGGCTGAATTTTTCCGTATGGCGTCAGCGTTTAAGAATGGTGCATGCGCAGGAGCAGCTCGCCCGTGGGTTGGGTGTGACCAGCGTAGCGCTTAATGTGGGTTACGAGAGCATGGGGGCCTTTGCCAGCACATTTCGCAGGTTTACTGGTCATAGCCCCAGCGAATATGCGCGATTGTGTCAGGCACACAAGGATTGATGCTGTGCCAAGAGCTGGAACCTGTTTTGGAGCCTGAAAGCGTTTTTTATGAAGTCATTCGATGCAGTTATCGTGGGAGCAGGCTTTGCCGGCATGTCTGCGGCACTTCAGATTGCGCGTGCGAACCATACAGTCTGCGTAATTGATGCGGGCCTTTCCAGAAGCCGCTTTTCATCTCGTCTGCACGGTATTTTCGGGTTCGATGGGGATACTCCGCACGGTGTCATAGGCCGAGCTCGGGCACAGCTTCTCGAATACCCTAACGTCACTTTCATGGATGATTCCGTGGTGAATACAGAAGGGCGTGATGGCAATTTCTCAACCATACTCAAAACAGGGCAGGTTGTGCATTCACGTAAGATGATATTGGCATTTGGAGTGTCGGATGTTTTGCCCAATCTTCCCGGACTATATGAACGTTGGGGTAAAAGTGTTTTGCACTATTCACATCAGCAAGGATGTGAGTTTTATGATCGGCGGTTGGGTGTCCTTCAGACATCGCCATCATCTGTGCAAAAAGCCCTGATCGTTGCTGAATGGGGGCAGGTCACCCTTTTCCTGAATGGTGGTGTCGCACCCAGCCCGGATTGTCTGGATATTCTGGCTCAGCGCGGCGTCAAGGTTGATCCCTCAATGATTGGAAAACTGGAAGGCAGGGGGACGGAGTTGTCGACTATTGTTTTCATGAATGAGCGCGAAGTGGAACTGGATGCGCTTTACGTATCGCCTCAAACGAAACTGAACAGCACTGCCGCGGAAATGCTCGGTTGCGAAATTGAGGACGGCCTGTGTGGGCCTATTGTGAAAGTTGATGAATTCCATCTGACGAGTGTCGCGGGCGTGTACGCAGTTGGGGATATCACGGGCACTTCCCGTAATGCCACGGACGCTTGTGCAGAAGGTATTCGGGCAGGGGGGTCATTGCATCGTGCCCTTCTCTGCGGCTTACACTAAATGGAATATTTAATTTTTAATATTTGGTAATTTTTTGCGGTCAAAGGTGAAGTATTCAGGGTACCTCTCTGGACATTCGCGCGTACAAAGGTTTTTCTGAGCCAAAGCATCAGTGATGCGTTACAGCCGTTAGTCAACGGAACTGCAAGGAATTTTAAAGCGATGGCCAATTTAAGCCCTCTGGCAGGCAAAACGCTTGACCGCTCGCAATTAACAGATATTCCGGCGTTGATTGCTGCGTATTATGACCGCAAGCCAGACGTTTCGATCGCAGCCCAGCGCGTATCGTTTGGGACGTCAGGGCATCGCGGATCATCGCTTCATACCAGTTTCAACGAAGGTCATATCCTTGCGATCTGTGAAGCGATCTGCCGCCATCGCAAGGCAGAAGGGATAGACGGACCTCTGTTCATCGGGATCGACACTCACGCCCTCTCAGGCCCGGCACAACGTTCTGCGCTGGAGGTTTTTGCGGCTCATGGCGTTGCTGTGCGGATAGATCGCAATGACGGCTATACGCCGACCCCAGTCATCTCCCATGCTATTCTGAGCTATAACAAAGGCCGCACAACAGGCCTCGCGGATGGCGTGGTCATAACGCCATCCCACAACCCTCCTGCGGATGGCGGCTTCAAGTACAACCCACCCAATGGCGGCCCTGCGGATACAGCAGTTACCAAAGCTGTCCAGGATATGGCCAACGGTTTTCTGGCAGATGGCCTTAAGGATGTGAAACGGCTGCCCTACGATGACGCACGTAAGGCCACATGCGTTGAGGGCTACGATTTCGTAACCCCGTATGTAGAAGATCTGGGCTCCGTGATCGACATGGAAGCGATCCGCGAAGCTGGTGTCAAAATTGGAATTGACCCGCTTGGTGGTGCTGCCGTGGGTTACTGGCAGCCGATTATTGATCGCTACGGCTTGAACGCCACCATCGTGAGCGATGTTGTTGATCCCACTTTCTCTTTCATGACCGCCGACTGGGATGGGCAAATCCGCATGGACTGCTCTTCGCCATACGCTATGGCGCGTTTAATCGATATGGGAAGCCGCTTTAATGTGGCGTTTGCCAACGATACGGATGCAGACCGTCATGGTATTGTGGCTATGCCAGACGGGCTGATGAACCCAAATCATTATTTGGCTGTCGCCGTCGCATACCTGTTTCAGAACCGGCCGGAATGGAAGTCAGATCTTGGGGTTGGTAAAACGCTGGTCAGCAGTGGGCTGATTGACCGCGTTGCGAAAGATATGGGCCGCGAACTCGTGGAAGTTCCTGTGGGGCTGAAGTGGTTTGTTCCGGGCCTTATTGACGGGTCTTTAGGCTTTGGGGGAGAAGAAAGTGCCGGCGCAACCTTTCTTCGACGTGATGGCACAGTCTGGACGACTGATAAAGACGGTCTGATTCTGGGGCTACTTGCAGCTGAAATTACTGCAAAAACCGGGAAGAACCCAAGCGAGCATTATCATGAAATTACGGCCCGTCTTGGCACACCGTATTACGCCCGGATAGATGCCGCCGCGAGCCCTGAGCAGAAAGCAAAACTCAGCAAACTGGCACCTGAACAGTTTCCGCTGGAAGTGCTGGCTGGAGACCAAATCATCAGTAAACTTACGCGCGCGCCTGGCAATGACGCACCAATCGGTGGCCTGAAAGTTGTCACCGCTAATGGCTGGTTTGCTGCGCGTCCGTCCGGCACAGAGGATGTTTACAAGATCTATGCTGAGAGTTTCAAAAGTCCTGAGCATTTGAAGGCGATACAGGCAGAAGCGCAGGAAGCAATATCGAAAGTTTTTGCTTCCTGATCTTATGATTTTCAGGATGAAGTCAAAATCCATGACTTTATCCTGAATTTCAGGCGCTCTGATAAACTTGGAAGGACTAAAGAGCCGCAGATATGATTTGTCGACATCGGCGGTCAGTACGGTGGATACCCACTCCCGCGCGTCACCATGACACCAGCGGTTGAAGTGCTGATGGGACTGTCTTCCAGTTTCCGGAGAGTTCAGGCAGACATGACGGAAGAATTCGAAATTCACGGCCCGGTAAAAGGCTTCAAGCTGATCTCCAGCTGCATCATATGTCATACCCGATAACGGCATGAGGAATGGCATCGTAGAAAGCGCATCAAAACCAGAGTGTTTCCTCCCCTAACTGACTTTTGGGAGGGTGTAAAAAAGCCTGAAGTCTGCCAAAAGAGCCCCGAAGACGCATTAATGCATGCAATATCTGGGGAAGGGGGCGAAAGACAGATCATGGTGGCACTTACGACCTCCCAGACGCGGGCACTTGAGGAAATTATTGCGGCACAGGCTTCTGCGCGCCCCACGCATCTACTGACGGGGTATGCAGGGAGCGGAAAAACCACGTTGATGCAGGCTGTTGCGCGTCACTTCCAAGCCCAGAACCTTGTGGTGGTCATTACTGCGCCAACCCATAAGGCAACGGCGGTTCTTCGTTCCAAAGTGGATAAGGAGATGGATTGCCGGACGATCCAGAGTATTCTCAGCCTTCAGCCCTCTGCTCAGGGAGCCAAAACCTCACTGGTCCGCTCCAAGCGCCCTCAAACTATCGCTGATGGCGTGGTGATCGTGGACGAGTGCTCGATGCTCTCCGCTGAGTTGATGAACTGGATCCGCGAGCTTCTGAAATATTGCTTTGTGCTTTTTGTAGGCGACCCTGCTCAGCTTCCACCTGTGGGGGAAGGTGCGTCCCCGTCCTTCTCCGTTCCATCCAGATCTCACCTTGATACAGTCGTACGCCAGGCTGCTGATAATCCCATTCTTGCAGCTGCAACAGCTATCCGTAAAAATCAGGGAAATGCACCAGACTGGGGTTGGGTCAAGGCCGCAAAGCACGGGCAGCTTGGCCTGTTCGTGCCAAAAGATACAGAAAGTTGGCTGCGTAAAGCGTTCCTCTCGGAGGCGTTCGACGCGGATAATGACTGGTGCCGTTATCTGTGCTGGACAAACGAGCGTGCCAGTCAGGTCAACCAGATGATCCGTCGCTGGCGATATGGAGACGACACCCCCACTCCCTTTATGCCGGGAGAGCGTGTTGTTTCTCGGTCTCCCGTTTCTCGCCAGAGTGAGGAGGGCCCACGTTTATGCATTGTTACGAATGAAGAAGTCATGGTTCTGGCTATTCGTGAAAGCAGGCTTGGTTATGCCTTTAAAACCTGTGGCGATTTGCCCGGTTGGTCCACAAACATTCCATCCTGGGAAATTACTCTTCTGAGCTCATCTGGTGAGGAAGTAACCGCGCATATGCCTAAGGACCAGCGGGATGTCGATGCTGCGGACAGACGTCTCGTTCGCGAAGCGAAATCTCAGCACAAGCGCTGGAATCAGCGGTTCTCCTTTTTAAATTCACTCCTCAAGTTACAGCCAATCTACGCGATGACCGTACACACATCGCAGGGCAGCACGTTTACGAATGCGTTTATCGACCTCTCCGATATAGGCAGGCGAGCAAGCGAAAATCCGTTAGAGACACAGCAGCTCTGCTATGTAGCCATCACCCGCGCCACGGACATGGTATTTCTTGTAAATACGCGTGGCATAAGTCACGCATAGAGATTCTACTCTCGGATTATTATGCGCAGCCCTGAAGAAGGGCCTCCAGACGCTCCATAAAGAGCGGAACGAGCGGGTTGGTGTTGCGAATATTATCCACGATCGAAATATGCTGCGGCCAGAGACCAGCTTCTTTAAAAGACAGCAATTGAAGTTTTTTTCTCGCGCTGATCGGTGATGATATTGAGATCCGTGGGAAACGTGATTGTTCCGCCTGTCAAAGTCATCTGGCGCATGAATTCTATTGAGGTGATCAGGGCGGCAATGAGTGCGCTCTTTTCGGCACAGGGATGATGCAATAATTCGTCTTTTGTATTGATGCCATAGACTGTTACGGTATCGGTACGGAATCATTCTGCCGTTTTGTTAAATGCCTTTGTTCTTTGCCTATAAGTTCCCGCTGCAGGAGAGCCCCTTAACCATGCGCCCATTCCGATCTGGATCGCTATCATCCAAGAAAGCGTTGATGTTGGTCTCGTGTCTGGCGGGCGTGGGCTCAGCAATGCTCCTTCTTTACCCGGACAAAGCCTTGGGTAGGACGTCCGTTAAACACACGGCCAAGCACGCCCCTAAATCCAGCACAGCATTTGCCGCGAAGCCGGTTGCAGCACCGCATCGCCGTCTGTCCCCGAAGGATGTAACATCCTCCAAGGATGAGGTGGTCAGCGTATCCACGACGCGTCATGCGAATAGTCGTGGCGGCGGAATGATGCGTGTCGAGACTGCTCCTTATGGCATTCAGACCATCAGCAAGCAGTTCATTGAAGCCCGTAGCCCCACGAGCACAGCTCTTGACCTCATCAAGAACCTGCCGAGTGTAAACGTTTCCACACCAGACACATCAGGTATGCAAGGCGGTTCGATTCAGAGCCGAAGTCTGACAGATGCCGACATGGCGCTGATGATGGACGGGGCCCCTGCTGCAAGCGCCGCATATATGGCTGAGAACGTTGACTCCGAAAACCTTGATAGCGTCAGCATTCTTCCGGGATCCTCTCCAATTGACCTTCCTGCTACGTCCGCTGCTGCTGGGGTGATGCAGGAGACTACCCATGATGCACAGCACAAGCACGGCGGCATGATGGATTTCTCCTATGGCACCAATAACCTGTCGCGTGAGTTCATTCGCCTAGAATCTGGCGATATCGGAAAGACAGGTCTTCGCTCGTATATTTCGTTCTCGAACACGCATGCGCGTTCGTGGATGGGAGCTGGGATTAATGAGCGTCGCCATCTCGATTTCGGAATTCGCAAGGACTGGCAGAACGGCTCTTTTGCGAAGCTCTTCATGTCATGGAATAGTGAAGACTTTACAATTGATCGTTTTCCAACTGCTGCCCAATTCTATAATTACAAGCATACGGGGCAGGGGTATGGCCGTAAGGCCGGATTCGATGCTGCGGGGAATGATTACTGGAAGAATAACATTGATCATTGGAACCAGATTTTTCTGACTGCTCCAATGCACTTTGTTTTGACACGAAAACTGAGCTTTGATCTTCGCCCTTACTACAACATTGGTAAAGGATGGGATGGCTCATCTAGCGGGTTTGCTGCTGTTGGTAATACAACCACTAACTATCTGGGGACACCGATTGCTGCCGGTACTCCTCTGACAGGTTATTACCTTCAAAACTATGCCCGTCAGGTCGGTGCTACGGCCATTCTCGGTTACGACATTGATAGCCACAACCACTTCGAAGTGGGCTACTGGTACCAGAACCAGAACTATCTGCAGCATTTCCCCGTAAGCATTACAAATGCGGATGGTTCAAATCCGAGCCCAAACGCGCTCGGATCACAGATTTATTCCGGAGGCAAACGTTCCTTTTCCGGAAACAGAACCGGCTTCGAAATTCATTCGCTCTTTCTTGAGGAAACAGCGAAGTACCTCAAAAACAAGCTGATCCTGAATGCTGGCTTCAAGTATGTCATGTCAAATATGTGGTATGATCGTTACCCGGCAAACAGCCAGGTCGGTCAGAACCTAACCGCACCGCTGCCACATTTCTCGGCAAGCTACATCATCAACGATCATCATCAGGTTTATGTGAACGCCGAGGGTGACTTCCGGCAGCCCTCTCCGTCGGGCATTGCGAACTCTTCAATCACGGGAACCCTTCCCAAGAACCAGTATTCTATCAAGGAAGAACTGGGTTATCGCTATCACGACAACTATATCGTCGCTGATCTCGCACTGTTTAACTACAATATTACAAATCGTCTTCTCACGACGTATATCGGAAACGGTCAGTCTGGCGTTGTTAACGCAGGCAATCAGACGGCCCGTGGTTTTGATGTCATGCTTTCTGCGCAGCCGCTTTATGGCTTCAGCCCATATGTTTCATTCGAATATCTGAATGCTCGTATGGACTCTAACCTGGCAGCTCAAGATGTTTATGGCGTCATGTCCTACATGCCGACAAAGGGCACTCAGGCACCGCAGTCTCCGCATGTTCTGGCGAATTTCGGCCTGACATATACCAACAAGGGCTTCTTCGCGAATGGCACAGTCCATTACACTGGGCCGCAGTCTGTCACCCTTGCAGGCGACCAGAGAATTCCTGGTTATGTCACCGATACGCTATCACTTGGGTATCATTTCAAGCCATTTTACTACGCCAAGTCCCCGACAATCCGTCTGAACTTCACGAACCTCACGGGCTCGATCGTTCGGACCGGTTCAAATGGCGTAGGTAACAATGCCTATGCTGTTCGACTATTAAACGGCAATATGACGAAGACCGCCAGTTCTGCACAATTTTATGTAGAACCGCGTTTCAGCATGACCGGAACGATCTCGACGTCCTTCTGATCCGAAACCTTTTCCTTTATCAACAAATAATAACCCCCCGTCTTTTCAGGTAGGGGGTTTTCTGTTCGAAAAACTACTCCTGCTTTCAAAAAGCTTGGGCTCAGGACCCATTGATTCGATTACGGAAATCTAATTCAGGCTCTACAAAAAGACTGAAAATAAGCGGTCTGTTTTAGCTGACGAACGAACAAAGAGCGTCTCTGCGACAGCCCGATGGATATCAGTGATTACACCGGAGCCTCTGCTCTGCTGGACAGCCTTTGCATGGCGCAAGGGATGCTGACGAACCGGAGTTGTGATGTTGTCTGGTTCTGAGATGCCTTGGAGAAAAAAGAGATCAGGCCCCGCATACCAGGTAGAAAATCCCGCAGAAAACCAGTCGAATACGACGCCCGAAAATACAAAAGACGCAATCGCGTCGAAATCATGATCGGCCGCCTCCCTGCCTCCCCGCTTTTTGTCATTTGGTAATCAGGTGCCTGTTGTTTCAGCAGCCGTACTGCTCATGATTACACCGTCTGCTGCTGAGTTCGTTCACAATCTGGCGCCTGTGGCTGGAGACGTTGTCTACTGGAAAGTAGACACGTTCGAGATGGAAGAGCCATCGGACGCAGGACCTCTTTATGAGTCTACCTGAAACCACACGACTTTGCAGGTCTCGAAAAAGGATCGCGGATATAAATATGTGCAGTGCTAGTATCCAGCAGAGCATACACTGGAGAAGGTTGCAGAAATACACGTCCTATTTTCCGGTGAACTGATGATTCATTTTGAATTCTTCTCGATGGCAGTGAAGCAGTGTAGCTCAGTCCGTTGTAGGGATGAGGACCGCCTGAATGAGCTCATCGCTGAGCGTGTACGACTGGATATTAACATTGTAAATCTATATGTGATGACGATCGAAGTCGGCGACATGCACCGCGTCGCCTCGCCGGATATCACAGCCGTAAAGAAGTGCTACAACCAAATGTTGTTACTCAATCCCGGTAAGGTGATATGTATGACAGTTGTATTGATGGCTGAATAAATCGAACAGTTTCTCGATGCTGATTTACACGGCGGCTTGGCTGTAAGTATCTGAATTAGAGACCCACATATGCCTGCAACGCTGGCACAATGAAGGCAGGGTTATAGCGTTCTGCTCTCAAATCTTGGCAAGCCTTTCCCATTCCTGGGCCTCCTGCAGAAATTGCAAACGGCAAAAGTGGCGGAGCAGTGCTCGATGGCCTTAGTGAAGTCTATGAAAAATCAGGTGGAGATGTTGAAGCGCTTTAGGTGAGTGGGGCGCAAATTGCGCTAAATCTGGCATAAAAGCACAATTGCCAGTTCGCCTTTATGACGAATGATACCCCTCCATGTGGGAGCACCTTCACCTACGAAGGGACTTTCATCGGCTTTTTTGGAACGCCACTGCGTTAGCATCTACACATCATCCAGTTTCGCCGAACTGGAACTGCGGGTGGAGAGCAAAAAATAAACTCATCTTGATGTGATAATTTTGCAACATTCACTCAAAGCAATATGGCGCTGTTTCTCTTTTCATAGAAAAATGCTCGGTTAGAGCGATCCTTAAAAATGAGAGTTTTTCAATAAAATTCAATTAATTAAATACTTTTTCTTTATTCATAATTTGTCATGATTCCCTGCATTTTGTTTTTAAATTTCTCTCAAATCATTTGTAACTAAAAATACGTATTGCGAATCATTCTTATGTTCAACATTCTCCCGCTTCCAAAAGGGAACTGTTGAATGAAATCCAGAACGTCATGCCGTTGTGCCGGTACTATAGCGCTCAGTTTGATCCTCAGCCTGAGTACTGCATTGGCAGCCGATGACAGCGCAAAACACCTTGAGAAGCATGCAAAAAAAATGGGAAGCAAGGGCAGGGCGGAAAATATTCTCGTAAAAGGAAAAAAGACGTCTACCGTGGCCTCTGCGGGAACGAAATCCGATAAGCCACTTGTTGAAACAGCTCAATCCGTGACGGTTATTGATCGTCATGAAATGGATATTCGGGGTGTTTTGAATCTGAGTCAGGCCGTGCGCTACACTGCTGGCGTATCACCAGATCAACGCGGCTCAACGGCTTCACGTTATGACATGTTTGCACTTCGGGGCTTCACTGTTCCCAATTTTCTTGATGGCCTCAAGTTACAGGATAGCCCTACCGGGTACGCTACAGCCCAGATAGACACCTCGCGGCTCGATCGAATTGAGATTCTGAAGGGGCCAGCTTCCGCGCTGTATGGACAGTCGAGCCCAGGAGGGCTTGTAGCGATGTCAAGCAAGCTGCCGACCTCTGTTCGCTCCTATGGAGGACTGAATGCGATGGGTGGTAGCTTTGATATGTATCGCGTTGATGGTGATGTTGGAGGCTTTCTTACGAAAGACGGCTTTGTACGCTATCGGCTCTATGGAACGGTCAATGGGTCACACAGCCAGCTGAGCCAAACCAAAAGCCGCCGATACAGCATTACTCCTGCTATTACGATAGGCGGAGACAGCAACACTACGCTCACCCTGTTTGGCAATTACCAAGATGATCCCAAAAACGGTGCTTATGGTTCGGTGCCTCTGGAGGGGTCATTGCGTACAGCTGCATTCGGCCGGATCAAACGAAATTTCTATGATGGGGATAGAAATTTCGAAGAATACAAGAGACGACACTGGTCTACGACATATATCTTCAATCATAAATTCAATAATGACTGGGCGTTCTCCACGCGAGGACGATATGATGACGTAAAGTCCATTTATGAAAGCGTATATAGTTACGGGACCTTTCTCGACCCCGAGACCTCTATCCGTGATTTCCAGCAGGAGGCACTCGGAAATTTCAGCCGTGGAACTGCCTATGCCAATGAGCACCTGAAAAATCTTGCATTCGATAGTCAGCTTACGGGCCATTTTAAAACAGCTTTCCTCAATCACTCCGTCATGGCTGGATTTGACTATCAACAGAGCCGCGCCACTGAACTGGCGGGGTTTGGATCAGCGCCGAGCATGAACGTCCTGCATCCAGTCTATAATCAGACCATCACACCACCCGCTATTTCGAACAATTATCTGACCAAACAACATCAGATTGGTGTGTACGTGCAGGATCAGGTGGATATCGGGAATCTTCATCTTGCAGGCAGCCTGAGAAATGACTGGTATCGTGGCAATCAGCAGGATTTTCTTAATTCTGGTAACGGTAGTCGCCAGACGCCTGATAAAATTACATGGCGTGCTTCAGGGCTCTATCATTTCAATTTTGGACTGGCGCCATACATCAGCTACTCCACGTCATTTCAACCCCAGTCGGGTGTCGTGTCCGATGATGGCGGCCGTTCGACACGGCAGGCTGACCCTACACAGGGCAAGCAGCTTGAAGGGGGATTGAAATATCAGATCCCCGGCCTGCCTGTACTTCTGACTGCAACTGGATTTCATATCGAGCAGACGAACGTCCTGACGGCTGTTCCGAACGGCAATTACAGTGTTGAAAATGGAAAAGTGCGCTCCAACGGCTTCGAGTTCGAAGCACATGTGAGCGTATATAAGGGGCTGACTGTTGTCGCGGCGGTGAGCGCACAGCGGGTCAAGGATCTTTCTACTGGCAAGCCACCTGTTCAGGTCGGGAATGGCGGAGAATCTGTTTTCGCATTTTACACAATGCAGTCTGGTCCACTGAAGGGATTAGGCTTCGGAGGAGGGCTACGTCACGTCGATAGTTCCTTTGGTGGAACTGCTTCATACGGTGATGTACGTGTCCCGGCATACACCCTGTTCGATGGCTCAGCGAGCTATGATCTTGCCAATCTCGGGCAGATCTACAAAGGCTGGAAAGTTCAGGCCAGCGTTCGCAACCTTTTCAACAAAAGGTATGTGGCAAGTTGTTATGGCTATGCACCATATGATGAGTGGTGCTGGTACGGTGAGCGTCGTTCAGCCCAGGCGAGCGTAGGGTATAGCTGGTAAACGACGACTATCTGACTTCTACTGAGATAGAGTGGAAGTCAGATCTGCTTTTTTGACCAATCAGGTCTTATGAAAAAGATTGTTCGCAGGCTGAAGGCTATAGGGGCTCCATGGCTTTGCGTTTTTTTAGAGGAAGTATGAAAGCCCGAGCATTACGTCCGGCAATGACTTCATGGGATTTCCTTGTATCATACGCGCCATCAGCCGTGACATTGGCGATAGTCTTTTCATCGGGAGTTTGCCCCAGAAGCATCGACATAATTCATCGTCTGTAGCAGAACAAAACCGAACGGAACCTTTAGTGTCAGACAAGTATGGATCGCAGCATCGCTGCAACCCGACTGAGGCGACGACATCCCGCCGGAAGGCCATCCTAATATGGATGGGTGAAACCATACCGTCAGAAATCTACGCTTCTTCGGTGTTTGGTAGCGCGTGGTTTGCGGGTCGCTCACGAAAACCAGCTAACACAGAATCCAAACAGGGAAGCCCTCCCGCGTATTAGCGCAACAAAGCCTATCTGTGTCTAAACTCCATCATGAATATGCCTCCAGCCATGGAGGCCATATAGTATACGCGGCTCATCCTGAAAAACTTTTGAACTCAGGGAGTTGCATTGTTGCGCAGAACCGTTTAGATCAGCCCTACAGTCTGCGGGCATGGTGGAATTGGTAGACACGCCAGATTTAGGTTCTGGTGGCGCAAGCTGTGGGGGTTCAAGTCCCTCTGCCCGTACCAGATTGATCTGTTTTCATCACCTGTCAGATCCAGATGTTCTGAACTGCGGCAGATGACTAGTCTTTGAAAAATTTCACTCATATCTCGATCGTGTTTCTTATGTTTGGCGCACGTGCCTATGCGGCGCAGTGCCCAGGTATTTTTGCCAAGAACGAAGCCCCTGCCATTCTTTCTGAAACAAGCAGGATTGGCACTGTTCAGCTTTGCAATGCCAACTACGCCGTCCTTGTGTCGGAACGAACCAAAGGGCCACTTTGGTCTGCTGAGGATCTCACGGAAGAATCCTTGGAAATCGCAGACAAGACCCCGAGGCGCAGTAGTTTTTACGCCGATATGCGCCTGCCAGCAGCGATGCGGGCAAGTTTAAGTGATTACCGCTCCACAGGATATGATCGCGGGCACATGACGCCAAGTGGCGATGAGCCTGGACTGAAATCCCAACGGCAATCTTTTCTATTATCGAACATTGTCCCCCAGACCGCAGAACTCAATCGCGGACCATGGGAGGGTGTTGAGAGCGCTGTTCGTGGCTGGGCCCGACAGGAGGGAGAAATTTTCGTCGTAACGGGGCCAGGATATGATCCGGAGCATCAGGTCGCGATGGGAAAGGGCCGACTTCCTGTTCCGACCGTGACCTGGAAAGCGATTTATGATCCAGCATCAAATGGCACCGGGGCATATGTATGCCTGAATACAGGTCATCCCACCTGTAAGGTTACAACTGTGGCCCTTCTGATCCAGCTCGTGAATATTGATCCGTTCCCAGGGCTGCCTGCGACTTTGAAAGAGCATGTGGTCGGAATGCCTCCAATTAGGGAAAGCCCCTATGCCTTATCCAAACGTCCTAACGGTAAGAAACTTTTCAAAGCCTGGAGTTCAAGGGCGACGCAGAAAGCTATTAGGGCTCTTGTCAAAGCGCTCGTTCAGTAAAACTCATACGCTGACACCCTTAAGCTGGAAGAAATCCTTTATGTGGCAAAAATTCTTCGCTCTCGTGCTTTTGGCGTTGCCGCTCCCCGCTTTCTCTCAAGGCTTTTCCGTTACGGTTCTTGGCGCTCGTGGAGGACTGGAAGATGGTAATCTGAGCGCATATCTTGTTCGCCCCTTGAATGAAGATACGGGTGTATTATGTGACGCAGGCACAGTCCTAAATGGATTAGAAGTATCTGAACAAAAAAATGCTTTCCAATTCCTGGACAAAAGCAATAAAAAAACTGAAAATCATGTTGAATATGTTCTCCATAACGTTATTCGTGCATATCTAATCAGTCATTCTCACCTTGATCATGTTGGCGGTTTAGTTGATATTTCACCCGATGATAATCATAAACCGATATTTGCATTGAAATCAGTGAATGACGTGATGTCACGTGACTTGTTCAATGGCGAAGTCTGGCCGAATATGGGCAATAGAGGAAAAAATCCTCGGATTGGCGTTTATGAATATCACGATCTAAAACCAAACATAGCGACGGACATTCCAAATACAAGTTTTCATGTGACGGCATATCCATTGAGTCATGGCGGTGTGGAATCAAGCGCATTTCTTCTGGAAAGTAAGGGAAGTGCAATACTTTACCTTGGAGATACGGGAGCAGATGCGGTGGAAAAAAGTCATAAATTGCTTCAGCTTTGGCAGGCTGTGGCGCCTTATCTTCGAGCCAGAAAGCTTAAAGGAATTATTATCGAGTGTTCTTACGATAACTCTCGACCCATTCATCTTCTTTTCGGTCATCTCAAATCGGAGCTTTTACTTCAGGAGTTGACTGCTCTACGTAACGAAGCAGGCGTATCTCTGAAGGGGCTTCCTGTTATTGTCAGCCATATCAAACCCTCATTGACGTCCGCAGAAGCCTCCGAAACAAGAATCATGCGCGAATTGTCATCCGGGAACATACAACATGTTCGCTTTATCGTTCCAATTCAGGGGGAAGTCATAAAGTTGTATTGATATATCATTTTTTATGAGGATCGGATATTTGAGAAACATTAGCAGCTGCTTTCGCAGCTCTCTCTGTCGCCTCCATAAAGCGATCCGCTAATGTTGTATAAAGAGGGCGAGGACAAACCATCTTGGAGACACCAAAAGCCAAAAAGGAAGTCGCTAGCAAAGCAAGCGTGACCTGCTGATTGTCGCAGATTTCCATGACGATGATTGTTGCCGTCAATGGAGACTGCGCAACGCCACAAAAATAAGCGACTGTTCCCAGAAGTACCACTGCTCCAGGTGCAGTATGTGGAAGAAACTGCTCAATCCATCCCCCAATCCCAGCCCCGATTGCAAGAGACGGTGCGAACATGCCGCCCGGTATGCCGGAGCAATACGAGACAATCATCGCAAGGTACTTCAAAATAAAGAAAGACGCTGGATAATGTTCGGTTCCATTGAAAATAGCATGGGCCTGCGCATAGCCTGTTCCATATGTTGAACCATTGGAGCCGATACCAATTATTGCAAGAATGAGTCCACATGCTGCCGCAAAGGCGATCGGTCTCTGAGCTCCAAAACGTCCAATCCAACCTGGGATACCTTTGGAAATCCGTATCAGAATTGCTGAAAAGCCACCACCAGCCAGACCGCCAAGAATTCCGCAGGTTAATACTGCAATCCAGGCGGTTCCAATTGGTATCGTAACGTCTGCATGGCCGAAATAGGTGTAATTTCCCAAAAGGGCGATTGCAGTAACACCGGACAAAACAACGACTGTCAGTGTTCGACCTGAGGCTTTTTGTTCGAAAGAGTGCGAAAGCTCCTCAATGGCAAAAACGATGCCTGCCAAAGGAGTATTGAATGCTGCAGCCATACCGGCAGCCCCACCAGCCAGAATCATGCTGCGCCTGGCTGCGATGTTTGATTGCCCTAAGAATCTTGAAAAGGCGTGCATGATTGATGCACCAATTTGTACACTCGGGCCCTCACGACCGATAGAAGCACCGCAGATCAACCCGAGAGAGGTAAGAAGAATTTTCCCAAGGGAAATTCTTAATGATAAGACACGATCTACCATCGAATAATTATCTATGTGTAGAGTAGCTATTGTTTGCGGGATCCCGGAACCCTGAGCCCCTTTGAAAATGGTACGTGTCATCCAAGTGATGAATGCCAGCCCCACCGGTGTCACGATAAGCATGACCCAAGGGTTCCAGCCTATAATTTCGCTACGTGAATCCGCCGCCCAGTCTCCAATTTTTGCGAATACTACAGAAATGACACCGATCAGCACGGCCCCAATCCAGTACACTACGGCTTTCCGCCATTGAGAGGTGGTAACTTTTGCAGAGCGCCGGAGGTGCAAAATGCGGTCTTTTCGCCGCAGCGCATGAGTCGATCTTACTGTAGGAGACGGCGAATATCCCTGTTCGGAATCACAGGAAGGCGGCGAGGCAGTCATCGACAAGAGTCCGGATAAATAGAATTTCGCCCCGGACTGCTCCGTATTTTTAGACTGGTCAAGCTTTCGCGTAGAGTTTTCTTGGATTTCCTTTAACTAGACAGTTGGTCGTAGCATCTCGAACACGCTCTTATGCAAGACCTCATAATCCTTAGCTTGATTTGCTCTTAAAGTAGGCTCTGCGGCCGTCATATCATATGCACCCTGTTCTGCCGTGTCCGTACGAGCATGGATGCCGACAAACTCACTCAAGGCCCATCCAGCTTTCAACAGTATCTTCACATGCATTGGTCAGTCGCACTAATTAGTTTAGACGGCACTCGAAGTGAACCGGATTTTGGAAATTCGGGGTACTGAAAAGTATTAAAAAATATAAGTGAGAATATTCCTATTTCCTTTTTTATTTAAGGTGGATAATTAACCCAGAAGGGCTTGATCTAATGATTGAATTAAATGGATTCTACCGCAGACTACAGCTGTTCTGTAATTTTATCTTTTGTGGTGTAAGATCGAAGACATCAATCGGTGGAATGGGATACACAGTCTCTGTTCGGAACCCTCCTATCATGGCTTCAACATAACCTCGCATAACTGACGTATGCAATAATTCTTCATAAATTAAATTCGTTGAAAGAAAATAATTCTGAAATTATTTATATTCATCGAAATATCTTTGATTTTATGAGTGAATATTATTCAAACTATAAATAGTTTTCATAGATCAAGCGTCAACAAATTTACATTTGTAAACGCTTGATTTCGTATTTTATTCTACTTTATTCACGGAGGCATCATAAATCTCATTGACGACTTTCTTTAAAATGCCATCAAATACTGTATTGGACTGACTTGCCCGCAGATCTTCCATCAAAGCTCTGGAAAAACTTGCAATCATGTTATGATTTTTCTTGAGCTTAATGCAGGCTTCATCAAGAGAGTAGCCACCAGAGAGAGCTACAACACGTTGAACTCTTGGATGTTTCGCGAATTCGGCGTAGAGGTCGGCTTTTTCGGGGATGGTGACTTTGAGAATAACTTTCCCTTGCCCGGGAAGCTTCTGAAGTCCCTGCGTAAGTTCTTCTAAAAGAATATTTTCTGCCTCGGCTTTTTCAGGACTTTGAACGAGGACTTCAGGCTCAATGATTGGAACAAGCTGATGAGACAAAACGGTTTCAGCTACTTGATATTGCTGATGAATAATTTCTGAAATGCCATTTTTATCTGCAAGCCGTATAACGGAACGTTCCTTGGTGCCATATATCCCAAGTTTTGCTGCTCGTGATAAAAGAGAATTCAGATCAGGAATGGGCTTCATGAGTTGAACGCCGTGTTCCTCCGCCTCCAAACCTTTATCAATCTTCAGAAACGGAACTATTCCACATTTATCCCAAAGGTAAGAGGGAACTGGCATAGTATCTACAAGCCCATCCATCGTCTTTTCAAAAAGGATCGCAGCGATAACTTTATGATCACTGAAGGCTGGAGACTTGATGATACGAACGCGCATTTCGTGCATTAATGCGAACATATCCTGTTCACTGGAATACGCGCCTGGTTCGATGCCATAATGGCCCAGAGCTTTTGGGGTAGAGCCACCACTTTGGTCTAGAGCAGCAATAAATCCAGGCGCCTGAGACATCTGCTGCGCCATTTTCGTATTCGACATGATGATCATATCCTTAGCCGTTCTCAAGTTCGAACTAACGGTTGAACACTCGGAAAGGTGCTGACGGGTTTCATCACATTTCGGATGCTTTGCTCATCATATGAACGAGATATTTGAATGAGCGCTGCAGTTTTGTTTCAGTAGCATGATAACAAACTGAGGTGCACCTTTTGCAGCCTGCGAACATCAAGCGACTTGGCTTTGTCATTTGCTTCAGAAGCATTTAGCGGTTTCTTGCTTTATCCTCTGGTTTATCCGCTCGACCTGACCGTTCGTCCACGGATGATTGGTCTTTGTCAGGCAGTGTTCGATCCCGCGGGATTCGAAGATCTGGTTGAAGCGCATGGAACGCGACTAGGTCGTATGAGGTCGGCTTTTTCGACCGATTGTATGACAGCGAATGTGCCTGTCCGGTCGACGCCAACGAAGAGGTAAGGCTGGCCTTCAGAGGTCTGAATCCCCGCGATATCGAGATAAAAGAACCCAATAGGGTAACGTTTGAAACGCTGTTGTTTGGGCTTGTCTTCCTCCATGTCCGGAAGCCGTGAGATCTCGTTGTGTTGAAAGCAACGATACAGAGCCGAGCATCTCGGATGAGAAATTCCAATCTGCAATGCATCAAGACAATACCCAGCGGCAGCAACGTATGGCGTCGAACTGCTTCGTTCGTTCTGCAAAAGAGCATTGGTCGTGACTCTTTAGGGCTAGCTTACTGATCCTCAACCGCCTGACGCTTCAGCCACTGTTTTCGGGTTGATCCCGAACTTATCGCTCAGCCCCGAGAGCGAAGCTTGCGATTGTTGTATTGCTGGCTAGCGCAGCCTGCGTGATGGTGGCACTCCCATGACGCCTTTTTTCCATAAGACTTCTTTCTACTCACGTGAAAATATCACATCATCAAACCACGGGACTAAAAAACTAATTTTTACACCATATTATTTTGCGCGCCATGGCAATTAAAAGAAATAATATTGCAGTTCCAATACTTGAAATGGCGATTAATCTTTGCTCATCACTAAACATCATAACCAAAAATACAAAGAATATAGCAATAACCACACCAAAATTTATCAAAAAATAATTATTTTTAGGTTTCTTCCGTTCGTTTCGTAGATAAAAATGAGCAATCGCGATCATACCATAAACAATGAGTACAACCCCTCCGCTGCAATTAATAATAAACGAAAACATGATATTTGGAGAAATAATTGAAGAGAATGCAATTATTATTCCAAATATTGCACTAAATACCAAGGCTGCAGTGGGGGTTCCATAACGGGATTGAGCCATAAGAATTTGCGGCGCGTCTCCTTTTGATGACAGTTCATGCAGGACACGTGAAGTAATATACATTGATGAATTCAGACATGAAAGTATCGCTGCAAGCACAACGCAGTTCATTATGAATGAGGTGCCGGGGATTCCAATAATTTCCAAGGTAGAGACAAACGGTGAATATCCCGACTTTATTGATTGCCAAGGAACAATGAGAAGAATAAGTAAGAGAGAAGCTAGGTAGAAAATTGAAATTCTTATCCCAATTCCACGAGTCACGCGCGCTATTTCTTGTTGTGGCGCATCGGATTCTCCGGCAGCTACCGTTCCCAGCTCTGCACCTAGCATGGTAAAAAGCGCAGATGGTATGGCAGCTATGGCAGCAGAAAATCCCATTGGGAATATTTCAAAATTCGCTGATACCGTTAAATTTGAGGTTGAGTGATAGAATAATTTTACCAAAAGATACCCAGAGCAAACAATAATAAAAAGAATTATAGATAACACTTTTATCGAAGAAAGCCAAAATTCAACTTCACCAAAAATATGTACCGCTCCCATATTAATAATAAATAGAAAAGAAACAATCAAGATCGCAAGAATCCAAATGGGAATTGGAACCCATGCATCCATAATTACTGCACCAGAAATTGCTTCACTTCCTACCACGGAAACCCAGAAAAACCAGTAGAGCCACCCCGATACGAACGCAGCTTTGTCTCCATTCCCAGCGCGGATATATTCAACAAAAGATCCACGACCAGGTTTCGCAATAACCATTTCCCCCAACATGCGCATAACAAGAAATACGAGAATACTTGTTGCCAAAAAAGAAAAAATAACTGCCGGACCGGCCTGAGAAATAGAAGAACTACTTCCGACGAAAAGGCCTGCGCCAATAGCGCCCCCTAGCCCGATCATTGTAATGTGCCGTGACTTAAGAGGAGAGGTTGGTGTATTCACTGATCATCCTTATAAAGGTATAGAATATGACAAATGGAAATTATAAATTTCATCCGATCAATCATATTTATTCGTTATGATGCACGAAATTTCCATACCTCTCAATACTCGGAAATATATTTAAAATATCACTTTCATAATTAATAGAACTAATTTGCTAATAGCCATTTTTTAAATATCATAAAAGAGTTGGTTAATCCTCGTGAAGTTGGATTAACTAAATAATAGCTACCTTCGCTTTCCAGAGGATTCGCAGGTAATTCAAATAGTTGACCATTTCTTAATTCACGCTCTATAAGAATTTGCGGTATTAAAGCCACCCCATCTCCATAAAGAGCCGCGCTTACAACAAAGCTGAACTGATCAAACAATGGGCCATGAAGTGACGGACGATAGATTTTCTGAGCTTCAAACCATCGTTCCCAAGCATCCGGCCTTGAAACAAGATGTAGTAGCGGTACGGTAGCTAGGTCATTGCATTTAGATGATTTTATTTTTTCGAAAAGGGAAGGTGAACATACTGGAATCACGCGATCTTCCATCAAAAATGAGATTTCTGCACCAGGCCATTCAGCCTCTCCGAAGTGAATGGCTGCATCAAGATTTTCGCCCGAAAACTCGAACGGTTGCAGTCTCGTATAAAGGTTTACTGTGATATTAGGGTGCAGTGTTTTGAAGCCTCCAAGTTTAGGGATAAGCCATTGGGTGCTCAGAGTTGGCAGGACCCCTAAATTAACGGTACCTCCAATTGGATTAGCTCGAAACGCAAGTGTCGCCGCTGAAATATGATGCAGCGCTTCGCAAATTTCTCGCGCGTAAGCCTCTCCTGCCTTCGTTAAAAATACTGCCTGCCGATCTCTAACGAATAGTTCGGCTCCTAAATGTACTTCCAAAGCACGAATATGACGACTTACAGCACTTTGCGTTAGGCAAAGCTCATTTGCGGCGGCTGTAAAACTCTTGTGACGAGCAGATGCCTCGAAAGAACAGAGCAATGTGGTGGATGGGAGGAAACGTCGCGCGATGGCCATGGAAACTTTCGTTAAACCTATAACGGAAGATGCTCTTATGACTGATCATTCGTTATAGGTCATTCCAAAATGGACTGATGTCAGACACCATTATCGTTTGAAGCTTGGTATGTTCCCGCTAAAATCTTCAAGTCGGCAGCGATCGGCTGCTTGAACGCAAGTTGTGATGCACGGCAGCACTCAGGGTGAGGTCTTTTGTTATTATGGTGAGTGGCCACGTATCTTCCGACGAGATCAGGTCTCGCTTTTCGTCCGCTATGTCGAAAATGTATCGCCACGAGGTGCCTCAATACGACACGCTACTCGGTATTGTAGAAGATGTAAATAGCGATATTTTAAATAACAATACAGAAATAAAAGAAAAATTACAAAATGATGGAAGTATAAACCGTCTTAATGTCGAAAGGCACGGTGCAATAAGGCTGGGAAGTCCATCGGAATTGAATAATTGTAGGCGCCTTTTCGCCATTATGGGCATGAGGCCCGTTGGGTACTACGATTTGTCTGTAGCAGGGGTTCCAGTTCACTCCACTGCCTTTCGACCCACCAATGCAGTGGCATTGGAACGCAACCCTTTCCGTATATTCACATCTTTGTTGCGCATTGAACTTATCGAAGACCCATCTTTAAGGCTAAAGGTAGAGAAAATTTTAAATTTAAGAAGTATTTTTAGTAAAAAATTAATAAACATGATAGATTCATTCGAAAAATTTAATAAATTAACCTCCGATGAGGCTGATTTATTCGTTGAAGAATCTATTAATGCTTTTCGTTGGCATCAAGATACACCTGTTAGCCGAGATATGTACGAGGAGCTTCATAGAGAGCATCCACTGATCGCTGACGTTGTATGTTTCCGTGGTCCTCACATAAATCATTTAACACCAAGAACTTTAGATATCGATCGAGTTCAAAATGTAATGCAACAGCACGGGATCACCCCCAAGGCGATCATTGAAGGGCCGCCAAAACGAAAGGTACCTATACTTTTAAGGCAAACCAGTTTCGTAGCCTTAAACGAAGAAATTACATTCATGGGAGGAGGCGAGGGTACAGTAGGAACTCACACCGCCCGCTTTGGAGAAATCGAGCAGCGTGGAGTAGCACTAACACCCAAAGGACGAGATTTGTATGATAGCCTCATAGAAAAAGCAAAAAGTGGGAAGGGAGACGAATATTCGTCAATTCTAAAAGATTTATTCAAAAAATTTCCCGATGACGAAGTAATTTTGAGGCGTGAAGGATTATCTTTTTCCCAATATAAAATTATTGATAATAAAAAAATAAAAAAATTCACTGATAGTCTGCAGGAATTAATTGATACAGGGGCCGTGGAAGCAATACCCATTACATATGAAGATTTTTTACCCATTAGTGCGGCTGGAATTTTTCATTCTAATCTCAATGATCAGCCTGCACAAACTTACTCAACTGGCTCGGCTCGTGATGCTTTCGAGAAAGCCCTAGGGTGTGGAGTGCTGGACGAAATGGTTCTTTATGAGAAAATACAGAATAATTCTATTGAAAGTATTGAAAAATTATTGGGTAGGCGTTTGATAGATATACCCCCCACAACAAAGCTGCCCGATGTTGAAAGTTGAAATTTCTGGCGTCAACATTGTCATAGATGAATGCCAGAAGTCGGTTTTAGAAGAAGATACGGATGGGTTGTTCCGCGTTTTCTGTTACCCTTGTTAGGAATTAAAAATGTCTTTTCACCTCGACGTCGAAATCAAAGCTCTACTTCAAGGCATGGGCGTAGCAGAAAGCGAGTTTTCTGGCGGAACTCTCATTGTACGCTCTCCACTTACGGGGGATGTCCTTGCCAAGGTTCCAGAAATTTCCTCTGAAAAAGCCATTGCGGCAATTTCCTCATCTTCTGAAGCTTTCAATGAATGGCGTAAGATTCCCGCTCCACGTCGTGGGGAACTCGTTCGGCTGCTGGGTGAAGAACTCCGCGCCAACAAGGAAGCTCTAGGGCGGCTTGTTACTCTTGAAGTGGGCAAGGTACCCTCCGAAGGCCTCGGAGAGGTGCAGGAAATGATCGATATCTGTGATTTTGCTGTAGGTCTATCCCGGCAGCTTTATGGTCTCACCATTCAGTCAGAGCGTCCTGATCACCGATTGACCGAACAATGGCATCCTGCAGGCGTCGTCGGCATCATCTCGGCATTTAACTTTCCTGTTGCTGTCTGGGCATGGAATGCGGCGCTGGCTTTGGTTTGTGGCAACACAGTCATCTGGAAGCCATCAGAAAAAACCCCGTTGACCGCTATAGCGACACAGGCTCTGTTCCTCAAAGCCGCAGCTCGCTTTGGCGCAGAGGCACCAAAAGCTCTTAGCACTCTCCTTGTGGGCGGGCGGGAGATCGGAGCACTGCTAGTGGAAGATCAGCGCGTACCAGTAGTTTCTGCTACGGGATCCACCCGGATGGGTCGTGATGTGGGTGAACGCGTGGCCCGCAGGTTTGGGCGCTCTATTCTTGAGTTGGGTGGGAACAATGCATCTATCGTAACACCATCAGCTGATCTGGATCTCACGCTACGCGCGGTAGCTTTTGGAGCCATGGGGACGGCTGGGCAGCGCTGCACTACGCTCCGTCGCCTTATTGTGCATAGCAGTGTGTATGAAACTCTCATTCCAAAACTTGTAGGCGTTTATAACGCGATCAAAGTAGGCAATCCCGTTGAAAGTGACGCGCTTGTAGGCCCACTGATTGATCAACTGTCTTTTGAGGCAATGCAGTCAAGCCTCAAGGCGGCCAGAGAAGCTGGGGGAACAGTTCATGGTGGTCAGCGCGTCAACATAAATGGCGATGCTTCATTCTACGTTCGTCCGGCACTCGTCGAAATGCCATCACAGACTGGTCCGGTTCTTGAGGAGACCTTTGCGCCAATTCTCTACGTCATGAAGTATGAAACTCTTGATGAAGCAATTTCACTTCAAAATAGCGTGGTGCAGGGACTTTCGTCGTCCATTTTTGCAACAGATATTCGAGAAGTAGAGCTGTTTCTTTCGGCTCAGGGCTCTGATTGCGGCATTGCCAATGTGAACATGGGGCCATCAGGCGCCGAGATCGGGGGAGCATTTGGTGGCGAAAAAGAAACTGGCGGCGGCCGGGAATCTGGATCAGACGCGTGGAAAGCCTACATGCGACGCCAGACAAATGCAGTTAATTACGGGCGCACGTTACCACTCGCCCAAGGCGTAAAGTTCGATGTGGGCGGCTGACAGTTTTTATAGGGCCTAATCGTATCCCACCGCGTCGGGTGTTGTTGGTTGTACCAAACATCGCGCCATTAACACTCGGCTTCGCTTTCATGTGAATACGTTCCCTACTTGACACTTAAGCTCTTCATGTAACGATCCAGCCTACACCGAGCTGATGAATGTTTTTTTAAACGGGCTGGATCGATTATGTTGATACGCACAGATGAGGTAGTGGACCTGGAAACACCGTCTGGTCCCATGCGGGTTCATGTTTCCATCCCTTTAAATGAGGGAACGTACCCCGCGATTATTCTTTACTCTGAAATCTACCAGGTGACTGCACCGATCCAGAGGCTTGCTGCCATGATTGCAGGGCAGGGATACATGGTGGTAACTCCCGAAATCTATCACGAATACGAACCTGCTGGCCGTGTTTTGCCTTATGACAAGGATGGGACTGATAGAGGCAACGAATTAAAATATACAAAAACAATTCAGAGCTTCGACGATGATACGGAATCTCTTCTTGAATGGCTGGACAACAATCCAAACTGTTCAGGCAGTATTGGTTCCTTTGGAGTTTGTCTCGGAGGGCACTTATCTTATAGGGCCGCATTGTTTTCCAAGGTTAAATCTGCTGTGTGTTTCTACGCCACAGACATTCATTCGGCGACATTAGGATTTGGAAAAAATGATAACTCTTTGGAGAGAGCATCTGATCTCAAAGGAGAACTCATGATGGTCTGGGGCAGATCAGACCCACACGTCCCTTATGCTGGACGTCGAAAGATACGAGATGCACTGGAAGAGGCTGGAGCACGGGTGGAATGGCACGAAGTTGATGGCCAGCATGCGTTTTTAAGAGACAGTGCGCCTCGTTTCGATGCCGCATTATTCCTTAACTATATGGCCCTTACAAATTCATTTTTCCAAAAAACGCTTAGATGAAATCACATATTGATGACTTGAAGGGGAGTTTGGCCGCTAATCGTTGGAGGGAGTGAAACTCTATCGTTAGCAAAAGTCTATGATCATCTTACTTTCAATGAAAAATGCATGTCGGAAAGCGGATAACAGTGAAATCAAAATCTCTCCTTGATCCCAATTTGCGATATTCCATAATTTATTTGGAGATAAATCTGCATTAGAAAATATCATGAAGAACTAATTTTTCATAGATATTATAAAAATAAAAAATAATAGATAACTATATTTAATAAATTAATCACAAACCAACATATTTGATTTATTTTTTTATTTTATTATTTTAACAAAATATGTATTTACAAATTATATTTTAAATAATCATATCACCAGAATATTACTTTCTTATACTTATCTACACTCCTAAACTTTATTCAGATGTTCAATCACAACAATGTCATGTTTTAAACAAATATTCGGATATCCCGGGTATTTCCTGACTGACCCACTCATGTAAAGGGGGGCTTAAAGACCTATGATATCCAAACCCGAAATACTTATTGTTGGCGGAGGGGTGGCTGGGTTGTCGCTCGCCACACGTCTTGGAAAATCCATGGGCAAACACGGAAAAGCCCGCATCACACTTATCGACAAGAGCTTTTCTCATGTTTGGAAACCGATGCTACATTGTTTTGCATCAGGGACCATGCAAAACGAAAATGATCGCATCAACTTCATTTCACAGGCAAGCGGTCATAATTTTGAGTTCTGGCCGGGGGAAGTTGTTTCAATAGACCGTGTGAGACAAGAAGTTGTTCTAAGCCCGCTTTGTGCTGCTGATGGTACCGTAGTCTTAGAAAGCCGAACAATAAAATATGATACGATTGTTATAGCGATTGGAAGTTGCGCAAACGATTTTGGCACACCAGGAGTTAGAGAGAACTGTCTTTCAATTGATAATCTAGTAGAAGCAAACGCATTTAACGAAAAATTCCGAATGGAGCTTCTGCGCGCTTTTGCCAACAACTCGGAACTCGACATCGCGATTGTTGGGGGAGGGGCGACAGGGACGCAACTTGCAGCAGAGCTTCATAAAGCTCTTGAAATAGTGGGGCCCTTTAACCTGCATGCATTCGGTAAGCCGCCACCGAAGCTCCGCGTTACCTTGCTTCAGTCTGGTCCAAGGATACTGCCAGCTTTTCCTGAGTCGGTTTCTGCGGCCGCGCAAACGGAACTGGAGCGCATTGGCGTTACAGTTCGCACGTCTGCCAGAGTTGCAGGAGCGAATGCTACCGGGTTTACGCTAAAAGACGGCACTCGCGTTTCAGCCAAACTTCGCGTCTGGGCTGCGGGGGTGAAAGCGCCAGAGGTTACGACAACTTATGGAGGGTTGGCTCTCAACAACACGGGGCAAATCCTCGTGAAGGCCAATCTTTCAGCGATAGGTGATGAGCATATTTTTGCCCTTGGTGATTGCTCCTATATTGATGGTGATCCCATGCCCGCAACAGCTCAGGTTGCACAACAACAGGCCCGTCATCTTGCGCGCTATCTTCCTGCCTGGATTGAAAAGGGCCAAAAAATCCCTCCATGTGTTTTCCACAACAAAGGAGCAATCGTAGCCTTGGGAAAATATAATGGCTGGGCAGCTCTGCCTGGAGGAACAGTTTGGGGGGGCGGTTTCTCTCATGGTCTTTCCGCCCGTATCGCGCATTTACTTCTATATCGTCAGCATCAAATGGAACTGTATGGATTTTATAGAGGGTTGATGTCTTGTTTTTCGGATTGGGTAGATACTTTTATCAGACCATCAATTCGCCTTGATTAATGTTTATGAAATTAATGAATTATAATTCATAATATTAAAAACAGATTTGGTATACTAGTGGGATGACAAGCGTCGCGGTGCCATGCTCCCGAGACGCTTGTAGAAACTTTCGGCAAACCCGTTGTCGCTGACAATCACCAGCAATTTGACACAGCGTTCCACCAGAATCGTTAATTCCCTTGCCACACGTCTGGAACTAAACCGCGACAAGTCCAATTGGTAAGTGCTGTTTTATGATGCCGCCCCCTCTCGCACTTGCAATTCTGCGTCAATTTCAGAACGGTTTATCTGGGTCGTAGTGGCATTGCCGCTGATCGGATCATATTGTGAAAAAGGTAGAGCAAATGGATCAGGCTTCAGGCAATATCTTAGGGTTCCACCATGTCGCCATAATAGCGTCCAATTATCAGCGCTCTCGGCATTTTTACGTTGATGTACTGGGTTTTGTTGTCATCGCTGAAAATTTTCGTGCCGAGCGTAACTCTTGGAAGTGCGATCTAAAGATCGGGGAGGCGCAAATCGAACTTTTTTCCTTTCCGGAAGCTCCACCTCGGGTATCACGTCCAGAAGCTTGCGGCCTACGGCACTTGGCGTTTTGCGTTAAGGACATATCCGCAACGATAGAGCATCTTAAGGGCTATGGAGTAGAATCAGAACCCGTTCGAATAGATCCGTATACAGGCCGACTCTTCACTTTTTTCTCAGATCCAGATGACCTTCCTCTAGAACTTTATCAGGTTTGAGAAGTGTTTATGCGCCTAGCTGCTATGGTTCCACTCGTTTTTATTCTGAGTGCCTGTGCCAACGGTTCATACAAGCCACCAAAGGATGAAACGGCAGCTTGTATGAATTACAGATCCATGATGACCGCACCGATGCCGCCAGACGCGATGAAGCAACTTCAAAAAAAATGTGCGGTCTCAAGGCGATAACGCGAGAGGGGCTTACCAGCCCCAACCTGGACCAAATCCGTAGCCCGGGCCGAAGCCACCGCCCCAGGGACCCCACTCTCCCCAGTTCCACTGAGCGTCCTGATAATCCTGTGCAGCCATTTGCTGTTCGTCAGCGATATTCTGTTGCTGCTGATAGGCCCGATATCGTCCATATGCGGTCTGGTCGCCAACATACAGGCAGCCACAGACCGTTGGATCAGCGTAAATGTAGCTCACTGTGTCACCATGGATACGGCGGACAAAATGATGTGCAGGCAGCTTCTTAAGCATGGCAATCCGCTGTGGGGTGGAGGCGGGCTTCAGCTGAAAGCCTGCAGCAGCAAGATGATCTTCTTTCTGAGCGACCATCTGCTGGGGCGTTTCACAAGCAGACAGAGCGGTGACGCAAATGAGAGATGCTAGAAAAGCTTTTTTCATATTGAGACCCTCCAATAAAGGTACAATGGCAGCACTTGCCTCAGAGAATAATCACATGCTTTGTCAGCTCAGGCCTACGAAAAGATATTGAAAAAACTTTTTATCAAAAAACCATCCCGTAGGGCGACTTCTCTGTTAGGCGCCGAGCTTTACGCCGATGCGCTCACTTTTAACGCTCGAAAGCATTGGCGGAAAATGATGATGCGCGCTGCAAGCCCGGTGGATGCTGCAACACGAGCTCTCGAAATATGATTATCCAAACCACGATTGAGGAAAGAAGCTCAATTATGACTAAGAGAGATCCATATCGTGAGGCTTTTGGCCAAGAAGAGCGAGTCAGCAGAACCTGCCACGTAGGAAAATGCACGCGGCAAACGCCATGATCTGTGGGTGGAAGTGCAGTGGTCGACATAAGGGGCAAGAAAACTGCTCTGGACATTAAACCCTATTAGGGCGCAGTGTTTGGTTTCCCTTGGAGGCTAATATGTCATACCGTGTAAACTACGACGAAGACGGTATTAAATCAGAGATCCGTCAATTAGTCTCCGAACTCCAGCATGACGCTGAGCGGTTGAATATTACGGTCGATAAGTCAGGAACCGCCATTGAAATCAAACATATGGTGGCAGTTTTGGCCGATAAAATTGATGGACTTGCGTCATTGATATGATGCACATTTGGATTGACCCACATCCCCTCTGGGCTCAGGCTGCGTAGCCAGAAGATGACGTTCAGACATCTACCATAGCGTGCTGCAACCCACTGCCAATCCTTGAGGCAACCAAGCATGATCTCGATACGGTTGCGGCGTTTATATTTTCTCTTGTCGTACGCGACTGGTTTTCCACAGGATCTTCTCGCCGGAATGCAGGGCCTGATCCCTTTTTCCTTCGGGGCGCCGCCTCTGAACCAGTCCGCGCCATACCCACGATCTCCCAGCAATCATTGTGAAGCAGGAAGACGGTCAAGCAGGGTAGCGGCCCCGGTGTAATCACTGATCCGTCCGGCTGTCATGAAGAAGCTCAGCGGTCGTCTATTTTGATTGGTGTTCGTATTGCAGCTGCGTGTTCATACCGCCTCTGATGCGACCAATCAGACGCCCTGGACCCCCTTTTTTAACCGTAAACTTGAAGTCGTAAGGTGTGCTTTGAGATGGGGCGCGTCAATCATGATGGATGGCTCGACTTTCGTAGCAGACAGGCCATCCATCATCCGCATCAAAATGCCCATGTCGCTCCAATGCTTCTGCAATCAGCTTTTCAGGATTCATTCAATCGGGAACACCGCACCCGTGCAATAGGACATAGGTCGCACCCCAGCGCCGCGTCTACTTCTTGTCAGCGGTCCTTGGGAACAAGGAACGCACGAAATACGCGCCGTTGCGAAGAGTAAGATTGGCCATATCCATGCACAGCCTTCTCACCGGGGAGAGTGGCGGTCGATCTGGCCATCTATCTGTCTATTATAAAACGGATATTTCGCTCCGTGCTTGAGAAAGCGCCCCCAACGGTACCCCCAAAATAAATTGCTTCGGTTTGTTTCCGCGCTCATCCAGCGAATTCAGAGATAGCAAGGTCATTTCTCTGAGCATGCATGCGTCTGACCACGCCAGTCTGAAATTTCAAAAGAACGACTGAATTTTGTGCACTGTGTTTCAGGTATGAATATGGATATGCTGATAATCAAGAAGGTTTTGCTCGGCATTCTTGAATAGGGAGAAATGTTATTATGACACTTCATACGTGGTGGCTTTTTGTAGTCGCCGTTTTCCTGCTTTCAGGGACGCCCGGACCCAACATGCTGCATATTCTGCCGCGTAGCGTCGATTTTGGGATGAAGCGAAGCATCGCTGCAATGGCTGGATGCCTCACGGCACTTGTAACCGTTTTGACAGCGTCTGCGGCAGGATTAACCGCGGTGCTCACAGCGCTGCCGGGTGTATTTGAAATTCTAAGATATGTCGGCGTCGCCTATCTGCTTTATCTCGGCATCAAGGCGTGGCGGAGTGAAGTTGCCCCTTTGGACGTCGGTGAAGACCATCTTTCTGCTTCACTCTCATCGGGCGCTTTATATCGTGGTGGCTTTCTAATCGGCATTAGTAATCCTAAGCTTATTCTATTTGCTGCTGCTTTTCTCCCTCAATTCGTGAGTCCCGCCGCTGCACAGACCCCTCAGTTTGTGATTCTTGTTGCGAGCTTCGCTGCCGTCGAATGTTTTTGGTACGTGATCTATGCGGCAGGCGGTCGTTCGTTGTCCCATTATTTGATCCGCCCTTCCGTCAAACGCATCTTCAACCGCGTTACAGGAGCAATTTTCGTTGGGTTCGCAGCTCTTCTCCTGAAAACACGGCCCGCCTAATTTTTTACGCCGCAACACAGACATCGAGCAGAGTCATGGGCGTTATGAAGCGAGGTCTGGTTACTTCTTAGAACACGCCCGGACCTGATCACGCAGGCCGATGTAATCCCCGAGCCAGCGTATGGTCTGAGATTGTGGCCGCGCTCTGATCTCCGTGGCCAGAGCTTTCTGATCAGCAGCCGAGTAAGTCACCAGAGTAGGGCAGGGCACATAGCGTACCTAGGTGCAGCCCGTGAGGGCGAGCGCCAGGACGAGCCACCTCACGCCGAACCCTCATCAAGCCGAGCCAGTACCGCGCTTTCAGTCTCGGGCTTATCAGCCTGAGCCTGTGCCATCGCTTCGGCTTTGGTCGTGATTGCTGTTGCGCTATCGGTCGCGGCTTGAGCCGTCGTGACAGATGCGTTGTTCTTTCCGGCCCGGTACGAGAACCAGATCAGCCAGGCGACAAAGGCGAGGGCAATCACGCCCCCGCCGATGTAAACGTACTGGCTCAAGCAGCCGCAGCCGCTTCAGTCGTGGTCGTTTTCGTTTCCAGCGCCGTGACGAGGGAAGCGATATTACCCGCCAAACCAGCAAGAGCTGCCTTAGCCGCTACCGTGTCGCAGTTCGGATCCAGCTTCTCAATGATAAAGCCGCCGAGAACTGGCAGCAGTTCCTGGCCGAGTGCGCCAGCTTCCTGAATTACAGAGTCGGTCATATGAGCGTTTCCTTTGTTGCTCGGGGTGTCCCGCAGTCACGTCGGCGCTTTAGGCTCGTCAGTGGATGCAGTGGCGGAAGGCGTACCCAGAAGCGGGTGCTTTCCGATCTCAGTGATCGCTGCTCCGGCTGCGATGGATGCAGCCTTTTGCAGCGGAGATTTTTCGGGGATCAGCAGAAAGATGGCGGTTGAGGCCATGACGGACGGCACGCCGCCATTAACGCCCAGCCAAGCAGCCATCATCGCGCCGGACAGAAGGCCCAGTCCCTGCAAGGTCGTTGGTTCGCGGGCCCAGTCGAGGAACTTGCTCATGCTGCGATAGCCTCCGCAAAGAAGGCGACATTCGCAGCTGGATCAGCCGCGCCCTGTGCTGTGTTGTAATGAACCTTGTGATAGGCGCTCAGTCCGGCTGCATCGGTGGAGGCCGGAAGAGCCTCACGCACGCGGTAGAACCGGATCCGCGCCATTGCACAGGCGTAGCGGAAGTTCGTGACCAGCTGTGCTGTCGCAGCAAGATCAGGAGCGCGCATACGCGTGCATACTGTCGCAAGGTGAGATTGCGCCGGGAAGTTGAGGAAGTTCGTCCAGCAGTCGTCATGTGTTGCTGGCTCCATCTGCCAGAGGCCAAGTGCCGGACCACCGCCAATTTGCCGGACATAGGCAGCACGCGTCTCTGCCAGCGCCGTTCCTGTCACCAGATTGATGGCGGCAGGACTGGCAAGGTGGAGCGCCTGGAGCGTCGGGGTGACGATCAGCGTTTTGAGCTGACGCGTATCGAGGCCGATCATCGCACACCAACAAGATGCGACGTGATTTGCACAACGCCAGTGCTTGTCACGATCACCAGAACCCAACCGATCCACTGACGAACCGACTGAAGGTTATCAAGCTTCTTGTCCTGCGCATCCTGATTGGCGAGGATCTGCGTGAGCTGTCCGCCCTGAGTGCTCAGAACAGTCTGGGTTTCTACCATTTCGCGCTGAAGGAGCTTGACGTCCTGCTGAACGCCGCCGATGCGATCAGAGAACTCGCCACGGGTGATGAATTCGCCAGCATCGGGGGCGAGGATGGGCGCCGCATCCCCCATCACTGGCAAGCCGTCGAGCTGCGATAGACCTGACCGTTGCTATTGAAACAGGCGAAAGCATTGCCGCTGCCTGTTGCGCCAGATAAAATAGCCTCCCCAGATATCGAGACGTCGCCGTTGATATTGGCACCTCTGGAAAACGACACTCCAGCGCCGCTGATCGTCATGAGTACGTTGTTTTTGCATCCAGCAGCCGTAGTGCCGGTGCAGAAGCTAAACCCTCCGCTTCCCAAACCTTGAAGATTATAAAAATCCGTTTCTCCGAATGAACCTGACCCTCCTACGCCTGTAAGGCTATTCCACGCCATCGCAGACCCCTGAACCAGATTTGTATCAGGCGCATTGAACTGACCCTCAAAGACATACGGCGAGAGATAGTACCCCGCTTGGCTGCCCTGGAGGTTACCGGCAGAAATTGCTCCTGACATTGTCCCACCGCTCCGCGACAGATACGCGCTCTGTGCCTCAGAGGTGGTCAGATAAGCGGAGAGCGTCGAGGTCAGGCTGATCTGGGTAACGTAGGCGTCCAGGGCATTTCCCAGATTGACGTAAATCGGGTTCGACTGCGTACCGACACGGCGTCCGTAGCTGAACATCTCAACCGGCATAGCGGCCTGAGTGGGCCCGGCCTGAGCAGACGGGACGACAGAAGACAGCACCGCGACAAGCGGGTTCTTAGCCGTGCCAACGCGAACGCCATACGAGAATGGCTCAACCGGATTAGCGGCAGTTGTCTGCGCTTGGGCGCAAATCGGAATCAGAAGGGGAACGACAAGCAATAAGCAGCGCATGGGCAACATTTCGGGATACGAATTGTGCCGCCAGCGCGAAGCATGCCGTGACGAGATTCTAGGACAAAACGAGCCTAGAAATCAACGCTATAAAAGACCGTAATGCGGCAATTTGAGAATAAGATATATTGCGCCGTTACCTTGCTTAATCTCAGTAAAATTTTTCTCTTAGTTTCCCTAAAATTTTGAAATATATATTTACCTTAATAGCGTTTCGGCGGCTCCTCAATAATAAAATTGGAGAGTCTTGAAAGTAAGTGAGAGAAAAATGAAAAATACAACAGAATATCAAAAAGAGACAGAAGAATTGTGCAGTTTCAATAGAAAAAAATTCAAAATTGAAGAAAATAAAAAATACATCGAATCAATTGCAGAGCATTTCAGAGACTATTCACAATACCTTATAGCGATAATGATATTTATTTCATTAATTCTTAGGGTATTCATTAGATTTAGCTTTTATAATGGACCAAGTACAAGTCAAATAAGAGAAAGGTTTTATGAAAAAATGGGATCATTTGATCTATTTAAATATAACGTTGAGTGGTTTTTATCTCAGAACACATTATCTATTATTGGCGATGGACTGGCACTGTCAGCCGGAATTGATCTTGCTTACATGTTATTCACACCTGGACCAGATGAAGTTATAGCTCCACTACTAACTGCATTGTCAGCAACAATAGTACTTATTATATCCAACGATGAAAGGCTTAATCTGAGTTTGATATTTGGTGTTTTTATACTCATAATTGGTATGATTTTATTAATGATTTCAGGGTATTTGACGGGTCTTATTGCAGTTCCTGAGGGTAGTGAGGATAAAAACTTTCTACTTCTATTGGTCAAAAGGAAAGTCGGTAAAGGTTTATATATAGAAAGCGAAAAAACCAAGGACGAAGCCACCCCGAAGGGCGGCTCCATAGTCAAGCAGCAATAACGCTCCACTTGAGCGCGACGTATGGGAACAGGCTCATAAACAGGGTTTTTCTCTCTCGTCCGATGGAAGACCGAGGCGCATAGGCCTCGATCTCGTACCAGCGATCTGCCGCAATCTGGTCGGCAGGAACGCCATTCCAGCGCAACGCCTCCCAACGGTTCATCTCACTGATCAGAATTTCGTCTGACGTGATAAACCGCTCTCCCGTGTTCTCCCGCTGGCGCTGGCGTTCCGCCGTATCCAGCGGGATGTACGTCATGACGCCAATTCCGGCTTCCTGGCGAAAGGGCGCAGGATCGCCACCATGCGAGGCGACCATTTGAGTTGCTGCTGAGAGCCTTTGCCATGACGGCGGGTCGTATCGAAAAAGCGACTGACTTCCTTACCCTTCTCAGTCGGCTCGTAATCGCTGCCAACCGCCGAGCTTGGCACCTTCACCTGATAGCCCTGCTGGATCAGCGTCACGTTCACTGCCCTGGCACTCATCCCGATCTGCTCGCCGATTTGCGTCGGGGTCAGATAGTTCTCCGCATCAGGTGCCGCGATGGACGTTGCGCCCAGTAGTTCGAGTGGATTGATACCCGTCAGTTCATGGGTTCCACGAGCTGCCATCAGGCAACGCTGGTTCTCATCAACATTGGGAAGAGTGGACGCCACGGAGAGAAGGCGGCGATAAGCCACGTCGAAGGCCGGTTTGCGCTTACGGGAAGGAGTGGTGATTTTCACCATACCCTTCTCAAGCTCCATCCAGCGGCGGACGACCTTGAGGCGGCGCGCAGCGTCGTAGCCGAGAATGAGATTATAGGTCAGGTCTTGGGTCAGATTGTAGCAGCGGTATTCCTGACCATTCTGCTCGTTTCGGTAGGTGTCCTCAAAATTGAGGAGACCCTCTCCAACGTCTTTCAGCATCTTTTCGATGTCACGAACGACATTGTCACGAACGACATTGTCGTGACGCTTTCCAGTCAGTTCCGCGATCTCACGGCTAGACATGGTCGGAGCGCCGCTTGAGAGAGCGGTGGAAATTGTGATGGCTTGTGTGTTATTCGTCACTTTCGTGTTCCTTCTTGGTTCACTCGGAGACGGAAGAGGTTTGGCCTGCAAGCATGGCCTCTTCCGTCTTTTTTGTTTTCAGAACTTCCTTCAAAATTGCCGAAAGTTCGCCATTGGCAGAGCGATCATTCATTATCGCTCTAATTTTGAGCGCTCGCAGCAGATCGCTGTCTATTCTCAAAGTTAGGGATGATGTTTGTTTCATAAAGACTCCTTTTGCACTCACGAGTGCAAATAAACCTTATGAGTGCATATTTATGAGTGCAAGACTTTTTTTCGCACTCGCGCTAATTTTCAGGAATGTCAGATTCACCAACACGCTCCATCACTATTCGACTTGATGCCGAGATATTCCAAGCTGTGCGGGAAGCTGCCGCCGAAAATTCGCGCTCAATGAATGCAGAGATATCTGCGCGTCTAGTGATCAGTCTCAATCAAGATGCTTTTCCCAAAAGGAGTGAAAGGTACTGGATTGAGGATGGCAAACTGACGCGCGAGCCTCCTGTTCCTCATTCAGAGCGTGTTAAGCGATTACACCAGCGTATGGATATCGTGATGAAAGAGTGGACTGCTCTTTCAGATGGCCTTAGCGGCCTCTCTGATGTGATGAAGGGAACAATCATTCGCCGCTTGAGCGAGTTGGAACAAGAGCGGAGCAAATTAGACAGCGAGCTTCGCCTTGTTGATCCAGACTACAGGAACAATCATTGACCCGAATACTCTCTGTCGGGGAAGGTGATGGAGGAGTTTGACTCGAATCGATACAATAAACGAATAGTAACCCTCCAAATGACGGAGAGTATCGTGATTTATCAGATTCTACTTCAGGCCGCGAAAGAGAAAGTCTGCGTAAGCTTTGATTACGGGGACCACTTTCGAAAGTGGTCCCCTCATGTAATCGGGAATTCTCCGCGAGGGGAAATGGTTCTAGCATACCAGTACGGAGGAACCAGCTCTCGAGGGGCAGTGCCACAATGGAAATGCTTTGAAGTCGCTCTTATTACTAATATCAAAATTGAGACCAATGACGAATGGCAGTACGCCCCCACAAAAGGGAATACTCAGCATTGCGTCAAAACAATTGAATACCGTGTGATAAATAAAGAAAATTAGGCTGGGGGGCCGTCATATCGCCACGCGGCGTATTCCTTTGCCCGTTGCTCAGCATCGGGTCCATGGAACGTGGCGCTTTCAATATCTTCGCCCCGTATCTGTTCGACTAGCCAATGATGGGTCTGCGCGATGCAGTGACGGATAATATGCCGTTCTTCAGTGTTTTTCATAACTTTTTCCATACTCCCGATTCTAGTTTTGTTCCGCGCGTCAGTACAAGCAAAAAACGTTGCTCAAACCGCAGCAAACTGAGATAATTTCTGCCATGATCCTCCTCTATCTCGTCGTGGCTGCGGCCTGGTGCTTCTTCTGGGTGAAGGGGAGGCTTTGGGCGGCGCTTCCGGTGCCGGCCTTCTTTGCAGTGATGGTGCTTTCTTCACTCAATGAGCCGGGACCAATCACCAATCAGCCAGAATACGATTACACACTGGCCCTTGTGTTGATTGGCCTATCATTCGCCCCTTACGCCATCCGCCGATACCGCGCGGAGAAAGTGGACCGGCTTCTGAATGGTGTCCGGTTCAATTACCGCGACTGACCCAGCAGGTGATTGATAACAGCCTGGTCCGTCTGCTCCATCTTGGTCAGGCGTCGATTAGCAAGGGCATGCCCGATCAGCGCATTGCCCGCATGAAGCGCCGCGCCAGTGACACCGCCCGTCATCAAGCCGCCCTCCTGCGCTCCAAGTAGGCCGCCGAGAGTGCTGGCCACGCCACCGAAATGGCCGCCCCGGATTTCCTTCTGACGCTGCTGCATCGCGTTCTTGAACGTATTCGACCCGTTGGACCGGGCGGCATCGCGCATTGTCCGTTCTGCCATCATGTCGCGGTAGACAGTTCGAAGGCGCGCTTCCTGCTCTGGTGTGACTGCATCTGTCCCCTTGGTGGGGACCGAAACCTCATTCTTGTCGATCTGCTTGATCAGGTTTTTCAGCGCCGTGTAATTCACGCTCTCGCCTGTCGGGGCGTTCGTGGACGGCTGGGTCAGGCCTCGCGACTGGAGAAAGCGCAGGCTGTCGATATTGCCGGATCGACGCGAATATCCCCCGAGGTAATCGTGAAATCCGGGAGCGCCCTGGTCGATGTGGTTGGCGAGATCATCCATGAATGGCGTAAGACGGGCGCTGGCTGCACGCATATAGCCGTTCTCACTGGCTGCTGCCTGCTTCAGGCCATATCCGATGGCCTTGCGGACGTTCCAGAGGTTTGAGGGAAGCGCCGTTCCATCTTCGTCCGTGACGTCTGCGATCGCATCCTTCGCCTTCTGGATCGCCTGTTTGACAGAGGCGTTCCCGCAATTGGCCTCAATGTGCTGATCTAGAGTGTGGTGAAGTTCTTCCGTTGAAATAGGCTGCTCATTCTCGAACGCATTGGTCCGCTGCGCCTCTTCGAACGCGGAGCGCTCTGCCTCAAGATTGTAGATCTGTTCCGGCGTGCCAATCGTCTCCCGCAGGTGCTGCGTGTAGGCGTGGTCATTCGCACTATCGAGCGTGCGGAAGGCATCCGGATAGAGATCCCGCAGGTTGTTCTCAAGTCCGGCCATCTTCGGGTCCTGCGTCCGGACAGCGGTCGTATGGAAAACGCCTGGTGTCTGGGCTTCATACAGGCGCGTTCCATCTTTACTGGTAAATGCCTTCACGATCGACTGAGCGGCCTTCTCCGGATCACTAAACGCACCGACTTTCGAGATGGCCTTGATCTGGGCTTTCTCTTTGGCCTTCTGGGCAGACGTACTGATCGGGGCCGGTCCAGCCGGCGCCCGCACCTCTGGCGCTGCCTCCGAAGCGTCCCGCGTGGTCGCGCCTTCTGGGTCCAGATAATCGACGGCGCGTCGCATGCCTGCCGAAAGCCGGTCGGTTACTGGTGACAGGACTTTCCCGCCGAGCTTCCCGGCCGCGCCAAGGCCCAGAGCGAGTGCTGCGGCATCCTTGACATCCCCACCTGCCAAGCCGGTCTGCGTTCCTGCCGCCAGCGCGTTGTTGGCCCAACGGGTCGCGCCCGGCCCTTCACCGGTCAGGACGTTGGCCGCAATGCGACCGGCCCGCGACCCATCAAGCGCCGCAGCTGCAGGACGAACAATCCGACCGCCCAGACCGGTTGCCAGTCCGGCGCCGAGCATCGTTCCCGCTGCGTCAGTATAGAGCGCGCCATAGTCATCCTTACGCGATGCCTCGTCTGCATCTTCTTTCGAGGCGACCCAATCACCGGCCTTCTGAGCAGCCTCGGAAACTGGATTGTCTACGTGATGTCCGAGAGAGGTAGCCCAGCTCACAAGGTGAGGGACGCCAACACCGAACGTCCGGTCGATTTCCCGGCCTGCCGAGTTCACTGTGTCATTGACGAGGGTCCAGGCCTTTTCGGCGCGAGAAAGTGCCGGTTTTTTTGGTGCCGTGCTTTCGCCGTCCTCATGCCCGAACATGGCGTCGAAGGAATTCCCTGAACTCGGCTTGTCCGGTGCGGGAGAGCTGTCCCCAAGGCTGCCCTCGAACGTTGAGGCAAAGGCGTCCGGGGCATCTGGCGCGTTCTGCTGCTTCTGGGGTGGCTGATAGCTAGCCGCGACCTTGCCGGGATATGCCATGGTTTCGGAGTTTCCCCATTTGGTGCGGTCAGTCCCGCCATTGTAGGCCCGGAGCGCGTCCGGGAGATTGCCGTATCGCTTCAGGTTCTCGTCCAGTAACCGGGCCGCGCCATAGATCGACTGGACTGGATCGGTCGGGTCGATGCCGAGGCTGCGGGCCGTTTCCGGCATGAACTGCATGTGGCCTATGGCGCCAGCCCGCGACCGGGCCTTCGGATCGTTCTTCGGATCTTCCACCTGATGCACGGCACGAAGGACGTTCGGGTCTACGTTCCAGTATTTCCCGGCATCCTCATAGGTCTGATCAACGCTCGCCACTTGGCACCAGCCCGGCAGCAGCCATCGCGTTGTAGTTCTTCTTGAATTCTTCGATCTGGCCTGACTTCTTCATGCCCTGAAAGACCGTCTTGCGCTCGTCTGGCGTCATCCGAAGAAGCTGATAGGCGCGCGGGTCGAAGCTCTGGCTGAACTGCTGGTTCCACTGCTGGAACTGCGCAGGCTGCAATCCGGCCTTCTGCCAGGCCTGTGCCTTTGCATTGATGGCGTCCTCATTACCCATGAGCTGATGGATCATCAGGCGGTTCGTGGAACCCTGAAGCGCGCTGTTCGGGCTCGCATGCACGGCGGCCGCAAGTTTGCTGTCAGTGCCAGTCCCGAGGGCCTGGCACTGCGCATTGGCGAGGTTCTGAGCCCACTTGTTGAAGGACTGGGCGCTTTCGATTTCGCTGCTTTTCCAATTGCCTCCCGTCCAATTGTCGAAGACCGAGGCAAAATGTCGGATGCGCTCACTGCCGGGGCCGGACGTGAACCCTTCCAGATCGGAAGACATATTGCCGAGTGCTGCCATCCGGTCATTGCGGTTTGCAGAGGCTTGCATCAGAGCGTTCGCCCCCTGCGCTCCAGCTTGTGCCGTTTCGGTCAGAGCTGCTGTTTGTCATGCTGCGGGAGCCGACTGATATCCCGGATTGGCGGGCTGCTGCGTCGGATAGCGGCCTGAGCCCATCGCCTCGGGCGGAACGGTCGGCTTTGCGCCACCAACCACCTGATCGCGCCTGACATAGCTACGGGAACCGTCTGGGTTGATGACCTCCATCGGGGTAGAATTGGTATCCGGGGAGGTCTGCTGCTGAACCGTGGTTGTCGGCTGAAACTGCCCGCCATTCATAGCGCTCTGCTGCGTTCCAATGATGGTCTGCTGCCCGTTATTTACGGTCGCGCCCGGTGTGCCATACACGTTGGCTTCCTGCTGGCCCGGAGCCTGCATGGAGTTCGTCAGTTGCGCTACTCCGCCCGCAATGCCGTCAGGATGCTGCGCAATCTGATTAACGATCGCGTCAACGGGCTGGCCGGGGAAAATCGCTTTCGCCATGCGCTTCGCTGCAAAGAGGTGCGCCTGATCCGGGTTCGATCCCACGTAGGACAGAATGGCCCCGACGGCGTTTTTCCCAGCTTGCGTGTTGGCAAGATCATCCGCACGCGCCGCGTTCTGTTCGCGCACGGCCTGCGCTGCCCCATAGGCAGCTTTCGGATCACGAGCCATTGTTGCGCGCGCTTTGGCGTAGTCAGTGCGTCCGGTATCGTCGGTGGCGCCAAGCAAAGCGTTGCCACCGGCCATCCGGGCATCATACTCAGCTTGCTGGATCTTATTTCCCAACAGCGCATTTCGGATGTTTAGTGCTTGTGCGAGGTGATCCGATGGATTTGTTGGCCGAATAGTATTTTGGCCAATACCGAGCAACGCATTGGCGCCTGTATCAAACCCCGCCATTAGCTTGCGCCTCCGTTGAGGAGGTTTTTGTAGGTCAGATAGTTACTGCCATAGCTGGACGCCTGATTTCCCAAATTGGTCAATCCGTTGGTCAGGCTATTCGCCATAGAAGCAGTACCTGCCATATTTGCACCCACGCCCGCGAGCGCCGCCTGAGCGGAAAGGCTGGCGGTGTTCGTGGCGTTGTTGGCGCTGGCCGAAGCGGCGTTTGATCCGTAACCAAGTAGTGCATTCTGGCGGTTGAACGTGTTGGTTAGGTTGCTCTGAGCAGCACTATTCGCAGAGAGCTGGTCATTGAACTGGTTCTGATAAGTGCTGTCAGCCAAACCAGAGGCATAGGTGGACGCGCCCTTAAGCGCTGCGCCACTGTTCGCCAGTCCACGCGCCGCCGCGCTATTCGTCGCGGCCTGCTCTCCCTGTGACAGGTTCCACTCATAGCCGGGCGTCTGCTCAAGCGTCGTCTGGTTCAGTGCGTTGGTCGCATTGTTGATATAGCTGTCATCGGTCGAGTTGTACGCATTGTTGTCGTACATGCTGCCGATCAGCTTATTACCGACCGATACGTAAGGATTCAGATAGTCCTGAGCGGCAGTTCCTGATGCAGAAATGGCCTGCGCTTGGCCTGCCCCAGTCTTGGCGGCCTTGTCCATGGCGCTCTTTTCGAGCGCCATCTGAGCCGCAGTCGTCGCCGCGGTCGTAGCAGCCTGTGTAGCTTGTCCAACGCCAAACGTATCGCTCACTTTGGACGCTCCATTTTGTAGGTGACGTGATGACGCACAATCCCATCAGGGCAGGGCGCGTCGATTTCGCCCCAACGGACAAAGCCGAGGGCATGCATTGTGAATCGGGCAGACTTCTTGTCGTCTGGAATGGCGGCGATCATCAGGTCAGACGGCTGTGTCGTCCACCACCAGTCCCGGATTTGGCGCATTGCCGCGATGGCTTGTTTGCCGCGCATTTCGGGAATGACAGCCTGATGGCATTCATGCACACGCTCCCGAACGGCGCGGAAACCGACAACAATACCTGGCACATCCACGATCTGGGCCTCTTCGCCATAGACACCCGGATGTGTGATGACGGCATTGATGGCGTTGATGTCGTTGACGGCCGCCCCAGAGATTGATGGTGCTGCGAAAATCACGACAGCATGTATCCATCAACGATCAGGTTCAGGCCATTGCCGGACGCAATGATCACATCCCCAGCAGTGAGAACTCGTCCAAGCTCAGGGGCCAGATCTGTTCCACCGGCCGCGATTGCGTGGGCAGGGATGATTTCAAATGCAGTCCCGCCAGCGCGCTGAATTGAGACGGTTAGAGCAACGGCAGCATTTGTCGGATTGGCGATCACCGCGCCACTGACAACAGTCGTGCCAGCGCCAGCAGTGTAAACGGAAGAGCTGTCACCAGTGAGTGTGATGCCTTTTACGAGGGATTGTGCGACGACGGCCAAGGGCGGTTCATGACTGAAAACGTCATGCTCTCATTTCGAGATTGTGCCGCCTGTGCCTCACAGCTCGCCGTGGTGAGAAGTATAGTCAATTCCTGCGCCGTTTCCAAGGTTTTTAACGCTCGCTGTTCGCACGCACGAGCTTGCAGCAAGGCTATGTTTGCCGCCTCAAGAGCTGCCCGTGCTATAGTAAGAGCGCAACGGTTTTCCGAAGCCCCATCCAGAAGAGCAATCAGTACCTCGGAGTCAGCGGCATTGGCTGTCATCTGGGCATCTTCGGCAGTTTTCCGAACATCGGCAATGCTGTCCGCGACATCCGATATCGAAACCCCAGGAGCATATCCAGTCCGGTTCATGAGGGCACGAATAACTGCGCTGGCAAGCGGGGTAAGATTGCCCGTGGCATCGCACCAGCGACCCGAAAAATATGGTGCGTTCAGGGCATTGCCGGGAACGCTCATGACTGCACCGCATCGATATCGATAAATGCCCCCATGAGCGCCGTGGCGCCGGGATCCGTCCATGTCAGGCGCTAGACTCGGTCGCGGGCCATTCCAAGCCGCCAGAGAGTAGGCCAGAAGTTGCCCGTTTCTCCTAAGGCGAGCGGGCGTATCGCGCCAAAAGTGGCGCCCCGGTCATCAGACCAGTCCACATTGATGGTCACCCTTGAGGACTGCTGCATATCCAGCATGAATCTACGATGGATGCCGCGCGTTCCAGCCGTTAGCAGGTGAGGGAAAGCGCGCTGGCGCTTGATCGGCGTCCCTGCGTCATCCAGAGCGTTCATCGTCACCTGATAGATGGCGCCATTCTCACGGTCACACGCCCATGTCTTGCCATAAGCCTGCGTCCAGAACAGCGGACGCACCTGAGCTTCATTGCCAACAGCATCCAAAGCGCATCGCTCATGCCAGAGTTCAGTAGACACGTCGAACACCCAGGATGAAGATTGCCCCGGAACCGTCAGGACGTAGAAGACATGCCCGTCCTGCTGGTACACTGAGGCAACGGAAGCGGAGAGATCGCCCATGGCCTGCAGCGCCCCATCCACCGGGAATGTGGATACAGGCACCGCAGATGTCTGCTGGCCAAGATAGACACGAGCCAACCCGCTCCGGTCCTGGCCAAGCCACATTATGGCACCATTCGGAGTGTTCGCGGTCGTGGGGATGCGAGCGATTGTGTAGGGCGCGATGCAGCCCGCTTCAACAGTTACGCCTTGAACGCGCTGGAATGGAAAATCAGAGGCGCCACTGTCATACCAGAACTCAACCTGCCATCTGCTGAACAGCCAGATGTACTGGCCAATGACCTCAATGCCGATGATCGTGGCGAGACTGGTTTCGTCGCTTGCAACATAGAGGCTGTCGAATGGCATCGTGGCTTCGTCAGAGAATTGCGCCGGCGACGTGTACCAGTTGGTCGTATCTGGGTTCACGAAAAGAAAAAAAGTATCGAGGATCGCAATCGTGGGACTGCCATAGAAAGCGTCATCAACGATTTGGGTGAGTGCCCCGAAGGAGCCTTGGCCAGCCTTTGACGGCATGGAACAATACCATCCGGCCGCCGCTGTCCCATCCACAATGAATAGCGTGGTCCCATTATCCGCCATACGGACCGGGCCATTGCCAGTGTTGATCTCTCCTATCTTCGTAACTGCCCCCTCGCTGTTCAAGCGGAGTACAGCGTTCCCCATGACAAAGATCGCATCACCCTGTGTAGTCTGATATGCGCATCGCCCTTTGCCACCGGGCTGCGAAGCTGTGCGCAATCCCGGAGTGGGGTAATAAGCGAACTGTATCGGTTCACCTTCTTCCTGAGGTATCGGCTCAGGGTACAGGTTCAGGACGCGTTGAGCGGCAACAGAAGCACACCTGGCATCATATGAGCCTCCCGAGAGATTAACGCGCATGGGTGAAATCCTTATGACGGCGCATTATTGCCGCCAGACAGGTTTAGATGCGCCGACGTATTGCCGGTTGCGATTGAATAAAGCTGCCCGCATCCACGCCCGTTGCTCCCGCTGAGCGTCACCCAATCTGTTTTCGTATCAAGACGCAGCCCGGTCATAGCGTTGGGATTCCCGGCCGTATCTCCGGCTCCCACTGTACAGAATGACATATTGGAAATCTGTGCGCCGTTACCGTCCAGAGAGCTATTGCCAGGATTGAGAAGCTGGATTGCATCTGCGCTGTCTGCTGCCGTCAATCCACATCCAGCAATGGTGCCCCCGACATAAGTCAGATCACTGATGTAGCTGACTATGCAAGCCTGATTGGCTCCTTGCATCTTTCCACCGAAGAACTTGACCATGCCGCTTTGAAAGCGTGTCTGGTTGAGCACGACCAGGTTGTTTGTCGGTACTGATCCATAAAACTGTGGACTGACGAATTCCAACTCGGAGAAATTGTCAGCATCCAGCGCGCCAGGTGGAACTCCGTTCTGGTTGGTTGCGTTACTTTCGACCTCGACCCGGTTCCCATAGATAAATCCGGGACATGTACCGATCGTCGAGGAGTTCGGGCAGTTGATCTTAACGCCGGTGCTAACCTGCTCAAGCACAACGCCATCCATCCAGACAGTTGCCATGAAGTCATGGATATAGACCCCGATGGCGGGCGGCGTGTTGATGCTTGAATTGAGAGACGCTGTGACATCAGTATTTATGATTTTAAAAACATCGGATCGAGTTGCGCAGTTCTGTAGCGCGCTGGTGCTCCCCGTGCATCCTGTGTCTGATCCATATGTCTCCAGCCCAATGCCACCCAGAAGCATCTGGTGAAACTGAGAGTTATAAACAGAATTGCTATTGCCAGCGTAATTCTGAACCCCCTGGAAGACAAAAAACGTCCGCACATCATGCGCACTGCATCCACGGCAATGCGCAAATCGGAAGGCGACTCCAGTCTGCTTGCCGTTATTCGCGCCATAGACTGACAGGTGATCAATTTCGCCACCGTAGAAATACATCCCGCTATCGGTCGGGGCGGCATTAAAATTGAAAACTGCGGCAGAGCCCGCGCCGGTGAGATAGAACTTTGTGCCTTCCACGCCAGCGCCATAAAGGTGCAGACCCGGACATGCCATCGACACGCTGTTTGTGGCTGAAATCGCATATGATCCAGCGGGGACAAAAATGCTTCCCCCGCCGTTGGCGCACACAGATGTTACTGCAAGCTGAAGCGCAGGGATGTTGTCCGTTCCCGATCCGGACGCGGAATTGTAATCACTGACCGCCCCGAAATCTTTGGCAGATACAGTGTCCTCAAGGCGCAGCAAAAGCGTCCGCTCGACAGACTGTGCCCATCCGGGGCTGTACTGGATCAAAGACGAGACGACGCATGCCGCTGCGTTCTGGCAGGTGAACGAAGTAGTGGAGAGGCTGACCCCGGTTAAATCCGCATTGGATACAGAGCCCCCATTTATGGATGCTCCGGAGATATTTGGTGTGGTAAGTGTCGCATTCGATAGCTTGCCATTGCTTACATCCGCCTTTGTGGAAAGCGCCCAGTTCAGCCCGGTTGGACCACTGAGTGTGACACGCCGATCCATCTGAGGGATGGATTGCGCCCACGACATAACGGGCAACATGAACGCAAGGGCGAGGATGAGGCGCTTCATAGCTTCTGGATCTCCAGACCCGGCCAATAGAACGGGTTGCTGATGGGAGTAAGGATGGCGGGCATGGCAAGGGTAGGTGCGCGGAAACTGACTGTACGGATTGTAGACAAGGACGCACGTGCAAACGTCGCCACGGTTGCTGAGACTTCCTGTCCATAGGACGGGGCAAGACGAGCGGCCAGACACCACATCACAGCATCCCAATATTCCGGGGGCAGGTTCAGAGGTGTATCCGCCTTAAGATTGCCCTGAAGGGGCTGAGCTATGAGCAGATGTAACTGCCACGTGTTACCGCCTGCTGGGATCGGCCATGGCCTGAACTCACCCAGAGGGAAGGCGGGATTGTAAAAGTAGAAGCTGGGCCATGTCTTCAGTCCCTTGAGGCCAAGAGCGGCATAGTCCTGATAGGAGGGAATTTCAGCCAGGTGATAATCAATGGGATTGGCGGAAGAAAGCCCGTCATCATTATCGACGAAATCACTTGGATCGAAATCGTTCGCAGAGAAATCTCCCTCGACCGCTGCCCCTCCGTTGAACAGAAGCCGGGCATAGGCCCCCATTACCTGAGCAGGACGCACAGAAATGTCGATATCTCCACCGGGACCGACATAGTAGACCGACTTCCCAGTCGCCATACAGAATACATCGGTGAGATTCGGAACGAGCCATTCACGGCGCTGCCACTGGGCCAGCATCATGTTCAGATGCATGACGCCCGAGGCCAAGCCTTGCGGATCTGTATTCTGACCACCGACACCGACGCCAAGCTGCTCGAGCGCCAAGCCGACGAGATCGGAGACAAGGTACCCTGTCGTGACGTTTGGAGTGCCGCCGTTATTGGTTTCGGACATTTGGGGTGCGCCCCTTGCGCCTCATAACAGGCTTGAGCGGCGTGTCCCGGCCCGAAGGCTCAGGACGGCCAGACATACGGGCTCGCACCCGCTCTTCTTCTACCTCATCCCGAACGGTTACGGTTTCGTAGCCATTCGGGTGGTGCAGCGTTTTGGGATACCCCTTCACCAGCATCAGCCAGCGTCAACGATATCCGGCACGATGCAGAGCCATTCAGGGCGAAGTACACCGATGCCGAACAACACGTCGAGACGCGTGCCAAGCGTATCGTCAGTGCCGTTGTAGTAGGTGAGGGTACGCATGGAGATGCCGTCGAGGTTCGCCATGCCGCAATCTACAACGCCTTTGTTGACCTCCATCAGATCGACAGTGACGAGGGTCATGGCCTTCTTGTTGAACAGAAGGTTGCGGCGGATCGTCTCGCCCTGCTTGCCCACAAGAGTGATCTTGGCATCAGCAACGGGCAGCGCATCGACGGTCTGATACTGGTTCTGCGATCCATCAGCAGCAGGGCCGACAAGGGCAGGCGAGACCACGATGGACGTGGCGCCGCTCGCAACAGCCTGCGTGACCACGAACTGCATCGGTGTGCCGTAGGACCGCTTGGTCACGCGATTGACCTGATTGACGCCTGCGATGGTGATGACATCACCTGCGTTAATGCCACCATTCAGGGCAGACGTGGCAATGACCGAGTTCTGCGGGTACGCCGTGGAACTAATCTGGCCCGGAATCGCATTGCCCGCATTGCTGAGCGTCGTGACTGATCCGGTCGCCGTGGCAGCGCTATCGTAAGAGCCGGTCGTGGTAACGAGACAGGTCTGGTCGTTGATCCACTCGCGGACACCAAGGAGAGGTGCTTCCATCGCGCCCGTCTTGGTCTGCTGACCGATCTGTGCGGAGGGATTGAACAGCCCCATGAGACCGGAAACTGTGCTGGCATCCGTATCCGGATCGAGAACAGCGAAACGGTCAGCCGTCGGGGCGTGCTGCTTCGTCAACTTGGCCTTGGCCTGAAGCCATGTCTCGGATGTTGGGGCGATCGTATTGCCGTTGCCATCCACGTTGCGCACCATGTTCGCGGCACCAAGAGCAAGCGTCATGGCGATATCGGCAACAGAACCGGTCAGGTTGTTGACGGATGGCTCGATGTAACGACCGCTGAAGTCATCAACATTCAGGGTACGTTCCTGCGTATCGAAGCCAAGAGAGACGTGCTTGCGATAAGCCACCGTCAGAGGGACGGAGCGCTCTGCAATGGACTGCGGGCTGACAACCGGGCCGTCACCAACAACCGGGTCGTTTGGCAGGCGAACATTCACGGAAGCGCCGATCTTAGCGCCGGACTTACCAAAGTAGCTGTCATAAGAACGGTCGATGTTCTTGATGAAGCCGTTAGTGTCACGAAACAGCGGCAGCGCGCGCTTCGTGATGATCATGTCGTTAATCAGATTATTCGTAGCCACGGGTTCGGCTCACAATACATGGCGCCACTGCGCCTATCGTGCCGCTCTCGCCAAAGGCAGAACGTGTGCCGGTTAGGGAACCGAAAACAGCCGGGTTAAAGCCCCCGTGGCTTATGCGGAGAGACTGCTCCGCGACAGGTTACGACCGAACGCCAGCCTTCCAGAGGCGGTCAAATTCAACAGCGGAAACATTTGGGTCGTAGATCGACTTCTTTCCCGCAGGTGCCGCACCGGATGGAGCCGAGACGGGAGGCGGGGCCTTCGAAACTGCTGGCGCTGCGGGCGTTTCTGCCTGCGCTGCCGGAGCTTTCTGACCTACCTTCGCCGCGAACTGTGTCAGAAGCGCATACTGGCGACGCGGTGAGGCGTCGAGGATGTCGCTTGCTGCATCCGGGTCGTGAGCGAGAGCATAATACACGTCGCCACTGTTCGGCAACTCCGATATGTCGGAGATCAACTCACGGTGTGACTTGTTAGAGAAATCCAGTCCTGCACGCTCGGACAGGAGCTGCGTGGCCTGACTGACCGCTGCATCCCCATGAGTACCAGCAACAGCTTTGGCGATAGCTTCGGTCTGGGATGAGAACTTCTGGATCGACTGCTGCTCTGCCTGCTGGCTCTCAATCCGCTGACGCTCCTGCTGCCGGATCTGGTCTGGCGTCAGGCTCTCTTCCTGCTGCTCTTCACCACGAGAAGCAGCCAGCGCGCGGCGCATGTTCTCCAGCTCTTCCTGATTGGCCTGCTCCCGCCGCTCAGCTTCACGACGCTCAAACGTCAGCTTATCGATCTTACGCTGAAGCCATGCGGGCGTCTTCTCGGGCTGCGGGGCCGGATCAGGTTGTGCCTGGCCCTCTGGTGCACCCTCGGTCTGCGTCTCGATTGCTGGCGTGTTCGCAGCGTCTGGCGTTGTCAGCGCGCCGTCGAGGATAGGGGTTTCGAGTGTCTCGCTCATGCCTCAACGGCTCCTGTCACTGGATTGGCAGCATGAATTTTGCCGCCTGGGGGATTAGAAGAAGGAAGACGCGGAAGTGGTCCGGGCGGGCCATCCTGCATGGCAGGCGTTGCCCCACTTGAGGGAGGGGACCCATTCCGCAGCGCCTCGGAAACAAGCTGGTGGACCAGCACACGAAATGCCTCTGGATCGGTCGAGCCAATCGCAGCCATGCGGTCGGTTTCGGCCTTGTACTGGTTCGTGTCCGCAGCCATCGCGTCTTTGACGACGGTGTGCTGCTGCTCGGCCTGCTTATCCTTGAGCTGCTGCATAGCCTGCTGAAGCTGCGCCTGTAGCTGCTGGATCGTCTGTTGAGCCTGTTCGAGGCGAGGATCATCGGACGCGGGCTTGAGCCGATCGGCAATCTCGTCAGCAAGCGGGAAGTCCGCGCTCTGAAATACGAGATCTCCGATCTGCCCCATGAGATTAGGGGCGGCCTGAATAACCTGCGTCAGCGCGTTGAACGCATCCTGTTTCCGCGTCGCAAAAGCAGGGCCCACATCAGCCTCAACATCGAAGCGGCCAATCGTCGGGTTGATCGCGAGAATTGCGCCATCGATCTGGCGCTGTTTCTCAAGCGAGATCCCTTGCGGTGGCTGCTGCGGCTGCCCATCGGGACCAGGAGGAAAAGCCACCTGTGCCGACGTCTGCATGTTCGGATCAACGACAACACCCGTCTGTGTGCCATCCATCCCAAGCGACTGCACGGCGCGTTGCGTATCGTACACGCGGGGAATGGCATCAATCAGCAAGCGCCCGAGATAACGAAGCGCCATGCCCTGATTGTCAGTGTAGTGATAGTTCGCCGTGTCTGACTGGCGCTGACGCTGCTGGATCGCAACACCGGACTTCTCGTTACCGGGCGCGCCCATCTCAGCCTGATATTGGCCGGTGACCATCTGCATCCACTGATCGGCGGACTGCATGCCCTGCATGTGGCCAGTCGAGCCGGATGGCGGCTCAATACGGGTTGGGATCGGAATTGGCTGCCCATCATCGCTAATGGCATTGTAAGGCAGCACAGCAGCATTGCTGGTGTTGGCCTGCGACCACTCGTTCGTATAGCCCTCGATCGCCTCAGCTGAGGCGAGCCAGGGCGCTTTAGTTTGGAGGGCAACGCTCTCGACATAAGCGCTGGCCGTGTAGTTAAACATGCGCTGCGGATCGATTAGAGCCCGCACAAGCCCCGCATAATCCGCGTCGTTGCCGTCAGTCGCACGCGTCTCAATGCCAACCATTGGGATCAGCGGAATAAGCGAGAACACGGTCTCGCCCTGAGCCACAACAGTATTACCCGCGATGACGTACTTATCGACCATGTGCGATGTGATCGGCCGCGACGAGGCTTTCATCGTGCGAAAGACCTCAACCATCTCGGGAGGCATTTCACTCTGACGCATCGACCCCGTAGGCGTGGCCCAAAGCGTGTCTTTCTTTTCGCTGCGGCGATAATACGTCGCCACGCGAACCGTGCTGTCGCTCACCCAGTCACTGTCTGATTGCAGACCTTAAATCGGGTCACGTGATACGTCTGCGTGACCCGGATAGAGCTTGTCGAACTCGACCCGGTCCATTTCCTCAACGATCATTGCCCAGTTCTGATCCGAATGATCGGGCTCACGGGCCGCTGGATCGAAATAGACAGAGAGGCCATTTGGAACGGACTTGATGAAGAAGTCCTGATCGAACGTGTCCACACCTGGAACATAATCCGTCACGACATGGAACCAGCCCAGACCGGTGCGAACCTGCCCCTGAATGGCACAGGCATAGGCGTTCTGCTGAGCGTTCGACTGATACTCGATATGGCGGATAATGCCTTCAATGGCATCCGCAGCCTCAGCCATGGAACCAAAGCCAGTCGCATTGACCTTTACGCCCATTTGCGACTGCCGCGCCTCGTTCTCCACCTGGAAGACGTGCTGCGCAGTTTTGTTGATCGTCAGGCAAGGGCGAGGGGAGCCGCCGAACGTTCCGGCACGTGCCTGATAGACCGCATCATCCCATTGCGCATGATTGTACGCGTCAGCATGGAAAAACTGCAGATCATCGCGTGCGCGACCGCGCCACTGGCTCGTATGGCCAGACGCTTCTTCATAGCGTTTCTGGACCTCGGAGATGATATCGGCTGTGTCGGAAGCACTCTCGCTCATGAGGTATTTAAATACCACACTGAAACTTGTCAGTACAAGCGAAAACGACAATCAGGACCGATTACAAACCCATCCACCCAGAGGTTGAGCCTGTTAGCGAAACGCGAGGGCGTTTGGCGCTCTCAGCCTTCGACTTCGGATCATTAATCGCTACTGCCAGCATCCGGAAAGCATCCGCACCATGTGAGGCATCATCGTGCAGCGGCTTCTTGCTGAACTGTCCCGTCTGCTGGTCCACATCGTAGCGATACCGTCGCAGCGCGTTCATGCCGTCCGCCGTCGCCTGCTCATCAAACCACACCCGAGGAAACAGGGTACGAGCCGCACTGATCCCCGCCACAATGGGTAACTGAGGCAGGACCGAGATTGGCATCGACCGTGCCCGCAACTGTGCAGCAATCGTTTTGCCGCCCGCTGATAACTGGCCCTGATTGGCATCATGCGGAAGGAAATGGCGCTCGTACCGATAGCCGCGCCGCTCCAGAAGGCCAACGTAATGATCAAGGCCCTCCATGCGGTTCTGATAAAAATCGATCACACGGATATCGAAGCCGATCTTCTGCCAGAACCAGATGCTGGTCATGTCTGACCAACCCAGATCCCAAGCCGTAAACACAGGCGCAGACGGATCATATTCCACATGGCAGATGCGCTGCTCGTCTGTGGCCTGCCGTATCTCGTTCGCGTAGATCGCGCCCTCAAGAACCTGCTTTGGGTTGCCCTGCCAGACGTTCAGCCACGCGTCGTAATCCGTGGCTTTGAGTTGCTCCATTTCCTCGCGCAGGACAACAGGAAAGAACGGGTTCTGATCCCAGTTCACCTTTCGAACAATCGCATTGCGCGGCGGCCTCAAAACGAACCGACGATAGACCTCATCCTCAGCAAGCTCCGGATTAAAGCCAAGCCAGATCTCCGACCCTTCCTTACGGATCGTCGGAATGAGCACGTCGAGACTGCCCTTGGTGATCGTCTGCGCCTCTTCGATCCAGCAGCGGTCTATGCCTTCAATCGATTTGATCGACGCAATGTTGTGCCGCAGACCCGCAAAGATGAACTCGGTCCCGTTGCGACCAAGGATCGTCGTGTTTTGGACCGTGTAGAAACTGGCCAGAGCAGGGTTTCGCGCAATATGGTCTGCCAGAAGTGAGTGAACAGAGTCAGAAATGGACTTCTGAAATTCACGCGCGCACAAAACGCGGATCGGCTTCTCGGCGCCCTGTATCAGCAGAGCAAGCGCCATTCCCCAGGACTTGCCCGATCCTCGTCCACCATACGCAACCTTGTAGCGTGCAGGCTCAAACAAGAAGGCGAGGCTCTCAGGAAACTGAACCTCACTCACTCGGACGAACCACGGTCACGACAAGGCCGAGCGGGGCGCCATCCTGTCCGCTGATCTCCACAGTCTCTTTGGCTTTACCCCATGCACGATCGAGCAGTGCATTCGCTGCGGAAACGCGAGCGCTTTCAGGAGAGACCGGACTGCCAGCAATTTCCGCAAGGGCTGTAATAGCTGTGACCGTGTGCGAGCGGGCGAGGGCTATGACTTCTCGAATATCTTTTGGAAGGCCTGAAGGATTGCCGCTTTGGCCTTTCTGAAACGGCCGACCAACCGGCATTTTCTTCCGCTGCTTACCGCTGTTGGCAGGGGGTTCTTTCATAGGCCCAACCTATCATCAGACCCCGATCAGTACAAGCGGAAACCGGTAACATGATACCTCAAAACTCCCTTCGCCAGCCGTACCGGTGTTGGAGAATTATCCTCCGCTCAAGCAACGATGAAGGGCGGTTTTGAAGCCGATTATGGCGTGGAAAGTCTGCGGATCGTATCGCCGAGTCCGGCGCGGAATTTAGCGGGCGGACTGCACCAGATGGCCGATGCACTCCGGAAGAAGAAAACGCGGCAGGTCGAAGCCGCCTGACTATGGAGCCGCCCCCTAGGGCGGCTTTTGTAGTCTCCGTCAGTTTGGATACTGGCTCGGTCCCTCGAATTTTCCTGAAGAGCTTTCCGGCGGTGGCGGTGGGCGGCATCCATCTGGCGGAGGTAGCAGTCTACCATTGCTATCCATAGGCGGCGGCGGTGGCCGGTCCCGATCATTACCCATTCCTTGTGGTGGCTTGTGACCAAATCCACCTGGAGGCGGCCCGCATCTGTGGTGGGCCTTGTCGCCTCCACGACGCTCATTTTTGTCTGTATCGGTGTATGCGGGGCTTGCGTTACTAAGGGTTGTATAAGTCTGGCCGTTATAAACGGTCGTGCTCTGAGCCAAGAGTGGCAAAGGCGTGAAACTGACAGCCAAAATGGTTAAAGCTACAATGCGGTGGCTCATAGACATCTTCCCAAGGTATGATGCCTCACTCTTGAAATGCACTCTCTTGAATTGCCAGTAAGAAATGGCAACGGTGTGTTTCCTCTGCGGGTGTCGCTTCGCTGCGCGCTCGAACCCGCAACCGCTGCACGTCCGCTCAAGGGTTCAAGAGCGAGTGGGTCATGGGTTCATCGCCAAAATAGCAATTTCCCACGGGCTTCAACCGAGTTCCTCCGCCCCGTTCGACAGCGCCTGTCTGGCCATCCGTGCAGAGCGAACAACAGCGGCGATTTCGGCATCGGTCGGCTTGGTGCGCTCGCGCTGCTCAGGGGGCGCTTCGATCATCGCGAGCATGGCCTTGAGCGCGGAAACTTCGTCCCTGATCCGCTCGGCAAAGGGACGCAGGTGGGTGTACAGCTCTCCCGGCGCTGGCCAACGTGATCCAACCGGGTAGCCATTCCGGTCCGACTGACGTGTCCAAACGGCTCTCCGGGTTCCATGCTCCGGCCGGAATGTCACCGCAGACCTCGAAAATCGCCTCGGTGAGTTCTCGGGACAGGTCAGCCGGGGCATTCGTGACCAGCTTCGTGAGTTTCATCAGCCACGAGGCCACAACAACCAGGTTCGGGGGCAGGCAAGCCCGCTCCGCATCGGCGAGCTGCTTGCGAACGGCCTGAACACGATCCGGCGTCAGATCGGACCGCCAGAGATACCCCTCGCGCTTGGCCTCGATCAGGACTTTGAGATCCCCGGAAGCTGGCGAGAAAGTTGGGGCGATGACGACGGCTGAGGGGCGTTGGGTTGCGATGCTCATGGCTCAAACTCCCTCGATGTCGGGCACACCAGCCCATGCGGCGTTGACGGCAATTCGGCGGTCAGAATGCGCAGTCCGCTGCGGGATTGGCTGCATGCCGTCCTCACGCCGAACCCAGTTCCGCCAGGTCGCGTTCCAGTCAGCTTTGCGGCCCTTAGGGTCAGGAACACCAACCCAATAATCCCGGAAAACTGCCGCCGTTCGCTCAGGATCGACGCCGTTGGACCGGGCAAACTCAGCCATCTCCGGCGATGGTCGCCAGTCAGCGGGGAGGCGACAGGCCCGTTTTGATTTTTCCGATTTCGGATTTTGCGCGCGCTCACTCGAACGAAGTGAGAGTGTTCTTTCTGTATCTGCTTCTGCTTCTGTTTCTTGGTGTTTAAGGGGAGGGGTTGCGTTTGCGTTAAGGGAGGGGGTTAACCCCTCTGCGTCTTCACCCTTAACCTTGCGCTTTACCTTTCCGGTAATGTTGGGATTACCCCCTTTCTTACCGTTGGCAGCAGCTTCATCGCTGATGGCCTTATCCCTGACCATGCGGCGACTATAGATCGTACCATCGTCTGAGCGGCTGAAAACTCCGTTTTCTTCGAGTTCGGAGACGAGCTTCGATGCCTCTCGTTCAGAGCATCCGAGCACAGCGGAGAGATGCCGCATGTTCGGCGAACGTCCATTCACCAGCAGGTGCCCGACCGGATCAGCGTCTGCCATCAGGCACAGCATTTCGATCCATGCGCCGCGTACTGCGAGCGAGCACATCCGCAGCGCCGGATCGCGTTGCCAGTCCTGCCACCAAAATTTTGCCCATCTGCGCGCACTCATGCCGCCACCTCTGCACTCATAATTTCAGTGATCGTCACGACCGTCTTTTGCTCACACAGACGGCACTTCACGCCCCGCACTTCGAGCGTGAGATGCCTGGGTGCATCGTCCACGATGAATCCCAGACCGCGCTTGTTCTTCGTGCGCTGGCGAGCACCTTCCTTGCGGACATTGAGCAGTGCGGGCGTCGTCAGGCAATCCAGCAGACGCTTGGCAGAACCCCACAGATTGTCCGTGTCTGGCGTGCCGACCGAGTGTCGTTCGATCAGGACATGCGCCCGCTCAAAGGGCAAAGACGGGCGCAGATGGTACGCTGCTGCAGCCACCTGTCTCTGCATCTGGTTCTTCTGACGAGCTGCCGTGAAATGACTGTAGCCGGTTGTGCGGTTCACGAGCGGGAACGGCGCGGGAAGGGTGAAGGAGATTGTCCGGGTCATCTCACATCCCCAACGCACGGCGGTAGATATCAAGCAGCGTTTCCTGCTTGCGAAGGTGGATGATCTGCTTGATGACTTTCACGTCGAAACCCGCAGATTTTGCTTCTGAGAAAATGTCCTTGATGTCCCCTGAGAGGGCCTTGCGCTCTTCCTCCAGGCGCTCAACCCGCTCGATGATGGAACGTAGACGATCCGCCGCGATGCCGCCCGTTGCGGCGCTGTTGTGGCCTGTCATGTCTTGGGTCATAGCGCCATCTCCGAAATGCAGGTTGCAGGGGCATGAACACGGCCGCCGATCTGTTCAGCGAGAGCATCAGCGATGCCCTGATACGTCGTACTTCTGAGTTTCCAGCGGTCTTCCGATGGGGGCAGGAGATGCACCCGCGCTACACGCCCTTCCACGACGTCAGTCGGAACCAGCGGAGCAACATTTTCCAGCCAGAGGCATGTTGCCTTCGTCTCGCCGTGGCCGAACATCCACGGCTGAATGATCTGGTCGGGCTTGCGCCACATAGTGGACATGATGCTCACCGGATTTTCGATGACCTTTTTTGGAATGGAGCATCGCGCCAGCATCATGAAGAATGACACCGAAGCCTGCTGCCGCCCATCAAGACGCTTCGCAGCAAAGTGTCGTGCCCCACTGACAGACAGATCGGTGCAAGGCGGATGCGCGATCAACAGATCCCACGGGTAATCCAGAACGTCCCGCACATCGCCCTTGTAATGAGGTCCAGGCTTCTCGGTAGGGAGCAGGTCACAGGACATCGCGTCATGTCCGCGCTCGAGAAATGCATCCCTGACAACGCCACTGTATTCACAGGCAACCAGGACACTGAGTTTCCGCGTCATCGGTTCTGTCCCTTCATCGGGCGGATCGTTTCAATCACCGCATATCCGAGGGCATTCAGCACCCGATTGCGTGAATCTGTGCGGCCATTATTTACGGCCTGGGAAATGTCAGACTGGTTGATGCGGAGATTACGGGCGAGGGCATGCTGACCCCCCGCCATCTCGACCGCATCTGCAACGATTGATTTCGCTTCTGTAATCGGCAGGTCGCTCATCGCCCGTCTCCCATTTCCGCTATGCGGCGTTCGAGCCGGTCCGCGACGGCTGTGAACCGGTCGGCAAGGCGCTTAAGGGCAATGGCGGCACGGATCGCATATTCTGCTCTCCATCGGAGGCAGTGGATGCGCAGGCGCAGGTATCCTGTGCGCATAATTCATCCCATTCATGGCTTAGGGCGCGATAGACGGCGGCTTTGTGCTCTGCCTGTCTCGCTGCGCGCTCCAGATTGCTTCGATATGCCTCGACCAGCCGCAGATATACGTAGGCCGGAATACGCTCCCACTCGCCGTAAAACAGGCTCTTCGCCTGACGTTCAGTGAGCTTAAGAAGGCGCGCAAGGCGATGAGTTGTCTCTTTGACGCCAAGGCCTTGGCCGAACGTCTCAGAGATGGTTCGGGCCATAGACTGGGCGCTATGCGTCACACTCTCAGGTGAGGGCATCATGCACTTTTCCAATCTGGCGGAATTCTTTCCAAAAATTTTGGACACGGCTGACTCCATTCTTCGTCATGTCACTGAGCGAAGAACGGAGAACAGCGATGGAGGATATGTCGCCCCAGACACCACAGCTTGAACAAGACCTGGACGACCCGGTACTGGCCCGCGGCCTGATCCTGCAGGCGCGGATATGGGCAACTCTGCATCGTGGCATGTGCCAGGAGGTGAGGGACCACATCGCGCTTCGCGTTGCTGAGGAACTGGGGGCGAGCATCGGGTGACTACCGAAGATGCGCCGGGAACGGGGTGCTTCCCATGAATGCGCCCCACGTCACGGAATGACCGACCGGCTTCACCTCCGCAGAAAGTTGAGATTTCTGACGAGCAGATATGGTCGTATGACTGTTTTGCGCCCCGCGAATGCGCGCGCCCTGATCCCGGTCGGATTTCAGGGTGTAGCGTGCAATTGCGCTCTGAATGACGGTCAGGGCCGTATCAGCAGGCAGCCCCAGCTTTACCGATAGATCTGAGCGGGGAACGCCGGAACGGACAAGCATTTTGAGTTTGGCTTGGCGTTCGGATGTCCAGAGAACTCCACCCATCACTTGGCCCTCACTTGCATGACCTTACGGCCTGAAATGGACATCTCGCGCGTCTGCAAGTCATCAGAAAGTGCAGCGCGTGTAAGCGAGATCCTCGCACCCGGAGCAGGGACGTATTTGCCCTCTGCGTCCGAATACAGTGCAATTGTTGTCCATGTTTTGGGGAGGTTAGGCATCGCCGCTTCCTCCCTTCACGGAAGTATCGGCGCTATCGTCATTGCGGGGGTCGGCGGCAACCGAGTCCCCGCTTTCACCATCTGCCACTACAGAGGATGAACTGGAATGAGCGAAATTAGCCCCGACAGAGCCCTGAGAGATATCGCTGCAGGCATTGACGAGATCAGAGCCAGCGAAGCCCCGGTCATCTTCGCTGACCTCGTTATAGGTCAAGGTCAGGGAGCAGACGGCATTGTGAATGTGACTGTGGGCCAGTCGGTATATCTTCCCGCCGACGGGAATACTGCTCGGCACATAGGAAAGGCTGCCGCCCACCTCCGGCTCACTCCGACCGCTGCGAGAAACCTGATCAATGCTCTCAAGTCCGTCTTGGCTCTCAAAGAGAGGGGAAGCGCCCCGACCCACTAAGTAGTCTTCAATCTCTTTCGCCATGGAGATGACTTCAGATGCGGCCGTGAAACCGGTCAGCCGGCCAGAAAGCTCCATGGCAGTAGATAGTGCGTAGCGGCGAGTTTCCTCAGACATGAGCCGCCTCCTTCCGCTTGGTGCGGGTGGGGAGGGGCGGAAGGCAGGCCTTCAGCAGCTCATCAAGAGAGATGCCTGTGACATCTGCGATTGCAGGAACCCGGCTTGCCGGGATGCTTCCCTTGCGCTTCCACGATTGAACAGTGGAGGGCGAAAGGCCGAGCTTGCGAGCGAGTGGGCGTGTGCCCCCATGCTCCTCGATGAGGACGAGCGCTTTGGTCATGTGCGATATGTGCGACGTATTCACACAAAAAACAACGACTATTTCGCACATACATGTGCGTGCTTTTCGCACATAGTAACGGAATGACAGATTTGCCGGTAAGAGAACGCCTGAAATCCCTACGCTCGCGAGCCGGATATACGGTCAGAGAGTTTGCGCAGGCTCTTGGATATGAAGAGCGTTATTCGACGTATGCCTCTTACGAAGGGAAATATAAAAAGCCCTTCTTGCCTGTCGACCTGGTCAAGGGAATGCTCCCCTTACTCATTGACCGAGGCGATCCGCCAATTACGCCATCAGAGGTGTGGAATTTGGCTGGCGTAGCGCCAGGCTCAGAAGGAATTGCGGATAGCATCCAGCGAGCGGAGCGCGCAGAAAGAGCCAAGAAGCCAAACCACGGCGAAGTAGTCATCAATGAATTTGATGTCTCGCCACAGGCTGGTGGTGGCGCACTCGTTCCCGAGAATGGCGGGGATGGAGATATGCACGTCTCACTCGCCACATGGACGCTGCCGAAGGCATTCCTTGAGAACTACGTCCCAGATAGTTCCGGCCTTGCTGTAGTGCGCGTAATTGGCAATTCGATGGAGCCTGACTTCATGCCGGGTGACCGGGTTCTTGTGGACACGCACCACAAGATCCTGAGCCATGATGGTATGTATGTGCTTTGGAATGGCCACGGTGTGGTTATCAAGCAGCTTCAACTCGTCGCAATGAGTGAACCGCCGCGCGTCCGTATCATCAGCGTGAATAAGACATACGACACAGACACGGTTCTGCTTTCGGATATCGAGATCAACGGCCGCGTCGTTGGGAAGTGGACTTGGAAGTGAGGGTAGAATGAGTAAGCAATCAGGGCGCGTTGAAGACAAGTTCCAAAACGAACTTGTGCTAGCTCAGTATAAGACACCCGAATGTGAGATAAATTTTGGTCTCTCGGGCGACGGTGAGACGATCTGGGCCACCCAGGCACAAATCGCAGAGGCATTTGACGTCACCACCGCCACTATCAATCACCATCTGAAAAATGTGTTTGAAGAGGGTGAGCTTGATGAGAAAGCAGTTATTAGAAAATATCTAATAACTGCTAAGGACGGTAAGAACTACAACACGTTACATTATAATCTGGATGCGATTTTAAGTGTTGGCTACCGGGTAAGTAGTGCGAAGGCGACAAAATTTCGTCAGTGGGCTAATCGCACTTTGTCAGCCTTCGTTCAGCAAGGTTATGTTCTCAATGAAACAGTTCTTCGGGCATCTCCAGAAAAGCTAAATGCACTCGCAGCGAGGGTAAGAGCCCTACGCTCAGAGGAGCGTAGCGTCTATGAGAAAGTCAGAGAGTGCTTCAAGGTTAGTGCATCGGATTACGAGCCGTCTGCGCCAGAAGTTCGCAGATTCTACGCTCTCCTCCAAGATAAATTCCACCACGCCGTCACGCAGATGACCGGATCGAAATTAATCTTGGACCGGGCGGATCATACGGCCGAGAATATGGGAATGGTTTCTTTTGACGGCTCGGTACCAACCGCACGCGAAGTGAAGATTGGTAAGAATTATCTACGTCCCGAGGAATTATATCAGCTACACCTTCTCTCGGAGCAGTTCCTGTTGTTTGCTGAGAGCACTGCGCTTCGCGGCCAAAAAATGTCCATGGCTAGCCTCGGAGATCAGCTAGATCGATTACTTACCCTTAACAATTATCCAGTTTTTGAAGGGTACAAAGACTACTTGAAAGACGTGGCGATAGATCACGCTGTTGCAGAATTAAAAAACTATCGCGTGCGCCTAAAAATTGAGGGGGCCGGCCTCACATATGACCCTGAAGGGGTGGCGCTAGGCGAATACGACGACATTTTGAAGAACTAACGACACCCGGCTCAGGCCGGGTTTCTTTTTGTTTCATACTCGCCATGATCTTGCACAAGAAACCCTGCGTTATGAGGCGCAGGAGGTTCCTATGAACAAGATTGCAAAGATCGGTACGGCCATTGGCTTGGCTCTCGCGCTCTCCGCATGCTGGGGGCCCGGACCAGATGGTATGGGGGGTCCTGGAAATGGCGGTGGCCCCGGTGGAGGAGGTCAAGGCGGTCCCGGTGGCGGCTATAGCCAAGAGGGACCGGGCGGCGGAGGCGGCGGCAATATGGGCGACATGGGTGGCGGTGGCGGTGGCGGCCCAGGCAGCGGAATGTAAGATTGGGACCCAGCTTCGGCTGGGTTTCTTTTTGTGCGATGAAATCGATAAAATCATACATGTGCGATTTTATCGCTTGATATTTGTGTGAAAGTGTCGCACATATAGCCCCACGCCAGAACGGCGAGGGAGAAACGCTCGTGACAGAGATCACACTTTTCCGATTTGAAGATTTCGATGTGCTGGCTGCGATCCTCGACGGCGAGCCGCAGTTCGCCGCATCGCAGGTTGCCGCAGCGCTGGGGTATGCCGACACCGATCAGGCAGTTCGCAAGCACTGCAAGGCCGCAAAAACCTACCCCGTCGAAATGACGGGTCAGGTTCGCAACGTGAAGATGATCCCAGAACGGGACGTTTATCGCTTGGTTCTTCGCTCCAAGAAACCTTCAACCGAAGCATTCGAAGAAAAGGTCGTTGGAGAAATCCTTCCAGCCATCCGCAAAACAGGGGCCTATTCGGTTCAAGCTCCAGTCGTCCTGACTGAACGCGAAATCGTGGCGCAGGCACTCCAGATTACCACCCGACAGGTCGCGGAGCTGACGGCAGAGATTTCCACTCTCCGACCACAGGCCGAGGCATTCCAGATCATAGGTGAGGCAGAGGGAGAGCTTGGCGTCCGCGATGTCGGGCGCGAAGTGAAGTTGGGGCAGGCGTGGGTGACGGAAACGCTGCTTGCTCGAAAGTGGGCCTGCAAACAGGGTGGAAAGCTTCGTCCCGCACATTATGGCCTTGAGCACGATTACGTCTGTCTGCGTGCGAGTTCGTACAAATGCGGCATCACGGGCGAAACCAAGGTGCGCGATGATTTCAAGGTTACGCGCAAGGGCATCAATCGACTGGCGCAGATTATCGCCAACATCCGTGCTGCAACGCAGGCATCAGCCTCCCGCGAAATGGAGATGCACTAATGCCGAGCCAGTCCGAACGCATAGACGACGCGATCAATCCGATTGCAGACGTTATGAGCCGATCCGACGTGGGTGAGTATGAGGCCCTGAACGGCTTGTACGAGTTCTACGAAAAGAATGCGAAGAGCCTGCAGGAGCTACGCCAAGACAGCCGGATCGCGGGAAGTCTCTCGGGGGAAGTGCTTGGACTGATTCAGGCCTTCGAGGAAGAGGGCGAAAAAATCGTCAAAGAAATCGAAGCACTGGCTGACAAATATCGACCATCTAACATTACCGCTGAGCGCGCGGATTACATGAGAGACCTGGCAGCGGCCTGATCTCCGTCAAATAAACAACGGGAATTATGAAAATGCGTGAAACAGCAAACGGGAGAGGTGTGTCCAGAACGGATGCACGACAGCAGGCTGTCATCAACGAACTGACAGACCTCGTGACGGAATTCCTGCGTCTCTCAGACGAAATGACGACGCGCGGAGAGTTCACGTCAGCACAGGTTTATGCAGCTCGCGCCTCAGATGCCCGCATGAACCGGGATCAGCTCATTCTGGAAATGCAGGACCACAACCGGGGCGTTACCTACGCCCATGGATGCTGGAACCCTCCTGTTCGTTCTGGCTGGGTGCGGGAGTTGTTCTCATGAGTGAGGCACTCACACGCGAAACCCGTGACCTGCGGGACGTGGCGAACGCAGAATATGCCCAGTTCCTGAAGGGCGCGATGGTTGGCTTCAATGCAGCGTTTACGGCAATCCGCGCTGCAAATGATCCAGACAGCGCGGGCCTTAACCTGCTGTGCGCTTCTGAAGAACTTGAGCGTCAACTCAAAGCCTTCAGCGGAAAAATGCGGGCGACACTATTCAGCGAAATGCAGAGTACGGGTCAATTTCAGGTCGAAGGCGATGGTGTTGTGGCCGAACTTCGCGCTGGAGCCACGCGTGGAGCCGTGACTGACGCGAAGGTGCTTCAGGCCGCAATGCCGGAACTGTTCGTGCCACAGCCCGGCAAGGTGGACGCTGCCTGCCTTACAAAAATGCTCAAGGCCGGAATGACCGTCCCCGGCGCGGAGCTCACAACCGGCGCTCCGACGCTGGCAATCCGGAGGATCTGAACATGAACGCAGTAGCAAAAACGAGCCAGCAGATGGCGTCCGTTACCGAACGCGACCTCATGGATACGTTGAAGAACAGCCTCTATCCCGGCGCATCTGACGCAGCGGTGCATATGGTTATCGCGTACTGCCGCGCGGCTGGCCTCGACGTCATGAAGAAGCCCGTCCACATCGTCCCGATCTGGAATAAAGCGGCCGGTGGCATGATCGATACAGTCATGCCAGGGATTGCGCTGTATCGCATCGAAGCATCGCGGACAGATCAATATTTAGGAAAGAGTGAGCCCGAGTTCGGCCCGGTAAGAACAATGAAGCTGGGCGGTAGAGACGTCAGGTTTCCTGAGTGGTGCAAAGTTGTCGTGAAGCGTCTTGTTTCCGGACATCTCTGCGAATTTCCAGCAATGGAATTTTGGCTTGAGAATTACGCGACAGCCAAAAAAGATACAGATGCGCCCAATGCCATGTGGGCCAAGCGGGCGTTTGGGCAGCTTGCGAAATGCGCAGAGGCGCAAGCTCTGCGAATGGCATTTCCAGAACTCACCGGCGGTACGAACACGAATGACGAAATGGAAGGCAAGACTTTTGCCGAACCCGTCGACGTGACACCCAAACCCACGCAGATCAGAGAAGAACCCCCGGTAAATCACGCTGAATGGTTCCGATCACGTCTCGCAAATTGCTCTGACACGGATTGCGTGATCGCCCTTCAGAAGAAATGGGGCGAAACAGTCGAGAAAGCGCAAAGCGTCGGGCGCCCAATCAGCGACGAAGTGCTGGACGCTGTCATGGAACTGATCGCGGACCGCTATCAGGTGCTGCACGAACAAGCTGAAGCACGCCGTACCGATGAGCAGAACGTCGAGATTGAAGGGGTTCCAGCATGACCCGCGACCTGGACCAGAACATGAGCGCCGCGATCTGGGTGCAGCATATGGCCGAGACCCTGCGCGAGCTGGCGCGGGAGAACCGAGACAAACGCTGGGGTAGGGCGCTCGCGACTGACGATGTGCGCATGATGCGGCTCCAAGGGCGCTTTATCGGGGGTGAGACGTGACCCCGCACCCGATCCTAACCTTGGTCAATCACGCACTACGCTCTCTGTCCGTGTGGTTCCACGATGGAATCAGCGGGCATGGCTGGAGGTGGCGCCGGTGACTGACCTTCCAACAATCTGCGAGGCGCTGTGCCTCGTAATCCTGCTGATTATTGTGTCCGGCACTGAGCCGGGGAGTGTTTGAGATGAGTGAAACGCTGGATCAACTTCTTACAGCGCAAGAGGTGGCCGGCAAGCTACGGACCACGCAGAGCAACCTCTACCGCAAGATCAAGGCAGGGCGTTTCCCGGCCCCGATCCAGCTGAGCGTCCGATGCGTGCGATGGCGCGAAAGCGACGTGGTCCGTTGGCTCAATAGCTTGCCGACCTCCGCACCGTCTGAAGCAGACCTTGAGACGGCATAGCGTCCTTCAGGAGCAGATCGGCCCAATCCTGACTGATCTGCTTTCTGCGCTCCATATGCTGCGCCCGGTTGTATGCAGCCTCAACCGCGTCCTTGGGCACATGGGCCAACATCAAATCGATGATCGCCCTGTTCTCAGGTCGCCTTTCGTTCATTATGGACGAGAATGAAGCCCGGAACCCATGCGGAACATGCTGACCCGCATACCCGGCCCGGTTTATCAGACGGACACGCCGTGCGGTCTCACCAGCCTGCCTCTTCTCGATGGAATGGACCACGTCCAGTGCTATAGGAGGCGTGATGGCATCGAGGGACAAACCTCCGATCTTTGGGAATGCAAAGCGTTCCAATGTGCTTTGGACCTCGGACCGATGTTGAGGGGTCCACTGTTTGCCGTGTGCTGCGATCCACGCAAGCGCCACTGTGCGGAACTGGTTGTCTGTCCGGACAGCCTCGGCGCGTTTTTGTTGGCGGGTGAGGGACGGGTCCTGCCCATTACGTAGTTCTTCGCGAGCGCTTTCACGCGCGCGCCTGGCATTGATGAGACTGACCTCAGGGTAGGCACCAAAGGACAGAGCCTTTTCCTTGCCACCGAAGCGATATTTTAGGCGCCACAGCTTCGTCCCATTCGGCTTCACCAGCAGGTAGAGACCCTGCGAGTCACTGAGCTTATACGGCGATTCCTTGGGTGCGGCTTTGCGCACAGCTACGTCTGTCAGCACCGATACCCCCAGATCAAAAACGATACCCCCATTCGCATTGAGGTTCATGGTTTGTTCTCGTCATCAATGGACACAAACCAGATGGACGAAAAGGGCAGAAATGGCTGCTCTTGGTCAATAACAGTCACTAATGGTGGGGGTATCGCTGGCGGAGAGAGTGGGATTCGAACCCACGGTACGCTATTAACGTACACACGCTTTCCAAGCGTGCGCCTTAAGCCGCTCGGCCATCTCTCCTGTCGAGCGAGGCGGAACATATCAGTGTTTCTTGGAGAATCAACCCCTTTGGAAGGCTTTTTCTACAAATTTTTCGATCAGGCTATGTGATTTTACGCCGCGATCTTCTTCAACGCCTGAGGAAACATCCACTGCAGAAGCATTACTCATATCAATCGCTTGCAACACGTTGCTAGGAGTCAGCCCTCCAGCCAGAAGCCAGGGGGTGGGAGCAGTCCAATCTGACGTCAATGTCCAGTCAAATATCTTACCCAAACCACCGGGACGCGTATCTTCTTTGTCATGCGGGGCCTCAATCACATATCGGTTGGCATTTGCTTTCACGGGTAAATCTTTTTGCGAACGAATTCCCTTAGCTATCCACACTGGAACATCGAAATTCTGGCTTATGTGCTGGCCTTCTTCCTCACTGCAGTACACCTGAAGTGCGTCGAGAGGGACGATTTGCAGTGTCTTAGCAATAAGCTCCAGATTCGGTTTTACAAACAAACCTACTCTTTCTGGCCCCCCTGAGGCAGCTGAAGGCACAACTTCATTAATGCGGGCGGCCTCCAGAGCAGTAATAAATCGAGGTGAGGGCGGGTAGAATACGAACCCGACCCACTTAACACCGAGGCGCGAACATAAACGCATGGTGTCTGCGTCGCGCAACCCACAGATCTTTACATCCGTCACGCGGTGGCCAGTTCTTCCATGATTGCTCTGGCGGCATGGACAGGGTTCGCAGCGCGCGTAATGGGCCGCCCCACGACAATCCAATCAGCTCCGGCTTGAGCTGCTTCTGTGGGCGTCATTATACGCTTCTGATCGTCTGAAGCACTTCCAGCGGGGCGAATGCCTGGGACAACGAGTTCGGGGGCGTCCCCCAATGCATCGCGCAACGGAGCGATTTCTTTGGCTGAGCAAACAAGGCCATCTGCACCAGCCCGAATTGCCAACTTTCCAAGACGCAGAACCTGCTCTTGAGGAGACGCCGATACGCCGATTTCAGAAAGGCCCGCAGCATCCATGCTGGTCAGAACTGTTACGGCCAAAAGCTTTGGTCGACGCAGGGCATCTGGAAAAGCCTCCTGGAGAGCTTCCTTGGCCCGGGAAATCATCTCGGTACCGCCTGCAGCATGAATAGTGGTTAAGGCAGGCTGCACGTGTGCCAAGGATTTCAATCCATGAGCAACAGTGTTGGGAATGTCATGCAGCTTCAGGTCGAGGAAAAGTGTGCGCCCTGCAGACACCGTTTTAACCGCGTCAAAACCGCATGAATATGTAAACTCAAGCCCTAGCTTGATAGCATCCACATCAGATCCAAAAGCTGATACCCATGCCTCTGCCTGATCACGGCTCTGAGTATCAAGGGCAGCTATCAAGCGGGTACGTCTAGTCATCGAACAATCAGATCCGTTTTTCGGGGATATTTGCCGTTGGGGCGGCAGGGGTGTTTTGCAGGCGGTCCAGACGCTGATGCAGGTCGACCATCTGGGTCTCTAGCGTGCGGATATGGCTCTCTGCACGACGAGCTCTACTACGCTGACGTAGTTCTCCAATCCAGCCCGTGACCGTTCCGAAAAGGAGCCCGGCAACGCCCACGCCGAGTGCGAGGGTTCCAATTGAGAGGTGCCAGCCGAAGGAAATCAGCCAGATTGGTTCCAGGTCAGTATTGCTAAGAGCAAAAACAATAAGAACCGCAAGGAATATAACAATGATCAAAAGTCGCAGCATGGGTCCTGTCCTATAGCGCCAGATGGATCGCGGCAAGATTCGTAGGTCAGCAGAAACGAAATGAAGCCTGGCAAGCCAGGTATCAACACAAAGTACGCTGGCAGAATATAACAGTTAAAGCGTAGGGTCGTTTCAGGCCTTTCTGCAGGGCCGGTTAACAATCTGAAAATAAGCAAAGGGGCCGATTGTAGCCGACGGCGCTCCAAGATGCCCTTTCCCCATCTTATGAAGGAATTGAGAAAGGCTCTTGGTGCAGGATTTTGTTATCAATATCCAAACGATTATCTTGTGCCTCACACAGCATTCGCGAAAAAAATTGTATGCTTTCCAAACTTTTTATCATTTACTGAATAATAAGAAATTTTTCTCACTGACTAGAACGTCTATAGCCCTGAATAATTCATGAAACGCTAAGTTAGACGTCGTCATGGGAGAAAAATTTGAGGTCTTTATTATATTTCCCGCCACGAAATAGCATGTCTGGCCAAATTGCTGGCAGCGTGAGAAAAGCAACACAGGATATCGTCCGTCCGGCCTGAGAAGGGGCGGTCACTCATACAGTGTCTGAAGGGTAGAATGAACGAGCACGATCACGCTGATACGCTTGGAGGAGCTTCCAGCTCCAATAATGCTGTCAAACCTGCCAATGGCACACCCTCGCTTGTCATCGGCTCTCAGTACCTTCGTTCCATCTCGATGGACGTGCAAAATACTCCGGACGTTTTCCGCGACATCCCATCTCAGCCCCATCTTGCAATGGCACTCGACGTAACGGGAAGACAGCTTGCAGACGGACAGATGAGCTTTGAAGTGTGCGTTGTCGTGCGGGCACATGGTCTCGCGGCAGCTCCGACACAAGAAGAACCCAACCCACGCGTCCTTTACGATCTCAATGTCTCGTATGCTGGTCTTTTTGCCCTCAAGGACATTACTGCTCAGGATCAGGTTGAACCACTTCTTCTCGTTGAAGCTCCAACATATATTTTCCCAGCCCTTCGTGGGGCGCTCTTGAATACAATAAGAGAAGCAGGATTTCCGACGTCCAATATTCAGCCCGTCGACTTTGAGGCGCTATGGCATACACGTCGGGCGCAACAGGCCTGAAAACCCGCAATTTTTACAGGATCGGGGTTTTGCTCTGATGAAAGACTATATCCTCACGTCTCCTGCATTCTCGGGCCCCAATCCCCCTCTTTGGGGGATATTCGATCCCGGATGGTACCGCGAACATTATGGACGCCGACTGCAGCAGGAGATCAATGAGAGAGGAGAGGCCGATCCTGAAATATTAGAACTAAATGATTTGTGGCTTGAGCAGCACTGGAGCAATACCGGGGCCGCTGAAGGCTTTTCACCTAACCGTTTCTTCGACGAGGGGTGGTATCTTCGTGAGAATATTGATGTTCGCAATGGAGTAAAACGCGACGGGATTTTTGACGCCGGATTTCTACATTATTGTGAAAGCGGCTTTCGTGGCCGAACACCACACTGGCTCTTTTCGGAAGATAACTATTTTCGTGAAAACCCGGATCTCAGTCCACATGCACTGATTTCGCAGGGATATTGCAATGGCTACGACCATTATTTAAGGGTCGGAGACCTCGAGAAACGCATTTCTCACATTTTTTTTGATCCTGCCGTTTTTCAGGCTGAGTGTTTCAAATCCAATATTGTTTTTGATTTTACCAGAAGCGCATTTGGCCAGTTTCTAGAAGACGAACAACGTTCCTCTCTTCGTTGCTCGTGGTACTTTGATCCTCAGTGGTATCTTGAGAAGTATCCTGAAGTCAGAAAATCTATTGAAACCGGTCAATTCTCGGGGCCACTCCATCACTACCTAACTAATACTTCACCCGGAGATTTTGATCCCAATCCATGTTTCAGTGAAGCACATTATCGCGCCACATCGGCTGATGTGGCGGCAATTGTCGCGAATGGTGGTTTCCGCAATGGCTATGCACATTTCGTTGCTTTCGGCGCGAAAGAACTGCGCTCTCCACACCCAGACCTTGATCTTGCTGCTTTCTCACGCAAGCCCGAAACGACAAGAGCACTGCTTGAAGGGAAAGCAGCAGACGCATTTGCACTATGGATATCTGGGCAGATAAGTACCGAGACAGCACTTGAGACTGAAACTGCAACTCCAGGTCAGTATCGGGCTTTGGATTTTATGCGTGCTGATAGCCTTCTGCCGGGCGCAGTCCGTGCACCGATGGATTTCCGATGCTTGCATAGTCCAAAAACGAGTATCATTATCTGTGTAAAGAATGCTTTTCACGCACTTATGGCCTCATTAGGCGCTCTGCAAAGCAACACTCACAGCGATCTCCAGGTTATTGTTATTGATACGGGCTCTACAGATCAGACCCGTAATCTTGAGCGCTTTGCACGCGGTCTTGTCATACTACGCCCTCAAGATAGAATGAAGCATTCCCAATTACTTGCATTAGCTCTTGAAGAGACATCTTCAAAAAATATTCTATTGATGGAAGCTGGAGTTCAGCCGTTCCCAGGTGCCATCTCTGCTGCGCGCTTAGCTTTGCAAGATACAGATATCTCCGTTCTTGGGGGGCAGATCCTCAATCTTGATGGATCTGTAGCCGAAGCGGGCGCTATTCTGTGGAGGAATGGAAACCTGACCCGTTATGGCCAAGGGATGAAAGCTGGCGCCCCAGAAATTGCATTCCGCAGGGACGTGAGCACTTTCACGTCTGGAATGATTTTTTGCGATGCGAGCCGACTGGCAGAATGCGCGCCCAATGCGGATAAATTCCGCACATCAGATGCGAGGTACGCTGCCCTGTGTCTGATGATGGCGGGAAATGAAGGGCGCATCGTATACGATCCATCCGTTCTAGCGCGATCTCCCGTCCAATCGGCATCTGACGAGTTCAAGAAAAGTGAGGATCGTGCGGTTATTCGCCAGATGTTCGCTGGGTCGCTCTCACGTCAGCCTTTGACAAACACGCCACTCATGAAAGCCCGGGATGTCTCAGGACGACCAACCGTCCTGATCCTTTGTGAGGATATCCCACGTTTAGAACGTGGTGGGCAGGCACAGCGTGCGCTTTCTCTTATCACGGCACTGGACTCTGATGGCTACCAGGTCACGGTATTCCCCTTGAATGGCGGGGACGGGGACCGAATACTCAACGCGTTGGATTTTCCGCCAACAGTTGAAATCATGTCGCACTCTAATCTCGGTACGCTGGGAAGCTTTCTGGAAGATCGACCCAGCTGTTTCTCGTCGGTCTGGATCCTCGGCACCCGCACACTTCAGCGCTCATCTCCCCTGCTGGAGCAGTACGCCGCATGCCTCCCTGAGCGTGGCATCATCCTAGATACAAACCAGCTTCATTCGCTCGAAGAGCATCACCGCAGATTGGTCGGCTGCAATAATGACGAAGTCAAACTGCTGGCCGATACGGCAGGCGAGCTCTCTGCCGCATGGATATGCCAGTCTATCGTCGCCAGCAACGATGAAGAAGCGGATGTTCTGCGGAGACTGGGCTACACTCATGTACATGTACTCGGTCACTCTTTGCCAGAAGCCACTATAGAAATTCCGGACTTCGATCGGCGGAAAGGTCTTCTATTTGCCTTTCCCGTTTTGAATTCCGGGGACGCTGTGCACGATGGGCTCGACTGGTTCATGCAAAACGTCATGCGCAAGCTTGATCGGCTTTTACCGCCTGACGCTACGATGTTGATTGCCGGCTATCGAGGGGAAAGGGTTGATTTCACTCCGTATGGACGCTTCAGACGTATTGAGGCTCTTGAAGACCCCTCACATCTCAAAGATGCCTATCGTGATCGGCGGGTTCTCATTGCCCCAACCCGGGTTACCGGTGGCAAACCCTATGAAGTGTTGGCCGCTGCATCGGCAGGACTGCCGGGGGTACTAGGCAATAATATTTTTCAGCAGTTGAACTGGGCTGAAGGCGAATCTGCGCTGAATGGTGGCACGAGCGATGCAGATCGTTTCGCGCAGTCGGTAGCAAGCCTGTATGCTGATAAAGAACTGTGGACGCGCCTCAGTGCACATGCGCGAATTCAGGCTACGACTGATGCTTCAGCAGAGGGGTTCCGTTTAAAGATCTGCAGCATCATGGCAGATGCAATGCAGGAAAACGCCGTGCAGGGCTATGTTTTTGCGAAAAAAGAAGCCGCCCAAATCCCTTACATCCTGAACCCAGCTCCGCTAAATCTGGAACCACAGAAGCGTCCGGAGCCTGATACAGAGATACCTGAATCAGACGAAAGCCCGGACACACAAACGTTTTCACCCCGTCTGGGTATCTCCTTTACCTGAGCTACAGAGATTTTTTATGACCGCACCAGCACCCTCGGCACTTGATGCTGTTCTGAACCATATTGATGCGGATAGTGAGAATGCGGTTGGGCGCCTCTTCGAGCTCCTGCGCATTCCAAGCATTTCGACACAACCCGCACATGCCGCAGATTGTCGCGCAGCAGCCGAGTGGTTCCGCAAAGACCTTGCAAGCCTCGGTTTCTCCTCATCCACACGTGAAGTGAAATGGGCGGCGCCAGGGCATCCAATGGTCGTAGCGCATGGAGAGGGCGAGGGAACGCATGTCCTGTTCTATGGTCATTACGACGTCCAGCCGACCGATCCGGAAAACCTCTGGCGGGCTCCGGCTTTTGAGCCTCAGCTTGTTACCGATGCGTCGGGACGCAAAGTCATCGTTGCACGTGGCGCGAGTGACGACAAAGGGCAGGTAATGACCTTCCTGGAAGCCTGTCGTGCATGGAAAGAGGTCCATGGCAGCCTTCCAGTCCGCGTCAGTGTGCTCCTTGAAGGTGAAGAGGAATGTGGGGGCTCCAACCTTCTGCCGTTCCTTAAGGAAAATGCGGCAGAACTGAAAGCCGATGTTGTTCTTGTCTGTGACACGGCTATGGCAGATCGCAGAACACCCGGGATCACGACATCCCTGCGAGGGATGATGGCCGATGAGGTTCTCATTGAATGCGCATCCCATGATCTGCATTCCGGGGTTTACGGCAACGCGGCGGCTAATCCCATTGCGGTGCTATGCAATGTTCTCGCGACACTGCGTGATTCCGATGGTCGCGTGACGCTGCCGGGGTTTTATGATGGCGTAAAAGTCCCAGACGATGCAACACGTGCCCAGTGGCGTGAACTCTTCCCCGATGATAGCGCTTTGCTTGAGGAAGCTGGTCTTTCCATCGCTGCCGGCGAAAAGGGCTTCACGGCGGTAGAACAGACCTGGTGCCGTCCGAGCTGTGAAATAAACGGTATTTCGGGTGGTTATGAAGGCGAAGGCTTCAAGACCGTTCTTCCTGCTAAAGCCATGGCGAAGGTCTCGTTCCGCCTGGTCCCCGGGCAAAATCCTGACCTCATACGTGAGGCATTCCGCGCCCATGTACGAGCCCTCCTTCCAGCTGATGCCACTGTCACTTTCACACCACATGGTGGCTCACCGGGCTTCGAAGTTTCCAATGGCAGCGCCTATCTTTCTCCAGCACTCAATGCATTGGGAGATGAGTGGGGTGTACCAGCCGTAACAATGGGATGCGGTGGATCCATTCCCGTGGCTGGGGAGGTCCGCGAAGCACTGGGACTTGATGCTCTTATGGTTGGTTTTGCTCAGGCAGATGATCGGATCCACTCTCCTAACGAACAGTATGGTCTGGATTCATTCCACAAGGGCACACGCTCATGGGCGCGCATCCTCGCTGCTCTGGCGGACGTGAAGTAAGATGATCAACCGGCTGCCCATTGCTCTAACGCTCGGAGATCCTGCTGGTATCGGGCCAGAGCTGGCTGCCGCTGCATGGCGTGAACTCCGCTCCACAAACCAGATCTTCTTCTGGATTGGCCCGGCATCGCTGATTGAAGGCGGGGTCCCTGTAAATCGGATCAGCGCACCAGCAGAAGCAGATTCTGTCTTTGCCCATGCGCTGCCCGTCATCGACATGCCATGCCATGCTCCTGTCGTCCCAGGAAAACCAGATCCGCTAAATGCCGTAACGACCGTCGCCAGTATCGAACTCGCCGTGCAGTTTGCATTAAGTGGTGAAGCGGGGGGTGTGGTCACCAACCCTATTGCCAAACATGTTCTGGCTCAGGCGGGTTTTCCATATCCAGGGCACACAGAGTTCCTTGCGGCCCTTTGCAGGGTGCCGGGCAGGGAAGTCATGATGCTAGCATCACCCGAACTCAAGGTTGTGCCCGTCACGATCCATGTTTCCCTGCGACACGCACTGGACAGCCTGACAAGCGAACGGATCGAGACAGTTACCCGACTCACAAACGCGGCATTGAAACGCGATTTTGGCATTGCCAGTCCGAGACTGGCAATGGCCGGACTCAATCCTCATGCTGGAGAGCATGGCATGATGGGCACGGAAGAACAGACAATCATTATGCCTGCCGTTGAACGGCTCCGAAGTCTGGGAGTGAATGTATCAGACCCCATGCCACCCGATACGATGTTCAGCGCAACGGCTCGCCCTCATTATGATGCCGCCATCTGCATGTATCATGACCAGGCTCTGATACCGCTCAAGACTCTCGATATGGCGCAGGGCGTCAACATCACGCTTGGTCTTCCGATCGTCCGCACCTCGCCTGATCATGGTACTGCTTTTGACATTGCTTCCTCGGTGACAAGTACTGCCGGAAGAGCGAGTGCAAGCAGCCTCCTCGCCGCAATCCGGATTGCAATCGAAATGTCGCAGCATAGACTGGGAGCAAAAAAATGATCCGCCTTGGTGTGAACATTGACCATGTGGCCACTCTTAGGAACGCTCGCGGTGGTTCTGCCCCTGACCCCGTGGCAGCGGCCAGACTGGCGCTGACATCAGGTGCAGACGGCATAACGGCTCATCTGCGTGAAGACAGGCGACACATCCGCGACGCAGATATGCCCCGCCTGAAAGCACTGGATGCGCCTCTTAATTTCGAGATGGCCGCAACGGACGAGATGATCCGCATTGCATGTGCGCTTGGACCTCATGCCTGTTGTTTGGTCCCAGAGCGTCGGGAAGAAGTGACAACAGAGGGTGGCTTGGATGTAGCAGGGCAGAAGGGTACGCTCGCTGCAAAAATCAGCCTTCTGAAAGCGGCCGGAATTCGGGTGTCGCTCTTCATCGACCCCGACCGCAAACAGATTGAAACCGCAGCTTCACTTGGGGCGCCCGTTATCGAACTGCACACTGGAGCTTACGCGCATGGCGGAGCAGGGGAACTTGAGCGCCTTCAGAAGGCAGCGCTAGTTGCCGCGGATTGCGGACTGGAACTTCATGCAGGTCATGGCCTGAATTATGAAAACGTTGGCCCCATAGCGAAACTGCAAGGTCTGGCAGAGCTGAATATTGGCCACTTCCTGATTGGTCAGGCCATTTTCGATGGGCTCGGACCCGTAGTCAGCAAAATGAAGAGTCTGATTTCACAGAAATAGAGTTTGCGTAACATGAGCGGAGGGAAATTCCCTCCGCTCAGCCCTGTTACTTCCCCGCAGGCTGAATGACTGATTTCTTCGGATCACCACTGAAATCAGGAACATACTGTCCCGACTGCGTAGAATACGTTGCACTGGTACTCTGGGCAGGGGTTGCAGGCGGATGGAAGGCGGACACCGGGCCGAATATGCCGCCCGCAGAGTGCATCGTCGCTTCGCGCTGACGTGCACAGCCACGTGTGATGATGGAGCAAATGCCATCTTCACCGACGTATTCGTCATCATTACCGCTGTAATGCACTTCAGAAACGCGATCATGATCCATACGCACGATCATGCGGCAGGCAGTACCACCACCCCCAATCGCAGACTGATAGATACTGACGAACGACTGAACGGGAATCAGGGTTGAGTCTGGCACGGCAGGAAGCGGCATGCTGCCGTCATACTGCCAGATCTCGGTCGTATCGTTGAGTTTCTTCGTGGAGCCGGGAGTACCGGCACATGCCTGAAGGTCATATCCGGTCATTCCGACCATCTCGAACTGTGCCCTGTGGGCGCTCCGGGATTCGAAATACCCACACCCGCTCAGGGCTGCTGAGGCAGAGATTGCTGCAACAGCACGCAGAAAAAAGGGACGCATCATGTCTCCTGTGAGAGAGGCACCGTCTATGCTGCCAGTGAACTGACTTGTTATGAAACGGCATGGAAAGGTGGAACGGATTACCTTTCCCTACAGGAGAAAGAACGTCTGGGGTAGGGTAAACGGGTTTCGCAGTTGTAAGCGATAGGTTACACGGCGGTACTGATTTTCATACAGGAGTGCCATTCCATGGCCGATATTACCCCTTCCGAGGTCAAGCGTCTCCAGACAACCCTGCAGCGCCTGCTGGGTTCACCCAAGCTCACTGTCACCGCTCCGACCCGTAAGGGCATGAGCGTTGAAATCGCAGTAGCGGGCGAGCTTATTGGCACGGTGCACCGTGATGAAGACGAAGGCGAAGTCTCCTACGCAGTCCACATCACGGTTCTGGAAGAAGACCTTCCCGCTGCCTGATTGATCAGCTGTGCTGAACGGACCCCGGCATTTCAAAGCGCGTGATTTTCCAGCTCCAGTGCTCGAACTTCATGTGCAGGACGAAAGGGGTCCGGCCAGGCTGATCAACCTGGGCTTCAAATTTCCCTAGACTGACAAAATGAGCATGAATGCTACCAAGATCCGGTAGCACAGCCCCAGTTGCTCCACCTTGGGGAATCATCTGGCGGGCTGTCGAGAGAAGCGTCGCCGGAGACAGTTGCACATCAATCGCATGAGACACTGCCGCCCCAGCAAATGAGCTTCCGAATCCTGGAAGATCATCATCAGCCACAGGGGCCGGCGGAAGAATTTCTTCCTTTAGGGAATGCGTCAGAGAGCTCCAGTCCACATGAGGTGCGAGCATTCCCGGATTATTGCCATTCAGGGCACGGTCAATATCCCAGAGGGCAAGATAGGGCGAAACCGCATAAGCCGCGATGGCTGCACCCACGCTAACGCCAAAACCGTTACGCACCTTTGGGCTGATTTTTCGAAACCCGTACTGCATTATCCTGAGTGCTCCGCTCGGTCCCACACGGGGAAGGGGTGGATTATGCGAATCTAACGTCTATGCGGGGGCAAAGTCAGCAATTATCTTCATCAGATGATGCTAGATTTTACAGACCACGAACTGGAGCGATATTCGCGGCATATTCTTCTGCCAGAAGTGGGGGCGACAGGGCAGGGAAAGCTGCGATCTGCCTCGGTTCTCGTAATAGGAGCAGGCGGACTCGGAGCGCCGCTTCTGCAGCAGCTTGCAGCTTCCGGAATCGGGCGCATCGGTATTATCGATCATGATGTCCTCGAAGCCAGCAACCTTCAAAGGCAGGTCCTGTACGATACAGTCGATATCGGCCGGTACAAGGCCGATGTCGCCGCCGAACATTTGCGCAGGCTCAACCCGCTACTGAATATTGAGGCGTGGACAGAACGGGCCGGGCAGGCGCTGCTGGATCGCCTTCTCCCCGGCTATGACCTCATCTGTGACGGCACAGACAATTTCCAAACGCGGGTTCTTATTTCCGATGCGAGTGTGAAGCACGACAAAACCCTGGTGTCTGGCGCAGTACAGGGCTTCTCTGGCCAACTCGCTGTCTTCAGGCCTCAGAGGGGCGGCCCATGCTATCGGTGCCTGTTCCCAGAGGCAGAAACCACTGAGGCCCCAACCTGCGGAAATGCAGGTGTGCTCGGTGCTGCAACAGGTGTCATTGGGAGTTTGATGGCTGTGGAAGTCATGAGGGAAATCATGGAGCTTGAAGGGCGCGATCAGACAAAACTCATGATCTGGGATGCGCTTTCTGGCACCACGCGCTCGTTTGTCGTCACCAGAGACCCAGCCTGCACGGCTCACCTGCCCGAAGGTCACTGAAATGTCTGGAGCACCGATGTATCTCACCCTGGCGGACGATTCCTGGCAACGGGCACATTATGCACTGGTCATTGCGGCAGGGGCACTTTCGCTGGGCCGGGACGTTGTTCTCTTTGCAGGAGGGCGAAGTGTGCATGCTCTTGCGAAAGATTGGTCTGCACTCAACGACATCACGTCCGATATTGAGCTTTCCGAACGTGGTATTGCCGGTTTCGATGACCTCCGTAGGGCGTTACAGGAGCTTGGGTGCAGATTTTTTGCATGTGAAGCGGGCATGAAAATGGCGAGACTTGCCCCAGACAATCTCATTGATGGTGTAGAAATCCGTGGGATCGTCTCTTTTCTCGAGTTGGTCGGACAGGAAAAGATCGTTGCGATCTAAGCGACCCAGAAGGATTAAGTGGAATTTGCGATTTGATCACTTGCCGAAACCTCCGCCACTTGGCAGGGATGCTGCCATGAAAACGTCTGTGTCCTTTTCCCGTATCCTATGTTGCGGTCTGGTGCTCCCGATAGCAGCCGGTTCCCTACTGGCTGCATCTCCCGCTAAGGCAACCCCTCATCACAAGCACACCCATCACGATGCAGCGATTGCCGGTGCAGCCAAAAAGGCTACGCACCCATCACCGCATGGAAAAGAGAAACAGCCCGCACACGGGGCCCCTAAACCACATCACGCATCCCCGCACCATCATGCAGTCAGCGGGCGCCACGCGGCGGTTGCAGGCGCGGCTGTTGCTGGAGCAGCGGCGGCAGGTGCAGCGGCCGCTCCAGCAACATCGGATGTGCCTGCAACACCTGCATTACCCCCTGAAGCGGCTCCCACCGATAAAGGGACGAATACGGGCCTGCCTCTGCCACGATATGCAGCCCTGCGCGCTGACAAGGTCTACATGCGGCGCGGACCGGGAGATCGTTATCCGATCGACTGGGTCTATCATCGCCGTGGCCTGCCTGTAGAAATTGAGCGGGAATTTGATGTCTGGCGCCTTGTGGAAGACTCTGATGGCCAGAAAGGCTGGGTCCATCAGGCAACACTGTATGGTAGTCGCACATTCGTGATTCCGGGCCTCCCACCAGAGGGAGCTACCGCCCAGAATGGCGAAGCCTCCGCGCAGGCCGGAGACCACATTGGCCGTGCAGATGCACGGGTTCTCGGCACCGTGGCGACACAGGACGAAGCGCGCGCAAAAAAAAATATGGTCCTTCTGATGAGCCATCCGGAAGACGACAGCAGCGTTGTTGCGGTGCTTGAACCTGGTACGGTTGGTAACATCAAGTTGTGCCCGCAGGCTTCGCAGTGGTGTCATGTGGTCGTGAAGGGCTATGACGGGTGGCTACCACGACGTCTCTTCTGGGGCCTGCTTCCAGGCGAGACCATTCAACCCAACTGATCCGAGGACATTCATGACATCCAGCCTTCATCATCGCCGCACCCGGATTGTCGCCACCCTCGGGCCTGCCTCCTCTTCCCGTGAAGTCATCCTGTCGCTTGCTGAAGCAGGCGTGAATGTCTTTCGCTTGAACTTTTCCCACGGTTCTCACGAAGATCATGCAGACCGCCATGCTGCCATCCGCGAGGCTGAGGCGCGCGTCGGGCGCCCACTGGGCATTCTGGCGGATCTGCAGGGCCCGAAACTTCGCGTTGGCGTTTTCGAAAATGGTCCGGTGTTTCTGAAGGAAGGCCAGTCCTTCCGCATGGATCTCGACCGCACACCGGGCAACGAAACCCGCGTGTGCCTGCCACACCCTGAAATCATTTCAGCCGCGCAGCCCGGCAGCCACCTGCTTCTCGACGACGGCAAGATGAAGCTGCGTGTCGTTGCAGTCAGCGAAGGTGTCCTCGATACCAAGGTGGTCGTGGGTGGCAAGCTATCAGAGAGAAAAGGTGTCAACGTCCCTGACGTGACGCTGCCTATTCCCGCACTGACCGAGAAAGATCGTCGCGATTTTGATTTCGCGCTCTCCCTGGGCGTCGATTTTGTGGCGCTGTCTTTCGTTCAGCGCCCCGAGGATGTGCAGGAAGCACGCGACATCGCTGATGGTCGTGCCTGGATCGTAACCAAGCTTGAAAAACCACAGGCTATGGAGGCTCTTGAGCCCATCGTTCGTCTGTCTGATGCGATCATGGTAGCCCGAGGGGATCTTGGTGTTGAACTTCCTCCCGAGGAAGTTCCAGTGGCACAGAAGCGGGCGATTGCCGAGGCTCGCCGTCAGTGCAAACCGGTAATCGTGGCGACACAGATGCTTGAAAGCATGATCGAGAGCCCCACGCCGACACGCGCAGAAGTCTCCGACGTATCGAATGCTGTTTATGATGGCGCTGATGCTGTCATGCTTTCAGCAGAGAGTGCGGCTGGCCGCTACCCGCTTGAATCCGTTGAAATCATGGCCCGTATTGCGGCACGTGTGGAACAGGATGACGAATGGCGGGCGCGTATGGACAAAGTCCGTTTCACGCCAGAAGACACCATTCAGGACGCAATCGCGCAGGCTGCATGGCAGGTGAGCTGTACATTGCAAGCCAAAGCGATTGCTGCTCACACCAAGGGTGGACGCGGAGCGCTGCTTATGGCTCGCGAACGTCCACATTGCCCTATCCTGGCCTTGACACCCGATATCAACGTCGCACGTCGGCTGTGTGTTGTCTGGGGGACTTTCCCTCATGTGACGGAACACGAGCGCACAGCTTATGGTATCGAAGAGCTGGCCGCTCCTGCAGCAGAGCTGGCGAAAACACTACACTTTTGCGTCAAAAATGACCGGGTTCTGGTTCTCGCTGGCCGTCCTTACGGGCACGCGGGCAGCACAAACACACTACGCATCGTAACAGCTTGATTCATAAAAAACGCCTCCCTTGTTTGAGGGAGGCGTTCATAAGCACAACTACAGAACAAACTTTCTGCTGATTACGGGCAGTCTTTTTTCAGGCTTGACGATTGGCAATCAGAGTCCGACGGATCTGACGACCGCGCGCAATCCTGTCAGTAATAGACTCTACATCACCCGCTCTGATGGCGTCTGCCATGCCCTTGGTGTCGGCGGTGAAACGGTCGAGCGTTTCGAGCAATATTTCACGGTTGGCAAGAAAGATGTCCCGCCACATCACAGGGTCGGAAGCTGCGATGCGCGTGAAATCCCTGAAACCAGATGCTGCATATTCCAACACATCCGCACGCAGTTCATCTGAGAGGTTGTCCGCAGTATCACAGATCGTGAAGGCCAGAAGGTGGGGCAGGTGGCTTACGATCGCGCATACCTGATCGTGATATGCATCTTCGAGTACACGGGTGCGGGCACCGCACTGCTTCCAGAGCTGCTCGATCTTGTGAATAGCGCTCGTATCAGTATTTGCAGGTGGAATAAGAAGGCACCAGCGATCCTCGAACAGCGTCGCAAAACCTGCGTCGGGGCCTGAATGCTCCGTACCAGCCATAGGGTGTGCAGGGACGTATGAAACACCAGTTGGAAGGGCGGTCGATATCCTGGGACCAAGCTGCCCACGGACAGAAGCGACATCCGTAAGTATCGCCCCCTGTTTCATATACGGCAGCATTTCGAGAGCAACTGCCTCCACAGCACCAACCGGCACACAGAGAACCACACAATCAGCTTTCGCCGCTTCGGCCAAATCGGCCGTCACGATATCTGCCAGGCCGAGTTCTCTGACACGGTCCAACACTGCAGCATTGCTATCGGCCGCGATAAGAGTCTGAGCGATGCCTCTGTCTTCGCGTGCGCGACGGAGTATGGATGAGCCAATCAGTCCGGGACCAACAACAGCAAGACTTTTAAAAAGGGTCATTTCACGACGCGCGGCTTGTAGAGGTTGAAAAAACCGGCTTGTCTTTGGGTTGCACTCTGGGCAGCTCGCCTTTGACAGATTTAGGCACCGGCCCGACTGATATCTCCGGCTTGCCCTTACCTGCCAAACGCAGGCGACGCATTTCAACGATCTGCCAGAACAGAAGAACCGGAATACCGATCAGAAGATCACGACCGCGACGAAGAAGAGAGAGGCTTAGGGAAATTTCGGAATCAATCCCGAATATCATACCCAAGGCCACATAAGCCGCCTCTTGCACGCCAAGCGCACCAGGAACCAGGAAACCAGCGGACATTATGCCGCAGACCACACCTTCGATTGCAATAGCGGAGAGAAGATCAGCTTTCGCACCCAGCATATGCAGGGCACACCAAGTCATAAATCCCCCTGCGAGCCAGCAGCAGAAATGGCTGAAAGCCCCGCGCATGATGCGATCTGGCCTGCTCCACAGCGCCTCAAGGCTGACCTGAAAGGCATCGGTATTATCAATGAGGGCGTCACGCCATTCCGACGCGATGTGCCGACCAAAAAACTGGGCAGCCTTCTTGACCATCGGACCACCACGATGCTGGGTCCAGATAAAACCAGCGATACCGATCGCCAGAACCGCCATCCCGCCCATAAGGGGCCAGATGAAACGTGCAGCACCCTGATGTCCGGCGAGGCATGCCAGCGCCAGAAGAACAAATGCAATCTGACCAAGAACTTCAGTGGTTATATCGACGAGATTAGCTGCAACACCCTCGGGCCAGTGCAGCTCTTCTCCATTGAGAGATCGTGGATCTTTCCCCGACAGCGTTGCCCGCACACCAATGACAATTCCCCCCAATTGGGAGAATGGCAGGCAGGCGCCCGCAGCATCACGCACAAGGCGTGCTGATGTCAGCCGGCGAAGGCCAAGCTGCGGCACAGCGCCTTTCCAGGCAACGCCGAGACCAAGATCAACAATAAGCTGGAAGATGACCAGGAGGATAAAACCCCCAATCCCTACTTTCCCCAGCGCTTCCACAACCGGCTGAATGCCGGCTCTGGCCGCAATGAAAGTAAACAGGGCCACGCCCAGCAGGGACAGAAGAATGGGGAGTGTTTTTTTCAACGTTTTCGTCACATGCCGTTTGGCACTGCTCTATAGCATCGCAATCATGACGTCCAATTTACAAACGCTTTCCCCCGAAGGCCGGGAAGACTATGCTGCCGCTTTTTGCAGACGGACCAAGGAGAATTCGCCACCATGAACGATGTTACACTCGTTACAGGGGCTACCGGGTTCGTTGGCTCGGCCGTTGCCCGTGTGCTTCTGGAAAGAGGCCATAAATTGCGTCTTCTCGTCCGGCCGACGTCCGACAGATCGAACATCGCCGAACTCGATGCCGAGCTCGCCATAGGGGATTTGTCAGACCCTGCGACTCTGAAAGAGGCGCTTCAAGGGGTAAAGTATCTTTTCCATGTGGCCGCGGATTACAGATTATGGGTTCCCGATCCAGAAGCCATGATGAAAGCGAATGTTGCGGGAACGCGAGAGCTGATGCTAGCGGCGCAGGAAGCAGGCGTTGAGCGTATTGTGTATTGCTCATCAGTCGCCGCACTGGGACTTCACAAGGATGGCACGTCTGCTGACGAAAACACTCCCAACAAGGAGCGTGACGTGGTGGGGGTGTACAAGCTTTCCAAGTTCCGGGCTGAACAGGAAGTTCTGCGCCTCATTAAGGAAAACGCTCTTCCTGCCGTCATCGTCAATCCATCCACGCCTGTTGGCCCGCGCGACATCAAACCCACGCCAACCGGGCAGATGATCCTGGATTGCGCAGCCGGACGCATGCCGGCTTACGTGGAAACCGGCCTGAATATCGTCCATGTCGATGATGTTGCAGAAGGTCACGTGCTGGCGTTCGAACGCGGCAAGATTGGCGAAAAATATATTCTGGGTGGTGAGAACATGATGCTCGGTGAGCTGTTTTCGCTCGTGAGCGAAATCGCATGCGTCAAACCGCCGAGGATCAAACTCAAACAGTCCTGGCTTTACCCTGTGGCACTTGTCTCAGAATGGCTGGCCCGTGGTTTCGGGATCGAACCGCGCGTAACCCGGGAAACGCTGGAAATGTCAAAAAAGCTTATGTTCTTCTCCTCCCTTAAAGCCCAGGAACATCTGGGATACGCTCCGCGTCCTGCGCGTGATGCGATATCGGATGCAGTATCGTGGTTTCGAATGCACGGGCGGATCGACTGAAATGCTCTTTCCGGCCGCTATCCTTTCCCTCCTGACCTGGCTTTATCTAGTTTTCTTCCATGGAAGTTTCTGGCGTGACGGCCCACTCCTGAAGACCGGCCCAAGGCCTCCCGTATGGCCGGATGTGGCCATTATCGTTCCTGCACGGGACGAAGCCGAAGCCATTCAACCCTGCCTGACATCGCTACTTGAACAGGATTATGAGGGTAAGCTCTCCATCATCCTTGTGGATGACGAAAGTGAAGACGGAACCGGGGATCTCGCGCGCGCACTTCCTGATCCACATGGACGTCTGACCGTATTAACGGGCAAAAAACGCGTGGAAGGCTGGAGCGGCAAGCTCTGGGCTGTTCATCAGGGTGAACAGGAAGCTCACGAACGCATCGCGTCAGACGGGTACGTATTACTGACTGACGGCGACATCATTCATGCACCAACGCACCTGACAACACTCGTTGCCAAGGCTCAGGCAGACAATCTGGACATGGTGTCCGAGATGGTTGCCCTGAACTGTGAAAGCTCCGCTGAACGCTCACTGGTTCCCGCATTTGTGTATTTTTTCGCAATGCTTTACCCGTTCCGTAAGGTAGCGGATGAGTATTCCAAAGTGGCTGGCGCTGCTGGAGGAACGATACTCCTGCGCCGCAATAAACTCATCGAAATCGGTGGAATTGAATCCCTTCGTGGCGCCCTGATTGACGACTGCACGCTTGCTGCTCACGTCAAAAAATCAGGGGGAAAGCTGTATCTCGGCCACAGCACGCTGGCATGGTCAGTGCGTCCATATCGTGGGGCTTCTGACATCTGGCGCATGATTGCACGAACCGCATATGTGCAGTTGCATCATTCTCCGCTGGCCCTGCTCGGAACGCTACTGGGAATGGGCCTGATCTGGCTTTTACCAGTGGGATTGACCTTGTTTGGTACCGGCCGTGCAAGGAAAATCGGCTTTCTGACATACGCAGTCTCCTGCATCACCTTCATTCCAACACTGCGTCGTTTCCAGCTTCCTTTATGGCGCGCTTTGCCGCTGCCCCTCATTGCAGGTTTCTACATGGCCGCAACAGTGGGTTCGGCAATTGATCATCACCGCGGTGTTGGCGTGCGCTGGAAAGACCGCTCATATACAGACGAGGCATCGTGACCGACGATATCTGGGGAAAAGAGGACGTTACATCCTCAAAAGGTAAATCAGACGAAAATTTTCCGGTTGGATCGTTTCTGATCTCCGGCAGGCTTCGCCCCTATGTATACGACTACTATAATTTTGCCCGCGTGGCAGACGATATGGTCGACAATACTGGCCTGACGGATGCTCAGAAAACTTTGCGTCTCAAAGGCATGGCAGCGGTTATTCGAGGGGAAATCAAAGCCCCCCAGCGCGCCGATGCACAGACAGCGGTGAAGCTCCGCGAAACGCTCCTGAAAACAGGCGTCCCCCTCGACACCGCGACAGATCTGATCGAAGCGTTCTGCATGGATGCAGACAAAAATCGCTATCAGAGCTGGGAGGAGCTGCTGCATTACTGCCGCTACTCTGCAAACCCTGTAGGGCGCTTTCTGTTGCTTCTACATGGAGAAAGCGCCGACACGATCGCGCCCTCCGATGCACTTTGTTCCGCACTTCAGGTTGTCAATCATCTTCAAGACGTTGCCGACGATCTGAAGACGCTCAACCGCTGCTATATTCCCCTGCCATGGCTGGAAGAGGAGGGCGTCAAAATTGATGACCTCCGCCTTGCCAGAAGCAAACCTGGAATACGGCGAGTTCTAAACAGATTGCTGGATGGTGTGGATGCACTCAACACCCAGGCCCGCGCTCTGCCCATGCTCGTCAAGGACCGACGGATGCGTTTGGAGTCAGCGGTGATTGTGGAACTGTGTCACATTCTGGCACGACGCCTGCGACATCAGGATCCCCTGTTCGAGCGGGTCGCCCTTACCAAAGCAGACGGTGCTAAGGCCCTGATCCTCGCCTTGAGGCACTTCAACGCCCGATAAGCCTGTGGTGGAAGTCACAAGGACTTCCACCCGCAATGTGCGTCAGGCCATTACATGGTCAAGAGCTGCACAGAACGCTTCCATCTCAGCCATCGATCCCACTGTGATGCGCGAAGCGTTCGGCCAGATTTCCCACGAACGTCCAATCAACACGTTCTGGCGCAGGAATGCGTCTTTGATTGGGCCAGCAGGCTTTTTCCAGTCCAGAACAAACATGTTCGCATCAGACGGGATAAAGCTGACACCACGCTTTGTCAGGTGATCAAATGTCATCGTCCGGGCAGCGATCATTTCGCTCCGGCGTGCTGCGATATCCGCAGCCATCGTCAGGCTCTTGGTACCACAGGCCACAGCCGGCATTGGCAGCATGGACGTCTCGTTTTCGCCATCATAACGCATCATGCGAGCATGAACGTCAGGATGGGCGAAGCTTAGTCCAAGGCGCAGACCGGCCATACCAAAGATTTTGGAGAAAGTGCGCAGAACGATAACTTCCTTGCCCTGACCAACGAGAGAAAGTGCGCTCTTTGTGTTCGAGAAATGGATATATGCCTCATCTACAAGAACAATAGAGCCCTTAGGCTTGTTCTCGACGAGCCATGCAATGTCTTCGAGTGGCGTGACGGTGCCGGTCGGATTGTTGGGTGTACAAATATAGTACACACCTGCGTTCGGGTCAGCCTTAAGCATGGCGCGAACGTCTGTCTTATATCCGTTTTCCGCCTTCAGCGGGATTCGGGTCAGGGGCACCTTAAGCCAGTCTGCCACACCCCATGCCGCCTCATAGGACGGATTGGCCGTCACGAGACCCCGTGTGGGGGAGCAGAACGTCACGACACTACGCATGAGCGGATCGGATGAACCGGCCCAGGCAATGACGTGATCTTCAGGAATATTCTCGACTGCACTGACCGTCGAGAGAAGATTGGAGTGCATATGACCTGTCGGGTCGTATCGGTTGCCGTGAAAAACGACCTCAGCCCCGATCTTTGCAGCAGCCGGGAAGGGACCGGTCCAGCATTCGTTACTGCCGATACGGACCAGCTTGGTCACATCCACATTCGGCATTGCCGTCAGGGAACGGGCATTTGCATGACCGATGATGGAGTTTGCAATGGCGCCGCCTCCCAGCAAGGCGGCGATACGGCCGAAGCTGCGGCGGGAATATCCCCGCGCAAGAAGATCATCACGGGCTTCCGGCGAAAGAGCGTCGGTCATACGGTTCAGGCTCCTAGGATCTGGGACTGAAACCATCCTAGGAACGAAACTATATTGCTGTCAAAACGATAAAGAAGATTTTTTCGATCAATATTCAGCCTTTTGCCCTGGCAGGGGCACCGACGTGGGCTCTCCGCGGGTTCCGGCATAGGTTAGCAATATGACTGTCTCTTCGCTTCCAGAGACACCACGATGCGCGTCTTCCACCGACTCGGCGAAAGCCTGCCCTTCATGGAAGGTCTGCTTTTTCCCCGTTGCCTTATCCTCAATGGTCAGACTGCCTTTCAATACATATCCTGCGTTGGGAAACGGATGAACATGCCATGGCAGCGCGCTGTTTGGCGCCAGCGTCAGCTTGATCATGCTCAGCATTGGCTGAGTGGTGGCGTAATGAGTGTAAGGCTTGCCGTTCCAAGATTGCGTAGCGGCAAGAAGGTGATCGGCATGTGCTGTGGCCACTGTCGGCTCAGCACGCGCAGTGAAGGCGAGGGCCAGCAAGGGGCAGACCAAAAGAAGACGTGGCAACTTCATTGTAGAATCTTTCACGAAGGTGTTGCGTTTCAGCATCATCGTAACGCCCGGCAAGGACAGACGTTCACCACATCTTTGTCATCTCCGCATTTGAGGGTTAGAACCCTTTTCTTCTGAAAAGAAACGGGGAACAGACATGGCTTTCAGCAGGTTGCGCGCTCATTCCGGACTTGCTTGCGCGCAGGCCGATCTGGACCATGTGGAGCAGATCGTTACGGCCTCAGGCACATCCTTCAGCAAGGGAATGCGCATCCTCCCGGCAAAACGCCGACAGGCCATGTTCGCGATCTACGCGTTCTGCCGCGAAGTAGATGATATCGCTGACGGTGATACGGTCGTTGAAGATCCTGCGGCGGCACTGGAAGACTGGCACACCCGCGTTGATCGTATCTTCACAGGCGAAGCAAGGGATGCTCTTGATCGCGTACTCATTGCCGCCATCAACGCATTTGACCTTAAAACCGCTGATTTTCACGCCGTGATCGATGGAATGGCGATGGATACCGGTGCACCGATTGTCGCGCCCGATGAAAAGACTCTTGATCTTTACTGTGATCGCGTCGCTTCCGCTGTGGGCCGCCTTTCTGTAAGAGCTTTTGGTGCCCCCACACCCGATGGCGAAAAGGTTGCCTTTCATCTGGGGCGCGCACTGCAGCTCACAAATATCCTGCGTGACATATCCGAAGATGCCTCTCGCGGACGCCTGTACCTGCCCAAAGAACTTCTCGAGCGTTTCAGTGTCCCTCTCGACGCGCAAGAGGCCCTCTATGCGCATGGCCTGGACGGCGTGGGTAAAATTCTTGCAAAACGTGCCCGGGATCATTTCAGTCTGGCACGCCGGGCAATGGCCAAGTGTCCGTCCTCGGCGATGCGCCCTGCAAGAATGATGGCTGCATCATACGAGCCCATACTGAACGCTTTGGAGCGTCGCGGCTGGCGCAATCCGGATGTAAAACCAAAGGTTAGCAAAGTATGGCGCGGTCTTCGGACTCTAGCAGCCTGCGCGAGGTAATCCCCATGAGCCATGTTCACATCATTGGTGGTGGTCTTGCGGGCCTTTCCGCGGCGGTCGAGCTTGTTGCCCAGGCACAAGTAACACTCTACGAAGCTGGCCCTGCATGCGGAGGACGAGCGCGCTCCTTCCATGATCGGACACTCGATACACGCATCGATAACGGCAACCATCTGCTCCTGTCCGCAAACGCCCTCACGTTTCGATATCTGGATCTGATTGGATCACGCCATACCCTGACAGGGCCGGGTATACCGATTTTCCCCTATTATGACCTTGCCGATGATCTGGCCTGGACACTCAAACTTTCCCGGGGAAAACTACCTTTCTGGGCGCTCCCCGGTGGCCGTCGCGTACCGGGAATGCGCATTTCAGAGCTATCCGCGCTTGGACGACTTTTACGTGCCGGAGACAATGCGGTCGTACAAGACTGCCTGCGACCCGGACAGCTAAGCCGCCGCCTGCTGGAGCCGTTCGCGATCTCGGTCCTCAATACGGACCTTCAGACCGGCAGCGCGAAGCTGCTTGGCAACGTCGTACGTCAGTCCCTTGCACAGGGGGGAATGGCCTGCTGTCCGTGGTTCCCGGAGATCGGCCTGTCAGAAACACTGGTTGATCCCGCTCTTGAGTATCTGGCGCGATACAACACCAGTATCCGCACAGGCGTGCGTGTCGGCGCCATCAAACGCGAAAGCGGGCGTGTCGTGGGGCTGGAAACCACGGACGGAGACGTCGTACTCGGCGCCGAAGATCATGTGATCGTCGCGACGACGGCGCCCGTAGCCAAAGGCCTGCTTCCCGAACTCACAGTACCTGATTCATTCGAAAGCATCGCAAACGCTCACTTCCGGCTTCCATATCGTGTATCCGCGCGTGGCGTGGTCGCACAAGCGGGATTTGTCGGGCTCGTTGGCGGGATTTCAGAATGGGTCTTCCTGAAAAACGATGTGCTTTCGGTCACTGTCAGCGCTGCAAACCGCTACATGGAGACCGATAGCAACGAGATGCTTGCAACCATCTGGTCTGAAATCCGACATGCGCTCGACCCGGTATTGCCTCAGCCTCTACCCGTTGCGATGCCCCCTGCCAGACTTCTGCGCGAGAAGCGGGCTACATTTGCGGCAACGCCAGAGCAGAACCGCCGCAGGCCGAAGGCCTCCGGCACTGATCTGCTCAATTTGACACTGGCAGGTGACTGGACGGACACAGGACTTCCTTCCACAATCGAAGGTGCCATCCAGTCCGGACTGGTCGCCGTCTCTGCACTTGGTTTTCGGTCGGCTACAGAAAACACAAAATCGTGATGATGAAATTGATATTTTCGTCATTAACAACGCCCGAAAAAAGAGGGCTTTCCGGCACGGATCGTTCGAAAAAATGCTGATCTATTCTGACGTATTGGAAAAGGAGGCCCGCGTGAGCGAGACCCTGTCCCGCAAGCCTGTTGATGCAGGTGATATCAACGACGCCATTACCGGTGCCCATGCTGCACTGGGAGGGCGCCAGAAAGATGACGGGCACTGGGTCTTCGAACTCGAAGCCGATGCGACGATACCTTCAGAATACGTCCTTCTCGAACATTACCTAGACCGGATCGATCAGGAGAAACAGGATCGCATCGGGGTATACCTCCGACGTACCCAGTGCGATCACGGTGGCTGGCCGCTCTACGAAGGCGGAAAATTTGATCTCTCGGCCACCGTCAAAGCCTATTTCGCTTTGAAAGCCATTGGCGACAATATCGACGCTCCACACATGAAGCAGGCGCGAGAGGCAATTCTTGACCGCGGTGGCGCGGCGCGCGCGAACGTTTTCACCCGTATTCAGCTTGCCCTTTTCGGTGAAGTGCCATGGCGTGCCACTCCCGTCATGCCGGTTGAGCTGATGCTTCTTCCGCGCACCGCATTCTTTTCAGTCTGGAACATGGCCTACTGGTCGCGTGCGGTTATCGCGCCGATGCTGGTTCTAGGGTCTTTAAAGCCACTGGCCGTCAACCCTCGCGGAATACATGTCCAGGAACTCTTTGTTCGCCCCCCTGAAGAAGTACGCGACTGGATCCGCGGCCCTTACCGCTCTGTCTGGGGACGGGTGTTCAAGCATCTTGATACAGTACTGCGCCCTATCGTACCGATGCTGCCGCGCAAGATGCATCAAAAAGCGATCAAGGTTGCCATTGCATTCGTCGAAGAGCGCCTGAGTCTGGGCGGACTGGGGGCAATCTATCCTGCGATGGCCAACGTCGTGATGATGTACCGCGCGCTTGGTGTGCCAGACGAAGACCCCAGAGCTGCAACTGCCTGGCAGGGCATTCAGGATCTGCTCGTCAAAAAAGACAACGAAATCTACTGTCAGCCATGCGTTTCTCCGGTCTGGGATACAGCACTTTCCGGGCTGGCCATGCTGGAAGCGGCATCAGGTCCCCATGCGACAAAACGTGACGAAACCGTTGCCGCTCTCAAAAAGAGCGCTGCATGGCTTCGTGATCGTCAGATTCTGGACGTCAAAGGAGACTGGGCCATCAATGCTCCGGATCTCCGCCCTGGCGGATGGGCCTTCCAGTACGAAAACGATTATTACCCGGATGTTGATGACACGGCAGTTGTCGGCATGCTGCTGCATCGCCTTGATCCCGAAGAAAATCGCGAGGCTATCGAACGCGCTCGGGAATGGATCATTGGTATGCAAAGCACCAACGGAGGCTGGGGTGCATTTGATATCAACAACGATCTGGAACTGCTAAACCACATTCCATTCTCAGATCACGGCGCACTGCTGGACCCTCCAACGGCTGACGTCTCTGCACGCTGCGTCTCTTTCCTGTGTCAGTTGGGACACGCGGAGGATCGGCCTGTCATCGACAAGGCACTGGAATATCTACGAGCAGAACAGGAGCGAGAAGGCTGCTGGTTCGGTCGCTGGGGTACGAATTATATCTACGGCACCTGGTCCGTGCTGTGCGCATTGAACATTGCTGGGGTTTCGCATGACGACGCGATGATCAAGCGTGCAGTGGCGTGGCTGGAAGACGTCCAGCGTCCGGATGGCGGATGGGGAGAAGACTGCGCCAGCTATGAAGGTGGCGCCCCTGGCGTCTACAAAGAAAGCCTTCCCACCCAGACGGCCTGGGCGGTCCTCGCACTCATGGCCGTTGGGCAAAGAGAAAGTGACGCAGTGAAGCGCGGCATGTCATATCTCGTTTCCCAGCAAGACGAGAAAGGCGAGTGGCACGAAGAGCCTTATAACGCCGTAGGGTTCCCCAAAGTCTTTTATCTGCGTTACCATGGCTACAAGCAGTTCTTTCCGCTCACGGCGCTGTCCCGTTATCGCAATCTCAGTGCCAGCAACACGGGTCGCGTGGAGTACGGTTTCTGATGCTTGGTGTTTTGGTTGGCCTTAAACAGGAAGCACGCATCATCCGCCGCTTCCTGCCGGACGCTCCCATTGCAATAAGCAATGCAAATGCTGAGGGAGCGACGCGTGGCGCCGCAGCACTGCTCCGGCTTGGAGCCACAAAACTTCTTTCCTTCGGATGTGCTGGGGGCCTGTCTTCCAGCGTGCAGCCAGGCACAGTGATCGTAGCCGACCATATCCATGTTGATGGCAAAAATGTGCCAACAGATCAGATACTAAGCGCGCGTTTTGGCGCTCATCGTGCTCGGCAAGGTGGCATTCTTCACAGCGACATCATGATCGCGGAAGCTGAAGAAAAACAGCAGCTCTATCGCGAAACCCGCTGCGTTGCCGTCGATATGGAAAGCGGCGTGCTTGCCCGCACAGGCCTACCATTTGCCGTTCTACGTGTCGTGTGTGACGACTTTGCAAAGGATCTTCCGCCTGCGGCACGCGTCGCGCTCAGCAACGGGTCCGTGCAGGTCACTGCATTGACCCGCTCCCTGGTCCGGCACCCACGACAGATTGGCGCGCTGATTACACTCGGCGCAGATGCTGCTAAAGCTCAGAAAGCGATATCGCTATTTCTGGAAGTGCATCCACCTCAAGCCTGAGAAAATTGTAGCTCCCGTAAACGCCCCGATTACCCCTACGGGTACGAGCCACGGGAACGCGATAGCGTGGCCACCAATGCGGACCATCGAAACACAGGCCAGACACAATACTGCAGTGATAAATCCTGCGATTGCAGTTTTTTCGTCACGTGAATGCCAGAGCATTGCGAGCAGAAAGACGCCTAATGTCGCGCCATAGCTGTACGAAGCGATGGACAGCCCGAACACGACGGCTGAACCGCCTGGGTGAGAAAATACCAGCGCTGTTCCCACCAACAAAGCCGCCCATACTGCGGTAATGCTCCGCAGTGAAATACCAGTTTTTGACAGAAAATCGCTACGCGTCGCTGCGGCCATGGCGTTCATTGCGCTTGAAAGAGACCCCATTGTCGCTGCCAGTATTCCTGCAATCAGAAGACCGCGCAGGATAGGAGGCAACGTCATGATGAACTGTGGAAACAGTGCATCGGGCGCCACAGAAGTATGGGGGAATAAAGCATGCAATCCCACTCCAACACAGGAAAGCAGAGCGAACAGACCGGCAATTACAAAAGCGCTGGAAACAAGCGCTGCTCTTGCCCCGTTCAGGGTACGTGCAGTCAGGCATCTCTGAAGCATCAGCTGATCGGTGCCGTGGGACGCGAGCGAAAGAATGGCTCCGCCGACAACAGCGCCTGCCAAGGAAAATGGGTTCGTGAAAGGCGGCAGACCTGACGTAAAGAGAGGTGCAGCGTCAAACACCGCAGATCCTGCGCGGCCATACAAAACGACTACACAGGCAACGCTGCCCCCAAGATAGAGCATGAGCTGAAGGCTGTCAGACCAGATGACAGCCCTTAATCCACCTGCCAACGTATAAGCCAACGTCAAAACGACGATCAGGGACAGCAAGGCAAGGGGGGAGAGATGCAGCCCAATGGCTGAGCAAAGAAGCGCGACCGGGAGCATGCCCGCGTAAAGCCTGACGCCCTCCGCCAGAAGACGGGTCAACAAAAAGGTGCCCGAGACGATTTTTTGAAGTCTGGCGCCAAATCTTTGACCTAGGTAACGATAGATCGACGAAGCACCGCGTTCGTGCAGCGGCAAAAACCAAATTGCCACCGCGATGCGACCGAGCAAATAGCCCACGGCAAGCCCTACAAAGACGTATCCCTGATGGTAAGCAACACCGGGCACGCTCACGACGGTGAGTGTGGAGGTCTCGGTAGCGACCAGCGAGAGGCAGATGGCCCAAGGTGGCAGGTCTTTGTGCGGTCGCCGTGCCAGAACGAGAGAGAGCGTAGGCAACGCTGCGAGGTACACAAAAAGAACAATGAGGCTTGCAATCATACCTATCCGTTGTGGGGACGAAATAGATATCTGGTCAAGATGACTAGGAGTGTTTTTCAGGAGCGGGAAGGCTTAAAGAGCGACCTTCATAACTATAGGCCCAGAGTAAACAAACTCAAAAAACACCGATAAGAACCGTAACTCAATGATTATAAAATAAATTCCAGATACCCATATAAATTGGGCATCTGGAAAGCAGTCGTATAGAGAACTAGGTTCCGCCATTCAGGCGATCAGGGCGAAAGCCTGTCGCGACAACATAAAGCTCACTTGAATCCTTACGAGATGCTGGCGGCTTTACGTGCTTGACGCTGGTGAAGGCCTTTTTCATCGGAATGAGCATCTGCTTTTCAGAGCCCCCTTGAAAAACCTTCGCGACGAAGCTGCCGCCCTCAGCAAGCACCTGCATTGCAAAATCGAGAGCACCCTCAGCAAGACCCATAATGCGAATATGGTCGGTCGCAGCGTGTCCTGTGGTGTTCGGGGCCATGTCGGACATCACAAGGTCAGCAGGGCCACCCAGGATTTCCTTGAGACGATCGGGCATTTCCGGATCCGTAAAATCGCCTTCGACGATTTCCGCACCTGCGACCGGATCAACAGGGAGCAGGTCAACGCCCGCCACATGCTTTGCACCACGTTTCACCGCGACCTGCGTCCAGCCACCGGGTGCGGCACCCAGATCAATGATGCGGGTGCCGGGGTGGATCAGTTTAAAACGATCGTCGATTTCGATCAGCTTGAAGGCCGCGCGCGAACGCCAACCCTGCTTGCGCGCCGCAACGACGTAAGGATCATTGAGTTGGCGGTTCAGCCAGCGCTGCTGGGCCGGTGTCCGGCCTCTTGCAGTCCGAAGAGCAACATATTTATCGCGAGAGGTCCGGGATGTTGCTGAATCGTGACCAGCATCGGAGGCACCAGGTGCAGCAGCACTTTTAAGAGCTTTACCGGGGACGCGCTTTATTCCCGTGTCCTTCTTGCCAGAACCGGAGCGGGATTTGGGCGGCTTCATATCGTGGCGTAATTCCCAAGAGGGCCCCTTGGTTGGCGGGGCGAAACATGACGGGTTGCAGGGCTCTGTCCCCGATTGGGGCGCTGGCTATGATCTCGGGCCATACGCAGCAGCATGCCATCACGCAACCCCCGGTCTGCAATCGTTACGTCATCAACAGGCCATAATGACTGCATGGCTTCGAAAATTGCACACCCCGGAAGCACGAATTTTGCCCTGTCATGCCCGACGCATGGATGCGCAAGCAAACCTTCCGCGCCCAGGCCCCGAAGTGTGCCGATCGCATCAAGCATGATGTTTCCGGGCAAAGTCAGCCCATCAATAGCTGCACGGTTATAACGGGGAAGGGAGAGCGCAACGCCTGCAAGCGTCGTTACAGTGCCTGAAGTGCCGATCAGTCGCACATTTCCCTGACCCACTTCACGGCGGATCCGGTGCACGCCTTCAAAATCCATGAGCTGGGAACGAACGTACTCGACCATTTCCGGGTAAGCACCCTCATCATGGCCCTGACCAAACATCTCCTGCAGATTGATAACACCCACCGGCATGCTCGTCATACCAATAAGCGTCTGGCGCTGGTTACGACGGTCCACCCGTATCCAGGCAACCTCCGTGGAACCGCCGCCAATATCGAACAGAACGCCGCGCTCAGGCTCAACATGCCGTTGCAGTCCGGCCTGAAGAAGAGGGGAGCAACTCTCCAAGGCAAGCTCTGCTTCTTCGCGCGCTGTGATGATGTCAATGACAAGCCCCGTCTCACGACGGACACGTGCCAGAAACTCCTGACCGTTGATTGCTCGTCTGCAGGCTTCAGTTGCAACCGCACGGACATGGGCGAGGGGCCATTGCTGCATGCGCTCGGCACAAATGCTCAGTGCATCAAGTGCGCGCTTCATTGATTCTTCAGCAAGACGTCCGCTGGCACGCAGTCCTTCACCCAGTCGTACAGAGCGGTTGAAGCTGTCTACAACTCGGAAGCCATTGGTCGTACGGGCGGCAATCATAAGACGACAATTATTGGTGCCGAGGTCGATGGCACCAAAAAAGGTCCCCGCGCGGGCATGGGTCGCAGAAGAGCGAAGAGACTCTCGCCCCGTCATTCCAGTATCTTCTGCTTCATGCCTCATCTGTTTAGGCTCCCGACCCGCCCTCATGGGGACCTTGAAAAACAGCATGCGGCCACTCCTTAACCCCCGCAAGAAAAAAGTCATTTTTTTTGAAAGAAAGTGATTTACCCCCCTTGCGCCCCCAGAGGGTCTTGGGTAGATACCACCTCACCGCTTGGGAGATAGTTTAGCGGTAGAACTACCGGCTCTGACCCGGTCAGCCCTGGTTCGAATCCAGGTCTCCCAGCCAAAAACTTCTTTAAAAAATACCGCAAAACACACTTCCCCTCCGGGGGCTTTGTGCTTTATGAGGACCCGCCAACGGCCGGACGGCCTCTTGGTCTCCGGCTCAGACATTTCGTGCCCTTGTGGCGCGTTAACGGGGGCATGCGGGCCATGACATCATCTTCCTATAACAGCACGATCGCACACGAGCGTATTCGCGAGGCTCTGGCCTTTGATGACGTTCTCGTCGAACCAGCTGAATCTTCCGTCCTTCCTGCCCAGACATCCACGCGCACGCGCCTGACACGCGCCATCGAACTCAACATTCCGCTGATGTCTTCCGCAATGGACACCGTCACCGAGTACTCGATGGCAATTGCCATGGCCCAGCAGGGCGGCATGGGCGTGATCCACAAAAACCTCACCATTGAAGAACAGGCCGAACAGGTCCGTCGCGTAAAGCGCTTCGAATCAGGCATGGTGGTAAACCCGGTCACTGTAGGACCCGATCAGACCCTCGCTGAAGTACATGCAATCATGGCGCGCCATGGCGTATCCGGCCTTCCAGTGGTGGAAGAGGGTACGGGCATTCTGGTCGGCATCCTGACAAACCGCGACATGCGCTTCACCACGGACCCAACCGTTCTTGTCCGCGACATGATGACGCGTGAGGGCCTTGTCACGGTTCGTGATGGAGCTGCGCCTGACGAAGCACGCAATCTCCTGCACAAACACCGTATCGAAAAGCTGCTGGTCATTGATGAAGCAGGTCGCTGCACCGGCCTTATCACCGTCAAAGACATGGACAAGGCAATTGCCCATCCACTTGCCATCAAGGACAGTCAGGGTCGTCTGCGGTGTGCAGCGGCAGTGGGTGTTGGCGAAGATGGCCTGAAGCGTGCGGCAGCTCTTGTGGACGCTGGCGTTGATGTCGTCGTTGTCGATACGGCTCACGGTCACTCACGCGGTGTCCTGACAACCGTCTCGACCCTGAAAGCCAACCACCCGGATTTGCAGATCATTGCCGGTAACGTTGCCACGCCGCAGGCTGCACGTGCGCTTATCGAAGCAGGTGCTGACTGCGTAAAGATCGGCATCGGACCAGGATCGATCTGCACCACACGCGTGGTCGCAGGCGTTGGTGTTCCGCAGTTCTCAGCAGTGATGGAAACGGCTGAAGCCTGTCACGAACTTAACATTCCTGCAATTGCAGATGGTGGCGTCCGCACATCCGGCGATATCGTCAAAGCGATTGGCGCGGGCGCGGATGTCGTCATGGTTGGCTCACTTCTTGCTGGATGTGAGGAAAGCCCGGGTGAGACGTTTCTGTATCAGGGGCGCTCCTACAAAGCATACCGTGGAATGGGCTCGCTCGGCGCAATGGCACGCGGCTCGGCTGACCGTTATTTCCAGGCAGAGGTTCGCGACACCCTGAAGCTCGTACCTGAGGGCATTGAGGGGCAGGTCCCTTACAAGGGCTCCATGGCTGCCGTCGTTCATCAGCTCGTGGGCGGCCTGCGTGCAGGCATGGGCTATACGGGGTCTGCCACAATCGATCAGCTTCAGGTCAAGACAATGTTCCGCCGCATTACCAATGCGGGCCTGCGCGAAAGCCACGTTCATGACGTGACGATCACGCGTGAAGCGCCGAATTACCGTCAGGACTGACCTTAACCTGCATATGGCCTCTCGCATTGAGAGGCCAAAACGGCTACGGGTGCGCATGACCCCCGCAGCACGCCTTTCCGCCGCAATCGATCTGCTCTGTGCGATCCAGAGTGCGCCCCGCCGTCCAGCCGACGCTACCGCCAACGCTTTTTTCCGTGACCGGCGGTATATCGGCGGCGGAGACCGCAGGGCGGTTTCGGCGATGGTGTGGGATGTGCTGCGTGGCTGGCGCCGCCTGCACTGGCATCTGCGCGAAACACACGGTGAAATTTCGCCGCGCCTTCTGTGCGCCGCATCTGCATTGCTTTCTGGCATGAACATGGACGTTGTTCGCCAGCTTTTCAGCGGTGAGCGCTATGCACAGAGCCCGCTGACATCCCGTGAAGACATCGCTCTCAAGGATCTGGAAGGCAAGCAACTTTCCTCACGTCAGCAGACTCTCGCCGTCCGCCTTGAATATCCGGACTGGATCGAAAAGACACTTAAGGAGACGTTTGGCCCACGCCTCGAAGACGAGATGGCGGCCATGCTCGGCACACCAACACTTGATCTGCGCGTCAATCTTCTTAAGGCCGACCGCGATAAGGCTCTCGACGCGTTGCGCCGCGAATCGCTTAAGGCTGTTCCAACGAAGCTTTCACCCTGGGGCCTGCGCCTTGACGGTCGTCAGCCCGTGACTGCCACCCAGGCTTTCCGCGATGGCCTTATCGAAATTCAGGATGAAGGCAGCCAGCTGGTCGTCGCAGCGGTTGGCGCGACACCCCAGCACAAAGTTGTTGATTATTGCGCGGGAGCAGGCGGAAAGACGCTCGCTCTGGCGATGACGATGAACAACCGTGGCCGCATCACCGCATGTGATGTGCACGACAAGCGATTGGCTGGCGCTGAAAAGCGTCTTCGCCGTGCAGGGGTCCATAATGCGGAAGCCCATCTGCTTGTAACGGGTGACAAATGGGCCAAGCGTCATAGCGCCAGCTTCGATCGCGTTCTGGTTGATGCGCCTTGCTCCGGCACAGGCACGTGGCGCCGCAATCCCGATGCCCGCATGCGCCTGACCCCTCAGGATATCGAAGAACTGGTCGTGAAGCAGTCCGAGATTCTTGATCGTGCCGCGTCTCTGGTGAAGCCCGGCGGACGTATGATTTATGCCACTTGCTCGCTTCTGGCCTGCGAAAACGGGCAGCAGATTGATGCATTCCTCAAGCGTCGCGCCGATTTTCGGCGCGTTCCCAAGGAAGAAATGTCCGATCTTCTTCCGGCCGAACTCAGAGAGAAAGCCCAGTTCTCCCTGACACCTCTTCGTGACGAAACTGATGGCTTCTTTGCCTGCGTCATGGAGCGTATTGTCGAACCAAAAGTAGAAGCGCCAAAGGCAGAAGAGCCTATCGCTGAGGCAGATCCTGCCACATAATCAAAGCGTCTACATAACCATGCGTCGGGTGCTCGAACGCACCCGGCAGCGCTGTCAGAATGCGGAAGCCAAGATCTTTCCACAGTTCGATAGCGCGTAGATTAGTACTGACCACACAGTTGAACTGCATGGCCCTGAAGCCAAGGCGTCCGGCCTCTTCAATTGCATGCTCTCCCATAGACCTCCCGGCACCATGACCTGACACAGCAACAAATCCCGCATTGGCGATATGCTGGCCGCCGCCCATCTGATTCGAATGCAGATAATACGTTCCGACAATTTGTTCGTCAGAAGCGACGGCAACGTATACCCGGTGAGAGACGTCCATCCAGTAAGCCAGAGCCTGACGGCGCCCCCATTGTCGGGGCAGGGCATAGGTCTCACCTTTGCGAATCACGGGGCCTATGATGCGCCAGATTCCCTCCCGGTCGAGAGACTGCGCTGGGCGAATGTGCAGGGCTGATTTTTCCATAATTCCGAACTCTCTCCAGCCTTTGAATATATGGCAAGACTGTCGTTAGGCGAGTCGGGAAAGAAACAGTATGATGCTCAGCTCCCGAGACCAGAACGGATGCTGTCGTCTAGAACATGCAATACGATATCCTAATAGGAATTCTTTGTACCTTTGGCGCAGGCATGCTGGCTCAGTGGGTTGCCTGGCGCTTCCGGCTCCCCGCAATCGTGCTTTTGTTCGCGCTGGGACTGATCCTCGGGCCATGGCTGGGCATCCTGCACCCCTCCGTGACGATGGGATGGGCTTTCAGGCCGCTGGTGTCTCTTCTGGTCGCAATCGTGGTGTTCGAAGGAGGCATGGCACTTGATATCCGCCAGCTCCGTGAAGCAGGCGAGGGCGTTGCGCGCCTGACTATGCTGGCTCTGCCCATAAACTGGGTGCTCGGATCTCTGGCAGCACGGTTCGTGGCGCATCTGGAATGGGGCACGTCTCTGCTGTTCGGGGCGATAATCGTCGTCACAGGGCCAACCGTTGTTCTGCCATTGCTTAGAAGCGCAAAACTACAGGCGCGCCCTGCAGCGTTCCTGAGATGGGAAGCCATCGTCAACGATCCACTCGGAGCGATCCTCGCGGCCGTCGTGCTACAGCTCATGCTGCTGCATGTGGATGTGCACACAGGTGTGTTCTTCACGCACACACTTCCTGATCTTCTGGCGGCTGCGGCAGAGTCCATCGCAGCGGGCATTCTGCCAGCCTATCTCATGCGATACCTTTTCACGCGTGACATGATGCCGGAGATCCTCAAGACACCAGTACTGCTGACACTGGCACTTGTCGTTTTCTGCGTCTGTAATCTGGAGATGGAAGGCGCTGGTCTGATCGCCGTGACGATCTTCGGCATGGCACTAACGAACCTTCACATTCCAGGCCTGAGTGAACTGCGACGGATGAAGGAGTCCCTTGTCGTTCTAGTGGTGTCGGTACTGTTCATCATGCTGACAGCCGACCTTCAGCGAATGGTCCTCGCGCGCCTCTCTATTCCCATCCTTGCGCTAACGCTCGTTGTCCTGTTTGTCGTGCGGCCTGCTGGTATTTTCCTGTCCACGCTTGGTACTAAAATGAGCTGGCAGGAAAAGCTTTTCGTGGGATGGATTGCCCCGCGTGGTATCGTTGCCGCCGCAGTAGCGGGTGCTGCGGGTATCCGGTTGAGTGAAGCCGGATACAGCTCCGCAGACCTGATCATGCCTGCTGTCTTTGCAGTCATCGCCGTGACCATGATCCTGCATGGCTTTTCGTTAAGCCCACTGGCTCGTCGGCTGAAGCTCACTCTTTCAAATGAGCCCGCGATGGCGATCCTCGGTGCGAGTCCATGGTCGATTGATTTTGCGGCCTGCTTACACGGCGAAGGCATCCCTGTGCTGCTGGTAGACAACCGTTCAAGCGCGCTCATGCCTGCCGCACGCCTGTCGATTCCCGTATTGCGCACGGAACTCCTGTCCCAACATGGGCAGGAATCGCTGGAAGAGAGACCAGCCGATTATCTGATCGCAACCACTGCGGACGGTATTTACAATGGCATGGTCTGTGGTCATCTGGCTCCGAGCATGGGACGGCAGAGAGTCTTCCAAATCAGCCCCGGCGTGGCACGACTTGATTTCTACCATGGACTATCCCGTGATGCCCGCGGCAAGGTCCTTGGCGAACCCGCGTGGAATTACACGCTGTTTGAAACCCTGTTTGACCGGGGATGGCGATTCATCGCAACTGTTGCGACAGAAGAAGATGCGGCGAAGTTCGGGCAGGATGACAACAAGCTCGACATTCTTGTCGTACGACGCGGAACGGCCATTTTGATCCGCTCGGCGGAGGACAATGACCGCACCCACCCCTCACCAGGGGACATTATAGTCTCCATGACACCGCCACCCGAGCACAACAGCCCGGCCTCCTGAGATGTTATCAGGGGTGCTCGACCACAATCTCAGTCACGCCGTTTTCAAGCAGATATCTCAGATCTGACTCGTCAACGGCGATGCATCCCTCGGTCACGCCCCGCCTGGGTGGAAGATGGAAAAAAATTGCCGACCCTGCCGAAGGGACTGGTGGCATGTCATTCCAGCCGAGAACGACGCAAAGATCATAAGCATCATCATCCCGCCACATGCGCTCACACGAGGCGGGATGGGGGAGAGTAACCGCCCTGTTGTATTCGGGGTGTGACGGGTCATCACACCATCCATCGTTCGGGGCAATCGGCTCTACAGGAAGGCCTGCCGAAGAGACGGGCCTCGCCACACGATCCGCGCGATAGAGAATTCGACGGAACGGAAGGGTTCCCACAGGCGTTGCATGATCGCCTTCAGTTTTATGTGATGAGACCCCTGATTCACCAATAAATGCGCGGAAACTCCTGTTCTCGAAAAGCAAAACGCGCTGTTGTCCAACCGATCTTAAAACAGCTTTACACATTAAGCCTGTTTCCTTTTGGAGATGCACTTGTCATATTTCAGACACTAGCTTGCTGTCATAAGGTTTCAATGGCGGTATCGGTCGCATGGCAACACATGCGGAAACATACGGATATGCAGGCCTTCCTGCAGAAGACGAGACGAGAAAAACAACTATGGCTGGTCCACGTCCAATTCTTGTTGTCGATGACGATGACACACTCCGCCAACTTCTCGTCGAGCAGCTCCAGCAGGGAGGAGAGCTTGAAGCTGTCGAAGCGACTTCCGTTGAAACTGCTCGAGAACTTCTAAGCCGCCAAGGCGCTCGCTACGATGCTATGCTGCTCGATATCACCCTCCCAGATGGTGACGGGCGCGATTTCTGTGCGCAGCTTCGTAGGCAGGGCCTGCGCCTTCCCATCATCATGCTGACCGGCTCTGATGAGGAAGGGGATGTTGTGCGCGGCCTCGATGCTGGCGCAAATGATTATGTCGCTAAACCTTTTCGCATTGGCGAGCTTCTGGCGCGCCTACGGGCACAGCTTCGCATTTTCGAAAACAGCGAAGATGCCGTTTTTGAGATCGGCCCCTATGCATTCCGCCCTTCTGCCAAGCAGCTTGTGGAACATGCAAAGAATCGCCGTATCCGTTTGACGGAAAAAGAAGCCGCGATTCTCAAGTATCTTTACCGTGCAGGTCAGCGACCGGTTGCAAGGCAGGTGCTACTCAACGAGGTATGGGGCTATAATGCTGCCGTAACCACGCACACGCTTGAGACGCATATCTATCGCCTGCGCCAGAAGATCGAGCCGGATCCAACCAAGACATCCCTGCTCATCACAGAAGGCGGTGGCTACCGTCTTGATCCAGAAGGCTGGAGCGCACGGGAAGCAACAGGCCAGCACACGGCCTGAGCCTCCCCGTTAATCACGTCGCGATCTTCAGAGATCGAGGTCCAGAACGACTGGCACATGGTCAGACGGGCTGGACCAATCCCTTACATCCTTCAGAACACGGATGTCTCGCAGGGACGGCATCAGATCAGGCGTCAACCAAACATGATCCAGCCTGCGACCGCGATTGGACTTTCTCCAGTCCCGGTTACGATATGACCACCATGTATAAAGTTTTTCGGGCTCCGGAACGATGTGTCGCATGGCATCCGTAAAGCCTGTAGCGATCCACGCGCTCATTCGGGTGGTTTCCGGCGGAGTATGGCTTACGACGCCCAAAAGCTGACGATGACTCCAAACGTCATTTTCCAGCGGCGCAATGTTCAGGTCGCCGACAAGGATGCTGCGGGCAGGGGGGATTTCCCTGAACCAATTGGTGGCTTCATCCACGAATGAAAGCTTGTGAGCGAACTTGTCGTTCAGATCAGGATCGGGGATATCCCCGCCCGCAGGCACGTAGAAATCATGCAGCAGAACCGGTCCACTGGGGGTCTGCACGCTGGCTGCAACGTGCCGGCAATCATCGCGACCGCACCAGTCGGGAATGTTCTGCACAGTTTCTATGGGATGACGCGACAGGATCGCGACCCCGTTATAGCCCTTCATCCCTTTATAGACGTGATACGGCAGGCCCAGGGCCGCCACATCTTCCGCCGGAAAGAGAGGATCGGGGACTTTTGTTTCCTGCAGGCAGACAATGTCCGGCTGCTCTTCTTCCACCAGGCGCGCCAAAAGCGGCATTCGCAGGCGGAGTGAATTGATGTTCCAGGTAATCAGACGCATGATTTCTGGATTGTCCGGATTGGCGCTGATGACAAGTCCCTCTTGTGTTTCTGGCGCGCGATCCCGATCTTGGAAGCATCATGACTGACCTGCACGACACACTCCTGACCCTCGACACACATATCGACATTCCCTGGCCTGATCGGAACGACGCCTGGGCGAGTTCCTCGCCGCGACAGGTGGATGTGCATAAGGCTGCAAAAGGTGGTCTGCGGGCAGTATGCCTTGCAGCTTACATCCCCCAGACATCGCGCGACGCAGAAGGCCACGATGCAGCGTGGGACCGGGTCCAGGCGATGCTGAAGGTGATCAATGGCCTTGGCGGAAGACATGATGCGCTCTCGGCAAAAGTTTGTCGTACAGCAAGTGACATACGAAAAGCTGCAAACACGCCGGGTACTCTGGCCATTATGCCCGCGGTCGAAAATGGGCACGCCATAGGGGGGGACCCCAGCAGAATTGCTCTCCTCGCGCGTGATTATGGTGTGCGCTACATGACGCTTACCCATAACGGGCACAATGCCCTTGCAGATGCGGCTATTCCTCGCGCAGACCTTGGTGATGACCCAACCCTCCATGGTGGCCTCTCGGCGCTTGGGCGCGAAGCCATCGGTGAGATGAACCGCCATGGAATTCTTGTGGATGTCTCACACACATCCAAAGCGACCATGATGCAGGCCGTAGCCCAATCCTCGACTCCGGTTGTTGCGAGTCATTCATGTGCGCGGGCGCTGTGTGATCATCCTCGCAACCTTGATGACGAACAGCTTGATCTTCTCAAGGCAACGGGGGGCCTTATTCAGATTACAGCCATGGGCTCATTCCTGAAGAAGGGCGGTGGGGGTACACTCACGGATCTTGCGCGCCATGTCTCATATGTGGCGAAACGGATTGGCATCGAGCATGTTGGTGTCTCCTCCGATTTCGACGGTGGCGGTGGCATCGAAGGCTGGCAGGACGCGTCTGAGACACCAGCGGTGACCCGTGCCCTCCTCGCTGAAGGATTTGATGAGAAGCAGATAGCGGCCATCTGGGGAGGCAACATGCTCCGCCTCCTGGAAAACGCAGAACAGGCTTCCAGCAGAGGTTGAACTGCAGGCTCGGGAGCGATGCGCAAGGGAACAAATCAGGCCCAGAGAAGAAAGAGAGTCAAAAAATTGTCCACCATGGTGGCAATCGGGCATTGACATTGTTTCTTTCCAAAGATTTGCACGTTGCTCCACCAGTCTAAATGCTCTTCGCAACCCATAATCTAACGATTTCAATGAGTTGCAAAAGGTGCTTAAAAATTGTGCAATCTGACAGCAGGACAGAGAAACCCTGCCTTTCATGATTCTGTCATGCTTCAGCCCACAGACTTTTCCACAGGATCAGTGGATGACTGAACACGTCCTGCAAGGTGTTTTATGACCGACCTTCTCAATGCTGGAGCACACGTTCAGGACGCAGCCTTTGAGGTTGCGGTTCCGGCACAAAAGGCACTTTGCGGACCGGATGCCATTCGTGAAGCACTGAAAACCATTCCCTTCAGCCCCGGCGTCTACCGTATGCTGGGAGCGAAAGGGGAGGTGCTTTATGTGGGCAAGGCGCTGAGCCTGAAAAAGCGCGTCTCGTCATACACACGCACAAACCAGCTTCCCGAGCGCTTGCGGCGTATGGTCTCACTCACGGTCTCCATGGAGATCGTCATCACGCGTACGGAAGCCGATGCGTTGCTGCTTGAGGCCAATTACATCAAGCGCATGAAGCCTCGCTTCAACATCCTGCTGCGCGACGACAAGAGCTATCCCTGGCTGATGCTCACGGAAAACCATGACTATGCGCAGATTACGAAACAGCGCGGAAAGCCCGTAAAAGGGGCTACCTACTGGGGCCCATTCGCCAATGCCTGGGCTGTTAACCAGACCCTTAACCTCGTCCAGCGGACGTTTCTGCTACGCTCGTGTTCGGACGCGATCTTCAATTCCCGGACGCGGCCCTGCCTGCTCTATCAAATCAAGCGCTGCTCGGCCCCCTGCGTGGATCGTATTTCCAAGGACGATTACAGCGAACTGGTTATGCAGGCGCGTCAGTTCCTGTCTGGAAAAAACACCGAACTCCAGCAACAACTGGCGACAGAAATGGAGCGGGCATCAGAGGCCATGGAATACGAACGCGCAGCTGCGATCCGTGATCGTATTCGCGGGTTCGCCAACATGCAGAACTCTGGAACGGTAAATCCGTCTTCGATTGATAATGCTGATGTCGTGGCCATATGGCAGACCGCTGGCGAGACCTGCATTCAGGTGTTCTTTATCCGTGCCAGCCGCAATAATGGCAATCGTGCATTCTACCCGGTCCACGCAGAAGACGAGACTCCGGCAGACGTACTCTCAGCGTTCCTGATACAGTTTTACGACAACAAGCCACCACCGCCATCCATTCTGGTAAACTGTGATCTCAGCGAGCAGAAACTGCTTCAGGATGCACTCTCAATACGACTCGGCCAAAAAGTGGAAATCAACCGTCCGCAGCGGGGGGAGAGAAAAGATGTCATTGAGCATGCCACGCTGAACGCACGGGAAGCACTGGAGCGGAAACTGGCTGAAAATACCGGCCAGAGAAAGCTCCTTGAAGGTGTGGCCAAAGTTTTCGGCCTCTCCGAAACGCCTCAGCGGATCGAAACCTACGACAACTCACATATTATGGGGCAGGCGCCTTATGGCGTGATGGTCGTGGGTGGGCCCGAAGGCTTCAACAAACGCGCTTACAGAAAATACTCCATAAAAGGGCCAGTCGCGCCGGGTGATGATTTTGGCATGATGCGTGAAGTCATGCGGCGGCGTTTTGCGAAGGGCGCAAGCGTGACGGGGGAGAGTCGCCCTGAAGACTGGCCAGATCTGCTCCTGATCGACGGGGGTCTGGGCCAATATAATGCCGTCAAAGGTATTTTGGATGAATTGGGCGTAACCGACATTGTGATGGTCGCCATTGCGAAGGGCCCCGATCGCGATGCTGGGCGCGAATGGTTTTTCATGGAAGGCCGCGCGCCATTCCAGCTCCCGCCAAGAGATCCGGTTCTGTATTATCTGCAACGGCTGCGTGATGAAGCGCATCGCTTTGCAATCACGACGCATCGCGCAGGTCGCTCCAAAGCACTTACAAAATCGGAACTCGATGATGTGCCGGGAATCGGAGCAGCCCGAAAAAAAGCGCTTCTGAACCATTTTGGCTCTGCCAAAAGTGTGAAGCAGGCGAGTCTTGAGGAACTTAAAGCCGTGGCAGGCATCAGTTCAGAGACTGCTGTCTCGATATATGGCCGTTTTCACCCGGAATGGGTGCGAGAAGAATCCAGAACTGCATTAAATCCATGATGTGGCCCGAAAAATTCAACACCTGATCATGGAATTGTCGCATACGTGCGGGACGGAATCTGTTTAGACTGTTTGTGATGCTTACTGATCTGCCCAACATCCTGACTTTGCTCCGCATTGGATCCATTCCGGTGCTGGTCGGACTCATGGCGTTTCACTCACCCCTGACGGATACGATCGCGTGCGTCCTTTATGCGGCTGCGTGCATTACAGACTACCTCGATGGTGCGCTGGCACGCCGGTGGCATCAGTTTTCTGAGCTTGGCCGCATGATGGACCCGATTGCCGACAAGCTTCTGGTTGGCGCTCTTTTACTTGCTCTGGCGGGCTTTGATCACCTTCCCCTGTATTCGCTATATGCTGCGATCATCATCATGCTCCGTGAGATACTCGTGAGCGGGCTGCGTGAATATATGGCTTCCCAGCGCGAAACACTTCCATCCACGAGACTGGCGAAGTGGAAGACAGGCATCCAGATGGTCGCGATAGGATTTCTCATCGCAGGCGACGACACGGCTATATTTCTGCATATTCCATTCCTGCCCGCAGCCAAGATCGGAGCCTGCATGTTGTGGATCTCTGTCATCCCAACCGTGCTGAGCGGATGGGGCTATTTGACTGCGGGTTTTGCAAGAATGACGAGACATGAAGGCAAGGCCACCAAAGCAACTCCCTGATATCGACCAACCCCTATATTTTACGCCAATCCCTTGGCTGGTGCTGCAATCAAACAGACGCTAGTGTTCAAACCCATACTTGTCTGGGAGTAAGAAATGCGGAAGGCCGCTCTGCTGGCATTGCCACTCGCTGTGAGCGGCTGTTCGGGAATTGGAAAATATTTCCACGACACGCTTTTCTGGCCTGGAAGCAACCCGAACTCACCTCTGGGTGACAGCGAAAATATGCGCCGTTCCCGCGGAGAGGTGGTTACAGCTGAACCCATCCTTCCTGAACATGGCAATATGTGGCCAGGCTCCCCTCAACCACTTCCCACTTTAAGAGACGTCGAAAACCCAAACAGCACCTTTAACCGCGCATTGGGCGATCCCGCGACGTATTTCGGCGGTGCAGCCCTCGACAAGACATTCATGGGGGGCATTGCGGGCAGCGGCGCACTTGGCGCTAGTGGTGCCCAGATGAAACAGGGACAGTCGATCTCCGTCGGTGAGACCAATGATATCAAAAACGGTGTTGGGCACGAGAAAAATGTCCCGATCCCATCATTTCCTGCAGGTATTTCCGATAATGCGTCCCGTTACCTCAGCAAACCGGGGAACAAAGTTATTGTCATCCCCAATGGGGACGGAACGAGCACGTTGATCTCTCCGGACGGCAGCGTGCGCGTTGTCAAAGGCACTCCCACGCCCAAATAAATTGAAGAGCGGGCAGGATAAGCGTCGAGCCGACAGAAATACTGTGTCGGCTCATACAAACTTAATAGTGCCTGTAAAGCCCCACGAGACGCCCCTGAATCCGGACGCGATCCGCAGGGAGGATACGTGTCTCGTATTCCGGATTGGCTGCTTCAAGAGCTACCATTGCTCCTTTGCGCCGCAGTCGCTTCAGAGTGACTTCCTGATTATCGATCAAAGCAACAACGATCTGTCCATTTTCGGCCAACTCACCCTGCCTGATGATGGCAGTATCTCCGTCCAAAATACCTGCCTCGATCATTGAATCTCCCGTGACGGTAAGAGCATAGTGCTCACCGTTCGTGAGCAATGAAACAGGAACGTCAATCTGGGAACCCTGCTCACGAAGGGCTTCTATCGGGAGGCCTGCGGCGATACGCCCGTATAGTGGCAGGGAAATACTACGGGGAGCAGCTTCATTTTCATTCTCTGCCTCCGCAAATTTTCCTTCGAATGCCATGTCTTTGCCCGACAGAACCGCGGGAGAAAATTCGGCTGTCGATGTCTCCGCACCGGTTCCCATATGAGGCAGCCTCAGAACCTCCAGGGCACGGGCACGGTGGTGATGGCGGCGTAGGAACTCACGCTCTTCCAGCGCTGAAATAAGACGATGTATGCCCGACTTGGAACGCAGCCCAAGAGCATCCTTCATCTCGTCAAAGGAGGGCGAAAATCCCGTCCGACGGAGATGGTCGTCTATATAGAGCAGAAGCTGGTGCTGCTTGCGGGTCAGCATGAAACAGGATCTCTTAGATGAAGATGGGCTGATGGCCGCCGGGGCGGTGTCTCTCTTTGTTCATTATAAGTTCTCTTATGTTCGATCACAAGCCAAACCGTCAGGTAAAACAGGTACATACAGACGCATGAATGGCATTCTTCTGTGGATGAAAGCAGGAAACCCGTGAGAAACACTTGACCTGCGCCCCACAAATTAGCATGTTGCGCCGCACATAGATCAACTTGCTGCTTCGGAACCTGCGAGCGGCATCTAGTTAGGCGCAAGCCCGAGGGTACCATGGCCAAGTCAAACGTCATCCAGATCCGTCTCGTCTCGTCCGCGGACACCGGCTACTTCTACGTCACGAAGAAGAACGCACGTTCCGCAACTGGCAAGATGGAAGTTCGCAAGTACGACCCGGTTGCTCGCAAGCACGTTGCGTTCCGTGAAGCGAAGATCAAGTAATTTTCCTTCCGACCAAGGAAAAAGCGGCCTTAAGGGCCGCTTTTTTTATGTCTGATGCTCTGCACCTGCTGGCACCAGCCTGATCAGAACAGTTTGTCGTGAGGCCCGTAGGGAATGACAATGTCGCCTGCGCGCGTCAGGTTCAGCATGGCACGTGCACGCTCATCAAGCATATCGGCGTCCAGCGCCTGCTCCTTGAGTGCCGCCACACGTCGGCGCCATACGATCTGTTCGTCCTTTGAATCCTGCTGAGACTGAAGGGCCTGATCCTTTAGCTTTAACTGCTCCTGATAGGCGCGTATCCCATGCGCTCCATGCAGAGCGTTCCAGCCAAAATATGCTGTGAGGGAGATGAACAGGGCAGGAGGCGCGACAGCGCGAAATACACGCTTGATAAATCGGACGGGTCTCACGTCGACTTCAGCCTCCCTGTCGATGTTTCTGAGCAACCTTACCGCACGGTAAGATGGCTGAACAATGACCTTAGTGAAGGTTTTGGTTTGTCCGAAGCTAAAAAAGAAGGTGGACCGGATAAACGGCCCACCCACAAGTCACTCAGGAATTTTTAAGGATACCGCGACCAGCATAGCGAGCTGCGCTACCAAGCTGCTGCTCAATGCGGATAAGCTGGTTGTACTTTGCTGTACGGTCTGAACGGGACAGGGAGCCCGTCTTGATCTGACCGCAATTGGTAGCAACCGCTAGATCTGCAATGACAGCATCTTCCGTCTCACCCGAACGATGGCTCATAACGCAGGAGTAACCTGCCTTGTGAGCGGCCTCAACGGCTTCAAGCGTCTCTGTCAGGGTTCCAATCTGATTGACCTTCACCAGAAGGGCATTCGCTGTACCGGCTTTGATGCCGCGACGCAGACGCTCAGGGTTCGTTACGAAAAGATCGTCACCAACCAGCTGAAGCTTATGGCCAACGCGCTTGGTCAGCTCTGCCCAGCCAGCCCAGTCGTCTTCGTCCAGCCCGTCTTCAATTGACACGATTGGATAGCGGTTCGCGAGGTCTTCGAGATATGAAATCATACCTTCTGAATCCAGGTCGCGTCCTTCACCATCGAGCTTGTAGCGGCCGTCACGGTAGAACTCAGTTGCTGCGCAATCCAGTGCGAACGTAACATCCTCACCCAAACGGTAGCCAGCAGACTCCACAGATTTTGCAATAAATCCAAGAGCTTCATCAGCAGACTTCAGATTGGGAGCGAAGCCACCCTCATCGCCAACATTGGTGTTATGTCCCGCTGCTGCGAGGCCTTTCTTGAGGCAGGCAAAAATTTCAGAGCCCATACGAACGGCTTCAGCGATCGTTGGTGCGCCGACTGGCTGGATCATGAACTCCTGAATGTCGATGGGATTATCGGCATGCTGGCCGCCATTGACGATGTTCATCATAGGAACCGGGAGCGTATGGGCAAATACGCCGCCAACATAACGGTAGAGCGGAAGCTCAAGCTCTTCTGCTGTTGCCTTAGCAACGGCAAGGGAAACGCCAAGAATTGCGTTCGCACCGATACGCGCCTTGTTTGGCGTACCATCAAGATCGATCATCGCATTGTCGATGGCGATCTGATCTTCGGACTCCGCACCCTGCAAAACGTCGAGAATTTCATCTTCAACGAAGCCACAGGCCTTCAGGACACCCTTGCCGTTATAACGCGATGCATCACCGTCACGGAGTTCAACGGCCTCATGAGCGCCCGTGGAGGCACCTGATGGAACAGCAGCACGGCCTTTCGCACCGGAAGACAGCTCGACTTCGACTTCAACAGTCGGATTGCCACGGCTGTCCAGGATTTCGCGGGCGGTGATATCAACGATGGCGCTCAAGGAAGCTCTCCTGGATATTCATGAACCGGGGGTGGCTCGGAACCGTTCTAAATGGAACAGTGCTTTCAAGTCTCAAAATCATGCCACGAGGTCAATCGACGTGAACCGTCTTCCTTTCCTAGCTGTCCTGCTCGGACTAGCGGGGCTTCTGCCCTTCGTCACACTCGGAGGCTGGATTTTTCTCGCCGGCCTTTTCACACCATTGCCTCATCTGACACTGATTCTTCTGGCTTACGGCGCTTGTATACTCTCGTTTCTGGGCGCCGTGCACTGGGGTTTGGCCATGGAAAGGCCAGATATCATCACAATCAGCGGACCATCGACGCGTGACAGACAACGGCTTCTGCTCGGAGTCTGTCCATCGCTCTGGGCATGGCTGTGCCTGTGCATCGGCGTTCTGGCAAATATGCGCGCTGGATACTTTTTAGAAATCATCGGCTTTGCCGCGACATTCATGATTGAGCGGGCAGCCTGGCGGCAGGGAGCGCTCCCGCCAGGCTATCTGCCTCTTCGCGCCGTACTGACAGCGGTCGTGATCATCAGTCTGCTGATGGCGTCACTCGCCCCGCAAAATCATTACGCGCTGTAAGACTTTGCCAGTGCGTCAAAGGCCTTCAGACGTGTCAGAAGGCCTTTCATTTCTTTTAATGGCACCATCGTCGGGCCATCGCTGGGAGCGTGATCAGGGTCCTGGTGTGTTTCGATAAACACCACAGCAACACCAATGGAGAGTGCCGCACGCGCCAGCGGCTCCACGAATTCGCGCTGGCCACCCGTGGCTGTTCCCAGACCACCCGGCTGCTGAACGGAGTGAGTCGCGTCAAACACGACCGGGTAGCCGGTTTCGGCCATGATCGGCAGACCGCGCATATCGCTCACAAGAGTGTTATAGCCAAAGCTCGTGCCGCGATCGCAAAGCATGATTCGCTCATTGCCCGTTGAGGCAATTTTTTCGGCAACATTCTTCATGTCCCAAGGCGCAAGAAACTGACCCTTCTTCACGTTGATGGCGCGACCAGTTTTACCTGCTGCCAAAAGAAGATCAGTCTGGCGGCACAGGAACGCCGGGATCTGAAGAACATCCACAGCTTCTGCGGCGATTGCACATTGCTCGGCACCGTGAACATCCGTCAGGACAGGAACACCAAAGCGCTCCCGGATCCCGGACAGAATTTCGAGTCCCTTGCTCATGCCGATACCGCGCGCAGCGGTAGCGGAGCTGCGATTCGCCTTGTCGAAGCTACTTTTATAAATCAGCCCGATGCCAAGCTCACGGGTAAGGGCGGACAAAGCATCCGCCATTTCCACGGCATGTCCTTCGGATTCGATCTGGCACGGCCCTGCAATAAGCGTAAAGGGCCGGTTCTGACCGATATCCAGCGTTCCAATGGAGAAGCTCATTAGGAGCGTGCTTTCTCAACTGCGGCCTTGATGAAGCCAGAGAACAGGGGATGCGGATCGAAAGGCTTGGAGAGCAGTTCAGGATGATACTGCACGCCAATAAACCAGGGGTGATCGGGGTATTCCACGACCTCAGGAAGAATGCCGTCCGGTGACATGCCCGAGAAACGCAGGCCTGTCTTTTCCAGAACATCACGATAGTGAACGTTCACTTCCCAGCGATGGCGATGACGCTCACGAATATCCGTCTTGCCGTAAACCTCTGCAACACGCGAGCCAGTAGCCAGCTTTGCAGGGTATGCACCGACACGCATTGTCCCGCCCAACTCTCCACCTTCACGGCGGCGAAGCATCTCGCTGCCACGTGCCCACTCGGTCATCAGGCCAACCAATGGTTCGTCTGTTGGGCCGAACTCGGTTGACGAGGCATTTGGCAGCCCTGCGAGGGAACGCGCGCATTCGATCACAGCCATTTGCATGCCGAAGCAAATGCCAAGGAAGGGGATGTTGTTTTCGCGGGCGAAGCGAACGGCATCAATCTTGCCTTCCGCACCACGCTCACCAAATCCACCTGGAACCAGAATGGCATCCACATCACGCAGGCGCTCGAGGCGGTCAGCTGATTTTTCGAATTCTTCCGATTCGATCCACTCGAGCTTCACACGGACATTGTTTGCAATGCCGCCATGCAGCAACGCTTCCGCCAGAGACTTGTAGCTATCGAGCAACGCTGTGTATTTTCCGACCACAGCAACACGGACTTCGCCCTCTGGTTCGCGAATCGTGTGAACGATCTTTTCCCAGCGTGACAGATCCGGCGTGCCGTCATGTGGCAAGCCGAAATAACGCAGGACTTCGCTGTCCATCCCCTCGCGGTTGTAGGAAATGGGGCAGGCGTAGATCGTATCGACGTCAAGCGCTGCAATGACAGCCTGCGGGCGTACATTACAGAAATTCGCAATCTTGCGGCGCTCGTTGTCAGGGATCGGACGATCAGAGCGGCACAGCAGCATCTGTGGCTGGATACCGACGTTCTGAAGTTCCTTGACGGAATGCTGCGTTGGCTTGGTCTTGAGCTCGCCTGCCGCTGGGATGTAGGGCAGGAGCGTCAGGTGAACACACATGGTGTGGTCATGACCAAGGTCATTGCGAAGCTGACGAATAGCCTCAAGGAACGGCAGACTCTCAATGTCGCCGACTGTGCCGCCAATTTCCACCAGAACGAAATCGTATTCGTCCGTGCCGGAAACCACAGCTTCCTTGATGGCATCCGTAATGTGAGGAATGACCTGAACCGTCGCACCCAGATAATCTCCGCGCCGTTCACGCGCGATGACCTCCGAATAGATTCGGCCTGTTGTGGCATTGTCAGCACGACGGGCGTGCACGCCCGTGAAACGCTCATAATGGCCGAGGTCGAGGTCTGTTTCCGCCCCGTCATCGGTTATGAACACCTCACCGTGCTGATACGGGCTCATGGTGCCCGGATCCACGTTAAGATAAGGGTCCAGCTTGCGCATGCGGACCTTATATCCGCGCGCCTGGAGGAGAGCAGCGAGCGCCGCAGAAGCGATGCCCTTGCCAAGAGAAGATACCACACCGCCGGTGATGAATACGAACCGCGTCATGGGCGGTCCTCATACACTGAACGGACGGGGTAGGGGAAGCGGAGACTGCGTCTCCGCATCAGTTCAGTGAGAAGGAATCGTCTTCGGAGCTGGCGCAGCGGGAGCCGGAGCGGCAGGAACCGAAGCAGACTGGGTTGTAGCCGCAGGCTGGGCAAGGATGTCATGGCCGCCAATACCCGAGGATGCACCACGGTTCATCACGGCCAGAACGAGGCACAGCAGCATGAAAATACCTGCCAGCACTGATGTTGCACGGGTGAGGAGTGTTGCCGTGCCACGGCCTGTCATGAACGAACCCATGCCCTGACTGCTGCCGATACCGAGACCGCCACCTTCACTACGCTGGATCAGAATCGTGCCAATCAGCGCGAGAGCGACAAGCAGGTTGATGACGAGCAGAAAAGTGGTCATGAACGAAAGGATCCGGTCTGTATGAGGGGCGGAGACGAAAAGCTGGCGGCGACGCGGATGATGTCCAGGAAACCTTCGGCTTCCAGACTGGCGCTCCCTACCAGTACGCCGTCCAGCGCCCCGATCGAAAGGATTGAAGGCGCCTGCGACGCCGTAACTGAGCCGCCATACAGGATCGGGACGCGAATGTCATCCGCCTTCAGGTGTGATTGCAACAGCCCAACGATAAGCGCTGCCGTTCTCTCCAGTTCTTCACGCGGGGGGATGATTCCGCTTCCGATCGCCCAGACAGGCTCGTATGCCAGAACGCCGGTAAAGCGGTCTGTCAGTGAGCTTTCAATCTGAGCTGCCAGAACGCTTGCAGTACGTCCTTCGCGACGCTCGGCTAGTGTTTCACCAACACAAACGATAGGGATAAGCCCGGCAGCTTCTGCGGCCTGAACCTTTTTGCACACGATCTGGCTGGTTTCGCCATGAGCCTGACGTCGCTCGGAATGACCAAGGATGACGTATTTCGTGCCGAGATCTGCGAGCATCGTCGCTGAGATATCGCCTGTGAACGGGCCGGATGCCGTCGTATGGCAATCCTGGGCGCCGAGAAAAAACTGACCGGTAGGGCCGCTGGCATCAATGATGTCATGCACGCCAGCCAGCTGGGTGAAGGGTGGACAGATGATTGTCTGCACATTCCCCTCAATCGAACGCACACCTTCCGCGATCGCACGGGCGAGGTGCGATGCGTGTTCACGAAGGCCATGCATCTTCCAGTTACCGACAACGAGCTTTGGCAGCGCAGTCATTACTGATTTCCTTTCAGGAGGAACCAGCGGTAGCTCAGGCCCGGAAAGCGGCGCTTTTTGCGTCTTCCCCTGTCAGCCTGCAAGCCATTGCTGGTCAAGCCGTCCTTGCGACATTATGGTGCCGCCAGTTCTAGCGGGCTTTCAGCGCTCGCACCATCCCGCCATCCGGATACGTCCTGACACTATGATAACAACACTGCGTCATCTCTTAGTTGACTCCTGGGCCGGGCGCGCTGCTGCGCTTCTGATCTTCCTTGCCTTCATCGGCTGGGGCGTTGGAGACGTGTATTCCAATATGGGGACTTCAGGTTCCAACGCCATCATGAAAGTGGGGGATCGCAGCATCACGCCGGACGACCTCTCACGCGGCCTGAACGCCCAGCTTCCTCAGGTCGCGCAACAGATGGGCCTGGCTGATGCTTCTCACCTGCCACAAGCAGCCCGTGAACAGGCTGCGCGCCAGGTGCTGCAGAATCTGATCACCCAGAATGAGGTCCAGGCTGCTGCAGCACGGGCGGGGATGGACGTTCCTGACGACGTTGTCCGTCAGGAAATTTTTGCAATTCCGTTCTTCCACAATGCTGCAGGCCAGTTTGACCGTTCTATCCTGAACGAGCGCCTGACCCGTATTGGCATGACGGAAGCAAACCTGATCCGCATGATGCGCGAAGATATCATCACACGTGCTGTTCTTCAGGGCATGGGGCAGTCCGTACAGATTCCGACGAGCCTGACAGAGCGTCTTCTGAGCTTCGATGCCCGCCAGCGTGTTCTGGACGTGCTCTTTATTCCGCTGCCAACCGCGCCGCTCGTAACAACGCCTACAGACGCACAGCTTCATCGTTTTTATGACAACCATCCATGGGATTTCCGTACACCGGAATATCGTCATGCAAAGATGGTCCTGCTGACACAGGATACCGTGGCACGCTCTATTGAGGTTCCGGATGACGTGCTGAAGCGCCTGTATGAAGCACAGGAACGCACATATAACGTTCCCGAAACCCGGACCCTTCAGGTTATCACCTTCGCAGACGAAGCACGCGCGGACAGTGCTGCTGTGACGTGGCGTAAGGGCCTTCCGTGGACAGATCTGCAAAAGCAGTATTCTGATGCCGCAAGTGTCTCCCTTCCGGATGCTCGTGAGAGCGACATTCCTAATCCAGAACTCGCGAAAGCTGCATTTTCTGCTCCGCTTAATCAGGTGACAGGCCCTGTAAAGACATCCGTAGGCTGGGTCGTGTTCGAAATTACCACGATCAAAGCACCTCACACGACAAGCTTTGACGCTGCAAAAGCGGACATGACTGCACAGGTGCAGAAGCAGGAAGCACCGCAGGCCGTCCAGGCCCGCATGAAACAGTTTCAGGATGCCGTTGCAGGCTCCACAACGCTTGATCGCATTCCGGCTGATCTCGGGGCCGCCCCTGTTGCGGGCACAATGGATGCGCAGGGTATGACCAAAGATGGCATGCCAGCGCCCATCCCAGGGAATGAAGCTCTGCGCAAAGCTGTGGTCGCCCGTGTATTTTCTCAGAACAAGGGCGCACAGCCGAGCGTTGTGAATGGCCCTGATGGAAGTGCTTTCGCAATTTTTGTTGATGATGTTCAGCCCGGAACACTGAAACCGTTCGAGAGCGTGCGTGCGCAGGTCGTTCAGAAATGGACCGCAGAGCAGAACCGTCGGATCGCCAACGAACGCACCACCACTCTCTTTACGGCTGCAAAATCCACAACGCTTGCGAAAGCGGTTGCAGGCCAGCCTGAGGAAGGTGGCATGCGCCGTAATGTAACGCTTTCACGCATCCATCCAGATCAGAGCTTGCCGGAAGCTGTGACGCGTGCCGCATTCGGAAATGCTGTCGGCAAAACCGCGATGCTGGAAACGCCAGAGGGCTACTGGCTTGTAAACGTGACCTCCGAGAAAGCTCCGGATCCGAAAGATATTCACCAACTAACATCGCAGTTGCAGAGCCAGTATCTGCAGTCTCTGCAAAGCGATATCCCTGTGGCGTTGAATGCGGCGTTTGAGAAAGAAGTCCCCCCGACGCACATCAACATGAGCCTCTTCAATCAGGTTGTGGCGGCAACCGGAGCGCAGCAGTGACCATCCTCCACACAATCGAGGCGGCTGACCTTCTAACACCTGTCTCGGCCTTTATCCGCCTTTCTCGAATATCGACGGATCCATACCGGCTTCTGTTCGAAAGCGTGGAAGGAGGCGCCGCAAGGGGGCGTTATTCGGTCATTGCACTTCTTCCGGATGTTGTCTGGAAGTGCCGGGATGGCAAGGCAACCCGAGACGGCGTGGCAGTTCCCGGGAAGCCACTCGAGTCTTTGAAGACTCTCGTGGACGAGAGCCAGATGGACCTTCCAGAAGGAATGCCCCCCATGATCGGGGGTGTTTTTGGTGTCCTGGGATACGACATGGTCCGCCAGATGGAACGCCTTCCGGTAGGGCCGGTCAATGATTTGGCCCTCCCTGAGGGTGTCATGATCCGGCCACGCCTTTTTGCCGTATTCGATTCCGTGCGTGACGAATTGACGCTCGCTGTACCCGTAAGAGGGTCAATGGGGGAAGAAGAAGCTCGAACGCTCCTGAAGCAGGCGAGGGAGGCTCTTGCAGCTCCTCTCGGCAATGTGACGGAGACACTACCTGCGGGTAGCGAGTTGACGCTGCCTGAATCAAACATGTCTCATGAGCAGTTTCTGGCCAATGTCAGAACTGCGCAGGACTATATCGCTGCTGGAGATGCATTCCAGATTGTTCCCAGCCAGCGCTTTAAAACCGAATTCCCCCTGTCTCCGCTTGCTCTCTATCGCAGTCTCCGCCGCATAAATCCGGCACCGTTTCTGTTTCTGATGGAGCTGGAGGACTACGCACTCGTGGGTTCCTCGCCCGAAATTCTTGTACGTCTGCGGCAGGGAGAAGTGACCGTTCGTCCGTTGGCTGGCACGCGCCCCAGAGGGAAGGATGTGGCACAGGATCTTGCGCTTGAGAAGGAACTTCTGGCTGATCAGAAGGAACTGGCTGAGCACCTCATGCTGATCGACCTCGGCCGCAATGATGTAGGGCGCGTTGCGAAGCTTGGGAGCGTGAAAGTTCCGGAACAGTTCATGGTCGAGCGTTACAGCCACGTCATGCATATTTCCTCGACCGTTACCGGAGAAATCCGTCCGGAATGCGGGGCCATGGACGCTCTTGTGGCAGCATTCCCGGCAGGAACCCTTACTGGCGCCCCGAAGATCCGGGCCATGGAAATCATTGACGAACTCGAGCCAACCCGCCGCGGGCCGTATTCGGGTTGTGTCGGCTATTTCGGTGCTGATGGCGAGATGGACACATGCATCGGTTTACGCATGGCTGTCGTAAAGGATGGCACGATGTATGTTCAGGCTGGATGTGGCGTCGTCGCTGACAGCAATCCGGAAGCGGAATATCAGGAAACACGCGCGAAAGCCCGGGCATTGTTCCGTGCGGCAGAGGCTGCGGTTTCGGCGGCGGCAAGGGGTTGAGCTCAGGATGTATTTGACGCAGACGAATGTGCAGGCCATCTTGCTGCCATGATCCTGCTCATCGATAATTATGACAGCTTCACCTTCAACCTGGTGCACCATTTCGGTGCGCTGGGTGTGACTTGTGAAGTCCGTCGCAATGATGCCTTAACCGCTGAAGAAGCTCTTGCGCTTAAACCTTCCGCAATCGTGATTTCACCAGGGCCCTGCGCACCAGATGATGCAGGCGTCTGCCTTGATCTGATCAGCGCCGCAGCGGGGAAGGTGCCTGTGCTGGGTGTGTGCCTAGGACATCAGGCTATTGGGCAGGTTTTCGGCGCCAAAGTGGTGCGTGCGCCAGTTCCCATGCACGGCAAGATCAGTGCGGTCGAACATGATGGGACAGGCGTTTTTACAAATCTTCCGATGCCTGTGGACGTTGTACGATATCACAGCCTTACGCTTGCACCTGAGACCATTCCTGCTGAGCTTCTGGTCAACGCCCGCTCGGCAGATGGCGTTATTATGGGTGTGCGTCATCGTGATTACCCGATCCATGGTGTGCAGTTTCACCCTGAGAGCATTGCGTCCGTTGCGGGGCGGGAGCTTCTTTCGAACTTCCTGGATATTGCAGGCATAACGACGAAGACGGTTCAGGCTGCCTGATGAGTGTCTTTACCCAGGAGCCTGCTTTTTCCGATATTCTGAAAAAAGCTGCCTCAGGACAGTCCTTGAGCAGCATGGAAGCTGAAAACGCTTTCAATATCATTATGGAGGGTGGCGCCGAGCCTGTACCTCTGGCCGCATTTCTCACAGCCCTTCACATGCGTGGTGAAACACCGGATGAGCTTGAAGGTGCTGTAAGGGCCGTTAGGGCCCATATGACAGTCCTCCCTGCAGCCCCTTCTGAAAGCATTGATGTCTGCGGAACAGGTGGAGACGGCCTAGGGACACTCAATGTGTCCACCGCCGTTGCATTTGTGCTTGCTGGCCTAGGTGTACCCGTTGCGAAACACGGCAATCGTGCTCTTTCTTCGCAATCCGGTGCGACAGACGTGCTGGAAAAGCTCGGTATTCTGCCAATCGAAGATCTTCAAAAGCAAGCCAATAGTTTGCAATCAAACGCGTTAGCCTTCCTTGCTGCTCCGCTACATCATCCTGCCATGCGCCATGCAGGTCCGGTGCGCAAGGCATTGGGTTTTCGAACAATTTTTAATTTGCTCGGCCCTCTGTGTAATCCAGCTCAGGTTAAGCGACAGCTTGTCGGCGTTTTTGATCAAAGTTGGTGTGAGCCAGTGTCACAAACTTTGGGCCGTCTGGGCGCAGAGTGTGCATGGGCAGTCCATGGAGAGACAGATGAAGGTGGCAGTGACGAGCTGACACTTGCCGGTTCCGCCACGGTCGTTGCGTGGGAATATGGGAAAACCCTTCATTTTACTGTAAGCCCCGAAATGGCAGGTTTTCCAGTTTCTCCGATTTCCTCTATTCGCGGAGGCGACGCCGAGCATAATTCGCATAAACTTCGTGCTCTGCTCGAAGGCGAAAAAGGAAGTTACCGTGATACCGTTTTATTGAATGCCGCTGCGGCACTTCATGTTGCGGGCCGCGGGAATATTCTTGAAACGGGGAAGATTTGCCCCAATTCATTGAAGAAGAACGTCGCCTTGGCTGCGCGTTCTCTGGACGACGGACACGCACTCAGAGCGCTACAGAACGCGAGCATGTCTCCAACTCTATACACTGCCAGCAAAAACACAGGATTATCATGAGCTTCATGCCACAGCGACCGGCTATTGCCTATGCGTCCTCTGAGGCGGATGGTCAGTTCCCGGATCCGGAAATTCCGGAGACCACAACACCTCCAGTAGAAGATCCCGCCGCCGAAGCGGAGGTTGATCGCGGAGATGTTCTGGCTCGTATCTGTGCACGTACACGGGTTGACGTGGAACAGCGCTCACAGATCATGTCCCTTAAAGAGATTACGACAAGGGCACGTGAAGTCAGCACCCCGACACGCGGTTTTGGTCAGGCTCTACAGCACCTGACGGCAGATCGTCAGGTCGGACTGATTGCGGAAATCAAGAAAGCATCACCGTCTGCTGGAATTCTTCGGCCGGAATATGATCCCGTCGGTATCGCAAGAGCATATCAGGCTGCGGGAGCGACGTGCCTGTCCGTTCTGACGGAAGGGTCATGCTTTCATGGAAAGACTGATGATATCCGTCTAGTGCGGGAAGCTTGCAGCCTCCCGATCCTGAGAAAGGATTTCATTCTTGATCCGTGGCAGGTTCATGAAAGCCGCTTGATCGGTGCTGATTGCATTCTTCTTATCATGGCAGCGCTCTCAGAGAGTCAGGCGTCAGAGCTTATCGCCATTGCACGCGGCCTCGACATGGATGTCCTGGTAGAGGTGCATGATGAAGATGAACTTACACGCGCCCTCGCGCTCGATACGTTTATGATTGGCATAAACAACCGCAATCTCAAGACGTTAAAGACCGATATTCAAACGACTATCGATCTTGCTCCTATGGTTCCTCCAGACCGTCTCGTTATTTCTGAAAGCGGCATCCGAACCCAGAGCGACCTGATGCGAGTTGGAGACATTGGGGCAAGTGCAGTCCTCGTTGGTGAAAGCCTGCTCCGGCAGGACGATCCGGGAGCAGCGGCCCGCAAGCTTCTCGGTTTCTGATCGGACAACCGCTTAGCTTTCTACTCCTTATAAAGCTTTACGGGAACTTTACGGTTCCGGGCCCGTGCATGGACTGGCCATTTCCCGTTCATGCCAGTAAGGAGCATTTCAAAATCAAGACTTTCCACCAGGAGACCGCCATGGACGGGATGCCTTCCGTTCCGGACCGGAGCAACGGTCCGGCCCTTTCGCCGGAAACAATGAAACGCGCATACAAGGACATGGTCCTTATCCGCCGTTTCGAAGAAAAAGCCGGCCAGCTTTATGGCATGGGTCTGATTGGTGGTTTCTGTCACCTTTATATCGGCCAGGAAGCGGTTGTTGTAGGCATTGGCCTGCACATGAAGCAGGGCGACAAGTCTATCACGTCCTATCGCGATCATGGACAGATGCTGGTTGCCGGCATGACTGCCCGCGGCGTGATGGCTGAACTCACAGGACGGGCAGGAGGCTATTCCCGCGGGAAGGGCGGCTCCATGCACATGTTCTCCCGGGAGAAAGAGTTCTACGGAGGTCACGGCATTGTTGGCGCACAGGTTTCCCTGGGGACCGGCCTTGCTTTTGCCAACAAATACCGTGGCTCAGATGAGGTCTCGATCGTCTATTTCGGCGAAGGTGCTTCTGCACAGGGTCAGGTTTACGAGAGTTTCAATCTAGCGGCCCTTCACAAGCTCCCCTGTATCTACGTGATTGAGAACAATCGTTACGGCATGGGCACCTCAATCGAGCGTGCAACAGCTTCCAAGGACCTGTCGCGCAACGGCGAGCCTTGGGGCATTCCGAGCCGGAAAGTCGATGGCATGGATGTGTTTGCTGTCGAACAGGCCGCTCAGGAAGCGATGGAGCATTGCCGTGCGGGCAAGGGGCCATTCCTGTTGGAAATGGAAACATATCGCTATCGCGGGCACTCCATGTCTGATCCAGCGAAATATCGTCAGCGAACAGAAGTGGAAGAAATGCGCCGGACACGCGATCCTATCGAAAATCTAAAAGCTGAAATGCTGCGCGCTGGCATTACCGAAGACGTACTCAAAGATATCGAGACAGAAGTGAAAGCAACGGTTGCTGACGCAGTGGAATTCGCTCAGGTCAGCCCGGAGCCGGACCCGTCTGAACTGTGGACCGACATTTTGGTGGAGGCATAACCCATGGCTTCTCCAATTCTGATGCCAGCTCTTTCGCCCACCATGACCGAAGGGACGATAGCCCGTTGGCTGCGTAAGGTCGGTGAGCGGGTTCAGTCTGGTGACGTGATTGCCGAAATCGAGACCGACAAGGCGACCATGGAAGTGGAAGCCGTTGATGACGGTATTCTCGGCCAGATACTGGTTCCTGAGGGAACGCAGAACATCGCTGTAAACACGCCAATCGCTGTTTTGCTTGACGAGGGTGAAGACGCTGCGTCTGCGGGCGATTTCGCGCGCTCTTCCGCTCCTGCAAATGAGAGCCCAGCTACGAGCCCTGTTGCAAACGCTAGTGCTGTGGCCACAGCACCGCCCTCAATCGCTGTTGCGGAAGATCGCGACTGGGGCGAGACATCTGAAATCACTGTGCGTGAGGCACTTCGTGACGCAATGGCAGCGGAACTCCGTAGGGATGAGGATGTATTCCTGATCGGCGAAGAAGTTGCGCAATATCAGGGTGCCTACAAGATAAGCCAAGGCCTTCTGGACGAGTTTGGTGAAAAGCGTGTCATCGATACTCCGATAACCGAGCATGGTTTCACGGGTATGGCAGTTGGTGCGGCCCTAACGGGACTGAAGCCAATCGTTGAATTCATGACAATGAATTTTGCGCTTCAAGCTGTTGATCATATTATTAATTCCGCAGCAAAAACGCTTTACATGTCTGGCGGACAGATGGGGTGCCCCATCGTGTTCCGTGGCCCTAACGGCGCGGCTGCGCGTGTCGGCGCGCAGCACTCACAATGCTTTGCAAGCTGGTATGCACATATTCCAGGCCTGAAGGTTGTGGCGCCCTGGTCGTCTGCCGATGCAAAGGGACTGCTGCGCGCTGCGATCCGTGATCCTAACCCAGTCATCGTGCTGGAAAACGAGATCCTTTACGGACAAAAATTTCCATGCCCGGTCGACGAGGACTTCATACTGCCGATCGGTCGCGCAAAGATCGAACGTGAAGGCAAGGATGTGACGCTGGTCGCATTCTCCATCATGGTCGGCGTAGCACTTGAAGCTGCAGAGAAGCTGGCAGAAGAGGGTATTGATGCAGAAGTCATCAATCTTCGCAGCATCCGGCCGCTAGACACCGAAACGATCGTCAACAGCGTCAAAAAGACCAGCCGACTTGTTTCAGTCGAGGAAGGCTGGCCTGTCGCTGGTATAGGCGCAGAAATATGCATGATTGCAACGGAGCACGCCTTTGACTGGCTCGATGCGCCACCTGCACGTGTCTGTGGCCTAGATGTTCCGCTTCCTTATGCCGCCAACCTTGAAAAACTGGCACTTCCAAAGCCCGAATGGGTAGTGGATGCTGTCCGCAAGCAGTTCCGGGACTGACCGACAATGGCTACCGATATTTTGATGCCGGCTCTGTCGCCGACCATGACCGAGGGCAAGCTGGCACGCTGGCTCAAGAAGGAAGGGGATGCCGTTGCTGCTGGTGACGTTATCGCCGAAATTGAGACTGACAAGGCGACCATGGAAGTGGAAGCTGTGGACGAGGGTATCCTCGGGCGCATCCTGATTGCGGAGGGCAACGAGGGAATTCCGGTCAACACACCGATTGCTGTGCTTGTTGAAGATGGGGAAGCTGTTCCGGAAGCTTCGGTCCCGGCAAATCAGCCACCATCTGCGCCATCGCAGCCCCAGCCTGACCATGCTCCATCCACGAAACAGCCTTCCTCAACAGCGGAGAAAGGAGCACGAATTTTTGTGTCTCCTTTGGCCAAGCGGATCGCAAAGGAACTGGGGATTGCGTTGACAGCGCTCAAGGGCTCTGGACCGAACGGTCGCATTCTGCGCCGCGATGTTGAAAATCGTCCAAAGGCTGCGCCTGTTGAAGCGCCGGCACCAAAGAGCACACCTGCTGCTACAACAGCCTCCGTGGATAACGTGACCCGCGTTGCGAACTCTACGATGCGCAAGGTGATTGCTCGTCGCCTGACAGAGTCGAAAACGCAGGTTCCACATTTTTATGTCTCGGTGGATATCGAGCTGGACGAGTTGCTTGCACTGCGCGCAAAACTCAACGCGACATCTCAGGACAACGCTTACAAAATTTCCGTCAATGACATGATGATCAAAGCCGTGGCACTTGCCCTACGCAAGCTGCCCGGCCTTAATGTTCAGTTTACGGATGCTGAAACGCTTCATTTCGAGAACATCGATATTTCGATGGCTGTGTCTATTCCTGATGGCCTTATCACTCCGATCATTCGCGGTGCAGACAGCAAGTCTCTGCGTGAGATCAGCCGCGAAGCAAAGGACCTGGCCAAGCGGGCGCGGGCAGGGAAGCTCAAGCCTGATGAATTTCAGGGCGGTACATTTTCGATCTCGAACATGGGTATGTTCGGAGTCCGTGATTTCGCAGCGATTATCAACCCGCCGCAGGCTGGCATTCTGGCCATCGCGTCTGGTGAAAAACGTGCCGTCGTCAAGGATGGCCAAATTGCGATTGCAACGGTCATGACAGCGACACTTTCTGTTGATCATCGTGCAGTCGATGGCGCTCTTGGCGCGCAATGGCTGAATGCACTGCGCGACATCGTGCAGAATCCTTACTCTCTGGTGGTCTGAACCATGTCCGATACTTTCGATCTGATCGTCGTTGGTGGTGGCCCGGGCGGCTATGTTGCCGCACTGCGCGCAAGTCAACTCGGCATGAATGTGGCGCTTGTTGAAAGCACACATATGGGTGGGGTGTGCCTGAACTGGGGCTGCATTCCGACCAAGGCGCTCCTGCGTTCATCCGAAATTCACCACATGCTCCACGAACTAGGCAATTTCGGTTTTTCTGCCGAGAATGTTGGATTTGATCTGAGCAAGATCGTGGGTCGCTCTCGCAGCATCGCAAGGCGTATGGGTGGCGGAATTGCGCATCTGCTCAAAAAAGCCAAAGTCACAACCTTTGACGGTCGCGCGAAACTTGCGGGACGTGCAGGCGAAGCACACAAGGTAAGCATTTCCAAGGATGGAGCGGAGATCGCCACCATTCTTGCACCCCACGTCATTCTTGCAACCGGTGCGCGCGGACGTCAGCTTCCAGGACTGGAAACAGACGGCAAGCTCATCTGGGGAGCGCGGGAAGCCATGACCCCGACAGAGCTTCCCAAGCGTCTTCTGGTGATCGGTTCAGGCGCTATCGGCATCGAATTTGCCTCTTTCTACCGGAATATGGGCAGTGAAGTGACGATTGCCGAAGTGGCGGATCGTATTCTGATTGCTGAAGATCCGGAAATCAGCGCCATGGCTCGTAAGTCTTTTGAAAAGCAGGGGATGAAGATCATCACCGGCGCAAAAGTAGGCCCGCTGAATAAGAGCGAGAACGAGGTTTCCACGACAATCGAGAGCGCGGCAGGCAGCATTGAACTGACTGTGGACCGTGTGATCTGCGCGGTTGGTATTGTGGGAAATGTCGAGGATCTTGGCCTCGAAAACACCAGTGTCAAAGTAGATCGTACGCATATTGTGGTTGATGGTTTCTGCCGCACAGCAGAGCCCGGCCTTTATGCCATCGGTGACGTAGCCGGTGCGCCTTGGCTGGCACACAAAGCCAGCCATGAGGCTGTCATCTGTGTTGAAAAGATTGCTGGCCGCTCTCCGCATCAGTTGCACCCTCTGAACATTCCAGGATGCACCTATTCACGTCCACAGATTGCTTCTGTTGGCATGAGCGAGGAGAAAGCACTGGCCGCAGGTCACAAGATCAAGGTTGGTCGTTTTCCCTTCATTGCGAATGGCAAAGCTGTAGCGATGGGCGAGACGGACGGAATGGTGAAAACCGTTTTTGATGCCTCAACTGGTGAATTGCTGGGCGCGCACATGATCGGTGCGGAAGTCACCGAGATGATCCAGGGTTATGTCATTGCACGTACGAGCGAGCTGACAGAGGCCGAGCTTATCGAAACCGTGTTCCCGCATCCGACGATTTCGGAGACGATGCATGAATCGACACTGGCGGCTTTCGACGGCGCGCTCCATATTTGAAGCCCATGTCCCAGCGCATCACGATAGACCATCGCACAGTCCCTTCCAGTGCCCTGAGGCATCCGGAAAAGGCGCATCGCCCTGACAACCCGATCCAGCGTAAGCCGGACTGGATCAGGGTCCGTGCGCCCAATCATCCCATCTATCATGAGACGAAAGCTCTCATGCGGGAAAACAGGCTGACGACAGTCTGTGAGGAAGCTGCCTGCCCGAACATTGGTGAGTGCTGGTCACAGCGTCATGCGACCATGATGATCATGGGCGAGATCTGCACACGTGCCTGCTCTTTTTGCAATGTGACCACTGGGATGCCAAACCGGCTCGACAATGACGAGCCTCGCCGTGTCGCTGAAGCAGTTGCAAAGCTTGGGCTGCGTCACGTCGTGATCACATCTGTTGACCGCGATGATCTTGAGGATGGCGGCGCACGTCACTTCGCGGAGGTCATTTCCTCTGTGCGGAATGCATCTCCCGGGACGACCATCGAGATCCTGACGCCTGATTTCCTTCGGAAAGACGGCGCTCTTGAGATCGTCGTTGCGGCTAGGCCGGATGTGTTCAATCACAATATCGAGACTGTGCCACGCCTGTATCCTACCATCCGACCCGGAGCGCGTTACTATCAATCTGTCCGCCTCCTGGATGGGGTGAAGAAACTTGATCCGTCCATTTTCACCAAGTCAGGCCTCATGCTTGGCCTAGGGGAGGAGAAGCCCGAGGTCGGGCAGGTGATGGATGATTTCCGCGTTGCTGATGTCGATTTTCTGACCCTTGGCCAGTATCTTCAGCCGACAGTCAAACACGCATCTGTCAAAAACTTCATTACCCCGGAAGAGTTTGATGGTTATGCTGCAACAGCCCGCGCAAAAGGGTTCCTTCAGGTGAGCGCAAGCCCACTGACAAGGTCTTCCTATCATGCGGACAGTGATTTTGCGGAGCTGCGCGATGCGCGGGCCCGCCGACTGAAAGAAAGTGTCTGATGCCGACCCATGCCGAACAGCGGCTGATTGCATACACACCGGAGCAGCTTTTCGATCTGGTGGCGGATGTGGGAAAATATCCGCAGTTTCTGCCTTGGTGTGTAAAAGCTATTGTTAAATCCCGCACGGAAACAGAGCTCGTTGCAGATCTGACGATTGGCTTTGGTCCGTTCCGGGAGACATTCACAAGCAGAGTGACGCTGGAGCGTCCTTCCCGCATACGCGTAAGCTACGAGAAAGGGCCGTTTAGATACTTAAACAATGTCTGGACATTTACCCCCGATCCTCGCGGATGTCTGGTCGATTTCTTCGTTGATTTTGAATTCCGTTCTCGCCTGCTGCAGAACGCGATTGGGGTTGTATTCAATGAAGGAGTACGCCTAATGGTGTCTGCCTTCATCAAACGCGCACGGGACACATACGGGACCCCGCACGTTACGCCGAGAGCTCAGCCAGACCTTACAAAAGCGTAATGACTGGCTGAAAGTGAACTTTTCTGGAAGCGCCGCGTTTGTCAGATATCGATGCACGATTTGCGACAAGGAGTTTTTACCGTGAAGAAAATCACTTTTGGCACCCTAGCTCTTGCAACACTCGTGGCAGCAGCCTCGCCAGCAATGGCAGAGCACCATCATGGGAAGCATGGCACCCATCACAAAAAGGGTGACACGAGCGAAACGAAAAAGGTTGCTCCGGGTGAAGGTTCGCCGGAAACTGCGGATCTGAATGCACGCTCGCTCCAGCAGGCACAGACTCCGGTTCCCGCAGCTCCTGCCGCGGTACCTGGCACGACCACGCCAGTTGCTCCGTCAACTGAATCCACGATGCCCGCAAACGCGCCTACACCGAACTAAAAACTCGCAAAGTCGCTAATCTTGGAAAAGCCCTCCCGCAAGGTGAGGGCTTTTTTTATGGCCAATCGTTTTCTAAGTGCCTTGCGGGTGAGCAGAAGTCTATTGGTGGTTTTCCGCACAAGAAATTCACACTGAAAAACGGCTCAATGTTTAGGTAGCAAGCACCATTTCAAGGGCGTGCCTCAATGTCGCAAGCCGAATGGCATCACGATCGCCAGTGAAGTGCAAACGCTCCGATGAAATCCTGCCATTTGCAGCAATACCGAAACAGACTGTCCCTACAGGTTTTTCCTCAGAACCGCCCCCAGGGCCAGCGATGCCGGTCACGGAAACGGCTATTGTCGCATCCGTAGCGCGCATGAGGCCACCTTGTGCCATGGCTTCGGCCACCTCGATACTTACTGCTCCGAAGGCCTCGATGAGCGGCTCAGGCACACCAACGGCTGAGGCTTTAAGAGCGTTCGAATAAGTGACAAAGCCGCCCTCAACCACTTCTGATGCACCAGATATGGCCGTCAGGGCTGCACAGATCATACCGCCCGTGCAGCTTTCTACAGTTACAAGGCGGCCATGGCTCTGAGCAAGATGCGAAAGAACCCTGTGAACGAGATCGCTATCATCCTGATTGGTCATGTTGCTCAAGTGTCCTGTAGATTTGCATGTTGGCTAGAATATTCTGGATGTAGATGCGCGTTTCCAGATAAGGGACACGCTCTATCCAGTCGATAAGATCGTCTTGCGCAAGGGAAGCAGGTGGGTTGGCCAGTATCCACTGATCAACACGATGTGGTCCGGCGTTATATGCGGCAAGCGCGTAGGGAAGAACACCGTCAAAACGTGTCAGAAGCTGGGAGAGATAGGCGCTCCCGACAGTGATGTTCGTCTCCGGATTTTCCAGACCAGATGGTGTGACATTAAGTTTTTTCAGGCCAGCATGCCGGACAACATCCCGCGCAGCTCCTGGCAGCAATTGCAAAAGACCCACCGCATTTGCAGGGCTGAGCGCATAAGGATCGAAGCTACTTTCCTGCCGAACCACAGCAAGGACAAGCCCTTCAGGCAGGTTCGGGTTCTGGTTGCCGACATAGGTGAGCGGGAAGCCCTCAGGATAAAGAGCCACCCCTTTACGAGCTAGGGCGCGCGCGGCGAAAACATCAGGTTCTGCAACACCCAATTGTACTGATAGATCGGCTACGGCGCGCTGCTCCGAAGGCATTGCTGAGGCCATTTGAAGCGCCATCAGGAAAAGGCGTGCGTTTCTGATATCGCCCATACCTGCGAGTTCAATGGCGGCGTCCACGAGATCCTGACGCGCTATTTTCCCCGCAGTGGGGACAGGCATTGTGCTCAAATTTCTCTGCAGCGCCTGTGTAAACTCAGGGATTGAGGAGTGGCGCGTCAAGAGGTCCTGCGTCTGAGACAAAGCAGCCAGCGCCAGTTGGCCGTAGAATGTGGTGGGAAACCCTGCAGCTGCCTCATAAGCGATATGGGCATTCTCCCCGTGACCCAGAGCTTCATGCGCACGCCCGGACCAATAAAAGCCTCGGGCACGAACCGTAAGAGACGTGGCGTCTGTGAGCTGCTGGAAGGCTGGAAGTGCTTTGGCAGGATCATTCTGAATGCGCAGTGCTATGAAGCCACTCAGGAAAGCGGCATTCTGACGGTCCGGGCTACTGGCGGGAGATGTCTGGTCATCCGCAATTGTGTATGCGTCTGCCCCTCTGCCTGCCAGCAGAAGGGCGCGTGCGAGCGCGTTTCGTTCCAAAGCCCAGGCATGTGATGGCGTTCTGGCCTGAAAAGGCTGCCCAGCCCCATCCCACAAAGCAAGCGCATCGTCCAAACGACCAGCGCGGCGCAGGGCATGGATGCGATACTGTATCAGTTTTGCGTCTGTCTGCTGCTCCGTAGAAAGATCATCGAAGAGTGTATCGGCATCCGGCGAAGACGTTTTCTGACTCAGACGTGCATTGGCAACAGGCTGCTGATCTGGCTGAAGGCGCAGGATCTGGCGTCGGGCAGCCGCATACTGGCCTGTAGCCTCCTGACGTTCATAGCGTGTCCATTGGTCAGCGGGAGTGAAGCTTTGCCCGAAAAGCGAGAGCAGATCTTGTTCGTCCGCAGGGCTGTTTGCACTGGAAATCCAAATCCTGCGTGCCTGTTCGCCCGGGTCTTTGAGATGAGATGCACAAACGAGGAACGCCTGAACATTTGAAAGGGGCAGGGACGGGCAAAGCTCTGATAACTCCGCGTCGTCCGTCGTTTTGGCGAGAGCATTCTGATATCGCCACATTATTCGGGCCCGTGATGGCCATTGGGGCGTCTGCACAAGAAAGGAATGATATCGCTCGGCGGGCAGGTTGACGCCTGCTGGTCCCGCCAGCTCAAGCCATTCCATCAGGCGGTCATGGACCGGTGATGGAGCAGGCGCTGCCCCCAGCAAGAAGGGTGCAGCAATCAAAAGGATCTTACTCGTGCGGAACATACTGCAGAAGCTCTCCGCCGCCACGGATGATAAGTTCGAGGGCAACGCCGAGGACGACCAGCAACCCGACCCATGCGATCCATTTGTGGCGGGTGAGGAGATCCGCGATGAAATTGGCGGCAACCCCCATGAGAAGGACAGAGAACGCCAGTCCCGCCATGAGAATGCCCGGGTGCCCGATTGAGGCGCCCGCAACTGCGAGAACATTGTCCAGGCTCATGGACAGATCGGCAACGACTATCTTGAGAACGGCTGGTCCGAGACGAGGGGATGCCTCAACGTTTTCTTCGTTGGCCATGTCTTGCCGGAGTTCACGGAACATCTTCCAGCAGACCCAGAGCAACAGCAGGCCACCCGCAAATGTCAGGCCCACGATACCCAGAAGGCGAGAGGCCAGAAGTGCCAGGCCGATGCGGAGAACCGCTGCAAATGCCGTGCCGATCAGGATGGCCAGACGGCGCTGACGTCCCTGAAGGGAACGGACGGCCATTCCGATCACGATCGCGTTGTCGCCCGCGAGTGTTACGTCAATGAGGATGACCTGAACCAGCGCAATCAGGGAATGGAGTAGAAAATGGGACGACAATGCAATGTTCTTCCAAAAGAGGTCTGTGCAATATCTTCGTATTTGGTCTAAGCAGCCTCCGTAAAGACCCACCCTGCTCCGGAGTTCCTATGGTCCCGCGCTATAGCCGTCCCCAGATGACCGCGATTTGGTCTTCAGCCAACCGTTACCGCATCTGGTTCGAGATCGAAGCACTCGCATGTGAAGCCATGGCAGAGCGCGGTGCAATCCCCGCCGAAGCCGCCCGGATCATCCGTACGAAGGGCGATGCCGCAATGGCCGCGTTCTCCGACGCCGACCTCGCACGGATCGATGAGATCGAAGCAGAAACGCGCCATGATGTCATCGCGTTCCTTACATGGCTTGCAGAAAAAATCGGACCAGAGAGCCGTTTTGTTCATCTGGGCATGACCTCTTCGGACGTTCTGGACACGTGCCTCTCGGTTCAGATGACGCAAGCGTGTGATCTTCTGCTGGAAGATCTGGACAAGGTTCTGGCAGCGCTCAAGGCGCGGGCTTACGAGCATAAAAACACTGTCACGATTGGTCGCAGTCACGCCATTCATGCGGAGCCGACCAGCTTCGGCCTGAAAATTGCGGGCCACTACGCCGAATTCGCGCGTAACCGCAAGCGCCTCCTGACAGCCCGTGAGGAAATTGCGGTCTGTGCAATTTCGGGTGCGGTTGGCACCTATGCGCATATTGACCCGGAAGTTGAGGCATATGTCGCAGACAAACTAGGTCTGGCTGCAGAAGACGTCTCCACGCAGGTCATCCCGCGTGATCGCCACGCCGCGTTCTTCTGTACGCTCGGCGTCATCGCAAGCGGGATCGAGCGTCTGGCTGTAGAGGTTCGTCACCTCCAGCGCTCCGAAGTCCGGGAAGCGGAAGAATTTTTCCATCCGGGGCAGAAGGGCAGCTCCGCGATGCCTCACAAGCGCAATCCGGTTCTCTCGGAAAACCTTACGGGCCTTGCACGTCTGATCCGCTCTCATGTGACACCGGCTCTTGAGAACGTTGCTCTGTGGCATGAGCGCGACATTAGCCATTCGGCTGTCGAGCGTAATATCTGCCCGGATGCAACGATCGGGCTGGATTTTGCTCTGATGCGTCTTGCAGGAATGATGGAGAAGCTGGTCGTCTATCCTGAGCAGATGATCGCAAACATGGAAAGCCTCGGCGGCGTGGTCCATTCGGGAGAGGTGCTTCTGGCACTGGCCCGCGCCGGTATCACGCGCGAGGACGCCTATCGCATCGTCCAGCGCAACGCCATGGCAACATGGACCAAGCTCAACAAGCCCGATGGCAAAAGCTTCCGAGAGAATCTTGCGGAAGACCCAGAAGTTTCAGGACGTATTGATGCGGATCTTCTGGATCGCGCCTTCGATGCTTCCCTGCATCTTCAGGCTGTTGACCGCGTCTTTACGCGCATCTTCGGCTGAGAGAAGGGGCGGGCAGATTATTACTGCCCGTCCGCTCTCGCCGTTCGGACAGTGGAATGCTATAAAAGGCCGATCTCCGCTGCCGGACTGCCGCACCTATCCCCCAGGCAAAGTGTTCCGGCACAACGCGACAAGGATTGCTCATGGCCCGCCGCCGCCAGCTCTATGAGGGCAAAGCAAAGGTTCTCTTCGAAGGACCCGAACCCGGTACCCTCGTTCAGTATTTCAAAGATGATGCCACCGCTGGAAACGGCGCGAAGAGCGGCATCATCACGGGAAAGGGTGTTCTGAACAACCGCATTAGCGAATACCTGATGCTAAAGCTTCATGACATCAACATCCCCACTCATTTCATCCGCCGCCTCAACATGCGCGAACAGCTGATCCGGGAAGTGGAAATCATCCCCCTGGAAGTTGTGGTCCGCAATGTGGCTGCAGGCTCGCTGGCAAAGCGGCTTGGTATCCCCGAAGGAACCAGACTGCCGCGTACCATTGTCGAGTATTATTACAAAAACGATGCGCTCAATGATCCGATGGTCTCTGAGGAGCACATTTCGGCATTTGGCTGGGCCACGCCGCACGATCTGGACGACATGAACACGCTTGCACTGCGGGCGAACGATTTCCTCATGGGTATTTTCATGGGCGTGGGTATTTCGTTGGTGGACTTCAAACTGGAGTTTGGTCGCGTGTGGGAAGGCGAGGAGATGCGCATCATTCTCGCGGATGAGATCTCACCGGACAACTGCCGTCTGTGGGATTCCAAAACCAGCGAAAAAATGGACAAGGACCGGTTCCGCAGGGACATGGGCCGTGTTGAGGAAGCATATCAGGAAGTCGCGCGGCGTCTGGGAATTTTGCCAGAATCCGGCAACGGCGATCAGAAGGGCCCGGAGGCAGTGCAATGAAAATTCGCGTTTATGTTTCACTCAAGGAAGGCGTTCTTGACCCACAGGGCAAGGCTATCGGCCACGCCCTGAACTCCCTTGGTTTTCAGGGTCTTGGTGAAGTTCGTGTCAATCGTGTGGTCGACCTTGACGTACCTGCGGACGACTCCTCGGCAGCGATTGCCAAGGGTGAAGCCATGGCACGCGCACTGCTCGCCAACGAAGTCATTGAAGATTACAGCGTAGAGGTGGTGGCATGATCCGCTTCGCCGCCGCACTCGCGCTTACAACTCTGATCGCTACGCCGGCATTAACGGGAACAGCGCATGCACAACGCGTGTCCAAGCTGAGTGGCAAGGCACTGGGTGCAATGTGTTCGAGCAAAAACGGCGTTATCGGTTGTGACGCCTACATTGCAGGCATCATGGACAGCGCTGTCTGGTCCAAGGAATATGACACTTACGCCAAGGACAGCTCTGCGCCTGTAGCTTTCTGTGTTCCTGAAACCCAGAGCACACAGCAGGTTCGTGGTGTCATTGTCGCATGGCTTCATGCCAACACGGACGCCATGACGCAGCCTGCCGGAAAGGCCGTATATCGTGCCCTCCACGAAAACTACGCCTGCCACGCCAGCGTGGAGGAGAAAAAATGAAGGCAGGTATCGTCGTATTTCCCGGGACCAATCGGGAACGCGACATGGCTCACGCCCTCAAGTTGATTACAGGTCATGCTCCACGCATGATCTGGCATCACGAGACGTCCCTTGGTGATCTCGATCTGGTCGTTCTTCCAGGCGGTTTCAGCTTTGGCGACTATCTGCGGAGTGGCGCCATGGCCGCACATTCTCCGATCATGGCTGAAATCCGTCGCTTTGCCGAAAAGGGTGGACACATCCTCGGCGTTTGTAACGGTTTTCAGGTTCTGACAGAATCACACCTTCTTCCCGGCGCGCTTTTGCGCAATGCCGGTTTGCGCTTCCTGTCCCAGGATTGCCATCTGAAGGTTGAGAACGCGACCACACCCTATACCCGCGGCTGGAAAAGCGGAGATGTCTTCCGCGCGCCGCTGGCTCATGGTGATGGAAATTATACAGCGTCCCCCGAGACTCTTCAGCGCCTTGAAGGCGAAGGGCGCGTGGCATTCCGCTACAGCACTGCTTCCGGGCATGTGTCACACGATGACCGGCATGCCAATCCAAATGGAAGTGCATTGTCGATCGCGGGAATTCTCAGCGAGAACGGCCGCGTCTGTGGGCTGATGCCACATCCTGAAAACCTGGTTGATCCTGAAATCGGCGCGACAGATGGCGTGCCTCTCTTCAAAGGGCTTGTGGAGGCTCTGGTTGCATGACAGTCACCATTGACGCCAAGCTCGCCCAGTCCTTTGGTCTGACCGGCGGCGAATACGACAAGCTTCTCACGATTATGGGCCGCACACCCAGCTTTGCCGAGCTGGGTATCTTCTCGGTCATGTGGTCTGAGCACTGCTCTTACAAATCCTCCCGCGTTCATCTCAAGACGCTACCGACAAAAGCCCCATGGGTTATCCATGGTCCGGGCGAAAACGCTGGTGTTGTTGATATTGGCGAGGGGCTGGCTGCCATCTTCAAGATGGAGAGCCACAACCACCCGTCATTCATCGAGCCTTACCAGGGCGCTGCAACCGGTGTGGGTGGTATCCTGCGTGATGTGTTCACTATGGGGGCACGTCCTGTTGCGAACCTGAACGCGCTTCGCTTTGGTGACGCGAAACACTCTGGCACCCGCCGTGTTGTTGATGGTGTCGTCCGAGGAATTGGCGGTTACGGTAACTGCGTTGGCGTTCCGACCGTGGGCGGCGAAGTCAATTTCCACAAGGCATATGACGGCAACCCGCTCGTGAATGCGATGACGGTCGGTATTGCCCGCAAGGACAAGATCTTCCTGTCGGCTGCGGCAGGTATCGGCAATCCGGTTGTCTATGTTGGCTCCAAGACCGGACGCGACGGCATTCACGGCGCCACAATGTCCTCGGCGGAGTTTGACGACAAGGCAGCCTCAAAGCGCCCGACTGTGCAGGTTGGAGATCCGTTCATCGAGAAGCTGCTGATCGAGGCATGCCTTGAACTGATGGCAACAGACGCAATCGTGGCCATTCAGGACATGGGTGCTGCTGGTCTGACATCTTCTGCCGTTGAAATGGCAGGCAAGGGCGGCGTGGGCATTGAGCTGAATCTCGATGCTGTTCCTCAGCGCGAACCGAACATGACAGCGTACGAAATGATGCTATCCGAAAGCCAGGAGCGTATGCTCATGGTTCTCAAGCCGGAGCGCACAGAAGAAGCACGCCGGATCTTCGAGAAGTGGGAGCTGGATTTCGCGATTGTCGGAAAGCTGACGGATAGCGGTCACATCACGGTTATCCATAACGGAGTGACAGAGGCAAATATTCCGCTTGCTCCGCTGGCTGACGAAGCCCCGATTTATAATCGCCCGATGGTTCATGCTGAGCCTCCACGTCACATCAGCCCACCTGCTGATCCCGTCGGTATTGAGCATGCTCTTCTTACGCTAATCGGTTGCCCTGATCTGGCATCGCGTTCATGGATCTGGAATCAGTATGATGGCTCGGTCGGTGGTAACACCGCGCGTCGCCCCGGCGCTGCGGATGCTGCCATCGTGCGCGTTGATGGCACACGGCTGGGTCTGGCGCTGACCACAGACTGCACACCGCGTTATTGTCAGGCCGATCCAAAAGCTGGCGGCGCCCAGGCTGTTGCCGAAGCATGGCGTAACATAACGGCCACCGGTGCGAAGCCACTGGCCGTAACCGACAATCTGAACTTCGGAAATCCTGAGCGCCCGGAAATTATGGGGCAGTTCGCCGATGCAATTAAGGGCATGGGCGATGCATGCCGGGCACTCGATTTCCCGGTCGTGAGCGGTAATGTCTCGCTTTACAATGAGACACGCTCCCCAACAGGGCTTGCACAGGCAATCCTGCCAACGCCTGCTATCGGAGCTCTGGGTGTCATTGCCGATGCCTCGAAATCCATCGGTCTTGCGATGCCGGATAACCATGACCTGGTGCTGGTTGGTGAAATTCGTGGTGAACTCGGGCAGTCGCTCTGGCTGCGTGAAATCTGCCATAAGGAAGAAGGTGCGCCGCCGCGCATTGATTTGGTTGCGGAACGCCATAACGGCGACTTCGTGCGCGCTCAGATTGAAGCAGGGCATGTCGCTGCCTGTCATGATATTGCCGATGGCGGGCTGATGATCACCATCGCGGAAATGGTGATGGCGAGCGGTGTGGGCTGTGAACTTCTGGCGCCCCCGCACGGTCTGCCGATACACGCTTTCTGGTATGGCGAGGATCAGGCCTGCTATGTCATCGCGACCAAGAATGCGAAGGCTATGCTGTCAGCAGCCGAAAAAGCTCATGTTCCTGCGCGCAAGCTCGGTCATTCCAAGGGCACCAGCCTGAAGATGGCCGATGGCATGTCTGTTTCTGCAAGCAGACTGCGCGAAATCAATGAGGCGTTTTTTCCTAAATTCATGGGTGAGGGAGCCTGAATTCATGCCCATGACCGCTTCTGAAATCGAACGTACGATTCTTGCAGCTATCCCCGATGCTCAGATTACCGTTGAAGATCTGGCTGGAGATGGTGATCATTACGCCTGCACCGTTGTCAGCGAAGTTTTTCGCGGGCGCACTCGGGTTGCCCAGCACAAGCTGGTTTACGAAGCATTTGGAACCCGCATGGGAACCGAGCTTCATGCCATGGCACTGAAAACACTGACCCCTTGAAACCTGGGGCATCCATCCCCTTCTGCACTACCTGCTCTTCCGGCGAGATCAATTTCATACCCCTCGCCGGGAGCGACAAAAGGAAACTCCGATGTCCGAACCCGTCTTCCAGCACCTCCAGACTCTGATCGACGCTAATCCGGTCATGCTGTTTATGAAGGGCGACAAGCTCTTTCCGCAGTGCGGCTTCTCAGCACGCGTTGTGCAGATCCTCAATCATCTGGGCGTACCCTTCGAGACCTGCAACATTCTTGAAAGCGCAGAACTGCGCCAGGGCATCAAGGATTTCTCCCAGTGGCCGACCGTTCCACAGCTCTATATCAAGGGTGAATTTGTCGGTGGCTGCGATATCGTGAGCGACATGTATCAGAGCGGTGAGCTTGAAACGCTGATGGCCGAAAAAGGCATCGCAACAGCAAGCGCCTGATTTCTGTCAAATCCCCGGTCCTTTGAGGGCCGGGGAGTGCGATATATCTCCGTCAACCTGCCACATTGCCGCCATAAACATCTCAAAAATGGCAATACCTTGATTTTTTCATTTTGATGATCATTGGCGCTTGTCGAGGTATGATTTTACGGCATACGATGCCTGCATTCATTGGGAATGGGGCAAAGTCGATGGCGCGAAATCTGGTCGGAAAAATGTTTCTTGGAGTTCTGGGTCTTGGGCTCTGCATGAGCGGTAAGGCACAGGCACGCGTCATCACCGACTGGGAAGCCAGCAAACTAACTCTGGATGCTCTGACCGCAACACCGGTTTATCACCACCCAGCGATGCGACATTTCGCTAGCAGCCACACCAGCCACTCCCGTATAGCCTATAACACCCATCATACTGCAGCCGTTCGTACCGTTGCCTATCGCTACCATGCGCATGCTGGCGTTACGGCCGCGCATCACCACACCCGCCATCATACCTGATCTTCTAGAACGCTCGTAGCGCATCCTGTATGCGTCGCGTTCTGCCTTTCTGGTCCACAACCACAAGATCAAATCGCGTGTTGGGTCTGCCCCATTCCGGCCGCACGCTCAGGACATAATCGAAAGCCGCCAGTAGTCGTTGTGACTGCTTTTGGCTCAGGGCCTCGGCGCTTTCTTTGAGTGTCTTCCGCTGCTTGACTTCAACAGCGATGACCCATTCCGCATCTGCGACGATCAGATCTATTTCGCCGAAGGGTGTCCTGAGGCGACGCGCAAGCACCTTAAGACCCACTCCCTCCAAGATCTTTGCAGCCTGTGTCTCGGCGTTCAGACCACTGGCATGGGCCTGAACACCTCTAAGCTGACGCGTGTTCAGTTTGAGCCACGTATCAGGCGGGCTGCATCAAGTGCAAAATATGTCAGAATGCCGTTACAACCAGCACGCTTGAAGGCAATCAAGCTTTCCATGATTGTGCGATCACGCTCAAGCCAACCATTCTGAATGGCGGCCATCATCATCGCGTATTCGCCTGAGACTTGATACGCGAATGTTGGGACCTCGAAGCGTTCCCGAACACGACGGATAATGTCCAGATAGGGCATCCCAGGTTTCACCATGATCATGTCCGCGCCTTCGCGCAGATCCTGCTCAACTTCACGCATAGCTTCATCGGTGTTCGCAGGATCCATCTGATAGGTCTTTTTGTCGCCTGTCAGCAGTCCACCCGATCCAAGCGCATCACGGAAGGGCCCATAAAACGCTGATGCGTATTTTGCAGTGTAGGCCATGATGCGCGTTGTCACTTTGCCATTGGCATCAAGCGTTTCACGAATGGCTTTTACGCGGCCGTCCATCATGTCTGAGGGGGCGATGATGTCGATGCCCGCATTGGCCTGATTCAGAGCCAGAAGACGCAAGAGCTCAACTGACTCATCATTCATGACATAACCATCCTGAATGAGGCCGTCATGCCCATGATCCGTATATGGATCAAGCGCGACGTCACCAATCAGCCCTAGCTTGGGGAATGCGGCCTTGAGCACCCTCGCAGCACGACACATCAAGTTGTCGGGATTAACCGCCTCGTTGCCCTCTGCGTCACGTAGTTCAACGGGCGTAATGGGAAAAATGGCAACTGCCGGGATTCCGAGCTCGACGGCGGGACGGACGTGCTCAACCAGCATATCGAGGCTAACGCGCTCAACGCCCGGCATGGAGGTCACCTTCTGGCACTGCTTCTCACCTTCGCAGACGAAGATGGGCCAGATCAGATCATCGACATGCAGGCGATGCTCGGTAACCATACGGCGGGTGAAATCATCGTGGCGATTGCGCCGCGGACGGGAGAGGGGGAATGCAGAGTTCGTCATTCCCCGGATCATGCTCCTATCTTTTCGACATGGCCAGACGGCTGTGGCGAATGCCGTAGAAGAAATAAACAACCAGTCCGACCGCGAGCCATACTACGAGCCGGAGCCATGTGAGAATGTCGAGAGACACCATGACTGCGCCGCAGGACAGTATTCCAAGGACCGGTATTATAGCGCCTCCCGGAACACGGAACCGTCTTGGCAGTTCGGGTGCGCGATGACGCAGGAACATGACGCCCACACAAACGATCACGAACGCCAGCAGGGTGCCAATGGAGGTCATGTTCCCAAGCTCGGCAATTGGCAAAACTGCTGCCAGCAGGCTGCTGGTCAAGGCTGAAATGACATGGGACGTCCACGGAGTTCGTGTCCGTTGGTTGAGCTTTGCAAACGCCCCTGGAAGCAGCCCGTCCTGTGACATGGCCATGAACACGCGCGCCTGACCGAGCAGCAACCCGAACAGGACCGAGATGTATCCAGCGGTAATGCCGAGTTTCACAAAACTGCTAAGCCAGGAAATATGTGCAACGTCGATAGCTGTCGCCACGGGGCTCGGATCGTTTGCCATCGAGCGGTAATCGACCACACCCGTCAGGACGAGAGAGAAAGTCACGTATGTCAGCGAACAGATGATGAGCGTGCCGATGATACCCAACGGGATGTCACGTCGCGGGTTCCGGCTGTCCTGAGCCGCCGTCGAGATGATGTCGAACCCTAAATAGGCAAAAAACGCCATTCCCGCAGCACGCATCACACCGCTGACACCGAAATGGCCGAACTCACCCGTATTAGCCGGAAGGAACGGGTGATACCTTTCCAAGCGTATATGAGGCGCACACAGTACAATCACGAGCGCCACGACGGTGACTTTGATCGCCACGATCACAGCATTCACACGCGCCGATTCGCTCATACCCCGCATCAGAAGGGCAGAAACGATCCAGATTCCGAAAACGGCCGGGGCATTAAACCATGCGTTGACCACTGATCCATCGGGCAGCGTCACGGGGGTCATGGGCGTTGCAAGAAGTCTGGGATCAATATTGATCCCCCAGCCCGCCAGCAGAGACGCGACATACCCCGACCAGCTTGCCGCAACAGTTGCGGCACCCACTGTGTATTCCAGCACCAGATCCCAACCGATGATCCATGCCACCAGCTCGCCCATTGAGGCATATGCATAGGAATAGGCTGAGCCACCGGAGGGTATCATGCCTGCGAGTTCGGAATAGCAGAGGCCAGCAAAACCACATGCTATGGCAGCGACCATGAATGAGATCGCGACAGCGGGTCCTGCGTTCTGACCGGCCGCGACCCCTGTAAGCGAGAACAGGCCTGCACCGATGGTCACGCCGACGCCAAGGGCAATGAGTTGCCACGGCCCAAGCACACGCCTGAGCCCACCCTTGGTATCGGCTTCCGGGGACACGGGTTTGGTCCGCCAGAGCGAAGTGATCATGAAAGTTCCTTGCTGGGAAATTAAGGCTGGAAAAGAGCGGATTGTTTTTGCTGATACGGGCGTTCTGCGATAGTGACGACCCCGAATTCATTTTGGAGAATGGACCACGATGTCAGAACACGCCAGCCAGTCCGAACTGAAGCGTTTTTTTCATGCCCCTCTCGCAGAAGTCGATTCCGAAGTTTCGGCCATTCTCAATGACGAACTGACACGCCAGCAGGACGGCATCGAGCTGATTGCTTCCGAAAACATGGCCTCCTTCGCCGTGATGGAAGCTCAGGGCTCTGTTCTGACCAACAAATATGCCGAGGGCCTTCCGGGCAAGCGTTATTATGGCGGTTGCGCAGATGTGGATCGCGTCGAAACGCTTGCCATCGAGCGCCTCAAGAAGCTCTTTGGTGCAGAATTCGCCAATGTCCAGCCGCATTCTGGCGCCAACGCGAACCAGGCTGCTTTCATGGCGTTGGGTAAGCCTGGCGATACCGTTCTGGGCATGAGCCTTGCTGCCGGTGGACACCTGACCCACGGCGCTGCACCGAATTACTCCGGCAAGTGGTTTAACGCTGTTCAGTACGGTGTGCGTGGCGAAGACGGCATTCTCGACTACGAAGAGATGGAGCGTCTGGCACGCGAGCATAAGCCGCGCATCATTGTTGCTGGTGGCTCTGCCTATCCGCGTGTCATTGATTTCGCACGCTTTCGGAAGATTGCGGACGAAGTTGGCGCCTCTCTGATGGTGGATATGGCGCATTTTGCCGGTCTGGTTGCAGCAGGTCTCTATCCAAGCCCGGTGCCATTTGCAGACATCACAACGTCCACAACCCACAAGACACTCCGTGGGCCACGTGGCGGTATTGTGCTGACCAACAACCCCGACATTGCCAAGAAGATCAATTCTGCGGTTTTCCCTGGACTGCAGGGCGGCCCGCTGATGCACGTGATCGCAGGCAAGGCCGTAGCATTCGGCGAGGCTCTGAAAGACGAGTTCCGTGAGTATCAGCAGCGAGTGAAAGCTAATGCAGCAGCACTTGCTGATGAACTTCAGAATCGTGGCTTCAACATCGTCACAGGCGGCACAGACAGCCATCTGATCCTTGTTGATCTTCGCCCAAAGAAGGTCACAGGCAAGCTTGCCGAAGCCATCCTTGAAAAGGCAGGCATCACGGCCAACAAGAACGCAATTCCGTTCGACCCAGAGAAGCCTTTCGTAACGTCTGGCATCCGTCTGGGCAGCCCTGCAGCAACTGCACGCGGGTTTGGTGAGGCTGAGTTCCGCGAAGTCGGTCGTATGATCGATGAAGTTCTGACTGCAGCGCTCGAAGACGAAAATGCCGAAGCTGTTGCACAGCGCGTGCATGAAGAAGTGAAGGCTCTCTGCCGCCGCTTCCCGATTTATGACCGCGCTTCCGCCTGAGTAATCAGGACTGGCTGGCGGTGCATATCCTCGCGAGGCGCACCGCCAGTTGCCCACGTCTGGGGCGATGATTGGGCATGATCAGGAGGCAGTTGTCATACGGCGTGCAGATCAGATCATCACCGTCACGCGCAATGACACTCCCTGCGTGGGGGATATTTTTTCCTCCCACCCAAGGCTCCACAAACGTAAAGTCACTACTGCGCGCCAGAACGTTGTCTGTGACGATCGCCGTCACTGCAGGATGATCTAGTTCTGACGATTTTCCGGCTAAGTGAATATTTTCGGCCTGCTCAAGAAGGCGCAGGATTGCAGCCTCAGCCACTGTAACCGTGTTTTTCTCCCAATGCTGACCTGCCTCCAGAAGACAGCTTCTCCCGGTTCCGCCTGCGGACATGAAGTGTCCTTCCTCGATCAGACGGGGGCCACCATTATGTCCGAGATCGGTCAGTACAAGCGCAGGAAGTTCCTTGCCCGAGGCCAAAGCGCAGGCTAGTTCCACTGACCGCGGACGGGGCGGGACAATGAACAATGGCTCAGATGGCCAGAGCGTGGAGTGAATATCCAGCAAAAGATCCGCGCGCTGGATGAAGGGTCTAATCCGCCTTGCACGATCAAGCTCCAGCGAATGCTCATGACCAGACAATCTGCCCGGATGCCAGACTCGGTTCAGGTCTTCATCGCAGTATCGGGAATGTAGAGGGCGTGTACGATCGAAAGCGTTGAAGGCAGAAAGATTCGCAAGAATGAGGGTCAGTCGGCCTGATCTGGGAACAGGATTGGTCTGTCGCAATCGTTCCAGAGCACATGCTCCGGCGTACTCATTTCCGTGGACAAGAGCCGAGACCACGATCTCCGGACCAGCGGTCCCTGAATCGAAAATACACACGCCCGGAATATCATGTGCTCCTCCCTGCCATGCAGACAGGTCCGGAAGCGGCAGATCGATTTTGAAAATTTCGGCAGGACGCCCTGTACCCGGAAGCTGTTCCGTCAACTGCGGCTGACGGATACGGATCGGATGGTGACGCAACCCTGCCTTACAACTCATGGCGTAGCGCTGATACGTCGTGCGAAAGTGCGAATGGCGCGGTCGCATCGTTGCAACTGTTCAATGGCAATGAACTCGTCCGGACGATGGGCCTGAGCAATATCACCCGGCCCGCAGACGATGCTCTCCATACCGCCACGCTGATAGATACCGGCCTCTGTTCCGTAAGAAACATACCCGGTTGTGTTGCTCCCGGTGATCTGTCGGGTCACGTCCGTCAGGAGATGCTCCTCAGAGAGGGACAGCGGAGGAAGATCCACCAGCATTTCATATGTGATGCCGCCTTGAGGATTATCGTTGCGCAGAACGGCATCCAGAGGGGCTAGTGCGCTTTGCAAATGCTCCAGTGCCTGCGGCCCTTCATCACCGGGCACGTTACGCCATTCCACATCAAACCATGCATGCTCGGGAATGATGTTCAAAATGGCGCCACCAGCCGCAAGCCCAACCTGCATTGACGTATATGGCGGGTCAAATCCCTCCACACGCCGGCCTTGCGTTGCGAACCATTCTGCCTGATCCGCACAAATAGCAATCGCGCGGCCCATCGCGTGAAGGGCATTGCGCCCATGCTGTGGACCCGACGAATGACCCGACTTCCCGGTCAATTTCACACGGACGGCAAAACGGCCTTTATGAGCAATGATCGGGGTCATGAGGCTGGGTTCGCCAACGACACACAGGGCCGGGACCTGACCAGCCTTTTGCAGATCTGCAATCAGCTCACGTGCGCCATTACACGTAATTTCTTCATCGCATGTGAAGAGCAGGTGAACGGGTCGCGACAGCTCCATCGCCTGAATATCCGGTATTGCGGCGAGCATGCAGGCAACGTAACCCTTCATGTCTGCAGCGCCACGCCCATACAGACGGCCATTTTCTTCCCTTAGGATAAAGGGATCGGACGTCCAGTCCTGACCGTCTACAGGGACGGTATCCAGATGGCCTGAGAAGGCAATTCCGCCTGCTTCATCCGGCCCGATAGATGCATGCAGATTCCACTTTCCATCGTCACCACCAGGATAACGCGTAAAGCGCACTCCGTGATGCTCAAGATATTCTTCTATCCATTCCACCAGTGGTAGATTGGAATTTCGGCTCGTCGTATCAAAAGACACAAGCGCGGAGAGAATCGCCACACTATCGGCGGGAATGGAGCGGGGGTCTGTCATACCCCCACTCTAATCACGTTCCGGGATGTCGCCAAAGTCTTCACATCGCGAGCAACCCACGACGCAGATCAACGGTCCAGAATGTCATCAGTCGTGATACGAACGCGGTAGCCGATATGCTGCTCGATTTCGCGCAGGCGCAGACGCTCGTCAGCATCAATCAGAGAGAACGCCACCCCCTTTTTTCCAGCACGCGCAGTACGGCCGATACGATGCACGTAGGCTTCGGGAGTGTCTGGCATGTCCAGATTGATGATGAGTTCGACATCCTGAATATCAAGTCCACGGGACGCGATATCAGTGGTCACAAGAACCCGCACACGACCGCGGCGAAAGTTGTCCAAAGCCTTGTTACGCGCCCCCTGGGACCGATCGCCATGCAGCGTCTCGCATTTCACGTCGCTCTGACGGAGGAGCTTGCCAAGCGCATCTACATTATTCTTCGTACGAGCGAAAACGATACAGCGTCCTTCGACGGCATTGAGCATCTTCAGCACCACACCGGGCTTGTCTGTCCTGTCCACGAACAGAGCGCGCTGACGGATACGCTTGGGGGTAAAGGTCTCTTCCGAAACCTCAACACGCACAGGATCGCGGGTAACGCGCTTTGCGAGCGCCATAACAGGCTCAGGTAGCGTCGCGGAACAGAAAACTGTCTGCGGGTGTTCCGGGAGATAGGGGACGAGCGCGTTCATGCTCTCCGAGAAATCTTCATCCAGAAGGCGATCAGCCTCATCCAGCACAAGGAAGCTGATATATTCGAGAACCAGATCACCCTGCATGACGAGATCCAGCAGACGCCCGTGCGTTGCAACGACGATATCTACGCCATCTGCGAGGGATTTAAGCTGCTGTTCACGCGATGTTCCACCACAGACCACTCGGGTACGTAGTGAAAGCTGACGCCCCAGCATCCGGCAGACGGCCGCAGTCTGTGCGGCAAGCTCACGGGTTGGCTCGAGAATCAATGCACGTGGCCCATGGGCGCGCTTTGTCTGGGAGAGTTTTTGCAGGATAGGCAAAGCGAACGCAGCCGTCTTTCCGCTTCCTGTCTGAGAGGCGACAAGAACATCACGTCCTTCAAGCAGAGGCGGGATAGCCTGTTGCTGGATGGCGCTGGGTCGTTTGTGGCCGGCTTGCTGAAGCGCGGCGAGCAGGGGCGAAATAAGCCCGAGCGCATCGAAGCTTTCAGGATTCGCGGGAGGCAGGTCTGCTGGCATATCGGGCGTTGTCATTTGCGCTTCTTGCCAAATTTCCGGCAGTTCGGGAAATACCTTCCTTCATCAGTCATTTTTCGGAGCTCCGTCATGAAAGCACTCATCATCGCCGAGGACTTTGCCGGGATGCGTGCACAGGGCGCGGGACTTGCGGAAAAAGCGGGATTTGACTGGGAATTCAGGGCAGTCCGCATTCACTCTCCATGGAATCACATGCCTGCTCGCTTCTGGCCATCTCCGTTAAGGCGCATCGATCATATCGATTGCCCCGATGATACTGACGTGTTGATCAGCATTGGCGGGACAGGAGGCATCATAGGAGCCGCACTTAGCAGAAAACATAACATTCCTGTGGTGCAGATCCAGAACCCGAGAGCCTCTCTCTCCCGCTTCGATATCGTTGTCGCCAATACGCATGACGGCATTTCTGGCTCCAACGTGCTGGTGTCACGCAATGCCCTTCATCCCGTAACGCCAGAGAAGCTTGCATTAGCGCGCAGTGAATGGAATTCGCGCCTCAAGCTCGATCAGCGCCCATTACTGAGTGTCCTGACGGGAGGGGCTAATGGGCGCTTTTCATTTGATCCTGCCGATGCGGAGCAGATCGCAACATTGTTGCTCGAATTTATGCAACGGCATGACCATCAGGTTGTCCTGACTCCATCAAGGCGCACCGGGGTTGAAGCCCTCGACGTTCTACACAGGAAACTCATACCTGCGGGAGTTCGCATCCTGACGGGGGCAGGGGCCGAAAATCCTTACATGGGTATGCTGGCCTGTGCGGACATGATCGCCGTCACGACAGATAGCGTTTCCATGATCTCTGAAGCCGCGGCCACGACTGCACCGGTGCTGATCCTGCCTTTGCCGGGGCGTTCTGCACGGATCGGACGCTTCATCGATACCCTTGAGAAAGCTGGGCGTATCCGCCCGTTCAGCTCCGATGTGGAACCCTGGTCTGCGCAGCCGCTTGACGACACACCATCTGCGGCGAGAGAAATGCGCCAACGTCTGAAGCTCTGAAGGGGGCCATACATGCTCGATATCCGTACTTTCGGCCCTCAGGGTGGAAATGTGCTCTACAAGGCGCTGGCACATCCGGTTGCGGCAAACGCGCTGGTTGCGATGGAGCAGGCATTCGCGGGGCAAACTCTCGCGGTATATGATCCCGATGACACTGCCCGAACGCTCGCGGCCCTGTATCCCGGGCTACGCCCGGCATGCATCTACGTGCATGATACCGAGCAGGTTGGACTTCCGGACGGATTTGGCGGAACAAAACGCGCACTGGTGGATCTTCCACACACTGAAGCGGATCTGGTGCTTGCGCTTTCGTTTGAAGACGAAAAAATGCGCACACGTCTTGACGGGCTACTGAGAAGCAGAACGCTTCATACTCTTGCACCGGCACGACTGCCGGATAGTATGATTGTTACAGGTCGTCCGTACCTTGATCGTCTCAACTTCGCGACGAACTTCTCTTTTTTCCGCGATGATGACCGCTTCGCCACGCGTCTGGTGACGGCCAATTACTGGTCCAGCTATGGAGCTGAAAATCTCCGTTACTGGATGCAGCTCTACGATCACACTGGCCAGATCATCGCGAACTGGGAACAGAAAGTCGAAGATCCGGCATCTGGTATCATTGTGGACAGCTCCGAGGTACGTACCCGCTTCGACCTCCCAGCTTTCACGGGACAGCTTTTCATTCATGTCCTCGGTGCACGCGGGCATGACGTGGTAAAATATGCTCTGGATACCTGGGGAAAGAACGGCGACCAGAGCCTATCAGTCACGCATGACGCGAATGCGTGGCCATCCGTGCGGTACGCAACGCTCCCCGCTCCTGAAGGGGATGAGAAACTGCGTGTGTGGATACAGAACAGCCACGCGACTGTAATTCCCAAAGGCGCCATCACGTTCAACCCAATGGGCCACGAAGATCATCGCGGGGTAGATCGCGAAATAGGCCCCTTTGAAACCTATGCCGTAGACGTTAACGCCCTGTTTCCGGACCTGACATGGCCAGCTCAGCTTGAGATGCGCTCAGGACGCCACCTTGTGCGACCACGTTATGAAATCGAGCAGCGTGGGCGGACACGCATCGCGCATCTGAATGTTGAGCGGGATAATCTGCGTCCAGATCCAGCGATAAAAGCTTTTCCACCATCTCTAGGCCGTGGTTTTCTGCTGCCTTTCCCAATCCTGGATCCGAAGCATTTCGAAAGCTTTATACAGCCTAACCCCATGTCTGAATCTCTGGAGACACTTCCAGTCCGTCTGGACATCTTCGATGAAAACGGCATGCAGACGGCATCACACTTTCTGGGAAACCTTCCGAGAGATCATTCGACTGCGATTGCTCTTCATGATCTGACAGACCGTCCGGGCCATGCCGATCTTGTTTATGACTTTCGCGATGGCGGAGAAGGCGACGGCTGGTTGCATGCCCTCATGCGGTATCGCAACCGTGAAAGTGATCATGCAGCAGAAACAAGCTTCGGGGCACACATCTTCAATACACTCATGACATGGCGTTCGGAGCCACAGTCATATTCAGGCCCACCGCCGGGACTGACAACGCGCCTGTTCCTCAAGCTCGGCCATTCAGAACTACGCAGCTTCTGCTGCCTGATTCACCCTGCCTCCATTGAGGGAACTTCAAAATCCGAAACAGTTCTTCTCCTGCATGGGGCAGATGGCAGCCTGATCGCTGAGACCACAATCCATATCGCTCCGTCCGGTTCGTTTACGGTGCGACCTCACGAACTCTTTGATGGTGCCCATCTAAAACGGGCAGGAGAGGGTGGATACGTGCTGATCCGTGACCTTACCTGCCGCCTGTTTGGTTATCATGGGCTGGACAACGGGCATGGAGGATTTTCGCTGGACCACATGTTTGGTTTTTAAACAGAAACTGGACCAGCATCAGATTTACGAAGACGAACGAAATGCTGGTCCAAAAATGCTGCCACAGGGCGTGAAAACAGGCGGAAAATTGCTTCGCCCAGTAACCAGATCAAGACAAGGCAGATTGGATAAACCATCCATCCCTGAGCCAAGGGCAAGTCATGGGCCCTGAACAGTCGGACTGCTGCCATAACAACAAACATATGGGTCAGGTATATTTCATAGGAAAGCTGCCCCATCCTTCGCAGCCACCACGATCTGACACCGCCAACCATCGGTAGCCAATGACATGCCATAACCAGCATAGCTGTGCCCATGATCAGCATGGCGAACATCGTATCACCCACGGCGTGCCACCACGCCGCTGGAGCTAATATTTCAGCGAGCATCAGGCATGCACCTCCAGTACCGATCATGATCGAAACAGATCTGGAGGGTTGGAGCGATGATTGCTGCGAGAACACCCATTGCGATGGTCCCAAAGCCCGTCAGTGTGGCCTGCTCTCGCCAGATTTCATTGCCATGAAGCTGTGAGTGATACAGTGGATCAATGACTGAAAGTAACGCTAGAATGGCAACTAAAATACGCTTTGGCACACGGCATAGCGAAGGAAAGCCCAAGTAAAACAGTTCTTCAATCGAGAGAGACCAGAGAACTGTTATCCCTGCCACACTCCATCCGTGATTAGCCTGCCAGACGTTAAAATATAGCCCCAAAGCTGCAGTAGCAGCCCCAAGAAAACTCTGTCCGGGCTTGGTGAAGGAGTAATCCTTGAAACCCATCCAGTCCAAAATACCGATTACGGCCAAAAGCCCCAGAAGGCAGGGCAAGATACGTGCGCCACGATGAAGAATAAAAGGTACTGCCTGAATATTATCCAGTGATCCGCCAGCACTGCATGACGCGCGTTGCAATAAGGAAGCCAGACAGCACAAAGAAAATCGTGACGCCTTCACCACCATTATAATTCAGCGCCATCAACAACTAATGAGGAAGAACATTGGCCAGAGCAGTATCAGCAAGGCCAATACGGATACCAAGATGATTCCCAATCACCAGAAGGATTGCCAATCCTCTCAGACAGTCCAACCCGGGATTACGCATTATAACTGACCTCAAAGTTATAAATTACGATCTGCCCTCAGAATGAGTTTGAAGAAAGGCCTGTGCATGTCGAAAAAGCGACTTGTCATATCAAAATCCCCCTGATAGAAGCCGCCGAAGATCAGATGGGCGCGTAGCTCAGCGGTAGAGCACTGCCTTCACACGGCAGGGGTCACAGGTTCAATCCCTGTCGCGCCCACCATCTGAAATGGCTTTTTTTTGCCATATTCCCACAGTTTTTATCAAATATTATCAAGCTAATGCGCTCAATTAATTTAGTTTATTCGAAAGTAAAACAGCCTCAAGCAAGACACAGTGAATGCTGGCGGACGGGTGTTATGATACTAACTGGTTCAAGGGTGCCCTAAAGAAAAAAAGAGACAGCCCCTGCATTCCGAAAAAAAGATCTCGTAAAAAAACAGTAAAATGCCACTAGCGAAAATACAAAAGACGCAACCGCATCGAGATCATATTTGCCCGCCCCACAGACTGGCGGCACCGTTCTCTTCTCAGCCATCTGCCTCGCTGCAAGCGTAATATTCTGGCTATAAAGCCTGAGTTCAGTACAAGGGAAGGCGTCTTTAACAACGAAAATAGTCGCTTGAGCGCCGCTCTATTTCTGCTCTACGCTCGCACGATGAACGCGCAACAGCCAGCTTCGCCACCTCCCAAAACGTTAGTTGGATGCTTGCGTGATTTAAGGTTCTGGGGCGGGTTAGCGGTTACAATTATCGCCGTAATTGGTACGTATCCTATATGGGGCATGTTCCTTATGGGGATCTCCTTGGCGCTGGGAGATGACTTTCCAAACAGCCTGTGGGGAAGCTCTACAGGGTATGAAATCATGCTTTCTGTCCCTATGGGATCTGGCGTTATCGCAGGAGCGCTCATAGGCATTGCGCTTTGTCAGGATCGCTCGCGATTACTGTTTGTGGGTGTCGCTCTTCCTGTTGTGGCTTTCATCATAGAAATAACCGTCTTGTTCATGGTTTAACGCAGCGCGTCTGAGCCTTAGCCTCCAGCTTTCTGCTGTTGAACAGCATCCAAAAGGATTTGTCTGTAAAGAGGCAATGAGGCCTTCTCTCCAAAATCAAAGAGATACTTCTTCCGCAGTTATGCGGGCTTCGATGAAAGATTGTACCCGGAGGGCTTGCTGGCGTGTTGCTGGATGATACGTCGTCATTGTCAGGTCTGAGCGACCTTCAATGCCAAAATGGGAAAATTCCAGCTCCAGAGTTCCCAGAGCAGGATGATGAAGTCGTTTGATCCCATCCCCTTGGCCCACGACGTCATTATCACGCCAGAGCTTCTCAAACTCCGGACTTTCCGCTGAAAGTTCTGCAACCAACCGCGTGATTTCACGAGAGGCACCGGCACGAATTGCATCTGCACGAAACGACGCCACCACATAACGTGCAACAGCCATCCAGTCTTCCTGTGCGGACCGAACACGTGCTTCACAGAAAATCAGTCGCAGAATATTACGCTGCTCGGGTGGAAGCTTGCCGTAGTCAGTCAGCAATATGGTTGCAGCCCTGTTCCAGGCGATAACATCCCATGTTGCCGTTCTCACTGTAGCGGGCGTGAACGGCATTGCATCCAGAACATGCTGCAGGCGCGCCGTGATGCCACGATGTTCCTTGTATCGGGTTTCCGGCGGGTGCCCAAGCGCAAGAATGAAAAGATGTTCACGCTCGACCTCAGTCAACATAAGACCTGTCGCCAAGCGCTCGAGCACATCTTTCGAGGGCGCACCCCCGCGCCCCTGTTCGAGCCACGTATACCAAGTTGGGGATATGTTTGAGCGCTGCGCAACTTCTTCACGACGAAGCCCGGGTGTGCGTCTACGTTCTGTTTTTAGACCGAACACCACAGGATCAAGGCGTGTCCGGCGCTCTCTCAGAAAATCGCCCAGAGCATTGCCACCATCAGAGCTCATATTGATCCTGTTGAAGATTATACCATGATAAAATCACTACTTTAACAGGACAGATTTTAGGGCACGGTATCGTCTCCGACAATCCAGAGAGACATTTCCATGCGGATATTTCTAACAGGCGCAACCGGATTTATTGGCGCACGTATCCTGGACGAACTTCTGTCTTCCGGACATGAAGTGCTGGGCCTGACGCGCTCGGACTCAGGCGCGCAATGGCTTAGGGCGAAAGGTGCTGAAGTCCATCGTGGCACCCTCGAAGAGCCCGAAAGCCTGAGTGCGGGCGCAGCAGAAGTGGATGCAGTAATACACACAGCCTTCGATCATGATTTTTCGCGTTTTGTCGAAAATTGCGAAAAGGATCGACGGGTAATCGAAGCGCTCGGGTCACAACTAAGTGGCTCTAACCGGCCATTAATCATCACCTCGGGCACAGGGATGGGGAGCGCGCTTCCGGGTGAGAAAGCAATAGAGAATGTATTTAACGAACATAGCCCCAACCCGCGCGTAGCCTCCGAACTTGCGGGCAGAAAACTCCTGGAGCAAGGCGTCAATGTCTCGGTCGTCCGTCTGCCGCAGGTACATGACACCATGCGTCAGGGTCTTTTAACACCTTATATCGCGCTTGCTCGGCAGAAAGGCGCATTGGCATATCTCGATGACGGCATGAACCGCGTTGCAGCTGCACATGTTCTGGATGTGGCAGCACTGTATCGCCTTGCACTAAGCAAAGCAGAAACTGGAGCATGCTATCATGCTGTTGCTGAAGAAGGGGTGCCAGTTCGCAAAATAGCTGAGACCTTGGGGGCGAGGCTCTCCTTACCCGTCATTTCGTTGCCACGTGAAAAGGCGACTGAGCATTTTGGATGGCTGGGAATGTTCATTGGCCTGGATCTAACCGCATCCAGCGCGCTCACACGCGAACGTCTGGGTTGGCAACCCGTTGGGCCAGAGCTGCTCACAGATCTCAAACGGCTTGATATATCACCTGATGAAACACTCCCCTAAAGAGCGGAAGACAAGTGTGAACTGGAAAGCGGGTCATTATGCATCGACCCGCAATCAGCCTTCATCCAGCCCGCAGATGAAAGCGCGTAATTTCGGATGGTTTGCCCAGACGAAGGGCAAATCCCGGCCAAAGTCCCGTGCCGTTGCTCACATAGAGGGTCATGTTGCCCAGGTCGTACCGCCCAGAGACAAAGCCTTCATTACCTCGGGCAACCAAGCGATCAAGACCTAGGATCATGCCACCATGGGTATGGCCCGAAAGCTGAAGAGCAACGCTGCGCTCCGCAGCTGTTCGGGCGTTCCGGGGCTGATGATCCAGCAGGATAACAGGTGCGGAAGCGGGAATACCCGCAAGTGCAGCTCCAAGATCAGGTCCAACCTGACCATGACGGGCCGCAGAAAGGTCTGTCACACCTGCCACAACGAGATGATCGCTCCCACGCGTTAGCACATTATGGGTATTCAGGAGCATCGTGATACCCAGACTTTCAAGGTGCTCGATCCAGCTTTCATAATCGAAATAATATTCATGATTGCCGGGTACAGCGAAGATGCCATCTGGCGCGTGCAGTTCCTTCAAGGGCGCAATATCTCGGCGCCGCATGTCCACTGAACCGTCAATGAAATCGCCTGTAACGACGATCAGGTCAGCATCAGCCGCATTGGCTCTCGTCACGACGGATCGTGCCCAGGCTTCAGGAAAAAGACGGGTTAGATGCAGATCCGTCAATTGTAACACCCGATAACCATCAAACGATGCGGAAAGGTTGGAGATGGTGACGGTCACCTCCCTTATCGTGGGAAGCTTGATTGCATTGGCAACCCCGATTGCCGCCAACAAGGTAGAGCAAGCCCCGATTATTACGCGGGCAATGACTGGAATAGACACCCACCGCCACTGCACAACTGCGACCAGTAACACTCCCAGATCAAGAGCAAGTTGGAACAGAGCGAGGAATGCAATCGCACTGAAAGCCCAGTTAAACAGAATGATCAGAGGGCGTGGAAACTCCGGAAGGAGTGGTGAGCCAGAAGAAAGGCGTGCCCAGTAATGATACTGCGATCCAATGAAAAGGAAGCCAGTGGCCAGAATTTTTGTGACAGGGGAGAGCGGCAAAGGCCAGAGCCAGTTCAAAACGACCAGCAGGCATGGCAGCACGAAAATCAGGCGCACAGAGGCGAGATCCTTGTCCAAAATTCAGCAGGCAGAAAGCCCTTTGAATATGACAGACTGGCACGAGCTGAAAATGGACTCCAGTAAGTCCCTGCGAAACAGGTGTGGGATGATCATCCGGAACGAAATCGCGTGCGAGTATGAGCGGAGCAGGGCAAGCATACGCCCGCCGCCGCCACACTCCAGATTTATATCATGCGACTGTGCGCCTGCTACTCAGCCTTCTGGCCTCCACAGAACAGCCTGTCGTAATAAGGCTCCAATTGTCTCCCTGATTTTCTTTGTTTTTCTTTCATCTATCGGCCATGGCGCGTCCTCACTCTCAAGATAGACACTTTGGGCTTTCTCTAACTGTATTGCGTGGATGCCATGCTGAGGTTGTCCATAATGTCGGGTTGTATAACCGCCTTTGAAACGGCCATTCAGGATTGTGGAATAACTGTTCCCAAGCTCGGGTACGTCCATCACGGATTTGATTAGAGTACCCGCGCAGGAGACCCCATCATTGGTGCCGAAGTTCAGATCCGGGAGCTTTCCTTCAAAAAGCCGCGGAACCTCGGTCTTGATGGAATGCCCATCCCACAGAATGGCCCAGCCCCATCGTTTTTTCAGGCGATCAAGTTCTTCCTGAACAGCGTCATGGTATGGCTGCCAGTAAAGACGCCGACGCTCGGCAATTTCTTCTTCATCTGGCGCATGACCTTCATTGTAAATTGCCTTACCATCGAATGTCAGGTCTGGTACCAGCCCGGTTTTGGGTCTGCCTGGATACAGGGTTGCATCATCGGCGCCTCTGTTCAGATCGACGACATAACGGGAATAATTCGCGCGGATCATCCCGATATCGAGGTCCACGCAGCTGCTGTAGAGCTTCTCCATATACCAGTCGGTATCGGGCAGTGTAACACCCAGTTCGGTCATCCGGCTTACCATGCCCGGCGCAAGCGCTGTGCCAGCATGCGGAATAGTTACCAGAACAGGGGCGTTGCCAGCCGCAAAACTAAAAATAGGGATCGTCATCAGTTTCTCCTGATCACTTAAGATCTCAGGGTGGTTATTGCTTTTTGATATGCCCGGCTGATTGCAGCTTCATGAATATGGCGCCCATCGCGGATCACCCATTTTCCTGCACACAACACATGATGAACCGGCAACGACGGACAGGCGAAAATCAGACTATCCAGCATGTCCATGATCTCAAGATCAGGGAAAGAGAGGTCCTGGCGCCTGATACTCAATGCGTCCGCACGCTGACCGACTGCCAGCCGTCCCCCCCCATGCGCGCATGCCTGTGAGCCACCATGTAAGGCCTGCTGATAAAGCCAGTCTCCCACAGAGCCTGTCGCTTCAGAAGGAAGGGAGCGGCACCGTTTGCGAGAAAACAGGCGTTGCCCGTATTCAAGCGTTCGTAACTCTTCCATCGCACTCAAAAGAACATTGCTGTCGGTGCCGATACCGAATTTTCCACCTTCGTCGATGTATTTGGAAAGTGGGAAAATGCCATCTCCCAGATTTGCCTCGGTAATCGGACAAAGCCCAGCAACCGCACCTGAACGGGCCAATCGGACCGTTTCCCTGTCGTCCAGATGTGTAGCGTGCACAAGGCACCATCGGTGGTCGACGGGAAACTCATCCAGCAGCCACTGCACTGGCCTGCGCCCAAGTGCAGACAGGCAATCCTCCACCTCGCGTACCTGCTCCGCAATATGAATATGGACGGGCACTTTGTCCGACACGAGAGCGAGCATCTTATGGATATCATCGCCGCTGGCCGCCCGCAGGGAATGGATCGCCATACCCGCAGTCACCAGAAGGTTTCCGCTGTATTTGCTGCCAATATTCGAAATTACCTGAGCTATAAACTCAGGTGTGCTTCCAAAGCGTTTCTGCCCCTCTGCAAGCTTCTGCCCAAAACCTGCATGGCAATAAAGGGTAGGGAGGATCGTCATTCCGATCCCTGCCTGCAACGCTCCTTCCACGACGCTTTGGGACATCTCGGCAGGATTTTCGTATTGCGTGCCATCGGGGGCATGGTGGAGATAATGAAATTCAGCCACCTGCGTGAAACCGGATTTCAGCATTTCCATATATAATTGCGCTGAAATCGCCTGAAGTGCTTCAGGGTCGACACGAGCTGCCAGCCGGTACATCTGATCGCGCCACGTCCAGAAAGAATCCGCAGGATCCAAACGCTTTTCCGTCAATCCAGCCATGGCCCGCTGAAAAGCATGCGAATGGAGGCTCGGAAGTGGTGGCATCAGAACGTCAACATGCTCACTGCCTGCCACAGGTACACTATCTGGCAGGACGGCCGTAAAACAGCCATTGGCATCAAATTCCAATCTTACATTTTTCCTCCAGCCATCCGGTAGGAGAGCCTGCTTGGCAAAAATGCTACTGGAATGCACAGGAAGCCCCATGGAACCGTCACCCTGATTGTCGTTGTATTACGAAAATACGTGAACTAGACATGTATAGATGTTTAAGGTCAAGCCGAGGTTTGGAGAGTGCCCATGTGGGATCGTTTATGGATCGACGTTCATCTGGCAACGGACGCAAGCGGCACGGGTCAACCTAGGGGCGATACCTTTGGCGAAATACGTAATGCTGCGATCGCAGCTAAAAATGGTCTGATTGTCTGGACCGGAAAACAGGCTGACCTTCCAGACGCGCCACATAAACTCGCCCACGAAGTCATATCCTGCGGGGGACAGTGGCTGACAGCCGGGCTTGTCGACCCCCATACACATCTTGTTTTCGCAGGAGACCGGAGTGCAGAATTTGCAGAGCGTCTGCAGGGTGTTTCCTATGCCGAGATCGCACAACGCGGGGGAGGGATTCTTTCTACCGTTCGCGCAACACGCGAGGCAAGCGAAGAGGAACTTCTGGAAATAACGCTCAAGCGTGCCCGACGTCTCGTTGAGAATGGCGTCACGACAGTTGAAATAAAATCTGGCTATGGGCTGACCCTGCACGACGAACTCAAGCAGCTCCGTGTGGCACGCGCCGTAGGGCATGCGCTCCCGCTGCGCGTGCATACAACCTTTCTGGGAGCGCACGCACTTGCCCCCGAATATCGTGGAAAGCAGTCGGAGTACGTTAGGCATATTTGTGAAGAGATGCTTCCGGCCGTGGCTGAGGCTAATCTCGCGGATAGTGTCGATGCCTTTTGTGAGGGCATCGCTTTTCAACCGGCTGAAGTTGAACGTATCTTCGATGCAGCCAACCGCTACGGGCTGCCAGTACGCCTTCACGCTGACCAGATGTCAGATCTTGGGGGCAGCCTGTTGGCCGCAAACTGGAACGCGCTTTCCGCTGACCATGTCGAGTATGCCAATGAACAAAGCGTGCGCGCCATGGCAGCCGCAGGAACCGTTGCAATACTGCTTCCAGGTGCATTTTATTTCGTACGTGAAGAAAAATTACCCCCGATAGCACTGTTTCGAAAACATGGCGTTTCCATGGGGCTCGCAACGGATTGTAACCCTGGAACTTCGCCAGTCCTCTCGCCCACAGCTGTTATGAATATGGCCTGTACGCTGTTCAGGCTAACGCCGGGGGAGGCGCTTGCCGGTCACACTCACATCGCAGCCAAAGCACTCGGGCTCGAGAAAACTATTGGTCGCCTTGAGGTTGGGATGGCCGCAGATATGGTTCTCTGGGACATCGAAGGACCGCATGAGCTGTCGTATTGGATTGGCGGAGTGAAACCTTCATCCCGTATTTTTGGCGGAAATCCGGATTAAAAAGCATTTCCGAAGGTGGAACAGGCATACTCGCTTATGCCAGTATAGACCAATCAGATCCGGATAAGGTGAAAGCACGTGTCACTCGTCTTAGGAAAAGACAAACCCACCGCGCGTTAAGAGCAGGTCAAAGCGTACATCACCGAGTGCATAGAAAGTGGGGCATCAGGCATCGCCTGCCATCTGAAAGTGAACTTGTAGAACTTCTCAGCGTATCGCGCATGACCGTCCACCGCGCATTGCGAGAACTGACGAGCGAGGGTGTCGTCACGCGGGCACAGGGCGTGGGAACATTCGTGGCAGAACCTGCTCAACGTGTTGAACTACTGGAATTGTGCGATATTGCAGATGACATCGTTTCCAATGGCCATATCCACACAACGAAAATTATTTCGCTGGATGTGATCCGTGCAGACAGCAACCTCGCTACAGCATTTGAGCAACGCCCGGGTGCGCGCCTGTTTCATTCTATTATCGTTCATTTTGAGGATGATACACCCCTTCAGTCAGAAGAACGTTTCGTCTCTCCTCATTTTGCACCCGACTACATGGAGCAGGATTTTTCGGCGACACACCCCCATCGCCACCTCTCCTCCATCGCCAGGCCGGAAGAAATCGAACACGTTGTTTTCGCCGTAACTCCGAGCGTGGATATCTGCACGCTTCTCGATCTGGACGAGCCAGAAGCATGCCTCCAACTCATGCGCCGCACATGGGTTGATGGGCGAGTCGTCATGAAAGGTGTCTTCACGTATTCGGGCAGTCGATACAGTTTTGTTGGTCGTTACCGCCCCTGAAATCCATCATAGGAATATAGCCATGAGGGTCATTACGATTTCACGTTGACAGAGATGCTTTCGGTGCGCCACATGAATGTATATACAAGTACAGTCAAGGTGACGTCATGAGCAATCCGACTTCGTCCCGCCTTTCCAATGACCGTATCATCCGTGCGGCACATGGTCCAGAAATCACGGCAAAGAACTGGCAGGCAGAAGCCGCCATGCGCATGCTGATGAACAACCTCGACCCAGATGTCGCTGAAAAGCCATCCGAACTGGTTGTTTATGGAGGCATCGGTCGTGCTGCCCGCAATTGGGAATGCTACGACCAGATCGTTCAGAGCCTTCTTGATCTTGAATCGGATCAGACACTTCTGGTGCAGTCCGGGAAGCCGGTAGGTGTGTTCCGCACGCACGAGAACGCTCCCCGTGTGCTGATAGCGAATTCCAACCTTGTTCCGCACTGGGCTAACTGGGACAAATTCAATGAACTCGATCGTGCTGGCCTGATGATGTACGGCCAGATGACGGCTGGATCATGGATCTATATCGGTAGCCAGGGAATTGTTCAGGGGACCTATGAGACGTTCGTTGAAATGGGGCGTCAGTATTATGGAGGCGACCTGACCGGACGCTGGATCCTGACAGGCGGTCTAGGTGGCATGAGTGGTGCGCAGCCCTTGGCGGCAGTCATGGCGGGCGCCTCGATGCTTGCAGTGGAATGTGAGCCGGGCCGTATCGAGAAACGCCTGCAAACGGGTTATCTTGATCGCCGCGCAAATACGCTGGACGAGGCTTTGGAAATCATTGATGCCGCATGTAAAAGCGGCAAACCTGTCTCCGTCGGACTGCTTGGCAATGCGGCAGAAGTCTTTCCCGAGCTTGTACGCCGCGGTATCCGCCCGGATGGCGTAACCGACCAGACTTCTGCACATGATCCACTAAACGGGTATCTGCCCGCTGGCTGGTCACTCGATCATGCCGAGAAGATGCGCATCACAGACCCGGCCACAGTGGAAAAAGCAGCAAAAGAGTCCATGAAGCTGCATGTTGAAGCCATGGTTGCATTCCATCGCATGGGAATTCCAACCTTTGATTACGGCAACAACATCCGTCAGATGGCCTTGGAAGTCGGCTGTGAGGAAGCCTTTGCGTTTCCAGGCTTCGTGCCAGCCTATATCCGCCCACTTTTCTGCAAGGGAATAGGACCATTCCGTTGGGCTGCGCTTTCAGGTGATCCTGAGGATATTTTCAAGACAGATGCCAAAGTCAAGGAACTGCTGCCTGACGATAAGCACCTTCATAACTGGCTCGATATGGCACGTGAGAAAATCCATTTTCAGGGCCTGCCTTCACGCATCTGCTGGGTTGGCCTGGGCGACCGGCACCGCTTGGGGCTTGCGTTCAACGAGATGGTTGCCAGCGGAGAACTGAAAGCACCCATCGTGATCGGGCGCGATCATCTCGACAGTGGCTCGGTCGCGAGCCCAAATCGAGAGACCGAGGCGATGCGTGACGGCTCCGACGCCGTTTCCGACTGGCCGCTGCTTAATGCATTGCTTAACACAGCATCCGGCGCGACCTGGGTGTCACTCCATCATGGCGGCGGCGTAGGCATGGGGTTCTCCCAGCATTCCGGGATGGTGATCGTTGCCGATGGCACCGAGGATGCTACCAACAGACTTAAGCGTGTTCTGTGGAACGATCCGGCAACGGGCGTGATGCGCCATGCTGACGCTGGATACGATATCGCAATAGATTGTGCCCACGAGAAGGGTCTAGATCTTCCAATGGTTAAAAAGGCCTGATGCACATGTCTGGTAATTTCATCCTCGACCCAGGCAAGCTTGATCTTCCTGCTCTTCGTCGTTTTGTATTTGACAGCCCCCGTGTGAGCCTCAGCCAGGACGCTAAAAACGTGCTTGCTGACGCTGCCCGATCGGTTGATCGCATCGTTGCCAGCGGAGCAGCGGTCTATGGCGTGAATACGGGCTTTGGAAAGCTGGCCAAGACACGCATCCCCGATGACAGGCTGCGCGATCTTCAGCGAAACCTCGTGCTTAGTCATGCAGCGGGGATCGGCCAGCCAATGCCAGACCGGGTCGTGCGACTGATCTTGCTTCTAAAGGCAAATGGCCTTAGCCGAGGATTTTCGGGCGTTCACCCAAGAGTAGTACAACTTCTGATCGATATGCTTGATCGCGGCGTGATCCCGGTCATTCCAGAAAAGGGCTCTGTCGGCGCCTCAGGTGATCTTGCGCCACTCGCCCATATGTCTGCGGTCGTTATCGGAGAGGGTGAGGCATTCTTTGAGGGTCAACGCATGTCCGGGGCCGCCGCACTGGAAGCCGCAGGCCTGGCACCGGTAGTACTGGGGCCAAAAGAAGGCCTGGCTTTATTGAATGGTACCCAGGCCTCCACAGCACTTGCTCTTGTTGCGCTGTTTGATGCCGAGCGTCTGTTTCAGGCAGCCCTCATCACAGGCTCCCTCACGCTGGATGCCGCGCGTGGAACAGACGCCCCCTTCGATCCCCGGCTGCATGCACTACGTGGACAGGTGGGGCAGATCGAATGTGCCGCTGTCTATCGCAAGCTGATGGAAGGCTCAGCCATCCGCGCATCTCATCGGATCGACGATGAACGCGTTCAGGATCCATACTGCCTGCGCTGTCAGCCTCAGGTCATGGGCGCCGCACTCGACAGCCTTCGACATGCAGCAAAAGTGCTGCTGATTGAAGCAAATGCCGTCTCCGACAATCCAATTCATTTCCCCGATACCGACGAAATGATTTCTGGTGGCAATTTCCACGCCGAACCCGTGGCGATCGCTGCGGATCTTATGGCAATCGCAATTTCTGAAGTTGGAGCGATTGCAGAGCGTCGGCTGGCCCTGTTGGTGGACCCGAGTATGAGTGGGCTTCCTCCATTTCTCGTCAATGACAGTGGTGTCAATTCCGGCTTCATGATAGCTCAGGTAACGGCGGCAGCACTAGCTTCAGAAAACAAGACACTTGCCCATCCAGCATCCGTGGACAGTCTTCCCACATCGGCAAATCAGGAAGATCATGTATCGATGGCCACCTTTGCGGCACGTCGGGTGGGGGACATCAATGCCAATGTTCGGGTAATTATCGGGATTGAGTACCTGGCGGCCGTTCAGGGGCTGGATTTCCTAGCCCCTCTCGCATCTTCGGAGCCTCTGGCTCAGGTTGCACAAGTCCTGCGCGCAAAGGTACCATTTTTCGAGCAGGACAGACTGTTCACGCCGGATATCGAGGCCGCAGATGCGCTCATTGCAGCAGGCTTACTGACGGATGCAGTATCCGAAACCCTGACGCTTCCTACCTTCGAGGCAGCATGAGTGATGACGGTGCGTTCAGTAGTTTTTCCACGACAGCGCGCCGTCGCCTGCCAGCGCTTTTCGCAGATTATCTGGGTGGGCTCAAGGCCCATATCGTCCTAAGCGATCGCCTGACATGGGATACCAGCGCTTACGGACATGGCGAAACCACCCAGTCAACATGGACAACGCCATATTACCCGTCCCCCAATGTTTCTCCACTCTCTGAGCTTCGTAAGGCTCCCGGTATTCGACGCTTCGGTGTCCTGTCTCAGGTGCACTATGACATTGCCCATAACCAGCTCGGAGCAGGTGTATGGTATGAGAACAACAGCTATCAGTCTCCCGAATACGATTTTCAGATGCCTAACATCGTCAATGGGAAGCTGACAGAACCTCTACCGAACCCCCTGAACTATTGGACCAACCCTTTCGCCAAGATATACAATCAGGATTACAGCACGAACTGTTCTTCGATATTTCGGAGAATGTTCACACCTATGCCCAGCGCGGGTACAAACTTTGTGCCTCTCCATTTGCCGTAACACAGACTGCATTTGATCAGGGACGTTCCTCTTTCCGTCCTGAAACAGACTGGACCTACGCTGCAGGCTACCGCTACTCAAGCCAGTTCGCAGGCGTTTCAGTCTACGGATATCGCACAAACTTTAATAACCGGCTCCAGCAGATCACATCAGGTTCGGCTGTCAATCCGATCTCAACTGTCGCAAACGTTGGCGGTGTCACTATGAACGGCGTGGATGCGGCTCTGACCGTTATGCCAATCCGTAATCTGACATTTACCAATAGCTTCAGCTACGATCACGCAACATACGATCAGAACCTTACAGAAGCAGGCACCGTCTATCACACAAAGGGTGCACAGATCGTCAATTACCCGCGGTTTATGTACAAAACCCGGCTTTCATATGCTTGGAAAGGCATGACTGCCTATATAGATGCGAATTTTAACAGCCACCGTAATTATAGTTACGTCGGAGATGTAAAGGTTCCATCATACTGGTTGGCGAACCTTGGCTTGCAGTACAACCTGAGCAAGCTTACTTACGTGAAAAAACACACCGGAGGCGTTAAAGACATTACGCTCTCGTTTAGTGTAACAAATCTTCAAAACACTCATTACATTTCCACAATGGGTGAAAATGGAAATCCGGTCAGTATAGGGCAGGGCGCTCTAGCGTATCAGTCATTCCTGATTGGAGCACCCCGTATGTTCTTTGGATCAGTAAGCGCCAATTTCTAATGAAAATTCCACCTCATCATTTCTGAAAATTGATGAGGTGGAATTGATAATATTGTAAAATAACTCCTTATTGATCTAATATTAAAAAATAAATTATCATTCGGAATATTCTCCCGATACTTATTTTTTAATAATCGAATCGCATATGAAACCTGTTTTTTCTAAAGGTTACATATTATGAAGATTATTCATACTCTATTACTATGTTGTGCACTTGTTCAACTGGATGGCTGCGCCACAATTTTGGAGGGAACAAAGCAGACCATCGAGATCAACAGCGAACCTGCAGGCGCACTTTGTGATATGCATCGCGCAGGTAGGTTGATGGCTAATTTCTACACACCGGGCACTTTTACAGTCGGAAAAGCCATAATAATCTCGTAGTAAGATGTCAAAAACCGCATTATTCTCCAGTAACTGGGATGGACGAGCGTCATTTTAATGAATGGATATTTGGGAATATTATTTTCGGAGGCGGAATATGTGAAATTGTAGATCTTACTACTGCGTCAGACGAATTATATAGCGAGTCCATACATATAATGCTTCCCGAAAACAATCCCCACAACAAGACAATTGATAGCACCTATCAGACCATAAATTTCGAAGCTAATTAGTTTCTATAAAGAGGTTGGTTCAATGAATATTACTCCAACCCCTTTATATATTTAGATTGAATCGAAGGTAATAACGACGAATTTTCGCTTGCAGAAAATATTCTTTCACAAAATTTCCAGAGTTAACCCAATAGCGTGATCTCTCTCAAAAAGAGATCTTTTTCCTGATTTTAACCATCATTTTAGAAATATAATTACCAAATAAATAGACAAATAGAAATAAATGACCTTATAAGACCCGTTGCCGTGCTCCGGATTATCAACCGGACCCTTCACCTATGCGTAGGGATCGTTTTTTTCATGTCATCCTGTCTGGAAGTTTCTCGTGCTTCCCTGAGCCTTTCGCAACTTCGCATTCTGGCTCTCGCCTCTCTTGGGGGAGCGCTGGAATTTTACGATTTTGTCATTTTTGCTTTTCTGGCCAAGCTTATTGCTGCTCATTTCTTTCCAGCCAGTCAGGCAGAGTGGCTCCGTCAGGCCGAAGCATTTGGCCTGTTTGGCGCTGGATACCTCGCGCGCCCTCTGGGCGGTATCGTGATGGCACATTTTGGTGATACGTCCGGCCGAAAAAAAATTTTTACGCTCAGCGTGCTGCTCATGGCAGTTCCCACACTAATGATGGGCCTGCTTCCAAGCTATCAAACACTTGGAGTAAGCGCGCCCCTGATCCTGCTTCTCCTGCGCATCATGCAAGGCGCAGCAATCGGGGGGGAAGCTCCGGGAGGATGGGTATTTGTTTCTGAACACGCACCACGAGGACGTATAGGTCTTGCAACGGGCCTGCTCACCGGAGGCCTAACAGGAGGCATCTTTCTCGGGTCCGTCGTCATTCTGACAATGCATTCAATTATGAAGCCGGACGACGTTGCCGCCTGGGGATGGCGTATTCCCTTTATTTTGGGAGGTATTTTTGGCTTTGCGGCTATGTTTCTGCGCCGCTGGCTCGATGAAACCCCCATTTTTCGTGAAATGCAGGAAAAGGCTAAAACTGCATCTACCCTGCCGGCCAAAATCCTTATTAGGGATCATCGGCGTAGCATTCTGTGCTCGATGATGATGACATGGACGCTTACCGCTGCAATCGTGGTCCTTATTCTAATGATGCCCCCGATGATGCAGACACTCCACAATATTTCGTCTTCTGAAACGATGCTGGCCAGCCTCGCCGCAACGTTGTGCCTGACACTTTCGGTCGTGGCTGCCAGTGCCTTGACTGATACTGTGTCACTGAAAACACTCAGCGCCATATGTGGGGTAGGGCTGGCCATTGGCGCAATGGGTCTTTACAGCGTTTCACCGCTATTTCCACATACACTAGTATTCTGGGCGGCCTTCAGTGGGTTGTGTTGTGGGTTTGTAGGGTTGGTACCTATCGGAATGCTCCGTGCTTTTCCTGCAATGGTACGTTTTTCAGGCGTTTCTCTGTCTTATAATATCTCATATGCCGTATTCGGTGGCCTGACCCCGGCCATAATATCAACCCTGACTCCCCAGACACCTGTCGCACCAGCGATTTACGTCGCCTTTACCGCTATCATCGGCTGTATTGCTCTGTATTTTTCACCCACGGAAGATAGTGCTTCCCGAAAAAACAAGGTCAGGTAACCTGCACTGATTACCTGACCTCTATATCACAAACTATAAGGCCCAGACTGGAGACAATAAGATTACCATGATTCCTTTAGGGCCAACAAAACCAGGCGCCGCCAGACGCAATGCATAGGAGATGCCTCACTTGATGGGCGTATCAGGACGGAGCAAACCCTTGTGTACCAACCTGAAGAACGAAGAGGGAATTCGCAGCGCACATGAAAAGGTGATCCCGCTTTGGACCGCCAAATGTCAGATTTGAGCATCCTTGAGGAAGGCGCAGCCTACCGATCAGCTTCCCAGCCGGATTAAAGACAAACACACCACACAGGCCGAGCGGACCTGACGCGCCGCACCAAAGATTTCCAAATACGTCCACACGAATGCCGTCAGGGTTCATCTGCACGCCATTCAGCCGCATATCTGCAAAAACCTGCCCCGGCCCAAGTGTCGAACCATTCACGTCATATACATGAATCGCCTGATCTCCCCCAATGCTCTGACCCGGACCTTTGGGCGTCGAGACAATATAGAGTTTTTTGTAATCAGGAGAAAAGCAGAGGCCATTCGGATCATGAAGGTCCACCTCCTGCAATACAGCCTTGACGCTTCCATCAGGATCAATCCGAAAAACATGGTCAGATTGACGTTTTGTTCCCCCGATTTCTCCGATCAGTTCACGCCCTATGTTCCAGCGCAGACGACCGTCACGGTTCGCAGGCCCTCCAGGCGCATCTGCATGGCCCTCGGTAATGTTGTCGCCATATCCTGGGTCGGTAAACCACAGACTTCCGTCCGGGTGAGGGACGATATCGTTTGGTGAGTTCAAACCTTTCCCATCAAAACTGTCCGCAAGAACCTTCACGCTGCCATCGTGTTCCCAGCGTACAACCCGCCGGAAAAAATCTTCGCAAACGACCAGTCGGCCGTCAAAATCAAAGCAGTTACCGTTGGCTGCATACCCCTCAGGGCGAAACTGGGTGATTTCCCCTGTTTCCCAGATGTAGCGAAGTGCCTTGGACTGAATAACGTCGCTCAAAACCAAAAAACGGCCTTCACTGCTCCATGCTGGCCCCTCCAGCCAACCTCCCTGGTCCCACAAACGACGAATTGGCGCCGCAAAATATGTTAGATCATGAAATGACGGATCAAGAACAATGACGTCCGGGTCCGGAAGATAAGCCGGAGGCGCCCCAGCGCCCCACTGTCGCGCGGGCTGACTCACGACACTCGCTGGCGAAACACTGCCAGACGGTGTCGCAGTTGCAGCCGCAGAAGCATTCCGGCGCATCAGACAGGCGAAACCAAAACCAGTAGCAATCGCGGCTCTTCTGGAGAGTACCAGAGGAGAGACCTCTGCATCGTCAAAGAGCGGCATCTGAGCAGACATTGTAATCATCTCCGGAGGTAGGCCTCCCCAATTTGCATCTCCCTTTTTCGGAAGCAAAATCAATATCGTGTCACTGACTGCGAACAAAAAAATGAACCACAGAGCAGCTTACTTTCCCCCACAATCCACCGTGAGTTTCATCCTGTTTTTACCGTCATCAATCGCAATCGGGGTGTACCCTGCCGGACAGAACTTACGCGCCTTCTCAGCACATTGATGGATGGTATCCGTGTTTTTACAGTCAACCACCCGATAAACTCCGCCACCCGGGCGTAGGGATGTCTGATACCCCGCACAAGCAGAACACAAAACGAGTAGCGAAAGTGACAGATACCGCACCAACATGAAAAAATCCCTGAAACAACGTCTCTGATTACCCTACGGAGACTAACGTGATGTTGACAGGAGATTTTTCGACTTCTCAGATTTTCTCCGAAAAAGCGAATGCAAGATCTCCCATAATGTGCGTCAGATCTTCTCGTACTTTTATAAACATGCGGCTCGGTTCAAGCGTAGCTGTGTTCATATATAGGGAGCGACACAGCTCAATCTGGATGGCATGCACGCCTTGCAGTGGGCGTCCATAGTTACGTGTGATGTATCCACCCGCATAAGGTACGTTTCTCTGCGTGCTATATCCCCGCGAATGGAAATTTTCTTCAAGAAATCCAATAATTTTGGATGAGCAGGAGTGTCCGTGCGCATCTCCAAAGACTACATTACACTCTCTGTATTGTTCCAGACGCGGCATTGAATGCACGTCAACAAGTAGCGCATAGCCGAACTTTGTTTTCACATCAAAGATTAATTCTGACAGGGCTTGGTGATAGGGAAGCCAGCATGAAGAAATGCGACGTTCCACTTCTTCTGGAGCAAGACAATGCGAATAGATCGCACGCCCCTGAGACGCACATCGCGGGATAACACCGAACCCGGCACGAACTTTCGGCGTACGAAGCAGAGCAGTTGAGGGCAGGGGCGGCTTAAACATCCTCGCGTCCAGTTCTCGCCTGTCACGATTGACGTCACACCAGACCCGGGGAAAAGCGGCACGCAGAAACGTAGCGCCAATTTCAGGGGCTGCATCGAACAACTTATCAACAAAGCGATCTTCTGCTTTCTGAAGATCGTGAATCGACAAGCGAGCCGCTTGAAGAAAATCTGTGGGATAATCCTGCCCCGAATGTGGAGAGGAAACTATAAGAGGAACAGCCGTTTTCTCAGGAAAAGATAGTAGATACGGGGGGTTGGAAGATTGAAAAGACATCACCTGAATGCATTTTTTTCATTTTTATGGGTTGTCAGCCCCATCGAACGTCGGTAAACAGCGCCTCACCGGACCGGATGGGCGCATAGCTCAGCGGTAGAGCACTACCTTGACATGGTAGGGGTCACAGGTTCAATCCCTGTTGCGCCCACCACTCGGTCCGGCAGAAAACCAACGGTTTTCTGAGACTTATGCATTGGACTGCCATCCTTTGCTGTTGAGTCTAACACGCTACTAGCACGCAAATTGAGATTTTACCATTGATCGGGCTGCCACCCGGTCAATGGTGCTTGCGACCTCGTCAATAGCCTGTTTGGCATTCGCGAGAAAGTCTGGACGTACGTGTACGTAACGACCCGTCGTCCTAAGATTCGGCATGGCGTGCCCCATTAGGGAAGCAACCTCAATTTCAGGGACACCACGGGTGATAAGCTCGGTCGCCATCGTATGACGAACCGTGTAAGGTACAATCTCTTGTGAAAGGCATGCGGCTTCGCGCGCAGCTCGCCATGCGCCATTAATCTTAAGTATCGGTTTGCTCTTATATGTTACGAGATGACCAATCGGCACATCTTCAATCCATGACTTCAAAAAATTAGGGATTGGAATGCGCGGGCGTCTCTTTTTGGTTCGCATACGTCCTGTAGGATTGAGGTCTATGACACCATGACGCAAATCACACTGCTCACGCGTGAGCTGTAAGAGAGCCTCCGGACGAGACGCAGTTCCAATAAGAAGCGCGAGAAACATGCGGAGATGCGGTGGCATATCTACCTCCCAAAGACGAGCCATCTCTTCAATCGTCATTATTCGTTCGCGTCCACTACCTTCGGGGGGCAACACAATCGGAATTTGACGGTCAATTTCGCCATTCTTCCAAGCCCAATTCACCCCCGCAGCAGCGATACCCATGACACGTCGCGTGTAGCCAGCAGAATACCCTTTTCTGCGCAAACATGTCGCAATCCTACGCTGCTCAGCCACGGTATAGCTAGCAACAGACGCGCCTGGATCCACATGGTCGAGCATAAGCTCCAATGCCCGTCTATTGGGGCCTGCACTTCGCGTTTTCTCACTATGATTTTTGAAATAACGCATAAAAACCGAAGCTAAACTCACCTCAGATGTTGGTTCATTCTTCCTCTTCGCGTTTCCTGTCACATATTCTGCAAGCTTTAGCTGCGCTTCTTGAAAAACATCTGTGCCAAGAGATGCTCGTTTTGTTTGTCTGGTTTTCGAATCATACCAGCAGGCACACCATGCCTTTGAGTTAGGGCGTTTTCCGAGAAAGAATTGCCCAATTCGGAAGACGGTATCGGCCTCGGGCATCTTTCATTCCTTGCAAGATAATCCGTTAGATGAACTTCAGAATAACGTACACGGGCGCGAATTTTTAGATAGCCGATCCGGCCTTCATGCCTCTCACGTCGCAGAGTAATGGTAGAGACGCCTAGACGAGATGCTGCCTCACTTTCTGTAAACAAAATATAACTCGGCATCATTCGAGGTTTACTCGTAACGCCGCCTCTAAAAGCTTTGCTTCTTTGCCCAGCTCTTTTTGAAGAACGCGCCTTGCTCGTTCGCGAAAAACTTGCAGCGACATAGAGAAGACTTCACCATAGCATTCCAAGAATGCCTCATGGATGGACTCATAAGACCATTCTTCTTCACGCAAGCGTCGTAATTCATTGGCGTGACGCACAAGAAGCGATCGGGAAGCACGTGCACCTTTCGGAATAGGTAGATCTGGATTTTTCTTAAGAACACACATCTCGTTTCTATTTCTTATAAGATGTAATCCGCATAACGAGATAATACGTTATAGTTAGTTTTTAATCGTGTAAAGTATATATTATTTCTTTACTTAAAGAATACTTCCCTTCTTCCCTCATCGTCAGGAGATAATACGCTGCGATCCTGCCTGGGAGATGACTTAATCGTGCTTCCATTATGGATATCGGGGGTCATGATTCGCCGGAAAGAGGTTTAGCAAAGGCTACTCGTCTTGTTTGCCAAAAGCATGCTAACGCAAGCGGCTTTCTGCAGCAGCCATGGTTTCAGCTCCAGCGGCTGATCAGGGGGGAGAGCAGAACGTCTGCTCTCGGAAGACGATAATTAGGAGAGCTGCCTTCCCGTACCCGTCATTCATGAGAGTTACGCGCCCTACGCAGTCATTATTGACCTGACAACACAATCCAAGGAGGAGACATTGAGGTAAGTAGAGTTTCCATATACTTGAGTCAATGATGTCTGTTTGCCAACTTCTGTGCTAGTCTCCGGCAGCGGGATTACTTCTTGACGATCCCAATTGCTCCTTGGGATTTTGACTGTTGTCCAAAAGTCCATGAGGATTGGCAGCTTTAACAGGAGGCTGATTTGAAGGGTGACCCTAACGAACTGGCGTTGGCTGAAGAACTCACAAGCTTCACTCTGAAGGTCGCCAATCCAATAATCTGGCATGACAGTAAGGCAGGTTGGCCTAGACGTATCTACGGTGGCACTTGCTTTTTTCTGCGCTTTGCAGACGGCATTATCGGGGTGACCGCCAGCCATGTGGTCGAATCCCTGCAACACGAGACAGCCCTAAACTGTAACATTATCTGCCAAATTCGGACGTCAAAACCAATTGACTTGGCAAGTCTCGTTATTGCCTCCTGCTCTAAGCAAGACATTGCGACTTTCCGAGTTTCCGATGAACTGGTCGAAGAAATTGGTGCCACAGTCTTGGATTGCAGAGGTGGTTGGCCGCCGCTGGGATCGTTGGAAGGTCGGACTGTGACCTTTTGTGGTTTCCCAGAAGCCGAACGTACGGCGGCCGAGCCCGGAGCCGTAACTTTGTTCTCATGCGGCGGCTTTGCGATCGTCGATGCGGAAAGTGAAATGGATTTGAAAGTCACTTATGACCCTGCCAGAGACGAAGAGGCTCCCTGGGCCCCGTGGAAAAAACCATTAGGTTACAATATGTCCGGCTGCTCCGGAGGACCTGTATTATCGCACGGAACCCACAACGGCCTGCAAAGATGGTTCGCTATTGCTATGATAATTAGCGGCCCGAGAGGCAAAGGGACCGGCGAAGCTGAGGGGTGGGAGACTATCACCATGCGCCGCATCAATACTATCAGGCCAGACGGTACCATCAAACACGAGGATTCTGGCTGGCTACCGGGATGAATGAGGAAAGATCTATACTAGTTTTGCATGAGGTAACTTTGTTGTAAGCATCTGGTATGAGGGCGGGAGCTGCCTGTTCCACTTGTTACTGCAAGTGGAACAGGCAGCACAGTCACGGTTATTTGCCAGGCAAACTGCGAGCAAATGAAGAACAGCTTATGTTCCGGTTTGTACTCGGTTTGCGCTATCAGACGTCCGAATAAAGACGGTATGGGCGTGAGCGTTTCAAACCATTAACACGGTAAAAATCGTCCAATGCTTTGGTAGAAGTGAGTTCTAACTTTGGCAGACTGATACCGCCAAACAGACGCTTGTTCCGGTCACGATTGGACCGAGTGACTCCGATAATGTGACGGATCATGCCCCATTTCACGCTGTCGCGGCTACCCTCTAGCCCACCTAGCCGAACCCCCTTAATCCAACAGCGCCTTAGATAGCGATAAAGACTGACAGCAGTGGGAACATCAAGAAGGATAAATCCAGTTGCTCGTTCCAATCGTTGTGGGAGCAGAGAAGAATAATTACCCTCAATAACCCAAAATGAACCTAAAATTTCCGCGTCATGAAGCGCCTTGAACTCTTCTGAGCTTCTAGAGAGCCAGTCGGTGTGAGGAAGGTGGCTCAATTGATCGAGATTTACGGTTTTTAGGCCGCGTGCCCGTGATATCGCGTCCGCCAACGTGGACTTCCCGCTGTTGGACGGCCCCATAATGCAAATGCGTGGTCCAAGCTTATCAAGCGTCATGATTACCCTTCTATGTCTACTTTAGGGAAATCGCAAACTCACCAGAACGGCAACATTGAGGGCGGAAGCAGCCGTCAATTATGCAATCCTCGAACACTTACCTTCTTGAAAAATTCGCTTCCTTGCGAAAGGTAGCGATAGACAATTATCTTCTTTTCTACCGCTATCTGTTCCCGAATGGCAGAAGCGGCGACATCCCGCCCTTTTCCTCTATCAGCCTGCTCAGATAGCTGACATTACCTTGCTGCATGTCTGCGGTAAGTTCACCAGACAGAGGATACTCATAACCGTTCAAACGGCGTGCCTGGCTGTACGTCCGGTTGATAGATCGTATCTCTTGGTCAAGCTCCTGAACGCTCTCTCCACCAAATCGCCGACGCACATAGGGCATCGTGCCTGACACAAGCCCCTTTGCCGTGTAGGTTTCCTGGAGCTGCTCTTGGCACTGAAACTTGCGTGTTAGCGTCATGTGCCGGCATTGCTTCTGCTCATCGGCTTTTATGGCGGCCTGCGTCGCCCGCCATTCGGGGTCTATGATTTGTGCATGAGCCGTGTGGGGCTCGCCCACACCCAACCCGGCCACCACTGTAGCCAACAATAGAACCTGTCTCATGTCAGTCACTCGATGCTTCAAAAGCCTGCACCTTTTGCAGATGCTTGAGGTTCTTTTCAGCAATGTCGTTCTCGATTTCCAGTTGTCGAATATGCTGTTGGAAAGCCATGTCCGCCGTGGTCTGCTGTAACTGCAAGCTGGCGTCGTTCTGATGCAACGCAGTGGACTGCTCGGCCGCGATGAGCTGCGTGGACGCCCCCACATCATCATCTCCCAAGTCGGCCAGAGCCTCGTCCTGTCGCTGCATCACCTGGGTCGATGCCTGACGATACTCGTTCACTGACGCCAGAGATGCAGCCTCCCGCATGGACTGGTTGGTATCACGGGCCGCCCGATCGTATCCGGCATCTGTCGGGCTAGGCCCATCAGGCTGGCCGCACCTGCCTGGGAGCTGGTGCTTCCCGGTAGATTGTAGGTTCTGGAAAGAACCTCTCTCGCTGCCTGAGAGAAATTCCCACCAAACCCGTTCAGTGAATAAAGATCACTCAGGTCATCCGTGACGCTCTCAAGGCGGGAAATATCAGAATCCAGTGATCCACCCCCCAATGAAGCGATATTAGCCAGACCTTTAGCATTCTGTATTTCTTGCGCCGCCTGCTCTAGCTGCGCGTAATACTGCTCTCCCTGCATGTAGTACTGCTGACCTTGTTGCAGGTAGGACTTGGCAGCTTCGAGATAGCCCAGGTCGGTACTAACTTCGGTCTTTGGATCGGTCACTATGACCTGCGCTTTTGCATCAACGGATATGCTGCACAGCGCAAAAATCGTGACTGCCAAAGCACTTTTGAACATATTTACGGTCATATTTTTTGCACTCCCGCGCATATCCTCAGTCATGTTCATGGCGCGTTTTCTATGTTCAACCGGCATATTTAAGCGGCAATAAAATACTCACTTAAATACACTTTAACTTTGAGAAAACCGCGCACGAACCGTAACACAGAAATTAAAAAATAAGGTAGCGTCAAAATACAGATACATTTTTTCAACACCCACCATTAATGTATCGCGATACATTAATAATCCTATACTTAATTCGCGCAACACCCCGACGTGAGTGCGCGGCCAGGACGTGACAGGCGTTCAGAAACGTTCGTTTTCGTTCAAATACGTTCGATAACCGTCGATTTCGTTCGGATTCCGTCGATAACCGTCGAAAACGTTCGAATTTTATATATATTGTTGATTTATAATGGTATTTTTCAAGGAAACTCACCTATCGCGAGGTGGGTTGTATACTTCATATAAAATAAGCGGAATACGAACGGAAAGCCGTTCGAATACTTTATAACTTGAACATCCTATAAAAAATTACTTGATGGGCGGAATCAGGGTGAGGCATCCTGCCCTGGCAGGACCTCCACGTCCTGCATGCGCGTTGATTGACATACGCGGGGCGGCTGGATGCCGACACCCGATCCTCACATAGAAAGCCGTAATGCGTGCCGGTCGCTGGCACACCGAAAGAACCGGCGTTCCGGTTCCTGATTCTGGTCGTCGAAATCGTATCCCTCGTGGTCGATCTTCGATGTCCGCCAAGCATCAGGACCGACCCTCGCCATCCTTCCGGTGCTGCACCAACAGCACCCCACCAATCCGGCCCCATGAAAGGAGAGGGCCAGGCTACAAACCACCACCTCAGCACGTCACTTCGTATTGCCGCCCCAGTCGGGGCACGCCTGCCGTCTAACCATCGGCAAGCAGGGTGCGGCCTAACCAGCCCCACCCGATCTGTTGCTGTAGCCGGATGCCTTTAATCGGGCTCGTCCGGTTGCAACGGACGCTCGGGGGTGAAACTCCCCCGTTCGATCCAATCCGATCTTTGACATTTCAAGATGAAGATGGGCGACGCGGACACGGCCACCCCTGCCGGTTTCGGCAAGGGGTGAGCCTGTCAGATGGGAGAAACGGTATCCAGTCCGTTCTACGGGCGGCAAGGGATTGTCGAACGTGTGCCGCGCAGGTGGGCGACGGCATGGCGGGAAACCGTCATGGGCCTCAGAGGGGAAACCTGGATGAGGCGGTACCAGGGGGCGCAAGCCACTTGGATCGTTGGATAGCTCAAGCCTGTAACGGCGTTCAGTAGGACGCTGCGCGGAGAGAAAGTGCGAGTGCCGGGGCCTATAGTGTCCCGGTGGGTAAAATTGGAAACCATGATGTGAGTAAGGGAGGCGCTTTGGATGTTCGGTCCCCCCAAATTGGCCGTGCCCCGGCACGGTCGAAAGGCTCCGAGAGCCTAGCAATCATGGTGAGATGCTCGCGTACTGCTCGTTAAAATCCGTCTGAATAACGCGGGAAGGTCTAAGGGCTGCTCGGGGTGGTTCCTGAGCGACAGCCTATGACCGGGAGCGGGCTTAGTAGAGTGAAAATCCCCTTCGCGGTTTATCCGAAGCGTTGGGGAGAGGCAGGGATTTCGAGGGTGGTTCCTCGTCCTGTCAAAGTCTCGAAAGGTCCATGCGACAGAGAAGCAATACAGAGGGTGCCTGGCGGCACCCGGTGACGATGTTCCTGGTCCTCGTGGGTGGTACCACGATCGACCGGGGGAAAAGGGAATGTTGGTCGCATTCCCCTTAAAACTGGCAGTTTTTCAACAATCAGCAATCAATGCACATGCAGCAATAAGGAGATAATCTTATGAGGATGTCGAGTTCTGTACGCCGGGTAACCGGCAAAACCTGCGGTAAAAGAGGACGCCCCTTTCCTGGGGCCTGGGCGTTGCACAGGTAGTCCTTCGGCTGTCCCGTTGGGAACGGCTGACCGGTCAACAGGTCCGAGGGAGAAGCATTAATTTGCTTCTCCCTCTCCAAGCTTGGCTTGCATAACTTCCAATTTTTCCTCCAAGCTATTTATGCCTCCTACACGGTTGCACGACGAGGTTCAGGGAGGCCTCCAACTCTCTGAACCTCACCATTTACACGATGATCGTAAGTGCTTTGTGGACGAGCGAGGAGAGGAGTTACAGCAGCATTCCATAGCCCTATGCTTCTTAAAGCATTGTAGATGAGAATATTTTTTAGAGTGAGATTTTCGTTTGAAATCTAAAAAAGCTCCGAGTAGTAAAATTGAACCTTCCCCGATGACCCCAGAAAAAATAAAGCAAAATAAAATTAGTAATATTTATCCAAATATAGCGCGATTTTATCTTCGAATTAGTAACAACAAGCATGATCAAATAAGGCAGGATAAAATAATAGAGAATATTAGAATGTCAGGATATTATATTGCTGCTATATACAGAGAAAAGCCATCTGGCCCATCTCCCGATCGACCTGAATTGGGAAGAATGATCTCTGATCTCCAAGCAGGAGAACTAGTAGTCGCAGAAAAAATGAACCGTCTTAGTCACCTTCCATTGGGAGAAGCAGATAGGCTGGTTCAGGCTATCCGGCAGTATCGAGTTCGGCTTGTCATTCCCGGATTGGTAGATCTATCTGAAGTTCCATCCGAAACTGATGCCGTGATATACGGTGACTTAGAAGTCAAACAAGAGATGCTTCTACGACTTGCCCTACAAACCGCGCGGGAAAACTACGAAGAAATGAGGGCGCGTCAAAAACAGGGTATTGAGCAGGCGAAAGCCTCGGGGCGCTATCGCGGGCGAAAACCAAACCATGAAGTGCACGAGCGCATTATCACTTTGCGCGAAGCAGGAAACAGCATCTTGGAAACAGCGCGTTTGATAGACTGCAGCCCGAGCCATGTGAAAAAGGTATGGCTTGAGTATGCGAGCGCAGCGTCTTTAGAAACGGCATAAGATCAAGCATTATCGAACCTTATGATTATCACTGTTCATAAAACGGTCATTTTCCGGACACCGCAACAACAACTATTTCCGACTAGCGGAACACTACTTGCTGAGTTAATATTGCCGTTAAGTTTTCAATGTTCCGGTTTTGTCAATGAATCAGCGTATCGGATATGCACGGGTCTCAACGGAAGACCAGCATCTGCACCTCCAGCGGGATGCGCTTCAGCAGGCTGGGTGCAGTCTCATCTATGAGGAGGCTGCAAGCGGCAAGAGCACCGTGCGGCCGGAGCTGAAGCAATGCCGGAAGGCTCTGCGTAGCGGTGACACTCTGGTGGTCTGGCGCTTGGATAGGCTCGGCCGTAGCTTGTCCGACTTGGTGCAGATCGTGGCCGATCTTGAACGCGGCGGTATCAGTTTTGAAAGTCTCGCTGAGAAAATAGAAACGGGGAGCGCCGCTGGAAAGCTAGTTTTCCACGTCTTTGCCGCCCTAGCTGAATTTGAACGCAACCTGATCCGCGAACGAACCCGTGCCGGGCTCGCGGCAGCGCGTGCTCGAGGACGCAGAGGTGGGCGCAAACCCAAGCTGGGGGAGGCGCAGGTTAAAGAAATTAGGGCTCTCCTGCGTGACCCAGAAATTCAGGTGGCCGACGTGGCGCGTCGCTATGGGGTTTCCAGGACAACGCTGTACAAGCATGTTGGCGTCGTAAAACCACGACATCCATGACTGTGCAAAGCTTTCAGCGCGTCAACGGAAACAGCAACGCTACAAACCCGCAGCAAATATTGAAAATCGTTCCTCTAGCACTGCCAACTACACACGGTGCGATTGAGTGCGCAAAAAAGAAGTAAAGACGGTAGGCTATTGTAATTATGAAAAGACACCAAGATCAAAGTCAAATTAAATGGCTATCCGATTTTATCTGGAACATTGCGGACGATCGGCTGCGTGATGTGTACGTGCGCGGTAAGTACCGCGACGTGATTTTGCCGTTTATCGTGCTGCGACGGCTGGATGCTGTGCTTGAACCCACCAAACAGGCAGTGTTGGAGCGCAAGAAGTTTCTCGATGCGAAGGGTATTGCTGAACAGGACGGCGCGTTGCGCATGACGGCGGGGCAGGCGTTCTACAACACTTCTGAATTCACGCTCGCAAAGCTCAAATCCAGCAGCCAGGGACAACGCTTGCGCGAAGACTTCATTGCTTATCTAGACGGCTTTTCGCCAAACGTGCAGGAAATCCTCGCCAAGTTCAAATTCCGCGACCAGATTCAAACGCTGGTGGACGCCCATGTCCTCGGTTATCTGATTGAGGACTTCCTTGATCCGGAAATCAATCTTTCGCCCCTGCCGGTGAAGGATGCCGACGGGCGCGTTAAGCTGCCGCCACTGGACAACCACGGTATGGGTACCGTGTTCGAAGAACTGATCCGCCGCTTCAACGAAGAAAACAACGAGGAAGCAGGCGAGCATTTTACCCCGCGCGATGTGGTCAAGTTTATGGCCAAGCTGCTGTTCTTGCCCGTAGCCGAGCGCATCAAGTCGGGCACCTATCTGCTGTATGACGGTTCCTGCGGCACCGGCGGCATGCTCACCGTGGCTGAAGAAGCTTTGCAGGAGCTGGCTGACGAACACGGCAAGGAAGTCTCGATCCACCTGTTCGGGCAGGAGATCAATCCCGAAACTTACGCCATCTGCAAGGCGGATATGTTGTTGAAAGGCGAAGGCGACGAAGCCGAATACATCGTTGGCGGCGTGGACAAATCCACGCTTTCCGCTGACCAGTTCCGCTCGCGCGAATTCGACTTCATGATCTCCAACCCGCCCTACGGTAAGAGCTGGAAGACTGATCTGGAGCGCATGGGCGGTAAGGCAGGCTTCAACGATCCGCGCTTCGTCGTCCAGCACGGCGACAATCCGGAGTTGAAACTCATCACCCGTTCCAGCGACGGCCAACTCATGTTCCTCGTGAACAAGCTGTCCAAGATGAAGCACAACGTGCCTGCCGACGGCGTGGGTAGTCGCATTGCCCTTGTCCACAACGGCTCGGCACTCTTCACCGGCGACGCAGGTCAGGGCGAAAGTAACATCCGCCGCTGGGTGCTGGAAAATGACTGGCTCGAAGCCATCATCGCCCTACCGCTCAACATCTTCTACAACACCGGCATCGCCACCTACATCTGGGTGTTGTCCAATCGCAAGGCTGCGCATCGTAAGGGTAAGGTGCAGTTGATTGATGCCAGTCAATGGTTTGCGCCGCTGCGCCGCAACCTAGGCAAGAAGAACTGCGAACTGGCCGAAGCCGACATCCAGCGCATTCTCGACCTCTACTTGAGCGAAGTGCAGGAAACTGCACAGTCCAAGTGGTTCGACACCGAGGACTTCGGCTACTGGAAAATCACTGTCGAACGCCCGCTGCGCCTAAAAAGTCAGTTGAAGTCCACCGCCATCGAAACGCTGCGCTTTGTGTCGGGCGATGAGGCCCTGCGCACCGAATTATGGGCTAGGTACGGTGGTAAGCTCTACACTGATTTCGCCAAGTTGAAGCCGGAGATTGAAGCATGGCTGAAAGGCGACAGCGAGGAGGCGAAGGAGGACGCCGATAGCGGAGACGAGGGTGGCGAGGATAGTGCGCCGGCCAAGAAAGCCGTGCCGGAAAAACGTCGCAAGAAGCTACTCGATGCCGCGACGTGGAAGCGCGACAAGGCGCTGCTCGATATGGCACTGCTGATGCAGAAGGATCTTGGAGACGTCGTGTTCGACGATCATAACGTCTTCCGTGCTCAGTTCGACGCAGCGATGAAGGAGCATGACAAGAAGCTCTCCGCCGCAGACAAGAAGGCTCTCTTCAAGGCCGTGAGCTGGCGCGACGAGGCCGCGCCGCCGGTGATCGCCAAGCGCACGAAGTTGAAGAAGGGTGATTACTTCGAGCTAGGCTTCGATGGCGCGTATCTGGAAACCGCGGGCAAAGATCGCTTCATTGTCAAGTACGAACCCGACAGCGATCTGCGTGACACCGAGCAGGTGCCGCTTAAGGAACCGGGCGGCATCGAGGCATTCTTTCAGCGGGAGGTGTTGCCGCATGCGGTCGATGCCTGGATCGATGCCGAGAAGACCCAGATCGGCTACGAAATCTCCTTCGCCCGCTACTTCTACAAGCCTGCGCCGCTGCGCTCTTTGGCTGAAATCCGCGCCGACATCCTGAAGCTGGAACAGCAGACTGAAGGCTTGCTGGACAAAGTCATGGGGATGGCGTGATGGTAGAGTATCCGGCCTACCGCGATTCCGGTCTACCATGGGCGGCGAAGGTGCCGGAGGGATGGCAGGTGCTTCGCAACGGACGGCTGTTCGGCCACCGTGTGGAGACTGGCTATCCCGACCTGCCCATTCTGGAAGTGTCGCTACGCACAGGTGTGCGCGTGCGAGACATGGAGAACTTGAAACGTAAGCAGGTGATGAATCGCAAGGAGAATTACAAGCGCGCCGTCAAAGGCGACATTGCCTACAACATGATGCGCATGTGGCAAGGCGCGCTTGGTCCCGCGCCGGTCGATGGTTTGGTCAGCCCGGCCTATGTCGTGGTCAAGCCATTCTCCGAAACCAATAGCGCCTATTTCAGCTACTTGTTCCGCACTACTGCATATATGCGCGAGGTCAATAAGTTCTCGCGAGGCATCGTGGCTGACCGCAACCGGCTGTATTGGGAATCCTTCAAGCAGATGCCGTCGCTGGTTCCCCCGCGCGCGGAGCAAGACCAGATCGTCTCCTATCTGCGAGCGCAGGATGCGCACATCGCCCGCTTCATCAAGGCCAAGCGTGATCTCATCGACCTGCTCATCGAACAGAAGCTGCGTATCATCGATCACGCCGTCACACGCGGGCTCGACTCGAGTGTGAGCCTCAAGCCTTCTGGCACCCAATGGCTGGGCGAGGTGCCGGAGCATTGGGAAGTCGTACACATCGGCTCAGCAGTTCAAGTCGTAAACGGTTATCCGTTCGACAGTGGCCTCTTTGATGCTGCTGTTGGGCATCCACTAGTGCGTATTCGCGACCTATATCGAACACGCACCGAAGTCCAGTTCAATGGCCCGGAAGTCCTTGAAGCCGTAATCAACACCGGAGATCTCGTCGTCGGAATGGACGGCGATTTTAATGCAGCACGTTGGCTTGGCGGGCGAGCTTTGCTTAACCAGAGAATATGCTGCCTACGCCCACACAAGAAAATCACCACGGAGTATTTGGCGCTCGTCGTCACGAAAGCGCTTAAGTTCATCAATGAACTCACGCCATCTACGACAGTGAAACATCTTTCCTCCGGTGTCGTGAAGCGACTTCGTTTTCCCATTCCCAGCAAAACCGAGCAATTGCAGATCGTTGCTCATGTTGAGACCGAAACTGCACCAGTCAACGACGCCATCTCCCGCACCAAAGATGAAATCAAACTTATCGGCGAATACCGCGATCGCCTGATCGCGGATGCCGTCACCGGCCAGGTTGATCTACGCGGCTGGCAGCCCGGCCCGGACGATGCCGTCAGCGACGATATGCTCGCCGCACTTGGCGACGATGACAGCAACGAATTCGACGAGGAGGAAGGTAATGGCGAAGACTGACACCAGCGAACGCTGGTTCGAGGCGCGCATCGTGCGCGGCCTGACCGGCATTCCCCAACCTGAATACAGCCATGAAACCAAGAATTCTGCCTTCGTCGCCCGTTCCTGCGGTTATGTGCAGGGGCAAGCGCAGGACTACAACCGCGATGTGGCGCTGGACGTGCCGAAGCTGCTGGCTTTCCTGCAAGCCACCCAGTCTACGGCAGTGGAAACGCTAAATCTTGCTGCCGATGGTATTCAGCGCACTCAATTCCTGCACCGGCTGCAAGGCGAGATCACCAAGCGCGGGGTGGTGGACGTATTGCGCAAGGGGGTAAGCCATGGGCCGGTTCATGTCGATCTGTACCGGCTGCTGCCGACGCCGGGTAATGCTTCCGCTGCCGAAGCCTTTGACAAGAACATCTTCAGCGTCACCCGACAGTTGCGCTACAGCAACGATTCCGGCAACGAGCTGGATTTGGTGATTTTCATCAATGGCCTGCCGGTGTTGACCTTCGAGTTGAAGAACTCCCTGACCAAACAAACGGTAGCGGATGCCATCGTCCAGTACCAGACCACGCGAAGTCCGCAGGAATTACTATTCCAGTCGGGCCGCTGTGTGGCGCACATGGCGGTGGATGATGCCGAGGTGCGCTTCTGCACCGAGTTGAAGGGTAAGGCGTCGTGGTTCCTGCCGTTCAATCAGGGCTGGAACAGCGGCGCGGGCAATCCGCTCAACTCCGATGGCCTAAAAACCGACTACCTGTGGAAGCAGGTGCTGGTGAAGGACACGCTGGCTAACATCATCGAAAACTACGCACAGGTAGTAGAGGAAGAAACGGAAGACGCGAAGGGCAGAAGGCGCAAGACCCGCAAGCCGGTATTCCCGCGCTTCCACCAATTGCGCACGGTGCGTGCCCTCTTGAAGCGTTCTCGCGCCGACGGTGTGGGCAAACGCTACCTCATCCAGCATTCGGCAGGCAGCGGTAAGAGCAACACTATTGCTTGGCTTGCGCATCAGTTGGTGGAGCTGAAGACGGCGGCGGACGAAACGCAGGCGCAGTTCGATTCAGTCGTCGTCATCACCGACCGGCGGGCACTGGATACACAGATCGCGCGCACCATTAAAGGCTATGATCATGTGGCGAACATCTTCGGCCATTCGGACAGTGCGGACGAGTTGCGGACCTTCCTGCGCCGAGGCAAGAAGATCATCGTCACCACGGTGCAGAAGTTCCCGTTCATCCTCGACGAACTGGGCGACCTCGGCGACAAGAAGTTCGCACTGTTGATCGACGAGGCGCATTCCAGCCAAGGCGGCAAGACCACGGCCAAGATGCACCTGGCGCTTTCCGGTGGTGCAGCTGACGCGGACGATGAAGAAGAAACTGCTGAGGACAAGGTCAACAAGCTGATCGAATCGCGTAAGATGCTGGCTAACGCCAGCTACTACGCTTTCACCGCCACGCCAAAAACCCGCACGTTGGAATTATTCGGCGAACGGCAGACGTTGGGCGACAAGGTGCATTACCGCTCTCCTGAGGAACTCACCTATACCACCAAGCAGGCGATACAGGAGGGCTTCATTCTCGATGTGATCGCTAACTACACACCGGTTTCCAGCTTTTACCACGTGGCCAAGACCATCGAGGACGATCCGCAGGTGGACAAGCTGAAGGCGTTGAAGAAAATCAGGCGCTATGTCGAATCCCACGACAAGGCCATCCGCCGCAAGGCCGAGATCATGGTCGATCACTTCACCATGCAGGTGATCGGCGCCAAAAAAATCGGTGGGAAAGCGAGGGCTATGATCGTCTGCAACGGCATTATGAGAGCCATCGACTATTGGCGAGAGGTGTCGGACTACCTCAAGGAAATCAAAAGCCCGTACAAGGCCATCATCGCGTATTCGGGCGAATCCGAAGTCGGCGGCGCGAAGAAGACGGAGGCCGATCTGAACGGCTTTCAGAGCAAAGACATTCCCGACAAGCTCAAGCAAGACCCCTATCGTTTCCTGATAGTTGCGAACAAGTTCGTCACCGGCTTTGACGAGCCGCTCCTGCACACCATGTACGTGGACAAACCGCTGGCGGGCGTGTTGGCCGTGCAGACGCTTTCGCGTTTGAACCGGGCACATCCACAGAAGGCGGATACCTTTGTGCTTGACTTCGCCGACAACGCCGAAGCCGTGAAGGTGGCGTTTCAGGAGTATTACCGCGCCACGATTCAGGAAGGCGAAACCGACCCCAATAAACTGCATGACCTAAAGGCAGAATTGGACGGGCAGCAGGTTTACAGCTCGCAGCAGGTGGACGATCTGGTGGCGCTGTTTCTCGGTGGAGCAGACCGCGACAAGCTCGATCCCATTCTCGATGCCTGCGTGGCCGAATACAATGACGAGCTCGGCGAAGACGATCAGGTCAAGTTCAAGGGTAAAGCTAAGGCGTTCGTACGCAACTATAGTTTCCTGGCAGCGATTCTACCTTACGGCCATCCTGGGTGGGAGAAGCTCTCGATTTTTCTGAACTTCTTGATCCCGAAGCTGCCCGCACCCAAGGAAGAAGACCTCTCTAGGGGCGTGTTGGACGCCATCGATATGGACAGCTACCGTGCGCAGGAACAGGCGGCGATGAAGATGTCGATGGACGACGCGGATGCCTTTGTCGAACCGCTGCCGCCTAGTGATGGCGGTGGCACGGGCGAGCCGGAACTGGACAGGCTCTCGAACATTGTGAAGCAGTTCAATGATCTGTTCGGCAACATCGAATGGCACGACGCCGACAAGATCAAGCAGGTTATCACCGAGGAAATCCCGGTGCGCGTGGCACGTGACAAGGCCTACCAAAACGCACAGGCCAACTCCGGCAAGCAGAACGCGCGGTTGGAGCACGACAAGGCGCTCAATCGCGTGGTGTTGGAATTGCTTGACGACCACACTGAACTGTTCAAGCAGTTCAGCGACAACGCAAATTTCAAACGCTGGCTTGCTGGCATGGTATTCGATGCAACTTACCGTTCTGGAGGAGCGTCGCCTGAACCGACGCTGTAACTCAAATTTTGTTCCCCCGATCTGTTGGGGCGCCGGGGACTTAGGCTCTCTTGTTCCCTTTATGATCAACGCTCTAGAGGTATCCGAATTCAGCGACGAAAAACCAAAGCTATGCTTAGGTGACGGCGAGACCATATATTCAGCTAAGCAGAAATTGCATCCTCCATACGAAGGGTAGATTGGTATTTTTCTTGGTATTTGTGATGGTTGTGACCTTAAGTGATTGATTTAAAATTGAATTTTATCAATGTCTATAATGGAGTGGGAATGATGAATTCTATTCATAGTTCCTAATCGGCCTCCTGTAATCGTAAGAACTCTCTATCTACTCGTTCAGGGAACGCCGCCGGAGCCATATCGCAAACGCCTCTTCCTGCATTGTATTCTGCCAGAGGCAAGTGCCACCATGGCCTCGACCGCGTCCGGGGCGCTGACCTGCACACGCGTTCCATTCAGCCGAAGGGAAAGAACGCAGCAACTCCAGGTTGTCTGCTTGTTGGCATCATTGAAGGGATGATTACGCGCAATGCCACAAGCGTAGGCAACCGCCAGAGTCGCGATGTCCGGCTTCGGCGCTTCGACATAGTGCCAACGGTTTTCTGCGCGGCCCAACGCGCTATGCAGCAAATCTTCGCTTTTGAGAGGCCGTGGGTTCCGCCGTATTCCCTCAGAGCCTGCTCATGCATGAACAGCACTACATCAAGCTCCAGAAACTCAGGCGCATCGTCCATCAGCGCTTAGCCAGTTCCTGCAAAACGTCTGCCTGCTCACGCAGTATCTCACGCGCCATCTGCATCTGACGATCAAGTTTGAGATTGCGCTTCACGAGCTTGATGCCATCGTCCATTTCGACCAGCGTGAGTTCCTGCCCGACTTCCAGACCAAGACGGATACGTGTTTCCGCCGGAAGGGTAACACCAACAGAATTACCCTGTTTGCGAACGACGACGGTTTCCATGAGCTTAGCTCCGTATTACGTTACGTAATACGGAGCAGGGCTACGTCAAAGGTGACAAGCCCCAAAAGCCCTTTAGCAGTGCTGCTCAGACAGAATTGCGGGTCAGGTAGTTTCCCAACTTTTGATGATTTCCACCCACTCGCTGGGTGAAAGCTGGCTTGGACCGTGCGGTTCCGGATATCGAGGCCCTGAAAGCAGTCGTTTCTCTTTAATATGTATATCTATAGACGCCTTCTGCGCCATTCTGTCACTTAGAACCCTCACACCACGGAAAATGGCGCGGGCCATATGTTTTCCTGCTGCGCGAACCTGCTCAGCGACCTTGATAAGTAGCCTGTAGGTATTGCTGGTTCTTACCCATCGCCCCTCAACCCGCTTGCGCCGGTGAGTTCGCTCGATCAGTCCCAGTTCATAGCCTCTTTCAAGCGCCCGGATGACCGTTCGCACGGAATACCGGCAAGCCCGAGCGATTGCATCGTGGCTCGGATAGAGCCCATCCGCCCCCAGGAAGGTGGCGAGCGTCATGAGCACTGACTTTTCGGATGGCTTCAGCTTGTGCTCAAAATAGAGGCTCAGAACCTGCTTGCGGAAAGCCGTCTTGACGGAAGCATGGCGACTCATCGCTCCGCACTCCCGTTCGAAACCAGAACACTGTGAAAAAAACTTGCCTGAAAGGTCCGGAGATCCGTGACAACAGAGTCAGTTTCTAGTACGCTGCTCGCACGCATTGCACGATTTTTCCTTGATCGTGCGTGCCGTTTTTGAACGTGTTTGACTCTGTAAGTCTCTGATTTCGTTGGGGTCAGCCGGTTTTGACATGGTAGGGGTCACAGGTTCAATCCCTGTTGCGCCCACCATTCGGTCCGGAGAAAAATTCCTTAAAATCAAAATTTTAGATACGTCTTTTTAAGAAAGATCTTTTTCTCATAACCAGAAGATTGTTCATAATTCACGCTCAATCTTTAATGCACTGGCCTCAGTGGCCCGGATAAATCTTTTTTCAAGCCTCCTGAATTTAAGCCTCACCTAAACTCTGTATGAGCTTCCATAGAGGCGAACATGCCAGATCCAAAACCCTACTGGTTTTGGTTGCTTCTGTGTGATTCCATCTCTCACCTTGTAATGAGGGAATGGTATGAAGCGGCAAGGTTTCGTTGATGTTAAAAAACGACTTTTCTGATCGATAGAGCTTGGCGACCAACTCGAAGCCTTTTCTCAGGGTGCGGTTTTCTAAATCTTCCGCCCCGATCTGGAAAAGGCACTTGCCTATTCAGGCGGCAACACGATGGAAGCACAGGCTCCACTGAAGACGCAGCAGCTGTTGTCAGTCTGATATGACAGGTGGAATCAGGGCGAATTTTCGCACCCTGAGAGCTTCCAAAAAAAATATCAGGAAACTTTATCGACCGCGCAAGAATCGCCTGAGACTTGCGCCATACATTTTTTAGGTTCAAATTTACATTTACGGAGATACATAAATTTAGAAAGTTAATGAGATGAACAAGAAACGCCTGATATGGATTGTTCTTTCCGGCGCGTTGATGACGCTTTTCTTTCTGACAGCCTGCATGACCACGACGATGGATGCAGCAGGTCACGTCCATGCAAACATCTTTTGGATGGCCGGATTTGTTATTTTCTCACTGGTGCATATCTACTGCACATGCATGTCTCGATAACGTTGAGCCCTATGCATGGCTTTATCACGTACGGCCTCTGAATGAAGGCAACCACCTATCTAAGCGCACTTAATGAGGAACTGTGTCAGAAGAATTGTTATGAAAAATCATTAATAATGGATACGAAAAAAAATCCATGCATCAAAACGATGATGCATGGAGAAAAGAATAAATTACAAATTATTCTTTATCTTCTTCCTCAACGTCTTCGAAATCTTCATCTTCTTCGTCATCATAGATAACTTCTTCAACGACGATCAGAAGGGTGTCATCACTGCGCAGCCCCTCGGCGGTCGCCTGCGCATCTTTTTCGTGCTCGTAGAGTTCTGCGTCACCAGGATCAGCAACCCACTCTTCGGTCACATTCCAAAATTCGTCTTCGCCATTCTCTAGCTCACGACGGATCAGATAGCCTGCGATTTCTTCGTCTGTCATGGTCATACTCCTTCTGCACGGAGGTGATGCGCATTTGGAGGGCGTGTCAATCGCGATCTATCGGTCCGAGTGCCCAAGATCGCGCTCCGGTTCGATAATATCCCGAACACGCTGCTTCAGTTCCTTGGCACCGGGAAAACCACCATCCGCTTTACGCTCCCAGATCAAAGTATCATTAACGTGGATTTCAAAGCATCCACCTGTATCCGGAACGAGTGCAACCTCTCCAAGAGACTGACCAAAAGTCGAGAGTAGTTCCTGAGCCAGCCAGGCGGAACGCAAAAGCCAGTTGCACTGGGTGCAATACCGTATGGAGATGCGGGGAAAATTCATTGTTATAGTGATCTCGCACAAAATATCCGTAAAGAACGTAGCCTTTACATGCCCTCAGGCATCAACCCAGGAGAAATACCGCCAAGCTGGTTTCCACCCGAACCCATCCCCGCACTCATGGACATCTGGCCATGAATCTTGTGAAGATTAGGTGACTGACGCGACGACGACTGATCATTATCGACACCCTTCACAGGCCGCAGGAGCGCGGAGCGGCTGTTATCCGCAGGCTGATGGGAACATCCGCCTGCAAAAACAAAGAACGCCGCAATCATAAAATAACGGTTCATGACGGTGGTCCTTTGAAGCTCAAGACTCCTGCACCCTGAACCTTCACATACGAAGAAAACAGACCAACACTGTAAACATTCAAGGCACTCTGTAACCAAAGCACTCAATCAGAACTTCGTGGCGCTCTCATTTCTCGTTGCGTCCAGCCAGCCCTGAAGCATGTAAGAGGCGGCCATCTTGTCCACCACTTCCGCACGGCGACCCCGAGTCATGTCTGCATCCTGAATCAGAAAGCGGTTGACGGCACTGGAGGAGAGGCGCTCGTCCCACATGCACGCAGGCAGATCGAGACGTTCAGACAACGCTTCCGCCCAGTCCGAAGCTGATCTGGCCGCAGGCCCGAAAGACCCATCCAGCGATAATGGCAACCCCACAACGAGGCCACCAATCTGCTCACGCCCCATGATGCGCGCGATATCCGCAACATTTTCTCCTAGTTTCCGACGCTTAAGCCCGATCAGCGGCGATGCCAGCATGAGGGAAACATCAGACAGGGCAACACCGATTGTCTTTGAGCCGGGGTCAATGCCAAGCACGCGATAACCGGACTTGAGAGCATTACGAAGGTCATGTGGATTGAACAGGGGCATAGCCCGGCGTTATGATCCCACTGAGGGCCGAAAGGCCACCATATATTTGCTCTTTTCTCAGGAATGTTCATGTCGCTCGACGCGAAGACGGTCACGCGCATTGCCAGACTGGCCAGAATTGGCCTGGCCCCGGAGGAGGTTAATGCCCTCCGTCAGGATATGGGATCAATCATCGACTGGGTTGAACAACTCAACGAGGTCGATGTCACCGATGTCCCGCCGATGATTGGCACCGGACTGGCAAAGCCTCGCCTGCGGGAAGACTGCGTCACAGACGGCAACCGCCGCGACGATGTCCTCTCCAATGCTCCGGACCGTGAGGGTCCGTTCTACACTGTTCCCAAGGTGGTTGAATAATGTCCGGGATTCACGATTTTACACTTGCTTCCGCCCGGGACGCCCTTAAAGCGCGCAAGATTTCAGCCGTCGAGCTGACGAATGCATATATTGATGCAATCGAACGCCTTGATGGACGCCTGAACAGCTTCATTACCCGCACCCCAGACCTTGCCCGCGAATCTGCCAAAGCTGCTGATGCAGCTCTTGCAAAGGGTGAGGGGGGAAAGCTGTGTGGTATTCCACTCGGTATCAAAGACCTGTTCTGCACCAGGGGTGTCCGTACAACGGCTGCCAGCAAGATTATCGGAAATTTCGTCCCTCCATATGAAAGCACGGTGACCTCGAACCTGCTCCGTGATGGTGCGGTTTTCCTCGGCAAACTGAACCTTGATGAATTTGCAATGGGTTCGGCCAACCTGACATCGGCTTTCGGCCCAGTCGAAAACCCATGGAAGCGTAAGGGCTCTGACGCCAAGCTTGTTCCCGGAGGCTCTTCCGGGGGATCTGCGGCGGCAGTAGCGGCTGGACTTGTTCTGGGAGCGACCGGTACGGACACTGGCGGCTCCATTCGTCAGCCTGCTGCTTTCACGGGCATTGCTGGCGTGAAACCGACCTATGGCCGCTGCTCTCGCTTCGGAACAATTGCTTTCGCAAGCTCCCTTGATCAGGCTGGCCCCATGGCCCGAAACCTTCGGGACTGCGCGATCATGCTGGAATCCATGGCAGGATTCGATGCGCGTGATTCAACAAGCGTCGATACACCCGTACCCAATTACGAAGCTGCCTTGAGCCGCGGCGTGAAGGGCCTTCGGGTTGGTATTCCGCGTGAATATCATGCTGATGGCATGCCTGCAGAAATCGAAGCACTCTGGCAGCAGGGCATTGACTGGCTGCGCGCAGCAGGGGCGGAGATTGTCGATATTTCCCTGCCACATACCAAATATGGTCTGCCAACTTACTACATTGCAGCTCTCGCAGAGGCCTCTTCCAACCTTGCGCGTTATGATGGCGTACGCTTTGGCGAACGCGTCAATCACGGTGGATCGCTGGACGAGTTGTACGAAGCCACACGCGCTGCAGGCTTTGGCGACGAAGTGAAGCGCCGGATCCTGATTGGCACGCATGTCCTCTCATCCGGATATTATGACGCCTATTATCTGCGCGCGCAGAAAGTCCGCACATTGATCCAGCGCGATTTCCTGAATGCCTACGAGAACGTAGACGTTATCCTGACACCAACGGCCCCATCAGGTGCTTTTGCTCAGGACGAAAAGCCTACAGATCCCGTGCAGATGTACCTCAACGACATCTTTACAGTTCCCGCAAGCATGGCTGGCGTACCGGCACTTTCAGTTCCGGCAGGGCTGGACGCACATGGCGTACCTCTTGGCCTGCAACTGATCGGCAAGTTCTTTGACGAAGAGACGCTTCTCGCAGCCGGTCACGTGATTGAGCAGGCAGCATCCTTCAACCATAGACCTACGATCCACGCAGGAGTGTCGGCATGAGCTATCGTATCACCGGCAACACTGGCGAGTGGGAAATCGTTGTTGGGCTTGAAGTCCACGCACAGGTCGTCAGCAAGGCTAAGCTGTTTTCCGGAGCATCCGCAGAGTATGGCGGTGAACCGAACACGCATGTCAGTACGATTGATGCGGGCTTCCCGGGCATGCTTCCGGTTCTAAATCAGGAATGCGTGGCACAGGCAGTGCGCACAGGTCTCGGCCTGAACGCACAGATCAACCTGTTCAGCCGTTTTGATCGTAAGAACTATTTTTATGCTGATCTGCCTACAGGCTATCAGATCAGCCAGTTCGCGCACCCTATTGTCGGCACTGGCAAGGTTATCGTTGATCTGGCCGACGGCAGCACCCGTGAAATCGGAGTGACACGCCTCCACCTTGAGCAGGATGCCGGAAAGTCGATCCACGATCAGGACCCTACACGCTCGTTCATTGACCTGAACCGTGCCGGTGTCTGCCTGATGGAGATCGTCAGCGAACCAGATATTCGATCACCGGAAGAAGCGGGCGCTTATGTGCGCAAGCTGCGCCAAATCCTACGCTATCTCGGGACATGTGACGGCAACATGGAAGAAGGTTCCATGCGTGCAGACGTCAACGTATCCGTCCGCAAACCGGGAGAAGATGGGTTCCGTACACGCTGCGAAATCAAGAACGTCAACTCGATCCGCTACGTGATGCAATGCATTGAGGTCGAGGCACAGCGTCAGGTTCAGATCTGGGAAGAGGGGGGCGAGGTCGATCAGGAAACACGCCTGTTTGATCACGTACGCAGCGAGACGCGCTCTCTCCGTAGCAAGGAAGACGCTCATGACTACCGCTATTTCCCTGACCCTGATCTACTACCACTGATCATTGAGCAGTCATGGGTCGATGAACTCAAAGCCGCACTTCCAGAACTACCGGAAGACAAACGTGATCGCCTTGAGCGTGAGTATGGCGTCACCCGCTACGAATCTGGCGTTCTGGTGGCCGAGCAGGCGATTGCGGATTTCTATGAAACAGTTGCCAAGGGTGCAGATGCCCGCCTGGCAACGAACTGGATGCTGGGTGACTTCTTCGCCGCCCTCAACCGTACGGGTCGTTCTATTGAAGACAGCCCGGTAAGTGCATCCTCTCTCCGTGAGCTTCTGGCACTGATCTCCGATTCCACGATCAACGGAAAGATCGCGAAGGAAGTTCTGGAAGATATGGTCGAAACTGGCGATTCGGCAGCGGCAATCGTGGAGCGCAAAGGGCTGCGCCAGGTTACAGACACTGGAGCCATCGAAACTGCGATCCGCGAGATCCTTGCGAACAACGCGGATAAAGTTTCGGAATTCAAATCCGGAAAAGACAAGCTCTTTGGCTTCTTCGTGGGACAGACGATGAAGGCCATGAAGGGTAAGGGCAATCCGGCGCTCGTCAATGAAATGCTCAAAAAGCTGCTTGCTGAGTAAGATAGACTAAAAAAATGCGCTTAGGGGGTTTGACCAACGCACGGTTCCCCCCTAAGAACGCTCCTGCAAACGCCGTGTAAACTGCGTTAAAATGCGGAGGGGTGGCCGAGAGGCTGAAGGCGGCGGTTTGCTAAACCGTTATAGGGGGTTGACCCCTATCGTGGGTTCGAATCCCATCCCCTCCGCCAGCACGCATTAAAAATAATCTATTGATGCAACGGCATCGCCGTTAATGTCTTTGCTGCACTGCGTGCTTTTGTCAGTTATGAAACTGGCGTGATAACTTCGATAAATAATTAAAGACCACAGCCTTTACCCGCAAAACAAACACTTATGACAATTCTAGTCACTGAGTGAAATTTGTTAAGTTTATTCAATGCGTAATACAAATTTGGAAAGTAATTATATTAAAATAAAGCCGGAAATACTACCACTCGACGAACCTGAGACGTCAGAGTAGATTTGGGGAATTGTCGGCCCCTGACCGACAAACTTTACCAAAAAAATATCAAATAAATCGACACCATGGAAATATTCTCTACATCACTCTAATAACGATATATGTATTAATCTTTTTTATATAACCATTCTAATGTTAATTAGATAAATTTTTATGTTATTATTCATTTTATCAGATATTTTTAAAATAAAAATCTCAAATCTCCTGAAATAGGTTTGAATTTCTATAGAAGCCCCCTTAAGAAGCCTCACCGAAATTACCGATGCCTCACTCAAATTTATGCACTTTCTCTTCGTCCAGAGGCTTCCAACGGTAATCCTTTAGCAAGCTTCTTCTCTCCTCCCATCAGAGTCCCAGCGTCTTATGGACACAAAAACCCTCTTCTCCGGAATGGCCTTGGCTTTCGGAGCTTATGCAGCGTTCGCGATCAGCGATGCCTTTTCCAAATTGCTCGACGGAAGTCTTGATCCTTTTGAGGTAGCATTTTTCGGAGGAGTTTTCGGTTGCCTCATTCTTCCCTTCATTCGCAAGCGGCATGAATCCTACTTGGACATCGTTCGTCCAAAATTTCGTGGAATGTGGCTATTGCGGGCCATGTGCGTCTTTGTCGCAACGGCCGCGAGTGTTGAAGCATTCATGTTGCTCTCGATGCCCGAAGCATTGTCGATAACATTTCTCATGCCGCTCTTCGTCACGATCCTTTCGGTCATCCTCCTCAAGGAAAAAGTAACAATCTGGGCCTGGCTAGCTGTGGCTCTTGGCTTTGCGGGCGTCCTCATTGTTTTGAGACCCGGAATGCGACCGCTCAATCTTGGCCATCTATGCGCATTTCTGGCGGCCTGTGCGAATGCGGGTAGTGTGATTGCCTATCGCCTCGCCAGTAAGGAAACCGTGAGATTATCGCTGTTCGGTTCAAGCCTGATGGGTGTGCTGGTGGGGAACGGGCTACTAATGATAGCTCACGCCAAATGGCCCGCTCATCCAAAAATCTGGATTTTCCTGTTTGGATATGGATTTCTGACCGCTCTTGGCCAGCTCTGCATGATGCTCGCAACAGCACGGGCTCCAGCAAACCGCGTAGCATTGCCGCAATATAGTCAGATGGCATGGGGCGTAGCGTTGAGCTACCTAGTGTTCAAACAGCCAATCGATCGATGGACTTTCATTGGCATCGCAGTTTTGACGGCATCAGGCCTGCTTAACTGGATCCGCCAGCGCATACGCTACGAAAAAATGGCCATGAAAGAGCGTCTTGAACGTCGAAAAGCGCGGAAGATCGCCCATCGAATTCTCAAGGGGACAAAGAAGAGCGCCTTATCCATGCGATAGGACCGTCTTTATTTCATCACACTGATGGCCTGACAAGGCACTCAGTCCACTCAAGGTCGCTTGGATTGGTGTTAGCGACCTTGAAGAGCGCTCAGCCCCTGATAAAGATGTAAGCACCAATGTAGAGAACACCATGAACAGCGCCCGTACCTTGAAACGCTGAGCGTTTTCGCGTTGACGCAGTATGGCATCCTCCATAAAAGTCCGCTTTCCATTTTTGCAGAGCCCTTCAAGGCGCAATTTTAGTAAGCGCTGGAGGCGCCTTGTGACCATGACAACAACTTTCGCTGATCTTTCTCTGGCACCCTCGCTTTTACAGGCACTCACTGAAGCGGGTTACGTCCAGCCGACCCCCATTCAGGCTCAATCGATACCTTTCCTGCTTGAAGGCCGCGATCTTCTGGGAATGGCACAGACCGGGACGGGCAAGACGGCGTCTTTTGCTCTCCCATTGCTACACCGCCTCACTACCACTCCGCGCCCTGCGCCCAAGGGAGGAGCCCGCGTTCTGGTTCTGGCACCGACACGTGAGCTGGTTTCGCAAATTGCAGATGGTTTTCAAAGCTTTGGTCGTCACCTTAACCTCAATGTGACGACTATCTTCGGAGGCGTCAGCCAGTTTCATCAGGTCAATGCCCTCAAGGACGGCGTGGATATCCTCGTTGCAGCACCCGGAAGACTTCTCGACCTGATCGAGCAGGGCCTCTGTGATCTATCGCAGCTTGAAGCCCTTGTTCTTGATGAGGCCGATCAGATGCTCGATATGGGGTTCGCCAAACCCATCGAGCGTATTGTTGCGACACTCCCGAAAGACCGCCACACAATCCTGTTCTCGGCTACAATGCCGAAATCCATTACAGCTCTGGTCGACAGTCTTCTTCGTGACCCGGCCAAAGTCGAAATTGCACCACCTTCAAGCACTGTTGACCGGATCGAACAGTCAGTCATGTTCCTGAATGCCGCCGATAAGAAAGCAGCACTTCTGGCGCAGCTGGAAACACCGGGCATGGGTCAGGCAGTGGTCTTCACGTTGCAGAAAAATATCGCCAACAAAGTTTGCGCCTTCATTACTGAAGCAGGCATTACAGCCGAGGCTCTACACGGCAACAAGTCGCAAGGACAGCGGGAGAGGGCGCTTAATGCGTTTCGCGATGGGACCGTTCAGGTGCTTGTCGCAACGGATATCGCAGCACGTGGCATTGACGTGGACACCGTCACCCATGTCTTCAACCACGATCTTCCAAGCCTTCCTGAAAGTTATGTCCACCGCATTGGCCGTACTGGCCGAGCTGGTCGCAGTGGCTTTGCTGTCACGCTATGCGACGCTGAACAGCGTGCATGGCTGCATGACGTCGAGCGAGAGATCGGCCGTAGCCTGACCGTTCACACAGATCATCAGTGGCACTCCGAAGACGCTCGTAACTCCACCATGCGCGCCCCGGTTCTGGGGGGCGGCCCAGCTAAAAAGATCAAACCTCAGAAAGTACGCGTGCGCAAAATCTGGACTGAGGAGGAAATCTTAGCCGCCAAAGCTGCTGCCAGAGCATCATGAGACAAGGGGCTGATTAAAAAACTAAGACCTTTATCTCTCGCATTACTTTAATTGAAGCTCTGATCCCTCTTTTACCAGAGGGATCAGAGCTTCAATCCAGATATACCTGCATATCAATTTATAAATATTTGTTTTTCATTCATAGAAAAAACGCATTTTCGAAATTTTCTTTTTTTGGGAGATCAATCCCTTCATTAACGACGAGAACAAAATAAGCTAATATCTTCATGTACCTGAGATCCGGTCCAAGTCAGATCTCTGGCCATGCAGACAAAAATCATTTCGCCTTGAAGGAAAATTTTCTGACCCTACTGACCTCTTATGGCTGGAACGAAGAGACAGCGTCAGCTTTCCAGGAATATGCCGGGAGTGAGATGCTTGTCGGTCGCGTCGTAGCGCAACAACGCGGCCTGCTGGGTGTCATCACGGAGACAGGTCTCCTTCAGGCAGATAGCGCGGGTCGACTGCTCCACACGTCAAATCCACTAGACAGGCCTGCGATAGGAGACTGGGTCGTCTGCTTGCCGCGTCTGGATGAGCAACGTGCAACCATTCATGCAGTGCTACCTCGAGCAACTTGCTTTGTCCGAAAGGAAGTGGGCAAGAGGACACAATTGCAGGTTATCGCCGCTAATATAGACGTCGCATATCTTGTTATGACTATGGGAAGCGATTTCAATCTTTCGCGCCTTGAACGTTATCTGGCTCTCACCAAAGAGAGCCGTGCCAAACCCGTCATTGTGCTGACCAAAGCAGATCTGTGCGATGATATTACGCCTATCGTGTCCGCAGTCAGAGACTGTGCTCCGTCAATCGATCTGCAAATTGTGTCTTCTCCAAAAGGACTTGGCCTTCAGGAAATAGCCTCTTATCTGGACGGGCACCGCACTGGTGTCATGGTGGGAAGTTCTGGTGCAGGTAAGTCCACCTTACTGAATGCCCTGCTTAAAACGGAGCATGCTGCCACCGGTGCTGTATCAGCTCATGGCGGGCAGGGGCGTCACACTACAACGCACCGAGAACTCGTCTGCCTTCCATCGGGCGGTCTGCTCATTGACACGCCGGGTATGCGGGAACTGGGCATGGTCAATGCCAGCGAGGGCCTTGCTGCGGCTTTCGGAGATTTTGCTCTTGAAGTTGAGGCTCTCGCCCAGGATTGTCGCTTCCGGAATTGCCAGCATGAATCGGAGCCTGGATGCGCTGTCCGCGCCGCTTGTGAGGACGGCAGGCTCGATGAACGACGTTGGAATAACTGGGTGAAGATGACCCGTGAAATCTCTTTGCAGCAGCAGAAGGGAGATCCTGCAATGCAACGGGAAGCTCGCCGTGAACAACTGCGCCTCAATCGCCTCTCACGAAAATCAAAAAGAAATACGTAACGTTAAGCAGACAATCATCACACCAAGCATAGAAAACTTCTACCTCTGCCATGCAAGCCTGACGGTAGCAGATCGGTATGAGTTCAGATCACGTCCCGAAATAACGTGGGGCAATCCAGAATTTCCGCTGCTAAAATTATGTCTGATGATACGTGCGGGCGCTGCGTAGCTGACTGCGTTTGGCGCAAATGGGCGGCTCGCATACCCTCCGCCAAACCCACTCGGGACCTGAACAACAGGCAGGGAGTATGGTGTGGCCGCAGAGGTGCCGTTCCATACAGCAAGAACGTGCCGTGCATAGTCCTCGCCCAGACCAGGCGTGAGAGAATGATAGGCTGCGACAGCGGCTGGCCACGCATGAGACTGCGAGAAAAGGCTTGTCAGAAACTGTGCCCCATAACGGGCATTGTTCATCGGATCAAAAGCTTCATCCAAGGAAGCAAAAGCGTCTGGATGATGATGGAGGTTAATTTGCATACACCCCACATCAATCGAGGTGATACCCTGAGCCTGAAATGCACGGGCAGCAATAATGGCTTCTTCCTTGCTATTATAAAAATAGCCTTGTCCCTGTGCATTGATCGTCCAGGGCCACGCACCAAAATGCCCGCTTAGAGGATCTCTGCGACCACTTTCCACATGACTGATTGAGACCAGAAGGCGCCCGGGAATTCCGCGCTGCTGCTCTGCAAGGGCAACGGCCTGCTCACATAACGCTTCCGGCTCTACAGCGCTTGCCACAGAAGTTACAGACGCCCCGACAAGCATCATCAAGAAGAATTTCCCGGTCATGACGCAATGTATGACCGGGAAAGATAAAGAAAGAGTTTATGCGCGACCCATCTTAATGTTTCAGGGGGGCACAGGCTTTTTCAAGCCAGCTCTGAACATCTGCATCCACATGGGGTGATACACGACGCTGAACTTCAGCGTGGTAGTCGTTAAGCCATTTGAGTTCGACCTCGTCCAACAGCTCTACATCAATCAGATTTCTATCGATTGGAGTAAAGCTCAGGACTTCAAATTCAAGAAATGGCTTTGCCGACCCGTGTATAGTGCTCTCCTTCACAAGCAGAAGGTTTTCAATTCGGATGCCATATTGGCCGAGCTCGTAGTACCCAGGCTCATTGGAGACAATCATTCCGGGCTGAAGCGCCGTCGGGCGGGGAGCCGGGGAAATATTCTGCGGTCCTTCATGAACGGACAGATAACTGCCAATTCCGTGGCCTGTACCATGATCGTAATCCAGCCCAGCTTCCCATAGAGCCGAGCGCGCAAGCGCGTCCAGACGGTAGCCTGGGGTACCAACAGGAAACCGCACGCGGGAAAGCGCAATGTTACCCTTAAGAACTCGTGTAAAAGCCTCACGGACGTGCTGAGGGGCCGGGTTCCTACCAACCCAGAGCGTCCGCGTAATGTCAGTCGTACCAAATGGATACTGACCACCACTATCAATCAGATAGACACTTCCATCTTCCAGAATACGGTCACGCCCAATTTCAGCACGATAATGCGGATAGGCACCGTTCGGTCCTACTGCAGAAATCGCATCGAAACTCTGCCCTCGATACTCCGCGGCAAGAGCGCGAACGCCATCGAGCCTGCTGACAAGATCGGTTTCATGCAGTCCCGTTCCGGATTTTTCTACAGATTGCAGGAAGCGGGCAAGCGCAACACCATCGAGAGCGTGGGCTCGTCTGGCTCCGTCCTGCTCGACACTGTTTTTGATGGCTTTTGGCAATGTGCAGAGATCGCCACCACAGGATACCTGTGCACCAGCATTTTCAAGCGTCGTGGAAAACCAGACGGGTGTCGTCGTCGGGTCAACACGTACGGATTTTCCGGAGAGTGCCGCAAGACGCGCTTCAAGCTCCGATGGGTGCCGGATGGAGACATCTTCGCCAAGGACACCCGAGACAAGAACTGGGACGCGAACCGGATCTACGAAAAGTTCAGCCTTTCCGCTTGCATGCAAAATACCGTAGCCATGCACGAGTGGCGTCATGGGCACATCACTGCCACGGATGTTGAGCAGCCAGGCAAGGGAGGTGCAATCAGCAATGATCATCGCGTCCTGAGCTGCCTGCTTCAAGGCAGAAGCCAGACGCGCCCGTTTGCTCGCGCTGCTCTCTCCAGCCAGATCATCTGGCTGAACCTGCACAGGTCCCGCAGGGGCGGCAGGACGATCACTCCAGGCGCTGTCGATCGGATTGATCGCCATGGGAACAAGCTCAACATTTGGAGCTTTCCAGGCATTAAGCATGGACTGACTGACAAGGCGGGGATCGTAACCGACTTTCTGGCCCTGAGCATGCGCGGAGAGCCAGTCTGATGCAGGCTCCAGAACAACGTGCCGTCGCTCCCACAGATCTGCCGGAACCTGTTCTTCCATCTGAACCGTGTAACGTCCATCGGAGAAAACGCAGGCCACAGCGGGCAGAATGATCGCCAGCCCGGCACTTCCCGTGAAACCCGTAAGCCATGCAAGGCGCTCGGAACAAGGGGCGACATATTCACCAAGATATTCATCGCCGCGCGGGATGATAAAGCCCGCAACACCGAGTGTGACGCATGCCTTGCGAACGAGAGCAGGGCGCTCATTCAGCGGAATGGAAGAGAGCTTCATGAATTGTCCTTTGCCGTTTCAGATTGCGGGTCGAGAGGGAGATACATGAGGTTGAGATCAAGCCAGCGGCCGGATTTTCGTCCAACCCGTGGCAACAGGCCGCCATCCAGAAAACCGGCTTTACGATGCATGGCAACCGAGGCCTCATTGCCAGCAGTGATGGCCGCAACCATCACCTGAAATCCACCAGATTGCGCCTGTGCAATCAGAGCCGAGAGCAGCTTCTGACCTATGCCGAGCCTTTGGGCCGCGGGCGCAACGTACACGGAATGTTCGATCGTTCTGGAATAGCCCTCATAGGCACGAAAATGCCCGTAAGAGCCAAACCCCAAGACGGACCCGGCACTATCGCACGCCACCAGTACCGGAAAGCCATCGGCCCGACGACTTTCAAACCAGTTCCTGCGCGCCTCCAGCGTAAAGGGGCTGTTGAGCCATATCGCGTCGGTATTTTCGATCGCGTGATTAGTGATTGCCAGAATGGAAGGCAGGTCTCCCAGATTGGCGTCACGGATCGAAATGACCATGATGTCAGCCGCGTTTACGGATGATAAGTGTTGCCCAGTCGCCTTCGCGTAGCATTCGCTCCAGCACAAGGCCCTGACGGCGATGGGCCGCCATCACCATGCGTGCCTGACTATAGAGCAAACCTGCCAGGATAGCCGTGCCATCCTGCGCAAGGTTGAGTGCCAAAGACTGCGCCATCCGACACAGCGGCCGCGCGAGGATGTTGGCAAATACCAGATCATATGGCGCTTTGGCACGCACAGTAGTGGTATTCCAACCATTTCCAAAACGACAATCCAGCATATTGCCCTGACCATTCAGCCGGGCATTGGATTTCGCCACCCGTACCGACCAGGGTTCGATATCAACCGCCAGAACAGGCCGATGGAGAAGCTTGGCAGCCGCCATAGCCAGAATGCCGGATCCGCAACCCATATCGAGAATTTTTTGCGGATTGCGGTACGCAACCATCTCCAGCGCGCGCAGGCATCCACGGGTTGAGCCATGCTCGCCAGACCCAAAGGCAATGCCTGCATCCAGCGTAATGGTCAGGCGCGAATTGTCCGGCGCTCCATGAAGATGCGTGCCACGAATGGCGAAACGCTTGCCGACATCCTGCTGGGGAAAGGCTTCATAAGTTCGCGCCAACCAACCCTCAGCCTCCGTTGGAGTACGGTGGAGTTCGGCATCACAACCGGTCACCAGACGCGCAAGAGTGAGAGCATTCTCCAGCTCTTCTTCCTTACGCCCGATGTCCTTTACGCCTTCGATACGCCAGTATTTCTGCTCATCATCAGCCTCGAAAATACCAACCGTCTCACAGACAGCCATCAGGACCTGCTCGAACAGCGGGACCAGCGGCTCTTCAACCGTGATGGAAAGGGTTTCAAGTGCACTGGCATGGCGCCTGCCAATGCTGCGGGGTGCCATCACGATCTGATCTCCACAAAACTCGCCATGACGCGCTTTACGCCGCCATTTTCAAAATTGACTTCAAGCCTATCGCCTTCAGCCCCCGTCACAACACCCTCACCGAATTTCGGATGAAAGACTGTTGCACCAACACCAATCGAAGGACCGGATTTCAGTGCCGTGACCTTTGGGCGAGGCGGGCGGAAACCGGATGGTCGGCTACTGGTCAGCGGCCCCGTAGCGAACATGGAAGGCGCAGCAGAGGCATGCCTGCGATTTTCGCTGGTTTGCCCACTGACCTCCACATATTCGGCGGGGATTTCTTCGATGAACCTACTCGGCATCGAGGCCTGCCAGTTGGCGTAGATGCGGCGGCTTGCAGCATGAAGGACGATCGCGCGCTTACGGGCGCGTGTAAGGCCGACATATGCCAACCTGCGTTCTTCCTCAAGCGCGCGGTTTCCTCCTTCGTCCAGTGAGCGCTGGGAGGGAAAAACGCCTTCCTCCCAACCCGGCAGGAAGACGGTGTCAAACTCCAGCCCCTTTGAGCCATGCAGTGTCATCAGGCTGACTTTGTCTTCGGACGTGTCGCCTTCCATGTCCATGACAAGTGCCACATGTTCCAGAAACTCGGGCAAAGTGCCAAATTCGCCAATCGCGCGCAGCAGTTCACGGATGTTGTCCAGACGACCCGGTGCTTCAACCGATCGGTCATCGCGCCACATCTGCAGATAGCCGCTGTCTTCCAACAACTGCTCTACCGCAACGACATGCCCCTCGGTTTCCACAACCGCAAAAGCACGGTCAAATGCGTCCATTAGGCCTGCGAGTGCTTCCCGAGACTTTCCCTTTAAAGCGCCACCAGAAAGCTGCGAACGTACAGCCGCTGTCAGAGGCCCATTCAGAGAACGTGCCTGCACATGGAGTTTCTGCACGGCCACAGCGCCCACGCCTCGCTTGGGTACATTGACGATGCGCTCAAACGCCAGATCATCCGATCCCTGCGCGAGGACCCGCATATACGCGAGACAGTCGCGTATTTCAGAACGCTCATAGAACCTCTGCCCACCGACAATCCGGTAAGGAAGGCCCATCATCATCAAGCGCTCTTCAAACGGCCGCGTCTGAAATCCGGCGCGCATAAGGATGGCGATTTCAGAAAGGGCATGCCCGTTCCCACGGAGACGTTCGACCGCACTGGCAACAACGCGAGCTTCCTCATCCGAATCGCGAACGCCAATGATCTGGACCCGCTCTCCCTCAGCATCATCGCGGCCGGGACGAAGGGTTTTGCCCAAACGCCCATCGTTATGCGCGATAAGTCCTGCGGCAGCGGCGAGGATCTGAACAGTAGAGCGGTAATTCCGCTCAAGGCGTACGACCTGAGCGCCGGGAAAATCTTTCTCAAAGCGAAGAATATTTTCCACCTCAGCACCACGCCAGGAATAAATCGACTGATCGTCGTCTCCCACGCACGCGATGTTGGATGGACCACTTTCCCGCTTTGCCAAAAGCCTCAGCCAGAGATACTGGATGGTGTTCGTATCCTGATATTCGTCCACCAGAATGTAGCGAAAAATACGGTGGTACTGAGCGAGTACATTGGGCTGTGTCCGTAAAATTTCGGTCACATGCAGCATCAGATCACCGAAATCACAGGTATTCAGCGCTGTAAGGCGTTCCTGATAAGCTCGGTAAATTGCAAGGGCGTGCCCATTTGCAAAATCGCTGTCTTCGGCAGAAGTCACCCGGTCTGGCGTAAGGCCCCGGTCTTTCCAACGCTGAATGACACCCAACAACTGATTGGGGGGCCAGCGCTTGGTGTCAATTCGCCACGGCTCCATCACCTGCTTGAGGAGGCGAAGCTGGTCATCCGTGTCGAGAATGGTGAATCCGCTATTGAGCCCTACATATTCGGCATGCCGGCGCAGCATTCGCGCGCAGATGGCATGAAATGTGCCAAGCCACAGACCTTCCGCAGGCTCCCCCAGAATAGCCCCGACACGCTCACGCATTTCACGCGCAGCTTTATTGGTGAATGTCACCGCCAGTATCTGGCTCGGGTATGCGCGCCCCGTCAGCAGAAGATGGGCAAATCGCGTGGTCAGGACGCGTGTCTTTCCCGTTCCGGCTCCGGCAAGAATCAGAAGAGGGCCCTCGGTAATTTCGATGGCACGTCTCTGTTCCGGGTTGAGGCGGACGAGATAGTCGGGAGTGGGGATCAGAGGGTCTTGCGGCACACTCCCGATATAGAGTGAGATGCGCTCATGGCCAACACGTATCCCCAGATTGATCTTTCACGCGGCACCGGACCGCAGGGGCATCGTGCCCGAATGCGTAACCGCGTTCTGACAAATGGTGCGAATTCCCTCGCAGATTATGAGCTTCTGGAAATGCTTCTTTTTCTGGGAATTCCTCGCAAGGACACCAAGCCTCTCGCGAAGGGACTCATTTCACATTTTGGAAGTCTTATTGAGGTTTTTCGTGCCCCAACACAGAGCCTCCGCGCTGCAGGACTCAACGATGATACGATCAGAGCCCTCCGTCTGCCCGGAGTTGCAGCCGAGCGCCTCGCCACAGCCGAGTTCCATACACGCCCGGTTCTGGGAAACTGGGAACAGCTTCTGGCATATCTGGATGCGGCGATGACAGGCGCAATAAATGGCCAGTTCCGCCTTCTGTACCTCGATAATCGCAATCGTCTTTTGGCAGATGAAGCTGCTCCGGAGCAAACCGAGCAGACCTCCACGAACCGTCAAATCGCCATCAGGGCGCTTGCCCTACACGCTACAGCTCTTATCGGCTTTCACGTGCGCCCGGGAAAAGCAGCAAAAACATTTTCACAGGATGCAAGGCTGCTGGATTTTGCCATGCGCCCACTTTCTGTAACCCTGCACGACGTCATGATCGTAGGTGAGGGCCCCCCTGTAAGCCTTAGGCAGGAGCATCTCCTGTGAGCACTGAACAGATAAATGATGGATTTGAGGACGGGATGCTGATTATCCATCCTCAACCAGAAACACCCGCTAGCTCTGAGACACAAAGCCTCTCCCCCCAGAATGCCCTTTTGACCGGACGAGGACGTTATCTCGAAGATTCCATCCTCCTGAACCTTATGACAGCCCTCTTCACCGGGCGGATCAAAGAAGCAGAAGACCTTTCCAGAGTGCTGCACACCCGCTTTGGTTCACTGGCCGGAACCCTCACCGCTACGGACAGGGAACTGGGCGGGATAAAAAATATGGGTGCTCATATGCTGCCCATGCTTCGCGTTCTTCAGGAGAGCGCATTGCGCTACAATCATGCGCGCCTCCCGCCTGAAGATATTCTGGGAAGCGAACGGCAGTTGCTGGATTATCTTACGGCACGCCTGTCACGCGAGAACATAGAGCAATTCCGCATTCTTTTCCTCGATGAGAAAAAAAGCCTGATCGCGGACGAAGCTCAAGCCCGCGGAACCGTCAATCACACCCCTGTCTATCCACGCGAAGTGGCCAGACGTGCCGTGGAGATCGGTGCGTCCGGCCTGGTTCTGGTGCACAATCATCCGAGTGGAGATCCAACACCATCCGAAGCTGACTTACAGATGACGCAGCAGGTGAGGGCTGCGCTTGAAGTCGTGGGGATAGAAGTTATCGATCATCTGATTATCGGAAACGGCTGCCATACAAGTTTCCGCCGCAACGGCTTTCTGTAAGGCAGCCTTGGACCAATCAGGCTGGCAGAAGGCTTTCGAGCGCCAGCTCTCCCGGCAAGGCGCCACGCGGAAACAGGGTATTCACATGCCCCATCTTTCGTCCTGGCCGCGCTTCGTTCTTGCCGTATAAATGCAAAGCCATACCATCTGCCGCAAGAATGGCCGGAACGCGTTCCATATCCTGCGGGCCAATCAGATTGTGCATGACAGCGTCCGAATGGCGGCGTGCATGTGGCAGAGGAAGACCCGCCACCGCACGGATATGCATTTCAAACTGGTCGATCAGGCAAGCATCCATCGTCCAGTGACCTGAATTATGCGGACGAGGGGCAATTTCGTTCACAAGCAAACTGCCATCAGCAGCATGGAACATCTCGACGCCCATGATGCCAACAAGCCCCAGTTCCGTAGCGATTTTGCTAGCGATCTGTTGCGCTTCAACAGCAAGATCCGGCATCACCGGGGCAGGCGCTAAAGTGATATCAAGAATACCATCCCGATGACGGTTCTCGACCGTATCAAAGCAACGCACAGTGCCATCCATGCCACGCACAACCATGACACTCAGTTCACGCTCAAAATCGACCATGCGCTCGGCAACCAGCGGGTAAGGCAGATCCTGCAGGCCTGCCAGAGCAGCCTCATCTGCCACCCGGAACTGACCCTTGCCGTCGTATCCAAAACGGGTGGTTTTCAGGATGAGCGGAAAACCGATCTCCGTTAGTCTTGTGAGATCATCAGGTCCGGAAACTGCCATCCACGGCGCAAGTCGAATGCCAATCTTCGAAAGACGGGTTTTCTCGACGATCCGGTCCTGACTGATGCTCAGAATACTACCGGCTGGCCGAACGGGGCGGTGCTCAGCCAGCAACGCCAGCCCTTCTGCGCTGATATTCTCGAACTCGAACGTCACGACATCGCAGCGCGATGCGAAATCCCGCAGCGCTTCCGGGTCATCATAAGCCCCCACGGTTACCGAAGCCGAAACCTCAGAGGCTGGACCCGTTTCCGCAGGGTTGAGAATATGAACGCGATATCCAAGTCTGGCTGCAGCCATGGCAGACATTCGCCCAAGCTGACCACCACCAACGATGCCAATCGTGCAACCGGGCAGAAAAACCTGCTGTGTCATTCCGAAGGAGCGTCCGCAACGGCGGCCGTGCGAGTGGCCCGCCAAGCTTCCAGACGCGCGCCCAGACTTGAATCGGAAAGCGCAAGGATAGAAGCTGCCAACAGGCCTGCATTCGTTGCGCCAGCTTTACCGATAGCTAACGTGCCGACAGGAACACCCCCCGGCATCTGAACGATGGACAACAGACTGTCCTGACCACTAAGAGCACGGCTCTCCACAGGAACTCCAAGCACAGGCAGCGTCGTCCAGGCAGCGCACATTCCCGGAAGATGGGCCGCACCACCAGCACCAGCGATGATCACATGAAGACCACGTTTCTTGGCGGTTTTTGAATATTCGACAAGGCGATCAGGCGTGCGGTGCGCCGAAACAATGCGACGTTCATGCGCTATGCCCAGCTCATCCAGGACATCGCAGGCGTGTCTCATGGTCTCCCAGTCAGACTGGCTTCCCATGATGACGCCAACGCGCAGAGGCGATGTGTCCTGAAGGTTATCGGTCTCGGAAAGGATGTCGCTCATTCAGGCAATGTCATCCGGGATGAGACGGGTCTCAATCCAGGATATCTCATCTTTGAGCTGCAACTTGCGCTTTTTAAGACGCTGGAGCTGAAGCTGATTGAAAGGGTGGTTCACAAGCCGTTCGATGACCGTATCAAGATCGCGGTGTTCACTGCGGAGCTCGTGAAGACGTCTCAACATTGTGTTGTTCTCGATCAGCATCGCAATCGGTCCCGAAATCCGGACAAAAACTGTCTCGCAGCATGGTCGGCTACACTGTGAGGAGTATCATGATCGATGCGCCGAACGCCAGAGTGGCACAGCAGTTTATCTACTGCGCCACTATGAACCTCAGGACGGGTCGTTCTCGTGCAGATCAAAATCCGCCACAACCGGAAGGGCATGGCCCTCACGTGCAAGGCGTTCGTTTGCAGCAGTAACAGCAGCGTTCAGATCGGTCTGCGTGCACAAGCCAAGGATAACCGGGTCGCGCGGCTTGATGTTCGCACTGTTCCAATGCTGGCGATCACGGACCTTGATAATGGTGTCCTTGGTCGTACCCAGCAGCTTGACGATCTGAATTTCAGAAAGTTGGGGAAACTGGCGAAGAACGAACGCTATTGCATCGGGGCGGTCATTACGCTTGGCCACCGGGGTATAACGCGCGCCCTTCGCACGACGTGCAACTGGGCTTGCAGAAGCGAGCATCTTGAGGCGTGCATCAGAGTTTGCTTCGCAGCGGGTAATTTCGCTCTGGGCAAGCTGATGATTTTTTACAGGATCATAGCCGTTGATTCCGCCAGCGACTTCACCATCAGCAATAGCCTGAACCTCAAGCGGATGCATCCCGCAAAACTCGGCAATCTGCGTGAAAGTCAGGCCGGTTTTTTCAATCAGCCAGACGGCCGTAGCCTTGGGCATCAGCGGCAGGGTCATGTCAATGCTTTCCTTCGGGGCGCAGAGGTGCCGGCAGACGCGCAGGCACCGATTGGCTGACCCAGAGAAGGAAATCCTTGCTCAGGATATGATCGCGGCACCTGCAGGATGCACAGCAATAATAGGACGGGTATGGGGCAGGGCGACCCATCGGGTCAAGATCGAAAACACATTCATAAAAAAGGGACGCCCATGCGACGCCCCTTCAAAATACCATCAAGCCGCCTGTGAAGAAGGCTCTGCTGTGGAGGACGTTATATTCTGACCGCTACTGACAGTTCCCGTACCAATCGCAATCCGACGAGGCTTCGCAACCTCCGGCACAAGATGCTTCACCGAAATTGACAGCATACCGTTCATCAGATCAGCACGCTCGATTTCGATGTGCTCGGCCAGTGCAAAACGACGTTCAAATGCTCGGGTCGCGATGCCGCGGTGAAGCCAGTCACGATTCTTGCAGTTTTCTGGTACGCTGCCACGGATTACGAGCGTATTGTCTTCAAGTGTAACTTCGACATTCTCAGGACCAAATCCAGCAAGAGCCATGGTCAGAGCGTAGTCTGTATCACCCGTTTTTTCGATATTATAAGGGGGATAACTCGGAATTGCCTGTGCATTGGCGGCATTGCCAGCCATACGGGCAAGACGGTCAAAACCAATTGCGCTGCGAAAAAGCGGCGTAAAGTCGTATGTCATAGAAACCTCCTCCTAGGCAGGATTCATCTGGTCAACAGCTCCCTGAACGGCGAACTGCGATAGGTTTAATGTCCACGACCCGAAAGGCATCGTGGACACTATTCCAGATGGGCTCTGCACGGCGCATTGCAAGAGGTACTATGCGCCGGAGAAGGGAGAGCCTGTTCTTACTTGCGGGTGCCGATACCAGCAAAACGCTTGTTGAACTTGGCAACCTGTCCGCCCGTATCCATCATACGCTGCACACCGGTCCATGCCGGATGGGACTTCGGATCAACGTCCAGACGCAGGGTCGCGCCAGGTGCGCCGTAGCACGAACGCGTCTTATATTCAGTGCCATCGGTCATGATGACGTTGATTTCGTGGTAGTCGGGATGAATGCCGGACTTCATGAGGCTCTACTCCATAAAGAAAACTCCGATACCGACCGGAGCGAATCATCTGGGGCGTATAACCGAAACGCACGCAGGATGAAAGGAGGCTTTTCGGACTGATTTTCTCCCGGTATGCCTTATTAAGATGCGGGTAAGAACTTCCGACCCGCTGCCGCGCTTAGTGGCAAACTCGAGAAAGGTTCAAAATGAGCGAAACAAAACGCACCATCCACACACCCGGATGGCTCTCCGACTTTCAGAAATTCATTATGCGCGGCAACGTTCTTGACCTCGCAATCGGTGTTGTCATCGGTGCGGCCTTCAGTGCCATCGTCAGCAGTGCAGTCAAGGACATCCTCACGCCGTTCATCGGCCTGCTAACCGGCGGTGTTGATTTCTCCAATATCTTCATAACCCTTAAAGGACCGGTTAAGGATACTCTGGCTGAAGCACAGAAGGCTGGTGCAGTTACACTGAATATCGGCGTCTTCCTGAATGCCGTGTTCCAGTTCCTGATCGTGGCCTTCTTCATTTTCTGGCTGACACGCATCCTCAGCAAGCTGCACCGCAAGGAAGATGCAGTTCCTGCAGCCCCTCCTGCACCAACAAAGGAAGAAATTCTGCTGACCGAAATTCGCGACCTGCTCGCCGGCAAGGCTTCTTCCTGATGTTGCTGAAAGCTTCCCATTCGAGAATCGCAGCTCGCAAGATCTGCCTCATACTCGTCATGGGAGGCTTTCTTTCTGCATGCGCCGGAACTCCGCCTCACCACGGCGTTCCGCCGTCACCCAATGCGCGGCTTTATGCCTATCTGGTTGCTCATGGCATGGCGCGCGGTGCGGTTATGTCCGGCCAGATCAAACCGCAGAACATCCAGCAGATTGCAGCGGTGGACCTGAGTGCACAGAAGGCCGTTTTTACGGCTCTAGAACGACAGACATCGCGGGATAACATCAAGGCCGATACGGCCCTGACAGATTTTCTAGATGCCCTGCCGCGCTGACCATCCTACCTGATCCATAACAAAAAAGGGCCCGTGCATTAAGCATCGGGCCCTTTTTTATGAACTGAGAGACAGGATTATTCAGTCCTGAGAAGTCATCGGAACTTCACGGCGCAACCTTTTCTCTCCCATTAGAAGCAGAAGGGGCGCAGCGATGAAAATCGATGATGACGTTCCCACAACAATGCCAAACAGCATGACAGTCGCAAAGCCGGTCAGGGTGCTTCCGCCAAACAATGCGAGCGGCAGAGCAGCAAGGAAGACCGTCATGGACGTACCAAGCGTACGGTTCAGCGTCTCGTTGATTGAGAGATCAAGCAACTCGCGCAGAGGCATTGTGCGATATTTACGAAGGTTTTCACGGATACGATCATAAACCACCACTTTGTCGTTGGTGGAATATCCCAAAATGGTCAGCAGCGCCGCAACCATCACCAGATCAAACTCGAAGCGCGTGATGGCCAGAAAGCCGATCGTCTTGGTTAGATCCAGGATAAGCGTGACCACAGCACTGATCGCAAATTCCCGCTCGAAACGGAACCAGATGTAAATCAGGATCATCGCAAGACTGAAACCCAGCGCGAGAAGACCGTCACGGAAAAGTTCAGACGAGACGGACGCACCAACAGCATCAGCACGCAGAACCTGCGTTCCGGGGACAGCCTGCGTGATGGCGTTCTTCACACCATCTACAAGCTTCTGGGTCTGCGCTTCACGGTCCGCACCCTGCGGGGCGCTTATGGAAATACGCACGTCACGCGGGGAGCCGAAAGCCTGAACGGTGTCAGGGTGGATACCAGCATGCTCCAGCGCCGTTCGTAACTGACCGAAATCAGCAACAGCCGGGGTCTGAGCCTCCACGACGACACCGCCACGGAAATCCAGCCCAAGCTTCAGGCCAGGTTCAAAAAAGAGGATGACGGAAGCAATGGAGAGAACCGCCGAAACGATGAGCCCCATATGACGGCCACGCATAAAGTTGATGCGTCGGTCATCACGGACGAAACGGAACAAGGGACGGGACAGCATGGCGTTCAGACCGGAAGTTCTTTGGGACGGGCGAGGGCATACCACCGCACAACAAGCACCCGGGAGAGCACAAGCGTCGTGAAGAGGGTTGTAATGATACCGATGGTGATCGTCAGGGCAAAATTGCGGACAGGGCCTGTACCAAACACAAACAGCATTACGTGCGCCAGAAAAGCGGTAGCGTTACTGTCAATGATGGTGCTGGTCGCACGCTCGAAACCTGCCTGCAGAGCCTGAAGCGGTGCACGTCCACGTTTCACCTCTTCTCGGATGCGCTCGTTGATTAGGATATTAGCATCAACCGCCATACCCAGCGTCAGCAGCATACCGGCCATACCTGGCAACGTTAGCGTTGCCTGAAAAAGAGACAGGATCGCAAGCATCAGGATTAGGTTTGCGAAAAGCGCGACATCCGCATACAGGCCAAACCGCCCGTAAAACAGTACCATGAACACGACAACGAGCAGGAAACCGACACCCAGGCTGATAACACCAGCATGAATGGAGGCGGCTCCAAGGCTCGGACCGATCGTGCGCTGCTCAATTACAGAGAGCGGCGCGGGCAAGGCACCCGCACGAAGCAGAAGAGCCAGATCCGAGGCGCTGCGCGCATCAAATCCACCCGTAATCTGCCCGCTGCCAGCCGTGATCGGGCTGATGATGTTCGGAGCTTCGATAACTTTGTTATCCAGTACGATCGCAAAACGCTTACCAACATTGGTGCGCGTCACGTTTGCAAAGGACTGGGCACCCGCAGAGTTGAGCTTGAACGTTACCGCCCAGCCGCCAGTCTGTTCGTCAATGACCGCACCCGCATTGGTCAGGGCAGTACCATCGACGTCCACATGATCCTGAACCGCGAGTTTACCGTGCGTTTCCTCATCATCGAGCATTGTAGCGCCCGGACCGGCCTCATTCGGATTGGCAGCCAGCAGACGGAATGTCAGCTTGGCTGTAGTTCCCAGAAGGGTCTTGATTCGCTCAGGATCACTAACGCCCGGGAGTTCCACAACGATCCGGTCATCACCTTCCCGGGCGATGCTTGGATCGATGGCACCCGTAGCGTCGATACGGCGGCGAACGATTTCGATGGACTGCGCAACGGCCTCCCTGGCACGCGCCAGCATGGCATCGTGTTGTAGGGCCAGAACAATACGACCATCCTTTTGGGCAACCGTAAATTCACCTGGAACAGCAGCAGGAAGGGCCTTCATTGCCTCAAGATCAGAAGCCAGTTCGGCATCGGAGCGGGCTGCGAAGCTCAGGGACGCAGACTTATCGTCGTGCTGAAAGTCTCGGTATCCCAGAGACTTATCAAGCAATGCCTGACGCGCCTGATCCTGCAGGGACTGCAAACGATCATGCTCCAGAGACTGGATATCAAGCTGGAGGAGGAGGTACGAACCGCCACGCAGATCGAGCCCCAGATGCACCTGCCGCCAGGGCAGGGAGGATGAAGGGGCATTCAGGAAATTGGGCAGACAAAGCAGAACGCCAATCAGGCAGATGCCTGCGACGCCCAGCAATCTGAGCCGACTGTAATACATCATAACGTGTCGAGACGTCCTCGGCGGGTTGGGACAGGTCGGAAATATGGTCGGGACCATGCCGTTTCCACCTTACAGATGCAACCTTTCGCAGGAAGTACGATCGCGCCGTTTGCAGTGCGACGCATGCCTGATAAGCCTGTACTCCATGAATGACCGGCGACAGTTGCGGGTCGGCATCGTCGGTGCCGGCCATTTTGGACGATTCCATACTCTCAAGGCGAAGGCCAACCCGGCCGAGATGCTGATTGGTCTCTATGACCCAGACCCCGCCCGCGCTGCGACTGTTGCGAAAGAAGCCGGCTGCGCCTTCATGGAGAGCTATGAGGCCCTTCTGGAGCAGGTTGATGCTGTCATTATCGCAGCACCGGCGGAGCATCATTTCAGACTGGCCAGTCAGGCACTCGAACACAAACGCCACGTTCTGGTCGAAAAACCTATCGCCGCCACGCTGGAAGAAGCACACGCGCTAGCAAGACTTGCATACGATTCGGGCTGCGTGCTGCAAGTTGGCCACCTGTTACGGTATTCCGCCGAACATCACGCAATCACTGAACGGATCAAGCGTCCTCTCTATATTGAAGCAACGCGCATTGCTCCGTTCAAGCCACGGGGTACGGATGTTTCGGTCATTCTGGATCTTATGATTCACGATCTGGATCTTGTACTCGCCATCGTCGATAGCCCGATTGTGTCGATAGACGCTCTGGGTGCAGCTGTTTCAAGTCAGCATGAAGATATCGCAAATGCGCGCGTACGCTTTGAAAACGGATGTGTTGCAGCCATAACCGCAAGCAGAATTTCACTTAAAACTGAACGCCGTATGCGAGTTTTCTCACAAGACGGATACCTTTCCGCCGACTTCATGGAGCGTAAACTCAGCTTCATCAGCAAAGAAAGGGGGATACCTCTGCCGGGTACGGGTGGATTCCGACGTGAGGCCGTGAGCTGGCAGGACCACGACAACCTGACTGCCGAACATGATGCTTTCGCAGCATCATGTCTGCACGGGGCAACAATCCTTGTTGATGCACAGGCAGGCATCCGCGCACTCGACGCAGCTCTGCGTGTGACGGAGAGCATTAATCATTCAAGAGAGATCATGGAAATGTCAGGTTTAATCCCGACACTCCACCCCTAAACCAGAAATTATTGAGCTTCGAGCGCTTCCTTCTTGGCCTCAAGTTCGAGCCACTGTTCTTCCGATGATACGAGTTCGGCCTCGGCTTTCTCCAAATCATCGGAAACTTTCTGAAATTTTCCAGCATCACGAGCATACAGGCCAGGGTCTGACAATATTTCGCGGTAGGCGATAATAGCCTTTTCCAATTTTGCCATCTGCTGTGGCAGCAGATCCAGAACCCTCTGATCCTTGTAAGAAAGCTTCTGGGCTTTTCTGTCTGATTTTACTGCAGCTTTTGGAGGTTCGATTTTTTCGGAAGAAACCTGACGCTCAGCAGGCGCACTCCCGCCGCGCTGCGCAAGCATGTCCGAATAGCCCCCGGCATATTCCACCCAGGCACCATCCCCCTCAGCTACCAAAACCGACCCTGCAACCCTATCAAGAAAATCACGATCATGACTGACAAGCAGGACCGTACCCGCATAGTCAGCGAGCATGTCCTGGAGCAGATCAAGCGTTTCCAAATCCAGATCATTGGTAGGTTCATCAAGAACCATAAGGCTTGAGGGGCGAGCGAGCGCACAGGCAAGTGTCAGGCGCCCTCGCTCACCACCCGAAAGCTTCCCAACCTGTGTGCGAGCTTGCTCCGGGCGGAACAGAAAGTCCTTCATATACCCAATGACATGGCGCTTTTCGTCACCAACCTGCACCATATCGCCACTACCACCCGTGAGAGTTTCAGAGAGCGTCTTATTCGGATCCAGGCTTTCGCGCTGCTGATCAAGGGTTACCATCTGAACGGACGGACCCATCTGGACCGTTCCGACTTGAGGCTCAAGGCGGCCCGTCAGCAAACGTAGAAGCGTGGTCTTACCTGCACCGTTGGCTCCAACAACGCCGAGACGGTCACCGCGCAAAATTCTAAGATCCAGATCCTTGACGATTTCGCGATCATCGAAAGCCCAGCCAAGGTTTTCCGCAGCAATCGTGATCTTGCCCGTTCCCTCTGCTTCTGTCGCAGACATCTTCAGACTACCCGTTGCACGCGATGAAATTTCACGACGCTCCGCACGCAATTCCGCAAGTTCTGCAACGCGCCGGACATTGCGCTTACGACGCCCTGTTACGCCATAACGCATCCAGTCTTCTTCACGCGCAATCTGACGATCCAGCTTGTGTGCGTCGCGTTCTTCCTGCTCAAGAACCTCTTCACGCCATGTTTCATAGCGCGCAAACCCCTGATCCAGTCGACGCGTAATGCCTTGTTCAAGCCACACGACCGAGCGAGATAGTGTTTCCAGAAGACGCCTGTCATGGCTGATCACAATCACCGCACATCGCGAGGACGCCAGTTCACGCTCAAGCCATGAAATACTTGGAAGATCCAGATGGTTCGTCGGCTCATCCAGCAACAGGAGATCCGGCTCCGCTGCCAAGGCCTGAGCAAGTGCGCAACGTCGCACTTCTCCGCCTGAAAGGCTTTTGCAGGATTCCTCACCCGTCATGCCAAGCTCTGCGAGCATCGAGCGGGCACGATAGCTTTCGCTTTCATCCAGCCCTTCGGAAGCATAATCGAAAGTGGTGGAATATGATGAAAGATCAGGCTCTTGTGCGAGATAATGAACTTTCACGCCAGGCTGCACAAAACGCGTCCCGCCATCGGCCACAAGGTCACCGGATGCTATTTTAAGAAGCGTCGATTTTCCGGAGCCATTTCTCCCGACGAGGCAAATGCGCTCTCCCGGGCGAACGCCAAGCTCCGCTCCATCAAGAAGCGGGCGGCCGCCCAGAGTATAAGTGATATTCTGAAGAAGCAGGATGGGTGCAGACATGCACCCTATGTGTCGCAGGCAGCGCAAGGCCGCAAGAGACGCACTCAGCGAAATTCGTCAGCGATCAGATATTCTGCATGCCACCAGTAACGGCCTGATACGTCGCTACCGCAAGCATCATCGGCTCAAAGGGTTTCGTAATGACGAAAGACGGCTCATGAGTCTCTCCAGTCAGCAGGCGCTCGGGGTAGGCCGTTACAAAAATAACCGGAGCATCATGATGCCGTAGAATGCGCACGACGGCCTGCATTCCATCCCCACCTGCACCAAGATTAATGTCTGCCAGAATAAGGCCAGGCTTTGTCTCAGTTGCCAACCGGACCGCATCTGCCTCCGTATGAGCTACACCTACAATCCGATGACCACATCTCTCCACCAGATCCTGAATATCCATCGCTATGATGGGCTCATCTTCAATAATGAGAACACTCGTCTGCGCGATGCTTTTCAAACCTTCTCGTGCGGCGGTCAGAGCAACAGCAGCATCGTCCTCCGTAATGTCGAGGACAGCCGCTGCAGCAGTGAGCGGCAATTCCTCAAGCGAGGTCAGAAGCAGCAGAACCCTTTGCTTCAAGGGTATACCAACATCGCCATCAGTTGTTGTGCCCTGAAATTCATGGACGAGCACCTGATACAGAGCAGCGCGCGCGGGAAGGTCCTCTGCAACTGCATTCCCTGACATCAACTTCTTGAGAGCGGACGCTACGAGACCATCCCCAGTCCGCTGATTACCGGAAAGTGCCCGTGCAAAACGGCGTGCATAAGGGAGGGCCCGCACGAGATCCTGATGTGCACGATCAATCATTTAGAGCTGGCCTCTTGCAAAATCTGGGCGTCGCAGCTGTCCTGGCAAAGGATGCCTTCACGCTTGGAGTGGGAACATGGCATGGCGAGCAATATTAGCCTAGTGTCACCGGATGTCATCCATCCGGCTCTGCAATACTGCAAACGGATCCAAGGAGGCCAATCTGCCAAACCAGCGCCACGACAACGCCTCCTCAGAAAAATCCGGCACGACCGCAACGTTCCGCGCAGGATTATTGAGGGTTCTACCTGACCTGCGTGGTTTTGCGCGCTTTCTCACGCGTGACCCGGCATCAGCAGATGATCTCGTGCAGGATACCATCGTGCGCGCTCTAGCAGCACAGAGCCAGTTCGAAGAAGGAACTGTCCTAAAAGCGTGGCTTTTTACAATTCAGCGAAACGCGTTTTATGAGCAAAAACGCAGGCATTCCCGGGAGCAGGAAATACTGCTCGATATTGAATTGGATATACCACCATCCATTGAAGCACCGTCCCAGCAGAGTGCGCGTGACGCCGTCCAGGATCTGGGAGCGCTTCTGTGGCAGCTCCCCGAACTTCTTCGTGAAGCGTTAATCCTCGTGGGAGCTCAGGAACTGTCATACGAGGATGCAGCCGTTGTCTGTGATGTGCCCGCGGGCACTATGAAAGCCCGGGTTTCCAGAGCCCGTTCTCAGCTTGCAATGTTGGCCGGGCATCAGGCCAGCATGGAAAAAGCTTAATTAATTCTGGCTGAAATCCAACGTTTTTCAAAAATATTCGAAAAATTTCATCTTTTTTTTCGAAACGATGCAACGATCTTCAAAGGCCGTTCATTGATCATGCAAGAACCGAACGAAACCAGGAGTATTATCCATGACGTTCCATGATCAGGTCATCACTATCCTGCCAAAGCTGCGCATCCAGGCTCTTTCCCTGACACGCAACCGCGCGGCGGCAGAAGATCTGGTGCAGGATGCCGTCTGCAATGCTCTTGCCGCGCAGGACAGCTTCATTCCCGGCACAAATTTTTCTGCGTGGATGCACCGTATTCTTCGAAACCGCTTCATTTCCGATCTGCGCAAACGTCGGGACACGACGGATATCGACGATGTGCCTGCATCGTCCTTCGCCAGCGCTCCCACCCATGAAGACAGCCTTGCGCTGAAAGATCTCTCCATGGCGCTTTCACGTCTGCCTGCAGATCAACGCGAAGCACTTGTCATGGTTGTCATTCAGGGCATGAGCTATGAAGATCTGGCTCTAGCAACAAATTGCGCCGTCGGCACCGCTAAAAGCCGCGTATTCCGTGCACGTCGCCAGCTTGAAACATGGATGACCGGAGACGTACCTGCCAACGACAAGCTCCATCAGAAAGTCCGCGCCCTGCGTAACGCCATGGATACACACCGCCGTAATGGCCAGAATGACACGGAATTGCTTCTCTCCTGAGAAGGAAAGCCAAAAGAGCGGCTTAGTTGCTAGAGCAATCGGGTTGGGAAATTATTTCCTGACCTGATTGCTTTGTTGCTTGTTTTTTCGTAACCGTTTTCGCCACTCTCTGGCCATAATCACGGTTACCGGGGAACCTCGGGTGCATCACGTCGTTTACTCTCGGGCCCTGAACCCAGCGGCACATTTCTGTTTTTTCAAGTTCAAGGACGAAAGATGATCGGAGGACATGCAGACAAACCCTCTCGCTCATCCAGAAAACCTGATGAGGAGCAGAGTTCTCCGTTTGATATCTGGCTTAGCAGAGGCCTGCACCAGCTCTTCGACGACGTCGCAAACGAGCCTATTCCCGAGGAACTTCTGCGGCTCATCGAGGAAGATCGTAACAAGTGAATTTTCCAGGGCCAGGTCCATCAGACCCGTCGCCCAATCAGATTTACCGTCGCATTCGCACCCCGCGTGCGCTTTATAACAGGCTGATTTTCCGGAGCCTCGGCGTTCTGGACACTGTTGGCTCGCGCGTTATGGCGCTGATTGTCGCCACCACGGTCCCGCTGGCCACGATTGCCGGTATCCTAGCGTGGCACAGTTATGAACAAAATGTTGGCAATGGCAGGCTTCGCACAGAAGGAGACGCCAGCCTAGCTGCCTCCGAAATCTCACGCGACATGGACAGGACCCACACCGTTCTGGAAATGCTCGCCACAGGCAACCTCTCCAGCGAAAATGCTTTTCAGGAATTCGGGCTGGTTCAGTCAGTCTCACAAAATCATTTCTGCGCTCTGATCCTTGCAGATGCTGCGGGCAAGCCTTCAGTTACATTGCCCCCTCCATCCACTCAAGAACGGGCTATCTGCACAAGCAACCAACCAATTATTACCGCTATTTCTCCGTTGGAAGCACATGCCACATCCGGCATTGACATTCTCCGGGGAGAACGCGGTCCGCTTGTTCGTTTTGTCGTACCCATATTCAAGGGCCACACGGTCACGGGATACGTTATTGCTATTCGGACTCTCGGCTGGCAGCGCACCCATCTTCAAGGTGGAGACCGACGCCTCCTTCTGGGCGCAAGTGATAATGCCCGCCATATGCTCATGATGAGTGACGGATCCATATTTTCACTTTTCCCCGATCTGGTCGCACCATCACCATTACCGCAGGAAGCCGCGCTCAGGCTTCAGCATGACGCAACAATAGGTGCGTTGCATGATGTTTTTATTAGCGACAATACCACATATGCGGTTCAAACCGCTTACAGCTCTGTCAGCCTTGTGGTGGCGACAGAGAGAACAGCTGCAGAAACATACGCGCTCCACCTATTCATACTACGTGTTGCCCTTATCGTTGGTTTGCTGACCCTCGAACTTGTGGGCGTTGCGCTGGGAGCCAGATTCTTTCTGGTTGATCCGCTGGAGAGGCTCGCAAGTGCTGTCGCTGACTGGCGGCGAGGGGCTCCCTTCGATACGCGCATCAATCGCGCCATTCCCTTCGAGATCAGACATCTTGAACGCGCCTTCCTGCGTGCAACACGTCGGCTTACACGACACGAACGCAACCTGGAGCGTTCCGCGCACAATCAGGACATGTTGATTCGCGAAATACATCATCGCGTGAAGAATAATCTTCAGGTCATCGCATCTCTTTTGAATCTTCAGGCAAGCCGTATTCGATCTACGGAAGCACGCGAAGAGTTCCGCCTGGTACGAGACCGGGTGAGGGCGCTCGCTACCCTTCATCGCTATCTCTACTCCGAGAACGGTTTCTCCGCGCTGGACGTAAAAAGCTTTCTCGAAGAGCTGTGTAGTATTCTTTTTTCAGCCAACGGAATGGGCGCACAGACACGCGTCCGCCTTGAGCTCGATATTGATCACGTGATGATTTCCCCTGATCAGGCCGTGCCTCTGGCACTTGTGGTAACAGAGGCCGTTAGCAATGCGCTTCGCTTTGCTTTTCCAGACGAGATGAGCGGCACAATAAGCATCACCCTTAAAAAACCAGAGAGCACCGAGAGCGAACCGGCGCGACGTGTTGTGCTGCAACTGCGGGACGATGGTATCGGCATGGCAGCGAGCAGGGCACGGGCGGAAGCAGGAAGGCGTGAGGGAATCGGCCTTCAGCTCATCCGCGGCTTTGCCCGACAGCTCGACGCAAGCCTTGATATCGAAAACAACGGCGGAACGCTCTACACACTGAAATTCGTACCCGCGCCACCCGGCCGGACGGCGGTTTCCATGGCCCGTGAAGCCATTGCCAGTCACCAGAAACAGGCGACAAACAGCCAGATACGCGACCGGGAAGACACATGACGAGCCACATTCTGTATAAATAAGGCGCAAGAATTGCCTTAGCCCCTGTCTATGCGCCGTTTTGCAACCTATATGCAGAGGCCATGAAAGCGGACAAGACAATCGCGAAAGCGTGGGTGAAAGCACAGGGACGGGCAAGCCGTTCGCGCACATCCGTCATAACCGTCGTGGGGCTTTTCTCCACATTCCTGGGCATCCTTCAGGGCTGGGCTCTTGCCAGAACACTGGCCGCCATCCTGTTGCATGATCCAGACCACGTCGCCCCTGCGATCTGCGTATTCCTGCTGGCCTGCGCGCTCCGGACCGGGCTTGGCGTCCTGCAGGAGATCTTCGCGAGCTCTGCAAGTGTCGCTGCCAGAAGGCGCCTCCGCCACGAAATTCTCGAGCGCATCCTGGCTGAAGGTCCCGCACTTCTGCGGCGGCGCCACAGCTCAGCGATTGCGGCAACAATTGTCGATCGCGTTGAGGCACTCGAAGGTTATTTCGCGCGATGGCTGCCAGCATCAAGCCTGTGGCTGGTATCGCAATGGATCGTCGTTGCTTTCGTGTTCTGGCAGAACAGGCAGGCGGGCATTATCCTTGCGATCTGCTGCGCCTCACTGCCGTTTTTTCAAGCTGTGTTCGGTATCGCTACCGCCGTGGCTTCCCGCCGCCAGTTTCTGGCAATGACACGTCTGCAAACTCGTTTTCTGGATCGCGTCAAAGGTATTGCAACAATCGTCCTTTCCGGTGGAACAGAGCGTGAGGCGCAGGCTCTGGCAACAAGCGCTGATGATTTACGCAAACGCACGATGAAAGTGCTTCGTATTGCATTTATTGCTTCGGCAACTACCGATGTTGCGATGGTGATCGCGCTGGTTTTGATTGTCGTAACGCAGAGCCATGACCTTCTGTCTGCCACGTCCGAATCAATGACAGCCAAGGCACTCTTTGCAGTACTGATGGTGCCAGAAGCTTTCGCCTCCTTTCGCGCATTATCTGCTGCATATCAGGACCGCGCGCACGCTACAGCATCAGCTGAAGCAATGCATGATCTTGCTCCGATGCCCGCACACGAAAAAAATCCTTCAGCGCACACCCTGCCAACCAGAACTGCGAAGGGAGTAGCCCTTAGCGCCGAACACGTGTCGTATACTTGGGATCCGACGCGTGGACCCGCCATCCAGAATATCAATTTCCGGCTGTCTGCGGGTGAAACACTGATCCTCGAAGGCGAGTCAGGTGCAGGAAAGTCCACACTGATCGAGATGCTCCTTGGCTTCATAAACCCTGAAAGCGGGCGAGTTCTTCTTGGTGAGGCAGATATGAACACCCTCACTCCACACCAGGTTTCGTCCTGCATCAGTTGGATTGGCCAAAAACCTGTTATTTTCGCTGGAACCATCCGTGAAAATATCCTGTTCGCCCGGCCTGATGCTTCCGAAGAGCAGATCCTGGCAGCAGTAAAATCAGCAGCAGTTGATGGTTTCCTTTCAACGCTGCCTGATGGCCTGGACACACGCATCGGAGAAGGGGGCTTTGGCCTGTCAGGTGGGCAGGCGCAGCGTATTGCCATTGCGCGTGCCTATCTCAAGAATGCCCCTCTGCTCCTTCTGGACGAACCAACCGCGCATCTGGACCCCGCTACTGAAGCTGAAATTCTCTCCAGCCTGCATGCGCTCTCCGAAGGTCGGACCGTTATTCTGTGCAGTCACTCCGCACAGGCCAGACAGTTTCATGGCCGTCACCTGCTTCTGAAACAGGGTCAGGTTGCTGCCTTTACAGGAGAAGCAGCATGAGCGGCTCGTTTCTTCCTAAGCATTCCCCGTCGAGCACGGATGCACCCAAAGCTCTTGCCCGGATACTGCAGGTCTGGAAGCCGCAATACGGTCGCCTGATCACGGGAATCGTCATAGCAGAACTGGCCGTATGTGCAGGCCTGACGCTCATGGGGCAGGCGGGTGGACGCCTAACAGGTGCGGTCATTGGGGTTGGCGCCGGATACATGCTTTTGCGCGTGGCAGGTGCCTCCCAGATCGTATTGCGTTACTTCGAACGCCTGTACACGCACGATGCGATGTTTCGTGCGCTCGCGGACCTGCGTGTCTGGTTTTACCGCAAGCTGGCACGCGGGGCGGCCGCGGGTTTGGGCTTCCAGCGATCAGGAGACCTCCTGTCGCGGCTGGTTTCCGATGTCCAGACACTGGACAATCTGTATCTGCGGATCATCGTTCCCATGGCCGCAGCCATCCTGACCCTGCCGGTCGTTACTTTCATCTGCCTCAAAGCTGGCATCGGTGTTGGCCTGACAGTCGCCGCGCTTTTCGTCGTTCTGGCATTCGTCTTCACATTTCTGGGATCGAAACTCTCCGAGCGCTTTGGTCCAGACATTCTTCGTGCCGAGGCTGATCTCCGCGTGGCATCCCTGGACCTTGCAGGTGGTTTACGTGAGGCGCGGGCATTCGGTGCAGAAGATGTGCTGGCGAACGCAGTGACCGCCCGTCAGGAAGCGTTGTTCGAAGCACAGAAGCGTCAGGCTGTCAGAATGGCGCTGATGCAAGGACTTGCAGGCCTGACAGCGAAGGCCGGGGTCGCGGCTGTTCTGTGCGCCCTGGCGGGTATCGTCTTTCATCAGACGCCCCCCATCATTGGCGTCACAGCGCTTTTCGTAGCCATCACGGCTCTGGACAGTGTCACAGGCCTTTCGCGTGCTGGACTGCTGACGGGTCAGGTCACCCATGCAGCCGAAAGAATTGTGGATATCGCGGACCGCATACCCGCAGTGGCACAAGGGACTGATCCCCTGCCAACATCCCGTGAAATCAGGCTTGAGAACGTAACTTTTGGCTGGTCCGAAGGGCGTGATCCTGTCCTGCGTAACCTTTCCCTGACCCTACGTCAGGGAGAGCGTGCAGCTCTCATCGGCCCGTCAGGCGCAGGAAAATCGAGCATTGCAGCTCTTATTCTGAAAGTCGCCGCGCCACAGCAGGGCCGTATCCTGCTGGGCGGCACTGATATTTCACACCTTTCGGATGATGCGCTGCGATCTCAGGTTGCCTGGTTGTCCCAGTCCAGCCACCTGTTCGACGATACGATCCGTGGCAACCTGCTGCTTGGACGCACGGACATCACGGACGCGGATCTGTGGGATGCACTGGATAAAGCACGAATCGCAGATGTCGTCCGAGAACTGCCGGAAGGCCTGGATACCTGGATTGGTGAAAGCGGCTCGAAACTTTCGGGCGGGCAGGGACGACGGGTCGCACTGGCGCGTGTGCTGCTCTCCAAGGCCCCTATCCTGATACTTGACGAGCCCGCAACAGGCTTGGATGCGGATACCGAGCGAGCTTTTCTTCAGACCCTCAATGAGGTGGGGGATGGGCGTTCTGTTCTGCTGATAGCTCATCGCCTCACCGGCGTAGAGCGGCTGGATCATGTGTGGTGCCTTGATAATGGCCAGGCGGTCTCCCGTTCCAGTTGACCCGCCCTGCCGCTCAGGGCACCTAGACGCAGATAACCTTACTACGACAGGATGACAGACATGTTTCGCCTTCCCGTTTCACTTCGTCTCGCGGCTCCCGTTTTTGTCCTGTCCGCTGCACTGGCTGGTTGTGCACAAGACACATCGCGCGACAGCTATGTTGTCTTTTTCGATCGTGACTCCGTAACGCTGAACCCGATCGCACAAGCCGTTATCCACAAGGCCGCCGTCGCTGCTCGTGCAGAACATGCCACCCATATTCAGGTTGCAGGGTCAGCTGGTGCTAATGGTGACCCGGATGTTCTGAAAGAACTGGCCACTGCACGCGCGAAGGCAGTCGCCATGCGTCTGCAGGAAGAGGGGATTGAAGGGGCAGAAGTCTCTCAGACAACCACTCCCGACACTGATATCGACTCATCTCACGTCGCACTTCGTCGTGTTTCAATCACGATCAACCCCAAGTAATTCCTGAGCCCGGTGAAAGGTGACAGCCCCGCTTCCCTGAACATTGAGCCCGGATCCTCTCCAGAACATGTTCTGGCAGGGGTATTCGGCTTTCCGGCATTTCGCGGCCTTCAGTCTGAGGCCGTCGAAACCGTTATGCGTGGTGAGGATGTTCTTGTCCTCATGCCGACTGGCGGGGGAAAGAGCCTCTGCTATCAGGTCCCCGCACTGTGCAGGGACGGTATGGGCCTTGTTGTCTCTCCCCTGATCGCCCTGATGGACGATCAGGTGGCTGGCCTCCGGCAGCTGGGCATCCGCGCTGCTGCTCTTCATTCAGAACTCGAACCGGATGAGCGCGGCACCCTGCGCGATGACCTCAAGTCAGGCCGGATCGACATTCTCTACATATCGCCGGAAAGACTTCTTCAGCCAGCAACAAGCGCTGCACTTGCACGGCAGAAGATTTCGGTTATCGCGATCGACGAGGCTCACTGTGTGTCGGCCTGGGGGCATGAATTCCGTCCCGAATATCGCGCATTGGCCTCTTTGCCTGAGCTATTTCCCAATGTTCCACGCATTGCCCTGACAGCGACTGCAGACCCGAGAACGCAGAACGATATCCTCTCGGTTCTTGGAATGCCCGATGCACGGGTCCTGATGGCGAGCTTCCATCGCGCCAATCTTTTCGTTGAGGCGCGCCCCAAGGGTGGCGAAAGCAAACAGCTTCTCGATACGCTGGAAAACCATCGTCAGGGTGCGTCGATCGTCTATTGTGGAAGCCGCAACAAGACAGAGCGGGTTGCGACAATGCTTCGGGGCAAAGGCATAACCGCGCTTGCCTTCCATGCAGGCCTTTCACCAATAGAAAAACGCGCCGCTCTCATGCGTTTTCGCTCCGGTGAAGACATGGTGATTGTCGCCACAATTGCATTTGGCATGGGCATTGACCGCCCTGATGTGCGCTGCGTCGTCCATCTGGACATGCCCTCCTCGCCGGAAGCATACTACCAGCAGATCGGCCGAGCTGGCCGCGATGGGGAGCGTTCGGACACCTTACTTCTCTATGGCGGCGAAGACATGGCCCGCGCGCGACACTGGCTTGAACAGTCCAATGCGCCTGACAGCGAAAAACGTGTCATGCAGTCTCGTCTGGAGAGCATGATTGCGCTGACCGAAACCACGGGATGCCGGACACAGGCTCTTCTGGCCTGTTTCGAAGAGACATTGCCAGAACCATGTGGCCATTGTGACAACTGCATCAATCCGGTCTCGACATTCGATGGCACGGAGGCTGCACAGAAAGTTCTTTCAGCGATCTATAGAACAGGTCAGCGGCTGGGCGCTGTTCATCTGACATCCGTGCTGAGAGGCAAGCTCAATCCAACACTGGAAAGGCATGCTTACCAGCATCTTTCGGTATTCGGTGTCGGCAAGGATCAGACTGAAGCCTGGTGGCGTGCGGTGATCCGCCAGCTTATTGCCCGCGGCGCAATCAGAATGCATGGCGAGCATGGAAGCCTGGGCCTACAGATTGAAGTGGCCAGACCCATCCTGCGCGGGGAAGAACGCATTGCACTGCGTCAGGATCCTGCCCGCACGCTTGTAACCACAGTGAAGGCCAGCCAGGCCGAAAACGATGCTCTCGACCCGATGGAACGCATCGTCTTTGATGCTCTGCGGTCTTGGCGATTAACGGAGGCCCGTGAGCAGGAAATTCCACCTTACGTCATTTTCCATGACTCGGTGCTGCGCGATATCGCGCGCGAACATCCTGCGAGCAAGGCAGAACTCGGCAGCATACGCGGCGTGGGCGGTTCCAAGCTTGAGCGCTATGGCGATTCCGTTCTCGCCACGCTGCGCGAACTGACCAGTACTGTGACGGCCTGAACCGAGACCTCAGGAGTTACTGAGGGTTAGGCTCGCTACGCGGTGGGGCGTCAGGAGAAGTCACTTCGAAGGACACGGTCACACTGTCTCCACCCATAAAGCTGAATGTAAACGGCACCCGGCTGCCAACTGCTGGCATCTGAGTGATCCCACTGCACAAAAGATGATAACCCGAGGGCGGGAAAATCATCTTGGAATCATGTGGGAGCGCAAGATGGGAAAAGAGATTTTCGGTTGCCTGAGTTGTTTCCTGATTACTGTGACGAGCAGCAATTTCATGACAGACCGGCGAGGTTATGCCCTGAAGCAGATGGTCAGCTCCATCATCATTACGGATCGTGAAATATCCTGAGGCACGCTCTGGGAAATGGAGAGACTGCCGCAATGTGCCATGCAGGACCACGATATGCTGCTGATTTGATGCATGATCAGGGGCCGCAACCTGAGTTTGGGCGAAAGCCTGCGGAATTGTCATGCAGGTAACAGCAGCAAGAAGGGTAAAAAGGCGTTTCAACGAAAGTCTCCCGCTCATGTGGATGCTCTATTTGGGTCCAAACGCATGATTCGGTAAACTGCTTCCATCCTCCCGTGCTCCAACGGCAATAGTTCAGGACAGTGCATGCGTTGCCCCTTCTGCGGAAATGAAGACACACAGGTCAAGGATAGCCGCTCCAGCGAAGACGGAACCGCTATCCGCAGGCGGCGTGTATGTTCGGCGTGTACCCAGCGCTTCACGACGATCGAGCGCATCCAGCTTAGGGAACTCACTGTCATCAAGGCAGATGGGCGGCGGCTTCCTTTTGACAGAGACAAACTTGCCCGCTCCATTCGTGTTGCACTCCGCAAGCGTCCTGTTGAAGAAATTCGTCAGGAACGGCTGGTAAACGGGCTTGTCCGCCAGCTTGAAGCATCCGGTGAGCAGGAAATCGCATCCCATCATATCGGGGAACTGGCGATGGACGCATTGCGCGAAGTGGATGGGGTGGCCTATGTCCGGTTCGCCAGCGTGTATCGCGACTTTCGTGAAGTTGAGGCCTTCTCCAAGATCCTTGACGACATGAAGCCTCTTACCGCACTTGAAAGCTCAACCACCGCCCGGGAGACCGGGCCTCAGGAGACATCATGACCGCCACCAGCGCGCCCCCAATCCGCACGCCGCGTCGCAGCCGTACCATCGCTCGCGTTGCAGCCGTGCAGGGGCTGTTTCAGTGCGAACAGTCCGGCGATACGGCTGAAACCGTAATCGACCAGTTCGAACGGCATCGTCGCGTCACGCCGTCGGCTTCTTTCGAGGACGGCCATATTCCTGATGCCGACCTCAAACTGTTTGCCGAAGTGGTGCGTGGCGTCACGTTCAAACAGGACACCATTGACGCTACGTTAAGCGACGTTCTGCCCGAGCAGTGGCCTATCAGCCGCCTTGACCCGGTATTGCGCGCACTGCTACGTGCGGCAACCTTCGAGATCGGAACAGAAACGGCCTCACGTATCATCATCAATGAATACATGGACGTCGCACACGGCTTCTTCTTTGGCGACGAACCCAAGATGGTCAACGGCATCCTGGACACTCTTGCTCGCCGCCACGACGCACAGGTCTGATACATGGCGGGCGAATTCGACTTTATCGCCCGTAATTTTCGGCCGCTGGCTGGCCCGGGAGCCTTCGAACTACGCAATGACGGTGCTGTCCTGTCGTCATTGCCCGGCGAAGAGTTCGCAATCTCGACCGATACGATGGTTGAAGGCGTTCATTTCCTGCCCAATGACCCACCCGGCACGATTGGCCGCAAACTTTTGCGCTGCAACCTTTCTGACCTTGCTGCCATGGGGGCCAAACCCCACGCTTATACGCTGAACGTTACAATTCCCCGTAACGGCCGATATTCCAAGAGCTGGTTTGACGCATTTTCACAGGGGCTTGCAGCAGATCAGGATCAATACAGGATCTTCCTGCTCGGCGGCGACACGACATCAATAGATGGCCCTCTGGTACTGAGCGCCACCGTTTATGGCCGCCTGAAGATCGGAACAGCACTCCATCGGAACTCTGCGAAGCCGGGAGATGGCGTCTGGGTAACAGGGACCATTGGAGATGCCGCCCTTGGCCTTCAGGTTCTGCAAGGCAAACTTCACGATGAAACTGGTTTCCTTGCAAACCGGTATCACCTGCCACAACCCCGAACGGACGTGCCACTCTATGGCCTTGTCAGTACGGCAATGGATATCTCCGACGGCCTGATTCAGGATTGCGGCCATATTGCCCAAGAATCAGGCGTGAGCCTTCACATCAATGCCGCGAATATACCACTCTCCACGGCAGCGCAGCAGCTTGGAGAGAGCGTTCAGGCGTTATGCATGAGCGGTGGTGATGACTACGAACTTCTCATGACATGCCCCCCACAGAACGAAAGCGCTCTCGTGGACGCCTTTCGGCTGCATGGCATTATGATCAGCAGAATCGGAGAGGTTGTCCCGGGCTCACAGGTTCGCGTTATTGACGCTCATGGCCATGACATAATTTTGGACAAGATCGGCTGGCAGCATTTTTGATCTGCCAGCCTCCTACCATCACGCGGGATCGGTCAGAGCCTTTTCATAAAGGCGATGAATCTTATACGGCTCAGGAACCAGTGATTCGGCCAGACTTCTCATGCCAGTGTCAGAAGCCTGGATCCATCCCAGCTCAACCCATTCATAGGGCAGCGCGCTGCGACGACGCATGAGCTCCGAAATTGCAAGAGAGGGCAGAAGTGCACCAAGCATCGTTCCGCGAAGACGCCGTGTTACCCCCAGAAGGATGACGCGGGCAGAATGAAAACGGTGCGTCAGAAGGCGCGTACCAAGCTTGACCCATCCCAATAAGGACGGAAAACCGTTCAGGTCGCCCGCGATATCATAAAGATTTGGGACAACCAGGGCCATCGCGACCGGCTCGCCGTCCTGATCGATCTGTACGTAATGCTCGGGCCGAAGCAGTGGCTTCAGCTGGTTGATCATGCTCTGCATTTCGTAGTCCTGAAGCGGAACGAAATTATATTTCCCACTCCAGGCATCGTTATAAAGGCGGCGCAGAACTTCACCCTGAGACGCAATCTGCTTCTTGGAGAGCCGGTTAACCGAGATTGATCCCAATCGTCCTTCGCCAATCTGGAGATCGCCCGGAACACGAAAACGTGCTTCCGTTTCGGCGTTCAACTCAAGCCTGTAGCTCAAAAGATCTTCGGAAATAGGGAAACCGGCAGCCTCGATAAAGCCACCGAGTTCTTTCGGATGCCAGGGCATCGCAATCATCGGCGGTTCGTCCTGCCCACGCACCATCTGTCCGGATTCACCATTTCCGCTCAGTGTGACCGGGCCACGAATGCGCTCCATGCCCTGAAGACGGAGCCACGCTGAAGCTGCGTCCAGTAGCGCGCTAACAACGTCGCCATCAGGAAGCGCATCCAGTGCACCAAAGCTGCCGACGTTCTCCCCCCAGTACTGGACGGCTCGATGATCCACGATCGCCGCGATGCGACCAACCGGACGGTCGCCGCGCCATGCCAGAAAATATCGTATGCTGGCATGGCGAAAAACTGCCGAACGGCGCGGGTTCAGAAGGTCATTCTGCTCCATGTCGAGCGGCGCAACGAAACCTGGCATACCCTTGTAGAGATGCCTGGGAAGCGTAATGAACTGTCTGAGCTGCCGGCGCGTCGTGACGGGACGGATGATCAGTGTGTCCTTCGATGGAGGCATCTGCAGACTATCCGTCGACGTCATAGAAAAGAACCTTGGACTTCTGGCCGGCATGCAAAGCCGGGAAAGCGGAAGATGGGTCCCGAAAAGCACGGGGTCGCGTCACATTGCATGTGAGGGCTATACCCGTTCAACAATTATCCGGCCATGAGAAATAAACACTATGACGTCTGATCCTCGCATTTCTGCCACACAAAATGGTCGACACATTCTCATAACCGGTGCCTCAAGCGGCATCGGAGCAGCGTTGGCGCGCTATTATGCCCGTCCGGGAAATCACCTTACTCTGTGGGGAAGGAACACCGAACGGCTCGAAAAATGCGCGCAGGAGGCACGCAGGAAGGGAGCGGCTGTCACAATCCTCGCACTTGATCTGTGTGACACGCAAGCAGCGCTAAGCGCTTTCATCGCAGCGGATGATGCCCGAGCAGTAGACATGCTTATCCTTGGGGCAGGACTCGGAGATATTCGCCCGGTAGGGGCTCTAGCGGAAAAAGCAGAGGATGTTCTCGCAATTTCGCTCGTAAACTTCACGACCCCCGTCACCCTGGCATCCGAAGCTGCAGGGCGCATGGCCGCACGCAAAAAAGGCTGGATTGGGCTTATCGGTTCCGTAGCAGCGTTTCATGATCTTCCGGTGGCCACGGCATATAGTGGCTCAAAAGCAGGTCTCGCACGCTTCAGCACGGCTCTACACGCCGCCATGACACCTCATGATGTGAAGGTGACGCTCATATCTCCCGGATACGTGGACACCGCCATGAGCCAACGACTGGAAGGCGCCAGACCATTTCTTGTTTCTGCAGAAAAAGCAGCCCGACTGATCGCAAATGCAATGGAGAAGGGACGCGCCCATCTGCTCTTTCCATGGCCATTCCAGCTGGTACGCTTGCTTGAAGCAATCATGCCTCGGGCACTGGTCCATCGGATTGTAAGATCAGCCAAGGTTGTCCAGCGTCCACAACTATAAGGATTACCCAAACGTCACGAAACTTGACGGCACGCCCGGGGTAGGCAACTTGGTGCGGATTCGGTCAGGTTGGACCGTTAGAATACCAGAGGATTGCCTGTCATGAGAGAAATCGTCGCGGTCGACATAGGTGGAACACACGCACGTTTTGCGATCGCCACGGTTGATGAAGGCCGAGTTATCGAACTCGGCGAAGCAACGACGTTGAAATGCTCCGAGCATGCCAGTCTTGCACTGGCCTGGGAGGCATTCAGTCGCCAGATCGGACGGGCACTCCCACGAGAAGCCGGTATCGCGGTTGCATGTCCTGTGACCGGCGATATCCTCAAGATGACCAACAATCCCTGGATCATCCAACCAACGCAGCTTTCCTCCAGACTGGGGTTGGACAACTTCAATCTCGTCAATGACTTCGGTGCGGTCGCTCATGCCGTGGCTCAACTTGATGCCTCACAGATGCAGCATCTTTGTGGCCCCGAGATCGATCTTCCCACTGAAGGTGCGATCACGATCGTAGGGCCGGGAACCGGTCTCGGCGCGGCTTGTCTGCTACGTAGAAGTAACAAGTATTTTGTTATGGAAACCGAAGGCGGACACCTCGATTTTCCGCCGCTGGACGAACTCGAGGACCGTATTCTCCATGTTCTGCGCCGCCGTTTTCGTCGCGTGTCAGCAGAACGCATTGTCTCCGGTCCTGGACTCACCAATCTTTACGAAGTGATCGCAGAGATCCAGGGGTTGCCCGTTACTCTGACAGACAATCGCGCGCTATGGACGAAGGCACTTGAGGGCTCTGATACGATGGCATCTGCCGCTCTCGAACGATTCTGCCTGAGTCTCGGCGCAGTTTCGGGCGATCTGGCACTGGCTCACGGCGCACGCGGCGTAGTCATCGGCGGAGGTCTCGGTCTGCGCCTGGCCAATAGCCTTGCACATTCCGGCTTTGCAGAACGCTTCGTGGCCAAAGGACGCTTTGAGAACATGATGAGCGAGATGCCAGTCAAAATCATCATGCATCCACAGCCCGGACTTTACGGCGCCGCAGCAGCATATGCTGAAGCACATTCCTGAAAAGGAAAAATCTTGCTCTGATTTTCGGAAGGAAAGCCTTCTGGAGGTCCGAGCGAGAACGACATGATTAGCAATATCAATAACTTAGATATGTAAAACTGCGTAATTGCCCTACGCAAAACTGTCATTTTTTGCGCATTTTGTAAAACGATTTGCCTACCTCCTGTGAGCAATCTGACTAACCCCCTGAAATTCCTCGCAAACAAATCTTCGTTCCAAAATTCATTTGACGCGGCCCTTCATGTTCTCTTTTTGTTCCAATAGACAGGAGGCGAACATGGCATATCGTGGCGACCGGACGACGGGTTTTGCATCACCAGCCGCAGATAACATCGAGGACCCTATCGACTTGATGGCGGCTGCCCTGGATCTGCGCCAACCAAGCCGTTATCCGATTCGCGTTGAGGGTGAAGCCTTGATGGGGAGAGGGATCAAACACGGGGACATCTTGGTAGTGGACTCTGCTGTAGCGCCACATACGGGTATCGTAGTGGTGGCTACCGTAGGGTCTGAAATGCGCGTTTGCAAACTGACCCAGCGCGAGGAGAGTGATGGCTGAAGCCCTCTGGCGCCGATGTCACCGCAATACAGGTTCAGGAAGACACTGACGTCTCAATCTGGGCCGTAGCCACTGGCTTAGTCCGAACCGACGTCTGATGCACGTCTTTGGACTTATCGACGGCAATTCCTTCTATTGCTCCTGCCAGCGCGCATTTGAGCCGCGCCTGAAACATGCACCTGTCGTGGTTCTGAGTAATAATGACGGCTGTGCCATTGCCCGGACTCATGAGGCGAAGGCTGCAGGTATCAGGATGGGCGACCCCTGGCACCTTGCTCGGAAGAGGCCCGAAAGCGCTCATGTCGCTTGGTACTCATCAAATTATGCGCTCTATGCCGATATGTCTCGACGTATGTATCAGGTGCTCAGTGAGCGTGTACCGGCTGTTGAGCCTTATTTCATTGGCGAGATGTTCCTCGACCTGAGCAATCCTCCTGGCGATCTTTATCAGCGCTGCTCGCGACTGCGTCAGGACGTTCTCAAGCATGCCAAAATCCCGACCTGCGTCGGATGGGGGCCAACCAAGACAATTGCAAAGCTGACGAATGGGCTCGCCAAGGCTCATCCAGAGCTGAACGGGCTATGCGACCTCACGGATAATGCCGTTCGTCAACACTGGTACGCTCGAACAAGCATAGATGAGGTATGGGGCATCGGACGACAGACCACCCAGAAACTTCAGGAGATGGGCATCCGGGCAGTTGCCGATTTTGTTACACTGGATGCGAAGAGCGTACGACAAATGCTGACAGTCGTTGGTGGCCGGGTGCAGGCAGAGCTTCGTGGGCAGTCATGCCTTCCGCTATTGGATGTCTCAGGTCAGCGAAAGTCGATCGCCTCTACCCGCACGTTTGGCAGACTGCTGACGGAGTGGCATGAAATCCGTGAAGCGATAGCGCACTACGCAAGTCGCGCTGCAGAGAAATTACGAGAGGATAATCTCGAAGCTGCGCATCTGTCCGTCCTGATACAGACAAACCCGCACAATGGTGACCCCTGGTACGCTCGCAATATTGCAATTACGATCGAGCCGACGTCAGACACCCGTGACCTGGTCCAGCACGCAACGAAGCTGGGCCGAGCTATCTGGCTTTCAGGATACCGGTATTTTAAGGCAGGCGTAATCCTGACGGATCTCCGCCCCGCAGGAACCCAGGGGCTCATGTTTAGCGGCCGACCGCCAGAGAAGTCCGCGACAGCGATGCTTGCCTTAGACGTAATTAATGCGAGGTTCGGATCAGGGACATTGCGAACAGCGTCGACAGGGCAGGAAAGAACATGGAGCCCGCGCCAGGCGATTCTCTCTCCGCGCTACACGACAAGGCTAGAGGAAATTGCAATTGCCCGAAGTTGGTAATGACCATTTTCGCCTCATTTCCACATGAGGATAACGTTGACCAGATGGAATTTGTTATTATCCACGCACATAGAAACAAATTCTTTTGAGAGGTTGGTTATGGAAAAATTACGTCCATTTATAGCCGCTACGATTTTTATCGTTGGAACATGTTGGGCTATTTCTGACTTTATTTCCTATTCTGGTATTTTTGCATCCTTAGCCGTTTTTCTTGGGTCCACAGCTCTCGCGTTAGGCATATCCCCTGGTCGGGAATCCTTACCTATTGCAACGGAATTAGGAGGGATTTTTGCGCTGTTTTTTGCAGTAGGCTCGTGGCTCCTTCATGCTCCCGCATTTGATATTGATAAATTAAAATCAGAAAATAATATTTCACATGCAATAATGGAAAATATAAACACAAATCTTATACCTCAGAACCAATGGGAAAAATTACTGCGCAGTTGCACCTTGCAAAGTACGGCAGACCAAATCTCAACGGTAATTCAGGCTCAAGAAATCGAAAATCCAGAAGAGGTTGCATTTACGAAAAGAGCAACTGGAAACAATTATCAACCCCCAAAAGATAAATGCATTGATGAAGTAAATAAAATTAATAAAGAATATCCAGATTTCTTTATTTCAGTAAAAAAAGACATAGAAAAAATTAACAAGAAAAAATATAGAATAAGTTTTTAGTAAATAACGATAAAAATTATATCCATACGCTTTGTGAAGGAAATTTTTGATTCTGGTTTCGTTTTTAGAAACATTTATGGGGAAATTCCCCGTATTGGAGTGATATCAATCCGAACCTGACAGTCCGTTATCGCCGTCATTGTAATCACCTGACCAAACATTCGCTATGAATCTGCGACATCTGCACAGCGCTTTCCACAAGCGCTGGACATTCCTGCCGATGTGCGCGGATCTCGATCGCCATTTCCTTCTGGAATTCGGCAGACCAAGGATGCAGGGCAGGACATATAACTTTGACCCGCGTGCCAGCGCAGCCGGCCAGGCACAGACACAATGCAATCGCGCGCATCATGCTTCCCCTTTATCCAATGCAGCCAGAAGCTCATCCGTGGTCTGTGGCGCCTCCGCTGCACGCTGCGCTCTTGCCTGTTCTGCTGCCAGCTCGTCCTGGACAGCACTGACATCCTGATCAGCTGTCTGCGCTTTTTGGGATCGCCCTCCAGCACGATAGAGGCCAACGCTCGACGCCACACCCACAAGGAGCATGACGCCGAGAATTGCCAGGCTGGCAGTATTCACTGCGCCGTCTGCGCGGCTGCAGGTGTTGTCTGAAACGCCTTTTCCAGATCGAGCGCACCTTCAAGCATTTTCGCGGCCGCCGCATCAATCGCGTTGACGTCCACATGGTCTGCCAGGCGCGTGACCATTGCCCCCAGGACGCCCTGGAGGATCATGCCACTGACAGCCACACCCTGCTGGATGGCAGCCGTATCGGCTTTACCCAGGGACTGGTTCACAAGGGCCTCGAGTGCTGGAACAGAAGACAGCGACATAAGGTCATTTTCCATAAAAAAAGCCGCCTTGATGGGCGGCAGTGTGATCGTCGGTCTGACAGCAGGATTGCTGCCTCCTTCGGCGATGATGTGCAGGATTGATCCCGGCCCGAGCAGGGGCGAGCTCAGTCAGGCTTTTGGTTTTGGGCTGGAAACCGGAGCCGGGATCTTCCCGGGTGGCACGCTTCTGGTTCGACCGGCTTCGAGTCTGTTGGCGGCCCATCCAACATTCAGCCCGATCAGCGAGACGAACTGGAAAGCAGCTGCCAGGCATGAGCTGTCTTTGGGTGGACGCACAAAGACCGTGATCAGCTTGCAGGCGATGATGAAGAGGGCGACCCACAGCTCATACCGGGCGGGGATTTCGTTGAGGAAGCCACTAAGGTCCATGCTCAGACCTCCGCTTCAGCAAGAGCAGACAGGCGGCCGAGAAACACGTCCCGCTCGATCGCGCGTCTGCGTGTCAGTCCCGCGAGTACGACCAGGCGGCCGTCCACCGTGGCATGATTCCATAGCCTGAACTGGTCGGCAGCAAGGTCAAAGGATCCCACATTGAGGAAGCGGAGCAGCGTGGACCCGTGACGGCGGCTGTGCCAACATTGTATTGCCAGGACAGCAAAGCCGCGCGTTGTGCGTCCGTTACAGGAACGCGTAGCATATTCTGCAGATCTGTATTGAGCGTCTGAAGACGCTGCATGACCAGGCTTTCTGCCTCGGCCAGAGTGATCGGCTTTGTGGTCGCTGTAACCGGCGTGCCGCTGGCCAGAAAGCGACTGCCAATCCCGATGGTCCAGTAACCCGCAGGGCAGCGATAGGGCGCAAGTCCGCACCCCTCGAAGTCCGGACGGCGCAGAAGTGCAGCCGCCAGAACCAGAGTGTTCGTTTTCATTCGGTTTTTCCATAAAAAAAGCCGCCTCAAAGGGCGGCTGGTGATTGGAACTGCCTTAAGGGCAGGTTAGGGAATTTCATTCAATTCTTAAGAGTATATACAATATATTTTCGCTTTTTTAAATCCCATAAAATCGAATTTAATTTAATCGAAAAATAAGAACTCAATGAATACAAATTTTGAAGAATCATAGTCATTACAAAAAAAATAAATTAATTCTCTGAATGATCGATTCGCCTAATCCATTGCGGAGGATCAGGAGCAAATATGAAATTCGCATCAAATATTCGCCAATTCGCCCTACCATCATTTATAATGTTAGTGGTTGCGGCTTGTGGCTCGCAGGAGCAATCCAAACCTAAAGATACACAGTTACTCCCCATTCAAAGCACTGCTAACCAGTGTGCTAAGCAAATCTTTGCTATTGGACACACCCAAGTTGGACAAACAAATTTGTTTGAGACGCCCTATAATATCAAAGAACACATAGCGAAATCCAGTAACCTTTCGGACAGAACATGGGAAACGATCATGTTACCGTCCGCGTCTATTCCAGCAGATGGCTCGAATAAAGGTGCCGCGTGGAGAGCCTGCATGGCCGGGAAAGGATTCCAGCTTTAAACTCTTCCACTCTACCGCCCAACGGACAGGGCGATATGGACGGCGCCGGATCCGAGGATGGAGGTTGCCAGGGTGATCAGGGCGGTGACGACGGCCTTGCCGCCCATGACGCGGTCGACCTTGGAACCTACGGTCTTGATCTCGCTGCCCAGCTCGTCTTTGAGGTCCGTGATCTGGGTGCGCAGGGAGGCGATTTCCGTGCGCATTTCCGCCCGCAGGTCGGACTGGCCATCGCCCAGTCCGGCTGCGATTGTTTCGAGCTTCAGCACCCGGTCCTCGAGATAGCGGATCCGCTCCACCTGGTCGGGGTTGGCATCAGCTTTAGGCTGTGTGTCAGGCATCATATATCCAGAGAATGGGCCGCGCGGAGGCGGCGGAGGGACAGAAGGGCGCGTGTCAGGCGAACCAGCCATGCCGGCGCCCGGTGGTCACGATGGGTTTGGCGCGCACCACTGCCAGAAGGGATGTGCGGTAGACGTTGGCCTTGATGTCCGCAGGCCGGACAACCGCCAGCACTGAAAGGCGCTTCACACCAATGGCGTCGTCCTGCGGACGCGTAACAGCCAGCAAAGAGAGGCGGGTCGTGGTCAGGGTTGGGTCACTCATGGATCAGCTCCCCGAGATCAGGCCAAATTCCAGCGCGGACAATGCGGCCGCAGACCAAGGCTTGCCCGTGGCCGGATCGGTATCGAATGCCCAGACCAGGCCGGTATTGACGATGGACATGGCCTTTTGCGCGCCCAGCTGGTCCGTGCTGGCAGACGTGATTTTCCCCGTGAGATGCTGCGGCGCATTTTCCATGGCGCTGCCATAGGCCGTCAGGCGCAGGCCCGCGATTTCATGGGTACTTTCGTCGAGGGTTATTCCATTGCTGGTAAAACTCATGGCCTGTCCGGCCTGCGTACTGGAATATCCATTTCCCGAGGGTGGGCTGGCCGCAAGCCCCGAAACACCAGCACCCGTCCAATCCGCATGCGCACCCGCCTTACTGGGCCACAGTCGCGTGATGGATGCACCGATCGTCGGATAATCCGCCACAATCCCGTAATTCAGGCTGCAGTTTTCACCGTAGAGATCGTCGACCACCCCAAACCCTACCGTGGTCAGCCCCCCCCCGAACCCCGAGAGGTCTACATCGGCGGTGGAGACCAGAGCTTCATTGATATAAAACTGTACTGCGCCGCTGGCGCTTCCCACTCCTTTAATGTTGAGGTCAAACAGCACATTGTTGCCATTGCGGATCCCCGAGGATGCCGTCAGATCCGTCCAGGCCGTAGCACCGGCAAGCTTGCACGACACGTCCATTTTCTCGGTGTGCTGCTTTACAGCCTCGACCAGCACATCGGCTGGAACGCCGTCCCGCAGAAAACGCCCGCAGATGCTCTTGGCGAACCCGGCCTGACCGTCTGGCAGACATCCAACCTTGAGGACGCGGGCGACAGTCTGGGAGATCAGGGCTTCTGAAATCTCCAAGGCCGGTTTGTCGGTTTCTGCCGGTTTCGTAGAATCAGAAGGGGATATATCTTTCTCTAATTCTAGATCTACGGAAAACCCTGAAACCGGTTTTGAAACCGAAACCCCGGAAACCAAAACCGCTTTTGAAAACTGGTTTTGGTTTTCGGTTTCCGAAATCGCCCCACCGTCGATAGACGACAGCAAGCGCATTTCACGTTGTTCGACGGCTTCGCGCTCCCGATGCACATAAGCGTCTTCCGCTTTCTCTCCTTTACGCGGGCGCCCACCCTTGGAGGCATTCGCCCGGGAGGTCCTAGCCTTAACGCCCGCTTCTGGTGCGAACTCTCCAGCTTCTTGACGCACCTTGAACTCTTCCAGCCTGCGCTGCTGCTCTGCACGGGCGGCAGCACGCTCCTCACGACGGATCTGGCGTTCCACAAGGTGGGGGCTGTAGAGCGCCCCGTCTTCGTCCCGAAGGATGAACCGCGTGAACTCAAGTTCTGGCAGGACACGGCGCAACACCTCGACATGCTCACACGCCATCTGCGCCACCTGAGCGTCATCCAACGCGCGACCACCAACGCGGAACACCACGTCACGGGCGGATTTCAGAGCGTCCATCAGAGAGTGAAATACACCGCGTTGTTCTGCCGGGAGAACCTTCAGGAAGGCCATCGCAGGAACATTGGCCCGATCGAACGTGGCAGGGATCTGGAGCATCATGCCGAGGCCCCTGTCTTTTCTATCCCGCGCACGATCTTGAGGGCATGATCGACAACACGGCGAAGCTTGGTCAGCTCATGCCCAAGGCTGTGGGCTTCCTCGACCGTCACGATGCCATCCGCCAGAACGCGGATCGTCATCTTCATGGTGTCGTTGGCCTTGTCAGCAACGTCTTCCATGATCTCGGCCACATCGCCATGACCCAACTGGATCGGCGTCAGGTTGTAGCCAAGCTCGTGCGCCATGGTCTGGAGAATGAAAGGCTCTTGGGCAAATTCGTCCAGCACGATGGCGATATCCACCGGCGCTGTCGTTGTGGAGTTCCGGTTTTGATATTCCGAAATCCGGGCCCGACCGACGCGGGTAACGGCTGCCGCGGCATCAATGCCACCAATCGCACGAACCGCCATTTGCGTGGCCGTTTTGAGGGCAGGGACGTGATTCATGGCTTCACCCACGCACGACGATCAGCCATCTTGCGCGCATCAATAGCGAACGGAGTGACGGCACATGGCTGATGAATGGAAACTGAAAGAAGACGGCAACCTCGATATTTCGAGCCTGACAGGCTTCCGCACGGTGGTGATCCAGGACGGTGCCGTTGTGTTGCAGCTAAAGGCTGCAACCGCCGCAGAACACTTCCCGGAAGGCGATAAGCTCGAACAGTTTTCTCTGTCCCCGCAAACAGCTGCTGAACTGGGACGAGATCTGCTCGATGCCGTGGAAATTCTTCTGCAAAAGCCCGCAGGCGAGGTCCACTAAGTCCCGTTGAGAACGGGCAAGACTGCAAGACATCATCTTGCTGACGGCTGTATGAGTGCTGTTTACCTTCGGGCATATGAAGGATGCTCATGCTGCCGCTGTTCCCAAGTTATGACGTGCCTGAGGGAATATATCTGGACGGATTATGTGCGGGTCGAGATTAGCGAGCCGCGCGACCGTGATGACGTGAATTGGTGGCACTCGACGCCACTTACAAACAGCAGAATGAGATCGCTGTATGGCCGCCCCCACCTTCTTAGGACCTCCTGCGGCCCGTATCACATCTTCAATATCCATAGCTTAATGTGAGCATGACTCACATATACATGTCAAGTTTGTGCGTGAGTAAAGCGCACACATTGAGCCGCTAAGCTGTGCAAAGTTTTCACATGGAAAAGACGGCCAGAATTAGCGATAGAATTAAAAGCCTTCGAAAGAAGCTGAAGCTAAAGCAGGCTGATTTTGTCGCCGGCCTGAATATTTCGAGGTCATATTTATCGAAACTTGAGACAGGTGAAGAGCAACCAGGAAGGGATTTGCTCATCAGAATGTCACAAGAATTCAATGTTTCGCTGGATTGGCTTACATCTGGTACCGAAGATGCCGTCCCAGCGAGAGCTGTCAATGAGCAAGAGGCACTCTTGTTGATGGCCTTCCGCTCTTTACCGCCTGACGAGGCTGAGACACACCTGAAACTCATGCTGCAGCACGCAAACAAGGATAGATTAGATCAGTAAGAAATTATTTCATGTGAGCAAATCTCACTTTTTTATTGACTGATATGTTCGCTTAACTCACATTTATCTCCATCGTATCGACGCGATGGAGATCATTATGTCATTGCCCGCAGGTGAGCCGCGCCCGTCTCACGCAACCATCAGCCTCAGTGCTGTCGCTTCCGTTCCCTTACTGCGCCCGCTTCACCCTCTGCTGCGAGGGCATACGGATCGCACGTTCGCAAAATATCTGTCTGGCCGCTCTGTCGCCGTTCAAAGCAAGGCGCGTGAGAAACGCGTCTGCCTGATCTATGCGCGGGAACGGGCAAAAGATGCGCCAAACGGCGGTATCGCAAAGGCTTATGCCCAGACCGCGAACGAAGTAGAGAATGAACTGGTCGCTCTGCTGCACGCAACACGGCCAGCCGATCCGGTCCCATTTCCCGAACCACCTGTCGCATCCGCCCCACAGACGCTGAACGACTTGCTCGAACACTCAGCACCTCAAGGGCGCGGCCTTCGCCTCACGAGCTTCCTACGCTTCTGCACAGACCTGCTTCCGGGAGGGCGCGATGTCCACTGAGATCAGGGATAGGAGATAGCCGGTGATGACCAAGAACGAACAGCGCCATCAGTTCTGGCCTCAGGGGTAACAAGGATGAGTGAAGCAATGACCCCGCGCTGCCTGCCCATCCGGGCCGCTGCGGAATATTTAGGGATCAAAGAGAGCCTATTTCGTGAACGCGTGGCACCGGAAATTGCCTCGTTTTCGATCGGAAGCAGACGTCTTTGGGATAGAAAAATGCTAGATCGATGGCTGGATAGGCAATCGGGTATCGAGGAAACAGCTTTTATTGCAAAGCCCCGCACCGCCCTGGACGAGTTGCTGAACACCTGATGGTCTCTGTACGAGTAAAGTACCTGCAACGTCATCGGGGCAGGGACAGGAAGATCCGTGTGTATTTCAGGCATCCGCAACTTCCGCGCCAAGCATTACCGGATTTTGATGACCCAGCGTTCTGGCCTGCCTATCACGCCGCGATGGCCCAAATTCCGAAAGTCGAACCGAAAGCCATTCGTGGCATCGGGACGTTCGCGCGATTATGTGAGGACTAGCTCAAGAGCAACGCCTTCATCTCGCTCAAGTCATCCACGCAGGTGGGGCATCGCAACATCGTCTTGCGGATGATGCGGAAGAACTTTGCCACATTCCATGTTTCGGACTTCGAGCCCAAGCATGTCAGGGCTATCATCAACCGGTTCTCGGACCGGCCTGCCTCCGGAAATCGTTGGCTGAGGATCTTCAGCATTCTGTTCCGCTTGGCGATAGAGCAGGATCTGATTCAGACAGATCCCGCCCGTGATGTCCGGCGCCTCAAAGAGAAAGCAGAAGGGGCAAGGGCGTGGACTGAGGTAGAGGTAGCTCAGTTTCAGGCCCACTGGCCCCTTGGGTCCCGAGCGCGGACAGCCTTCGCACTCCTGCTTTACACAGGACAGAGGCGTTCGGACGTGGTGAAAATCGGTCCAGCCTGCATCAAGGAAGGCATGATTGCGGTCACGCAGCAGAAAACGGGGACGAGCTTGATGGTTCCCATTCTCAAAGATCTCGCATTAGCCTTGGCTGCAACGTCAGATGTGAAAGCTTACTATTTGGAGGTCACACCCGGACGAAAGCCATCTTCCGATTCGCTAGGCAATCTCATGAAGGATTGGACGCTGGCGGCAGGCTTACCGCCCGATCTTTCAGCACACGGCCTGCGAAAAACTGCGGCTCAAAGGCTGGCCGAAGCGGGATGCACCACGCATCAGATCGCAGCGATTACCGGCCATAAAACACTATCGGAAGTGGAGAGATACACGCGCTCAGTCGATCAGAGGAGACTGGCAAAGCAGGCAATGGCACTGCTAGAGGCTGTAAAACCAAATGCGTAGAATTGTAAAACCGGCTAGAAATTGGCTATTTTCTGCGGGTTAAAATTATCTGTGGAGGTCCGGGCGGGAATCGAACCCACATTCGCGGATTTGCAGTCCGCTACATCACCACTCTGCCACCGGACCTCGGGGGCAGGGGCTATATCCTCTTTCGTGCCGGATTGGTCAAGAGCAATATTCGTGAGCAGAATGGATTTTTCTTATGCCGCCAGTCAGGCTATTAAGTTCTGACTCACGAATGCTGCGATACAATACGCAGGTGGCAGGATATCTCATGACCGCAGGACGTATCAGTGTGATGAACCTTACCCGGCCTTTCAGCTTCGGGTTGCTGTCGATTCTCCTTAGCGGCACGGCTCTCGCACAGAAATACGATGGCAGCGGGTCTCCCACCTTTGTTCCGCACACAATTCAGGAAGCTTTTTCAGCCGCGTACCTGACCAACCCTCAACTCCGAGAGGAGCGCGCAAAGCTGCGTGCGATCGACGAGCAGGTCCCTACAGCACAGGCAGGATGGCGCCCGACGATTCAGGGCAGCATGAACCTGACCTACTATAACGGCAGCACCGATTACGCTGCTACGGGCGGTTATCTTGGAAGTGCGCGCACATACCAGACGCCTGGTTATTCAGGGGGCCTACAGATTACGCAGCCACTGTATCAGGGCGGAAAAACCGTTGCTGGCATTCATGCCGCGATGAACCAGGTGATGGCAGAACGCGCGCGCCTTATCTCTACTGAACAGGAAGTGTTCACCAACGTCGTAAGCGCATATGTAGGCGTTATCGAAGACGAGCAGATGCTTCAGCTCAATATTAATAATGAGCGCGTTTTGCAGCAGCAGCTACAGGCGACAGAGGAGCGTTTTCACGTCGGTGAAATTACCCGCACGGATGTGGCTCAGGCACAGGCCGCGCTCGCAAGCGCAACGGCACAGCGGCAGCAGTCTGAAGGAACGCTTCAGACTGCACAGGCAACCTACCTGCAAGTCGTGGGCATCGCAGCGCCTTCCAATCTGATTGCACCACAGCCCCTGAACCTGCCAGTTAAAAGCGAGCAGGAAGCCGTTGCCCTAGCTGTCGAGAATAACCCAAGCGTTGTGAATGCCCTGTTCACGGAAGCACAGAGCAAAGACAATGTATCGGTGCAAATTTCGGCCATCATGCCGAAAGTCTCTGCCTCATTGAATTATCAGCACTCCATCAACCAAGGCTATGGCCACTCGTCGATGGATAACAAGTATGGAATGGTCTCGTTCAACCTTCCTATTTATCAGGGTGGTTCCGAATACGCTGCCGTGCGCGAAGCAAGGCAGGAATCCCAGAGCGCCCATCACGAAGTGGACGTCCAGCGCAGGACTGCACTTCAGCTTGCCGCAGCCAACTGGCAGCAAATGGTTTCCTACAAACAGTCTATTGCCAGTAACCGTGAAGCAATTTCAGCAAACGTTATTGCTCTTGATGGTGTGGAACGTCAGGCTCTCGTAGGGACAAGTACCACCCTTGCTGTGCTGCAGCAGCAGCAGACACTGCTACAGGCTCAGCAGGCTCTTGTTCAGAACCTTGGCAGCCTTGTGATCACTTCCTACAACGTTGCCGCCGCAATTGGTCGTCTTACAGCCGCGGATCTGAAGCTCGGTGTCCCCCTTTATGACGAGAAAGCCTATTACAATGCGGTCAAGAACCGCCTTTGGGGCATCAGTGATTACGCCCGCAATCAGCCTGGCCGCTAAGGCCCGGCGCTCTCAGATACGGAAAATCGACCTGTCATGACTTCTCCCAGTCTCAATCAGAATCCGACCAATGAAAACGATGAGACAATCCAGGACGTCCTGAGTTCGATACGACGTATCCTGCACGAAGATCCCTCTCAAAAACCAGCCGACAAAAATGATGACGAGGAACTGACGTTGGACTCTTCGATGATGGTCTCACCACCAACTTCAGCTACCCCAAGCCCTCAGAAGGACCCGGAGACAGCGCATCAGGATGAACTGATGGGGGCAGGCACAATGGCTGCTGCCGAACGCTCTCTGGACGCACTCCATGCTGCTTTCAATGAACGCCGTGCACGTAACGGGATGCAGATTTCCAGCGATACTGTTGTCAGCAGTGCAGGGGGCATGACCATTGAAAACATGGTCCGAGCCGAAGTGCGCGAGATGGTACGCACGTGGCTGGATGCTCATCTCCCCTCGATGGTAGAAATTCTTGTGCGCTCAGAAATAGCCAAACTCCGCCCACGGGACTAAATCTTCCAAGACAAGTTTTCCGTTTTACCGCCTGTTATTCTCTCTCTGGATTGTCATGCTCGAAAAAAGTTTTGTTCCCGCCGATCACGAAGCCACACTATATGCACAGTGGGAAAACAGCGGATCGTTTGCGGCGAACCCCGAAGCGCCCGGTGAAGCATTTTCCATCATGTTTCCGCCGCCAAACGTCACGGGAACACTCCATCTCGGGCATGCACTGAATTTCGTTCTGCAGGATATCCTGATCCGCTGGAAGCGTCAGGCAGGTTATAATGTCCTGTGGCAGCCCGGCACAGATCACGCAGGCATTGCCACGCAGATGGTTGTCGAACGTGCCCTGGATAAAGAAGGGAAGAGCCGAACCGCGCTTGGCCGCGAGGGATTTCTGGATCGCGTCTGGGACTGGAAAAAGGAATCCGGCGGAACGATCGTCCAGCAGCTGCGCAAGCTGGGAGCTTCGGCAGACTGGGAGCGCGAGCGCTTCACAATGGATGATGGTCTGTCACGCGCGGTCCGCAAGGTCTTCGTGCAGCTTCATCAGGAAGGCATCATCTACCGCGACCGCAGGTTGGTGAACTGGGACCCGGCGTTCCGTTCAGCAATCTCGGATCTCGAAGTTGAGAACCGCGAAACCAAGGGTTCAATGTGGTATCTGCGCTATCCGCTTGAGGATGGTCGCACGATCACCGTGGGAACAACACGCCCGGAAACGATGCTGGGTGACGTTGCAGTTGCCGTGAATCCAGAAGATGAACGCTACACCGATATGATCGGCCAGTTCGTCACATTGCCTTTGACCGGGCGCCGCATTCCTATCATTGGCGACAGCTACTCGGATCCTGAAAAGGGAACCGGTGCAGTTAAGATCACGCCTGCACACGATTTCAATGACTTTGAAGTGGGCAAGCGCCATAGCCTGCCAGCCCCGACTGTTCTGGATGAAACCGCCAGAATCTGGATCGGAGAAGTCGAGGACGAACTGCGTGACATAGAAGGGCTCGCATCGATTGAATTCGTGCGTGCCCTTGCAGGCGCAAGCCGTGAAGATAGCCGCAAGCGTGTTGTTGAAGAGCTTGAGCGTACCGGCTGGCTTGAAAAAATCGAACCGCACAAGCTTCAGGTGCCATACGCCGAACGCGGCGGCGCGATTGTCGAACCACGTCTCACCATCCAGTGGTATTGCGACGCGAAAAAGCTTTCCGGTCCCGCAGTAGAAGCGGTGGAAACTGGAAAAGTCGTGTTTGAACCGCGCCAGTGGCAAAACACGTTCTTTGCATGGATGCGCGATATCCAGCCATGGTGCATCAGTCGGCAGTTGTGGTGGGGACACCGTATTCCTGCGTGGTATGCGCCTGATGGCAGCGTGTTCGTCGCGGAAAATGAAGAAGATGCGAAAGCTCAAGCCGGAGCAGGCGTGGAGCTGACACAGGACGAAGACGTTCTCGATACGTGGTTCAGCTCTGGTCTATGGCCGTTCAGCACACTTGGCTGGCCCGACAAAACACCTGAGCTCGCAAAGTATTATCCAACGAGCGTGCTGGTCACGGGCTTTGACATCATTTTCTTCTGGGTTGCCCGGATGATGATGATGGGATTGCACTTCATGGATGAAGTGCCGTTCCAGACCGTTCTGATTCATGGTCTTGTCCGTGATGAGAAGGGCCAGAAAATGTCCAAGTCCAAGGGGAATGGACTGGACCCGATGGACCTCGTCGCGGAATTTGGTGCGGACGCAACCCGACTTGCCATCTGCTCAGGCACGGGTCCCGGACGCGATATCAAGCTCGGCCGTACACGCGTGGAGGAGCATCGCGCATTCGTCACGAAGCTCTGGAATGCTGCGCGTTTCCTTGAGATGAATGGCGCGCACCCAGTCGAGGATTTTGACCCCTCAAAGGTTAAAAGCGGTTTGGGACGCTGGATTCTTTCGGAAACCAATAATGCGATTGCAGAAGCTGAGCGCGCACTGACAGCATATCGCTTCGACGAATACGCAAATTGCTGCTACCGTTTTGTGTGGAGCCGCTTCTGCGACTGGTTCGTGGAATTTGCAAAGCCGGTCTTTGCTGCCGAAAATGACGAGACAATCGAGATCCGCGCTGTCAGCGCTCATGTCCTTGGTCTGATCCTGCGCCTTATGCAGCCTGTGACGCCCTTCGTGACGGCTACATTGTGGAAAGAGCTTGGCTATGCAGGCTCTTTCGAAACGGTCCGCTGGCCGGAAGCCATGGTTGTATCAGAAGCTGGGGAAGCAGAAGCAGAGCTGGACTGGGTCATTCGCCTCATCGGCGAGATCCGCACGGTGCGTTCGGAAATGAACATACCGCCGTCCCAAAAAGCCCCTTTGCTCCTGCGTGACGCGGACCCGAAGAATCTTGATCGCGCCAGAACATGGGCTGAGGCAATTGGCCGCATGGCACGTGTGTCGGATGTCGAGGTCCTCACGGCTGATGCACCGCGCAATGCAGCGCAGATCGTGCTCGACGAGGCAACGATTTTCATTCCTCTGGAAGGTTTGATTGATCTGGATGCAGAGCGCATGCGCCTGCAGAAGGAAATTGACAAGAACGAAAGCGAAATCGTCAAGGTTGAGCGCAAGCTTGGAAATGCCGATTTCGTCGCACGTGCAAAACCAGAAGTAGTTGAAGAAAATCGCACGCGTCTGGAGACGTTCCAGCGTGATCTCGGTCGCTTCAAAGCTGCTCTTGCCCGTCTGGCCTGATACAAAGATCCTGTTGATTGCTGTTCTGGCCTTTCTGCCCAGAACAGCAATCGCAGAACCTTTTCCCCTTGGAAAAAGTCAGCAGAATGCGCTGCTGCCAACACTTTCTTTAAGCGTTGATATTTTTCGTCCTACGCACTGCACTGAACGATCAATTCTGCTGGTTTTTGCAGGAAAATCTCGCAATAGCGATACCTACAGAGACGATAGCATTCCGCTGGCCCGGACCACCTGTAGCATCGTCATAGCACCGCATTTCGACCGCGATCGCTTCCCTAACTGGCAATATCAACGGGGCGGTATTCCGCAGAGGCCGGGAGAGCCCGCAGCAATCTCGCTAGTCGAGCCATTGATCAACTGGGCACGACATGAGACCGGCAACACCACTGCTCCCATCATCCTCATTGGTCATTCAGCAGGAGCCCAGTTTCTGGGAAGAGTGGCAGCTTACACCCAGACGGACACATCAGCGATCGTCATCATGAACCCGTCAACCTACGTACTTCCAGACATGAAAACCGCAGCGCCTTACGGGTTTCGGAACTTCTGCGTGGAAGACGCAAAGAAATGTCTAAGCCCGTATCTACAGACAAAGCTCAATTTTTTGCTGGGCGCAGATGATGACGACACTTCCCATCATCTGGTGCAAACACCTGAGGCAATGCAGCAGGGCGCTAACAGGCTGGAGCGCGGCCAGAGAACATTTCAGCTAGGCCAGAAAACAGCCTCTCTGCTGCATATTCCGTTAGGTTGGTCCCTGCAAATAGTGCCCGATACCGGCCATAATGGCCGGAAAATGATGGCCTCTTCTCAACTTAGAGAGACCATCAACACAATCATTACCCACGCTTCTTCACGATGATCTGCGACAGATCGCGGACTGCACCATTCGCTGCGCTTGTCGTCATGGCCGCGTAGGCTTTCAGTGCCTGCGATACAACACGATGACGATCAGGCTGCCATGCCTTGTCCCCACGGGCGTTCATACGCTCGCGGCGGTTGGCAAGTTCTGCGTCCGTCACATCAAGATGCATACTGCGGTTCGGAATATCGATAACGATGCTATCCCCGTCTTCGACAAGCCCGATCAGGCCACCTTCGGCAGCCTCAGGTGAGATATGCCCGATGGACAGTCCCGAACTTCCTCCAGAAAAGCGACCGTCAGTGATCAGCGCACACGACTCAGCGAGCCCCTTGGATTTGAGGTAGCTGGTTGGATACAGCATCTCCTGCATACCGGGACCACCCTTGGGCCCCTCATAGCGGATCACCACAACGTCTCCATCCGTGATGCGGCCGCCCAGAATGCCAGAAACTGCATCATCCTGACTTTCAAAAACGCGAGCGATCCCCGTGAACGTCAGAACCTTGTCCGATACGCCAGCCGTCTTCACGATAGCGCCGTCTTCCGCAAGGTTCCCGTACAGAACAGCCAAACCGCCATCCTGAGAAAAGGCATGAGCGCGGTCACGCAGAACGCCAGCTGCACGATCCAGATCCAGCTCATGATAACGGCTCGATTGGGAGAACGCATGCACCGTCCGAACACCACCAGGCGCCGCACGAAAGCGCTCACAGGCCTCAGCGTCTCCGTTGACGATGTCCCATTTTGCAAGAGCATCGGCAATGGTCGGCGCATGCACCGTTGGCAATGACGTGGTGATCAGGCCTGCGCGGTCCAGCTCACCCATGATCGCAGGAATACCGCCAGCACGATGGACGTCTTCCATGTGAACATTCGCCTTTGCAGGCGCAACCTTGCAGAGGTTTGGAACCTTACGTGACAGCCGATCAATGTCCCCCATATGGAAATCCACTTCACCCTCACGCGCAGCAGCCAGCAGATGGAGCACGGTGTTGGTGGATCCGCCCATGGCGATGTCGAGAGTCATTGCATTTTCAAACGCCGCACGCGATGCGATGCTGCGAGGAAGAACAGAGGCATCATCCTGCTCGTACCAGCGACGCGCCAACGCCACGGAGCGACGACCAGCCTCAAGAAACAGTTCACGACGATCCGCGTGCGTTGCCAGAAGGGACCCGTTGCCTGGCAACGCCAGTCCTAGTGCCTCGGTCAGGCAGTTCATGGAATTTGCTGTGAACATACCCGAGCAGGAACCACAGGTCGGGCAGGCAGAACGCTCGATCTGTTCAGATTCATCATCCGTCACCTTCGGATTTGCTGCAGCCACCATAGAATCCACCAGATCGAGCTTACGCTCAACTCCGGGCCCATTGAGCTTACCCGCTTCCATCGGGCCACCTGAAACAAACACCACGGGAATGTTGAGACGCAGGGACGCCATGAGCATACCCGGCGTGATCTTGTCGCAGTTGCTAATGCAGACGATCGCGTCTGCACAATGCGCATTCACCATATATTCAATGGAATCTGCAATCAGCTCCCGGGACGGCAGCGAATAAAGCATTCCACCATGACCCATAGCGATGCCATCATCGACTGCGATCGTATTGAATTCCTTGGCAACACCGCCTGCTTCCTCAATCGCAGAGGCCACAAGCGCTCCCATGTCCTTCAGGTGGACATGGCCTGGGACGAACTGAGTGAACGAATTGGCGACTGCAATAATGGGCTTGCCGAAATCACCGTCCTGCATACCGGTCGCACGCCACAGGGCGCGTGCACCTGCCATATTACGGCCATGAGTAGTGGTGCGGGAACGGTAGGCAGGCATGAGAGAAACTTTCATAAAAATCAGAGGGGAGGTTAGATAGCGAAAAATTCTCCAAAAGGCCAGTCTGTGCAAGATATGAAAAGAAAACACGTCAGGACTTGTCGCTGGCAGTCAGGAAAGGCCAAACTCCATTCAAAGTTCAGGAGCCCGTTGTGAACCGTATTCTTCTCAGTTTCAGCACCGCCATAGCCGCATTCTGTATGAATGCCGCAAATGCCCAGTCCACAGGCCCCGATACCCTGCAGACAGGCAGCGATATCCCTGCACATGTTAGCATGCCGACGGATGCACGTGACTATATCAAACGCGACGTCATGATACCCATGCGTGATGGTGTCAAACTTCACACGGTCATCGCCATTCCGAAAAATGCCCATCAGGCTCCTATCCTTCTGACGCGTACGCCTTACCACGCAAGCGAACGCCTCAACCGCATTCCAAACGCGCCCTCAATCCGCTCGATCAGCCCCCAAGGTGACGGAGTGTTCATCGAGGAAGGCTATATCCGCGTCTTTCAGGACGTTCGTGGAAAATACGGCTCTGAAGGCAATTACGTGATGACGCGGCCTCCGATAGGCCCGCTGAACACAAGCAAGACAGATGACACGACCGACGCCTGGGACACCATCGACTGGCTCGTGAAAAACGTTCCGGAAAGCAATGGCCGCGTTGGCATGACGGGATCATCCTATGAAGGCTGGACGGTCGTCATGGCCCTCCTTGATCCGCACCCCGCGCTTAAGGTAGCCGCCCCTGAGAGCCCGATGGTTGATGGCTGGATGGGAGACGACTGGTTCCATTACGGCGCATATCGCCAGACCAGTTTCGACTATTTCACGGCGCAGATGAGCGGAGCCGGTTCAGGTGATGGCATCCCGCGTGATCAGGCAGACGATTATACCACGTTCCTTCAGGACGTATCGGCGGGGAACTTCGCCACAAAGTCCGGGCTGGACCAGTTTCCCTGGTGGCGCCGCATGAAGGCACACCCTGCATATGACGCATTCTGGCAAGATCAGGCCCTCGACCACCTTATCACCAAACACCCCCTGAAGGTCCCGACAATTTGGGAGCAGGGGCTTTGGGATCAGGAAGACATGTGGGGCGCCATTCATTCATGGCAGGCCCTGCGTAACCGCCATCCTCAGGTACCCAATATTCTGGTCATGGGCCCCTGGCGGCATAGCGGCGTGAATTACGACGGTTCGACGCTCGGACCGCTGCACTTCGACGGTGATACCGCTCTGTGGTATCGGGCAAACGTGATGCGGCCATTCTTCGATCATTACCTCAAGGACGCACCCGACCCGCATTTCGATGAAGCCATCATTTATAATACTGGCGAAAATCACTGGGATCATTTCCGCAACTGGCTTGAGGGATGTGGTGATACCTGCGCCATGACGGGCGAGCGCCTGTACCTGCAACCGGGAAACAGCCTTTCGTTCAAGCGAACACTGCCAGGGTCTGACAGCTATGTTTCCGATCCGGCGCATCCCGTGCCGTTCCTCCCGCGCCCATATTCCATGAGCGACAGCGCGCGCTGGAAGCCATGGCTTGTTGCGGATCAACGCTTTGCCGAAAGCCGTCCGGACGTGCTCACCTACGAAACACCTGTCCTTGATCAGCCTGTGCGCGTTTCAGGCGTGCCAACCGCAGATCTGTTTGCCTCTACCACCGGCACGGATGCGGACTGGGTCGTCAAGATCATTGATGTAATGCCCGGGGTAACGGCTGACCGCCCGGAAATGGGTGGGTATGAACTTCCAATGTCCATGGATATTTTCCGTGGCCGTTACCGCTCTGACTTTGCGCATCCATCAGCCATCCCAGCTGGTCAGGTACAGGAATACAAATTCACGCTTCCGGCGATGAACCATGTCTTCCAGAAGGGCCACCGCATCATGGTGCAGATCCAGTCCACCTGGTTCCCACTCTATGACCGCAACCCGCAGACCTTTGTGCCCAATATCTTCAACGCAAAGGCTTCGGATTTCCATATCGCAACCCAGACAATCTATCGCGGTGGAAACAACGCCAGTGCCGTGTGGCTGCCGGTAGTGAAATAAGGAAGGTGCCTCCCCATATGGAGAGGCTCTCTTTCAGGAGCCCATTTTCCATGAGCACACACTCTTCTATCCTGCTGGGCGGCGGCTGCTTCTGGTGCGTCGAAGCCGTCTTCACCGGCCTGCGCGGCATCATTTCAGCCGATCCGGGCTACGCGGGCGGCCACATCGATAATCCAAGCTATGAAGCAGTCTGCACCGGCAAGACAGGACATGCTGAGGTGGTGAAAGTCGTTTTTGACGCGACCGAAATATCTCTTCATGACGTTCTGCGCGTCTTTTTCACGACCCACGATCCCACACAGCTCAACCGTCAGGGAAACGATGTGGGCACGCAATACCGGTCCGTCATTTTTGGAGACGATGCACAACAGCAGATCGCACGCGAAGTCGTGTCCGAGATCACTTCAGAAGGGATCTGGTCCGCTCCGATCGTAACTTCCATCGAAGGACCAGCACATTTCTGGCGGGCCGAGGAAAAACACCTCGATTACTTCGCCCGCAATCCCGAAACAGCCTATTGTGCTGCCGTTGTAGCCCCCAAGGTTGCGAAAGCACGAAAACTCTATCGCGACCGTCTCAAGCAGCCCGACTAAGCTACCCGTCTTCGGGCCGCCTATTCCTCATCATCGAGGCTGAAGCGGTCCGACTCTTCATCGTAATCAAAGAGTTCTGCATATCTTGCCCAGCCAATGGCCGTCGTGAGTGTCTGGCGCGCGTAATCGGGAGACATACTTTCTTCCAGTTCACGCCGGAACCGCGATGCATCCACCAGATGGCTGGAGCGCTCATCAAGAACGCCACGAATGGAGCGCAGAAGCGGTATGTAATGCAGCAGCGCTGTCCGCATGATGTCTCGGCGCGCATCCGCATCACCCGCAACAAACTCCATGCCATCTGCCGTAAGCAGAATATCTCCGTCCTCCAGTTCAGCGAACTGCAACAACTCAAGGGATTCGCCCAGCGGCAGGAGATTATCCAGCGTCATCTGAAGGCGTTGCGCGAGCTCCGGCAGATCAGCGCGCCCTGAGAGTGGCTCGCTCCCCAGAACCTCCATCAGGCCTACCAGAACCTCAACAGGCAGATCGGGCAGAACGACGGATAATGGAGCGTTACCATTTAGGGCCGCAACACTCGGTCCAAGCTCCGCCTCGGAAACAATCGGCGCACGGCGGGTCATCAGAGCGTATATCTGATCAACAAACCGCCGAAAATCCGCATCCTCCCGATTACGGGGATGCTGGAAGGGAACCGAGATTTCGTGAGTAACACGCCCAGGGCTGGACGAAAAAATAAGAATTCTGTCGCACATGAGAACCGCTTCTTCGATCCCGTGTGTCGCCAGAACCATAGCCTTGAGTGTGAGCCGTCGCTCTGCCCAAAGCTCAATCAAATCGGTACGGAGATTTTCCGCACTAAGAAGATCCAGTGCAGAAAAAGGCTCGTCCATCAGTAGCAATGAAGGCTGGAGTGCAAGTGCACGGGCAAAAGCCACGCGCTGCTCCAAAGCTTCAGAAAGCTCTTTGGGATAGGCGTTTTCATACCCTCCAAGCCCCACGATCTCGATGGCATCATCAACCATCTCCTCGCGTTGAGCCCTAGGCACACGGCGCGCCTCCAGCCCCAGTGCAACATTCTGGCGAAGTGTCAGCCAGGGGAACAGCGCACCCGACTGAAACACCGTGGCGACATCATCAAGGGCACCCGATGTTTTCTGTCCTTCCCACAGCACCGAACCGGACACAGGTTGCGTCAGCCCGGACATAATCCGCAGCAAGGACGACTTTCCCGATCCGGAGCGCCCGAGAAGACCAAGGATCTCACCCTCCTGAACATCAAAGCTGACCTGATCGAGCACGACCAGATCAACACTGCTTTCCTTGAGATATGTCTGACGGCAGTCATGCAGGCTGAGAAGAGCATTCATGTGAGTGTATATTTCTGAGCGGCATGAACGGCCAGGGGCTGTAGCACCAGACGATCCAGAAGCATTGAAAGGAGGACCAGCAAGGTCAGGGCCGGGATCTGCGCACTGACAACCTGCCGGAGCGTATCAGAAAGAAGCTGTTCGCCCAGACCCGATCCTGAATGAGCAAACGCTTCCGCAATCATTACTGTGTTCCACAAAGGCATAGCCGCGATCAGCAGTCCTCCGCACAGATTGGGCGCCATCAGAGGCAGCAGGACACGTCGCCACAGGAGCGGCCCTTGCAGGCGAAGCCCCTGTACGACCTGCCTGAGTTCAGGCGGAACACCCTGCGCTGCATCCAGAACCGCGACACCCACAAGCCAGTGCGTCCCGAGGAACAACAGGACGGCAGGCGGCAGGCCACCAAAAATACGAAAGACCGGATAGAGCAGAACTGCCGGAAACAGCGCACAAAGAACGGACAGCGTTCTGACCCTGCGCCGCAAAGCGCTGCTCGCATTCCCCATCAGCAACCCAACAGGAACCCAAAGAACAACCGAGAGTATCAACGCTCCACAGACATGGGACAGCGTCAGCAGTCCGATTAGGACATCATAGAGCAGCACGTTCAGGATACGCCCCCACCAGAGAGCGGCCACGAAACTCATGATTGCCAAAACAGGCAGAATGGCGGGCGGTGAACGCCTCTCTGACTGAAGATGCGACACATCCGGAGTGCAGATACGCCCGATGCGCCAGTTCCCAACACCCCCGATAGTACTACGCATGAGCAGGCTGGCACGGCTTAGAAAAGAAGAATGTCGCCAGATCTTCAAAATCCATGAACCATTGCGCGCATGGCCGGTTGGCGGACCATCAAGGCGATAACGCTGCGACCATCCAAGCAGGGGCCTGGTCAAGCACTGATCCACCATTACGATCAGCAGAAATGTGATGCCAATGGCTTCGAATAACCACAGTGGCTGATGCTGCATCATTCCAAGCAAAGCAAGTGTGCCCGCACCACCATGATCATGATGCGTCATCAGTTCGACGATCGCCTGCGCGCATAAAAGCCGGAACCAGACACCAGACATGGCGCTTGCAGAGCGATGCACGATCATCGGGAGCGAGAGAGGCATCTGAAGGCGCCAGAAACGCTGCCATTCCGTCAGGTGTAAGCTGTGTGCGACGCGTTCCAGATCGGCAGGGACAGTTTCTTCGGCATCCAGCGCAGCCGTAACCACACGCCAGACCATTCCCGAAGCCGCAACAAGAATAATTGCAACGAGTGGGGGCAACAGGCCAGTCAAGAGCCCAATCAGGCCAAGTCCAGGCGTCGCACGCCCGACTGAGAGGGCCGGCACCAGAAAGGCACGAAATGTTTTGGAAAGGCGGGCGAGGCCCATCAGGAAAAGCGAACATACAGCGACGGCCAGAAGCACCATCAGCATGTCCAGGAACGTGATTGTCAGATTTTCCCAGAAGGAAAACCCTGGAACTGCTGGAAAGGCCGATAAAGGGATAACCGGCCGCCATGTTCGTGACCACACGAGCGCCATTGCCGCCGCGAAAAACAGAATCGCTATTTCCGAACCGTTCATGCGCTGTTTCCAGCGATGCATGATCCGCATGGGCATGGCCAGAGGGCTGCCCGTCATGGCGTTTTGTTTCCTCCCAACGAAGACTGTCCGTTCAACAGTAAAGGCGGCTCCGGGGGAGGCTCAAGGGAATTCTTCACGGTTCTGCAGACCAGCTCCGACAATCAGTGCCCAGTGCTACCAAAACCACCAGCACCACGGTCGGTTTCGTCCAGCGTATCGACTTCCTGCCAGTTAAGGCGCGAGACAGGCGCCAAAACGCCCTGCGCGATGCGCATGCCACGTTCGATGACGAAAGCCTCAACCCCTGCATTCATTACGATGATCCCAATCTCACCACGATAATCTTCGTCGATCGTGCCTGGCGTGTTTGGAAGCGTAATGCCGTGTTTCAGCGCCAGTCCGGACCGTGGGCGCACCTGAAGCTCATATCCTGCGGGAAGGGCGACACACAGCCCCGTGGGAACAAGAGCCCGCGCACCGGGAGGAAGCGTAATGGCTTCAGAATTCGCCGCCAGGAAATCAAATCCTGCAGCGCCCGCCGTAGTATATGCAGGGAGTGGAAGACCTTCGGAATGGGGAAGGCGAATAATGCGAACATCAACAGGTGTGGTATTCATCCGCAGGGTCATATCGCGGATCGTGCTTCAGATGAAGTCAGTGCGCGATGAGAAATTCCTCAATCCTGTCCACAAGCAAGTTTGCAACACTGCGTTTATCCATTTCAGGCCAGTTCACAGCCTCTGTTCCATCAATCAGGGTAACGGTGTTGCGGTCCGCTCCAAACACACCCTGCCGGACGTCATTGGCCACAAGCCAGTCGCATCCTTTGCGTATCCGCTTGGCTTTTGCGTTCACAAGGACATCATCCGTTTCAGCCGCAAACCCGACAACAAGCTTTGGCCTCTGCGCGTGCCGACACAAAGCGGCTAAAATGTCGGGATTCTCGATCAACTCCAGAGTTGGTGGCCCCTCAGAGGTCTTCTTGATCTTGCCCGTAGCCTGAACTTTCGCCCGCCAATCACTGACCGCAGCTGTGCAGACAGCGACATCAACAGGGAGTTCCGCTTCGCAGGCTGCAAGCATTTCACGTGCCGTCGAAACCTGAATCCGCCTCACACCCGATGGAGCCGCTAACGCCGTCGGACCACTGACCAGCGCAACATCCGCCCCACGAAAGGCAAGAGCTTCTGCAATCGCGTAGCCTTGTTTTCCTGAAGAATGATTGGAAAGAAACCTGACTGGATCAAGCGGCTCAACGGTTGGGCCCGCCGTCACCAGAAATCGCCGCCCCGCAAGCGACCCGCCTCGTGCAAGCTGCCCCAGAACGGCATCACGAATTGCCCCCGGCTGGCTAAGACGCCCAGGGCCAAATTCGCCACAAGCCATGCTGCCCTCATCAGGCCCAATAAAACCGACGCCACGCTGCCGGAGCAATTTCAGATTAGCCTGTGTCGCGGGATGTTCCCACATCCGTACATTCATGGACGGTGCCAGCAGAATGGGCGTGGTCGTAGCGAGCAGCAAAGTCGTGGCGAGATCATCAGCCATGCCCTGAGCCATACGCGCCATCAGATTGGCCGTAGCAGGACACACCACCACCAGATCAGCGCTTCTGGCCAGTGCGATATGGCCAATTTCGCTCTCCTGCGTGGGGGAGAACAAGGTGTCGTGAACACGCTCGCCTGCAAGAGCTTCCAGACTGAGTGGTGTAATGAATTCCCGGGCAGAAGCCGTCATTACAGGCGTAACTGCAATGTTTTCAGCACGAAGAAGCCGTACGAGTTCAAGCGTCCTGTAAGCCGCGATACCACCACCAACGATCAACAGGACGCGGCTCATAGGTTACAGACGCCAACCGGAGTGAATGGCAGCAATACCACCCGAAAGGTTGCGATACTGCACACGCTCGAAGCCTGCATCGCGCATCATCTGCGCCAGCGTCTCCTGATCGGGGAACATGCGAATGCTTTCTGCGAGATATTTGTAGCTCTCGGAATCCTTGGCGATGATCTGCCCCATTTTCGGAAGCACCTGAAACGACCAGACATCATAAACCGGCGCCAGAGCCGCGATTTCGACGCGTGAAAATTCAAGACAAAAGAAGCGGCCACCGGGCTTGAGCACACGGCGCGCCTCTCGCAGGACCGCATCCTTGTCCGTGCAGTTGCGTAGGCCAAATGCAATCGTCACGCGGTCGACTGAGCAGTCAGGAAGCGGAATAGCCTCGGCATCCACCACGCAGACTTCGATCTGCCCGATCAGGCCTGCCTTGATTGCGCGATCACGCCCTACTGAAAGCATCGCAGCGTTGATGTCTGACAGGATCGCAGGACCACCACCGGCACGCAGCCAGCCAAACGTGATGTCTCCCGTACCACCAGCAAGATCAAGCAACCTCATATTGGGGCGAGCACCGAGCATCCCCACAAAAATCCGCTTCCAGACGCGATGGATACCAAGCGACATGACATCGTTCATGACGTCATATTTACTGGCTACGCTCTCGAATACGGCGCGCACCATTGGCTTCTTCTCATCACGCGGAACGTGACGAAAGCCGAAATCGGTGGTGTCTTCCGGGCTCTGGGAAGACGGGAAGGGCGGATTGATGGGATCAGCGCTATCGGTCATGGCGCAATCGTTATATCGTCATGACCAGACATGCCAGAGCTACCAGAAGTCGAAACCGTTATGCGTGGCCTGCAGGCGGCCTTTCAGGGCCAGAGCCTGAGCCACGTCATTGTCCGCAGAGCGGACCTCAGATGGCCATTTCCAGCCAATCTGCCGCAGCGCCTTGAAGGGCGGAAAGTCCTGTCTTTCCGCAGGCGCGCCAAATACATTCTGATGCGCATTGAAGGTGGCCAGACACTTCTCATCCATCTCGGCATGTCAGGTCGGATGAACATCGGCCCCGCAAACCCGAACGCGACTCCACCCCTGCACGAGCATATGGTGCTACAAACGGCAAATGGCTTCAGGGCAGGGCTCGTTGATCCGCGCCGCTTTGGAATCGTGGATCTTTTCCCAACCAACGCCGAAGACGATCATCGCCTCCTATCCGCTTTGGGCATCGAGCCATTATCTGACGCTCTGTCCCATACCTCCCTGAAAGCCATGTTCTCAGGACGACGAACCCCCATTAAAACGGCTCTCCTGGATCAGAAGCTCGTCGTGGGACTTGGTAACATCTACGTTTGTGAAATCCTGTTCCGGGCAGGCATCCATCCAGAACGAACTACAGGTTCGATAAAAGACGCAGAACTGCGCGATATCGCCCGGATCATTCCCGATGTACTGAATGAAGCCATTGCGTCCGGAGGATCATCGTTGCGGGATTACGTGCAGACAGACGGCAGCAAAGGTGGCTTCCAGGAGCTGCATAGAGTGTATGGGCGGGAAGGCGAGCCATGCCCGACCTGCGCTTCCTCTGGTCGCACGGAGAATATCCTCAGGATCACGCAGTCAGGGCGATCAACATTCTATTGTGCGCGCTGCCAAAAAGCCCCGGCTGGGTAAAACTCTTTGCGTCTGATGTGTATAAAATGTGCAAAACGCTTGACGCCCCCCGTGATACCGGAGTAGACGGCGCCAATCATTTCCGCGACCACACAACAAGACTGAACCGAAAGATCCATGGCAAACACTGCTTCTGCCCGTAAGCGTATCCGTCAGAACGAACGTCGCCGTGAGCGCAACGTTGCCCGCATGTCCCGCATGCGCACCTTCGTAAAGAAGGTCGAACAGGCTATCCTGTCCGGTGACAAAGCCGCAGCTTCCGAAGCTTTCAAGGCAGCACAGCCTGAAATGCAGCGCGCTGCAGGCAAGGGCGTGGTCGCAAAGAACACGATCAGCCGCAAGCTGTCCCGTCTATCCGCTCGCATCAAGGGTCTGGCAACCGCCTGATCCCGACTGCAGAGTCTGGACTAAAAGAACGCGCTCCCAAAAGGAGCGCGTTCTTTTTTGCCAAGGGTCCAGAAAGCACGAGCGCGGGAGAATAGGCCCTGACCTTTCTTCCAGCTTGCTTCGGCAGAGGCGGAAGCTTATCGTGTCTGGATGCACTCAATGTGCCGGACACTTTTTCCCGCAAACTGCTAAGCCTTCTGTGCCGTTAAAGGCGCGGAAGGGTTTTCTGTCTCCGGCATGTTCCTGGCTTTTTCTAAGCCAAGGCAAATAAACTACGCCCCCTGAGGGGTAAGACTGAAAGGGGGTATCAAGGTGGAAAACGCTCAGTATCTGGACGCCAGCGCCTCCGCCCCCGGCACAGCGAACCCACTGGAAGCCGCGTGGCTTCGGGTTCGCGACAAGCTGAAAAGCGAAGTTGGCGAAGTCGAGTACCGCACATGGCTGCGGCAGATCGTTCTCGGCCCGATCGAAGAAGACGAAATCGTCCTTTACCTTCCGACGCGCTTTCTGCGGGACTGGGTTCGCAGTCAGTACGGTGAACGTCTGCAGACATTATGGCGCACGGAAAATGACGTCGTCCAGCGTGTTGAGCTGCAGGTGAAGCGTGGCCTCACGCCATCAGCACCGACGCCGGAAGAAGCCACTGAATTTACCGAAGAAATACCAGCCACACCGGCAGCACCTGAAATTCGCAGTGATCTTGCTGTACCGCTCGATCCGCGGTTCTCCTTTGATTCCTTCGTCGTAGGCAAGCCAAACGAATTTGCCTACGCCTGCGCACGCCGCGTAGCAGAAAAGCCTTCCAGCCCAGGCTTCAACCCGCTGTTCCTTTATGGTGGCGTAGGCCTTGGCAAAACGCATCTGATGCATGCCATCGGCTCCGAACTGACAAAGACGGGTAACGTCTCGGTAGCCTACATGTCTGCCGAAAAGTTCATGTATCGTTTCATCGCGGCCATCCGCTCGCAATCCACGATGGAATTCAAGGAACAGCTGCGTTCGGTAGATGTCCTGATGATCGACGATCTTCAGTTCCTCATTGGCAAGGACAATACGCAGGAAGAATTCTTCCATACGTTCAATGCCCTTGTTGATGCCGGCCGTCAGATCGTTGTCAGCGCAGATAAAAGCCCGTCCGACCTCTCTGGCCTCGAAGATCGTCTGCGGACCCGTCTGGGCTGCGGCATGGTTGCTGATATCCACGCAACCACGTTCGAGCTGCGCATTTCGATCCTGGAGGCAAAAGCCAAGGCATCGGGCACAGTCGTTCCAGCCAAGGTGCTGGAGTATCTGGCACACAAGATCACGACCAACGTTCGTGAGCTCGAAGGCGCTCTGAACCGCCTTGTGGCACATGCTGATCTCGTTGGCCGTCCGGTGACACTCGATACGACGCAAGATGTCCTCAAGGACATGCTCAAGGCGCATGATCGCCGCGTCACGATTGAGGAGATCCAGCGCAAGGTTGCCGAGCACTGGAATATCCGCCTGACAGATATGTCCTCAGCACGCCGTGCTCGCGCAGTGGCCCGGCCACGTCAGGTAGCCATGTTCCTTGCTAAGCAGCTTACCAGCCGCAGCCTGCCCGAGATCGGTCGCAAGTTTGGCAATCGTGACCACACTACGGTCATGCACGCTGTCTCTCGCGTTGCCGAACTGATGGAACAGGATCCGTCCTTCGCAGAAGACGTGGAACTGATGCGGCGAATGCTCGAAGGCTGAGCAATTGCCACATTCTGAGCGCGGTACGTCTTTCGTGCCGCGCTTTGCTCTGCTAAGAAACTGCGCTTGAAATTCAGACCGTTATGCATGGGATAAGACGATGAAATTCAAGGCCGACCGCACCCTGCTGCAACGGGCACTCGCACACATTCACGGCGTGGCAGAAAAGCGGAATACCATTCCCATTCTGGCCAACGTCCTGATTTCTTATGAAGGCGACACACTGCGCCTGACAGCGACCGACATGGAAATCGCGGTTGTTGAAGAAATCGCCGCGACCGGAGAGCGCTCAGGCGCAACGACAGTACCCGCCGCCGTACTGTTTGAAATCGTACGCAAGCTGCCAGATGGCGTTCATATCGAATTCGACCATCCGCAGAGCGATGCCCCGCTTGCGCTGAAAGCCGGCCGATACGCGACGAGCCTCAATGTTCTTCCTGTCGACGATTTTCCTGCCATGGTCGCAGGAGATCTGCCGCACCGCTTCAACCTGCCAGCCGGGACGCTGAAGGGTCTGATTGACCGCACCAAATTTGCAATCTCCACTGAAGAAACACGGTACTACCTGAACGGCATATATCTGCACGTCTCAGAAGGCCCTGCGGGTCCCATGCTGCGGGCTGTGGCTACGGATGGTCATCGCCTTGCACGCGTTGAAACAGAACTCCCCGAAGGTGCACTGGGCATGCCCGGAGTCATTATTCCCCGCAAAACGGTCGCTGAACTGCGCAAGCTGCTAGATGAAGGCGCTGCTGATCTGGAAATTTCCCTTTCCGACACGCGCATCCAGTTCCAGGCAGGCCCGGTCCTGCTGACGTCCAAGCTTATTGACGGAACTTTCCCGGAATATGAGCGCGTAATTCCCAAGGGTAATGACCGCATCCTTCGCGTCGGAAAACGCGACTTCGCGGCAGCCGTTGGCCGCGTCGCAGCGATCAGCCAGGAGCGTTCGCGTCCGGTAAAGCTTTCGGCAACACAGAATCTCCTGACTCTTTCCGCTATCAGCCCCGATCAGGGCGTTGCGCATGAAGAGTTGGACGAGAATACCGTCACGTATGATGCACCGCCGATCGAGATCGGGTTTCAGGCACGTTACCTGACCGACATCACCGACCAGATCGACGTAGAAGTTGAATTCGCGTTTTCAGACAGCTCAGCGCCAACACTGGTCCGAGACACAGGATCACCTTCTGCACTATACGTCCTGATGCCGATGCGGGTCTGATCGGCTCCCATTGCATCTTAAAAGGCTGGCCCTCACGGATTTCCGAAACTACCGGCACTGCGTGTGGGAACCATCGGCTTCAATCACCGTCCTCACTGGCGAAAACGGATCTGGAAAAACCAATCTTCTGGAGGCCGTTTCACTTTTGGCTCCAGGGCGGGGACTACGTGGCGTTTCAATCCAGATGTTGCTGCGTCAAGGCGCAGAACGCTGGGGCATTGCTGCCACACTCTCTGAGGCGCTGGACGAATATCGTATTGGTACAGGGTCTGACCCTGCCGGCAATGCACGGCGGGTTTTCATGCTGGACGGCGAAAAAATCCGCTCTCAGGCAGAAATAGGAAATATCTTTTCCTGTGTCTGGCTTACTCCCCAGATGGATAGGCTTTTTCTGGAAGGTGCATCCGGGAGAAGGCGGTTTCTGGATCGTCTGGTCATGGCACTTACTCCAGACCACGCAAGGCAGATAGCAGCGCATGACCGTTCTGTTTCCAGCCGCAATCGCCTGTTGTCCGAACGACCCAATGAAAGTGGATGGATTGCGTCTCTTGAAGACTCAATAGCGCGTCATTCTGTGGCCGCAACGGCCGCGCGCTTCACCTTAATTGAGCGCATGAACGGACATCCATCTGAAAATAAAGAATTTCCTCGGACACTCATTCATTTAAACTGCCCAATCGCCGCACGGCTTCAGAACAGCCCAGCACTCAGCGTAGAGGACTGGCTCCGCGGCGAGTTGGCGAGAAGCCGCGATCAGGACCGTCAGAAAGGGAGCACTTCAGCAGGGGCACACCGGGCAGATTTTTCACTATCGGATGCAGAAACAGGTCGGAGTGCAGAAATTTCCAGCAGCGGCCAGCAAAAGGCGATGCTGCTTGGAACGGTCCTCTCTCATGCCCATCTCATAAAAGAAGCTCGGGGTTCAGCGCCCGCCATTCTTCTGGATGAACCCTTGGTACACCTTGATGAACGCCGGAGAGATGCGCTGCTGGAAAGCATTGCACATGTTGAAAGCCCCGTCCTGCTAACGGGAACTGATCCGCAACCCTTCGAGCGCCTGAGAGGCCATGCAGGGTTCGTTTCTGTTGCAAGCGGCACCCTGAAGCCACACTGATCCGTGCAGTCGCTGGCCTCCGGGCTCTGCACACGCTATACTCGAATGAAAGATTTTCAGAGTTCCATGGAGTTTTCCGCCCGAATGTCAGAGACCCAGAACCAGCCGGCGATTCCTGGCGCAGACGGTGAAGAATACGGCGCCTCGTCCATCTCGGTACTGAAGGGACTGGATGCAGTCCGCAAACGTCCTGGCATGTATATCGGCGACACGGATGATGGATCAGGCCTTCATCACATGGTCTTCGAAATCATCGACAACGCAGTGGATGAAGCGCAGGCGGGCCACGCCACACATTGTATTCTGACACTGAACGGAGACGGCTCCGTATCTGTTCGCGATGATGGTCGTGGTATCCCCACAGACATGCATGAGGAAGAAGGCGTCAGCGCGGCTGAAGTGGTTCTGACCAAGCTTCATGCGGGTGGTAAGTTCAACCAGAATTCTTACAAAGTCTCCGGCGGATTGCACGGCGTGGGCGCTGCGGTTGTGAATGCCTTATCCGAGTGGATGGAAGTTCGCATCTGGCGTAACGGGGTGGAGCATTTCATCCGCTTCCAGCATGGCGAGCGCGACGAAGCGCTCAGGATTATCGGCGCTTCCGATGAGCCACGCGGCACTTTGGTGACGTTCAAGCCAAGCAAAAGTACCTTCACAAAAGTCGACTTCGAGTTCACGATTCTTGAGCGTCGCGTTCGTGAACTGGCGTTTCTGAATTCTGGCTTGGAAATCATCCTCCGGGATGAGCGCCATGCTGAGCCCAAAGAAATCCGCTTCCATTATGAAGGTGGTTTAAGCGCCTTTGCACAATGGCTGGACTCATCGAAGACATCGATCGTCAACCCTCCCATCACGGGCGAGATTGACCACGCAGAGAGTGGCATCCGTGTTGAGTTCGCACTGACATGGAATGACAGTTTCCATGAAACGATGCTGTGCTTCACCAACAACATTCCACAGCGCGACGGCGGTGCTCATCTTGCCGGTTTCCGTCAGGCACTGACGCGCGTTGTCGGCCGCTATGCCGAAAGCGTCGCGAAGAAAGAAGCTGGTTCACTGACCGGCGAAGACATGCGCGAAGGCATGACGGCTGTTCTGTCCGTCAAGGTTCCGGACCCAAAATTTTCGTCCCAGACCAAAGACAAGCTCGTCTCCTCCGAAGTCCAGCCTGTCGTTCACGCGACAGCCGCAGACGCGATTTCGCACTGGTTCGAGACCCACCCCAAAGAAGCCAAAGCCATTGTTGCCAAGGTCATTGACGCAGCCAGCGCTCGTGAGGCTGCACGTCGCGCTCGTGATCTGACACGCCGCAAAGGTGTTCTGGATGTTTCCTCGCTACCAGGAAAACTGGCGGATTGTCAGGAACGCGACGCTTCCAAGGCTGAGATTTTTATTGTTGAGGGTGACTCTGCAGGCGGCACTGCCAAGCAGGGTCGTGATCGCCGCTTCCAGGCCATCCTTCCCCTTCGCGGCAAGATCCTCAATGTTGAGCGCGCGCGCTTCGACCGTATGCTTGGATCAGCGGAAATCGGCACACTGATCACAGCTCTTGGTACCGGCATTGGCCGGGGCGAAGTGGATCAGGGCGGCTTCTCAGCTCAAAAACTCCGCTACCACAAGATCGTCATCATGACTGACGCTGACGTGGACGGCTCCCACATCCGTACCCTGCTGCTCACTTTTTTCTTCCGTCAGATGCCGGAACTGATCGAGCAGGGATATCTCTACATTGCCCAGCCGCCGCTCTATCGTGCGAAACGTGGTCAGGAAGAACGTTACCTCAAAGACGATGCAGCTCTTGAGCAGTATCTGCTGGACAAAGCGCTCAACAACGCTTCTCTGCGTTACTGCGACGGTCGTGAGCTCAGTGGTGACGCCTTGTCGGCAGAAATCAACATACTTGCAGCCGCGGCCCAGAACCTGCAGCGTATTGCCTCCAAGATTCCAGTCTGGATCCTTGAGCAAGCCGCGATTGCGCGTGTTCTGGAAACAGATCCAGCGCTCGGCCGCGAACGTGCGCCGGAATTCCAACGTCGTCTGGATGCAGCGTCAGCTGAAAACGAACGTGGATGGAAAGTTTCCGTTTCGGACACAGGTCTGGAGTTTGCCCGTTCGGTTCGCGGTGTAGGTGAAATCTATCGCCTTGACCCGGCCACACTGCGTTCTGCTGAAGCACGGTGGCTTGCAACACACGGCGAGCAGATTGCCCGCGACTTCGACAGCGCCGCCATCCTGCGGCTTGATCAGAACGAGATCGAACTTTTTGGCCCCGCAGCAGTGATGGACCGCATCCTTGCGCAAGGTCGTCGCGGCCTGACCATCAATCGCTTCAAAGGCCTTGGCGAGATGAATGATGAGCAGCTTTGGCACACCACTCTCGATCCCGCCACACGCACATTGCTGCAGGTACGCGTAGGGGACGTCGAGGAGGCAGGGCAGGTGTTCTCCACGCTGATGGGCGATGTTGTTGAGCCGCGCCGCGATTTCATCGTGGGCAATGCTCTGAAGGTCGCTAACCTTGACGTCTAAACGTCTTCTGGGTGCCTTCTCCGCGGCGGCACTCTGCCTTGGAAGCCTTCCGGCTTCCGGGCAGGAAGCCAATGCGTCGACTGTAGCTTCGGAAGGTCCTACTGGATCTGATTATGCCGTATACGTCCATGGGCTTCATGTCCTGAACGTATCGGCATCCTATCAGCTTCAGCCGTGGGGTTACGGGGCAACAACACATCTTGAGAGCGCAGGCTTTGCAAGCTGGTTTCTGAAAATGCGCATAACAACGCAGGCTCAAGGGCATTTCACTGAAAATGGGATATCTCCCATTTCGTATGAAAGCAGCGGTTTTTCACGAGGGACCGTACGCCATGTGAAGCTTGTGTATCACGACGGAACCCCCTCGGTAGATATTCTGGAGCCACGCGAAAATGACCGTGAACAGGTTCCCTCGGACCAGTTGGCGCACACGGTCGATACTCTTAGTGGCGTGGCACATCTGCTCCATACCCTGACAACCACAGGGAAGTGCAACGGTACAGAGATGGTATTTGACGGCCTTCGTCTGACACATATGACCATCCATGGCCCAGTGACCGACGCTATTCCTCAGGACCATGGAGAACTTTACTCCGGCCCAGCTTTGCGTTGTGACTTCATCGGGCAGCAGGTCGCCGGTTTTGTAAAAGATTCACCGAACCGAAACAAAATGAGCCAGCCCAAGCCGGGCGCGGTATGGTTCAAACAGGTGGATGGTTTCGGCCTCGTTCCGGTGCGGATCGAGATAGAACATCCCAAGCTTGGGCATGTAACCGTCGTGATGCAACAGGCACCAAGACACTAAAAATAGCTTATTTCATGCCAATCGCAACAATCGGCAATCGGAAGTGATGGTCCAGACTCAGCACATCATTTGACGTGCCCGTGCGCTTTGGATACCTCGGACTTACCATGACTAAAGCAAAACTTCATACGACTGCTGTTATCCTTGCTGCGGGCCTCGGCACGCGCATGAAATCAAGTCTTCCAAAAGCGATGCATCGTCTGGGCAATCGCCCGATGATTACCCACCTCATCGAGACTGCAAAGCAGATTTTTGATGACGTCGTGGTGGTTGTGGGGCCAGATATGCCCGAACTCGAAAGAGCAACACAGCCGTACCGCACGGTTGTTCAGTCTGAGCGTCTGGGGACGGGGCATGCGGCAAAGATGGCTGAATCCCTATTCGGGGATGGGGACGTCGCCATTCTTTATGCCGACAACCCCCTCATTACCGCTCAGACCATGCACAGATTGCTGGACGCTCGCAGATCAGGTGCGTCGCTCTCGTTGCTCGGCATGCGCCCTAGCGATCCCGGAAAATACGGTCGTCTTATCGAAGAAAACGGCCATGTGCTGCGGATTGTAGAATATAAGGATGCTACAGAAGCTGAGCGTAAGATCGGCCTTTGCAACGCAGGCGTCATGTGTGCGGATGCAAATGATTTCCGTCGCTGGCTGAGCGAACTCGGAAACAACAACGCCCAGGGCGAATACTACCTTACGGATGTCGTCGAAATGGCAGCACGCTCCGGGCAGGTGTTATGCGTTGAAGCACCAGAGGAAGAACTCGCAGGCGTCAATTCTCGTGCAGAACTTGCCCGCGCCGAGGCTACCTTGCAGCAACGGATGCGGCAGGCTGCGATGGATGGAGGTGTTACTCTCGTTGCACCAGAGACCGTCTTCTTCAGCGCTGATACACAAATTTCGCAAGATGTCGTTATAGAACCAAACGTCTTTTTTGGACCGGGCGTGAAGATTGCATCCGGAAGCGTAATCCGAGCCTTTTCGCATCTAGAAGGTTGCACCGTAGGTGAGGGCGCAATGATCGGCCCTTACGCTCGCCTCCGCCCCGGTACCCACTGCGCTACAAATTCCCATGTCGGCAATTTTGTAGAACTCAAGAACGTGGAACTGGGAACGGGCGCAAAGGCCAACCATCTTACGTATCTCGGAGATGCATCAATCGGCGCGGGTACCAATGTTGGCGCAGGTACGATCACCTGCAATTACGACGGCGTGTTCAAGCATCGCACCGTCATTGGAGAACGAACTTTCATTGGCTCCAACTCTATTCTCGTTGCGCCAGTGGAAATCGGTGACGATGCTTTGGTCGCAGCCGGAAGTGTCATCACAGAAAACGTCTCGGCGACAGCACTCGCTCTCGGACGCGCCCGCCAGTGCGAAAAGCCCGGTAGAGGGCTCGCCATCAAACATGCGCTTAAAGCAAAGAAGGAACAGGGCTGATGTGTGGAATTTGTGGTGTCGTTGGACACCGTCCTGCCACGCCAATCATTTTTGAAGCCCTACGTCGCCTCGAATATCGTGGCTATGATTCAGCAGGCATTGCGACCCTCTCCGAGAATGGCGTCATTGATCGCCGTCGTGCGGCGGGTAAGCTAGACAATCTTGAGACCGTCCTGAAGCAGTCTCCGCTCAGCGGCTCAACCGGCATCGGACATACCCGTTGGGCCACACACGGCGCACCAACTGAAACCAATGCCCACCCACATGCGGCAGGCCAGGTTGCGATCGTCCATAACGGCATTATCGAAAACTTTGCTGCGCTCAAGGCCGAGCTGGAGGCGAAGGGACGTCGCTTTGTCACGGAAACGGATTCCGAGACCGTCGCCCATCTGCTCGATAATTATATCGAGCAGGGCATGGCTCCCCGCGAGGCTGCTTTCGCGACCATAGGCCGCCTTGAAGGTGCTTATGCCATTGCCATGATTTTCCAGAACCATGATGGCCTGCTGATCGGTGCACGTCATGGCGCACCGCTAGCCGTGGGATATGGCGAAGGGGAAATGTTCCTCGGATCCGATAGCCTCGCGCTGGCGCCATTGGCCAATCGTATTTCCTACTTGGAAGATGGAGACTGGTGCGAGCTGACCCGTGAGGGTGCAACAATCTTCAACGCAAAAGGCGATACCGTTCAGCGCCAGATCCAGACCATTGCATTTATGGCCGGGCAGGTCGGCAAAGACGGTTACCGGCATTACATGGAAAAGGAACTGCACGAACATCCTGTCGCCATCGGACAGACTCTGCAGCGTATCACCGACCCTGCGTCCAAGCGCATTGCGTTGCCGGACATGCCCTTTGATATCGCAAAAGTACCGCGGATCACCATTACTGCCTGCGGATCGGCATTTTATGCAGGCATGGTTGGCAGATACTGGCTTGAATCGCTGGCCCGTATCCCTGTCGAAATTGATGTTGCTTCCGAGCTTCGTTACCGCGACCCACCGCAACCGGATCGCGGTGTAGCCCTCCTGATTTCGCAATCAGGCGAAACAGCCGACACTCTGGGCGTCCTACGTAGCCTCAAAAAAGCAGGTCAGAGCATTGTGTCTGTGCTGAATGTTGAGCACTCCACAATGGGCCGCGAAAGTGATCTCGTGCTGGGCATGGTTGCGGGACCAGAAATTTCTGTCGCATCCACGAAAGCTTTCACCGCTCAACTCTCTGTTCTTGCAGCATTTTCCATCGATTTCGCTCGCGCACGAGGCAAGATCGATCAGGCGAAAGAAGAAGCGCTAACATCCAGCCTGCTCGATCTACCCTCCAGAGCCGCAGAAGTTTTCGCATGCACTCCTGCAATTCAGGCCATGGCAGCCGTGGTCGCAGAGGCACGAGATGTTCTGTATCTGGGGCGCGGAATTTGTACGCCAATTGCTTATGAAGGCGCTCTAAAATTAAAAGAAATCAGCTACATACACGCAGAAGCTTACGCTGCGGGTGAACTGAAGCACGGGCCAATCAGCCTTATCGACAGAACAGTGCCCGTTGTTGCCATCGTGCCGTCCAACATCCTGTTTGAGAAGACGCTTTCCAATCTTCAGGAGGCAAAAGCTCGTGGTGGGCGGGTCCTTGCATTCACAGATGCTGCTGGTGCCGAGCGCCTGAAGGGCGTGGCTGAGCATGTGGTCGTTCTGCCGGATGTTGATGCTTTCGTTGTACCAATCCTTTACGCCATCCCTGTGCAGATGCTTGCTTATGAAGTGGCTCTTTTAAAGGGCACGGATGTGGATCAGCCACGCAATCTCGCCAAATCTGTAACGGTTGAATGAGGTCACTCATTCAACCGCCACTTTGATCTGGCTGATCATTTCGCTAAAGATACGGCGGATAAATTCAGGCGGGGTATGAACTCATGGGCGGCGATATCATCATGGATCGGCACAATGACTTTTCCGAGTTAACGCCGAACCCGATGGATATCAGTGCCCGGGAAATTTTCCTCCAGCGTTTGAGGGATGACGGTTTTGAAGGAGACATCGAGGCGGAACTTTCTTCCCGCCTCGTTTTTTCAACCGATAACAGCATCTATCAGCGCGTTCCACTTGCTGTCATTTTCCCACGCACCACTCTCGATCTCAATCGTGCAGTTCGAGCCGCAGCCAATGGCAGACTGACGCTGGCAGTACGTGGAGGCGGTACCGGAACAAACGGACAGTCCCTTACGCCTGGAATTGTCGTGGACGTTTCGCGACATATGGATCGCATCCTGCATTTTGATGCACAATCCCAGAATGTTACCGTCGAGCCCGGCGTTATCCTGGCGCGTCTGAATGCTTTTCTTCGGCCCCATGGCCTCTTTTTTCCACCTACAGTCTCTACCGCTACCCGCGCTACAATTGGCGGAATGATCGCGACGGATGCGTCCGGGAAAGGCTCACGCATCTACGGGAAGACGTCAGATTATATTGAACAGTTGGACGTCGTACTCTCGGACGGCTCGGATCTGACAGTCAGGAAACTGACAGCAACTGAACTTGAAGCCCAGATGGCGAAAGATGACCTGGGCGGCGCCGTATACCGGGAGGTTCACCGCGCAGTCACGGAATATGCAGATGAAATAACGCGCGTTTTCCCACAAATGAACCGGGGCCTGACGGGCTACAATCTTCAGAATGTTCATTCCGAAGATGGCAGCTTCGACATGACACGCCTTCTTGCGGGTTCTGAAGGCACACTGGCACTGACGGGAAAAATCGTATTACGCCTTAAAAAGATTCCTCAACACAGGCGCCTGTTGGTTGCTCGTTATGCAAGCTTTGATGGTGCATTGCGCGATGTACAGGAGTTGTTGTCAGCACAACCGTCAGCTGTCGAAGTGCTTGATGACAGGGTTCTCGCGGTTGCAAAGCAGGACGTAACCTGGACGGCGCTTGAAAGAGTCCTTGGGAGTGGCTCGAATTTTCCAGTCCTGGGGCTAAGCTTTGTAGAGTTTGTGGGAGATGACCTGGATACCCTTCACGAACACATATCTTCTGCCAGCGAAATTCTCGATCAATCTTCAAATCATCTTATTGATTATAAAGCAATTTTAGATGATGAAATAATTTCCCAACTATGGACTCTCAGAGAAAAATCCGTTGGCCTCCTAGGACGCCCGCAAGGCAATAAGCAGGGCGTCGCTTTTGTAGAAGATACTGCCGTACCGCCTGAGAGCCTGCCAGAATACGTACAGGAATTTCGCGATATCCTCGACGGACATGGCCTCACATACGGCATGTTTGGCCACGCGGATGTTGGCTGCCTTCATGTCCGCCCGTTTCTGGATATGCTGCAAAGTGAGGATCAGAGCCTCATCCGCGCGATCTCCGATGCTGTAGCTCAATTGACCAAAAGGCATGGGGGCCTCCTGTGGGGCGAACATGGTCGGGGGTTTAGAGGAGAATTTTCCCCCCTGTTTTTTGGTGAAAAGCTCTTCCTTGAACTTTGCAAAATCAAAGAAGCATTTGATCCTAAAGATATTTTCAATCGCGGAAAGCTCGCCCCCGTAGGCAAGTACGCTGTGGACAGGATCGACACGGTGCCATTCAAAGGCATTTATGATGCCCAGATCGCGGCGCCCCTTCGCGAAGAATATGCCCTGTCTGTCACCTGTAATGGCAATGGCGCATGCTTTAATCGTGAACCCGAGATGGCCATGTGCCCGTCTTATAAGGCCACCAAAGACAGGCGTCAGTCTCCTAAAGGGCGTGCAACGCTGATCAGAAGCTGGCTCCGCCTGCGCTCGCTTCCACAAGAGAATACAGAACGCCAGAACCTCCCGCAGTTAAGCTACGAACTGAAGGACGCGCTCGATAGCTGTCTCTCGTGCAAGGCCTGTGCGACCCAATGCCCGATCAAGGTCGATATCCCCTCAATGCGCTCAAGATTTCTGAGCGAATATTTTGAGGAGCAAAAACGGCCGCTCAGAGATTACCTTGTCTTTTGGCTGGAACCTCTTCTTGCAGCGGGCCGTGCAGTCCCGGCCATTTCCAACCTGCTGATGCATAATCCACTATCGCGATACCTCTTGAGTTCTATCGGGCTCGTAGATCTCCCAACGTTTATTCCTGCAGCACTTTCTTCACGTCAAAAACTAACCCGCCGCTGGCTGACATCGCGCCATGAAAAAAAAATCGTTCTGCTTCAGGACAGCTTCACGGGCAGCTTTGATGGAGCCCTTATAATTCGCACACATGCTCTCCTGTCAGGGCTTGGTTATGACGTCCGCGTCACGCCAGCATGGAGCAATGGCAAAGCAAGATATGTGTTAGGATTCTACAATGGCTTTGCGAAGGCAGGGCGCCATATTTTGCGCAAGGTCCGTGCCATTGAGCGGCACAACATCCCAGTTATAGCGCTGGACGCCGCAACTGGCCTCATGTTTGAGCAGGAATATTGCGAACTTGGACAAAGGAAGCCTCCAGCCGTGTGGGCACTGGAACGCTTTCTGCGCTCCGAAATCGAAAATGGGCATATAGCGCCACGGAGTGTTGCGACGGGAGGGGACGCAGCCACGATCCTTTCACATTGCACCGAGCAGGCAGTAAGACCCGAGAGCGCTGGCGACTGGGCCTTCATCCTGAAGAGTTTCGGCCTGAATGTTTCAGCAGGCAAGGCTGGATGCTGTGGCATGGCTGGCATGTTTGGACATCAACGCGAGCAGGCAGACCTTTCAAAGCAAATTTTCCACCAGAACTGGGCGGAAAAGGCCGAGAAACCCATCCTCGCAACCGGTTTTTCATGCCGATGCCAGACAGAGCGCATGGCAGGATATCGTCCCTCTCACCCTGTCGAAATCCTTGCACAAGCTATTGATCGTCCTGCGCGGGCCTGACCACAGCTTCACAATATGATACAGAGCGGGCCTCACTGAGAGAGGGAGGCCCCTCAATGACCGGACCCAGAATACTTGTCCGCGGCGCTGGCGTCGCAGGCATGACAAGTGCTGTCACGCTTGCTGAAAATGGAGCAGCCGTAACAGTTCAGGACACAGGCGGCAGGATTGGTTCTGGTGCTTCCTGGTTTGCAGGCGGGATGCTTGCTCCATGGTGTGAGGCAGAGTCTGCTCCTGACGAAGTGACGCAGGATAGTCTGACGTCTCTACGATGGTGGAAGTCGCATGTTTCAGATGTGATCGAGGCTGGTAGCCTGGTTGTGGCCCCTGCACGAGACACACCCGAGCTGGCAAGGTTCGGGCGGCGTACAAGCCATTTTGAAACTCTGAACGCTCACCAGATTACATCTCTGGAACCGGATCTTGAAGGTCGCTTTGAAAAAGCATTGTTCTTCGCCGAAGAAGGGCACGTTGATCCGCGCAAGGCGCTCCTTGCTCTCGAACGCCGCCTGAAAAACCTTGCCGGTGAAACAGTCTTTTCCGGCGCTCCTCTCAACGCAGAGGATTTTGACTGGGTTGTTGATTGCACCGGAATCGCTGCCCGAGAACAGCTTGCTGATCTGCGCGGTATGCGTGGTGAAATGCTACTTCTGCGCTGCTCGGACGTAAAACTTCACAGACCGGTTCGCATGCTGCACCCACGCATCCCGGTTTATATTGTGCCTCGTACGGACAATGTGTTCATGGTGGGGGCGACCATGGTTGAAAGCGATGATACTCGCGCCATCACGGTACGCGCCACAATGGAGCTTCTGAATGCAGCCTACACGCTGCATCCAGCTTTCGCAGAAGCAGAAATTCTCGAAGCCAATGCAGGCCTCAGACCCGCATTTCCAGATAATATCCCGCGGGTTCATCAGGATGGAAAAACAATTTATCTCAACGGGATGTACCGCCACGGCTTTCTTCTGTCGCCCAAAAGGGCACAAGAAGTTGCCTCAATCATTTTTCCCGGGAATGAGATTTGAAACCCGGAGCGTTTGCACCCATTCTGTTTCCTGAGAGGGAGACCCCATGAATATCAACGTCAATGGTGAGCCGCACGAAGTCCGTGCCCAGACGCTCGCGGCTGTGCTGGAAGAGCTGGGTTATGGGGGCGCGCGCGTTGCGACCGCTCTGAATGGTAATTTTGTCCCAGCAGGCCTGCGCTCCAGCCAAAACCTTCGCGAAGGCGCCGAGCTGGAAATCCTCGCACCAATGCAGGGCGGCTGAAACATGCGTTTTTATGGTACCGAACTTTCGTCCCGCCTGATGCTGGGCACCGCGCAATATGACAGCCCAGCCATTCTCGCTGATGCAGTCAGGGCAGCCAATGCTGGCGTGGTCACGGTTTCGCTGCGCCGCGAAGCAGCGGGCGCGCAGGCCGGACAGGCCTTCTGGTCTCTAATCCGCGATCTGGGGGTTCCCGTACTGCCAAACACTGCGGGTTGTCATGGCGTGCGTGAAGCCGTCACAACGGCGCAGATGGCGCGGGAGGTATTCGGGACAGACTGGATCAAACTCGAAGTCATCGGGCAGGGAGACCTCCTCCAACCGGACGTGTTCGGACTTGTTGAAGCAACCCGCATCCTGACCGACGACGGATTCAAGGTCTTTCCCTATACGACCGAAGACCTCGTTGTTGCCGAACGCCTGCTGCGAGCGGGCGCTGAAGTGCTTATGCCCTGGGGGGCACCCATAGGCTCTGGCCGAGGCCTGAACAATATTTTCGGGCTGCGCGCATTAAGGGCACATTACCCCGATATTCCGATGGTCATAGACGCAGGAATAGGGCGGCCCTCCCATGCATCAGCAGCTTTCGAACTTGGTTTTGACGCCGTCCTCATCAACACAGCCGTAGCAAAAGCGGGCGATCCTGTGCTGATGGCAAAAGCATTCCGGCTTGCCTGTGAAGCCGGCCTGGCGGGCAGGGACGCCGACCCTATGGAAGAACGAGACATGGCTGTGCCCTCAACGCCTACACTGGGGCTGGCACGTGGCCTTGGTGGAGAAATGATCTGATGTCGCGCCTGCCTTCAAAAATCTATCCTGTCGTCGATCACCCACGCTGGGTCGAACGGCTGGGCGCGGCAGGTGCGCGCTTTATCCAGCTCCGTATCAAGGATCTTCCTGTAGAAGAACTGCGCGCACAAATCACAACCGCACAGGAACTCGCAGCACGCTTCAACGTATCACTGGTCCTGAACGATTACTGGGAACTTGCCGTCGAACTTGGTATCGAGTGGTTGCATCTGGGACAGGAAGATCTTGATACAGCAGATCTCGAACTGATCCGCAGCACAGGAATACGCCTGGGTGTCTCAACGCATTGCCACGAAGAACTCGATCGCGCCCTGCTCATAAAGCCCGATTATATTGCAATCGGCCCCATCTGGGAAACCAAACTCAAGAAGATGGCGTTTGGACCACAGGGCGTGGAACGGATTACCGAATGGCGTGAGCTGTGCGGAGACATCCCTGTCGTCGCAATTGGCGGCATCACACTCGAACGCCTGCCTTCGTGCCTGAAGGCAGGCGCAGACAGCGTCTCAGCTGTGGGGGATTTCATCCGGCATGACGACCCGGAGGGACAGGTACGCCGCTGGCTGGCCTGTGCTGAGACTTAAGTTATTGGGAAACAGGCTTTCGGTTAATACTCCCTAGCCGGAACGCCGCATCGACTCTAGGATACTTCCTGGACTGACAGGGTACGGAAAACGATGATGGTGACAGGGCTTGCAGCCGTTATTCTCGCGCTGGCGTTCCTGCTCACGCTCGTCAGCCTCATACAGCCACTCGCGAAACGCCTGGAAATTTCCGAGACGGTCCTGATTGCGATCGTTGGCATCGTTCTGGGTGGCGCAGCGTCTCTGATCGTGCGGTCTTCCGCCACAGATCTTCTAGATGGTGCGGCGGAAGCTCTCATCTATTTTCCGATTAACAGTGAAGGCTTCCTGTTAATCTTCCTGCCTATCCTGGTTTTTCAAGGCGCCATGGCGATCGACGTACGTCGTCTGGCTCACGAGACGGCCACCGTGCTGCTGCTCGCCGTCGTCGCCGTTGTGGTATCGACTGCAACCATCGGGCTGGCACTATATCCATTTGCGCAACAAAGCATGGTTGCGTGCCTTCTTCTTGGCTCCATTGTGGCCACGACTGATCCTTCCGCCGTGGCTGGAATCTTCCGCGAAATTGGCGCAGCTTCCCGACTGACGCGCCTTGTTGAAGGTGAGGCGCTACTTAACGACGCCGCTGCTATTGCGATCTTCTCCATCCTGCTCGCGGCTGTCACATCCCATCACCAGATCCATCTCGGTGATGCTGTCATCGACTTTGCGACCGCTTTCGGGGGCGCAATTGTGGTCGGTGTGGCTCTTGGACGCCTGACTTTGCTCATGATTGCAGGACTAGGCGGAGCGCCTGCTGCCGAAATGAGCCTGACCCTCGCACTGCCCTATGCGGTCTACATTCTGTGCGATGAAATGCTGGGCTTCTCAGGCGTTGTTGCGACAGCGGCTGCGGGTCTGACAGTTTCTGCTTACGGACCGTCCACTTTCCGGCCCCAGGTCTGGCGCTCAGTCAATGAAATGTGGGAACAGCTTGTTTTCTGGGCTGGTTCGCTCGTGTTTATCCTCGCAGCCATGCTCGTGCCAAGGCTGCTGATCGGAATGACACGCTGGGACTGCGTCCTGATCCTGATTGCTACAGCCGCCGGACTTATCGCTCGCGGGGCAGTGGTGTTCGGGTTGTTGCCAATTCTGGCGTTCACGAAGCTTTCGCCACCTGTACCGAACCCTTTCAAGGCGACCATGGTCTGGGGTGGACTGCGCGGCGCCATCACGCTGGCGCTGGCTCTCGCCGTCACCGAAAACCAACGAGTGTCGAGCCCGGTTGCTCATTTTATCGGAATCATCGCGACAGGCTTCGTCCTGATTACCCTGCTCGTCAATGGCACGACATTACGGTCTTTGGTGCTATTCCTGAAGCTGGACCGCCTGTCCCCGATCGACGAAGCCATGCGCCATCAGGTTCTTGCCATTGGCCTGACGGAAGTGGCCGAGCGTACCCGTGAGCTTTCCAACGAACTGGGCTTTAGCGAACAGACCCGAGCAGGCGTGATCAATCGTCTCGAAAAGCGCGCAGAGAAGGAGAGGGAGGCTAATGATTTCGAGGCCGCCCTTGGTGACAGAAACCGCGTCACCATCGCCCTGATCACGATTGCCAACCAGGAACGCTCACTCCTGCTGGACCTGTTCCGCATTCAGGGTCTGTCGCGCCGCGTGATGGAAACACTCCTGCGGACAGCGGAAGCCATGGCAGACGGGGCCCGCCTTGAAGGGCGCTACGGTTACGTCCGTGCGCTCAAAAAGCGCCTCCAGCCGACATGGCGCTTTCGTATTGCGCAGGAATTGCACAGCCGCCTGCATATCGACGAGCCATTGATGTATTGCATGATGGAGCGCTTCGAGATGCTCATCATCGCGCATCTCGTTTCACTCTCGCTGATGCGCTTCGTCCGTCAACGGATGGAACCCACGTTAGGGCCTCGGATCACTGAAATCGTGTCTGAAGTGCTTGGCAGGCAGCGCAAGCTTCTGGACGATGCCCTTGAGACTTTGCGCCTGCATTATTCGGGTTATTCCGAGGCCCTCGAAAGCCGCATCCTGCGCCAGATCGCACTGCGACTTGAAGATGAGGAATACGATGCCCTGCAATCCGATAACCTGATTTCGGAAGAGCTTCATCGCGAGCTTCACCGTGATATCGAGCGCCATCGCGCAAGGCTGGACACTCCGCTGAGGTTCAACCTCAAAAGCGGCATAGAGCAGCGCCTGCGTGCTTTTCCTGCGTTCAATGGCGTTCCGGACAACGTTCTGCATGAACTGTCTCGCAAGGTATCCATGCATTTTGTATCTCCAGGGGAAGTCATTTTCCGGAGGGGCCGCAAAATTCGTACTGTTTACGCACAGGTGGCAGGTCTTGCAGAAATACACATGCCTGAACGCGACCTGCTTTTTGGTTCGGGAGATCTGATTGGCGCAGCGTCGGTCATTCGCAAGCAGAACACGTCCGGAACCGTCAGATCGCTTCAGTTCAGCCATATGCTGGCCATACCGCGCCCGGTTTTTGAGCGTCTGCTAAAGGATTATCCGATTGTGGAGCGTCGCATTATCGATCGCTCCCGCCAGCGGGAAGACGGTCTTCTGACAGCCGTTTCCGTTCGCGCCGACGATGGGTCAACGGTCTCTTCCGCTGCCCATGATGCGTCCAGCGTGCTTTCGTCTTCTCAGGCTTCCTGAGGCTGAGGGGCTTTTTCCGGGGCCAAAAGGTCCCGGAATTTCCAAGCAAAAATTCCCAGAACAATCGCGGCACAGCCTGCCACGACAGAATGCATCACCCAGAACGACACACTCGACATATGGGAAATCAGCGTCGCGAGTTTGCCAACCATAAGGTTGGATAAAAACAGGTGCAGCGAGAAACAAGCCACCATGATGGTGTTAAGGCTGACAGGGGCCGCCCGCGAAAACAGGGCCATTCCGATAGAGTAGCTCATCGCAAACCCGATATCGTTCACCGTGTGAAAGGCAACGCCCCATAGCAGACTTACCTGATGCGCGCCGGGGCTGATCCACGAACCTGCGGCAAGACAGAGTGGCGCGAATGCAGAGATTCCGATCCCGATCGCGACCTTTGTGATTTCGCTAAGGTCAGCTCTTTTCTTGGCATAAAACTGCCAGAACGTCAGCACTCCAATCGCTGTTACGGAACTGATCAGGCCATCGAACGATAAAAGATCGCCAACCGGGAAGGGATATCCGAACAGTGAAAGCCGATAATGCTGCTGTCCCCAGAGAAGATATCCGTCAAAAATTTCCTCGTTGGGCAAAGCACCAACTGCGAGAACAACAATCAGGCATAGAAGCAGTATTACAGCCTTGCGCTCGCGCGTGGTGAGGGGAAGGCGCTTTGAACGCTCGACACGTGGAGGCTCCTCCGGAAGAAGATGTCGCCCAGCCAGATAACACGCCAAACCGAGCGCCATTCCGATGCCGGCGGTTAGAAAACCCCAATGCCAGGCTATCTGCCCAAGGCTCGCACAGAGTGCTGGCGATACGATGACTGCAACCTGAACTCCAAGTGTGTAGAACTGATAGGCATCGGATCGTTTACGGTCGTTGAGCGCATAAAGCGCACCGACCTGCGCGCGAAGGCTGCCAGCACATCCGGTACCAAAAACGAGACACACAAAAGCCAGAACAAAGCTGCTTTCGAAAGCCATCATGACATGACCAGCCGTCATGAGAACGGCGCCCAGAAGGATGGTTCTCGTCCGGCCGAGCATTCTGTCTGCGATAAAACCACCAAGGAGAGGGGTGGCGTAGATCAAGGCCAGAAAGAGACCCATGATCGCGCCCGCCAGAGCAGGTATACCCACAGGCGAATAAAGCCATGCGATCGCGCTATGCAGCGTACCAAAGCCCCAGATGTTTTCGACATGCCCAGGCTGCAGCAGGCTGTCCTTCATGTAGAGGACCAGAAGAGACTGCATTCCATAAAGCGAAAATGCGACCCAGGCTTCTGTAAGCACGATAACCCAGAGCGCTTTTGGGTGTCCGAACATCTGAGATGAGGTCGGAAAATGACCATCACTCGGGGGGGCATTGGGAATAATTTCAGTCAAGGGACACTCTCTAACAGACCAGGCAGACTGCATATCAGCGCAAGAGGAGGAGAGTGGGCAAGAGCAAACAAAACCATGGCATAATGCCATTAAGCCACGAACATTTGGCATTTCGCCATTCCGTAATTGGAAATGGCATTTTGCCACAAATCAACAAGCTGTGGCGCAATGGCTTAATGCCATATTTTTGCTATTTTTGGAGCTGAAACAGTCTGAGATTCCCAATAGGTCCGCAAGATTCAGGCTACGTGATAATTTTTTTCAGCTCGATGCGCGCATGGTGAGCTAGGTCGGAATTTTTGGGAAAATGGCGCAAATCTGGGAATTGTCCGAAGTAGGAATAGCAACACATAAATGTCGTATAAGATATATTATGCCAACTAATATATGAAAATGTACCAGAATCTGACATTATCGTGATGACACAACCTTTTGTTGCGTAAGATTTCCGCTCTGCCGCTAAGGATGGACAAGTCTCAATTTCCGGTCGCCCAGTTGCTGTCGTGATCGGCTTTCCATACTGGAAACAGCTGTCGCATGTCTCTCAAGTTACGCCACCGGCTGGGTCTTTTAGGCAGCATTGTATGCCTTGGGACCGTCGGCGTGGCTCAATCGGCTCAGGCCGATGATTATACCGAGCTCCTTGATATCCTTCGCGCCAAAGGTAGCCTGACACGCGGTGAATATAACGGCCTGCTCGCCCATCACCTTCATCGCACGCACACAGCGCCTGATGTGCAGCAAAGTTCCTATCGGAAGTCTCCTTCAGGTCGCAGCCGTTCATCACGTAACGCAAACTATGGCGATAGTTCACTTGATGCCCCTGACGTCACGACCATCGCTGCGGCAAGCGCTGCCCGTCGTGCTGCCGCAGATGCCGAAGCCAGCGCCCGCTCCGCTCAGTCCACGCTCTTTCGTGCCCAGCATGACTACGATCCTGCGAGCATCGTACGCGTAAAACCCTATGTCGCGGGCAAAGGCGTCACTATTCAGGCGGGCCAGATTGACATCAATCTCTCCGGTTTCATCAACGGCTATTACACTTTTAACGGCGCAGGTGGTGGCTCCCCTGTCGCAGGCGGCGTGTCCACTGGCAGCACGGGGTTTGACTCTTCAGCAGTCCGCAACGGACTTCTGCCTGGCGGTCTCATTCTGAAACTCAACACGACGCAGGACGGCATCGACCTTGGTGCTGTCTTTGGCATGTATCCTGGCATCAACAATGCTGACGTCGGCACGTTCAACGCCAATTCTGGCGGCAGCCCTGTCGGACTTGGTACTGCTGGTCTCGATTTTCGTCAGGTTTACATGACTGCAGGAACGAAAGATCTCGGCACGATCAAGATCGGCCGCGATATCGCACTTTTTGCAGCGGACGCAATCCTGAACGACGCTACCTTGCTGAGCGTTGGCAGCACAGGCAGCAACGCCAACCCTGCCAATACATCACTCGGGCGCATTGGTGTTGGCTATGTCTATACCGACTGGCTACCACAAATCACATATATCTCGCCAAAATGGCATGGCCTACAGGGTTCTATCGGCGTGATGACGCCGCTGGACGAATTCAATTACGCTGGCGGCGGCCGATCTGCTGTTTCGAGCCAGCACAGCTCCCCCATGGTTCAAGGCAAAGTCACATATGATGCGACCATTGAGGGCTTCACGGCCAGATTTTGGAGCAGCTTTCTCATTCAGCACCAACAAAGCCTGACGAGCAACGCACTTTCAGACAACAGCAAACACTCTGCGATGGTTGAAGCTGGCGACGTCGGTATGAAGCTGACGAAAGGTCCGTTTGAGGGCGTTGCCTATTATTACTATGGCAGCGGCCTGGGTACCACGGGGCTGTTTTTCGATGGTGTAGCCACAAACGGCCGCAAGCGTAATTCTGAAGGTTATTACGTTCAAGGTGCCTATAAAATTTTGCCGCGCCTGAAGATTGTTGGCAGCTATGGTGTCAGCAACCTCTATTCCGCAGCGGGTGAAGTTTATGATCCACTGATGGTTCGTCGTAATGAATCAGAAGTCGGCGCATTATATTACAACCTAACCGACTGGATGACGATTGTTGGCGAATACGCCCACACAAAATCCGATTCTCATGGCCCGAACAAGGAAGACGACAGCACGATTTCCGCTGGCGCCATGATGACGTTCTGAATACACAAAAAAACCGGGTAGGTCCCCTGCCCGGTTTTTTACTTTAAGCCAGATCTAAAGTCATTCCGTCATAAGCCGGCTCAACGTCGCTCGGAAGCATCCGACATAGCGTTCCGTAATCCATTTCTGCCCCCATATGAGTCAGAATTGTACGGCGCGCACCAATCAGGCTGCGCCACTCCAGAACACGATCAAGCCATGCGTGCGCTGGATGCGGATCGTACTGGAAGCAGTCCACCAGCCATGTATCGACACCCTGGAGAATTTCTATGGCTTCTTCGGGCATCGTGTCGACATCCGTGCAATACGCAAAGCTGCCAAAGCGCATCCCAAGAGACATGATACGACCATGATGCTGATCAAAGACCTGGCCGGACAGCGCACCGAACTCAATGAGTTGCCCTGATTCAACAAGATGCTCGTCAAATACAGGTCTATAGAACTCCGGCCCCCGCCAGGGCGCAAACGCATATGCGTATCGGAGGCGCAGTTCTTCGAGAACATCCTGAGTTGCAAGGAGCGGTAACGGTCGGCCAATTACGCGATTGATCGCCCTCAGTTCGTCCAGCCCGCCAATATGGTCTGAATGCGGGTGCGTGTAGAGAACTGCATCCACACGTCCGACACCACAATCCAGCATCTGGGTCCGGAAATCGGGCCCTGAATCCACCAGCAACCGAAAGCCGTCCTCGCCTTCGATGACAATGGACGAGCGTGTACGGCGGTTGCGCGGCTCTTTTGGGTCACACGCCCCCCAGATCCCGGTATACGTCCCCTCCTCGCCTCCGATCATCGGAACACCAGCTGAGCCTCCGCACCCAAGAACCGTAACTTTCACGGGCGCGTCCTTGTGAAAAGCCGATGAACGTTTGCTGTCGTCAGTTCCGCGATACGCTCTGGAGTAACACCGCGTTCCTGCGCAAGGCGCGCTGCGGTGTGAGCAACATAACTAGGAGTGTTAGGGCGTCCACGCTTTGGTACAGGCGCCAGAAATGGGCTGTCCGTCTCCACCAGTATCCTGTCTTCGGGTACTACACGGGCAACGGCTCTGATTTCCTCACATTTCGGAAACGTCAGAAGCCCTGAAAAGCTGATATAGCCACCGAGTTCGATAGCGGTCTCTGCGAGTTCAGGGCCCGATGCAAAGCAATGCAAAAGGAAGGGAAACGCGCCCTTCCCGTGCTCATCCCGGAGAATGGCAATAACGTCTTCATCCGCCTGGCGGGCATGAATGACCAGCGGAAGTCCTGTTTCACGCGCAGCAGAAATATGCGTGCGGAATGATGCCTGCTGCGCGGCCTTCACGTCTTCCGTACCATGGAAGTAATCAAGACCTGACTCACCAATCCCCACCACGCAAGGCGCTTCCGCCCGGGCAACAATCTCCGCCACGTCCGGGAGGCGCTCTTCATGAGCATGATCCGGATGCGTGCCAATAGCACACCATATCCGAAGCTCAGGCGTGTCATGCTGCGTAAGGCTGATCTGTGTCGAAGCCTCTGACCAGCGCGTTCCAATCGTGATCATTCCGCTCAGCCCACGCTCGCGGGCTGTCTGAAATGCCGCTGGGAGATCGTCCAGACGATCCAGGTGGCAGTGGCTGTCGATCAGTCCAGTCATTCGGTTTCCTCGACAAAACGCGGGAACAGACCCTCAGGCTTGGGTAGAACGCGGCCGCCCGGCAACGGAACTTCCAGCGCCGCGAAGCTGCGCTCCCCTTCCTCAACACCAAGCTGTGTGAGCATCTTGTCCATGGTAATGGGCATATAGGGCTGAAGCATTGTGGCGATTGTCCGAATCAGGTCCACCAAAACACGCAGGACATCCGCCATACGGTCCATGTTTGTCTTTTTCAGCGCCCAGGGTGCCTGACGGTCAATGTAGGAATTAGCTGCGCGCACAAGCTTCCAGGCTTCTTCAAGAGCTTCCGTGATTGCCTTGCGCTCGATCTGTTCGGCCATGATGGATGGCAGGATCTGGGCAAGTGCCAGGATGGACTGGTCATCTTCCGTAAGAACACCGCGCTCTGGCAGAACACCACCAAGATTTTTGGCAATCTGACTCAGGGAACGCTGTGCCAGATTACCCAGATCATTTGCCAGCTCCACGTTCATACGCGTGATCATCGAGCGACGGCTGAAATTGGAGTCACCGCCGAACGGGACTTCGCGCATCAGGAAAAAGCGCAGAGCATCGAGGCTGAATTCGTCTGCAAGGGCCTTGGGATCCAGCGCATTCCCAAGGGATTTGCTCATTTTCTCGCCCTCGACCGTCCACCAGCCATGAGCAAAAACGCATTTGGGCAATTCAATACCAGCCGCCATGAGGAATGCTGGCCAATACACACAATGGAAGCGTGCGATTTCCTTACCGACGATATGCAGATCTGCAGGCCAGAATTTCGCCCGTGGATCGCTCAGATCGGGATAGCCAACCGCGGTCAGATAGTTCGTAAGCGCATCGAACCAGACATACATGACATGATCGGGGTCATTGGGAACCGGAATACCCCATTTGAAGCTCGTGCGGCTGACCGAGAGGTCTCGCAGACCAGACTTCACAAAACTCTCGATCTCACGACGAGGGCCTGCTGGGCCGATAAAGTCCGGATTTTCTTCATACAGCTTCAGCAGACGGTCCTGAAAATCAGAAAGCCGGAAGAAATATGAAGGCTCCTTAACGCGCTCAACCGGGGCGCCGGAAGGTGCCACCTTTGTACCGTCGGGCTTCGTAACCAGTTCGTCTTCGCCGATAAACGCTTCATCACGCGTCGAATACCAGCCCTCATAGGCGCCAAGATAGATGTGGCCGTTTTCAGTCACCTTATTCCAAAGCGCCGTGGCGGCCTTTTTGTGGCGTTCGTCGGTTGTGCGAATGAAGTCATCGGTCGAAATGGCCATATCGCGCTGCATCTGCCGAAAATCTTCAGAGATTTTATCTGCATAGGCCTGTGTTTCGATACCTTGGGCCGCAGCAGTCTGCTCGACCTTCTGACCATGTTCGTCGGTTCCGCTGATGAAGAGGACATTCTCACCGTTAAGACGATGAAACCGTGCCAGCACATCCGCTGCGATCGAGGTGTAGGCGTGTCCGATATGCGGTGCGCCGTTCACATAGAAAATCGGGGTCGTGATGGTGAAACGCCGCGTCATATCGTCCATTCGTCTTCGCCGAAGTGAAGGCCATCACGCGTGGGCAGCGAGTTCCACTGCCTGTCGGATGGCCTGAGCCTTGTCCAGATTAAAACCCTCGGTCTGGCGCCTCAGCGTTTCCAGATCGGAACGCTGCTGCGCCGCCAGGGCTGCATGAGACAGATCGCCATGCCCGACATCCGAGCGCGCACGTTCTGCCAGTCCCTCGCCTAGCAAATCGCACAGCAATGCGAAACCTTCCGTCTCTCGTGCCACACGATCCACCAACGCCATCATATCAGCATCCAAGCGCTTTCCACGCAGGATTTCCGTCACAAATGACGCAATTGCCCCGTCTTTGTCCTGAGCAAGAAACATTGCCCGTCCCGGTGAGCCATGCGCACGGGCAAGAACATCATCCCTGACATCCGGCAGAACAAACCGCATCTCAGCATCAGATAGTGGCGATAATACCAATGGTCGGCATCTGCTGCGAATTGTTGGCAAAAGCGCGCCTGGAGAAGATGTCGTCAGAAAAATAATTGATCGTGGAGGTGGCTCTTCCAGAATTTTCAGGAGAGCATTGGCAGCAAAGCGATTCAGAAATTCCGCACCATCGACAATTACAACGCGCCAACCACCCTCAGTCGCCGTGTGACGCATAAACGCCTGCACCGGCCTCACATCGGCTGCTGTGATTTCACTACGAAGGCGCCCGCGTTTTTCGTCAACGGCGCGGGCAATTTCGAGTAGATCGCCATGTGTACCGGCAGTAACCCGACGCGCAGCAGGAGAATCCGGCGTCTCCGCTCCAAGCAACACACGGGCGAGATGAAACGCCAAAGTTGCTTTACCGATACCGGCCGGCCCTGCAATCAACCAGGCATGATGCAGGCGTCCAGACGAAAGCGCTTCACCAAAAACGCGCTCTGCCTGCTCATGGCCACGAAGATTAAAATTTTGCCTGGGGTCCTTCACGCGTCTCCTTGATCCGATACCTGTGCAATACGGTTCTGCACGATTTCAAGAATGGAGCGGCTTAAAGCATCGGGCGTCCGGGCTGCATTAAGGCGCATGACACGATCAGGATTTTTTTCCGCGATCGTGTCAAATCCATCCAAAACCCTACGGTGGAATGCTTCGGCCTGTCCCTCATAGCGATCAGTCCGTCCACCACGCGCATGAAGACGATCGAGTGCCTGATCCCGCGGGAGATCAAGCAGAAGCGTGAGCGCAGGCTCACAGGCGACGAGCGACCGAAGCCCGGCGATAAATGCCAATCGCTCCGCGTCCCCCATACCGATGCCATAGCCCTGATAGGCCAGCGTTGAATCGTGGAAACGATCACAGACCACTATTTTCCCCGCAGCCAGCGCAGGAACGATCAGATTGTCCAGATGATCGCAGCGGGCAGACATGTGCGCCATGATTTCCGAGCGCCATGAAAGGTCTGCCTCACCGAAAAGAAGCAGGTGCCTTATCTCTTCCGCGCCCGGCGTGCCACCAGGCTCGCGGGTCAGTACAACCTCATACCCTTCCTCGCGCAGTGCGTCCGCCAGCAGACGGGCCTGAGTGGACTTACCAGCCCCCTCGCCACCTTCCAGCGTCAGGAAAAGGCCACCTTTAACGTGCAGGGCCATGGCCAAGACGCGTCATGGCACGGGCCACAACTCCAAGCTTTGCAACAGATGCACCCGCCTGAAGCGGAACGCGGATATCAGCCATGTTAGGCGCAGAGATAACCAACGCACCACATTCCTGCCCGAGACGCACAGGCGCAATCACGGGTGATGCATAATCGACCGAGATATGAGAGCGCTGCTGCCACCCTGCCGGGAGCGTCATGACGATATCTGCACCTGCAACCAACGGAACTTCTTTCGACTCGCCCATCCAGACCGGAGCGTGATCGATAACCTGCCCCTTGCGGAAGAGGGTCGCATTATCAAAATTCGCAAAAGCCCAAGACATCAGGCGTTCGCCTTCATGCGCACGCTCGTTACTTGAAGAAGTCCCGTTGATGACGACGATGACGCGGTTACCGTTACGCTTGGAGCTGGCGCACAGACCATAACCACCAGCGTCCGTATGACCGGTCTTCAGGCCGTCAGCGAGCCCCTTGTCCACCAGAACGTTACGGTTACCCTGATGGATCTTGTTGTAGGTAAAATCGAGTTCACCGAAATAATGGTAATACTGCGGGAAATCGCGGATCAGATGGGACGCAACAGTCGCAACGTCGCGGGCAGTCATGTAGTGACCTTCCGCAGGCAGGCCGGTCACGTTCATAAAATGTGAGTTCTCAAGCCCGATCTTAGGGGCTTCCTCGTTCATCATGGCCACAAACCGCTCTTCCGAACCGGCAATACCTTCCGCCAGCACGATGCAGGCATCGTTACCTGATTGAATGAGCATTCCCTGCACAAGGTCTGAAACCAGAACGCTCTCGCCCAGCGGCACGAACATCTTGGAGCCCTGAGTACGCCAGGCCTTTTCGCTCACCGGCAGTGCCTGCTCCAGATGGATGCGGCCGGTAGCGAGCATGCCGAACACGATATAAGCAGTCATCATCTTCGTCAGCGACGAAGGCGCCATACGTACGTCAGATGCCTTGTCCAGCAGAACGGCGCCTGTGTCGTAATCAACGACATATGCCCAGCGGGCCACCGTATCAAACGGACCAAGCGGCGTGTTTGCCGGCCCACCAACAGGCGCCAAGGCGTCTGTTGCCGCAGCAGTCGCAGTGGCGGCCTTACTATGGGCTGCATGGTGGTGGGGCTTCGCCAGGGCCGCAAGCGGCCTGCCGAGAGATGCACAGGCAGCGAGCCCGGCCACACCACCGAAAAGAGAGCGTCTAGTCCGCACGTTGGTCCCCAGTCGTTTGGCCTGCATTTTGGAAGCCGTCATTCAACAATGATCCGCGCGCCATCTACCCCGCACGCACGGGTCTGGTCCAGTGCCGCATCGGCCTGAGCCACGTCGCCATAGGGGCCACTCCGAACTTTCCAGTCCAGCCCGGCGCCATCATAAGCCCTTACAACCTGTCCACCACAACGAAGCGCCACCTGCTGGGCAGCCGCATGACCCGAGAAAAGCCCTAGAAGAACGTAGAGCCCCGACGGACCACTCATGCTCTGCTGCCATGTGACAGGCAAAGCTGCGAGCGAAGCTGTTACTGTCTGAGCAGGGAGCGGAGAATTTCCGAAAATCTGCTTCGAGCCATCACTGAGCGACTCTGCCTGAACCTCGCCAACGGGTGCCTTCTGTACGTCCCCTGCGGGCGCACCATTGAGGGACTCCGCAAGCTGGTGGCTTGCAGCCTCGTCCTCGACAATCTCAACAGGTGTGTCTGACGTCATTCCCAGAAGGTCAGCGGCCTTTGGAGAAATCGCAATGATCCGCCCCGGACTATCCGGACCGCGGGCATTGAGCCTGATCGTTACGATACGCCCGTTCTGCAGATTACGAACAGTCACGATGGCAGGCAGCTGAAGGGTCTGATGAGCGCCTGTCATGCTGTTAGCTGACCATGCTTCTCCGTCCGCTGTCAGCCGGTCTGTCATACGCACTTCGCGCGTGGCGATGCCCGTCGCGCGATAGGTGAACTGTTCGTGCGGATAGAACCATCCGCGCGCTCCATGCCACGCATTTCCGAGCTGGTAGTGTGGATGCGCAGTTGCGGACGACGGAGTTTCGTCTCTGTGGCACGCCGCAAGAAGCGATACAGTCAGAAGCAGACAGCCGGAATTACGCAGAAACAATGCCAGTCCCCAGTAGGCCCACGCCAAGCGCGTAGTAATCCGACGGATTGTAGCGACGGATCACGTTGAAATTATGGTACGTCATAAATGCCTGCGTGCCCTCGCCATCAGGCCTCACAATGGCCCCCTTCACATCGGTCCGCGAGAAGCGCCCTCCATCCGTGCGCCGCACGCCCATCTCCATCCATTCACCCAACGTATGCGTTTTGGTGCGTCCGACTTCAGTTTGGGCGATGGGTTTGGTCAGGGAGATTTCCTGTCCCCAAGGTTCATTGCGGCGCCAGCCTGAGCGCCCGAGGTAGTTGGCAATGGATGCAAAGACATCGGCGTCAGATGTCCAGATATTGCGTTTGCCGTCTCCGTCCCCGTCTGCTGCGAACCGAAGATAAGCGCTGGGCATGAACTGTGCCTGACCCATCGCTCCCGCATAACTGCCCAGCATGGCTTCCGGCGCGATATCACCATCATTGAGGATCTGAAGTGCCTTGAGCAGTTCGCCGCGGAAATAAGTCGAGCGACGGCCATCAAAACCCAGTGTCGCAAGTGCGTCGATAATCGAGAATGTTCCTGTGTGAGCACCAAACCCCGATTCGAGCCCCCATATTCCCATGACCCCACGATCATCGCAGCCGAACCGGCTTGTGATAGGGCTCATCAGGGCCTTCTGTTCGCCATATGCCGCGCGACCTTTCTGGAAGCGCGACTCCGGCAGCACACGATCCCGGTACTGCGCCCAGGTCAGCGTAAATTCCGGCTGGTGGCGATCGAGCTTCAGAACCTTTTCGTTCGGACGGGAGGTCAGGGCGAGTGCGCGGGACACGATGCTGGACGAAAAACCCTGTGCCAGCGCCTGCGCGCGAACATTGGCCAGAAACTCCGAATAGTCCTGCGCCTGCGCGGGACGAACGCCATATGCAGCCAGAGCAGCGGCAGATGACAGGGAAGCAAGCAGGTGACGTCTGTGAAGCACGTTATGATTGGTCCCGACGCAGTTGAATGACATTCTCACGCTAGCAATCTCTACCATCCGCCACCAGCCATGGAGCCCGATCAATACGCTCCGGAATGCAAAGAAAAATCCGACAAGATTGTCGTGAGCGCGCTGACATGCGAAACCGACGCTCCATGCCCTCAGAAAACTTCCCGTCGTGATCGCCATAGGCCCTGCCCTGGCCACCCAGCCAACGTGGCTCAAGGCCGCCAGCATCGTTCTTGGCACCTTTATCCTCGAAGATGTTGCGACCGTTCTTTCCGGCGTTGCGGCACGCGCCGGCCAGGTAGACATGTTCCTGGCGCTTGGAGCGCTTTATTTCGGCGTAGCTGTTGGCGATATGGGTCTCTACTGGCTCGGTGCAGCCGGGGCACGGTGGCCATACCTCCGGCGTTTCCTGACGCTTCCAAAACGGGAACGAACGCAGGACTGGTTCACCAGAAACACGATCCGCATCGTTGCAATTTCACGTTTTGTTCCCGGTGCGCGCCTTCCCCTTTATACGGCATGTGGCTTTTTCCGCGCTCCCTTCCCGCGCTTTGCCGTCACAGCCGTTCTCGCTACGCTTGTCTGGACAACAATGCTTTTCCTGCTCGCCATGCGTATTGGCGGCTGGCTTCTGGCCCATCAGGGTGGCTGGCGCTGGGCAGGACTGGCCGGGTTCGTCCTTTGCATCGTTCTCATGGGCCGTCTTATCGCCCGCATTCAGACCGTGAGTCAGTAAGCCGCATGTCAGAGCACGCGCCCACCTCCGACCAGAACCCTCTTTCACTTTTCGAATTCTGGCCGAACTCAATTTTCTACACGCCCATCGTCCTCTACTGGATCGTTATGGGCCTGAAATACCGCGATTTCAGTATCCCCACCGCCGCGAACCCCCGCATCGAAACAGGTGGTCTGTGCGGCGAGAGCAAATCCTCCATTCTCGACATGGCGGGCCCAGTGGCTGAACAGGCCATTGCGCCCTATTCAGTTTTTCGCAGTGGGCCCGGCGCTTTCCAACGCGCGCTCGAGGCCATGGAACGGCGGGGACTTTCGTTTCCCGTTGTGGTCAAGCCTGACATCGGCTGCAACGGCACCGGCGTAAAACTCGTCCGTGACCGGGCGCATCTCGAAGAAATACTACCCCAGTTCCCAAATGACGTGGCGCTGCTGGTCCAGAAGCTGATCGAATATCCTGTGGAAGCTGGTGTGTTTTATATTCGCCACCCCGATGAGAAATGCGGTCGCATCACATCGATCACCTACAAGGAAGCCCCCGTCCTTCTGGGCGATGGCGCTTCCACGATCAAGGAACTCGTCATGCGCGATCCACGCATGGGCCAGGTTCCGCAAATCTATCTCCCGCGGTTGGCCGGGAAGGAAAACATCGTCCTCGCGGCTGGTGAGCAAATGCCTTTGGTATTTGCAGGCAATCACTGCAAAGGCTCCATCTTCCGCGACGGCCGCGCTGACGCCACGCCTGAACTCGTGAAGCGCCTTGATGCCATCATGAAAGACGTCCCCGATTTCCATTTCGGGCGCGTAGACATGAAGGTCAGTTCCATCGACGCCCTGAAACGCGGCGAAGACTTCCAGATCATTGAGATCAATGGGGTCGGTTCAGAAGCCACACATATCTGGGATCGCCGTACCACCCTGTGGGAAGCCTACCGCGCACAGTTCTCGCATTACCGCCAAACTTTCCTGATCGGTGCAGCAAACCGCGCGCGTGGCTGGAAACCGTCTGGCGCCTTCACGATGCTCTGGGCATGGCGCAAACAGCGCCGCCTGCTCGCGTCCTATCCGCTCAATGACTGAGCAGAACCAAACGCTTTACTGCCCGAGCTGACCGCCACCAAAGATATAATTGCTAACCTGCTGCTCAAGCGAAAGCTGATCACGCGTATCGGTAATCAGTCCGCCCGGCGAAAGAATTTTCGATCCATGGCCCGGAACAATCTGCAATGCATTGTCCGAGGTCATGCTGGGCGCCCCGATGCCCACAGCAGTGTCTTCGGGGAGATGCAGGTTCTGATCCACGGTAAAGGCGACATCAGCCATCTGTGTTTGTGGATTAAGTGTGATGGACTGCACCCGCCCCACCTGAACACCGCCGAGATCAACATCCGCCCCTGCACTCAGTCCGTTGGCGGAGTTGAAATGCGCGTGCATCGTCACGCCATGGGTCAACGGGCCACGCTCCAGAACACCTCCGTATAAAAGAAAACCGCCCGCCACGGCCAGAACAAGGCCGCTTGCCAGGATCGCTCCACCGCGACCACTCATTCCTGCCTGCATTGCGCGCCTCAAATTCTGCCGAAATTTCTGAAAGAACGTGCGAGTTAGTCTGCCCTTCACAACCGGGTCAAGGTTGCGCCCCAAGGCGGCTTGGGGCAAGGACTGTTCCTTTCAGCCCATGTTCGCAGGCACCATGACGCTCTTTCAGGCCATCATACTCGCTATCGTGCAGGGTATTACCGAACCCTTCCCCATCAGCAGCCTCGGCCACGCCGTCCTCATTCCAGCCGTACTGCACTGGAACCTGGATGAGCATTCGCCGCTCTTCCTGCCATTCCTCACCATGCTGCACGTGGGGACGCTCCTCGCCCTGACGGCAGTCTTCTGGCAGGACTGGCTGGCCATCTTTTCAGGAATTTTGGGGCGCTACGGCAGACACCGACAGCTCGAATCGGTACGTGTATTCCTCCTGCTTGTCGTGGCCACTATCCCGGCCGTCATCATGGGAGCCCTTTTCGAGCACGCCCTGCGCTCGGTATTTGGAAATCCCTTCGCCGTCGCGGGCTTCCTGATGCTCAACGGCCTTCTGCTGATCGCAACGGAATGGCTCCGCCGCCAACGCGGAAGATACCAGCACAAGCCGATCGCCGCCCTTCAGCTCAAAGACGCCTTCATCATCGGGATCTGGCAGTGCCTCGCACTTCTGCCGGGCCTTTCACGCTCAGGCGCCACAATGAATGGTGGTCTTCTCCGCGGGCTGGACCACGGAACTGCAGCCCGTTTCTCACTCCTCATGGCGCAGCCGATCGTTCTTGCAGCAACGGTGAAAGAGGCCTGGGAAATGAGACACATGACCATTTCCCATGAGGTCATGGTGCAGTCTGTCGCCGGAGCAGCCGTGGCAGGAGTTACTGCCCTGATCTGTTCTCTCGTGATGCTACGTTTCTTCCGCAACCATGATGGCTGGGCACTTACGCCCTTCGGGCTTTACTGCCTTCTGGCCGGGTTGCTGGCGGGCGTCGGAATCATTTTCTGAAAAACTTCACAGACGGCCACTTTCCCGGCACATTACGGATCATGCCAGAACCGATACAATCCAGCGCTCCGCCCGCTTCCCGAACCCCACGTCGCAAAACGCTGGAACAGGTCACCGCCGAGAATGCAAAAAGCGGACTCAAGCGGACTCTAACGGCCACACAGCTCATCCTTCTAGGGGTTGGCGCCACGATCGGGGCTGGCATTTACGTCATGACCGGCACGGCCGCGGCCGAATATGCAGGCCCTTCCGTGCTGATCTCATTCGTGATTGCAGCACTTGCCTGTCTGTTTACCGCCTTCTCGTATGGCGAACTGGCTTCGACTCTCCCTGTTTCAGGCTCCGCATATTCCTACGCATATATTTCCATGGGCGAGAAAGCGGCCTGGACCGTGGGATGGCTGCTGCTTCTCGAATATGGCATTTCGTGTTCTGCGGTTGCAGCCGGATTATCAGGGTACGCAAGCTCCTTGATGAGTGTGTTCGGCATTCATGTCCCATCGGCGCTCGCACATGCCACACTGCAGCCGGTTGCAGGATCGGGCGGGACAGCAATCAGTGGAGGATTCCGGGTCGACCTCATCGGATTCGTTGCTGTCATGGTCGTCACGGCTCTGCTGGTGCGTGGAGTGGAAGAATCAGCACGTGTGAATACTGTGATCGTCTTCCTGAAAGTGGGCGTCTTGTTCGTCTTCATCGCCATGGGCTTCCATGCGATCAGTCCCGCCAACTGGCACCCATTCATTCCTCCAAGCCAGGGCGGCTTCCATTATGGTGTCAAAGGCGTCTTCCGAGCCGCTTCCGTTATCTTCTTTGCCTATGTAGGCTTCGAGGCCGTTTCGACTGCGTCTTCAGAAGCACGCAATCCCACACGTGATATTCCAATCGGGATCATTGGCAGCCTGCTTATCTGTACGATCGTCTATATGGCGGTGGCATCGGTTCTTCTGGGCGTCGTACCTTACCAGAAGCTGGACGTTCCGGACCCACTCGCCATAGCGGTCAAGATCATCGGCACTCCGTGGCTCTCTCTGCTGGTCAATATCGGCGCAACAATCGGCCTATGCTCCGTTCTCATGGGCCTGATGTATGCCCAATCCCGCGTATTGCTAACCATCAGTCGCGACGGCCTGATCCCGAAATTTTTCGGCCGTGTTCACCCTCGGATGCAGACGCCCTGGATCGGCACAATCGTGCTTGGCATCATCGTGGCCCTCATCACAGCCACACTCCCCATCGACATCATCAGCGATCTCGTTTCGATCGGTACAGCCGCAGCTTTTGGAATCGTGTGCTTCACAGTGATCTGGCAGCGTAATACCCGCCCTGACATGGCCCGCCCGTTCAGCGTCCCCATGGGAGGCTTCCGGATCAAGGGCATATGGATCGGGATCGCACCGGTGCTCGGCATCTTGTTCTGCCTGCTGATGACGCTCCCGCTCGTCATCGACATGGTACACTCGGTTGCTGGAGGAAACCCCGTGCCGCTTGTTCTGCTGGTGGTTTACGTGTCCCTTGGCATCCTGACATACGTATTATACGGGCGCAGACACTCCCTTATGGCTCAGTCCGAGGACGTCTGATTTTCAGGGGGATGGGTGGCACCCTGCTCCAAGCAGGCCATCCCCTGCAAGGCGGTTGAAAAGTGTCCGTGCAAATCGCGCACCAAGATCCGCGCCGGGCTCATAGATGGCAGATAGTTTCTGCCGTCCTCGCCAGACAAACCGATGCTCTTTTACGGAAAACAGGGTGAGTTTGTACTCCCCATGAACATCAAACATCGTATTGTCCCGAGGGGCATTCACGGGCGCCATCATGAGCAACACATCGGGACGTACAATCTCAATTGTTTGCTGGAGGCGATCAATCTCGTCCCCATCTTCATGCCGCATGAGCGTGAGCGAAATTCCACATTGCGCGAAATCCTGTCGCATCGCCTGATCATAGCCTCCCCTGATCCAGCGCATATGAGACTGATCCGGGCTTCCATAAACGACGATCTGACGGATCGTCTCATGAAACCCATGATCGACCATCACCGTGTGGTTCTCCGAGCGTACACAGCCACTAAGGAGCATCACCACCGCACCCAAAGCCACATAACGTGCCCTCATAGCGAAGGACCAGCCGATGGGGGCGTTGGTGAACCCGGCCCCATGTAACTGCCTGGAGGAGGACGCTGGATCGGCGGTGAAATCATGTCCGCACTTGGCCACGCGTCCATCCCGGGAGCAGGCGGAACCATTGCAAAGCGGGTTCGCGGCAGAGCCTCAGGGCATTCCTCACGCATACGGGCAATAATTTTCTCACGGATATCACAACGCAGATCCCAGCTTTGCAGAGCATTGCGCGCACTCGCGATGATACGAATGGACATGACCTGCCCATTACAGTCCGCAACCTGCGCATCAAAAACTTTTCCGTCCCATAACGGGCAGGTCTTGATGATTTCACCCAACATTTCGCGGATTTTGTCCATGGGTGCTTCGTAATCCAGCCATAGAAACACCACACCGATGATCGCAGCAGAGTTGTGTGTCCAGTTCTCGAACTTGTTCTCCAGAAAATATGAGATGGGCACGATATAACGACGCCAGTCCCATACACGCAGCACAACATAGGTCGCGTTGATTTCCTCAACCCAGCACCAGTCGCCATTGATGATGATGAGATCTTCCATCCGGATCGGCTGGGTAATGGCGATCTGCACACCGGCAATCAGGTTCGTCAGAAGCCCTCTAGCGGACAGACCGACCACCAGCGAAGCCGCACCTGCGGACGCAAACAACGAAATTCCGTATTGCTTCACTGAGGGAAACAGCATCAGCGCAGACGCAACTGTGACAATGCCCACAAGAATTTCGATCAGGCGCCGAAGAACACGGATCTGGGTCTGATGCGTGCGGATCATGATGTCATCAGACTGTTCGCGCGTGGAAAGCTTGTTGAGATAAGCCTCCGTCATGATCCTGAAGACAATAATTGCGGAAAATCCGAATGTCAGGATCAACACGAACATCAGAAACAGCTTGATGTTCTCTTCGCTCTCAAACGAAAAACCTGTCGCTGCGGGAAGCGCGGCACGCATTGCGATCAGCATGACCATCGCCCGCGTAGGGCGTCTTAGCGCCGCAACTATCGTGCGAATCAATGCAGCACTGCGCGTACCCGGCATTCGAAGGGCAAGAGACGTTACGACGTTACCGCAATAAAACCCAAGAAACCCTACGACCGCGAGCATGAGAACGGACACGACTGGCGCCGGCAACCAGGTAAAGTACGAGCGGATGGCAAACAGCGTGCTGACAAAATGCTGCGTCACAGGGCAGAGCTCCAGATGGCGTGCAGGGAAAAAAGAACAGAACGTGACATAACAGATGCTCTCCCCAGACAAAATGTGACACGAAAAGATCGTATGTTCTGTCACACAACGTGTTGACAGACGCGCCGACCTCCCTTAAATCCCCGTTCCAACGCCGGGACATACTGGCGGGATGGCGGCGTAGCTCAGTGGTAGAGCAGGGGAATCATAATCCCTTGGTCGGCGGTTCAAATCCGTCCGCCGCTACCATCCACCCTTTTTCTAAAAAATTTTATCAGCCTCTGTGCCTTGGTTTAACCACGCCCTAGAGTGCGGGGCATGATCAAGAAGCCTTTGGCCATCGTCACGATGGTTTATAATGAGCCACAACACCTGACGGTTTGGAAAAGACATTATGGAAGTCAGGTTGGTGAACAAGCCTGCTATGTTCTTGACCATGGCTCAACAGATGGCTCCACCGAAAATCTTGGCGATATTAATCGGGTCCGAATACCCCGCTCTCCGCAGGACGACGAAAGACGTGCTCGCGCCATAGGTCAGTTCTGTGCAAGCCTGCTGGAATGGTATGATAGCGTCATTTACGTCGATGTTGATGAACTGCTCGTCGCAGACCCAGAACGCTTTCCTTCCCTGATTTCCTTCGCCCAGTCTTCTTTTCTGCCAGCCGTCACAGCAACCGGGTTTGATGTCATCCATCGCCTTGGAACAGAAATGGCGCTTGATTACTCACAGCTTATCTCACTCCAGAGACGCCATATCCGCTTCTCCAGCGCAATGTGCAAAACAGTCCTGATCCGACAGCCAGTAACATGGGCTCCAGGATTCCACTGCTGCACTGAGATCCTGCCAGACCCCTGCCCCAATCTTTTCCTCTTCCACCTGCGCTATGCGGATCTGGACAGCGGCCTGCAACGCCTTACACGTACCAGAGTGCAGCCCTGGTGTTCCGACACGGTGGGCCAGCACCAGCGCCTTGCTGATACCGACTGGAGCGACATGCTTTCCAGCATGTCCGGCCTTTCGGTGACGGAAGGAGAGTTGAACGAAAGCGACACTCGTTTCTGCGCGTACAGAAGAAGCGTTCAGAACAGTGTTTCAGAGCGCGTAAATGAACGCTACCGTCTGGATATTCACATAAACGGAGATGAACTCTACCATCTCCCGGAACGCTTTATAGGGCGCTTATAAAAAAGCCCTCTGCCGATTTCTCGAGAGGGCTTTTTTATAACCTGTAGGCTTATTCTGCGCCTGCTGGCTCGCTGTCCTGCTGGGAGTGGGCGTCGTAACTATCGTCCCCCCCCTCACGAGGCTGATCCCCCTCACGCGACTCACGATCTTCGCGGTGCTGCTCATAAGAACGCTGACGTTGCTGCTGACGCTCCATCCGCTCCTGCTGGCTCTGCTGAGCAGCCTGATTCATGGCATTCAGAATGCGAAAATAATGCTCGGCATGCTGAAAATAGGCTTCAGCAAGAATACGATCACCCGTGCCCGTTGCATCCCGCCCGAGCTGAAGATATTTTTCGAAAAGCTGCTGCGCCGTACCACGGATGCGGAGATCGGGACCGTTGCTATCAAATACATGGTTGCGGTTTAAAGGAGTCTGGCCACCGCTATTGCTGCCAGAGCTGCCACGCGACGATCCACCACCGTTTCCCGCACGATGATGCCGGCTTCTCATACGCTTCATATTCATCGACCCGTGATGCATTTTCCTGAGGACGGTCTTCCACTTCGCCCATACGAAGGGACCCAACCGTCGTTATCGAAAAGACGTCTTGTCTATCTCGGTGTGACCAGACGTTTTCCCGGTCGTTCCTGCCGTCACCGGTCTGTATGGACACAGGCAAAGGGAGGAAGATCGTCAGGGGAAATGAAAAACTCCTAGGAGCGCAGACATTCCCGGCTACGACTTCTGCGACACTATCAACTCTTTTCCATCAAGCCAATCTATTTTCCGCCCCCTTGGGCACTACGCAGCACAAGTGCCCTCGGAATCCCACCCAGATCCCTGTGTCGCAACACCTCCACGAGGCCGAACTCCAACCCGATAGCCGCGACATCATCGATCTGACCAATGCCCATTTCCAGAACGGCACATCCCTCCTTCGTAAGAAGATTTGGCAGAGCCGCACAGATCACACGATAAGCGTTCAACCCATCAGGACCGCCATCAAGCGCACGCGCAGGCTCATAAACTGCAACTTCGGGCATCAAAGCCGCGACATCCGCCGTTTCGATATACGGAGGATTGGACAGCACAACATCGAAACGACCGTTCAACGCGCTGTTCCAGGAGCCCGCAAAAAAACTGCTCCGGCCTGCAAAGCCATTGCGGTGAGCATTGCGGGCCGCCAGAGCTGCCGCTCCCGGCTCAAGATCAACCCCGAGACCAAAAGCCGCCTTATATTCGGAAAGAGCCGCAAGAAGCAGACACCCCGTCCCCGTCCCGAGATCCAGCACTGACGTCACACTGTTGCGATCTGGTTTCACCTCCAACAAAGCCTCGATCAGGGCTTCGCTATCTCCACGCGGAATTAATGTGTCCGCAGATACTTCCAGATCGAGCGTCCAGAATCCTGCTTCGCCTGTAATGAAAGCCATTGGCTCCCGCGCGACCCGGCGCGCGAGGGCTATTTCGAAACGGGCTTCAGCTTCATCATCCACAACATCCATTCCAAGAAGTTGAGAAAAGTCCCGACGGCTCGCCCAACCCAGAAGAAGTCTTGCCTCACGGCGTGGATCTTCGATACCTGCTGTATTCAGTGCCTGTGCTGCATTGCGCAGAAGAACATCTTTGCGGATCATCTTCTTTCGAAACCTGCTATGGTTGGGGTCATGAAGTCCAAACGCGCGCTCCTTTTCTCAAGTCTGCTCTTCAGCTGTGCCCTTCAGCCGGCACTTGCCCAGACCGAGGCACCCGGCACGTTCACTGTGACAGACGAACGCGCCCCAGAAGAAATTTCCGAGATTTCACGCCTCTACATTGACGGAAATCTTGTGGCGACTTTTCATCTCGGATTAAGCAAATCCCACGAGACCACAACAGTACCGCTTCCCGCGGGCCGTTTCGATGTTGATTATGCCCTGTGCGGAGAAATCACGATCGTTCACGACGGGCATCAGGAAACACACCGGGTGAGCAGTGAAGGTCAGCTTCACCATCCCGAAGGACACGCTCTGGATGCTGTCGGCAGCAACAACTTCACGGATTTTTTCCTCGTTGATTATAACGACGAAACCGTGGCAACGCACCGTCACGGCCGTGCAGCCGTCTGTGCTGCACCCAGCACATAACAACCGGCTTTTGGGGGCCTAGAAACCCTCGGCTGCCAGAAGCTCTGTCTGTTCTTCACGGGTCAGCGCGTCGATGATTTCATCGAATTCACCCCCCATAACACGCTCGATCTTGTGAAGCGTAAGATTGATCCGATGATCCGTCACACGCCCCTGCGGGAAATTGTAAGTCCGGATACGCTCTGAGCGATCACCCGTCCCCACCTGAGACTTCCGGTCTGCCGCACGCGAATTATGCGCTTCCATTCGTTGCGCTTCATAAAGACGCGCGCGCAGGATGGTCATGGCCTTGGCACGGTTCTTGTGCTGACTCCGCTCCTCCTGCATGGCAACAACAACACCAGTTGGTAGATGCGTGATACGCACCGCACTCTCGGTCTTGTTGACGTGCTGCCCACCTGCGCCAGAGGCACGATAAACGTCGATCCGCAGGTCGTCTTCATTGATCGTGACGTCAACTTCCTGCGCTTCCGGCAGAACCGCAACAGTAACCGTGGAGGTGTGAATTCGCCCCTGACTTTCAGTTGCGGGCACGCGCTGGACACGATGGACACCGGATTCATACTTCATCCGGGCGAAAACAGAACGACCGGAAATTGTTGCCATGCCGTCCTTCAGGCCCGCAACTTCACTTTCGGCATATTCCATGATTTCGAAACGCCATCCGTTCTGTTCCGAAAAGCGCCTGTATGCGTCAAAGAGTTCGGCCGCGAAAAGGCCAGCCTCATCTCCACCCGCCGCGGGACGAATTTCAAGAATTGCGCTTCGCTCGTCTGCTGCATCCTTGGGAAGCAACGCCAAACGAAGTTCATGCTCCAGAACAGGCAGGCGCTCGCTTATCTCCTGAAGTTCAAGTTGCGCAAGTTCACGCATTTCTGGGTCCAGAAGGAGCGCCTGAGCGCCCTCTTTCTGGACAGCAACTTCCTTCCACGCACGGATGGAAGCAACCACTGGCTCCAGTTCGGAATACTCACGCGAAAAACGCACGAACTCGTCCCCGGCAGCCTCTCCGGAAGACATGAGCGCCTGTAACTCATCGGAACGGGCAACGATCCGTTCGAGCCGGTCATCAAACTTCATAAAGATCAGCGCTCGCCCAAAGCCTGAACAAGCTCCGGAATTGCTACTTCACGCTGCTCTCGTGCAGAAAGATCACGCAACTGCACAACGCCCCGCGCAAGCTCGTCATCGCCCAGAACGACGGCGTGGGACGCGCCTGATTTAACTACACGCTCCATCCGCTTTTTGACATTCCCACGCGTCTCGATCTCGGCTCGAAAACCTGCAGCGCGCAGACTCTGCACAATCGGAGCTGCCTGAAGCAGTGCACTATCTCCCATCGGAACAACAGCAATCCCCGGAGGTAGCTCTGGAGGAGCATCAAGCAGAAGAGCAAGACGCTCAATGCCACCAGCCCACCCTATGGCTGGAATAGCAGGCCCACCCATCTGCTCGATCAGACCTTCATAACGCCCCCCGGCGAGCACAGTACCCTGCGCGCCAAGCTTCGTTGTAACGAACTCAAAAGCAGTGTGGCTATAATAGTCCAACCCGCGAACGATCCGTGGATTTTCTACGAATTTTACACCAAATGCCGTCAGGTAATGGCGGAGTTCATCCCAAAAACGACGTGAATCTTCGTTCAGAAAATTACCGAACTCTGGAGCAGCATCGAGCAGTCTACGATCCTGTTCGGACTTGCTATCCAGAATCCGCAAAGGATTGCTCTCCAGACGCGCACGACTTTCTTCCGATAGAGCTTCCGCATGGTCACGGAAATACGCAACCAATGCCTCGCGCCATGCCGCACGGCTCGCAAGATCGCCAAGCGTGTTCAGTTCAAGGACCACATCATCGCCAAGACCCAGAGCCTCAAGCACATTCTGTGCCATCGCAATGATTTCCGCATCCCGCAGCGGGCCTTCTGCACCAATCAGCTCTGCACCAATCTGATGGAACTGACGAAAACGCCCTTTTTGCGGGCGCTCATAACGGAACATCGGCCCCTGATAAAAAACCTTCTGGGGCAGTGTCTGTGTCAGGCCGTTGGTTACAAGCGCACGGCAGATCGCGGCAGTACCCTCAGGGCGCAGGGTGATGCTTTCACCGCCACGGTCCTCGAATGTGTACATTTCTTTGGACACAACATCAGAAGTTTCTCCCAGTGTCCGGGAGAAAACGCGCGTGTCCTCAAAAATGGGCGTGGCCCATTCCTCGAATCCGTAGGTGCCGGTCACCCGTGCAGCCGTCTCCACCACATGGCGATGACGGCGCATGGTATCAGCAATCAGATCATGAGTACCACGCGGGGGTTGAAGTCCTGCCATCAGCTTGCAGGGTCCATCTGCTTAGCCGTGGTCGCCTCGACCTCGCCTGCCTGAATGGCGGCAACCTTGTTTTCCACCAATTCAACAATGTGCTCGATCATGTCACGATCTGGCATTGTATGGTCCTGCTTGCCCGCAGAATAAACCATGTGACGTCCCTGCCCACCGCCGGTTACGCCGAGATCAGTCATCAGCGCTTCGCCTGGTCCATTCACCACGCAGCCAATGATTGAGAGTGTCAGCGGCGTCTTGATGTGCTGCAGACGATCCTCAAGAGTCTGGACCGTTTCAACAACGTTGAAGCCCTGACGAGCACAAGACGGGCAGGAAATGATCTTCACACCGCGATGACGTAGCCCCAGTGACTTGAGGATATCCCACCCCACAAGCACTTCTTCTTCCGGAACAGCCGAAAGCGAAACCCGCATGGTATCGCCCACACCCGCCCAAAGCAGATTACCCAAACCAATCGAAGACTTCACCGTACCCGCACGCTTGGAGCCAGCTTCCGTGATACCGATATGGAGCGGGTGGTCACAGCAATCTGCAAGCTGCTGGTAAGCCGCAACGGCCATGAAAACGTCAGAAGCCTTCACACTGATCTTGAATTCGTGGAAATCATGATCCTGAAGAATCTTGGCATGTTCGAGCGCACTCTCGACCAGCGCTTCCGGGTTAGGTTCGCCGTATTTTTCAAGAAGATGACGCTCAAGGGAGCCCGCATTCACGCCGATACGAATTGAACATCCATAATCACGTGCAGCGTTCACAACTTCACGCACGCGCTCCGGGCTACCGATATTGCCAGGATTGATACGCAGACATGCTGCACCAGCCTTGGCGGCTTCGATCGCGCGCTTATAGTGAAAATGAATATCGGCCACGATGGGCACATTCACTTCATGTACGATCTCTGCGAGTGCTGCAGTACTGGCTTCATCAGGGCAGGACACGCGCACGATGTCTACGCCAGCCAGTTCGGCACGACGGATCTGCTCGATCGTTGCCTGTGCGTCAGACGTGAGCGTGTTGGTCATCGTCTGCACCGAAATCGGCGCATCGCCACCGACCGCGACCTTGCCGACATGGATCTGGCGCGACTTACGGCGCTCGATGTGCTGATAGGGACGGTAGCTGCTCATGATGTACCTCTTCGTGCCCGTTGAAAGCGGGACATGGGGGTGACGGGCTGATGGGCCCCTGTTTAATGCGAAGGAGACGATTGATCCAGTTGCCGTGCATTCAGATCGTCTGCCGACACTTCTGGCTTTGGCAAAACTGGCGGCTTTACAGAAGGCCTTCGATGGAACGACGGCACTGTGACCGCCTGCTCTGAAGGCGGCGAACCATCCGGCGCCGGACCAGATGCCGGGTCTGACGCAAGCTGAGGCTGTGGCTGCACAGGCAGCGGAACGCCCGTTCCAAATGCGCCACTACGGATAGCGTCTGCCGTAACCGTGACATTCCGGCGAACAGCACCCTGCTTGCCCAAGGGCTCACTTGTGATGCCGCCCGCACTCAGAACGACGCCGCCCGCATTCCCGAATGACATGACATAAGGTGCACCAGACGCATCTCCCTGCCAGCTTTCGCCAGGATTGAGCGTCCGCCCGACGAGAACGTGGCCATCATGGTCTTTGATCTGCGTCCAGACGGAGGACAAAGCGCGGACAACCACGGCACCATCGGGGATAGAAGGCGGAACACCGGAAGCCGGAGCAGGCAACTCGCTTGGCGTGCTAGGATGATCCGTATCGGCCACGGCGGGAACGTCGGCGTGAGGCAGTGCCTGGGATTGCGGCACTTCAGGCTGAACAACGGTGGTGCCAGCCTGAGCCTGCACAGGCACGGCAGTGTTTGAAGAAACCGGCGGGGTATCTGCAGCCGGGTTTTGTACCGGAGCCACATCGTGCTGGGGAGCAGGTGCCCGCCCAGGCATCACTGAGGCCACCTGCGGAGAGGTAGTCGTGAGAGACGCAGCTCCGGACATCAACTCCGATACCGCAGGTACTTTGCGTTCAGCCGGCACATCATGTGCTGCAAACCGATACCAGCCTGCATACGCCGCCACGACCACAATCAGACCAGCACCGACCAGCAGTCCTACGGGGATGCTGCGATCATCTTCCGGCTGAGGAAATACGAGATCGGTCTTGCGGGTTGTCCCACCACGCGTCTCCCGGTTGAAACGCGCAACGAGTTCCTCTGCATCAAGCTGCATGGAGTGTGCATATGTCCGCAGAAACCCCACGGCGTAAGCAACCCCTGGAAGCGCTTTGACGTCATCAGCCTCCAGCGCGATCAGTAGCCTCGGGCGTATCCGAAGCCACTCCGCGACGGCATCGATCTGCCATCCCAGTTCCTCACGGCGCGCACGAAGGGTCTGCCCTACAGTGGGCTGATCCGGGCGGTAGGCTTTCGTGCGGTCGGAGGAAACTGGCGACATATGAACAATCCGTTGTCAGGCCGGAGTGTGGATGCGGGCTTCACGTCGTTCAAGAGCCTCAACAGCCTGATCGACGAGAGTGGAAATAATCTCCGCCACAGGGCGGATTTCCTTGACCATACCTACAGACTGGCCCGCCATGACAGAGCCATCATCGACATTGCCTTCAATGACTGCACGGCGCAGCGCACCAGCCCAGAAATGTTCGATCTCGAGCTGGGCTGCCTCCTTGTCAAGATCACCGTTCTGGAACTTCTGCAATGTTGCAGCCTGATGCTTGAGGAAGCGACGGCTTCCCTCATTTGACAGACCACGGACCGGAATGACGGGAAACTGCTCGTCAAGCTGCACGGATGTCACAGCATCACGTGCATTGGCGCGCATGAACGCCTTTTTGAAGTTTTCGTGAGCAATGCTCTCCGTGGAGGCCGCAAAGAGCGTCCCAAGCTGGGCACCGGCTGCACCCTGCTCAAGATAGGACAGGATCGCATCCCCGCGCCCGAGACCACCCGCCACAAAAACGGGAACATCACGGATGAAAGGCAGGATTTCCTGCGCGAGTACATTCAGCGACACTGGTCCGACATGACCACCTGCTTCTGAACCTTCGATGACAAGCGCTTCAATGCCCATTTTCACCAGACGCTTACCCAGCGCCAGTGCAGGCGCAAAACCGATAACGCGCGCACCGCCGTCCCGGATTTTACGGATCGTGGCGCCCGTCGGGACGCCACCTGCCAGCACGATGTGCGTGACATTATGCGCCAGACAAACATCCACCAGCGCATCGAGCTGAGGGTGCATCGTGATGAGATTGACGCCAAATGGGCACTGGGTCAGTGCCTGTGTGGCTACAATCTCCTCTTCCAGCCGCTCCGGGGACATCGCACCACACGCGATGACACCAAATCCGCCAGCATTGGAAATCGCAGAAACGAGATTGCGCTCGCTGACCCACGACATTGCACCGCCAAGGATCGCAACCTTGCTGCCCAGAAAATCGCAGCCAGGCTTCCACAACCGGTCAAGCGTTGCACGTGCGTCCATCGTATCGCTCACGAGCGCTGTTCCTCTTGGATATCGAGATTATAGGCCGTGTGCAGGGCGCGCATGGCCAGTTCTGTATATTCCGCATCAATAAGCACGGAAATCTTGATTTCGCTCGTGGAAATGACCTGAACGTTGATACCGCGCTCCGCAAGTGTGCGGAACATGGTGGCCGCCAATCCTGAGTTCGAACGCATACCGATGCCAACAACACTTATTTTGACAACATTATGCGACGTCTGGAGCTCGCCATACTGTACGTCCGCCCGTGCTTTCTCCAGCACAGCACATGCCGCAGCCTCATCGCCCTTGCTAACCGTAAACGTCATGTTCGTCATCTGATCTGCGCCAGTGCTCTGCACAATCATGTCCACGTTGATGTTCGCCACAGCAAGCGGACCAAAGATCGCCGCAGCAATACCCGGGCGGTCTGGAATCGCACGTACGGATATCTTCGCTTCGTCATGCGAGTTGGCGATACCCGCAACCAGTTCCTTCTCCACGATCTCGTCCTCATCCACTACAATCGTGCCGCTCTCGTCATTGGTATCGGAGAACGACGACAACACACGAACCCGTACATTTTCACGCATCGCAAGGCCGACGCTTCGCGTCTGCAAAACCTTGGCACCAACAGAGGCCAGTTCGAGCATTTCCTCATAGGTAATGCGATCCAGCCGCCGGGCACGTTTTACGATACGCGGGTCCGTCGTATAAATTCCATCGACATCGGTATAGATATCGCACTGATCCGCGTTGATCGAAGCAGCAATCGCCACCGCAGACGTATCGGATCCACCCCGCCCCAGCGTTGCAATCCGACCATCAGGGCCGACACCCTGAAACCCGGCAATAACAGGAATAACACCCTCGTCCAGACACGCGAGCAGCGTACTGCCATCGATACCCTCGATCGCTGCCTTGCCGTGAGCATCATCAGTTACGAGCGGGATCTGCCATCCCTGCCAGGAGCGTGCCTTCACACCCAGAGCCTGAAGCGCAATGGCCACCAGTCCACTCGTGACCTGCTCACCAGCAGCAACAACAGCATCGTATTCACGGGGATCCGCCAGAGGATCAAGGTCACGGCAGTAACCGACCATTCTGTTGGTAACACCCGCCATTGCAGATACGACCACGGCAACTCTTCGCCCGCGATCATGTTCAACCTTCACACGCTTAGCAACCGCGCGGATACGTTCCAGATCGCCTACAGACGTTCCACCAAATTTCATGACAATGGTTTTGCCGCCCGTTTTTCCTGCCATTATGGCTGCGGAAAGGCTCTCATGACCTCTGATCTGGTCGTGACCGGGTGTATCAGGCATGGACATCTCGGGCGGGGCTCCGGTACGTGTCTGGCGTTAATCGCTCAGGTCTGGCATCCGGCATGACACGGAATACAGACCAGGTCAGGGATGATGGGAACAGTCCCTGCCCGGTCCACATACTCGTCTCGTCCGTTCGCGTCCAGCCAAGGCGCAGTGCGCGGATGCAAAGCTAAGGAAAGTGTCCATGTCCCCGGAAAGCGCATCCACCACCTCTGAAGGCCACTCATCGGTCTCTGCAACAGAGATCGCCCATTTCAGTGCTCTGGCCAAAGACTGGTGGAATCCGAAGGGAGCCATGCGCCCGCTGCATGCCATGAACCCGCTCCGGACTGAATGGGTACAACGCCACACTCTCCCTCTCGCCCAGGCCAACCCGGGCCCACTCTCCCTCCTCGATATTGGTTGCGGTGCGGGTCTCGCGAGCGAGGCATATGCAAAGCTCGGATTTGAAACGCAGGGTATCGATGCGAGCGTAGAAGCCATTAGGGCCGCAAAAGCTCATCTTGAGCAGCACCCGCTACCCGTCGGGGCTGCCACACTTTCTTATCGCGCTGGCAGCGCGGAAGATCTGGTCAATGAGGGCGCCCGTTATGACGTCGTCAATGCATTGGAAGTGATTGAACACGTTAACGACCCACAGGCATTTCTGAAGATGCTGGCCGAACTGACAAGGCCCGGCGGAATGGTCGCCGTTTCTACAATGAACCGGACACCCCGCTCCTTCGTCATGGCCAAGCTAGGTGCGGAATACATCTTGAGAATGCTTCCCGTCGGCACACATGACTGGAAAAAATTCATCAAGCCAGCCGAACTCGCCCAGATGGGCAGAAACGCTGGGCTGCGCATGACGGACATCGCAGGAATGAGCTTCATTCCGCCGAAATGGCGCGAAACACGCGACACCGGCATCAACTATATCGCGATCTTCACCCGCGATTAAGGACTAACTAAGACACATGAAAAAAGGCGCCCCTCAGGAAGCGCCTTTTTTATTTGAAATCAGACTTCCGTATTCATAAACGCAAAAGTCGTAGGGCTCCCCACAGGGGTAAAATTGCTTGTAAAAGCAAGCTGCCCGTCAGATTTATTGACCTTGAAGGACGTCACGGCATCTGAACGTTGATTGGCACAGAACAGGAAGGTGCCCGAAGGATCAAACATCATGGCACGTCCGTAATCAGCGTGCATCCATACTTCATCCTGAAGTGTCAGAGTTCCATCCGATCCAATTGCGAACACGGCCAGAGAATCACCAAGACGATTGGACGCGTAGACAAACTTCCCACTCGCGGAAATCAGGATTTCGGCAGCAAGTGTGGAGCCTCGGAAATGAGAAGTAACCGTACTGACTGTCTGAATATTATTGATCGCGCCCGTGTCCGGGTCAAAGTTCGATACGACAATCTTTGAGTTCTGCTCGCACAGATTATACAAGATGCGACCAGAGTGATTGAACTGAAAATGCCGCGGGGCACAACCCGGCTCCATATCGTAATATGGCGTTTTGGCAGGAACCAGCTTCCCTGTCTGCAGGTTGAGCGTCCACACATAGACCCTATCCAGACCTGCATCATCGGCCAGCACATACCGCCCACTTGGGTCCGAATGAATCATATGCGGGTGAGAGCCGGAGTGATCGGATACGGCAAAATTACCTTGGGGATTATCAGCCGCACGCTCCGGCTGACGAGGCCCCGTATTATGGACAACGTCTGTTGCCTCTCCCAGCGACCCATCCGCATGGATTGGAAGAACGGCAACGCAGCCACCCATATAATTCGCCACCAGAACATAGCGCCCTGAATGATGGACGCTCAGATGCGCTGGCACCGCACCGCCGGAACTCACGACATTCAGTTTGCGCAATGAACCTGTCTTTGGGTCCACCGCAAATGCCGTAACCGATCCATCACCGTCCTTGTTGAAATCATCAATCTCGCTCAGGGCGTATAGAAAACGATGATCTTTTGAAAGCGTGATAAAGGAGGGGCTGGCAATGTCCGTAAATGTGGTGATCGGCGTCAGGGTACCGGTATCACGCTCCATTTCGAATACAGAAATCCCTTGCCCGTTTCCTGCACCACCCGGAGGCGCATGCTTCGTATAGCCACCCACGAAACAGATGGTTTTGGAAACAGGCTGTGGCAGTGGCGGAGGTGTCGGCACGGAAACATCATCAGCATACGCGGCTGAAACAGAGATGCTGCCCGCACCTGCAATGGCTGCACCTGCGGCGAGACCGAAAGTGAAATCTCGGCGAGTGACGGGCTGGGACATGGTAATTCTGCTTTTCTTTCGGTTCTTGAACAGCGCAAGGCTGTGACAATGTTTAGAGACGCACAGCCCGTCGGGCAACGGACCTTTGCTGCCCGTCTGGTCACATCACAGCGAAGGCGGCATCTTGCAGTTCGCACCTATCGGTGCACCGTGGTATCGGCGCCAGGTCTGGGTTTCCCCAAACAGAGGCATCCCGAGAACAAAACCGCGGAGCTTCAACACTTCGGGTTCCGGTGACCATATACGCGCCTGATAAACACGGCCGGAGCGCGGATCAAGGATGTGGCCGTGCCACTTTTGATCTTCCGCAGGCGTGAAATCCGTAAGCATCTGAAGGCGGCACTGCGAGCGCCCCCAGACATCCACAGGTACGGCTCCATCATAGCTCATTCCAACAAGCTGCCCACACAGCATATTGCCGCAAGGCTGGATCAGAAAAATCCCATCCTTGTCTTCGGTGAGCCAGAGCCCCTCCTCCGGGTTGACTGCCGATGCCTGCATCGGTGTCTCGCTCCATGCGGGTGCATGCATGAACAACCCGACGAATATCAGAAACAACCCAGGTAAGAGACTTCGCGCACGCATTCAGACCACACCCAGCAACGCATCAAGCTTGCCGGCGCGGTTCAGCGCAACGATATCATCACATCCACCAAGCCCTACGCCATCCACGAACACCTGAGGGACAGTGCGGCTACCTGAACGTTCAATGGAAGTCGTTCTTTCAGGCGTCCCATGGGGTGCGTTGATCTCTTCGAAAGAGATGTTTTTAGAACGCAGTAGGGCAACAGCATGCACACAATAAGGGCAACCGGGCTGTGTATAGATTTCAATTTTCTTCATGTTTCCCTTACTCCTTCAGGAAAGAATGGTCGTCTTCATCAGCATTACCAGCCCTCGCAGCAACAAGAATATTTACCGATGAAGCCCCTATTTCAAGGAGAGCCTTTGCACAGTATGTAGCTGTAACGCCAGTAGTCAGCACATCGTCCACAAGAACAATATTCCGCCCCCGCATATGCGGGGCAGATCTTGAGCGCACACAGAATACACCTTCAACCTGCTCCAGACGCTCCTTCGGAGAGAGGCGCGCCAAAGGCTGAGTAGAGCGCGTCCTTTGCAAAGCATCCGGAACGAAAGCTTTCCCGCTTTTTTTCGCGATCAAGCGCCCAAGAAGCGCAGCCTGATTATAGCGCCGCGACCATAGTTTTCGCCGATGGAGCGGAACAGGCACAATGATATCAGCGTCCTGAAGAATGTCGTGCCCCGCAGTAATCATGAATTTTGCAAGAACACGAGCATTCTCAGTACGGTCAGCATATTTCAACGGCAAAATAAGCTTTCGAGACCATTCGTCATATTCAAACGCGGCCCGTGCCTGAGACCATACCGGGGGGCGCGCCTCACACGATACACAGACCATATTCGCGCCACCTATCGACGCCGATGAAAAAACTGCTGCGCACTTAAGACATGACGGCCCGGATGCAGGCCGAGCCATTACAAAGCAGGCGGAACAGAAAGCTCCGTTACTGGCAACTTCCGCCCCACATGCCACGCAGGCAGGAGGAAGGACGATATCAAGGATTTTTCCACAGAAACGCCTGAGGCGCGGGAGATACACTCGTCAGCCAGAGAAAATCTGAAGCTCAACCCGAGAAGCATCAATCATCACCTTGCCCTGATGCTCGAAATTGACTGTTACCCGCACACCAATGGCGGACTGGACCTGCCCCGTTCCCCATTCTGGATGAACGGGATGTACGACAAACTGACCCGGCTCAAGAAACGAACAGAAAGATCCACGCATTCCAGTATCCGCCCATGAGGAGTGTTCAGTGTCCTGCATTCTCCCCTGAGAAATCAGGCGTTGCAAGGCCGGATTCCTGAAGCTGGCTCGCCAGCGCAAACTTCAGACGCTCAAGCCCCTCTTCTGTCCGGGATTCTGCGCGCGCAACCAGTACGGCCTGAGTGTTGGACGCCCGGAGAAGCCACCAGCCATCAACTGTGTTCACGCGCACACCGTCAATCTTTGAAACATCTGCCCGGACCTTTTCCAGACGACCTGCCACTTCCTCTATAACTTCGAATTTGCGTGTATCTGCACAATCGAAGCGAAGTTCGGGCGTATTGACCATCTGCGGCAACGCGTCTCGCATCTGTGATAACGAGCCCGACAAGCGGCTCACAATCCCCAGAACCCGGATCGCCGCATAAAGCGCATCGTCAAAACCGAACCATTTGTCCGCGAAAAAAATATGACCTGACATCTCTCCAGCCAAAGGCGCGCCCGTCTCGACCATTTTGCTTTTGATCAACGAATGGCCCGTACGCCACATAAGCGGCATACCACCGGCGCGTCCGATCTCATCAAAGACCATTTGGCTGGTTTTGACATCGGCAATAATCGTTGCACCAGGGCGCGACTTTAGAACATCCCGTGCGAGCAGGATTAGAATCTGGTCACCCCAAAAAATCTGTCCCTTGTCATCTACAATCCCGATACGATCCGCATCGCCATCAAAAGCGATTCCAAGATCAGCCCCTTGGGTTTTCACTTCAGCAATAAGGGCCTCAAGATTTGTAGGAACCGTCGGATCAGGATGATGATTCGGAAAACTACCATCTACCTCACCGAAGAGGACGGTATGTTCCCCCGGCAATTTGCAAACCAGACGCGACAAAACATCCCCTGCTGCAGAATTCCCATTATCCCACACTACGCGCAGAGGCCTGCTACCATCATAATCCTGCAGCAGACGATCAACATAATCACCTGAAATATCGATTAACTCAGATGAGCCCACTGCTTCGGGGACAACATCCCCGATAGCGGCAAGACGGCCTAATTCCCGGATCTGGTCGCCATAGAATGGCTTCCCACCGAGCATCATTTTGAAGCCATTATATTCGGGAGGATTATGGCTACCCGTCACCATGATCGCACCATCTGCTGCGGTCACAATAGACGCGAAGTACAGCATAGGCGTTGGACCACAGCCAATACGAACAACTTCCGCACCGGATTGCACAGCACCACTGACAAGCGCCGCTTCAAGTTCTGGAGAAGACAGTCGCCCGTCGTAGCCCACCACAACGCGTCGACCACCACTCCGAAGCACAAGACTTGCGAAGGTGCGGCCAATCGCAAAAGCGTCTTTCGAGCTCAGGGTTTTTCCGACAACTCCACGAATATCATACTCGCGAAGGCTTGTTGGCTCAAAGCCATGCTCGAAAGACATAAAAACCAATCAGTTATATTTCTTGAGGAACGCTTTTACAGCAGACCCTAGATCGGGCCGGTCGATGGAGAAAGCAATCTGCGCCTCAAGGAAGCCGGCCTTGTCGCCACAATCGAAACGCGTGCCTTCATAGCGAAGGCCATGGAAGGGAACGGTGCCAATCGTCTTGGCCATCGCATCAGTCAGTTGGACTTCGTTGCCCGCGCCGCGCTCAAGCTTGGCAAGATGCTCCATGACATCTGCAGTGAGGACGTATCGGCCAATAATTGAGAGATTGGATGGAGCATCCTTGGGATCAGGCTTTTCAACCAACCCCTTCACTTCGACCATCTTTCCATCATCCTTGCCGACATCCAGAATACCATAGCGATTGGTGTGCTCAGGCGGTACTTCCGTAACAGCGACGACGTTACCACCGGTCGTATTATAGGCATCGACCAGCTGAGCGATGCAGCTCCGCCCGCTCTTTACGATATCGTCCGGAAGCAGAATTGCGAAAGGATCGTTTCCGATGAATGAGCGTGCGCACCATATGGCATGCCCCAGACCCAGCGGTTCCTGCTGACGGACTGCAACCATTGAACCCGCCTGAATGCTGCTCTGCTGAAGAGCTTCCAGTGCAGACGCCTTTCCGCGCTCACGCAGCGTCGTCTCGAGCTCGAAGGCAATATCGAAATAATCAATGAGGCTGTCCTTGCCTCGCCCTGTAACGAGGCAGAACTCTTCGATACCAGCTTCACGGGCCTCATCAATAGCATACTGGATCAGAGGTCTATCGACGACAGGAAGCATTTCCTTCGGCATAGCCTTGGTAGCAGGCAGGAACCTTGTTCCCAGGCCAGCAACTGGAAGAACTGCTTTCTTCAGGGGCTTGATCACGAAACCTCACATATCAACCAGAGTGTCGCTCGGATGACACGGACAGATGTCCGCTCAGAAGAACGATGACACAAAGGAGATACCCATGAAGCCACTATCTGGCAATAAAATGGCAAAATAAGAAAAACAGATCATCTTTTGGATGTTTCCCCAGAGGGGTGTTTCTGTATTTTCTTTATGATTTTGTCATCACCTCTGAAGAGGGATGGTGCGGCCGAGAAGACTCGAACTTCCACGGGGTTGCCCCCACAAGCACCTCAAGCTTGCGCGTCTACCATTCCGCCACGGCCGCCCCGTGACAAACGACCCTGCTTAGTGCATGACCGTCCGGTGGGAGGGGCTATAGCTGATGGTTGAAACGAGGGCAATCGCTGTGAGCGATTTTTGTGAAGAAATTCTGTGGAAAACAAATGAAAGACCGACACCCTACCCCGATGCCCTTGAATTCATGGCCGAAAAATCACGAAAAATCAGGGAAGGCTCCGCCAGTCCGATCGTCTGGCTGGTTGAACACCCTCCTGTTTTCACAGCCGGAACCTCCGCCAAAGCAGACGATCTCTATAATCCACACGGCTATCCTACATATGACGCTGGCCGTGGCGGACAGTGGACCTATCACGGTCCAGGGCAGCGCCTCGCATATGTCATGCTCGATCTCGCACACCCCAATGGCCCAACCCCACCAAGAGATCTCCGCGCTTTCGTAAAATCTCTTGAAAACTGGGTCATCGCCTCTCTGGCCCAGCTCGGCATCACGGCTTTCACACGAGAAGGCCGCATTGGTGTCTGGACAGTAGATCCCCAAAGTGGCCTTGAAGCGAAGATAGGGGCTCTGGGTATTCGCGTTAGCCGCTGGGTTAGCTGGCATGGCGTATCCATAAACGTGGACCCGGCCCTTGATGATTTCGATGGAATCGTGCCCTGCGGCATCAGAGAGTTCGGTGTGACCAGCATCAGCCGCTTCAACCCAAGCCTGACAATGCAGGACCTCGATTCGGCATTACTTCAATGCTGGTCACAATTTTTCGGATCTACTCCGAAGGAAATTTGAAAATATCCGGATCGGTGGAAGAATTTTCGCTGATCTCGGAAAGGCTCACTCCAAAGTGGTGTTGGCGGGCATCAACGCCCTGCAACCCAACCAACTCCAGCCGCCCCTCGATATCAGAGAACTGTAATGTCAGGAGCCCCTGTGAGGGATTGTCAGCCTGCGCTACCGAAACCTGCACCGAATCCGGCCCATGGCGAACATCCGTCACCTGCACCCCTTCATCGAAGCGAACAGGATACCGCAATAGCAGTCCCAGCGGGTTTCGCTTCAGTGAAAGCTGGGTAACAGCTCCGCTCCCTTGATCCGTCAGCACCAGGTGCCCTTCCCCCGCAACAAGCTGCATCGGATGCGGAGAGACATAATCCAGCCGGAGGTGACCCGGGATGTAAGCGAAATGCCCAGCACTTTGCCCATCGTCCGGACCATTCTGCACGAAGGTAGCTTTCAGCCCCTTGAGTGTATTCAGATAAGCCTGAACACGACGGACATCGCCCTGCTGCGGCTGGGAAAGATTCCCATAACCGCTTGTCGCGCAGCCGGAAAGCAGCAGCAGAGCAAGCAGCGTCCGCTTCATACGCTCTCCTCAGCTTCCAAAACCAGCGAAAGAGCATGAAGTCCGCTTTCAAACTCCGGAGCAAGCAGCGTGTTGACCAGTCGATGACGTGCAATGCGCCCAAGGCCATCGAAACGAGCACTTGTTACCGCAACATTGAAATGTGTCTCGCCTCCCTGCCCCAGCGCTTTTGCTGAAGCGTGATGGGCGTGCCGCGCACTGTCATCGTGAATTTCGAGATGCGTCGGAGCGAGTTCACGCTCCAAAATCTCGCGGATACGGTCGGCGCGGGTGGAGTTGTTGTTCATGTCAAAATCTTCCGCTCTGAAGAGAGTATACTTGCATCACATGCGGCTCGTTGCCCATATCAGACACCATGCAGCGTAAATCCACCAGACATAGGGCCTTCGACCCCGATCCTGATGCACCCGACAGATGCTGTGACCACCCCGGTTGCAGCGAACCGGCAGGATATCGCGCGCCCAAAGGCCGCGACTCACTGAACAACTACTTCTGGTTCTGCCTGGACCACGTCCGCGAATACAACTCCCGCTGGGACTATTATCGCGGCATGACGCCAGGACAGATTGAAGCGCATCTTCGTGCAGACGTATCCTGGCAACGGCCATCATGGAAACTGGGCACGGCAAGCGCTGGCGGTAAGGCAGAGTTTAACGAAGATGACATTCTCGACCCCCTGGATATCCTTGGTGCGACCCGTCGCAGCAGAGCCCAGCAGGCCCGGAATGCCCGTGACCGCAAGGCTTCTGCAGAGGCCGAGCGTGCCAGAACGGTGCCAGAGCCACTTCGCCAGCCTCTCGCGACACTTGATCTTACGTGGCCAGTGTCGTTCGATGACGTAAAGACGCGCTATCGAAACCTTGCCCGCCGTCATCATCCAGACACCAACATTGGTGATCAGGGTGCCGAAGAGCGTTTCAAGACCATCAGTACGGCCTATGCTGTGCTGAGAACACATTTCACACGCCAGGATGATCTGGTCTGCTGATTTTTAATACTGGAAGAGATAGGGATAAATCCCTGTATCTTCCGCAACGACCTGTCCAAGATCCGAAAAGAGCCTGCCAGAACCATGAGTGAATTCGCGACCATCGATGACGCCCCGGAAGCAGTGGAAACCGCAGAAAACGCGGCTCTGCCCACCAGCATGCTCGGCGCGCCCGACCTTGTGGTTTCTTCGCGAGAGGTCTTTGGCATTCGAACCGAAATGCAGGTTCCGGCTTACTCCCGCAGAAGCGAGCACGTGCCGGAAATTGATCCGTCCTATAAATTCGACGAAGACACGACCCGCGCGATCCTTGCAGGCTTCGCTTACAACCGCCGGGTCATGGTTCAGGGCTTCCATGGAACGGGAAAATCTTCCCATATTGAACAGATCGCAGCACGCCTGAACTGGCCCTGCGTGCGAATCAATCTCGACAGCCACATCTCGCGTATCGATCTGATTGGGAAGGACGCAATCGTCTTACGCGACGGGAAGCAGGTCACTGAATTCCGCGAAGGCCTGCTGCCATGGTGCCTTCAGCACCCATGCGCGCTGATCTTTGATGAATACGACGCCGGACGGCCGGATGTGATGTTCGTCATCCAGCGCGTTCTGGAAGTCGAGGGCCATCTAACCCTACTTGATCAAAACCGGGTCATTCGCCCGAATCCGGCATTTCGCCTGTTTGCTACCGCCAACACCGTGGGCCTGGGAGACACGACAGGCCTGTATCACGGGACCCAGCAGATCAATCAGGGGCAGATGGACCGCTGGAACATCGTCGCCACACTGAATTACCTCCCGCTTGAGCAGGAAGTTTCAATCGTCACATCCAAGCTCAAGATCGCTACAGACAACGCGGAAGAAACCAAGCTGGTCGAACGTATGGTTGCACTGGCCAATCTAACACGCGCGGGCTTCATGGCGGGCGATATCTCTACTGTGATGTCTCCGCGTTCTGTAATCGCCTGGGCAGAAAACAACCGCATCTTCAACGACGTCGCCTTCGCGTTCCGCCTTACATTCCTGAACAAATGCGATGAAGCCGAACGCAGCATCGTCGCTGAATACTACCAGCGCTGTTTCAATATTTCTCCGCTGGAGTAAGCAGTCTTGGCTTCTTCACCGCTTCCTGCCTCTGACGAAGACCGTCAGGAAATTTTCCGCCGTGCAACAATTGCCACGCTTCGCGCCGTGGGAGGCCGTCCCGAACAGGACGTCTCCTTTCAGGACGCCGTACTGGGTGGCAACATCGCCAAAAAGCCATCAACGGCGGATACAGTTCAGCTTCCTCATATTTCGCGGGGCCTCTCCACCCGCGAAATACAGAATATACGCGGCGCAGCAGATGCCGCTGCCCTGCGCCTGCGGCACCACGACGGTACGAAACATCGAGCACCGCCCGAAGCCGTAGCCCGGCAAACTTTCGAAGCGATCGAGCAGGCCCGTTGCGAAGTTTATGGATCGCGACACATGGCTGGCGTCCGCGCCAATCTGGACCAGCGACTGGTACAGAAATGCGCAGATGCCGGCTGCAACAAGATGGCTTCAAAAGAAGACATGCCCGCTTCCATGGCGCTGGGACTTCTGGCACGCGAAGCAATGTCGGGTGAGCACGCACCTTCGCAGGCTGGCCCAGCGCTGGAGGAATGGCGCAAATCGCTCTCTCCATCGGCTACAGCCGCACTCGAGGAGATGGCTCGTACACAGTCCAGCCAACAGGACTTTGCCCGTGCATGCACGAATCTGCTCAGTGCATGCCAGCTGACAGAACTGCCTGAGGAAGTCGAACAGCAGGCCCCTTCACAGGAAAGCGGCGACGACGAGGAAACGGAAGAAGACGTCCCCACCCCACAGGAAGACGATGAGACACCCTCCGCCGGTGATGATCAACAAGACGGGTATCAACCCGAAAGTGGCGAGCCTGGAAATGCGGGCGACAGTGATGCCTCCGATTCTCTTGATGAACCTGAAACCGGATCAGAGGAAGCGGCAGGCCCCTCAGATCAGTCTCCGGACGGAGACGACATTCCCGGAGCCGTAACCCCATATAAAGCTTTCACGACAGAATTTGATGAAGAGATCAGCGCGACCGATCTCTGTGACCCCGAAGAGCTTGATCGCCTGAGACAGCAGCTTGACCAGCAGCTCGTTCATCTTCAGGGCATCGTGTCGCGCCTTGCGCATCGCCTTCAGCGCCGCCTGATGGCACAGCAGCAGCGCCGATGGGACTTCGAGCAGGAAGAAGGTATTTTGGACGCCGGGCGCCTCTCCCGCGTTGTCACAAACCCTACCCTCTCTCTTTCGTACAAGCACGAGCGTGAAACAGAGTTCAGAGATACAATCGTCACGCTGCTGATCGATAATTCGGGTTCCATGCGCGGACGTCCGATCGGCACTGCGGCGATCTGTGGTGATATCCTGTCGCGCACACTTGAGCGCTGCGGCGTAAAAGTGGAGGTGCTCGGTTTTACCACGCGGGCATGGAAAGGCGGCCAAAGCCGCGAACAGTGGATCCGCCAGGAACGCCCCGCAAATCCCGGCCGCCTGAACGATCTACGCCATATCGTCTACAAGGACGCCGACACCCCCTGGAGACGTGCCCGGCGCAACCTTGGCCTGATGCTGCGTGATGGGGTTCTGAAAGAAAATATCGACGGCGAATCCCTGCTTTGGGCCTGGAAACGGCTGAGCAGGCGCTCCGAGCATCGCCATATCCTTATGGTGATTTCAGACGGCGCACCTGTGGACGACAGTACGTTCTCGGCAAATCCTCCGAGCTATCTCGAGGATCACCTTCGCAAGGTCATTGGACGCATCGAGAGCGACCGGAACACCGAACTGGTCGCTATTGGAATTGGCCACGACGTCACCCGGTATTACCGCAACAGCGTGACGATCAGTTCAGCAGAAGATCTGGGTGGAACAATGATGGCCCAGCTGAGCGAACTGTTCAGCCCACGCGCTGGCCGCAAAGCGCAATAACCCCATCCAGCATCCTGTCGACGTCCCTGCTGGTCGTGCGGTGATTAACAATCGCCGCACGTATCGCAAGGCGGCCATGAATACGGGTTGTGGAAGGTGCCGCAATGCCGCTTTCATGCAGGTCCTGTACCAGCTCCGACACCTCTGCATCCGATAATGCGTCCACCCCAAAACACACAATATTCAGAGTTACGGGCGCGAGGAGCGTCAACCCTTCAGTCGCCTCAATCCTGTCACGCAGGTGCCGAGCAACAGCACAGCAGTCATCTACCATCTGCCCCATGCGATGGGCACCGTAATGACCGAGCGTCATCCAGACCTTGAGCGCGCGGAACCCCCTGGAAAGATCAGGGCCAAAATCACAGAACCAAGGCGCATTCCCGGCAAGACCACGCTCTTCGCGTTTCAGGTAATCCAAAGACTGGGTAAATGCTGCGGCATGCAATGTTCGGTCCCGAACCAGAACACAGCCAGCGTCGTATGGAACCTGAGCCCATTTGTGGAAGTCAAAGGCGAGACTGTCTGCCTTGCCTATCCCCGCAAGAAGTGGGGCGTAGGTGGGCGAAAGGCAGGCCAATGCTCCAAAAGCTGCATCGACATGAAACCAGAGATCAAACTCCCTCGCGACAGCGTAAACAGCCTCCAGATCATCCACAGCACCACAATCCACCGTCCCGGCGGTGCCTGCGATCATGAAGGGCGTATGCCCCGCCGCCATGTCAGCGACAATCATTTCCCGAAGAGCGCGGATATCCATCTGATGCTCTGCCGTAACAGGCACGCGACGCAGTGAGTCGCTCCCGAATCCCGCAAGATCGAAAGCACGCGGAAGACAGCCATGGGCCGTTGTCGCGGCATATCCCACCATCCGGGGGCCGGAAACACCTCGATTGCGCAGTTCCGGCATTTTCGCCCGGCTGGCGGTAATGACACTGATGAAATTTGCCATGGAAGAACCAGTGACCAGACAGCCAGAACCATCAACCGGCATACCGACCATCTCAAGTGCCCAGCGAATGACCTCCCGCTCAACTTCGACTGCCGCATGATCACGACCGCCACAGTTTGCGTTCAAACCGCCTGCCAGCATCTCGGCGAGCATTCCCACAGGCGTGCCCGCTCCATGTACCCACCCCATGAAGCCCGGATGAGTGTTTCCATTTCCATATGGGACGATAGTACGCCTGAAACGGGCGTATAAATCCTCAAGAGACGTCCCTGTATCGGGCAACCCCTCCTTAAAAGACTGACGGATATCATCTGGCATGGGCTGCCAGACAGGTCCTTGGCCTACCGCCTCCATTCCATCGAACAGATCATCGAGCATCCGATGCCCTGCTGCGCGAATGTTCGTCCAGTTTTCAGGATCGAGCCCCGCCATGATCTGTCTCCTCAGTTGTGCCGCTTCCGGGCATCAGCCGATATAGAGGCACTCCATGAATGTCACGTCTATAAAAGAGCCGAAAACAGCGAGGACGAGCTGGACGAGGAGCTACCCGTAAAGAGCGAAAGAATTCCATCACTGGACGAATCCGCACCATACAGGGTTAGCGTGCTGGCAGGTGTTGTGGTGGTCTGCGGATTGATCTGCAACATTGCAAGATACTGCTCCGCATAACGCTGCACACCTGCCGTCGTGGAGAAATTAGAGAGCTTCAGACGCGGCTCAAGAAGGCGAACCTGTTGATCATAATCAAGAGCACCAAACTGCGTGGGATCAAATCCCGAAACAGTTTCGGCGACTTTCAGCAGCTTCGGATCAGCCATGATGCTTTCCAACGTGGCCCCGGCTTTCACGGTCCGCGTAAAATACAGCGCATCTCCCAAGCCCGGCGTTTCTGTCTGAACCGCGGTTTCGTAAGAGTTGGTAAGATAGTTATCCGAAATAGATTGCAGCTTTGTCTGCGATGATAGCGGAGACGTTGACCAGTCCGAAAACGCGGTCGCGAAGGCTTTCCACGCGGTATTACCTGAACGCTGGGCCAACGATTTCGATGATGTAGGGTCCTCTGTCATGAGCGATTTCAACACAGCTGTCTGATTGATCGCGGAGGACATCCCGAAGGAGCCGAGAACGACTGTAAGAACTTTATAGTTCTTCAACAGTTGCTCCGGCGTTGTGATGGAAGACGCTTCGCTATTGAATGCCTTGAGAGCCTGCTGGCTTGCAGTGCTGGTTTTCTCCCAGTTACTGACGGCTTTGGTCTCGTTTTTGACGGCAGTCAGATATTGGGGGATCGCTGGCATGGCGGAAATACTTGATGACATGCGCTGATTCCTCAGAAGCCTGATATTTTTTGTTTTTACCCCCCGAACGTTAATGCAACGTTAAGCGCTTCAAAGCCGTTTTTTGTCATTGACGCCTCTCTCTTCGAGACCCACAGTTTCGTTGGGATTTGTAAATGGATTAGCGCGCATGAGCGGAACAGACACTCCAGATATCCGACTGTTTGCTGGCTATGATCCAAATGGTTTCTTCTGCGAACTCACCAATCGCCGGGACGGCCAGGACGCATCCATCGAACTCCTCAAGCAGCGTCTCTCAAGCATGACGCCCACGCTTCTGCAGGAGCGCTCGGACTCAGCAGAAGTCGAGCTCTATAACCTTGGCATTACGTTCACCGTCTATACTGAACGCACGGCCATAGACCGCATCCTGCCGTTTGACCTCATACCTCGCATTATTACAAAATCAGAATGGAAATTCCTAGAGGCTGGCATCATCCAGCGCGTCAGAGCCCTCAACCATTTTCTTTGGGACATCTATCATGATCAGAACATCCTGAAAGAAGGGATTATCCCAGCAGCCCTCATTCTGGAAAATCCTGGTTACAGGCCAGAAATGGTAGGGTTTGATCCACCGGGCCGCGTCTATATCCACGTCTGCGGCACTGACATCATCCGCGATCCAAGCGGACGGTTCATTGTACTTGAAGACAATGCACGCACGCCATCAGGCGTGAGCTATGTCATCGAGAACAGACATATGATGCGCCGTTGCATGCCCGATCTGCTAGCCAATCTCGATCTGCGCCCCGTAGACGAATATGGCTCCAGATTACGCCAGACTTTATGTGACGTCGCCCCTGAGGGCATCGAGAACCCTCAGGTCGTCCTCCTGTCTCCTGGAACATACAATTCCGCGTATTTTGAACACGTCTTTCTGGCCCGTGAAATGGGTGTGCCGCTTGTCGAAGGGCGCGACCTCGTCGTGCGGGAAGACAATTGCGTTTACATGAAAACGATTGCAGGCCTCAAACGTGTCCACTCCATCTATCGACGCATCGACGATGCTTTTCTGGACCCGGAGGCTTTCAATCCTGAGAGCATGCTCGGTGTTCCGGGCCTCATGCGGGCCTACAAGGCCGGAACGGTCACGCTCGCAAATGCTATCGGTACCGGGGTAGCAGACGACAAGGCCGTGTATATCTACGTGCCACAGATGATCGAATATTATCTTGGTGAAAAACCCCTGCTCGACAACGTGCAAACCCATCTGTGCGGCAAACCGGAAGGCTTGCAGTACACACTCGACAACCTGGAAAAGCTGGTCGTGAAGCCTGTGGGCGAGTCAGGAGGATATGGCATGATCATCGGTCCACACGCCACGCCCGAGGAATGTGCGGCGTTTCGCGAAAAGCTTCAGGCCGATCCCGCAAACTACATCAGCCAACCGGTCATCAGCCTTTCTGCATCCCCGACCCTATGCGACGGAAAAATTGAGGCGCGTCACGTAGACCTGCGTCCATTCACCCTGAGCGGCGCACAAACATGGGTGCTGCCGGGGGCGCTCTCCCGTGTAGCCCTTCGCAAAGGCTCACTGGTCGTCAATTCCTCACAGGGCGGCGGCTCCAAAGATACATGGGTGCTCGCATCATGAGCCAAAGCCAGTTCCAGGCCCACATAGACACCGTCCGGACCAGCACTGCTTCCAGCGAATTCCTGCGTGATCCGCTTCCCCTGCTGGCACGCTACGCCGAGAGCATGCTCTGGCTCGCACGCTACATGGAGCGTATCGAAAATCTTGCACGTCTGATCGACGTCAACGAGACGTTCATGCGCCTGCGTACCGTCACGAATGGCTGGGAAGCCATCCTCGAGATGAATGACGATAGTGATTTTTATGCCGATACGTATGGTGAAGTGACGAACGAACAGGTCATCGCGTTTTATATCATCGATCCGCGCAATCCGAATTCGATCGTGTCCATGGCGCTCGCTGCGCGCGAGAACGCCCGGACATTGCGGCCACTTATTTCCACCGAAATGTGGATACAGCTCAATGTCTTCACCAATTTCATCAAAGGTCTCTCTGCACGCGATATCGTCATCTCGCGTCTTTCGGCGCTGTGCAAACGCATCAAGCAGGATTGCCAGACCCATATTGGCATCACGGAAGGCACACTTTTCCGCGATCAGGCATGGCTGTTCAACCAGCTTGGCAGGCAACTGGAACGCGCAGATCAGACCACTCGACTGATCGACATCAAGTACCATGCTCTCATGCCGGGCCTTAAGGATGTAGGCTCCGAAATTGATGAAAGCCAATGGACGGCCGTCTTAAGATCCGCAGCAGGTTATCACGCTTACAGACGCTTGATGCCAAACGCCATTTCACCGGCTGCAGTTGTTGGTTTTCTCTTGAAAAACAATGGCTTCCCACGATCACTGACAACATGTCTGCGCCATACACACCACGCACTTTCGCTTCTGCGCGCGGATTACGGTCTGCGAGGTGCCTCGATCATTGTCGAAGACGTCGAGCAGATGCAGAACATCATTTCAGGCCAGAACATCGAGACAATCATCCTGCGCGGACTGCACGAATTCCTCAGTGGCATGCGCGAAGAAATTGCGAACATTCAGGATGAGATTGCCACCACATTCTGGCCTCTTTGACATGACATCTCCTTAATTGTCCCCATTGTCGGGAAAAGCCCGGCGCGCCATGTGTGAAGGCATGATGTCACTCAAAAACCTCCTCCTCGTCTCGTTGGCCGTAGCGCTCCCCTCTGTCTCGGCAGGGCGAGCGTCTACTCTCTCGCCCCTTCCTGCCTCCTGCTTTTCCTACAGCTTTGGGAGCAGTCACCCCTCAGCACATGGGCTCACGGGTACGAAGCTGCATGCGACACTGCCGGGAACAGAAGTTTCTCTCGACGTGCAGAGCGTGTCTCTCAACGACAACAAGTCAAAGATCGATGCCGGCACGCTGGAACGCTTCAACGCGGCTGCGGCGTTTGCTGCACTCACGGCGTTTCATGGGGGGCTGACACCGGCCTGCCACGGCCAGAGCACGATTGTCGGAACATCGGATATTCAGGGCAGCTCTCCTGAAGGAACATGGAGCTCGGTCCGCCTCCAGAAAGCGGACGGCCATGACCTCACAATCCGCAGCGCGCATATCGAGACTGTCGAAACAGACCCCGATCTGCGCGTACGCCTTGTTGGCACGGGTATCCACGCATCAAAGCAGCCTCTCGCACCGAGCACCTTTACAACGGACCTGACAGTTCAGGGGAGCGAGAGCGCGGCTCAGCAGATTTCGATTAATTCACTGCATGCAGTCGTCGATACGAGCACGATTGATGGCCACGGCATCATCCAGCCCGGTACATCCGCCGCAACATCTACAGCAGACGTCCATATCTCGATCACCGACATCGCCGGCCTGATCCAGAATGTTCAGCAGACTGCCCCCGCAAAGGTGACAACAGCCCTGACGATTGCCCGTCTGATGGGACATAACAACGGCAATTCAACGACCTGGGATGTACAGCTTCAGGGCGGCGTAGTGACGGTAAATCGCGTACCACTCCCGATTCCCGTCCACTGAAAACCCTCCCGGAATAACTCCGGGAGGTCACTTCTCATGAAGGCTCGCTCACCTTACGAACCAGCTTGCACATCGCGGAAACCGCTTTTTTCGCAAACGTGATACGCGTGGCGTTCGTCATTTCCCGGATGATCGCCACCTTATGATCCGGACGGATCTTGACGCCTGAATCCTTGTGCCGCGTGGTCCAGTCAATTAGGCCAGCCGGATTGGCGAAGCGGTTCTTGCGGAACTGAATCACCATCCCCTTCGGCCCAGCTTCCAGACGCTCCACTCCGGCTTCACGGCAGAGCCGCTTGATAATCACGACATCAAGAAGATTTTCCACTTCACCCGGAACTGCACCGAACCGATCCACAAGTTCAACGCGCATGGCATCAACTTCCGCCTCACCGTTGAGACCTGCGATCCGGCGGTACAGACCCAGCCTTACTGGAAGATCAGGAACATATTTTTCCGGAATGAGAACAGGCAGACCAAGAATAATGTTGGGTGTCCAGCTATCTTCTTCTTCCGCTTTGCGTCCACGTTCACGGCGCATTTCAATCACGGCATCTTCCAGCATCTGCTGGTAAAGCTCGATACCAACTTCTTTGATATGACCGGACTGCTCATCGCCCAGCAGATTGCCTGCTCCGCGCAGATCCAGATCATGGGAAGCTAGCGTGAACCCAGCCCCCAGAGAATCAAGCGTCTGCATGATTTCCAGGCGCTTTTCCGATGCTGTGGAAAGCGTACGCGTCTGCGGCCAGGTCAGATAAGCGTATCCGCGCTGCTTTCCACGCCCCACGCGCCCGCGAAGCTGGTAAAGCTGCCCCAGACCGAACATATCCGCACGATGGATAATGAGCGTGTTCACACTCGGCATATCCAGCCCACTTTCCACAATATTCGTGGACAGCAGCACATCATATTTGCCGTCCGCAAATTCCGTCATCACGCGTTCCAGCTCAGTTGGTGTCAGGCGGCCATGGGCCTGAACCGTCTTGGCGTCTGGAACAATCTCGCGCAGACGTTCGGCCATGCGATCCATATCCGCCAGACGCGGCACAACACAGAAAATCTGCCCTCCACGGAAACGCTCACGCTGAATGGCCTCGCGAATCATCACGCTGTCAAACGGAGTGATGAAGGTACGCACTGCCAGACGATCCGTCGGCGGTGTCGCAATAAGGCTCATCTCCCGCACGCCAGAGAGCGAGAGCTGCAACGTGCGCGGCAACGGCGTGGCAGAAAGCGTCAGAACGTGCACATCCTCGCGCAGTGCCTTCAGCTTTTCCTTATGCCCGACGCCGAAATGCTGCTCTTCATCGATAATCAGAAGACCCAGATTGTCGAAGGCGATCGTCTTCGCCAACAGGGCATGTGTGCCAACGATAATATCAATGGTACCATCAGCGAGCCCTTCACGAACTTTGGTAGCCTCTTTCGGCGTCACCATGCGTGAAAGCTGCGCCACCTTGACCGGCAGCCCCTCAAATCGTGCCGTAAACCCACGGAAATGCTGACGCGCGAGCAATGTCGTGGGCACAACAACAGCCACCTGGGTTCCAGAAAGAGCCGCAACGAAAGCGGCCCTCAGCGCGACTTCTGTTTTTCCGAAACCGACATCACCACATACCAGCCGGTCCATTGGGCGTCCGGCACTCATGTCTTCAAGCACATCCGCAATCGCGCGGGACTGATCTTCCGTCTCCACAAACGGGAAACGTGCGCAAAACTCGTCCCACAGCCCCTCAGCCGGAGCCAGAGACGGCGCTTCTTTCATGGCACGTGCGGCAGCCGTCCGGATCAATTCACCCGCCATAACGCGGATCCGAGACTTCATCTTGGCTTTGCGCGCCTGCCAGGCCGTTCCACCAAGCTTGTCGAGTGCTACACCAGATTGCTCGGAGCCAAAGCGGCTGAGCAGTTCAATGTTTTCGACTGGCAGAAGGAGTCGCTGTTCACCATCGTAGAGGATGGCGAGATAATCATGCACGACCCGGCCTTCTGTAACCGTTTCAAGGCCCACATAGCGCCCGATGCCATAATCCTCATGCACAACGAGATCGCCATCAGCAATTTCGCCCACCTGAGAAATGAAGTGTTCGGCTTTCTTGCGGCGGCGGGGCGGCCTGGAAATGCGCTCCCCCAGCAGATCCTGCTCAGACACGAATGACAGCCGCTCAGCGACGAATCCCCGCTCAAGACCCAGAACAAGGAGCCCGACAACGCCCCGTTCCATGCCTGCAGCAGAGGGCCAGTCGTCATAGAGTTCGACGGCGATACCGTGTTCCTGCAGCAGATGTGAAATGCGCTCACGCGACCCACGACTCCACGCCGTTACATACGTACGACGCCCAGACTGTGCCCAGTTCTTGACCTGCACGCCGAAGGCTTCGAACATCCCTTCACGTGAGCCATCCCGCGCCCTGGCAAACAAGGGCCCGGGCCTATTGCCCGCATCAATCCCGATTGACGTATCGGGTTTGGCAAATGTGTTCAGCACAACAGATGGCACATCGGCCAGCATGGCGTCCCAGCTATGACGATCCAGATACAGCCGATGCGGTGGTAGCGCACGGTAGGGCATTTCGCCGTCGCGGGTGGGTGCACGCCGGGCCTGATAATGATCAGCGATCATCTCCAGGCGGGCCTTCAGGATATCGGGCACCTGCGCGTCAAAGCTGATTGCAGCGTTTGGCAGGTAGTCCAGCAGCGTTTCCATCTGCATGCCGTCGCCGTCATGAAACAGTGGAAGGTAATGCTCGAGCCCCGGATAACGCCGCCCATCCGATACATTTTCGTAAATCGTGTCTGACGCTGCGGCCGGTCCAAAGGTGTCACGCCACCCGGTCCGAAAGCGACTGATGCTCTGCGGACCTAGCGCAAATTCGGATACCGGCCGCAGTTCAAAGCGTGCCAGTTTTTCAGTCGAACGCTGGGTCGTGACATCAAATGCGCGGATATTTTCGACTTCATCACCGAACAGATCCAGACGGATCGGATCGCTTTCTCCGGCTGGGAAAAGATCGAAAATTCCACCCCGTGTCGCGAATTCGCCTGCCTCCATCACGGTATCGACGCGATTATAACCATTGGCCACAAGCATCTCGATCAGCATGGACTGATCCAGCGCCTCTCCGACGCAGACACTGATTGATTGTCCACGAAAAGCAGCTCGCGGCGGGACGCGCTGCACAAGGCTATGAACAGTGGTGAGTACGATCCGCCGTGCCTTCGTTGGCTCCAGCAGCCTTGTGAGCGTACCGACTCTCTCGGCTACGAGAGCTGTATTGGGCGAAACACGATCATAGGGCAGGCAGTCCCAGGCCGGCAGACGCAGAACATCAACCTCCGGCGCAAGATACGCCAGCATGTCCGCGACAGAGGCGACAGCCGCGTCGTCACGCGCGACATGCAGCAAAATCCCCTCGTGCTCAGCCAGACGCTGCCGCAGGAGGAGCGCCACACTGCCCTCCGGAACACCCCAAACAGTAGGACCAAGAACCGGGCGATCAGGGGCATCCATGGTGGAGGTCTGATTGCCAGCGAGCGATGTGGTTTCGTTTTGTTCCATTGTGCTGATACCCTATACCGTCCGATCCACGCCCTGTCAGCCCGAAGGATCCTTGGGGAACACCTTAAGAGCAATGTCGTCCAGCCTTACGTCTCACGAACTCGCCCCACTACTTGCCCCTCTGACGTCCCTTCCGGGTGTCGGCCCGCGGCATGCAACCCTTCTGGAGAAGATCTCCGGTGGGCGGCGGGTTCTGGATCTGCTGTTCACGCTCCCGGAGCGGATCGTGGACCGCAGACCGCTGCGTTCAATCTCGCAGGCGGAGAAAATTGCTCCTGGAGAAATTCTTACGGCGCGCGTGCGTGTCCTGTCCATCAGGCGTGCAACGCGACCGGGGCAGCCCAGCATCATCCGTACGGAAGACGATACTGGAACTCTCGACCTGGTTTTCTTCCAGACACGCAACATGCCCGCACCAGTCAAAGGCGCGGAACTGATCGTCTCCGGTAAAACCGGCTGGTTTCAGGGGGCCATGACGATGCCTCAGCCTGACCACGTAATGGAATGGAGCAAGCGCGGGAATTTTCCATTCCTTGAGCCCGTATGGCCACTCACTGCAGGCCTGTTTCCCTACACCGTCCGCAAAGCCATGAAGGCGGCTCTGGCCCTGCTACCCGATTTCCCCGAATGGCAGGACGAACCGCTTGTAAAAAAGCGCCGCTGGCCGGGCTTTTCAGAGGCGCTTAAGCTTCTCCACTCGCCAGAAATCATTCCTGTTGAGGCTGCGTGGGAATCAATCTGTGAGCGGGCCAAGACGCGTCTAGCAGCAGATGAACTTCTCGCGGACCAGCTCTGCCTAGGGCTAGCCCGCCTCAAAGCCCGCCAACGTCCTGGCCGAAGCCTCAAAGGAGACGGGTCCCTTCGTCGTGAATTACTAGAGCGCTTTGGTCACAAGCCCACGGCCGCACAATCCCGAACCATCACCGAAATTTCGAAAGATCTTGTATCTACGGAGCCCATGATGCGCCTTCTTCAAGGCGATGTGGGAGCCGGAAAAACGCTGGTGGCTATGGTCTCGATGCTACAGGCCGTAGAGGCAGGATATCAGGCCGCACTCATGGCGCCCACAGAAATCCTGGCACGACAGCATTTCGAAACGCTATCGAGGTTATGTCCAACCAACTGCATCTATCTGAGCGGCAACGTCAAAGGAGTGGCACGCCGCGAGGCCCTTCGCCAGATTGAGGACGGCACGGCGCGCATCGCCATTGGCACACATGCCCTGTTTCAGGAGGGCGTCGCATTCGCTGATCTTGGGCTTGCTGTCATTGACGAACAGCATCGCTTTGGCGTCGAGCAACGTATGAAACTCGGCTCCAAAGGGACCATGACAGATATTCTCGTCATGACCGCAACACCCATCCCGCGGACGGTACAGCTCACCGAATGGGGCGAAATGAGTGTGAGCCGACTGGATGCCAAGCCCGCAGGACGCCAACCCATCAAGACCACCCTCCACGACATGGCAGCTCTTGATGATGTCCTGGGGGGAATCGCTCGTGCACTTTCAAAAAACGTCCAGATCTTCTGGGTCTGCCCCCTGATTGAAAACAGTGAGACACAGGCAGCAGCCGCAGCGGAGGACCGATGGGCAGAGCTTACAAAGCGCTTCGGTCCGATCATCGGGCTTGCACATGGCAAGCAGGATATTAGCGTTCGGCAGGCCAGCCTCGAAGCCTTCCGCTCTGGCGAGACGCGCATACTGGTTGCCACAACAGTCATTGAAGTTGGCGTCGATATCCCAAACGCCTCCGTAATGGTGATCGAACACGCAGAACGCTTCGGGCTGGCCCAGCTTCATCAGCTTCGGGGGCGCGTTGGACGTGGCGCAATCCAGTCTTTCTGCCTTCTCCTCCACGACAGTGAGAGCACCGCAACCGCTATACGCCGCCTGTCACTTCTACGTGATACTGAAGATGGCTTCGTGATCGCTGACGAAGATTTCCGTATTCGGGGAGGAGGTGATCTGGCAGGCAGCAGACAGTCCGGCCTTCCAGGATTTCGCCTTGCTACCGGGCCAAGGCTTAACCTTTTAATAACGGCGATGAGTCAGGATAGTCGACGAGAACTATCAAATGATCCTGATCTCAAAGGCGAACGCGGATCAGCTCTTAAAATTCTTCTCGATCTGTTTGATCGCTCAAACCCAGACAGACTTCTCATTTCCGGATAGATAGAGGAATTGTGCTAAGAAATTGATACTACTTTTCTTAATAAACAAAAGGCTCATGGGCCGCATTTTTGTGGGTAATTTAACATGAGTTTTCCTGCGAAAAATTCTTTAGCGGAAACCAATTCATTGACCTCCGAACAACAGAAAAATATCGAAAAATCCTTCCTCAGAATTGTCATTCAGACCACAGGCCATTCTGCTGCTTTTATTTTAAGGAAAAACCCTGAGGGTCATTTTCTGGAAACGTCGCGAACAGGAAAAATTCCTCCGGAACTCATTACCGACAGTTTTCTGAAAGCGCTGACAGACCTCACATCTCCCAAAACAACGCAGATTGGCAGTGACTGGTCCTCACTCGCCCTCCCTCTGACGAGCGCCGCATTTTCAAGCGACGAAGACAAACTTCCGTATGGCTTTGTTATCGCTTTCAGTGCGCTGGGAAACACGGTTAGCGCGTGCACACCTGAAGTCATCAACGATATCGTCCTTTGTGCACAAGAAATTCTGCCTCCGACGAATTCTTTGGTGAGCAATATAGTTAATCGCGCAGCGCTCCCGGGAAGAACCGAAAGCTATAGCGCGCTCGAAACGATGACCGCACAAGCAAAGAAAAATGAAAAGCCAGTAAATTTCGGACTTATCAAACTTAACCTTTCCAATCTTACCCTCATAAATGAGCGCCATGGCTGGGAAAATGCGGACATTATTCTTGATGAAGTTGTGCAGAGACTGAAGCAACTGCTGCCCGATGAGAGCTTTCTCGGTTATCTGGGTGGTAGTCATTTCATGATCATGACGCCACTGGGCTATAGCGCCATCAATACCAAGTCCTTGGTCAATTCCATTCTGAGGCTCACAGTCACTCCCATTTCCATCGGTGCAGGACAGCTTCCTTTCACGCTGTCAGTGGGCTGGGCAATGTTTCCGGCTGACAATCAGAATGCCGAAGAACTTCTTCTGGAAGCACGTGCAGCGTTGGCAGAATCAAACCGCTTTGGCGGCGGTCATGACTATCGTGCCACGAAGGAAATCACGACGCGCTTTCAGACCTTCTCCAGCCTGGAACAAGATCTGTCACGCGCAGTGAAACATGATGCGCTGTTCTTGACTTGGATGCCTATCGTAGAAACTGCATCTCAGCATATTATCGGGCATGAAGCCCTCTTGAGGTGGAACAGGCCTGGCTTTGGCGAAGTCGCCCCAGAGCTCTTTATCCAATGCGCAGAAGAAGCTGGCATCATTGAGCAGCTTGATGGCTGGAGCCTGAGAACCGCCTGTAAAGAAGCAACGCGATGGAGAAACGATCTCCGGGTCTGCGTGAATGTTTCACCCGTCTGGCTGGTCAACGAGCGCCTTTCCTCCCTAGTCGCGGAAGTCCTGAAAGAAACAGGCCTTGCGCCCGAGCGCCTCCAGATCGAACTTTCAGAGTGCAGCCCTTTCGGACCACCGGCCATTGCCCATAAAGAAATGGCTCGTGTACGTGCTATGGGCGTACGGATCGCACTGGATGATTTCGGACGTGGCTATGCTTCGCTTGAAAGGCTGAGTAATTTTCCACTCGACCAGATCAAGCTGGACCGATCGTTCATGCAGGGACTGGGGGAAAATATGCGCGTGGACGATATTATGCGCGCCGTCCTGCGACTTACACGATCACTGAATATCACATGCTGCGCCAAAGGCATCGAAACCGAATATCAGATGGCTTTTCTTGATACTTATGGTTGCGAAGAAGTACAGGGATACCTGCTGGGCGCCCCGGTAAGAGATCGGGAAATCCCCCCTCAGATTGACTGAGGGGAAAGCAGCGCCACCCAATACTGGCGCTGCACAGGCATCAGAACTTTACAGAAAGCTTGACGGATCCGTAATTAAACAGGCCAGCCTTCTGCGTCTTGAACTGAGCAGTCTGCCAGTTCTGGCTGTAGGACAGGCGCATACCATGCCACATCACAGCGAGACCTGCATGGATCTCACCCACATCCCACGTTTTGCCAACATGAGGTGCATTGGGGCGAAAAGTACTGCCCTCAAGAGTTGCGTCGTAACCGACAGCCTGTCCTTCTACACCCCCGTAGAAATACCAAGCCAGCGGACGGGTTGCGCGGAATGCGTCCGTACCATCAAGCCCCGGGCCAATGGTCGCATTACCGAAATCACTATCCAGCCCCTGACCAATGCGAACATTTGTCGCAACATCAGCATAAGTACGATAATCGCCGGCAGCACCTGAAGCAGCAGGCAGAACATCCATGTGAACGCCATAAAGCGATGCGACCGGGAAGCGCCAGATCCTGCCAGCCTGAATCTGCATAATTGGCTGGTTTGCCAACTGATGGGACCAACCCTTGTTGGGCGTATCACTGATCAGATTATGAAATCCGTTCTGAACCTGACGTCCGAGTCCTGCAGGCCCCATTGCGCCAAACTGGATTCCCATGACAGTCCGGGAGAAATCCGTATCATTAATCAGGTTCACTGTTCCCAGCAGCAGACCTGAATAAGGGCGGTCGCTGGAAGGTGGATTGGCATCCTGAGTCGCACGCGGTGTGTAGATCAGCTGCTGCAAACCAATACTGATTCTCTGGACACCAGAGCCCATCAGAAAATGGTTAAGGTTTGCGATCGGAGCCGGAAGATTGTCGGTTCCCGAAGTCCAGTTAATGCGAAGACCAGACGTGTAGTACTGATCAGAAGTACCCTTAAGCGTTGAAACTGCGTCATTTTCCCCCTGAATGGTCCAGGTACCATAAGGATCCTGAAGGGGTGTTGCCTGAGCGGGGAGAGCCGTTGCAGCCAGAGCCAGCAGTCCACAGGAAAGTATAATTCTGGTTTGCATGCACGCCTCTTCTTTAACCCGGAATCACGCCCCGGCATCGACATGATCTCTATGTCATTTCCTCAGATCAAAAGCAAAAAATGACTTCACCTTCATGAGATCATTTTAAATTCCTCATGAGATTACGTTTTTAGGACTGTTTCATCTGGCAGGTCGCAAAAGAACCATGCTAGGGATTGCATTGAGGCAAAGGCTAAACAGCCACCTCGAAATTATTCAATACGTGGCGGGAGGGGATTACCTTTCGCTGCGCCCCAAGGATCTCGGGATTAGACCGTTGAGAAACAACAGAACCGACCGCAGCTCACACTCACCGCGCCGCGGCGGGTTTGACGACGACTTCATGTCCCAGCCATCTTATGGCGACCGCGGTAACAGCTACGGCGGCGGCAGCTATGGTGGCGGTGGCAGCAGCTACGGCGGCGGTGGCAGCAGCTATGGTGGCGGCGCTCCGCGTCGTGGTGGCCCTTCCGTCCTCGCATCAGGCCCGGAAATCAATGCAACCGTAAAGTGGTTCAACGGCGAAAAGGGCTTCGGCTTCGTTGAACTGGCAGACGGTTCTGGCGACGTTTTCCTGCACGCCAACGCTCTTTCCACAGCTGGCTTCAGCACTGTGAACCCAGGTGCAACACTCTCGGTTCGCATTGGTCAGGGCCCGAAGGGTCGTCAGGTTGCGGAAGTTATTTCCGTTGACGAAAGCACTGCAGAAGCTCCCCGCCCCCGCGCACCGTTCGCCGGTGGCGGCGCAGGTCCCCGTTTCGGTGGTGGTGCAGCACGTCCGGGCCGTCCGGCTCCTGACATGTCCCAGTCTGAAGAAATTCGCGGCATCGTTAAGTGGTACAACTCCACGAAGGGCTTTGGCTTCATCACGCCAGAATCCGGCGGCAAGGACATTTTCATCCATGCTTCCGCTCTTGAGCGTTCTGGCATTGCTTCCCTCAATGAAGGTCAGGCGACCAACGTGAAGGTTGTTCAGGGCCAGAAGGGTCCAGAAGCCGCTGCAATCAGCGTCGACTGATCCTAGGATCTACTCCTGAGAAAGGGCCGCTGCACTTTTGCAGCGGCCCTTTTTTATGCATGAATATCAAACAACTTCAGGCAGTCTGCTAACCTTTAAAGGCCCCCTCTTCGAAAGCAGAAGGGTTGGCTAGTAATCCTTACCTTTACTCCGAACCAGACGCGCCTTGTCGCGCTGCCAGTCACGTTCTGCGATCGCGTGGCGCTTGTCTTCTTTCTTCCGTCCCTGCCCCAACCCTAAAGTAACCTTGGCTACACCACGGTCGTTGAAGTGTATGTCCAAAGGGACAATCGAAGATCCTGATCGGCTGACTGCGCCCAGAAAATGATCAATCTGCTTACGATGAAGCAAAAGCTTGCGCGCGGCGCGCGTATCAAACCGGGAAAGCACGCCTCCCTGATACTCGGGAATGTATGAGTTAAAAAGCCAGAGCTCTCCATCCCGTTCTGCTGCATAAGCTTCAGTAATAGTGGCACGACCGAGCCTCAGGCTTTTCACCTCCGGCCCTTTCAGGACAATGCCTGCCTCTGTCGTTTCAAGGATCGTGTAGTTGAATCGGCCTTTCCGATTCTGCGCGGCGATTCCGTGTGAAATCATTCCGCTTTTTGTCTTCTTTCCGGCCATATCCCCGTATCAATCCAGAAGTTCAAGGGAGCGTAAGGCTGCATCAACCATCTGCTTTGTCGCCTCAAGAGGCTCTGCCAAAGGAAGGCGCAGCGTTGGTGTGCACAACCCCAGTCTGGACAAAGCGTATTTCACAGGTCCCGGGTTGCTTTCCCGGAACATAGCATCGTGCAACGGACTTAAACGGTCCTGAATAGCGATTGCGTCCTGCAAGCGACCTTCCTGCCAGGCAGTATGCATCTGGGCGCAAAAATGGGGTGCAACATTTGACGTAACACCGATGCACCCGTCTCCGCCTGCACCGAGAAAGGACAATACAGTGTTGTCATCACCAGAAAGCTGATTGAAAGGCTTTCCTGTAACGCGACGCATGACGATTGGCCGCGCGAGATCCGCCGTTGCGTCTTTCGTGCCGACAATATTGGCATGTGCGGCAAGGCGTTGCATCGTCGCAGGAGCCACGTCCACTACCGACCGACCCGGAATACAATAGAGCCATATCGGCAGGGGAGTCGCGTCTGCAATCGTCATAAAATGACGGTACAGACCTTCCTGCGTCGGTTTGTTGTAATAAGGGACGACGACAAGCAGGGCATCAGCACCAACAGTATGGGCATGCTTTGCCATACCAACAGCCTCAACCGTGCTGTTGGAACCTGCTCCCGCCATCACAGGCACACGCCCGGCAGAAACTTCCACACAATGTTCGATAACGCGTCCATGTTCCTGATGCGTCAGGGTCGGGCTTTCACCTGTTGTCCCTGCTGGAATCAGTCCGGTCGTACCGCCATTGATCTGACGCTCAATCAGTTTCGCCGCGACATCATAATCTATCTGGCCATCAGCACTCATCGGCGTGACCAGAGCAGTCAGCGATCCCCGAAACCTTGTCATGTCCGCCATTGTCTCTGCCCCTGCTTGCGTTTGCGGCATTTCCTTACGCTCCCCTGTCAGTGCGTCAAGCACCATCTCGGGAAAGACTTCGTGGGTAGACACCCAGAATTCTCAAGTTGTCACTGACCTCTCCCAGTTCGCTCAATGCCATTGAAAGCGCAGGCTGCTCAGGATGCCCCTCAACGTCCATGAGGAACTGGGTGGCCGTGAAGGAACCATTGAGCATGTAACTCTCGATACGGGTCATGTTGATGCCGTGCCTGGAAAACCCGCCGAGTGCTGCATAGAGCGCGCCCGAGCGGTTCCTCACGCGCATCAGCAGCGTCGTCAACGTATCATGCCGGGAAGGATCTGGCCGACAGGGCTCTTTGGCCACGCGATAAAAGCGCGTGGTGTTGTGCGTGGCATCCTCAACATTGCAGCGCAAGAGGTCCAGACCATTCAGTTCGCCGGCAAGCGAGGACGCAATCGCTGCATCTTCCGGGTTGTTCCACTTCGCAACCAGTTCAGCCGCGCCTGCAGTATCAAACTCCGGCACTGCCTCTGCGCCGAGTTCAGAAATCAGACTACGGATCTGCCCCAGCGCGACCGGATGCGTATGAATCCTGCGAATATCCGAAATGCGGGTACCTTTGACAGCAAGCAGGCAATGCTCAACCCGCTGGAAATGCTCGCCCACGATATAAAGATCGGCATCTGGGAGGAGCGAATGAATATCAGGAACACGCCCGGCGAGCGTATTCTCACACGCCAGCATCGCCTCATCCGCACTTCCTACATGGACAGCTTCAATAGCTTCGGCGAATGTGCGGCACGGGAGTGTCGTCCATCCTGGCTTGACCATGCGACACAGAAGGTCCGAATAGGCCCCGGGACGGCCCTGAAATGCAATGATCGGCATCAGACCAGTCCTCTTATGCGTTCAAGATCAAAAGGCGTGTCCACACCCAGAGGCGCATGGGAAATCCGCGCGCATCCAATAGTCATTCCGGCTTCCAGCGCCCGCAACTGTTCAAGGCTCTCGCGACGTTCGAGGGCCGATGGTGGTAGCGAGACAAAACGCGCCAACGCTTCCCGCCGCCACGCATACACGCCAACATGATGCCAGTGCTCTCCCTCTCCCCACGGCAGCACCTGCCGGGAAAAATACAAAGCTCTCGCTACATGGGAATTTTCAAAAGAGCAGGCAATCTTCACAACTGAAGCAGCATCCCGCTCTTCAATGTTCATTACCGGGGCGGCAAGCGTCCCAATATCGAAGCCAGGCAGTTTCAGCGGCTCCAGAACATTATGGAGTGTCGTCGGGTCGATCAGCGGCAGGTCGCCCTGCAGGTTGATGACCACATCATGGTCACGCTGTGGATCAATCTGTTCAAGCGCCGCATGCACCCTGTCCGAGCCGCTTGCCAAGGCCGATTCGGTTAGAACACCGCGCACATTTTCAATTCCAGAAACAGCATCCAGAATTTCCTGATCTCCAGCCGCGACGACAACCGTTCCCAGCCCACTTTGAAGGGCTCGATGAACCACGCGCAAAATCATGGGAACACCGCCGATATCAGCAAGGGCCTTGCGCGGCAGGCGGGTCGAGGCAAGTCTGGTGGGAATGACGATGATCGGACGCATGGTGGTGTTGATGCCGCTGCGACCGTCCAGCGTCAATCTCATGCAGTGCTTTCATGGCGAGGATCAGGAAAAGAATATGGACGACTCCCTTCTGCTTGAGGCTCTGGACGTCGCGCAGGCCTGTGCAGATATCGCCCGCGAAACTGTCCTGCCCTATTTTCGGACGTCCATCCGTGCCGACGCAAAATCAGACGACAGCCCAGTCACAATTGCAGACAAGGCCGCCGAGAAGGCCATGCGCGCTATTCTAGAAAAGCGCCTTCCACACCATGCCATCCTTGGTGAGGAAGCAGGAATGAGTGGTACTCAGGGAGACTGGCTCTGGGTGCTGGACCCCATCGACGGAACAAGGGCGTTTCTCACGGGCCGACCAACCTTCGGCACGCTGATTTCGCTTTTTCACAAAGGAAAACCTGTTCTCGGGCTGATCGATCAGCCCGTAACCCGGGAGCGGTGGACGGGTATCAAGGGACACCCTAGCACATATACATCCGAGCTGATGCCCGGCGTCATTGGAACCCGTAGTGGCCTGACGCTCTCAGAAGCCGAACTTTCCTGCACGTCCCCCGAGATCATGACACCGGCACATACCCCCCGCTTCGCAGCCCTGCAGAAACAGACCCGCCGGACCTCATGGGGTGGAGACTGCTATGCATATGGCCTGCTTGCCCTTGGGCAGATCGATATCATTGCCGAATGCACAATGAATCCGTGGGACTGGGGAGCGCTGGTGCCAGTGATCGAAGGAGCAGGCGGCAGCATCACTGACTGGCATGGTGCGCCGCTGTCTCTCGACAGTGACGGGACCGTCCTGGCGTGTGGAGATGGCAACCTCCTCGCTGAGGTCGTGCGACACCTTTCCTGAAAGGCCCTGATCGGCTAGGCAGGTGCCCCGGTCGGGATGGGCCGGAAACTGGTTGAAATGTAACCGGAACGTTCCGGTTCAAGACCCGGGACGGAAACATGGAAACGCATTTCTCACTTCCCAAAAATAAGATTCGCATCCTTCTTCTTGAAGGTATCCATGAAAGCGCAGTCGCCCATCTCGCTGCACAGGGCTATCATGAAGTCACGCGCCTCAAGGGCGCTCTCGAAGGAGAGGCCCTGAAAGAAGCCCTGCATGGCGTGCACATGGTCGGCATTCGCAGCCGGACCCAACTCAGCCACGAAATGATCGAAGCCGCAGATCGACTTATGGCCATCGGCTGCTTCTGCATCGGCACAAACCAGGTCGATCTCGAAGCGGCTCGCATGGCGGGGATCCCTGTGTTCAATGCCCCCTTCAGCAACACACGCTCCGTGGCAGAACTGGTCATGGGCGAAGTTGTCATGCTCATGCGCCGCATCCCTTCCCGCTCGGTCGCATGCCATAATGGCGGGTGGGACAAGTCCGCTAACAATGCCTGGGAAGTTCGAGGCAAGACGATCGGTATCGTAGGTTACGGTTCGATCGGATCGCAACTCTCGGTTCTGGCCGAAGCCTTCGGAATGCGCGTCCTGTATTACGACGTCATGACCCGTCTTCCACACGGCAACGCAGAACCCGTCGCCACCCTGCAGGAACTTCTAAGCCAGTCTGACGTGGTGACACTTCACGTGCCACAGACTCCGGAAACCGATAACCTGATCGGAGAAGCGGAAATCCGGGCAATGAAGCCCAATTCGATCCTCCTCAACAACGCCCGTGGAAATGTTGTCGATCTGGACGCACTTGCGGCCGCACTCAAAGACGGCCACCTCATGGGCGCCGCAATTGATGTATTCCCCGTTGAGCCAAAGAACGCCCAAGAGCGTTTCTCAACGCCCCTTCAGGGTCTCGACAACGTCCTTCTCACGCCGCATATCGGTGGCTCCACCATGGAAGCCCAGGAGCGGATTGGCGTGGAAGTAGCCCGTAAACTTGCGGATTATTCCGACGTTGGTTCCACGATTGGCGCCGTGAATTTCCCGAGCGTTCAGCTTCCAGAGCGCCCACGTGGCACACGCTTCATGCATGTCCACGCCAACCGCCCCGGAATCATGCGCCAGATCAACGAGCTGTTTTCTGCTGAAAACTGCAACGTTACAGCTCAGTTCCTGCAAACGGACGGTGAGCTCGGATATGTAGTCGTAGAAGCAGAATCCAATCCGGAACTGGATACGAAGCTTCTTGAAGGTCTCCGCGCTCTGGACGGAACGCTTCGGGCCCGCCTGATTTATCAACGCTCCTGATTGTGCAATCTTAACCAATTGGAAATATTTTATGGCTAGGGTTCGTTTCATGACGAGCCCTAGCCAGACTTCACCAAGCCTTGCCCGTATCCAGAGCTTTGCATTCTCCGGAATTGAAGCCGTTCCCGTGACCGTGGAAGTTCAGCTTTCCAGTGGCCTGCCGGCGTTTCTGGTGGTCGGCCTTGCGGACAAATCAGTTGGCGAAGCCCGGGAGCGCGTACGCGCTGCTTTAACCGCTATGGGCCTTGCTCTCCCGCCAAAGCGCATCCTCATAAATCTCGTTCCGGCAGACCTTCTCAAGGAAGGTGCCCATTTCGACCTGCCCATCGCTATTGCGTTGCTGGTCGCAATGGGAATTATTCCATTTGAGTCTGCGTGCGCCTATGCTGCTGTTGGTGAACTTTCCCTTGATGGCCGTATCAATCCGGTGGCTGGTGTTCTCTCCGCTGCTCTGGGCTCCGTAGAACTTGACCTTGGCCTAGTATGCCCTGCCTCCCAGGGGCGTGAGGCCCGGTGGGGCGCACCTGAGGCTGATATTTTGGCTCCGGCTACTCTGGCAGAACTTGTTGCTCATTTTCGTGGTGATCAGGTTTTGACGCCAGTTCCCGATGCCGAAGCTAATGCCCCTGATTACGGACCAGATCTTTCGGACGTCAAAGGCATGGCAATCGGTCGCCGTGCGTTGGAAATAGCTGCCGCAGGTGGACATTCACTTCTCATGAGCGGACCGCCCGGCGCTGGAAAGTCCATGCTCGCCAGTCGTCTAGCAGGAATTTTGCCAGACCTAACCCGAGAAGAAATGCTCGAAACAAGTAGGATCCATAGCGTTTCTGGCATGCTGAAAGATGGAAGACTGGTCTCCAGACCGCCATATCGTGCGCCACATCACAGTGCGAGCCTACCTGCAATGGTGGGCGGTGGCACGAAAATCCGACCAGGAGAAGTGAGCCTGGCCAATAACGGCGTGCTTTTCCTGGACGAGCTGCCAGAATTTTCACGCTCATGCCTCGAGTCCCTGCGTCAGCCAATCGAGACAGGATCAATCTCCATCGCCCGTGCAGCACAACACATCACATTTCCTGCGCGTTTTCAGTTCGTAGCCGCCATGAACCCCTGTCGCTGCGGATATCTCGGAGATCTTGAAAGATCCTGCCGCAAGGCACCCCGATGTGGAGAAGATTACAGCGCAAAAATATCCGGTCCTATGCTGGATCGCATGGATCTTCGGGTTGAAATCGTACCGCTATCGCCGATTGAAATCAGCCGCGCACCCAAGGGCGAAGACAGCGCGACAGTCAGAAAGCGGGTAGAAATTGCCCGTGCAAAACAGCTTGCCAGACAGGGAGAGTGCAATGCCCGAACGTCTCCAGAACCCTTTGTCATGGAAGAAAACGCACGCGATATGGCAGAGCAGGCATCCGAAAAACTGCGCCTCTCCAATCGTGGCCTGACGCGCTTGCTCCGCGTTGCCCGCACGATCGCAGACCTTGATGAGAGCGAAGATATTCAGCGCCACCATATTGCGGAGGCGCTGGGTTTCAGGCAGCGCTAAACAGCGATTTCAAGCCCTTCAAGACCATTGGCAAGATCGGCCTTAAGATCATCAACAGCTTCCAGACCGATCTGTAGCCTGAACGCTGCAATCTCGGAGGGTGCATCCTGCGCAGTACGGTTGATTCGGCCCGTTGTGGGGAGAATAAGGCTCTCATACCCCCCCCACGAAGCACCGATGCCAAACATCTTCAGGCTATCCACCATCCGCTCCATGGCAGCCACGGAAATATCCGCACGAAGCTGCACACCGAACAAACCACTCGCACCACGAAAATCGCGCTTCCAGTTTTCATGTCCGGGACAATCTTCCAGAGCCGGATGCAGTACCCGTGATACTTCAGAGCGCGCCTTGAGCCATTGCGCAAGCTCAAGAGCCGAACGCGACTGATGTGCCAGGCGCACAGCCATCGTGCGCAGCCCCCTCAGCGTAAGCCAACAGTCATCCGGCCCGGCGCATTGCCCCAACTGGATCGCAGCATCACGAAGCTTCTTCCATAGCCCCTCATCCGCAACCGTAATCGATCCGATAATGACATCCGAGTGACCGACCGGATATTTCGTCAGCGCCTGAACAGATACATCCACCCCATGCTCGAACGGCTGGAAGACGCCGATACCCCACGTGTTGTCCAACACCAGAAGCGCACCCGCTTCATGTGCCGTCCGGGAGAGCATCGGGATATCCTGCACTTCAAAAGTGTGGCTACCCGGACTTTCGGCAAAGAGGAGTTTTGTTTCAGGGCGAATCAGCGCGCGTATTTCGTCCTGCGTCGCAAGAGGCGCGTAATACGTTGTGGCGATACCCATTCGGGCAAGCATCGTGTTCGCGAAACGGCGTGTTGGGCCATAAACTGAATCCGGCAGGAGCAGGTGATCTCCACTCCCCAGAAACGCCAGCAACGGCGTTGTACAGGCACTCAGCCCCGAATTAACGACCTGCGTGTGCGTGCCACCTTCGATATCGGACAGCAGCTTCTCAAGCTCGTGCTGTACAGGCGATCCCATGGCGCCATAAACCAACGCATGATCATGGCTGTTGCGGCCATTCGCAGCCATCGCCTCAAGCGTCGGAAACAGTACGGTCGAGCCGCGCGCAACAGGCAGGTTCACGAACTCGCCACTCTCAGGGATACGCTTGGAACGCCCACCCTGAACAAGCGTTGATGCCAGACGCGCCCAGCCCTGGCTCACATCATCCAGCGTCCCGTCAGAATTGGTGCTCATACTTTTCCTGTCACAATCGGTGCCTGCGGGTCACTGCCCCATTCGGCCCAGGACCCATCAAACATTGCCCCTGAGGGCAAACCTGCAATTTCCAGTCCAGCCAGAAGTGTCGCAGCGGTCAACCCTGAGCCACAGCTTGCAATGACCTTTCGGCCCGCTACCGGGGCGAAGCGTGTGCGTAAAACATCCGGCTTTAGAAAAAAGCCTTCGGCATCCAGAAGACCCGTCCAGTCAAGATTGAGAGCCCCCGGCATATGCCCTCCCCGTACACCCGGACGCGGTTCTGGAACTTCCGCAGCAAACCGCGGAGCACTTCGCGCGTCGAGGACAATACGATGATCATCACTCAAAGCAGCCAGCACATCTCCCGCACCTGCAAGCAATCCATACTCCAGACGTGCCCGATAAAGCGCTGGCACAGGCTCATGAACCGGGCCGCTTTCAACAGCGCCACCGACTTCGCGCCATGCTTTCAGGCCACCGTCAAGAATACGAACGTCGCGGTGGCCAAAAAGTCGGGCCAGCCACCAGCCACGGCATGCTCCCGCGCTACCGCGCTGATCATAAAAAAGAATCGGTGTATCTTCAGTAAGGCCCAGTGCGCCCATGAGTGCGCAGAAACGCGCCACCCCCGGCACAGTGTGCGGATATGCGCTCTCAGGGTCGGAGAAGACATCAATATCAAACCGGCGCGCACCCACCATGCGTGCCTCAGCAAAAGCCTTGTCCGGGTCGCCTTTCTGACCAGGCAAAAGCACACTGGCATCAAGGGGAACGTAGCGGAGGCCTTCCGAAAGGATCGCCTGAGCGTCAAGAAGAGGAGATATCATTCGATCAACATAGGTCGAGGGGTGCGTAGGGCGCCAGAGCGTGCAAGAGTGTCATATCATGAACACCTCGTCTGCCGCCCCGTAATGAATTTCCAAGGCAGCATCGCCCAATGACGACCGAACGGATCCTCCTCGGACTTCTGCTAGTCGGAATCGCCTATGGATGTGGCATTATTCTCTGGCCATTCCTTTCGGCAATTGTCTGGGCTGCAATCCTCACATTCGCCACGTGGCCGATATACCGTCGCCTGAGACGGCGTATCAGTTCGGTGCTGGCCGCCATCGCCATGATGATCCTGAGCGCCGTGACGATCATCGTCCCACTCGCCGTTCTAACTTCGGCTGGCATCAGTGACATCCCGGCACTGATCTCCGAAATGGATGCACTCCTGCTGCGCACGACCACCGCCAGCACGCCACCGGACTGGATGGACCACGTACCTCTGGCAGGACCGTATCTGATAAGTATCTGGCATAATTTCAGTCACGATGTCGGCGCGCTCACAGAAGTCATCCGCCCTTATGCGGGACAGATTGCCCACATCATGCTGAGCATTCTCGTGCGACTGGCCAGCGGTATTGCCGAACTTGCGATGGCTCTGTTCATTGCATTCTTCCTGTGGCTGAACGGCGATTCCCTTGGCTACACGATCACATCCCTGATCAGCAGAATCGCAGGCCCACGCGCCGCTCCGAGACTCATCAACGTGATCGGGCGGACAATCCGCGGTACGGTATATGGTATTCTCGGAACTGCGATCGTCCAGGGTGTCCTGACGGGCATTGGCCTCATGATTGCCGGTGTTCCCTCGCCGGTCCTCCTGGCTGGCGTCACGGCATTCGTTGCTGTTTTCCCCATCGGCGCACCATTGATCTGGATCCCTGCTGCCATCTGGCTCGCGATGACGCACCATCTGGGCTATGGCCTCTTCCTGGCCACTTATGGTGTGCTCATCATATCAGGCGCAGACCACCTCATCCGCCCGGCGTTCATCTCTCGAGGCGCACAACTGCCATATCTCCTGACCGTCCTGGGCGTTCTGGGCGGTGTGGTGGCGTTTGGTGGCCTCGGGATTTTCCTTGGTCCCGTATTGCTGGCAGTCGGGTACACGCTCACAAGCGAATTCGCGGCCGGGCCACATCGCCCTGAGCCCAAACACCCACTTTCCCTTCCGGAGTCCATGCATTGACCCCCCTACTGTCGTCGGGCGCACCATTCAAGGTTCTGAGCTGGAACCTTCTGCGCTGGGATGGCGCATCCGTTGAAGACGTCCTCACCGTTATCCGGTCCGAAGACGCAGACATCGTTTTGATGCAGGAGGCCCAGGAACCCGTTGATATGCTGCCTGAGGTTCTTGGCGGCTACTATGCGCGTATTCCACTCCCTGGCCGGCCGCATGGCACAGCCTGCTGGAGCCGCATCCCGTTTGTGAAGCCACCGGCATCCTGCACGCTTCCAAGTGGGCTCGTGGTCAGGCGGACGGCACAGATGATCGACTTTGGGTCGTTTTCCCTTGCCAATGTTCATCTTTCACACGGCCAGATCCTCAACCGCCGCCAGCTTCTGAGAATTAGCGGCCTGATGCGCCACCGCGCCGTCATCGTGGGTGACTTCAACCTTGTCGGCCCCGTTATGCTCCGTGGCTTTCACGACGTTGGTCCCCGCGAAAAAACACATCGGATGCTCGACAAGCTGCCCCTGCGTCTGGATCGTTGTCTGGTGCGCGGCCTAACACGTGTGGACACCCATGCACTACCGCGCTTTGGCTCAGATCATCGCCCGATATCAATTACGCTCCGCCTTGGAAACTGATCCTCAGAGGTACGGGAGAAAAAGCCTGACTGCAGAATTTCGAAGCTGCACCAATAAGGATTTACGATCGATATCGTGATGCGTGAGTCGCGTTCCGCGGTGCTTGTCCATGAACGCAGCCAAATCACCGGCGACCTTGGTATCGTAGATTTCAAGATTGATCTCAAAATTCAGTCTGAGCGAACGAACATCCAGATTGGTGCTTCCCACAAAGCTCCACTCTTCATCAACCACCATAAGCTTGGAATGGTTGAACGGAGGTTTGGCCATCCAGATTCTGCACCCTGCATCAAGAAACTGCCGCAAATTGGCATCACGGGCATAATCGATCTGAGGATGATTGCTGCTGCGCGGAACAACCACGTCGATCGTAACGCCCCGCAGCGCCGCCAAATTCAGTTCGGTTGAAAAGCGATCATCAGGAATGAAGTATGGCGTCATGAACCGGACATGACGCTTGGCCAGAGTGATGGCCTGAAGCATCCCGAATTCTATCTTTTCAAGATCTGCATCCGGGCCAGACGTCACGATGCGCATCGGGATATCACCCACCGGTACCGGTGAGGGCAGATAGCGATGCCCTTCAAGCTCTTCACCTGTCGTGAATGCCCAGTCCCATGCGAATGCTTCAGCCAACTGATGCACGACGGGGCCTTCCAGACGGAAATGCGTATCGGCAACGGGCAGCTTGGTTCTCAGACGAAGAAGGTTTTCCTCCCCAATATTGAGCCCCCCCATGAAGCCTACCCGACCATCCACCACCAGAATCTTGCGGTGATTACGCAGGTTGATGAACGGCATGCGCCAAGGCCATATGGAGTGCATGAACTGCGCACAATGAATTCCGTCGCGTGCCAGCCTGCGTTTAATTCCACAGAAAAAATAGCCGCTCCCGATTCCATCCACGAGAACACGGACTTCCACACCGCGTTTCTTCGCGGCTCCAAGCGCATCTGCAAAATCGTTGCCAACCTGATCTGCCCGAAAAATATAGGAGCACAACATGATGGAATGACTTGCAGCATTGATCGCTTCAAGCATGACCGGATAGGCATTGTCCCCGTCATGCAGGCAGGTCACGGCGTTCCCCTGCAACAAAGGCCGCTCCGTCAGCCGTCCCAGCATTCTGGCAAGCGGGCCCAGATTGCCGTCCATGACATGACGTAGTTGCGCCAGCGGGTCACCTCCCTCCCAGACATGCCGGTTCATCATCTTTTTGGCCCGGCGATGCACCCGGTTGATCCCGAACATCAGATAAAGCGCCGTACCAAGCAGCGGCATAACCCAGCATACGCCAATCCAGCCCGCACACGCCGCCGTGTTGCGCTTGTTCAGAAGAGCGTGAACCGTCACCAGGACAGGAAATCCCCAACGTAGAATCGTCAGAAAAATTCCAAGAAGCGTCGTGTAGGTCATAGATATCCAGAAAAGAGCTTCCCAAACTCCATATCAGAACATCTTGGATGCGTACTGACACTGGATTGGCTACGCTGCAAAATGGTAATTGGTTCAACTAGGAGAGGAGCGACCCGATGCAACACCGTCCACAGCTCTTCTACACGACTGAGCCCGCTCCCTGCCCTTATCTGCCTAATCGCCTGGAGCGCAAGGTCCTCACGGATCTTAGCGGTGAAAATGCTTCAGCACTGCATGACCGCCTGTCACAGGCCGGATTCAGACGCAGCCACTTCATGGCCTATGCGCCTGTATGCGTTGGATGCCGTGCATGCGTGCCTTTACGCATTCCCGTAGCCACATTCCTGCCCACACGGACACAGCGCAAGGCCCAGAAGCGGTTGCAAAAGCTTCATATCCAGATCCTTGCGCCAGTAACCACCGACGAGCAGTTCGCGCTCTTCGAACGTTACCAGCACGTACGCCACGCAAATGGCGACATGGCACTGATGAAACGCGCCGATTATGACGCATTGATCTCTAACACGCCTGTACAGACATCCGTCATCGAATTCCGCACGGAAGACGGCTCGCTGGTCTGCGTCAGCCTCGTAGACCGCCTCGGAGACGGATTATCCGCTGTTTATACGTTCTATGACCCTGCCGACCCCGCGGCTTCATGGGGTAGCTGCTCGATCCTATGGCTTATCCAGGAAACAGCACGGCAGGGGCTAGGGTTTCTCTACATGGGCTACTACGTGCCCGGCAGCAGAAAAATGGACTACAAAGCCCTCTATCAACCAGCCGAAACGCTCCATGACGGGCACTGGTACCCGTTCTCGAAAGCGCCTTAACCAACCAAAAGCGTTACTTGCGTAGCATCCATTGTGGCGCCGGCTTACCCACCGCCCCGCGCCGGGATTCCAGCGCTGTCATATCGGCAGCAGACCGGGGGCGCTGTCCTTCCTGCCAGACAAGGCCTTCTGCCATCGTGAAAACACGAAGACTTCTCAGCGTGCTGTCTCCAAGCTTCTGCAGTGCCACGCCGCTGCCACGAGCCATTTCAGGCACCTGATCAATCGGGAAAACGAGTGCGCGCTTGTTATGCCCAAGCGTCAGTACATGCGTGCCATCGGCCGGAATGCACTCGAACACACTCTCGCCGTCCTTAACGTTGAAAATCTGTTTTCCTGTGCGCTTCTCGGCTGCGATATTGCCGTCCAGAACAATCATTCCGCGCCCACTTTCGGACGAAATCAGACGCTTTCCACCTTCAACAAGATTGAACAGCGTGACCACCCGCTCTTCCTGAGACACTTCGGCAAGCGTACGGACGGGCTGTCCAAATCCACGGCCACGCGGCATGTCGGCTGCCCGCAGCGTAAATGCCTTACCGCCACTCGCTAACAGACACAGCCGGTCCGTGCTCTGACATTCAACAGCAAGCCAGCCCTCGTCTCCCTCTTTGAAACGATGACTCTGTGGATCCAGCCCATGACCCTTCATCGCCCGTATCCAACCTTCGCGGGAAAGCAGAATGGTCAGCGCTTCACGATCAACTTCAAGGGCCGCCGTAATGTCGATGGGCTTGGGAGGCTCCGATATCAAAGTACGACGATCACCCAGCGCACCACTGCCGAAACGCTTGATGGTTGCATCCAGATCCTTGCCAATACGCGTCCAGCGCCTCTTTTCAGAGCCAAGCAGCAATTCCAGAGACTTGCGCTCGTCCTCCAGCTTATTGCGCTCCTTACGGATCTCCATTTCCTCAAGGCGACGCAATGAACGCAGGCGCATATTCAGCACGGCTTCGGCCTGAATATCCGTCAATTCAAAAGTCCGCATCAGACTTGCCTTGGGCTCATCTTCCTCTCGGATAATGCGAATGACCTCATCCAGATTGAGGTAAACCGCCAGAAACCCATCAAGAATTTCTAAACGACGCATGACTGCGGCGAGGCGGTGGTTCGAACGCCGGACCAAGACCTCATGAACATGATCAAGCCAAGCCCTGAGAACCTGCTTCAACGACAGAACACCCGGAACACGATCTCCACCAAGGACATTCATGTTCAGGCTGAAGCGATTTTCCAGAGCGGTATTGCGATACAACGTTTCCATCAGGACTTCAGGCTCACAGCCTTTGGTCTTGGGTTCGAGCACGAGACGCATATCCATCGTGCTCTCATCACGAACATCCCCGAGAAGCGGCAGCTTGCGCTGATCCATCAGCTCCGCAATCTGCTCGATCAGGCGTGACTTCTGTACCTGATAGGGAATTTCAGTGACGACAATGACCCAGGTGCCGAAGCGCCCCTGCTCCACTTCCCATTTCGCACGCGTGCGGAAACTTCCACGACCGGTCTCATAAGCACGTACGATCGCATCGCGTTCCTCGACCAGAATCCCACCCGTGGGGAAATCAGGGCCAGGCATCAACTCAACCAGCTCGGCAACGCTGACGTCGGGCTTCTCAATCAGCAGCTTGGCTGCCAGACATATCTCGCCAGCGTTGTGCGGCGGAATACTCGTCGCCATACCGACCGCGATACCGGCAGCACCATTGGCGAGCAGGTTCGGAAATGCTCCGGGGAGCACAATCGGCTCTTGATCTTCATTATCGTATGTTGCACGAAAATCGACCGCATCATCCTCGATGCCCTCCAGAAGCGCCTTTGCAACTTCCGTCAGTCGACTTTCCGTGTACCGCATCGCGGCCGCACCATCGCCGTCGATGGAGCCAAAATTTCCCTGCCCCTCGACCAGCGGGTAACGAACCGCAAAATCCTGTGCCAAACGCACGAGCGCTTCATAAACTGATGAATCGCCATGAGGATGGAACTTACCAATCACATCACCCACAACACGTGCACACTTTTTAAACCCTGATGTGGGATCAAGGCGTAGCTGTTGCATCGCGTAAAGGAGGCGCCGATGTACCGGCTTGAGGCCGTCACGGACGTCCGGCAGGGACCGGGCCATGATGGTCGACATCGCATACGCAATATATCGCTCGCTCAGTGCCTCCGCGAGCTTGGTATCTTCGATATGACCAGCCAAATCCGCGCCCATGAAACTCCCCTTTTCCTGCATCCGATTAGACACTGGCGACCCCTTCTGTCCAGCGTCCTCCTCACAATGGTTGTCGCATGCTCGCCCTACAGGCCCATCCAGCGTGCAGAAAATGATTTTGCGCTCGCTGGCTTCAAGGCCCATCCCGCAGATACGACCGCCAGATGGCAGATGATGAATCTTCTTCCTGCCAATACCCTCACATACCGCATGAAAGAGAATCAGGCCGTCATGCTCTACGCAGATCCAACCGCCTGCGGATGTGTATATATGGGGTCACCTGCTGCATACCGCGCCTATATGGGCTCACATAAGATCAATCTGCTGGATGAGCGCCACATGACCGCTGAGATCAATCAGCATCCCGGTTGGGACTGGTCAGTCTGGAATAACAGTGCCGACCCCGATGTCGTCAGCGGCATCCGACCCAGCTCCTTCCAGCCCGTCTACTAAGGCACTCTCTTCCGCAATCGGCAGACATAAGCGCACTATGCGCTCATATAACCGCTCCCGTGCGGAGGGAAGCGGCAGATTACGCACGCCAAAAACGGACCGCGCCAAAAAGTGGCCTGTAAGCAGCATTCCGTCCTTCCATCCCTGCGCGTCGCCGTCGTCGTCCGAGTCAATGAAAAGCCGTGGCAACGGAAGAAGACGATTCTTCCAGGTGCCAGCTCCCTCATCACTCACCGAGCACCCCGTGCGAGGGGAAACATAGCAAAGATTGTCCTTCATGCCTGTCACAGCGCAGCGCTCAAGATCCAGTCCATAGCCCAGAACTTCCAGCATAAGACATTCCCACCGAAGATACGGCGCCATAGGTGGTGGTTCTGGGGCAACACCCACCAGCGTCAACAGCCTGATCAACTCCATGAAAAGTTCAGGATGTGATTCGCGCTCAGGCAGAGCACCATCTGTAAGTGCACATGCACTACTGATCATCCCAAGCGGGATTGGCAAATCCAATACACGCGCCGCGGGGCTCTGCACCAGTTCTGCACTCACTGTACCCAGCTGATCTGCCAGTCTCGCACGCCAGTGAGCCATGACAAGGTTTCCCGTCTGCCACAAAGAAGCCTGTCGTCGGGAAGCACCACCACGCACAACCCCGTGGCACACACCATGCTCTTCGCTAAAAAGATGCACCAGCACGCTGGTCTCGCCATATGGACGGACTGACAGAACAATTACAGCTGCTTCCCATTCCATATGAACATCTCGCCTTCAACGGGGAATTCCAGAGCAGTCAGATCGCCGAAACAGAAAACCCCTGCCCACGAATGCGGACAGGGGTTTTCCAGAACGACTTGCCAAAAGCACCTTCAGGCACTTTCTGAAAGAGACATTCAGCCGCCAGCAGCCTTGGCCACTTCTGCAGCGAAATCGCTTTCTTCCTTTTCGATGCCTTCACCAAGGTGAAAACGCTCGAAAGCAACAAGCTTGGCACCAGCCTTTTCAACGATCTTGCTCACGCGGGTTTCACCATCATGAACCCAGACCTGCTCCAGAAGAACGACTTCTTCATAGAACTTGCGAATACGGCCTTCGACCATCTTTTCGATAATGGCTTCTGGCTTACCGGACTCACGAGCCTGCTCGATGAGAACAGTGCGCTCACGCTCAAGTGCATCCGCATCAACACCCGTAATATCCAGGGATGCCGGACGTGTCGCTGCAACATGCATACCGATCTGACGGCCAAGCGTCTCAAGAGCTTCGCTCTCAGAGGGTGCTTCGATAGCAGCGAGAACGCCGATCTTGCCGATGCCAGGGCGCAGGGCACCATGAACGTAACTTGCGACAACGCCTGAGGAAACGCTCAGAACTTTCGCACGACGCAGAGACATGTTCTCACCGATCGTCGCGATCAGGTGCGTCATTTCTTCAGCAACTGTACGGCCGGACGGGAGCTGTGCTGCCTTCAGGACTTCGAGATCGTCACCCGCCTTCAGGGCAGCGTGAGCAACCTGCTCGACGAATGCCTGAAACGCATCGTTACGACCCACGAAATCGGTCTCGGCATTCACCTCAACCATGGCAGCGCGATTCTTCTCGGAAGCAACGCCAACCAGACCTTCCGCCGTAACACGACCGGACTTCTTGGCAGCCTGAGCAAGACCCTTCGTGCGCAGCCAGTCGATAGCGGCGTCGATATCGCCTTCGACTTCCGTCAGAGCCTTTTTGCAATCCATCATGCCTGCGCCGGTCTTCTCGCGAAGATCGCGCACCAAGCCTGCAGTGATTTGCGCCATTTCTCTTATCCCTTGAAAAGTTCATGCGGTCAGGCGCTACCGCCCGACCGCATGTCCATGTTTCAGATGTCAGTATTCGCCAGAATACCGACAAGCCGTATCAGTTAGCAGCAGCGGGTGCAGCAGCCTGCTCTGCTTCTGCCGGAGCTTCTGCAACAACAGCTTCAACCGGGAGCTCTTCCGCAGCGCCGAAATCCTGACCCGATGCAGCGAGCTCAGCAGAGATTCCGTCGAGCACTGCAGACGACACAAGGTCGCAATACAGGGTGATGGCACGAATGGCGTCATCGTTACCTGGGATCGGGTAAGTAATGCCATCCGGGCTGGAATTGCTGTCCAGCACTGCAATCACAGGAATGCCAAGCTTGTTGGCTTCTTCAACAGCCAGCTTTTCCTTGTTGGTGTCGATGATGAACAGAAGATCAGGCAGACCGCCCATTTCCTTGATACCACCGAGAGAGCGCTCAAGCTTCTCCTTGTCACGTGTGATATCGAGGACTTCCTTCTTGGTCAGACCAGCCGTATCACCGGAGAGCATTTCCTCGATCTGGCGCAGACGCTTGATGGAACCCGTGATGGTCTTCCAGTTCGTCAGCATGCCACCGAGCCAGCGATGGTTCACGTAGTACTGACCGCAACGGTTAGCTGCCTCAGCAACATGCTCAGCTGCTGCACGCTTCGTGCCAACGAACAGAACGCGGCCGCCACCAGCAACAGTATCACGAACAACCTTCAGCGCACGATCCAGCATTGGAACTGTCTGCTGCAGGTCGATGATGTGAACCTGGTTGCGGGTACCGAACAGGTACGGCGCCATTGCAGGGTTCCAGCGGCGCGTGTGGTGTCCGAAATGAACACCGGCTTCAAGCAGCTGACGCATTGTGAAATCAGGCATAGCCATGATTTAATTCCTTCTCTCTGGTTAGTCCTCCGCATGACGACGCCCTGGAAAACCGGGACACCAGCGAACCTCAAGGTCATGCGTGCGAATTTCCTTCCCTCAGTAGCCGAAGTTTACGGCTATCAAAGAAAAGAACGCGCGGGATATGGCGGATTAATGCGCGTATTGCAAGAGAGAAGATCATCACACCGCCGTACTCAGCGATGTTCTATCTTTTCCACACCCCGGATCGTGCTTAACCTTTCTCCCAGTCGCGGTGTAACACGGTAAAAACCGGGTAATGTGATCTCAACATCACGCGTCTCTTCCAGAGCAGGAAGAAGAACCACCCGACCACATCCACCCTGCATCTCATCGAGAATTTCACGAATGCTCTCAAGGGCATCCGGCTTCTCCAGAGAAATCCTCATTTCCGCCCGCTCTGCAGCCGCTGCCTTTTCAAGGTCCATCACACTCTGCGCTGTAATCCGCAAAGCGTCACCATCAAGTTTCAGCTCGGCATTTACGAGAATAGCCTGTCCCGCAACCAAAAGATCACGACATGATATCAGTGTTTCAGCGAAAAGCGTGACCTCACATCCACCCCCGGCATCCGTGAGATTTACCCATGCCATTTTCTTGCCGGTCCGGGTTGGACGTTCCTTCTTATCCACCACGCATCCAGCGATCTTGACGCGCGTAGACCCTGTTTTTGCAGCATTTTCGAGTGAATGCGAGGGAGTCACGCCCAGCCTGCGCAGAACATTGCGGTAAGCGTCCAGCGGATGGGCGCTCATGTGGAAGCCAATCGCACCCGCCTCCAGAGACAGTCTTTCAAAATCAGGCCAGGGGCGCCCCTCATTCAAACGCAGAATTTCGCGCTCACAATTCCCGCCTCCAAAAAGACCGGATTGCCCCATCTTCTGCTCTTGCGCACGCGCCTGAGCGCGTCGCAGAATAATCTCGGCACTTGCAAAAACTGTATGTCTATCTTTGAGAAGAGAGTCGAAAGCCCCTGCTTTTGCAAGACTTTCTATTTGAATCTTATTGAGCTGCTTTGGGTCACAACGCTCGGAAAAATCAGTCAGATCCACAAAGGGTGTCTTACCACGAGCCGCCACCAAAGCATCCATTGCCGCAGCTCCAACGCGCTTCACAGCTGACAGCGCATATCGAATTCCAAGCTTGCCATCTTCCATCTTCTCAATAGAAAAATCCGCCACAGATCGATTGATATCGACAGGCAGGACGGCAATCTTCATCCGTCGGGCTTCCTGACATAAAGCCGCAAGCTTGTCCGTTTTTTCGCGGGCAAGAGACATGCATCCCGCCAGGAATGCGACTGGGTGGTTCGCCTTCATCCAGGCCGTTTGGTAAGAAACCAGCGCATAAGCCGCCGCATGAGATTTATTGAACCCATAATCGGCAAAACGAGCCATAAGATCAAAGACTTCCGCGGCTTTCTCCTCTGTAATTCCGCGTTCGGTAGCGCCTTTCGTGAAGATACTTCGCTGGGTTTCCATCTCGGCCGCAATCTTCTTGCCCATCGCGCGACGCAGCAGATCAGCACCACCCAGACTATAGCCAGCCATCTTTTGAGCGATCTGCATGACCTGCTCCTGATAGACCATGATCCCGTAAGTCTCTTCGAGAATTTCGCGGATTTCTTCGTGCGGCGGCTCCCAGGGCTCCCCATGCTTTCTACGGCAATAATCTGGAATATTCGCCATCGGTCCGGGTCGATATAGCGAAACCCCGGCAATCAGGTCCTCCAGACGACTTGCAGCCATCTGCTTGAGCATGTCGCGCATGCCCGCGCCTTCAAACTGGAAAACGCCCGCAGTGTCACCGCGTGCCAGCATCTCGAATGTCGGCTTATCATCCAACGGAATTCGTGAAAGATCGACGTTAATGCCTTGTTCCTGAAGGAAATCCAGACCACGCTTCAAAATTGTCAGTGTCGTCAGACCAAGGAAGTCAAACTTTACCAGCCCAGCCTGTTCAACGAATTTCATGTTGTATTGAGTGACCAGCATGTCACTTTTGGGATCGCGGTACAGAGGAACCAGTTCAACAAGTTCCCGATCACCAATCACAACACCCGCAGCATGGGTTGAGGCGTGGCGATAAAGCCCCTCAAGTTGCAGAGCTATTTCGAGCAGGCGCTTGAGCGACTCATCGCTGTCTCGCATCTCCTGCAGGCGTGGCTCTCCATCGATCGCCTGCCTCAGGGTAACTGGTTTCGCCGGATTATTGGGGATCAACTCCGCAACGCGATTCACCATCCCGTACGGCAACCCCAGTACGCGACCGACGTCACGTACCGCGGCCTTGGCCTGAAGCTTTCCGAACGTGATGATCTGCGCGACACGGCTACCGCCATACTCTTCGCGCACATAACGAATAACTTCGTCCCGACGATCCTGACAGAAATCGATATCAAAATCCGGCATCGAGACACGTTCCGGGTTCAGAAAGCGCTCAAACAGCAGCCCGAATGGAATTGGGTCGATATCAGTGATTGTCAGCGCATATGCCGCCAGCGAGCCAGCACCTGAGCCTCGCCCCGGCCCTACAGGAATATTGTTAGCTTTTGCCCACTGAATGAAGTCAGCCACGATAAGAAAGTACCCCGGGAAACCCATCCCCGCGATAATATCGAGTTCCGTCTGCAATCTTTCCGAGTACAAACTCCGCGTTTCTGGGCCAGCATCCATAGCCTCGAGGCGTTTCTCAAGCCCCTCCCATGCCAATGCACGCAGCGTTTCTTCTTCCGTCGAACCCTCACGAACCTTGGGGCAAACAGGCAAAAGCGGTTTTCGCGTACAGGCTGCGATAGCACATCGTTGTGCAATAATGAGAGTATTGTCACAGGCCTCTGGCAGGTCATGGAAAAGCGCACGCATTTCCGCCGGAGATTTGAACCAAGCCTCCGCAGACACCCGCCAGCGATCTGACTCCGCAATCGTCCGTCCCTGAGCAATGCAGATCAGGGCATCGTGCGCTTCATGAAACTGTGGTGTAGGAAAAAAACACTCATTGGTCGCAACAAGCGGGATGTCATATCGATCCGCCAACCGAATCAGAGCGTTCTCGACTTCCTGCTCGCCCTGCTCACCAAGTCGGTTCAACTCAATGGCAATGTTTCCGTGAAAGGCGCTGTTCAACTGGTCGAGTAGAATTCCAGCTTCGACTTCCTGTTCGTCATAAATCATGCGGTTCAGCGGTCCACGGTTTCCGCCTGTCAGCAAAAACAATCCGTTTGAATGCGCACAAAGAACATCTATGGCGAGCGACGGATCCCCGGGATCTCCGTGCAGAAAACCATGGGATGAAAGAATTTGGAGGTTCGCAAGCCCCACCTCATTGCGCGCAAGCAAAACCAGCGGCTCAGTGGGCGCTCCCGGCTTCGTGCTGCGTGCCGGAAGCGAAAGCTGGCAGCCGACAATAGGCTGCACCCCTGCACTTTTACAGTATTGGGAAAACTCCAGGGCACCGAACAGATTGCCACTATCCGTCAATGCAACGGCAGGCATTCCATACTTAACAGACAGCGACGCCAGATCAGGAATGCGTATCGCCCCCTGACTCAAAGAGTATGCAGAATGATTGCGAAGATGAACAAAATCAGCGTGCGGCATGGCGCCAGTCTAGCAGGCTCGTGCCTGTTATGCAGCGGCCTTATTCAGACGTCCCGGTTTCTGGCCGTGCATAGCCGGTGCCAGGAGAAAGAAGAAAAAGATTATCTTTCACAGACTTAACACCAGGAATATTTTGGGCCATCGCTTTGAGCGCTGCGATATCTTCTTCGTCACGCGCCACGCCATGCCATATAACTGCCCCATCCTGCACTTCAGCATGTACATCCTGAGGCGCCCAGCGTGCTTCGGACAACTGACCGCGTAACTGTGCCAGAATGGCTTCGTCGGAAAGCGCGACTTCAGGCTTCCCAAGAATATCACGTAACGCCTTCATCACATCACGTTCGCTCACAACACCCGCGAGATTGCCGTTTGCAACAACATACAGTCGCCGCATATCATGCTCACGCATGAGACCAACAATTTCCGCCATCGTTGCCTCCGGCAGGACACTGCAAACCTGAGCTGTCATCACGTCTCGAACACGCCGGCCATGCAGACGCACAAATGCTGCCGCACTTTTTTGATGAGACAATTTTGACCAGAAATCATTGCTGACCGCACCTGTCTCCAGTTCAGCCCGACAAAGAAGATCTGTTTCGCTCAAAACCCCAATGGCCCGGCCATCAGTATCGACAACAGGCAGAGCACTCAGGCCGTGATCCAACATAAGATCGATGGCACAAAGCAGGGAGGCATCCGGACAAACGGTCACAAGTTTGTCCGTCATGACTGATCTGGCATCCATGATGCGCGCCTCCTTATCTCAATTCATACGAACCTTAAAAAGCGACGAGCTTGCCATCACGCAGAGTGACAGTCCTATCCATACGCGCAGCCAGAATGTCGTTGTGCGTTGCGATCAAGGCGGCAGCTCCCTCCTCACGCACGATCCGCAGCAACTCATCAAATACCAGATCGGACGTTCTGACATCCAGATTACCCGTGGGCTCATCTGCCAGCAAGACGCGTGGGCGGTTCGCAAGTGCTCGTGCAATGGCCGTACGCTGCTGCTCTCCGCCAGACAAACGACCTGGCAACGAATTCAAGCGGTGAGAAAGACCAAAGCGCGTCAGAAGATCCTCTGCCCTCATGCGCGCGTCCTTTCGGGACACCCCTGCAATAAGCTGCGGAAGCATGACGTTTTCACACGCAGTAAATTCACCCAGCAGATGATGAAATTGATAAACGAAGCCTATTTCGTCACGGCGCATAGCAGTACGTGCTGCCTGCCCCAAACCACTTGCAGCCCTGTCGCCAATATAAACCGCCCCCTCACTCGGAGCTTCAAGCAGCCCCGCAAGATGCAAGAGCGTCGATTTACCCGTACCGCTGGGAGCAACAAGTGCTACAATTTCCCCGGCCACCAAATCGAAATCAGCACCGCTGAGGATTTCCAGGGTCTCTTCACCCGAGCGGAACCGACGCGTAATACCGTCCAGTCTGAGCGCATAGCCTGAACGTAAATTCGCTTCACTCATGTCTCAGAGCCTCGATCGGGTCGGTTCGGGCCGCCCGCCATGACGGATAGAGAGTCGCCAGCAAAGAGAGCACCAGAGACATCGCAATAACCTCTCCAACCTGAGACCAGACCAGCTTGGCCGGAAGGCGCTCCAGAAAATAAACTTCCGGGTTGAAAAGGTTTGTGCCCGTCAAGGACTGAAGCCACTGCCGAATACGCTCGATATTCAACGAAAACGCAATTCCCAACGCTGACCCCAGAAGCGTTCCTGTCACGCCAACAAATGCACCGCACATGAGGAAAATCCGCATGATGGCACCACGACTGGCCCCGAGGGTGCGCAATACCGCGATGTCGCGCGTCTTGTCCTTAACCATCATGATTAGTGACGAAATCACGTTGAATGCTGCAACCAAAATAATCAGGGTAAGAATCAGGAACATCACGTTCTGTTCTACATTCACAGCTCCGAGAAAGCCGTTAGCACTCTGCGTCCAGTCCAGCACGTGCAGCCTTGGATCATCCAGTCGCTCGGAAATGGCTTTTGTTGTCGGTTGGACATTCGTCGGATCAGAAGTTGAGACCTGAATAAGGGATACGGCATTGCCCAGCATCAGAAATTTCTGCGCTGCCGGCAAAGGGACGAGCACGATATTGGAATTATAATCGTTCCAGTTCGCGTCAAAAATCGCCGCCACATGATACGTCTTTACGCGCGGCATTGTACCGAAAGGCGTTGCCTGTCCATCTGGTGAAAGCAGCGTAATCGGGGAACCTACCGTGAGCCCGGCCCTGTCTGCCAGGGTCGTACCAATCGCCACAGCATCGTCGCCCGTAAAGCGCTCGATACTTCCGGCGATGATCCCGCTGCTCAGGGCTTTCCAGTCCTTCAGGGATTGCTGGGATACACCCTGCACTTCAGCGCCCGTGGAATAACGCCCGGCTTCGACCAAAACCGTTCCCTGCGCCATAGGGATAACAGATGTTACCCCCCGTACCTGCCGGATCGCTTCAACATCGTTTTGATAGGCCTCAATAGGGCGGCCATAACCATAAACCGTCAGATCACCATGCAGGCCAAGAATACGCCCCATCAGATCGGCCTTGAAGCCGTTCATCACCGACATGACGATGATGAGCGTAGCCACTCCGAGAGCAATGCCGATCAGTGAGAATACTGCAATGATCGAGGCGAAACGTTCGCCCCGGCGGGCGCGCAGATAACGCCCCGCCACCATGCGCTCGAAGCGGCCAAACATCAGACGTTTCCGATTTTTGCGAGGGCTTCTTCGACCGTCAGTTCAAAACGCTCGCCCGAAGCTCGACGCTTGAGTTCAACACGTCCTTCTTTAGCACCACGAGGACCGACGATGATCTGCCAGGGATGACCCATCAGATCAGCGTCATTGAACTTCACCCCGGCACGATCCGAACGATCATCATAGAGCAGATTATCGGGCTCGGTCGCGTAGATCTTCTCACAGATTTCGTCACAGGCCTCGTCACCCGGACGCAGGTTTAGGATCGCGGCACGATAGGGCGCAACAGCATCCGGCCAGATGATCCCCGCGTCATCATGTGACGCTTCAATAATCGCGCCTGCGAGACGTGAAACACCAACGCCATACGAACCCATGTGCGGATTGAACGGTACACCATCCGGGCCACTGACTTCTACGCCCATTGAAGCAGTATACTTGGTGCCAAAATAGAAGATGTGGCCAACTTCGATGCCACGCCCTTCCCGCTTGCGCTCATCAGGAACCTGAGCCCAGGCCGCCTCATCGTGCTTCTCGTCTGTCGCAGCATAATGATCCGTTACAGCGCTGAAAAACTCAGCGAGACTGTTCTCATCATCGCAATCAACCGGGCGCGCAAGCCAGTCCTGCTCCTCAAGCGCGGAATCAAAAAAGACACCACTTTCGCCTGTCGGAGCCAATACCAGAAACTCGTGACTAAGGTCGCCACCAATCGGTCCGGTATCGGCAAGCATCGGTACCGCGCGGACACCCAAACGCTGGAAAATACGCAGATATGACAGCATCATACGGCGGTAGCTCGCAACAGCTCCCTCATATGTGGCGTCAAAGGAATACGCGTCCTTCATAAGAAATTCGCGTCCACGCATCACACCGAAACGAGGACGAACCTCATCACGGAACTTCCACTGAATGTGGTACAGAGCCTTGGGCAGTTCCTTGTAGGACTTGACGGATGATCCGAAAATATCGGTGATCATCTCTTCATTCGTCGGCCCATACAGCAGATCGCGGCCATGGCGATCCTGAATCCGAAGCATCTCGGTTCCATAGGCATCATAACGCCCCGAACGGCGCCACAAATCCGCAGATTGCAATGTTGGCATCAGAACTTCCTGCGCACCAATCGCATCCTGCTCTTCACGAACAATCTGCTCGATGTTGCGCAGCACCCGCAACCCCGCCGGAAGCCAGGCATAAATACCAGACGCAGTCTGACGGATCAGACCCGCGCGCAGCATCAAACGGTGGGAGGCGATCTGTGCCTCCGCAGGAACTTCCTTCAGCGTGGGCTGAAAAGCTTTACTCAAACGCATTTTAGTCTCTCTCAGACGCGCAACAGATGAACATCAACCAGCGGACGCTTCTGCAACTTACGTCCCAGAGCACGACGCAGGGCAGTTTTCGCCGCATCGCGGAATGCCGTATCGTCCTGCCTCAGTTCATCAGGAATGACATCAATGGCATCAGCAAATTCCTCGCTGATGCGTACGCTCTCCGGATCATCCGCCTCCAGCAATCCTGGGGCGCTGATCTTGGGTTCGCCAATGACGTATCCTTCGTCATCAACCGCGAAGCTCGCGATGACCATACCATTGAAAAGCATCTTGCGACGCGCCGCCAGCACACCACCGGTCATGGGCAGCAGACGCCCACCATCTAGCGCCAGACGACCTGTCGGGGCTGTATCAATAACCTTGACCTCACCCGGAGACAGATTCAGAAGATCACCATCTTCGAGCAGTACGGGAATGGCGCCGACTTCACGCGCCAGCGCAGCGTGGGCCGTAAGATGACGCCATTCACCATGTGTCGGCACGCTGTAGGTCGGACGAACAATCTCATACAGACGACGAATGTCATCACGCGTGGCATGACCAGACGTATGAACCATCGCATCCTTATCGGTCAGCACCGTCACGCCACGACGCGTCAGGTTATCCTGCACCGCCATGACGGCCTGCTCATTTCCGGGGATCATGCGCGAGCTGTAGATGACGGTATCACCCTGACCCAGCGAGATGTTCGGATGCGTATCGGAAGCAATGCGCGAGAGCGCAGAGCGGGGCTCGCCCTGGCTGCCGGTGATGATCATCAGAAGATTGTCATCTTCGACATCACGGGCGTCCTGCTCGGTCAGGAATGGTGGCAGATCGGAAAAATATCCGCATTCACGCGCTGCGACTTCAAGATTGCGAAGTGAACGACCGACAATCATCACCGCACGACCGGATGCCTGCGCAGCCTTAGCAATGCTCTCGACGCGCGCAACATTACTCGCAAAGCACGTTACAGCAACGCGACCTTCAAGAGTTGCAATCAAGTCCGTCAGACCCGTGCGCACCTCTGCCTCAGACTGTGACTTACCTTCCTTGAGCGCATTGGTGCTATCGCACACCATGGCCAGAACGCCCTCATCGCCAAGCGCTCTGAACGTATCGAGGTCCGTCAGCGGGCCTACCAGAGGCTGCTCGTCCAGCTTCCAATCTCCGGTGTGAACGACCATTCCATGCGGCGTGCGGATCGCGATTGCCTGCGCTTCCGCCACTGAATGCGTGACAGACACAAACTGCAGATCAAACGGACCAACCTCAAAGCGTGTGCTCGGACGGACGACGTGGATCTTCACCTGATGCGCAAGATGCGCCTCACCAAGCTTCCGACGCAAAACAGCTGCTGCAAAAGGTGTAGCGTATACCGGGCAGCGAAGATAAGGCCAGAGATGGGCTACAGCGCCCAGATGGTCCTCATGCGCATGGGTAATGACAAGGCCACAGAGCTGCGCTGCACGTTCGGCAATAAAAGCCGGATCCGGCATGAGAACTTCAGCTTCCGGTGTGTCATTCCCAGAAAAGCCAATGCCACAGTCGATGGCAAGCCATGTTTCGTGACCATTTTGCGTCAGGCGGTAAAGGTTGAAATTCATGCCGATTTCGCCCGTCCCGCCCAAAGGCAAGAAGGACAAACCGTCTGGTGTCCTTGTCATGATGTTTCCTTACTGTTCATAAACAATGCACGATATTCTTTGCCGAACGCCTAAGAGCGTTCAGGGGAATTTGAAGCGGCAAGAGCAAAGTTGCGCTCTGCCAGAAAGCGAAGTCCATCCAGCGTCAGATCCGGGGCCACCACATCAAAAAGAGCGGTTCCTTCCGAGAACAGAGGTGCCAGACCACCTGTCGCAATAACTTTGGGCTTACTGTCCATTTCAGCAGAAATGTGTCGAACAATCCCTTCGACCAGCCCGACATACCCCCAGAAAAGGCCAGAGCGCATTGCCACGCTTGTATTTCGGCCAATAGCGGCGGATGGGCGACCGATGCTCATGCGTGGCAGGCGGGCCGCCGCGCGGTGCAATGCTTCAATTGAAAGATTTACACCCGGGGCAATCGCCCCTCCAAGATAACGCCCTGCCTCATCAACGACATCAAAATTCGTTGCCGTTCCAAAATCAACAACAACGAGAGGTCCACCATAGAGAAGCTGTGCCGCCAGACCGTTCAGACGGCGATCGGCGCCGAGCTCGTCCGGGCTATCCACCAGCGCCTCAAAACCCCAGTCGAGGCTCGCATTCGCAACAAGAGGCTCTACATGAAGCCACTGACGGCAAAAGCGACGCAGATCATAGAGCGCCGCAGGTACGACCGTTCCGATAATGGCACGTTTGATGTCAGATACAGCCAGCCCATTGCGCTCAAGCATACCAAGAAGCCAGCTGGCGTACTCGTCTGAAGTCCGTCGATCATCCGTGGATATACGCCACTGACCAACCCAGGACCGGCCGTCATGGACCGCGAACACAACATTGGTGTTGCCAGCATCTATGACGAGAAGCACATGCGGTCCTTTAGTCCAACAAGACGTCGCCCGTTATAACGGGCAGAATTTCACCACTCTCAAGCGCCAGAAGCAGGCGTCCCTGCTCATCAAGCCCTGAAAACATTCCAGTTATATAGGTTTCGCGCGACTGCACCGCAAGCCGACGCCCCAAAGGGTGCGCGCGTGATAACCAGGCCGACCGGATTTCCGCAAAGCCATCAGTCTTCCATCTATCAAGCCAAAGGGAAAAATATTCAGTAATTTTTTCCGCGACCAGCAATGGATCAGGCGCTGTAGCAATTTCCGAGAAAGCCGCAAGCTCTCGCCCTGGCACCTGAGGCGCCACAACCAGATTCGCCCCAACCCCAACAACAATCCACTGATTATGCGCAGAACCGCCCGCTTCAATCAGAATACCGGCCATTTTGCGGTCATCTAGAAGCAGATCATTGGGCCATTTCAGCGAAAGCACACTGGAACAATTTCCAGCAAGATGCGCGAACGCACCATGGACCGCAAGCGCCACGATGAATGGCAACACAGGCAACGGACTTGCGTCAGTCGAAAAGCGCAGCACAAACGAAAAAGAAAGATTATTTCCTGGATCAACCCAGCTGCGGCCGCGTGTTCCACGACCGGCGGTCTGACGACGGGCGAGCACAGCCAGCCCTTCAGACTCTCCATCCTCTGCTCTTGCCTTGCAAAAATCAGAAGTGGATTGAAGCGCCTCGTAAACTTCGAAACGCCATTTCATAGGTGAGAAAGCAGGCCGTGGGTGGTGGGCGATGACGGGATTGAACCGCCGACCCTCTCGGTGTAAACGAGACGCTCTACCGCTGAGCTAATCGCCCCCAAGGAACCTGCTGCGCCCTTTAAGCAGGATATGAACGGCATTACAACCGCCCATATCCCGTTTTTGGACAAATTTTTCAGCCCACAGCGTCCTTAAGACCTTTACCCGGCTTAAAACGGACAGAGGTGGATGCTGGAATGTCGATTTCTTCGCCCGTGCGCGGGTTGCGACCCTTGGCAGCCTTGCGGGTTGCGGTCACGAAGCTACCGAAACCAACCAGACGGACTTCCTGCTTCTTGGCGAGCGTCTTCTCGATCGTGCCGAACACCGCATCGACAACTTCGCTGGCCTTAGCCTTCGGAAGATCAGCGGCGTCAGCGACGGCGGCGATCAGTTCCTGCTTGTTGAGGGGCTTCTCCATGATGTGCCTTTCTGGTGTTGAGTGCGCCCGGACCGTCTTACAAAAAACGGAACCCCCGAGCGCCTGTTCGATCTGCGGCCGCACTATGAAGCGGATTTTGACCGCGTCAACCATGAGAATCGCAGATGGGTGTGATGTCAGTGCGGAAGCGGCCTTGAAGACGCACCTGTTGAAGCAATTCCTCCCATAGGATCAACGGCTTCGTCCCATTCGATGGGCTCTGGCTGGCGCGTAAGCGCAACTGTCAGAACTTCATCCAGATGGCTTACAGGAATAATTTTCAGGGCATGCCGGACATTATCCGGCACTTCCGCCAGATCCTTTTCATTGTCCTTGGGGATCAGGACTGTCTTGATCCCTGCCCGCACAGCAGCAAGCAGTTTCTCTTTCAGACCACCAATCTCCAGAACACGCCCTCTAAGAGTGATTTCTCCTGTCATCGCAACATCACGACGAATGGGTATCTGCGTCATAACACTGACCAGCGAGGTGGCCAGAGCAATGCCCGCAGAAGGACCGTCCTTCGGGGTAGCGCCTTCAGGAAGATGGACATGGATATCGCGCTTTTCGAACAGAGGCGGACGAATACCAAAATCCTGCGCACGCGAGCGGACATAGCTCAGCGCCGCCGCAATGCTTTCCTGCATCACGTCGCCAAGCTTGCCCGTCTGCTTGACCTGCCCCTTGCCGGGCACCATCAGACTTTCAATCGTGAGGATCTCTCCACCGACCTGCGTCCAGGCAAGTCCGGTCACGACACCCACCATATCCTCTTTTTCGGTCTGGCCATGGCGGAAGCGGCGAACACCCGCATACTTCTCAAGGTTCTCTGGCGTAATCACGACATGCTTTGCATCCGTCGTGACGATCTCCTTGACGGCCTTTCGAGCCAGCTTTGCAATCTCACGTTCAAGATTACGAACACCAGCTTCACGCGTGTAAGACTGAATAACCTCACGCAGAGTCTCATCTGAGACGCTCCACTCATCCGGCTTCAGATTGTGAGCCTCCGCCTGTTTATTGAGCAGGTGACGACGCGCAATCTGAACCTTCTCATCCTCGGTGTACCCGGAGAGACGGATGATTTCCATACGATCAAGCAGCGGTTGCGGCATATCGAGGCTGTTTGCCGTAGTGACGAACATCACATCGGAAAGATCGTAATCCACCTCAAGGTAATGATCGGCAAACGTGCTGTTCTGCTCTGGATCCAGAACTTCCAGCAACGCGGAAGATGGATCACCTCTCCAGTCAGCCCCAAGCTTGTCGATTTCATCAAGCAGGAACAGCGGATTGGATGTCTTGGCCTTCTTCATTCCCTGGACAATTTTTCCAGGCATTGAACCAATATATGTCCGACGATGACCGCGGATCTCCGACTCATCACGCACGCCACCGAGAGACATCCGGACGTAATTACGACCAGTGGCTTTCGCGATAGATCTCGCAAGAGACGTTTTTCCAACGCCCGGAGGACCTACCAGGCACAGAATGGGACCCTTGAGCGTCTGGGAGCGTGTCTGTACTGCCAGATACTCCAGAATGCGCTCCTTGACCTTCTCAAGCCCATAGTGATCCGCTTCCAGCACTTCTTCAGCCAGAGCAAACTCACGCGTGACCTTGGAGCGCTTCTTCCAGGGGATACTGAGCAGCCAGTCGAGATAATTGCGTACAACCGTGCTCTCAGCGGACATCGGGCTCATGCCGCGCAGCTTTTTAAGCTCGGCCGTGGCTTTTTCACGAGCTTCCTTGGTCAGACGCGTCTTCTTGATTTTTTCTTCAAGTTCCGCCGTCTCGTCGCGGCCGTCTTCGCCCTCGCCGAGTTCCTTCTGGATCGCTTTGAGCTGCTCGTTCAGATAATATTCGCGCTGCGTCTTCTCCATCTGTCGCTTAACGCGATTGCGGATGCGCTTCTCAACCTGCAGGACACCGATCTCGGTCTCCATATGCGTGAAAACCTGCTCCAGACGACGCATGGCCGAAGGCGTCTCAAGAATTTCCTGCTTTTCGGAAATCTTCAGATTCAGATGGCTGGCGATGGTATCTGCAAGCTTTGAAGAATCTTCGATCTGATTGATCGAAACCATAACTTCAGGCGCGATTTTCTTATTGAGCTTAATGTACTGCTCGAACTGCGAAACAGCAGAACGACCGAGTGCCTCAAGCTCACTACCCGGAACAGATGGAGCAGCATCCTCGATAATTTCTTCAATTTCGGCTTCGAAATGTCCATCCACGTCAAAAAGACGCTTGATGTGAACACGACGCGTACCTTCGACCAGAACCTTAACGGTTCCATCGGGCAGCTTCAGAAGCTGAAGGATAGTGGAAACCGTACCGCAGCGATAAATATCGTCTACAGAAGGGTCATCCTGAGACACGTCCTTCTGTGCGACAAGCAGGATTTGCTTATCCTCGCGTGTGACAGTTTCCAGCGCCTTCACTGATTTTTCGCGCCCGACAAAAAGCGGAACAATCATGTGAGGAAAAACAACAATGTTACGGAGCGGGAGGACCGCCATCACGTTGCCCGCCGACACCGAAGAAGTTTCGGTTTTTGTTTCGGCTGACTTTACCTTCGCTGCACGACGCGGCTTTTTAGCGGCTTTTTCTTCAACAACTACCGGTGTTTCAACAACAGCATCTTCAATTTTCTTGCTGCGGCGACGGGTCTTCGGCTTGGTCTCGTCACTCATATCCTGGATCTCCGTTATGGACGATCACGCACTCTCCGCCCACTTATGGGCGCGGAAAGTACGGCGTCTGCATGCGAGCGAACAACGCTGCTCCACTCCACATGAGAATAATGTCGTCATGATGAGAGCGTTCTGCAAGCAGCACAATCTCATCATGACGGACTTTCAATAATTAGAACGCAGAAATCAGGCCGACTGCTCAGCCGGCTTACCTGCACCTTTGCCGTAGACATAAACCGGATTGGCCTTGCTCTCAGCCACTTCACGATTGATGACAACTTCCTCAACACCCTCCAAACCCGGAAGATCAAACATCGTTCCCAGGAGGATATTTTCCATGATCGATCGCAGGCCACGCGCTCCTGTCTTGCGAGCTATGGCGCGAGTGGCAATCGCAGAAAGAGCATCATCAGTGAACGTCAGATCGACCCCTTCCATCTGGAACAGGCGAGCATACTGCTTCACGAGTGCGTTCTTGGGCTTACTGAGGATCTGGATAAGAGCGTTTTCGTCAAGGTCATTCAAAGCTGCAATCACAGGCAGGCGTCCGATGAATTCGGGGATGAGACCGAACTTCAACAGATCTTCAGGCTCAACTGTCTGGAGCAGCGCACCAAGACGTCTTTCGTCTTCAGATCGCACATCCGCACCGAAGCCTATGGCAGATCCCTTGCCACGGGCGCTGATAATTTTGTCCAGCCCGGCAAATGCGCCACCACAGATAAACAGCATGTTCGTAGTATCGACCTGCAGGAACTCCTGCTGAGGATGCTTACGCCCTCCCTGTGGAGGAACAGACGCAACAGTCCCTTCCATCAGCTTCAGCAGAGCCTGCTGAACGCCTTCGCCCGATACGTCACGGGTAATCGACGGATTATCCGATTTACGAGAAATCTTGTCGATCTCATCAATGTAGACAATACCGCGCTGAGCCCGCTCTACATTATAATCTGCAGCCTGCAGGAGCTTGAGGATAATGTTCTCGACGTCTTCGCCAACATAACCGGCTTCGGTAAGCGTCGTCGCATCGGCCATCGTGAAAGGCACATCGAGAATGCGCGCAAGTGTCTGCGCAAGCAGTGTCTTTCCCGAACCCGTGGGGCCGAGCAGCATGATATTGGACTTGGCAATTTCTACGTCATTGCTCTTCTGAGCATGCGCAAGACGCTTGTAATGATTGTGTACGGCTACAGACAGCGCGCGCTTGGCCTCAAACTGCCCGATAACGTAATCATCAAGAACCTTGCAGATTTCCTTCGGGGTCGGCACGCCATCGCGGGACTTCACAAGATGCGTCTTGTGCTCTTCGCGAATGATATCCATGCAGAGCTCTACGCACTCATCGCAAATGAATACAGTTGGTCCTGCGATCAGCTTGCGAACTTCGTGCTGGGACTTTCCACAGAACGAACAGTACAGGGTGCTCTTGGAATCGCCGGTTTTGTTGCTCATCGCAGTTCCTCTCTCCCGTCACGCACGGACACGCCACTCATGGCGGCAGGCATGCGGAGGCACTCAAACTTTAGGCCGAGGGACGAACCTTCGGCAACCCCGAAGCTCACAGCCCGGGGACACAAGAAGCGGCATATTGTTATGCCGCTTCTCTTTTCCAAGGGATATCTCATCCCTTGGCCATCATCGCTGTGACAATCAACCCTGATCGGCGATAGCAGCCGGGTGACGACGGACGACTTCATCAATCAATCCGAATTCCTTGGCTTCATCAGCAGACAGATAACTGTCACGCTCCAGCTTACGCTCGATTTCTTCCAGGGTCTGACCAGTGTGCTCACGATAGATTTCGTTCAGACGCTGACGGATCAAAAGGATTTCACGGGCCTGGATTTCAATATCTGAAGCCTGCCCCTGCGCGCCACCAGATGGCTGATGAACCATCACGCGGGCATTTGGCAGACAGAAACGACGTCCTTTTTCACCACCAGCTAGCAGCAACGATCCCATGGACGCAGCCTGACCTATGCAGACAGTGCTTACCGGACAGCGAATGTACTGCATGGTATCATACATCGCGAGACCAGCAGAAACGACGCCACCTGGGCTGTTGATATAAAAGGAGATTTCCTTGGAAGGATTAACACTCTCAAGGTAGAGAAGCTGGGCGCAAATCAGGGAAGATACCTGATCATACACAGGCCCAGTCAGAAAAATGATACGCTCCTGGAGGAGGCGTGAAAAAATATCGAAGGCTCGCTCTCCGCGGGCGGTCTGTTCGACCACCATCGGTACCAGAGAGTTGTTGAACACCTCGACGGGATCGCGGTCCCCAATGGCCATGCTATCTGTTCCTCAATGCCGCTAGGGCTGTCTTTCGGTCCATAACATGGACCCGGGGTCGCGTTCCGTCAAAGGGGGCAGGCCCGGAAAAACGGATATCACCTTGTGATAACCGTTTTTCCGAACGCCGCCTTTTAGAGCTCGGCCGGCGGGATTTCGGCGAGTTCTTCCGGTGTGACTTCCTTATCCGTGACGTCCGCCAGCTCGATCAGGTAATCAACGACCTTGTTTTCCAGGATCGGACCACGAAGCCCTTCAACAGCCTGCGGGTTCTTGGAGAAGAACTCGAAAACCATCTGTTCCTGACCAGGATAACGCTGCGCTTCCTGCTGCATGGCACCCAGAAGCTCCTCGCGAGAAACCTGGATTTCCTGCTTGCGGCCGATTTCGGCAAGCAGCAGTCCAAGCTTCACACGACGCTCGGCAATGCGACGGTAGTCCGCACGCAGAGTGTCTTCGTCCTTACCTGCGTCTTCCTCGTCCATACGGCCGGCCTTGCGGTCTTCCTCAACGCGTGCCCAGATTTGGCTGAACTCGGCGTCGACCATGCTCGCAGGCGCTTCGAAAGCGGTCTTGTCGGACAGGGCATCCAGAAGTTCGCGCTTGATGCGCAGACGCGTCAGCTGACGGTACTCGCCTTCAGCCTGCTCCGTGATGAGCTTACGAGCCTGTTCCAGGTTCTCAAGGCCAACAGACTTTGCCAGCTCGTCGTCGATCGCAGGATCAACGGCCTTCTTCAGGGACTTTGCCTTGACCTCAAAGGTGACTTCCTTACCGGCCAGTTCAGCTGCCTGATAGTCAGCAGGGAACGTTACCGTAATGGTACGATCCTCGCCTGCCTTCAGGCCTTCCATCTGCTCAGCGAAACCCGGAATAAAGCCTTCGCCACCGATCTCGACATTGACATCGTCAGCCGTTCCACCGTCGAACGGTGTGCCATCGAGCTTACCAACGAAGTCCACGCAGATGACATCGCCATGCGCAGCAGCGCGATCTTCTTCGATCGTCTCGAACTTGCGGCTGCGACGCGCCAGATCAGCAATCGCCTTGTCAACGGTCTCGTCGCTTACCTTGGCCGTCAGGCGGGTCAGCTTCAGACCAGACAGGTCAGGCACTTCGATTTCCGGAAGCACTTCCATCTCGACCTTGAACTCAAGATCAGCATCACCTTCGCCTGCGGAAACCAGATCCACCTTGGGCTGATTTGCCGGGCGCAGGTTCTGCTCCTGCATGAGCTTTGTGGTCGCGTCGTTCACGATCTGCTCAAGCAGTTCCGCATTTACGGACGCGCCATAGCGCTGCTTGACCAGAGATGCCGGAACCTTGCCTGGACGGAAACCGGGCAGCTTTACGTCGCGTGCAACTTCTGCAAGCCGTGCGTTGCGGCGGGTCTGCAGGTCAGCGGACGGGACGACGACGGTAAAGGCGCGCTTAAGGCCTTCGTTGAGCGTGGGCGTAACCTGCATGAGCCAGGCGATCCTCTCGGTCGGGTAGGTTGAATCTGTAGTCACGGAGCATGGCTGGTACGGGCGGAGGGACTTGAACCCCCACGGCTTGCGCCACCAGAACCTAAATCTGGCGTGTCTACCAATTCCACCACGCCCGCGCGCCCTGCCCCTGGGTCCGGAGAAAACCGGACCGTGGAAGCGGCGGCTTTAGCGCATGCCACGCCACTTAACAACAGGGGAGCTCATCCATTTATCGCTTTCACTGCCTCCTGCATCGCAGTCGCACGCTTTCGGGCCTCACCAAGGAAGAGGTCTAGGTCTTCCGCTATCGGCCATCCACCCGTGGCGCTTCCCGCACGAATTCCTGCTTCACCATGAAGCCAGACACCAGCGCAGGATGCCTCCCACGCCGCCATTCCCGATGCCATGAGAGCCGCAATCACGCCACTCAACGTGTCGCCTGATCCCGCAGTCGCCAACGCCGAACTCGCATGGTCATTGATGGCAATTCGCCCACCCGGCTCGGCCACCAGAGTATCTGAGCCTTTCATCACAACAATCGCGCCAATTTTGTCAGCAGCCCTGCGCGCACACTCAATGCGACTGCCCTCAATGTCTCCAAACAGTTTCCTGAATTCGCCAATATGCGGCGTAATTACGGAAACACCCGCCAGACGTGCCAGATCTTTCGATCCCCACGCGAGGGCACCCGCATCTGCCAAGACCGTTTTTTCTCCACTGATCAGATCGGGGAGCGCTTCCCCAGCCTCCCGCTCTGTAAGACCGGGACCACACACCCAGACTTTCCGACGCGGATCCTCAAGAAGCTCAGACAGTGGGGCATCATCAACAATCAATCCCGGATCGCCGAGTCGATATCCACCTGCCGCAGCACCTGCTGCAATCCGCACCAACCCTGCGCCAACACGCCTGGCAGCCCGCGCGGATAATCTGGCTGCCCCCGGCATCTCTGCCCCTCCACACAGGCTCACAACACCACGTTTGTATTTGTGATCACCCACCTGCTGTACAGGAAGTCGCCACAGACCCGGCGCGTTATGCCACAGCGATGGACGGACAACCTGAAATGCTGTGTCGGGCATACCAATTTCCGCGCAGACAACCTCCCCACACAATTGCGCACCTGGCTGCATGACATGACCCGGCTTACGGCGCACAAACGTCACCGTAAGGTCGCAACCCTTCACACGGCCAAGCAGTTCGCCAGAAGCGCCATCCACACCACTGGGAATATCCACTGCAACGACGCTTTTCGCAGCGGCCAGAACCGCGCTCACCTGCGCCTGAACCGGACGCGCAAGCCCCGCACCAAAAACTGCATCCACGACCAGATCAGCACGCTGGATTTCTGCCTCGGTAAACGGAACCATCGGACCATGCCAATCTGATGCAGCAGCCTGCGCAGCACTCCCAACGCGTGGAGGGACGACGGCTGCCACACGAACAGCCCATCCCCAGGATGAAAGCAGCCGCGCGGCAACGTACCCGTCCCCGCCATTGTTTCCGGGGCCACAAGCCACGACAACACGACATGGCGAAAAACGCTTGCGGATTTCACGCGCTACAGCCCGCCCTGCATTTTCCATGAGCGCGCGCAGCGAGACCTTCCGGACAGCAGCCTGGTCCATTGCAGCGCAGTCATCAGGCGTCAGAAGCACCAGCTGATCAAGAGACACATTGATTTCCTTCAAACTGAGACACGATGCAAAAGCCCGGAAGCCAGATCCATTGCCCTCTGGTATAAGGTGGGCGCGGTCGGGTAAGTAGGCCAACGTTATTCCGAACACCCTGTGATCGGACGCTTTTCTTCCCTTCAGAACCATGACGAGGATCAATGACAGGATCGATCATCTGGAGCATCGTGCTCGCGATACATCTGCTCAGCATGGCCTACTGGGTCGGCGGCTCAATCTATTCAACACTGGTCGTACGCTCAACGCTGGGACTTCTGGATGCAGGACCTCGCCAGTCCGTTCAGCTGCAGGGTTACACGCGATTCTTCCGTGGCCTGTGGCAGGTTGTCCCCTTCTCCCTTCTCAGCGGATGGGCACTGGTGCTGCATGAAGGGGGTTTCGGCGCAGTCGCATGGCCTGTGAATCTGATGCAGGTTCTGGCAATTGTGATGGCGGCGCTCTTCGTCAGCACCGTGTATGGCCCGTTTCGGCGCGCACGCCGCGCACTGCGCCCTCAAGCGGGTCTTTTTGATACGCTGCGCCATCGCACAGCAATGATGGCGGGACTCGGCGTTCTCACCATTCTCGTGGCGGCAATGGCACGCGGACTGTAAGAAAGTGGGCGATACGGCGCTTTATGGGCCGTATCGCTTGCCTTTAGAGCCATTTGCCGATATCCGAACCTCAGTTGTTTTGCCCGGGAGCATTCCCGGCATTCTCTGGTCGCCAACAAGGCCGCACCATCAACGAAATTTTCGAGAGTCATTTGAGCGCGAAAACGACCTCCGGTCCTTCCAAGTCCCGCAGCACAGCATCCTCAAAACGTGGGCGCCCTCCTGCTTCTCGTTCCTCGACGAAGAAGACGCCTCAGACAGACATCGAAACTCCTGACGCGATTGACGCTGCTGCCATTCCTTCAGCCGTAAAACCTGCACCACGCAAACGCGCTGCACGTAAGACGGCATCCGAAGATGCACCCGCTCCACTTCTTGCAAAGAAGGCCCGCATGCCAAAAGCTGCTGCACCTGAAGAAGCTCCGGCAATCGCTGTAGAGCCCGCAGCAAAGGCACCTGTACGCCGCGGACGCAAACCAAAAACAGCGTCCGAAGAAGCAGCACTTCCTGAAAACACTTCTGTCGCTGAAGCGCCAAAGCGCCCCCGGGGACGTCCACGTAAAAACCCTGAACCTGCCGCTATCGAAGTTATTGAAGTAATTCCAGTTGCGGAAGAGATCGAGAAGCCAACCGAGGTAGCTCCTGTTCGTCGTCGTGGTCGTGGTCGCCCAAAGAAGAGTGAAGCAGTTTCTGCCAAGGCCACTGCGCCCAAAGCTGAGAAAAAAACTGCAACGCGACGCGTCAAGAAAACGGCGCCCGACGCAGAACCTGTTGTGCCAGTTGATGATGCAGAAATTATAGCGGAAGCCGTGGCCGAGCCCGCACCTGTATCAATCGAAGCCGAAGCCCCGAAAAAGCGTCGCGGTCGGAAGCCAAAAACAGCTCAGACAACCGTGGAGCCAGTGGCAGAACCGGCTCCTGCTGTCATCGCTGTGCCTGCACCCGCTGTTGAAGCCAAAGTAGAATCTGCTGAAGAAAAGCTTCCCCTTTTCTCCGAACTCGGCTTGGCAGAGCCGATCATGCAGGCCATCCGGGACATGGGCTATGAGCGCCCCACCCCGATCCAGGGTAAGGCCATCCCTCAGGTTCTCGCAGGAAAAGACGTGCTGGGTGTCGCCCAGACAGGCACCGGGAAAACCGCATCTTTCACGCTCCCGCTGCTTGAAAGGCTGGCTGGTGGCCGTGCGCGTGCCCGTATGCCGCGTTCGCTCATTCTGGAGCCAACACGCGAGCTGGCACTTCAGGTCGCTGAAAATTTCAAGCTTTATGGCAAGAATCTGCGCCTGACCCATGCCCTCCTGATTGGTGGCGAAAGCATGGCGGAGCAGCGTGAGGTTCTTAATCGTGGCGTTGACGTTCTTATCGCAACGCCCGGCCGTCTGATTGATCTTTTTGAACGCGGTGGATTGCTTCTCACGCAGACCAGCACTCTAGTTATCGACGAAGCAGATCGCATGCTGGATATGGGATTTATTCCTGATATCGAGCGAATCGTGAGTTTACTACCGCGTCAGCGCCAGACACTGTTCTTCTCGGCAACGATGGCACCAGAAATTCGCAGGCTGGCTGATGCTTTCCTGAGTGCCCCAGTAGAAATCACAGTATCGCGGCAATCCTCAGTAGCCACAACCATTGAAGAAGCATTATTAATCGTCGAACCGGACGAAAAAAGCCGGGCACTTCGGAAGCTCCTCCGTGCCGAAAACGTGCAAAACGCAATCGTATTCTGCAATCGCAAACGCGACGTTGATGCGCTTCATCACTCCTTGACCAGACACGGCTTTGCGGCGGCTCATCTTCATGGTGATCTCACACAATCCCTGCGCGTATCCACGCTGGAGCGCTTCAAAGCTGGTGAAGTGAAAATTCTGGTGTGCTCAGACGTTGCTGCACGCGGAATTGATGTCAGTGGTCTGTCGCACGTCTTCAATTTTGATCTGCCATTCAATGCTGAAGATTATGTACACCGCATCGGTCGTACCGGACGCGCAGGAAATGAAGGTCATGCTTTCAGTCTTGCAACCCCACGGGAAAAAAACCTTCTTGATGCAATCGAGAAGCTGACCGGCAAGAAGATCATGACCCCAACGATCGAGGGAATTCGTACGGTCGACTGGGCGTCTGAAGACGATCTGAAGGGGCACAGCAAAACGCCTCTGCCCCATCCCCGCCATGACAATGACGAGGAAAGCGGAGGAAAGAATCGGCGCAACAAACGACGTCGCGGTGGGCGTCGCAATGAAGAAGCTACAACACTGGTTCAGGCAGCCGAAACACGCGTCGAACCTCCAGCAATTGCCGCTGCGCCGCTTTCCCCAAGCGAAGAGCCGCAGCGTAGGCATGAGAGGCGGCCTCGCCCCTCCGTTGAACTTGCCCCAGCGTTCGAAAACGATACCGCGAAGACTGGCTTTGGTGGCGATACGCCCGCTTTCATGCTGGTTCCACGTCGGCGTCGTCTCGTTCAGGCGCCAGAAAACGATCTGACCCGCCCCGTACAACATGACGCCAAGCATTACGGTGAGCATTAATCCGGAGACCGGAGGCTTCCCGCTCCGGATTGAAGGCATCGGCTCCTCTGGAGACGGTATTGCACATCACGACGATCAAACCGTCTTTGTTCCGGGTGCACTACCGGGTGAAGATGTGCGTGTGCGGATGTCAGGCCGCGATGTGGAGCTGATTCACATTGAAAAACCGTCACCGGACCGGGTGGCGCCCCCATGCAGCCTATTTGGAAAATGCGGCGGGTGTTCTTTGCAGCACCTGTCACTTCCAGCGGTTCTGGACTGGAAAACCAGCCGGGTCGTCCATGCCCTGAACGATGCCGGTTTCGAAGATCTACCTGATCCGCTTCGTTTCCAGACTGTCCCTTACACACGACGTCGGATGGATTTCGCAGTTCAGCGCGTTCCAGGCGGTGTTGTTATTGGTTTGCATCAACGTAACGGAGATCCGGTGGACATGACAGAATGTCATGTCCTGCACCCCGATCTTTTTGCGTTACTGACCCCGCTTCGAGAGGTCCTGTCCAGCCTTGGGTCCCTGACAGGGCGCGGAAGTATGATTGTTAACCTTTTGGATAGCGGTCCGGATCTCACGTTTTCCACCCCCGCACAGCTTACAAGTGTTGACCGTACAAAGCTTGCCGCTTTTGCCAAGGCACACGGAATTCCTCGTATTTCGTGGCAGGATCCGAAGAGTGGTGGCATTGAAACCGTTGCTCATTCTGCCGCTATTCGTCTGCGCTTTGCGGATGCAGATACCGCCCCACCGCCTGCGGCATTTCTACAAGCAACCAAAGATGCCGAGCAGGCTATTTCCGCTGCGGTAGTTGGAGGCATTCCTCCTCTCAATCGCAAAGACATCATCGTTGAGCTTTTTGCGGGTTGCGGAACGCTGACATTCCCGCTGGCCGAAAAAGGGCGGGTTCTTGCGTATGAGGGAAACGAAACTGCAACAGCCACATTGAAAGCGGCCTCAGGAGGCCGTCGGGTGGATGCTTACGGCCGTGATCTGGGACGTCAGCCACTCTTACCGCAAGATCTTAAAACAGCGCGCGCAGTGGTACTTGATCCGCCATATATAGGCGCCGGCCCACAAATGGTGCCGTTGGCTCGCTCAGCAGTAAAAGACATCGTTTATGTGAGTTGCAATCCGGGTGCGCTGGTCAAAGACACACGTGCACTTAAGGCTGCTGGCTATTCGGTGTTGAGCTGGACAGTTGTGGACCAGTTTCTCTGGTCCACAGAGGTTGAGGCTGTGGTTGTTTTCACTCGGGACGCGAAGCGCCTTAAACGTGAAAGCTCTCGCCGCAGCCGCATCGACCTTTCTCATTCGGATTAACAAACGTGAAACCGGACTCGAGGTCCTTAACCTCGTAGTCCATCACGGTACCCGTCAGAAAAAGCGTAGCCTTCCGATCAACAAGAAGCACTAAACCATGGTCTTCAACGCGATCGTCTCCCGCTTCAGGCTCAGTTACGAAGTTCATCTCGTACGATAAGCCTGAGCATCCCCGCTTACCCACACTGACCCTGAGCAGTTCGCCTTTATGCGCGCCTGCATACAGCGCACGCAGACGGACTGCTGCCCGATCAGATAACGTCATCAGCGAAGGAAGTGGGCGGCGCGTGAGTGTTTCAGACATGATTTCGCTCTTCCAGATCAGAACATGTTAAGCGCAAGACGCGCATCGTCGCTCATGCGGCTCATGTCCCAGGGCGGATCCCAGACGATATCCACTTTGACATTCGTCACTTTTGGAACTGTTTCGATGGCATTCTTGACCATCTCGGGAAGCTCCTGAGCACTTGGGCAGTTGGGGGCCGTCAGTGTCATTTCAACCGCTACGCGCCCGTCGTCATGCAGGTCGATCGCGTAGATCAGTCCGAGCTCGTAGATATTGACCGGGATTTCGGGGTCATAAACCGTCGCAATAGCAGCAAGAACAGCGTCCTGATCGGGAGCTGCGCTTTCAACTACGAGGGCTTCGTCAACGGGTTGGGTTTCTGTCATGGCATCCCTCATGTGAGCATCATCCGGGCGCGTTCAAGTCCGGACACCAGAGCATCGATTTCTTCGGTTGTCGTATAAACACCAAAACTCGCACGCGCGGTGGCGTGTACTCCAAGTCTGTGCATCAAGGGCTCAGCACAATGTTGACCCGCACGAATGGCAATTCCGAGCTGATCAAGAATTGTTGCAATATCATGAGGATGCGCGCCTTCCATGACGAAAGACACAACCCCGCCACGTACCGCAGGAGAACCGATAATACTGACACCATCAACCTGCGACAGGCGCTCCAGCCCATAGCTGGTCAGCGCATGCTCATGCCTTGAAATCGCATCATATCCAAGCTCTTCCACGAAACGTACAGCTGCGCCGAGACCAATCGTCTCAAGAATAGCAGGGGTACCAGCTTCAAATTTATGAGGCACATGTGCCCAGGTAGCACGCTCGAATGAGACATGTTCGATCATGTCTCCGCCTCCCAGAAACGGCGGCATTACATCGAGCAACTCCATGCGTCCCCAGAGAACACCAATCCCTGTGGGACCATAAAGTTTATGACCCGTAAAAACGAAGAAATCTGCGCCAATAGCCTGTACGTCAATGCGCTGGTGAACGATCGACTGCGAGCCGTCCAGCAGGATCCGCGCACCATTCGCATGAGCGATTTCGGTTAACTTTGTAGCAGGCGTAACTGTGCCGAGCACGTTGGACATATGAGTGATCGCAACGAGCGCTACTTTGCCATCGGAGAGCAGTTCTTCGTACGCGGCAAGATCCAGATCCCCGTTATCGAGAATAGGTGCAACACGCAGCTCAATACCCGTGCGATCACGTAACATCAGCCATGGAACGATGTTTGCATGGTGTTCAAGCTCCGAGATCAGGACAGCCTGTCCAGCCTTCAGAAGCGATCCGAAACTATGCGCGACCAGATTGATCGCCTCAGTACTATTCCGTGTGAAAACGATTTCACGACGATCAGGTGCATTCAGAAGGCGTGCGACATCAGTGCGCGCGCTTTCGTAAGCGTCCGTCGTACGCTCACTCATCCAGTGCAAGCCGCGGTGAATATTTGCATACTGGTGGTATGCGGCATCCTGCATTGCCTCCACCACGCAATCAGGCTTCTGTGCAGATGCAGCGCTGTCCAGAAATACGAGCGGACGCCCATGCACCCGTTCGGACAGAATTGGAAAACGTGAACGCACAGTCTCGATCATGAAAAGAGGCCCTTCAGAAGCAGTTCACGCAACGCTTCATCTGCCACCAGTTCCAGAGCATCCGTCAGAAACGCCGTCACGAGAATGTCGCGCGCCTCAGCTTCCGGGACACCGCGTGACCGCAGATAGAACAGCTGCTCATCATCCAGGGCACCGACAGTCGCGCCATGGCTGCACTTTACGTCATCTGCATAGATTTCGAGTTCAGGCTTGCTGTTGATCTGCGCCTTCTCAGAAAGCAGGAGCGCCTGATTCATCTGGTAGCCATCTGTCTTCTGGGCAACCCGATCAACGAGGATCTTGCCTTGGAAAACACCCTGAGCCGTATCGCTCAGTACGGTCTTTACTGTCTGTCTCGAATTGCAGTCTGGAGCGGCATGGTGAATCATGGATGTGAGGTCGTTAAGGCGCGTACCATTGACGACCTGAACACCATTCACATGCACCAACGCATGCGGAGCCGCGAGCGTGGTTACAACTTCGTGCCGAGCAACGGCTCCACCGCCATTCAGTGTGAAGCTGTCATATTCGGCATTCCCCTGAACTTCGACATTGATGATCGCAAGATGCGCTGCATTTTCCGCTTCGCTTTGATGCTTCACGTGACGCAACCGAGCACCTTCAGCGAGGATAATGTCAAAACGCGGATTTGAGAGATACTCGCCCTCACCCACATTCGCATCGAAAAGCGTGAGGCTTGCACCTTCTTCCAGCACAATACGGTGCCGAAGATGCGTCGAAATTGCTGAGCCTTGATGAAGTGTTGCGAGTGTCAGGAGCCCTGCATCAACATTTTTGGGAACGCGAATGGACAAACCATCACGACCCAGCGCACCGTTCAGGACAGCAGAAAAACGATCTTCAAGCGGGTCAACGGCCTCTGCATCTGTTCTCAGCACATTTTCCGGAAGGCTGGATAGCGACGTGACTTCGCGTCCATTTCCAAAAATAAACAGATGACCATTCGCCGGGTACGCAATTTTGTCGAGCAGGTTTTTGGCAGAAGCGGCATCCAGTGGCGCAGCTTCCTTCCAGACAATCTCTGTAATGCTGCGAAGCGGCGTATACCGCCAGGCTTCCACGCGGCGCGTAGGAATTCCGGTACCGGCCAGCACAGTGCTGCGAGCTGCTGCGCGCTCCACAAACGCATCAAGAGCTGCGGATGTCTGGCCTGCTACAGACTGTCCACTCACGCTGCGGCCTCAAGGAACTGGGTGTAACCCTGCTTCTCAAGGATTTTAGCTACCTCCGGGCCGCCACTATGAATGATGCGCCCCTTGGCCATCACATGTACGCGGTCGGGCACGATGTAGTCGAGCAGGCGTTGATGATGGGTAATCACCAGCGCGGAGAAATCCGGACTACGCAGCGAGTTCACACCCTCTGCCACAATTCTCAGAGCATCAATGTCGAGCCCGCTGTCCGTCTCATCCAGGATTGCCAGAGAAGGCTGCAACAGGCGCATCTGCAGCACCTCGTTGCGCTTTTTCTCACCACCGGAGAAGCCAACATTGACCGCGCGCTTCAGCATCTCATCCGACATTGACAGATGCTTTGTTTCTGCGCGCACCGTCTTGAGGAACGAAATCGCATCCAGTTCGTCTTCACCCCGCGCGCGCCGAACTGCATTCACAGCTGTTCGAAGAAAGTTCGCGTTGTTAACACCAGGAAGCTCCACCGGAGACTGGAAGGCCAGGAAAACACCCAGCGCAGCCCGCTCCTCAGGATCAAGAGCCAGCAGATCCTGCCCCTTGAACGTCGCAGAGCCACCAGTCACTTCATAATCTTCCCGCCCGGACAGGACGTATGAAAGCGTAGATTTGCCAGAGCCATTAGGCCCCATAATGGCGTGTACTTCGCCACGGGGAATGTCGAGATCGATACCTTTGAGAATATCTTTCGGGGTACCGTCGGCATCAATACGGGCCTGAAGGCCACAAATATTCAAAAAATCGCTCATTGCTTAACCCACACTTCCTTCGAGGCTGATCTGCAGAAGCTTCTGTGCCTCGACCGCAAATTCCATTGGCAGCTCTTTGAGCACTTCGCGGCAAAATCCATTAACAATCAGACCAACGGCATCTTCCTGCGACAGACCACGAGAGCGGCAGTAGAAGAGCTGATCTTCGGAAATTTTCGACGTCGTCGCTTCATGTTCGACCCGCGCGGTCATATTGCGACTCTCAATATAAGGCACGGTATGCGCCCCACACTGATCGCCAATCAGCAGACTGTCGCACTGCGTAAAATTGCGTGCGTTCCGCGCTTTTGGCTGCATCCGGACAAGACCGCGATAGGTACTGTCAGAATGTCCAGCCGAAATCGTCTTGGCGATGATCGTCGAACGCGTATTCGGTGCAAGATGAATCATCTTGGTGCCCGTATCCGCCTGCTGGTGATTATTGGTCACCGCTACCGAATAAAACTCACCGATAGAACCTTCACCCGCTAACACGCAGGAAGGATACTTCCATGTGATGGCCGAACCTGTCTCGACCTGCGTCCACGAAATTTTGGAGCGCGCACCACGGCAAATCCCACGTTTGGTGACAAAATTGTAAATGCCACCCCGCCCCTCATCATCGCCGGGATACCAGTTTTGAACCGTCGAATACTTGATCGACGCGTCGTCCATGGCAATCAGTTCAACAACCGCAGCGTGGAGCTGGTTTTCATCACGCTGTGGTGCGGTGCATCCTTCCAGATACGATACACTGGCACGCTCTTCAACAATAATCAGTGTTCGCTCGAACTGCCCAGTATTGCGCGCATTGATGCGGAAGTACGTCGACAGTTCCATCGGGCAACGGACACCCTTTGGAACATATACGAATGAGCCGTCCGTAAATACTGCCGAGTTCAAGGCTGCAAAGAAATTATCAGCAACAGGCACCACAGAGCCAAGATACTGCTTTACCAGATCAGGATGCTCGCGGATCGCATCGGAAATCGGGCAAAAAATTACGCCAGCTTCCTCAAGCGTCTTTCGAAACGTCGTGGCTACAGAAACACTGTCAAACACTGCATCAACCGCGACCGGCAGTCGCTCGCCTTCTGCAGGCTCAACACCAGCAAGAAGAGCCTGCTCATGCAGAGGAATGCCCAGCTTGGCATAGGTTCGCAGAAGCTCGGGATCGACTTCATCCAGGCTTTTAGGCCCAGGCTTCTTCTTCGGCTGCGCAAAGTAATGGGCATCCTGATAATCGATCGGCGGGTGCTTTAACTTAGCCCAATCCGGTTCTTTCATCTCCAGCCAGGAGCGAAACGCCTTCAGGCGCCACTCAAGCATCCAGGCTGGCTCGCGCTTACGCTCCGAGATCAGGCGTACGGTATCCTCGTTTAACCCCTTGGGAGCGATATCCATCTCGATATCGGTCTCGAAGCCCCACTCGTAGCTGGACTTCGCGAGTTTTTCGACCGCCTCGCGGGTTTCCGTCACGGCTGGCATGATCTGTTTCCTTAATTAACCGTATCAACCACGGCAGGGACTTCGGATCGGACCGAAAGCTCAGCTTCCACCTTGCGTGAACCACCGACTGTGTGCTGGCTCATGTCAGCCAGGGTAATCCCGTTCAACGTTGCCAAGACGGCATCATTCACCATGTCCCACTGCCCAGACAGCCCGCAAAGCGAACTGTGCTCACAGCCCCTTCCATCACAGCAGGCCGTAATCGCAATCGGCCCATCAACAACGGAAATGACCTTTGCAACGGTGATTTCGTCGAGACCAAAAGAAAGACGATAACCGCCTCTCGCACCGCGATGGGAAATCACCAGGCCTCCCGCTGCAAGACCCTTCAAAAGTTTGGCAACAGTAGGTTCCGGAACGCCGGTTTCTCCGGCGAGTGCTGCGGCTGTCGCGAGCCCTTCATGCTGCCCAAGCTGGACAAGAAGAACAGTCGCGTAGTCGGCCAGTTTCGACAGCCTCAACATAACTCGGACACCTAAAGGTTATTTCAGTCCAATTTAAGACCTCACAGGTCCTTATTGATCTTCAGATGGCCCATGCCACTCCCAAGGTCAAGTTCTTTTCTCGACCACAGACAGTGCAATGTCCGCGAAGACAGGATCTCCTACACCCCGAAAAACAGTAGAGAAACCCCGTCCAGCCCCATACCGGCTAAAAAACCAACAACTGTACCATTGACCCGTATGTACGCGAGATCTCGACCAACACCGCTTTCAAGACGTGCAGACAAAGAATCACCATCCCAGCCTGCCATCACGGAAGCAATAAACCCTGACATCTTCTCACGCAGACTTGGCAGAACTTTCAGGACAGCCTTTTCTGCCGCCTTGTTTATTTTATCGCGCAACGCATCGTTTTCGCTCATACTTTCAGCAAGGTGCAGGATTGCGGCATCCAGGACAGAAGCGCTCCAACCTTCCTCCTGCATGCAATCTTCTTCCACCATCTTCCGCAAACGCTCCCAAAGCTCTCCACTCCAGGCCTTCAAACTTCCGTGTGTCAGCACAGACGATATGGCAGCGGTCAGCTCTGCCCGGCGTTCAGGCTCATCTTCAATGCGATCAATTTCAGTACGTACCCAGCTTGTGAAGCCATGCCGAAGATCCGAATCCATGGGGTCCACACGTTCGAGCTCAGCATTAAGAGCGTTCAGAACACGGCTCGATACGGAGCCTCCGATAGCCCAACCTAGAAAACGCCCACCCTGTTCGCGAACCCGATCTTCGACGAAGCCACGCAGATCACCCTCTTTCGCAGTGAGTGTCTGTTTGATGCGGGCGAGCAGAAAAGAGAGCACCTCCTGATGCATCTCGCTATCAACCATCGCACGCATGGCACGCGCCACAAGTGGAGCAATATCTTCACCATTGAGTAGGACCGGCAGAGCCTTGGAAAGCGCACTGGCTGCACGTCCGTCCTCGAGACGATCAAACATACTTGGGATCGCCGCGCGCATCGTGTTGACGAGTGTCCTACGCGTGGCAGGTTCCGCGAGAATCTTTGCGATCTGTCGTGGAAGATCTATTTTTGAAAGCGCCCGGCTGACATCGTCATTGGTGAAGAACTGCCCGGACACAAACCGCCCCAGCGCCTCACCTAATCTGACTTTCTGGTTCGGGAGAATCGCAGTGTGCGGTATCGGCAGCCCCATCGGGTGGCGAAACAGCGCAGTGACGGCAAACCAGTCCGCGAGGCCGCCGACAACGCCAGCACGCGAACCTGCACGCAGCAATTCAAGCGCAAGGCTGCCAGGCAGCATATTCAGCGCTGTCATGTAGGTTGTGCCAACTGCCAGCACACCCATCCCGATCAGCAGACCTCCGGCCAGCGTCTGCGGCGAACCAGCTTTCCGTTGGACAGAAGAAATATTCATATCCGTTTGCATAAGGCTGCCGTTACCATCTTTCGCAGCACATGTCGCGCGCGCACTGTTGCGCTCGGAGGCAGACCGTGGAACATTTTTGGCCCTTTGCCTTTTCCGCAGAAGCGAGACTTTATCTGATGCCTGACTGCGCCTCCAAGCTCGACGTGTCTTCCTCCGAAAAAATTGGAGCGATGACGAAACACCTTATTAGCGAGCGTGGCGGCCTCTCTGATCTGATTATTTCCCTTGGTGAAGATTACACTCACTCCAGTGATGGCATGAGTGCACTCGAAGATATCGTCCGCAACCTGCGCGATGAAAATTTCTGTGATCGCGCGGCCCATCTCCGAACCTATGTCGGTCTTGACCAGTCGGTCCCAGCTGAACGCCTGAAGGACGTAGCCGCAAGTCTCGTGGCTCAGGCATCATCCCCTGAGAGCCTGTCAATTCCCGCCATTGCTGCAGTTTTTACAGCACATCCAACTTTTGCCCTGGCCGATGAGGTTTACAGCCTGCTTGCAGCAAAAGCAGAAAACCCGGAACTCCCTGTTCCGCTTATGACGTCCCACCGCCGCGCAAGCCCTCCTACCCTCAACCATGAGCAATCACTGGCCCTCGCTGCTATCCTGCGCGGGCGAGACGCTCTCGATATGCTCAACAGTGCTCTGATCCGTGAAATGACCACCCGTTGGCCGAACTCGGAACAGGTCGACCCGGCCCCGGTCGTGCTGGCAAGCTGGGTCGGTTTCGATACAGACGGACGCAATGACATTGGTTGGTGGGACACCATCCGCATCCGCCTCGAACTGAAACTGGTGCAGCTCGAACGACTGAGAAATGGTTTAGCTGGCCTGAAACTCGAAGCATCGTCACTCGCCCAACGGGTGGAAATGGCGATTGCTGCGGTTAAACGGCAGCACGAGGCCTGTCCTTCCGGTAAGACAGCCGATCCAGAGGCTATCCGGACGTTCGCTCACGAGTTGATCGATCTGAGGGAAAATGCCCTGCTTGATGCAGAGGAACTCCGCCCACTGTTCGAAAACGTCATCAGAAACCTTGATGGCGAAAAGGTGCATACCCTCCGCACCATACGCGCCGGCTTTATGGGACATGGGCTGGGTATTGCTCATATTCACACACGCCTGAACGCTGCACAGATCTACAACGTCGCCCGGACACGCCTTGGCCTGACCGACGACCCTGCACTCCCTTCCCGTCGACGCGTGCTTCTCGCCAAGATCGACGAGGCCATGGACAGTCTGCAGCCTCTGACCGTTGATTTTGGCGCTTTGCTAATTGAATCAGGCTCCGCTGCACGTCTGATGATGACTATGGCGCAGATTCTCAAACACGTTGATTCCGGCAAACCCATCCGCTTCCTGATCGCCGAGACGGAAAGTGGCTACACCCTCCTTGCAACTCTTTGGCTGGCCCGGCTTTTCGGAATCAAAGACCACCAGATCGAAATTTCTCCTCTTTTCGAAACGGAAAGCGCGCTGGGCAACGGAGAGACCATCCTTGAGGAAGCTTTTCGCTCACCTCACTGGCGCAACTACCTGCGCGCGAATGGTCGTCTTTCCCTGCAGTTCGGATACTCCGACTCAGGCCGATATGTAGGTCAGCTCGCCGCCACCAACCTTGTCGAACGCCTGAGAATGAGAACTCTGGCACTTCTCAGAGAACATGGGCTGGAAGACGTCTCTCTCACCTTGTTCGATACTCATGGCGAAAGTATCGGGCGCGGCGCACACCCCTTCAGCCTGCGTGAACGTCTGGAATATTTTTCACCCGTCCGAACCCGCCTGGCCATTCAGGAAGCGGGCATCGGATGTCGTGTAGAGACGGCTTTTCAGGGGGGAGACGGCTATACACTGTTCGGCACCAGCGCACTTGCAGGTTCGACCATCGCAACGCTCGCCGAGCATGTCGCACATGTTCCCACATCCGTTCATGACCCGATTTACGATCGCCCTGATTTCGCAGCCGATTTCTTCTCGACGATCGCGCTCGATATGGGGGCACTGGTAAACGACCCCGGCTATGCGGCCCTGCTCAGCGCCTTCGGCCCTTCCCTTATCGACAAAACCGGATCACGCCCCTCTGCGCGCCAGTCTGACGCCGCAACAGTGACGCGCATCACACATCCGAGCCAGTTGCGCGCTATCCCTAATAACGCGATCCTCCAGCAGTTGGGCTGGTGGGCTGATGTTCTGCATGGCCTCGGAAACGCCGCACAGCGCCACCCTGAAACCTTTGAACACTTCGTCAGCGATTCCCCCCGCTTTCGTCAGGCAATGGATTTTGCACGGCAGGCACTGGCCCATTCTGACCTGGACGTGCTGCGGGCAACAGTGCGGCAGCTTGACCCTGGAACGTGGCTGGATCGCGCATCACTTGCAAAAGATGATGATAGCCGCGCAAGCCACCTGACGATTTCACGTGGCCTTGAAGCTCTAGATTTCTGGGTCAGCGCACCTGCAATGTTCCGCCGCATACAGACAGACCACATAGCGCTTCGTGCAGCGTGGCCGGACGCCCCGCATATGAACCCGCATGAAAAACTGCTTCATGCGATCCGCTTTGCACTCATGGATCGCCTGTGGGTCCTCTCAACCCATATTCCGTATTTCGGACCACGAGCCAGCCTGACACGCGAAGCAATCACAACTTTGGTGCTCTGCCTGGACGTCCCTCGTGCATTGCATTTGCTGGATGATCTCTTTCCTGCATCAGCGCCCAGCATCTCAAATCTGGATTTTGGTGAACCAGGCGGTGCTGCTGAAGAACAGGGCTTCTCGAGAGAACACGAGGAAATTTTCACGCCGCTCAATCGCTGCTTCAATCTACTGCGTGAAGTTGGTGTTGCCATCATGCATGCCAACCGCGCCTTCGGTTAAGTCAAAACGGCTCCGCAATGCTTGTCGCTTGTGGAGCCTGTGATTACACAGGGTTCCATCGCAAAAGTTGGAGATTCCTGTCATGTTTCGTAAGGCCCTTCTGCTGGGTGCGACCATGTTCGTCACACCCGTTCTCGCCGCGGCGACACCCGCAGTATCTCCAGTTCCAAACGCCGACAGCGTTACAACAGGCAGCGTCACCGTAGGCGGCACAGCCATCCCCTATCACGCTGTTGCCGGCACCATTCTCGTTCACGGTTCGAACTACAATGATTCCGCAGAAGTCATTTCTTCACGCGGGACAAAAATCGATACAAGCAAAGACGAAGACGCCAAAAATCCGCCTGTCGCGTCCATGTTCTATACCGCTTATTTCAAGCAGGGTGTGCCGTCCAACAAGCGTCCGATCACCTTCATCTATAATGGCGGTCCCGGCTCTGCATCGGTCTGGCTGCACATGGGATCATTCGGCCCCGTTCGGGTCAACACTCCAGGTGACCAACATCTTGCAGCAGCTCCTTATCCGCTGATCAACAACCCGCAATCCCTGATGGACGTTTCAGACGTCGTTTTCATTGATGCGCCAGGAACGGGTTTTTCACGGATTGCAGGAAAAGACGCAGGCAAGGAATTCCTGGGCGTTGATGGCGATGCCGAAGCCTTCACGCATTTCATTGCCCAGTTCCTTGCGAAATATCATCGCTATAATTCACCGAAATATCTTTTCGGTGAAAGCTACGGAACAATGCGTTCTGCCGTCGTCATCAATAACCTCGAACAGGACGAGAGCATCGACTTTAACGGTGTCATTCTGCTGTCCCAGATCCTAAACTACGACAACAGTGACGACGGCCCGCAATTTAATGCCGGTATGGACGCCCCTTATATTCTGGCTCTGCCCACTTATGCTGCAACGGCTTGGTATCACCATTGCCTGCCGCAGCAGCACCCGGATCTGAAAGCCTTCCTCAAGGAAGTCGAGCAGTTCGCGAGCACCGACTATACATTGGCGCTACAGCAGGGCGCTGACCTTCCAGAGGCAAAAAAGCAGGAAATCGCCAATCGGCTACATGACTACACAGGCCTGCCTGTCGACTACATCCTGCGTGCAGATCTGCGCGTGAATGGTGGCGAATTCGACCAGCAGCTTCAGGCAAAAACCGGAAATGCAACTGGCCGTCTGGACACACGCTTCTCCAGCCCGACCATTGACCCGATGAGCCAGGAAGTGGATTACGATCCGCAGTCCACTGCCATCAGCTCTGCTTATGTTTCCACATTTAATGAATATGTGCGCAGCACGCTCAAATACGGCACGGATGAAAACTATCGCCTGTCCAACCCACAGGGCCACTGGGACTCACATCATCGCCAGCCAGGTGGTGGCTACCAGCCTAAGGGCGTCCCCAATGTCATGACCGACCTTGCGATGGCGATCAAAACCAATCCAAACCTGCACGTCATGCTCAATGCAGGATATTTTGACCTAGCAACCCCGTATTACGAGGGCATCTACGAAATGAAGCACCTGCCGATCCCGGCGAACCTTCAGAAAAATATCGAGTATGCCCAATACCAGTCCGGACACATGGTCTACGTGGACCCGAACACCCTGCAGCAGCTTCATGACAATGTAGCCGCCTTTATCCGCAAGACGGATAATCTTCACTAATTCTAGTCATACTTCATCGGGCCTCAGCCCGAACAGGACATAGCGAGGCAGTCGGGTATTTTACCTGACTGCCTTTTTTATATTCCAGAAAAACATCACCTTAATCACAGGCATGCCCCCATGACGCAAAAGAAAACCCCGCCGGATTGCTCCGACGGGGTTTTTCAATTCCAGCGTTGCTGAAAAAATCAGGAAGACTTTGCCATGATTTCTTCGGCCACGTTACGCGGAACCGGATCGTAATGATGGAACTGCATGGTGAAGGACGCACGACCCTTCGTTGCAGAACGCAGATGCGAGATGTAGCCGAACATTTCCTTCAGCGGCACCTGCGCACGGATCATCACCGTCGAACCAGAGGTTTCCTGGTTCTGAATGATGCCACGACGACGGTTAAGGTCGCCCACCACGTCACCCACGTGATCGTTCGGTGTGGTTATTTCCACATCCATGATTGGCTCAAGAATGACGGGACCGGCATTCTTCATGCCTTCACGGAAAGCAGCCTTGGCGGCGATTTCGAAGGCCAGAGCCGACGAGTCAACGTCATGGTACTTACCGTCAAGCAGCGTGAACTTGAAATCGACGGTCGGGAAGCCTGCCAGAACACCCGTGGTGGACTGAGCGCGGATACCCTTTTCAACTGCCGGGATGTATTCCTTCGGAATAGCACCACCAACAACCTTGTTCTCAAAAGTGATCTCGTCCTTCTTATCGGAAGGTGCGAACTCAATCTTCACTTCAGCGTACTGACCCGAACCACCCGACTGCTTCTTGTGGGTGTAGGTCTCTACGTGCGGCTTGGTGATCGTCTCACGATAGGCGACCTGAGGTGCACCAATGTTTGCATCAACGCCGTATTCACGACGCAGACGGTCGACAATGATGTCCAGATGAAGCTCGCCCATACCGGAAAGAATGGTCTGGCCGGTTTCCTGGTCGGTCTTCAGCTTCAGAGAAGGATCTTCCGCTGTCAGCTTCTGAAGAGCCAGCGTCATCTTCTCTACGCCGTCCTTGGTCTTCGGCTCGACAGAAATATCGATGACCGGAACCGGGAACTGCATGCGCTCCAGAACCACCGGATCAGCAGCGTCAGCAAGCGTATCACCCGTTACGGTGTCCTTGAGGCCCACGAACGCAGCAATGTCACCAGCGCCAACAGACTTCACTTCCTGACGCTTGTCAGCATGCATCTGGAACATGCGGCCAACGCGCTCCTTGTGACCCTTGGTCGTATTAAGGACCGTGTCACCGGAGTTCAGAACGCCACGATAAACGCGGACGAACGTCAGTGTGCCGTACTTGTCGGAAATGATCTTGAACGCAAGACCAGCAAACTTTCCATCCGGATCGACAGGAACGATCGGCAGGAAGTTTTCGTCAACTTCTTCGTCTTCCGGCGGCGCAATGCGAATGCCTTCAACTTCATCAGGAGCTGGCAGGTAATCGATCACAGCGTCGAGCAGTGGCTGAACGCCCTTGTTCTTAAACGCCGTACCACACATGACGGGGCGGAACTCACCGGAGATTGCACCCTTCTTGATGCACTTCTTCAGTGTTGCAACGTCCACATCACCCTTTTCGAAATACTCTTCCATGGCATCGTTATCCATGGCGAGAGCAGTGTCGAGAAGAACCTGGCGAGCTTCGTCCGCCTTGTCCTTGAGGTCTGCAGGGATCTCTTCGTAGTGGAACTTGGCGCCGAGTTCGCCGCCTTCCCATACGATCGCGCGCATCTCGACAAGATCAACAACACCAACGAAATTTTCTTCGGCGCCGATCGGAAGCTGCAGCGGAACAGCAACGATGTCCAGCTTTTCCTTTAGCGTGTCGAATGCACGGTAGAAATCAGCGCCGGTACGGTCGAGCTTGTTGATGAAGATGATACGCGGAACGCTGTAACGATCAGCAAGACGCCAGTTTGTCTCGGACTGCGGCTGCACACCAGCCACACCTTCGATCACGAAGATGGCGCCATCAAGCACGCGGAGCGAACGGTTGACTTCAATGTTGAAGTCAATGTGGCCCGGGGTGTCGATGATGTTAATGCGGTTGTCGTTCCACACGCATGTCACAGCAGCAGACGTGATGGTAATTCCGCGCTCACGCTCCTGAGCCATGTAATCGGTCGTGGTGTTACCGTCATGGACTTCGCCGATGCGATGCGACATGCCTGTGTAATACAGGATACGCTCGGTCGTCGTGGTCTTACCAGCATCGATGTGCGCGGTAATACCGATGTTACGGATTTTCGAAAGGGCCGACTTGGCCTCCTCGACGACGTTTTCGGTCACGGATTCGGACACGGAAAAACCTCCAAAATACAATGAAAGGTGCTTCAGCCTGGACTGAAACACCTCTGCTGCGGCCCTGCGGGGCCGAACCTGATTTGTCCCAGTGGCGGCTGAATGACCCAGACCGCCATGGTTTTCAAGAGCAATTTTCCCCCGAACGACTATTCAGGGAAAAATAATCAGGCCGGCTGTGCAGCCTTACGCTCCTGAGCGCGCAGGATGCGGCGCTTGATGACCTGTGCTTCAACCGGCAGCTTGCGGTTCGGCGTACCGAGCAGGAAGGAATCCAGCCCACCGTTGTGCTCAACCGTACGAATACCGTTGGTGGTCATGCGCATGCGCACAGAAGCACCGAGGATATCGGAGAGCAGTGTGATCTCCTGCAGGTTGGGGAGAAAACGACGGCGGGACTTGTTATTGGCGTGGCTGACGTTATTGCCCGTCAGCACGCCCTTGCCCGTGACCTGGCAACGGCGAGACATGTGATACTTCCTCGATGCTGAATGACGCAGGACAGCGAGGCCCGGCGTGTTCCGTAAATCAGGCGCGGCTTATGACTTACGATCTGACCTGCGTCAAGCCTGAATGACACTTTCACCAGCCTGAACGCTCCACATCCGCGCATAAACCCCATCATTTTGCAGCAGATCCACGTGCGTCCCACGTTCTACGATACGCCCCTCTTCCAGAACAACAATTTGATCCGCGTTCTGAACTGTCGAAAGGCGATGCGCCACCGTAAAGGTCGTACGCGCCCGTGAGAGAGCGTCCAATTCATTTTGGATCGCAGCCTCAGTCCGAGTGTCCAGGGCGCTTGTAGCCTCATCCAGCAGCAAGATACGCGGATCTTTCAGGATAACGCGCGCGATCGCCACGCGCTGCTTCTCTCCTCCCGAAAGCTTCAACCCCCGCTCCCCCACAATGGTCTCATATCCTTCGGGAAGGCTCTCAATGAATGTGTCAATCTGTGCACTCGCAGCCGCAGCCTTCATGGCAGCTTCGGAAGCAGTCAGATCTCCGTAAGAAATGTTGCGCCCGATGCTGTCATTAAAAAGTGTCGTATCCTGAGGAACAACGCCGATGACCTCACGAAGATCATGAAGAGTAATATCCCGAAGATCATGTCCGTCGATCAGGATTTCTCCGGAAGTGGGGTCATATGCACGGGTCAACAACCGCCCGAGCGTGGACTTTCCTGAGCCGGTAGGCCCCACGATTGCCACGGAAGTCCCTGCGGGGGCATTCAGGCTGATATCATGCAGGATCTGCCGCTTCGGCGAATACCCGAACGCAACATTCTTCAGCACCACCTGCGCTGCACCGCCCGATGACAGGCGCGTTGCAAGACGGACAGGCTCTGCGGCTTCCTGAACTTCTGACTGACGCCCAAGAAGTTCGAGGTAATGTTCCAGATCCACACGTGCATTCCGCCAGCCTGCACTGACATAATTCAGAGAACCAACTGAAGAATACAGACTGCGCAGATAAGTCCCGATCAGTACAAACTGGGCAACACCGATCTTCCCCAAGACGATATCATGTGCAGCCAGCGCAAGCAGCGCCGTAGTGGTCAGGGCAATCAGAACATTTCGCGAGATCTGTGAAAATCCGATCAACCTCTGAAGCCGGAGTTCAGAGCGCATCAACGCAGACCGAGCCACATCATATAAAGCAATCTCGTGATGCTCATTTCCGAAGCTGCGCACCGTCTCGAAGTTCAGAATACTGTCCACAAGCTGATGCTGAGCCTGACTGCTCGCAACGTTGCGCTCCCGTCGCGCCTGCATCCTCAGACGCGTAAAAATAAAAGATACGCTTCCATATATTCCGATGGTGAAGACAAGCAGAGCCACGTACCGCCAGTTGAAGATGCGTAGAATGACAATCAGCGTCAGACCAAGCTCAATGACGTTTGGCAGGACATTGAACAGAACAAGGCTCAGCAATGTACCAACGGCGTCCGATCCACGATCAAGAGTTCTCGTTACCGCACCAGTCTGCCGATCAAGATGAAAGCGGCTACTCATGGCATGCAGGTGCTTCAGGCCAAGAAGAGCCACCCGCCTTTGCAGATCGGCGCTGGCTGGAGCGATCAGCATGTCTCGCAAGGGCGACGAAATTCCGGACACAATACGAATGATCGCATATTGAGCGATCAACCATACAGGCACACTCATGAGGGCCTGCTTTTCAGAGAGCACACCGACCATCCGGCTGAAGAGCCACGGCGTGGCAACAGTGGCCCCGCTTTCAAGCAGAAGAAGAACCAGTGTCACGACGATGCGCAAGGCCAGAGGGGTAATCTGGGGCGGTCGAATTTGCCGCCAGAGGTCCAGAAGCGAAATCCGGACCGGAGACGACGAATCGGAAGTTTTCAGCATTCCCGGACTATGGAGAGCCGAAAGCACACTTTGCAATCATGAGACCACATGTCAGAGTTTCGTCTGTGTCTGACAATATCCTTTCCCCACAAGCCCTTCCGTTCCTGCGCCACATAGAGCGCTGCAATCAGGCTCGCCTTCCTGGTGAGCGCACACCCCTTTTTTATCAGGGCCGACAGATTGGCTGGATTGCCCCAGAAATTGCCCCTGCCCTAACGTTAAAAGGCCTCCGCACCGGCACTTCATTCATCCTTCAGGATGCCAGCATCCTCGAATCTCTGGGGCACGAACTTGCGTTGTCGGGGCTATACACATCCCACAATGAACTCTTTGATGTCCGTGACGACGAAGACAACGTCATTGGACAGATCGATAGAGGAGCCATTCCCCTCTTTGGTCTACCAGCAGAGGGCATTCACCTGAATGGGCTGGTCAATACGCCAGATGGCCTCAAAATCTGGATAGCACGCCGCAGTGCATCAAAACGTCTGGACCCATGCAAACTGGACCATATTGTCGCCGGAGGAATGAGCGCAGGCCTCACCGCCACAGAAACGCTCATTAAAGAAGCACACGAAGAAGCAGGCATTCCTGAAGCAATCGCACAGAAGGCCGTGCCCGTAGCCCGCATCCAGTATGCTCTGGAACGTGCCGAGGGCTTGAGGCGCGACATTCTGCATTGCTTCGATCTTTATCTGCCGAATAATTTCGTGCCCGTTGCGGAGGATGGTGAAGTCGAGAGTTTTCATCTGGAAAGCCTGAGCGACATCTTCTGCCGCGTGCGTGACACCAACGACTTCAAGTTCAACGTCAATCTGGTCCTGATTGACCTCTTCATCCGTCAGAATTTCTTCTCAGTTACGGATTCCATCATTCTTGCGAAGGCGCTACGAGGCCACCGTTCATGAATATCCTACACCGCACCGCCATGGTCGTACCCTTCTTCCTGCTGGGCGGCTGCGTAGTGCCCGTCAGCGTAACTCCGAACCTTTGCAGAGCCATGCAAGCCACAGACATGCTTCAGGTGCATTTAATGTTCGGAACCAGTTTCCACGGTGGCAACCTGATAGCCGCGTCAGACTGGAACGATTTCGTAGCGAAGGAAATAACACCACGTTTCCCGGCCGGATTTACCGTTCTCGACAGCAACGGCCAATGGCTCGACACCGTCCGCCATACTGTCACCAGAGAGCCCTCGCGGATCGTCTGGATTTCCACCCCAGACAGACGCAACCTTCAGCATGACCTGAATGCTATCCGCGACGCCTACAAAACCCGCTTCGATCAGCAGGCTGTTGGCCTGACCATACAAAACGGATGTGCATCTTTCTGATAGGCAAATCCGTTCATAACAGCTGACAATACGCAATTCATTTGATGTCTGATACGGTGTTCCAGACATTCAGTCACCCACGTGGCCAAGGATCCCCATGACCGAACTCGCTCCACCTTCACCCCCTGACGTGATCCCTGTAGAGGCCTCTGCGGCTCCAGGTACGATCCAGAGGCGTGCACGTGGCTTTCTGGCACTGTTTTTCGTGGCAATCGGCCTCTTCACACTCAAGACATTCCTGCCAGCGCTTCTATGGGGCTGCGTCTTTGCAATCTCTCTTTGGCCCCTGTACCGCTACACAGAACAGCGCTTTGGCCGCAGCGAGTGGCTTCCCGTAGCCTTTACACTTGCCGTCACGCTGATTTTTCTGATCCCGCTGTCTCTGGTAGGCGTCAAGATTGCTGACGAAACACAGAGTGTCCTGCGCTGGATCGACGATGTCCGCAACAATGGCATTGCAATGCCGGAGTGGGTGCATCACCTGCCCGTAGCGTCCACACAGGTCACCAACTGGTGGCAGAACAACCTGACCAGCCCACAGCGGCTATCACACCTGCTACATTCCGTTGACATCGCTCATAGCATGCAGATGACGAAGCAGCTTGGCTCTCAAGTTGCACGTCGCGGAACTTTATTCGCCTTTTCGCTGCTGACGTTGTTCTTCCTCCTCAAGGACGGTGAATACGTCATTCACAAATGCCTCGTCGGCTCCCATCGCCTTTTCGGAGAGCAGGGAGAAAATGTGGCCAAGCAGATGGTCTCTTCGGTCCATGGAACCTTGGCAGGACTGGTCCTGGTGGGACTTGGTGAGGGCGCTATCATGGCCGCCGCATACATTTCTACTGGCGCGCCACAGCCTCTTCTTTTCGGAATGCTAACAGCCGTAGCTGCGATGATTCCTTTTCTCGCCTGGCCTACGATCGCATTCATCAGTCTGCTGCTTTTGGCGAAGGGCAGCATGATCGGCGCGATTATCGTTATGGCGCTCGGATCAGTGGTGATTTTCGTGGCAGATCATTTCATCCGTCCTGCCCTGATTGGCGGTAGCACGAAAATGCCATTTCTGTGGGTCTTACTCGGAATTCTTGGCGGGGCAGAAACATGGGGCCTGCTTGGCCTGTTTCTTGGGCCAGCCATTATGGCGGCACTCCACCTACTGTGGACACTCTGGACAGCCGAAACCCCGGAAGAGGCTCAGTCAGAGGGAGAATTTTAAGGGGTATTACCGCAGGACTGGTCGGGCAGGCGGGATTCGAACCCACGACCCCCAGTCCCCCAGACTGGTGCGCTACCAGGCTGCGCTACTGCCCGTCCGTCCTGCGGTGGCGGTGGTGTAGCAGCGTAAGCCGGTTACCGCAATGGGGCTCGTATCAATTTGGAAGAAGATTTCTCATAAGCTGTAACTCTTCCAGAATTTCCAGAAGCTCGGAGCGAAGATATGCATTCTCGTTTCTGAGAGATTCCACGTCTTGAACGGCGCTTGATGCCTCATCAGAAATCATCTGGTGAGTTTCCATGGGTTCCAAAGCCTCCGATGCAGGCTCCAGATCAATGGTCGCCTCTTCAATGACGATAATAGCCGAGCCCGTAAACTCTGCTTCTGCTTCTGCTTCTGCTTCTGCTTCTGCTTCTGCTTCTGCTTCTGCTTCTGCTTCTGCTTCTGCTTCTGCTTCTGCTTCTGCTTCTGCTTCTGCTTCTGCTTCTGCTTCTGCTTCTGCTTCTGCTTCTGGAAAATAATCCGAGCCAGTATATTCCTCTGCAATCAGAATTTCATCAGATAGTGTAGATGAGTCTGGTTTTTTTTCTGCAGCTTGGACCGCTTCGTCTTGTTCAGATAAAATATCAGCAGCCACTTCAGTGAAGGGGGCTTTATTTTTTGTCGCTGCGCGCGTCTCGCGAAGAACACGCATGACACTGTGCCCTTTGTAACCCTGAACATAGAGAATATCCGAAATTTGACGAATGATCTCGATATCCTGCGGGCTATAATAACGACGCCCACTTTCTCCCCGAAACGGCTTTATAACCGGATACATCGTCTCCCAAGAGCGAAGTCTGTGCTGGGGAATATGTAATTCTTCGGCAACCTCGCTAATCGTCCGATAAGCGTTAGGGGCTTTCTTCAGTCGCTCAGAAGCGTCTCTCCCCAGAATTACTACCTGTTGCTGATCGGGAGAACTGTTAGTCATTTGCTTCCGCCGCCAGGGTCTCTGCCTCATTCGCCAGCTCATCGCCGTTCATGCGGGCTCTGAGAATCTGTGACGGACGGAATACCAGCACGGCACGAGGGAGAATAGGCACTTCTATGCCCGTTTTGGGATTACGACCGACACGACGGCCTTTCTGGCGAACCGCGAAAGTTCCGAAACCGCTCAATTTCACGGTCTCGCCGCGAGCAAGTGTACTGGATATGGTTTCCAATACACTTTCCAGCAAAATCGCAGAATCGTTTCTGGACAGCCCTATCTGGCTGTAGATGTGCTCAGCAAGATTTGCTCGTGTGACTGTGCTCATGACACATGCGTATCATGTCCGTAAGAACAGTCAAACGAATCAGTGTTTAAGGCCTGATTTAGTCTGATCTCGACAGATTTTTACATCCGGACCAGAGCAGAACCCCAGGTAAGTCCGCCACCAAGAGCTTCCATCAGAACCAGATCGCCCTTCTGGATACGTCCATCGTGAACCGCTTCGTTCAGAGCCAACGGAATCGAGGCAGCCGAAGTATTGGCATGGCGATCGACCGTCACGACGACCCGCTCAGATGAAAGGGCCAACTTTTTAGCCATGCCATCAATAATGCGAATATTGGCCTGATGAGGCACAAGCCACTGAACATCTTCAGCCGTCAGGCCGTTCACACTCAGGGCTTCGTCAACAGCAGCAGAGAGTTTCGCCACGGCATGACGGAAGATCTCGCGACCCTGCATTTTCAGGTGTTGGGTCGTCCCCGCACACCCGGCCGCACCATCAACATAGAGCAGATCACCGAGACGCCCATCGGAATGAAGATGGGTGGAAAGAACCCCTTCCCCATCGGAGCCTCCCTCTTCCAGCAAAACCGCACCCGCTCCGTCGCCAAAGAGCACGCAGGTCGTACGATCATTCCAGTCCATCAGTCGCGAGAACACCTCGACGCCAATGACCAGAACACGTCTTGCCTGCCCAGCGCAGATAAGCGCATTGGCCGTTGAAAGAGCATAGATAAAGCCTGAGCAGGCTGCACTTACGTCAAAACCGAAGCCAGAAGTCATTCCCAGACCCGCCTGAACACGAGCCCCCACGGATGGGAAAACCTGATCGGGAGTTGACGTAGCAACAACCACTGCATCGACATTTGCAGGCGAGACCCCAGCATGGTCGAGAGCTTTTCTGGCTGCATCGGTGGCCATGCTCACGGCATTTTCGTCACCGGAGACAATGTGCCGCTGGAGAATACCGGTTCGCGCACGGATCCACTCGTCAGACGTATCTACACGAACAGCGAGTTCGTCGTTCGTAACGACCTGAACGGGCAGGCAGCCACCAACACCAGTAATCCGGGCACGCTTCATTTTCTGCATAACCTTCAACCCGCAACCTTGTCTGCAGCCTGAGAATTATCTTCAGACAGCATCTCGATCTGCTCCAGGCGAGCTCGGATCTTTTCATTGAGGCGATGAGAAACGGCATCCATCGCGACATCAACCGCCGCAGCAAACCCCTCACCGTCGGCACCGCCATGCGATTTCACGACAATACCATTCAGCCCGACAAAAACCGCACCATTGTAACGCCGCGGATCAATCCACTCGCGCATACGCTCGAGACCCGGCTTGACGAGAAGATAGCCAATGCGTGTCAAAAGATTGGTTTCAAAAACGCGCCGTAGCAGCCCAAACGCAAGCTTCAGCGCACCTTCACCTGTCTTTAAGGCAACATTGCCGGTAAATCCATCCGTCACCACGACGTCCGTGGTTCCAGCTGTAATATCATGCCCCTCAACGAAACCATGAAACTGGCTCGCCAGAACGCCTGCACGCAATGTATCAGCAGCCTGCCGCAGGCGATCATCACCTTTGAGCTCTTCAGAGCCGACATTCAGCAAACCGATCGTCGGCTGCTCAAGCCCCAACGCAGCCTTGGCAAAAGCCTCACCCATGACAGCAAATTCAACAAGATTGCGCGCGTCACAGGCTATATTGGCACCAAGGTCCAGCATCACAACATCGCCCTTGGCTGACGGCTGAACCGCAACCATAGCAGGGCGTGATATACCCGGCAGCGCCTTGACGATAATCTTGGCCAAAGCCAGCATGGCACCGCTATTTCCAGCGGAAACAACGCCCAACGCTTCACCAGAGGCAACAGATTCCATAGCAACGCGCAAGGACGAACCACGCACGCGCAACGCTACCGTTGGCTTCATTTCCATGGAAATACTGGCGGGAGCATGCCGAACGGTGCAGATCCGAGCAGCTTGCGGATGTCGGGCCAGAGCCGGAACAAGAAGGGCCTCGTCACCAATGAGCAGAATTCTGGCACCTGGATGCCGGTCTGCTGCAAGATCGAGACCTTCAAGTACGATATCGGGAGCGCGATCCCCCCCCATTGCATCTATTGCAAGGGTATAGGGCTTGGAGCCCGCTGCGTCACTGTCTGTCGTGACGGGAGCTTTAGTCATGAACGCGGTCCCCGGATATCATCGCAAAATCGCAGATGCGGGCAGAATATTCTGCCCGCAGAGTGATCAGGCGCGAATGACGCCCTTGAGAGCACGGCCCGAGTTTCCTGCGGAAGCGACTTCACGACCATCATAATGTCCGCAATGGCTGCAGACGTGGTGCGGACGCTTCAGCTCGCCGCAGTTGGAGCACTCTGCATGAGCTTCGACCTGAAGCGCATGATGGCTGCGACGCATGCCACGACGGGACGGCGTGGTCTTTCTCTTGGGGACGGCCATGGCGGTTATGCCTCTTTCTGGTTCTGTATCGGCACCCCGGCTCCGCGTGTCGCAGCATCAGGTGCCCTGTTGTTCGTCGTCTCGTAATTACGCCGAGTTCAGGCGGGCGGCTCTAGCAGAGCTCACGCGAACTCGCAAGCCAAAGCTCGATTTTATTCCCCTTTTTTACCGCTTTTCAAAGCGGCAAGGGCGGCGAACGGGTTAGGCTTTGCAGCCTTTGCGTCTTCCGGCAGCAGACCATCTGCGTCGTCATCGCCCTCTCTGGGCGCAACATCCACAGCATTCTCAAGACCGGCACCGGGCTTACGCGGATACGGATCAAGCATCAGAGCAAGCTGCTCGGAAGCCGCTTCACCCAGATCAATTGCCCGCCCATCATGAGGGACTTCGTCTATCGCATCAAGATCAATAGAATCGATATCAAATTCGTCCTCTGGCATATCTTCCAACGGAATGAAGCGAACACTGAACGCTTCTGCCAGCGCATCGGCAAAAATCTCATCCGTAATGACGCAGGACTGATGCACAGACGCAGCGATCCAGCCTTCTGCCAGAATAATTTTGCTGGTGACGGGCGTCAGGCGAAAACGACAGACGAGCTTGTCTACGGATGGAATACCAAACCGGGCGGCTAAGGCTTTGCGTTCGGTTTCGTTGGCCTCCACCGTTTCTTCAATACCGCCCCCAATTCGGTTCATCATGACCCGGCGTGAGAATTCTGGATTATGGGACAAGGGCGGCTCCTGAGCAGACGAAATAGTGAATTGATTTCCACCCAATATAAGGGGAAATCGTTGACATAGAAGCAGTGTTCGGGCACGCGATCAGATGGCTGATCTCTCGCACAGGACATCTTGCAACTCCATGAATAGCGCATCTTCCTCCACCACCCAAAGCGGAACACGCCGCATCCGCAGCCTTGGGCTGACCGGCCTCGCCTGTGTTCCGCTTCTTCTGGGGGGATGTGCCGTATTTGCTCCGATCCCGGAGCCACGCGGATCATTGATCGAAAAGACGGATTACGCCCAGTTAAAACCGGGAACCAGCACGCGCTCCGACGTACTGGACCTACTGGGATCACCGACGTCCCACGCCACCTTCAATGACAACATGTGGATCTATATTTCAATGATCACGTCTCCCACGCCGCTGGGCTTTCCGTCCATCGACAAACAGCAGGTCGTGGTTCTGAACTTTGATAACGCAGGCGTTCTCCGCAAGCTCGATACCCTGAACCGCAAGGATGCAATCCGGGTGGGCATGGTTGGCGAGACGACGCCAGCGCCAGGAACAAAGACGTCTGTCATTCAGGAACTGCTGGGCAACGTTGGCAAGTACAACCCGATGAGCGGCATGGGCAGTACCTTTGGTGGTGGCACCGGACCTATGAGCAATCAGGGCACAGGCCAGGGTGGTGCGGGCAACACACTCCCCTGATCTCGTAACGGGGGAGTTATCTGGGTAAGCTCAAGAGCACGCCCAGCCCTCCAAGAGGACTGTCTAGCAGTCTGATAGACCCTCCGTGCGCGTGAACAATGTCGCGCACGATGGTGAGGCCCAACCCCGTCCCCCGTCCCGGACCTCCTGCGTCAAAGGCCTGAAAAACCTGATCCCGACGCTCGGGCGGCACACCAGGTCCATTGTCCTCCACAATAATTTCCACCCGACGCTCACTCTCCCGTAGCGAGAATCGCATGGCCCCGCCGTGCCGTCGCGCATTATCAGCAAGATTCGTGAGTGCGCGCCGCAGGGCATCGGGACGTACAACCGCCTCCACGGGACCATCTGCCACAAGTCCCAGAACACGCCCTCCGGCACGTCGTGTTGCCGCGACGACATCCTCCAGCAGCGCACGAATATCTGTTGGTACAGGAAGTTCAGCCCCCTCACCTCTGGCGAAAGACAGGTAACTGCCGATCAGGCGTTCCATGTCTCCGATATCCGTCACCATATCAGCGACGTCTGGCTGAAGAGTGGCAGCATCAACACGCCCTTCCGAGGGTAGCATCGCCACCGTGAGCCTCAGGCGCGTCAGTGGCGTTCTGAGGTCATGAGACACGCCAGCCAGAACCGCCGTCCTCTGAGCCACAAAGCGATTAACGCGCTCCTGCATCCGATTGAACGCAAGTGCCGCCTGCCTGACCTCTCTAGCACCCTGAGGGCGGATTGGCCCCTGCTCCCGCCCCAGCCCAAACATCTCTGCCGCACGTGCCAGCCTACGAATGGCGCGGACCTGATTGCGCATGAACAATCCGGCGATCAGGAAAAGGAGTACGGAGCTGCTCACGGCCCAGGCGACAAAGAACCAGATCGGCTCAATGTTCAGGCGCTTGCGAGGCGTGAGAACTTCGAGAACTCCCTCCGGCAATTGCACAGTCGTACGTACCGTCGTTTCCTGATCCAGCCAGTCAACGTAAAACGGGTAGTCTAGGAATTGCCGGAGCGCGCTTTCAAAATCTTCATCCATCGGACCCAGGACGTGGCTTGATCCCTGCCTGCCGATATGTGCGCCTGGGCGAAATGTGAACTGTAACTGCGTCTGCCTTTCGGCTTGTTGGAGAATTTGAGCCAAGCGCCCTTTTTCGTGCTCAATCATCGTCACAACCATCGACACTTCGCCCGCCACACCATCAGCAAGACGGCGGGAGACGACATTGAGGTATGTGCCGTAAAAAAGACCCAGCGCGATGCCCTGCGTCACAAGCAGGGGAAGCAGGACAATAAGCATGGACCGCCCCAGCAGCGAGCGTGGGAGCATGCGCCTGAGAACACGCTCCAAGCGCCCCCAGCGATCACTCAGGGCACTACCGCTCATAGGCCAGGCTTCAGGACGTATCCCTTCCCCCGCACAGTATGAAGGAAGCGGGGCTCCCGAGGGTCCACCTCAATGCGACGCCTAAGACGGGTCACCTGAACGTCCACGGCCCGCTCTCCGATTTCATCCATGTCCAGCGCCTGTGAAATTTCTTCTCGCGACATCACCTCTCCGGGTCGACGGGTCAGAACCCCCAGCAACGCCGCTTCCCCTCCTGTAAGATGCACAGGACCATCATCACCTGTCAGCAGACCGCGAGCCAGATCGAATTCGAGCCGCCCCAGCCTCAATATGGGGGGCGTCCCTGCATTCGCGTTAACGACCGTCGGTATGCGCCTCAGATGTGCACGCAGACGCAGGAGCAATTCGCGAGGCTCGAATGGTTTTCCAAGATAATCATCAGCGCCCGCTTCCAGCCCATCAATCCGGTCGGCAGGCTCTCCCCGAGCAGTCAGAAGCAGTATGGGGAAGAAAACCCCTGCTTCCCTCAGTGAACGTGTGAGAGACAGTCCATCCTCTCCTGGCATGGTGACATCCAATACCAGAGCATCTGGCTGCATGATTTCCAGAACCTTACGGGCATCCATGGCACTTGCTGCCGTTGTCACGCGATATCCGTGCTCTGAAAGGTATCGCTGGAGGAGCCTCAGCAGGCGCGGATCGTCATCGACAACGATAATATGCTCGTCGCTCATCCTATCTTACCTTCCGAATTTTCCTGTAATGGCGCGAGCACCCTACGAAAACCTTCTACTGCTGAGACGCCCGCCTCACGGTAGGCGTTCGTCATGACCCCGCGAATCAGGCGAAAAAGACGCTGTTCGATCTGCAACCCCTTTTCCGTAAGTCTGAGCGGACGCAAACGCCTGTCATTGGCATCATATCCCTGCTCAATCATCTGGCGCTCTTTGAGGTCGTTGAGCGCACGCCCGAGAGACTGCTTGGTAATTCCCAATCGCTCCAGAAGAACGCTGGGTGTGATGTTTTCATGAGATGACACCAGAAACAGTATCCTGTGATGGGCGGACCCAAGGCCGTTCTCACGCAAAATAGTATCACATTCGGCATTCAGGCTTCGCCAGGCGAGCAGCAGGGCCTCATAGGCCTGCCGCATCTGCTCTTCCCGCAGATAGAGATGTGCAGCAGCAGAAGCACTTCCGTCCGGCATGCGCGAACTCATCGCGAAAGTTCTTCCACAAAGCCGAAGCGGCTGTAATCCGTAATGCGCTGTGGATAGAGAATGCCATCAAGATGGTCGCATTCGTGCTGGAGTACATTGGCGTGAAAGCCCGATGCCTCTCCCTCAACCAAGTTTCCGGATGCATCCAGACCTGCATAATGAACGCGGGCATGCCTGGAAACTTCTCCTCGAAGCCCCGGAATCGAGAGACATCCCTCAACGCACATCATCGTCTCCCTTCCGACCGCAGTCAGAACCGGGTTGATCAAAACCTGCGGCGGAAGAGCTTCCTCAGGATTCTCCACCCGGCTGACCGGAACGTGATAAACAATCAGGCGAAGCCCCTCATGCACCTGAGGGGCAGCTAATCCCGCCCCCCGTGCATCTGCCATCGTTTCCAGCATGTCAGCGATAAGTTTCTGGATTTGCGGGGTGTTTACGTCAGAAACCGGCTCTGCAACCCGATGAAGAACCGGATGCCCCATCCTGGCAATCTTGAGTAAAGTCATCGGGAACCTCCAGAATGATGCCTGCTTCCGACAGGCAGATGAGACGGACAGATATAAAAAACCATCAAATAGACCATATGGATTTGCACAAGCTGATCAGACTGTGTTAAGCGCACCATCCTTATTGGATTGCCATTACACGGGCGACGCCAGAGTGCGAGCCCTAAAGGAGTTGACGGCACCGTGCAGGTTCTCGTTCGTGACAACAATGTTGATCAGGCGCTAAAGGCGCTCAAAAAGAAGATGCAGCGCGAAGGTGTGTTTCGTGAAATGAAGCTGCGTCGCCACTTTGAGAAGCCCTCCGAGCGCCGCGCGCGCGAAGCAGCTGAAGCTGTTCGCCGTGCCCGCAAGATGGAGCGCAAGCGTCTGGAGCGTGAAGGATTCTAATCCTCCGTTCTCGAACATGAAAAAGCCGCCCCTCTGGGCGGCTTTTTTTGTTTGTATCCCTTTAAAAACGCCATCAAATCACACGGCTTGAAAACCCTATATATAGGCGCCTTCTGACGGAGCCTCGAAACCCAGAACCTTGATGGCTCTGAGGCTCCCGGGCTTAGCCTGCCGGAGCTTCGCTGACTGCTTCCTCAACTTCCTGAAACGTAGGCATAAAATCCGTAGGAATAGTCTTCCTACCAATCTCAACACTAACCTGCGGCGCATTACCCTGCAGATGCGCTACGATGACGGCACGCACCAACTCCAGATACGCTGCCTCCTCCTCTACGACACCTCCCAGACGACCCGCGATAGGCGCCATGATGCCATAAGCGAGCAGAATGCCTAGAAATGTCCCGACAAGTGCGCCCGCAATCATTTCACCCAAAACAATAGGAGGCTTGCTGATTGACGCCATTGTCTTGATGACACCCAGAACGGCAGCAACAATTCCCAAAGCAGGCAAAGCATCAGATAAAGACTGGAATGCATGAGGAAGATGCATTTCCTCGCGAAGATTCTTTTTAAGCTCAGCCCCCATCACGTCATCGATCTGATAAGGGTCCGTGGCGTTCATTCCCACCATCCGCAAATAGTCACAGATAAATGAGGATACACGCTTATTGTCGCGTATCTGTGGAAACTGCCCGAAGATCGTACTGCTTTCTGGGTCTTCGATATGCGGTTCCAGCGCCATAACTCCTTTGCTTGCAGCTAGCTTCGTGAAATGAAACATCAGGCTCAGGAGTTGAAGGTAATCGGTGCGACTATAACGCGACCCCTTCATCGCTTTCTTTAGGCCTCCAGGAACATGCTTCAGCGCAGCGATGGAATTAGCCATCAGAAAGGTACCAACTGCCGCTCCCAGAATTGTCAGGAGCTCGAATGGCATGGACGCCAGAAGTGGACCGATCGCGCCTCCAGATGCAACGAATGATCCGAAGACACAGGCAAGAACAACTCCTAGCCCAATGAAAATGAACATGAATTTTATCCTGGTGGATTAGATATTATTTCTGAATTTCTGGAGAAAGAATCAGGATAATTCTTCTATTTTTAGGGCTTAGCGGCTTCGCTGCATCAAAAAGCTCACGATCAGCGTGCCCACTGACTGATTTTAGGCGCCAGTCTGGAAAGCCTGCCTGAACGAGAATATCTCGTGCAGAGACGGCACGTTCCGTCGAAAGGGCCCAGTTTCCAGGCAAGCCGGGGCGGTAGGGCGCAGCATCAGTATAGCCTGCGATAGAAAGCTGACCCGGAATCTTGTCCAGATATGGGACAATTTTCTGGAGGAGCTTGATTGCATATGGATTAGGGAGCGCGCTTCCGAGATGGAACATGGGCTCGTGCTCGGAATCCGCTATCTGAATATGAATTCCGTCATCACCGCTGGTCACGGCCACCTGTGACTTGACGGCTGACAGACCCTTGTCGTCCGTAATCGCAGATCGAATCTGGCGTACTACGCCGTCCTGATACATTCCGCTCCCGGTGCGAAATCCTGCTTGTTGAGCTGATTCAGGCCCGCTACGAGGAATTTCTCCCGGCCGAAGCTGGTTGTCATGCAAAACCACAACCTGAGCACTCCGTTCAGGGTCCTGTCCTGAGCGTTTGCGCGGACCAATATCGTCGTAGCGCGGATCTCCGCCACTCTTGTCTCGGGTCGCTATGATTGATGGCGGAGGAGAAGTGGCAAGAGGCGCAGGGTCAGGCGGCAAGACACTCCCGAGAGGTGGTGGGGTATCTTTTTGCATCGCCATGGGATTGAAAAAATTCGCGATGCCTTTGCGCTGTTCCTCGGTCGTGGCGTTGATGAGCCACATCACGAGAAAAAACGCCATCATGGCTGTTACAAAGTCGGCATAGGCAATTTTCCAGCTGCCGCCATGGTGACCGCCCTCGACCACCTCAAATCGTTTTATGACGATTTTGCGTGCTTCTTTGCCGTTTTTCTTGCTCATGCCACCTCCCGAAAGGATACGCGGCACTCTCGCAGCTAAAGATTAAGAGGAGGTTTAAAAACGTTTGGGCAGTTGGGCGCCTTGCACACTACTGACAAGCGCTGATGCGTAACATCTGACTATATGTCCCTTGGAGAGGCGGCATAAATCGGAACTATTTTTGTCTCTGCGCTCCTCTTCCACACGCAAGCCAATGGCAACATTGTGGGCTGGAAGCGAAAATAGCTGCCACCTTGGATCATCGCCGACAACAGGCAGCACATTTTGCGAAAAGGCGAGTTCGGATGCTAATGCATAGTCCCGCACCACAAGAGCGCTCGCCCCCTGCTCGGTAGCCCGCACGGCGAGGGAATGAGCGAACTCCTGCCATCCCGCAGTCTGCCGTAGAATTGGGTCCTGATGCGCCGTTAGGGGCACAGGAGAAAAAGCTGCCTGCACCGTCACGCCCAGCGTAAGCGCAAATCCACTGACAACTGCAGTACGAATGCGCCAGTTCGTTCCAGCTGCGGCAAGAGCAAGAACAGGATAGATCACAGCTGGCCAGTTTGCCTGAACCCGATCACCGAGCGCATGAATGAAAAAGACGCACGCCGGGAGAAAAATGAGCCATGCCAACAAGTTTTCCCGGCGTAAAGTGCGATACGCACCGTATACAAATATCACGAAAATTATGGGCGTAGCCAAGCCAACCTGCCCACCCAATAGCTCACCCAAAAACTGGAGCGCCCTTGCAGGGTGCCAGTCCCCGTTACGTTCTCCCTGTTTTATAAAGCTTGCCCAGTGATGAGTAGCGTTCCAGTAAATTACCGGAGACATAACCATCATAAGCACGGGGATAGCCCCCCATGGCCCTAACTGACGCCACAGTCTACGGCGGTCCGTAAGAACAAAGCCGCCGATACCAATCCCAATCAGTGCAGCCGTATATTTCGCATCAAATGCCAGCCCGAGCATTGCCCCGGTAATCGCCCACCATACCCGAGACAATCCCACTTCGGACGCGGTCAATGCACGGCTCAGGGCGTAGAGGGTCAAGCTTATGAAAAATAATAGGGGCGTGTCTGGCGTCATGGTGGCAGCGCCGAGCCCGAGCATCAAAGTGGCATTCAGAAGGAGAACTGCCCTCTCCCCCACCAATATATAGCGTCCAGGGGTTATGAGGTTGGTCGCCGCTTTGTAGAGAATGCAGGATCCCAAAAAAGCTGAAATAGGCCCTAGTAGCCTTACACCGAAGGGATTTTCACCCGCAATGAAAGTCCCAACACGTATCCAAAGCGCGACCATGAACGGGTGATCGAGATACCCACCCTCAATATGACGGGACCACACCCAATAATATGCTTCGTCGGGCGTCAGGGGCATACAGGCCGCAAGCACGAGCCTTACGGCCGTAACCACAAAAAGTAAAAGCCAGAGCCTGCACCCCAACCCACCCTGATCCCTGCTCATCTCCAGACCAGTGTGGATGCAATCGCGTAATTCCAGACCACACCAATTACCGCGCCAGCGGCAGAAGAGCGGTCCCAATGTCCATGAGCTGGACTGTTACCCGCAAAAATCATGTGCGCAACGCCGATATTTGCAAATGCACCAATGGAACAGGCGATTACAAAAATGCAGAGACCACCGTACAGGCGCGCCCCCTTGAGGCGTCGATCATAATATGTGAAGCGGTTGTTGAGCCAAAAATTGACCAAAATAGCAACCATGGTCCCAAATAGCTGCGCCAATGAAAAGCGCATGCCAAGCCAGTGAGCAACATTCATGGCCGCAACGTTTACAAAAACACCAATAAGGCCAACGATTGCAAAAGCCATGAACCGGGTTGGCAGATAACCTTTGGTCAGCTTGTCGAGCACCATTGTCGCAAACTGGATCAACACGATCGCATCGAGCTTGCTCTCGCCAGCGACGCGGGAACGAAAGACCGCCGGAACCTCAATAATTTTCAGTTCCCTGGGAGCAGACATCACCAAATCCAAAAGAATCTTGAAGCCTGTTCCTGATAGCCGAGGAAGAATCTGTTCAAAAAGCGGGCGCCGGATTGCGAAAAAGCCGCTCATCGGATCGGCAAGTTTGTGATGCATGACAAACTGCGAGGCACGGATACCGGTCTCTGACAAAAAGTGCCGCCACTTCCCTGCCAGCCCGGAGCTATCGCCGCCCTCAACGTGTCGACTTGCGACTGCCATATCACCACCCGACCTCAGAAAGTCGAGCATCGGCCCCAATGCTGCTTCGTCATGCTGGAGATCTCCATCCATAACGGCCACGAAAGGCGCGCTGGACGAAAGAAACCCCTCTATTACCGCAGAGGAGAGGCCTCTGCGCCCGACCCTGCGTATGACACGAACCCTTGGATCCTGCCGCGCAATCTCCCGGGCCTGGTCGGCGGTGCCATCGGGTGAATTGTCATCAACAAAGATGGCTTCCCACCGACACAATCCACTCAACGCCCCATCAAGCGCATGAACCAGAGGAACAACGTTAAGTGCCTCATTGTAGCATGGGACGACGATACTCAATTCCGCCGGCAGGGAAATAAGCGTCTCAGAAGCGAGGGCCGTCATGGGCTTGCCTTCCAGCCTTAGATCGGAACTCCAGCGAGATCACGACTTGTGTGGATAGTCTGCAGGGTCTGTACCCGTACAACATTGACGCTTTCAGTCAGGCGCCGCGTCAGCACATTCTGATGAGAGGCATCGCGCGCGACAAGACGCACCAGAAAATCTCCGCCACCCCGTATCATGTGACATTCACGCGTCTCGGGCCACGCGCCTACCTGAGCTTCAAAAGCTTCCAGCACACTCCCCTTCTGACTATCGAGGCCGATAAGGGCATAAAAATTGAGAGACCATCCCAGAAGATCCGCATCAACTTCGGCATGGTAGCCTTTGATGATCCCATGCTCTTCAAGACGGCGAACACGTCTGAGACAAGGGGGCGCAGAAATGCCAGTTCTGCGAGCCAGCTCAACGTTGGTCATTCGACCGTCAGCCTGCAGCTCAGCAATGATCTGCCGGTCAATGGCATCTAGTTCAATCGGTGTGGTGGGTGTGGGAGCATTCATTTCATACAGTGATATATTGCAGGAGAATGCTTCCGCAAAGATGGCGTCTGCGCCTGAAGGCTCTATATGAGAAAGAAAACACCGACGAGGAACCTTCATGCCCGACATCCATCACACTGACCTACTGGTCGTGGGCGCCGGCCCTGCAGGCTACACTGCGGCAATCTACGCGGCCCGTGCAAGCATGAAACCCATCCTGGTGACAGGCTTGCAACCGGGCGGCCAGTTGACCATTACCACCGAAATCGAGAACTTTCCCGGCTTTGCAGCGCCTGTTCAGGGCCCTTGGCTAATGGAACAGATGCGCGAACAGGCCGAGCATGTCGGCACCCGTATTATCTATGATCTGATCACCGAGGCTTCCCTCAGAGACGGTCAGGATAGTGAAGGATATTTTCATCTTCGCGGAGATTCCGGAGATGAATTTCTGGCAAAAACAGTCGTGATCGCCACAGGAGCCCAGGCAAAATGGCTTGGTCTCGATTCGGAGAGACGCCTTCAGGGCGGCGGTGTGTCCGCCTGCGCAACCTGTGACGGCTTTTTTTATCGCGGCAAAACCGTTGCCGTTATTGGTGGTGGAAACACTGCTGTCGAAGAAGCTCTCTACCTCACTCATCACGCAGATCGGGTACACCTTATCCATCGACGCGATACCCTTCGTGCAGAACGCATTCTGCAGGATCGACTTTTCGCACACCCGAAAATCGAAATTCACTGGAACCGGGCTGTCGAGGAAATTCTAGGCAGCGGAACACCGGAGGTTGTTAGCGGAATTAAGATCCGCAACACCGAAAATTCCGCCGAAGAGGAGCTGAAGGTTGACGGCGTTTTCGTCGCTATCGGGCATCATCCCAATACTGGCCCCTTCCGCAATCAGGTAGAGTGCGATGATGAAGGCTATATCCTGACTGAAACAGGAGGCACACAAACCTCCATCCCCGGCGTATTTGCCGCAGGTGACATTCAGGACAAGATTTTCCGACAAGCAGTGACTGCAGCCGGAACAGGCTGTATGGCAGCTTTGGAAGCCGAACGTTATCTGGCCGGTATCCCAACACTAACAGAAACTTGACCATCAGTTCTGATTGAGACAGTTTCGTTTTTACAACAATATAACAGGCACAGAAGCGCCGGGTGACATGGCCAAGAACGACGATGATCGCCGAACCACAGAACGCGGAGATCATAAAATGGACTGGGACAAACTGCGGATTTTCCATGCAGTTGCAGAAGCGGGATCATTCACGCACGCCGGCGACAGGCTGAGCCTCAGCCAATCCGCAGTCTCACGCCAGATTTCCGCACTCGAAGAAGTTCTCCGTGTTCCGCTGTTTCATCGTCACGCCAGAGGCCTGATCCTCACGGAACAGGGTGAAGTCCTGAACCGCACCGTCAGGGAAGTCTTCTCCAAACTTGCCCTGACACAGGCTTTCCTGAGTGAGAGCAAAGAGCGCGCCGCAGGAAAAATCAAGATTACCACGACGACAGGGTTTGGCCTTTCCTGGCTATCCCCTCGCCTTCATCGCTTTCTTGAAATGCACCCTGACATTGAAGTCACGTTACTCCTAGAAGATGCCGATCTTGATCTGGGCATGCGTGAGGCGGACGTCGCGATCCGTCTGCATCCGCCAACCCAACCGGATTTGGTCCAACGCCATCTCGCAAATTTCCCGATGCCAATTTATGCCAGCCCGGAATATCTGGAGCGCTACGGTACACCAAAGACAATCAAGGAACTTGCCGATCACCAGATCATCGGATTTGCTGGATGGCACCTTCCGCTCCCAAACGTGAACTGGCTTCTTGACCTTCTTCGTCAGGAAGGCCTCGCCCATCGCGGCGGCAGGTTGGCCATCAACAACATTTCCGCAGTTGCTACAGCGATAGCCGCTGGAACAGGTATCGGTTCTCTTCCCCTTTATGCAGCAAGCGCACACCCGAATCTTGTGCGAATACTGCCGGAACAAAACCTCCCGCTGGTGGAAGCATATTTCGTATATCCCGAGGAATTAAGGACCTCAAAGCGAATAGCTGTTTTCCGGGATTTTCTTCTGACTGAAATCAGCAACCTCAAAAATCACTAATCCAGATTATCACGGAAGCCCGCATGCTGGATGGGCTTCCATAGAATTTGGGAGTCTCAGCCTCAGGAATAAAGACAAACCATTACGATCAATCAATATTACAGACCACTAAACGCCTTGCCAATTTCAGCATTATTTCTTTTTGAGAAAAAATATTTGATACCCAAAAATAACTTCAAAATCACACGCGAACTTAATCCGAAATACTCATAGAGTTACTTTAAATATTTCTCTCAAATTTTCTGATTCTGAGATCAACCTAACTTACCATTATGGGCAGCGTTCTGGTTAACGCGCTCTCGAAGTTCTTTACCAACCTTAAAAGATGGAACGGACTTTTCGTCCACATCGACGGCTTTGCCCGTCCTCGGATTACGCCCCACGCGAGCATCACGCTTTTTGGCAGCAAAAGCACCAAACCCGCGCAACTCTACACGATCTCCCCTTGTCAGAGCAGCAGCGATTTCATCGAAGATTGTCTCGACGATAAGCTCGACATCACGTGCAGGAAGGTGAGGATGTAGCAGCGCCAGTTCTGCAATCAGTTCCGATCTCGTCATTTCAGAAGAAGTCCCGGTTGCAGCTAAAGATAATTCAAAGTTGCAGGATCGCAACGGGACCGTCAAGCCACAGACTTGCTGCCCGCTCCTTCAAAAAAAACTCAGCCTGAGTGCCAATCATCCACTCCAACATAGCGGAACGTCGGCGACCGAAAAGATTTTCATACCAATGTTGATCATGAGCCGGCAGAAGAGCCGCAACAGGATAATCAGAGCTCACATGAAGCCTGTTATCCAGCCAACGCCTCGCAACGTTTTCATCTCCCAACTCATCAACCAGATTCAATGCAATCGCCTGATGCCCTGTATACGCACGGCCATCCGCAAGTTCTCGAACTTTCTCTACGGGCATATGGCGACCATTCGCCACCATTTGCACGAACTGACCAAAAAGATCATCAACCAGCCCCTGCAACATTGCCCGCCCCTCAGGCGTAAGGGCGCTCGTCGGGTCTGTCTGATCCTTCATTTTTCCAGAAGTTATGGCATCCATAGCCACACCCCATCTGGAGAGGAGCCCAGAAACATCCGCGCGCTGCATGATAACACCGATGGAGCCTGTCAGCGTAGATGGCCGTGCAACTAAATGCTGAGCGGGAACAGAGAGCATATAGGCGGCAGAAGCCCCCATATCCCCCATCGAAACCACAACCGGCTTCACCGCCGCAAAATTCGCTATGGCATCGTGAAGGCGCTCGCCCCCCGTAACACCACCACCTGGGCTATCAACCACAAGCAGAAGCCCCGTCACGGAAGGCGACTTCTGAGCTTTTGCCAAAGCATCGGTAACGCGCGAGACATCGTTTTTGATGACTCCACGTATAACGAGCCGCGCAATATGAGGCTTAGTACTCGCTATAGTGGATCTGGAGCTAAAATGCTTTGTCGATACAATGCAAGAAAAGACAAAACAAAAGATCGCTGCAATGCGCCAGTAAAGAAGCCGACGACCGTTCAACAAACGGATTACCGGAGAATCGGTATCAGGCCCCACGCAACCACCTTTTTGAAATCACTAATTACTCTTTCCCGAACCGAGTATCAGGAAAGAGCAAATAATTATTTTTAGAACTTAGCTCTTGGTACGACCGCGACGAGGACGGGCTTCTACATCGTTATCTGAGCTGACAGCATCTGAGGTCGCACTAATTTTACGACCAAGACCAATTTCACGCGCCAGCGCAGATCTACGCTCTGCATAACTTGGAGCAACGAGCGGATAATCGGAAGGTAGCCCCCAGCGTTCACGATACTGCTCAGGAGACATGCCGTAAGCACTCTGAAGATGTCTTTTGAGCATCTTCAGCTTCTTACCGTCTTCAAGGCAAACAATATAATCAGGGAATACTGATTTTTTGATGGGCACAGCTGGTTGAAGTTTCTCAGGCTGAGGAGCTTCAACCTGAACACCCGCCCCGGCAAGCGCATCGTAAACCTGGCGAATAAGACCAGGAAGAGACCCAGCGTCCAAGGACCCCTTAGAAGCCTGAGCTGCTACGATCTGAGCCGTCAGCTCCAGAAGGCTGGTATTACCCTCGCTCTCGGACATATTCGTATACCTTTTCAAATCAGATTCAGCGATAACATAGCGCTTTCCACTGACCACACAATACTGTCCATAAACAAATACTTCAATACCCAATCAGTAAGCACTGACATGCGATGACAAAGGTAACATTTTATAACGTCTACAATTGCATTAATTTTACCCCACGGTATTCACCTTACCCCGTGAGAAAAATTCACATGAATGCTAAATTTTTTCAAAAAATTATTAAATATTCACTAAAATAAATTATTCATGATATATATATCATAGTGATATTTATATATTTTATTTAAATGACATTTAATCAGTAACGTTTATAAATCAAAAAAGGCAAAACGATACTTTTAAAAATATAGAGAAGCGCCGATAAGGACATTAAAGACACTTCCGAGTGGGAAATTTTTAAAAGGCACTTGGATAGTCAATTCTGCCCTCGCCCCGAAGCACTGTTTGTGCCTAATAGATGTCTGCAATGAGTGGTAGCAGCACGATTAATGGCGCTTCATCTGCGCCCTCCCCCAACTCGAAACCGCCAAAGGTTTCCAGCTGGAGAACCGCATTCAGCAGAACTCGCCAAAAGCCATTCCTGTGGTGGATTTATTCACCGTCTCCTTCCAGCGTTACTTTTGCCCTAAGAAGCACGATTGCTGCGTGCCTCTCCTTGGGCATTGCGTTCTGGATGGAACTGGACAGCCCAGCATGGGCTCCCATGACAGTCTGGGCCGTGGCACAAACAACCCGGGGCGAAAGTCAGTCAAAGGCCCGCTGGCGCATCATTGGGACTATCATCGGTGCGATCGCAGCAATTGCGTTCATGGCACTTGCACCACAGGCGCCATGGATGTTTTTTCCGCTAATCGCGATATGGATCGGTCTTTGCAGCGGATTCGCGACATTCGTCAGCAACTTTCGCTCTTATGCCCTTGTTCTTGCAGGATATACTTGCTCCATCATCTGTATGGATGCAGCGTCCAATCCTAATGATATTTTCTTCGTCGCCGTCTCCAGAAGCACATATATTGTTTTAGGCGTGCTGTGCGAAGCGTTGATGGGATTCATCTTTGCAACAAGCCAGGAACGTCAGGCACGCGCGCAAATGCGCGATAAACTAGAGTCGGCATTGATCCTTGTTTCGCGCACCCTGAAAAGCATTCTTGGTGCCGAACGAGGAGCACTGACGGCAGCACGGAACCAATTCGGGACCATTCTAACGATCAATGATCAAATCGAGTTTGCCGAAGTCGAAATGGGCCCACACGGCCATGAAGGTGACCACGCTCGTGCAGCGTTAGCGGCTGTCTCCATTCTGCTCTCCCGTGGCTTTGGCATGGCCACACGCCTACAACTTCTGAGCCATGATCATCCCGCTTTTGAACAGGTAGCAGAAGAAATCCTGCTCTTTTTAAAGTATTTTCCCGATAGACTTCCTCTATCTACAGAGGTCCCAGATCTACTCGCAGAACTGCAGCATCTGCGGGACCTATGCCGACAATATGCAGCGCCCCATCGCCACGACGATATTCTCACAAGCCTTGAGCCCGTTCCAGAATTAGAGCCATTTGAACTTGCTTCAGAACAAGGCGCTTACGCTCCGAATCTCGATGAGCGTGTTCTTTTCGTTTCTCTGGGCGAGCTCCTCGGCGACATGGAACTGGCAATCGTCGAATACGAAGCAAGCACACATATTATCCGCGGTGACCATTTCCATTTCCAGAGACAAGGTCATCGCGACACCAGGGAAGCCATACATAACGGTATTCGTGGCGCCTGCGTCGTGATGATCACTGCGCTGATCTATGAAGTTACTGCATGGCCTAACGGGCTAGGCTTCATAGCAATCACGACGCTTGTCTGTGGACTATTCGCCACCAAAGAAAATCCGGTTCTGGGCACGACGGAATTTCTCAAGGGAGCCTTGGCAGCCTACGCGATGGCGTGGCTTCTCGTGTTTGTTCTAATGCCCAAAGTGACAACCTACGAAACGTTATTTCTTTTCCTTGGACCCGCAATGTTTCTTGGCGGCTTGGCAAAAGGTAATCCTGCAACTGCTGGTGGATCAGCAGCTTACGGCTTGCTCCTACCTGCAATGCTTGGACTTCATAACCATAGCATCATGAACGAGATGGCATTTTACAACGGGAACATGGCAACCGTTCTCGCTGTTTGCATCAGTGTCATGGTCTTTCGAGCAGTATTGCCCTTCAGCAGCAGCGCTGAGCGATTTAGATTACGCCGCGTAATGCTGAGCGAACTGCGCGGCCTGGCTCAACCCTCTCATAAACCTGAAATCAGTGCATGGGTTGGGAGAAACACGGATCGCTTTGCACGCCTCATCCGGCACGCGGGCCCTACCCCGCTCCCACTCATCGAAGCGTGCATTCAAGGGACACTTGCGACACTGACACTTGGACTGAACGTCATCCGCCTCAGAACCCTGATGGATCGGGAGTATCTTCCTGAAAGCGCTCGTCGCCCGATTCAGTTGGTGCTTCAATACGTTGAGCATTCCACACGCCGCCACGACAAAGCGGCACGCGTAGCAAATGCCGCAGTGCGCCGCCTCCGAGCACTCGATGCACTGGAAACAGATCTCATCACACGTCTGGAGATGACGCGCGCAATCACCTATCTCGTCGTGATTGCTCACACGATGCAGACAAACGCCGATTTTTTGGATGCCGATAAACCATTTACAGGCGAACACAGCCAGTTAGCGAAAAACTAATTTTTCAGCATTTTGACGGAGAGGGCGTCCGCCGATGTAGGGCGTCACGGAAAGGCGGATCGGCGCAATAACCATTGTTTTTGATGGCTTTACAGAAATTTATGCCCTCCTGAAGAAGCAGATAGACGCATTGAAACCTATCCCGTAAGGTGGGACGGAAGATGGGACTGAAAAGCCATGAGCAAGCTTCCGCCGAACCAGATGAATGCCCGCAAGGTCGCCTCCCTCAAAGACGGGGTTCACGGCGATGGCGGAAATCTATGGATCACTGTCCGGGGCGACACCCGGGCCTGGACCTTCCGCTACAAAAGCCCAAAGACCGGCAAAAGACGGGAGATGGGACTCGGTCCCGCCCGGGATATTTCTCTGGCCGATGCCCGGCTCCGGGCGACCGAGAACCGGCGCCTGCTTCTGGAAGGGCTCGACCCTCTCGAAGAGAAAGCCCGGCAGAAGGGAGAAACCGTTCAGGAGCGCACCTTCGCGCAGGTTGCCGAGCAGTACATCACCGAACAGGCGCCGGGCTGGAAAGATCCGCGCTCGGCCCCTATGTGGCGCAGCTCTCTCGAGCGTCATGTCTATCCCGTCCTCGGCTCGAGGCCGATTGGCAGCGTCCAGACAGAAGACGTGCTCGCTGTCCTGCGACCGATCTGGGAGAGCACGACCGAAACCGCAACACGGCTGCGTGGACGGATGGAGCGCATTCTGGACTACGCGCAGAGCCATCACTGGCGCGAGGGAGAGAACCCGGCCCGCTGGAGGGGGCACCTGGCCAACATTCTCCCCAAACCCACGGCAGTCACAAAGGTGGTGCACCATGCCGCCTTGCCCTATCGCGACCTCCCGCCAGTCTACAGCCGGCTCGGCGCCGAGCATGGTGTAGGAGCTCTGGCCGCACGGTTCGTCTGCCTGACCGCAACCCGCTCTGGCGAGGTCCGCAAGGCCCTGTGGTCGGAGATCGATCTGAAGAAACAGATCTGGACCATCCCGGCCGAGCGGATGAAGGCCGGGCGGGAGCATCGTGTGCCCCTGACGAGCGGAGCGATGGCGCTGCTGTATAAAGTCCAGACCCTGAGATCCCGTTCCGGTGAGGACAGTTTCGTCTTTCCTGGTGGCCGGGTCGGTTCGCCGTTGAGCGATGTCGCGGTCTCCAAAGCCCTCCATCAGGCCGCAGGCACGAAGGATGTGACGATCCATGGTTTGCGCTCCAGCTTCCGGGACTGGGCGGCCGAAGAAACCGACTTTCCACGCGAGGTCGCCGAAATGGCTTTGGCCCATGCCATCGGTGACAAGGTCGAGGCGGCCTATCGCCGGGGGGATCTCTTCAACAGGCGTTCAGAGATGATGCACGCCTGGGAACGCTTCTGTGCCGGGCAATCCAGTGAGGCGGCCCCGGTGCCTCCGCGTCCCAATCCTGACAGCGCCCCGCTTTTCACCTGGAAAGACTCTGAAATCGGGGATCCAGACACCTGAACGGGCCTCAAACTTCCGAAAATTTTTCCGGGTCAGAAATGGTTTCAGCGCCTTCAGAACCCCGTCTCCGTGTCTGTGGCAAAATGCATGAACTCTGCCGATCGCACTGAAAACCCACCAAACGCCCGATGACGCGTCATCCATGCGTCATGTCGCCATCGCGCGGACCCGGGATGCGTCATTCAAGCGTCACACGCCGAGAGCGGATCAGAGCGATACCCGATCAGCAACCTCAGACCATGGCAATCCGCCATGAAATCGGGCTGCCAGATCGCTCAAGATGGCACGATACTGGGTTTTTGGAGCAAGGCTCCAAAAACCCTTTTAAAACAGTCCCTTAAAACCGTTTCATGTTCGTGCCCTGCCGTGGGCGTCCGCATCACGCTGTGACGCGTCATTCTAACCTGCACGCGCCCCCGTTCCGGGGTCGCGCCGCCCCTGGGGCGGCGGTGCAGAACTCAACCTCTCTTCCTCTCTCTCACGACGGAAAATGATCAGAGTGGTTCTGTCGTTTTTTTTGGCTTCGCAAGGGAGACCGGGCTGGTCCTCCCCCCAGATGAGCTCACGCGGAGCGTGAGCTGGAATGGTCGCCGTGCGACCAGAGCGAGGGTTTTCTCTCTCGTTCTCTCTCTGGATCTGCCTTCTTTCTGGAGCCTTTCGCAATGACCAGGTCATTCACCGAACTCGACACGCTTTTTGACGCCCATGCCGTTCTTGCCGGCGTTGTTCTTCCCACACTGCGCGATGTCATCGCACAGCCTGGAGCTTTCACCAGCGATACGCGGCTTGAGGGTACGCTGATCGTTCTGGCGCAGACCGTCCGTTCCCTGAACCGGGCGCTGACGGAGAACGCAGGAGACCGGACATGACGTCCTTCCTGCGCACGGACCTGGCTGTCCGCCTGATGGGTCTTGTCGCCTCCCGCGATCGCCCGGACGCTCCGCTCGGGACGACCGGGACAGCGATCTGTCTGTACGATCTTGTTTTGTCCCGGCGCGAACCCGTGCCCGTGGCTGAACGCGTGGGTCTGTGGTTTCCTGGTCGGAAGGCCGATCAGGACCCGGCCAATAGACAGGTTCTGCGCGACCAGATCCTGCAGCAGCCCATGCCAGATTTAACTGGTGCAGAAGAGGACGGCCCAGACAGCATCCTCTCTTCTTCTGTCCTTCTTCCGGATATCGTCCTGCTCATGGGGGCACAGGAGATGACCTGGGTTTGCAGCGGAAGATCGGTCAGGCGTTCACCCAGCTTCCGACCTGGTCCGTATTCATGCAGCCGCAAGACTGATCGAAGCACTCTGGACCGCCCAGGTCCCCGGGAGCGGCCTCCCGTATCGCCTGTAACGCCTGACACCACAGGCCGGACAGTGTCGGCCTGGCCCTTCATTTCATCTTCAAAAATCTGGAGGCTTTATGCTTCTCACAAAAACCCCGGTCGCTGCTACGACCGCGCCTCGTCACACGCGCTCTTTCTTCGAGCCAACACCGGACGACCTTCGTCTCTACCGCGAGCTAAGCCTGCGTTTGCGGGTTCAGCAGCCCAGCTCTGTGTTTCGTTATATTCCAACACCGGCGGGGCAACACCTGACCCGGCTTGGCGACTGCGGAACCTGGGCCTGGGCGGCAGTCATCAAAGCGGCCATGGCGTGCTGGAACGATCTGCCGACAGGAGGGAAAATTGCTGAAGATGGGACGCAGCTCAACTCCACGCCCGAGCGGATCGCCTGGGAAGCCCTGCGTCCTGTCGCGCCAGACGACATTACACTGGACGTCGAGCCCCGCATCCAGATTGCGGGGCCGGCACTCTTCTTCTCCGATCTGGGGATCCGGTTTCAGGATCGGGTTCGGTACGTTGAGGTTGTAGGCGCCTGCGGTGCGGACCGCGTGACGCGCAATGACTGCGAAGCGAATCTTCTGGCGCAGTTCGACCGAAGACTGGAGGTCTACCGGCAGAAGTGCCTTACGCCCGAGATCTGGTATCTCAACGATCTGCTTGAGCCAGCGCAGTTACAGAAGCGTTTCCTCGCCCTGGTAGCGCCGCTTCGCTCGGGAGGCAGATCATGACTCCTGGTCCGATCCGGCTGCCGCGCTGGCCCGTCACGCGCCTGAAACTGCTCGATATCACGCCGGATCAGAAAGGAGCGCCCTATGCGGGCGCTCCCGTCACCCTGCTGCAAAGGGATGGCTTTGTCGAAGGACGCAGCCTGCTCTGGTTGAGTGAGCCCCGGCGTTCCTCGGGTCATCTGGAAGAAAGTCCCGACGAGCATGGTCAGCCTGCCTTGACCATCAGCGATCCCCTGTTCCGGGCCCTGATGCCGGTGGATGCCCCGCGACCCTTTGTTCTGGCAGGGTTTCACATGTCGTTCCTGCATCGCGTGCTGGGTGGACCGCAGGACCGGCCGCCTCATGATCTCTGTCTGTACCGGCTCGCACGACAGCGGGCGTCCTGGTTGCGGCCGTGCGGGTTGCAGGAATCCGTCCTCGAACTGCGTACAGACCTGATGACAGAACTGACGCAGGACAGCCCTTTTCTGCGTTTGAACTGCGCAGCCGCGCTGCTTGAAACACTGCTGGAGTGGGAGCCGCTGAACCGGCTGCTGGTGCTGTCAGGCAACGTCGTCTCTCCACCGCCTGGCGAGGAGGAGCCTTTCGGCCAGGCCGCAGAGTGGGCCTGTCTGCCTCAAGGCCCTGCCATGCTGGAAGAGTAAGTTGCCAGCGGATGCGTCGATCTTGGTGCAGGACTGTTCCACGCTGCCCTCGGCCCCAGATGATGCATCCAGCTCCAGCTCTTCAGCGGCCTGGGTTAACCCCCTCTGCCTTCAACACCAGAGGGGATTTTCTCCTATAACCTCAGAACAGCCCGCTGCCGGTTTTGACGGCGGAGGCATTCATGGTGTGGTGCCAGACGACATCGCCGTTGAAGATCACGGTCAGGGTCTTTTCCGTACCATGGGTGCCCTGATGCAGATCGCCATAGAGCGGAATAAAATTGGCGGCGTCAGACGAGGCATTGGTGAACGCATAGCGCCACTGTTCATGGCCGCTGTCGGTGAACGTGCTCTCGCGTGGGTCTCCGAACAGGGCCCGGATCTGATCTTTGGTGGTCACACCATCATGGATCTTCTGGTCGATGGACGCGCTGGTCTCGTTTTTGAGGGTTTCGTTCCCTTCCGAGGCACAGCCTGTCAGGGCGATTAGTCCGCTGAGAGACAATGTGACGGTCAGGGTTCTAAGAAGACGTGCAGACATGCGGGATCCTTTGCTGTTTTTGCAAAAACAGTCGATGACGGGACAATTGGAAAAAAGCGGGCGACCTGCCGAAAAACGAACGGACTATCTCAGTCCAGCCCGCGAAGCCTGCGACGGTCTTCAGCGGCTTTCAGTTTTCGAAGAAACGGTTCGCGCGGAGCCGTCCAACAGCTCATGCCCAAAATGAACGCAAAGAGCGGATGCCAGGGCAGAGCTAGGGCGATGCCGCACAAAAGACAGGCACCCGCTCCGAACCACGAGACATATCTCAGCAGAAGCCGTGTCTCGTCTTCCTCGGCACCGTATTCTTCGAGATAGGCAGCCAGACGGGCCGCGCGTTTTGCTTCGGTCGCCTCGCTGTACAGACCGTCTGTTGAAGACGTCATGAGATCTTATCTCCCCCAGTGGGCATGGAAGACGACCCGGATCACCAGCGCCGTACCCAGCATCAGAGCCGCAGGCGGCAGAATGTCGCGGGCCTTCAGCCACGCGAACAGCCTGACCGACGAACCCAGGGCCAGAACGAGCAGGAGAAGAACGATCAGGACAAGGAGGACCGAGACGACCATGTCAGACGCCCCCTGACAGGCAAGAACAAGGGCCAGACCGGAAGACACAACAGGACAGAGACATCATCGCCAGCTCCTTGAAGCTCCCGTGTGGCAGGACGGCCCTGCACACAAAGTGAACTCAACAAGCCAGATGATCTACGATTTCCCGTGCATCGTCAATACGGATAAAAGCCTGTTCGTAGAAACAGGTTCCCGTATATCAAGAACGCCTCAAGGATGAGGCACGCCGCCGGTCCAGACCACTTCGCCGAGCAACTTGAAGCAGTCCAGGCGATCCGCCGCGACGTCCTGGGGCGGGTAGCGATGATTGTCGGCGATCACCCGGACCCCGCCACCGAGTTTAGGATCAAGGCGACGGACCAGGACGGCGCCAGCACTTTCGAGCGCATAGAGCGCGCTGCCCGTCACAGTCGTGACGCTTCGATCCACGATGACCAGATCACCCGAGGACAAAGTCGGCTCCATCGCATCGCCTGCATTGCTGATGAGGCAAAGGGCTGTGAGGTCCCGGGGAATGACGCTCTGCAACCAGTCGCGACCAATCCGGAGGCCATCTTCATGAGCATCATACCAGGGCACGACGATCTGACGGGTCGATGTGGTCTGGACCGCTGTCGCTCCGGCAGGTGAGCCGCCAACCGTGCCAAAGGCGATCCAGTCCAGGGACACGCCGCAGACCCGGGCCAGCGACGCAAGGGCGGAGAACTTCATCTCCCCGCCATTCATGTAATCCCTCAGGGTCGTGTACGGCACGCCCGCCGCCTTGGCGGCATGGGTGATGCCAATACTCTGGGCCGCTTCGCGGAGGCGCTCGCCGCGCTCGCGCATCAGGCGGATCTGGTCGTCCATGAGTTTACGCTTTCGCCTGGAATGTCGGGGCACGCAGAGAGTCCTCATTCGGAAATGAGGTATCAATACGATATTCCGCTTGATATATAAGTCGGAAAACCGTATCTCTTGACGTCGAAATGTTGCGTGGCCCGTGACTCGTCATCGTCAGATCCTCGCATGAAACCGATATTTTTGTCCAAGGGATTGTCATGCCTGAAGATCCACTGTTGCCACCACCCCGTCCAGCCGGTCTCGAAGAGCTGCATGCCGCTCTGCACGACGTGCTGCGTCTGATCGAGATCGAGCATGCGCTACTCAAAGGACGGTTGGAGAGTCTGCGGGCGGATACGGAAGGTGCGCGCCTGCTGGAAGGCGTGATGGTGCTGGGCGCCGTGCTACAGCAGCGGATGGGCGGTCTGCTCCAGCTTTGCCGCGAGGTCGGGAAGCTGTGACGGATCGGTCCATCGGACACCGCGTGTCCTGAACCTGCCGTTTGGCTTCGTCGAAGCCCCGTCATCCCTTCCCATACGGTCATTATCCCTTATGTCAGAATACTCAGACCCGTCTTCTGAGCACGTTGTGCTGGACGGACACTGTCTTGCGCGTGCACTTCCTTTTGGCTCCTATCCGCTGACAGAGGCGCAGACACGGATCCGGAAAGCCTTCTTCAACACGCCATTGGGATACAGCCGTCTGCGTCGGCCGTTCATTGAGCGGTTCAAGAAAGACTGCTCCTCAGGTCCTGTCGATGCGACCATGTTCGGGTTGAAGGTGCGATTTTACCCGCAGGATAACCAGACGGATGCAAAATCAGCGGTCTGTGGCGCGTGCTACAATCATCGCGAGCTGAAATGGCTGCGGCGTCATCTGCCGAAAGGCGGGACGTTTGTAGATGTCGGGGCGAATATGGGGTTCTTTTCGCTCTATGCTGCCCAGAGAGAAGCCCGCGTCATTGCCATCGAGCCGAACCCGGTTCTGTTCGAGCGGCTGGCCACCAATATGAGGCTGAACGGGATACGGGCCGATCTCTTGCGTGTGGCGGTGGGAGATTAGGAGGGCTCTGGTCAACTCGTGCAGGTGAACAGGGATTTTGGCGGTGGTCGGATTGGTGCGGGACACGGCGCTGCGGTGCGTATCCGTCCGCTTGTGGACATTCTGCAGTCCTGCGATGTGACAGCCGTGCATGTGCTGAAGATCGACATCGAGGGCTACGAAGACAGGGCGCTGCTGCCGTTTTTCCGCGAGGCACCAGCGGCGTTGTGGCCCGATCATCTCATCATGGAAGACACCGAGCATGGGCAGTGGGCCCAGAACGTCTTTCCGGTATTACGCCGCTGTGGGTATGAGCGCCGCTCCCGTAGTCGGGGGAATATCCTGCTCTCCCGGTTCTGAGTGATGGTGGTGAGGAGAAGCTTGTCAGCTTTTTTTTTTGGGGGGGGGGAGCGGAAGGTCTGCTTTCAGTTACCAAATCCGTGATTGGGGTCATCACCTAATTTTGGCATTAGAGATTGACCGAAGCGGCAGACACCTATGTCTCCCCACCGCCGACGCTTCCCAACCAAAAAAGGTTGTCAGTATAACGTAAGTTCAATTAGGTAATTATTCCTAGAAAATTGGATGATTTTTCCATTTCTAGACTAATAGAAAGGGATTTTATTTATTATCAATAAATGTTTTTATTTCATTAAAATTCGTAACGGAGAGAGTTGTTTCCGAAAGTGATTTTGGTTCGGTATGGGACATATCAGAGTCGAAGCCTGTTTTTTCTGAAGCACTCACGATTCCGTAGATACATCTTTCCTTCATGTTTATAATTCCTGATCCGGAATCTCCTGCCTGAAATTGGCCTTGTATTAGAGGCCCCAAATGCTCTACGGGGACAAGTCGACGGAAACCCAAAAGGGCGAAATTATCGTTTGGTTGCACGGGCTTAACGCACAGCGGCATTGAATGTAAGTCTTTATAATAACGGGAGTAAATCTCCGAAACCTTTACCAAAGCTACATCGTTTTCACCAAAACTAAAATTTTTAGAAATTTTCAATACTTTGGCATTCAATATTTTATCGTTTATTGCCACATTAACATCATCCCCGACAGACGAGTAATAAACACATCCATTCTCTTTGGGATTTAAAATATGAGACGCAGTCATAATAATGCCATTCCCGATATATATTCCGCTTCCTTGAGAGCTTCTGCAATTATTTTTTCGAGGATTTATTTGAACATGTGCCCCTCTTGAAAGAATAGACAATAAGGTCCTATTTAAAGGGTCGATATTTTACTTATTAGAGCAACAAGAAGAGAGAATTATTGAAAATAATAAAACAACAGGAATTTTATTTTTCATTTTGATGTCTTTCATAATGCTTCTTAACTTTATGAGTAAATTTTAGTTCGGTGTGAATCAAGTTCTTATTGGTCGTAGTCTGCCTGTGCTTTCGAAATAAAGAGCTTATATCGGCCTGCACTGGGCCACTCCTCGTTTTAAACTGAGATGCATCAAATTTGGTTATCACTGCAAGCGGCGGCAAAAATTTAGTTCAGCCATTCGAAATTCAATTGCATATGTCGGCTTTCCCACAGTCGCTTGAATGTCCGCTATGTAGGCGAAAGCGGAAGGTCCGCTTTCGCCTCATCTCGGACACCCAAGCGGTTGTGACGAATGCCCGAAAGCCGATATTGCTAGGCGAGTAACGATAGACCGAGTTTGGGGACTTTCGCGACCGTCAGCTTCAGAGATACCTACCCTAGGAAAGCGGCCATTCACGGAACCGCAAAGCCTACTACCGGAGAGTGGCAACGCGCCCTAATATCGGCCATGCGGTCGGGCTAAGTTCAAGCCTGAAAGCAGCCGCTATACTGAGTTGGTCAGATGTTTAATTTCAGGCTCAGTCGGCAACGACTGGACCAGGCATCGCTTTCAGTCGTCGTGTAATCCAGACAACGCCGACTAAATCAGGCAGAGTCTCGCCGAGATGTATAATAGTTCGGTCGATGCCAGTAGGTAGGCTTGCCCCTTCGCCTGTCGCGTGACTGCGGCGATTGCTTGGCCGTCGGTCAGGCCAATCTCGCATAGTTCCGCCATCCCCTGTAATCCGGAGCAGAAATGTCGAAGGCGCCGCCGCCGATATCTTTCGACGACGCCGCGGAGCAATAAATTTGGCGATGCCGAGGTTATCGGTAAAGGTCTGGCTCCGATCAGTCGCTATTGGCCGTCTGGCGGTCCATCACGGCCGTGCCGTAATCGATGAGCTCGAAGAGATTGCCATGCTGCTCGCAGATTTCGTAATTCGCGGCTGCTAAGTCGCGATTTCTTGGCAAGCCATCGATCACCGAAATCGAGTATTGCCGAAACGTCGCCATCGGCTTTTCGGTGCGCCGCAAGAAAATCATCGAACTCCTGATCCGACGGTTCATGGTACGCGATCGGCAATCCCCGAAATTCCTTCGGCGAAAGCTCGAGCACGCCTCCTCCATAGAATCGACCGTCGGTCTCGGCGAAGAGAAGTGTCATCGAGTTATAGAACGAGAAGCAAAGGCCGCGGGGGGTGAAACCGTCCTTCATCCGCAATCCGTAAGCGGTGTCCGTGATGTAGACGTCGGCCTCATTCAAGCAAAGTCGCGGATAGTCGTGCGACCGTTTGAAAACGAAAGCCGGAGTCTTCGGCACCAACGGCACGCGATACCAGGGATCGCGATTTCGGCATTTATATCGCTTATTGTAGCCGCGCTCCTCGCCTGCGTATACATAATCCCGGAGTTTTTCGGGCAATTCTTCGGTCGGAACCGACATGTAAACAAGGCGGCAGGGCCCGCGATTAGCTAGTTCCTCGAATTGGCTCGCTTCGAATATAGGTTGCCGTGCCGAGAGGCTGCCTTTCTTTAGAATAGGCAAGGTATGTTCGAGAATATCGAGCTCTTTTGCTTCGTCTTCGGTCAAAATGAAATAATCGTTGGCGGCCGTCACGATGCCTGGTGCGCTGGTGCAATGATCACCGATGACCGGCATTTTTGTGCGCAACTCATTGGCGGTCGCGAACGCGTCACCGCCTATGAGAAAAGAGCTCAACTCGAGAGCCAGATTGTCGGTCGACGCAAGGTCGAGCCTAGTCTCGCTGCGTTCCAATAAGGATGTCATCGACCTGACTTGCTGAACGAACTGACCTGGTTCTGCAGCCGATGATCTCCCGACGAATATAATGGCATCCTGATCGATCTCCGGAAACGCTTTCTCGTTCGAGATGAAGAGATCTATCCGCGCAAGCTTGCTGCTCAGCCATTGCAGGGCAGCTTGCCCATATGCGACTGTCATGATCTCATACGGGAGAATGAAGGCGAGAACGCCCGTCCGGTTGAGCATCGTTGTTGCAGCGATGACGAATGCAGCCCAACTGTTCTTAAAGTTCGTCTTCGGATAATCAATTGCTTCCGCCAGCTCTTCGAGCGATGCTTTGAATTCCTCCGAGAAATTATGTTTTCGAATGAATGGCGGATTCCCGATGATGAGATCGTAACTGACAGACTGGGCGATTTCTTCTAGTGCAAAATCGATAAAATTTCCTGTCCGATAATCACGTAGGCAAGAGTTGGGACGGTCTCGGATTTCGAGCTGCTCAATCACCTGCTCATCGATATCGATCGCCGTAAGAAACAGAGTGGGAAGGGCCGCCTCGAGCGCATTAACGAATGCCCCATCACCGACGCTGGGTTCCAGGGCTCGTCCGGCATTCGGCGGCAGAATGGTCGCGACGAATTCCGTCAGCGCATACGCGACGCTCGTTGGTGTGTACACTGCACCCGTAAGGCGGACGAGTTCGCGTTGGTCAATTGTTTGCACGAAATTCATAATCTTCGATGGATTTGGTCAATTCTCGGAAATGTTTCAGCAGATCGAGTGCTTCTGACGTATCACCCTTTCCCTCCTGCTCCAGCGCGGTGATCAGGGCATCGGCATCATCTCGAACTGCGCGCATGCGCCGGGCATTCCACAGTAGCTCGTGTCGCAGGAGATGAAGGCGAAGTCGTTTGACAGCATAGATCCCGATCGGGCTGCGGCCGACGATGCGACCATCCGCCAGACGCTCGAAGTGCTGCTCATAATCGGCGGTGCATGGATCGACGAAGCCTTCCTTCCCGTTGTTAGGAACCGCCGGATCCGTGCCCACCCAATGATCGGATTTCCCGACGTTGCAGAACCGGCAAGCGTAAACGAGGTTCTCGTAGACTAGCGCAAGGTCCGGAAACAGCGCCTTGGGGGCGAAATGATCGATATGAAAGCCGATGCGATCAATTCGTTCGTCGCTATCGCCACAATAGCCGCAGGCCTGAAAGAAGTCGCGTCGGAGATCGGCGCGGTAGAGAGTGTATCTCGTCTTAGCGGCGACTGTCGCGCGAACCGGCAACGCCGATCGTATCGTGATAGCAGCAGCCATCATCCGTTCCCCGTGTTCAAATTTTTCTTGATGCGATCGATCAGTTCCTCGGTGGCCGTGAGTAGCTCGTTCTGCCGTTCATAGAAATCGCCATCAAGCAGTAGCTTTTTCGTCGTTTGCGCTATTTCATGCTCGCCGCCCATGTTCGCCTCGATCAACCCATCAAGCTCGATGATGCGATCGATCTCGGGCGCGGAAAGCTTGGTGCGTTCGAGCTTCAATAATTCTTCGAGCTCACCGCTCCATGCTTCCATCTGACGGCGCATTCGCTGGATCTGAAGATTGATGCGCTCGAACAGGGGGCGGACGCCGACCCCGGCTGCCTCGATTTCCTTGGAATAAACGCGGTTTACGTCGTCGGCGGCGTGCAGCGCTTCGTTGTCGTAAGATGTGCGGATGAAACAGGGAAAGCCGGTGCGGATTTGCAGAAACGCTGCGACAAGAGCGCTGCCGTCGTAGTCGGTGCCGGCAGCATCGGCGAGGCGGAAATCGGAGATTAGCGCTTCGAAATTAATCTGAGCCAGGTTCGCAACCATCTCCGCGAGCGTCGGCTCGGGCGGCAGAATGATGATTTTGCGAAAGAGCTTGGTCTTTTTCGCATCGATATAGAAATCCTCACGCGCGTCCTCATTCTCGTCAACATAGACGATCACTGGCAAACCCTCGTCGGCCATACTTCCTCCTAGCCTTCGGCTTTATAAGCGGGAAATCTGATTGTCAGAGCAAAGCCCGGCTCGCCTAGCGCCGACCGAAGCGAGACCGCCCCCCGATAGTCATCGACGACGTTGCGAAGGAGCCACATTCCCAACCCTGTCCCGGAGGCGTCGCCACTTGCTTCTTCCTTTTTCGAGGAGATACCGAACTGAAAGATGTCTTCGGGCAGATTGAACTCGTCAGAAAGCCCAGGACCGGTGTCGCGGTACCTGACTTCGATCCAGCCATTGTCGGGATTAGCGGCATCGATGAAGATTTCCCGCTTGTTCTCGGGGCCTGGTTTGACCAGCGCTTCAACAGAATTGTTGATCAGGTTGTAGAAAACACTGTCAAGATCGATCTCATGTGCAAGCAGGTTGAGATTGGCACCTTTCTCGGCATTCGGCGTGAGGTTGATGCTTCGCGAGCGCAGAAAATCATCCCAATAAGTCCCGAGACCCTTTAGATAGTCACCGAGATCGATAACGCGCCGCCGCCGCTTGGCAGGTGAAACTGCGGACAAGGCAAATGTGACCCAGCGGCTGACCTTTTCATCTTGGCGGCGCAAGCGCTCGATGATGCGCAAGGGATTTTCGATCTCCCCGATGTCGCTCATCTTCGTCTGATCGGCGACCTCAAGCACGGCATTTGACAAGCGCTCGGAGCGGGAATCGATGTTTGCCCGTATCTGCTTGAGCTCATGAGTGAACGATACGAGCACGGTGCCGAGGGTGGCCATGCCACGCATGACCTGGAGGTTGTCCCTCAGCGTCTCGTTCTTTTTTACTTCAGAATCATAGGCCTGCGATACCTGGCGCAGCTTTGGATCCGGTTTTTGCTTGGAAGGCCCGCTGGAGCCGCGCTCCTTATCCGACGACGGCGGCGCTTGATCTTCCGGGGGTGGCGCTTCCTGAAGCACCTGCTCGGCGATCTTGCGGCCTTCCTCGATATCCTTCGCCTCTGGGTTATCAAGATCATAGGCGACACTGAACTGCGACAGAATGTACGCACGATCTTTCTCGAACTCGCGCAACAGTCCCATCACGATTTCACGGAACGTGGAGAATGCACGTTCATTCATGATGCCTTCGCGGTTCGACTGATCAGCGAGGGCAGGGTTGTCGTTCTTGGTGATGTGGATGGTGCCGGCCACCTGTTGTGGCGGTACGCGCCATCCCACTCTCGAAGCTTGGGCCGGGTTGCGTGCCGTGCGTTCGCCAAGCAGCAGCCAGTCATAGCCGGGCGTGCTAGGTTCGCCATACGGCCTGACGCGAAAATTGTCGCGATAGAGCCGGATGCCGCCCGAGTTCTTCAGCCACCGTCGACGCTTCGACACGTCGAAATGCTTTTGTGGAAATCTCCGCAGGGTATCCGCTGCAGCGTTGGCGAGTTTGAAAAAGTAAAAAGTGAAGGAGAAGGGACCGACCGACAGATAATCTCCTAACTGGTCCTTCGCGATACCGAGGATTGTCGAGAGATTGGTGTCGATCGTGACTTCACCGGCGTTGAAATCCTGCTTGCGATAGGGCTCCTGCTGCATGCTGGGCAGCGTGAACACTCTCGGGCGGATAGCCGCGACATCGATTTCCTGTCGTGCGAGGCGGATTTTGATGTCGCCATTGGCCATGACGTCGGCCAGCATCCGATAATCGAACTGATCCGGTGGAAAATTGTCGATGAACCCGCTCTCGGTGGGTACACGATGATCATAGACGAAGATATCGAAGTCGCTGCGGTCGTGCGGTGGAAGCAATGCTTCCAGCGTCTCCTTGAGACGCAAGCTGTCGCGCTTATCCCAGATGTCATTCAGCAGCGTTATTTTGATCGCCGTTCCGGTCTCGTATTTGATCGGCGCGCCTTCGCCGAGGCGGGCTGGACCGACGGTCGGTAGAAGCTCTGCTAAGCCCTGACTCTCCAGATACGCATTTAGCGTTCCCTGCTCGGTCTCTAAGACCGCCTTCACATCGCTAATGATCTTTCCGGCGCCCTCGAATTCAGTCCAGTCGACCAGCCAATGTGCCCGCTTCGCGCCGGCGACTGCGGATTGCAATTCGCATTCCTGGCCAAGTCTATCGAGCGCGAAACGCCCTATGCCTTTCGCGCCGGTGACGACGCGACCGCCGACAGACAACCCGTCCATCTCCTTTGCGTTGGTCCCAATCACCATCCAACGTTCCTCGATAGTCGACGCGGACATTCCGTGACCGTTATCGATGATCCAGAGGTCTAGGAAACCGGCATAAGCGGCATCGAGCGTGGCTCGTTCGGCGGCCGATACTTCGCCCTTCTCTCGCCATGTGTCGCCGAACGACTCGAACATCGCACCCGTCGCGGGGAAGGCATGGATAAGCAAGTTATGCTCGCGAGCGGACAGCGTTTTGGGAGATGTTTTCCAGCGGGGAAGAAACAGAACAGCACATACGGTCGCATCTGCGTCATACCCGTTTTTGACCAGTTCCGTGACGGCACCCTGGGAAGTCGCCACGTTCTCCCTGCCGATCAAGCGTGCAGCTCGTGCCGAGACTTTGAACGGAACCTTCAACTTTCACCCCCGCTTTGATTGGCAAAATTCTGCTAACTGATTGCCTTAGGCCAATGACGGTCGCAGCGTAAAGACTCGTGATGCCTTAGAACGGCGACCACTGGGACGAGCGTCCGCTTCTTAGGCTTTTTTTTCGTCAAAGTAGTCAGTCTGCAACCGGCCAACGTGGGCTTTCCACACGAGAAAGCGGCCGGTCTGCACCTGGGAACAGAAAAATCGATGCCGAGCGTCTTGGAAGGGTCGGTAGGCGTCATGAATATGGGCGCAGGCTATTTCTGCTTTCGGCTATCGATTCCCGATAGCGGCCCTACCGCTTACCCCCATAATTGACAACTTGGGATGTCAGATATTGCTTTAATGGCGGCCGTGAGGCTACGGCTCTTCACCGCATAGTGGGGCGTGCAAACTCACTGTGCCTCAAAGGGGCTTCACCTGTGGTGCCATCGGGGCCTGTTTCGGTCTCGCGATGGAAAATCAGGGGGTGCTATCCAAAGCCGGGCCTTAGCCGTGCGATGCTGTGTCCAACCAAGATCCCTTAAAGCGCAAGCAACATCGCGCTGCTCATCGGATCAGATTGGTCTTTTATAGAAGAGAACGTGTTCTGCAATTACATTGAGTGGCAAACCTGCCTTCCGGTATTCGTCATAAACCTGGATCATCCGGCCTGATGTCAGCTGCGGAAGAAGGTCATCCAGTGTCAATGCATCAGACCAGAAAGATGTCCGGGCGAACAGCAATTCCATGAGCGCATCTATCTGTGTCCAAAAGTCCGGGCCCCTGGTTGTTGAATGGGGCTGTCGCAGTGTCAGCCTCTCTATGATCTCGTCTGTTTTCCTATTTGAGAAATTTGGGTTTTTGAAATAAACGGGAGACCACCTTACGCTGATATCGCGCGGTAAAGAGCGCCCGACGATTTTGGAAATGTCCAACAGTGACCAACTGGCTTGCGGGTGATCAGGATCTGTATAAGTGCCTTCCATGGGGCCTTTGAAGACACTCGTGAGATGCCAGTAGAAAAAATCCTGGGCAAAATTTTTTTCTTCAAGAGAGCTCCATGGAGCTTCCCATGAAAATTCTATTTCAGCGACATCAAACATCGGGGCGACTTTCAGCATTGAAGCGGGATTTGCAGGGGTCTGGCCCTGATGGGCGAGATGACTAGAAATCCGGCCTCAAGGGCACTGGCGCAGGTGCCTGAAAGCCAACATCGTCGCGCCGAACGAGATGCTCGACGTCACGTAGCCGAAAGAGCGTCCGGCGTGGTCCGATCTTGTAGCGCTGCAGAACCCCAGCCGCGACATACCGATCAATTGTTGAGAGAGAGACACAAAGCCGTATCGCAGCTTCGCGACGGCTTATGAAAAAGTCATCCGAACGATGACCCGGCAATACAGAATCCATGACACACCTATCCAACCATGCTCCTTACAGAGCTCACGATGACACCTGGTTCGTTGGTTTTCTGGGCGTTCAAGATTCTGCAAAATTGCTGCTTCGATTAGAGGCAGGTATTGCACTTCCCTTGTGGAAGTCTTCTGTACTGTGGTGTCAACTAACCAGAGAAAGTTAGCTGAACACTAGCGACGGTTTCAAGATATTTCTGAGCGAAGTTTCGCGGATCGCCACTTCAGCTGCGTCCTCAGATTATCGGGATGCCTCTGAGAAACGCAGCATTTCAGTCAGCAGGTCGCATCGATAAATTTACGGGACGACGCATATCGCGTCCAAGCGGCGCACGATGACGCATTTTTTAAGATGGGACCCAAGGTGGGATCGATTTTGACAAATCAGATAACACTCTGAAAAATCCGGGAATTTTTGATTTATCTGGCGGAGAGGGTGGGATTCGAACCCACGGTACCCGCGAAGGCACAACGGTTTTCGAGACCGCCCCGATCGACCACTCTGGCACCTCTCCGTACGGCTTCACTTTATAAGCAAAAACCCAGTCGACGGGAGGGCTTATGACGAGCTTTGGAATACATTGCAAGAGGTATACGCGCCAAATGTGTAAGAAGAGCGTATATCCCTCGCCTATTCGCTCCTTTTTCATTGACGCGTGAGCTTCATCCCTGTATCGAGCGCCCCTGTTCCTATTGGCTGGATCACTCCGGTCGGGAACCAATGACAAGAAGCGTCTGGGTCGTGACAGGATGGAGTATCACTCTATCAGAAGCGGCCATCAGATCGGAAAAGCGAGAGTTTCCAGAATGTTTGCAGTCATCCGCACAGGCGGAAAGCAGTATCGTGTTGCCCCGCAGGGCATCCTGAAGGTTGAGAAGCTCGAGGCAGAAGCCGGCAGCACGATCACCTTTTCTGACGTTCTGATGGTTGGCGGCGAAGGCAGCCTGACCGTTGGTGCACCTCTGGTTGCAGGTGCGACCGTAACCGCGACTGTGGTAGCGCAGGATCGTCTCCCGAAGATCATCATCTTCAAGAAGCGCCGTCGCCAGAACAGCCGCCGCAAGAATGGCCACCGCCAGCCGGTAACCGTCCTGCGCATTGACGCAATCAACGCGGCCTGATCGGCCGAACTTTAGGAAGGATAAGCATCCATGGCACAGAAGAAGGCAGGCGGCTCGAGCCGTAACGGACGCGATAGCGCCGGTCGTCGTCTCGGCGTCAAGAAGTTCGGTGGCGAGAGCGTGATTGCAGGCAACATCATCGTTCGCCAGCGCGGCACCAAGATGAAGCCAGGCGCAAACGTTGGCCTCGGCCGCGACCACACCCTGTTCGCCCTCGTGGACGGACATGTAAAATTCCAGCGTCGCGCTGAAGGCCGCGTTCACGTTTCCGTGGCGCTTCCAGAAGCCGCCGAATAATCCCTGCGCCCTGAGCGTACGCGGAAGGGCCGGTTCCTCCAGGGGCCGGCCCTTTTTTTTCCTTTTTAGCGGAAAATACGATGAAGTTTCTCGACCAGGCAAAGATCTATGTTCGTTCCGGCGATGGCGGCGACGGCGTAATCGCGTTCCGTCGGGAAAAATACATCGAGTTCGGCGGGCCTGATGGCGGAAATGGCGGCCGTGGTGGTGACATCATTTTCCGTGCGGTCCCTGCCCTCAATACTCTGATCGATTTTCGCTACACACAGCATTTTCGTGCACGCAAGGGCGGTAACGGCGCCGGTTCGGACCGGACAGGAGCCGCCGCACAGGATGTCGTGATCAATGTTCCTGTCGGTACGCAGATCTTTGACGAGGATCGCGAAACCCTGATCGCTGACCTCGACAGTGATGGTAAAGAGATTCTTCTTTGCCGTGGTGGCGATGGCGGCCATGGAAACGCTCATTTCAAAAGCAGCACAAACCGTTCTCCGCGCCGTGCGGACACTGGTTTTCCTGGCGAGGAGCGCTGGGTCTGGCTTCGCCTGAAACTAATCGCTGATGTGGGGCTGGTTGGCCTCCCGAATGCCGGAAAATCAACACTTCTTTCGGTCGCCTCCCGTGCACGTCCCAAGATTGCAGATTATCCATTCACGACACTGCACCCTCAGCTCGGCGTCGTGCGCCTCAACAATACCGAGGAATTCGTTATTGCGGATATTCCAGGCTTGATTGAAGGCGCGAGCGAAGGTGCTGGTCTGGGCGATCGCTTTCTGGGACACGTTGAGCGTTGTGCGACACTCATCCATCTGATTGACGGGACGGAAAGCCAGATCGTGAAGCACTGGCGGCTAATCCGCAATGAGCTTGAAGCATATGATCCTGGCCTTGCAAGCAAGCCAGAAGTCATCGTTCTGAATAAATGCGACGCGCTCACTCCCACACAAAAGACCGCAAAGAAACGTGCCCTAGCCAAGGCATCGGGCGCCGATGTCATGCTGCTGTCCGGTGTTACGCATGAAGGCTTGCCTGAGCTACTGCGCTTCCTGCAGGACCGCGTGACGGCTTCTAAAAAAGCGCAATCCGCATGACCTCTCCCGAAGATGCTGCCAGCGCTCTGAAGCGGGCTAGACGCATAGTCATCAAAATCGGTAGTGCGCTTTTGGTTGATGGCAAGCTTGCAGCTCTTAGGGAGGAATGGCTTCGCAGCGTCTGTGCGGACATTGCAGAGCTACGCAAGGCTGGGACCGAAGTGGTGGTGGTGTCTTCGGGTGCGATCGCTCTTGCCAGACACCAGCTTGGCCTGACATCACGCCGCCTGCGGCTCGAAGAAAAGCAGGCTCTCGCCAGCGTTGGACAGATCGGACTCGCGCAATCGTGGAGTCTGGCACTGGGTGAACATGGCATGCCTGCCGCCCAGTTACTCCTGACCCCCGACGACACTGAAAACCGCGAACGGCACCTGAACGCGCGCGCGACACTGCAGACACTGCTGGGGCTTGGCTGCATTCCAGTCATCAACGAAAATGATGCCATCGCTACCGGAGAAATACGCTTTGGCGATAATGATCGCCTTGCCGCCCGCGTTGCACAGATGGTCGAAGCAGATTTTATAATTTTGCTCTCGGACATTGACGGCCTGTATACCGCTGATCCACGCACGACGCCTGATGCTAGGCATATTCCGACTGTCAATCACCTGACGGACGAGATTATGGCGATGGGTGGTGAACCTCCTCCGGGATATTCTTCCGGTGGAATGCGTACGAAGCTTCTTGCTGCCCGGATCGCGACGCGCGCTGGCGCGGACATGATTATTGCAGCAGGACAGCGCAATCATCCACTGAGACGCTTGACGGACGGAGGCCTCTGCACCCGTTTTCTGGCTCAGTCTGATGCTGGATCGGCTCGCAAGCGCTGGATTGCCAGCAGCCTCCGCCCCAAAGGGCGCCTTCTGATTGATGCAGGAGCAGAGAGCGCACTGAAAGGTGGCGCATCCCTTCTTCCGGCAGGCGTTACAGGTATGGACGGAAACTTTGCAAGAGGTGATCTCGTGCAAATATGCACAACCCAAGGGCTAACTGTCGGCGCAGGTCTGGTGGAGTATAGCTCTCAGGAAACTGCGCTTCTGCTTGGGCACAGATCAGAAGATATGGAGGCCCTGATTGGCTATCGGGGCCGGGATGTCCTGATCCATAGAGACGATCTGGTTCTCGAAACCCACTGAGTAACAGAAAAGCGCTTATTCTCCGCGAGGAGGCCAGCGCAATGTCGGCTCAGACCTATTCCGGCGGGTATCATCCCGGTCAGGAGCATTCCCTGATACACTGCCCCCACGAGGATGCAGTTCCTCACGGGCAGGATAAGGCGCCGCTGTCTGGTTCCTGTCTTCCCACGGGGCCCGCGACCAACCTGTTTCGCGAGCTGGTGGCTCAAAACGTGTTGGCCTGAGAATCTGCTCTGGTCGTGCCATGATCGGAGTGTCTTCATAGGCACTGACCACATGCCTTTCGGCACGTGGTGGATCCATGTAACCGTTCCCCGGCCGCAGAGGGTCTGGGCGGCGCTCCTGAACAGGCTCCTCCACAACGAATGCAGCAGGCTGGGCCTCTACAACCGGAGAACGCTCCGATTGTAGCTCGTGTCGTGAGACCGGTTCGGCAAACTTCTGCGACAGGGCACGCATGTCCGCTCGCAATTCCGACAACTGAAGCTCAACCTCTTGCAGTCTCGGCTTGAGACCAAAGACGGCAAAAGGCATCAGCAACAGTGCAAGAGCAAAAATTGCGAGCACAATGACCAGGCAGAAGAAGGCCCAGTCCGGAAGCCAAGCGATGGGGGACATGATGCCCTGTATCCGAAAGTTAGAGCGACAGAACCGGGATCAGATCACATCCCCAGTGCGCGACGATAGATATCCAGCAGAGTCTCCTGCTCCTCAATTTCAGAAGGCTCCTGCTTGCGCAGGCGGATGATCTGCTTGATCACCTTAACGTCAAATCCAGCGGATTTTGCTTCTGAAAAAATGTCCTTGATGTCACCGGCGAGAGCCTTGCGCTCTTCCTCCAGGCGCTCGACACGTTCGATAATGGAACGCAGCCGATCTGCAGCGATACCTCCGGTTGCGGCGCCTTCGCTCATGCTTTCTGCTTCCATGTCTCGTATTTCCCTATTCTGGCAATGGGCCTGAGTGCGTCGCAGAGTCCTGTGACGCCAGCCGCGCGGCTTATCGCGCCAATGGCACGACGGTCAACGACATTATGCGCACATTTCATGAACGAACACACTGCGCCGGATATCTTGAAGCCCCTTTGCCTTGACATAAACTCCCTCAAAGCGGAACTAAGCCGTGCCCTCATCAAAGGCTTGAACCGGTTAAAACGTCATGTTTTGCAGGTTCGAGAGGTCTGAAAGTCACTTCCCATGGATCATGCCCAGCAGGTCGAACCTTTCGACTACGTCATCTTCGGTGCTACCGGAGATCTCACCATGCGCAAGCTTCTTCCCGCATTCTACAACAGAATGCGCTCCGGACAGGTGCCGGACGAAGCTCGCATCATCGGCACCGCCCGAACTGCCCTTGACCGGGAAGAGTTCGTTGATCGTGTCCGTGAAGCGCTCGTCCGGTTTCTTCCCAAAGAAGTACGCGACCCGTCCCTGATCGAACGCTTCCTGATGCGTGTCGATTACGTAACGCTCGATGGTACGAAATCCGGCTCAGACTGGGATGGTCTTGCGGCTGTGCTTTCAACCGCGCCGCCAGAGCGCATCCGCGTCTATTATTTCGCGACTGCTCCACAGCTGTACGGTGCGATCTGTGAAAATCTGCACGCCAAACACCTGATCACCCCGTTCTCGCGGGTCGTGCTCGAAAAGCCGATTGGTACGGACAGTGCGACGGCAGAAGCCATCAACAATGGCGTCGGGCAGTATTTCCCAGAAAACCATATTTTCCGCATCGATCACTATCTGGGCAAAGAAACCGTCCAGAACGTCATCGGGCTGCGCTTCGCAAACCCGATCATTGAAGCCGTATGGTCTTCCGACTTCATTGAGAGCGTGCAGATCACTGCTGCCGAGACGGTCGGTGTCGAAGGGCGCGCGGCGTACTATAATACGTCCGGCGCATTGCGCGACATGATCCAGAACCACCTTTTGCAGGTTCTGGGACTGGTCGCGATGGAGCAGCCCGAATCACTGGCAGCAGACAACGTCCGTAACGCCAAGCTGGCCGTTCTGAACGCCCTGCGCCCCATCACAGGCGATGCAGTACGCACAGAGACTGTACGTGCCCAGTATACCGAGGGAATGGTTGGCGGAAAGCCTGCCCCTGGATACCTGGAAGAACTGGGCGAACCCAGCAACACGGAAACCTACGCCCTCCTGCGCGCCTTCATCGATACGCCTCGCTGGAAGAATGTGCCTTTCTACCTCCGCACTGCCAAGCGTTCTGCAGAAAAGGTCAGTGAAGTCGTCATTACTTTCAAGACGGCTCCGACCCACATGTTCAGCACCCCGCCGATTGCGAACTGTCTCGTCATCCGCATTCAACCCCATGAAGGTGTTGAACTGCACCTGAATGTCAAAAACCCTGCAACGGACGCATTTACACTTAAGGAAAGCGTTCTGAACGCCGAGTTTGAGATGGGTGGCGGCCTGCCCTTCCCGGATTCCTATGAGCGCCTTCTGCTGGATGCCGTACGCGGTGATCCGGTTCTCTTCATCCGCCGCGATGAAGTCGAAGCAGCGTGGAAATGGATCGAGCCGGTTCTCGATGCCTGGTCTGAAAACAAAAGCCCGATGGAAACTTACAGCGCAGGCTCCTATGGTCCTTCCAAGGCAACAACGTTGCTGGCAGAAAATGGCCATCACTGGCACGAAAATATGGAGTAACCGCTTTTGAGTACTGACAACGCGAACGCCGGGCCTCGTTTTGGACGTGGCCCCAGACGTCCGCCCCGTACGCTCAAACAGCATCTGATTCGCCGGCTCCTCATCGTGGTGCCGGCGTTTCTGCTGATGTTCGTGATTGTAAGATCTGGACTGCTGGACATGTCTTACGACAAGATCACTTTCGGAAAACTGAGCTGGTTCGACAACACGGCACTTGTTGAACATCTCCGCGTCCGCGTCATTCAGGACCGCCTGACCGACCTGCCGCGCAACTGCATTGTCTTCGTGGTGAACGGAGATGCTTCAGTGAACAATCCGGAAATTGAAGTTCTCGGTCGTCATGGACATGGCTGCCCTGGCGCGACTCCGTCGGCAGACCGCCTGTTCATGGTCAAGGTGAACCGTACCGAGCAGTCAATTACAACCGATGCAGGTACTCCGGGCGTATTCCGCCCCATTCAACCCTGATTGCCGGCTTCCAGAGCCCGCTTCAGGAAAAGACCGCCCTCTCGCAGGGCGGTCCGCCCCTCTTTTACAAACGCATAAAAATTTAAAAATCCGTGAATCATGCGTGGATAGCAGCGATAACGCACATTTACTCCTGCCCGCTGCAGTAGCTGCGCATAAAGCTCCCCCTCACCCTTCAGCGGATCAAATCCTGCCGTAACAAGCATCGTGGGCGGGAGCCCATCGAAATGCTCTGCAAGTACAGGGGCAAAGCGAGGATCGAAAAGCTCTTCAGGCGTTGAGAGTAGCTGCCCACAATACCAGTGCAGCAGTTCCACTCCCAGCATGTACCCCTCGGCATATTTTTCACGGGATGGGGGCGCCACGGGGCCGCTCAATGCGGGATAATAAAGAAGCTGCCCGGCAAGCCGTTCGCCTTTTTCACGCATAAGCTGCGACAGGGCAGCAGACAGATTTCCGCCAGCACTGTCCCCTGCGACCGCAAGAGGCAGATCAGGGAATTGCACTCTCAACCACTGGAGTGCCGTCCACGCATCCTCCAATCCCGCAGGGAAGCGATGCTCTGGTGAGAGACGGTAATCCAGAGACAGGATCATTGCGCCGGAAGATGCGGCCAATCGGCAGCATATCCCATGATGGGAGATAAGGTCGCAATGAACAAAGCCACCGCCATGCAGGAACAGAACAACCCCATTCACCCTCCCCCGCGGACGATAAAGACGGGCCAACCTCGTTCCGTCAGCGCCGGGAATTCTGATTTCCCGCCATGTCCGAATGCGCAGCGATGAAAGTCTCTGCGGGAATGACGGCTTTCCTGTAATGCGCCGAATCCGGGCGAGCATCTCGTCTGAGGGTCTAGGCGCTGGAATGACCGGTACTTCGCCCGCTTGCGGCAGAACACGCTGGCGCCTCGCCTTGCGCGACTGACGATTTAGCAGCCAGAGAAAAACACGGAGTGGCAATGTAGGCGACATCGGAGGAAACATCCTGTTTTTTCCAATACTTCCCTTGACCAAATCGGCGCGCGGACGCAAGGTCCGCCTGCCAGACGGCTGGACGATCGCTGTGCTGATGGTGAGGACCATCAGAATGGAGGAAAGTCCGGGCTCCACAGGAAAACGGTGCCGGTTAACTGCCGGCGGGGGCGACCCCAGGGATAGTGCCACAGAAAACAGACCACCCGCCGGGCTGTCTTTTTCGAAAGATATCTGCGGGTAAGGGCGAAACGGTGCGGTAAGAGCGCACCGCGGCGCCGGTAACGGCGCCGGTCACGGTAAACCCCACCGGGAGCAAGACCGAATAGGAACGGCAGGATGTTTCGACATCCGGGGGTTTTCTGCCTCGTCGTTCGGGTTGGTCGCGTGAGGCATGCAGCAATGTATGTCCCAGAGGAATGATCGTCCCGCCTTCGGGCGGACAGAACCCGGCTTACAGGCCGTCTGGCATTTCCCCACAAAAACAGAACTCATCGAAACTTTTTCTTAATTGTTCTTCGTTATCCAATGAGAACATAAGAAGAACAAATAATGTCAAAGACGTCATCCACATCTCATAAAGCGTTGAAAGTCGCTGATTGGGAACTGGAAAATACAGCCACATTTCCTTTTCTTGAATATCGCAGTTTTCTGCGATTTTTTAACCATATATGTTTGACGTCCCATGAAATCCCATGATATCCCATTAAAAACCAAAACAAATCGGGCTGCTTTACAGCGGCACCTGTGGCGCGGGGAGGCATACCAGGCATGAGCATGTTTCTCGGCACGCACCAGAACCGCTTTGATGCGAAAGGACGCGTGTCTATTCCTGCTTCCTTCCGCACTGCCCTGAGGAATCAGGCCCAGCCCGGCGATGCACTGGTCATTTTGCGCCCTTCGCATCTCCATCCATGCATTGAAGGCTGGACCGCAAGCGCATTTGCGTCCCTCTCCGCACCGCTGGATGAATACGACCCATTTTCCGAAGACCACGATGATCTCGCCGCCAGCCTCTATGCCGATGCATATCCGTTGGACAGCGACAAGGAAGGCCGCATCATCCTTCCCGAGGCACTCAAATCCCACGCAGGCCTTACGGACGAAATTTCGTTTATGGGGCTTGGTCGCACATTCCAGATCTGGGATCCGACCGCCGCAGCCGAGCGCCGCCAACAGGCCCGCGCACGCGCAAAAATCCTGACATCTGAACGCCGCACACCACAAGGAACACCGGCATGAACGCACTTGCCGCCCTCCCTGTGAATGACGGACACGTTCCGGTCATGCTTGCAGAGGTTCTCGCATCGCTTTCCCCACGAGACGGTGGCCGTTACCTTGATGGCACTTTCGGCGGCGGAGGCTACGCCCGCGCCATTCTTCAGTCTGCAGAGTGCACGCTTCACGGAATTGACCGAGACCCGGATGCCATCATCCGCGGCGAGGAAATGGCACGACAGGCTGATGGTCGACTGATCATGCATCAGGGCACCTTTGGTGCCATGGAAACGCTCGTCGAAGAATTTGTTCCTTTTGACGGCATTGTTCTGGATCTCGGTGTTTCCTCTTTCCAGATCGATCAGGCGGAGCGGGGCTTTTCCTTCCGCCATGACGGCCCACTGGATATGCGTATGGGCGGGAATGGCGTTTCCGCCGCCGATATCGTGAATGGAGAAAGCGAACAGACCATCGCGGATATTCTCTACCGCTACGGTGAAGAGAAGTTATCCCGCCGTATCGCCCGTGCAATCGTAAATGCCCGCGCTGAAGAGACCATCACGACAACGGGCTATCTGGCGCGCATTATCCGTTCTTGCGTTCCCCGGGATCGCTCAGGAATTGACCCGGCGACCCGTAGCTTTCAAGGGCTGCGCATTGCAGTCAACGATGAACTGGGAGAGCTTGAACGCGCCCTCGAGGCCGCGCCGCGCCTGCTGGCGCCGGGCGGAGTTTTCACAGTCGTGACGTTCCATTCGCTCGAAGACCGCATGGTCAAGCGCGCCATGGCGGTCCATGCGGGACGCACGGGCAACCCGTCCCGCTACGAGCCCATCCCGCTTCATCAGAACAAGCCTGATTTCGATCTGCTCCACTCCCGGCCCCAGTCCGCTACGGACGAGGAAGCCCGGGAGAATCCTCGCGCTCGCAGTGCACGTCTGCGTGCGCTGGTTCGTACTCCTGCCGCCGCCACGTCTGTTTCAGGAACATCTGCATGATCCGCCCATTCACAATCGCCTGCGCCCTTCTCGCAGGAGGCTCTGGACTGTTTCTTTATACCAAGAAGCATGAAACAACGGTTCTAGATCAGCAGATCACAAAGATCGTCCAGGATACGCAGCGCGTACAGAGCCAGACGGCAATGCTTCGGACAGAATGGGCCCTTCTCAATCAGCCGGACCGTCTGAGCGCGCTATCGTCCCGCTTTCTTACATCTTTGCACCCGATGGACCCGACACAGTTCGTTCGAATGGCAAGTCTGGAGCAGATGCTTCCCGCGCCCGGTTCTAAACCAGTACCTGTTGACCCCCGCAAGCCTCTGCATGACGTGGTGAACCGCGCAGCTGTTGCAGCACACCAGCCCCTTCCCGAAGGTGATCACGATACACGACCAGCACCCTCTCCCGAGGCTTCGCACACACCTGTGGTCGTAGCATCAGCAGCGCCCACGCCACGCATTGTCCCGGTTGTTGCCAAATCCGTCACACCGACACCGCGTGCTTTACGCCCGCGAGCCGACCGTGTGATAAGCGCACCGAAGGCAGACACCGAGATTGCGATGCTGACACCCCGCTCTCATTCGGTTCATACGACAGTGCCCGTCGTCCATTCTGACATGGCACCCAACGTCCGCCTTGCAAGCTTTCACGGCAATCGCCCTGCCCCGCTCATGATTGCGGCCTGGCATGAGCAGCCCGTTTCCCACGGCCATGACGCGTCCTCAGAACACACTGTGGCTGATCGTCCGCGTCATCATCATTCTGCTTCTGCCCTGGGAAGTGAGGGAGAGGCGTTGCCTGCGCCCGTTCCGTTGGCTAACTGAGACGCATCACTCCTTAACCGCTCGTTCAGCATTTACCGGATAGTTTCGGGCGAGCCTCTTCACGCAGGACGCAACGCCGCACAATGCCCAGTGATGCGCTACCCCCTTCTGACAGGCCCCAGGCACCTAAATCAGGACAGCAAAAGGGCGCGCGCACCTCGGTCCTGCCGAAATCCGCCAAACGTCAGCGTGTAACGCTGGACCAGATGCACGCCCGCCTTCTTGGCGTGGGCATGGGTTTTCTCGTCATTTATGGTGCCGTTGCGCTGAAAGCGACCTTTGCGACCGTTTTGATGCCGATGGCGCCAGAAAAGCGGCAGATCGCCTCTCAGGTCCCCGAAATTCCTAAAAGCGACCCTCACGGCGCGATTTCCGGGGATTTCGTACTCCCCAGCGTAAAACGCGCGACCATAACCGACCGCAACGGACAGGCACTCGCGATCTCCCTGCCTGTTGCGCAGGTTTACGCCAATCCGATGGAGCTCATAGACCCGGAAGACGCGGCAAAAAAACTGCGTCAGGTTTTGCCGCAACTGGACGAAGCCGAGACTGTACGCCGCCTCTCTCTCAAGAAGCAGTTCGTCTATATTGCGCGCGATATCTCGCCCGTACAGGAAATTGCCATCAATAATCTAGGCATTCCGGGCATCTACTTCGAACCCGGCGAGCGCCGCCATTACCCCCTCGGCCGGACTGCCGCACAGGTCATGGGTGGCGTGGATATTGATGATCACGGTGTGGCCGGTGTTGAGCGTTATTTTGATCAGCGCCTGAACTCTGATCGCACCCCCCTCAGACTATCACTGGATGTTCGCATTCAGGCGGTCGTCCGAGATGAGCTTCAAGCCGCGCAAGATAATTTCTCGGCCATCGGTGCCTGCGCGATCGTCATGGATGTTCGGACCGGCGAAGTCATCGCCATGGTCAGTTTGCCTGATTTCGATGCCAACGATTTTGGTCATGCCCCCAATGATGCGCGGTTCAATAGAGCCGTGACCGGCATGTATGAGCCCGGATCAACGTATAAGCTCCAGACGGCAGCAATGGCGCTTCAGCTTGGCGTGGCACATATCTGGGACAAGTTTTCCACCATCCCGATTCATGTTGGACGCTTCAAAATTTCCGATATCCGGACAGACCATTTCGCTCCGTGGCTCTCGCTGACGGCTGTCATGGCATATTCCTCCAATCCCGCAGCCGCACATATCGCACTTGATGTCGGTGCACAGCGGCAACAGGAATGGCTGCGCAATATGGGCTTCTTTGACCGCGTACCCATCCAGCTGCCCGAAGCAGGCAGGCCAATTGTCCCATCCGTTCGTAACTGGGGCATTTCCACCGTCATGACCGTAGGATTCGGGCATGGTATGGCCGAGCCCCCGCTCTCGATCGTCCGAGGCACTGCTGCGACCGTAAACGGCGGCATTCTTGTCACACCAACGCTACTTTCACAGGCGCAGGATCTGAATGACACGCAGCCGGCAGATCCCATGCTGCGCCCGGCGGCCTACAAACCCACTGAGACTCAGCCGGACAAACTGCCAGAGCCGGTCGGACCGCGTCTGATTTCAGAAGAGAACTCTGCAATCCTTCGCCGTATCCTGCGCCTCGACGTGACACAGGGCAGCGGCAAGAATGCTGAAAGCCCTGGATATTTTGTCGGTGGAAAAACCGGCACGGCAGAAAAAATTGGCCCGCATGGTGGATACCTCAAGCACGTCAATATTACGGCATTTACCGGTGTTTTCCCCATGAATGCGCCACGCTATGCAGTCTATGTTATGCTTGACGCTCCCCACGCTACCGCTGCCACTCATGGGTGGACCACAGCGGGCTGGATTGCCGCACCTACTTTCTCGAAAATTGTATCGCGTATCGGCCCGATGCTCGGCATGTTCCCGGATACTGCCAATGCAGCCGCAATCGACGCAGCACTCGCCATTTCCATGGATCCCGCCGTTCCCCACGGCTACCGCCCTCTCGGCCCCGGCAACGATCCGGGAGACCCACGCAATGCCAAAACGCCACCTCATGCCCCTCTGAAACGGAACTGATTTTTTACATGCGTCTCTCCGACCTTCTCCGGCATTGCAGCACACCATTTACCGCAGATGCTGATCCGGACATCACACACGTCACTGCGGATAGCCGACAGGCTGGACCGGGCGTGCTGTTTGTTGCCCTACGTGGCACAAAACAGGACGGAGCCGCATTTATCCCGCAAGCCATTGCACAAGGCGCTTCTGCTGTTGTGGTGGATCAGCCATATGCCGCTTGCGTTCCTGTAATTGTCCATCCATCACCCGCGCATTTTCTTGCGGTTGCAGCAACAAAACTAGCAGGCGCACAGCCTTCCCGGATTGCAGCAATCACCGGAACCAATGGCAAAAGCAGCACGGCCGAATTCCTCCGGCAATTGTGGATATTGCGTGGATTTCGTGCAGCAAGTCTGGGCACTCTGGGCCTTGTGTCGGACACAGATATTCCTCAGCCCCCCTCGCTGACCACACCTGATCCGGTTTCGCTGGCAGGCACGCTCGCAGCCCTTGCCGGAAACGGCGTCCAGCATGTTGCGCTCGAAGCCTCTTCCCATGGGCTTGAACAGCACAGGCTGGATGGTGTGAACATCATGGCAGCGGGTTTTTCAAACCTGACCCGGGACCATCTCGACTATCACGGAACTCTGAGTTCCTATCGTGAAGCCAAGCTGCACCTTTTTGAAGACCTGCTGCCCGCCGCAGGTATTGCCGCGATCAATGCAGACATGGATTCAGAAACCCGCAACGCGCTTCATGCCATTGCTGCCCAGCAGGGTCGGCGGCTTAGAGAGGTCGGTCGTACCGGCACAACGATCCGTCTTCTGGATTCACGCCCCACACCACTCGGTCAGGTCGTGCGCCTGAGCCTGCATGGTCAGGAACTTCCGGAAATGACGCTCGCACTTCCAGGGCTCTTTCAGGCTGACAATGCCATGCTGGCGGCAGCGCTTTGCTGGGAAGATGATGCGGACGCACATGACGTCGTGTCTCTTCTTCCAAAATTGACGGGCGTGCGGGGCCGTTGCGAGCGAGCTGTCGAACTTCCGGGAGGTGCCGCAGCCTATGTTGATTACGCCCATACACCCGACGCCTTAGAACGTGTTCTGGCCAGCCTGCGCCCTCATACAACCGGGCGTCTGGTCGTGGTTTTCGGAGCCGGAGGAGATCGGGACAAGGGCAAGCGTCCGCTCATGGGCGAAGTTGCTGCACGCATGGCTGATCTGGCTATCGTGACGGATGATAACCCCCGCAGCGAAAATCCCGCCACCATCCGTTCAGAAATTCATGCTGGCTGCCCTAACGCGCTGGAAATCGGGGATCGGCGATCGGCTATAGCAGCAGGTCTGAATGCGCTGAATGCTGGTGACATTCTGGTTGTCGCGGGCAAAGGTCATGAACTTGGACAAACGGTCGGCAAGGAAGTGTTCCCCTTTGATGACCGCGAAGTCCTACAGACACTGGCAGGCGTAGCATGACCGTACTCTGGACCAGCAATGACCTGAGAGCAGCCACCGGTGGCGGAATAGAAGCCGATGTGCAGGTGAGCGGTATCTCGATAGACACCCGTACGATCAAACAGGGCGATCTGTTCATTGCACTGAAGGGCGAAAACAGCGACGGGCACGCACATATCGCACAGGCACTGCAAAGCGGTGCAGCGTGCGTGATGGTCCATGATGCGGGACCTCATACAGACAGCCGCCTCCTTGTTGTCGCAGATACGATGCGAGGCCTCGAAGACCTCGGCCAGTTCGCCCGGAACCGCTTCCATGGTCAGGTTGTTGCCGTGACAGGCAGTGTCGGGAAAACCACCACCAAGGACATGCTTCTCGTCGCGCTCTCTGCACTGGGCCCAACACACGCATCAGTCGCGTCATATAATAATCACTGGGGCGTTCCTTTAACGCTTGCGCGTTTGCCGAAGGATGCGCGTTTCTGCATCAGCGAAATCGGAATGAACCATGCGGGCGAAATTTCTCCGCTCGCAGCGCAGGTTCGTCCGGATGTCGCCGTCATCACAACGATCGGCACAGCACATCTCGGGCATATGGGCTCCATTGCGGCCATCGCCGAAGAAAAGGCTTCTCTTTTCGGTGCCCTTTCGTCTGGCGGGACGGCCATCGTTCCCGATGATGCGCCGGGGCAGGATTTCTTTGCCCGAGCCCTCCCGGAGAGCTGCCGCCTTTGGAAATCCGGCCTGTCCGACCATGCTAATATCCGCATTGCCGATCTGATCTGTGATGCAGATGGAAGCCGCTTTACACTTTGCGTAGACGACGCAGAACAGCGCGTAGAACTCAGTGTTCCGGGCCGCCATCTCGCACGCAATGCCGCACTTGCACTCGGTGTCGTCAAGGCACTCGGGTCTGATCTGGCTAAAGCCGCGTCAGCGCTAACAAGCTTTGTTCCAGGCGCCGGTCGCGGGCAGATGCGTATTGTTCTGGACTGCGTAAAACTGCTGGATGAAAGCTATAATGCTTCCGGTCCCAGCGTTCGCGCAGCCCTTGAGACCCTCGCTCTTCTGCCCGGCCAGCGTCGTCTGGCCGCACTGGGCGATATCCGCGAACTCGGCGAATTTGCTGAGGCCGAGCATAGATCTCTCGCACAGACGGTGATCGAGACAGACACGATCGCCTTTTGCTGCGGCCCCCATATGCGCGCGCTTTTCGATGCGCTCCCCTCAGCGCTTCAGGGCGCTTATGCCCCGGATGCCGCAACCCTCGCTTCAATCCTGTGCGAAGCACTCCGCCCCGGTGACCTGCTGCTTGTCAAAGGCAGTCTGGGCAGCCGGATGCGCGATGTGATCTCTGCTCTCGACAACGCTTCCGATACGGTCCCTGCCTGATGCTGTTTGATCTCGTTGCCGCCCACGATACGTCTCATGGTGGTTTCTTCAACCTGTTCCATTATCTGACATTCCGTTCAGGCTGTGCCTGTCTGACGGCAATGGTCATATCATTGGCGCTGGGTAATCCGTTCATCGCACAACTCAAGCGTATACAACGCGAAGGGCAGCCCATCCGCACGCTCGGCCCCGAACGTCACATCCTCGAAAAGGCGGGCACTCCCACGATGGGAGGCGTGCTGATTCTTGTTGCCCTGTTCACATCCACCCTTCTGTGGGCAGATCTGACCAACGGTTTTGTATGGGCTGTCATGCTGACGACGGCCGCATTCGGCGCTGTGGGTTTTGCAGATGATTACCTGAAGCTGGCCAAGCGCAACACAAAAGGCGTTTCCAAAAAAATGCGACTGGGATGTGAGTTCCTAGCATCTCTCATCGCAGGTATCTGGCTCCAGCATCTGACGCCCCCGGAAATCCGCAACGCGGTCGCTTTTCCGTTCGTGAAGGACCTTCTGCTGCCTTTGGGCTACGCATTTCCGTTATTCGCGATGATCACCATTACGGGATTTGGAAACGCGGTAAACTTCACAGACGGCCTTGATGGTTTGGCTATTGTGCCGGTCGTAATCGCAGCGCTCGTGTTTGCCCTGATTTCCTATCTGGTCGGCAACCACGTCTTTGCGGATTATCTCCAGCTTCACCCCGTTCCCGGCACTGGCGAACTGGCGGTCTTCTGCGCATCCCTTATCGGCGCCGGGCTTGGTTTTCTGTGGTTCAACGCCCCCCCCGCTGCCGTTTTCATGGGCGACACAGGATCACTCTCTCTTGGTGGAGCACTCGGCACGGTCGCAGTCGCGGTCAAGCACGAAATCGTCCTGTGTATCGTTGGTGGCCTGTTTGTCGCAGAAACACTGTCGGTCGTCATTCAGGTTTTCTGGTATAAGCGCACTGGGCGACGCGTCTTTCTGATGGCGCCACTCCACCATCATTTTGAGAAAAAAGGCTGGCAGGAGCCTAAAATCGTCGTGCGTTTCTGGATCGTCTCGATCGTCCTCGGCCTGTGCGGCCTGGCAACCCTGAAACTTCGGTGAGCAGCTTTCCCGCCACATTGTTCGCAGGCAGTCGTTACGCTGTCTGTGGCCTCGGCCGAAACGGTACCGCCGTTGTCGAAGCGCTTTTGCATATGGGCGCCATCGTCCAGGCATGGGACGACCGTAACGCAGATTTGCCTCCTCATGAGCGCCTGACGGTTGCCCCGATCACAGATCTTCGTGGTGTGAGCGCTCTCATCCTGTCGCCGGGCATTCCCCATACACTCCCCAAGCCTCACCCAGTCGCTACGCTGGCGCGCGCGCAAGGTATACCCATTCTTTCCGACGCCGAGATCCTGTGGCGTGCCGTTCGCAAGGCAGGCTCATCAGCGCGCTTTGTTTCCGTGACAGGGACGAACGGGAAATCGACGACCACCGCTCTGATCGCCCATGTTTTTCAACATGCTGGCATTCCCACTGCGGCAGGGGGAAATCTCGGAACCGCCTCTCTCGCTCTCCCGCTTCTGGGAAATAACGGTGTTTATGTAATCGAAATGTCGTCTTACATGCTGGAGCGGCTGGATCATTATCATGCTCAGGCTGCCTGCCTGCTGAACATTACACCCGATCATCTCGACCGCCATGGCGACATGGAAGGCTATACCCGCGCCAAAGCACATGTCTTTGACAATATGGGTCAAGGTGATCTCGCTGCGATCGGTAACGATGATCCCTGGTGTAACGCCATTGCAGACATTCTTCGCACAAGGGACATAGAAGTTGCGACCTTGAACGCGGACAATCCACCCGCATTTGAAAGCATGGCTCTTCCGGGGCGTCATAACGCGCAGAATGTTGCAGCAGCATGGGCCATCGCCCGCCATCTTGGGCTAAGCGAGGACGCAATCCGTCAGGCAGTTTCGTCGTTTCCCGGTCTGGAGCACCGCCTTCAGAAGGTTGCTGAAAGTCACGGCATTTCCTTTATCAACGATAGCAAAGCCACAAATGCGGAGGCCGTTTCAAAGGCGCTCGCATCTTATGAGCGCGTGATGTGGATTGCTGGCGGTGTTTCCAAAGCAGGTGGGATCGAGATGCTGGTTCCATGGTTCGACCGTATCGGAAAAGCTTATCTGATCGGGCAGGACGCCAACATTCTCGCAAACACGCTTGCTGAACATAACGTCCCATTCGAAATGTGCGGCACTTTGGACAATGCAGTTCCAACTGCATTCAGAGAGGCACAGAGCGCTGGAGTGCCCATTGTTCTGCTCTCTCCGGCCTGCGCGAGCTTTGATCAATTTGCTAGTTTTGAAGCAAGAGGTTCATACTTTCTTCACATTTGCGATAATATTGTGCAATCAGGCGGTTCAGGCACACCGCCTGCGCACGATCAGGGAGGCTGAAGTTCATGGCGGGTTACTCCCGTGTCGATGCGTCCGGGATTGCGCGCTGGTGGCGTAATATCGATCGCGTCACACTTGGCTGTGTCGGTATTCTGATTGCGTTCGGCTATATTCTCATGCTGGCGGCAAGTCCGGCTGTTGCGTCACGTATCGGCGCGTCCCGCAACATGTTCATTTTCAAACAGGTTTTCTTTCTGGCACTTGCCGGGGTGATCGTGCTTGCCACGTCATACCTGTCGCGGTCTGGCATCAGAAAACTGGCCCTCATCGGTGGAATTCTTGCCCTTGGGGCAACATTCATGACGCTTGTGCATGGGATTGAAATCAAGGGCGCAAGGCGATGGATCGCTTTGCCTATGATGTCCGTGCAGCCATCTGAATTTCTAAAACCGTGCTTTGCGGTGATTACAGGCTGGCTTCTCTCTGCAAGACGCACGAAAGTCCTGCCGGGTAACATCGCTTTCCCGGGGCTTCTTCTGGCGTTTGGTGCATTCGCGCTCATTCTGGCCCTCCTGAAGTCACAGCCCGATATCGGAATGCTTTCCGTCATCACTATGGTTTTCATGACCCAGCTTTTCGTGGATGGCCTGAAGCTGTATTTCGTTGGCCTTGGCGTCGCGATCATGGCTGGCGCATTCGCAATGGCTTACGTTGTTTTCCCACACGTCCAGTCCCGTGTTCAACGCTTCCTTCATCCGGATGTTGGCGATCACTATCAGATTGATACGGCGCTCCGTGCCTTTGGAAATGGTGGTCTGTTAGGCAGAGGGCCCGGCGAAGGCCGCGTGAAAGACCTGCTGCCAGATGCACATGCGGACTTTGTCTTTGCCGTCGCAGGTGAGGAATATGGTCTGCTTCTGTGCTGCGGGATCATTATGATTTTCGCCCTGATCGTCCTGCGGACGCTCCTGAAGCTGACACGTGAAGACGACCCCTTCGTGATCGTCTCGACAGCAGGCCTCATTACGGGCTTTGGGCTTCAGGCCTTCGTCAATATGGGGTCGACATTACATCTGATCCCCACGAAGGGCATGACGCTCCCTTTCATTTCCTATGGCGGCAGTTCTGCCATTTCTGTGGCACTGACAATTGGCATGGTCCTCGCACTCACGCGCCATCAGGTCGGCAGAAGCGATATCGGTCGCTATCGCGACGTGTCTTACAACGACCAATCAGTCCTCGAAAGAAACGCACAATGAGTCGCCCGATCGTTATTGCTGCCGGTGGAACGGGTGGTCATTTCTTTCCCGCAGAAGCCGTCGCAGGCATTCTCGCAGAGCGTGGCTATAATCTGGTTCTCATGACGGATGCCCGCCACGGTCGCCGCGAAAATGGTGTGTTCCAGGATCGCCCCCAATATGTGCTGGATGGTGCAGGCGTTGCAGGCAAAGGTGTTGCAGGCAAAATTCGTGGTATCACCGCGCTTCTCAAAGGCGTGATCGCAGCGCGCAGAATTCTGTCTACGCTGGATGCTTCGGCAGTTGTTGGCTTCGGTGGCTACCCATCCGTTCCCCCGCTACTTGCTGCCAGATTTCTTCCAAAATCCTCTCGTCCTGCGATCGTCATTCACGAAGGCAATGCGGTCCTCGGGCAGGCCAACGCTCTGCTTTCCCGTTTTGCGACAGCAATCGCGACGTCCTATGCCACCGTTGCCCGATTGCCCAAAGATGCAAGAACAACGCTCACGGGCATGCCCGTACGTTCAGGGATTGAGGCGCTCGCAAACCATTCCTACGAGCCTCCGACAGAAACCATTCGCGTTCTTGTATGGGGAGGGTCTCTGGGAGCGCGGGTTTTTTCAGATATCGTTCCCAAAGCTATGGCTGCTCTTCCTGCAGGCTTTCGTACGCGCCTCGAAGTCACACAGCAGGTCCGTGATGAAGATGCCCCCCGGGTCAGGGAGATTTACACAGAAGCCGGTATCACGATTAATGCCGCGCCCTTTTTCAACGATGTTCCCGACCGCCTGAAAAATGCCCATCTGGTGATCGGTCGGGCTGGAGGGTCGTCAGTGGCGGAAATCGCGATGGCAGGTCTCCCATCAGTGCTGGTTCCACTGCCGATTGCGGCCTCGGATGAACAGGGCGCAAACGGACAGGACCTTCAGGAAGCCGGTGCTGCCTGGATGATCCGCCAGCCGGATTTCACACCCGAAGCCCTGACCACCCTACTGACTGATCTTTTCGGCCATCCTGAACGCCTTAAATCTGCGGCAAATGCCGCACGAGGCTTCAGTCGTCCCAATGCTGCCGCAAAACTGGCGGATCTGATTGAATCCGTTCTCAGATCCTGATCAGTCATTGTCTCTATCAATCGCCCATCGCGAGAGTTTTTTATCCATGCGTGCCCTACCCCTGAACATTGGAACAATTCATTTCGTCGGGATCGGCGGCATCGGCATGTCCGGTATCGCCGAAGTCCTGCATATGCTGGGCTACAAGGTCCAGGGGTCCGATATTGCCGAAAGTTCGAATGTCCAGCGCCTGAGACAGGCTGGCATCGAAATCCATATCGGCCATGACGCATCCAATCTCGGACATGCTCAGGTTGTCGTAACGTCAACAGCAGTCAAAAAGGACAATCCGGAAGTCGTTGCTGCGCGTGCAAAACTCATTCCAGTAGTTCGCCGCGCCGAAATGCTGGCAGAACTGATGCGCCTGCGGTGGTCGGTCGCTATTGGTGGCACACATGGCAAAACCACCACGACGAGCCTTGTGGCATGCGTTCTGGAGCAGGCCCGCCTGGACCCGACCGTCATCAATGGTGGCATCATCGAGGCATACGGCACGAATACCCGTATGGGTTCCGGCGACTGGATGGTTGTGGAAGCCGATGAAAGTGACGGATCTTTCCTGCGTCTTCCGGCTGTTATTGCCGTTATTACCAACATGGACCCTGAGCATCTGGACCACTGGGGCACAGAAGAGGCCATGCAGGCGGGCTACGACCAGTTCGTCTCCAACATTCCTTTTTATGGATTTGCCGTCCTCTGCGTTGACCATCCTCAGGTCCAGCAGATGATTCCACGCCTGTCCGATCATCGCATCATCACCTACGGCTTCAGCCCGCAGGCAGATGTTCGCGCTGAAAAAGTTGTCATGGACAAACGTGGCGCAACTTTTGAAGTCGTAGTCACAAACCGCGCCCGCAACCGCACACGTCGGGCTGGCCCTTTCCGTCTACCCATGCTGGGGCATCATAACGTCCTCAACTCTCTGGCCGCGATTGCCGTTGCCATGGAAATGGAAATCAGTGATGCAACGATTGCCGATGGTCTGGCGTCCTTCAAGGGCGTAAAACGCCGCTTTACACGGACCGGTGAATATAACGGCATTTCAATCATTGATGACTATGGCCATCATCCCGTTGAAATTGCAGCAGTTCTGAAAGCAGCACGACAGGCCGGAGCTCAGAATGTCATTGCAGTCGTTCAGCCACATCGCTATTCGCGCCTGAAAGCGCTGTTCAACGATTTCTGCACATGCATGAACGACGCTGGCACAGTTATCGTAGCGGATGTTTATGCAGCGGGCGAAACTCCGATCGAAGGTGCGGACCGTGACGCACTCGTTGAAGGTCTGCGTGATCGCGGACATCGATCAGTCGTTCCCCTCCCAGAGCCTGGCCATCTGCCCGAAATGATCAGCGCGATTGCCAAGCCGGGCGATTATGTCGTCTGCCTTGGTGCAGGCACCATTACGCAATGGGCTCAGGCCCTTCCGGAGCAGCTTGTTGCACTCAATGCGAAGTCTTCTGCCAGCGAGAAGGCTGTATGACTTCACAGGTTCCAATTACGGGCCTTCGGGGACGTCTCACTCCCAATGCCCCCCTTGGACCGAGAGCATGGTTCCGGACCGGTGGCCCGGCAGACTGGCTCTTTGTCCCGGAAGACCTCGACGATCTCGCACATGCACTGCGTGAAAAGCCTCAGGATCTTCCCCTAACAGTTCTCGGCGCATGCTCGAACGTCATTATCCGTGATGGCGGGATAGCCGGTCTGGTTGTGCGCCTTGCTCGTGGGTTCACGGAAATTACCGTCGAAAACGATGGCATTATCGCTGGGGCCGCGGCGCTGGATATTACAGTTGCCGAGCATGCGGCGGCTTCCGGTCTGGCTGGACTGGAGTTTCTTGCGGGCATTCCCGGTTCGATCGGCGGCGCGATCCGGATGAATGCGGGCGCCTATGGTTCTGATATCAACGCCGTTCTCGACTGGGCTGAAATTCTGACGAAGGACGGCGTATTAAAGCGACTCTCCTGTGAAGAACTGCATTTTTCCTATCGCCACTCAGAACTGCCCGCAGATTCGATTGTTGTACGGGTCCGCTTGAGAGCAACAAAGGACACGGCAGATGCCGTAAGAGCCCGCATTGTTGAGATCCGGGCTTCTCGAGAGGCCTCCCAACCCGTGAGGGCTCGCACAGGCGGATCGACATTTCGCAACCCGGAAGGTCACAGCGCATGGGCGCTGATTGACGACGCCGGATGCAGGGGCCTTAAACTCGGTGACGCACAAGTCAGCGAGAAACATTGTAATTTTCTGCTGAACCTGGGGGCAGCCCGCAGCCGGGATCTTGAACAACTCGGTGAGACAGTGCGCCAGAAGGTTCTCGCCAAGGCAGGCATTGAGCTTCACTGGGAAATCCGCCGGATCGGGCGCGAAGAAAATGGACAGGAGACGGTATGAAGGTCGCAGTTCTCTACGGCGGTATCTCCAGCGAGCGCCCCGTCAGCCTGAGCAGTGGTAACGCGATCATCAGCGCACTCATGGAAGCGGGGCATGACGTGACACCAGTGGATGTTGGCGCTGATATTGCGACCACGATCAGCGCACTTCGTCAGGCTGCACCAGATGTCGTTTTCAACGCACTTCATGGACCCATGGGTGAAGATGGCGCTATTCAGGGCGTGTTGGAATGGCTGAAATTGCCATACACACACTCTGGAATACGCGCCTCAGCCGTAGCGATGGACAAGGGTGCGACACGCACTCTGCTGGCAGCGGCGGGATTGCCGATTGCCAACGGGCGCGTAATCGCCGTGAGCGAACTCTTTCACGCTGATCCGCTGCCCGCACCATATGTTATCAAGCCGATTGCCGAGGGATCTTCGGTGGGCGTCGAAATTATCCGCCCGGCAGACAATCGCCGAGCCGAAATCGCACAAACATGGCGCTTTGGTGACGAGGCTCTTGTTGAGAGCTTCATTCCCGGACGGGAGCTGACAACCGCGGTACTCGGCGACCGTTCGCTCGCCGTAACGGATATTCTGCCCGCGGACACCACAAAATTTTATGATTTTGATGCAAAATATTCGGTAGGGGGATCACGCCACGTCATTCCTGCCGAATTACCAGACGCTGTTACCCAAAGAGCCCTCGATCTGGCCCTCAAGGCACATCGGGCGCTGGACTGTAAGGGCGCGAGCCGTACCGATTTTCGTTATGACGACGAGACTGATCAACTGATCATCCTTGAAGTAAACACACAACCCGGAATGACGCCTACTTCTCTTCTTCCCGAACAGGCCGCCTATTGCGGAATTTCATATCCGGAACTCTGTGACTGGCTCGTACGGGACGCTTTGACACACTGATGCGACACGATCCCCGCTTCGACGGCTCTGACCCAAGGCGTAATACACCGCCCTACGGTTCTGGCAGGCCGGACCTTCCACCCCAGTTCGGGGACCGTCCATCACGGATGCGTCTTTTCTGGCGACGACAGAAGAGGCTTGTTCGCCCGGCTATCGTGACATTGGGCGTTCTGGGAATTCTGGCAGTCGGCGGGCGTTTTTTCTATGATGCTGCTTCGGAAAAGCGCTTTGCCCCCCTGCGGGCCAAGCTCGTTCAGATGCAGCCACTCCAGATCCGCCACGTCATTATCAATGGGCGTGGCCTGACAACCGAAACCGAAATCAATGAGGCTCTCGGAACAGGCATTGGGCATCCGATTTTCGGTTTTTCCGTTGAGGCCGCTCGCACTCGGATTGATGCCCTGCCATTCGTGGACCACGCAACTGTTGAACGTCATATGCCGGATACGGTCGTGATCAACATCACGGAACGTACCCCGATCGCCGTATGGCAGGATCACGGACATTTCTCGCTCATCAATCGTGCGGGCGAGGAAGTCCCGGATCAGGGCCTGACGGGCAAAAATGCAGAAGCTTTCCTGCGCCTGCCACTGGTGGTGGGAGATGGCGCGAATTCTGCCGCGGCCTTCATGATCGACGCTCTCTCCGCCCAGCCTGTCGTCAAATCACAGGTGACAGCACTGATACGAGTGGGGAGCCGCCGTTGGGACATGACATTGCGTGATGGCACGACAATTCTGTTGCCTGAGGGCGCAGAAGCAGCTGCACTTGCCCGGTTGGCACAATATGAAGGCAGTATGCGTCTGTTAGAACGCCCGGTGCCTTCAATTGATCTGCGCCTTCCTGACCGGATGGTGATTCATCAAGCTCCACCACCTCCTCCATCGCCCCCCACTCCGGACGCTCAGAAACAGCCATGAACGATCTTACAACGCCATTGTCCGATCTTCCGGCTTTTCGCCGCCGCCGTGGCTTGAGAGGGCGATCACTGATCCCTGTGGGTGGAGAACGCGAAGCCGGAAGTGGACGCGATCCAAGGGATATTCTGCCCCTGCCACCGCCGGATGAGCCCCGCTCTACCCGGACATGGAAACCAGGAGTTTTTGGCGCGCTGGATATCGGCTCCACCAAAATGACCTGCCTGATCGGGCGCGGGGAGCCAGACGGTTCACTCCGTGTTCTGGGATATGGCTGGAGGCGGTCACGTGGCATCCGTTCCGGGTCAATCGTCGACATTCGTGAAGCCGAAGCTGCAATCCGGGCTACTGTCGGGCAGGCTGAAGAAGCCGCTGAGCGCCGTATGGATTCACTGGTCGTGAACCTTTCATGCGGACATCCGCAGAGCCGCCTCATTGACGCACGCATGCAGATTGGAGGCCGGGAAGTCACTGATGGCGACGTGCGACGCCTTATGAATGAGGGACAGGCTCGCGCGTGGTCCGAAGGTCGGGAAGTCATGCACACGCTGCCCGTGGGTTTTGCCGTGGATAATGTGCCTGGTGTGGTCGATCCCCGGGGGCACCAGTGTGATCAACTGGCCGCGAAGCTTCATGTCATCGACATGAATGCAAGTTCTCTCAGAACGCTTGATGCCGTCATGCATCATGCCGAGCTGAAAATGGGTGGACTGGTCTCAAGCCCGCTCGCATCGGGCCTGGCAGTCCTTGATGAAGACGAACGCGAGCTCGGTGCAACTGTTGTGGAAATGGGTGGCGGGACGACGTCGCTTGCAGTGTTCTGCGAGGGAAAGCTGCTTCATACTGCGCAGTTGCCGGTTGGTGGCCTGCATGTCACGCGTGACCTCGCAGGTGTGCTTTCCACTTCCATCGAAACGGCCGAGCGCATCAAAACGATGCACGGTGCGGCACAGATGGCATCAGACGACGAGCGCGAAATGCTTTCTGTCCCGTTGATCGGCGAAGGCAGTCATCAACTTTGCAGGATCCCACGCTCACGCGTCATTTCCATTATCGAGCCGCGTATCGAAGAAACACTTGAGATGGTGCGCCACGCGCTGGATACAGCGGGCCTTGGACGACTGGCGAATGGTCGCGTCGTCCTGACAGGAGGCGCATCCTTGCTGGATGGTGTTGGACCGCTGGCCGCGCGCATTCTCGGGAGGCAGATCCGTATGGGCAAGCCACTCGACATCATTGGCCTGCCGGAAAGCGCTTCTGCATCAGCGGGTTTCTCGACCTCCGCCGGCCTTCTGGCATGGGCCGCAGGTGCAGATCGCGATTACGGTGATATTGACGCTTCTGACACACGCCCCAACAGTTTTCTGAAACGTATCGTGGGCTTCATACGTAATAACGTGTAAGCTACACAGTTACCAATGCTTCTTTTTTCGCCTTGCAGCAGTCCGGACCTGATAAATGACGCTGAACCTTACCCCCACTCCCAGCTCTCACGTTGAACTGACACCGCGAATTACGGTCATCGGTGTTGGAGGGGGTGGCACAAACGCGGTCAACAACATGATCGCAGCCGAACTCAAAGGGGTAGAGTTCGTCGTCGCCAATACCGATGCCCAGCAGCTCGCATATTCGCGCGCCGAACGTCGAATCCAGCTTGGCCCCCACCTCACCCGCGGACTGGGTGCTGGCGCCAAACCGGAAATCGGGCGTGAGGCAGCAGAAGAAGCTGCAGAGGAAATTGGTCGCCATCTTGAAGGTGCCAACCTTGTTTTCATCACGGCTGGCATGGGCGGTGGTACAGGCACCGGAGCAGCACCAGTCATCGCGCGCATGGCAAGAGAACGCGGTGTTCTTACTGTTGGTGTGGTCTCGAAGCCTTTTCAGTTTGAAGGTCGGCGGCGATCTGCTGCGGCCGAAAATGGTATCGCTGAACTGCAAAAATATGTAGATACGCTGATCGTCATCCCCAACCAGAACCTGTTCAACACGGCAAACCAGCAGACAACGTTCAAAGAAGCCTTCAAAATGGCTGACGACGTTCTGCGGACCGGTGTTGGCGGCATTACCGACCTGATGGTCTCCCCCGGCCTCATTAATCTCGACTTTGCGGACGTGAAAGCCGTGATGGAAGAGATGGGCAAGGCTATGATGGGCACCGGCGAGGCCGATACGGACTCTGAGGGCGAAGAGCGCGCTATCGTTGCCGCGGAACGTGCGATTTCCAACCCTCTGCTGGAAGAGACGTCAATGGCCGGCGCGCGCGGCCTGATCATCAACATCACAGGCGGCGAAGATTTGACGCTTTACGAGGTGAACGCCGCTGCCGAACGCATTCGCGACGAAGTATCCGAAGAAGCGAACATCATTTTTGGTGCTCTGATTGATGAAAAGCTGAATGGCAAGATCAGGGTCTCTGTTGTCGCAACGGGTATTGATTCCCAGCCGCTTGCCGCTGAGCCTGCCCCCGTCGAGCATCAGCCTGTACAGACGTCGGCAGCGCCTGCCGCTGCACCGCGCGAAAATTCGACCAGCCGTGCTGCGCCTCAGTCTTTCCAGCCAGGATCGACTTATGCAGGAGGACCTCGTCCGAATTTCCAGCTTGATCCACAACAGGTAGCTGCACAGCAGCAGCCCGTTGCAGACGCAGCAACAGCTGCTGCTGCTCCTGACGGCCCGTCTGCCCCTCCGGCACATAGCGTCCCTACTCAGGTTCAGCCGCAGGTACAGACACACGCTCCGTCGCCACGTTCGGGGCTTTTTTCCGAGCCTCCCAGAAGCCAGCCCCAGGAACAGCCTCGCAGTCTGTTTGGCCTTGTAACCGGAGCATTCCGTAGCCGCCCGCCTCAGCCCGCTGAACAGTCAGCGCAGCGTTCAGAGCCGACTGGTACGATTTATAACAACCAGAAGCCCGCCGCACCTCAAGCGATGCCGGAGCCTCGCCACGAGCAGAATGCCCCGCAAAGCGAAGAGTCTGATCTGGATATCCCAACCTTCCTGCGCCGCTAAATCGGGAATATTATTGTTGCCACATTTGCCTGATTTCCGCCCATTTTTTAGGTGGGAATCAAGGTAATATCTGGCAACAATCCTTGACTGGAACTGTTCTACCCCCTGCGCTCTATTGCACCAGAGCAAACATCAGGTCAGGGGATATCATGCAGGGCATTATTGCGAAGGGCAGCGAACATGGTTCTGTGAAAACAGCCATGCCTCCCATACGCCGCTCTGTAACTCCCAATAATAATTCCCCATTCCTGCCCTCCGGAGAGTTTCCCCTGCAGACCACACTGGCCAACGCCATCAGCTGCCGCGGAATAGCGCTACACAGTGGCCTTGAAGTAAATCTCACCCTAAGCCCTGCAGCAGAAAATACAGGGATCAGGTTTCAGCGCACCGACTGCACTGGCACCCTTCCGTTCCCTGCCCTGTATGACCGGATTATAGATACCCGCCTTTCTACTGTCGTCGCGTCTCCTGAGGATCCAACAGTACGGGTGGCGACCATCGAACATCTGATGGCAGCGCTGCATGCCTTGGCTATCGACAATGTTCTCGTGAGCGTCGATGGGCCTGAACTTCCAGTGTTGGATGGCTCTTCGGAAGCGTTCGCTTTTCTGATCAAATGCGCAGGCGTCACGACTTTGGATGCGCCGCGCAAAATTATCGAAATTATGCGCCCGGTTCGCGTTGAATATCCTAATGGAGCCTTCGCGGAACTCTGCCCGTCACGTCAGGACCTTTCCCTGGCGGTGTCCATTGATTTTGATGCTGAGGCAATAGGCCATCAACAATATGCAATGATCCTTGATGAAAAGCATTTTCTGAACGAAATTTCGTGCTGCCGTACATTCGTCTGCAAAAAAGATATTGAAGCACTGCAGCAGATTGGTCTTGCACGCGGTGGGTCTCTCGAGAATGCAATCGTAGTTGATGGCGCTGAAATCCTCAATCCAGCAGGCCTTAAGGTCACGGATGAGTTTGTACGCCACAAGATTCTCGATGCGGTAGGAGACCTGTACTGCTCCGGGCACCGCCTGCAGGCGAAGTTTGTGGGCCACAAATCCGGACACGAAATAAACAATCAGCTTTTGCGTGCAGTTTTCGCAGATCAGGCCAACTGGCGTTTCGTTGGCACAGCAACAATCCAACGCTCCCGTCAAGCGCGTCGCGCCCGCGTTGCAGCCTGACATAACAGCAGGCCTTTCGTCCGGGCGGTCTCATGATATAAGACACACGTCCACGGGAAGAGCAGGTATGGCAAGCAGCACTCAGCATCGTTTCGAAACAGCGTCCGCTCCGGGCAAGGCCTTACTTCAGGCTACGGCCATCAGTGGTCTGCTTCTGATGTCGGGGTGCTCGTATTTCTCGAACCATGCCTCACATCAGGCGCCCAAAATGGCGGATGCAGAGACCCTGTACAATTATGGCATCGATGCTTTGCATTCCGGCCATTATGAAGTGGCGGGGGGTGAATTCGAGCTTTTACAGCAGAATTATCCCTATTCCGGCTACACCGGCAACGCAGAACTGATGGAAGGCTACGCCTACTATCTTCAGAGCGAATATGCCCTGTCAGTCCAGCAGCTTGAGCGCTACCTGCAGCTTCACCCGACAAGCCCTGATGCCGCATACGCTTTCTACCTGCGCGCACTGTGCTTCTACGAACAGATTGCGAGCGTCCAGCGCGACCAGCAGGGTACGGTAGAAGCGCTCGAAGCACTCGAGGAAGTCGTTACGCGCTTCCCGCAGACAGCTTACGCTCGTGATGCGCAGCTCAAGATCGATCTATGCCGCGATCATCTTGCCGGCAAAGAAATGCTCGTAGGTCGTGCATATCAGCAGCAGCGCAATTACGAGGCTGCCCTAAACCGCTATCAGCGCGTCGTGCAAGACTTCCAGACGACAAACCACGCTGCAGAAGCTCTGGAGCGACTGGTGGAGGTTTATCTGGATCTGGGACTGAAGGACGAAGCCCGCAGAACTGCTGCGGTTCTCGGATACAACTACCCTGACAGCCAGTGGTACCGTTACGCATATGAAAACCTGCGTGACAACCACTTGCTCCAGAGTGATCTGAAGCGCCCGAACAGCAAGCCTCGTGGCTTTGTCACCCGCATGTGGGAATCCGTTTTTTAAGGCACAGCGTTTGACACGCACTCACATGCCACCAACATTCCCGTCATGCTGACCCATCTCTCCATCCGTGACGTGGTTCTGATCGAAAAACTCGATCTCAGCCTTGCATCTGGTCTCACCGTTCTGACGGGTGAGACCGGTGCCGGAAAATCCATCTTGCTGGACAGTCTCGGCCTTGCTCTTGGTGAGCGTGCAAGCGGTGGCCTGGTGCGTGCGGGTGCCTCCCAGGCCTCTGTGTCGGCACTTTTCGAAGCTCCTTCCGGGCATCCGGTTTTCGGAATTTTGAGTGAGCAAGGGATTGCGCTCGAAGACGCAAATGACCCGCTCGTTCTTCGGAGAATCGTCACGACGGATGGTCGCTCAAGGGCCTATATCTGCGATCAGCCCGTAGGCGTAACGCTCCTTCGGCGGATTGCTTCCCTGCTCGTGGAAATTCAGGGACAACATGAACAGATGGGGCTTGCAGATCAGAACACCCATCTGGATCTGCTGGATGCGTTCGGTGTTGACCGTCGTTTTCGGGAAAATGCAGCACACACGCATCGGGCATGGGCTGCGGCCAAAACCGCGCTTGAAAAAGCGCGGAGTGAGATGGAAACAGCTGCCCGCGAGGAAGACTGGCTTCGGCTGACTGTGGACGACCTTTCCACGCTCGCACCTCAGGAAAACGAAGAGGACGCACTTGCGGCACTGCGCGTAAGTCTTCAGCGCGACGAACGCCGGGGAGAAGCCGTCGCGGCCGCGCTCTCAGAACTGACGCCACGAGACCGACGCTCCGCTGGTCCTGCCGCTGCTCTACGTGGAGCCAGTCGCGCGCTCGCACGCCTTCTGCCTGCACCAACCGACAAAGAAGAAGTGTCTTCCTCTCATCAAACGCAGGCTCAGGAAGCGCTTGATGCGCTTGAGAAAGCTGAAGAGGCTCTTTCTGAAGCCGAAACACTTCTTTCGCGCCTTGCTGCTGACACGGAAGCGGATCCACGGTTACTCGAAGAGACGGAAGAGCGACTGTTTGCTTTAAGGGCCGAAGCCAGAAAACATAACATAACAGTCGGCGAGCTTCCCTCTTTTCTGAGTGGTCTGCGTAACCGTCTGGCAGCGCTGGATTCTGGAAACGCTCATATCATCCAGCTCGAAAGCGCGCTGCTGGACGCACGACTGGCTTACGAGGATGCAGGGCGTACCCTTTCCGAAGCACGCCGAAAAGCAGCCGAGAAACTTGAAAAAGCGGTGAGTGCAGAGCTGAAGCCCGTGAAGCTTGAGCGCGCGCGCTTCATTGTCTCCATTATTCCCTTGAGTCCCGAAGCCTGGACCAGCCAGGGTATGGAACAGGCATCTTTCCTTATCGCGGCCAACCCCGGCCAGCCGCCAGGCCCCTTGGCAAAAGTAGCCTCCGGCGGCGAATTGTCGCGACTGATGCTGGCACTTAAAGTCGTTCTGGCTGCCCGCTCAAATGTCGCCACACTGGTCTTTGATGAAGTCGATTCCGGTGTAGGGGGCGCAACTGCCTCATCGATCGGGGACCGCCTGCACAAGGTTGCTCGTGATGTGCAGGTTCTTGTCGTGACGCATAGTCCACAGGTTGCAGCCCGCGGGGATCAACACCTGCGTATCGCGAAACGCATTCGCGATGAACGTACCGAGACGCTGGCTGAGCCGCTCTCACCCTCCGCTCGGCGCGAGGAAATTGCCCGCATGCTGGCCGGGGACGTTGTCACGGATGCGGCCCGCGCTGCAGCCGACAGTCTTCTGGGAAATATTGAATGAATGCCGCCGAACGTCACGCCGAACTCGAAGCCAAAATCGCGCGGTGGGACGAAGCCTATCACAGACGAGACGATCCAGAAGTTTCAGATGCCGAATACGATGCAGCCCGCCGCGAGCTACGCACGCTTGAGGAGCAAGACCCAAGCCTGAAGCAGGATAGCGGCGCAAGTGAACGCGTTGGCTCGGCACCTGATAATGCGTTCGGGAAATATCGCCATCGTGTTCCCATGCTGTCACTCGACAACGTTTTCGATGATGAAGGCTTTGAGGGCTTTGTCTCTCGTGTGGGGCGCTTTCTGGGACTGGACGAAACTGGCATCGACGCTCTTCGCTTCGTGGCCGAACCAAAGATTGACGGCCTCTCGATCAGCCTGACTTACGAAAACGGCAAGTTTATTCGTGGCACGACGCGTGGTGACGGCATTGAAGGTGAGGATGTCACAGCCAACCTTCTGACCTTGCAGGATGTTCCAAAGCAATTGACGGGCCATTTCCCGGACAGCCTGGAAATTCGCGGAGAGGTTTTTCTTTCCAAGGCAAGTTTTCTTGCCTTGAATGAACAGCAGGAGGCACGCGGTTCAAAGCCCTTCGCCAACCCGCGAAACGCTGCTGCGGGATCGCTGCGTCAGCTTGACCCAACCGTTACTGCAAGCCGCCCCCTTTCCCTGTTCGCCTATGCCATGGGCTACGCATCCTCCCCCGTCGCAGACAGCCATTTTTCCTATCTGGCCCAGCTCAGGGCATGGGGTTTCCGCGTTAATCCACGCTCTGAACTCATCGAACATGCACGGGATATTCCTGCGTATGTAGAACGCCTGACGCTGGAAAGATCAGGGTTAGACTACGATATCGATGGTATCGTCTTCAAGATTGACGATCTGTCGCTCCAGCAGCGACTGGGTTTTGTAGGGCGCGCGCCACGCTGGGCGATTGCCTGGAAATTTCCGGCGGAACAGGCCATTACACGCCTGCTTGAAATCGAAATCCAGGTTGGCCGCACCGGCGCACTTACTCCCGTTGCCCATCTGGAGCCCGTGAATGTCGGTGGGGTCATAGTCTCACGCGCAACACTTCACAACGAAGATGAAATAACCCGCAAAGACGTTCGCGTGGGAGACCTCGTAAGGCTTCAACGCGCGGGAGACGTCATTCCCCAAATTCTGGGTTTTGTGAAAACAGATACACCTCGTGCAGCTGCGTTCGTTTATCCCGATCATTGCCCTGTCTGCGGCTCGCTTGCAGAGCGCGTACATGGGGAAGCAGTGCGACGTTGCACTGGTGGCCTGACATGTGAGGCACAGCTCGTTGAGCGGCTGATCCACATGGTGTCACGCAACGCATTCGATATCGACGGCCTGGGTGAACGAAGTATCCGTGAATTTTTCGAACTAGGCTATATTCATAGGCCCGGAGATATCTTCCGCCTGAAAGATCATGAAGACGCGATCCTTCAGCGGGACGGATGGGGCCGGCAATCGGTCGACAATTTGATCCGTGCTATTGAAAACCGTCGCACAATCCCTCTTTCCAGAATGCTTTTCGGGCTTGGCATTCGGCGTATAGGCGAGCGCAACGCACAGCTTCTGGCCAGGCATTACGGTTCTTTTGATGCTTGGAGGGCAGCCATGATCGCCGCCAATCCGGGCTCGGATGAGCGGACGGCACTGAGTTCCATCATGGGCGTTGGCGAGGCGATCGCAGAAGAGCTGGTGACGTTCTTTTCGGAACCGCACAATGTCGACACGCTGGATGATCTGGCACAGCAACTGATCATTACTGACGAAGCAGCGCCTCAGAGCGGGCATCTTTCCGGTCGAACAATCGTATTTACCGGCACATTGACCACCATGAGCCGCCCGGAGGCAAAAGCCATTGCCGAACGCCTGGGTGCTCAGGTCACGGATAGCGTCTCAAAGAAAACGGATCTTGTTGTTCTTGGCGAGAAAGCTGGCTCCAAAGCAAAGAAAGCTGCCGAACTGGGCATTGAGACGATGGATGAAGCCGGATGGCGCGCACTGGCTGGCGTCGACGAGAAAAGTTCCTGAAATTATTTGAGGGTGGCTGCCCGTGCGGAGCCACCCGCCGTGGGACACTCGTCATTGATTCCCACGAGACGTTTTGCCCGGACTGTGGCTCCCCACTGTTTTATGATTACGCGGGAGGTCGCAATATCACCCTGACACTCGGTTCATTGGCTGCCCCTCTTGTGTTTCCCCCGGTGGAGCACAACGGAGCAGAAAATCGCCTTCCCTAGCTTTGCTAAGCTTCTGACCTCCCGGGTCACCCGACAGGCACCTAAAATGCCCACCGACAGAGCTGACATGTGTGACACGGGCAAGTCCCCCGATGGCGCAATCCGTCGGTTCTGGTCTATGATCAGACCCGCATGTCTTTACCATCCCCCTCCCAGCATCTGATTGTTCTTTTCCTGCTGGGCCTGACCGCCATGGCCGCGCTGATCGCCGTCTCGGTCCTTATTTCCCTGTCCGAAATATCGTTTGCCGCTGCACGTGACGTCCGGCTGCGCGCCAAGGCAGAGGCTGGAGACAGACGTGCTGTCGCGTTTCTGAAGCTTCGCCGGAACAGCGGGCAGGTTATTACCGTTCTCCAGATCTGCCTGAATGCCGTGGGCGTGCTCGGCGGCGTCATTGGCGAATCGATGTTGAGCGATCCGCTTGGTGAAACTTTTATGGCAATAGGCCTTTCAGGCACGTTGGCCCACCAGATTGGATCTGTCTCCGCATTTGTGCTCGTGACCGGCCTTTTCGTTCTGTTTGCAGATCTGCTTCCAAAGCGCGTCGCCATGAACGCCCCAGACCGGGTCGCGCTCATGGTGGGCTGGTTCCCTGCTCTTGCACTCAAAGTGCTTTATCCCGCGGTCTGGGTTTTTTCAAAAATTTCGGACGTTCTTCTGCGGCTCATGCGTATCCCTGCTGCTGCCACCGTGGAGCCTGTTACCCCTGAGGACCTTCGGGCCATCCTCGCGGCCGGTACGGCATCTGGCGTCCTGCTGGAGCAGGAACATCAGATGATCCAGAATGTTCTGGGTCTTCAGGATCGCTCCGTCACGTCGGCCATGACGCCTCGTGACGAGATCGTATATCTCGACGTACAGGAAAGTCTGGAAAGTCAGCGCGACAAAGTCCGGGTCCGACCATATTCCCGCTATCCACTATGCGATGGCGGGCTAGACCGCGTTATTGGCTCCATCCGCGCCGAAGACGTTCTTGTGGCAGTCGTGGACGAACCTGGCACGCTCGATGCGACCACTCCGATTACGAGCCAGATTTTCAAAAGACGCCGCGATGTTCTCTCCCTGCCAGACACACTCAATCTGTGGGAAACACTCGCGCAGTTTGATGCGCATTCCGCAGGCTTCGCATTAATCGTTAATGAATACGGGCTTGTAGTAGGGCTGATCACTTACAAGGATATCATGGGTGCACTGATGGACGGGCTCGTAAGCCCGTTCGAGGAGCAGGCCATTGTTCGCCGTGATGAACATTCATGGCTGATTGATGGAGCAGCCCCCATCGGAGATGTTATCCGTGAACTCGATATCCCTATGTTTGAAGACGCACAGAATTTTGACACCGTTGGCGGCTTTGTCATGAACAGGCTGCGGCGGATGGCAAGAAAAGCTGATCGGGTTGAGTCTTCAGGGTTTCGTTTTGAAGTGGTGGACGTCGAAGGCTTTCGTATCAATCAGCTTCTGGTTTCTCGCATACCATGACGCTTCCCTAACAACGTGTTGCAAGACTAGGATGTGCAAATGAAGCACATTCTTGTTCTTGCAACCCTGCTTTCCGCGGGAACCGTCTCTGGCGGCCCGGCGAGTGCTGCCTCTCTGGCTGAAATTGCCCGTGCTCATTACCATGCAGAATGGGCCGCTGACCCTGTCGATGCCACCATGGAAGGTGTGCATGATGGTGATGCACGTCTCAATGACGTTTCAGAGCAGTTTATTGCCACGCAGACACTCAGGCTCCATGCAGAACAGGAAGAACTTCAGGCACTCGACATGTCTGGTGCGTCGCTGCAAGAAAAAGATGACCGCGACATTCTGCTTGCCAGCCTGAAAGGTGAGCTCCTCCTGAACGAGGTCATAAAGCCTTATCGGCATGATCCAGACCATTACATTTATCTTGTAACGAACTCGCTGTACGGGCTGATTGCACGTAACTACGCAACGCCTGAAGCACGCATGAAAGCGGCGATAGCGCGCCTCAGACAGTTTCCAGCCTTTTTGTCTGCCGCCCCCAGACAACTAGACCACGTACCAGCAGTTTTTATCGAAGTGGCGGATGAAGATCTTCTGGGCGCTCTGGGATTTATCGGCAACGATGTTCCTACGGCCTTTTCTGACGTCCATAATCCGCAATTGCAGAGTGAGCTGGCCAATGCTGGCCGTGATGCCGTGGCCGCCCTTCAGCATTTCCGGTCTTTTTTGTTGCAGCTGAAGCCGGATGGAAATTTCGTTCTTGGGCGCGAAGCAATGAAAACCCTGCTCGCAGCCGATATGGTGGATACCCCACCTGAGACAATCATCTCATTGGGTGAACAGAATCTGGAGAAAGACAGAGCAGATTTCCTACAAGTTGCAGCTCAAATAGATCCGAAGCATCCGATGAGCGCGTTGCAGGAGATCCGACAGGACCATCCCTCCCTCCAAAACCTCATTCCCACAGCGTTAAGCCAGTTGAAGGAATTGCAGGATTTTGTGATTGCCCACCACCTTGTAACGCTGCCATCGCTGGTTTTGCCCGAAGTCGTGGCGACACCGCCTTTCGAGCAGGCCCTTATTTCGGCCGCAACCGAATGGCCCGGACCATTCGAAAAAACGTTCCTGCCATCATTTTACGACATCACGCCGCCCTCCCCAGCCCTCACACCATTGCAGGCTGAAGAAGCCCTGGAGGATTTCAATCGCCCCGCGCTCCTGAACACCACCATTCACGAAGTTATGCCCGGTCATTTCGTGCAGGGGCTTTATCTGTATGCACATCCGGAGTGGTCGTTGATTCGCAGAGGCGCAAATTCCTACACCACAACGGAAGGATGGGCGCATTATGGCGAGCAGATGATGGTGGAACAGGGCGCAGATGATCACAGCCCCGCCCTTCACCTGATGCAATTACAGGATGCTGTGCTGCGTGATTGTCGCCTTCTGGTATCGTTTGGAATGCATATGCAGGGCATGTCCCTGCTGCAGGCGACACAGATGATGGAAACCCGTTGTTTTCAGTCACCGGCGGCAGCTTACAGGGAAGCACGGCGCGGTACCGTCGATCCGGGATATTTTTCCTATACATTGGGAAAACTGATGATCCTGAAACTCCGTAAAGATCTGCAGCAAAAACAGGGAAACAGCTTTTCACTACAGAAATTTCATGATGCCATTATGGGATCAGGCCTCGTACCGCTCAGAGCAATCCGCCGCGAGATGACAGGTCAGGACGGAGACCTCCTTTGATCATCACCGCGCATGATGCCCTGCTCATTATTGACGTGCAGAACGACTTTCTTGACGGTGGGGCCCTTGCTGTGCCGAACGGCACCGAAGTTGTTGAACCGATCAATAGACTGGCCCACGAGCCGTTCGGAGCGATTATCGCAAGTCAGGACTGGCACCCAGCGCGACACTGCTCCTTCAAGGAACAAGGGGGCCCATGGCCGGTGCATTGTGTTGCAGGCACATCAGGGGCGAAATTTCCGCTGTTGCTGGATGAGCGTCCCATCACACAGATCATACGGAAGGGTACATCCCCAAGTCGGGACAGTTACTCCGCTTTTCTGGATAATGACCGCGAGACAAAAACCGGTCTTGACGGGCTTTTGAAAAACCTCGGCATACAGCGAGTTTTCATCACGGGTGTGGCCTTGGATTACTGTGTCGCAGCAACAGCCTTCGACGCAGCGAATCTAGGCTACGAAGTCCATGTCATCCCCGAAGCCTGCCGGTCGATCGCAGACGATTGCTCCGATCTTTTTTCAAAATTTGAGAAAGCTACGATTCGGCTAACCGACCTCGCGAAAATCTAATTTTTTCTGAAGAACTTACCGAATCAGCTAAAGACCTGAGGCGCCGCAGGCGATACACGATTCGCAAGGGCGGACCCAGCTCTCAGAAAAAGCCAATTGCCCGCATTCAGGGCAATCAAACAATAAGGTTTTTTTCGTATTGGATCTGACGAGGAAAAAGCGCGAAGATGGTGCGCCCTGATGGACTCGAACCATCGACCCACAGCTTAGAAGGCTGTTGCTCTATCCAGCTGAGCTAAGGGCGCAGCAATATCCTCTGTGACTGGTCGGGGCGCCCGGACTCGAACCGGGGGCCTCTTGTACCCAAAACAAGCGCGCTACCAGGCTGCGCCACGCCCCGAACCGAAGCGGAACCTAGGGGCTAAGTTCCGGATAAGCAAGAGGGTTTTTTCAATCTTCTTCGCTTCTTACGAGCGGAGGAACAAAAAGTGGTGCTGTATCCCACGGAAACAGCACCCAAGTATCCTGTGCGACCTCAGTTACGAAGTGATCGGTGTGTGGTTTTCCGTCAGGTTTTGCATACAGGCATGCAAAAACAGCCTTTGGCATCAGTTCGCGGACAAGCTTTGCCGTGATTCCAGAATCGACGAGATCGTCTACAATCAGAAAACCTTCTCCATCGCCAGCAGCAGGCGCAGGCTTCACAACCTTTGGCTTGTGCTGGGAGCCTTCTTCTTCGGCATAGCTGATGACGGAAATGCTCTCGATAAGCCGGCATCCCATCTCACGACCGAGAATCGCAGCAGGAATGAGGCCGCCTCGCGTGATCGCAACGATCCCGCGGAACGGACCGTGTTCTTTCATCAAAGATGCAGCGAGCTGGCGTGCATCACGATGGAGCTGGTCCCATGTAACTGTAGCGTAGGTGATGGGCATGGATGGTTTCGCTGTCTGTGTGGCTGTCATGCTCATCATCTGCCCTCCACAGCGCGATTTTGCAATAAACTTGCGTCACTGAATTGCCTATAGATACTCAAATGACTGACCCGGCTTTACGCTCCCTCCCAGGCCTTCCGGCCCTTATCGTCGGAAGAATTTTCTCGCAGCTATCCGCGACCACGATGACCATCGCTATCGGGTGGCAGATCTACACGCTGACACACAGCGTTGCCGCCCTTGGTTATCTGGGGCTGGTCCAGTTCCTGCCAATGGTTCCACTGACCTTCGTCTCTGGCCACGTTGCAGACCGCTTCAACCGGCGCACGATCGTTCTTCTCTGCCAGATCGTCGAAATCCTCAGCACGGCAGCTATTGCTCTTGCTGCATGGATGCATGCCCTGACCCCGATCATGATCTATCTTTTCGCGGCGATGTATGGCGCGATCCGAAGCTTTGAAATGCCCTGCCAGCAGGCTTTCCTGCCAGCCATTGCCCCCCCGGCACTCCTGCCACGCGCTCAGGCTCTGATGTCGTCCCTGTTCATGACGGCTTCGATCGTAGGGCCGAGTCTCGGGGGGCTCCTGTACGGGCTGGGACCTTTTACCTGCTACAGCATTTCCACACTGGGCTTTGTCATTGCCTTTTGCGGCACACTTGCCCTGCGCCTGGATCACACCCCTCCCCCGAAAGCTCCCATCACGCTGGCATCCGTATTTGCTGGTATGGGATTTCTAAACAAACGTCGCGACCTTCTGGGCGCTATTTCAATGGATCTGTTTGCGGTCCTGCTGGGCGGGGCAACCGCGATGCTGCCGGTATATGCTGACAGTATCCTGCATGTAGGCCCGGTTGGGCTTGGCCTGCTCCGCGCTGCACCCGCTATAGGCGCGCTGTTGATGTCATGGTGGCTCTCTACGCGCCCCCTCGGACGTCACGCAGGGCGCACCATGACGATTTCAGTCGTGGTGTTCGGAATTGCCACAATCGTCTTTGGTATCTCTCATGTTGCGTGGCTTTCGATTCTGGCACTGTTGGTTCTTGGGGCATCTGACGTCATCAGCATGGTGATTCGTGGATCGCTCATACAACTCGCTACGCCCGATTCGATGCGTGGACGCGTATCAGCAGTAAATGCCCTGTTCATTGGCTCGAGTAACCAGTTGGGCGAATTCGAAAGCGGAATGCTTGGAACGGCCATAGGCCCCGAAGCAGCGGTCGTCGCAGGCGGTATCGGGACAATCGTCGTCGCAATAACGTGGATCCCAATGTTCCCACGCCTGTGGAAGCTGGATAGACTGGAAGACGTAAAGCCTGAGGAAGTCTAAAAAACAAACAGCCTTTGCTCAGGCGAAGGCTGTGCTTCGTCTAAGGCTAGTACATATCAGTTTCATGAAAAAGCTGTGGCTCCCGAAGTAGGACTCGAACCTACGACCCAGCGATTAACAGTCGCTTGCTCTACCAACTGAGCTATTCGGGACCAGCGAGGGCTTATCTAGCCAAACGAGTTCGGCGGGTAAACCCCTTATACAAAGGTTTTTTTACACGGATTCCCTGCGAGATCTCTTTATTGCGCAGAAGACCTAAAAGCTCTTTAAAAAGCCATGTAAAAGCAAATTTTTAGGAGAAAAGGCTGGCTCCCGAAGTAGGACTCGAACCTACGACCCAGCGATTAACAGTCGCTTGCTCTACCAACTGAGCTATTCGGGACCAGCGAGGGCTTATCTAGCCAATGCTGCCGGGCGGGTAAAGCCCCCTCTCCCGGATTTTTTTACATTTCAGAGAAAATTTCGCGAAAAGCCTGATTATTCAGAGGTTTTCACGGCCTTTCGTCGCCAGAACATCAACGCGTTCGTTATTTTCATCGCCTGAATGTCCCTTGACCCACAGCCATTCGATATCGTGCGGCTTTGCTGCATCCAGAATACGGCGCCAAAGATCCATATTCGCAACAGGGTCGCCCGCAGCATTACGCCAGTTACGACGGACCCAGCCCGAGTGCCAGCGCGTAATTCCGTTTCTAAGATACTCGCTGTCAGTATGAAGCTGGACCTTGCAAGGACGTGTCAGAGCTTCCAGTGCCTCTGCCGCTGCAGTCAGTTCCATCCTGTTATTGGTTGTCTCAGGATGACCACCGAGCATTTCTCGCTCTTTGCCTTTGCACCGTAGGAGCACCCCCCATCCGCCTGGTCCAGGATTTGGCTTACAGCCACCATCCGTCCAGACTTGCACGAATGTCTGATCCGAATCAGTTTCAGACATCAGTGCCGCCCCTGAAAATGTCGTAACCGCCAGAGATACGCGAGCGGATCCTTCCGGGTTACGAGCGCGTTGGCGGGGGTATTGATCCAATCATAAAGTCTGGTCAGCAGAAAACGCATCGCAGCCCCCTGACACAGGATCGGAAGCGCATTTTTCTCAGCGGCAGACAATGGGCGGACTGCTTCATATCCTTCCAAAAGAGCCATAAAGAACGCAGAGTTAAAAATACGCTCATCCGTGAACGTCCATGCGTTGAGACAGATCGCCAGATCATACGCAAGGAAGTCGGTGCATGCGAAATAGAAGTCAATCAGACCAGATACCTGCCCGTCCCTGAAAAACACATTATCAGGGAATAGGTCCGCATGGATTTGTCCCGTAGGGAGTGCATCCTTCGCAGGCCATTCAGCAACGATCCGTTCCAAACCCTGCTCCAACTCAGATGTAAGGCCCGGCAGAATCGTATCGCCCGTTCCACTGCAGCTTCGAAGGAGCGGTCCCCATGCGTCAGGTGCAAGAGCATTTCGACGCGTGGCACTATAGCCTTTGCCAGCAAGATGCAGCTTCGCAAGCGCCGCACCGAGTTCCCGGCAAAGCCCCTCATCCAGAACAGACGCAGATACACCGGGAAGAAACGTGGTGATTGCCGTTGGCCGTCCCGCAAGAATCTTCAGGGGTTTCCCCTCCCGGTCATTCACCGGGAGAGGGCATGTCAGCCCTGCTTGGGCCAAATGCTGCATGAGCCCCAGAAACCACGGCAGTTCCGATGCCTGAACGCGACGCTCGAACAGGGTGAGAATAAAATCCCCCTGCGTTGTCCGCAGGAGAAAGTTACTGTTCTCAACGCCTTCAGCAATCCCGTGAAACGAGACAAGCTGACCTATGTCGTATGTGGCAAGAAACGCCTCAAGCGTCTCGGCCGCCAGTTCCGTATAGACGGCCACGACAGATCAGGCTTCGTCCGCGCTGGCCAGCGGGCCAGGAAGGCGGAAGTTAATGTTTTCTTCCTTCACGATCCGCTCTTCGATCTTCAGCGTATAACGCTCGGCAAGTGCGTTCACCATTTCCTGCACCAGACTTTCCGGAGCAGAAGCACCAGCACTGATACCAAGCGTGTTCACACCCTCAAGAACGCTCCAGTCCAGATTAGACAGCTTCGGGATCAGTAGCGCACGACGGGCACCTGAGCGCTCGGCCACTTCTCGCAGACGCTGGGAATTGGAGGAGTTGGGAGAACCGATGACGATCACCAGATCACTCTCTGGTGCAATTGCCTTCACAGCTTCCTGGCGGTTCGTCGTGGCGTAGCAGATGTCTTCGCGCTTCGGACCTTCGATCAGCGGGAATCGATCACGCAGAATGTCCACAATCTCGGCCGTATCATCCACAGACAAGGTGGTCTGGGTGATGAATGCGAGGCGTGTGGGATCTGCTGGCTGGATCGTGCGCGCTTCTTCTGCATCATTGATCAGCGTTACGGCGCCAACGGGCAACTGCCCCATCGTCCCAACAACTTCCGGATGCCCGGCATGACCGATCATCAGGATATGGCGCTGATTCGGCCCGCCATCGGCAAAGTGGCGCTCGGCTTCGCGGTGAACCTTGGAAACCAGCGGGCAGGTTGCATCCAGATAGAGCAGGTTACGGCGCTGGGCCTCGGCTGGCACGGCTTTCGGCACACCATGCGCTGAGAAAACGACGTGGCCGTCTTCTGGCACTTCATCGAGTTCCTCAACGAAAATGGCGCCTTTTTCCTCAAGGCCTTCCACAACCGTGCGGTTGTGAACGATCTCGTGTCGCACATATACGGGCGCGCCATACCGGCGCAGAGCCTCTTCAACGACGCGGATCGCACGGTCCACGCCTGCGCAGAAGCCACGCGGACCGGCCAGCAGGACACGGAGAGTTTTCTGGGATGCTGCCGTGGCGCCGTCGGCACTGGCGGAGGCAAAAATCGTCTGATCTGACATGGTGTTCCCCAAGCGGGCGTAGTTCGATAATGTAGGACCAGTATCGGACGGATTGCCATTCGTCGCAACGTCCGGCCTGCTTTCTGGGAGTTTCTTCAGCAGATGCCAGCCTTCCGGCGCCTTGCCCCGTCCTTCTTCATCCCGGCATTCGCCGTGATGGCGCTCTCGACCCTGGCCGGTTGCGACGAATCCAACCAGAGCTTTTTTGCTCCCGCATGCCCGGCGCTCGAAATGCCTGGCGTCGCATCGGACCGCTTCGTCTATGACGGACGGGGCCTCGATGTGGGAAGTCTCGTCAGCCATACCCAGATCACATCTCTCTCTGGCAACTGCGAACGCGGCCCTGATGGCCCGCACAAGCAGTCAATGGTTCGCACCCGCCTGAGCCTTGCCATGAACATTACCCGTGGCCCGGCTGAAAAGGACGGCTCCATTGATGTTCCATATTTCGTGGCGGTGATGCGTGACGGAAAGATCGTCGACAAGAAAATCTTTACCGACACTTTCCAGCTTGCCCCGAACGTGAGCACCCAGCAGATCCGCACGGACCTGAGAATCATCGACCTCCCGCAGAGTTCAAACCCTCAGGCAAACCCGTACACCCTAGAAGTTGGCTACCAGCTGACACGGGATGAGTTGCAATATAACCGCCAGCATCTCCCTCCGGTTTCGTTTCACTCTCATTCCGAATAAGCTGACCGGATTTCCTCAAGCCGGAACTGGTCATGAAGCAGCGTAGACGGTCTTTTTCTTCTCATCGTTTCACCAAAAGCCGTCCGCTGCGCGTTATCTGTACGACAGGGTTCTGCATGTCCTTCTCTGAAGGATATACGGCCGAAACACCCTCAAGCGCTGCAGCTTCCGAAGAACGAATCACAGTTCATCACGCCGAACGTCCCGCAATACAGAACTTCCCCCGCGCAGGCTTTATTGAGCAGGCCCGAAGGCTGACTGCCAGTCAGAACATTGCACCGGTGGGGCAGCAGCCAAAATGGGGTAACTTCAATCGCGGAAACGGCGAAGGCAGCGGATTCGGTCCAGTTGGCCGATACGGAATTGCGCCTTGGGCAGAAGACTGGTCGTACCTGCGGGACAAACGGACCCGGAAAGATTTTTTCGACCCTCTGAAGTTTATTGCACTGAATAGAGATGGCACGATCTGGCTCTCTCTCTCAGGGCGCAGTCGCGCGCGCAACTGGTACAACCAGTTTCCGATGCTGGGCGCAAATACACATTCTCATTCTGGCCGCTTCACGACACGTAACATGGTGGGTGCCGACCTCCATATCGATAAACATGTGCGGATTTTCGGGCAACTCATCAACGGCACGGCGGCCGGCTGGTCAGGCTACGGTTACAACAGTACGTTTCGAAAACGTCTCGATGTGGGACAACTTTTTGCCGAATACCAACAAACCATTGGCAACGCTCGCACAGGCGTCATCTTCGGGCGGCAGCAGTTTCTCGATGCACCGTCTTACATCATGTATGATCGTGAAACACAAAATGTCCAACTAACGTGGAATGGCCCAAGAGCCTACGCCGTGTTCCCTCATGTGCGTTTTGACGCCTACGATTTCGTCGGCACAAATATTACGCCGCGCGCAATGCTTCATGATAATCAGGACTGGACAACAAGACTTTACGGCCTTGATACTACCTTCGACGTCCCAGCCTTCAATATTGGAAACCAGCATATACGATCCTATCTGGATCTTTTCTGGATCGGATTTCATCTGGGCGGGAAAAGCGGCACGCTGACCAACATCTCCTCGTCAAATATTCCATCCACGATCACAGGCGCCACAACCCGCAACAATTTGGGTTTTCGTTGGTACGGAACAGCCCATAATCTCGAATATGCGCTGGGTGCACTTTGGCAAGGCGGCCGATTTACACAATACGCTTCAACATATAGCCGGAACGTTTCGGCATATGCCATCAACACAACACTGGGTTACCGATATCCGGCAGGCCCTCTGCACCCCTTCGCAGGACTTCAGACAGATCTGTATTCCGGCGGAAACGAGACGCGCAGCGAGGGTAAGGTCAATACGTATATTGCACCATTTTCCCCTCAGAATCCTTATCTGGATTACACTGGATATGTGGGTGCCGGAAACCTTGTCAGCGTCGCTCCGGTTCTGATCGGAAGTCCCGGGGGTTCTGTCTCGCTGAAAATCAAGGCACCTCTCCTTTGGCGGCAAAAACATGGGGGCAGCCTCTATTCCGTCAATTCTGCTTACAATCTACCAAAATTCCATGGGCATTTCGTAGGCATCGCACCGAACGGACTGTTCACCTGGGCGATTTCCCCACACCTGAACTGGGTTCAGGATTTCGCATGGTTCGAAGCCTCTCGCGGTATCCGCAGAGCTGGCGGTAAAAGCGGTGCCTTCTATCAGTCCACTTTCTCCTTCGCCTTCTGAACAATGTTGCGATGCCAGACCGCACATCGTAAGGCCCCAGTAACAGAACGTATGGTTGGGACACTTCCGGAATGAATTATATGGACGGCAAAGAACTGACCATCCGCGGCATCGTGCTTGGCGCGCTCATTACCGTAATCTTCACGGCTGCGAATGTGTATCTTGGGCTGAAGATTGGCCTGACGTTTGGCTCGTCAATTCCCGCCACGATCATCTCAATGGCCCTGCTTCGCCTGATGGGAGGCGGCACGACCCTCGAAAACAACATGGTCCAGACGCAGGCTTCCGCCGCTGGAACACTTTCCTGCGTTTTTGCAGCCCTACCTGCGTTGATCATGGTCGGATACTGGCACGAATTTCCCTATTTCGTGACCTTCCTCGTAACCATGGCTGGTGGAATGACCGGCGTGCTCTTCACCATTCCGCTTCGTCGGGCCCTGGTCACCAACTCTGACCTTCCCTACCCCGAAGGAACAGCCTGCGCTGAAATCCTCAGAGCCTCCTCTCCAGAAGGGGACGCTGACAGTCTGCGCGCCTTGACTGCAGGCAGCCTGGTATCAGCTGGTGTCGCGTTTGCAACATCCGGCCTACGCATCCTGTCCGATGGCTTTTCCGTTGCAACGACAGCAGGAAGTTCTGCCTTCAGGCTGACAGGCTCGTTCTCACTTGCCCTGCTCGGCACTGGTTATCTGGTAGGAATTGGCGGCGGCATTGCAATGCTGGTCGGCGTTCTGATGGCATGGGGTGTCATGGTGCCTGTTCTGGGTCATCTGACCCCTTCGGCAGCACCACTGGCCGCAGCCTCAGGGATCTGGCTACATAAAGTGCGCTTTATTGGCGCAGGCGCTATCGCCGTCGCAGCAATCTGGACGCTCCTCACACTGGCTGGCCCAGTCGCAAAAGGGCTTCGGGAAGCCCTTTCTATCAGTCATCGCGCGACTGAAGACGAAACCGACCGCGATCTTTCTCCCCGAATCATGATCACCTTAAGCGTCGGTGTGGCCATCATACTCACTGGCCTTTTCACGAACTTCCTGTGGCCAGTCATGTCGCATGGTGCTCCGTTGCTCACGCTGGTGGCTCTTGGTGTGATCGCATGTTTTGGTCTGGGTTTCCTGGTTGCCAGCGCCTGCGGTTACATGGCCGGTATTGTAGGCTCGTCTTCGTCACCGATTTCGGGCGTCGGGATTATTGCAATCATCATTATTTCGCTCTGCCTCTGGGGACTTGAGAGCAGCGGAATACTGTCTGTGACCCAGCGCCCTCTCGCCATCGCATTCGGGCTTTTCATGCTCTCGGCAATCACTGCCTCTGCCGCGATTTCCAACGATAACCTGCAAGACCTCCGCACAGGTCAACTCGTTGGCGCCACGCCGTGGAAACAGGAAATCGGGCTGCTGATTGGCTGCGTTACCGGCGCCCTGGTTATTCCTTGGGTCCTGCAAATTCTTTATCAGGCTTATGGATTTGTGGGCGCCATGCCACATGACGGCATGGACCCCGCACACGCGCTGGCAGCACCCCAGCCCGCTCTGATGGCAGCCATTGCCACAGGTATCCTGACCCGTAGTCTTGACTGGAATATGCTGGAAATTGGAGCCCTACTGGGCATCGGCATGATCGTCGCAGACCTGATACTACGCCGCAGAAAGCTGGCAATGCCACCACTTGCCGTCGGGATGGGAATTTATCTTCCCCCGGAGGTCTCCGTCACGATCGCAATCGGTTCCGGTCTGGTCTGGCTCTTGCGCCGCTTCCCACAGGAACGCGGAACAATGATCGCTTCAGGCTTTATCGTTGGAGAAAGTCTGGTGGGTGTCGCACTGGCAGCCATGACAGGCGCGACCGGCAGTGCTGACACAATTGCCATTTCCCTCCCCGCCCTGATGAGATCCGGACTGGGGTGGGCTGTCTTCGCTGGTGTCTGTCTGTGGTTTGCAAGGAAGGTCAGGCAATCCGCCTGACCCCACTTCAACCCTTAAGCCACCACTGAACGGGCTCAGGCTCAGCCTTGGCTTTCACCGGAACCGAAACGGCTACCGGCGCTTCATCAATTACCGGCTGTTCAGGGCGTTCCTTGCGGGGACGCCCAACCGGGCGCGGAGAACGCTGCGCTGCCGTAGCTGCGAGTTCACGTGCCTGATGCACCTGCGCCTTGAGCGTCTGAATAATGTCCTGATGCTCGCGCAATTCCTTGCTGAGCTCAGTAACTTGAATACGCGTGTGAGCCGCACGTGTTTCCAGAACCTTAATCTGGGCACGAGCTTCCCCCAGATGACGCTCTGATTCTTCGCAACGGCGCTGCTCGCGCTTGACCGACTGTTTCAGGCGCTCAATTTCGTCCTGATCGTCCTGAATTGCAACGCGAGGCGCTGCGTTGCGACTGTTCTGGTGCTCCACCACAACCTGTCCATCACGCACAAAACGCCTGCGACGCTCCTGTGGCTGCTGGGCATGGCGTGCATTCTGGGAGCGACCGGAGCCCAGACGCGACAGCGCCTGGCGCAGTGCGTCTTCGGTGACCTGATGATCGTCCTGCATTCTTTGTTCTTCAACCAAATATAATGATCTGCATGTATCGGTAGCCAGACTGCCCGTTTGATACGGACGAAAGGTCGATCAGGAAATTCCCGATCGACAGCAGCATGGCCTGGCTACAGGGTGAAAAGCTGGAAATATCTGAATTTTCAGACATTCGAACTGGGCGCAATATAACAGCGAATTTTGCCCCTGTCACCAAAACAATAGGCTTCTTTGCCTAGTCTCCAGTATTTATTGCATCGTTTTTCCACGTCCCCGGCTGCCATAAAATATCATCCCGTCCGTCATTATTGGCATGGCGCCCAAACACGAAGAAATAATCCGATAGCCGGTTCAGAAAACGCATACCCCCAACAGGGGCATTTTCCATTTGAACGAGCGCCCGCTCGGCCCGGCGCGCAACCGTTCGCGCAAGATGGGCATGCGCTGCTACGAGCGACCCTCCTGGCAAAACAAAGCTGCGCAATTCAGGCTGGGACAATCGCAGAGCTTCAATCCGCGCCTCCAGCCAACGCACAGCTTCAGATGGAAGTGAAGACGGGCGCCCGGTGACTGGCATGCAAAGATCCGCACCAAGATCGAAAAGACACGACTGAAGGCGCGCGATATCTGCCACGTGGACAGAAACAAGACGATCATGCTCCACGTGGTAACGCAAAAGGCCTAAGGTCGCATTGAGTTCATCAATGCTCCCCATCGCCTCTATTCTCGCACTTCCCTTCGAAACACGAGTGCCGTCTCCGAGGGAGGTTTCTCCCCCGTCGCCGCCCCGTGTCACCACGCGATCGATGCGGATATTCATTCCCGAAACCTCAGGAATGGCGGCCAAAGCTGTGGTGATGACCACGGATCGTATGATCACCCATCAGATCGCGAGCACGGCCAACATGTGACTGCTCCATCTTTACCGTGTCCGCTGCCAGCGTCTTTACATCGGCTGAGGAAGCGCTCTGAGCTTCACTGCTGGCGGCAGTATCAAAAGCTGCACCATTCCCGCTGACAACTTCACGTAGGAAAAGGCGGTCGAATGATGAACCATAAAGATGCGCGAAGGAATCAATGTGAGCCTGATCAGCCGTATCGATCTTGCCGGAGACAGTCAGGTTTGATGTTGAGGCGATCTTAGCAACAGCAGCGCGGCTGGTTGTATGATCAGCAACAACAGTAGCAGCAAATGCCTTCAGAGTGTCACTGTTGCTATGTGTCGCCGCGAGACCCGCAATCGCAATCTGCTTCATGTCCATTTCATCAACCTGCTGAATGAACGCAGCATCAGCCGTGCTCAGAGATGCCTTCGCTGCGGATGGAAGCGGCGGGGCTGGCGGCGGATTCGGAGCAGTACAGGCGGCAAGAGCACAGAGCATTGCAGTTGAAGCAGCAAGTGCCGCACGTGAGATGATCGTCATTGGAAACTTCTCCTTAGTGAAACAGGATACGGAGAGGACACACATGACGAGGACACTCTCCCGGAAGACGAGGCAATGCCACAGGTCAGCTCTTCCTTCACGTAAAGACATGCTACATTGCAGCCATGTCCGCAAACACCACGACAACGCAGCATGATCGTTTCTTTCGAGGTATCCTTGTCTTTGCAGCTTTTGCTGCTGGGACTGGCGTAGCTCTTGGAGCCTTGTCCGCACACCTGCCTGACAAAGCGTTCGCGCTTCCATCTGGCCGGGGCATGCTTCACTCTGCCGTCGAAATTCAGATGTGGCACGCCATTGCCCTTTGCGCGCTGGCCCTTGGCAGAGATCGTCTGGCACGCTGCTGGGCACGTTGGTCGTGCTCAATGATGGCGGCTGGAACGCTCATTTTCTGCGTGTCGGTAATAACGCTCGCTTTTACGAATCTGACATTCGACAAGGTTTCAGTAGGAAGAGTAGCACCATACGGTGGCACCCTACTGATCCTGTCCTGGGCGGCCACAGCAATGGCCGCAATAAAGGCTCCGCACCGCAAGAGCTCGGACTAATGCTCAGGTCCGTTTACGGAAAATCCTGATCAGCCATAGCCCGATAAACTGGGCCAGAAGTGCCAGTGCGAAGCAAACCAACATGACCGCAGTCAAAATCAGCTGCTCGCGGCCAAGCCCCGAGTTTATATGAAAAAAGCCATAAAGCGATTGCCACGCACCGGTCCCGGCAACTTTCTGCATGCCATGAATGGCAGGCTTCCAGAAACGAAAGATCGCCATAAACGCCAGCGTGAGGCCAATCAGAATCGCTGTTCTGATGAGCGTTACGGCAACGCTGACTTCCTTCTGACCCTTGTTTTTATTGTGTTTTAACCGATCTTCTGAAGACATGATATTCCGACTGAACTGAGGTTTAATCGTCGTGATCCCGAACCTGCGTTATGACATGCAGCAGGCAACATCAATGAAAGCCTTGTTTATGCGTACATTCCTATTCGCCGCAGCCACCGGATTCGCCCTCGCCGCAGGGACACTCGCATCAGCATCTGCTGCGACGCCTGCCCCAAAACTCACGGAGACATCTGCGCCTCCGGTTGCGGAGCCATACCCCGATACGTCCCTCGCTCATACCCAGGTACAGGAAGCGTTCAAGACAGCCGCAAAAACGCACCGCCGCGTTCTGCTCGTTTTCGGCGGAAATTGGTGCCCGGATTGCAAGATGCTCGCAGGGATTTTTGCACTTCCTGATGCTGCACAATGGCTGGAAAACCAGTTCGTCATTGTTCCTGTCAATGTTGGGCGCATCAATACCAATCTGGACCTGGCCCAGAAATATGGCGTGACGATCAAAGCTGTCCCAACCGTCATCATCATTACGCCAGAAGGTCATGCACTGAATGGCGATGGATCAACAGCTCTGGGGAATGCTCGCAGCATGTCTCCTCAGGCAGTAATCGATCTGATTTCTGAGTGGAACAGCCGCAAGTGAACTGCATCCCCGGCATAAAACCCGGGGATCATCGCTTCCACGTCCTGTTATCCCAACAGGACGTGCTCAGCTTCCTGAACGACCTCAGCAAGTGCATCTGCCTCGAACGGTGAGGCAAGACCGGCTTCCGCAACAAGCTCCGAAAATGGCTTGGAACCACCTTTTGCACATAAAGCGCGATAGGTTTCCAAAGTGCCCGCACTGTCAGCACGAGAGTGCAGCCAAAGCTGCAATGCACAGCACTGAGCGAGTGCATAATCAATATAATAGAATGGCAGTCGGTAGATATGCAGTTGCGCCTGCCAGCGGCCACCCTTCGCGGGATATGCCAGATCGCCCCAGTCGCGCCACGGCATGTAGAGCTTCTCAAGCCTCTGCCACGTCGCATGACGCTCTTCAGCGCTCATCTGTGGTTTTTCATAAACTTCGTGCTGAAAATGATCGACACAGACGCCATACGGGAAAAACGCCAGACTTCCGATCAAATGCATGCGCCGATAACGCTCAGCCGCACCATCTTCGACCAGTTCTCCTATCTGTGGCCAGGTCAGAAATTCTAGCCCCATGGAATGAATTTCAGCAGCTTCCATGGTGGGCCAAATCTGATCGATCCAGGGCAGATCACGGCTTTTCCAGTTCTGGAACGCATGACCCATCTCGTGGGTAAACACCCCGATGTCATTATGTGTGCCGTTAAAATTGGCAAAAATATATGGCGTCCCTTCCGTCGGAAATGACGTGCAGAACCCGCCGCCTGCCTTGCCGTCCCGATTTTTGAGGTCGAGATAATCCTCATCGCGCATCCGGGCGTAAAAACCGGCCATTTCTCCGCTAGCATCAAGATCACGGAACATTGTCTCCGCACGCTCGACCAGCAGATCATATCCTCCCGCAGGAACAGGGTTGCCTTTAGGGTCGATCAAGGCTTCGTCCCATGCCCGGAGGCGGTCCCAGCCCATTTCCAGGCGCCTGCGCTCCAGAATGGACTGGATCAGCGGGGTAACGTGGGTCAGCACCTTTTCCCTGAATGCCGCGACCTGCGTGGGCCCATAATCCGTGCGCCGCATCCGGCGATAGCCCAGAGCGGTGTAGTTATCGAAACCTAAGGTTTTAGCCATCCGGTCACGCAAAGAGACAAGCTTGCCATAAAGCTCATCAAGGGCCGCTCCATTTTCCTCAAAGAATGACCAGCGGGCTGTCTCAGCCGCATGCCGGACATCGCGGTCCAAGCTTTCAAGGTAAGGCACGAGCCCTGAAAGGTTGAGCGACTTTCCATCAAACGGAATTTTCGCCGACGCGAGCAACGCGGTGTATTCGCCCGTCAGACGTGCCTCTTCCTCAAGGTCATGACTGATCCGCGGATCGAAAGTAGTTGTATCGGATTCCCACAACCGCACCACATGCGGCGTCACAATCTCCATCAGCCCTGCCCGATCAGGGTCCGCAAGAAGGCGCTTCTTGATTGTGATTTCGTGGTCTGTGGCAACAGGCGAAAGCCTGTCTGCGTAGTCACGTTCTGCCTTGGCAGCTTCATCCTGCGTATTACGCGAGAACTGGAGGTAAACGTGAGACGCCCAAGACTCATATTCCCTGCGTACGACGTCAAACGCCTGCAAAGCCTCCAGCCTGTGACCTGCATCCAGATATGCCGCGACTGCTGCATATCGTTCACGCAGAAAAACTTCGTCAGGACGCTGAAAAGAAAGAGTTGAGAACGGAGGAATTGTTTGTGTCATGAACACGATGTTGGCATTCCTCCGCCCACGCGTCCATGCCTCTCAGGCTGGCCTGATTTTTTCTACAAAGCGCGAAATTCGCTCGCATGCCTCATCAAGCTGAGCATCCGAAGCTGCACAGGACAAACGAAGATACGGGCTGTAGCCAAATGCTGATCCGGGCACTGTCGCCACGTGCGCCTCATCAAGAAGTGCCTCGGCAAAAGCGACATCATCCGTAAGCACGCGACCTCCCCCAGACACACCACCTATCAAGGATGCAATGCCGGGATACGCATAAAATGCGCCCTCAGGCATCTCGCAAGTAACGCCAGCAATCGCCCTGAGGACTGCGACAACACGATTACGTCGCGTCTCGTATGTCTGACGCATGACCTCAATTCGGGAGAAATCCCCATCAAGTGCGGCAACGGAACCGGCCTGAGCCAACGTGCACACACCGGACGTCACGTTCCCCTGAACAGCAACCATTGCGCTGATCAGCGTCTTGGGCCCGCATGCGAACCCAACCCGCCAACCCGTCATGGCATAGGCTTTAGCCACACCATTTACGATCAGTATCCTGTCCGCCAGATCAGGCGCAACGCTCAGAAGCGACAGATGGCGCCGCCCGTCGAACGTCAGATGTTCGTAAATTTCGTCGCACATCACCAGAACATGCGGAGCCTCACGAAGAACCCCCGCAATTGCTTCCAGATCTTCCTTCTCCAGAATGGCGCCTGTCGGATTATTAGGGAAATTAAGTACAATCCATCGCGTCTTGGGTGTTATCGCTGCTTTGATAACCTCCGCACGCGGGCGGAAACGATCCTCCTCCGCGCACGAGATTTCAACAGGAACACCGCCGAGCATCCGCGCGATCAACGGATAACTGACCCAGTATGGCGCAGGTACAATCACCTCATCGCCAATTTCGAGTGTCGCCATGAAAGCATTGAAAATGACCTGCTTGCCGCCATTGGCAACCATGATCCGATCAGACGTCGCTTCGATGGCATTATCACGCCGAAATTTCCGGATAATCGCTTCAATCAGCGCTTTCTGCCCCGGAATGGGCGGATATCCGGTATCTCCAGCCTGCGCAGAGTGATACGCGGCTTCAATAGCTTCTGGCGGAGACGGAAAATCCGGCTGGCCTAGAGCCAGTGAAATCACATCCGCTCCCTCAGCCCGCAGTTCCCGCGCACGCGCAGCCATGGCAATGGTTGCGGGTTGGGGAAGTGTCGCCAGTCGGGATGCGATATGAACCGTCACGACAACCCCTTACAGAAGCTCTGAATCCGCGCACAGGCTTCTCGCAACAGCTCTGTAGACGTCGCATATGACACACGGAAATAACCCGGTGTCAGGAATGCAGCGCCATGCACTGCCGCCACGCCGGTCTCCTCAAGCAGGGCCGTAACAAAAGCCTCGTCGCTATCGATCCGCGCTCCCCCACGAGACGTTTTTCCAAGTGTCCCCTGCATGGATGGAAATACGTAAAAAGCACCCTCAGGTGTGTGACAGCTTAGACCGGGCGCTTCATTCAGCATCGACACCACAAGATTGCGACGCTCCTGATATACCGAGACCATCTCAGCGATAAAGTCCTGTGGCCCGGAAACTGCCGCCAGAGCCGCAGCCTGTGCGATCGAGCATGGGTTGCTTGTGCTCTGCCCCTGTAGCTTCACCAGTTGTTTCGTCAAAGATACGGGTGCCGCCGAAAATCCAATCCGCCAGCCTGTCATGGCATAGGCCTTAGACACACCGTTCATGGTTACGGTTCGGTCTCGCAGGCGCGGTTCAACCTGCACGATTGTCTTGGCTACAAAGCCGTCATAGGCGAGCTTTGCGTAAATATCGTCCGTAAAAACCCAGACATGCGGATAATCAAGCAGCACATCCGTCAGGGCACGCAGTTCGTCTTCTGTGTAAGCCGCTCCAGTAGGATTACAGGGGGAGTTCAGCATAACCCATTTTGTGCGTGGCGTGATCGCCCAACGAAGCTGGTTTGCCGTGAGTTTGAAACCATTCTCTGGCTTTGTCTGAACAACGACAGGCTTGCCGTCTGCCAATGAAACAATGTCCGGATAAGAAACCCATGCCGGCGCCGGAACAATGACCTCGTCTCCTGCATTTAGTGTTGCAGTCATCACATTATAAATGACCTGCTTTCCACCAGTTGAAACACAGATTTCGTCCGCGGTGTAATCAAGGCCAAAGTCGTTGTTCAGGCGATCGGCAACGGCCTTTCGTAGCGTCTGGGTTCCCGCAACATCCGTATATTTTGTCTCGCCAGCCCTGATGGCTGCAATAGCAGCCTCTTTGATAAACTCTGGCGTATCAAAATCAGGCTCACCTGCAGAAAGACTGATGATGTCGCGGCCTTCAGCTTTGAGGGCACGAGCTTTCTGAGTAATAGCAATGGTCTGACTGGGAAGAATTCTGTTCAGACGGTCGGCAATGAAAGGCATGACTGATTCCCGGATGTCATCGTTGACACCCGGACCCTACCCGCCAGACATCGACTTTGACCACACCCCAATTGCATAGCAGGCAACCTGAACAGCAAAATATAACCCGGCAGAATACGCATCCCACCGGGGTTCTTTAACTTTAGGCGAGCTTTTCCATTTCACGCAGAACAGCTTGACCCATCATTTCGGTACCAACACGTGCCATGCCCGGAGACATGATATCAGCCGTACGCAAACCTGTCGCAAGGACGTTGGAAACAGCCTGCTCAATGAGATCTGCATCATCAGAACGGTTCAGTGAATAACGCAGGAGCATTGCAAACGACAGGATTTGAGCCAGAGGATTAGCAATCCCCTGCCCTGCGATATCGGGCGCGCTACCATGAATTGGCTCGTAAAGCGCATTACGCTTGCCGTCTTCCCGCACAACGCCAAGCGTTGCAGATGGAAGCATGCCCAAAGACCCGGTAAGCATGGAAGCCAGATCGGAAAGGATATCGCCAAAGAGATTACCGGTCACGATCACATCAAACTGGTTCGGATTACGAACCAACTGCATGGCACAGTTGTCCGCCAGCATGTGGGACAATTCAACGTCCTGATACTCGCGCTTGTGCAGATCAGTCACGACCTCCTTCCACAGAAGGCCGCTTTCCATCACGTTACATTTCTCTACGGAGCACACACGGTTGTCGCGTTTGCGTGCGAGATCAAAGGCCACACGAGCAACGCGCTCAATTTCCGCCGTCGTATAAACTTCAGTATTGATACCGCGGCGGCCGCCATCCGGGAGCGTCTCGATACCGCGAGGCTCACCAAAATAGATCCCGCCAACCGTCTCGCGAACGATCATAATATCGAGCCCGCGCACGACATCTGCCTTCAGGGCAGATGCATCGATCAGCGCATCGAAAAGCTGAGCAGGACGCAGATTTGCAAAAAGCTCAAGCTCCTTACGCAGCTTGAGAATAGCCACTTCGGGGCGCTTGTCGAAACCTACGTGACTCCATGCCGGATCTCCGACAGAGCCAAACAGAATAGCATCGGACTGCTTGGCAAGATCGATGACTTCGTCACGAATGGGAACACCGTGTGCAGCAAGGGAAGCCGCACCAACCAGTTCTTCCGTAATCTCAAGACGGAGCCCGCGGTTAACACCAAGCCAATGCACAATACGTGCGACTTCGCGCATGACCTCGGGGCCAATACCGTCTCCGGCAAGAACGAGAAGCTTGTGGGCTTCACTCATTTCGTTGTCTCCATGGTGATGGACGGCACCCATGCCCGGCTTGCCTGATGCTCGAATGTATTGATGGCGTCGTCGTGAGCCATGGTCTGCCCGATATCGTCCAACCCTTCGAGCAGAAGGTGGCGACGGAAAGGGTCAACGTCAAACGATACAGTTTCTCCATCCGGGCGAATAATAACCTGCTTCTCAAGATCAACCGTCAGGCGGGAGTTGCTACCCTGCCGCGCATCATCCATCAGCATTTCGCAGATTTCACGTGGCAGACGGATCGGCAGAATGCCGTTCTTGAAGCAGTTGTTATGAAAAATATCTGCAAAACTCGGCGCGATGACGCATCGGATACCAAAATCCAGCAACGCCCAAGGAGCATGCTCACGCGAAGATCCACATCCGAAATTATCGAGCGTAATCAGGATTTCCGCATGCCGGTATGGTTCCTGATTCAAAACAAACTCAGGCCGCTCAGCACCATTTCCGTCGTAGCGCTGGGCTGCAAAAGCATTTTTCCCAAGACCCGTACGCAGGATCGTCTTGAGAAAACGCGCAGGAATGATCTGATCGGTATCGATGTTTTCGTTCGGCATGGGCGCCGCAATGGCTGTCAGTTGCGTGAACTTATCCATTACACAGGCTCCCTGATCAGTTCCCTGACGTCACACAGCACGCCCGTAACAGCTGCTGCCGCAGCCATCGCGGGTGAACATAGATGTGTGCGACCGCCTGGCCCCTGCCGCCCCTCAAAATTTCGATTGGATGTAGAAGCACAACGCTGCCCCGGCGTCAGACGATCTGGGTTCATACCCAGACACATCGAACAACCCGCTTCCCGCCACTCAAAACCCGCGTCAAGGAAGATCTTGTCCAAACCCTCAGCTTCAGCCTCGCGCTTCACCAGACCAGAACCTGGAACGATCATCGCACGTACATTTGGCGCGACATGCCGCCCACGAACGATATCCGCGGCTGAGCGCAGGTCCTCGATCCTGCTATTCGTGCAGGAGCCAATGAACACCACATCAACAGGCGTACCTGCAATTTTCTGCCCTGCCTCAAGACCCATGTAATCCAGCGCACGTTGGACTTGAGCGGCTTGAGCTGGATCCTTGAAATCAGCTGGAGACGGGATAATCCCATCAACAGGAAGAACATCCTGCGGGCTATTTCCCCACGTTATCGACGGAACAATGTCTTCCGCACGCAGTGTAACTTCAGTGTCAAAATGAGCACCGTCATCTGACGCCAGTGTTCTCCAATACGCGCACGCCTGCTCAAACGCTTCACCCTTAGGTGCAAACGGACGGCCCTTCACATAGGAAAACGTTGTTTCATCCGGCGAAACCAGTCCAGCGCGCGCACCAGCCTCAATGGACATGTTGCAAAGCGTCATGCGCCCGGCCATGTCCAGATCCCGGATTGCAGAACCGGCAAATTCAATCACATGTCCCGTGCCGCCTGCGGTACCAATTCTGCCAATAATGGCAAGCATGATATCCTTGGCAGTGACACCCACGCCTGTTTTGCCTTCCACGAACACACGCATGTTCTTTGCGGGACGCTGTAAAAGCGTCTGCGTCGCAAGAACATGTTCGACCTCGGAAGTACCGATACCGAAAGCAAGGGAACCCATCGCACCATGCGTTGAGGTATGACTGTCGCCACAGACGATGGTCATACCTGGCAGAGAGATTCCCTGCTCTGGCCCGACAACGTGGACAATCCCCTGCGAGGCAGACAGTAACGGAAAATAGGGAACGCCGAATTCGGCGACATTGCGCTCAAGCGTTTCGATCTGAAGGCGGCTTTCCGGCTCTTCAATCGGCTTAGAACGGTCCGAGGTGGGGACGTTGTGATCAACCACCGCAACTGTTGCATCCGGACGACGCACAGGGCGCCCGGCCAACCGCAGGCCTTCGAAGGCCTGCGGGCTTGTCACCTCGTGAACAAGATGACGGTCGATGTAGAGGATGCATGTCCCGTCTTCGAGACGTTCTACAATGTGATCGTCCCAGATCTTGTCAAAAAGTGTTCTGGGCGAATTCGAAACCTGCATCCTGTCTACTCCCGACTTTACGAGGCGGCCTTGGCGCCATCCTTCGGTAGATCGCGCGGACGCTCCGCAATACGTGCGGACTTACCCGAACGACCACGCAGATAATAAAGCTTTGCACGACGAACCTTACCACGACGAACAACTTCGATGCTCGCAATGGACGGTGCATAAAGCGGGAATACGCGCTCGACGCCTTCACCGTTAGAAATCTTGCGAACCGTGAAGTTGCTGTTCAGCGCCTTGTTGGAACGGGCGATAACAACGCCTTCGAAGGTCTGCACGCGCTCACGCGTGCCTTCGACAACGCGAACGCCAACGCGCACGGTGTCACCAGCGATGAACTCGGGAACGGCACGGATTGCGGAAAGACGCTCGATCTCGCGCGCCTCATACTGCTGGATAATGTTCATGACCAAACTCCTGAAAACAAAACTCTTAATGAATCTGCTGCCGCGCAAGATACGCATCCCAGAGGTCCGGGCGACGTGCCTTTGTGACGGCGATTGACTGCTCGTGACGCCAGTTTGCAATGGCGCCATGATGACCGGAGAGCAGGACTTCAGGCGTTTCTCGCCCTTCCCACACTGCCGGCTTGGTATATTGCGGGTACTCTAGCAGACCGTCCGTGAAGCTCTCGTCCTGACCGCTGATATCAGATCCCATGACACCCGGCAGAAGCCGGACGCATGCATCAAGCAGCGCCAGTGCAGGAATTTCACCGCCGGACAATACGAAATCACCCATGCAGAACTGGTCGATTCCATGCTTTTCGAGCACACGCTCGTCCACACCTTCAAATCGACCACAGAGGACAACCACGCCTGGCCCGACGGAAAGACGCTCCGCATCCTCGTGCGTCATGCGACGGCCGCGGGGGGTGGGATAGACGATTGGACGGCCATCAAGCGCAGGAAGCGCATTAAGGGCTGAATCCAGAACATCTGCCCGCATCACCATGCCCGCACCACCGCCAAAGGGCGTATCGTCAACTGCACGGTGGCGCCCAAGTCCATGCATACGCAGATCATGCGCTTCGCAGGACCAGATTCCGCGCTCAAGTGCTCGTCCAGCGAGAGAAAACCCCAGCGGCCCCGGAAACATATCCGGGAACAGGCTGAGGATATCCGCTCGCCAGCTCATGCGCGCACCTGCACGTCGCCATCAAGGTCACCCTCGACTTCAACCATCGGCGGCGGGATCACCACAACCTGACGGCCTGCAAGATCAACATGCGGGACACAGGCCATCGTGAACGGTATGATCAATCCACGATCAATTTCGATGCTGACCCCAGCACCATAATCGTGAACGATTACGACCGTACCAAGCTCATCTCCAGCCTCGGAAACGGCGACCATACCAATCAGATCAGTATGATAGAATTCGTCTTCCTCGGCGGCGGGAAGCTGCTCACGCGCCACATACAAACGACGGTTGACCACGCGCTCCACAGCCGTCCGGTCCGAAACGGTCTGACCGTTCCGATCCGTCAGCGCAGCAACACCAGGCGATACCCACCGAACAACCCATTCTTCACCCTGCTCATCATGCAGCGTACCGAATTCCTCGACCGAAACCGGATCATCAGTGGCTGCATGCAGACGCACAAGGCCACGCACACCATGGGGGCGACCAATAGTGGCGACCAGTACATCGCTTTCAGGGTTAAAACGGGTCATTGCTCAGGCAGCCTACAAGATCAATGAATGATCAGGCTGCAGCAGCGGCAGAAGCAGCAGCGGCACGCTCCTGGGCGCGTTTCTTCGGAGCAGACTTCTTCGGCTGCTCACGATATTCCGGCTTCGGAGCCAGACCAGCGTTACCAAGAAAACGTGCAACGCGATCAGTTGCCTGTGCGCCATTGGAGAGCCAGTGCTTGATGCGCTCATCATTCAGGTTGATGCGATCTGCATGATCAGAAGGCAGCATCGGGTTGTAGGAACCAACCTTCTCAATGAAACGGCCGTCACGTGGGCTACGGCTGTCTGCAACAACGATGTGATAGTAAGGGCGCTTCTTGGCACCGGCGCGGGAAAGACGAATCTTGAGGCTCATGAAAAACTCCTGAACGATTAATTTTAAAAAACTATGGGCTGATCAGACGAAGGGAGGACGCCCACCGGGCTTACCCATCCCCTTCATCATATCACCCAGACCACCTGCCCCGCCCATGCTCCGCATCAGACCAGAAAGACCCATCTTGCTGATCCGCTTCATCATGGTGGACATATCGTCAAACTGCTTGAGCAAGCGGTTGACTTCCGGAACGGTGGTACCCGCCCCAGATGCAATCCGCTTCTTGCGAGATGCCTTGATGATCCCAGGAGTTTTGCGCTCCTGTTTGGTCATCGAAGAGATGATTGCCTTGTGACGCTTGAAGATCGACGTATCGATCTCCTTGTCACCCAACGCATCCTTGAGCTTCCCCATTCCAGGCAACATACCAAGAATGCCCGAGATCGATCCCATGCGATTGATCTGATCGATCTGGGAGACATAATCATCCAGATCAAACTTTCCGGCGAGCATCTTCTTGGCAACGCGCTCGCCTTCCTCGTGATCGAGCGTTTCAGACGCACGCTCCACGAGACCGGCGATATCACCCAACCCAAGAATACGGCCAGCCACACGCTCTGGGTGAAACTCCTCAAGAGCCTCCAGCTTTTCGCCAGAACCCGTCAGCTTGATTGGCGCACCCGTAATCGCCTTCATGGAAAGTGCGGCACCACCACGGGCGTCACCATCCATACGGCTCATAACAACGCCAGTAATTCCAACAGCCTCGTTAAAGGCTTTGGCGGTATTTACAGCGTCCTGCCCCGTCATGGCGTCAACGACCAACAGCGTTTCTGCCGGGTTCGTGACGGCCCGCACCTGACGGACCTCATCCATCAAAGTCTCATCGATAGACAGACGACCTGCCGTATCGAGAATGACGATGTCATATCCTTCGCGCCGACCAGTCTCCAGTGCGCGCTTCGCGATATCAACAGGCGATTGCTCGGCGACGATTGGCAGCGACACAACCAAACCGGTCTGCGCATTCACACGCTCAGCAAGTTGCTGAAGCTGGAGCTGAGCCGCAGGTCGCTGAACGTCCAAACTGGCCAGCAACACTTTCTTGCGTTCGCGCCCAGAAAGACGCAGCGCGATCTTGCCCGATGTGGTGGTTTTACCAGAACCCTGCAAACCAACCATCAACACCGGGACCGGCGCTGTTGCAGACAGATTCAGAGGAACTGCCCCTGCCCCGCCAAGAGCATCAATCAGTGCATCATTGACAATTTTTGCGACGGCTTGACCTGGAGAGACGCTTTCCAGCACCTCATGGCCGACAGCCCGTTCCCGCACTTTATTGACGAAATCACGAACAACAGGAAGCGCAACGTCTGCCTCAAGCATCGCCAGACGGACTTCGCGCATTGCCTCAGTGACATCACCTTCAGAGAGCTTTCCATTCTTGGAAAGTCCTTCGAGGACACCGGACATCTTGCCTGAAAGTTGTTCGAACAACGGGCCACCCTATGACAAACAAAAACACGCCACTGCGCGAGCCTTCGCGATGTGGCGTGTCCGAAAACAGGACCGATTTACTGCCTGCCGCAATATACGTCAAGCAGATTGATCCTTACCCCCCGATCAGGGAGCTTCAGGCTCTGGCGTATCGCTTTTTTTCATCAGCGCCCAGAGCTGTTCGTGCAGCGCCTTCATCTTATCTGCAGTCTCACGCGCCTGCTTTCTCTGAGCAGGCGTCAGCAGATCATGCAGCTTTTCCATAATCTCTAGCCTAGCCTGCTCTTCACGAACATGGAGAGCGTTTTCCTGACGCAGAAGATCCGCAAGCTTGGTGCGATCAAGTGCCCCTTCAGACATCAAGGCGTCCCCAATCTGCTCGTGCAGCGCACGGCCATCCTTGCGCAGTCCTGCATCATCTTTCTTTGCCTGCTCACTGATAATACGCCATTGCACCTTCTGCTCTGCCGTCAATTCAACACCCGGTGGCACAGGAAGATGGCCATGAGGCCCCATACCAGGGCCTCGCCCCCCCATCATCGGCGGTGGCACATCCTGCGCCGCAGCCATTACTGGCAGAAATGCCGTTCCAGCCAGCAGAAGGGCACTCCCCATGCCCATAAGAAATTTACCAGACATGATACGCTCCAGTTTATGCAAAACATTAGGGCACGCCACCGCGCCCTCCCCCCGAAGGTAAGCATGAAACCCTGTTACAGAGCTGCCACCCCCCGGTTTCGAAATGTGATCGTGCTGATTTTATGTAACTAACTGACATATCCTCCGAATTCCCCACTTGACGCTCCGGGCAAGACATAGCAAACCACGCCTCGTCGCCCACGAGGCGCGACTCCAGTCCTACTGGAGATGGAGAGGTGGCCGAGTGGTTGAAGGCAGCGGTCTTGAAAACCGCCGTGCGTGGAAGCGTACCGTGGGTTCGAATCCCACCCTCTCCGCCATATAAATCAAAAAATCCCAAATTTTTCAGGTAGTTATCTGATTTATCAAATCCATCCCACCTTGGGTTCCATCTTAAAAAATGCGTCATTGTCCGCCGCTTGGACGCGATATACGTCGTCTTGTAAATTTATCGATGCGGCTTGGAGGGTTCGAGGCACCGTAATTTACGAATTTTTTGGCAGTCAACTGGGATTAAGGTTCCAGATGATGATTTTCGCTCTGCGATTTAAGCAGGACGAGGGTTTCATGCTCTGGGTTGCTACGAGGCCGCGTTAATCCGCTCCAGAAAGAGGAAGCGGCGCATGTTGTAGACGATATTGGCCAGTCCGATCCTCATGGTGGCCCGGCTGATGCCGACTGTTCCGATAAATAGTCCGGCCTGTGATTTCTGATCGATGGAAACATGCAATTTGTGGCCAAAGAACGGAATGGCATGATCCGTTGACGGGATCGTCCCATCATCCTGCCGTTTTGCTTTGGTGAACTTCAGTGTCCAGCGCGCATGGCGATCCTTGTGGGACAATCTGGATGGCTTATCTTGCCAGCCTTCAGGAATACGCCCTGCCCGGAGGTCGGCTTCCTCAGTGTTGGTATTGCGCTGCTTTGGAGCGGCTACCACTGTTGCATCTAGGATCTGCCCCGACATCGGCAGATAGCCTGCGTTCCGCAGGGTTGTATCAAAGCGATTGAACAGTCTTTCAATAACTCCCGCCTGAGTCAGACGTTCACGGAACAGCCAGACCGCTTTGGCATCAGGCACCCGGTCCGACAGCCCCAGGCCAAGGAAACGCATGAATGACAGACGGTCGTTGATCAGATATTCCGTCCGTTCATCAGACAAATTGTTCAGCGTCTGGATCACCAGGATTTTTAATATCAGCACCGGATCAAATAGCGGTCGTCCGCCCTTGCTTCCATCGGAATACGCCAGGGTCTTTTCCTGATCAGGACGGAACGTTTCAAAATCCACAGTCCGGGAAAACGCTTCGAGCTGATCGCCAAGCCCGCTCAACCGAGCAAGCCGCTCTTCAACATCAAAAAATCCCGCCTGCTTCACGATCCATACTCCAATCAACGCAAGGAAAATGGAATCACAGAGCAGACCTCAAAACCAGAGGGTTTTTCGAACCATCCACCTTGAGGCATTCATGATATCGTGCCCTAATCAAGGCTGAAATGTTTAATCTTTACCATTCTTTATTTTTACACCTGTAAAAACAACAATCAGGAGATAAAATATGAATAATTATGTTAATTTGCGGAATAATTACTTATATCAACAGGAGATATCAACGTTTTCAGAAACACCAATCGATCATAGAAAAAACGGCAACTACAAATATAAAAAATCATTAGTCGCCTGCGCACGATGGGAAAATCAGTATATTGTCGAATGGGTTAATTATCATAAATCCATTGGATTTGATCATATATATATATATTGCAATGATGATGATCCTTCTTCTCTTTATGATAAACTAATTCCATTCCTATCTGGAGACAATCCATTCATAACATTCGTCCACTATAACTTAGTCGGATTACAGTTCCAAATGTATTTTCATTTTCTTTGGAAATATTCAACAGAAAATGAATGGATAATGTTTTTTGATATAGATGAATTCTTACTACTTAGAAACGTAGATAATATTGATAAATTTATTGTTAATTATGATAAATATGATGCGATATACTTTAATTGGTGCTCATTCGGAAATAACGGATACGAAACAAGACCAGAAGGAAGTGTATTAATCAATTACACAAAAAGGGAAGATGGAGCAACTCCATTTACAAAAATATTAATAAAAACAAATTCTATTCCATATAAAAAAATATATCAAATACCAAACGCACCTATAAATCATGACTATGTCGGATTAGATAAAGAAATAATTAGCTGCAATGTTCTCCATGAGGATATGCAAAATTATTATGAAAATTTTCCTGATTCCGCGTGGGAATATTTAAATAAAAATAACCGGAGACAAAGAATTATTGAAAAGGGATTTGTTGCTCATTTTAATATAAAATCAAATCAAGATTTTGAACTAAGAGTGAGTCGAAGTTTGGGAGGATCTTTTGCAACCCAAAAAATCTGGGGCCAACTGACAGAAGAGCAAAAAAAATCACACCATGCGATGACCAATGCTATTGAAGATAAATATCTCCACAATTATTGGCAATCTTATGTGAACAAAGCTTGGGATCATTCTCTTTTTCTACCTTCCGAATGGACGTTAATCTCCAAGGGGAAAAAAGCTTCTCAATCATCGACTGAGCATAATCGAACGATTGAAGAAGACGCTGAGGCTATCATCAGTGGTGAAATTTGGGCACGTGCTCAAAACCATACAAAATATGAAAAAAATCCATGGTGGGAAATAGATCTTCTTAATCATTTTAACGTACATGAAATCAGAATTTTCAACCGTATGGATGGTTGCTTAGAAAGAGTTAGTAACTTTTCGATAGAGATATCCACAGACCGACTTACATGGCATGAAATACATAGAAAAAATGATAATTTAATATATGGTGGAGCTGATGGATTTCCATATATATGGAGAAGCATTTCTGGTTATACTGCAAAATATTTGAAGATAATTATCATTGCTCCGGATGGCGGATATCTGCATTTTGATCAAGTTGAAATATACGGAAACATCATATCGTGAATTCTATTATTTAAGACCATTCCAAACTTATCGGATTGAATTCCAAAGAAAAGTCGGAATGTGCGTAAAGCTTCAAAAGAATACAAGCGAGCAGACAAAGCTTTGGATTGCAGTGACTTGGGGGGGGGGGGGCAAAAAACCTCTGGTTTTGAGCCTCCATGTGCAATTCCATTCCCCTGGCGTTGATTGGAGTATAGATCACAAAGTAGCCTGACTTCTTAGCAGTTGACAAACGGCTTGCGCGATTGAGCAGAAACGATAATTAACTTGAAGCGTTTTCTATAACTGTGATTTTTTAAGTCTTCCGTCCGGATCTGAACAAGGCTCTTGCATGTTCGAACGAAAACAGAAGAGGGGCACTCTTCATTCGATCGCTTTGATACGACCCTGAGCAACGCTGATTATCTACCAATGTCAGGCCAGATTTTAGACGTGGTACTAGTGGTTACTCCAAAGCAGCAACAATACCAACGCCTAGAAGGCAAATCTGCTTGAAGGGCGTATCCCACAAAACTAGGGCCTGCTAGGCCTTAAATAACAGAACGGACAGCATAGCTGCTTATGATGAGCATGGTGCAACCTGTCTTGTCTGATACCGCACGGTCCGCCTGAGGGCCTCTCATCGAAAAAAGTTCGTCCGAAGGGAAAAACCCCACCGAAGAGCCTTAGACGGACGATATCGATGATTTCTGGCGCCATCAAGACGGCGCGAAATGGCGTGCCACTGGAGTTTGGGCCATGGTGGATCGCGGCACAATTGTTCATTCGATGGTCGAAGCTCAGTGTATAGCAATGCATCTTTAACAAGATCAAAGATGAGGATCAGGCTCTGGGCATGCCCTTTCTTGATGGCACTACAACCCATGCTCACCACAAAGGGGCTATAGAGGACGCCGCAGAGATCGTAAGGCGCTTGGCCGGTCTACTTGGAGGCTTTGACTCCAAAGTCTGTGTAGCCGCGGATGCGCTTACAGGCATCGGCATCTGGTCGAAAACCTGTGGGCAAGGATCAAGGCATGATGGGCTGGCGCGACCTAATATAAGAAAACCCCCGCATCCTTCCTTTTCGTCATCCTCATCGCTGCCACAGCAGACTATATCAAACCTACCGGCGCCTAGCAGGGCAAGCCTTCAAAGCTATATCACAAAAATCGCTATGCGGGCTGGACACTGAAGTTTACCAAAGCCAAACGGCAAGATGGCGGAACGGTCCTCACAACGTATCTTGCTATTTTGTTCTTTGGCTACAGGTCGCATCTTTGCATAGAGCGCAAATTTTGGCTGGCCCGGAAATGGAAGACGATGGAGACCCCCTCCTGGAGAGGGTGAGCGCGTAGTAATCCAGCGTGGGTGTCCCCGATCTGCTCAAAATGCAAAGTGCAGATCAGCACAAAGCCTTAAAATTCAGATTTTTTAAGAAAATCTCAAGCCAACCGCAAAGTCCATTTAAACGGAAAGACGATCATCAACATTAAAAATATTAACTAATACCAATATTATATCTATAATTAATTTAAAATTATTGATTAATGATCAAAAGTGAAAATATATCGAATTTTTAAATAATTTTTCATATATTCATTGATGTTTTCTTAGATATTATTTCATTATCTTTTGGTTAATGACCCTATAATTGCTCCAATACCCGCTACCTCTGCGTTGCCCTCAGTCGACTCTACCAGGTAAGGTGAAAGTGCATGAGCTAAACCAGCAATTGTCATAGTTTGCAGCCAGACCCGGCCTGGACCCGTTAAGCGAGCCATGAAGAAACCATCCCCGCCAAACAACTTGTTGCGGATGCCCGGAATCATGGTGATATCAAACTCGACGCTTTCCTCGAACATCCCGACATGCCCGGGATGTACATCGATCTGCTCACCCGGAGCCAGATCATGGGGGATGACTTCTCCACCCAACATCGACCAGAACTTACCCTGACCAGAAACACGTTGAAGGCGGAAACCGTCTCCTCCAAATATTCCAGCCCCCAGACGACGCTGAAAAGCCAGTTCGAGACGAACATTGCCGATACCGGCCATAAAACCATGTCGATGTACGAGATAAGCACCATTACTTAGGTCGTGTTCGGTAATATGCCCGGGTATTTTCGCGGCAAATGCCACCAGACCAGGACCTCCCTCAGCAGAGAACTGCGTCATGAAAAGCCCCCCACCCGCTACGACGCGCGAAATGACCCCGAATAATCCACTTTGTCCCGCGCCTGACATTGTGGTCTGAAGGGTTACGTTAGGACTTTTCCAAGAAAGCTCACCCGTCTCCGCAACAAGGCGCTCGCCCGGCTGAAGCATAACCCGCAGCACGGGCATATTTGTACCATCAATCGAACTTTGCATGGCGACGACCTTATTCCCAGATAGCAATAAAACACTGCCATCGAAAACCGTCGAAATGCAACAAAAGGGACAGCCCATAAGGCTATCCCTTTTGTGAATTTAGTTCTTAGCGCGGACGGGATGCCCCCCCTGAACGACCACCGCCGCCACGGCGCTGTCCACCACCATGGGAAGCCCCCCCACGGGAGCCCCCGGAAGGCGCGCCGCCCGGGCGACCACCGCCACCACGGCGCTGACCACCGCCACCTCCTCGACCACCACCCAACACTGGAGGACGCTGCGTGGAAGCCTGCGCCGTGTCAGAATGATAGGGATGATCGGTCACAACCGGGATCGGCTTACCAATCTTCTTTTCGATATCCTTGAGCCACGCCCGCTGTTCCGCATCACAAAGCGATACAGCCCAACCTTCACGTCCCGCACGAGCTGTACGACCGATACGGTGCACATACGATTCCGGAACATTCGGCAGATCATAATTGAAAACGTGCGTCACATCGTCAACGTCAATACCGCGCGCAGCGATATCCGTTGCAACAAGAACCTTAACATTCCCATTACGAAAACCACTCATGGCACGCTCGCGTGCGCCCTGAGACTTGTTGCCATGAATGGCTTCAGCTGTAATGCCCTTCTTGTTCAGAAATTCGGCAACCTTGTTTGCTTCATGCTTCATCAGCGTGAACACAACTGCACGCACAACCTTCGGGTTGTCCACCAGCATCAGGGTCGCGTCTTTTTTGTTCTCTGCATCAATGAACATGACAGCCTGACGGATACGATCAACCGTACTGGATTCAGGAGTTACCTGAACCGTGGCTGGGTTTTTCAGCAGCGAGTGAGCCAATTCGTTGATGGACTGTGGCATTGTTGCTGAGAACAGGAGCGTTTGACGCTTTTCTGGTAGCAGCGCCATAATGCGACGAATATCACGCACGAAGCCCATGTCGAGCATCCGGTCGGCTTCGTCGAGAACCAGTATTTCGAGCGTGGAAAGATCGATATATCCCTGCCCGATGAGGTCGAGCAGACGCCCCGGTGCTGCAACAAGAACATCAACGCCACGGCGCATTGCCTCGACCTGACGTCCCTGCCCCACACCACCAAAAATTACGGCATGCGTGAGTTTCATATGCCGTGCATATGCCGCAAAACTATCGTCGATCTGCGATGCAAGCTCACGCGTTGGCGCAAGAACCAGCACTCGCACACCTTTGGGGGCAGCCGGACGACGGTTCTTCAGAAGATAATCGAGAATAGGAAGCGCGAAAGCTGCCGTTTTTCCCGTACCCGTCTGCGCAAGACCAAGAAGATCACGGCCATTGAGAAGATGAGGAATAGAGCCAGCCTGAATAGGTGTTGGCGTTACGTAACCCTCTTCTGCGAGAGCCTTCTGGATGGGCTCAGCAAGGCTAAGCTCTGCGAAACTGGTCATGACCTCTCCTAAAGAACGGCAGCGCCCGCTTTGCGCGGCCCGAGGAACACGCTCATTGCGCTTCGGATCGCCTTCTTCGTCGTGCCTGATGGGCGAGTACTCATTTGAGTATCTCGCGCTAGCTGGGTGATACCGCCAGAGGTCGGGTGTGCCGACGTAGTACGGGGACGGATTCGTGGCTGTGTCGTCTTGCATCTGACTGAACAGATGCCAAAGGAACGAAAAAGCACCAAAAATCCTTCAGCGCTCCACTGGAAGTAGGAACGCCTTGGTCCTAATAGTAAGTAGCTTCATCACACTCCACAAGAGTGCGGTGAAAGATAATTTTAAAAAAGTTCTTTATATTACTATATATTTCTTAATCAGGAGAAGAAATCCCTTTTAACTACTTCATCGAGCGGCAAGAAGCCGCCACGCGGCGATGGCGCAGAGAGCTGCTTTCCTAAAGCTACGAACATGACCAACTCATGATCCGCAGGAAGATTAATGATCTCTTTTACGCGCTCAAAGTCGAAACCATCCATCGGGCACGTATGCAAACCGTGCGCGTGTGCGGTCATCATCAACGCATAAGCGGCCAGTCCACAAGAGCGAAATCCCTCATCGCGCTGTACCTGCTCATGACCGGCATAATATTGCTGGATCATATGAACATACTGATCCTGCACGGCTGTGGGTGCATCGCGCCAGTAACGCGCAGGGTCTTTCTCCCATGCCTTAATATCGGCGCACATTACGATGAGCGCGGAGCAGTCATCAATCTGCGGCTGATCCCATGCAGCCTCCCTTATTAGACGACGCTGCTCCCGATCCTGCACAACCAGAAAACGCACATTTTGAATATTGAACGCCGTAGGCGCATGACGGGCAGCCTCCAAAATAGCTGAAAGCTCTGCCTCCGGAATAATGTGAGATGGATCGAATTTCTTGGTGGCACGACGTGAGGTAATCGCACTTATGATTTCATTCATGGGCCTGTCTCTCCGTATTATATAGTCAGCTTGCTGCCGTGAGCCAGAAAGGGCACGCAAAATCAGAACATACACCACACCGGGAAGTGTTCGTGGCCACACAGATGTAGGAACATCAACGGATAGAAGCACTACCCTTGTGCAGCATGAACATGGCTTGTTCACCAAAAATATTTGCAAGTCTTATAGAGCGCCTCCACGGCGCCTTGGCACCGCCCTCATCAATGGCGAGCCAGCGCTCAATTACATACCCCTCCTCCTCACACAACGCCAGAAAGTCTCGAATCGTGCATGGATGAATGTTAGGCGTAATATACCAAGGCGTATTCCAGACTGCGGTCATGGGCATACGGCCACTCGTTAGAAGTTGAAGCCTTAACTTCCAGTACCCAAAATTGGGAAATGAGACGATAACATGGCGTCCGATACGCAACATCTGTCGTAACACCTCCCGTGGACGCTCCACCGCCTGCAATGTTCTTTGAAGAACAACATAATCGAAAGTATCGTCTGGATAATACGCAAGGTCATGGTCCGCATCACCATGCATAACAGGGAGCCCATGTGCCACAGACTGTGTCACGTCCTGCATGTTGATCTCGATCCCTCGAGCATCACACGCACGAGTGCGAAAGAGATGCTCGATCAAGGCACCGTCACCACTTCCAACGTCCAGCACCCTGGAGCGGGGTTCAATCATCTCCGCAATGAGTCTCTGATCAACGCGCATCAGATTTGTCCCGCCTTCAGACCCGCATGCTCGGCCGCCCCGTTCAGAAAGCCTGTGATCGTACGGTCAAAATCCGGCTCATCCAGCAAGAAGGCGTCATGACCACGATCACTGTCAATTTCAACAAATGAGACGTTCGCTCCCGCACGATTTAATGCACGCACCAGAAGGCGCGACTGCGACGTTGGGAAGAGCCAGTCAGAGCTAAAGGAAACAACGCAGAACCGGGTTTCAGAGCTCCGGAAAGGGCTGGCCAGATCTCCATCATGCTCAGCGGCGAGATCAAAATAATCCATTGCGCGCGTAATGGTCAGGTACGAATTTGCATCAAATCGTCTGACAAATGTCGATCCCTGATGTCGAAGATAGCTTTCAACCTCAAACATTTCCCCGAAAAGCGAAGGGCTGGATGCGGCTGGCTGCGCTGTCGCGCCATCGCGCCTTACGCGACGTCCGAATTTTCGGCTGAGAGCTTCCTCAGAGAGATACGTGATATGAGCCATCATTCGTGCCACCGCCAGACCACGCGCGGGTATGGCGTCAAAATCCCGATAATGACCATCATGCCACTGCGGGTCTGCAAAAATGGCCTGACGGCTGACTTCATTAAACGCAATATTCTGCGCAGAGTGAAAAGGTGATGTGGCAATTGGCATAGCTGCGAAAACACGTTCGGGAAAATCTGCGGCCCAGGTCGTTACCTGCATGCCTCCCATCGAGCCACCGATGACAGCAAAGAGTCGTCCTACTCCCAGATGATCAATCAGCTTTGCCTGAGCTGCGACAATGTCGTGCATCGTGATGGGCGGAAATTCCGTAGCCCAGGGCTTTCCTGTCTCCGCACAGATCGATCGCGGACCAGTAGAGCCCATACACCCGCCGAGAACATTGGAGCATATAACAAAAAAACGATCTGTATCGATCGGTAGTCCGGGGCCCACCATTCGGCTCCACCAGCCCGGCTTTCCGGTAAAAGGATGGGGTTCAGCAACATATTGATCACCGGTCAGGGCGTGACATATCAGTATGGCATTGTCTCTGGCTTGCGAGAGCTTGCCATATGTCCGGTAAGCAATTTCCAGCGGCGCAATATGAACACCGCACTCCAGAGCCATACCCTCTTCCAGATGGACGGCCTGATGACAATACCCTTCTCCAGGGACATTCGATGATGTGCTGCAGTCCATCAGTTCCTCGCGGGATCTCCGTCGTATGACGACACGCCATCTGTCGGGCACGCCGATATGGCATTCCCATCCCTACACTGCAAATATGCCATTTCCATTAACGATTAATTAACGTATCCATTGATCCTCACAAAGGCTCAAAAAAAGCAAACACATGCCTGACACAATTCTCCTGCCCGTTTCTCATGACTGCACCGGAACCCAGAACACTGTTCCTGCTGATGGAAACAACGCTGTGAGGCATGGAGTTCCGCCGATACATTTACTAGGGCACTCCGGCACATTTGAACCGGCATATTACCTGCAAAATCACCCGGACCTGATGCATCTCGGTACGGGTATACTCGAACATTATCATCAACATGGATGGAAAGAAGGACGTAAACCCAATCCTTTCTTTGATCCCCACTGGTATCTGGAACATAATAGAGAAGTCGTCGGTGATCCTCTATTGCATTATGTACTCCACGGAGAAAGTGAAGGACGTCGCCCAATAGCGTGGTTTGACCCCGTCTGGTATCGGAAAAACTACCCAGTACCCGATGGCATGCTCGCCCTGACGCACTTTCTACGTAACCGACATTCCAGCGCTTTCCGGCCAATCCCGGAATTTGATCCTGCATTTTATCTCAACGCTTACCCTGATGTAGCAGCATCGGGGTTAGACCCACTTGAGCATTACATGATTCAGGGCTTTCGCGAGATCAGAAAGCCATTCGAAGGATTTGATCCTGTTTATTACAGGAAACGATATCTGCGCCACTCACATGACGCTAACCCACTCCTTCATTACCTTGAAAACAAACATCGAGCGGGCATTCACCCAGCACAACCTGCAAATGAACTGTCCCCCTTCAGAGAATCACAACGAAGGACAGCCCCTAATCCCCTATTCGAGGAACAGCGGGCAATACCCCCGAATGCCCTCCTGCGGGCACGGATTTGGGCGTATTATCTGCCACAGTTCCATGCAACAGAAGAGAATAATGCTTGGTGGGGCACTGGCTTTACAGAGTGGACGAACATTTCTCGCGGAATGCCAAGATTTGCGGATCACTATCAGCCACGCATCCCACGTGATTTAGGTCATTACACCCTTGATAATCCTGACATTCTCAAGCGTCAGGCAAAAATGGCAAAAAAAGCAGGGATAGAAGGCTTTATATTTTATTTTTACTGGTTCAACGGTCGCAGACTTCTAGATGGTCCATTAAAGTTATTATTGGCCAACCCTGAAATAGAACTACCATTCTGCCTAATGTGGGCAAATGAAAACTGGAGCCGGAGATGGGACGGATCAGACGATGATGTCCTTATCACTCAAGACTACCACGAAGACGACGACATAAGCCTAATAGATTGCTTTGTTCAGTATCTTCAAGACCCGAGATATATACATATCGCGGGTAGACCAGTGCTTATGGTTTATAGACCAGGCAGTATACCCAACAGTCAGGCAGCATTCCTGCGGTGGCGGGAAATTTTCAAAGAACGCCACAACCTGAACCCTATTTTCGTTATGGGGCAAGCGTTTGGTGACGAAGATCCAACACAATTCGGCTTGGACGGAGCAATTGAATTTCCTCCGCATAAAGTTGTTTCCGGCTGTCGATTATTGAATCAGGATATGCATATTTTTGATCATGATTTCGAAGCTCATATTTATGATTATTCTGAAGTGGTCAATAAAAGCTTAAGCTACCCTAAAACTAGTTATCCACTTATACGCACAGCGGCCCCCTCATGGGATAACGACGCCCGCAGACAAGGCAAAGGCCTCGTTCTGCATGGATCTACACCCACACTATATGAGCGTTGGCTCCATGGATTAATAGATCAAGCCAGCGAAAATCCTTTTTTCGGCGAAACTATAGTTTGCGTTAATGCATGGAACGAATGGGCTGAAGGTGCCTATCTGGAGCCAGATGTGCACTTTGGCAGCGCTTACCTAAACGCGACAGCACGAGCCAATATGAAGTTTGAGGGAGCGAGACAAAAAACTCGCCTGCTACTCATAGGTCATGATGCATTCCCGGCCGGCGCCCAAAAACTTCTTCTCGAACTGGGGCGCAGCATCCAACGAAACCACGATGCGGAAATACGATTTATTCTTCTAGATGGTGGAGAATTATTTTCGCAATATCAAGAAGTGGCTCCAAGCGAAATTTTGACCGCTAACTCACCTGAAGCTGAAGAACGTCTCCAGGCACTCAAAAAAGAAGGCTTTTTCTCGGCGTTAGTAAACAGTGCAGCATCATCACCAATAACAACTCAATTATATGAATTAAACATTCAATATTTTATCTCGATCCATGAACTGGAAGGCATTATAAAAGATCGAAACTTATTTACCAGCTTAAAAGAAGCATGTGAGAATGCTAGAAAAATTATTGTTCCACATGATGAAATTTCTAAACGTCTAAAAATCAAACAAAAAGAAAAAATAATAGTTTGCCCTCAAGGTCTCTATAATCCAAAAATATTAGATATAAAATTAAGAAATAGAGTTAGGAAAAATTTATCTATAAATAATGATGAAATTTTGATTGTCAGCGCAGGATATGGCGACAAGAGAAAAGGTTTCGATATTTTTTTAGAATGTTGGGAGCATTTAAATGAACAAAATGTACATATGGTCTGGGTTGGAAAAATAGATTCTCAATTAAAATATTCCCTGAATCAAAAAATTAATAAAGCACTCGATAGCGGAAAATTTCATCTCGTCGGCCAAGTAGAAAACATTTATCCTTTTCTATGTGCTGGCGACGTATTCCTATTAACCTCCCGCGAAGACCCCTATCCATCTGTAATACTGGAAGCACTAGCAAGCGGTTTGACATGCTGTGTATTTGAAAATACTGGAGGAATTCCGCACCTCCTAAAAACAATGAACGCGCATAAAAAACATAACCATAAAATTATAGAATTTGGCAAAAGCACCGATATCATAAAAAGTGCTATCAAATGTGGAAAAGAATCAATTAACTATAAATTTTCAAAAAGACAGTTAAATTCGGTCTATTTTTCATTCGATTCATATGTAAATACCATTTACAAAATATCAAAAGAATTGATTCCAAAAATATCGGTTGCTGTAATTTCATATAATTACTCGGATTATATAAGAGAAAGGTTAATATCTATTTTTTCTCAAACTTTTCCAATTTCTGAAATAATATTCGTTGATGATTCTTCCAGCGATAATAGTGTTGAAATTGCAATTAATATCGCGCGTTTGTGGAATAAAAAAATAAAAATATTTAGGAATAATAAAAATTCAGGATCTGTGTTCCATCAATGGGAAATTGCAGTAAACTCCGCACAAGGCGATCTAATTTGGCTTGCTGAAGCAGATGATCTTGCAGATAGCGATTTTTTAGAAAAAATGGCAAATAAAATGCTAAGAAATCATAACATCGTTATGTCTTTTTCAGACAGCAAAACTATTGACCATAATGGCAACACCATAGAAAAATCATATCGACCATACTATAAAACCGTATCAAAAAACTCTCTCGAAATCGATAAATATTTTAATGGAATCAATTTCATAAAAGAATTTCTATCAGAAAATAATTTAATATTGAACGTGAGTAGTGCATTATTTTTACGCAACAATCTTTCTATTGCCATAGAAAAATCAAAATCGGACTTGAAATTTTTACAGCTTGCTGGAGATTGGAGAATCTACCTAGAAATCCTTCGACAAAAAAATGCAAAAATTTATTATGACAGCTCTAATTTAAACTCTCATCGTAGGCACGCTAAATCTGTGACTCATTCTATAGAAAAAAATATCCACATTCGAGAAATACAAATCCTAAAAGACATAGCAAAATCAATAAATATATATTGATGAGATATTTTAAAATTTGACACCCTATCATGCCATATATTACATTAATTGCAATGACATGACTACCAGAATGTTAGTTATTTTAAGGTTATCATTGGTCCTGCTAAATTTGTCGAAGAAGACGTTTACGATACATCAACGAGCCGCCATCACGCAGAGGAACTGCTCACTATCACGAGCGTGACATCGGTTTCCTCGGAATTCACGCCACATATCTTTGACGTGGGGACACTACAGGCGCTCTGCACAACGGATATCCGTGCCAATCCAGTAAAAAATTAAATATCCCTTCCTATCTATGATTTTTAGGCGGCGAAGAACCGTCGATTGATGCGACTTGTTCCTAATTTCTGTGTCTTGATGGACTGATTAATGGTTGCCGTGGTGGCATTCGTTCTACGTTTTGAGTAGATCTGGGAAGATCACCCGCTGGATAGCTACGCGCCTGCGTTCAACCTTTCGAAGAAGGGAAGCGGCGTATATTATAGGCGATATTGGCTAGCCCGATCCTCATAATGGTCTGGGGGATACAGACAATTCAGATGAAGCGCCCTTTATTTCCTAAAGACGTGTTCAACCTCGACACGGAATCGGATGGTGGCTTTCCGGGCGTTGGAATGCTGGATCTATCGTAGCACAGGTTTGGGATGAGGTTTTTACGAGGGCTTGATGAGGCATTTCCGTTTTTCGACGAACGACAAGCACGCCCTACGTTATCAGGACGCTGGCATTTTCGAGAAGTTTTTAGTTTAGAGTATTTATGGTTGCAGGGACACACAACCAAAGAAAACTGCTATTAGAAAGCGCTTTGATTAAACAGTTCTAAAACTTCTTTAAAAACATTTATTATTTAAATATATTGAGTAAAGGAACCACTCTGAGACAATTCACAGCTGAATTTTCGTTATCGTTTATTTTTGAAAGAAATCTGTGGAATTGCTACAAATTTTTAGATTTTCCCTCGGATTATCTATTCCTAAATTGTACTGTAAAGACTCGGACAGATCCTAAATACATACCCCTGCATGAACCAGTCGCAAGGGGCGCAGCCCCCCCCCCACCACCCAGTAAGACGGTTCATGCGGGCCCGTTACATCCCACAGCGCCATATCCGCCTGCATCCCCTGACGCAGCACACCCACCTGCTGCCCCAGCCCCAGAGCCCGTGCGCCCACAGACGTCACCGCCCGGAAACTCTCCTCGGGCGTCAGACGAAACAGCGTGCATCCCATGTTCATGACCGCTGTCAGGCCCAGAACAGGTGACGTCCCCGGATTGCAGTCTGTCGCCAGACCGATACCCACACCATGCTCACGCAGCAATGCGACAAGCGGAAGCTGCTTTTCTTCGTGAAGAACCGGCAGAACTTCTTCGTCCAGAAACGTCACATACGCGTCCGCACGCCCCTGATATTCGGGCGGTACCGCATGCGCGCCTAGAAACGTCTTGTGCACACGGACCGGCAGATGCTCAACGATGGCCCGCACCACCCGCAACTGTTTGAGTTCGTCCGCAAGGGTCAGTCCGTAGCCTGACTTCACTTCCAGAGTCGTGGTGCCTTCACGGATCACCGTACGCACCCGCTTGAGGGACACCTCCAGAAGCTCCTGCTCCGATACCGCGCGCGTCGCCGCAACCGTCGAGAGAATACCGCCGCCCTTACGCGCAATCTCCTCATAGGACGCACCATTCAGCCTTTCCGCGAACTCACGACTGCGATCGCCCGCAAACACAGCATGCGTATGCGCGTCGATCAGCCCCGGCGTCAGCCAGCCGCCACGCCCGTCCTCAATCTGGATGGCCAGATTTTCCGGCACATCCGGCAGATCGCCCCGTCGCGCACGCCTACGGCACCATTGCTGATACAGCCATCCCCATTCCCGGCCGTGACAAGAGCCTCATCACCCGTCGCAAGATGGACATTGAGCCAAAGGACGTCCCACATGGTTCTTCTCCGAATTGTTCCGGTTGTGGTGATGTATGTATATACATATCAGTCAATCCTATCATGATCTTGGCCGGATCACGGAACCTGCTTTCCCCTCGTGCAACCTGGAATTTCGTGATGACCGAAGTGTTTGCAAAACAGGCTCTCCTGCCACAGGGGTGGCGCCGCAACGTCCAGATCACCATCGCCGCTGACGGGACGTTCGCCTCCCTCACCCCCGAGAGTAAACCCGGCCCGGATATGCAGCTTCTGGAAATGGTCGTGCCTCCGCAGATCAGCCTGCATTCCCACGCCTTCCAGCGCGCCAGGGCTGGCGGAGCGGAGACAGAACCCGAACGACACCTTCTGGACATGGCGCACGCGCATGTACCAGCTTGCAACACCGCATCTCCCCGAAGCAGATGCAGGACGTGGCCGGTCTCTGCCCGATCACGGAAGCCAATCTGGGAGACGGCATTTTCCCGTTCGAAGCCTATGTCGCGCAATCAGGTCGCTTCGGCATAGGGAGCGACAGCAACGTCCTGCTCAGTTCGTGGGAAGAACTCCGCCTTTTGGAATATGGCCTGCGCCTGCAAAGCCAGAAACGCTGTGTGGCCCTCCTCCCGGACCACAAGGGGCCAATCGGCGCGTGGCTGTATCGCCAGAGCCTTGCCGGGGGCGCGCAGGCCAGCGGCCTGCCCCTCAGCGGCCTGCAACCCGGCGCCCGCGCCGATCTGTGCGTCCTCGACAAGCAGGCCCTGTCCCGATCCTGATCACAATCCCCCATGCGGGCGACCATCTGGCGCCGGGCATGGAAGAGCGTATAACCCCGCGCGGCAGAAAACTGCCCGATACCGACTGGTACATGGAGCATCTCTATGCCTTCGCGCTGTCAAAAGGGATCGACATCCTGCGCGCGAATTTCTCCCGCTATGTCGTGGACCTGAACCGAGGCCGGAATGACGCCGCCCTCTATGCCGGACGGCCCAGCACGGGTCTGGCGCCACTGCTGGGCTTTGACGGACAGCCTATCTATCAGGACGGTCAGGAGCCGGATGCCGACGAAATTGCCGCACGGACAGACCAGTACTGACAGCCCTATCACGACGCCGTATAGGCCGAACTGACGCGCCTCCGGGAACAGTCCTGTGGGATGCCCATTCCATCTGCTCGGAAATCCCCAGACTGTTCGAAGGGCGCCTGCCGGACCTGAACTTCGGCACCAACAGCGGGGCCTCCTGCGCACCCTCACTGGCCGAAGCGCTTCTCGCCCGCGCAGAAACCCTCACCGCCTACACCCATGTCCGCGATGGCCGATTCAAAGGCGGCTACACAACGCCCCATTACGGCCAGCCAGCGGACAACATCCACGCCACCCAGCTCGAAATCGCCCAGTCCACCTATCTCGCCTCAGAGCAGGCCCCCTGGCCCATCGACCTTCAGGCCGCCGCCAGCCTCTCGGCCGCCATCGAACCCCTGTTGGCAACAGCCTCAGACTGGCGCCCCGAAAGCTCCTGAACATCAGCCGGGGGCAACGCAATACAAAAGGCCGTCCCCGGCCGATTCCAGCCGCCCGACACTCCCTTCCGGCAGCACCAGATACGCCCCGGCCACGCAGGTCCGGGGCTGCCCCGACGCTCCCTCAAACACCCAGCACCCCCGTGCGACAACCATCGCGCGCGCCGCAGACACTTCAAAACCCGAAGCATCCCCGCCCCGAACCGCCTCCATCCGCCACGGGCGGTCCGCAGGATGCATCAGGTTCACCACCTGAACCGGCCCGCCCACAAGAATGGCCTCCACATCCAGATCGCCGGAAAACGTCAGAATTTCCCCGGCCCGGACGACTTCCCGCTCCGTCCCGTCCGAAAGACGAAGCCGCACGCCCCGCCCCGTCAGCAGCGCAATCTGCCTCGAAATCCCCGGAAACCGCGAGAAAGCACCATCCTGCGTAATCTCCGCAACGCTCAGACGCCACTCTTCGCCAGAAACAATGACCCGCGTCAGGCCACCACCGTTTTTCCACGCCTGCGCGACAAGGTTTTCAACCGGCTGCGGCCCACGGGACAACGGGAAAAGATTGTCATTTTCCGGATCCGGCTTCATATGGTCATACGCCTGCTTAGGGGTGTGTCTCATATGTAAGTACAACAACCCAGCAGGATCAGAAATGCTCTCCCGCCCACAGAGGGCAGACCAGTCCTCAAGAGAAGAAAAGGCAGCGGGCGCCGTGTCGCAGATCCTGGACAAGACGAAGACCATCGCACGTTACGAGCAGGTGAAAGCCTTCATCATCGAGCGGATCGACTGCGGGGAATGGAAAGTCGGCCACCGCCTCCCCTCCGAACATGAATTCGTCGAACAGCTCGGCATTTCCCGCATGACGATCCACCGGGCACTGCGGGAACTGACGGCCGAAGGGATCGTGCGCCGCGCACAGGGGGTCGGAACTTTCGTGGCCCAGCCCGCCAAACGCGTCGAACTGCTGGAAATCCGCGATATCATCGACGACATCGTCGCCAGCGGCCACCAGCACCGTGCCGAAGTCATCGCCGTGGAGACGGTGCGGGCCGACAGCGATCTGGCCACGGCGTTCGAACAGCGCCCCGGCACGCGTCTGTTCCGCTCCCTAATCGTCCATTACGAAGACGATGTGCCCCTTCAGCTTGAAGAGCGCTACGTCTCTCCGCATTTCGCCCCGGATTATCTGGAACAGGATTTCACCCGCATCAATCCTCACCGCCATCTTTACGGCATCGCCGGGCCGGAAGAAATCGAACATGTGGTCTTTGCCGTCACGCCCCCGCAGGAGATCTGCACCCTTCTGCAACTCGACGAACCGGAAGCCTGCCTGCAACTGATGCGCCGCACATGGGTCGACGGACGCGTCGTCATGAAGGGCATCTTCACCTATTCCGGCAACCGCTACAGCTTCGGCGGGCGCTATCGCCCCTGAAGACAACGTCCGGCGGATTGACGCCCCCGACACGCCGCCTCTAAAGTTCTCTCTTGTATAGACAACCAAGAGAGCCGCCGTGACCGAACTCCTGCTCGATCAGCCTTTCTCTCCGCAGGACATCTGCGACATCGCCCGGAACAGAAAAACGGTCCGGCTGTCGCAGGCGGCGCGGAAACGGCTTGAAGACGCCAACAGGCGCCTGCGCGTTCTGGTCGAAAGCGAGGGCGCCGCTTACGGACTCAATACGGGCGTCGGCGGCCTGTCGGACACGCGGATCACGCCCGAAAAACAGTCCACACTCTCCCGCAAGATCCTCTTCAGCCATGCCACGGGCCTTGGCGCCCCCCTCAGTACCGAAGCAACCCGCGCCATCATAGCCTGCGCTGTCAACCAGTACTGTCTGGGTTATTCCGGCCTGCGCGCGGAGATCGTCGACCGCCTCGTCGCCCTCCTCAACCACGATTGCCTGCCAATCGTGCCGAGTGACGGATCGGTCGGATATCTCACACACATGGCCCATATTTCCCTGACCCTGATCGGTCACGGAACGCTCCGGACCAATGGCACGGAACACCCCGCCGCCAAGGTACTGGAACGGCTCGGCTTTCCACCGCTCGTTCTTGAAGCCAAGGAAGGGTTGTGTCTGGTCAACGGCCTCTCCTGCGCATCCGGAATTGCCAGCCTCGTCACGGAAGAAGCCGCCACCTGCCTCCACTGGGCAGACAGGATCGCCGCTGCGACCTTTGATGTCCTTGGCGGACAACAGCGCGCCTTCGATCCACGCTTGGCAAACCTCCGCATCCCGCCCGGCCATCGCGCCGTCTCACAGGCCCTCAACCAGAATCTGGCAGGCTCGACTAGGATCGCAGACGCCCGAGGCCAGCGCACACAGGACGCCCTGAGCCTGCGCGCCATCCCCCATATTCATGGATCGGTCCACGACGCCCTGACCGGCATCCGCCACACCGTCACACAGGAATTGCAAAGCCTGTCCGACAACCCCGCCATCATTGAGGACGAAACAGGCATCGGCGCTTTCTCCGAAGCCCATGCCGTCGGTGCCAGCATTGCCCGCGTCATGGACGAAGCCGCCATCGCGCTAGCCTCTCTGGGCGCTGTCTCCGAACGCCGTCTGGACCGCATGGTCAACCCCCTGCTCAGCCCGCTCCCGGCGTTCCTGTCGAGCGATTCCGGTACGGGAAGCGGCTTCATGATCGCGCAATACACGGCAGCCTCGCTTGTCAGCGCCAACCGCCGCAATGCCCTCCCCGCCAGTCTGGATGGCGGCATTACCTCAGGTCTTCAGGAAGACATTCTCGTCCACGCCACACCAGCGGCTCTCAAGGCACGGGACGTTGTCGCCAATACGCGATCCATTCTCGCGATCGAACTCCTGGCCCTCTGTCAGGCTGTGGACCTCGCCGGCCTCACCGGAGAAATTTCCCCCCGCACGCTGGAGCTTTACAACAGCGTGCGGGCCATCCTTCCCCTTTACGAGGAAGACCACCCGCTGGCGGACGATATCACCCGACTTGAAGTCCTGATGCAGGCCGACCCTCCGTGCCGGACGCCCGGATCTCCCTGAGGAGAACAGGCAGCCCGAACGGAAGGCTGACCACACAGGCCACACACCCGGCAATGCCAAGCATCGTGAAAGAGGCATGATCAACAATCAGCCCCCCAAGCGGTGCCCCCAGGGCATATCCCATACGGTCCATGCCGCCGCAGAACGTCCCGACCCTGCCTGTATGATCCAGCGCAGCCGCACTTCCCAGCAGCCACGCATAAGACAGCATGGAACAGTTCCAGTAGATGATGACGCCCGCCGTATAGCTCCAGGAATCCCACGCGCAACACGCCAGCAACCCGCCCACGCCCGTTCCCACCAGCGTCAACGGCAGAATGATCTCCCGCCGCAGCCGTTGCGCCAGCGCGCCGACAATGAAGCTGACCAGAACGCTGGAAACGATACCCACCGTCGAGAGAAAAACGATATAATCGGCTGACAGATGAATGGCCCGCCCGACCCGTTCGGCAAAGGACCACGCCATGCTCGATCCCAGAGACGACCCCACCCAGATAAACAGCAGCGCCACCCCGCCACGCGTCAGACGCATCTTTTCCGTACTCTGCCGGACCGACAATGGCGGCGCATGACGCAGCGTCGCCATGAACGGCGCAATTACCGCAACAATGACCGCGATCCCGACGAAAACCCCCAGTTCGCCAAAACTGCGCGTGGCGTAAGGGATGGCGTCGATCACCGCCACCAGAACGATCAGCCCCCCGCCATTGGAAATGGCATACATTCGGTCAGGGTTTTCACTTGCCGACGCCGCACAGACATAGGACCGCCCCAGCAGCGCCTCGCCCAGACCGAACAGAAGCGCACAGCCCCACGTCCATGCCGAAGAAGACAGGCCCGTCGCCGTCAGCAGGGACGACAGAACCGCCAGTCCCGCACCCAGAAACGCCGTCATGACTACCGAAACGCCCCCCGTTAGACGGGACAGCACCACCATGAAAACCGCAAAGGACATGATTTCGAAAAAGCCGAACATCCCCGCCCGACTGGCCGACTGATGCAGCCCCGACATCAGCGCATCAATCTGAAAGGGCATGACGGACGAGCCCAGATACGCACAGCCGGAGCAGATGCTGAGCCCCAGCGCCAGAAGCAGAAGCTGCCGCCCCGGAAGATAACGGACAGCCTGTATTCCTGTCATGATGATCGCAGTTATCCTGTCAGAAGCAAAAAAAGGCGCATCCCCAAAAAGATGCGCCTCCGAAATATTATTTTCTGGTCGTAATCATGGGCAGGTTCAAGCCCTTTTCATACGCACAGGACACGGCAATATCATAACCCGCATCGGCATGACGCATCACACCCGTCGCCGGATCGTTCCACAACACACGCTCCAGACGGGCGGCAGCATCGTCCGTACCATCTGCCACGATCACCATGCCCGAATGCTGCGAAAAGCCCATTCCAACACCCCCACCATGATGCAGCGACACCCACGTCGCGCCCGACGCGGTATTGAGCAACGCGTTCAGCAGAGGCCAGTCGGAAACGGCATCGGACCCATCGCGCATGGCCTCCGTTTCACGATTGGGACTGGCCACCGACCCACTGTCCAGATGATCCCGCCCGATCACGATCGGCGCCTTCAGCTCGCCCTTGGCCACCATCTCGTTAAACGCCAGACCCAGTCGGTGACGGTCTCCGAGACCCACCCAGCAGATGCGGGACGGCAGCCCCTGAAACTGGATTTTCTCTCGTGCCATATCGAGCCAGTTGTGCAGATGCTTGTCGTCCGGTAGCAGTTCCTTGACCTTCGCATCCGTCTTGTAAATGTCCTCCGGATCGCCCGACAGGGCCGCCCAGCGGAACGGACCGATCCCCCGGCAGAACAGCGGACGGATATAGGCCGGCACAAATCCCGGAAACGCAAAGGCGTCTTCCAGCCCTTCTTCCAGCGCCATCTGGCGAATGTTGTTGCCGTAATCGAAGGTCGGCACCCCCATCCGATGGAACGCTACCATTGCCTCGACCTGAAGCCGCATAGACTCCCGCGCCGCTTTTTCAACCGCTGCCGGGTCCGTAATCCGCAGCTTCTCAGCCTTCTCCAGCGACCATCCAGCCGGGAGATATCCATTCAGCGGATCATGCGCGGATGTCTGGTCCGTCACACCATCCGGGCGGATGCCACGCCGCACCAGCTCCGGAAAGATTTCAGCCGCATTGCCCAGAAGCCCCACGGAAACCGCCTCACCCTTGGCGCAGGCCTCATGAATGATCTGCAACGCCTCATCCAGATCCTGTACCTGTCGGTCCAGATAGCCCGTCTCCAGACGCTTCTGAATGCGCGACGGCTCACATTCCACCGCCAGCATGGACGCTCCGGCCATCACGGCGGCCAGAGGCTGCGCACCGCTCATGCCCCCCAGACCACCGGTTAGGATCCAGCGCCCCTTGAGGTCGCCACCGTAATACTGGCGCCCCATCTCAACGAACGTCTCATACGTCCCCTGAACGATCCCCTGGCTTCCGATATAGATCCAGGACCCGGCCGTCATCTGGCCGTACATCATCAGCCCCGCCCGATCGAGCTCGTTGAATTTCTCCCAGGTCGCCCAGTGCGGCACGAGATTTGAATTCGCAATCAGCACACGCGGCGCGTTGGCATGCGTCCGGAACACACCAACCGGCTTGCCAGACTGAACGATCAGCGTCTCCTCATCCCCCAGTTCTCGCAGGGCTTTCACAATCCGGTCATAGCAGTCCCAGTTCCGCGCTGCCCTTCCGATGCCGCCATAAACCACAAGCTCCGACGGCTTCTCCGCGACTTCCGGATCGAGATTGTTCATCAGCATCCGCATGGCCGCTTCGGTCTGCCACGTCTTTGCACTGATCTCGGCACCATGATCGGCACGGATCACACGATCATTCGACAGACGGGACGACACGGAAGGAGAATTGACCATGAGTAAGGTCTCCATTTTCAGAAAAACAGAAAGAGGTTTGGAAAAGTTTAGAACCCCGCAGCCACGGTTATCGCCGTCGTAAATCGCGGCGCGATGTAATATCCGGGAGAGCTTCCATCAATGGATGTCCCGTAAATGCCACGGGTGGTCTGAGCATTCAGCTGCGGCGACGCAATACCGGACAGGACTTTCTCATCCGTCAGGTTGATGAACGCGACCCGGATTTCCGGATGTTTGACAAAACCCACACTCGGCAGACGATACCCCAGAGACAGGTTGAACGTCTTGTAAGAGGGCATTTTTTCATCGTTCATGAAGGTCGAATACTGGGACCCGGTGTATTTGAACGAGAACGTTCCGAAGAAATTCTTGTAATCATAGACAAGACCGAAAGATCCCTGAAACGACGGACTGCGAACCGCCGTTTTCCCTGCCGTCGGCAGATAATCGTTTCCGACCTGAATATTGTTGTCGATCGTCGCATGAAGATATTCGACAGACACATAGGGCGAAAAGCCATGAAACGGCATCAACCCCGCCTCGAAATCCACACCGCGTGACGTCTGTCCGCCGCCATTGATCGTCGAATAGACCGGAACATTATTGACGTAACGCAGGCTGGACACCTGCCGGTTCGTAAAGTTGTAGTTGAACAGCGCCAGACTGGCATGAATGATCCGGTCCTGATAGCGATATCCCAGCTCTTCGGAAATCGAATATTCAGGCTTGATCCCCGGATTGCCCTGCGTTGAAATCGCCCCACCCGAATAGGAATTGTACAGGGTGTCATCAATCGGCATCAACGTATTGGTGCTGGCATTGATGAAGACCTGATTGTGGGAATCAATCTTGTACGTCGCCGAAAGACGCGGCAGCGGCTGAAAGTTATTCGCTCCGACATGATACTGCGTGCCCGGCAGACCATTGGTCCCGGCCTTGCTCATCATCAGCGTCTTGATGCCGCCCACAATCTTCAGACGATCATTGAGAAGCGAAATCTCGTCCTGCAAATAGAGCGCATTCGTCTGCGTGACGGTATGCTCCTTCTCCGCCAGATACGGCTGACCATTGCTCATGCTCACGTTCCGCAGGCTCCAGGCCGAAGCTGGATTGCCTGAAGCATCGACCGACGAGAACGGCATCGACAGATCATCAACGCTATACTGATACCAGTATCCCAGCGTCACTTTCTGCACCCCAAACTGGCGGGACAGGGACGCGTTGAACCCGCCCACGGACTGCACGCCCACGTAATCGCTTCTCACACTCCCGCCCGATGCCTGGGCATCCGGAATGGTCACGGAAACAGGTTCCGTTCCGTAATAATTGCCGTCAGACGACAGCGTGGAAGACGCCGGAGAATTCTGCATCGCATACAGGAAATAGGGCGTCACATTGAGCTTTACCTTCCCCGGAAGCGTAAAGTCGGAAGGCAGACTCATCATGATCTGCTCCCATTTCCAGCGGTTCTGCCGCCAGTAATCCGAGCTTCCGGGCGTAAATGTCCCGTTCCATGCATAACTCCGCCCCGAAGTCTGCCAGTCGGCAAGCGTCGGGTTCGGATTGTACATGTAGTTCATGTCAACATACGACCCAACCAGCTTCATCCGGTCGCCGTTTGCAAATTCCTTCTTGAAGCCGAAGTCGATATGCCGACGCATCTGACGCCCCGGCCCGAGGGAATTTTTGGCCGTTCCGTTGGAAAACGACACATAAGCCGAGAGACCCGTATTCCCGATGTCTCCGGTATCGAAACGTCCGAAGAACCGCTGAAGGTTCAGCGTGCCGTAACTGTAATCGACCAGTCCGCCCATCTTGTGAGACGGATCGCGCATCAGCGTCGTAACCTGGCCGCCCGACGCATTGACCACAGGTGCCGTGATGGACGAAGAGCCCTGCGTCAGACTGACGGAATCAATATCTTCGCCATCCGCCCAGTATGTCGGGTAGCCGTTATAGGTCTCGATATCGTTGACCGGCATACCTTCCCAGACCTGCCCGATCTCGTTGCCGCCCAACCCACGCACGCTCAGCATCGAATTGGCTGCAAAACCGTAAGGGTCACTCTGGGAAAGATTAGCGCCCGGAGCAAGAGAAACAGCCTGATAGGCCGTCGTCGTCGACGCCTGCTTATTGATATATTCCGAAGTCACGGTACTGCGCATGTCGCCGCCCGTCTGAACGGCCATCAGCCCCCCGCCCGCAATATGCCGGACCTTGCCATATGCCCCGTCTGTCCCCGCAGCATGCACGGAAATAACCTCCGGCCCTCGCGCACTGACTGGATGAGGCTTCCGCTTCATTAACGCTCCAGCGGTATGAGCCTGCAACAGCGAACGCACATGTGTCGCCGGTGCTGCTCCAGCCAGAGAGGTCGACGCCAGAAACGTCATGGTGGAAAGGGCTACACAAGCACGGCGGCGTTTTGCAATTGGCATGGTACCTGCTCGAAATCATTTCGTATCGAAGTCACAATGTCACGCCTAGTTGCATATGCAACTTATCTTTTTCACCAACATGATAAAAATATGTCTAATTTTTCAAAAGAATCCTAAAATTATTTCCATTATAACAATAACTTAATAAATATCTTTCCATCTTCGAAAAATTTTCTCTGGTCCATCCCATATTCCAACCCGACAAATTTTCCACCTGTCATCAACGATACGTCGTCAGCCTCACCCATCATGGCAATCGCTGAAGAAAATCCTTTATGTCATTGAATAAATTTATATTTTTTTACAGAAAATTTCAGGGTGAACGACCTTTCAAAGGATTCGCAAAGACCTTCCCTTCCTTTCTTGTAAAATTGTATAGGCAAATCCTTCTTGCGATAAGCTCCTCTTCTTGGGCATGCTCGTCACATCTGTCCCTTCCCGAGAGCGCGCATGTCTTGGACTACGACTGAAACCGGCGACCCCATCCAGCCTTTCGTACAGAAAGCCAGCACCAGTTCCGGCGCCCTGTCCTTTGACATGATGGGAGGACGCAGAATCCTGCTGTTTTTCTTCTCCTCATCAACTGACCCCGAGGTCAAAAGCGTCCTCCAGAACCTCTCCCAATATCCGGAGGTCTTGAATCGCAAGGACTGCCTATTTCTAGGCGTCACCCTCGACAGGGTCGACACGACCATTCTCAAAAACCGGCCCGATCTCAAATCGGTCTGTTTCCTTTACGATATCGACCTCATCTGCCACCGGGCGTTCGGAATTGCTGAAAACGCGCCACCGGGTTGGATAGAACTCGACCCGATGATGCATGTCGTCCACACGCAACTCCACCGCCCCGATCTGGAAGAAACGCTTTTCACGGCGTTACTCCAGAAAGCCACAGCCCCACAGCGCGGGATTCCTGCCCCGGTCCTCATGCTGGACCACGTTCTGGAACCGGCCTTCTGTCAGAACCTGATCCGCTATCACGACACCCATGATCCCCAGCCCTCTCCCATTCTGACCTCCAATGCCGCAGGACATCCGGTCCGCACCGTCGCCCCGGGTTTCAAACGCAGGCGGGACACGCCCCTGCGCGACCGGGGCATCGTCACGGAGCTGCAAAACCGTATCATCCGCCGTGTCGTCCCCGAGATTTTCCGCGCTTTCCGCTTCACGGCCACCCAGATGGACAGAATGCTCATCAGTTCCTACGACGCCACGGATAAAGGCTTTTTCGACGCCCATCGCGACAATACCGTCCCCAGTTCCGCCCACCGCCAGTTCGCCGTCTCCCTCACCCTCAATGACAACTACACCGGCGGGGAACTGATTTTCCCCGAATTCGGCCCACAGACCTTCCGCCCCCATGCTGGCGGAGCCGTCATATTTTCCTGCGCGCTCCTGCATGCAGTCCAACCCGTCACATCCGGCCGGAGATACGCCTGCCTACCCTTCGTCTACTAACCGGAGCGTTATTACTCACCCAGCCTGACCAGAACGGGCATCATCATCGCAAAAAGCTCCGCCTGCGAGGAGATGGCACAGCGCGTATGGATCTGTTTGCGAAACACCTTCACCGTCTGCACGCTCACTCCCATGAGCCTTGCAATCGAACGTGAAGAATGCCCGCGCAAAATCAGCAAAGCCGTCTGTGACTGCCGCGCCGTCAGGACAATACCATACGTTTTTTCACACTGCTCGCGAAACTCCGTCATGGTATCCTGCCCATGTGCGGTAGGCGCAGCTTCAAGCCCTGACCAGTGTCTCCCCGCCAGCGCCGCTACAACAGGCTGAATGGCCAGAGCCTTTTCCCACTCCGTCGCAACAAATGTCTCTCCCGAACTCGTATCGCGCCCGAGACAGATATGAATGGAAACATTCGCCGATATCCGGACCAGATAGGTCATCTCGTCCAGAATATGCGTATCCCTGTAATATTTTAGGTAATAGTCCGACGCAGCGAAATGATCGGGAACAACATCCTCAAGACGATACAGCCCCGAAGGCGCCCCGGCCCTGTCCACAACAAAAAACGGATCGAGCAGATAAATCCCCGTGCAATACGCACTGTCAAAGCGGGCATGGACATTTTTTTCTTTTGAGTGCGTCAACAGGCACTTCGGTCGACCATCCCTCCCATAGGAAAGGATCGTCAGATTATCGATCGGGACACAACTCTCGAGCCACGCCACAAGATACTGCTCGAACGCAGGAGTCATCAACGCTGAAATCACCGCCCCAAGCTGCTGTTCCTGCTGACAAAACACCCGGCTATACCCCTTCAGGGCAATATACGTCCCATCCACACAGACCCTACCATCACACATCAGAAGCTGCACCCCGCACAGCCCTATGGATGGAGGACCTGAACATGCCGCCTGTACTGCCCCACACCACCGAAGACATTCTCGCGGCAGATACCCATCTCGTCCAATCCTGGGCCGACCTCGACGGCCTGAAAAAACCCCATGCCCGCACTGCAATAGTTGCGGCAAAAGGCGCCATGGTCCGCGACAGCAACGGTCAGGAACTGATCGACGGTATTGGCGGTTTGTGGTGCGTCAATGTGGGTCACGGACGCCCCGAAATCATTGACGCCATTTCCAGCCAGCTCTCAACGTTGGATTTCTATTCCACCTTCTACACCTTCACCCACCCCACAGCCGCCGCACTGGCCAAAAAACTGGCGGAGTTGGCCCCCGGCAAGCTGAACCGGGTCCATTTTTCCACCTCGGGATCGGACGCCAATGACGGCGCCGTCCGCATCCTGCATCATTATTACGAGCGTCTGGGCAAACCCGAAAAGAAACTCGTCCTGAGCCGCCACGGCGCCTATCACGGCTCGACCTATCTCTCCATCGCCATGACCACTCCCGCCTATTCCAAAGGCTGGTCAAAGGCCGAAGGGATCGTCCATCACCTGAAAAAACCGCATTACTGGCGCGAAGGCGACGGGATGACGGAAGCAGACTTCACGGATCTGCTCATCGCCGACCTGCGCCATGAAATCGAACGCCTCGGCCCCCAGAACATCGCCTGTTTCATTGGCGAACCCATCATGGGGGCTGGAGGCGTCATTGTTCCGCCCAAAGAATACCACCGACGCGTTCAGGACGTCTGTCGGGAATACGATATCAAGTTTGTAGCCGATGAAGTCGTCACGGCGTTCGGACGTCTCGGACATTTCTTCGCGTCCGAAGCGGTTTTCGACACCCAGCCGGACATGATCACCATCGCAAAAGGCGTCACCTCCGGCTATCAGCCCCTCGCCGCCACGATCATGACCGACGAAATCTACGACGTGGTGTCTGGCCCGGACGGCGTCTTCACCCACGGCATGACCTATGCCGGGCATCCGGCTGCCGCCGCTGCCGGTCTGGCGAATATCGCCCTGATGGAAGCCGAGCAGATTCCGGAACGCGTGCGTGTTACCGGCAAAATATTTGAAAATACGCTGCGCACACTACAGGACATCGAGATCGTCGGCGAAGTCCGAGGCAGCCACTTCATGATGGGTATCGAATTCGTCAAGGACAGACACAGCAAAGCCCTATTCGACGCAAAGCTCAATATCGGGATGCTGGTTGCACGCAAAGCTCAGGAAAAAGGCCTTGTCGCCCGCCCGCTTGGGCATATCCTGATCCTGTCCCCTCCGCTGATCCTATCGGAAGAGCAGATTGCAAGAATTGGAGATATCCTCCGCGAAAGCATCACGGAGGTCATGCACGAACTTCCAAAAAACTTCCGCTAAACGTTCTTAATATCCCCAGTCAGGGTGATAGGTCAGGGCGGGGGTCTTCCCCGCCTCGATCTCGCCGATAGCCCCGGCGACATAAGCCGCCTGCATTTTGCAGGACGCCTCCGCCGCGACATGGGGGGTCACGAAAACTTTCGGATGCTCCCAGAAAACAGCGTCCTGCGGCAATGGTTCCTGTGCAAAAACATCCAGCACAGCCCCCAACATCCGCCCGCTGTCGAGCGCCGAAATCAGGTCTTCCACCACCACCTGCTCGCCACGCCCCACATTGATCAGACTACCCCCCGGCTTCAGATGGGACAGAAACTCCGCATCAATCAGACCGCGCGTCTGCAGCGTACTGGGCAAAAGATTGACCAGAATATCTGTCTTTCCCAGAAAATCGACCTTGCCGTCCTCTCCGAAATACAGCGGAATATTCTCAATTGGCCGCACCCGGCGACACCAGGCCGAAACCTGAAACCCGGCTTTTGACAGGCGCTGCGCCACAGCCGATCCCAGATTGCCATATCCCAGAATCCCGATCGTGGTCTCCGCACTCGTGCGGTATTCAAGATTGCGACGCCAGATTTTCTTCTCCTGCTGCAACGCCCAGGTCCGCGCATCGCGCAGCAGCGAAACGATCGCCCACAGCACATAATCCGCCATCAGAACCGCCGTCTGGTCTCCGCCCATGCGGACCAGCATGACATCCTTCGGAAAATCTTTCCGACCCAGCAGGTGGTTCACTCCCGCCCCACTACAGAAAATGGCGCGCATATGCTGCATTTTCGCCATTTCTCCAGGAGCCGGATCCCAGACCAGCGCATAATCGGCTTTGGACGGATCAAACGCCGGATCAAACCACGACACCGTCCGGATACCGGGCGCCACCTCACGGAAAGCAGTCCGCCAGTTCTCCCAGACGCCCGGCCCTTCTGCACTGATTGCAAGCATTACCATCAGATTGCTCCGCAAAACCCCAATACGCGCCCGAACGGTTCAGTACTTGATCCAAACCGTTTTCAGAGCAGAATATTTATCGAAACTATGAAGCGAGAGGTCACGTCCGAAGCCGGACTGCTTCATGCCCCCGAACGGCGTCATCGGAGACAGAGCATCAACGGTATTGATCGACACCGTTCCCGCATTCAGCCTGTCCGAAACGCTCAAAGCCCGCGTGATGTCCCGGGTCCAGACGGACGCGGCCAGACCGTAAGGCGTATCGTTGGCCAGAGCCACCGCCTCATCCTCATCACGGAAGGTCTGAATAACCAGAACCGGCCCGAAAATTTCCTCCCGTACGATTACGGCGTCCGACGCAACATCCGCAAAAATCGTTGGCTGGATATAGGCCCGCGATGCCCCATGGCTCAGTTGCCCGCCTCCCGTCACAAGCGTGCCGCTCTGACGTCCGGCTTCAATGAACCCGGCAACACGGTCCGCATGTTCCACTGTCGCCATCGGACCCAGCCGCGTGGACGGGTCCAGCGGATTACCGGGCACAAGAGCCTCGGCTCTGGCCTTCAACCGCCCGATCATGTCCTGGGCAATCGATTCATGCACCAGCAGGCGCGAATTCGCCGAACAGACCTGCCCCTGATTGAAGAAAATCCCCCATGCTGCCTTGTCAGCCGCTGCCTCCAGATCGGCATCGGGAAACACCAGACATGGGCTCTTCCCGCCCGTCTCCGGCCAGACCTGCTTCATGTTGCTCTCACCGGCATAGCCCTGAAAGAGCTTTCCGATCTCCGTCGAACCGGTAAAAGCCAGACAGTCCACATCCGGATGCAGCCCCAGAGCGCGCCCGGCCTCATGCCCGAACCCCGTCACGACGTTCAGCACACCCGCTGGCAGACCAGCCTCAGACCCAAGCTCCGCCAGACGCAGCGCGGACAGCGGAGACTGTTCGGCAGGCTTGAGAACAACCGAGTTGCCCACGGCCAAAGCCGGTGCAATTTTCCAGATCGCAAGATCCAGCGGAAAATTCCACGGCACCACCACCCCCACAACCCCAAGCGGCACCCGGCGCACCATCGCAAGATCCCGCCCGCCTGTCGGGGCAATCTCGTCATACAGCTTGTCGATGGCCTCAGCATGCCATTGCAGAATGGCCGCAGCACCCGGCACATCAATCGTGAGTGTATCGGAAATCGGCTTTCCTACATCCAGCGTGTCTAGAAGAGCCAGTTCTTCGAGATTGTCCCGCACAAGCTGTGCCCAGCGCAGCAGAACGGCTTTGCGCTCCGTCGGTGTCAGACCGGACCAGACCCCACTTCCAAAGGCGGCCCGCCCGCTGACAACGGCCCGGTCGATATCCCCGGCGTCGCCCCGCGCCACCTGCGCCAAAACAGCGCCCGTCGCCGGATTGACGGTCTCGAACCGCTGCCCCGAAAGAGCCGGAACAAACCGCCCGTCAACCCAGCAATCGTTACGCAACGACAGTTCGGCAGCACGCTTCGTATAAAACTCGGTATTTTTCGTCATCCGGTCTGCTCTCTTCCGTCTTCAGACATCCTGCGGACCCTGAGGCCCGAACATGTCGGACTATAATTTCCACAGAGCCTGCGGCCCGCGCCGGCGCAGGGCGGCAATGTCTTCAAGACCGGCCAGCCCCAGAATATCCACCACTTCCTGAGACAGCGCACGGATGGCTTTCTCCACGGAGGTCTCGCCGCCCGCGGCCAGCGCCCAGGCCCACGGACGCCCGATGGAAACGGCCGTCGCCCCCAGCGCCAAAGCCGTCACGACGTCCCCGCCCCGGCGAATACCGCTGTCGAGAACGATATCACCCCGGCCCTCAACGGCATCCACAATCTGCGGCAGAACGTCCAGCGTCGCCGGAGAGGGATCCATCTGCCGTCCACCATGATTGGAGACGATCACACCATCCGCACCTGCCGCAATGACGTTCCTTGCATCTTCAGGGTGCATGACGCCCTTCACAACAAGCCGCCCCTTCCATTCGCTCCGGAGCCATTCAAGCCCGACCCTGTCGAGCGTGGGATCAATCTGCGCGGCCATATCCTTGGCCTGCCCCATGATGCCGTGCGCCGAGGTATAGGCGGCCAGATTTCCGATCGTCGGCGTCCCACGCCCCGCCATGCCCAGACACCAGCGCGGATGGGCCATCATCCCCGCCATCTGAATCAGCGTGGGCCGCGAAAGATGGCGGAATCCATTCCGCACATCCCGCTCCCGCACCGGCGTAATAGCCGTATCAATCGTCACGATAATGCCGTCTATGCCGCATTGCGCCGCACGGGCCAGCATGTCCCGCGTCAGACCCCGGTCCCGGAAAACATAGATCTGCGCAAGCGGCGCCCCCCCCACTTTCGCAACCTTTTCCATTGGATCAATGGAAAAGGTGGAAACGGCCATCCCCACCCCGCAGCGCAGCGCAGCACGCGCGGCGCCCACTTCGCGGTCCGGATGCAGCATCCCCGCAAAACCGACCGGCGCGAGCATGAACGGCGCTGCCCACTCCTGCCCGAAACAGCGCACACCCGCATCTACGGTCTCGACGTTCTTCAGCCCCCGCGGCACGATCCCCCATTCGCGGAAAGCCTCGCGGTTCCGCACCATGGTCCATTCCCCATGCGCGCCCCCATCGACATAATCCGCAAACAGCCGGGGAAGACGCCGCCGCGCGGACGCCGCAGCACCGGAAAAGACACCGTCATCAACGCGCGTCATAAACGACCCGCCCCCCAAGAACGGTCATCAGAACCGAAATTTCCGAAATCCGCTCGGGCGGCACATCAGCCGGGTCGGCATCCAGAACCACCAGATCCGCCAGTTTCCCGACCTCGATGCTGCCTTCCTGCCCCTCGCGATGACAGGCAAAAGCCCCCGCCGCCGTATAGGCATACAGGGCCTCGTTAACAGTGATGGCCTGCTGCGGAACAAAGGCAACCCCTCCCGCAAGGCTCTGGCGGGTCACGGCCTTGCCGATCCCCCGAAGCGGCAACAGCGACACGATCGGCCAGTCCGTCCCGAACGCCACGACACTGCCCGCATCCAGAAGCGACCGGTTCGGAAACGCCCGCTCCTGCTCGCTCTCGCGCACCCGCTGCGCCCACACCCCGTCCATCCCCATCCATTCATCGGACGGCGCAACCATCACAGGCTGAAGACAGGCAACCGCACCCAACTCTTTAAACCGAGGAATATCCCCGGCAAACGGAATTTCCACATGCTCGACGCGATGTCGCAGAGAGCGCGTCGCTTCGGAAACCTGCGCATAGGCATCCAGCGCAAGCCGGATCGCCCCACTGCCGATCGCATGCGTCCAGATCTGAAACCCCGCCTCGGACACACGCCGCACAGCGGAGTGATAGGCCTCAGGCTTCCAGACCAGCGTTCCCGTCTCGTCCGGCCGGTCCGCATAACCCTGCGGCATGCTGGCCGTGTGCGATTCCAAAACGCCATCCAGAAAGAACTTCACCCCGTCCAGACTCAGCATCGGCGAATGATACCGCCGACGCAGCTCCCCGATCTCGGCCAGCCGCTTTTCCGAAAGCTCCGGCGGCGGCATCTCGACCATGACCCCGACCCGACAGGTCAGCGCGCCGGAGGCTTCCATCTCCGCAAGCGTCGGAAACAGCCCTTCGTCATAGGCCGCGCTCTCAACCCGCGTGATCCCGCAACGCGCCATTTCCTCCAGAACGCGCTCAAGCCCGTCCCGAACCAGCGCCTCATCCATGGGCACCACATGCGCCCCGACCAGCTTGCCCGCCTCTTCCTTGAGCCACCCCGTCGGAGACCCATCCGGACGGCGCACGATTTCCCCGCCCTCCGGATCCGGCGTTGACGCATCAATGCCCGCAAGTTCGAGCGCCCTGCTGTTGGCCCAGGCCGCATGCGCCATGCCGGACCTCAGAAAAACTGGCCGGTCCGGCACCACCGCATCGAGCATCGTACGGTCAAAACCTTCCGGCGGCAGATCCGGATAGCCGTAGCTCCATTCCAGCCCCACAAGCCATTCCCGCTCCGGATGCGCGGCGGCGAACGCCTCCACCCGCCCCACGACTTCCGCCATCGTTCTGGCGTCCCGCAGGCCGATATTCGACAGATATTCCGCCCCCATCAACAGATGAAGATGGCTGTCCACAAACCCCGGAAGAACACACGCGCCCCCCAGATCCACCTGCTCCACATCCGCCCCGCAGCCGTCGAGCAACGTCTGACGCTCACCAATCGCCGCAATCCGCCCATCGCGCAGAAGAACCGCGCCTTCAAACCGCTCATGGCCCCGAAGTACAATCCGCGCATTGTACAAAAGCGTCATGCCCGCTCTCCCGCAGGCAGAACTTTCCGCCGGAACGTTCGCTCCGCAACGATATAGATCATCGGCGTCAGAATGAGGCTCACCACCCAGGAAACATCCACGCCTCCCAGCATTCTGGCCATGCTTCCTGTATAAAGATTGGTCGCCAGAAACGGAATTTGAACCGCAATCCCGATCCCGTAACAGATCAAGGCTGGCATGTTGTAATATCCGTAAATCCCGCCGTCTTTCTTAAAGAAAGAGGCCACATCATAATCTCCATGATGGAGAATGTAGTAATCTGTCAGGTTAATCGCCGTCCACGGGATCATGACTGACATCAGAAGCTCCAGAAACTCGCTGTAAGCCGTCATGAACTGATCGGCCATAAGCGTGGCCATACCAAAAGCCAAAGACAGCAGCCCCACCGTCACCATAAGCCGCGCGCCTTTTCCGTAATGACGGTCCGGCGTGAACGTCTGCGCCACGGTCAGCGTCGAGAGCGCCCCGCAATAGACATTCATGGCATTCGCCACCGCGATACCGATGGACAGCGCCAATAGAACCGGCACTGCGGTTACGCCCAGGATCGCCGTAAGCGCCTGAATGACATGCGCCCCACCTGCCACGATCCCGATCGCGGCCCCCAGCCCCATGGCCAGCATCGACCCCGAAACGGACCCTGAGAAACATGCCACGAACGCATATTTTTCACTTTTCGGCCCGGCCGGAAGATATCGCGACGAATCCGAAACATAAGGCGCATACGCAATCTGCCATAAAGCCGCTAGCGACAGGGTGCGCAAAATACCTGTCCCGCTCCATGACGGCACCGCCACGTCATGCACTGCCGGGTGCACGCCCATGATCTGCCACAGACAGACCAGCACGGCCGCCCCGCACATCAGCGTTAGAATACGCGCCGCAACATGGATCACATGATATCCGAGAATAGCAGGAACAATGGACAGGATCTGGATGATCAGAATGGCCGGAAACCGCCCCATCCCCGGAAAACAGGACTGAAGCCCCTCCGCTCCCAGAACAAGATTTGAGGCCGCAAACCCAACATACATCAGCACGATCACCGCCGTCACTGGAACAGCCCCGAACAGTCCGAACTGCCCCCGCGTCTGGATCATCTGCGGCACACCCAGCCGAGGCCCCTGAGCCGCATGCAGCGCCATAAAAACGCCACCCACCAGATTGCCCGCCAGAAGCGCCAGGAGCGCAGGGACCAGAGACAGCCCGAAAACCGTCGTCGCCAACGCCCCGGTCACGACCGTCAGCATCATGAGGTTCGGCCCGAACCAGACCGTAAACAGGTCTCGGGCACTCCCATGACGACGATCCGAAGAAATGGGGTAAATCGTCTCTGCTTCCAGTGTGCCAATGGTCTCCATCATGCCACTCTCCGTCCTTCTGCCAGTCAATCCGCCATACGGAAAGATGCTGATATCGCCACGTTTTATTGCAATATCAGATCATTATAAAACACACATTTTTCCGGATTAGTAATGTGTTTCTGATGCATATTTCCTGAAGCCTTACCCCGGAAAAAGCTACGCGCGGATCCCTCGGATCGGTCTTTTCATTCCGACTTCATTATATCTATACCGAAAAGAAAGATGAGGCCCGACTTCAGTCTGGTGGGAAAGGAAGAATTTCGTGCTTGCTGCCCGTTTTTCAGGCATCGGAGACATTCAGGTTCTCCCTGTCCCGATATCGCAGGACCTGCCGGACGGCTGTGTCCGCATCCGGGTCGAAGCGGCAGGAATTTGCGGGTCCGACCTGCACAATTTCCAGACCGGCCAATGGCTTTCCCGCTGCCCCGTCACGCCGGGCCACGAGTTTTCCGGAACCATCACCCAGACCAGCGGCAACTGCGGTTCACTGACAGTCGGCACACCCGTCATCGCGGATTCAAGGGTCAGTTGCGGAACCTGCCAGTCCTGCAAGTCGGGCCGAAAAAACCTGTGCCGAAACCTCAGCTTCGTCGGAGAAAGCTGCGACGGCGGCTTCGCACAGGAGGTGATCCTCCCAGCCACTCAGGTCCTGCCGTTCCCCGAGACACTCCACCTGAAATACGGCGCACTTATCGAACCCCTCTCCGTCTCCCTCCACGCTGTCAACCGCCTCGCACCCCCCCCCGGTTCTCCGGTCATCATCTGCGGCGGCGGCACAATCGGAGGGCTGGCCGCCCTACTGCTTCGGCAGCAGGGCCATGACGTCCATCTGTTTGAACGCAACATCGGACGCCAGACACTCCTTGCCGAAACCATCGGCACACTTCCCCTTCCCCCGGACGCAGAAGACTGGAACACCCTGTTCGGCCCGGAAGGCCCCGCTTTTATTCTCGACGCCACCGGCGCCGCCACCGTTGTCGAAATGGCCTGCCAGCGCCTCGCTACGGGCGGCAGGCTCGTGCTGGCCGGCATTTTCCATCACACGCCCCGAATCGATCTCAACCTGATCGTGGAGCGGGAACTCGACATCCGGGGCGTCAGCGCCTTCGCAGACGAAATGCCCGAGGCCATCCAGCGTCTCCCCGGCCTCGTTCCGTTTCTCGACCGCCTGATCACTCCGGCCGCAGCCCTCACCGATCTGCCAGCCCTCTATACCCATCTGCTCTCAGGCGCGGAAAACCGCCTGAAAACCCTAATCGCCCCCAACGGCACGGACGGAACATGGTAGAGATCTCCACCCTCTTCTCGCTGGCAGGCAAAACGGCTCTCATCACCGGCGGCGGACGCGGGCTGGGGAAAGCCATGGCCCTCCACCTCGCCCGCTGCGGCGCGGACGTCTGGATTTCCGGACGCAACGCCGACACTCTCGAGACAGCCTGCTCCGAAGCCATTTCCAACGGTCTGAATCTCCATCCGCTCGTCATGGATGTCAGCAAGCTCGACACAATCCGCACGGCCTTCTCCCGGATCGCCAGCGAAACCCGAACGCTCGACATCCTCGTCAACAATGCCGGTGACGAAACCCTCCGTGCCTGCGACGACGTGGACGAAGCTCTGTGGAACCGCCTTCTGGACACCAATCTGAAAGGTCCGTTCTTCGTGGCCCAGCAGGCCGCCCGCCTGATGCCGGACGGAGGCAGCATCATCAACCTCGCCTCCCTCACCTCGGCAGCGGGCGTCGCAAAGGCCGTCCCCTACAGCGCCTCCAAATCCGGCATCCTCGGCCTGACACGCAGCCTCGCCGTCGAATGGGCGCCTCGGGGCATCCGCATCAACGCCCTGGCGCCCGGCTACTTCCATACGGACATGACCGACACGTTCTTCCGCAACGACGCATGGCGCGAAAAGATGCTGGCGGGCATCCCCCTCGCACGCTTCGGACTGCCTGACGACCTCGCAGGGCCCCTGCAATTCCTCTGCTCCACAGCCTCTGCCTACATCACCGGACAGGTCCTGTACGTGGACGGCGGAACACTCGCCGCGCTCTGATTCTTCCACCCTTCCGACCCGAAAGAGAGACCCGATGTCTGATAACATCACCTTCCATGATCTGACCCAGACCGAAACAATCCCCGAAGCCCTGCTGCAACGCACAGAGAGCGACCTGTCGGTGTTCTTCGAGCGCGTCAAACCAATCATCGAGCGCGTCCGCACCGAAGGCGACGCCGCCCTTCGTCATTTCGCACAAGCTTTCGACGGTGTGACCGCCCCCGAAATGAGCATCCGGGCCACGCCGGAAGAGTTCGACGCCGCCTTCGCCAGCATCGAGCCCGATGTTCTCGAATCCATCAAATACGGCATCGAAAACATCCGCCGCTTTCACGACGCGCAGAAGCCGGAAGAAAGCTGGATGATCGAGGTCCAGCCCGGCATCTGGGCCGGAGATCGCAACATCCCCATCGACTCCGTGGCCTGTTACGTCCCACGCGGCAAAGGCAGCTTTCCCAGCGTCGTCAACATGACGACCATCCCCGGAAAAGTGGCTGGCGTCCCGCGCCTGATCATTGTTACACCCCCCTCCCAGGACGGCACCGTCGACGCCGGAACTCTCGTGGCCGCCCGCCTCATCGGGGTCGAGGAAGTCTATAAGTGCGGCGGCGCACAAGCCGTCGCAGCCGTGGCCTTCGGTACAGAAACCGTGCCCGCCTGCGCCAAAATCGTCGGCCCCGGCAGCCCGTATGTTGTCGCAGCCAAGCGCCTGCTGTCCGACCGGATCGACCCCGGCATCCCCGCAGGACCCAGCGAGAGCATCATCCTGACCGATGACAGCGTCGATCCGGTTCTGGCCGCGCTGGACCTCATCATCGAGTCCGAACATGGCCCGGATTCCTCCGCCTGGCTCGTCACCAGCAGCCGTCGCGTGGCCGAAGGCGTCATTGCCGCCCTGCCCGCACACTGGGCCGAAATGGACCCCAAACGCGCCGATTTCTCCCGCGCCGTTCTGGGGGGCGCCCATGGCGGCGTGATCCTGACCAAAGACTTCAGCGCCGCCGTCGATTTCACAAACGCCTACGCACCTGAACATCTCGAAATCCTGACATTCGATCCGATGGCGGATCTCGGCCGCATCCGCAATGCAGGCGAAGTCCTCCTCGGCACGGCCTCGCCCGTCACATTGTGCAATTACGTTCTCGGCCCGAACGCCGTACTCCCCACGAACCGCGCCGCCCGCACACACTCCCCGCTCTCGGTCCATGACTTCATGAAGCGCATGTCCTTCGCACGCGTCTCGCCCGCAGCGTACCCCGAAGCCGCACGCCATGCGGAACGTTTCGCCCTCTACGAAAACTTCTCAGGCCATGCCCGCGCCGTCTCCTCGGCCCGCCCCATGCCGAAGATCCAACCCCGATGAGCCCCGAAGCGGCCAGCAATACGCCTGTCAACGCGGCAGGTATCCTCGCCGCGGCCCGAAGCGGAAACCCCGCTGTCGCTGCGGATCTCCTGTCGCGCATGATCGCGGAAGAATTCGGCTTCCACATCACGGACGTCACACTCGGCGCAGACGATTACAGCCTGAACTCCGTCAACGGGTTCATGACCCGTGACACCGGAGAACGCTTTTTCTTCAAATTTCACCATGAAGAAAACGAAGACTCCGTCCTTCAGGAATTCTACAGGGGCGAAATCCTGCTCGAAGCCGGATTTCCGGTCGATATGCCTACCCATGTCTGCCGCCGCGTCGGACGGCAGATCCTGCTCTACCCGCTCAAAACCATCCCGAAACTCGCCGATGCCGCCCGCGCCGCTGACGGTGACACGCCTCTGCCCGGCGCGGATGCCCCGGCCCTCAGACACGCCCAGCAGGACCTGGATGCGCTGAGCGCCACGCTCTACCTGCGCTCATGGCACCCGATCACCGGCCAACAGAGCGCGGACGAACCCATCCATCAGCTCTTTCACCATCGCCTCACCACCCCGGATCAACCGCCCGGCACGCTCGGCAGCCGCGCAACGAAATTCTTCGCCCCCGAACGGACTTTCACATTTCCGGACGCAACCCTGACCGGCCACGAGCTTCTCGAACTGCACTGGGTGATCGACGGCATCCGCTACGACCGCACCCTGAAAGACTGCTTTTACAACACGCTGAAAAACTTGTCGCCCGAGGCACTGGCCCAAAGCGGCGGCGTGGTGGCTCACGGAGACGCCCATAACGCAAATGTCTGGTTCAACCCCGACACCACCAGCCTCACCCTGTTCGACCCCGCTTTCGCCGGACGCCACATCCCGGCGCTACTGGCCGAAATCAAGACCACGTTTCACAACATTTTCGCCCATGCTGACTGGCTCTATCATTCCGCAGAGCTGAAAACCCGCCCCGAAATCCGGATCAGCAACGGAACGGCGTTCGTCACGACAAACTGGTCGCTCCCACCCCTGCGACGGGCCTTCCTTCAGGACAAGGCCCGCCTCCTGTGGCGCCCCCTGCTCGCAGGTCTGGCGCAGCGTGATGCACTCCCCGACAACTGGCGCGAAACCCTCCGCTCCGGCCTGTTCTGCTGCCCTACTCTCGTCATGGATCTCTGCGCCCGTTCGGACGAAAACCCCAAAAGCCGTCACACACCTGCCTCGTCCCTGACCGGTCTGGCCATCGCCCTGATGTGCGGGGCAGAACCCGAAAGCGCGGACGTGATCTCGCGTTTTCTGGGGGCTATCGACCCATCCAATACAATGCCAGAGTGGAACGATCTCTGAGCCAAAAAACGGGAAAGATCCTGCCTTCATGAACCCGTCCCCCAACAAGACCGTTCAGGAAACCGCAACATCGGCCTTCGCCGTTGAAAACGAAACGATCTTTCCCATCCCCGAAGACCGCCGCCACGGCAACGCCTGGTCGCTGCTGATGGTCTGGATCGGCGCCAACCAGAACATCATGGCCGTCATGACAGGCCTGTTGTACCCGACCATCTGCCACCTCTCCCTCGGCTGGTCCCTCCTCGCCATTCTCTCGGGAAACCTGCTGGGCGGAGTCTTCATGGCCCTCCATGCCGCACAGGGCCCCCATCTCGGCATCCCGCAGATGCAGCAGACCCGCGGTCAGTTCGGCTCCACCGGCAGTCTGCTGATCATTGCCATCATCATCCTGATGTATGTCGGCTTCACCTCGACGTTTTTCGCCATCAGCCGCGAACAGATCGTGCAGGTCTTCGGCCCCTCCGTCAGCCAGCTTCCCATCTGGATTTCCGTCCTCGTCATCGGCGCCCTCTGCGCGATCGGTCATGACGTGATCGAACGCTTCATCTCCGGCTTCATTCCCGTCGCCGCCATTACGTTCGTCCTGCTGGCCTTCGCCTACATGTCCGCATCCGGCGGCCATCTCGCCCAGCAGTTCTGGCAGTCCCCCACACCCCACGACTTCCTGACGGCCCTGTCGCTCGGCGTCCTGTGGCAGATCGCCTATGCCCCCTATGTTTCCGATTACACCCGCTATCTCCCCTCCGCGACCGGAGAGCGCACGGCGTTTCTCGTCTGCCTGACGGGCAGCGTCATCGGCACCTCTTTCCCGACCTTCATCGGCTCTTATCTCGGCAGTACCGGCTTTTCCGGAACCATGTACGACGCCGTCAGGCCTTGGTCCCCGCTGCTGCCCATGGCCCTGTTCGCAGTCATCATGGTCTCGACGCTGGTGAGCTGCACCATGCAGATCTACTGCGCCGCCCTCTCGTCGCTGACCTTCCTCCAGACATTCCGCCCCCACTGGACCCCGACCAGCCGCTCCCGCGCCTTGGCCGCGCTCACATTGTGCCTATGCTGCGCCGTCATCACGATCAATCTGACCGGAAACGTGCTGGAAATCCTCGACAACGTCATCGCGCTGCTCCTCGCCGTCCTGTCTCCGTGGACGGCGATCAACCTCGTCGATTATTATTTAGTCCGGCACGGGGCCTACGATATTCCTTCCCTGTTCCGACACGACGGCGGCGTCTACGGCCGCGCCAACCGCCCGGCCCTGCTGTGCTACGCCATCGGCGTCATCGTCCAGATTCCGTTCCTGTCAAACGGCCTCTATACCGGCCCGCTCGCCCGCGCCCTTGGCGGTATCGACATTTCGTGGATCATCGGAATTTTCGTTCCCGGCGCCCTTTATCTGGCCCTGTCCCGCAACCGGAACTGACAATCTGGCGACCTGCGGAAGCCTTCTTCAGTTTTTCCTAAGCGCTTCCCCATACATCCGTTCTTTAACTCATCGCACCGAATTGCGACCATTCCTCTATCGCACCAAACTCGCATCAGGCGCGAAGAGTTTGAGGAAACAGTTCCATGCCCGTTCACACCCGAATCCGCCCCTTCAATACGAAGGACACCTACCCCGAACAGAACCTCGACAACGATCTCTGTCAGGCCGTCGTCGCAGGAAATACCGTCTATGTCCGCGGACAGGTCCCGCAGGATCTCGACACGCGTGAAAACGTCTGCGTCGGCGATCCGGTCGGACAGGCCCACAAGGTCATGGAAAACATCGCCCTTCTTCTCAAAGAATCTGGCTCCGACCTCTCCCACATCTGCAAGGTCACGGTCTACCTCACCGACATCCGCTACCGTGAAGCCACTTACCGCGTCCTCGGACAGCACCTCAAAGGGGTCTTTCCTATTTTCACGGGACTGGTCGTCGTCGCCCTCGCCCGCCCTGAATGGCTGATCGAAGTGGACGTCATCGCCGTCATTCCCGGCTGATCACACGCCCGAAGCCCTCCTCCTTAACGCACATCCCGCGCCGCACGGGCCATTCATGCCGAGGTACCGCCATGCAGACGAAATCCCTGTTTTCACGCCATTGTTTGCTTCTCTCCTCGACAATTCTCCTTCTGGGAGGAGGCACGAAAACAGCCTTTGCGGCCCCGGGCAAACATCACGCACCCACCTATAGCACTCAGCCCCATGCTGCAACGTCAGCCCCGGCACGCCCCAAACGCACCGCCGTGGACAACACCGGCCCCGGAGAAACGATCAACGTCTCCGTCAGCCGCCACAGACCCGGCGGCGGCCTGATCAAACGCGAAACCGCGGCCCGCTCCGTCAGCACCGTGTCGCACGAATTCATCGCCAAACAATCCCCGGCCTCTAATACTCTGGCCCTCGTCACCCTCTCCCCGGGCGCCAACGTTGCCATGGGAGACCCCTTCGGCGTCACCGACCAGTCCTCCGTCAGCGTCCGCGGCCTCAACCAGCAGGAAATCGGCTACATCTTCGAAGGTGCGCCGATGAACGACCCAGACAATTACACCCCGAACTCGTCGGAATGGGTAGACAGCGAAAACATGGAGAGTGTCCAACTCCAGCAGGGCGCGCCGGATATTGAAATTCCGACCGTTTATTCTGCGGGTGGTACGATGAACGTGCGGATCCGCAATCCGGAATATACGCGTTCGGGGCAGGTGGATGTGAGTTATGGGTCGCATCAGATGAACCGCCAGTTCCTTCGATATGATACCGGGGAGATCGGGCATACGGGGCTGCGGGCGTTTGCGTCTTTTTCAAACCTGACCAGTCGGGCGTGGCGTGGGCCGGGACGGAACCTGCGCCGGCATATGGATTTCAAGGCGATCAAGGACTGGGCGCCGGAGAGCTATACGTCCCTGTCTTTCACGTACAACAACGAGAACACAGCCTGGTACAGCACGCCTTCGCTGGCAGCCTGGAATAAAAGCGGGCTTGGCGGCGGGATCAATCTGGACGGCACCTACAAGTTTGGCGATTCCAACTATTACAAAGGGTTCCAGACGAACTGGACGGATTATTTCCTGAGCAGCCAGTCCCATCTGGCGCTGACCCACAAGCTTTCGCTGGATATCACGCCGTATTTCTATCACGGGTCGGGCAATTATCCGCTGGGCATCTATACGATCCCGACGAGCGGCACCTATTATGACGGCACGCAGCCGATCAATGGCCAGCTTGCGGGTAACACCTATTCCCAGGATGGCAATGTCGCCGCGAAATGGGACTGGTATGGGCGCGAGAACTATACTGGGCTGAATGCGGCCTTGCATTACGATTCCGGCATCAATCATCTGGTGGCGGGTGCGTGGTACGGTTACAGCGACATGAATGTGAGTGAGCCGTTCTCCGGGCTGGACGCAGCGGGAAATGTTTCAAACTCGCTGCTCAAGCTGACGGACGGAACCGTTCTGAATGGCTGGCGATATCATACGATCACGCAGATGGTCGGGCTGTATGTCGGGGACGAAGTGCGGCTGCTCAATGACCGGCTGCATATCAATGTCGGGTTCAAGGAAGTCATGACCGCGCGTAACGGGACGCTCCAGCAGCCCGGTCCGCAGTATGCCGTCGGCTACAACTCGGCCGAGCCGCTGCCGCGCATGTCGATCAGCTACAAGGTGAATGACAACATCCAACTTTTCGCCAATGCGACGACGAGCTTCCGCGTACCGATGGGATCTGCATTCTATAATCAGTATAACAGCCCATATGATGCGAGCCTTTACCAGACGGCGAACACGCATCTGAAGGACGAATACAGCATCGCCGAAGAACTGGGCGCGCGGTATCACAACAACTGGGTCATGGGATCGGTGACGCTGTTCAACTACAACTTCGTTCACCATGCCATCAACCAGTACATCAACGCCGTTCCGTACTTCCTCGATGCGGGCGGGATGACGTCGCGGGGTGTAGATGCGGAACTGGGCTTTACGCCCTGGCATCACTTCTCTCCGTATGTGTCGGCGGAATATCTTTATGCGACCAACGACAACAACATCACAATGGGCGGTGTGACCTATGCCACAAAGGGCAAGATCGCGACGTCCGCCCCGCGCTGGATGGCGGCGATTGGCGTTCAATACGATGACGGCACGTTCTTCGGCAGCGTATCCATGAAATATGTCGACAAGGAATACGGCACGTTCATGAACGACGAGCGCATTCCGGGCCACAAGCAGGTGGACATGATGCTGGGCGCCCGTACACATGACATCGGATTTTTCAAGAAGCCGAGTATCCGCCTGAACATCGTCAATCTGGGCGACAGCCACTACCTGTCGGGCGTTTACAGCACGGGGCCGGTTGCAGGAACATCCAGCTATTATGTGGCGCCGTCTTTCGCCTGTCTTGCGACCGTTTCAACGGGGTTCTGAAGATCATGCAGAACGATCTCTCCCGGTCTTTCGATTTCATCGTCGTGGGCGCTGGTTCTGCGGGGTGCGTGCTTGCCAACCGCCTCAGCGCGGATGGGCGTTTCAGCGTCTGTCTCGTCGAGGCGGGAGGTAGCGACCATACGCCGAGAATTCGCATTCCGGCTGGAACGATAACGCTCTACAAAAGCCAGCGCTTCGCCTATCAGTTCCACTCCACGCCGCAGGAAAATCTGGCGGGGCGGCGCATTCATGTGCCGCGCGGCAAGGCGCTGGGCGGGTCCACCACGCTCAACAGCATGATCTATATCCGGGGCGACCGCACGGATTACGATCACTGGCAGACTCTGGGCTGTACAGGTTGGGGATGGGACGACGTTCTGCCCGAGTTCCGAAACCTCGAACACTGTCACCGGCAGCTTGATCCGGCGTATCACGGCTTCAAAGGCGAATTGGATGTCACGACGCCGCGCGACGTCAATCCGCTGTCGCGACGTTTCATTCAGGCCGGTGTCAGCGCGGGGTTGCCAGAGAATGCCGATTTCAACGGTCCAACGTTGGAAGGCGTGGGCCTGTATGATGTGACACAGCGCAACGGCTGTCGACTGAGTGCGTACCGGGCATTCGTTCATCCGATTCTAAAGCGGCCGAATTTCAGCCTGTTGTCAGGCGTTCAGGTGCGCAATCTGGTGATCGAGGACCGGATAGCGCGGGGCGTCGTGGTCGTTCAGGACGGCACGACCCGGCTGCTGCGAGCGGAGCGGGAAATCGTTCTGTGTGCGGGGGCGATCGGCTCTCCACAGATCCTGATGGCGTCCGGGATCGGGCTCAGCGCGGATCTGATCGCGGCGGGGATTTCGCCGGTGCATCACCTGCCGGGCGTGGGCCAGAACCTTCAGGACCATCTGGACGGGCTGGTCACGGTGCGCTCGAACGATCATCGGACGCTGGGATTTTCCGGCCGGTCGCTGCCGTCCGTGCTGATGTCTCCGTTCAGGTTCCTATTCGGGCGCAAGGGGTGGTTGACCACGAATTATGTCGAGGCCGGAGGATTTGCACGCACGTCCCTCGCCCGCGATGGCGTGCCCGATATCCAGTTTCATTTCGTGCCCGGTTATCGCAGTCCGCGTGGGCGGCTGTTTGAATGGGGGCATGGGATTGCGATCCATACCTGCGTTCTGCGCCCCAAAAGCCGGGGCAGCATCCGGCTGGCGACGGATGGCTCAAACCAGCCGGTCATTGATTTCAGTTTCGCATCAGATCCGCACGATCTGAACGTTTTGTGTGAAGGCATCCGTGCGGCACGGCACATTCTGGCTCAGGGCGCCTTTGACGGAACCCGTGGCACGGAAGTCGCACCCGGCGAGGACGTGGCGGACAACGCCCAGATCCTGGAGTATCTGCGGCGGAGTGCCGCCACGGTCTTTCATCCTGCCGGTACATGTCGCATGGGCGTAGATGACGATGCGGTTGTAACTCCGCGTCTGACGGTGCGCGGTATTTCGGGGCTGCGGGTGGCGGATGCGTCGATCATGCCGACGCTCATCAGCGGCAACACCAGCGCCCCGAGCATGATGATCGGGGCGAAGGCGGCGCGGATGATGCTGCAAGATGCCGCTTGAGAAAAACGGGGACCTTAACGGTCCCCCGGCACACCGTACGAAGGTGCTGAGAGCGGGTTGAGGCCGCGTGTGACGTAGTCGCGCATCTGAGGCTGCCAGAGTGTCCACAGGCTCCGCAGATCGGTGAGCGGAGCGTTGCTCCAGTCCACACGCAGGTCCACCAGCGGCCAGCTCTGTTCTTCCACGACGATCAGCCCGGCGGAATGGACCGGACCGGCCTCCCCGCCTGCTGCGAGACCCGCTTCCATTGCGAGGATCAGCCGTTCGGCCAGGTCCAGAGACGAACTGGAGGCGTTGAAGGCGTCCTTCATGAGAGCCGGAACGTCCACGCTGGCCAGCATGTTGCCTGCGGCGGCGACATTGGTTCCGGCAATCTCTGCATGGCAGCCCAGAACCTGCTCTCCGGCCCAGAGTGCGGTGCCGCCGGTGCGATCGAGGACGACGAGCTGCCGGAATGCCGCAAATGCATTGCCGCGGACCAGAATGTCCCGGCATTCCGCTGCGGTTGCACCTCGCTCCAGCAGATCCAGCCCCGCGGGGCCGAGGCGGGGATCGGTGATGTTCTGGGTGGCGACAACGCCGACGCCTGCTCTAGCGAAGGCGCAGCGGCTGGCAACGGCGGGAGAAGACGACGAAACAGCCATCCCGAACTGGCCGGTCCGTTCACATCGGGCCACAATGGAAAAGGTCATGGGCAGTGTCTTTCATGAATCGCGCGGCGTCTGGGCCGCTCATCGTCTGAGATGGTCGAGTACCCCGTCAAGGAAGCGTTCTGCATCGGCCAGTTCGGGCAGGGTAATGTATTCGTCGGCCTTATGCGCGCGCGCGATGGAACCGGGACCGCAGACGATGCAGTCTAGTCCGAGTTGTTCCTCCAGAAGCCCCGCTTCAGTGCCGAAATCAATGACGCCAACCTGATTCTGTCCGGCTTCGTGTAGGGCGATGGAGCAGATGTCGCTCGAGGCAGTGGCATTCAGGCCGGGATAGGCATTCGTGATCCGCAGTTCGATCTCGCCGCCGCCGAGTTTTTTCGTGGCCTGACGGGCGGCGTCTTCCAGCCAAGCCAGATAGGGCGCGCCTTCATAGCCGGGCAGAAGGCGCAGTTCAGCTGTGATCGTGCAAAGGTCCGGGACGATGTTCAGGGCGGCTCCACCCGAAATCAGGCCTGCCTGCACGGTGGAGAACGGAACGCCAAAGCGTGCGTCATGCTGTTCGGTCTGACGGATATGGTCCTGCAACCGCGAGAGCGCCGCGACCATATCGCCTGCAAGGGTGATGGCGCTTTTGCCGAGGAACGGGTTTGCAGAATGAGCAGGCTGTCCGTGGCAGATGATTTCGAACGCGATTTTCCCTTTATGGGCGACGGCAACCTGCATGCCCGTAGGCTCGCCTACGATGCAGCCGAGCGCACCCAGATCGGCGAATTCGCCGTCTTCGCGGATGCCTTCGATCAGTGAGCGAACCCCGAGGCAACCGAGTTCTTCGTCATGGGAAATAGCGAGGTAAAGCGGGCGTTTGAGCGGCGGCGCATCGTCCGCGCTAGCCTTGCGGGCAAGGTTCAGCATGCAGGCCAGAAAGCCCTTCATGTCGCTGCTGCCCCGGCCATACAGCCGGTCTTTGCGCCGTGTGAGGACGAACGGGTCCGACGACCAATTCTGGCCGGTGACGGGGACCACGTCCGCATGGGCGGACAAGACGATGCCACCTGCAGCCTTCGTGCCAATCGTGGCGAACAGGCTGTAGCGACCCGGGCCCCCATTGGTGGCGTCTCCGGGGATGCAGCGCACCTGCGCCCCGGAGGCCAGAAGATGCGCCTCGATCCAGTCTATGATCTCTCCGTTCGGCAGCCCGCAGACGCTGGGAAAACCGACGAGCGACGAGAGAATGCTCTCGATTTCGGAAACGGACACCGGGCGCGTCCGCCGTCAGCCTGCCATAGCCAGACGGCGGTCTGCAATATGCTCTCCAAGATAGTCCGCATCGTGCCAGACGCCCCAGATAAAGGGAGAAGCGCGCCGTGACAGCCAGGCCAGCCCCAGGAAATAGAGGCCCGGTACAACGGAGACGCCACGGTCGTGACGGGGGGCGCCGCGAGCATCGAGAACGTCGATGTCGATCCAGCTGAAATCGAATTTATAGCCGGTGGCCCAGATAACGGTTTTAATCCCGGCTGCTTTCAGGTCGAGGCTCAAGGCCGGGTCTGTAGCGCAAGCCGGGAGGGCGCCGATGTTACGGGCTTCGGGCTCTTCGGGGAGATCCAAACCGTTTGCCGTGACATAGGCATCTGCAGCGTCGAGCATCGACAGGTAGTTGGCATCACCGCCTTCGATATTTTTCCGGAGATCCTGAGCGAAATGCAGGCAGCCATTCTCGAAGCTCTCGGTCCGGCCCAGCAAAGTCATGCCGCTGGCGGCGAGGTCACGGAAATCGACGGTATGGCCGCCATGAGCACCGCTGACGGCGATGGTGACGTGTTCCGTATCGGGGCTGGGGACTTTCATATCCCACAATCCCAGCACGCCGAGCCACCAGACGAAATCGCGGCCACGGTAACGACGGGGCGGACGATCATGCGGGCCGACGGACAGCCAGACGTCCCGACCGGAAGCGCGCAGTTCGTCCGCGATCTGTGCGCCGGACGACCCTGCCCCGATAACCAGAACGCCGCCATCGGCAATCTGCTGAGGGTTTTTATAACTGTTCGAGTGCATCTGGTGCACGTCGAACTCTGCAGGGATGATATCGGGAAAGGACGGCTTCTGGAACGGTCCAGTTGCGACGACGACGTTCTGTGCCCTGATGATGCCGTCTGCCGTTTGAGCTTCAAATCCGATGCCGTCTGCAGCTTTGCGAAGGTGCCGTATTTCGACGCCGCAGCGAATGGGCATGTTGATCTGGGTGGCGTAGGATTCGAAATAGTCGACAATCTGGGCACGGGGGACGAAGCCGTCGGGCGCTGTTTTGTCGAATGTCCGGTTCGGAAAACGGTCGTGCCAGGCGGGACCGTTAGCGACAAGGGAATCCCAGCGTTCGGCACGCCATCTCTGAGCAATGTTTCCGCGCTCCACAGCGAGATGCGGCACCCCTCTTTTGCCCAGGTGTTCGCTCATCGCCACGCCGGCCTGGCCCGCGCCAATGATGAGGGTATCGACGTTTTCCGTTGTCATGCTGGACATTTCCTACTGGACTGACAGAAGAATTCTTCCACAACTCAGGAAGACCTCTCCGTTGTTGTATGGAAACGATATGCCTCGAGAAACAATCGAATTAATTATCGTTGCTTAGTCTTTTCCTAAGAGTTTTCCCGCGTGCTGCATCGGAAAAACGGGGGGATGCATTTGATAAATCCGTCTTTGCCGTCCATCGACGACTCTTTAGAACATCGGGAAGACCGATATTTCAGACCATCTTGCTCAGGGATCGCCTTCATGACCGCACATGACGAGAAAAAAGCACGGATTGATCTTGCCGCCGCCTTCCGTCTTGCAGCCCGGCTTGGAATGCATGAGGCTGTCGCAAACCATTTCAGTATGTCGGTTTCGCCAGATGGGTCGCACTTTCTGATCAATCCGAAATGGCGGCATTTTTCGCGTATCCGGGCGAGCGATCTGGTTTTGGTCGATACGAACAATGCCAACAGTCTGGCTGCCTGCGATCTGGACCCGACTGCGTGGGCGATTCACGGACAATTGCATCGTCTGAATCCGGCGGCGCAGGTCGCGATGCATCTGCATCCGATCTACAGCACGACAATCTCTACACTGCGTGATCCTACAATTTTACCAATTGACCAAAACACGGCCCGCTATTTTAACCGGGTTGCCGTGGACACCCAATATGGAGGCATGGCAGACAGCGAGGCGGAAGGCGCGCGCTTGGCATCTCTTCTGAAAGACAGAACGCGGCTGATGATGGGCAATCACGGCGTGCTGATCGTTGCGGAGACGGTTGGAGAAGCGTTCGACGACATGTACACAATCGAACGCGCGTGCCAGATCCTTGTAACTGCCTATTCCACGGGCCGTGAGCTTTCCGTCCTGTCGGACGACGTGGCGGAGAGAACGGCACGGGACTGGGAAAAGATCCGAGATTTTTCCATCAGGCATTTCGAGGAAATGAAGCTCATCCTTGATCGGGAAGAGCCCGATTATGCCGAATAATCGGGGCCTGTCCTAGGCCAGAGGCTTCATGCCCGGGATTGCCGTGTCGGAAATCGAGGAGCGGCAGTGATGGACGAAAAGATCCAGCAGGCGCGATTTACGGACGCCCTGCCATGTTGCCATACCAATGACCATCGGGCGGTGATCGCCTGACAGTCGCACGCGGACGACCTTCTTGCCGTCGAGGGCCATATCGGAGCACGGACGGACATTCGCCAGCGTATAGCCATAGCCATTTGCAACCATGGTCCGCACCACTTCCTGCTCGGCGGAGCGGGCGTAGATATTGGGTTGCAGGCCCTCGTGGTGATATAGGGCGTTGAAATACTGCCTGCTGAGAGGGAGGTCGAGGAAGATCATCGGCTCGGCGGCCAGCTCGGCCAGGTCCACGCACGAACGCTGCGCAAGATGATGGTTTTCGCTGACAAGGACATGGGGCGGAAGGCTGGCCAGAGGGATGAACTCAATCCCGGGAGGAAGATGCAGATCGTACGTGATGGCGATATCAATTTCGGCCTGTTTGAGTTTTTCGGCCAACCATTCGTGATTAGACGCCACCTGACGGATTTCGGCGGCAGGGTAGCGCGTACAGAAACTGTGGACGAGTTCAGGCATGATCATGGGGGCAAGCGTGACCATTGAGCCAACCGACAGCGTTCCCCTCACCTGATCCGTTGTTTCCGCAGCCAAAGAATAAAGGTTTTCAGCCATCCCCAACACGCACTTGGCCTCTTCCATCAAAATCTGCCCTACGGCTGTAAGGGACAAACCTTGTGCGTGGTGACGGATGAAGAGCTGGACGTTCAGTTCAAGCTCGAGATGGGAAATCGCCGTAGAGATGGAAGGCTGGGAAATCGAAAGGCGTTCGGACGCGTGCCGGATGGAGCCGGCTTCCCCGGCCGCCACAAAATACTCTAACTGCCGGAGTGTATAACGCATTATGGCAGCCTAACTCATTCGACGCGGGACGCATAACCGGAATATCATTATGATTGGAACGAATACAAAAAATTTCACTCTCGACTATATTTGGGCGTCCTAGCTAGAGCATAATCCGATCAATC
>NZ_BJUZ01000002.1 GCF_007988885.1 Gluconobacter wancherniae NBRC 103581
CGAATGCCCCGGGTGAACGGGCTTGGCGATCAGCTCGAAGCGTTTTCCCTGACTGTGGATTTTGAAGCGTTCCGTTCCGTTCTGATCTGAACAAGGCCTCGGATGCCAAAACGGTCTGGCTGTTCCGTGAACGCCTGATACAGGTGGGGGTCATTGAAAGATGTTTGATCGTTTTGACGCGACCCTCCGGAACACGGGTTATCTGCCGATGTCGAGCTCTAGATCCTAGATGCAACATTGGTAGCTGCTCTAAAGCAGCGTAATACGAACGCTGAGAAAGCCGATCTTCGGGAAGGACGGATCCCACAGAAGTGGTAGGACAAACCCGCAAAGCGGCCGCACAAGGATCGTCATGCGCGCTAAATGCTGAAGTTCACGAAGGCGAAGCGGCAGGTGGCCAATATCGTCTACAACATGCGCCGCTTCCTCTTTTTGGAACGGATCAACGCGAGTGCGTAGCCATCCAGCAGGGAGACAGTCCCCGATCTGCTCAAAACGCAGATCGAATGCTACTTCAAGAACCGTCAATCAAATCGCCAAAAGCCAGAAATTACGGACCAAGCACATCAATCAAAGGTTCTTCGATCCCTCCAGATCGCTATGTCAAAGAAGAGATATAATCAAGTGCTCGGGCGACACTCTGGGGCCAAGTGAGGATTTGGTTTTTGGCTAAGGGCGCTTGAGGTAGGGACAGTCTCGATAGAGTCTCAATGGCTTGTATCCACGCTGGACCGTCCAATGGGTCGAGGTATGTGGCGCAGTCGCCGCCGATCTCCTGGAAAACTGGAATGTTCGAGCACAGGACGGGTGTACCCAATGCCAGAGCTTCTGCTAGGGGGAGGCCAAACCCCTCAGAAAACGACGGGAATAGGAGAGCTTTAGCGCCCCGAAGCAGGGTCACGACTGTCGTATCGGGAAGGGAGTTGTGTTCTTCTACCATCCCCCTCAGGGCTGGAGAGCGCTCCAGCATATCGATGACCTGTTCGTTCTCCCAGCCTCGCTTGCCTACGATAATTAGATGAGGTGCGCTCTCTCCGTGGATATCGACTAAGCGTCGCCAAAGGTTGAGAAGTAGGAGATGGTTCTTGCGTGCCTCGATTGTACCCAGACAGACGAAATAAGGGTGGCTGCGTCGGGTGATCGTGTTGGCTTTGTCGTCGGGGAGCATGTCTGCGTCTGATGTGGCACGCAAATGGACACCGAGTGGGGCCGACCATATGGGAACGTCTCGCCGCGCTTGTATGAAATGTGGGCGAAGCGACTGTCCGGTGGCTACTGAAGGCACGAGAACGGCATCGGCATATTGGACGACCGTCTTGATACGGCGCAGGTGTCTGTCGGGTTCACGTTCCCGGGAATATTCGGGGAATTCAAGCGGAATCAGATCATGGACCATCGGAACAAACAGGCCATTGCGCCGTCGGATCGCAGCTGCGATGAGTCTGGGTTGTATCAGATGGTGGTGAGACATCAGAAGATAGATGTTGCGGCCACGAGTCTGCCCATGTGGCGCGGTAGAGCGGACGGGACGTGGCAGCAGAACACCGTGTAGAAGGGCGCGGCCCAGTCTGGAAGCTCGTCCTCCGTCATCCGTTCCGCTGTCCCAGACGGTGCCGATGGCCTTTATAAAGGCACTGGCCCTGTCATAAGGGAGAACAGCGAAACGCCCGAGCGGATGCGCGGCGGCGAATTCAAGATGGTCAGGCGCATGCTGGCGGAGATAGCGGGCATATTCAAGTTCGACGCGGTCGATCCCTGTCGGAACGCGGGCACTCGCACGGGTGAGAATTCGCGAGATGTCGAGGGTGTAGAACGGCCTGTTTCCAGACGGCGAATCACTCACGATGAGACTTCTTTCAGAGCTTCAAGTTCTGCTTTGAGCGCGTTCTTGGGCAGAGCCGGAAAGGTGATTTCCGCAGGAGTATCTGGATAACGGGACAGTTTCTGGCGCAGAGCTTCACGGCGTGCCATTTCGGCGCGTGATGTGGCGGCGAAATCCCGTGGGCTGTGATGTGTCAACCGATCGATTGCGTGGCGTACCAGCTTGCTCATACCTTCGTTCGAGAAGAAGCCACCGGGAATCAGACAGCGTTCGATCAGAACGCGACGATAGGCCGCGAAGATTTCTGGATCGGGTTTACCCGGATTGGACCAGAATTCCTCTAGCGGACCCTGAAATGTGATGCCTGGAATATCGTAGACGGCATTGCCCAAAGTGATGACAGGTTTGCCTTCTGCAAGTGCCAGTGTTCCGGTCGTGCTGTTGATGGTGATAACGCCGGTAGCTGTGCGGACCAGATCCGCAATATCCCCCGCTTCGAAGTAGTCCACTCGGTCCGAGACGCCGTAGGCTGCGGCCTGCATCGCTACTTCATGGCACCAGTTCCGAATATTGTTGTCGAGTGGGTGCTCCTTGATGACGAGGCGCATACCATGGGGAGCATGGGAGGTAAAGGAAGCTATTACAACCCGGATGGCCTCTGCCATTCCGCTGAAGGAGGAATGAAGGCGCACCTGCGCGTCAGCATCGAGTTGAAGAGGAAAAAGCATGTAGAAGCTATGCGAAGCCCGTAGCGTTTTGAGTGCCTTTTCGCTTCGGGCGCGGCGCTCATCGCGGGCGAGAAGTTTACGTAACCATCCGATCCCTTCCGTCAGGGGGTGCCAGGGACGGTAGTTGTTCCAGTGGCGATAATGCCAACGGGAGAGGAGGTCGGCGGTATTGTAGGCCAGTCCCTGAAGGGCGCGGGTCCGGAAGGAGGACGGAACGGGATGGTGCGGCGGTAGGTCGGGAAGAGCTTTGGCGTTCTCGATGTAGTAAGTCGGATCGCGCGAAAGAGTAGAGTTGCCGTTGACGCCTCCAAGCTCGAACGTCACCCAGTCCGGGCGAAGATAGCCTTCTTCAAAGACATGCACTGGAATGTGCAGCCGTGCGCAGACGGCGATGGCCGCGCTATGCAATGGGCGGCAATCCCCGAAAAGTACGACATCAGTGATGTCATGTTCGATGATGATACGGGTCAGGGCGTCCGGCCACTCGTTGGCACGGCCGGTAAAGTCGATCCCACCCGGAAGGCGCCAGAAAAGCCGGTCTCCGCCGTTGAAATTGACTTTCCAGACACCGTATCCCCGACGGCGCAATTCTCTGCCGATTAGCCTGAAGAACGGCCCCATTAGCCCCTGAAGGAGCAGGATGTTGCGTTGTACACCATCGTTGGTGCGTTGCATCATGATGGGGGTCGTGTCTGCGGCAGAAGGGTGTGTCTTTACGGTGATCATAACCGATTCTTCTTTTTCGCGGAGATGTGCAGCACCGTTTGAACTCCCTGAACAAAGGCTTTTCTGATCCCTCCCTGAACTTCACGCAAACGCATGAGAAGATCAGGTCGCCAGACTTCGGGAGTGCCGAAGCGGGCGATGAGAATTTCTGGTCCGCAGAACAGGCCAGTTAGAGGATCAATATATCTTGGATAGAGCAGCAATGTGGCCGCCGTAAGCTGGGCGACGCTTAGTCGCCGGGTCCGCCGTGGAATGGGTTCCCGATCACAGGTTAGCCCCCACCCTGCGTAGAAAGGTTGACCATATGTCGTGACGGGAAGTCCGCGCATTAGGGCTTCAAAGCCAGTCAGGGAGGTCAGCGTATGGACTTCGTCCACTGCGTCCAGCAAAGGCGCCATGCCGCCGCCGCGAGAAATCTGGTTGGCTACTTGAAGTATGTCAGCATCGGGGATGGCACCAGCACGATGTCCTGCATCCACGTCCGGATGTGGACGATAAACGATGAATGCGTCCGGATTTTCTGCCCGGACGCGGCGTAGCAGTTCCATGTTGCCCTTTATGGCTACGCCTCCTAGCCGGACCGACATATCGTCAGCGACCTGTCCGGGAACCAGGAGGATCCGTCGCCCTTTCGGCGCGTTTATGGTCGGCACGTTGCCGCCTGCAGAATATTTTGAAATATTTTGTGCTCGAATTAGTTCCGTCAGGGAGCAGGCCCGCTTCTGAAGCTCTTCTCCAAGGGGATGTGTGGCGAGCAGGACTTCCAGATCACTAGGTTGGGCTGGGTCGTAATAGGCCCCCCTGCTGTCGGCGATGATGGAGGCAGGAGGTAAAAAGCCGCTTCCAAGACCGACAGAGCGTATAAAGCCGTCTTCGACACGGAGAAGGGGACGGTGATTTTTTTGTGCTGCTTGTTCCAGTTCGCGCGGCAAGCGGGTTGCCCAAGCGGCGATTCCGTTCCGACCTATAAGATTTTGCCGCACGCTTAGGGCGCCAGCGGTTGTACGACGGAAAAGCGGGTATGGATGGTGTTTTTCGGCTGTTGCGAAAAACGTTTTCATCCGGGAGCGTTTCCAGAATGACATGCCGACACACACGCTGATGGTGCGATTAGCCATGAGAATGCGTTTCCATTCCGTAAGGAGAGAAATCGCTTCAAAGATATCGATCGGTTGCCCCGAAAATGGTGACCGGTACTCTGTTGCAGAATGGAGAATATGAAGCGCCTCCGAGGGGGCGTGAAAGTCCGGTTTCCAGCATTTATTTATATCGGAGCGCAGAACGAAATGTCCGGTCAGGGCCGCAAGCGCCGAAAGTGTCGTCAGACCTTTGGGGGGCAAGAGGAATGTGCGCTTTCCATCCAGAAGAGAGTGCGGGTCCACATTTGCCGAGATGGCCTGAGCCCCTTCGGCCCGGGCCTCATTTCGCATCCTGCGCCATTGGGGAGTGTCATGTGGTGTGACGAGCAGTAGTCGACGCGGGCTTGTCCACGCTTTTGCGTTTCGCCACATCTGCCGGGCATACCCTGCATGAGAGGGTACGCAGACCACGGTTGCGACTGCTGCCGCCGCGGAGCGCTCCCAGAACATGCCTCCTATCCGCGCCTGTAAAATCATTCTTACGGCGAGATCGTTTCTGACATGATCCGGCGAGATTGATGCCTTATCTGACAGGAGCTCGTGATATGGTCGAACCTGGGTAAAGGTATAAATAGGGTTTCCTAGAGGAGGCGCGGAAAGAATGAGCGGAAGTGGACTAGATGTCGGAACGTCTTCTAGGCTCAAGACTGATACTCTTCTTTTCTCGTGCTCCTATCCGGATTTGATGTTTACGGAGCTCTTGAGTGGGATAACATTTAAAGGATAGTCGCGAAAGATGAAAATAAACCATAAAATGGAAACATAGGATCTCATGGAGGCAGTAAGAAATTTACCAACATGAGTAAGTTAATATTGGAGCAATAAGGATTCATGTGCATATAGTATGTTCTATACTGATAGACTTTATTTTATTTAATTTTATTGATATAATTGCATTCAATAATAAAAAATCAAGGAGAATCCATAAATATTTAATTTTATTGCAAGCATCTCTGTTTCGTTTTTTTTTGGTGTTTGTAATTTTTGGAGCATTCGTATCATTGCTGGGGCACCCTCTGGTTGCTGCGGCGCTAACGGTTCTGATGGGAGTTCTTCTGCTCTTTGGCTCAAGTCTGAAGAGGAATATTCTCGGTGAGCCGCTGATGTTCAGTGATGTTGCAGTTATCGGCGCCTTTGTCCGGCATCCCAGATTTTATATCGGAGCCATTCCTCCAGTTGCGCGAGTTCTAGTCGTGACGGGGCTGACGTTGCTTGGATTATCTTTCGTAGTCCTGCTTTTGAGGGATATGTTCTGGTTCCGGACTGCCCCTGGCCTTACCGTCAGGATCCAGGGAGGGTGCTTATTTGTTACTGGATGGCTGTGTCTGCACATTCTGGGGCGTGCTGGATTGGCCCGCAGGATTTTACCTGATGCGGATCTCGATATGGGAGAGGAGCGCTACGGTCTGTTGGCGACTATCGTACTGGGTTGGCTGAGATGGAAGGATGATCGTCGTCAGAAGCTTCCGAACTGGTCGCCGGTATCCTTAGGGCAATCCGCTCAGGCACCTCTGATTGTGGTGATCCAGTGTGAATCGTTTGCCGATCCCCGTGAGTTCGGTCTTGAAGAGGCTTCAGTTTGTATGTTGCCTCACTTGCTACGCGCAGAACGGGACGGAGACGTCGGAAAGCTTCAGGTCTCGGGATTTGGTGCCTATACCATGCGTGCGGAATACGGCGTGTTGTTCGGCCACGAGGAAAGCGAACTGGGCTTCCGTCGTTTTGATCCTTATCTCACGGCTCGAAAGCAACCCGAGGATGCGCTGGCGGCCAGATTGGCTCAGGTCTGTGAGGAAAGGGTGTTTTTACATCCGCACGATCTCAGGTTTTATGGGCGTGACGATCTGATGCCGATTGGGGGATTTAATCGGCTAATCGGTGTGGAAGAATTCGCCGATACAGCCCGGTGTGGGTTCCACATCGCGGATGATGCCGTAGGAGACCGGATATTGCGGCTGATTGATGAGGCTGTTTCCAGACCTTCGGGAACATTCATCTTTACAGTCACTATCGAAAATCATGGGCCATGGTCAGGCGGGATAGCCGATTACCTTCATCATCTCCAGCATGGGGACGAACTGCTGGGGCGTGTGACGCAGGCTCTCGGGCAGACAGGTCGGAATGCTTTACTGGTGTTCTATGGGGATCATCGTCCTTCACTTCCAGGTGCCGTAATGCCGAGTGCGACACGTCATACACCAGTAGTTGTTAAAGGATATGGAACTCTTTCTACTTTAGCGCAGCTAAATGGCATGTCTTTGACGCCGGCAACCCTTCACCACCGAATTATCAGTTTGATAGCACAGAGTTCGGCCCCCTAGAGCGCTTTCCTATCAATTAGGCCTATACCTTACAGGGGTAAAGGAAGTATGCGTATTCTGCAGGAGTGAACTCCTGATTAATCAATGTTCTGGTGCTCCTTTATAGGGCATTACGGCTTCGATCCTGAACTCATGGCTGCACTTCCATCTCGCTAGATCCACCCTCCAATGCTTTGGTCATGATTCTATCTTCGCGGCCATGAGGCAGGTAGCAGGCCAAGGGTAGTTGTTTTGCTATGATTTACAGATGACTGACTGAATGATAGGAGTTTAGTTGACGGATTTTTTGTATAAAGACGGGTGAGGTTTGCAATGATGGTCCGGAATTTAAGGGCACATCCGACGCGGGTCCGTCTGTTTCGAAACAAGTGGCTCGAACTGACGACGCTGACCCCTTTCCCTCTTTTTTTTAGTGTATGGATACTGATCGATATTCTTGCGGCCGTAACAGCCTTTCAGGCGGACACAGGCTGGGGGATATTGATAGGTTTCATGGCGGGACTTCTAGTCTGGCTTCTTTTTGAATACGTCGCCCATCGCTATCTTTTTCATCTCAGCCTCAGTTCGGTGATGGGACGCCATTTGATTTTTCTAATACACGGCAATCATCATGAGGATCCGAAGGACCCCCTACGCAGTATCATGCCGTTGACCGTCAGTCTTCCTCTAGGGTTCCTGATATGGTTTTCTTGGTGTCATTCAGGAATTCCTGCACACGATTCAGCATTTTTTGGGTTTGCTGCGGGGTATACAGTCTATGATACAGTGCACTGGTCTTGCCATCAGACCAGCTCACGTGGACGACTTGCTCGGGTACTAAGAAAGCATCACCTTTTGCATCATCATGCGCCCATTCACGGTAATTATGCCACAACAGTCCCGCTGCTGGATCGTATTTTTCGAACCCATATCAAAATAAGGTAAACTTCTGACTTCATGCAGATTATTCTGGACGCTCGAAATACCGGTCGCGTTATGGGTACGGGAGTTACAACTTATACTAGAACTCTCGCTGAAGCACTAAGAGAGCAGGAAGGCATTTCAGTCGGATACCTCAATGAAGCATCCTGTTCACGAACAGATGAAGCGACGCGTGCTCATTCGCCCTCTGCAAGCAGCCTCCGTTTGACGAGAGCTTTAAGCAGTCGTCGTCGTAAAGCTTTTATGGGCATCGGTAATCAAACGGGAAATTTGATTTGCGAAGATATTTTCCGGATTGGGCATGTACATTTTAATATCTATAAAAAGCTTCTAACCGTCGATCCCGCTCAAGAACCTTCGGTCATGCATTGGACCTGTCCATTACCGCTTCATATGCGTGGTTGTCCAAATGTTGTGACGATTCATGACCTCATTCCGATTTTATATCCGGAATTCTGTCAGACGGAGCCTAGACGAATCCAGAGACTGCTCGAGAGTGTGATTGAGCGAGCGGATATGATCGTCGCTATTTCAGAAACTGTAAAAAAGGACATTGTGACGTATTTCGGACTTTCGCCGGAGCGTATTCGCGTCATTCATCAAGCTACCAATATCCTTTCTGAATTATCAAATATTGCTCCTGTAGAGTATGTTTCTTGTCCCGCTGACAGCTTTATCCATATCGGAACTGTGGAGCGTAGAAAAAATATTGCCCGCCTGATTCGGGCCCACAGCCTCAGTCGCACTCGACGCATGCTGGTACTTATTGGGCCAGACGGTTTTGATGCACGACAAGAGCTTGCCGCGCTCTCTGACCACCGTCATCCGGAGCGGGTTGTGCGTCTGCCCTGGATTAACCGATCAGATCTTCTCGTAGCTCTCCGAAAAGCCCGAGCCGTTGTATTTCCTTCTTTAGCTGAAGGCTTCGGACTTCCTATTGTGGAAGCAATGGCTTTAGGTGTTCCAGTTCTCACTTCTCGGGGAGGCGCCACTGAAGAAATCGCAGGTAAAGCCGCCTATTTGTGTGACCCGCTCGATATTGAATCTATCGCGGAAGGTCTGATCCGGCTGGATCGAGATGAAAGTATGTGTCACGATCTGATTCATTTAGGTAACCAGCATGTGAAGAATTTTAACCCTCATAATTACGGATTACATTTTAAGTCTTTATATCAGGACTTGCTCAGTATATCACGCTGATACAAAAATGTAATGATTTCGTTTGGGGTCTATCAATTTATTGAACGTAGTAATTCGCAAGCCTACCTGAAAGGCAGTCTGTAAGTGAAGTGTTTATATTTCCGGAGAGCCAGACGACACGAATCGAGCCATTTTCTCTCTGGTACACGGAATACCACACAAGGGTGACTGACGTGTTCTGAGTTGGGTCGTTTATGCGCTCTGCAATGGCCTTCAGCGGAAAGACGCCTCGAAACGTATGATCCGCACAAATCTTTGTGTAATCCACACCGTAGTAAGCTTTATCTTCTACCTTAAAGGATGAGTGCTGAACCGATCAAAATGGGCTGGTGTAACGCCGCAGAATGTTTCATCCCTTCTCCTGCAGGAGTAAAAGAATGACAGTTGCCGTATCACGTCCCTTCCATGTGACACTTGATGGTTTCAATCTCGCTCTTCCACGCGGGACAGGTGTCGCTACCTACGCCCGAACCCTGAGCGAGGCTCTCAAGGGAATGTCCGTACAGGTAGACGTGCTCTATGGCTTGAACATTCCCTCCCATACGCCAACAGCCCTCCGGGAAGTCCTGTTTTATGATCGTCTGGGCGAGGAAGAGCCAAAGACGAAGGCCCGCTTCTTGTCGGAACGCTGGAAAGCACGTCAATATAGTGCTTTGGCAGGATGTACAGCCCAGACGATACCTGCGGACTCCCGGATTGACGCGCGTTCTTTTGGTGAACGCATGCCGGCCTTCGACTGCTTATTGAACGCGCGCGATCTATTCTTCGTTGCTGCACAACGATACCGGGCCACACGACGTTTCATGACGGTGAATCTGCCGGAGCCCCCTGACGTTATGCACTGGACCTACCCTTTTCCAATCCGTGTCAAGGGTGCACGGAATGTTTATACTATTCATGATCTTGTGCCTTTGCGGCTGCCGCACACTACGCTTGATGACAAAGGTTATTATTTTCGTCTGATGAACGATTTGTGCCATCATGCGGACGCGATCTGCACGGTCTCCGAGGCCTCGAAACGCGATATCATCGCATTTTCTCCTCAAGCCGCACCGCTCGTTCATAATACTTATCAGACGATCCGCGTACCTTCAGTTTCTCTTAACAGCAGCGAAGAAACGTTGAGGGATGTTCTTGAAAGACTTTATGGCCTGCGACTGGACGGTTACTATTTGTTTTTCGGTTCAATCGAGCCGAAAAAGAATATTGGCCGTCTTCTGGAAGCAATGCTTTCATCTTCCGCTGAGCGGCCGCTGGTCATCGTGGGTGCGATGGCCTGGAAAGCGACGGGCGAACTCAGGCTGCTTGAGCGCTGCCTGAATACCGGGCGGGTAATCCGCATGGAATATCTACCGGAGCGGGACCTGATGACGCTGGTACGTGGTGCACGTGCATTGCTGTTTCCCTCTCTGGCGGAAGGCTTCGGCCTTCCGGTCATAGAAGCTATGACGTTTGGCACGCCCGTCATGGCCTCACGCGAGGGCGCCCTTCCGGAAGTCGGGGGAGATGCCGTCCTGGCTGTGGATGCCTATGATATTCCCCAGATCACAGCGGCCATCGAGCGGCTGGACAGGGACGACGCGCTTTGTGCCAAACTACGCGCCGCAGGGCCCGGCCAGGCGGCGCGTTTTGACATGCATAGCTATCGAGCGCGGTTGGAGACATTTTACGCTGATGTCATGCGGGCACCAGTGAAGCATCCCTAACGAGGGGCGCGCGCTTTACGCAGAGATGCGCCACACTTTTTGATATCCAGAGTAAAGAACCTCTGCCCGAATCGTATTGAGAAACTGGTCTACGATTAAACCCTTGCCGCCCGGTCCCAGCGGCGCGACGTCGAAGTCGTCGATGCACAGGATCGTGCCTGGAGCCAGGAGACGACGCGCAGCCATTAATTCCATCGCGTGATGAATGGCGCTCGGCATCGGGTTATCGAGGTCCAGATCGAAGGAATCTAGATAGATCAAGGCCGCTGGTCCCATCCCAGACGCACCCAGAGCATCGAGCGTCGCGACAGAATCGTTGAGGATGGTGCTGGTGACGCTGCTACAGGCACGGCGAGCACTGTCAATGCTTTGGGGATTGACATCGATGGTCAGGACCCGCCCTTGCTTTTCACGCGCATACCAGTCGAACTGAAAAGTGCTTTGTCCATCGCCGTCCCAGTTGCGCGGCACACGCAGGCATCCAGTTTCGATAATAAAGGGCGTTTCGTGTTGGTCGAGCGCTTCAAAAATTGTCGCAAAACCGTCGGCGCGCTTGCCAAGGCGCTCACGTAGATAGGTATCGAATCCTGATTTGAAATCGCAGTCCGCTGCTTCGGGGGGGAGGCCAACGTAGTCGTAATTTGCCTGTGTGACCCAGGCAATGCCGTCCGGCACGGTTCCTGTCCGGGCGAGTTTGGCCAGCTCTTCTACGGGCGTGCCTGAGGCGATCTCGCGTGCGATCGCCTCCATATCCGCATTCTGATTATTGATTTGGGTAAGGAGCGCCTTGCCTGCGCCATCCGTGAGCCTGTCTAGAAAGGCGAGTACATGAGCCGAAGATGCGCCCGTCACGGTGGATCGACCTGTCTTTTTCGCTATGCTTGTGCGTGTCTCAGCCATCATCCGTCTCCCGCATACGGCCCGATAGAAGCCGCGCCGCTCCATAGATATGATATAGTGAACTAGCGGGCATGTAATCTACTAGCGGTGAGCCGGCCTCGTCAAAGCGGTCTACCCATCCACCGGCGAGGCGCGACGGAGCAAATCGTGAGAGAAATGCCGTGCCCAGATCGTGAACCGGGATGCTCTCTGGTTTGCCTAGAACCTGACGAGTGTACAGTAGGCGAAGGAGTTCTGTCTGCGGCCAGATCCGTGTCGTCCGCTCGAAAACAACTCCATCCTCGGTCATCGCATCTAAGGCAAATCCTGTCTTCTGGTCGATCCCGCATGACAGACCAGAACGGAACAGCCGTTCTGCTGTTTCCGTCAACCCGTTCATATCCTCTCCCGACGGCGAGACGAGCCGCCCATATTCACCTAGCAGCCATGCCCACTCGAATAGATGGCCGGGCTCTACACGATTACTGGACGCAGGTTCTGAAGGTTTCCACGAAGAATCGAAGAACTCCAGAAGCAGACCGGAGCGACGGTCGATAAGATGGTGCTGGGTAAGCGCGATCAGACCACGCAACCTGTCAAGATAATACTCGTCTCCCGTGGCTTCGAACAGGACGAGATAGGCTTCGAGCAGATGCATATGCGGATTTTGTCGTCGCAGGGAATCCGCGGGAGGGACCGTATCGAGATAACCTGCACCGGGCGCGGCAAAGATACGCTCCACCTCCTGTGTCGTCTGGCGGGCAATTTTTCGGTATTTTTCCTCTCCGGTCAGCCGGATTGCCCATCCATAGGCGAATAGTATGAAGGCATGGGCATAGAGATCGCGTCGAGAATCGGCAGGCGTCCCGTCGGGCGCGAGGGAAAAAACCCATCCTGCATCCCCGTCGCTGCCATGATAGGCGCACTCGACGACATCGAGACAACGCAGTGCCTGTGCGGAAGCGTCATAAAACCCGTCAAGAGTGGCGCGACAATAAGTCGAAATCTGGCGTGCCTGCACCATCAGGCGTAGCCCGCTCATGGCCACAGGGCGCCCGTCCCAATTCATCCGTTCATGGTAAAGATTACTCTTCTTATCGAATCCTGCGCCACTCCAGAGCGGGAGCGCCTTTGCGCTCAGCCAGTCCCTCCAGACTTCACTGGAGCCTGCATCCGTCGTGTCGGATGGGAAGGAAAGTTTGTCAGAAACCGTCATGAGTATGTCCTTGGATGAACGGGCAATGAAGCGGGTCATCAGGCGAGTGGCGATGATGCCGGTGCTACCTGCATTTTCTTGACGATGGACGTCGTGGAACGACCGGACACGATATCCACGAGAACGACCGATCCACCGTAGGATTTCACGAAATCCCCGCCCACGACTTGGTGTTCCTGATAGTCCGCCCCTTTGACGACGACATCCGGCCGCAATGCCTGAATGGTTTCAAGTGGTGTGTCTTCGTTAAAGATCACGACCATATCGACGTCGCGCAGTGCCCCCATGACGGTTGCTCGCGCCCGCTCATCCTGAAGCGGACGCGTCTCGCCCTTCAGGCGCCGGACGGAAGCATCGCTATTCAGGGCGACTATCAGCTTGTCACCCTGACTCGCTGCAGCGCGGATCAGTGCGATATGTCCTGGATGTACGAGATCGAAACAACCATTGGTAAACACGACCCGCGCGCCGTGATGATGCCACTGCTCGATTATGGACTTGGCGCGTTCGAGGGAGGCAACTGCCTCGTCCTCTTTCATCTCATTTATCAGCGCAGCGCTCAGCTCGGCACGCGAGACTGCTGCTGTCCCAAGCTTGCCCACGACAATCGACGCCGCACTGGTGGCGATGACAACGGCGGTCTCAAGATCCTGTCCCGCCGAGAGTACGCTCGCCACCGTTGCTACGACCGTATCGCCCGCTCCGGACACATCATAGACCTCCGACTTGCGGACCTGTACATGAGTGACTCGCTCGTCCTTACGGAAGAGCGTCATTCCTTCCTCCGAACGCGTCACAAGGACATGACCGCCGAACTGCCCGGATGCAATACGTGCAGCTCTTTCGATTTCTTCATCGTTGCGCAACGGCATGTTCGTGGCCACGCCCAATTCGCTTCGGTTGGGTGTAATGAGATCTGCGCCGCGATAAGCTGTGAAATCCCGCCGCTTGGGATCGACGATCACCGGAACACCATGCTGTTTCGCGGCTTCGAAAATTGCAGCCAGAACTTCGTCCGTCAGAACGCCTTTAGCGTAGTCAGAGCAAATGACGACATCTGCTTTGGCAATTGCCACTTGAGCTGCCTCCACGAGGCGGCGGCGCGTGGAGACTGTGGTCGTCTCAACCCGTTCCTCGTCAATCCGCACAATCTGTTGGCGCCCGCTCAGCACGCGGGTCTTGGTGATCGTTGTCCATGCGGGATCTATCACGAGACCACTGATATCAATGCCCGGTTGAGCGGCGAGCGCTGAGCGAAGCTTGTGTGCTGATTCATCGTCCCCGACAAGCCCGACCAAGGTCACACTGCATCCCAGAGTGGCGGCATTCAGTGCCACATTGGCAGCGCCTCCAGGCACAGCGGTATGATTGGCCCGAAGAAGAACCGGAACCGGCGCTTCGGGAGAGATGCGGCTGACAGAACCGCTGATATAACAATCAAGCAGGAGATCACCGATAATGGCCACTTGGCCGAACGCGAAATTATCAATCATGACCATATTCTCGTGATTACCGTGGAAGAAAAGGGAGCCGGAACTGAACGAAACTCCCGAAAAAAGAAAGACAGTGGAACAACCGATCCACCGCTTACGCGGCGTGCGATCCGTACAATACGGATATGCGCACGCACCTGCCCTGTTTTATCACGCCGCTGACCACATGCCGGAAGCACTGAAGCTGTCTGGAAATGATGGACAAAAAGTAAAGAGCGTATCATTCGCCCCTTCCTTTCTGAATAATCCATAATCCGTTGGACAGTGCAGCACGCAGCATCTTGAGGTTTACTTGGCTATCCATGCAGCCGTAATAGCCGGACTGACCAGTGTGCCGATTAGTTGATTGAATTTATAGAAACGGTTTGTCCGTGCATTAGCAACGAGGAGAACATCTTTGCTTTTCACCGGGATCTGTTGAGTCAGGAAATAAGATGTCGGACTCATCAGATCGGCCTGATATATGACGGGAACCCCTTTGGGGGTTATTGGCGTAGTAAGGCCCAATCTTCGCGCGGTCTCAGGAGTTTCGAAGCGGAATAGAAACGCGGCGTTCGGGTCGGCCCGCTCATCCGCAGGCCCTCCAACACGTGCAAGCGCCTCGGCCAGAGAGACATGCGGTGTTTCAAAACGCACTTCTGTCGCCTGCCTGCCAGCCGCTCCGAACACCGTATAGCTCCGTGGCTGATAAACGACATGTAGCCGGTCTCCCGGACGAGCTCGAAGATCCTCGGCAGGATATGTTTCCAGTGTTCCTAAATCCGTTTCGGCAGCGCGATCACCTCGTACGACCTGAACCTGCGTATCCTCGGGCGGATACATCGCGCCGCCAGCTATGGCCACAACATCTGATAACCGTTCTTGCGCAGTACTCAGTACGACGCGCCCCGGATGATGGACTGCCCCAGATACAATAACGGTATTCGAAATATCGTTCGCGATACGAACCATAACTTCCGCGTTCTGTGACTTGCCGATGAGCCGCGTCCGAATCGACGCAGCAACTTGCTGGGGCGTAAGGCCGGAAACGTGCAAACGGCCCGCATATGGGATGGCGATCGTCCCATCCGCCTCGACCTCGGTAGGAGGCAAATTAGACGTCGTAACGCCTGTTGTCCCATGCGAGATCGCCCCAACATCGCCACTTTGCCCTGAGGACAACATGGAACCGCTGGAGGAAAATAATCCGTTACCAAGCTCGAAAACTGTGATTGTAAGAACGTCACCGGCCCCAACTCGGTCATTGTGGGCTGGAGGATTATTTGCCGTATCCAAGCTCGAAACCAATGGTGCCACCTCTGCGGACAGAATAGCGGCAACACGGGGAGAGAGGCGTACAATCGCATAATCGAGCGGATTTCGCTTTGTATCCCGTGATTCTGAAAGCACACCGCGTTCTGTCGGCCCGCTATCAGGAAGTGCCGAACAGCCTCCAAGTATCAGAAGAAGCGCCACCTGAGACAGACCAAGAACGCTGAAATACCGGGAAGAACCTGTCAGAAAATTATTCGGCATAGTAGCTCGTTGCTTGGGATGTGCGATCATGCAGCCTTTCTGGTCTGGTTTCACACTTGTTGCAACAGGTAGACGGCTTGAAAGGCCTTTTAAGTATGATGGAGGCCTCGTAAATCCCGTTCCTCGGAGCACAACAAGAAACTCGAAAATGAACATGAAGGAGCTAGTTTTATGGCCAGAAAAAATTGATACACCTGAATGAAACATAGGGTCGAATTCTTGATTTGAATCAGATATTTTAAAATTTTTCAGAAAATATGAAAGATTCTCTTTCTTTAATCAGTCTTGAAAGTAAACGAATATATAGTAACGCTTATATTGAAGTATTTATGGTAGCTTATTTATTGGGCGTTATCAATAAATAAGCTAAAGATTTTCATAGGTATCAATTGCCTCATCCATGCTATCGTAAGGAACTAATTTCCCCTGATCGAGAACTGCAACTCGATTACACGTCTCCCTCATAAAACCCATATCATGAGAGACAACAATCATCGCCCGTTCATCTCGCTTGCTAAATAGTTCCTCCTGACAACGTGCATGGAAACGTGCGTCTCCAACCATTATGACTTCATCTATTAAATAACAATCGAACTCAATAACAATCGAGAGGGCAAAAGCGAGTCTTGCCCGCATGCCTGAAGAATAGGTTTTGACAGGCTCGGTAAGTTGATGCCCTAGTTCAGCAAAATCATCTACAAAAGCGCGAGTATCTGTGTAATCTAGATTGTAGATCCGACAAATAAATTTTAAGTTGTCGAGTCCGCTCAGGCTCCCTTGAAAAGCTCCGCCAAAGGCAAGGGGCCACGAGACAGTCATGTCTCTTTCTATCTTCCCCTCTGTAAAATGCTCTACCCCCCCGATTATACGGATCAACGTCGATTTTCCTGCGCCATTACGCCCGAGAATGCCGAGTTTTTCCCCTTTCTCAAGGGTGAAATTAACGCCGTTTAGTATACGGCGCCTTCCTCCATGGACTGGGTAGTCCTTTATGATATTAATGCATTGTAACATCAGTCATCTCACATACTTTTATGCTCACGGGCACCGGCAACAAGTAGTGAACCGATGAAATACAATCCAAGCATAGTTACGAAAACAATTGCTATGTCTGCAATGCTTCGAGGGTAGACGGGGTAGTCTGGAAAATCAGGTTTGGAGATCTCTTCCAAGTAAAGTTGCTGACGATCAGCTTGAATTCGTGCACTATCGAGTGCTGCATCTGCTGCGCTAACTTCCCTTTCCACAAGTTGTCGCTGAAAGATCAAATCCTCGTATCCACTAATCTTCGGTACGAACGATTTTCCGTCCCCTGTCACTTTGGTCGCCGAATTGGCGATTTCTTGATCCAATGCACTCAGTCGTCGTGTCAAAACTTCGATCAAAGGGCTATTAGGTGTTGAACGACGGAGCTGCTCTAGTTGCACGCGCGTGGTCATTCTAGCTGTATCGAGGCCAGCAAGATCAGTCAGAAGCGGCTGGGACTGACGTTGGGGATCGAGCAGGCCTGTCTGATTGCGGTATGCATCGATTCGAATGTTGAGTGTCTGCAAACGACTGATAGCCTTATCTCGTTCGCGCAGAGACGCTGCGATGGTATTTTCGCGTTGTCGCTCGTTCATCTCGTTAACAAGCTGCTCGGCGGCCGTGAGAAGTGCACGGGCGATACGTTGAGAAGTCGCAGCCTCAAAAGTACGAACAGAAAGCGTGGAAAGACCGGTGGTCGTATCGAGTTCGGCTTTTACGTGTCTCTTATAGTAGCGGTAGAAATGTTCGAATGTGCCTCCAGAATAGAAATTCGGGAAACGCGCTAGAACGTCAGCTTCGGGAATATTGAAAACATGGGAGAGATCCTGCGTTTTCAGCAGAAGCTGCGCCGCATCACGCGACATCACGTAGTCTTGAACGGCATACGTATCTTCGCTGCCACCTGTCGCGCCACCAGAGGATAAGATCCCCGCCAATAACCCTGGGGTCTGGGGCGTTTGTCCGCGAACTATAAAATCAGCCTGCGAGACATATTGAGGAGACGCTATAAGGCCATAATAGATAATGGCCAACAACGTCGGTAGAACGACCATCAGAAGAAAAACTACACGGCGCCTACCCCAGGCAGTGATCTGCCTGATGCTAAGCCCAAATTTTACATCGGATCTGGAGGCCGAGGTGATGAACAGTTTAGCCATAGATCTGCTTTGCCTTAAACATCACAGGAAGGCAACGCAGCGTTTCCTTCTTTATTCTATAAGGTGATAGTGTGATTCCTAACCACGCTGATTTAGTCTCATTAAATGAGAGAGTTTCCCTGGAACCTTTGATTCACCGGAAATTTTTTGAAAGACCATCTTATGGGCTATTGTTACCGCTGACCAAAAGGGTTTACGTAGATAATTTCACCGCAGGATTAGGGCAACCATTCTCTTCTACTCCTCATAATAAACTGATTGATCAGCGCAGCTGCATTAGGCAATGATAAAAATTGCTTCTAAAAATTAAATTATTTTTAATCTAAAATTACTGAACGTTGATATATTTCCTACTTCTGAGTGTCAGTGAAATCCCCATAATAAGCATGAACGCTATCGCGTATGAATTATAAACCATGTCATAATACGGATGAATAGTGTGTCCGAATTGACCACCCCGAATCATTTCAATATTATTAACAGACGGAGACCACAGAAGAAGGTTTCTCGCTTTGAGTGGTAGCCAGCTTTCTAAAATAAAAGCACCAGAAAATGGTAAAGAAAGATAAGAAAAAACGCTAATAGATTTCTCGACTAGTTCTGATCTCTGACTTAAAGCGGCAACAAGTAAAGCTGTCGCATAAGAAAAAAGGCTCTGGTAAAAAATTCCTACGTAAAGAAGACCATAATCCTTTGGGGGGGTCATATATCCCAGTAGCATAGCACCGGAGCAAACGATAATCCCTGCGATGATCGTACCAGCTATTTCAAGAATGCTTCTGGCCGTAATGATATCGAGGGGCGTTACCTGTCGATGAAAGAGCAAACTGCCATTCGCTTCAAATGCCCGAACGGAACTTGCCAAGCAATGTCGCCACATCGTCAAGGGGACATAACCTGTAATGACAACGGCTGTAGTTTGAAGGCCATGTTCATGAGATGGGCGGATAGCTGTCCAAGCAATAGCGACGCCAGCACAAAAGAGTATCGGCTCGCCTACGATCCAAAGATATCCGAGATTTTCGCGTCCGAAGCGAGTGTGTAATTCGCGCAGCATCAAGGCGCCTATAACCCGAATTTGAATTAGAAAGAGTTGCGGAAGAGTTTGGCGACTTTGAAGCATGGAACATCATGCCCTCAACAAGAAGATCATCGCAAGTGTTGCAGCCTGAATGGTTCGCAAATTCCCTTGATTTTGTTGCACAATTCACTCTCTCCACATGACGAGGTCGTCAAGTGTGCTCTCTTGCGCGATCTCGTAGGAAAAAGGATTCCGGGCGTGCTGAGGCGGTTAAGGATAGTAGCACGGATGTGAATTTGGGTGAGTTAGCGATCGAATTGCGTATGTCAGGTGCGGGGCCAGTTGAATTGGTACACCTGAAACGGTGGTAAACCTGCAGAGCCTTATTTCGAGTGATGGTTCCTGCATATTGGGGTGCTGTAGTTTACGATGTTCGCATCCTTCGGCATAGCCCACTCAACTCCGGTCATGTGCGGGAGATTTTCGACAAAACCCATTGTCTGTCCCAACACAAAACTGCGAATTGGATCTGAGGCGAATCCTATAGGCTTCATAGAGCGCGCGTTCAACCAATGATCACGATCGCTTATGTTGATGGCTATTGAAAATCTTCGGCGCACCGGAGCGAATATGCGCACCCTTAAGTGCCTTGATACCGAAATTTATTCTCCATTATAACATCAGACAATGGATTGTTGATCCGGTCATTTATTATAATCGCATTCCGATAGTTTTCACGAATACCTTCGATGAGGGCAAGATAAGAGCACTGTCAGACTTTATCATGTCGCAACTCATTCGGTCTCAACGGTCCGGATGATCTGGAGGGTACGAAAAACCCCTTGGTTCTGACCTGTTCTGTATGATTCCATCTCTTTTGATCTGGAGCTGGTTGGCCTATTCAGATGGAAGCAAAGGCCGTCGTCCGCCGTTTGATCCGGTGCTGATGTTCAAAATTCTAGTAATTCAGACACTGAACAATCTGTCTGATGAACGGACGGAGTACCTGATCAACGATAGCCTGTCCTTATCATGCGTTTTTCTGTGATGTGGATTTTGAGCTGTTCCGTGAACGCCTGACCTAGGCGGGTGCTATTGAACGATGTTTGACCGCTTTGACACGACCCTGCGCAACGCGAGCTATTTACTGATGTCGGGTCAGATTCTGGACGCTAGACTGGTGACCGCTCCAAAGCAGCGCAGTAAGAACGCTGCAAAAGGGAATCTGCGAGCAGACCGTATTCCCGCAGGCTGGCAGGACAAGCCTGCAAATCTGTCCCACAAGGACCGTCATGCACGCTGGACGCTGAAGTTTACCAAAGCGGAAGCGGCAGGACGATGGAAGCATGCCATCCAGCGGTCTCGCCACTCCGTTCTTTGGCTACAAATCCCAGGTATCGATAGCGGTGCCAGGTCTATACTCCCAGAGTGAACCAGGCTGTTTCGGGGCTGAAGTCCCTGAGAGATTCGCCGATCGTCTCGTCTTTTGTGAAGCATGAACCCGGTCCGGCCGCGCTGACGGGGTAAGAGTAACGTTATTGTGATGTCTGCTTTAAATGAAGTTGATCGGCCCTCACTCACCGCTTTTGTTCAGACTGCCGTGATGGGGCTGATGACAGATGACCACGTTCAGGTCATCATGGAGCCAACCGGCATGAGCTGGTTTCCTGTTACCCACCATCTTGCAGATGCTGGCGTTACCGTGGTTCGCGTCAAGGGAAAACGGGTTAAGGCTCTACGCCGTTACCTTTCCGGACACGCCAAAACAGATATGGCTGATGCCCAGATTTTGACGGCCATACCGACATTTGGTGGATCACTTCTTGATCCAGTCTATATTCCGGATCCACGAAGCCACGCTCTTCAACGTCTGACCAAACAGAAAAGTCGCTTTCAGAACGAGATCGCGGATGCCAGGCAGTGCCTGCTTGATCTCATTCGTTGGGCATCCCACAAGCTCTTCTGCTCAGTATTCCGGGTGTCGGCCGTCATCTCGCGCCGACCCTGATTGGTATCTTGCAGAACATTGAGCGGTTGCATTCTGAAAAACATTTACGGTGTTTCTGTAGCCTGTTTCCTAAGAAGGCCGATAGCGGTGGTGTGGAGCGAGCAGGTCAGACCCTGATCCAGAATGTCAATAACCGTATCAAACAATGGTTCTTCGATCTCCCCCTCGTGCCTCTGCTACAACGTCTTGGCTGCTGGTGTGGTGGCCTTGAAGGCATTGGGTCTTATCATTAACAATCGCTCCGGATGGACCCGGTGGGGGTTTCGTAAGGCTAGAGACGTCAGGGTTATGATACTGAACCAGAAGATCGAGAAATTAGGCGACACCGCGGATAAGGCATACCGTCTTCTAAAGAAAAAGATGAGAACTCCGGCTAACAGGCTGGCAGCGACATTGACGTCACTCGGAGATCGGGCACGCGATAGCGGTAAATTTTTGGCCGCCGCCGATCTTTATCGTCAGGCCATCGAAGCGGGAACTCCGCCCGTCGGGCTACTGCTGATATGCGGGCACATGTACAAAGAGGGGCGGGATTTTCCCTCAGCCGAACGATACTACAAGAAGGCGCTCGCCGTGTCCCCCATGGACAAGGAAGTTTTCCTGCAGCTCGGCCATTTCAACAAATCCATAGGGAGATACGGCGAAGCAGAAAAATACTACCAAGAGGCCATCATCGTCGATCCCGACTGGGATGTGCCTCGGCAAGAAATCGAAAATCTCCGTCGCTCGAACGAATATCGCCGCCTTTATCGTAAAGGAAGCCAAGCGGACGGCAGGCTCAGCAGTGATCTCGTCGCCAAGACACGCGACGAACTGTATATCGATCACGGTCCAGCTTTTGTTTTTACGCATAATGGCAACGGGCAGGCGACTCGCTGGGGCTCCGGCGTAACGATTCGCGGCATAGATGCGTTGCGCGGTTACGTCGTTTCTGACCAGATCTACACGTCCATTGAAATTTCCCTCGACGGCACTCTCATTTATGCTGGCGATCTTACGCCGGCGCCGTTGCGACGCGAAAAATCGAACGCAGCGATGCGCAAATATGTCTATAATGCGTGGATCGATTTCTCCGATATCTCCTATGGTCCACACGATCTCCTGTTCGTAGCCAAGGGACCAGGTGTCGAGCCGCGGGAAGGAGTCAACTGGCGGCGCGAACACGTGATTTTCGCGGAACCGTTTCCCGAAGATGTTATGATTGAAAGCCCTGCCTATGTCTCGCGGGCACAGGTCGAGGCAATTCTTGCCCAGATGCCGGTCTCTGAGGCCGTAAGTGTTGAGGCACAGGCCCTAGTTTCGGCCCCCGCGATCGTCGCCCCCTCCTTGCAGATAGCGCCCGAACCTGCCGACCTGTGGAAGACCGTGCCGGAGGCGTATTTCTCGGCGGAGGTCGTCGCGCGCGTACGGAACGCCTCGCGCCGTCTCCAAGACGCGATCAATGCCCTTCCGACCGTCGTTATGACACCGAAGCCGGACACGCTGCCCGGCAAGGTCCGCAATATTGCCGTCATTCGCGGCGACCAGTTGGGAGATCTGTCCGTATCGGTCGGAGCCCTTATGCGGCTTCGGCAGGCACTCCCCAATGCCCGCATCGTGGGTCTGCTCAGTCCTGCTAATGTCGATCTAGCCAAGACACTCGATGTATTCGACGAATATGTAGTTTTGGATTATCCGGACGATGCGCTCCAGCGTGACCGTGTAATGAACCGGGTGGGCCAGTTAGACCTGATCAAAAAACTCAAAACCTATAATTTTGACGTCGCAATCGATTTTTCGATTGCCGGTGGGACTAGGAAGCTCCTGCCAATGACCGGCGCCCCGATCACCATCGGTTTCGGTAACGGCAACGAGGGGTTCCGGTCTCTCAACCTCAACGTTGTGGCGATGGACCCCCGCGGAGGTGGTCGTGGCATGCGGCATTCCGCAAACGTTCATCTGCTGGCCGAAGCGATCACGCTCTGGCTCAATGGCGCCGGACAAATTGTCAAGCGAAATGACATCACGCGTGAGGATATTGCAAAATTCGGACTTGCGTCGACGGAGGACTACATTGTCATTCATAGCGGATCTAGGCTGCCGATGGTGCGCTGGCTGCAATATCCTGCGTTGTGCGAACGTTTCTTAGCCCAGGGCTGGAAAGTGGTCTATTTCTCCGATGATGAATCCGAGATTGAGCGTCTGCCGAAGGATAAAATAGACGATGGCAGCATTATCTACATGTCGCGCAAGATTTCATTCAAAGAATTCGATGCGCTGCTGGCCTATTGTTCGCTTTTCGTCGGAAACGATTCCGGGCCGAAGCATCTCGCAAGCCTGCGCGGAGCTAAGGTACTGAGTATCCAACCAGGGCGGTCGGACTGGCGCGAATGGGGGCAGGAGTTAACAGGAAACATCCTGATCCGCCGTGTGCCGTGTGCAGGTTGCGCCTTACATTATGATCCTGAAGAATGCGCCCATGATGTCGCGTGCGTGACGAAAATCACGCTTGATGAGGTCTTTCAGGAGGCGATGAGGCTCCTTGAGGTGGTGTAGGTAGACCTGTCTGCACGTCACGTCCACTCCTCAACGTAATACGGATTATCGCCATGAACGTCCTAAAATACCTCAACGTCAAACCAGAGCCCACGGATACCGGGACTGATATTCGCGCAGGATTGTTGTCGCGCGCCGAGGAAGCGCGCTCGCGCGGCAATTTCGTCGCCAGCGCGCTGCTGTTCGAACACATAGCCGAGATGGAATCGAACCCCGCCTCCGCCCTCCACCAGAGTGCTCGGATGTATATCGAGGCTACTGATTTTACCCGGGCAGAGCAGTTGCTGCTGCGTGTCGCGCAGGCAGAGCCGCATAATGCGGAGGCATATCTCGATCTCGCGCAGCTCTCGTTCCATCAGTCTCGTCTCGACGAGGCGGAATTTTTCTATGAGCGGGCGCTGGCACTGCGACCCGAATGGCATGAGGCGAAGGCGGGCCTCCTGCGCGTCGGCGAGACGCGCACCGAGCAGCTCCGGCGCGAACGCTTAGCTCGCAAGGAAACTGCGTTGAGTTTTGCGCAGTACGAAGAAAAGGAAAACCTGCTCGGTTCGCGAGACAAACGCGTCGATCCCAGTCTTTTCAAAAAGGGATGGAACGAACTCCATCATGATCACGGCCCAGCCTTCGTCTTTACGCATAGTGGCAACAATGCCAAGACGGAATGGGGGAACGGCGCGACATTAAGGGGCATCGAGGCCCTTCGGGGCTATCTCGTGTCGGACGTCCCGATGGCGAGCTTACGCATCTATATGGACGGTGACGTGATCCACGACGCCCCGCTGATCGAGGCCCCGCAGCGGTTCGAGCGCTCCAACCCGAATATTCGCAAATGGGCTTATAACGCATGGATCGATTTCACGAATTTGCCCCGTGGCTGGCACGAGTTTATATTCTGCGCGTTCGGTGCTGACGGCGAGGCGCATGAGGGGCGGACATGGCGGCGAGAGCACATGATTGTCGCCGACCCGCTGCCAGCGGAATTCGCTACAGAGTCGGACACGGTCGTGCCGCCGTTCGAGCCGGGAACGTCAGGCTCTCTGGTCGAGCGGATCAATGCCCGTCCTAGCATTGTTCACAAGGCGTCACCCCACTCCTTCCCGGGGAAAATCGATACGGTCGCTGTCCTGCGCAGCGACCAGCTTGGCGACACAGCAGTGTCTGCCGCAGCGTTTCTGCATCTGCGGCAGATCCTGCCGGACGCACGTCTGGTGGGTCTGATGAGTTCAGCCAGCGCCGAGTTGTCGCGCTCTTACGGCGTATTCGATGAAATCATCGAATTGGATTTTCCCGAGGATCAGGCGCAACGCCAGCGGGTGATGGATTTCGATGCACAGGAAGCTCTGATCGATCGGCTCAAGCCATATAATTTTGATGTAGCGATCGATTTCGTCGTCAATGGCACGTCCAAGCGGTTGGTCGCGATGACCGGCGCGCCGGTGACGATGGGCTTCGGAAACGACGATTCCAAGACGTTTGCGATGGACATCGTCACCAACGACCCTTTGTCCAACAACGACATCACGCATCATTCCGTCCGCATGATGATGCTAGTCAAAAGCCTCGAACTATGGATGAAGAGTGATACCCGGATCGTGCGGCGCGAGGATATCGGGCGCGAGGAGCTCGCCGCTTTCGGTATCGCGCCCAACGAACGGTACGTGTTGATCCACTCCGGCTCGCGCATAACCTTTACTCGCTGGCAGCATTATGTCGCGCTGGCCAAACAGGTCATCGCCGAACTGGGGGTGAAAGTTGTCTTCATGGCCGATGATGACTCTGTTCGTGACCAGTTCGCGGAAGAGGAAGGGGCAGGGCGCCTCATCTATCTTGCGCGCAAGCTTCCGTTCGACCAGTTTGATGCCCTGATTTCATTCGCGTCTGTGTTTGTCGGAAACGATTCTGGTCCGAAACATCTTGCTGCTCTGCGCGGAGCACCTGTCGTCAGCCTACATTCTTCGCGGATTAGCTGGATCGAATGGGGACAGGAACAGACCGGCGTCGTCATCAGTCGCCAGGTGCCCTGTGCGGGCTGCGGACTACATCATGATCCGGAGGAATGCGCGCAAGATGTCGCATGTATGAAGTATATCCGGCTCGCCGAAGTCTTTCGCGAGGTCCGCGCACTGTTCGAAGCGGGGGCGCCAAACGATCAGGTGGTTGCTGCCATCTCGCCAGCGTAAGGAAAAGCAAACCCATGATCATTATTACCGGAGGGGCCGGATTCATCGGCTCTTTTCTTCAGGCTGAGTTGCACGCTCGTGGTGAAGAAACTGTCGTGGTTGACTGGCTCGGCCATGAAGAGAAATGGCGTAATCTACAGCTTCATGCTCCCTCCACCATGCTATCTCCCGCTGATTTGGACGCATTCCTCTCAACTGATCCCCCGGTCCGCGCCGTCTTCCATATGGGGGCGATCAGCGAGACTACGGCCACGGATGGTGATCTAGTCTGGCGAACGAACGTGACGCTGTCGCAGCGGCTGTGGACCTGGTGCGCGAAGCGCGAAATTAGCTTCATCTACGCATCATCTGCCGCGACCTATGGTGCTGCGGCTTCCATGGATGCCTTTTCGGACATCCCCGCGAAGCTGGACAGTCTGCGGCCCCTGAACTTATATGGCTGGTCGAAGCATGTCTTCGACCAGTGGGTGATGCGCCGGATCGCCAAGGGAGAAAAGGCCCCGCCCCAGTGGGCAGGCCTCAAGTTCTTCAACGTCTATGGTCCGAACGAATATCACAAGGGCAAGATGATTTCGGTTATCAAAGTGAAGTTTGACGAAATTCGGCGCGGCCAATCTGCCACGCTCTTTCGATCCGACGACCCGCTGATAGAGGATGGTCATCAGGCGCGTGACTTCATCTGGGTCGGAGATGTGATCGCTGTAATGCTGTGGCTGTTAGATCACCCGGAAGTCAGCGGACTGTTCAATTGCGGTACTGGAACGGCGCGCACCTACCTTGACCTGACGAAGGCGATCTTCGCGGCCCTCGACGTGACACCGACCGTTTCATTCGTGGACATGCCGACTGCGTTACACGGCAAGTATCAGAACTTCACATGCGCAGATATGTCATCGCTATGCGACAAAGGTTACGATCGGCAGTTCACGCCGCTTGAGACCGGCATCGAACGCTACATAAAAGACTATTTGATCGCAAAAACACCTTACCGGTAAGAAGGCAGCTGTAGGAGGCGATTCGTTCCTCATGCAAATGGGACAGAACGATGGTGGACGTGTCCTAGTTTACTTCCGGACCATGGGTTGTCTGTTAAGCTGCGTTGCGCTCATCTTCCAGAAGGTTTCTCCATTGAAGCGTGGAATGCAGCCTCTGCGGATTACAGAAATCATGGATGTAGGATGTGAGAGCCTGCTCGACCTCCTGACGCGCCATCCGTACTTGCTGCCACAGGAGTTCAGCTTTTAGGGTCTTGAAGAAGCTTTCCGTGACAGCATTGTCCCAGCAGTTTCCCCTTTTGCTCATGGACACGATAAAGCCATGGGCAGAAAAGAGTTTGCGGTAATCTTCTGAACAATACTGATTGCCGCGATTAGCATGATGGACGCAGCCGGCGATCTCCGGCGGAAAATCCACGAGCCCTAAGTGTCTCTGTCACACGGGGGCTTCCGTAACATCGCCTGCTCTGGGCGTGAATGGCGCGGATATGAAGCATCAGAATGCCATCCTGTCTTTTGCAGGCACAGACCGGATGCTGTCGACAGGCTTTCAAACATCGCTCGCTGACACCAAACAATCGATAGACTCGATCACGGGAAAGCGGACCGCAATATCGTGCAATGAACGCAAATCTCAAGATCTTTGGTTCGCGGCGTAACTTCTCATTCTCACGCAATAACGCCGTATGATCCGTTGTGTCATCAGCGACAGTATCGTGCTTCTGGGAAACACGTCTCCATGTCTTCAACGTCAAAAGCTGATACCCAGATTTTGGGTAATAAGCTCACGCGACAGACTGCTGCTCAGAGCTTAATGTACCGCCTTGTGCCTGACCGAGGCCTTATAAATTCCCACCATTACACGTCTCCTTCATGACCATCTTTGGTCTTAAAAGTCCGAAATTAAACTGGTACACGTCCATTGCCCTGCTGCCGCGCCAATGGTATTGCGCTGCCTTGAGAACTGCCATCAAAACGCTCAAACAGTGGACGCCCGCCTGTGCTTTCGTCTGAATGTGCCAGTGCCTGCGTCAGATCAGACGGAACACCTCAAAGTCCGCAGTCCGTGAAAGGCCTCAAGTTGGTCAACAAGGTCACTCAAACGAGCAGGCCGCTCTTTAACTATCAAAGAAACCGAACTGCTTCATCCGCTGGAGCCACCTCGGTGTTTTTGACCGGATATTCGTCGCCCTGACAGAACAGGCTGGCCCTTCTATGTTATGAGAATAATCGTCGAACTCTGGTATGAAATTCTAGAGTTCTGGATTTTATTGTCTCGATTCAATGCCATATGGGCTGACTGCCCAGCAGGACTTCGCTTGCATCAGGTAGATCATCGTCGAGGAGGTGTTTGGAAGGTTTTGTGATCATAATGCGCGCTCATCTTGGTCCAGTGCAGGTCTTAATTCAGTCGGCACCGGCCTTTCAGTAAGGGTTCTAGAATGGAATCTGCAATAAAAAAGAAGGTCTTGAAGCATGGCGGAGGTATACAGCGTTCGGAATGTAGGACACTGCGACTTATATACTGACGGGAACACGCTCCTTTCTCATCTGTCCCCACAAGCAGGACCTACTCGCGCAGCGGCCCTGCTTGACGGCGTAATTTTCCGCCATATCGGCTGGCTGGCCAGGCGACTGATAGTATGGTCTCGGAGTAGGAACCCGGTCGTTGGGTTTGTTCTACGTCCTCTAGGTAACTCCCTTGCCACTCTTCTTGCTGTAAGTCAGACACGTTTTTCGATTGTCCAGATTGGTTGGATGAAAACCAAAACAGGCGTACCGATCCTTTCTGGTATCGTAGCGTTCCGTGTGCTTGTTCATTCGCGCCACGAGCTTACAGAGGTTCTGGCTTACTCGGACGATACGGGAGAGGTCATTAGTCGCATTGCGCCAGTACGCTTGATGACGACCGGTGCTGTTACCACCTGGTCTGCCAATCTTTGGATTGACACGTCTTGTCTCAATGTGGGTAAGCAGAAGATTCATATTCGTGCCTGGTCTGGATCGCGTCTGGCCGGGCGGATGCGTCGTTTCGTCGTGGTGCAGAGCGAGGAGACAACTCTGAGCGCGGTACCCGACGCAGTACATTCATCTTCTTATCTTCAGTCATCTGGCTCTCCGACAAATGACGCCACCTCTTGGGTGCTGTCTCGCCCGGTCGCACGTCATTATCCTCCAAATCCCCTTTTCTCAGGTCCTATAAACTCAATCCTTGTCTTACGAACCGATCAACTCGGTGATGTCGCCGCTTCGCTCCCCGCTATGGCTCGGCTTAGAAAGCTTTTTCCCCAGGCCAAAGTGACGATGCTTCTTCAGACAGCTAATGTGCCTGTAGCTCAGGCCTCGGGTGTCGCGGACGAGTATCTCGACCTGACATTGCGTTACGATCCAAAGACAGAGCGCCGCTATCTGGATGCAGAGTCGGACGTCCATCTGCGGAATCAACTTCGCGGGCGTAGCTTCGATCTGGCTATTGACCTTTCTCCTGGTGCGGAAAGTCAGCCCCTTCTCCTTCTCTGTTCAGCACGCTATCGTGTAGGTTTCAAGCCTGAGCAGTTCCCGTTTCTGGATTTTGGGATTGAGGTAATATCCCGTGAAGCTATCAACCGTAAGCCTGTTATTTCCCATACAGCCCATGTTGAGCTTCTTGTATCTTCTATTGAAAAACTCATGGATCAGAGGCGTGAAACCGTTCCTCGCTGTGAATCTATCTCATCGCAATTTGATCAGATACGTCCTCATGATCGCCCCATCATCGTCCATTCAGGCGCCCGCCATCCCATCAATCGCTGGCCGATCGAGAATTTCCTGACACTCTGCGCTGCCCTTGCTGCAGAGAGTGGACGCGATGTTCTTCTTTTCGTCGATGGCGACACGCTTAACGATGCAGTACGCGTACGTTGCACCGAACTCCCTGGTGTGACGCTCATGGACCACCTGCCTATGGATGCATTTGACGCTCTGGTCGCACAAGCTGCTCTGTTTGTGGCTAATGATACCGGCCCTAAACATCTTGCGGCTGCACGTGGTGTGCCAGTTGTTAGTATCGCTATTCCCCGCTTGAATTGGGAGGAGTGGGGACAGAACCAAGGAGGTGTGATTTTATCTCGTGCTGTTCCGTGTGCGGGATGTGGACTGAACAATCGTGATGCCTGTGGACGAGATGCAGCGTGCATCACCACAATATCTGTCGAGACCGTTCTCAAGGCTGCACTGGACGTCTTCGAACAGTCGAAGATCGAATATAAAAGAATGTCCCAAGACTGATGAGAAGAGTCCTGCCTGATCTAGACTGTTCGAGTTAAATTTTTGTCAAATTTCTATCAAACTCTATGGTTTGAGTAGTAAACTAAATTTCTTTCTCGTTTGGTGAGTTTTAAGTATGCGTAAATGTATCATTGTAACCGGTGCAGCCGGCTTTATTGGAAGTAACATCGTTCGAGGCCTGAACGCCCGCGGGTATACCAATATCATTGCGGTCGATAATCTCGCGAATGCAGAGAAATTTCATAATCTCGTTGATCTTGGCATTAGCGACTATGTGGACAAAACAACATTTTATGATTCTTTCTCGGCAGGGAAGTTCGGTTCGGTAGACGCTATTTTCCATGAAGGTGCGTGTTCCGATACAATGGAGCATGATGGCCGCTATATGCTTGCCAATAATTATGCCACGAGCAAGGCGTTGCTAGATACCTGTGCGTCTACGGGCACGCGCCTGCTCTATGCGTCCAGTGCTGCGACTTATGGCGGATCATCAAAATTTATAGAGGATCCCCGTTTCGAGCGTCCGCTAAATGTATATGGCTATTCGAAACTGCTTTTCGACCAGGTTGTACGTCAATCTCTACCGCTGTTCCGCAGTCAGGTAGCAGGGTTTCGCTACTTTAATGTTTACGGTCCTAATGAGCAGCATAAAGGCCGCATGGCCTCGGTCGCCTATCACCAATTCAATCAGTTTCGGGCAGACGGAAAGGTTAAACTGTTTGGCGCTTATGATGGTTACGGACCCGGCCAGCAACTGCGTGATTTTGTCTATGTTGACGATGTCGTAGCGGTCAATCTTTGGTTTTTTGACAATCCAGAACACAGCGGCGTGTTCAACCTGGGTTCTGGCCGGGCACAACCGTTTAATGACGTGGCGCATGCAGTGGTGAACAGTTTGCGCAGTACACAGGACCAGTCTTCCATCACGCTGGAGCAGATGGTCAGTGACGGGATTGTGGAATATATTGATTTTCCTCAAGCGCTGATTGGTAAATATCAAAGTTTCACCCAAGCCGATCTGACGGGTCTACGTGCCGTCGGTTGCAACCATGTGTTTGCGGATGTTGCAACTGGAGTTTCGGCTTATGTCCGGTCCCTTTTGGCGGAAAAATCCTAATGACCACCTCCCCGCTTATGGTTGAAATGTTAGTGCGTACGTTTGTTCGGGCAGGACACAGGCTGCTGCAAATCTTCGCATGCTCTTACGAATATGGCCGTAGCATAATGATAACACTGGATGAGGCACATCATCATGCCGCATGCTAGTAATGTTATGCTACAGCGTCGACCGATTTCTTCCGGTACGCCAGCACTATTCCTGGATCGGGACGGAGTCGTTAATGTTGATACTGGCTATCTCTCAGACCCAGAAAGCGTAACGCTCCGTGACGGGGCCGCGACTATGATTGCGGCTTTCAATGCTGCGGCTTGGCCGGTGGTCATAGTCTCAAATCAAAGTGGTCTGGGTCGTGGTTATTTTGATCTTTGCACCATGCTGGCCGTACAGGAACGGATTGAGGCACTGCTTCTGCACGAAGGGGCATATGTCGATGCCGTGTTTCTTTGTGGTGCAGCTCCTGACGACGTTAGCTCTCTTGCCGAATGGCGTAAGCCGGCACCAGGAATGTTGACGACAGCGGGGCTGCTATATGGCATTGATCTGACGCGAAGTGTACTGGTGGGCGACAAGGTTAGTGACATGCAGGCAGCCGCCACTGCAGGACTATGCAAAGGTTTTTTAGTCGATGCTGACTGTATCGCAGACATCCAGATCGTTCCAATTCCAGTTCACGCCGTAAATAATCTGTCAGATATTTACCCTGCCTCTTTGCTCTCTTGGTAGAGTTCTAAAAATTTGTCAGCGGCGATTCTATTTTTGGTGTGCTTAGAGGCTTTTGGGGAAGTCAGGGATGAGTGTTTCTGCGAAGCATGAGGTCTTCCATGACTATGTGGATCATGGACTCTGAGGCGTCGATGCGCTGTTCGTAATCCTTCACCAGACTGCGCCAGCGGGTCATCCAGCCGAAGGTACCTTCAACAACTCATCGGCGAGGCAGAACCTCAAACCTTTTTGTCGCATCTGAGCGGACTTGGCGATCAAATCGAAGCATTTTCTCGAGCTGTAGATTTTGAAGTCTTCCGTAAGAAGAATAAATATTAATCAACAGTTCTTCGAACCTTTCATCTTTATTGTGAATTCAGCCCCACAATTCGGGGGCTGAATTTTAATATTAGAAGTGTGCGCCGATTGCCAACTGGAACGAACGGCCCAGAAGGACATCGTAATAACGTGTAAGGCTCACGGTATTCGCATATGCAGGCAGAGCGTTGGTTACGTTGTTCATCATGAAATTGACGTCAAAATTCTTTGTGATTTTGTAACCAATTGTCGTGTTGAAATAGGCGAAATCTGAACGCTTGTTGTTCTGGTAGGTGCTTTCTGCAACCTGAACGGCATAGTGAGAAGGGCCGTAATAGATTGTCTGCCACTGAACAAAGAGCGGGCCACGTGTGTAGTTTAGGTTGGTCGTGAATGCATCACGTGTCTGGCCGGTTGTGCCCACGCCCTGATACGTGCTGCCGAGATAGGTCTGGGCAAGTTTTACGTAATGGGTGTAGTTGCCATCCAGTTCGAGTGCGCCTGCGGAGCTGGGAAGGCCAAGGCGACGTAGGGGAAGATAATAGCCCAGATGTGCCTGAAGCGCCTGCATATGCTCGTTAGCAATGTTGTAATAACCCGCCGTATAATCCGTGACCTGGTGGTTGGAATCACGGGTGAATGACTGGCAATACTGACCGCTGGGGTATGATGAGGAATCATAGCAGGCGGCCATGAGGTCACCTACAGACAGGGACGTGATTTCGTTCTGGATTTTTACGTCGATGAACGATGCCTTCAGATCGAAGCCCGGGATAAAATGCGGACGTAGTTCGAGCGTGCCGGTGTAGCTTTTGGACGTTTCGTTCTGCAGGTGTCTGTTGCCGCCGCTTTTGCCCGGAACTGTCTGGTTGACGATGTCAGATTCGAAATTCGTCGGAATTCCTGCTTTTGCACAGTTTGCTGCACGGATAGCCGGATTCGGACCGCTTCCCAGAAATTCCTGCGAGCATGGATCGTTGGCTGTGGCGTATTCCTGACCCTGCGGTGCAAATAGTTCGGTAACGGAAGGGTTTCGGACGGACTGTGCATAGTTGCCGTAAAGACCGAAATCCTTTGTTGGCCACCATGAAGCACCGAACATATATGTCCAGTAATTACCGGTCATGCTGTTGTTGGTGAAACGGCCGTTCGCGGTTGCGGACAGGTTGTAGATTCCGGGGACATGCATCTGGGGTGATACAATGGGAACGTCCAGCTCCCCAAACGCCTCATGTGTATGGTACGCCCCAGACACCGGCTGGATGGGGATGAAGTTTCCGTACTGCTTGTATGTTCCATCCGTCTGCAGTTCACCCTGCATGAACGAACCCGGGTTGAAGTTGTATCCTTCACGACGATGCTCGTAGCCGATATCCCAACGGACGTCGCCCGCGGGTAGTGTCAGAACCGTGCTTCCGATTTCTGCCTGCAGGTCGCGCTGAGCATTCGAATTTTTTGAGTTGGCGTCCGATATGACATAGTCGCGGGCCGCAGTTGTCATCTGCCCGTTACCGAACGGATTGAGGGGCGAGCAGGTGCTGCTGCGGGTTCTTGCGCTGGAATTCGTATAGTTTGGTGCGCAGACAATGTTTCCATTGCTGTCGATTGTTGAATTCAGGGCGTTGAGCAGGTTTTGCGTGTTGATCATGGGTTCAACGGTATCATTCAGATACTTGCTGTATTCGCCCTTGATGCTCCAGTGGAAATTACGACTGACGGCGTCGAAATCTCCGTTCAGGCCACCGGCGAAACGGAACATTTGATTGGTCGTTGTGAATAGTGCTGAATCCAGATCCTGATTCAGCTTGCTCATGTAAAATGTGTCGGTTGGCTTGCCAGCTGCCGCGAGTGCGTTGACGATCGTCGTACGCTCTGCCGGTGTGAGGTACGGATTGTTAGTGCTGAGAGAGTAGGCGCCGTTTACGTCGGAATAATCTCTGTAGCTTTCCTGGGTCAGAGGATCATCACCAAACATTGGTGTGCTCCATGTGCCCTGACCAACGGTGCTGGATGCTGTGCCGCGCTGGTACCAGCCCTGCCATGTTGCGTGCAGGTGATCCGTGAAATCGTAATGACCCAAAGTGGTCAGGTTCAGGGAGTTCGACGGTGTGAAAAGCTGGTTGTACTGGGCGAGCGAAAGACCGTTACCGCCCGTTGTGTAGCGGTTGCCCGCAATGGCTGTGTCATATGTCAGCGGAATGAGGGACTTTCCGTCCTGACTGAACATCAATGCGCTGCCATTGGCGCCTGCGATGGCCGTATTGGGTCTGCCATTGGTCAGAGGAAGTACTCCGCCCGCGGCTGACAGTGTCGGGATGCCAGATGTCGAAACCTGTGCGAAGCGTGTGTCGCGAGTCAGCATGTAAGTGTAGGGAGACGTCGTTCCTACTGCCGCGCGACGATAGGTTTCGCCGTTGTAGCCCGTGATGTTCGGGCGATCGTTGGCGACCATGCCGCCGCTGTTGCGGTATTCGACGTCGAATACGACCCCACCCTTGCCATGATCAAAGCTCGTGCCAGCTTTGAAGACGATCTTTTCCTGTGGCGCATCAAGTTTCTGGGTGAAATTGCCCTGAGCGTTGAAATCCACGCCGGTGAAGTGGTCATCAAGTTGGTAGTTGACGACGCCGCCGATAGCGTCTGCGCCGTATGCAGCACCTGCGCCACCATACTGCGAGTCAATTTTCTTCACTAGCGATGTTGGAATTGTTCCCACATCAACTTGGGACCCCGAGGAAGAGCCGAACATGGACGACGTGGCGCCGCCGACCATACGCATGCCGTCAATGAGTGTCAGGGTGCGCTGGTCCCCAAGCCCGAAAAGTCCTGAGAAGGTCTGGCCTGCACCGAAGCTGCCCTGACTGCCGATCTGGCTGTTGGACGGGACGGAGAAGGCGGGGTTTTCACGCAGGAGAGCAAGACCGAGATTGGTGTAGCCACGGGCTGCCAGCTGTGTCGCGTCAATGGAGGTTCCTGCCATGACGTTCGTCAGGCGCGTTTGTGAAAGACGTGTTCCTGTGACGGTGACCTGCTCAGGAGAGGATGACTGAATAACCGCACTATTTACCGCCGTCACCTTGGAGGGGGTCGGGGTTGCACTAATCGTCGTAGTTGTATGAGCCGCGGGAGCAATCGTTACTGGAGCTGTAACGACTGCTTTTTTCTTCTTTGTTACATGCTTATGGACAACGCCTGAGTGTTTCGCTGTCTCCTGTGCCTGCACATGACAAACGGGGACGGCGGCATAGGAAATACCGGCCATCAGAAGCATTTTAAGGACTGTCTGGGGTGTCTTTTTACTGAAGACGTGTCGTGAGGTGTTCATCTCAGGGAGAAGTCCTTTCTAGATTTCCCGCGGCTCTTTACCTTCAGTTACGATTTTGTAAGGAGTCGACATGGTTTCACAAGGACAACAATGAGTTGTATTTCGAGATTTTATGTATTGTTGCTCAATAAGCACATTTATTACAAAATATGTAAGTATTATTTTTTGATGTTTCTTCACTTTATTGAGGTAAAGAAATTTAATTCCAATATTTTCTTCGAATTGTAATAAATATTATTATGATGTTTTTGCGTGGAGGGAGTTTATTTTTACATCCCTCCGTAATTAAAAAACGTTCCTATTTGAATCTGCAAGGCTGATCGACTGTAGGTTTTTCGTCGAGCTGTATAACCATTAATGTAACAGGACCATCTCCGACATTACCCGCGAAGTGTCCTATATGTCCGTTTGTATCTTTTTTACTCATCTGGTCTTCACCCAGAGACACGTCTCCTGGTCCCATAATGGCCTTTTGACCATCCATGGCTGTTACATACCACGTTCCCTGAAGGGGAATTATCCACTGCACTTTTGGGTCAGGATGCCAGCTCCCATCCCAGTGCGGGGGCTGAACGGTTGAAATAACCTGTGCTTTGCCTTCCTTGAGTCGGTCCTGCCACTGGGGACCTGCAGGCTTGGACATGGTTTTCAGGATGTAATTGTGGAAGGGGCAGTGGGTCATGTGGCTTACGCCATTATGGTCTGTCCAGTTGTGCCAGTACCACGCCGTCGGCGGAGAAGGTTTTGCGTTGTCAGCGGCCCTGACCTGTAAGGGGGAAATGAAGGTGCCGAGTGCCAGAAAGCATGCCAGTGATAAGCGTGTCACGAATCATTCCTTTGTGGTGGCTGATAGCGTTTGACGGGAGAAACTGCGTCCATGCCAGCCCGGCTGGGGGTTGAGAGCAACTCTATGATCATGCCCCAGGGCGTCCGTCCGTAGCAGAAGAGGTTGCCGGGGCCGGCTTCTACGGAGGGCTGATTGCGAGGTTCTGTTAAAAGGTGCCCGCCAGCATAGGAAAAGCGCTGGCACGCCGCACGGATGTCGTCGACGTAGACGGCGAAGTGCTGGATGCCAAAATCGCTGGGCCTGACTGCGGCCCGTTGTTCGGGCCCATGCATCTCAAACAGTTCGATACATGGGCCATGACCAATGGCCATCATGCACATTTCGCGAATGACTGTGCCCTCAGCGAGGCCCAGAAGCTCCTCGGTTTCCGGCCCTTCCTGAGGTTTTCCAGGAAGGACGTTTCGATAAAGTGGAATGGCCCCGAACGCTTTTTCAAGAAAGCGTATGGCGTCCTCTATATCGGGGACTGTGACGCCAACATGGTCGATGCCGCGAGGCAGACCTGAATAATCTGTGACCAAGGTTGATATCCTCCATTTTGGAGGAGTCAACTATTCCGTAAGGGATTCGGTTGCCGGAACGTCTATGACATTCCGGCGATTTAGACGATGTCTTGAATCAGGCTTCGTCGATTGGACGTTTGGGGAGCAGGGCTGGCACAAAGATTAGCGTGCAAAGCAGGGTGCAGCCCAAAGACATCAGGAGCAGGCGTCCCATGCTGGCGGTTCCGGGGTGAGCGGATGCGGCCAGGGAGCCGAAAGCCGTGCCGGTTGTCAGTGCTGAAAAGAGTACAGCTCTAGCGGTGGGGGATGTGAGCGGGCCTTTGACGCCTGCGCGCCAGTTCATCACGAAATAGATGTTGAACGAGACGCCTACGCCCAGAAGCAGCGGCAGTGCGATGATATTTGCGTAGTTTAGTGTCTCGGGGACTGTGACGATCAGGATGACTGTCAGAAGTGCGGAGAGCAGCAGCGGCGCCATAACCAGAGCTGTGTCCAGCAGGCGCCTGAGTGCGACAAGCAGGATCAGTGCGATCATGATCAGAGCGGAGACAGCCGCGATCGTGAACGCATGTACGATCGTGTGGGCGCTCTCCGTGATTTCGGAAGCGGGACCCGCGATATTCTGGCTTACCGTATGAAGCTGGTTGACGAACGTGTGCAGCACGGAATTTTCAGACATCTGGCCATTGGGGTGAATGGTCAGACGGGCGCGGCCGTCCGGGAGGATATAGTCCTGACGGATATCCTGCGGGATATTGTCTATCGTGACGGTGCTGGGTTGAAGTGCCGTACGCAGCATCTGAAGTTCGTCAGGCAGGAAGCGGGTGAGGGCTTTGTCGGCAGCGATCAGGGTTGCGTCAGGCGCTGTGGAAAGGGTGGTGAGGGCCGCGCGGATGCGCTCAAGCGGAGCAGGAAGCTGTGCCTTTACGGCGTTGAGCTTGGCAGCAGCACTGACTGCAGCGGCGCGAATTGCCGCAGCATCTGGGGTGGGTGCTGGGTGATCCACGACGATGGTCGGCAGCAGAATTGATGCTGTGTCCTGGATCATTGCCATTTTGGCAGCCTGATCCTGGGGAACGAGTGCGCCCAGCCAGAGCACGTCATGCACGCTGGAGAGTTTTGAGAATGCCTCTGCCTGTTCTGCGGCGGCGGTCAGGTTCGGAACCAGAACCTGCGCACTGTAAGGCGTGGTCAGAGGATTTGCTTCGAGCAGGTGCAAGGCACGCATGCCTTCGGAATTCGGGTTTTTTGTATGAAGTGGATCTGCATCAAACTTCAACAGCGGCATCAGCGCGAGCCCGACAACTCCGAGCAGCGCAAAAACCCCAAGAACGCGTTTTCTGCGGTGACGCAGAGCATGGTCCACAGGTGCCATGAACATGAAGCCGGGTTCGCCCTCGCCGATTTGTGCGCGGAATAGGACGAGAAGGGCTGGCAGAAGTGTCAGCGTGCAGATGAAGGCGATCAGCATGCCGAAACCTGCGATCAGCCCAAGCTGGGCGACACCGACAAAGCTGGTGGGTGTAAAGGCCAGAAATCCTGCGGCTGTTGCCAGAGCGGCGACGAAGATCTGGGTTCCACTTTCCCGACCTGTCAGGATCAGGGCTTCGGATAATGTCGGATGACTGCCGTCTTCATGGCGCTGACCACGGAAACGGACGGAGTATTGAATGGCGAAATCGACCGCAATGCCGACGAACAGGATCGCGAAGGCGACGGAAATCAGGTTGAGTTCGCCGACACTTATGGCCGCAAAACCTGTGGTTAGTAACAATCCGCAGATCAGAGTCAGGAGGATGGGGAGGATGACCCTGATCGAGCGCACGGCCAGAATCAGCCAGACCGCAACAAGTGCCAGCGACAGCACCAGCCCCAGAACCATGCCATGCGCGACGGTGGCAAATTCCTCATCGTTGAGTTTGACCTCACCGGTGATGATGCCTGTGGCCTCGCCTGCTTTTACGAAGGAAAGCTTGTTGATGGCGGCACGCATGGCGTCCGTTGCGGCTCCGCCGGGCTGGAACGAATTATAGTCCAGGCGGGGCTGGGTGACGACGAACTGGTAGCGGCTTCCCATATCCGCAACCTTGCCTGCGAGAAGGCTCTGCCAGGACATATCATGCGGGTGGCCGTTGGCGGCATCAGTCAGGGAGGTTGCAAATCCGTCCAGAGCGCCGGTGAAACCGCTGGGGATGCCCTGTCCGACCTTGATGCCCTCGCCAATCAGGCCAAGTGCACCGAACAGTCCGCGAGCAGACGGGTCTGCTGCGAGTGTGCCCAGAAAGGGCTGTGCGGAGACAGTGGAATCCAGCAGGGAATTGAGGTCTTCACGGTCCAGGAACAGGAAGCCATTGCTGTGGTAAAAGGCATTGTCTTCAGGATCTTTCACGCTGCGGAAATGTTCGTGATCCTTGCTGAGGATATCCGTCAATTCGCGGGCAGTGGCACGACCCTGCTCGGGGATCTTGGCATCGATGATTGCAACGAGCTGGTTGTCATCCTGCGGGAAGAGGCGCGCGATTTCGGCGTTGCGCTTTTTCCACGGCAGGTTTGCGGCAAACATCTTGCCGGTATCGGTGGTTACGCTGAGGTGTGTGACGCTCAGGGCAACGCATCCCGCACAGAGCAGTACGAAGATCGCGGCAACAAGGGGGGCGCGGCGCGTGCAGGCGGCATTCAGCCGCGCAATCAGATCCGAAAACATGGGGCCTACCCTTAGCAGAGAGTGGGCTGTTTCCACACCCCTGCGAGGCAGGAACCTGACATCCTTGATCTGATAGGGCAGAATGGCCGTCATGACATGGACACTCGATGGCCCCGCAGAACATGAAAGCGTCATCAAGAACAGTGTTTTCCGTGCTCTGGCGAGGCCTGTAGGGGACGAAGCTGCGGCTCTGGCGTTCCTTGCGGAAGTGGCTGTGCCGGACGCAACGCATAATTGCTGGGCGTTCCGAACGGGGCAGCGATACCGTGCAAGTGATGATGGCGAACCCTCTGGTACGGCGGGCCGCCCCATTCTCTCGGCCATCGAGGGGCAGGATTTTGATAATGTGATGGTGGTCGTCACCCGCTGGTATGGTGGTGTGAAGCTGGGTGCCGGAGGGCTTGTAAGAGCCTATGGCGGGGCTGCTGCTGCCTGCCTGCGGGAAGCAGCGAAGATAGAGCGGATCGAGACGGTTTCTCTACGGTTTCATTGCCCGTTTTCGGAATATGCGATGGTGGAATCGCGTCTGCCTGTCTGGCGTGCGGAAAAGCTGGTCTGTGACTTCGATGCGGAAGGGGCATCAATGGTGCTTGCTGTTCCGGCTGAAGGCGCGGACGATATCACGAGTTACCTGCGCGACCTGACACGCGGGCAGATGTCGATTACCAGAGCGGATTAGATGCAGCAGGCTTGCGCCGCTCGTTGCGTAATGAAATCGTATGGTGGTGGGTATTCCGCTGTATGATGGCAGGAGAAAATATTTAGATGACGGAACGCTGGCTACCTGTCTGGAGACGTTCTGCGCAGGTCGACTTCGTTGCCCCTGACGAGCATCCCGGCTTGTCCCAGACCATCCTTCTCGGCGGGCAGCATGTCCTTGCGATGATGGGGGCCACGGTTCTGGGGCCGATGCTGATGGGCTTCGACCCTAATGTTTCGGTCCTGTGCAGTGGTGTGGGAACGCTTCTCTTTTTTGTTCTGACAGGTGGGCGCGTTCCCAGCTATCTTGGGGCAAGTTTTTCATTCATTTCGCTTGTCATTGGCCTGACGCATTATTCAGGCCATGGCATCAATCGTGATCTCGCCGAGGCGTGTGGTGGCATCATCGTTGCCGGCGCGATTTACGCGTTCATTGGCCTTGTGGTGCAGTTCACTGGCTCAGGCTGGATCGAAAAGCTCATGCCGCCTTCCGTTACGGGGGCTGTTGGGGCTGCGATTGGTTTGAATCTGGCGCCTGCCGCGACGCATGATCTGGGGACGGGTGGACCCGGGACGGCCTGTGGTCTGTTTGGATTGCTCGTTCTTGCCGTGTGCTCGGTTTACGCTCCGCCATTGCTTCGACGTATCTCTGTTCTGATCGCGCTGGCTCTGGGAACGTTGCTCTATGCTGTTCTGGCCAATGGTTTGGGACTGATGCCGGGGATAAACCTTGAGACCATTCGACAGGCTCCCCTGTTCGGGATGCCACATTTTACGGCCCCGCACTTTACGGGTCATGCGGCTGCGCTGATCGCACCCGTAGCGCTGGTTCTGGTTGCGGAAAATTTGGGGCACTTGAAGGCATTGGGTGCGATGACGGGACGTTCATTTGATGGGCTGGCAGGCCGGGCATTCATAGGAGACGGTCTGGCCACGATGTTGTCTGCGGCCGTGGGTGGCACTGCGGTGACGACCTATGTCGAGAATATCGGGGTTATGGCTTTGTCCCGGGTATATTCGACGCTTGTGTTCGTCGTGGCCGCCCTTTTCGCGATTGGATTGGGTTTTTCACCGTTTTTCGGCGCCGTTGTACGCGCCATTCCTGACCCAGTTCTGAGTGGTGTAGCGCTTGGGCTTTTCGCGATGATCGCTGCGACCATGGTTCGTGTCTGGATGGATCATCGTGTTGATTTCACGAAGCCAGCCACATTGTTTCCCGTAGGCGTTGCACTGATTGCCGGAGCGGGGGACCTTACGATCAATATCGGTGGGGTGGCTCTGGGCGGAATCACTACGGCCACCCTCTCGGCTATTATCCTCAATCAGCTTCTGGCCAGAGGGGCGGATCTGAAGGAGCCACCTCTGGCACCATAAATTCAGGTCTGAGCCTGTTATGTTTTTAAGGTTGATTAGTTCAGAGACGGTTCTGCAGGGTCCGTGAATGTTTCCGGTGAAGGAAGGCTGATTTCCACGGGAGGCAGAAGGGTGCGGAATGTTTCCTGTATGAGAGCTGCCGAGAAGCGTTCCCGCAGGATTCTGCGTGCCTCGGTGATCTGTTTGCGTCCGAGGGATGGTTTTTCAAGGAAGAGTGCTGTTTTCCGTGCAAAATCTTCAGCAGTAGATGCAATCGCCATTTCCCAGAGCGGATCTTCGGAATCGACGAGCCCTTCAGCGGCGATCGGCGTCATGACAATTGGAATGCCCACAGACCATGATTCAAGGACCTTTCCTTTAAGCCCCGCACCATATCGTAACGGGGCGATGCAGAGTGTGGTCTGTGCTAGCGCCGGATGCAGATCAGGCACAAAGCCGAGAATTTCGACGTCGTCTGCCGCGAGTTGATGGATGGCGTGGGGCATGGCGCTCCCGATGAGGCGACACCGGATATCGGGGCAGAGTTTGCGAAGTCTGGGCAGGATATCCAGCACCAGCCATTTTGCAGCATCCAGATTGGGCGCATGAGCGAAATGCCCGACAAAGGTGATTGTGGGTCGGTCGATAGTCGTTTTACGGCGTGACAGCACCGGGACGGCCCATGGGATAATTGCGGCGCGGGCTGTGGGAATGGTTCGGGAAATCCACTCGGCTTCGACTGAGGAATGGGTGATTGTCACATCTGCAAGCCATGCGCACATGCTCTCGCGCACTTCCAGATTTGTGGCCATGCGATCAAGTTCAGGGCGATGTTCGATGGTTGCCTGTCGATGCAGCCGCATGGAGGCGAGGTCTGCGATGCTCCAGATCAGCGTGGCTGTTGGTGCAAATGCGCGCGCGAGCGCCGAATAGCATTCGGCATTGTTCAGGCGGTGCAGATATATGGCTTCAAGCCCATCGCCCAGATGCCGCAATGCGTCTTCCGGGCCAGAGCAGAAAGGCTCGGTCAGACATTCGATTTCGAGTGTGGCGAGCTTCCTGCGATCGTCTTCAGATGACGGGCGACGGGATGCAACGAAGAAGACACGATACCCGAGCGCCTGGATGGCAGACATGTGTGATACAATCGCGACGGAACCTGCGTCTCGCGTTATGTCCGGGGCCTGATCGTCCACGAACAGGATTGTGGGAGGAATTGGAGCGGTAGGGATCTGCTGTCGACGCGCCTGTGCCTTGCGTGCCCGTGCGTCACAGTCTGTTAGGAGTGCACCTGTCCGGTCTTTCAGGGATTTAGCCTCGTGCATCAGGAACGACAGGGCTTTTTCACGCTCAGGGAGTGTGTCGATCCCTTGCAGGAGCGTGGAAAGATAATTCCTCATCGCTGTATCGAGAGTTCCTGCGCGGGCAAGCGTCACAGGGTTCCCGAACGGGGTGTCTCCGTGTGTCAGGTAGATATCGTGTCCTTGGAGGGGGTCCAAGGGAGCAGGAAAAATATGGTCGAAGCCGTGTCGGCCAGTTCCGAATCCGGCTTCCCGCAGATCCCGCCTGAACTGGTTCGCAGGAAATCGCGACACTGGCTTTCCATCCAGCCATAGCGTCAGCCAGACGGTGCGATCCGGGTTGGCTGCATCCTGTACCCAACCTGCGACGTGCCTACGATCTGCAATATCCAGGCTTCCCCGAAGGGTGGCGGGCAGAGGCGCAAGTCTGAATGGTGAGCCCGAGAGGGGGCGATCTAGCAGGACGTCCACAATCTCAATCAGGCACCCTTCATGGGGCGGGGCTTCAGGCCATGTCCATTCAAACGCGCAATGGCCTTCTCGCGGCAGTCCTTCGAGATCTGTGCGTGGAAGGTCTGCGTCTGTTTCATCGACGGGGCGTCCGTCGCACAGAATACGGAGGCGCACTGGGAGGTCTGGGGCGGACAGATCGACCGCCCAGCCTGCAATCCGTGTGCGGTCACAGACATCCAGAAACCCTGTCAGGGGGCAAGGTGGTGTGCCAGAGGACTCAGGCTGCCTGGATGTCATTGGCTGAGAGAGCTGTCAGGCGACGGTGAATGGTTTCGAGAAGTGGCCCCTCTTCTACGCGCGGTGCGCAATATATGGCTTTGCGGCGTGCCGCATCGGGATAGCGGGTATCGTAGTCACCTGCGTTGTGGAACATGCCGCGCGAACCATCATCAACGAAGCTTTCAGAAGGTGCGCGCTCGGCAAGGAGGATGTCGTGGGTGTCCAGTTCGATGTGGATATAGTTGATCTGGCCGGGGTGTTGGACCTGTATGATGCTCCGCCCGTTCACGAGATGAAGCGCAGGAATCAAAAGGCCATCAATGAACATGGCATGAAGTGGCGAAATCATGAGGTTCCGTGCGGGAAGGTTATTTCCAAGTGCGCCCTTATGAATGAGGATCGGCAGGATATCGCGGTTTCCATGCGCAAAAACCGGATCGTATGAGCGGCGTCCGATCCAGCGTATCGGACGCACATGGCCGTTTGCAGTGAGGATCATGTCTCCGATGTGGAGCGTTTCGACAGGGCATTCCCCGTCGGGTGTCATGATGAGGGTGCCTGGGCAATAACAGGGCGTTCCGAACGAAACCTGCGCGCCGCTGCCAGAGGGGGCTGTGCGGAAATAGAGCGGGGAGGAGAACGCGCTCGTAACTGGAATTTCTTTCAGGATTGTCGTGCCCGACATGATCTCGAGCGTTGTGGGCGCAACGCTGCGTGTAAGAGAATTTTGAACGAAGATGCCGCTTAGTGTGGAAGGAGGCGCGGTAATATCAGTGAAAGTAATGGCGCCACCGCTTTGTATAGAGAGCGGATCTTCAATAATGGCTCCTGAATCGAGGATCAGATAACCGCCATTGCTAATGGTGGTTTCAAACAGTTCTGATCCTGTGCTGCCAGAGAGGATTCCGCCTGAGAAAACGACGGTGTGGCTGGCGACACCTGTGGTGCCGATGGTGAGGATTCCGCCGGTGCTGACAGTTGCGCTTTCGGAGTAACCGTCGACCTTTTGTACCGCGCTCCAGGTGGAAGTAACGGACTCATAATGGAATGGTGGGAAATTGTCGTAAATCTGCTGCCAGGCGCTCGATAATCCCGAGAGCGTAGTCCTGATGGCTGTGCCTCCCTGGGCAACATATGAGGAGCCTACGTAATCGACGGTGGTGTCATATGTCGTTCCGCCACTACTTACTGTTTGTAATGAGGAGTTCGTATAATAGACAATTAGACTGCCAAAAACTCTCTCTGAAAGAACGCCCTGTACGGCAGTGGAGTAGGCTGTTCCACCATTGGTAACAATTTGGGATGGAGCATCGTCTGGCCCACCAGCGCCTCCGTAATATTGCGCTACTATTGTGGTGTTTTTGACCGTGCCTCCGCTTACAAGCTGTATTCCGCCGTTCCAGATTTGTACGCCGTTGACAGTTCCGCCTGAGAGGACGGTTTCCTGAGCAAAAACGGTGATGTTTTGCCCATAAGGATTGTAAGTCGTGCCACCAGTAATCGTTCCCTGAAGGACGCTTCCTCCAGACGAAACGATCTGGTTGGTACCTGACAGAGATATATTACTTACGACCTGTCCGGAGCTGACAATCGTCGTATTTGCAGGTGATGCCGTCACGACGGCGCCTCCTGCGTAGACGGTCAGGTTTTCTGTGGAAGGACTGGGTGTTGCAGATGAAGATACTTGAGTAGCCATAATGATTCGGCCTTACGCAATGTGTCCTCAGATAGCTCAAATGTACTCTGTTTCAGGGTATCTGATGGATGAATAACGACAAGAATTCTTTTCGTTGTGACGGAAGGTGACAGAATAAACTTAAAATAAGTAGTCAAAAAAAATAATTGACGATTTATTGACGATCTCAGTTTCTATTAAATAAACTGTCGCCTAATCTTCAGTGCTCTCGCCTGCGAACATTCCAACCAGATCTGTAAGATGGCCAATTTCTACTAATTTGAGGCCAGCGGGCGGCTTGACGCGCGCGGACCCTGCCGAGACGCGTCGGGGAAGTACGGCTTCCCCAAAGCCGAGCTTTGCGACTTCCTTCAGGCGCTGGTCTGCCTGGCTGACCAGCCGGATCTCTCCTGAAAGGCCGACCTCACCGAAATAGGCTGCGGTGGATGATGTCGGTTTTCCTGTGGCTGCCGAGACCAGTGCTGCGGCGATTGCAAGATCTGCGGCTGGCTCACCAATGCGCAGGCCACCGGCGACGTTTAGATGAACGTCCATATTGGCCAGTTTCAGCCCGCAACGCGCATCCAGAACGGCGAGCAGCATGTTGAGGCGGGATGTTTCCCATCCCACGACTGCGCGTCGGGGGGCGCCGTCTCCGGCTTTGGGGGAGAGAAGGGCCTGCACTTCAAGCAGGACAGGGCGCGTTCCTTCAAGGCCAGCAAAAACGGCAGATCCGGCAATGTTGCCCCGGCGCTCTGCGAGGAACAGTGCGGAAGGATTTGGAACTTCGGTGAGACCTGCGTCGGTCATGGCAAACACGCCGATTTCGTCTGTAGCGCCAAAGCGGTTCTTGGCGGCGCGAAGAATGCGGAACTGATGGCCCCGATCACCTTCGAAATACATGACGGCATCGACCATATGTTCCAGAACGCGCGGGCCTGCCAGTGAGCCTTCTTTGGTGACATGCCCGATCAGGATCAGGGCAAATCCAAGAGTTTTTGCAAGGCGGATCAGTTCGAAGGCGCTGGCGCGGACCTGCGCAACCGAGCCGGGAGAGCTTTCTACGCTTTCCAGCCACATTGTCTGGATGGAGTCGATGACGACGACTGTGTGGGCACGGGATTCTTCCAGCGATCCAACGATATCGCTGACATTGATGGAGGCTGCGAGGTCCAGCGAGTCCAGCGTCTTTTTTTCGTCCGCCAGTCCCAGGCGCTGGGCGCGCAGGCGGATCTGGTCCACGGATTCTTCACCCGATACATAAAGAATGCGATGGCCACTGCGCGCCAGTGCGCAGGTCGTCTGGAGCATGAGTGTCGATTTGCCGATACCGGGATCGCCCCCCACAAGCACAACGGATGCAGGGACCAAGCCGCCCCCAAGAACACGGTCCAGTTCGTCGATCGATGTATTGATACGCGGCGGTGGTTTTGCCTCACCATCCAGTCGGACGGTCTGGAGGCGTCCTGAACGTATTTTCCCGGATTTGAGCGCGGTGGGCTCTACACTTTCCTCGACCAGAGAATTCCACTCTCCACAGGCTTCGCAACGTCCCGCCCATTTAGGGTAGTGGGCGCCGCAGGACTGACAAACGAAGCGCGTGGTCGGCTTTTTGGCCAAGGTATGTTCTCTCTGTCTGTATCCGGAGCCTTCCCGATATAGGGTGTGTTCCCGTTATGATCCAGTCAGCGCCGCAGTAAGGCCAGGTGAATTATTTGCGGAGTTCCATTCCGATTGGCCCCTCACGGCGACCATGAGTGAACTGGTCCACCATGGCATTTCCGGAGTTCATCAGTTCCGAAGCCAGCCCTTGCCAGACCAACTGGCCATGATAGAGCATGGCCGCGCGGTTTCCGATCCGCTGGGCGGAGGCCATGTCATGAGTGATGGCGATGGCTGTGGAGCCAAGCTTCTGCACACAATCTACAATCAGGCCATCAATGACGGCGCCCATGATTGGATCGAGGCCTGTTGTGGGTTCGTCGAAGAACAGAATGTTCGGTTGGCCAGCAATGGCCCGTGCAAGCCCCACGCGCTTTTGCATTCCGCCTGAGAGCTCGGAAGGGCTGAGCAGTCCCACAGAGGCATCAAGCCCGACCTGCTGGAGGATATTGCCAGCAAGTTCGCGTGCCTTGGCCATCGAGGGCTTTGGGCCTGCTGTGGGCAGGTGCTTGGCACGTAGACCAAACGCAATGTTGTCGGCCACGCTCATGCTGTCGAACAGGGCTGCATTCTGGAAGAGCATGCCAATCTGGCGGCGCAGTTCTTCCTGTCTTGTGCGGGATGCAGTGAGAACGTTTTCCCCATCAATTTCGATGGTACCGGCATCGGGTTGGATCAGGCCGAGGATACAGCGCAGCAGGACGGATTTTCCCGACCCTGAGCCGCCGATAATGACCATCGAGGTCCCGGTTTCAACATCCAGGTCAATGCCATCCAGCACGACCTTGGAACCGAAAGCCTTGGAAAGGCCGCGAATGCGGATCTTGGGGGTGCTCATTGCGAGAAAAACAGGTCCGTCAGAAGATAATCGAATGTCAGCAGCAAGATGGATGCTGCGACGACTGCGGCTGTTGTTGCCGCGCCTACGCCTTCTGCGCCGCCGCGGCTGTTGTAGCCATGATAGCAGCCAAGCAGAGCTATCAGGAAACCGAACACCGCCGCCTTCACCAGCCCGACCGTGACATCGATCGTCTTCAGAGAGCTCAGTGTTGCGTTGATATAGCCAGACGGAGAAAACCCGAGCTTGGCGACGGACACCGTGAAGCCGCCAAAGACGCCCAGAATATCGGCCACCAGCACCAGAAACGGAAGTGCGAGAGCTCCTGCCAGAAGGCGTGGCGTCACGAGATATTTCATGGGGTTGGTGGAGAGGGTTGTCAGGGCGTCGATCTGATCGGTGACGCGCATTGTGCCAATCTGGGCAGACATTGCAGCGCCAACGCGTCCGGCGACCATGAGTCCAGCCAGAACGGGCCCCAGTTCACGGGTGACGGAAAGGACCACGATGCCTGCGATGGCACTCTGAACATGGTACTGCCCGAAGCCCACATAGGATTGCAGGGCAATGACGCCGCCCGCGAAGAGGGCTGTCAGGGCTACGACTGGCAGTGAGAAAAAACCGATCTCGACAAGGCTGCTCAGGAATACGCGCCAGTAGAAGGGGGGGCGCACCAGATGCGACAGGGCTTCCAGCGCAAAAAGCGCGAGTGCACCTGCCTCTTTGACGAGACCAAGAAAAGCGCGGCCGAGGGCTGCGATAGGATCAAGAACGGCATTCACCCTTCTGCCCCTACCCTGCCTGCCCCGTGCCGTCAAAGGGAAGGCTCAGGCCTGACGCTCTGCGGAGCGCTCCAGATCACGGAACTGGCGCTCCAGCATGAAATCTGAAGATGTCACGAATTGTTCCATACGCGCCAGTCTGGGCTCCATGCGTGCCAGACGATCCTGAAGGTGGCTGAGTGGATGGCCGGGAGGTGCAGAAAATTCTTCAGCCGTTGTTGCGCGGCGGTTGCGATGGATGTTTCGCTGTTCACGGGCTGTGTGCGTAACTTCTGCCCACAAATCTACGGCGCGGCGTGTGTAGTAAATGTGTGGTGGAGTGTGGGCTTCTGACGCATTGCTACGTTGTTCAGCCATTCTGTGCTCCCAGTTCTGTACGAACGACGCATATCCTGCGGAAGCATCGTCCCAGACCCTTTGCGGAATGGCCGAGATCGGCTCCCCGGTTTTGCGGCGGTGTCGACGCACAATGCTTATCACTCCCCAAATGATCAGGCCCACAAAGATATAATGCACGGGGCCATGATGTTCAGTGTGTGATGTGTGTGTCGTCGGTGCCTCATCGGAGTCGTCGTTGTCCCATATTGGGCCGAGGCCGACTGCGGAGGTCATGGCTCCGATTGTGTCGGACGTGATTCGTGCACCGTCTGGATGGTGGCTGGTGGTGACATGTGCACCATTCGTGTTCGACGCGGTAATGTCTCCGCTGCCGAAAGAAGACTTGGTCAGCGTGCCGGTGACAGTGTCGATATGCAGGTCGCCACTGCTGAAACTGGCAAGTGCTGCGTCGCGCGCACTGATCTGGGCGTTGATGTCGCCGCTACCGTAAGACCGGGCATTGAGGGAGGCGATTTTCCCTCCGTCCAGCGCGATATCGCCAGAGGCCATGTTGTTGATGTCGGCGCTTGAAACGTCGCTGTTGCGGATGGTCAGGTCACCGCTGGAAAAATTATGGATGGCCATGGTGCCGGTGGCATGGTCGATGCGAACATCTCCGCCGCCGAGCATCGAGAGGTTCAGCCCTGTAACGCTATCGACGATAACATCTCCCGACCCTGTTCGGGCGGAGAGCGCGCCATTCACATCTTGAATGGAATAGCTCGTTTTACCGCCCTGTTGGATCGTGATCGCCGTTCCGGTTGGAACATGCAATGTCGCCGTGTTGTGGTCTGTGCTGCAATCGGCGTCATTGGCCGAAAAAACACTGTCCCCGTTTTCTCCGCTCTGGAGATGAATACCGTCTGGAAACTGGTTTTCGCCGTTTTCGCCCGTAATGGTGAGGTGGGAAAGGCAGGTTTTCCTGATGACAAGTGTGCTCGCAGTTGCCTGCGCACTCAGAGCCAGCATGCTTCCAATACCGAAAAGCGCGAGTGACAGGCTGCTGCGGGATGTCATGTCATCCTCCCTGTTTTTCAGGAGTGACAGGCTGAACCGGAGCGGGTTGTGCCGTACTCTTTGGAGTTGATTGGGTTACGGGCGCCGCCGGGCTGGTGGGTGCAGAAGTAGCGGTAGGTGCTGCAGCGGACTGTGTCTCGGCTGGTGAGGGCGAAGCGGTGTTTTCAGGCGCATTTTGTGGTGCGCTCTGCACGGGGGGCATGCTGGATATTGTGGTGCCGGGCAATGGCCTGGAGAGCGACGGTGCGGTCGGCTGCGTGCTCGGAGGGAGCGTCGGTGCTGGGATGGATACCGGAGGGTTGGGTGGCGTCTGTGCCGGTGCCGGGGGAGGTGCTGGCGCAGGATCGGGAATGCTGGGCTGCGGTTGCTGCGGGATCGTTGGTGTAGGCGCCGTGATGGTCGGGGGTGATGGTGCGGTCGGGGCAGGAGCCGGGGTTTGCGCTGGTGGCTGGACCGGTGGTGCGGCGACTGGGACTGCAGCGGGTGGCTGTGCTGTTGGACGCAGGATCTCGCCGTTTGGTGCGCCGACGCGAAGGGAGCCTGAGCCAGACCGGACGAGTGGTCCCGTGACCTTTTCGATGTTGACCACGCCCGACCCATTTGCCGTGACGGTTGCGACGGTTGCGTTTCCCATGATTGTGGCGGTGGCCTGATCAGCTGTCACGATCGTAAGGGCTTCGATGCTTCCGCCGTTGATCATCAGGGACGCATTGTTCGTCAGTTGTGCCGATAGAGCGGAAAGCTGTGCGTTATCGGCTGTGAATGTGGATGTGCCTGACGACACGATCTGTGCCGCGCGCTCCAGATAGCTGACATGAACGCTGGATGTTCCGTGCAGGCTCAGATCGAGAGACTGCACCCGTTCCATGTCCATCGTGTCAGAATCGAGACTGGCATCGAGGGATGCAAGGCTGCCGATGATGGTGAAATGCGTATCGTGGCTGTCATGGATGGACAGGCCTGTATTGGGCGAAATGCGGATGGCCAGCTTGCCGCCGGGTGCGCAGTTTCGCGTGGCGATCGTAATTTTGCTTTCGGCTTCGTCCTTGCCGTCACGCATCATCACCTGGGTGTTGCTGCTGCTGTCGAGAGACGCACCGTCCTTCAGGGAGGGGTCAACTGTAATTTTTACCTGACCCATGCAGGGTGTCGTCAGGTCCAGATCCTCTCCGGACATGGTGACATGCGCCGCATAGGCGGAATGCAGCGGTGCTGCACTGGCCAGACCGGCCAGAAACAGGTGACGCAGGACGATGCGAAACTTCATCGTGAACTCCTAGCTCTCCACCCCGGTGCATCCTCATCGAGAATACGTTCGAGGTGGTCGATCCTTTCTTCCAGACGGGCGGCCTGCGCCTCAGCCTGTGATAATGCCAGATGCAGGGTCGGGTCAGCGGTCGTCCGCGTTCGTCGTCCCTGCAGTAATGCATGGACGATATAGATGATCGTTCCGAAGAAACAGGGGACGGCGACAAGGCCAACAATATCCACGTCAGAACCCTCCGTTTTTGACGGGATCAGGCATCATGCTTTTTCTCGGCAACGCGGCGCTTGAGGGCTTCGAATTCGTCTTCAACGGCGGCATCGGTTTCCAGAGCGGCAAGTTCATCGTGGAGGGAGGGCCGACCGGAGCGGCGACCGAGATCATATGCTTCCGCCTTGCCTTCCAGTTCGTCCAGTGCGCGTTCAACCTGCTCGAAGCGGTTGAGCGTATCGTCGATACGGGTGTCATACAGTTTTTCGCGGGTCTTGAGGCGTCCCTGTGCGGTGCGTGCCCGCATGGTCAGTGCTTTCTCACGCGATTTTGCATCTGCCAGCTTGGCCTGAAGCTTCGCGATGTCGTCGTTCTGGTTTTCCAGACCTTCGATGACCTGCGCGATCTGCTGTTCAAGGGCCTCACGGGATTTTTCGACCGAGTGGCGCGCCGCGAGAGCGGCCTTGGCAAGGTCGTCGCGGTTGCGCGTGATGGCGAGCTCTGCCTTGCGCTGCCATTCGTCTTCCTCATGCATCATGGTGCGCACACGGCGTTCGAGCTGTTTGCGTTCGGCGATTGTACGGACCGCCTGACTGCGGACCTCTACCAGCGTGTCTTCCATTTCCTGGATGACAAGTCGGATCATCTTCTGCGGGTCCTCCGCATTGGCGAGGATCGCATTGAGGTTCGAGTTCACGATATCGGCGAGGCGAGAAAAAATACCCATGACGCTTTCCTTCCTGAAGGAGAGATTTAGGACAGTTTGGACCGGCTTGTCAGGACCTTCATTCTGAGGCTGTACTGTTTTGCACAAGACGATCTGGCGAAAGAGGCTGAGAAATGGCGAGATCCACCGATCCCGATGAGGTTCCAACGCCGCTCGGGCGTTCTCCTGCCTTTCTCTCGATGCTGGATCACGTATCCCGTCTGGCGCCGCTGCGCCGTCCGGTTCTGGTGATTGGGGAGCGCGGGACCGGCAAGGAACTTGTCGCCGCCCGTCTGGCTCTTTTGTCCGAACGGTGGGATCGACCGCTCGTTAAACTTAACTGCGCGGCCCTGCCCGAAGCCCTGCTTGATAGCGAGTTGTTCGGCCATGAGGCTGGTGCCTTCACGGGGGCCCAGAAGCGCCGGCAATCCCGATTCGAACGCGCTGATGGCGGCACGCTGTTTTTGGACGAAATCGCCACAGCGTCTCTGGCTGTTCAGGAAAAGCTCCTGCGCGTTATTGAATATGGCAGCTTCGAACGTGTGGGTGGGAACGAGACCATTCGCGTGGATGTCCGCATTATCGGTGCAACCAATGCAGATCTTCCTGCGATGGCCCGGCAAGGCACCTTCCGTGCGGATTTGCTGGATCGTCTGGCGTTTGATGTCGTCAATATTCCGCCGTTGCGTGCGCGGAAGGAGGACATAGCCCTGCTCGCTGGACATTTCGCCACAAGGATGAGCTCGGAGTTGGGGCGTGATCTCTTTGCGGGTTTTACCAATCGGGGGATGAGTGTGCTCGAAGGGCATGGCTGGCCAGGGAACGTGCGTGAGCTCCGCAATGTCGTGGAGCGCAGCGTATATCGTATGGAGCGGCCGGAAAGGGCGCTGGACGAGATTGTACTGGATCCTTTTGTCGTGCCGGACTGGCAATCCAAGCAGGGAGAAAGTCTTTCTGTGGAGCGCTCTCAAGATATTGTTTCTGGGGCTTCGGGCGAGGCTCATGGCTTTCCGCTGGATTTTGCGGAAGTCATCAAGGGGCATGAGCGGCATTTGCTGGAGGCGGCCCTGCGGGATGCGCAGTTCAGCCAGCGCCGGGCAGCAGAGCTTCTGGGGCTCACGTATTACCAGTTTCGCCACCATCTGCGGCTGCATGGTCTGGCGGACAAAGAGTCCCGAAAGGCGCTCGACCGAAAAGAGTAGGGCATTGCTCATGGAAAATGGTGATGCAGGAATCGTGCCAAAATTTTGAACGCGGTGTTCGGGCCTGCTGAGGGCGTTTCTGGAGTGTTCGACCCTGTGTGATGTGGCGATATTTTCTGTTTAGTGGTGCGATGAGCCATTAAACAAAAAAATCCTGCCATTAAATAATATAAACGAAAAAATATAGTAATTTACAATAATACTATTGAATTTTGTGTTTTATAATCCTATGTATCCTTTCGTCGTCGTGGTTTGAATGCCATTTCAGAGGATGGGAACAGCGTGTCGCTCTCGCAGACCGAATTTCAGAGCCTGGAACAGCTCCCGGAAGAAGAGCTGCTTGGACAAGCATTGCGGACGCTCAAGGGGCGTGTGGCCATTGTTTCGTCGTTTGGGGCAGAGTCTGCTGTGCTGCTGGCGCTTGCGGCAAAGGCTGACCCGTCTGTTCCAGTCTTCTTTTTGGATACAAAGCGCCATTTTCCGGAGACGCTGGTCTATCGCGATGTGCTGTCAGCCCGGCTGGGTCTGACTAATGTGCGCACGATTGGCCCGCGAGAGAAATCACTGGAAGATCGTGATCCTCAGGATCAGCTTGCGGCCTTTGATCCGGATGCATGTTGCGCGCTGCGCAAGGTGGAGCCGCTGGATCTCGTATTGCCCGATTTTGATGTGTGGATTACGGGGCGCAAGCGAAATCAGGCACAGACACGGTCGCGCCTCCAACTTGTGGAGCGCGAAGACAACGGACAGGTAAAGCTCAATCCGCTGGCAAACTGGACACCAGAACGGATCGGGGATGCCATGAGTGAATGGGGGCTGCCCCCTCATCCCCTCGTTGCACAGGGTTACACTTCAATAGGTTGCGCGCCCTGCACGCGTGCCATCAGGAGTGGTGAGGACGGGCGGGCTGGTCGATGGGCCGGACTCGCCAAAACGGAATGCGGCATCCACCGGCCGGCATGAAACGGGAACGGACAATGACACTGCCAGAACCGCGTATTATGGATGACCTCGATCAACTCGAGGCTCAAAGCATTTTCATCCTGCGCGAAGCGTACCGTAAGCTGAAGCCTCTCTCGCTGCTGTGGTCTCTTGGAAAAGACAGCAACGTGATGGTCTGGCTTGCACGAAAAGCCTTTATGGGGCGCGTGCCTTTCCCGGTGATGCACGTTGATACCGAGAAGAAATTCCCGGAAATGTATGCATTCCGTGATGAGTACACCAAGAAGTGGGATCTGGACCTTCTTCTGGGTTATTGCCCGCCGGTTGAGGAAATTGATCCGTCTCTGCCGCCTGCTGCCCGTTCCGCTGCGCGTAAGACCGCTGGACTGGCTGCCATGATCGAGAAGCACAAGCTGCGTGGTGTGATTGCGGGTATTCGCCGCGATGAGCAGGCCACGCGTGCGAAAGAGCGCGTGTTTAGTCCACGCGGGGCTGGGCATCGCTGGGACGTGCGCAACCAGCCGCCGGAATTCTGGGACCAGTATGCAACGCCTTATGAAGACGGCATGCATATCCGTGTTCATCCGCTGCTTGCGTGGCGCGAGATTGATATCTGGCGTTATATCGAGCGCGAAGGCATTCCGCTGGTTGATTTGTACTTTGCCAAGGATGGCAAGCGTTATCGCTCGCTTGGCGATCAGGACATTACTAACCCTGTTGAAAGCAATGCCACTACGGTTTCCGAGGTTATTGCCGAATTGGAAAACAGTAAGACTTCCGAGCGGGCTGGCCGCGCGATGGATCATGAATCAGAAGACGTGTTCGAGCGTCTGCGTGTTGCGGGGTATCTGTGATCATGGGCGATATCATTTCAACCGAGCATAAGTCGGTGGAATCACGCGCAGCTGCCACGCCAATCGTGATTGTCGGGCATGTCGATCATGGGAAGTCCACGCTGATCGGGCGTCTTCTCTATGATACGGATAGCCTGCAGGACGGCAAGCTTGCGCAGATTGTCGAGAGCAGCCGCAAGCGTGGTTTGGCTGTGGAGTGGAGCTTTCTGCTCGACTCTCTGCAGATCGAGCGCGATCAGGGTGTGACCGTTGATTCGACGCGTATTCCCTTCACGCTCAATGGCCGCGAATTCGTTATTGTTGATGCGCCTGGCCACCGCCAGTTCCTGCGGAATATGATCACGGGTGCGGCTGACGCGGAAGCAGCCGTTCTTGTGGTTGATGCGCAGGAAGGCGCGCAGGAGCAGACGCGCCGTCATGCAATGCTGCTGCGTCTTATCGGTATTCGCCATGTGATCGTGCTGCTAAACAAATCCGATATTCTGGGGTTTGATGAGGCACGCATTGCGCAGGCTGAGGCAGATGTGCGCCAGCTTCTGGGTCGTCTGGAAATTCAGGTGGAGGCTGTTGTTCCGGCCTCCGCGCGTGATGGCGATAATATCGCTACCCGTTCGGAGCGTGCGCCTTGGTATAAGGGGCCCACACTGATTGAGGCTCTGGCAGACGTGCCACCGCCAGCTTCGCGTCTCACACTTCCGTTCCGTATGCCGGTTCAGGACGTCTATCGTTTCGATGATGTGCGTTATGTCGCTGGTCGCATCGAGCGCGGGACCGTGCGGGTTGGTGACAAGCTGGCTATCGGGTCTCAGGGGCAGGTTGCTACTGTTGCGGAAGTCTGCCGCTGGCATGCTCCTGTTCATCCGATAGCCGGTGCTGGCGAATCCATTGCCCTGCGTCTTGAGCCGGATCTGGTTCCGGATCGTGGTGATCTTCTCTTCGCAGCCGATGACGCTGCTGCTGCACCGGAGAAGGCTGCACGTATCCGCACGCGCCTTTTCTGGCTGCGCGGTGAGCCGCTTCGGGTTGGGGAAAGCTTTAAGCTGCGCCTCACGACGGCCGAACATGATGTGACGGTTGTATCCATTGATGCTGTCGTTGATCTTGATGATCTGACATTGCGTCCGGGCGACAGCGTGCAGCCTGATGGTTTTGCGGAAGTGACGCTTGCTGCGTCTCATGCCGTGCTGTTCGACCCATTCTCTCCCGGTTTTGGGGATGGTCGCGGCGTTCTGGTTGATCATCATCAGCGGATTGTTGGTGGTGCTCCACTGATTGGTCCGGCTGAACTGGCGACTGGCGAGCGTGCCATTCATCCGACGGCAAGTCGTGTTTCCGCGCAGCAGCATGCGCAGGCCCGTGGGCACAAAAGCGCTGTATTCTGGCTGACCGGTTTGCCGGGCTCTGGGAAAAGCACTGTGGCGCGTGCTGCGGAGGAAGCTCTCGTTGCTCAGGGTATTAAGGCTACGGTTCTGGATGGAGACACTCTGCGCGCCGGGTTGTGCAGTGATCTTGGTTTCTCACCGGAGGACCGTACGGAAAATATCCGTCGTGCGGCTCATGTGGCACGGATTCTGGCGCAGAGTGGTCAGGTCGTGATTGTTGCGCTCGTATCGCCGCTGCAGGCTGATCGTAATCAGGCGCGCAGCATTGTAGGCGAGGGCTTCCATGAAGCATTTGTCGATACATCGCTGAGTGTGTGCGAGACGCGTGATCCGAAGGGTCTTTATGCTGCGGCCCGGGCCGGGAAAATTCCCGAATTTACGGGGGTTTCTGCGCCATACGAAGCACCCCTTTCGCCAGATCTGCGTATCAACTCTGAACGCTCTACTGAAGAAGCTGTTGGAGAGTTGACCGGGTTTATCCTGAGAGTCGTGCAGGCCTGATGGTTACGGTGGTGGGACATCGTTATGGTGTCCCACCATTAAAGGCATCGTTCATGCGCTGCCTCATGAGAAGAAAATGTTCATTGTTGTGATGCATAAAGCTGCGAGCTGATCCGCTTAGTGTTTGTTTTTTTTGGTAATGTATTTATAAATTTCATAATTAAAACCAATAGTTATTGTGTTTTATTTTAATTAATACAAAAAACATAAAAATATCATTTAAATAATAACTCAAGAATCAATTCAATGTGATATTTTTGTTATTAACATATTTAAATGTTTGTTTTTTAACTAAAGGACATATTTCTAATAATTTTTAATATTATTATGGCATTCCAGGAATATTACTTGTTATTTTCTTGGCTTATTTCTAATGGAATTTGCTCGCGAATAATTTAGCTCTGCGCGCGTAGTTGTGAGAACGCACATATGAGATGTTGCGTTAGTGATGGGGTATAGCACAAAGACCCCAGCGGGCGCGGAAGAAAAAACATGTCAGATCAGTTAACCACCACCAAGAGAAGCACCGGGACGGCTTTGACCAATACGATTGCCGCCATTTCTGCAACGGGCGGCCTGCTGTTTGGTTATGACACAGGGATCATCTCCTCGGCCCTCCTGCAGCTCAAGGCGGAGTTTCATCTGGATACGCTGGGGGCGGAAATCGTGACGTCGGCCATTATTCTCGGCGCTCTTTTTGGGTGTCTGGGGGCTGGCACACTCTCTGACCGAATGGGGCGGCGGCGCACGGTAATGGTTGCTGCCGCGCTATTTCTGATCGGCACAGTGATGGTTGCGACAGCGCACAGCGTTGCCATGCTGATTACAGCACGCCTTCTTCTTGGTTTGGCTATTGGTGCTGCGTCTCAGATCGTGCCGATATACATTGCTGAAATTTCACCGCCCGAAAAACGCGGCCGTTTGGTTGTCGGTTTTCAGTTGGCCGTTGTTTTCGGTGTTACCGTCTCGTTCGTCACCGGGTATCTACTGCGCGATCACAGCTGGCGGATCATGTTTGGCATTGGAATGCTGCCGGCCTTGATTCTCTTTGTGGGTATGGTTTTCTTGCCGAACAGCCCACGCTGGCTCGCGATGCGGGGGCGTCATGATGAAGCGCGGGACGTGTTGCGCAAGGTTCGCCCTTCTGATGAGGTTGCAGAACAGGAACTGCGCGAAATCCTGGAGGGGCATGACGAGCAGGCTCCTTGGTCCGTGCTGGCCAAGCCGTGGGTTCGCCCTGCTGTCATTGCGTCTGTTGGTATTGCGCTTTTGTGCCAGCTGACCGGCATCAATGCCGTAATGTATTACGCTCCGACAATTTTTTCGGGTGCAGGATTCGGGCAGGACTCAGCGCTTCTGACGTCTGTTGCTGTTGGGTGTGCGATGATTTGTGCCACTTTGTTTGGTGGCTGGGCTGTAGATGCCTTGGGTCGTCGTACCCTGCTGCTGAGACTGCTCCCAGGTGCGGTCGTATCGCTTATTATTCTCGGTGGTCTCTTCGCCTTTCACCTGACGACCGGCATTGGCGCATGGCTCACTGTTCTGGCTGTGATGGGATATACGGTTTTCAACACGGGTAGCCTGTCTGTTGCGATTTGGCTTATTGGTGCGGAGGTTTACCCTCTGTCGTGCCGTGGCAAGGGAATGAGCCTTGTTGCAGGAAGCCATTGGGGCGCTGATCTTGTTATTTCACTCACCACGCTTTCGCTGGTTGAGGGGCTCGGTGCTGGTGGCACGTTCTGGCTATTCGCTGCGGTTAATGCGCTCGCGCTGGTGTTCATCGCGCGGTATGTCCCCGAGACCAAAGGCAAGTCTTTGGAACAACTCGAAGCCAGTCTGAAGAACGGCACTTTTGCTCCTGTTGCCAAAGCTCAGAAGCAGGCCAATCTTCAGACATCTTGATGATTTCAGTGTAGATGCGGTTTGCGCCCGGCGGAAAATTCCGCCGGGCTTTTTTGTGTGTCAGACGCGGCCGATGGAACGGTAATCGAAGCCTGCCGCTTTCATGGTGTCCGAGTTCCAGATATTCCGCAGGTCTGCAATTGCTGTTCCGCGCATGGCCGTTTTGAGGCGGGCCGGATCCAGGGCGCGAAACATGTTCCATTCTGTCAGCACGACCAGAATATCGGCATTTTCAGCGGCAGACAGTGCGTCGTCGCAGTAGCGAATCTTTTCCGGCAAGAGCGCGCGGGCGGGTGTCATCCCTTCTGGATCGAAAGCCTGAATGACAGCGCCGGCGTCGTGCAGGCGATGAAGGATGGGAATGGATGCCGCTTCGCGCATGTCATCAGTGTCTGGTTTGAAGGTCAGGCCCAATACACCGACCGTCCTCCCCGCAACACTGCCACCAGCCTGCTCGATGATACGCTCCGCCATGCGTATCTTGCGGGCTTCATTGACAGCCACTGTTGCCTCGACGAGTTGTGTTGGAGCGCCTGCGTCCTGCGCGATGGCCGTCAGGGCGCGTGTGTCTTTTGGAAAGCAGGAGCCGCCATATCCTGGCCCTGGATACAGGAATCTTGGCCCGATCCGTTCATCCAGACCCATGCCGCGCGCGACATCGTGGATGTTGCCACCGACTTTCTCGCAGAGATCGGCCATCTCGTTGATGAACGTCACTTTCATGGCGAGGAAAGCATTGGCTGCGTATTTGGTGAGCTCGGCCGTTTCCAGATCGGTGAAGACGATTGGGGCATCAATCATATAGAGAGGACGATAGAGTTCTCTCAGGGCGTCCTTTGCGCTTATGCCTTGATCGGGGCCGCTTTCATCTATGCCAATAATCACGCGGTCCGGGCGCATAAAGTCGCCAATGGCGTTGCCTTCGCGCAGAAATTCCGGATTTGAGGCTACATCAAACAACAGGTCGGGTCGGGCTTCACGCAGGATACGCGCGACTTCGCGGCCTGTGCCTACGGGCACGGTGGATTTAGTGACAACGAGCAGGCCACGCTTTGCCGTACGCGCGATTTCGGCTGCTGCATCGTAGACATAGGTCAGATCTGCATGGCCATCGCCGCGACGGGTCGGTGTTCCCACAGCAATGAAAACCGCATCGGCGTTTTCGATTGCAGTTGAGAGGTCATCTCCGAAGGTAAGACGTCCTGCCTGTGTATTGGTGGCGACGATCGTGTCGAGGCCAGGCTCATAGATGGGAATACTGCCTTTGCGGAGCGCTTCGAGACGTTTTGGATCCCGTTCGACGATGGCAACATCCGTACCAAATTCGGCAAAACATGCGCCGGATACAAGTCCGACATATCCACCGCCGATCATTGCGATACGCATTAAGGTGTCTCCTCTCCGATTGGGTGTGCATAGCGACCTCCCGCGAGAGGGGCAAACAGCGGAGTTGTGGCCAGTATATGTGTGCTCAGCGTGTAGGGCGCAGGCAGGCATTGCCCGATGCGAAGGAGCGCAGTGCTGGTGGCAGTGTTGTGACGGTATTGGACTCTGCGAGCAGTGCTTTGCCCTGTTTTGAGAGGGCTGCCAGACTGAGCTGTGGGCTATCGAACGGCCCTTTGACGCGGACCGGAATATCGAGGGCAAAAAAGCCTGTTGAGAACGGACGGCTGGCAAATACGAGATCGAACCAGTGTCTGTTCAGGTCGAACGATGCTTTCGCTGCGACGATTCCGATAGAGGTTCTGATCCTCAGAGGCGCTACGGTTCCGATGCCCTGATGCAGTTCCATCACGCCCAGAAGGCAGGTGATTGGGACTGTACCTTTGGGGCGCCGGAAGATGAGCCGCAGATCCATTGATGCGGCTTCCACAATTTCCCGGGCAATTTCACCTTGCTCCATACTTACGGCTGCCGAGAGATCTGCCTTGCGCGTGGCTTCATTGAGCGTATGGGCGTTTCTGGCGCTCGCGATGACCTGAATTCCGAGTTTGCCTTTGACGGGAATGGGCGCAAATCCGGCAGCCTTGCGAAGGCGGTCTATGTCGCCATGGCGGGCGTCGAACTGAGCATCGATATCCGTGCCGTCACGGGCGGCTTTCAGGCTTCCCTGTGCACGAATGGTTGTTCCCAGATAGCCAAGCGACAGTTCGTGAACGACGATTTTCCCCGGAGCCTGTTCAGCATTCAGAGCAAGGCCCGACATGGACAGGTCATTATACGTGACCTGTGTGGCGGAGAGACGGATGTTCAGGAGTGGATCCGGCTTGAGGGGCACTTGCAGGGGGATGTCTGTGTGGGCCGCTCGGCCAGTGGGTTTCTTGCCTTTCGGCTGGGACAATCCTGCCAGCATGCTGTTTACATCCAGAGCGCCCAGCGAAATGTTCGCGTGAATGTCGTCGGGTTTTGTGTGATTGCCTTCCTCAAGGTCAAAGGTGGCGTCCTTGATGACGGTGCCCTTGATCTGCCCGGAAGTCTGCTCAAGGTGCCAGCTATCCTGAAGATGGGAAAAATTCCCGTTGATCTCCATCGGTACGGTGTCCTGAAAGTCTTTCAGGCCCGCCAGATCAAGCAGGGGACGGGATGTGGGAGTTTTGACTGTAATGTGGCCTTTGATGCCGTCTACGTTCAGGACATCGGTCAGGGTGCCGTCAAAACCGATCTCCAGATCCCCTGAGGTGATCTTCGCTTTTGCTTCATATGGGCGTGGGGAGAGGCGGAGCATGGCGATTGATGCCATTGTGGTATCAATCGCGACTGGGGTTCCGTTATAGGCTCCTGCAAGGGTCATGAGGAGCGGGCTGGTGTCGCTTTGGGACGACAGATGCATGTTGTCGAGGCGCGCATCGTATGAGCTGCCGCCTGCAGAGCGATATGTGACGTCGCTTTTTAGAATCCGTACATCGCGAATGCCCGGAAACCAGTGTGTATCGGGCGCATCATTTTCGGGTTTGTCAGTGTTTGTTGGCCCGGGCTGGGCATCTGCTGGCGCAAACCGCCAGTTGGGTTGCCGCTCGGGGGTGCGTTCGAAAATGCCTGAAAAGCCGGTGATGATAACATCTCTGCTCTGGACGGGGCCGTGTAAAAGCGTGGTCAGGCGTATCTGTGCGTGCAGGGTGTCTAGCGTGATCATCTGAGGGCGGCTGCCGCCGGGGATGTTGGCAATGGACAGGCCCTCCAGATCGGCTGTCAGCCAAAGTCCGGCGCGGACATGCAGATGGTGGATCTCGACGCTGCGTCCTGTTGCATGCGCAATGCGTTGCGCGGCAAGGGAGGCGAAATCCTTGTGATCGACCCAGTACAGGCCTGCTCCAAGAGTACAGGCTGTGATAGCGGGAACGATGAGGGCAAGCGACGTAAGCCAGCGCAAAAGAGTGACGCCTTTCTGGGGAAGAAAGAAAGCACGCTACTCCAGATGGCGCGTGTGGGGGAGTGGCTGTATCTTGTGTATCGGTTATTGTGTTGCTGGAAACTATTTTGAGATTTTCCCGCATCTGACAATGCGGGAAAATTCGTCCGAAATACCCTTGAGCGTGAAGAGCATCGTCCAGTCAATCATATTCAATTTATGGATTGAATTATGATTTTTAAATAATTCAAAAATGGTGGATTGCAGGGCCTAAGCCCTGCTGTGGATTTAGTTAAAAGGCATGTAACGCAGGGACATGAACACCATGTTATCGCTGGTGTGTGGGGCGCCACCAATGCCTGAGAAAGAGTCGACGTAGGTGTACGAATATTGTGCGCCTACGCGGACGGTGCCGTAATCACCTTTCAGGTAATCATACCAGAAACCTGTGGTGCCTTGCGCAACCGTGTGGACGTTGGCCCCGGCAGCACAAAGGCTGCTGAGTTCTGTGTTGCATCCAGACATATTGTAGAGTGGGTTGCCGTAACCGTAGGATTTTCCACCGGCGTTGAAGTAGGCCCGAGACCTGACTTCTTCTGCGCCGGCATAAGCGTAGAGGCGCAGGGCTTTTGTGGGGTTGCCATAAACTCCAAGAAGGACATTGGCCTCTGGGAGAGGGTGTGTGGAGCCGTTTTGGTTGAAGCTGTAGTCGGGAATATTGGAGGTGCCATAGCGGCCGATTCCAACGCCGACTAGACCCGAGGCTTGGAAATAAAGTTTTTTGTTGATGATTGGCAGGATCAGACCGCCGCCGCCGCCGCCCGCAACGGATGTGTGGCTCTGGCCGCTTCCGGTTACGCTGGTGCGGTCGTGCAGAAAGCGCATGACGCCGGTAAGTTCGTAGTGGCCCCAACCTGGATCAGCAGAAAATTTTGTGATGATGTCAGGAGCAACATCGGTCGCGTAATAAGTGTCTGGGTTATTTACGTTTGCGCCGCTCTCTTTATAGGTCACGACGGTGCTGCCAGGCTCATAAGGAGAGCCCGACGGAACGGCAGACGGATTTTCGATCGACAGACCGACATGATAGCGACTGTTGTCGAAGCCTTTGACGATACGGACCTGACTGTTTCTGGTCCAGTTGAAGCCGGGGACGTACTGGGCTTCGATGGTCAGCGGGATCTGTTCATCACGAGCTGACATGCCCTTGTTGAACATCGTAATGAGAGACCAGTTCTGGCCGCCAAGAATCTGGAGATCATCAGCCTGATCTTTCAGCTCTCCATAAAACAGACGAGCGCGCAGGACGTAAGAATTGGACTGGCGGGAGTTTGATGCAGATCCTGCGCCTTGGAAATCTGTTTCCACATAAGCGTCAGCTTCAAGCTTGCTGCTGATTTTTCCTTCCACCAGTGCAGCCAAACGGCTTTGGCGCTCCGTCTGGTGGAATTCATTCATGTGGGCTGCAGCATTGTTGCCCCACGGAATGGCATTAAAGCCTGTTGAGATATCAGACGCTGTGTTGCGTGATCTCCATATTGTGGCCGCTTCAGCAAACCCGCCAAGCGTAATTCGGATGCCACCCACCTGAATTTGACCGCGACGCAAAGGGCCATACAAGCTGGAGTGTGCCGGGGGGGTGCCGGTTATTTCGCCATAAGGTGTGCTTGCTGTGCGGGGAGGAGCCAGCAGGGGAGTGCTGACATTCCAGGAGGTCTGACCGCCACGGGCGTTAGGATTAATGTATCCTGCGCGCTGGCTGTAAGGGTTGTTTTCGGCTTCTTCACGCTGGTGCGCGAGAACGGCGCGCGCGCGCTTTACCTCCTCGTTGTGTTCTTTCTTCATTACGGCGAGCTGGCTTTGCATGGCGCGGATCTGGCTCTCCATGATTTCCATCTGATCAGCTGCCCGTGCGTGACCGCTTAGACAGCCCAAAGAAACCATTGTGGAGGTCGCCATGAGGGCTGCGTTACGTTGCGAAAAGAACTTCATTGCCGTGGGGCGTCCTTGCGTCAAAGGGCGGGTAATTCACGGCGTGGGTATCTGATTTGGTTTTTTGAATAATGGGAAGGTTTAATGACGGGAATATTGCAAAATAATGACAAAAATCTAAAGTATTGTTTTTAAATAATTTTATGCGTTAATTTATAAATATAAATTTACATTATATTTCTGGCGGAATATTGGTGTGTCTTTCGGGGCACAGTCTTATTGTCGCTGTCATGAAAGTATCATGCAGTTTTCGCTATATCCTTTTGAGGCCACTCGCTACTAGGTGAGCCGTATTTCAATGCCCCATGAGGGATCATCATGATCAAAACCAAGCTTGCGCTTTTCAGTTTCGTCGCGATGACGGCCCTGTGCGCCGTCTCACCATCTTTCGCAAATGCCGCCGATATTACGGGTGCCGGATCAAGTTTTGCAGCTCCGATTTATGGTGCCTGGGCTGAAGCGTCCAAGGGAACGACTGGCGTCAATGTGAATTACCAGAGTGTTGGTTCCAGCGCTGGGCAAGATCAGGTCATTGCGCGGACTGTGGATTTTGGTGCCTCTGACAAGCCGATGGCAGCAACACGTTTGGCCTCGGAACACCTGTTTCAGTTTCCGACTGTCATGGGGGGAATTGTGGTCGTCGTGAATGTGCCGGGTGTTGATGCTGGCAAGCTCCGCCTTGACGGACCAACGCTGGCTGCTCTGTTCGATGGTGAAATCACGGAATGGGACGATGCGCGCATCAAGGCACTTAACCCAGGCCTGAATCTGCCAGACACAGATGTTGCGCCAATTCATCGTGCGGACGGTTCGGGCACGAGCTATGTTTTCACGTCCTACCTTGCGCAGGTTTCCGCAACCTGGAAGCAGAAGCTGGGTGCTGGTACGTCCATCGCATGGCCCGGTGGAGCTGGTGCGCGCGGCAATGACGGCATTGCCGCCATGGTCAAGCAGACCGAAGGTGGCGTTGGTTATGTTGAATACGCGTATGCTGCTCAGAACCACCTGAATATCGCGCAGATGAAGAACCATGCTGGCTCTTTCGTCTCGCCGTCCCTTGCTGGCTTTGCTGAAGCTGCTGCCTCCGCAGACTGGGCTCATGCAGATCATTATGCGATCAACCTGCTGGACACGGCTGGCCAGAGCGCATGGCCGATCGTAACGGCCACTTTCGTCCTCGTTCCGACTGATGCCAAGGGTGCAGCTGAAGCCAAGGCCGTCCGTGATTTCTTCACGTGGGGTTTTGAGCATGGCGATGCAGAAAACACCCGTCTGGACTATGTTGGTCTGCCGCAGGCTGTGAAGACGAATATTCTGGCGAGCTGGCCGAAGCACTGAAGACACATTCCGGCTGGAAATTTAGAGGAAATCTCTGAAATTCCAGCCAAAGTGTTTTTCAGCACTGGCCAGTGCTTCAAAAAAGGCGTTGAGTAATCCAACGGGTCTTGCCGGTTTCCGGTAAGGCCCGTTCCCGTTTTTCATACGCCTGGTGTCTGCGTGTCTGCTTCAGCCCCGCCCGCTCTTTCCGTGCCGGCCCTGTCTTCCGCGAACCGTATCCTGATTGCGATGATCTTCATCCTTGGGCCGGTTGCGACGGATATGTATCTTCCTGCTTTCCCGATGCTTGAGCATGACCTGGGGCATGGTGCAGGGTCTGCGCAGCTTACGCTGACATCGTGGCTGGCGGGGCTCGCGATTGGCCAGTTCACGCTCGGCCCATTCTGCGACCGTTTCGGGCGTAAATCCCCGTTGCTGCTTGGTTTGGCGGTTTATTCCATTGCGTCCGGCATGCTGGCTGTGACGACCAATTTCCACATGTTCTGCTTCCTCAGGTTTGTGGCAGGTCTTGGTGGGGCTGCGACGTCTGTGGCTCCGCGCGCTATGGTACGCGATGTCGCGACGGGTTCGGAGGGCGCGAAGCTGATGTCTCAGCTCATGCTCATCTTTGGGCTTGGGCCGATTCTTGCACCAACCATCGGTGGATTTCTGCTTGAGCTTGGTAACTGGCGTCTGATTTTCTGGGCTGGGCTGGGATTTGGCGGTTTTCTGATGCTGTGGAGCTGGTTTCTGCTGCCGGACACTCTTGCGCCGGAAAAGCGCTTCGCTCTGCCGTTCAGTGGAATTTTGCAGCGCTATGTTTCGCTGGTGCGTGAGCCACTTTTTCTGTCTGCGGCGATGGTGGCGAGTTTTGGCACCTTCACGATGTTTACCTACCTTTCCAATGCGCCTGCTCTTTTTGAGGGTATTCTGGGGTTTTCGCCTCGCGCCTTCGCTATTTTCTTCGGGCTGAATGCGGGAGGGTTCATTTTGGGAACGCAGGTCAATGCGCGTCTTATCCGGCGCCACGCGTTCACCAGAGTGATGGAGCTTGGTATGATTGGCGGGCTGGTTGCGGCTGTGTTGTGCCTGATTGTCAGTGCGACAGGGTTGGCGAGCCCCTCAAGCCCCTGGGTGCTTTGCGTGTTGATCTGGTGTGTTACGTTCTCGCTGGGCTTCATCGGCCCGAATGCAGGCGTTCTGGCCATGACGCATCATGGTCATCAGGCGGGCTCTGCGGCGGCCTTGATGGGAACGCTGAACTGGACGGTGGGCGGAGCCGCGGGCGTGCTGATGGCAGTGCTGCCTGCGCACTGGATCGGCTCGACTGCTGTGGGGATGGTTCTGGGGGTTCTGGGCTGTTGGCTCAGTGATCTCTGGAGGCGCCGTCTGGACCCGGAATCCTATCTCTCGGTTTCGCGCTGAAACGGAGCTCTGAGCAACAAGAAGGCCTGTTTATGCAGGCGGGACGCCCGGCACTTTGGCCGGGCCTGTCCCGAGAGTGCTTTTCAGCTCTCGGAAACGCGGTCAGCGGCGATCGTAGCAATCATCAGAGCCGCAATAACGGGCACGAAGGCAACCATCGAGAACTGTGCGAGCAGGTTTGTGGGCAGGCCGATGAGATGAACAAGCGTCAGGGCAGTCATTGTCGTTTTTCCGATTTGTTGTGCATTTGTTGGTGTGGAGTGGGGAAAAACGCGAAATATCGCTGGAGCACAACAAGAGCAGACGAGGGTCAGATCTGCGTCTGATGCATAATTCTCGCTGAGAACTTTTTACGTGAAGCAAATACAGCCTCACTGTTCTTGTTAGTGATGCTCTTTATTTCGTGAGCAATCGTAATTCTTGGCACGCCCATTTCCAAAGCTGTGAAGAAGGACGCGCTAAAATCGAGGTTTAGGCGTAATAAAGTTGCGTGGGCGCCTATTTGGTCGTTAGTGGCCTTGGCATGGCACCGTCTCTTTTCAGGCCGTGCCAGCTCAGCATTGTGTCTGCCAGGAAGAACATCAGCGCTGCCACAGTGCATCCGAGAGCTATGCCGAAAAGAGCTAGCAGCCATGTGGATGTGGTCGTATCCCGTAGAGAACCGACGAAAAGTGCAATTGCCGCGCCGCAGGTCGAGGCTCCGCCAATGGCGTTCATGAGAATCGCCAGGTCCAGAACGAAGATTCGGCGATGCAGGCGCTTTTCGTGGGAGAGGAGCTTTTCGGGGGTGTAGTAGGGATCGGTAGTGGCCGTATCGCTAACCGTCCCTGCGAGGCGACGGCTCACATCTTCCAGATGGTCTGATACCCGTGCGAGACGTGTATTGAACACGTTGATGAGTGTTCCGATGCCAGACAACATGAATACTGGAGTAAGGGCGACCTGAATCAGGTGTGCCGCGCTGTCTACGGCGTCGGGATCGGCAGCATAGGGAGGAAAAGCCATGGCGCTTTTTATACCGGCTGGGCGCAGGGGGGAATATGGCAGCCTCTGGAAATATGGAGTAAAGAGGGCGGTGTTTTCTCTGTTTCCGGATCTGCATGTCAAAATCATCCTTCCTGCGCCTAGGCTTTGTTGCGCTGTCCGTTCTGGCAGCCTCGACGGGAGGAAAGGCGATGGGACAGGACGGAGCACATTGTGCGGGTGTTGCGGCAACAGTTGAATTTGCCTGTCACACCTGGACCGAAATTGCGGCAGATGTGAAATCAGGGACGACGACTGTCATTATTCCGGTCGGCGGGACTGAGCAGAGCGGGCCTTATATTGCCGTAGGCAAGCATGATGTTCGTGCGCAGGTTCTGGCAGATACGATTGCGCGGGATGTCGGGCATGCGCTGGTCGCGCCGGTTGTGGCCTATGTGCCTGAGGGTTCAACCAGTCCCCGCACGTCCCATATGCGTTTTCCGGGTACGATTTCTGTTCCCCCCAGCGTGTTTGAGGGGCTTTTGCGCGCCGCGGCGGAGAGTTTCCGTGTTCAGGGTTTCACGACAGTAGTCCTGATCGGGGATCATGGCGGTTATCAGGCGAGCATGGCGCACGTGGCTGCTGAGCTGAATCGGGCATGGAAGGGGCAGGCTCACGTCCTTTATATACGTGATTATTATGAGGTTGTTCCTACCCGCTATGCTGACGCGCTTCGGGCGCAGGGACATGGGTCGGAAGTGGGGCTTCATGCAGAACTGAGCGATACGTCCCTGATGCTGGCGGTTGATCCGTCGCTGGTTCGTCAGGAAGCGCTGCGTGCAGCGCCAAAACCGGGTACTGCCGAGGGCGTCTATGGTGGCGATCCCCGGCGCGCAACGGCCGAGCTGGGCCAGATAGGGACCAATATGCAGGTGCAGACAGCCGTTGCAGCCATTCAGTCCTTCAACAGGAGCCATCCATGAGATTAAAAACCCCTCTGCTGGCGGCATTGACGCTGCTCGGTGCTACAGCAGCGCATGCGCAGGATGCCACTGTTCCGGCACAGCCCGCGCCCGTAGCTTCTGCATCGGCCATCACGACGCCTTCCGCGCTTCCTGTTGTGGCTCCTGTTCAGACCATTCCCGGGATGCCGCCTGTCATTGATCCGCGCAATATCTACAGTGAGACGGGTCCCTCTCACATTTCGGCAGCCATCGCAGGGGACCCGGCCCGCGTTTATGTGCCGAACCTGCGTGGTGACAGTGTGTCTGTCATTGATCCTGCGACTTTCAAGGTTGTGGACACGTTTCCCGTCGGCCACTCGCCGCAGCATGTGGTTCCTTCATGGGATTTGCGTACGTTATGGGTGACGAATAACAGCGAGGGACGTCCGGATGGCTCACTGACGCCGATCAATCCGGCGACTGCAAAGCCGGGCCCCTCTATTGCTGTCGATGATCCGTACAACATGTATTTCACGCCCGATGGCAAGTACGCGATTACGGTGGCGGAAGCGCATGAACGTCTGGACTTCCGTGACCCGCACACCATGGCGCTCAAGGGGTCAGTCGAGACGCCTGCCTGTAAGGGCGTTAATCATGCGGATTTCTCCATTGACGGAAAATACGCGATTTTCACCTGTGAGTTTGGTGGCTACCTCGCCAAGGTTGATACGGTGAATCTGAAGCTGATCGGGATGCTGAAGTTGTCCAGGGGCGGCATGCCGCAGGATATCCTGACAGCCCCGGACGGTCACAAGTTTTACGTGGCTGATATGATGGCTGATGGCGTTTTTGTTGTGGACGGAGACACGTTCAAGGAAACGGCCTTCTTGCCAACAGGTATCGGTACGCATGGCCTGTATCCGAGCCGCGATGGCAAGATGATGTATATTGCAAATCGCGGTTCGCACCGGATTCATGGCAAGCGCGGCGGGCCGGGCAGTGTTTCGGTTATGGATTTTGCGACCGATACCGTCGTGAAGACATGGCCGATCCCCGGTGGTGGCAGCCCGGACATGGGCAATGTCAGTGCTGATGGCAAGCTTCTCTGGCTTTCCGGCCGTTTCGATGATGTGGTTTATGCAATCGACACGGATACGGGCTCTGTTCAGAAGGTGCGCGTTGGGGCGGAGCCTCATGGTCTGACGGTCTGGCCGCAGCCTGGTCGCTATAGCGTTGGGCACACTGGTATTCTGCGATAAGCGGACAGATGCGCAGGAGGCTGGAAACGGTCTCCTCGATTTTTCGCACCTGATATTCTCCCCTGATGGGGAGAGATGCGGCATGTGGACTCAGGCAGCCTGATGGTTGTCTGGCTGCTGGTGCGTTTTTGCGTTTCAGGCTTGTTTTATGGAAGAGAGTTGAGTGATGGACCAGGATCTGAAATGCCCGAAATGTGGCTCTGAGCATGTGTATCCTGATGGCAGCCTGTGGGTGTGCCCGGAATGTGCGCATGAATGGAGCCAGCAGAGCGAAGGCAGTGCGGGTCCGTCAGAAAATCCTGATGCATCTGGAGAAATCCGCGATGCCAATGGAAATGTTCTGGCAGATGGTGACAGTGTCACGGTCATCAAGGATCTGAAGATCAAGGGTACGTCGTCCGTGGTGAAAAGTGGCACCAAGGTCAAGAATATCCGGCTTGTGGATGCGACGGACGGGCATGACATTGCCTGCAAGATAGCGGGTATTGGCGCGATGAATCTGAAGTCCGAGTTCGTACGCAAGGCCTGACGCCTGAATGGTCGAATAATCCATAGGCTGCTTACGCGCGCGTGTAAGGGGCCTATGCGATGCTCGGATTGCCCTCGCGAAAAAACAGCATTCATCGAGCGAAGAATGAGGCTGGAAGCTGCGTGCGTTCGCACCTAAAGCTTGCTTCATGATCAAGCGCACAGCCATTCGTGGCCCCGTCATCACCTTCCAGGCTGACCCGTTTTCCACTGATCCCATGTCGGCCCTGCGCTATGAGGCAGATGGGTTAATCGTGATTGAGGACGGGCGCATCGTCGCGTTTGATGCATGGGAGATCCTTGCGGGAACGCTTTCCGAGGACACGGAGGTCACACATTATCCGGACATGCTGATTTCCGCAGGCATGATCGACACGCATATCCATTATCCGCAATTACCGATGGTGGCGTCTTATGGTGAGCAGCTTCTGGAATGGCTGAACCGGTATGTGTTTCCCGTGGAAGCGCGCTATGCCGACATTGGCTTTGCCCGAAGCGTGGCCAGGAGTTTTCTGTCTGAACTGATGCGTGTCGGGACGACGACTGCAGCCGTGTTCTGTACGGTTCATCCGCAATCTGTTGATGCTTTTTTTGAGGAATCAGAGCGGCTTGGAACCTGCATGATTGCGGGCAAGGTTCTGATGGATCGGAATGCGCCAGACAATCTGCGTGATACTGCCCAGCAGGGCTATGATGAATCCAGCACGCTGATTGATCGCTGGCATAACAAGGGGCGGCAGCTTTATGCGATAACGCCGCGTTTTGCGCCGACCAGCACTGAGCGGCAGCTTGAGCTGGCGGGGAGTCTCCTGAAGACGCGTGATGATCTTTTCATGCATACGCATCTTCTGGAAAACCGGGCAGAGATCGAATGGGTCCGCGAGCTTTTTCCGGCGCGTTCGTCGTATCTGGATGTTTATGATCATGCTGGGTTGCTGCGACCGCGTGCCATCCTTGCGCATGCTGTTCATGCTGATGAGCAGGACTTCCAGCGTTGTCATGATACTGGCTGCATGATCGCACACTGTCCCGGGTCCAACCAGTTTCTGGGCAGTGGGAGTTTTCCACTCTTCAACGCGCTGAAAGCAGACAGGCGTGTTCGGGTTGGGGTCGGCAGTGATATCGGAGCAGGGCCAGCACTATCGTTGCTGCAGGTTCTCTCGGATGGCTACAAGGTTGCTCAGGGGCTGGGTACATCCCTTCATCCTGCACAGGCGCTTTGGTTGGCCACGGCGGGTGGCGCGGAGGCGCTCGGGCTTGAAGACAGGATTGGGAGCATTCGCTCTGGTATGCATGCGGATCTGTGCATTTTTGATCCTGCGGCGACGCCTCTGGGACGCATCCGGAGTCAGACTGCCGAGAGCCTGTCAGACCTTCTGTTTGCCCTGGTTATGCTTGGTGATGATCGCAGTATTGCTGCTACGTGGGTGAATGGGCGTTGTGTTCATCGCAGGGACGCGTCCCCTTCTGTCTGACCGTTTTCCAGTGAGCTCCCGCCCGGAGCCAATTCGCGGGGGGGCTTCAGAAACGACTTCTCAATTTCTGCGATTACAAGGCGCGTGGCAGCAGAGAGCTGTCGGGAACGGTCTACGCAGAGTGCGAGCCGCAGTGGCGCCAGCGTGCGGTTCGAAATGGGGACGAAAGCCAGTTCTCCACGTCGGATTTCCTCAATGGCATCCAGAAAGCTCAGAATGCCAACGCCCATGCCTTCCATGACGAGGGATTTGATCATCTGGATGTTGTCAGCGGAGACGACGCTTCGGATGGTGACACCTGTCTCGATTTCCAGAACCTCGATCTGACGTCGCAGGGCAAGCGGGAGCTCGGGCATGACCATTGGGAGTTCGGCGCACATGCTGAAACGGAGGGTTTTGCGTCCTGCAATGGGGTGGTCAGGCCTGCACACGAAGCCGAGCGGAAAATCGACATGTGTTCGAACCAGAATTTCCCTTGCATGGGTTGGGTTTAGAAGCAGTGCCAGATCTGCCTCTCCGTCGATCAGGCAACGGGAAATATCATGGTTTTCCAGCACATGCAGGCGCACGCTGATACCGGGGTGAGACTGTTGAAGTTCACGCAGCAGAACCGGGAGAAAGCCGCGTGTCAGTGCATCGGGCAGTGCAATGTCCACCTGACCGCGTCTCAGGCCGCGCATATCTTCGATCTGGACTTTCAGATGCTCGTGGTCGCGCGACCATTTTTTGCTGCTAGCATACAGAAGTTCACCTGCGGCTGTTAGTCGCAGCCCTGTTGGCAGTCGCTCGAACAGAGGCGTGCCGAGCATGCTTTCGCCCTGAAGGATCTGTCGATCGATGGCTGAAGCCGCGATATGCAGGTGCTCCGATGCCTTGCGGATGGACCCCAGACGGGCAACGGCCATGAAATAACGCAGAAATCTGGAGAAAACTGGCATCGGAGCCGCTCTCTTTTTTAGAACGAAGGGGACGTTTAAAAGAGATACCCGGGAATGGCCTGCTTGTGAAACACTTTGACCTGCACTGGCGGAGCGCAGTTCCGCAGACCTCCCCGTGAAGCCTGCCTGACTGAACATCCTTCAGGTGTTTTATTTTACGGGCCCCGGTCATGTTCGCGCAGCATATTTTCCTCTCGTATCGTGAAGATCATGCCTCAAAAGGGATGGGCAATCCGGGCTTGGTATCTATGCTGAGGACATTAGGTGAATGGCCGGTAAGGCGAACCGGCGCAACCATTGTTGCTTCGCGTTCCTTTGGCTGATCTTTAGGATTTACGGACATGTCTCTCTCGCAACAATGTTCTGATGCTCTGACTGAGCTGGCGGCCAAGGTCCGCGAGGATCTGGCCAGGATCGGTTATGCCAGTGGCTCATGGAGCATTCCGGTCACTCACGAGGACAGTCATGTGCTGGATGTTGCGATTGTGGGTGCTGGGCAGGGCGGGCAGACGACATGTTTTGCTCTGCGCAGGCAGGGTATTTCAAACGTTGAAGTTTTTGATCGTGCCCAGCGTGGGGGGGAAGGTCCGTGGGTTACGTTTGCCAGGATGCTCACCCTGCGCACACCAAAGCATGTAACGGGGCCTGATCTGGGCATTCCCAGTCTCACTCCGCAGTCCTGGTACGAAGCCCGCTATGGTGCGGAGGCTTGGCAGAGTTTGGACAAGATTTCCCGTCAGGACTGGCAGTCTTACCTCGACTGGATACGCGATACGTTGGAAATTCCGGTCACCAATGATCAGGAATTGCACCATGTTGGCTGGGAAAACGGGCTTCTGCGTCTGACGTTTCGAGACAGCAGCGGGAATGAAACCATACGTCTGGCCCGAAAGCTTGTTCTCGCTACGGGAATCGACGGGGGAGGTTCATGGCATATTCCCTCCTTCATTTCCGATGCCCTACCGAAATCTGCTTATGCACATACACATGAGACGATCGATTTCGAGGCTCTGCGGGGCAAGAGGATCGGCGTGCTGGGCGCTGGGGCATCTGCCTTCGACAATGCTGCAACGGCGCTTGAAAAGGGTGCGGGGAGCGTGGATCTCTGTCTGCGCCGAGCGAAGATTCCTGCAGTTAATCCCTATCGTTGGATGGAGAACGCAGGCTTTCTGGCCCATTTCTCCGAACTTCCGGATTTACAGCGCTGGCGCTTCATGTGCCGGATTTACAGTCTGAACCAGCCCCCTCCACAGGACACGTTCTGGCGTTGTCGCCGCCATCCCAATTTTGCTTTCCATCCGGAGACACCGTGGACGGGTGCGCGCATGGAAGGAGATGAGGTTGTCATCAGCACCCCAAATGGGGAGATGCGTTTTGATTTCCTCATTATCGGCACGGGCTTCACGATTGATCTGAGCCAGCGGCCAGAGACACGTGATTTCGCGAGCTCTGTTATGCTCTGGCGTGATTGTTTCATGCCTCCTGAGGGTGAAGAAAACGCGCTACTGGGGAGCCACCCATATCTGGGCAGCCGCTTCCAGTTTGAGCCACTTGATCCGGCAGACCCAAAAGCAGAGATGCTGGAGAACATCCACAACTTCACTTTCGCATCCATGCCGACGATGGGTCTTTCTGGTGCCTCCATCAGTGGCATGCGTTTTGGAGTGGAGAAGCTGGCGCGCGGTATTGCGCGTGATCTTTTCGTTGTGGACGGTGAGAAGCATCTGGCGAGCCTTCTGGCCTACGAGACAGAAGAACTCATCAGCCTCGATCCTCCAGTGGAGAAGGCCCACTCATGACCACTTATCCGCGTGACATGTGTGGGTACGGCAAAATTCCGCCGGACCCGCGTTGGCCAAATGGTGCCAGGATCGCCGTACAATTCGTCGTTAATTACGAAGAAGGGGCAGAAAACTCTGTCCTGCATGGTGATAAGGGATCTGAAGCCTTCCTTTCGGAAATGATCGGAACGCAATCCATCATTGGCGCACGTTCCATGCAGATGGAGAGCCTGTACGAATATGGCAGTCGGGCCGGGTTCTGGCGTCTGCACCGCTTATTTGCTGAAGCGAATATCACGCCGACCGTGTTTGGTGTTGCCAAAGCTCTGGCACGCAATCTTGAGGCTGTTGCTGCCATGAAGGAAGGTGGCTGGGAAATTGCCAGCCATGGATTGCGCTGGATTGACTATCAGCATTTTCCGGAAGAACTCGAACGCCAGCATATCCTTGAGGCCATCGATCTTCATACGCAGGTTACGGGCGAAAGGCCGCTCGGCTGGTATCAGGGCCGTACGAGCCCCAATACGGCCCGCATTGTCGCGGAGGAGGGGGGCTTTCTTTATGACGCCGATTCCTACGCCGATGATCTGCCCTATTATGATCACGCAAGCGGGCGCCCACAGCTGATTGTGCCTTATACGCTGGACGTGAATGACATGAAATTTGCGGCGCTGAATGGGTTTACGGAAGGGGAACAGTTCTTCCGCTATCTACGTGACACCTTCGACATGCTTTATAGTGAGGGTGGTCGGATGATGTCTGTTGGTCTGCATTGCCGCATTGCTGGGAAGCCGGCGCGGGCTTTGGCGCTGAAGCGCTTTCTCGCGCATGTCAACGCTCACGAGGGGGTTTGGACTGCCACGCGTCTGGACATTGCAAGGCACTGGCTTGAGGTGCATCCGGCATGAATATTCAGAACGTCAACGCTCTGAGTGTGCAGGAATTCGTGGATGTTTTTGGGGCGGCTTATGAGCATTCTCCATGGATTGCCGAGCGCGCCGCACTTAACCGGCCGTTTGCGGACCTGAAGACCATGTTACAGGCGTTTTCCGAAGTGGTGAAAAGCTCTGGTGAGGCCGTGCAACTCAAGCTCGTGCGGGCGCACCCGGAACTGGGCCATAGGGCTGGGGTTGATCCAGAGCTTGGGGCAGCGTCTGCATCAGAGCAGGCTTCCGCCGGGCTCGACCGATTGAGCCCGGAAGAATACAGCCGGTTCAAGGTTCTGAATGAAGCCTATCTTCAGAAATTTGGCATGCCGTTTGTGATCTGCGTGAGACTTGCAGGGCAAGGCGCAGCAAAGACGGTCATTATGGATGCTATGGAGCGTCGACTCGAGGGATCTGCGAAAGAAGAGCTTGTCGAAGCGCTTATGCAGATAGATGCCATCGCAGGACTGCGGATAAAGGATATCGTGACACAATGAGTTCTCTCTCGACGCACGTTCTTGATACGGTTTCCGGGCGGCCGGCCTCTGGCGTTTTTCTGCGTCTTTTGGACGGGGAAAAGGTTCTTTTTTGCGGTACTACAGACGCTGACGGCCGATGCCCCGAGCTTCGAAATATCTTCCTTGAGAAGGGGGGGTACCGTCTTGAGTTCTCTGTTGGAGAGTATTTCCGTCAGGCAGGACAGGTACTTTCCGATCCGCCCTTTCTCGATATCGTGCCTGTTGTTTTTGGTTTGGGGAGCGATATGCACGCGCATGTCCCCCTTTTGGTGGCCCCATTTGGGTATTCGACCTATCGCGGTAGCTGACGAGAAAATATTCCAAAATTACAATAACTTCCCAAAGGCTGGATGTAATATTCCAGCCTTTTTTCATGTACAACTTATTTTGTTTTGGTAACAAAATTACATATAATATAATAATAATTCTAAATACTTATAAAACTCAATTATAATTAAAATAATTATCCTTACATTTAAGTTTTTTTTGACGATAACTGCAGGGGCCGCAAGCAAGGCAATAATAAATAAAGCGGGAATCTAAAAATGTACGCTCTATTATTCTCCGAGCCTCTAGTAAATCGTTCTCAAATGCGCGTATTCACTCGAGAAAAAATCTATTCGTCTTCGCTTGCACGCGGTGCAGCACAGGGAGATCGTGAAACCATTCGCGCGATGATGATCGGATGGTGGCCTTTTATTCAGGCATTCGAGCGCGCTATTGATGTGCGTGTAGGGCATTTGCCGATCAAGCCGCTTGTCGCGCGTTTTGGTCAGTCAAAGATTAAAACCTTCTTTTCCGAGGCCCGGGAAGCTGTGCGGGAGATGAAGGAGGAGGAGGGTTCGCATGCCGTTCTGTGGGCGGAAGGGGCCAAGGAGTTTGGTCTGGATCTTTACGCAGACAACTATCCAACTCTCCCCAGCGTGCAGACCCTCATAGCGAACGCTGACAGTGATGATCCCGTGGTATTTTTCTCCTGGCTAGCGGCCGTGGAATATATTGCCGAAGAGCTTGCGGCTTATCTTTGCCACTCACCGAAATTCACGGACAAATTTGCCTGTGGCCACTGGACATGGGGTCTTGCCCATGACGAGCACGAGCATGATGGCCCCTCGCATCTGGAAATCGATGAGGATCTGGCGCGAGCCTATCATCCTGCGCTGGACCCGGAAATTGCCCGTGCGGCACTGACGGCAAACATGCACGAATGCATTCGTCTGTTTGAAATTGCCAGTTACGACATACACGGCACGATTAACGAAACTATACAATAATTAACTGAAAATTTTTTCAACAGGCGCACCGGTGCAGGAACAGTTTTGGCCTGCCCGGTGTTTCCTGTGGAAAACATTAAGAAATAAAGGAGCCTTAAACGAATAAGATTTAATTTGCGGCGTCCTGAGGATATGATGGGGCGTGACGAGCCTTTGCGTGTTTCTTCTGGGATTTTACGGATGGGAAACGGGGCAGAGGAGATTTTCATGATCACACTGCGCCTCTCTGCGTTGCTGCGTCTCTTCCGTCAGATGACCCGCGTTTCCTCACCTGCGCCCGAAATGGATTCGACGATCCAGAGTTCTGGCGGGCAGGCCCTGCGCTGGCTAAATTTCTTTCATATTCTGGCCCATGGAAGCGCTGCTCCCGTGACGGCCCTATGCCTTTTTCCGGCGCACCCTCTCTACAGCGTTTTGTTATGTGCTTCTGTCCTGATCGTACTGGCGGTCTATAACGTCATTTTTTATGCAGTTCCTGCCGACAAGACGACGGCTTCTCCCTGTAGCCATATCCTGCGCTTTCTGAATTTCCTTCTTGGTGTCTGCTGGGCCACCCTTCCCATCATGATCTTTCCTTACGGAAATTCGGATGATCGCGTGCTCGTATCGGGCATTACCATTGGCCTGACGGCTACGACCGTCTCTCTTCTGCCTTTGCGTATGGCCGGCGAACTGATTTCCAGCATGATCATGATTGGTTGCTGGATTGCGCTTTTTCTGACCTGGGAAAAGAAGCACAGCGTCTTCTATCTGTTCGTTGGCATCGAACTGTTTATCTACCTTTTCTTTATCCTATCGCTTTCCGCGACGGTACGGTTCCTGTTCATTGCCTTTCTGACAAACCGGCGGTCTCTCGAGGAGCGGAACAGCATCGTGCAGTTGTTGCTTCGGAATGCCGATAACGAGGCGGGAGACTGGTTGTGGGATATTTCTGCTGATGGCACGCTGCAGCACGTATCCACTGTTCTTGCCAACGCGCTTGGAAGATCCATTCCGGCACTTGAAGGGCGATCGCTCGTTGAGGTGCTGGCGGAGATCAATCCGTCTGCCAAAGAAAACGGGAGAAACACCGATCTTCTGCGCCTGGAGCAGTGTCTGGGAAACCGGATATTCTTCCGCGATATCGTTGTTGGGGGCTTTCTGGACAGCCGACAGCATTTTTGGTCGCTGAGCGGTCGTCCCATTTTTCAGAACCGCATTTTTATGGGGTATCGGGGGGTTGGGACGGATGTCACGCAAACGCATCGGGCCAGAGAGAGTGCGTCATTCAGGGCACGTCATGACATTCTGACTGGCTTGCCGAACCGCGCCGCTTTCATGGACGATATGGAGACCTATCTGATCGATGCAGAGCGGGAGGGGGAGGCCTTTGCGCTATTCAACCTTGATCTGGACGGTTTCAAGCAGGTCAATGATCGCTACGGCCATCAATATGGCGACGAGATGCTGCGTAAGGTTTCAGTATTGTTCAGTCGTAGCCTTACGGAGCGCCATCGGCTTTACCGGTTTGGTGGTGATGAATTCATGCTGCTTGAGCGGCATGCAACGGTGACCTCGGCGGCGGGAACGGCAAACGCCCTCATCAGCGCGCTGGTTGAAACTCCGATCCAGCTCCTTGACAGGGTTACGGCCCCGATTGGCGTTAGTGCGGGTATTGTGATTGCCAGTGGCGGCACGGAGCGGGTGGAGAGCCTGCTTGAGGCCAGCGATCTGGCTTTGTACGAAAGCAAGCATGTCGGTGGACATACCTATCATTTCTACGACGCCCAGCTGCGAACGCTTGCGAAGAGAAACCGCGGTCTTATTCGGGCATTGCCCCATGCACTTGAAAGTGGGCAGATCAAGATTGTCTATCAGCCCTTCTTCAACGCGCAGAGCCAAAAACTTTGTGGTTTTGAGGTGCTCGTTCGCTGGACGCACCCGGAATATGGTCGCATTCCCGCAGACCGTTTGATCCGGCTTGCTGAAGAAGCAGGGTCCATTCAGGAGCTGGGTTCGTATGTTACCGAGCAGGCCTGTCTGCTTGCCCGAGAATGGCCCTCTGACCTTCTGCTGTCTGTGAACGTGTCTGTGGGGCAGCTGGAATCAAAGGCGTTTCTTCCGGATCTCACTCGCATACTTCAGGACACGGGGTTCCCGGCCTCCCGGCTGCAGATCGAGGTTACGGAGAGCATTTTCATGGAGCCTGATGCCTCCACGTTTACGCTGCTCCATTCTCTGCGCTCACAAGGGATCATCATCGCGCTGGATGATTTCGGAAAGGGTTTTTCGTCCCTTGGTTATCTGCGCTTCTTTCCATTTTCAAAAATCAAGCTGGATGCACTTTTTGTGCGGGACATGCTGCGAGAGCCGCGAGCTGCCTCCATTGTTCGTGCTGTGATCGAGCTTGCCATTGATCTGGGTGTTGCTGTGACTGCTGAAGGGGTGGAAACTCAGGAACAGCTTTCTTACCTGACCAGTCTCGGCTGCACGGAAATTCAGGGATACCTGCTTTCGCATCCTCTTCCGCCGCTGGAAGCGATGGCTCTTTTGACCCGGGACGGGTTTCCGGAAGCACGGATCACTGCTTCCTGAGACATAAAAAACCTGCCCACATAAAGTGGGCAGGGGTGGGAATTCGGGTTCGGTGGGATCTGGGCTACTTGCCGATCACGCTCAAGACCAGACCTGGTGTCAGGATTTGGGGTAGAACCTCACCATCTCCATGTGCTGGGTAGTAAACGTAGAGCGGGACGCCATCGCGGCCATGGACTTTCAGATAAGCCGAGATTTCTGCGTCGCGGTTGGTCCAGTCTCCCTTCAGATATGCGACATGCCGCGCGCCGAAGGCTTCTTTCACAGATGCCACGTCCAGCGCGACACGCTCATTGACCATGCACGTGATGCACCACGATGCGGTCATGTCTACAAACACTGGCTGTCCTTTTGCGCGGAGTTCTGCGAGCCGGGCGTTTGAAAATGCTTCAATTCCAGACGCGGCTTCTGGGGCTGTGCTGGGGGCAGGCGGGCCACCAATGCTCTTCGCCAAGGCGACCCCGCAGCCGATGACGCACAACAGAGCGAGCGTGCGGCAGAACAGCACAATGCGACCACCGCCCTCTCGCATGGCGCGATGCTGGCCGATGCCGAATATCCATGCGGCAAAGCCCAGTAGAACGACACCACCGGCTGTAACCGCGACGAGATTGATTCCACGCTGGATGCCTGCAACCCAGAGCAGCCATACGCATGTGGCCAGAAGCGGGAACGCCAGAACCTGTTTCATGATGCCCATCCAGGCACCCGGTTTGGGCATGCGCTTTGCAAGGCCGGGGATCCCTGCGACGAGAAGATAGGGTGCGGCCAGCCCCAGCCCCATGGACAGGAACACCAGCAGCCCCAGAATGGGCGGTCCGCCCAGAGCGCCTGCAATCGCTACGCCCATGAACGGGGCTGTGCAGGGGGTTGCCACGATAACGGCCAGAAGGCCGGTCATCAGGTCCCCGGCATGACCGGTTCCGACCTGAGCCTGTCCTAGTCTGCCCGGCGTGATTTCGAACACACCAAGCAGGTTAAGGGCCATCAGGAACAGCAGCCAGCATACGCCGACCACGAAACCTGGAGATTGGAACTGAAATCCCCATCCGGCAGCAGAGCCCACGGCCCGCAAGCCGATCATGACAATGCCAAGTGCTGCGAAAGCCCCCATGACGCCGGCTGTGTAAAAGAATGCGCTCTGGAGCTGTGCCTTGCGGCCTGCGCCGCCCATGCGCGCAAGCGACAGTGCCTTCATGGCCAAAACAGGAAACACGCAGGGCATGAGGTTCAGGATAAGGCCACCGACGAAGGCGAAGAGGAGAACTCTCAGCCATTCGACCCCATGTGGCACGGCAGAATCTACGCTTGATGCAGGCTCGCCCGGTGCGTGTGCCGCTCCTGCGCTTTCCGTGGCGATAGGGGAGCCTCCGGGTATGGGGGCTGCCTCAATCTGGAGTGCGCTTTCGGCGCCCGCGGCATCCTTCAGGACGACGACGCCCTTCAGGGGGGCGGCGCGGTGAGCGCCCTTGAGGAATTTAAGGCCGAGCGAAATTTCACCATCCCCTGCATGTAGGGGCTGTGGGGCGACTTGATCGATTACGCCGCCATCCTGTGGCAGGAACCATGCCTGTGACACTGCTGCTGATGACAGGCCCTTGCCCGCAAGTTTCAGCGTGCCATCGGCCTGGATGCTGGCCTGGAATGGGGAAGGCACAGGCATGGCGGCTTCGGCCTGACGAAAGCGCGCCGCGTCATTGCCCTGCGGCGCATCCTGTGCGGAGGCAGGGAGTGTCAGTGTGAAATCGCCACTTTCCGGCACGCAGACCTGTGCGCAGGCTAGCCATTCTGCATGGGCATGAAGTGTTGTGCCACCTGATCCTTTGAGCGGCAGATCCTGCGGCAGGAGGACGTCCCCGACATATGCGTAGGACATCAATCCGCCTTCGCTGATCCGTACGGGCGTAGGCCAGTGGATGAGCGAGCTTTTCCCGGTTGCGCCGCCTTCAGCTGTCACATCGAGCGTGGGCGTATCGCCGGCGTCTCCCGGGTTGATCCAGTATGTATGCCATCCCGGTTTTAACTGAAGCCTCAGACCAACTTTCAGATGCTGATCAGGACCGACTGCGTCGCGATCTGTCACCAGAGTGGCAGTGTCGTTGGCAGACGTTACGGGCGCGCTTTCTGCCGCGAGTGCGGGCGCGCAGCCGAGGATGGAAAGCCCCGCCATGAGCAGGGCGGGCATAGTGAATTTTCGATGCAAGACAGGCTCATTTCACGGGTGAAGACAGCAGGTCTTATAGCAGCGCCTCACCACGAAAACAGCACTGCCTCATGACGGTTACGACCATTTAACATAGCATCATATCGCATGAATGTTTGAAAGAACGATCAGAAGCACGCCGACGAGCCGCGAGGCACGAATGTATTTCTTTGCTGGAGCCGTCGTTTTCTATCGGCGCAGAGTCGAGTGCGTTTGCGGCAATGCCGCATGTGGAGCGTGCATATATTGCGACATCCAGTCTGAAAAATGCCAGAGCTAAGAGACGAGAAAAGTCTGGTATCAATTCTACAAATAAGTTCATTGGTATATTTTATAAATTATATTAACCAATTATTATGTAACATTCATGAGGTTATTGCGGTCGATGTCCAGTGATCAGCGTGTGGCTTCAGGTTTGGTGGGTGAAGTTGAGCAAAGTGGCCTAATGGCAAATGAAAGCGGTCTTTCATCTGCTCTGTCCGGGACGGGAGGCATGCCGCCCGCATCGGAGTTGACGGATTCCGGTGGAACGTCTGCCGCAGGTCTCAGGAATGAGGATAGTCCATATCTCCCGCCTGCTCCGGTTCCGTGTCTGGAGGCCGGGATGGGAATACGGTTTGATTTCAATGATGGCGCGCGTGTCATGGTACCGGACCTTCCGCCGGAAACCGGGGAATGGCAGGTGCGGCTTTCTGACCGTGTGACGGGAAATATCCTTTTCGATGCGCGCCTGAAGGGCGGCATGGTGGCGTCTACGAAGAAGTTCTTTGTCCCGTTTGGTGTCGATGTCTGGCTGCATCGGGAGAATGGGGCGTCTGAGCATGTTGTGCAGCATGATCTGGATCTGCGGGAGCGGCAGGTTCTGGTTCAGCTGCCTGTGGGAACGCTTGGCGATACGCTTGCGTGGCTTCCGGCTGTTATCCGGATGGCACGACAGACCGGAGCATCTGTTACGTGCTCTGTTGCGGATGTCATTCTACCTCTGGTTGTGGATGCCAATCCGGACATTACGCTGGTGGGGCAGGATGTGGCCCGCAAGGATGGCGGATTTACGTCTCGGTTTTATGCCACTTACAATCTAGGGCTTTTCTTCACGGATAAAGAGTTCTGTCGTCAGCCAACAGATTTCCGCCATGTTGGACTGCATCGGACGGCTGCGTATATTCTCGGGGTCAATCCGTGGCGTGATGAGCCACCTGCGATCACGATCCCGGATGGCGATCATGCGCCAATCGACGGGCCCTATGTTGTTGTTGCCACGCAGGCGAGTACGCAGTGCAAGTACTGGAACAATCCTGCTGGCTGGCATGAGGTCATCGCGTTTCTGAAGGGGTGTGGTTATCGTGTTATTTGCATAGATCAGAAGCCCTTTCATGGTACGGGATATGTGTACAACCATATTCCTCACGGTGTGGAAGACGAGACTGGAAACCGGCCGCTGAGTGAGCGTGCGCGATGGCTCAGGCATGCCAGTTTTTTCATCGGGCTTTCCAGCGGCCTGGCGTGGCTGGCCCATGCGGCTGGGACGCCTGTGGTGATGATTTCGGGGTTCACGCATCCGGACAATGAGTTTTTCACTCCATATCGCGTCATCAACTGGCACACGTGCAATTCATGCTGGAATGATGCGTCCCATCAGTTTGACCATCATGATTTCCTATGGTGCCCGAGGCACAAGGGAACTGATCGGCAGTTTGAATGCTCACGCCTTATTACGGGCACGCAGGTTATCCATACGATCCGGGGTTTGATGAAAGACAGGAATTTGCCCGGCCTCGACAATGCGGTCCTTTCTGTGACCTGAGGTTTTATGCGGGTCTCCATGTGCGGAGTTCTGGCGCCATTTGTCGTGGCCTGATATTGGCGGGGTCCTGTTTTTCATCTGACTGCGGGGAGAAGGGGCCTGTTGGTTCTTTCCCGGCCTGTGGTCGCAAGCCGGATGGTCCCATAATGTCAGACGCCTTCCAGCCGATCCGTATCGTCGCGCTTTATAATTTCACGCCTTTTGAAGACCATGCCGCATTGCGCGAGCCTTTGCTGGCGCTGTGTGAGGCTGAGGGTATCAAGGGCATTCTTCTGCTTGCGCGTGAGGGTATTAACGGCACGATTGCAGGTTCGGATGCTGGCATGGAGCGGGTGCTGGAGCATATCCACGCGCTGCCGGGATGTGCGGAACTGGAGATCAAGGAGTCCCGCGCGCCGGAAATGCCGTTCCGTCGCATGAAGGTCCGGCTCAAGCGTGAAATTGTGACGATGGGCGAGCCGAACATCGATCCGCGCAAGGATGTGGGGCAGTATGTGGCGCCTGAGGACTGGAATGCGCTGATTTCAGATCCCGAGACCATTCTGATTGATACGCGCAATGATTATGAAGTTGCGATTGGCACCTTCGAGGGCGCGATTGATCCGCATACGAAGACGTTCCGTGAATTTCCAGAATGGTTCCGTGCGCGCAAGCTTGAGCTGGAGGCCAAGGGCAAGGTTCCGAAGATTGCCATGTTCTGCACGGGCGGTATCCGTTGTGAAAAAGCGACGTCTTTCGTCAAGGCGGAGGGGCTGGATGAGGTTTACCATCTCAAGGGCGGGATTCTGAAGTATCTGGAGACGGTGCCCGAGGAGGACAGCCTTTGGCATGGTGAGTGCTTCGTGTTTGATCAGCGTGTTTCAGTGAAGCACGGGCTTGAAATTGGCAGCTTTGATGTCTGCCATGCCTGCCGTGCGCCGGTCAGTGCGGCGGACAAGGCGTCTCCTTTGTATGAGGCTGGCGTGAGCTGTCCGCATTGCCATGATGCCCGTTCGGCGGAGCAGCGGCACAGATATGCGGAGCGTGAGCGGCAGGCAGCATTGGCAGAAGCCCGCGGGATGCCGCATCTGGGTGTCCCGCAGGTAAAAACACGCCGATAAGGGCTCTTAATTCGGCTCCAGTGCTCGCACGTGAAGCCTGACGGGTTCGCTGTGGTTTGCGGGGCGCATCAGCTGACCCACGGCGATCACCTGATGATCTGCGAGTTCTGACGGGCTGGACCAGACATGTCCGTCAGGGCCGGGGCGAATGGTGGGGGGATTGTCGATCAGCAGGTCGAAATCCTGCTGGTGAACGGCGTAACGGTCCGGACCATTGCCGTTGCGGACTGTGGCCGGGTGCGAGAGATGCAGCCGCAGCGACGGGCATTTCCCGCTTCGTACCGTGTCAGGTGTCTGACACGGTACGCTGAGGAGGGTTCCGTGCAGCGTGACGGTTGCGGGTTCGAACGGGAATACGGTTTCCTGAGACGACGCAAAAGCGGGTGTTGCGACGCAGAAAGCCAGAGCGGCGGAAAGTGGCAAAAGCTTCATGACGACCTCCATGAACGGAGAAAACCTTTAGAAACAGTGACGGTGCTGTTTGCGGCTGCGCAAGAACAATCGCCACTGTTTTTCTGCCGATAACGGTAACGTGCGGCCGGTGAATGGTCGCGTGTCGTCAGAACGCGGCAGTGAGGCTCAGGTTGAAGGAACGTCCCATGCCCTGAAGGGGCCCCAGTATCCCGCCTGCCGCATAGTCTCCGAGCGAGAGTCCGCCCAGAGGAAGGTAATAGTTCTGGTTCAGAAGGTTTTCGATGCTTGCGTTCAGGGTAAACGCTTTCCAGCGGTAGCTTCCGCCAAGGCCCATCAGCGCATATCCGGGTGTGCGGGGTTCATTGCGGAGCCAGTCCACGGTGGTTTTTGATTTGACGAGTGTCACCTCGACGCGACCTGTCCAGTTTTCGTAGGTTTCATGCAGACCTACGATACCGTTTGCAGGCATCTGGTGATAGAGGCCGGAATGCGTCACGAGGTCCTGTCCGCGGACCCAGTTGATGTTGCCGGTCAATTCTCCATGCCCGTAATGGGGCGTGTTCCACAGGCGCACGAACCCTGAGGCGTTGATGCCGTAGCTTCTGGCGTTGTGGTTGACGAACTGGAGCTGTGAGAGGCCGTTCGTAAAGTTCCCGAGGCGGACCACGTTTATGTAATTGTGCGTATATGTGTAAAACGGCTGTACTTTCAGGTCCCAGCGCTGACCTGCCGGATCGTGCCAGTCGATCGTGGTGCTGAGCGTGTTGGCGATCTCGGGTTTGAGATTGAGGTTGCCGACATAGCCGTTGCCATCTCCAAACCAGCCGATCATGCGCGAAGACATGCTGCCCATACCCCAGGCGTAACGCTCATAGAGGTTGGGAGAGCGCGTCTTGCGAGCATAGCCGCCTTCGATGGTCAGGCTGTTCAGTGGCTCCCATTTGCCGGTCGCGGTGACGTCAAAGTTCGTATCTGTGCGTCCACGCGATGCGGCGTTGAAGCGTTTGGCGGCCATGGCGTCTGCCATTCCCATCATGCCTGTCCATGAATAGGGGGCGACGGTGCCTGTGTTCATCATCACGACGTCGCTGCGGAGCCCAAGCTGCGTGGAAAAGTGGGGGAGCCAGTGGGCGTCCCATTCCGCAAAGTGCCCAAGGCGATCGCGGTGGCCGTTATTGATGTTATGGAAGGTTCCGGGCCCCATCATCATGCTTCCCTTCAGAGGGGGCCACCAGTCGTTCAGGCCGTTATGATCAAACCCGCTGCCGAGTGTCAGTGTGTGTTTCTGGCTGAGGGGGATGGTGGCCTTTAGGGCATAACCGGCTGTTCGGGCGTCTGTGTTCATGGGCATGCCGGTGGTTGCGGTGTGTCCGCCCTTGTCTGACATCATGTCCATGACGTGAGAGACGCGCTGCCAGAAGCCGCGCGCTTCGAGTGTGCCCCAGCCAAAATTTCCCTTGTATTTACCGTTCACGAATGTGGACCGGTTGTTGGTCATATCCATGTACTGGTTGGGGAAGCCTTCGTAGGGAATGTCCTGCTGGCCGAATGTCAGGGCCAGAAGATGGTTGGCTTTGTGCAGACCAAGTGTCACGGCATGGTTGAAGCTCAGATAGCTGGTGGAGAGCACCCGCCTGCCTTTGCCGCCGGTCTGGTAGTCGCTCGCATGCGCATATGAGGCAGTGTAACGGAGGCTGAGGGTGTCGTTGGCGACTGTGACTGTTCCCGATGCGCCTGATCCGCCACCGTTGCTTCGGTAATCTCCGCGGACATGGCCGGTGATGAGAATTTTCCCGGCTTTCGCAAATTGTGGGTCCTTGCGATCCACCTGTACCGTACCGCCTGTGCTGTCGCCGCCAATACTGACAGGTGTGATGCCTGCCAAGGCTACTGCGTGCGAGACGCTGTCAGGGTCGATGTATGACATGGCGGGGTTCATGTGGTTGGGGCAGGCGGAGGCAATGCGCATCCCGTCAACAATGGTGGCAACACGGTCATCGGCCATTCCGTTGAGGACGGGCAGGGATGATACGCCACCTGCATTATAGGTGCTGTAGCCCAGTGAATGTTTGAAAAGGGAGGCCGTATCGGGGCTGTCTGTCACCTGATGGCGGACGCCGTTTACGGTCAGGAATTCTGTCTGGGTGGTGGTGAGTGATTGGGACTGGTCAGTTGTGTCTGGAGTGGGGCTCTGTGCCAGTGCCGTTGTTGCGGAGAGGGATGCCGAGAGGGCACACGCCAGGGCCGTGCGTCGGCACGTGACTGCGTTTGAACGCAGGATACGGGCAAGCGAAAACATGATGATCTGATGTCCTGAACGGAGAAGAACTTGGCCGTTCGGAGGCTTTCTGTTCGGGCACGGGGGTGCAGCCGCAGGGAGATGCACAAACGCGCGCAGGATACAGGAGGACTCGTCTGGCCGTGAGGCTCAGAACAGGGTTGGTGGTCCGCGGGAGGGTGGAAGTGCACGCCCTGCAATCGGGGGGGCACGGGGCTGGATGGGTTGGGCCCGAAGGGCTGTCCAGCGGAAAGAGCGCCCGGGAAAGAGTGGCAGGGCGGTAAGCAGGATGGCGACGATCTGCAGCAAAGGGCAGAGTGGGCATGAGCCATCATCGTGGTCGTGTGTGCCTTGTGGATGATGCATGTGACCGGGCATGGCCATGTGCATCCCGGGCATGTCGTCCATCATTCCCGAAGGGCTGATGTCTATGCCCGTCAGGCGTTCAATGGTGGCTCGGGGGGCTTCATCGGGGAGCGCGAAGCCCTGAATGAAGATCTGACCAAGAAAGCCAAGCAGGACCACGAGCACTGGTAAACAGTGTCGAAGCCGAGTTCTCCCTTTCTTTCGAAAGGCCAGACTCATCAGAGGCGGCTTTCAGACGTCATGGGTGCAGGTAAAGACCCGCGTCTCTCCGGTGTCAATGGAAACGCATATGCAGGGCAGCAGGGGGGCGTTCTGGCTGGAAATATTCTCGAATCTGGCGCGATGCGGGCGTGTCTGACTTCTGCTGCCAGATACGCCCGATTTGTCACGCCCGCTTTGCGTCGATCAGGAGCGCGGTTTGTTTTTGCTTCCGGCAGGGCGCCCCTTTCGGGCTTTTGCTTCTGGAGTCGGCGCTTTTGCTGGAGGTGCGGCAGGCGGGGTGCTTTTTTTAACAGGCGTCTTCTGTGCTGAAGTCGGGGATGGCGGTGGAAGGAGTGGCCCCAGGAAGCGACCGGTGTGGCTGGCCTTGCAGGCGGCAATATCTTCGGGTGTTCCGGCTGCGACAACCTGACCGCCACCGTCTCCACCTTCCGGGCCGATGTCGATGAGCCAATCTGCGGTTTTGATGACTTCCAGATTATGTTCGATCACGAGGATGGTGTTGCCTTGGTCGACGAGGGCGTGGAGGACTTCTAACAGTTTTCGGACGTCGTCGGTGTGGAGGCCGGTGGTGGGTTCGTCGAGAATGTAGAGCGTACGTCCGGTTGCACGTTTGGCCAGCTCTTTGGAGAGTTTGACGCGCTGTGCTTCACCGCCTGACAGGGTTGTGGCCTGCTGGCCAAGGGCGACGTAGCCCAGTCCGACCTGCTGCAGGATGGCGAGGCGCTCCCTGATGCGGGGGACTGCGTGGAAGAAGGGCAGTGCTTCATCCACAGTCATTGCCAGAACGTCCGCGATGGATTTTCCGCGAAATTTTACGTCTAGCGTCTCGCGATTGTAGCGAGCGCCTTTGCAGGTGTCGCATGTCACGAAGACGTCCGGCAGGAAGTGCATCTCGATTTTGAGGACGCCATCGCCCTGACAGGCTTCGCAGCGGCCGCCTTTGACGTTGAATGAAAAACGACCCGGTTTGTAGCCGCGCGCTTTGGACTCTGGCAGTTCGGAGAACCAGTCCCTGATCGGGGCAAAGAGATCAGTGTAGGTCGCGGGGTTGGAGCGGGGGGTGCGGCCGATAGGGGACTGGTCAATGTCGATGATCTTGTCGAGTTCCTCCACGCCTTCCATGCGGTCGTATGGCAGGGGAGACTGGCTCGATTTCATCAACTGGCGCGACAGAGCCTTGTAGAGCGTATCCACAACAAGCGTCGACTTTCCGCCACCGGAAACCCCGGTGACGGCGATGAAGGTTCCGAGCGGGAACTGGACTGTGAGATCCTTGAGGTTGTTCCCTCGTGCGCCATGCAGTGTCAGGAAGCGATCCGAATGGCGGCGATGTTCGGGGACCGGGATGGATTTGCGTCCTGAGAGATAGGCCCCGGTCAGGCTGTTCGGGTTTTTTGCGACTTCGGCTGGTGTGCCGTGCGCAACGACCGTGCCGCCGCGGGTTCCTGCGCCTGGGCCCATATCGATCAGGTAGTCTGCGGCACGGATGGCGTCTTCATCGTGTTCGACAACAATGACGGTGTTTCCAAGCCTTTTTAGACGTTCCAGCGTTCCGAGGAGGCGTTCGTTGTCGCGCTGGTGAAGGCCGATTGATGGTTCGTCCAGAACATACAGCACGCCGGTCAGGCCCGAGCCGATCTGTGATGCAAGGCGAATACGCTGGCTTTCGCCACCGGAGAGGGTGGCTGAGCCACGGGAGAGGGTGAGGTAGTCCAGGCCCACGTCATCCAAGAAGTGCAGTCGGTCGGTGATTTCACGCAGAATGCGCCGGGCGATTTCAGCGCGCTGGGGTGTGAGGGAGGCTTCCACGCCCGAGAACCATGACAGGGCCTTGCGGATCGGCATGTCCGAGGCCTGAGCGATGTCCAACTCGTTGACTTTGACGCACAGGGCCTCGGGTTTGAGGCGTGCGCCGTGGCAGGCATGACATGGCTTTTCGGACTGATAGCGGCTTAGTTCCTCGCGGACCCACATGCTGTCTGTTTGTGCGAGCCGACGGCGGAGGTTCTTGAGTACCCCTTCGAAAGGCTTCGTGACGGTGTGGACCTTGCTGCCATCGCGGTAGGGGATGGCGACAGGGTCCTTGCTTCCGTTGATGATGAGGTCGCGCGTCTCTGCCTTGAGGCTGGCCCAGGGGGTGCTGGTTGTGTCGCCGCAATGTCGTGCCAATGCTGCGAGGGTCTGGTCGTACCAGTCTGTCTGGTTGCCGTGCCAGGGCGCGATGGCACCTTCTGCGAGGGACAGGCTGTCATCGGGGACGATGAGGTTTTCGTCGAAATGATTTTCGGTGCCAATGCCGTCACAGACCGGGCAGGCGCCCATGGGGGCGTTGAACGAGAAAAGCCGGGGCTCGATTTCCTCAAGTGTGAAGCCGGAAACCGGGCAGGCAAAGCGGGATGAAAAAACGATATGGGTGGCTGGATCGGTGGCCCCGCTGCGTTTGACTTCCTCTGCGTATGCGAGACCGTCCGACAGGCCGATGGCAGTTTCGAAGCTGTCTGCGAGGCGGGATTCGATCCCTTCTTTGACCACGATACGGTCAACCACGACTTCCACTGTATGGCGGGTCTTGCGGTTGAGTTCTGGTGCTTCGGCGATTTCGTGTAGTTCGCCGTCAATCTTGACGCGTGTGAAGCCCTTGCGTGAGAGGTCTGCCAGTTCGCGTTTGCAGTCTCCCTTGCGGTCACGGATGACGGGAGCGAGCAGCATCAGGCGCATGCCTTCGGGCATTGCCATGACGCGGTCCACCATCTGGCTGATGGTCTGCGCTTCAATGGGTAGGCCGGTGGCTGGGGAGTAGGGCACGCCGGCGCGCGCCCAGAGAAGGCGCATGTAGTCGTGGATTTCGGTGATCGTGCCGACTGTGGAGCGAGGGTTTTTCGAGGTGGTTTTCTGTTCGATCGAAATGGCCGGTGAGAGGCCTTCGATCGAATCCACATCCGGCTTGCCCATGAGTTCCAGAAACTGGCGGGCATAGGCGGAGAGGCTCTCGACGTAGCGACGCTGACCTTCAGCGTAGATCGTATCGAAGGCAAGGGAGGATTTCCCCGAGCCCGAGAGGCCTGTGATGACAGTCAGCGAGTCACGCGGGATTGTAGCGTCGATGTTCTTGAGGTTGTGGGCGCGGGCCCCACGGACGCGGATCGAATGATTGTCTGAAATGCTCACGGACAGGGGTGCACCGGCCAAGAATGAAGGGAACTGCGAACACAACGCCATGGAACAGCGCTGGATTGTTCATAGGTAGGTGTTTAGGATCATATGAAAAGAACAATTCGAGAAGATTGGTTGAAAACGCATGGCTGGTAGCGTCAACAAGGTAATTCTGGTTGGAAATCTGGGTAAGGACCCAGAGGTCCGCAATACGCAGTCGGGGACGAAGATCGTCAACCTGACCGTGGCCACCAGCGATACGTGGAATGACAGGCAGTCCGGGGAGCGCAAGGAGCGCACCGAATGGCATCGTGTGGTCATTTTCAACGAGCGTGTGGCAGATGTGGCTGAACGCTTTCTGCGCAAGGGGCGTAAGGTTTACATTGAAGGCGAGCTGCGGACCCGCAAATGGACAGATCAGTCTGGCCAGGAGCGTTATACTACCGAAGTTACGATTGACCGCTTCCGCGGTGATCTTGTGTTGATTGACAGCAACCGTGGCGGTGAAGACGGTGGTGGTGGCTATGATGCCCCGCGCTCTGGCGGCAATGGCGGCGGCTTTGGTGGCGGTTCGCGCAGTGGCGGGAGCGGTGGCTTCGGCGGTAGCGGCAACGATGGTGGTTTTGGTGGTGGTCGCAGCGGCGGTGCTACTGGTGGTGGCAATCGTGGTGGCGGCTGGGATGCTCCGGCTGACAACGATCTGGACGACGAAATTCCGTTTTAATCGGCGGAGTTGCGCTGCTGGTTCACAACTGCCTGCGTGGAGCAATCTGCGCAGGCTTTTTTATGCCGTTTTTTCGTTTGGGGCGGCGCGAGAGGCATCAGGCGGCCCGTGCACGCGGAAAGGCGCGTGGCGGGTGTGGCGCGGCCGGGGAGCATGGGGTATGCTGTAGGGACTTTATTCTAGCGTGGTGGACCTGTCTTGACCGAGCTGACCGAGCCGAACGATCTTCTGCCCCCCGACCGTATTCCGGTGACGATCGAAGAGGAGATGCGTTCCTCTTATCTCGCCTATGCGATGTCGGTCATTGTTTCGCGTGCGCTTCCGGACGTTCGTGATGGCCTGAAGCCTGTTCATCGCCGCATTCTGTATGCGATGCGCGAGAGTGGGTTTACGTCTGACAAGCCGTATCGCAAATCTGCGCGTGCGGTTGGTGACGTGATGGGTAAATACCATCCGCACGGTGACAGTTCGATTTATGACGCCATGGTGCGTATGGCCCAGCATTGGTCCATGCGGGTCAAGCTGATTGATGGTCAGGGTAACTTTGGTTCGGTCGATGGCGATAGCCCGGCGGCCATGCGTTATACCGAAGCGCGTCTTGCCAAGTCTTCGTCGTTCCTGCTCGATGATATCGAGCGTGATACGGTTGATTTTCAGCCGAACTACGACGAAAGCGAGCACGAACCGAAAGTTCTGCCGGCGACGTTCCCGAACCTTCTGGTCAATGGTGCTTCGGGTATTGCCGTGGGCATGGCGACCAATATTCCGACGCACAATCCCGGCGAGATCATTGATGCCACGCTGGCAATGATTGCCAACCCGGAGATTGATCTCGACGAACTGACGAAGATCGTCCCGGGGCCGGATTTCCCCACGGGTGGCATCATCATGGGGCGTCGTGGCATTCGTCAGGCTTTCGAGACGGGCCGCGGCTCCATTCCCGTTCGTGCGCGGGCGGAGATTGAGGAAATCCGCAAGGATCGTCAGGCGATCATCATCACTGAGATCCCGTATCAGGTGAATAAGGCGACGCTGCAGGAAAAGATTGCCGACCTCGTCCGTTCGAAGGAAATCGAGGGTATTTCCGATATCCGGGACGAGAGCGATCGTTCGGGTATGCGCGTTGTTATTGAGCTCAAGCGCGATGCCACGCCTGAAGTGGTACTGAATCAGCTTTATCGCTTTACGCAGCTTCAGACCTCTTTCAGTGCCAATATGCTGGCTCTCGATGAGGGCAAGCCGCGGACGATGGGGCTGATTGATATCCTGCAGGCGTTTATTCGTTTCCGCGAGGATGTCATTCTGCGCCGGGCGCGCTTTGACCTGAACAAGGTTCGGGATCGCGGGCATCTGCTGGTTGGCCTTGTGATGGCGGTTGCCAACATTGATGAGGTGATTGCGCTGATCCGTGCGGCTCCTGATGCGGCAACGGCTCGGGAATCGCTGATGGCGAGACAGTGGGATGCTGAGGAAGTTGTTCCTCTACTGACGCTGATCCGCGATGAGGGCAATGTCATCATTGATGGCAAGGTTCGCCTCACTGAGGCGCAGGCCCGCGGTATTCTGGAGCTGCGTCTGCAGCGCCTGACCGGTCTTGAGCGCGAGAAGATCCAGGGGGAACTTAATGAAGTTGCCGCCAAGATCACGGATCTTCTGGAGATCATTGAGAGCCATATCCGCCGCATGGAGGTCATGCGCAACGAACTGATGGCTGCGCGTGCGGAAATTGCGACGCCGCGTGCGACAGAGATTTCGGATGCGTTGGGTGACCAGTCTGACGAGAGCCTTGTTGAGCCGGGCCAGATGGTCGTGACCATCACACGCGATGGCTTCATCAAGCGCACACCGCTGGAAATTTTCCGTTCTCAAAACCGTGGTGGTCGTGGTCGTACGGCATCGGGTCGCCGTGGGGACGATGTCATCATCCGCAGCTTCAATGCACACACCCATCAGTGGGTGATGTTCTTCTCATCGGGGGGCAAGGCCTATCGGATGAAGGTCTGGCATCTGCCAGAGGCTGCTCCAACGGCGAAGGGGCGCGCACTCGTCAATCTCCTGCCTGAGCTGGGTACGGACTCCATTACGGCGGTTCTGCCGCTGCCGCAGGATGAGGAGCTGTGGGATGATCTGCACCTCGTCTTTGCGACGGCCAGTGGCAATGTACGTCGTAACCGCCTGAGTGATTTCCGCAACATCCGTGCTTCGGGCCTGATTGCGATGAAGCTGGACGAGGGAGATTCCCTGATCGGTGTGGCGACGTGCCGCGAGGGACAGGATGTATTCCTCGCCACGAAGAAGGCACGTTGCATTCGCTTCCAGATCACGGACGATACGCTGCGCGTGTTTGCCGGTCGTGGCAGCACCGGCGTGAGGGGTATCCGTCTGGCGGAAGGCGATATCGTCAATTCGCTCTGTGTGCTGAACCATGTTGAAGCGACGGTCGAAGAGCGTGCGGCCTATCTGCGGATGGCGAATGCCAAGCGCCGTGCCGAGAATGCTGCTCCTGCTGAAGGGGCGGATGAGGACATCACGACCACTTCTGAGGATAGTGACGATGTTCCGGAAATCGTTGGCAGCCTGTCTCAGGAGCGCTTCGAGGAACTGGAGCAGCAGGAGGAAATCCTGCTGACGGTGACGGATGGTGGTTTTGGCCGTCGTTCTTCGGCGTATGACTATCGTGTTTCGGGCCGTGGTGGTCAGGGCATCACGAACATGACGTTCTCGGCCAATCGTCGTGGCAAGGAAGTTGTGGGTACCTTGCCGACGCTGGATGGTACGGACGTGATGATGGTCACGGATATGGGGCGTCTGATCCGTCTGCCGGTGTCTCAGGTACGTGTCATGGCCCGTCAGGCCAGCGGTGTGACGCTGTTTCGTGTGAATGATACCGAGAGCGTTATCTGTGTTTTCCCGGTTCTGGAGGATGACAGCGAGGACGGTGATGCTGACGAGGTGATCGACGGCGGTGTTGTCTCGGCGGAGGGTGCTGTCCCGGCTGTCGAGGGGAGCGAAGGTCAGGCTGATAGCGGTGCTGAGGAAGGCCCTGCGGCGGATGCCTGATCCGCGCGTCGGGTTTTATCCCGGCACGTTCGACCCGGTGACCTTCGGGCATCTGGACATTATCGATCGGGCGTCAGCATTGTTTGACCGCCTGTTCGTTGGGGTCGCGGTGAACGAGGGCAAAGGGCCGCTCCTTGATGTGGAGGAGCGGATCACTGCGGTGCGGAAAGAGGTTTCCGGGTTGCGGCATGCTGCGCGTATCGAGGTTCTGGGGTTCGGCAATCTCCTGGTAGATGCTGTGCGTGATGCTGGTGCCGGAACTGTGGTGCGAGGGTTGAGGTCGTCCGGTGATTTCGATTTTGAGACGCAGCTTTCGGGTGCATTGCGGCGTCTGGCGCCAGAAATAGAGACGGTTTTTCTGCTGTCTTCAGAAAATCATCGAACGACTGCGAGCCGCATTGTTAAGGAGATAGCGCGGCTTGGCGGTGATATTTCTCCTTTTGTCAGCGATGATGTGGCGCGTCTTGTCTTGTCGAAACTGGATCGAGGGGCGACATAAGGGCCTTCTCCGATTTTTGGAAGGTTTGAAGCATGTCCGATACTGCAGTGCCTGAAGGCAACAAGCTGGTTTTTGAACTCAAGGACGGTAAGGTTGTCATCGAGCTGCGCCCGGATCTGGCTCCGCTGGCTGTAGAGCGCCTGAAGCTGCTGGCTAGCGAAGGTTTTTATGACGGTGTGAAGTTCCATCGTGTCATCGAAGGCTTCATGGCGCAGGGTGGTGATCCGACGGGCACGGGAACCAGCGGTAGCAGCTACCCGGATCTGAAGGCCGAATTCACCAAGGAAGCCAAGTTCGAGCGTGGTACGCTTGGTATGGCTCGCACGATGAGCCCGAACACGGCGAACAGCCAGTTCTTCATCATGTTTGAAGATGTTCCCTCTCTGAATGGCCAGTACACCATTGCAGGCAAGGTTATTGAAGGCATGGAGAACGTGGACAAGATCAAGCGTGGCGCAGGCTCTTCGGGCACGGTCAAGGATCCGGACATCATCGTGAAGGCCTACGTGGAAGCGTAAGACTTTACGGTTCCTGGAGTTGAAAAAGGCGGGAGCACGGAAGTGCTCCCGCCTTTTTTATGTCTATGTTGTTGCCGGGTAGGTTAGATTTTATCTGTCCGTGCCGGTTTTGAGATGATTTCTGAATGGATAGTAAAAAGACTCGTTAGAATGCGGGTTGCACATTAGGGTGTGATGTCCTGCCGTATCGTTTGCCTGATGAGCAGGGTGCTGAGTTTCTGGAACGAATATGTGCAAGATGAAGTCATGAATGAGACGTTTCGGAACGGGGAAATTGCAGGGTGTGCCGCTGAGGCATCTGTAGTTGCTGCCTCTCAGGCGTTTAGTGCTCTTGATCTTTTGCCTGACCTCATTTGCGTTGTTGGGGTTGATGGCTTTTACGAACACTTCAACAGGGCCTGGCGTCGGAACGCTGACGTTTTTACGGCTGGGTTTGAGTCTGAGTGTTGGGCAGACAACGTGCATGTTGAAGACAGAGCTCTTGTTCGACACGAGCTTGAGGTTGCTTTGTCTACTGGGCGTCCATGTAATCTGGATATGCGTCTGATCGCTGCATCTGGTGTGGAGCGTTGGTATTTGTTGCGCGCGCATCCGGAACTGGATGAGCGTGGTCAGGTTCGTTTCTGGTTATACATTCTCACAGACATTCAAGATCGTAAGATTTCACGTCTCAATTTAAGCAGGCGGATTAAGCTTCAGACTGAAATGCTGAATATCAGTCAAGATTGCATAAAAATTCTAACGGTTGATGGTCGGTTGCAGCATATGAACAGGGCCGGGTGCCTTGCGCTGAATGTTGATGAAGACTCCGGGTTTGGTATGGAGTGGCTGCCGTTGCTGCCCGACGAAGTTCATGCTGAGGGCGAAAAGGCTCTGCGTGAGGCGCAGGAAGGCCGTCATGCCCGGTTTCCGGGTTTGAGCTGCATGCCGGGTGAAAGTGTCCGCTGCTGGGATAATATGTTGACCCCATGTCCGAACGAGCAGGGGGACGTTGAGGCGATTTTGTGTGTTTCGCGTGATGTGACGGCACAGCGCGAAGGTGAGCGACGGGTTGAACTTCTGCTTCATGAGCTAAATCATCGTTCTAAAAATATGCTGGCAGTTGTTCTTGCCTTGATCCGGCGAAGTGTTCCTGACCCAAAAGCAGATTTTGTGAAAGTTCTGGAGCAGCGTCTTGTTTCGATTTCCAGAAGTCAGGACTTGCTTGTGGCGGGTGAGTTGATTGGGGTGACTGTACGGGATTTGGTCTTGTCTCAGACTGCAGTTGCGGGGGACATGTTGGAAGAACGGATTATCGTAAAAGGAGATCCATCATTGCGACTGCGCGTTGGTGCCGCAGAAATGGTTGGTCTGGCGATGCATGAACTCACAACAAACGCGATCAAATATGGAGCTTTGTCCAACGATTTGGGGACCGTAAATATTTGCTGGAATGTTCAAGAAATGCCTGAGGGGTCTTTCTTCCGTCTAATATGGGAGGAAAGTGGGGGGCCGGAAGTGAAGCTTCCGGAACGTCGTGGCTTCGGGACGGCAGTGATTGGTCGTAATCCGTTTGCGAGCCAAGGCGGAAGTCTCCAGCATGTGTTTGAACCTTCAGGTGTGCTCTGGGAGCTGAAATTACCCGTTGAGAGTGGTCTCGCCTCAGCCAATTGACATCAAATAGGATCCTAATCTGGATTATCTGGGTAGGGAATGCTTCTTTTCCGCTCTCTGGAGGTTGACGCTCAGGTGCGTTGTAGGGTAGCCAGCGTGCGGATGAACCGGTAGCTCAGTTGGTAGAGCATTCGACTTTTAATCGAATGGTCCTGGGTTCGAGTCCCAGCCGGTTCACCAACGATTCTTGATGAATCTCGAAAAAACCATTTTTTATATGAATTGGTTTTTTGACCCACCTTAAAGTCCATGTTTGACAATGGGTTGTACGGCCAGACGGCCCAATGGTGAATTCATTTGTTTTCCCGGCGGCTGTAACCTGGTGGTGTTCCCGTAATTCTTTTGTAGGCACGGCTGAAGGCTGCTTGAGATGTGTAGCCGAGGCGCTCTGCAACTCTCTCGATGGGCATTCTGTCGTAAGAGAGCCAAGTGTGGGCAATGCGCATCCTTAATTCTCCTGCGTAATGCAGAGGCGCGATGCCAATTGTTTCCTGAAAGCGTTTTGCAAATACCGAGCGTGAAAGGCCACTTTCAGCTGCCAGTTCTGCTACGGTCCAGTTGCGTCCTGGCTGACGATGCAGGGCCAGAATGGCACGGGACAATTTTGGTTCCCGGAGCGCTGTGACGAACGCAGAGCTGTTGCTGCAGCCGCATTCGACCCAGCCCCGGACGATGACTGCCATCACGACATCAGCCAGACGCGCAAGGATACCTGCGTCTCCTACGCGCCCGGTACAGGCTTCGTGCTCCATAGCGGTCAGGATCGGCATGAGTTCGAGATAACGCTGGCTTGTGGCATCAATCATCATGAGCTCTGGCATCAGAGGGACAAGCCCCTGAAGGCCGCCGAGATCGAACTCCATGCAGCCACTGAAGAAAATGGCATGGGGTGCGCTGCTGGAGGACGCGGTTACTGCGCAGACGGTCTCGCTGAGGGAAACAACATTGTAATGGTCGATATCCTGAACAGGGGCATCGGGGCTGGAGATGATCTGATGGGCGTTTCCATGTGGAAGAAAGACTGCATTTCCAGCTGAAAGCGGTTGAAGCACGCCGTCTTCGGTCAGCAGATTTGCTGTGCCTGTCGCCAGAAAATGAAAATAGGCACAACCGGGTTTTGCCCTGAAAGCAAAACCAAAAGACGCACCGGTATGGATACGGCGGTATTGAATGCCGCGCAGACGCATCCCCAGGAGCAGTTCGCTCATGAGGTCAGAGGAAAGAGCGATCTGATCCAACGATAAAATATTCCGGTGTTTCGATCAAAAATTACGGATTTATAGCCATAGATCGTCCTGATTGTGCCGTCTAGCCTGTGCTGCAAGGGCAATTTTAAGGGCGTTTTTCATGAGTGATGCATTTTTGGATTCACTTTCTTCCGACACGGGGAGCATAGATGACAGTGAACCTAGAGCCCCTGCATGGATGGCGGTTTTTTCGTTGGCTATGGGGGTTTTTGGGCTTCTGACAGCGGAATATCTGCCAGCAAGCCTTCTGACGCCCATGTCTGCCGGACTGGGTGTTTCAGAGGCTCTGGCAGGGCAGGCGGTAACTGTCACGGCGGTCGTTGCCATGTTTTCGGGGTTGCTGACAGCGAGCCTGACACGGCGGATTGATCGGCGCATTGTGCTGTTCGTATTTAGCCTGCTGATGATCGCGTCCAATTTATTGGCGGCTCTTTCATCCAGCCTCATCGTGCTTCTTGCTATGCGTGTTCTGCTGGGTATTGCTTTGGGAGGGTTCTGGAGCATGGCTGCGGCAGTGGCGATGCGGCTTGTTCCGGCGATACTTCTGCCGCGGGCTCTTTCGATTATTTTCAGTGGTATTTCGGTGGCGACGGTCGTAGCTGTACCGCTGGGCAGTTATCTGGGCGGCTTGTATGGGTGGAGAAGCGCTTTTTTCGCTGCGGCGGCACTTGGTGTTCTGACACTGGCCTTCCAGTTTTTTGCGCTGCCACCTCTGAAACCAACCCGTCCAGCCCGTTTAGGAACTATTCTGGAGATTCTGCGCAGGCCTGGGATTGGCGCCGGGATGCTGTGCTGCACCCTTGTTCATACGGGGCAATATGCTCTGTTCACCTATATCCGTCCGGTGCTGGAAAGCGTGATGGTGATCAATGTCAGTGGTCTGGCGCTGATATTGCTGGCCTTTGGTGTCGCGAATTTTGTTGGAACACTGGTTGCCGGGTGGATGCTTGAACGCAGCCTGCGTGCAACGCTTGTCGTTATGCCGGTTTTGATAGGAGGCGCGAGTTTGGGTCTGATCCTGTTGCCTGCGGGGATAACCGGGCAGGTGCTTCTGGTGGTGCTGTGGGGAGTGGCGTTTGGTGGCGTTCCTGTGGCGTGGTCGAACTGGGTGGCTCATGCAGTCCCAGATCAGGCTGAGAGCGCAGGCGGGATGGTTGTCGTCTCGGTGCAGTCTGCCATAGCGGCTGGGGCTGCGGTGGGTGGCCTGATGTTTAGCATGGGGGGTGTGGTTGGGGTGTTTGGTGTGGCCAGCGCCATTCTTCTATTTTCGGCTCTGCTGATTGTATTTCGGGTTCGGACCAATGTTAGTTTGTAGGCCGCCGCTACCCTGTAATGCTCACTCAAGCCATGAAGCTCATTTACCTTCGATAACGCATTGCTTCTACGAACGCAGCGAAAGCGGGCGAGTGTAATTGTCTGCTGGGGCAGCGATTTCTAGGCCTCTTGATGGGATGCTCCGACATTTTTGAGGCCATTCTGGCTGCTTACGATGACTAAACTCATGGATGAGGTGTAGCCCGGCGCGGATGCACCGGGCCGGATTTATGTTCTAGCGAAGACCACCCGAAGCGATGAGCGTTTCGCCTGTCAGCCAGCGAGCGTCATCGGAGGCGAGGAAAACAGCCAGGGGAGCAATATCCTGCGTCTGACCGATGCGACCCAGTGGGGTTTGGGAGATGATGAGCTGCTCCATCTCTGAACCGACGACATTGGCAGTTTTTGTGCCTTCTGTTTCAATTAAACCAGGATTGATGGCGTTGACCCGGATGTTTCTTGGGCCAAGTTCGCGCGCGAGGGAGCCTGTGATGGCGTCTATAGCTCCCTTTGTTCCTGTGTAGACTGCAGAATTCGGTGGTGTGATGCGTGAGACAACGGAGCTGATGTTGATAACGCTGCCGCCGTCGCCGAGATGTTTTGCTGCGGCCTGTGTGGTCAGAAGAGTGCCAAGTACGTTGATGTTGAAGAGGCGATGGAAGTGTTCTTCGGTGATCTCCTTGATTGACGCAAATTCATAAACGCCGGAATTGTTGACCAGAATGTCCAGTCGTCCGAACTGACTGATTGCGGCATCGATAATCGATTGTGCTTCGGCTTTGCGCGAAACATCACCCTGAACGGCAATCGCCTTGCCGCCGCTTTCCGTAATGGCGGTGACTACTGCATCTGCTCCGGATTTGCTGGATGCATAATTTACGACGACAGAGGCGCCTTCTGCTGCGAGGGCTTTGGCGATGCCTGCACCAATGCCTTTTGATGCGCCGGTGACGATTGCAACTTTTCCGGAGAGCTTGCTCATTGATGTGTGCCTGTTTGTATGGGGCAGGACGTGTGTGCAGACGTCATGCCCGGATTGCAGAAACCGAAGGATTATAATGTGGAGTGATCGCTCCAACATAAGGCATATGAGGTGCACATTTTCGAATTCAAGGATTTATGGAGCGATGGTACCAAAAAAAGAGCCGGCTGAACGGCGGGGTCGGGGGCGTCCACAGTCTTTTGAACGAGAGACTGCTTTGTGCGCTGCTATGCGGCTCTTCTGGGACCGGGGTTATGAAGGGACGAGTTTTGATGATCTGATCGCGACAATGGGGATCAGTGCGTCGAGTTTTTACAATGCCTTTGGTAGCAAGGAGGCGCTGTATCATGAGGCTATTGAAACCTACATGAGCGTTGCCGGTGGGTGGTTTCTCGATATTCTGAATGAGAATATCGATACGATAACTGCCTTTAGGAAACTGACGACGACAGCGGCCATGGAGTTCACACGCGACGATCAGCCTTCAGGGTGTATGATTTCGGTCGCGGCGACTCAATGCTCGCCCGGTCAGAGCCGCTTGCGTGACCTTTTGGCGAGTCAGCGCACACAGGCAGAAGGGGCTATGGCTGAGCGTCTTCGTGTGGGAATGAGTGCGGGGGATTTGCCCGAAAATACTGATATTGATGCTCTTGCTGCTTTCTACGGGTCTTTGCTGCGTGGTATGGCGGTGCAGGCCCGTGATGGGGCGTCCCGAGACCGGCTGCTGGAAATTGCGAGGATCGGCATGCGGGCCTGGCCTGCAATATGAGGCAGATTTCGTATTTCCTTTTTTACGTACTTACGTGTGTATTCCTGATGCCTGTATGACTGCGCTGAATGTTGCGGAGTATGAACTCCGGGTTTGCTGAGGGATGAAGATGATGCGGTTTCGGGTTGGCGTGGCGTTTGCGTTGCTGGTGGCACTTTCTGCCTGTGGACCGGATTATGGCAGCCGAGGTTCCAGGCAGTTCCGTGGGGATGGTTTTGGCAATACCGGGCAGGGTGTCAGCAGCTATGGATATCAGGGGCCGGATTGATTGCTGGTTTTGGGGTGATCTGGATATGAAAAAGGCGGCCTGTGAGGGCCGCCTTTTTTTGTTGTTCGGAGATGCTCTTTATTTGAGCATTCCGGTTGGCAGGGGAGCCAGGGTTTTGTTCGCACCGAGCGGAGCCGTGGAAGGCGCCGGGGAGGAAAGGTTTTCGAACTGCTCCGGATGTTCGGAGGCGTCGACGCCTGGGACTGGCTTTGGGTGGTGCAGGTTGTCGTACTGGAGCGGGGTAATGGACAGGGTTTGGTCCATTGTCGGCATCAGCTTGATATCCCAGCCGCCGCCGAGGCTGCGGATGAGGTCCACGTCAGCCTGATAAAGGTGGGTGGCGATTTCTACCTGATGGATGCGCGACTGCAGGGTGTTTTCCTGACTGAAGATCGCCTCCAGATACGTTCCGACGCCGCCCTGATAGAGTGTCATGGTCATGGCCTGCGTTTGCAGGTTAGCTATGACAGCGTTTTGCAGGGCTTTGTTTTCACGTTCCAGCCTGCTTGTGCGGGACAGGCCGTCTTCGACATCGCGGAATGCGGACAGGACGGTCATGCGGTATTCGTCGCGCGTTTCGCGGTATGAAGACCACGACCGCTGAAGTTCTGCACGACGCAGTCCGCCATCATAGATTGGCATGTCGAGGCTTGCGCCGTAGGTCCAGAGTGAGTTGGCCAGATTGGCCAGATCAAACCCATTTCCTTCGAAGCCGCCGCCAAAATTGAGCGAGATATGTGGGTAGAATGCGGCGCGAGCGATACCGATTTCGCGGTTTGCCTGCGCCATTTTGCGTTCTGCCGAAGCAACATCGGGGCGACGCTGCAGAATCTCGGACGGGATACCGGTCGGGATGTGCGGCTGGTTGAAGTTCAGCGTCTGGATTTGAGCAATATGGAAGCTGGACGGTGAGGTGTTTGTCAGAACCGCGATTGCGTGTTCGGTCACCTGACGTGCGGCTTCGATGTCTAGCTGCGCGGCTTGTGTGGTGTAGAGCTGGGCTTGTGCACGGGCCAGATCAAGGCGTGGGACAGCCTGGTTTTCCAGCTGGTTTTCCGTGATTTTTACGGCGCGCTGATAGTACTCGATGGACTGCTTATAGATGGCATCCTGTGCATCATATCCACGCAGTTCGATGTAGTCGCGTGCGAGTTCGGCCTGCATGCTCAGGCGTGCCATTGCGAAATCTGCCGCACGCTGCTGCGCAAACTGCTTCTCTTCGCGGACACGATTACGGATGGAGGACCAGAAATCTGGCTCCCATGATGCCAGACCACGATATTCCTCGCTCGTCTGGGTCAGGGTTGCGCCATTGCGGAAGAGACGATCTGCGGACTGCTTGTTATCTGATCCGCCGGCTTCCATGCTGATATGGGGCAGCAGGTCGGCACGGGCTTCCACCACAAGTGCGCGGGCCTGCATGAAGCGCTCGGCCGCTGCCTGCAGGTCCCCGTTATCCTGGGTTGCCCGTGCTTCGAGTTCATTGAGAAGCGGGTCGTGGAACAGGCTCCACCAGTCGGTGGGAAGCACGTTGTCCGCAGGGGTTGCGACTGCGAATGGTGCTTGTCCGTGCCAGCTGGAGGGGACGACGAAGGTGGGTGTTTTGTACGTCGGCGCCATGTCGCAAGCGGAGAGGCCCAGAAGAGAAAGGGCCGAACCGCAGACGAGCGTTGCGCGTCTGAAGGACTGTAAGAGCATTATTCGTCCCCGTTATCGTCAGAATCTTCGGAACCTTCGGTAGCGCCACTCTGGTCGTAGCCGCGGGCTGGTGTCACGACGTGAACAGGGTCCCCTTCCAGAAGGTCTGCGGGCGGATTGTTGATGATACGGTCTTCCGGGGTGACACCTGCCTGGATTTCGGTGGAACTGTCTGCCATGCGGCCGACTTTGATGTTGCGGTAATGGACGTGGTTGCTTTGATCCACGACAGCGACCTGCATGCCCTTTTCTTGGAATACGAGGCAGCCGGTCGGGATTTCGAACAGTTTGGCCGATGTATTTTGAGCGCTCAGGGCGATGGACGCGAAGGTGCCTGGCCACAGGAGGTGGTCGGGGTTTTCCATCGTGAATTCAGTGACGGCCGTACGGGTATTGGGGTCATAGCCGTGTGAGGACGCGATGTACTGAGCGTCAAAGGTTTTCCCGGCGAACTGGGGTACCCTGACTTTTGCGGTCAGGCCATCCTGCAAGATGTAGGAAAAGACTTCTGGCACAGAGACGAACAGGCGGAGTTTGTGTGTGTCTGCGACCGTGAAGAGTTCGGACGCTGCGCCTGTTGCATTCAGGCCGCCGCCGCCGTTGTTGACGTAATCACCGACGCTGACGGAGCGTGATGTTACGACGCCATCGAAGGGTGCGACGATCTGCTTGAAGCGTTCGAGTGCTTCAAAATGGTCCACGTTGCGTTGTGCTGCCTGGACTTCTGCGTTGGCGGACTGTTCGTTCGCGTTTGAGACGGACACTGACTGGCCGGAAACAGACTGTGACTTTGCCATTGTGCGCCAGCGGTTCGCGGTGACAACGGCGAGGTTGTACTTCGCCATGACAGCTGCGAGATCGGCTTTGGCCTGAGCGTACTGGGCATCGAGTGCCGGAGCGTTGATCTCGGCGAGCACATCACCCTTGTGCACCTGTGCACCGTAATCTTTATACCACATCTGCACGTAGCCGGAGACCTGTGGGTAGATCGGGGCAGAGTACCATGCGTCAATCGTGCCCGGTAGCGTCAAGGCTACTTTCGGGCTGGTGTGGCGTGGGCTGATCACGGCGACGTCTGGTACGGCGTTGGCAATGGTTTCGGCATTGAGTGTCGAAACGGCATGCACGCGACCTACAACGAGGCCGGCAACATAGAGCCCGAGTACGCAGACACCCGCGCCGAGAATGATTTTACGGGACGTGGAGGCCATCAGACTGTCTCCTTCTGGCGCGAAGTGCGGTTGTGGAGGATTGCGTAGACGCAGGGAACGAAGAGAAGTGTAGAGATCGTGGCGACCAGCAGGCCGCCGATAACGGCGCGTCCGAGCGGAGCGTTGGTCGAGTTGGATGTTGCCATAGGCACCATGCCGACGATCATGGCCAGAGCCGTCATCAGCACCGGACGGATGCGGCCGTAGCCCGCTTCGATGGCAGCCTTGATGGCGTCACCGTGGATTTCGAGGCGTTCACGAGCGAAGGAGACCACGAGGATCGAGTTCGCTGTTGCGGTGCCCATGCACATGATGGCGCCGGTCAGGGCAGGGACCGACAGACGGGTGCCTGTCAGGAACAGTGCCCAGGCGATGCCTGCAAGTGCGCCGGGCAGAGCCGTGATGATGACGAACGGATCGAGCCAGGACTGAAAGTTCACGACGATCAGCAGGTAGATGAGGGCTACGGAGACGACGAGGCCGAAGACGAGCTGATTGTAGGCGCTCTTCATTGTTGTGGCCTGACCGCGGACATCGACAGCGGCAGAGCGTGGAACAAGATTTGCTGTCTCGTCGAGGACCTTGTGGACACCGTTAAGGACGGAGCCAAGGTCGGTTCCTTCTGCAGACACGTAAATGTCCACTTCCGGCATGGAGTTGTAGTGCGACACTTCGCCTGGGGTGCCGGTCGGCGTGACTGTGCTGATGGCGCCAAGGAGCTGTGTCTGGTTGTTGGTCGGATCGCCGTCACCCTTGTCTACAGGGATGGTCAGCAGGTCGTTGAGATGTGTGAGCTGATCCTGCGAGACATAGACGTTCAGCGGGAAGGTCACATTATCCGAGGGATCGAGCCAGTATTGTGGATCGACGGTGGAACTGCCCGACAATGTCATCAGTTCGTTGTTGGCGAGATCTGCTTCTGTCAGGCCGGTTGCCTGGCTGAAGGTACGGTTGCCACGAACCGTAAGGGTAGGGGTTTTCATGGTTTGCTGGATCACGACATCGCTGGCGCCGGGGATGCGGCGTAGGCGGCCGATGATGGAGCGGGCGTAGTTGTAGTCGTCGTTGATGCCAGGACCCGAGATCTGGATGTCGATTGGCGATGGGGCACCGAAGTTCAGGATCTTGGCTGTCAGATCAGCAGGCTGGAAAGTGAAGACTGTTCCAGGGAACTGGGCAGACAGATCCTTGCGCAGGAGCTTGCGGTAATCCCAGACCGGCGATTCCTCGTTTTTGAGGGTGATCGTCAGGTCGCAATCCTGCGTGCCGATGGTCGGGGTTGGGATGAATGCCTGGTTATGCGGGCCTTCGGGAAGACCGCAATTGCTGATGATGCCTTCAACCTTGCCGGGTAGGTCTGCGTGGATGCGGTCGTCCACGAGTGCGGCGACGCGGCCTACGGATTCAATACGCATGCCTAGTGGCGCACGCATGTGCATCTGGAGCAGACCGGATTTGGTTTCGGGGAAGAAGTCACGGCCGGCAACTGTGTAGAGGCCAAGTGACAGGACTGAGATGCCCAGGAATACACCGACAAAGGCGATGCGGCGCTCAATGCAGCGGGTCAGGAGGGTGTTGTAGCCTTCCCGGAAGCTGTTGAAGCGGCGCTCGAAGCCCTGCTGGAAGCGACCGAAGAAGCCTTTACGCGGGGCGTCCGGAGTTGGCTGATCGTCGTGAAGGGCTTCATGCTCGTGACCGTGCTCGCCGGAATGGACGTGTGCGGACAGGAGGAACTTGGCCATCGTTGGGACAAGGGTTCGTGACAGGATGAAGGATGCGACCATCGCGAAGATGATTGCTTCTGCCATTGGCTTGAAGAGGAAGCCAGCGACGCCGTCCAGTTCGAACAGTGGCAGCCACACGATGCAGATGCAGGTGGTGGACACGAAGGTTGCGATGACGATCTGGTTGGCAGCGTCGATGATCGCGAGTTCGAGGTCTTTACCCATTTCGAGATGGGTATCGATGTTCTCGATCATCACGGTGGCGTCATCGACCAGAATACCAACGGCCAGTGCCAGACCGCCAAGGGTCATAACGTTGATGGACTGTCCGGCCCAGCCGAGGCAGATGATAGAGCACAGGATCGCCAGTGGAATGGAGGTGGCGATGATGACGGTAGAGCGCCAGGAGCCAAGGAACAGCAGGACCACGATGCCGGTCAGGAAAGCGGCCGTTATCATTTCGCGTACGACGTCCTTGATGGAGTCTTTCACGAAAGTGGAAGCATCTGTGAGAATCGAGACCTTGACGTCCGAGGGCAGGATTTTACGCAGGCGTGGCAGAAGGGACTTGACCCCGTTGACGACGTCCAGGGTCGAGGCTCCGCCGCCCTTCATGACGACGATTTCGACGCCCTGACGGCCTTTAACGAGGACTACGTTCGTTTGGGGGTGCCCGCCACGATATACGTCTGCCACGTCGTGAATGTAGATCACGGCATTGCCGACGCGCTTCACCGGAATGTTGCCGATGGCTTTCATGCTGGTGGGTGTGGCGTTTGTCTGCACCATCCAGTCCACCGAATCGATTTTCTGGTCACCAGCGGGGAGGACGATGTTCTGGTCGCGCATGGCAGCCTGAACGTCCATCGCGGAAAGGTGATGAGCGCGGAGCTGGTCTTGATTGAGCGCAATCATCACAAAACTGTCCATGCCGCCATATGGGTGAGCAACGACAGAACCAGGGACTGTGACGAGAAGCGGACGCACGGAAATGACGCCGAGTTTAAAGAGATCTGAAGGCGTCTGTTTGTCGGACGTGATCTGTAGAGAAATCACGGGGACCGATGAGGCCTCCAGACGCATTATCATTGGCGCGGGGATGTGCGTGGGGAGCTGCTGGATGACGGTTTGTGAAATGGCGACGACGTCTGCTTCGGCCGGTCCGATATCAGTACCTGGCTGGAAGTAGATGTTGACGATTCCACGACCGTAATAGGAGTTCGACTCCATGTGCTCGATGCCTTCGACGGTCGAGGTCACATTGAGTTCGTAGTTGTAGATGATGCGGCCCGCGAACTGTTCAGGCAGCATTCCGCCATAAGTCCAGACGACAGACACAACGGGAATGTTGATGTTTGGAAAGACGTCCGTGGGTGTTTTGAACACGGACATGATGCCGAACATCAAAATCAGAATCGATAAGACGACAAATGTTAAAGGTCGCCTCAGTGCGGTAACGACAATTGCATTCATGGGGCACGATTTCCGGCGTTGCTCAGACTTCTCATAGAGGTCGGAGGCTAAATGAGCAGCCACACTAAGTCGCATAAACGATGGTTTATAATATGAAGGTCAGATTACGGGACTGATAGAAAATAAAAAAATCGTTTTATATCAATGCGTTAGATATAATTTTGCACCAAAAGATGTGAACCCTTATGGGGCTATAAATTCTTTCAGGGGCATTTTAATGGCTCAGAGCCACATTTGCAGCTTGACCCCATGGCTCAGCGCCATTAATTTATCGTTAATTGCTGGCTTCCATGGGGGGAGTTGGTGGGCGGGGGAGGCTCGGAACTGATGCGAGATGTATCGCTTCTGGAGTGTCCTGTTTCCGATTTGTTCATTCTATCGTCGGTGCCGCGGTTCTGCACCGCGTCGAATGGGGAGCGCTTGTGCGCGTATGAGAACCAGCGAAACCACCATCAATGGAGATCTTCGTCTGGTCTCTTGGGCGGATCAGGCGTGTCGGAAGGACTGTTTTTGTCCTTGCCTGGAGCCATGTCTTGCCGCTGGAGCACCAACTCTGGGTGCAGGGCTGCCAGCCGTAAGGCCAGTTCTTCGTCGGTTCGACCGTTCAGGACTCCTTTTAGAAGAAAGTCTGTAGAGACCCGGAGTCGGTTCGACAGAGCAGCAATAAGGAATACGCTTGGTGCGCGATCGCCACGCTCGATTTTGTTGAGCGTAGAGGCATCGACGCCGAGCAGCCGGGCGCATTCACTTTGGTTGGGGATAACAAGTTCCCGTGCCCAGGCGATGCGTGTTCCGATGGCTCGCTGGAGAGTGTTTAGGGTGTCCGGACGCTTATGTTTGGCCATGAGGCCTTTTTAGCAATGGCTTTATGCCAAATCCAGTGGAAGTTTTTGTCTTTTCCAGAATGGCATAATGCCAACTCTAAAAGATTTTTAGAACAAAAGGAATTTTAACATGCGGCAGATCAAAATGAACTCGATGTCGCGGAGAGTTTCTGCCAGTGCGGTCGCGGCAATGCTTGCTACTGATGGCTGGATTCCTGGTAGTGAGCGTTCCCGCCATCGCAAGAAGGGGAATGGGACTTCCTCGCGTGAGAGGAGAGGGTCTGCGGGGCGGACTGCGTCGGAACGTGAGAGAGCTGATGCGCTTCCCGCCGGGCATCCTGTCAGCTGGAACGCTTTGTGGGGTGGCGATCGTGTTCCGGCGTTTCCGGGGCTGCTTCCGATCGGGGCTCACGAACATGGTCTGGAGTTGAACTGATGCTGATCATGGAGCGAAATATGGTCGGTGTTGATGCTGGGTCCGTGTATCCCACTGCCGAGCGTTTCCAGCACTCCGAGTTCGGGCGGATCGGGGATGCTTACCGTGTCGTGAACACGGTTCAGGCGATGTATGACGCGCAGGATATTGGCGACGACGAGGTTGCGGCGGCTGATCGTTGGTATCGCGAGTTTCTGTTTGCGACCGTAGGTGTGGTGGAGCAGCGCCCCAATGCTGTGGCGTCGCATGAGAAAGGGGATGTTCACACCTGGATGTTGGGGCGTGGGAAATGTTCAGTACGAATCAATGATGTTCGCCATGCCATGGGATTATGTGCCCATGTCCGGCTTGAGATGATGTTGGCACGGGAGATGTCTTTTTCTGCAATGGCCCGGCAGTTTTATCCGGGTTTGTCTGAGGCTCGGGCTCGAATGAAGATTTCAGCGCAATGTGCTCTCATTCTTGAGCAGCTGGCTAGTTTTTATGAAAATGATAGAATTAATAAAAAGTAAAATTTTAAAATAAAAATTGACATTTGAGCGCATGTTTGTTAGTAATTATTCATCATAAAGAAATTGTATTCATCAATTTTAAGCCGCGCCACGGAAGTGACGCGGTTTTTTTTGTTTGAGTTAGAAATAATGACAAAAAATACTGAAATTGTTTCTGGATCTGTCGTTTTTTGTCGCTGGCAGCCAATGGTTGTTCTTCATGTGATGGAAGAAGAAGCTTTGCTCTGCCCGCTTGTTTCGGAAAATGAGCCGTTACATCGGGGAGATATGGAGCTTGCCTGGCACGACCTTGCGGAGGCTGGTCTTTCACGGCTCGACGTTCGTTTTCGGGGGGTTGTGTGCCGCAGGAATATTCGGGGTTTGAAGCTTCTGGGCAGCGTCAGCGCAACGCTTTTGCGCCGAATGCATGCACTTGCATGTCGTGAACAGGAGCAACGTCTTCTGGAGCAGCGCGCAGAACGTCGGAGTATGCGTTCGACATTTCCCGATGACAGGCCATTCGGCGGGGTGAAACAGGTCTGGATGCATCGAGGAGGGCACCGGATGGAACATAGAGGCATGGCAGGCTGACATTCCGTTTTTTGTGCGGATGAAAATGAGGACGGAATGAGCGAGGGCAGATCGGAAAGTCGTAAAAGGCGTTCCGGACGTGTGAAGCAGCGTCAGGACAGATTTCTTGAGCATCTGGCCCTGAGCGGGAATGTTTCGGAATCGGCTCGTGTGGCGGAAATGCAGCGAGGTAGTCTGTATCGCTGGAAAGAGGAAGATGCTGCTTTTTCTGAGCGTTGGGATTATGCGCTTGAAGACGCAGCGGACGCTTTGGAAGCTGAAGCGCGGCGGCGCGCTGTGGCGGGGTATGACGAACCTATCACGTATGGTGGCAAGGTTATCTGCGATCCTGAGACTGGGGTTCCGTTGTTACGAAAGCGGTATAGCGATGGATTGATGGCGTTTTTGCTGCGTGCTCACCGGCCGTCTCGCTTCAGGGACGGAGAACGGGAGGCGCGTGGTGGTATTTCCATCAATATAAGTCGTGATGACAGCCAGCTTTAGTCTCAATGCTGCTCAGCGCGATGCGGTGAGACTTCTTGGAAGTCCTGCACGGCATATTCTGCTGAGGGGAGGATCACGGTCGGGCAAGACGTTTGTTCTTGTTCGGGCAATTATTATTCGGGCCCTGAAGGAGCCGGGAAGCTGTCATGGGGTGTTTCGGCATCGTCTGACTGCTTTGAAGGCTTCAATCATCCGCGACACGTTCCCGAAGGTTATGCGGCTCTGTTTTCCGCAGGTGACCTGGAAGCTTGATCGGCAGGACTGGGTTGTCACGTTTTCCAACGGTTCGACAATTTTGTTTGGTGGTTTGGATGATGAACAACGGACCGAGAAAATTTTGGGTCTAGAGTTTGCGACTGTTTATCTGAATGAAGCGAGCCAGATCAGTTATTCGTCGCGCAATATGCTTCTGACGCGTCTTGCGCAGAAATGCGGGTTGGCGGTGAAGGAGTATATCGATGCAAACCCGCCGAGTGTGGGGCACTGGCTTTATGCGCTGTTCGAGGCAGGAATTGAGCCGAAATCTGGGGAGCCTGTTTCGGAGCGTATTTATTACGCGACGATGATTCTTAATCCTGAAGCGAACAGGGATAATCTGAGTGAGGATTATCTTGCGCGGCTTGAAGCTCTGCCGGAGCGTGAGAGACGACGGTTTTTGTATGGTGAATACCAGTCTGTTGTGGACGGCGCGTTGTGGAGGCTTGAGTCTTTTCGTCGTGATGCTGTTGTTACGGCATTGACGCGTGACGATGTGGCTTCGCGGATGCGCCGGATCGTGGTGTCGGTTGATCCTTCTGGTGCGGCTGGTCCGGATGATTATCGCTCGGATGAAATTGGCATCGTGGTGTGTGGTGTTGATGCTGACGGCGTGGGGCATGTGCTGGAGGATCTCTCTGCGAGGGATAGTCCTGCGGGCTGGGCTGGGCGTGCGTTTCGCGCTTTTGACGAATGGGGTGCGGAGCGGATTGTTGCGGAGCGGAATTTTGGTGGCGCGCTTGTGGAAAGCACGCTGCGGAGTGTTCGTGCACAGGCGCCTGTCAGGCTGGTTACGGCTGCGCGTGGCAAAGCTGCGCGCGCTGAGCCGGTTGCGGCACTTTATGAGCTTGGCAGGGTTATTCATCATGGGCGCTTTACGGCGCTTGAGGATCAGCTCTGTCATTTTTCGGTCAGTGGGTATCGGGGCTCGCGCTCTCCGGATCGGGCGGATGCAATGGTCTGGGGCCTGAGTGATCTGATGCTGAACGGGACGGGCGGTGTGGCGTCCTGGAACTCGGCTGGATTTTCGTTCGCGCGCTGAGGGCGTCCTGCCGGGGCGTGTGCGTTCTGTAGGAAATTGGAGAAATCATGGACTGGATGTCCCTGCAGCGGCGGTACGCAGTACCGGCCGGCGCTTCCGCGCGTACTGCCAGGATGCTTGCGCTGGGGCGTGTGTTGTCTGGAACGCAGTATGACGTACTGCCGAATCCTTTTGCGATGGAGAGAACGGGTTCGGGGGAATATATTCCGCTTTCCAATCGGCGGCCCGCTGTGCGGACCAATCTCTGCCGAACGGTTGTGGATGAATCCGTGTCGCTGTTGTTTGGTGATACGCATTGGCCGACGCTTGTTGCTGAGGATTTGCGGGTTGCACATGCAATGCAGGCGTTTGCGTCTCAGACGCGGCTTGCGTCTTTGATGATGGAAGTGGCTCGACTGGGATCAGTTGGGTCTGTGGCGATTCTGTTTGAAGTGTCGGCGAGTGTGCCTCGGCTTTCCATTCTTGAGACGGCATATCTGACGCCGTTCTGGGATGAGGCAAGTGGTGAGCTTTTGCGTGTGGAAGAGCGTTTTGTCGTTCTGGGACGTGAACTTGCGGCGCAGGGCTACCCGATTTCCGAAGATATGCTGGCTGCGCGTTTCTGGTGGGAGCGGGTCTGGACCAGCATGGATTGTGCCGTTTGCGTTCCCTGGCCTGTGGGCATGGAGGGTGGCCAGCGCGACGAGAGCCGGTCTGTCCGTCATGAACTGGGGTTTGTTCCTGTTGTGTGGATTCGGAATCTGGCGGGACCGCATGGGCTTGATCCGGATGGAGAGTGCACGTTTGAGCGGGCGATCGATACGGTTATTGAAGCGGATTATCTGCTGTCTCAGGCTGGGCGGGGTTTGAAATATGGATCTGACCCGACGCTCGTATTGAAGACAGGTGGATTTTCTGACGGAGTAGCACATCAGGGTGGGGCCGCGTCTGCGTTGACGCTGCCACCGGAAGGCGATGCAAAGCTTCTTGAAATCAACGGCAATGCTGCGGCGGCAGTTCTGGAGCATTACCGGGAGCTTCGGCAGATTGTGCTGGAGCAGCTTCATGGAAACAGGGCGCACGGAGATCGGATTTCTGCGGCGCAATCTGGAAAGGCCATGGAGATGATGTGTCAGCCATTGATCTGGCTGGCGGACCGTTTACGCCATTCTTATGGCGCTGGCGGATTATTGCCGATTTATCGGATGGCGTGCCGGTTTTCGCAGGTTTTGGAGAACGGACTTCGGCTTAACGGGCAGTTGGTGCGTGATCTGCCGTGTTGTCGGTTGGATCTGCGCTGGCCAGCCTGGTTCCCGCCGACTGATGGCGAATTGCTCTCGCTTGCGCAGGGGCTGGTGACAGCGGTTTCCAACGGTTTGGTTAGTCGTGAGACGGCTGTTCGGATTTATGCGTCAGCTTCAGGAAGTCCGGACCCGGAAGCCGAATGGCGTGCGGTTGCGGGGTGGGACGAAGACGATGTGGAACGATTTCGAAAGGTATGAAAATGTCCGAAACGGGCGAGGAAGTTCAGGACGCTGACGCTCTTCGGCAGGCGCTGAAGGAGGCGCGGGCCGAAGTCGAGACAGTGAGGCGCGAAATGGCGGGAGCTTCTGCAAAGCAGGAGAAGCTGCTTCGCACTCATGAGGAAGCGTTGGATCGTGTTCGGCAGGCCGGTGACCGTGAGGTTATTGCTGCAGAGCTTCGTGCTGAGGCTATTCGGTATGGTGCACATAATCCGGAGGATGTGGTCCGGCTGATTGATGCGTCTGATGTGGTGCGCGATGCGGATGGTCGTGTGCAAGGCGTTGCGGAAGCTGTGGAGCGTGCACGCAAGGATCGGGCTTATCTTTTCGGCGAAATGAGCCGCGCCGGAGTGGCCACGGGCACAACGGCAGGGCGCTCCGCGCCTCGTCCGGGTGGTGGTGAACCGTTTGATGCGCGTCGTGCAAACGGGGCGGATTACGAAGCGCGCAAATGGCAGTTTCTCGCACAGGGCTGAGGCCGATGCTGCGAGACGAAGATGGTTCATCCAGATGGATGAATTCCGAAAATATATTTACGGAACGAAATGAATGAGCATTGATAATTTTCCGGTTCAGCTTCAGGCCGCCATCCAGCAGGGTTTTCTTGCCCGTGAATTTGAAAATGGCCTGAAATCGCGCCTGGGCTTTCGTCAGGTTGCAGATCGGGAGGTGTTTCCGAATGCTATTGGTGAAACGCTTACCAAAACTCGCAAGAGTCTCAAGGCGCCTGTAACGACGCCAATGAACCCTACGACGAACACGAATTTTGACAATGGCATGTCTCCGAGTGGTTGGTCTGTTGAGCAGTATACGCTTTCTATCAATCAGTATGGCGACACGATTGATCTGAATATGGTGACGTCTGGTGTTGGTATCGCGTCCCAGTTTCTGGCGAATGCCAACACGAATGGTATTCAGGCCATGCAGTCTCTGGACCGACTGGCGCGCAACACGCTTTTTGGGGGTGCCCAGAATGGTGTTGGCGGTTACCTGGGTGGCAATACGCGGATTACGGTTGCTCTGGGCGCTGCGGGCGACACTATCTCTGTAGATGATATCCGTGGTTTTCAGAAGGTTATTGTGAACGGTCAGGTGGCGCCGGTCAGTTCTCTTAATGGGATGACGGTCACTGTGGGCTCTGATGCTTACACGCTGGTGACTGTGTCAGTGGACGGAACAAATGTGTCCACTGCCCCAGGTGGTATTTCGGGCTCTTTGCAGTTCTCGTCCAGTGTTTCTGTGTCAGATGGTGCAGCTGGGAATGCTGTTGTTGCGGCGACGGCTCCGATGGTGATTCGTCCTAATGGCCGTCTGACGACTGCGGCTCTTCAGACCGCGAGTGTCAACGGTTTGGCGGATACTCTGGGGATTCAGCAGGTTCTGGCGGGTGTTGCGACGCTTCGCCGCAATAACGTGCCGATGATTAACGGTGCATATCATTGTTATCTGGATGATTTGCAGTTGCTTTCATTGTTCCGGGATCCGGATTTTAAGCATCTTTATCGTGGTGCATATGGATCGGAAGAGTATCGTTCCGGACAGGTCATTGAATTGCTTGGTGTGCGTTTCATCCCGACCACGGAGGCTCCTCAGCAGGTTTCTCTGGGGGCGGGCTCAATTCATCGCGCGCTGCTGCTGGGGCAGGGGGCTATTATTGAGGGTGATTGCGCGCTGACAGGTCATTCGGATATTCCTGATGCCGAGCGTGCGCTTATCGAAATGGTGGATGGCGTGGCCATGGTGACGCGCGAGCCACTGGATCGTTTGCGTCAGATTATCGCGCAGTCCTGGTATTGGATTGGTGGTTTTGCGCTTCCGACAGATGTTACGGCGGACACAAACGTTATTCCTACGGCGACCAACAGTTATCTGAAGCGTGGTGTCGTGATCGAAAGCCTTGGGACGGATGCTCTGGGGCTTACGTTCTGAAGTCTCTGCGGGCTTTTGTGGGGGAACCTGCAGAGGCCTGTTTTCGGGGAGGAAGAATTATGTCTGGAACATTGGGCTTGTCTGCTTTGCCTCTGACGGAAGGGGAAAAGATGGATGCACGTCGTTTCTGCGGCTACCCGGCTGTTGGTTCCCGTGAAAACGGGCAGGAATCATGGCGTTTCTTCCAGGTTGAAGGGTCTCTGGAGTGGCGGCTGAATGGTCTTTCCGGTGCGGAACTTCAGCAGATCAGGTTGTATCTTTCGCAGCTCTACCCATTGGAATCTGCTGTCATTGGGGCTTCGGACAATCTGGATACAGAGCGTGCTGCGGCCTGGTATCATAATGGCCGGGAAGTGCAGGACAGAATGATGCTGTTCACGCTCTGGCGCCGCCGTCTATGCGCGTTTCTGGGTGTGACCGGCGGGCTGGAGTTACAGGACGGCAGGGCTATTGTGATCTGAGGAGATATCATGAACCAGGCAGCTATCAACGCGTGCGTTTGGCGTGCTTATGCCAAGGCGGCGGCTGTTCTTGGTGTTTCGGGTGAGCAGTATCGGCCGGTGGATGCATTGGCACCTATGGCGCAGCAGCATGCCCAGCCGATATTGTCATTTGACGTCAGTTCGGGTTTTTCGTTTTCCAAGCCATTAACGTGGGGGACGGCAACGGAGTATGTTCTGACAGATCTTGGTTCTGATACTGCTGTTGGCGATATTCTGGTGTGTCAGGGGCGCACTTATTTTGTTGTTTCGGCTGAACCCATGCGTCCCCCGGCCTGTATTTTGTGCAATCACAGGGTGACGGTTAGCGGTGTGACTGGGACGCAGGGAGATGTTGTTGAGGGTTGTCCTGCATCGATCCTGATGAAGGCAAAAGGTGAGAGCTCGGGTAGTGGAGTGCCGGGGGCATCACGGCCAGGGCAGTTCATGCTGTATCTCCCCTTGCTCCCCGGAGTTGTTCTTTCACCTTACATGACTGTGACGACAGATTTGGGGACGACTTATACTTTGAATGCCGTAGAGCATTCTGGGTTTGGGGTGCGTTGTACGATGTCCATGCAGCAGGTCTGACGAGGAGAATACATGGCTGACGCGTCGAGTGTTGGGCAGGCGTTGGCGTATGTCTGTGCTGGAATTATTTATCCGAATGGGCTGAATGCGGCTTCATTGACGGGGCGGCAGACAGTAGTTCGGCGAGGGTGGCTGTTGCCGAGTGATTTGTTCACTGCGCAGAATATCAGAAATGGAATTGATTTCGTAACGGTTACGCTTTCGTCACATGACAGTCGTGTATGTACTGAGCCTCTCGGCCGACCATGGAGAACGGGTGAGCAGATTGGCGCGACTGTATCTGTTGGTGTGGAGGGCGATGGCGTTCGTGTTGTATTGCCGTCTGGTATTGCAGCGACGGGTGTTATTGGAATTTGGAATAGTGCAGTTGGGATTTCGTCATGTGTAGCTTATGCCGCACGTCAGGACGATAATGCGTCCAAAATTGCAGCAGGTCTGGCAGATGTTTTTCCAGGGGCGGTTGTCGACGGGTCTTTGATCCGTGTTCCAGGTATTCAGCTTAATGGACGTGTGGTTGGTTATGGCCAATCATACCGGATTACGCGACGTCAGGGGCAGCGTTACAGGGTGTCGATCTGGACGGCTGATGCGACCGTTCGAGAAGCTCTGGGTGGGCAACTGGATGCGGCGCTTGCGGAGTTGAGCTGGCTTGCGACGCCTGATGGGGGGCAGGCACAGATCATGTTTTGTGGGGTCGAAGACGTCGATACCATGCAGAATCAGGCGCTGTATCGGCGTGATTATCTTTATGAGTTGATTTTTGACGCGATCCAAACGCAGTGGTCGCCCGGAATGCTGTCGGGTGGCGGCGAAATTCAGGGAGCAGGCTGGGTGTCGGGTTTTGGGACGAGTGAAGCCAGTATCGCGCAGCAGTCAGCAACGGAAGCGCTGGAAGCAATGGCGGCAGCGGTGTCGGCTCGACAGGGTGCACAAGCTTACCCTGGACTGAGCGTTGATCGTTTTGGAACCGTTATTTCGACAGTTTGAGAATAGTTGAACGTTTCAGCAATTATAAAGAATTTTTTGAAGAAAGGCGGCTTGATCCAACAGGATCGGCTGCCTTTTTCATTTTGGAGAAATGTTGGGGAATGTCTCTGATTTATCAAGCGGGTACGCTGAATACGACGGCACTTACCGTTCCTAATCTTTATGTGCAGATCGCCCAGCCGCAGTCTCTGACGCTTGCCGGGAGCTCATCTTCCATCATGGGTATTGTCGGTACTGCTGGTTGGGGGCCGGTGGGAATGCCAATGCCGGTTGGTAGTGTCGGCGAATATATGTCGTATTTTGGTGCCAAGCAGGACAATGCAACAGATGCAGGTTTGGCAGTAAATATTGCTGCCATGCAGGGAGCATCGTCTTTTATCGTTGTTCGGGTGACTGATGGTACGGATGTAGCGGCATCTGCTGTTCTGGATGGAGTGACACTCACCGCGGCTCATACTGGAACTGCTGGAAACGCTCTTACTGTTACGGTTTCGCCTATTGGCTCGGGCTTTGCGCTGGCAGTTTCACACGCGGTGCTGGGCGTCAGCACATATACTGGCGCTGACTGGAGCACGATTGCCAAGACAGTATCCTCTGATGCTGCTGCATTGGTGAAAATTGTGCTTCCATCAGAAGTTCCGGCGATCGCTGCGGGTTCCGTGACTTTGAGTGCTGGAACGGATGGTTCTGTCCCAGGGACGCAGGCGTTTATTGGTCAGGATGGTGAAGCCCGGACAGGTATGTATGCTCTGCGTGGACAGGGATGTTCGGTTGCGACGCTTCATGGACTGACAGATAGTATTTCTTTTGCGTCACAAGCTGCTTTTGGATCTAGCGAAGGGATTTACATGATCCTTTCCGGCCCTGCAGGTGAGCAGCTTAGCGCTGCAGTGGCTACAAAGAGCGGTATCGGGCTTGATTCTACCGCCGCGAAACTGATGTTTGGTGACTGGCTGTGGTGGAGTGATGATACCAACGGCATCATGCTGGTAAGCCCGCAGGCGTTTGCTGCAGGTATTTTGGTGGCACTTTCCCCTGAACAGTCCAGCCTCAACAAGCAACTCTCTGGTGTGGTGGGAAGTCAGAAAGCCGGGCTTGGAAGTAGTACCGCGGCGTATTCGACAGCAGATCTATCTACGCTGTTTACTGCGGGCATCGATGTTATCTGCAATCCTGCGCCAGGGGGAGCTTACTGGGCGGTGCGTTGTGGTCATAACACGTCGTCTCGTTCGGTCGTGAATGGTGACAATTATACGCGACTGACCAATTATATTGCTGCCTCTCTTGCGGGGGGCATGGGGACGTATGTGGGCAGTGTTATCAACGACACCTTGTTTGGTGATATCCGTGCGACATTGCTTGGTTTTCTGTCTTCGTTGCTCTCTCAGGGAATTCTGGGAGTTGTAAACGGCGTCTTGCCGTATAGCGTTGTCTGTGATTCTAGCAATAATTCACAGGCTCGGATTGCCCTTGGATATGTTCAGGCTGATATTGCGGTCCAGTATCAGGGGATCAATGAAAAATTCATTGTGAATCTGCAAGGGGGTACTTCTGTCAGCGTGTCTACTGCTCTGGGGAGTGTGTGATTATGGCAAATCCGTATAGCATTGGGCGCGATTGCCGGATTACGGTTCTTTGGAACGGTAGTCGAATTGATCTGCGTGATGTGACGTCTTTCTCCGCCGCTCAGGAGACCCAGGCTTTAAGAGCCAGTCCGTTAAATGGTGTGCCTGTTGAATTTAATATGCCCAATGGCTGGCGCGGTACTTTTCAGATTGCACGCGCAAATGCTGCATTGGATAATTTGATTGCGTCTGTTGAGGCGGCGTACTGGAATGCAGGAACTGTTGGAAGTGGCACTATCTATCAATATGTGCGCGAGCCGGATGGTACGACGAGTACCTGGGAATATACTAATGTTTCCATGCAGTTGAAGACTGACCCTTGGCAGTCTGACCATATGATTCATCAGAATGTTGTTTTCTTCGCGTCTACAAGGACCAGAATCTCGTGAGCGCATTTCCTGATGAAATCATGACGTCCGATGGTCATAAGCTTGCTTTGAGGGAGATTGACCCCGCTGACATGCTGGATTTGATCGAAGCTGCGGGATCAGCTGTCAATGGCGCTTCAGCCAGCGCCTGGCTTGGGTATGCTGAGATGATCTGTTCTGTTTGTGCGATTGATAATGTTCCTGTGCAGATGCCCGTGACTAAAGAAGAGATCCGCGAACTTGGCCGACGGATTGGAAACAAGGGTATTCTAGCGCTCCAGCCGATTTTTGATGTTGATTCTGATGAAGGCGTGGTGGACACGGCAAAAAACTGAGCAGGCACTCTGTTTTTCAGGAGATATTATATCTTCTGGATCATGGGGTGCCATGGGAAGTTCTCAGGAAATGGTCGAAGGCTCGACGCATGGCAGCTTGCGTTATTACAGGCGAGCGAGACGGGCATGTTTTTGACTGGAATGCCAGACGATATCGGGATGCCCTGCCTTGATTCAAAATATAGCGAAGCACTCGTTTATTATGCTTGCGAGAAAAACGAGGCGGTCTTTTTTTCGTAAAAATACCAAAAACTCAGGTGTTTTTGTTCCGAGGAAAAAAAAACGTTCAAGCGCTTTAGGTCCGGTTTCTATTTTTGATGAACAGGAGCAAGTGGAAAGGGTTCGCGGACGTAAAATTTTGTTTTCCAGAAAGGTGAAAAAATTTATTCCTGCGAGGTATGTAGAGCCAAGTGATCGTAAGATGCGCTTAGTCCCTTTTTTTCAGAAGCAGACTACTATTCCGGTATCTAATTCGGGGGGGGGGCATAAGACACAGAGTGCTGAGGAAAATTCATCCAATTTTTCTAAACATCAAAATTTCCGAAATAAGACGCCCCTGCTTCGGAAAATAAAAAATGATACTTCATGGCGAAATTCGCACATTTCATCTTCGTTTGCTGTGAAGGAAAATCAAAAAGAGAATACGATAAGAAAATCCTTTATGCCCACTCATCAGAAAGGGCTTGGTTTTTCGTTTCCTAGTGTTGGCGCTTGTTTTTTTAAAAAGGCATCTTTTGTTCGAGTGGATAAGATGAGTCGAAAAAGCTTTTTATCCAGCCATAAAAAATATTCTGATAAAGGCATTGGGCTCGAAAAAAAGAAACAAGGCTTTAATGTTGTACCGCCTTTAAATTGTCACTCGGCTAATAATCAAGTGTATCAGGCTGATCATACGTCAAGTTTGCGAAAAGCGACGCAAGCCCAAGAAAGTGTGCATGAATCATTGGTTCGGGCATCGCCTCCGGCTTACATGCAAGGGAAATTGGGAGATGTTTTAGCGAGCACCAAAGAAAGTAGGTTACGGGCGCGACGAGTTTCAGGGGCCTTCGATGAGATCGCACACATGCAATATCCTGGCCGGAGCGTCGGGGCTGGTTGAAGGAGGCTTTGTTTGTGGCAACCGGGCTGCTTGACATTGAAAATGCCATAGGGGCGATTGGGCATAGTGCTTCTTCTTCTCCTGTTACTCTTGGAAGTCTGGTTCTGACGGGGATAGAGGTTCCTGATCGGCTGCAGGTTGGTGGGCGGCAAATGCTTGTTGTTCATAGACTTCCTGGAGGTGGAAAAATTATTGATGCCTTGGGCAATGATCCGGGGAGACTGGAACTTCGAGGACGTTTTTTTGGCCCGGATGCTCAGTCCCGTGCACAGGAAATAGAGCGGCTGCGTATCTCGGGTGAGCAGGTTTCATTTTCTGCTGCAGGACTTTCTCTTCAAGTTTGGATTGTACAGTTCGTGTACACTTATGAAGCGAAAGGTGCTCTTTGCAGTTATATTCTTACGCTTGAGCGTCCGGCAGAAGGTGAACAAAATGGGGAAAGCACGACCTCTCTTTCGGAGTTTTTGGGTGAAGACACGTCTTCTGCTTTGCAAGGATTGAGCGACACAGTTTCTGAGCTATCAACAGGAATTTTTACCGCTGCAGGGCAGGTTGGAACAATTATTGGGCAGGTTACGCCGCTTGCTACGATGATAGGAGCGGGCAGCGCATTTGCGGGGGTTTCAAATGCTCTTGAGGTGGTTAATGGTGTGGCGCAGAGTGGAAGTAATTTAGCAAATACTCCTTCTGCATTATCAGGAATTTCTAACAGTCTTGGAATTGCTAAGGCTGGTTTGAATTCTATTATTGATCAGTGTTCTTTGAATGTTGATAATATTAACATAACCAATTCTCAGAGCTTTCTCGCTGTTTCTGGGAACGCTGCATTATTGAGTGCCGCAGTAGATTCTGAAGGTCTGGTTGGGCGAACTCAGGCTGTGCTTGAGGGAGCGAAAAGCATTTAAAAAGCTATTTTTTAATGGGGGGGAGATGCAGGAGATATGGATAACTGCAGCCGATGTGTCTCTGTATCATGTCGCTGCACGCTATTTGGGGGATGCTTGTCAGTGGTGGCGAATAGCGGAATTGAATGATCTTGCTGACCCTGAACTAGGCTGGATCGGGATGCCGATTAAAATTTCTTTACCCTCAGCGCAGCCATCTGGCTCCATCGGAATTCCTGTGGAGGGCGAGTAATGTCTGTCAGACGGCCGGAAATTCGTGCTCTGGTGGCTGGGAATGTTATTTCTGGATTTTACGTTAAAAATTTTGAGGTGAATTCCAGCCGTTACGAAGCATGCGACGTTGCATCTGTTGTGTTTGCCATTGACACTACAAAAATCGATAATTCTGGCACTCTCTGGTTTGAGCAGGATACAACTGAGAATATCAGTTTTGTGCTTGAAATGCGTGATGCAGTCGTCGCAGCTTCCGAATGGGAGCGCTTTTTTGATGGTCAGGTTGATCATGTTCAGTATTTTCCTGACAAGGGGTTGCTGGAAATTGAATGCCGGGATGCATTGGCTTTTTTAATGGATCTTAGAGTTCAAGATTCATGGATCAATCATACGGGTGAGGAGTTATTGCGGGTTTTGATAGAGGCGGCGGGTTTGACTGCTCAGATTGATTTTCCCCCTGAATCTGCTTCGATTATGACAGGTCAGTTCTGGCAAATTGAACATAAAAGGCTTTCGCTTCTTTCCCACCATCGGTTTCAAACCGCCGCAGATGTGGCTTTTATGATCTCCAGGGATGCCGGGTGTGATCTTTATGCAGATGGAAAGACAATCGTCTGTAGCCCAGTGCTTTCATCCGATGGAAATCAGGCAATTGTTCATGATGTTCGAGGTACTGTGCTTTCTCGATCTTTTGGACGAGACTTGCAGGCGGATAGAGGTTTTGTCGTGCATGTTGCGTCTTGGGATAGTCGTCAACGCAGTGCGACTGAAATCTATTACGATGGAAATTCATTTTCTTCTACTGGACCACAAGACCAACGTTCGGTTCATGGGTTTCGTTTGCCAGGTAGACGCCTTGAAGACCTCAAAAGATTTGCAGTGGGAAAATACGCCCGTATCGCCGCGCATGTGCGGTCCGGGTATGTGAGATTACCGGGGCGATCGGAGTTAAGGCCACGAGATTTCTTGCGGCTTGGGGATGGTTACTGGGAAAATCCTCTTGCGATTGATCAAGTAATCTCTCGATTTTCGCTAGAGGAAGGTTTTTTGCAGGAATTGGTTCTGCGAAATAGGGGGGAGGTGCCTGTAGCATGAATGATGTTGGTTTTGATGTAGCGTCATTTACAAACAGAACTGCACATTCCCTATTTGGTATAGTGTCGGCTGTTGATCCTGTGAATCACGCTGTAAAAGTCCGCATTCAGCCAGATAATCTTGAAACGGGTTGGATTCCTGATGCGTGCGGTGTGCAGGCGGGGAGTTTACGTGTCTCACACCCTTCATCAGTCGGAACACATGTGGTTTTGCAGCCTGTGGAAGGTGATGGGGAGCATTTTGTCGTCACTGGAATCGTGTTTGACACAGTGGTGAAACCGCCTGTGTCTCCTATAACTGGAGTAGTTGCTCAGGCAGGTGAAATGCTGGTTATGGCCGGTTGTGGAGCTCCTCCATTAGACGGACGGTTGGCGGGTGCACCGACAGATGGTGGCGGTTGGTGGCATATTACGTCGCAGGGTTTTTTTGGCGGTGCGGGAAATGCGGGCTTTAGCATTGGAAATGATCTGATTCGTCTTTTTTCTGGCGATGTCTCTCTGGAGTTAGGGGCTGGTGGGCTTAAGGTATCTGGGGGGGACGTAAAAACGGATCTTCATTCTCTGAATGAACATTTTCATCTTGTTGGATCACAGAAAACGGAGGGTCCTACAGGATGAAAAGCATCTCGCATGTGATGGGGGAAGATTTTCCTCTTTTATCGGGAAGCTTAGTTTTGATTGATGGAGCCGAAAAAACGCGACAAAGGTTGCTGCGTCGTCTTCTGACGATATCTGGCGATTATATTTGGCAGAATGATTACGGTGCGGGTTTGCCAGCTATGGTTGGGCAAACAATATCCACTGGTGTCATCCAGGAAATAATTACAGCTCAGGTTCGCCAGGATATTGGAGTCGATGCTGCCCAGCCAGTAACTGTTGCGGTTGTACCTGAAAATTCTGGCGTTTGCACATGCACGATTTCGTATGTCGATGCGGAAAGTGGGATGCGGTCGAGTTTGAATTTCTCTTCTTGATAACAGGACCTGCGCTATCAAGCGCGTTGCCGGGGTAATACGATGTCTCTCTCTCTTCGGTCGTTCGCAACGACGGTTTCAACAGCCGTTGCGACGGCACAGGCTTCTTGTACCCAATTGGTTGATATGTCCGTCGGTTCTCCCGGTCGTGCGCTGATGGAAGCCGTAAGCGGCACTGGTCTGTGGTTGCAGTATCTTGTTTTGCAAACATTGTTGCGGACACGCCTTTCGACGTCCACAGGCGTGGATTGCGATAGTTTCGTCAATGATTTCGGGATGACGCGGCTTCAGGGAAGTCCGGCCAGTGGGTTTGTAACGATGAGTTCGCTCTCGCCAGATGGACAGTCTGCCGTTATTCCACCTGGTGCTGTGGTCCGTACAGTATCAGGTGTTTCATTCTCAGTAGTAGAGGATGCCAGCCTGTCATACTGGTCTGTGACTGATGATGGATATGTAAGGCTTTCGGGTACAAAATCTATTTCGGTACCAGTATCAGCGAATGTTAGCGGAAGTACAGGAAATGTTGCGTCAGGTGCGATTTGCCTGATGGGGACGAGTATTTCTGGTATTGATACGGTTACGAATGAAAATGTTTTCAGTAATGGTTCTGATCAGGAAAGCGATGCACAGTTGCGTGCGCGATTTCCGTTATGGTTAGCGGCTAAGGCTACCGCCAGTTCGGCGGCTATCGGGAGTGCAATTTCTGGTGTCCAGTCTAATCTTAGCCAGTCATTGAGAAATGGGCAGGCTGCAGATGGCTCTACAAGATCAGGGTATTTTACTGCCGTAATAAATGATGGAAGTGGTGCACCTTCGGCTTCGCTTTTGTCAGAAGTCTATAGTGCTATAGATAGTGTTCGTGCTCTTGGAGTGGGTTTTTGTGTCCAGGCCCCCTCCGTGCTTGTCATGAACGTTTCCATGACTGTGACTGTTCCTGCTGCTACGGACATAGATGCCGCGGCGCTCTCCATTCAGCGCGCTATTTCCAGTGATATAGAAGCTGCGACGGTTGGAGGTGGGTACGCCTATAGTCGGCTTTCATATCTGGCTTATGTCGGCGCAGGAGTGTCTGTAGTGTCTGTTCTGGATGTTCTTCTAAATGGAGGACAGGCGGATATTGAGGCTAATGGAAGCCGTGCCCTCGTACCTGGCACAATATCGATACAGGTTGTTTATAATTAAAATTATGCTCGTCGTGTCATGACGCGCAGGGAGAGGTCATGCCTGCTTTCAATACGTATCCGAAGGCAAGTAGTCTGACGGGTAATGAAATATTGGTGCTGGCAGACGCCAGCGGTCAAAGAACGATTAATGCTACGGCGGCGCAGGTGGCGGGTGTTCCCGTTACCTCGAGTCCCAGCGGCGAATTTTATCAGGATCAAGGCGCGCATATCAGCCGAATGGCAGATAGACTTCTGGTTGGAGTGGCTGCTGATAATCCTGCCCTGAGCGACCGCGAAGCCTCCTCGTCGGATGATTGGCTTTCCACGATTATGGGAAAGACGACGATTGGGCCATGGGCATTGCAAGGGGCACAATGCGCGTCTCTAGCCAGATATGGTAGCAGTGCTTTTGTTGCAGGATCGCGTACTTCAGATGCTCAGTCGGCTCAGACCGTTCTTGGCTTTCAACCAAGTTCGATTGGAATTGCCTCCTGGGGCATTGCCGATGAGACCGCTAACCCCACGACGACAACGGCATATGCTTATTACGGAGAGGCGTGGAGGCTATCTGGTGTCGATTACCAGCCTACGTTTGCCATGGAGCTTGAGGCTGTCAATATGGGCGGGGAGGCGGTTGGGTCGTCAACACCATACGCTCCAAATATTGGGGGAGGTGTTTACGGGATACAACTTGGTGTTGGTGGAGGGCAGACTTCAGGTAGTTCAGACGCTGCAGCTGGTATTGTTTTTGTTTCGAACCCGACTTGTTGGAAGACGGGAATAATTTTCTCGGCAAGTTCCCTTTCGGGTACTGATGGAAATGATACAGGCTATGGTTCAGCCGTTTCCATGAGCCGCAATCATGCGGTCGAATGGCACACTCCGGAGACAGTTTCAGGGGTTGCTGGTCTGAATGTGGGGGCTTTTATCCGGTCGACTGTGACAGAGCGTTCCAAGGGCGTTCGTCAGGATTTTAGCGATGATGCAATCATTTTCAGTAATATTGATGGTGGCCCACTTTTTTCGATTGCCAGTATTGAGTCGCCGACAAATACTTTGAGCATTCAGCCAGGGGCAGGCGCACAGGCCGCAGGAATTTATGCGCAGGCTGGCGAAAATGGCTCAGCCAATCTGGGGCTTTATCCCGGGACGGGGGGCGCCCTGCAGATTACTTCGCCGATCACAGCCTCCGGTGCGACGCTACCGGGAACCGCTGCAGGAGGGTTTTTGCACATCAGCATTAATGGAGATGACTATCGTATTCCGCTCATGACGCCAGCACAGACGGGAGGCTGATGTATGGCGCTTTTAAAGGGCATCGATAATGCTTCGTTGCAGGCCACTGATGGCAAGGTCCTTTTAGACACGGGGCTTGTGTCAGGTTCAGCGGAGGATTTTGCTTTCCGGCTTAGACGTCTGCTGCCAACAGGCTGGTTCCCTGCGCCTCCTGACGACGGAGCGACTGAAGCTGCGCCAGTACTGGCTGCGATATTGCTTGGCTTTGGCTCCATACTCTCTGGAGCGTGGACTTTGTTGGTGCAGTGTCAGTCCCAGATGCGTTTGGCCACGATGAGTGGTGCCTTTCTGGACATGGCTGCGCAGGATTATTTTGGCGCTTCCGGGCTCCCTCGCTCCGTAAATGAGAGTGACCTTCGATATCGCAGGCGCGTTGCGCAATCCCTGGTTGCTCAATGTAATACACGTGCCGCTGTAGAAGCTGCAGTGCAGAAAATCTCCGGCAGTCAGCCGATTATTATTGAACCTACGAATGCTGCGGATTGTCACGCGCTGGGGGCAGTCGCCGCGCCGTCCATGGGAGGGGGGTATGGGTACGGCACTTCGGGGCTGAGATATGGAAGCCTCCAAGGGGGGCAGTTTTTTGTGGAAACGGTGTCAGGAAGAAATTCCGATAATAACGCTATTTTCCAAGCGGTTGCACAGAGTGCGGCGATGGGTGTGGCAGCTTGGGTAAGGATTGAAGATTAATGGACCGGGCAATTGTTTATGCGGGCTCTATACCTCTGGATACTGATCTTCTTCGTGCGGGCCGATACGCAAAGGCTGGGTTGGGAAATCTTGCAGAAATTACTTTTGGATCACAATCTGCAGTCGCTTGCGGCCTAGTATGCGTTCCTTCGGCGAACAGTTTATCCGTTACTATTGGTCGAGGCTCTGTTCTGGCCCCGGGGGTGCTCGATGGTGCCTCAGTGGGGGGGCTGGGAGGTGGCCTTGTCGCAGACAACACTGCGGTAATGTGTCAGTATGTCAGTACTACAGATCAAAGCGTTGCAATTCCTTATGCAGGGAGCATTTTCACGCTTTATGCCGTTTGCCAGGAGCAGGACACGGATACTGTAGTCCTTCCTTTTTTTAACGCTTCCAATCCTGATCAGACGCTTGCAGGCGCTTCAAACGGTGGTGGATCACTCCCAACCAGACGAGCAGGACTTATTTCTTTCGTTATCGCCGCGGCAGCACCAGTAGTGCCTGATAATGGGTATATATTACCATTGTATCGTATATCTGTTCCCCTTGGTGCTACCACTGCTGTTTCTGTTGCAGTCACGGCGATGGAGGGTGTTTTCCCAACTCCTCTTCCCAAGCTTGCTCCTCTTCAGTCTCCTGCTCTGACCGGGCAGCCAACGACACCGACACCAGATGGATCAAACCTTCAGCAGATTTTGAATTTTGCATCATTGGCAAAATTCGCGAGCGGGCGTTTGGTAAATATTGCCGGGTTCTGGAGTGCGGGATCCTATAATTATACGCCATCTGCAGGAACGCAGTCCGTTATCGTGATTGTTCAGGGTGGAGGCGCATCTGGTTATGGTAGCCCAGCCACTGGGGCTGGTCAGGTGGGTTTGGGTTCGGGTGGAGGTTCGGGCGCTTTTGCCGCGGCTTGGATTCCCGGTGTCGGGGCTACGCAAAGCATTCCAATTACGGTCGGTGTGGGTGGAGCTGCGATTCCAGGTGATGGTGCTACGGGAGGAAACAGTTCGTTTGGAAGCTGGGTAAACTGTTCTGGTGGCGTTCCAGGAACGATATCAGGTGTTGTTACCCCGATATGGTCTCAGGGAAGTAAATCGACGGCGCTTCCAGTTGTAACGGGCGGAGCTGTACCCATTGTGTCGCGTGCCGGCGAATGCGGGGGAGTGTCTCTTGCATTCGGCGTACAATCTGGCACCGGAGGGCAGGGTGCCTCAAGCGCGTTTGGAGCGGGGGGGGCACAGATGCCGGGCGGTGTGTCGGGAGCTTCGGGCGGTCAAGGTGCCGGTGGTTCAGGAACTTTTAATATTGAAAACAATAGTACTGCACTTGCTGGTGGCGCAGGTGGGGCTGGCGTCGTTGTAGTCCTGGAACTCGCTTGAGAGGCTGATATGCCCCTGTGTTACATTTATGTTGTCACAGGGGCGATATAAATCAGTTCAATGGTACTGCTTCGTTACTTAGATTACGTTCGGGCATCGTCTTTTTCAGGGCTGCGACGTCCTCCTGCGAAATGGCTGGTGCGTTGTTGCCCCAGGCATGACGGATAAACGTCACAACGTCTGCTACTTGCTGATCTGTCAGGCGATTTCTGAAATCAGGCATTGTGATCGCAGAGGGGGCAGCCTCCATCCCTGGCAGCGTTGCGCCACTCTGAATAATATGGACCAGAGATGCGGGATCTTTTCCCATTAAAACAGGATTGCCAGCGAGTGGTGGAAAAACGGCTGCATAGCCTTTACCATCAGTGCGGTGACACGCGGCACAATTATCTATGTAGATTTTGGCACCACGCTCAGAGAAGTCAGCTTTATGCAGGCTGGACGCTGTCTGTGTGTTGTAAACCCAGTCGGCCTGTTTCGTGTCTGCAGGCTTCAATACCAGTAGATATTTTGCCATGGCATGAAGGTCGCCCTCGCTGAGATGCTGAGTGCCATGTTTGATGGCATCAGACATTCCACCAAAGCTCTCCCCCTGCCTGTTACGACCCGTTTTGAGAAATAATACGATATCATCTTCGTTCCAGCGCCCAAGACCAGTACGGTTTTCCTGTCGCAGCGATGGAGGAACCCACCCGTCGATTGCTGCTCCTCCAGACAGGAATGAGGAACCGTCTGCCGCAGTCAGGCCCTTTTCCTGCATGCTGATTCCGCGCGGTGAGTGACACGCTCCGCAATGACCCGGCCCTTCGACAAGATAAGCGCCACGGGTGAGTGTCGGATCAGAAAATTGATGAAGTGTCGTATTGCGTGCTGCGGAGGGAGCAGGGGCGAAAGCCCAACGCCATAATGTTAGTGGAAAGCGCATTGATAGCGGCCACGACACCTTGTTTTCCGGTGCTGCCAAAGGCTCGGCTTTTACGGCATCATGAAAATATGCGTAAAGCGCATGTATGTCGTGATCCGTCAGACGGGCATATGATGGAAAAGGCATCGCTGGATACAGTGTAGACCCGTCGGGGCGAATGCCCTGGCGTATAGCGCGTGCGAAATCGGTTTCCGAATATTTTCCAATCCCGTGATTGGGGTCAGGTGTGATGTTTGTTGAGTAAATCGTCCCGATCGGCAGGGTAAAGGCAATGCCACCGCTATATGCCGGGCGCCCCGGCGCAGTGTGGCAGGCGACGCAGTCTGAAGCGGCCGCAACGTAGCGCCCCTCTTTAATTAGGGCATCCCTGTCCGTCTGTGCGAAGGCTGGTGTGCTTCCAAGCGTCAGCGCGGCAAGAACCGGAACGTAAGAAAGCAGTCTTCTCATAGCTTCACCAGTGGGCCAGGGGATTTCAGGTAGGTGGTCCGGATGTGATGGGCCGCCCAATAAGCCAGTGCAGCAACTGCCCCTGTTGGATTGTAACCCATTCCCTGAGGAAAAGCATTCGATCCGATAACGAAAACATTCGAGACATCCCAGCTCTGTAGGTATCGGTTCAGAGCGCTTGTTTTGGGATCTTCTCCCATGACCGCTCCACCACCTAGATGTGTGGTCTGGTAATGTCTGGTATCGAAAGGCTGACCCTGATTAAGGTGAACCAAATGGGTCTTCGTCGCTCCCATGGCTTTAGCAATTGGGGCAATCTTGCTTACGACATACTGATTCATCCTGATATCGTTGTCTTTCCAGGTGAATGTCATACGTAAAAGTGGCTGTCCGTAAGCGTCTTTCCATGTTGGATCGAGGTCAAGATAGACATCCCGATACGCCATGTTGCTGCCATGTGCATCAATGCCCAGTGAATGTTTGTATGTTTCTACGAGATCGGTTTTGTAGGCTGAGCCCCATCGTGGAGCGCCTCCCCCTCCCGCGCCGCCCGCCGCGGCAATTGGTTTCATTCCTGCCTGATTGACCCAGACAGGAGAGCCACCAATAAATCCAAGCGGTCCATGATCGAAATTTGTGCAGTTGAAATCGTCAATTGCAACGCCTGCGCCACCCGCACCGATAAACTGGTTGGTATATTTTGATGGTGGCAACCAGACACGTGATGAACTGATGGTCTGGTATACGAAATTACGGCCAATGGTGCCCGTATTGCTGACCGGATCGTATGGCGTGCCAATTTTGGACAGTAGCATCAGATGCACGTTATGAAACTGGAAAGCACTCAGGATTACCAAGTCGGCAGATAGAGACACTTCTTTTTTCGTGAGTGTCTCCAGGTAGGTAACTCCTGTAGCCTTGGTTTTTGTGCTGTCCAGATCAACTCGCAAAACATGCGCATTAGCGATGAGCGTAAAGTTTGGATCCTGCCGTAGTGCGGGCAGAATATTCACATTTGGTGAAGCCTTGGAATAAAGGTAGCAGTCGTAGCCGCTGCAATATCCACAGAAATTGCATGGGCCCATCTGGCAGCCATACGTATTTGTGTAAGGACGCGATGCATTCGCTGCGGGCATTGCATAAGGATGATAACCGGCCTCGGAGCAGGCATTACGAAAAGTCTGCGCAGAAAATGTATCTTGCATTGGTGGTAGCGGAAAATCACTGGAACGATCCGCCGCAAAAACGTTCCCGTTTCCTGTAACTTTCCCATTGATTGTGTAAGCTACACCAGACGTTCCAAATACTTTTTCAGCCTTGTCGAAAAATGGTTCGAGCTCTGCGTAAGAGACACCATAATCCTGGAGATTCATGCCTTCAGGAATAAATTTCTCACCATATTTTTCGATAACTGCACTGCGGAGTCGCAGGTCATCGGGTGAAACCCGGAAATGACATCCAGACCAGTGGAGGCCCGCGCCTCCAACGCCTTCTCCTGGAAGAAAGGCGGCAAGTTGGCGATATGGCAAAGCGGTCTGGTCTATCGTGTTACGGATAGTCAGCGTGGACTGGGAAAGGTTCTGGAAGAGCCGTTTACGGATTGCGCCACGTAGCTCGTCGACTGAGTCCGGATACGCTCCTTCAATGGCCGTACTGCGCTCTGGTCCACGCTCCAGCATAATGACGGAAAGTCCGGCTTCGGTCAGTTCTTTGGCAAGAATGGAGCCTGCCCAGCCTGCTCCGATAACAATGGCGTCTGCGTGTTTCACACTCAATTCCCGTCTATTGTCAGGCTGTTTCGCCGGAGATCGAAACTGGCCCGATCGGATATGCTGCGCCGTCCTGATTGACCCAGTCCATGAAGTCTGCCCGTGCGCCTGGAAAACCAACCATCAGCCACCCACCCATTCCGCGGTTTCCGCCGTAAATGGGGTCTGCAAAAGCGCCTTCCAGAGTGTTTGTGCGAAGTTGCTCAAAGAAAACGCGCCCCGGGATTTCTCCGAGTTTTACCGAGCCACCCTCGAGTGCTGTCAGGATAGCGTCCTGTGCATCGGTCGGGAGGTCTGCGAAGAGTTTTCCATGCTGCTGTTTGGAATAAGCGTCCGCTGCTGTGATGCCTTTGCGATAAAGGTCACGTGGTACGAATGGAAGCTGATAGCCCAGATTTGCTGGGCCTTCCACGAAGGGGCCGGACATGTACCAGTTGTCCCCATGCCCGTAAGGCGTCTGCAACTGTCGATCTATGAATTCGGCGACCCCAAGTTTATGGGCTCCCGGCCCATTATGGTCATCTGGCAAGATGCGTTCGCATGCGGCATCTAGAAAGCGGTATTCATCAGCGGTCAGGAATGTTGGGCTATAGGTACGTGCCGCTTCGGCAGCCAACGCCTGAGACCAGAGTGCGTGGCCTCCCAGCATCCAGAAAGATGTGGTTCCGAGCAGGCCTTTTACGAAACTGCGGCGTAACGGATTGTGCAGGTCAGGATCTGGGGACGGCACGGAAAACTCCATTGTGGCCGGGGGCTTTTTTGAAATGGTTTGTTGTGAAAGGCGCGATATTTACATCCAATAGACGCAGCTGCTCTGTCTTGTCAGCAGAGCAGCGATCACAAGACCATGAGTTAAACAGGCTTTTAATTTGGCGTCGCTGATGGATTGATGTTCCCGGGGAGTTTCAGAACGCCTGGTTGAGGTGAGCGTGGGGAGGGGGCAGTTGTCTCGCCTGTACTGGCGGCAGGAGCAGTAACGTTCCCTGTATTGTCTGTCGTGTCACCCGTAGGAAAAATTGCGTCAGGCGCTGAACTGCTAGCTTTTGGCGCTATAACGGTTGAAGGGGCCGTTACAGGCTCAGTAGGGGAAGATGCAGGCGCGGCAATAGTTGCGGGTGTAGTGCCTGGGGCATCAAGAGACTGCTCTTTGACCGCCCCAGTAAGAGGTGTTCCAGCAGCATCTGTCAGCCATGGCATCATGGTTTTGCGAATCTGGAAAGCCAGTTCGACGTTCATGTCCTGCATCATCTGGTTCGTCATGTCGTATAGTGCGGCGCGCGATGTCGGATCATGATCCCCTCCATCGAGACGCCGCGTGACCTGAGCATGTGCAGTTCCAGTGTGTTGCCCAGAAGAATCCGTGATGTTGAGGCTGACATCCATCACACCTGAAAGTGCATTGTCGCCTGAGCGATCAATGGACGCGCGGGTAATGACAAAATCGCCCTGTCCTGAACTCCCGGTTGCGATCAGGCGCTGGGTCGCCATGAGCTTCAGTGCCTGATCAGGGGGAGTAGGAGCTTTGGCACTCAGGGAATCCGGCAGTGGTTCTGCGTGATCCTGAATGTTGATGCTCGCAACGTTCAGATGAAGCTGTGACAGGTAGCTGTAATCTGCAGGTGGAAAGCTCTTGGGGGCATCATCACCCGAACAGGCGCTCAGTCCGAGCGAAAAAACCAAAGCTGCCGCGCATGACAAACGGTGCGATCCCATCACTGTTATCCTCTGTCTTTCTTCCATCTGAGCATCAGTTTCAGACGATCTTTCAAGCTCTGGCGTGGCGCTGCTTGCGGCGGCGCTATCGGAATATCTGGCAGAAAGGATGGGCGTGCGGAAGATGATTGTTTCGAAGGGACATGTGAAGTTTCGCCCGCGTCTTCATCTCGTACGCCTGGAGAAGGGGGTGCCGCGCGGAGTGAGGATGCCTGTCCGACACCAAAATCCTGAGGCAGGAAGGGTCGTGCCTTGTCGATGGCATCTTTATGATCAGGATTAAGGGCGTACCATGCCATGATCTGGCCAGGAATCAGTGCTCCGAGCGCCTCATCGCTGATGAGGAGGGGGCCTGCAGGATAGTAGAATGATGGTCTCACATCTGCACGGACATCGTTGCAGACGAGGTAAAAGACGACGTCTTCGGCAGCGTCATGGAAACGGTATGCGGTCATACCTTCGAGCGGCATCACAAGCTGCGCACGCAGTGGAAGCTCTGAAAACGGAGACGCAATAATCAGCGGTCCGTCCCCGCGTTTCGTTGCCATGAGCGAGCGGATGCGGCCCTCTCCGATAAGTCGTCCATCGGGGCATGTCAGTTTTTCGCCACTGTCTGCATGGCCGGTAGGGATCAGAATCGCATGTGGCGCATGACGGCTAATCCATGACCCAACGGCCTCCAGTATGGCAGTTCGTGGCAATACATCGGGAAAGAAGGCTTCGGGCAGTAAGGGGGCCGTTTTGAGAACCCCCTCCGCCAAGGGCCACAACACAGGATCAAGTGCTGTCAGGAATTGGTTCTGTATTTCCGGAGGAAGTGCCATCACATGGCTGCCTCGGTGCTCGCCGGTTGTATGATCAACCCACCAGCATGCCTCGCGCCCATCTAGTAGGCGAAGCAGAACGACATCCAGCCCGCCTGCGAAAAAATGACGGGAAATGGCCTCCCATCCGGTGTAAAGCTGCTCGACGGGAAAGCCGTCGATCTTTATTCCATCCAGCAGCGCTACAGTCATGTAGTTCGTTCTCCCAGCTCGTCACGTGTAAAGCTGAACCCGGTATTGCAGAATTCGCAATTCATGGTGACGGCTCCGTTTTCGACCATATGGTCCAGATCGTCTTCGCTGAAACGTTCCAGAACACTAGCTAGCCGGGCGCGACTGCAACGACACCCATAAGCAAGTGCCCGTGGTGTCCCGGAAAAGACGTCCAGCGTTCCAAAGAGCCGTGCGATCAGATCCTCGCTCGTCAGATCCTCATCGAACATTTCTCCCTCGCCAAGGGTTTCGGCAAATGTACAGGCCGTCTCCCAAGCGTCATCTTCCTGTTCCAGGACGTCAATCCCGCCCTCTGCAGCAATCCGCTCCAGAATGAGCGCACCTGCGCGCCAGCCGTTGTCGGTATGCGCGCAGAACAGCTTGATCCAGCAATCATGCTGTTCGCTGGTCCTGAAGTAATGCATCGCCATATCAGACAGGTTGTCGCCTGCCAGATCCACAACACCCTGGTGCCGCTCCATGTCCGGGCCCTGATCTACAGTGAACGCCAGATAGCCTTCACCAAGAATTGCCTTCGCGCCCTCAGGCAGCGCATCGCGATCCGCATCTTCCCGGAGACGCGCAAAAAAGCGGAGATCCCCGCGATCTGTGCTGTCAGCCAGAAGCGTTGAAACCGGCCCGTCGCCCTTGATTTGAAGCGAGAAGGAGCCCTGGAATTTCAGGGCTGATGCCATCCCTGCGACAAGCGCCAGAGATTGCCCTGCAATCTCGGAAACTGGCTTCGGGTTGTCATGGCGAGACAGCAGCGCGTCAGCCAGAGCGCCAAGTCTTATCAGGCGGCCACGTACAGGCGAGCGCGCAAGATGAAACGGCACTATGCCACCCGCGACGACCATATCCGGAACGTCAGGTCGGCGCGTATCGAGGAATGGAGGTGTATCGATCACCCGTTCTCTCTCCCAAGAGCCCATAACAGCAGGCCCTTTTGTGTATGCAGGCGGTTTTCCGCCTCATCAAAGACAACAGACGCCGGGCTTTCGAAAACGCCGGACGTCACTTCCTCCCCGATATGGGCAGGCAGGCAATGAAGAAACAGGGCATCGGGCGCAGCTTTCGACATAAGGGCTGCATCCACCTGATAAGGCCGGAAGCACTGCAGGCGCTCCTCTGCATCCTTATCAGCCATGCTGACCCACGTATCCGTCAGAACCGCGTCTGCCCCGCTGACCGCCTCCGCCGGATTACGCAGAACATCGATTTTTGCTCCACGATCCCGCGCCCACGTGACAGCTTCGGCAGAAGGCTCAAACCCTTCTGGTGTCGCCAGACGGACATTGAAACCAAGCAATGCCGCCATCTCAATAAGCGATGTGGCGACGTTGTTGCCATCGCCAATCCAGGCAAGTGTCTTGCCCCTGATTGGGCCGCGATGTTCCTCGAATGTCAGCACATCTGCCAGAATCTGGATCGGATGAGATACTGGTGTCAGCCCGTTGATGACCGGGATCGTGCTCCATTTTGCCAGCTCGCGCAGGGCTGAATCGTCGCTCGTGCGCAGTACGATAACATCCAGAAAGCGTGACAGAACGCGGGCCGTATCAGCCACGCTTTCCCCGCGGCCGAGCTGCATGTCCGAAGGAGAGAGCACGGACACCAGCCCGCCCAGCTGTCCCATTCCCACTTCAAAGGAAACACGGGTCCGCGTGGATGGCTGTGCCAGCATCAGGCCAAGGGTGTGCCCCTCGAGCGGGCGCTCCGGATGAAGCGGACGACGACGCCCGTTCTGCAGGGCCTTTACCTTGGAGGACACCTCAAGGATCTGCCGGATCGTCTCGGCAGAGCAGTCCCGGATATCGAGGAAATGCCTCGGCGTCGCTGTTCCGGTTCCGGTGGTCGGCCGGGTTTCAAGTGCCACGCTCACGAGACTTTCTCCTGTGTTGTCAGTTTTGCTTCACAAATTGCATCTGCCGCGCGCACAAGCCGGTCGCAGGCCTCACGGCACTCATCTTCCGTAACGATCAGGGGCGGAACCAAGCGCAGCACATTGTCTCCCGCGCTCACGCTCAGCAGACCCTGTTCAGTCGCGGCCGCCATGACTTCTCCCACGGGTACCTTGCAGTGCAGGCCCCGCATCAGGCCGATGCCCCGAACGCTGTCGAAAACATCCGGTGCACTTTTGGTTACGGCATCCAGCAACGCACCGAAGGCTTCTCCGACAGCCCGAACATGCTCCAGAAAGCCCGGCTTCAGGATTTCCTCCAGCACCGCCATTCCCGCAGCACAGGCCAGAGGATTGCCACCATAGGTCGTGCCATGCGTGCCGGGTGTCAGAAACTGGGCCAGCTCTTCGGTCGCCAGCACCGCCCCCAGAGGGAAGCCGCCGCCAATCCCCTTGGCGACAGAAATCACATCCGGTTTTACGCCATACCATTCATGCGCAAAGAGCTTTCCCGTCCGGCCAACACCCGTCTGGACTTCATCAAACCCAAGGAACAGGCCATGTTCATCACAGGCCGCGCGAAGTCCCTGCATGAATTCCTGCGTCGCGGGCTTGATCCCGCTTTCACCCTGTACGGGCTCCACAATGATACCCGCTGTTTCTGGAGTGATCGCAGCGCGCAGCGTGTTGGTGTTGTTGAACGGGGCGTGGTCGAAGCCCTCTACAACCGGGCCAAAACCCTCCTGATAGGCCGGGTTTCCGGTTGCGGAAATCATGGCCAGCGTTCTGCCATGAAAGGCACCGTCAAAGCAGAGAATACGTGTTCGCTCCGGATGTCCCAGCTTGAACTGGGCACGACGGATCAGCTTGACCATGCCTTCGTTGGCTTCTGCCCCCGAATTGCAGAACAGCACAGAATCCGCGAACGTGTTGTTCACCAGCAGAGAGGCCAGAGCCTCCGCCTGCGGAACACGATACAGGTTCGAAACATGCATGACTTTGGCTGCCTGTGTGGCAATTGCATGCACCAGCCCTGGATGGGCGTGCCCTAGCGAGGACACGGCAATTCCTGCGCCAAAATCAAGATATCGTCGCCCGTCTGCCGCCGTCAGCCAGACGCCTTCGCCCTGCTCAAAAGCAAGGTCGGCACGTTTGTAGTTGGGCATCAGAGCGGGGATCATGCTGATATCGATCCTGAAAGTAAGAAGGTGAAGAAAAAATCCGATTTGCTGCGGAAACGAAAAGCCCTGCTCCGGTTGCCCGGAGCAGGGCGTAAATTTCCGCAGAAACCATACTGGGGAAGATAAACCCTATCCGTCAAACCCCTGTTTTGTAGTCCTGCACTGAAAACGGACTTATCAGACCCGCTGATAGATCAGATCACGAGCCAGCCAGCATCCCACACGTATGGCGGTAACCTCTCCAGCATGACGTTCAAACGCAAGCGTCCAGTCTCCCGGAGCAGTATGATCAAGCGCGCGGGGGCAGGGCAGAACCCAGACATCCTTTGCCAGTCGCTGCAGTGGTTCCATGCGGCCATCACCCAGAATGCCCGAGAATCCTCCGTAAACGACGCCGCCTGTGAGTTCGACGCTTACTTCAGCCTCATCCAGCTCTTCGCAACGATAAACGCCGGCGAGGCTCGCGATGTCCTCCCCCGGCGTCTCGTCACAGCGTTCCAGAATGCCCGTCCGGTTTTCACCGGGGCGCTCCATACGAACTTCATCGCCTTGTGCCGCAAGTGTCAGGCCAGGGTTGGAAGCACGGTCGCTACCCATGTTGTCAAGATATTCCGGCACCATCAGATAGCGCAGACGGATACCGCTCTCCATCGGTTGTATCCGCGCCGAAAGCCCGGTCTCGCGCTCCAGCCATGTGCCATAAAGCGCCACGGCATTTTCACTGAAGGGTGGTTCCGGAAGTGTGGCATCCAGCACCGCGCCCAGAAGCTGCGCTGCGGCAGTTTGGGCTGGTGACATATGATTGAACATCACTACGATCGAAATGCGCTCGGAAGCCACATGCAGCCTGTGTGAACGCCAGCCGCGTAGCGCGCCACCATGCATGGTCACGTCCCGACCAAACATCGTCGTGCGCTGCAAACCAAAACCATAAGGAGCGGGCGTGCCGTTATCGAAAGTTACCGGCGCAGTCAGACGATTATAAAGCCCGCCGGTATCGTGGCGCGTCCTGTCAATGAAGCGCTCCCACGCAATCATGTCGTCCAGTGACGCACCCAGACCCGCATCGCCCGTCCACCAGATGTTGTTCTTAGCTGGGCGGAAGCCGCTCTCCACAGTTCCTTCATACCCAACCGTACCATCGGGCATCGTGCGCGTTTCCGCAGCCAGAATAGCACGCTCCATGCCCACGGGATCGAAAATGGAAGACTGCAGCAACTCACCAAAGCTGCGGCCTTTGCGCTCCTGCACGATATCGGAAATCAGCCGGAAATTCTGGTTCACATAGGAATAGGATGTTCCCGGCTGGAATTGGAGCGTGCGCGTGCCAGCAATGACCCGGGCCGCTTCCCTGTCTCCGAAATATCCCTCTACTGGCGCACCATGGAGCATCGCAACGGCCCAGTAATCCCTGAGGCCAGATTGGTTATGTGCCAGATGCAGTATGCCCGGAGCAGGTTCATCAAGCTGCGGTAGAAGCGCATCGACGTCACCGTCCAGAACGGTCGGATCTGCAAAATTTTCCAGCATCATCGCGCAGGTGAACTGCTTGGTGATGGAGCACATCCGAAACAGGCTGGCAGGCGTGAAAGGAATACGACGCTCTGCGTTGGCATATCCCCATGTGTGCCTCACAAGCACTTCCCCATCCCTGAGGACTGCAATGGCGCCACCTGGTCCCGGGTACTGCGCGGGAATAGAGGAAATGACGGCATCGAGACGGGCGGAAAGCGAATCAGTCATGTTCACATGATTGCGTGTTCGAGCCTTGCCGTAAACGCCTCGAAGCTTTCATAATCCATCATATGGAGGACATTCCAAAAGCTCCGGACGCCCGGACCCTGCGTGAAACCGCACTCGCACACCTCGCCCGCTTCGCCACAACCGAACTGGGCCTGAGGCAGGTCCTTGAACGCCGTGTACGGCGATGGGGAACACGAGCCATGCACGCTGGTATGGCTGCGGAAGAAGTCGAAGCCATATCGCAGGGGCTGAAACCCGCAATTGAAGACACGGTCCATGCGATGTCGGGTCTTGGTGCAGTCGATGATGCCGGATTCGCACGTTCCCGCGCCCTTAGCCTTACCCGCACAGGCCGCTCCCGCCGCGCAGTAGCCGCCCATCTCGCAACCAAGGGTGTGGATCAGGACACGACCCGTGCCGCTCTCGACGAATCCCTTGGTGAACGCTCGGACGAGAACGCCAGCCGTGCGGAGCTGGCAGCGGCCCTTGTTCTGGCCCGCAAGCGCCGCCTCGGACCATTCCGGCGCGACGACAGGCCTGATGAAGATCCCATGAAAGCGCTCGCAGTCTTCGCCCGGAACGGCTTTTCTCGTGATGTGGCTCAGTCTGCGCTCGACATGGACCTTGAGGAAGCGGAAGATCGCATCTTCGAGTTCAGGAGCCTGTGATCAAAGTGCGTCTCACGTGATTTCCGGAAGTTCGGTGCCTTTTTTTTCATCCGCGCTTTCCGGGCATGGCAGATTGCTCGCTCGGGGATGTTCTCTTGCCTTGCTGCTGTCGCTGACGGCTTGCGGAGGGGGGCGCGGTTTCAACGGACCGCTCCAGTGTGCACCTTATGCGCGTGAACGCACGGGCCTCGACCTTCATGGCGATGCAGCTACATGGTGGCGTCAGTCCGCAGGGCGTTATGCACGCTCCAGCACTCCACGACCGGGGGAAGTCCTCGTTTTCCGGGCAACATCCCGTATGCCGAGCGGCCATGTTTCCGTTGTTCGCAGACAGATTTCATCGCACACCATTCTTGTGGATCATGCGAACTGGGAGCCGGGGCGGATTGATGTCGGCGTGCCGGTCACGGATATTTCACCGGCTCATGACTGGACCCGGGTTCGCGTGTGGTGGGCACCGATTCATGCCATGGGGCGAAGGATCTACCCCACATATGGTTTCATTTCAGGCTATAATGCAGGACGCGCATCCTGATCGGGTGCTTGCACAAACGGCCAAGCCTTGCCACATGAAGTCGGCCTTGGCTTTTCGGAGTATCACATTATGGGCAGCATGAGCCCCATTCACTGGCTGATCCTGGCGGTCGTTCTGCTCGTCGTGTTTGGCGGCGGTGGAAAGATCAGCGGTATGATGGGAGACTTCGCGAAGGGGATAAAATCCTTCAAGAAGAACATGGCCGATGACGAAACCATGACACCGCCTTCAGAGGCAGGTCAGGTCCCGCCGGGTCACATCTCCCCGCCGAACCAGCCGTCCGGCTACAGCCAGACGACAAACAGCGACACGCACCGCTCTCAGGTCTGATGTCTGGTACGATTGCCGACCCGGCATGGGTCGAGGCCTGCCAACAGATCATGCAGGCCGGTCGCCGCATGGATGCGCGTGGCTGGGTTCCCGCAACAGCCGGGAACCTGTCGTGTCGCCTTGCCGACGGACGTATCGCCATCACCCGTTCAGGGGGGCACAAAGGCTTCCTGAGTGAAAATGGCGTGATCGAAATCGATCCGCAGGGTACCCCGCTCAATCCCGGCGACAGGGCGAGTGCGGAAACCCTTCTACACACGCAGCTTTACGCACATGATGCATCTATCGGTGCAGTGCTCCACGGCCATTCGGTAGCGGCAACCGTTCTTTCCATGGACGAAGTGTCGGATGCCATCACGCTCGCCGATTACGAAATCCTCAAGGTGTTCGAGGGGCAGAAAACCCACGAGACCAGTCTGGAGCTGCCGCTGTTCCACAACGATCAGGACATTGCTCGTCTGGCAACGGTCGTGGCTCCAGTGCTCGCGGACATGAAACTCGGCTACCTGATCCGAGGCCACGGCGTGTATGTCTGGGGGCCTGACATGCCCACGGCCCTTGCGCGCCTTGAAGGTCTCGAGTTCCTGCTTGCATGCCATCTCGCCCGTCAGCAGAAGGCACACTGACATGAGCCGTCTTACCGTTTTCCGAGATGACGCCCCTGGTGTCATCGTTTCGGACACTACCGATCCACGTGAAATTGCAGAAACCCTGCGCCCCCACAACATCCGCTTTGAGCGTTGGTCAGCCCCCGAGACGCCTCCAAAGGACGCCTCCACGGACGTCATACTTGAAGCCTATCGCCCCTATCTCGATACCCTGATGGGTGAGACCGGTGCGGGAAGTGCGGATGTCGTGCGTATCAATGCGCAGACCCCCAATCTTCCCGCCCTGCGCCAGAAGTTTCTGGCCGAACACGTGCATAGCGAAGATGAAGTACGCTTCTTTGTGCATGGCCGTGGTGCTTTCGTCATGCATATCGACGGGTATGTTTATTCGGCCCTTTGCGTGCAGGGTGACCTGATCTCCGTGCCCACTGGCATTCCGCACTGGTTTGACGCAGGCACCGAGCCTGATGTCGTTGCCCTTCGCGTCTTCACCGACACGACAGGTTGGGTTGCGGAATATACAGGAGACGCAATTGCCGAGCGCTTCCCGGCTGACGTCCCCACAGTCAGCTGACCGATCCAGCACTCTGAAAGACTGAAAAGACCGATATGATCCGTCTCGTTCTGCTTGATATCGAGGGCACGACCCTGCCGATTTCCTTCGTGCGGGACGTCATGTTTCCCTACGCGGCCAAGGCTCTGCCGGAACTCCTGACCCGACAGGACAATCCAAAAGTCGTCGAGGCCATAGCGGATATCGCGGCGACGCATCCTGGAGAGAGTCCGCTTTCGGTCTGTGAGAGCTGGATGGCAAAGGATGAGAAAGCAGCCCCGTTGAAAAGTCTTCAGGGCATTGCCTGGAAAAGCGGCTTCGACGACGGCGCCCTCAAAGCGGATCTTTATCCGGATGTGCCGCCTGCGCTCAGGTCATGGCACGATGCCGGGCTGAAGCTTGCGGTGTATTCGTCCGGCTCCGTACAGGCGCAAAAGCTGCTCTACGGTCACACGGCGCAGGGAGATCTAACGCCTCTGTTTAATGGCTTTTTCGATCTTTCCACAGGTGGCAAAAAGGATTCTCAATCCTACGCGCGGATCGCAGAATCCATGGACCTTCCACCAGCCGAAATTCTTTTCCTGTCCGATATCGGCGCCGAACTCGACGCAGCCAGCCAGGCCGGGTTGCAGGTGTGTCAGCTTGTGCGCCCGCAGGATGAGACGATTGCACATGATGGTGCCCCTCAGGCCGCCACGTTAGAAGACGTCTCCAGCCTGTTCAGCCTGCCATCATGACACTGCATACAGACTGGCGTCACATTCCCGCCAATGCCCGTGGTACTGTCGCGGCACTTGGCAATTTTGACGGCGTGCATCTCGGTCATGCGCATCTGCTCCAGACCCTGAAAACCGCACAGCCGGACCAGCCTCTTTCGGTCGTGACGTTCGATCCTCATCCCAGAGAGCTGTTCCGCCCGCAGGATCCGCCATTCCGCCTCATGCTTCCAGACGTTCGGGCAGAAGCGCTCGCGGAACATGGTGTGGAGCATGTATTTCAGATCCCGTTTGACACCGAATTCTCCCATCTCAGCGCGGAAGAGTTTGTCCGGGACGTGCTGATCGGTGCGCTGGGCGTGTCGCATGTTGCCTGTGGTGCGGATTTTGCATTCGGCCATAGGAGAGGCGGGGATATCGCCTGCCTCGAATCCATACTCAAATCTCACGGCATAGGCCTGACGATTGTCCCGCAGCTGTCAGATGTCGGCGGTCCACTTGCCTCCAGCCGTATCCGTCGCCTGCTGCAGGAGGGTTACCCCGAACGCGCTGCAGCCGAGCTTGGGCGTCCATGGGCAATTACGGGCAAAGTTGTGAAGGGCGACCAGCGCGGTCGTCTGCTCGGCTTCCCCACAGCCAACATTCCCCTGACACAGCATATCGAGCCCGCTCGTGGGGTTTACGCCGTCCGCGTTACGCTTCCAGACGGCCGCGTAATCCCGGGAGTGGCCAATATCGGCCGTCGTCCCACGATCAACGATGGACGGGAAAGCCGCCTCGAAGCTCATCTCTTCGATTTTGATGAAGACCTCTACGGTCAGACACTGAGTGTCGCTCTGGTCGCGCTGCTACGTGAAGAAAAACGCTTCTCCGGGCTGGACGAACTCAAGGGCCAGATTGCTCAGGATGCGGCTCAGGCGCGGGCTGTTCTGGCAGCCTGAACTGCTCCAGACTTGACCGCAGCGGGTCGCGCTCTCCATATGGTCGCCATTTCGCGAATGACCATAAAAGCAGCCGGGCCGTCCAATCATGTCTGATACCCCCTTCAAAGAGCAGCAGGACCGCTACCGCGACACGGTATTCCTCCCGCGCACCAGCTTCCCGATGCGCGGTGGTCTACCGAAGCGCGAGCCCGATACGCTCGCCCGCTGGGCAGCCATGGACCTGGACGGCAAGATCCGTGAATCTGGCAAAGGACGCCCGGTCTTCACGCTCCACGATGGCCCTCCATACGCCAATGGCCACGTCCACACAGGCCATGCCCTTAACAAGGTAATGAAGGACGTCATCAACCGCGCACACCGCATGTCCGGTTTCCAGGTCCGCTATCTGCCGGGTTGGGATTGCCACGGACTGCCCATCGAATGGCGGATCGAGGAACAGTATCGCAAGGCTGGCAAGGACAAGGATGCCGTGCCCCTGCTGCAGTTCCGGGCCGAGTGCCGCCAGTATGCCGGCGAGTGGGTTGAGAAGCAGGCGGCTGATTTCCGCCGGCTCGGCGTTCAGGCCGAGTGGGCGAACCGCTACGTCACCATGGATTTCTCGTCTGAAGCCCAGATCGTCGATGAAATCGGCAAGTTCCTGCTGAACGGTAGCCTCTACCGCGGTTTGCGCCCGATCATGTGGAGCCCCGTCGAAAAAACGGCTCTTGCAGAAGCGGAAATCGAATACCACGACGTCGATTCTACCACGATCCACGTCGCATTCCCGGTCATCACAGACCCGACCCCCGCCCGTGCCCTGGAAGGTGTGTCTGCCGTTATCTGGACCACGACACCGTGGACCATCCCGGCAAACCGCGCGCTTGCCTGTGGTCCGGACATCACTTACGTCGTTCTGCGCGTTGATGAAGTCACCCAGAGCAGCCTTGTGCCGCTGGGCGCCAGACTTCTGATTGCTGAAGAGCGTATTGCACCATTCTGTGCAGAGGCCAGAATTTCGGCGTATCACACGCTCTACACCCTGCCCGGTAGCGCGCTGGAAGGTGTGATCTGTGCCCACCCGCTGCGTGGACGTGGATACGAGTTTGACGTCCCCATGCTGCAAGGCGAGTTCGTCACCACGGATGCCGGTACCGGGCTCGTCCATATGGCGCCATCCCATGGTCAGGACGATTTCGTTCTCTGCCGCGCCAATGACATCGAAGTCCCCGAACTGGTGGAAGACGATGGCCGCTATGCACCGTGGGTTCCACATCTGGCCGGTGTGCATGTCTTCAAGGCTGCAGATCCTGTCTGCGACCTGCTGACAGAAGCCCGCCAGAGCGCGGAGCACGATGGCGCACCCGCTACGGGCCTGATGGTCCGTGGGTCCATCAGACATTCCTACCCGCATTCTTGGCGCTCCCGTGCGCCAGTCATTTTCCGTGCAACGCCACAATGGTTCATCGCCATGAATGGCAAGAACCACCTGCGTGAAAAATCCCTCAAGGCGCTCGACAACGTTACGTTCGTGCCTGCAGCGGCTCGCCGTCGCCTGACCTCGATGATCGAGCAGCGTCCAGACTGGTGCATTTCGCGCCAGCGTGCCTGGGGCGTGCCGATCGCAGTGTTCGTCGAGAAGCGTTCAGGCGATGTGCTCCGTGATCCAGCTGTCATGAAGCGCGTTGTCGAGACCGTACGCGAACATGGTGCAGACGCATGGTACTCCACAGATCCAGCCGTTTTCCTTGGCCCGGATCGTGATCCTGCCGATTATGATCAGGTGTTCGACATTGTGGACGTCTGGTTCGAAAGTGGCTCGACGCATCGCTTTGTGCTCGATCAGGAAGGCATGAACTTCCCTGCCGATCTCTATCTCGAAGGCTCTGACCAGCATCGTGGCTGGTTCCAGTCCTCCCTTCTGGAAAGTGTCGGCACGATGGGCGTGGCGCCCTACAAGGCACTCGTGACGAACGGCTTCGTTCTGGACGAGCAGGGCCGCAAGATGTCCAAGTCCCTTGGGAACGTCATTGCGCCTTCAGACGTCACCGAAAAGCTCGGTGCAGATATCCTGCGTCTGTGGGTACTGAATTCAGATACGAACGAAGATCTGCGTATCGGCAACGAAATCCTGAAGCAGCAGGGCGAACTCTACCGCCGTTTGCGCAACACACTACGCTGGCTGCTGGGTGCGCTCGACGGTTACACCGCTGCAGAAGCCGTGCCCTACGCCAGCATGCCCCCACTGGAGCAGTACATCCTGCACCGCCTGTCGGAACTGCATGGCCTTGTAGCCCGCGCCGTTGAAACGCATCAGTGGGTCGGCGTGTATCCGGCATTGCACGGATTCTGCACAACGGATCTCTCGGCGTTCTATTTCGACATCCGCAAGGACGCGATCTATTGCGACGACACCTCCGACCTGACGCGCCGCTCCGCCCGGACTGTTCTGGATGTCCTGCACCGTGCGCTCTGCACATGGCTCGCTCCTGTTCTGGTCTTCACGGCTGAAGAAGCATGGCAGGATCGTTTTGGAATCGAAGGCAGTGTCCATCTGGAGCAGTTCTTCGAGCCCGATGGTGAATGGCATAATGCCGAGCTTGGTGCGAAATGGGATGATATCCGTGCCTATCGTCGCCTGGTAACAACAGAACTCGAAACCGCGCGCCGCGACGGCACTATCGGCTCCTCGCTTGAGGCCAGCGTCACGCTGCCAATGTCGCAGGAAGAAGCCGAGCAGTTCGGCCTTGTGGACTGGGCGGAACTGCTCATCACGTCCCACGCAGAAATTGAGCTGTTGCCCGGTGAAACCCCTCACGGTGGGCCGCAGGTCGAGCGCGCACCCGGTGAAAAATGCGCACGTTGCTGGAAGGTTCTCCCGGAAGTGGGCGAGAACGCCGAACACACGCATCTGTGCCGACGCTGCGTCAGTGTGGTGTCCGCATGATTTCACTCTGGCAAGAGGGAATGAGCCGCACCAGTCGTATCGTCCTTGGTGTGGCGCTTCTGGTGCTCGTGCTGGTGCTTGATCAGGCCAGCAAAGACTGGATCCTGTATTACTATCACCTGCCGGACCGGGGATCGGTCCAGATCCTGCCATTCCTGAACTTTACGATGGTCTGGAACCATGCCGTTACGTTCGGGATGTTTGGTGGCCTCGGCGCCAAAGGCCCCTGGGTCTTTTGTGCCATCTCCATGGGGGCGGTTGGTCTGCTGCTATGGACGCTCACCCGCACACGGCGGACGCTTGTCGCAGCGGCCTGTGGCGCCATTGCCGGTGGCGCCATCGGCAATGTCATTGATCGCCTGCGCTATGGCGCGGTGGTGGACTTTCTTCATGCCCATGCATTCGGCTGGTCATGGTATGTTTTCAATGTTGCCGATTCCGGTATCGTCTGTGGTGTGGTGGTCTGGCTGATTGACTCCTTTCTCGCCGACCGCCAGACCCGTCAGACCTGATTCATGCCTTTCCGGAACTTGCCGGGAAGTGCCGTGGATTGTAGGACTGTTTCCATCATGATCGCGTCCCAGGGGCCCTCCATGCGTTGTGTTCGTTCTTCCGCTACCCGCCTCAGCCTGCACATGGGTGCGCTTGCCTCCGTTGGCCTGATGCTGTCTGGCTGTTCAGGCAATGACGTGGCCCGTGCATTCGGCATGGAGCGCGCCATGCCCGACGAATATACCGTCACGACGCGTGCTCCGCTGTCCATGCCGCCTTCAGAGCAGCTCGGTCTTCCGGGGGCGAGCGACGCCCATCGTCCAGACGAGAGCCCGCGTATGCAGGCGCTGGAAACCCTTTCGCCAGACACTGCCCTTCATCCGGTGGAGGGTACGGCCAGCTCGGGACAGAGCGCGCTCGTAGAACAGGCCGACACAGCATCCAAGGCGCCAAACAATGCCGAACTTGGCAGTGAAGGCGCGGGCTTCGTAGACAATCTGATGTTCTGGAACGGTGGCCGGGCAGGCTCCGTGGTGGACGGTACTGCCGAAAATCGACGCATCCGCGAAAATTCTGCACTAGGCCGCAATACAGCATCCGGTGCCACGCCGACGGCCAAGGGCAAGTCATCCGGTGGTTTCCTCGGTATTTTCTGATCTGATTTTGGCTCTCCCCGCCAGCAGGCGGATCGCACAGACAGACCGGGCGAGGGGACCATGTCGTCTCCCGCCCGTTGCGATCATGAGGCAGCCTGTTGTCTGAATTTTCCATCCGCCCAACAATCCGCAGACTATCAGGTCACGTCATAGATCTGATCGCCGCCGGTGAAGTGATCGAGCGTCCCGCAGCAGCTCTCAAGGAGCTTGTCGAGAACGCTATCGATGCAGGTGCAACACGGATCTCCGTTGCACTGCGTGGCGGCGGCACGGACCGGATCGATGTGACAGACAACGGGTGCGGCATGACGCCCGCCGAACTTGAACTCGCAGTCGAACGTCACTGCACATCCAAACTTCAGGATGAGCGACTGGTTCAGATCCGCACGCTTGGTTTTCGAGGAGAAGCGCTGCCATCCATCGGTGCCAGTGCCCGTCTCGCCATTACATCGCGCACGTCGGACGCCGATACTGCCTGGATGTTACGTGTGGAAGGTGGCGCCATCACGCCTCCACAACCCGCTTCTGGCCCGATTGGCACGCGCATTGTCGTCACCGATCTCTTTTTCGCCACACCCGCCCGGCGAAAATTTCTTAAAAGCGCACGGGTAGAAGGTGGCCATGCAGAATCGGTGATGCGCAGGCTGGCCCTGTGCGCGCCACATTGTGCCATGCGCGTGACGCTGGATGACAAAACCCTTTTTGACCTTCCCGCTCAAAGCCCGATTGCCCGTGCAGCCTCTATTCTGGATGTCACACCAGACACCCTGATCCCGCTCGACGAGCAGCGCGGTGCTGTGCGTCTCTCCGGTTTCGCATGTGGGCCGGCCCGCACACGGGCCACAGGCTCCGGTCAGTTTATTCTGGTTAATAATCGTCCCGTCACTGATCCCGTATTACGAACGGCTATTCGTGTCGCATATCGCCCTGTGATTGAGCGGGGGCGCTTTCCGGTTATGGCCCTGCATCTTAACGTCCCGCTTGAACGGTTGGATGTGAATGTGCACCCCGCCAAAACGGAACTACGTTTTGCTGACGAAAACGATATCAAATCTCTGGTTATCGGTGGCCTTGGCCGCGCTCTGGGGCATGGCTCCAGCGGCGGTGGAGGCATCTATGCCAGCTTTGCTGCGCGCACCTCACGTCCTTCCATAGCGTATCCCTCACGCTCGGACACTGCGCTCTCAACAGCACCTATCCCGGAGGTACGACCGGAAAAGCCCGCCCAATTCGTCCTACCAGAGGCTGTGCCTTCCTCTGCGGACGGTGTTCGACCGGGTTTTGCTGAAACGGACACCGTCTTTGCGCCTGCCGCGCGTGCCCCGCTTGAGCCAGAAGCTCTTGATCCCGCTTTTCCGCTGGGAGCCTCGGTTGCACAGGTATTTGACACATATATTCTGGCCGTGGCGCCAGATGGTGATTTGATCCTTGTGGATCAGCACGCGGCTCACGAACGCCTGATGCACGAACGTCTGCGGGATCAGTTCGCAACCGGGACGCTTCGTGCACAGGCGCTGCTCCTTCCAGAAGTTGTCGACCTGCCTGCACGAGAGGCCGAGGCTCTTCTGCTGCGCTCGGATGAACTTTCGAAACTTGGCATCGACCTTGAGTCATTCGGTGCGGGAAGCGTGCTGCTGCGTTCTGTTCCGGCATTGCTTGGAACAAAGGATGTTCAGTCACTTCTGAAAGACGTCGCAGACGAATTGGTCAACGATCCAGCGCTCACGGCAGATGAGACAGATAGCCTTTCCAATCGCTTTGATGCTGTGATCGCACGGATGGCGTGTCATGGAAGTATCCGGGCGGGGCGTCGGCTCAAGCCCGAGGAAATGGACGCGCTTCTGCGCGATATGGAGCGCACTCCACGCGCCAATACATGCTCTCATGGGCGCCCGACTTGGCTGCGTCTGACAAGAAACGAAATCGAACGCCTTTTTGGGCGTGTCAAATAGTTTCCAACCACCAGGGCATATCCGCCCTGCTCATGCTGCACGACGTGATGGGTGTATCTCCGCGCCTGTGTGCTAGAAATTGTGCAAACATTGCACCGCACCAGAGAGAAGAGCCGTCCATGACAGCATCCACAAACACAACGTCACGGACGGCTGGCAGTACGGACAACGCTTTCATTCACAGGCTGCAGCAGGCCGTAGGCCGCAAATACGTCCTGACCAAGGCCAGCGCCACCTACAGGTTCCGCCGAGGATATCGCTTTGGAATGGGAGACGTTCTGGCGGTCGTAAGGCCAGGCAGTCTGATCGAACTGTGGCGCGTGGCACAGGCCTGCGTGGATGCGGGCAAGATCGTCATTATGCAGGCCGCCAATACCGGCCTGACCGGCGGGTCTACGCCAGACGGCAATGATTATGACCGTGAAATCGTGCTCATCAGCACGCAGCGCATGGCAACGGTGCATCTGATCGGAGAAGGCAAGCAAGTCGTCTGTCTTCCGGGCGCCACGCTCCATGAACTCGAAGAGCGACTGGGCAAGATCGGGCGTGAACCGCATTCGGTCATCGGCTCGTCCTGTATCGGAGCCTCAGTCCTTGGAGGAGTCAGCAACAATTCAGGTGGTGCCCTTGTCCAGCGCGGCCCTGCCTTCACCGAAATGGCCTTGTTCGGTCAGGTAGGGCCAGACGGTCAGCTAAGACTGGTTAATCACCTCGGTATCCATTTCACAGGAACTCCCGAGGAAATCCTCGCAGATGTTGAAGCAGGCCGTATTCCAGAGGCCGCAATCGACTGGCACGCTGGTCGCGGTCACGATGACGGCTATGCAACCCACGTCCGTGATGTGGACGCCGCCACGCCCGCCCGCTTCAACGCTGATCCTCATCGCTGGCATGAAGCGGCTGGCTGCGCGGGAAAGCTTGTGGTTTTCGCCGTGCGTCTGGACACTTTCCCCGCCAACAAAAATCCGTCCGTTTTCTACATTGGGACGAACGATACATATGAACTCGAAGACCTACGCCGCCATATCCTGACGCGCTTTGATGAACTGCCAATCGCTGGTGAATACATTCATCGCGATGCATTCAATATCGCAGAGACATACGGCAAAGACACCTTCGCAATTATCCGCATGATGGGCACACGCTTCCTTCCGATGTTCTTCGGCTGGAAATCACGCATCGACATTACAATGCAGCGTCTGCCGCTCCTGCCATCCAATCTGAGTGACGTCCTTCTTCAGTTCATCAGTCGCTTTCTGCCAAAGCAGCTTCCGAACCGGATGTGCGATTATCGTGACCGCTTCGAACACCATCTCATGATGAAAGTCTCAGCCGAAATGGCCGCGCCTGTGCGTGAATGGCTCGAAGTATTTTTTGCGAAATCTGGTGGAGACTGGTTCGAGTGCACACCAGACGAAGGGAAGCGCGCCTTTCTTCACCGCTTTGCGGCGGCAGGGGCTGCGATCCGGTATCGTGCGGTGCATCCGCAGGAAGCCCAGGATATCGTCGCGCTTGATGTTGCCCTGCGCCGCAATGATCGGGAGTGGTTTGAAACGCTACCGCCCGAAATTGAAGAGAAGATTATCGTCAAACTCTATTACGGACACTTCTTCTGCCACGTAATGCATCAGGATTACGTGGTTCGCAAAGGCCATGACGCCATGGCGGTCGAACATAGCATGCTCCCCGGTCTGGACGCCCGAGGTGCACGCTACCCGGCCGAACATAATGTCGGTCACCTCTACGACGCCCCTGAGGAGATGCTGGCGCATTACCGCAGCCTGGACCCTTGCAACTGCTTCAATCCCGGCATCGGCAAGGCAACCAAAAAACGCAACTGGGTCGCCGAAAGCGTCTGATGACCACCCGTTTTGCTGCGCTGCCGGTTTAAAGGCTTACATCCACCCCGACATGCACCGTGCGTCCCTGTCCCCACGAAACGCGCAACGGCGTTCCGGCACTGGATGTGAAATAGGCCTTGTTGGCGATATTGACGGCATTGACCTGCAACGAAGTCTGATGCCCAAGCAGATGCCCGGTCCTCCATGATGCAAAGGCATCCACCGTCGCATAGCCGGGCATGTAAAACGTATTGTTCAGATCACCGGGGCGACGGCTTACATACCGTGCTCCTGCGCCGATCCGCATGTCTGTGTGCAGGTATGGCAGCGTTGTCTGATAGGTGAGATAGCCGCCGCCCGTGTGCTTGGCGACGTTGGCGACGATCTTGCCTTTGTCCTCCGGCGTGTCTCGTAGGATGCGGGCGTAGGTGTAGGCGTAATTTCCCAGAATGTTCCAGTGTCTGGAAATCCTTCCGGTCACGCTCCACTCCAGTCCCTTTGAGCCGACCAGCCCAGCCAGTCTCTGTATGGTGTTGCCGTTTTCATCCAGTCCTGCTGTCTGCTGGACGTTCTTCTTGTGAATATTGTAGATCGCAATATCACTGGTCAGGAAACGGTTCTGGAAGCGTGCACCCGCCTCGAATTGCCGCCCCTGTGTTGGCTTATAACCTCCCGCCAGTACAGATCCGGTCGAGATCTGGTTAGGTGTGAAGGACTGGGAATAATCCCCATAGAGCGAGACATGCTGTCCGATCTGATAAACCAGCGCCACGAAGGGCAGGGGCTTCGTATAAGAAGAATCTGTTGTCTGAACGTAGGGTCTCTGCCCGCCATAATTGATATGGAACCACTGATACCGCAGACCAGGTGCCAAAATCAGCCCATGGCCGAGATGGATATTGTCCTTCAGATAACCTGACGCACTGTTGATGGTCTGTCGCCAGTCACTGTTACTATTGTTGACCGGCCCCACAGGTTGAAGGCCACCATAAAGCGGTGCGGAAGGATAAAATCCGCCCATGCGCGGCCCGTCGATGAACGCCCCCTGATTCTGCCGCCTGTTTTCGTAATCCGCTCCAATGACCAGATCATGCTTCATTCCCCACAAGGTATGATCTGAAATGTAATCAATCGAAGAGTAGCTGTTGGCGCGTATTGTGCCGGTATTGCTTCTGTAACGTCGTGTGAGAATGCCACTTACTGCGTTATAGGCAGAAGGATCAGCCTGACGGTCGTGGTAATTGTCATGGTTCCATCCCCCGGAAAACCGCACGCGATCATGATCAGCCAGCCGATATTGTGCCGTCGCGGCCAGAAGATGCCGCTGTCCGAAGGATGCAGCCCATACTTCATCAAGGCGATGTTCCGGGCCAGAGACGGGGTGGCCATTTGAGAACACTGCGCCGCGGTCCAGGGTGTTGTCGTATTTTCCCCACTCATAGGAAACATTGCTCTCGAAGCGGCCCTTTGCGTATCGCAATGACGGCGCGAGAAGTGTTTCCTTGTTGGAGCCGAAATTGCGCCAGTAATTCTCGTTCTTGTAGTGCCCGATCAGGCGGAAGGAGACCCCGCTCTTCGAAACCGGGCCACCCACATCAAAATGCCCATAGCCCCCTCCCAGAGAAGACCAGGTCGTCCCGATTTCCCCACCCCATGTCTGACGTGGGCGCTTCGTAATGACATTGATAACGCCACCAGGCTCCTGCATTCCATAAAACAGGGAAGCCGGGCCTTTCAGAACCTCAACCCTGTCAGTAGTTGCAAGCTGGAAATTGCGGCCGATAGGCATTCGGATGCCGTCGCGCAGGATCGATCCGTCATCCACGGCGCCAAAGCCGCGTTTCATCAGATCATCCTGCGTGCCACCAAAATTGTTGCCGATCGAAATGCCAGGCACATATTTGGCCACATCTTCCATCGTCTGCGGAGACATATCCTCAATGACCTGATGGGTGACCACATTGGCGGTCTGTGTCTGCTGCAGATATGTCGTGGGTGTTTTATCCCCGACTGAACTCCTGTCAGACGCGTAGGAGCGTGGGTCTGCGTGAACCCTGATACGCTCCATTGTTTTTCTGGGCGTCTGGGTCTTGGGGACTGTTACGCTATGAGGTTCCTGAGCATCTTCGGAACGTTTTGTTTGCGCATGCACAGCATTCGAACCCAGCATGGAGATTCCCGCCAAAAGTAACAGCCTACCGTGAAGATGCATTATGTGTATCCGAAAATGAGAATTATTCTCATTTATAGGCGCAGCACAGTTCCTGTCAGCCTTGTCGCCATGACAAATAATTTCCTGAAATTTTCAATGATTTTCCAAAACGCGGCGATGGCCTCGGGCGTGCGGGCACGACCTTAAGGAATACACAGCAATTTCAGAGAGTTTTCGAAATGTAACTGGTATACGCTCAATGTTACGGATGCCAGAAAAATTATGCTTTGAATTTCAGAGTTTCACCCTGAAACGCGCATAAATTTTCCTTCGAATACGCCCCGAATCAGTGCGCAATGGCTTTCTGGCGCGTCAGAACATTCCCAGCCGACGCAATGACAATGCAAAGCACACCAATCCATCGCGCAACCGAAAGTGCTTCATGCAGCAGAATAAGGCCCGAAATGGCGCCGAGCATAGGTTCCATGCTCAGAAGGATACCCAGATCACGCGGGCTCAGCCGTCGCATGGCAAGCATGTCCAGAATATACGGCACTGCGGACGAGAGAACCGCCACGCTGATCGCCATCCCGCCCTGCCAGGGATGCATGATGGCCGTAGGGATGACGGGGATGAGCCAGGGAAGCAGCAGGACGCCAGCCGTTGTCATGCCAAGTGTGGTGGCGTGGCCGGCGTCAAACATGCGCCCGATCCTGGTGCCCGTAAGGATATAGACAATCCAGCCACATCCGCTCAGCAAAGCCGCCGCTACACCGAACAGGTCGAACGAGTGCATCGTACCGGCAGCCATGGTCTCGGGGCGAAGCAGAAGATAGAGCCCCAGAACCACGAAGAGCGCCCAACAGAGATCAAGCCACCTGCGAGATCCTGCCAGTGCCAGCGTAAGCGGGCCTGTGAACTCAAGCGCAACGACGATACCCAAAGGCAGCCGCGTGAGTGCTACGTAGAAGCAGAAATTCATGACTGCCATGGACGCACCATAGGGCAGCAGAAGCTTCAGGGATTGAACGGTAATTCCAGATCGCGTTGGCCGCCAGATGGCCAACAGGATGAGTGCCGCGAGCCCCACGCGCAGGCCCACCATGCCCGTCGGACCAAAGAGGGGAAACAGCCCCTTTGCCACCGTAGCGCCGATCTGGAAGGACGATATCCCTCCTATCAGAAACCCCACAGCCTTGAGATGGCTATTGCGTTCTGCGGTCTGTCCAGATGCAGGCACGCTCAGACGTCAAGATCTTCGACGGAACGGGCATGTTCCTGAATGAAACGGAAACGCAGTTCCGGCTTGCGACCCATCAGGCTCTCAACGCGCTCATTGGTCGTATGTCGGTCTTCCGGAAGCGCCACAACCCGTAGAAGCGTGCGACGGGCCGGGTCCATGGTTGTCTGCTTAAGATCCGTTACCGGCATTTCTCCAAGGCCTTTGAAGCGCGACACTTCAACCTTCGCATTCGCCTTGAACTCTGTCTTGATGCGTCGCTCCCGATCCTGATCATTCATCGCATAGACTGTTTTGGCACCATGCGTGAGGCGATATAGAGGAGGCTGTGCAAGGTGCAGATGGCCATGACGGATCAGGTCTGGCATCTCGCGATAGAAGAACGTCATCAGCAGCGAAGCAATATGGGCACCGTCCACGTCAGCATCCGTCATGATGATGACGCGCCCGTAACGCAGCTTCGAAACGTCGAACGTGGACCCCACTCCGCAGCCCAGAGCCTCCGTCAGGTCACGGAGCTCCTGATTGGCACGCATTTTGTCCACGGTGGCCGAGGCCACGTTCAGGATCTTGCCTCGCAGTGGGAGAACAGCCTGTGTCTCGCGGTCGCGCGCCTGACGTGCCGATCCGCCTGCCGATTCACCCTCAACCAGAAAAATTTCTGTCTCAGAAGCATTTTCACGGGTGCAGTCCGTCAGCTTGCCCGGAAGTCGCAGCTTACGCGTGGCGCTCTTGCGCGCGGTATCCTTGGATTCGCGCCGACGCAGCCGTTCTTCGGCACGCTCTACAATGAATGTCAGAAGATTGTCAGCCTGCTGCGGATTGCCCCCCAGCCAGTGATCAATCCGGTCGCGTAGCGCGCCTTCAACAAGTCGGGTGGCTTCCTGCGTTGTCAGACGATCTTTCGTCTGACCCTGGAATTGAGGCTCACGGATAAAGACCGATAGTTTGGCGGCAATCGCGCCCATCACATCTTCAGCGGTGATCGCGGCCGCGCGCTTGACCTTGCGCTGGTCTCCCCACGCGCGGAAACCCTTTACAAGAGCAGCCCTGAAACCTGCTTCATGTGTGCCACCCTGCGGCGTCGGGATCGTGTTGCAGTAAGACGAAAGGGTTGCGTTGCCACTTTCGAGAAACGCCACTGCCCATTCGACCTTGCCGCCTGTACGACCATCTGCCGCAAGCGGAAGCTCGGCTTCACCTGCCCAGAGCGGCGAAAGCAGATCAGGTTTTTCACCGAGTTCCGCGGTGAGCGCGTCTTCGAGTCCGTTAGGAAACTGGATCAGCGCTTCAGTTGGCGTCTCGTCGCCCGCCTTGATCAGGGACGCTTCGCATTTCCATTGAATGGCCACGCCACGAAACAGGGCTGCTTTTGAGCAGCAAAGACGATAGAGTCGGGCAGCAGAAAAATGCTGGGACCCAAAAATTTCTGGGTCTGGCGTGAACCGCACCGTCGTGCCACGTCGATTCGGTGCATTGCCGATTTCTGCCAGTGGTCCGAGCGGGATGCCCCGCGCGAAGTCCTGGCGATACAGAAGCCGGTCACGAGCAACTTCAACTTCGAGCTTTTCAGACAGCGCATTGACGACAGAGCTGCCAACGCCATGCAAGCCGCCCGATGTATCATAAGCCTTGCCCGAGAATTTTCCGCCCGCATGAAGCGTCGTGAAAATAACTTCGAGCGCTGATTTGTCTGGAAATTTCGGATGAGGGTCCGTCGGGATGCCTCGGCCATTGTCACGCACCATCAGGGTGCGTGAGCCTTCGAGGCGCATTTCTATGCTGGTTGCATGGCCCGCCACGGCTTCATCCATGGCGTTGTCCAGAATTTCTGAAGCGAGGTGATGGTAAGCGTTATCGTCCGTACCGCCGATATACATCCCCGGACGGCGCCGGACGGGCTCCAGCCCCTCCAGAACTTCAATATCCTGTGCACCATACTCCGGAGTCGCGCCCTTGCGACCTCCTGGTACTTTTTTACCGCCTGACTTATCCGAATCGAACAGATCGCTCATGAAGGCGTTGTCGCTGCCCAGTCACGGAACGTCAAGCAAACGCTCTGCGGCGGGGCAGCCTTTTCGATATCAGGAACGGTGCGTAGCGCGACGAGGGGCCGTCTTTGTACGACGCGCCGCCGTGCCATGACGGGAATGACGATCCACGGTCTCAGGGGCAGCACAGCTCTCATAAGAGGCAGGCTGAGCAACGTCTTTGGCTTCTGCGTAGTGAGACAGGTCAGAAACCGTTTCCAGCGCCTCAACCTCATCAAACATGGCCGTACGCTGCGTGCAGAACACCGTTCCGGATTTCAGGCCGCCGAGAGACTGAATATCGGCGAGCTGGGTGATGTAGTCATCATGCTCGGCCTGTGCACGACGGCCGTATGTCGTGTGGAAATAGTTGTTCAGGCGTGTTTCGGCATCATTCAGAGCTGGGTGGAACTTCGCGACAAACGCATTGTACCGGTCCTGGGTCTGGCAGGAGAGTGCCGTGACCATCAGTTCAGACTTCAGGCCCTCGACATTGAACGCCTCGTGAGCCGGAGAGTTACCGCACTCTGCCGCCTGGACGGAGAGAGGAGTAACGGCCAGAAGGCTGGCGCATGCAAAGCCGGCCCCGAGCAGGCTGGCCAAAGGGCGACGGAACATGAAAGGCATCGACAGACTCCAGGTGACCGGACCAACCGGCCAGAACAGGCAGATAAGGTAGCGCAGCCGAATGTTCGGCCCAAGATGATTCTCAATGTGAAAATCGTGCAGCAAGCCCCTAACCTGCAACATAATTTCGTGGCGGAAAATGGGCGGAAATAACCTCTGCAGAATTTTATCGCCTCAGGTGCACATAAATTGCTCCAAACGGCTGATGTGGCTCTTCCCCGTCTTCCGTCCCGCCTTGACCTGTTCTACATCGAGACCTTGATTCGCCGCAGATTGCGGTATTTTCCTGTTTTGACATGCCAGGAGTTGACCGTGCGTCTGCAAGGTTCTGCCATTACTCTGGGAGCGGTGTTCGCTGCGTCCCTGCTTCTGTCCGGTTGCGCTCAGACCCCGATCGTACAGCGCTCCGTTGCGCCCAACCCGTTTGGATACCAGAAGGTCTCCGCACTGTGCCACGTAACGCCAGTGACCACGGCCAAGGACGGCACCATGAGTGTCTCGATGACGGTTCGCAGTGATGATGGTCTGTGTGCGATCTCTATCCAGCAGCCAACGGGCGGCAACTACGCCTCTTTCGGTGTGAATCCGGGCCCGGTCCACGGCAAGGCGTTCCTGTATAACTATGACGGCCACACCTACGTGGATTACACGCCGGCAACCGCTTATGCTGGCACAGACACCTTCACTGCAGACCTGATCCCGGGCGGCGGCAAGCCTCGCACCCATCTTGTCGTGAACGCCGTCGTAGATGCCACGGGGGTGGTTGTACACACGCCACAGCCCGCAGTGACGGCACCAAAGGCGAAAGAATCTACCAAAAAGACGACTACGCGCCACACGACACGGCGCACCAAGCACTGAGGTCAGTTTTAATATTGGCTTAGAAAAGCGGGGCTTGCCCCGCTTTTTTTCTGTCTGCCTCAAGGGCGAGCACAAAAAAAACGGCCCCTGCAAAAATGCAGGGGCCGTTTTTTGTATTTCCCGGAAGGTCCTGAGAAACTTACTGGATATCGATCTCGACGCGGCGGTTCTGTGGCTCGCGTGTATTGGGGCCGGTCGCTACCAGCGGGCTGCTCTCGCCAAAGCCCTTGGTTGCGATGAGGCCAGCCGCCACACCATCGCGGATCAGCTCTGCCTTCACCGTCGCGGCACGCTTTTGGGAGAGTGCCAGATTATAGGCAGCCCCCCGCGCTCCAGGATGTGCAGAGGACGTATCGGTATATCCACTCACCTGAATGCGCGTGAACTGGATCGCCGTTGAATTCCGGGCGGCAGTCTCAACCACAGCGCGCGCACGCTCGCTCAGTGCAGCCGAATCCCAGTCGAAGAAAACCAGATAGGTGCGCGTAGGGGCAGGAGCCGGGGCTGCGATCGGAGCAGCTGCTGGTGCGGGCGGTGGAGGCGCAGGGTTGAACTCATAGCGCAGGCCGAGCAGCAGGGAGTGATTGAAGTCGCTCCGTGTGTCGCGGTTTCCGGCAGTGAAGCCATAAGCCTTGGAGACGTCGCCGCCACCGATTGTTCCGGTTGCGCGCGCCGAATGTCCGTTCGGGCCGAGCAGGGAATAGAAGCGGTACTCAGCCGTTGCAGACAGTCCCACGACCCACGGCACGGGGAAAGACAGGCCAAAGATGCCCTGATAGGCAAAATTACCGGCCGTCCCGCCAATCTTCTGGTTAAACGCGCCGTTTGGAGCCCGTACCGATGCGTTCATGGCCTGCCAGCCATAGCCGACGCCAGCACCAAAATATGGGAAAACCCAGGACTTTCCGATGTCCATGTCAAACAGGGCATTTGCCATGGCACCATAGCCCTGCTGACGGCCGCCAGCAGAGGTTGGCATCCCGCTGTTGCGGAACTGCTGAAGACGGTTGTTGCGGTAGTTGCCTTCAACCTCAACGCGGAAACCATTCCCCAGACCCCAGCCAACGCTGCCGATACCGGTCACGCCCGTATCGTAATGGTCTTTCCCACTCGGAAAAAGCGGAGAAATCCGGACGGTCTGGTCCTGGTTGAAGCTGGCTCCGCCTTCGCCGGACACATACAGTCCCCGGACCGGCTGGGCCTGCGCAATGCCGAATGACAGCACTGATACGCCTGCCGTCAGCCCCGCCCGGGCAATCCAGGTCCCGAAAACGGATCGCTGCGTCATGTGTTTACTCTCCAACCCAAACCCTGAGTGATGTGTGTTTCTTGCTGAAAGTGCGGATGAAGGCAACGCATGTCATCGCTAGATGACTAATGGCCGGTCCCGCAGGGACACGACTTCCGTCCTTACTGTGGCCTCATCCACACACTTTCAACAATCCTCCTCGAGATCCAGACGCCGCGATCCCAGTGTCCGTTCAACCGGCTGCCCCACATCCTGAACCTCCAGTTCCACAACCCACAGATCAGGGTCATAGCGTTTCTGCCGGTCAAGATAATCGGTGAGTTCCATGGGGCCACTAACGACCGCCCGTGTCCAGCCGCCGCCGTCTTCCCGCAAAACAGCAGTACCACCATTACGGTCGATCAGCACGACAATGACCGATCCCGCATCCTCATCACCCTTTTTGAGCACCATGGCAGAAGTCCCGTCAGACGCGATGCGCCGAAGGACAGCTCTGACCCAGAGGCCCGTTTTCAATCTTGCGCCCATGATTGTTCCTGTATGCTGCTAGTGAAGAGGGGCGCTGTTTTCATCTGGGACTGCCTCCAGTGCTGCCTTATAGGCGGCCGGTGATGCGAGCAGTCTATGAGCCGTTTCCATGTCCGCATCACCACCAACGGCTGCGGGGCATTCCTTGCGAATAGAGAGAATTTGAGCAACCGAAACCGGATATCGGGCACTACGGGCTTGTCTTACGGCGTCCGTCTGAAGGGCGGAGCCGGATTTCAGGGCCGCCATCTGGGCGTCGAGATAGTCCTTGCCCCTTGAGGTACATACCTGAGGCATGATGCCCAGTCCTTGGATAGGCCACCCCAGAGGAGCCTGATTGCGGCTCCATGTCACGAAGAGCTCTCCCCCGTTCGGCATCTGCCCAATCACCTGAACAAGCCCTTTTCCCAGTGTCTCACTGCCAACCACCACCGCACGACGATGATCTGCCAAGGCTGCTGCAAGGATTTCGGCGGCGCTGGCCGTTCGACCATCCACCAAAATTACGATCGGGGCACCTTTGGTGATGTCTCCACCCTGAACCGCCCAGATATGATTGGCCTGTGCATTGCGGCCATGCGTCGTGACTGCAACCCCATGATCCAGCATCAGCGCCGCTGTTGTGACGGCCTGCTGCAGTACCCCCCCGCGATCTCCGCGCAGGTCTATAATCACGCCTGCAGGACGTTTGCCCGAGATCGCAGAATGTCCAGTGCTCGTCAAATCGTCAGATGTATCCCCCTGAACCGCCTGATCGAGATATTGACTGATTTCCTCGGCAGTTTCCGTGGAGAACGATGCAACACGTAGCACTGTGACCTGCCCTTCTGTGGAGGCAAAGACCGTTTCCGGCGGCACGAGCGCACGCTGCATCTTGAGGATGGCTGGTTGGCGTCCACGATCCGCAAGCTCAAGAGACACAGGGCTGTGCTCATCACCGTCCAGCCAGCTCTGCACCGTCGTGACCCCTTGGCCGCGTGTATGCTTTCCATTGACCGCTACAAGCCGCTGCCCGCTATTCACGCCCGCTTCCCATGCCGGTCCGTTGGCATTAACAGCCGCAACGATGATCGAGTGGCCTTCCTGAGCAAGCGTCAGCCCAACCGACCCGGTGTCGCCTGTACGGCGTGTACGGTCAGCAGAAGCGGGCGCTGGACCAAGATAGCGGGAATAAGGGTCCAGATGATTGAACAGCTCATCGAAAAAGCTTTGCAGCAGCGCTCCGCCACCCGCCTGTCGGATCACGGCGGAACTGTCCCATGCCGTCATCATCGCTGAAGTAACGAGTGCCGCCCAGGCTGTGCGATCATTTTCAGCCGGTACAGGGCGCTGGAGCAATACTGTCTGGCCCTGCAACACCAGCATTTCAGGAGTATGATGATCGCCTTCCTGACGGGCAGGGGTCTCGGTGACCGATAACCCAGGATCGATCGCCGTCAGGCCGTCCAGCCCCCACAGGCAAAATTCTCTGACGGAATGAGCTTCGAGTGTCCGTGGCGCCATGAAATTCAGTGCGACACCCAGCACTTCTCTGGTCATTGAAGGGTCAAAGCCAGTGTTTTGTGCCATGACCGTTGGGGGGGCGGAAACCGCCTGCAGGTCGTCCGCCATTGCCACGCCATCCATGCCGGACAGCGTAAGAATGATCAGAAAAGCCACAAGCAGGGAACGATGCGCTGGCTCGCGGAAGTGCGGCAAAAAGGAAGTCATGAAACAGGCATCATGGCGGGAGAGAGAATCCTCACGGACAACCGGCAGAACGTGATGCCGATCCAGATCGCCATACGACCTCGCCAGAAACTGCGATACCGGTAAAGACGCATGAGTGGCAATGTTGTCGCATAACGTTGCGGCAACATCGCACTTTCTCCCTGAATTCAGCCTTCGTCAGGGTTTTCGGAGGCCGTAGTTTTTTTCTTTGATGCCGCAGTTTTGCTTTTGCTGGCAGGAGTCTTGGTCGTTTTCTTCGCTGCCGCGCGAGGGGCAGCTTTTTTCTTTGGAGCGTCTTCGCCCTCAATCGTTGCAGCAGCTTTCTTGGTACGTGTTGTTTTTGCTGCCGTTTTTTTGGTAGCGCCCTTTTTGGCCGCTCCCTTGAGCGGTTTACCCTTCTCCGCGACCAGAGCAATGGCGCCATCGAGCGTGATGTCGTCCATTCCTACGTCTTTGGGCAGGTTTGCGATCATCGATCCATGCTGGACATACGGCCCAAAGCGACCCTTCCGGACCATAACAGGCTCCCCGTCCTTGGGGTGCGCGCCAAGATTGCGGATGGATGCGAGTTTTTTGGCCAGACTGTCCACAGCCCGGTTCAGCCCGACAGTCAGGACATCATCATCTTTGTCGAGAGTGCCGTAGATCGCGCCCATTTTCACATACGGCCCAAAGCGCCCAAGACCAGCTTCGATGGTCTCTCCGGTCTCTGGGTGAAGCCCCACGACACGCGGCAACGAAAGCAGACCCAGAGCTTCAGTAAGGGTTAGCTTGTCGCCCTCCAACCCTTTTGGGATGGTTGTGCGTTTAGGCTTGGCTTTCTTGTCTTCGGGGTTCGGCTCACCTTTCTGGATGTAAAGACCATACGGCCCACGACGGACTGTGATGTCTTCTCCGGTCTCAGGGTCTTGCCCAAGGACCTTCAGGCCGTCCTTGAGTGTCTCTCCCCCCTCGTCGTCTGCAACGAGGCGACGTGTGAACTGACATGTCGGATAATTTGAACAGCCGATGAATGCACCAAATTTTCCAAGGCGCAGGCCAAGGCGCCCGGTTCCGCAGGCTGTGCAGGTTCGGGGATCAACTTCGTCCTCACGGGGAGGGAAGAAGTGCTCGCTCAGGTCTTCATCGAGGGCATCTATGACGTCAGAAATCTTGAGATCTTTGGTCTGTGCAACAGCTGCCGAGAAATCGTGCCAGAACGCGGCCATGACGTCGTGCCAGTCCGCACGGCCATCAGAGATATCATCAAGCTGCTCTTCGAGAGACGCCGTAAAGCCGGTATCGACATAGCGCTCGAAGAAGGACGTCAGGAACGCCGTGACAAGTCTGCCACGATCTTCCGGCATGAAGCGCCGCGTCTCGAGGCGGACGTAGTTACGGTCCCGCAAAACCCCCAGAATGGAAGCGTATGTGGAAGGACGGCCAATGCCGATTTCTTCCATCTTCTTGACGAGAGATGCTTCCGAGTAGCGTGGTGGCGGCTGTGTGAAATGCTGGTCTGCGGCAACGTCGCCGGTGCGAACCTTGTCGCCTTCTTTCATCGGAGGCAGCAATTTGCCATCTTCGTCGTCGGCACGTGAATCATCACGCCCTTCGATATAGAGCTTCAGGAAGCCATCAAACGCGATAGTTGAACCCGTCGCGCGCATCTGGGTCTGGCCGCTGGCATCTGCAAGGACAATGGCCACCTGGTCCAGCTCTGCTGATTGCATCTGTGATGCGACAGAGCGTTTCCAGATCAGGTCATAGAGGCGCTGCTGATCGTGGGTGAGGGTCCGTGCAACCTTTTCGGGAATAAGTGAAGCGTCCGTCGGGCGGACAGCTTCATGTGCTTCCTGCGCGTTTTTTGCCTTGGTTGAATAGGTCCGTGGGTAGTCAGGGACATATTCGCCACCAAAAACCTGTCCGATATGACCTCTGATGGCAGTCACGGCCTCCTTGGCCATCGTCACACCATCTGTACGCATATAGGTGATGAGACCGATTGTCTCACCTCCGATATCCACACCTTCATAAAGCTGCTGGGCAGTCCGCATAGTGGTCTGGGCGCTCATGCCCAGCTTACGGGACGCTTCCTGCTGAAGTGTGGACGTTGTGAAGGGCGGCGGTGGGTTGCGCTTGACACGTTTGCGCTCAACCGAGCGGACTGTGAAGCTGCCAGCCATCACCGTATCACGGGCGCTGAAAGCCAGCGCCTCGTTGTTGAGGTCGAACTGGTCCAGCTTCTGGCCGGCGAGGTGAGTCAGGCGTGCCTGAAAGCCTGCATTGCCGGGTGTCGTGAAGGCGCTGGTAATGGTCCAGTATTCACGAGGCTTAAAGACTTCAATTTCGGCTTCGCGTTCACAGATGAGGCGCAACGCAACGGATTGCACACGTCCTGCACTCCTGCTCCCGGGCAGCTTGCGCCACAGGACCGGGGAGAGGGTAAAGCCCACGAGATAGTCAAGTGCGCGACGGGCCAGATAAGCCTCGATCAGCGGCATATCCAGGTCGCGCGGAGCTTCCATGGCAGCCTTGATGGCGCTTTTGGTAATCTCGTTGAACGTGATGCGCTGGACATCAATGCCGCGCAGCAGCTTCTTTTCTTCCAGAACGCTTCGGACATGCCAGGAAATTGCTTCACCCTCACGATCCGGATCGGTCGCGAGGTACAGACGTTTTGCGCTCTTGAGCGCCTTTGTGATGGCGGCAATCTGTTTTGCGCCGCGTTCGTCCGTCTGCCAGTCCATGGCAAAGTTTTCGTCCGGGCGTACGCTGCCATCCTTTGGGGGCAGATCGCGCACATGGCCGAATGAGGCGAGGACCGTGTAGCCATCCCCCAGATATTTGTTGATCGTCTTGGCCTTTGCCGGGCTTTCGACCACCACAACGTCTGTCATTGCCACTCCGGTCCTTGGGTCTCTTATCTGTTCGGCAGTAACGCCACGCGTCCGCCGGGCACAAACTCCACGATCCCACCGAGTTCAAGTTCGGTAAGGGCCGTCAGTATTGCCGATACGGAGAACTGACAGTGCCGCACCACATCGTCAACTGCTACTGGCGTTACAGAAAGGAGAGGACGCACCTTTCTGAGGACAGACTGCAGGTCATCCGGCACATCCTCCTGTGAATTTCCCCATCTGACACCCGGCTCCGAAAAGCCGGAAAACTCACGTTTTTGAGGAGAGCCCTTTTCCCATGGGGCCGGGTTTCTAGGCGGAAGGTGGAGGCCCAGCTGGTTCAGAACATCCTGCGCGTTTTCTGTCACGACTGCGCCATGTCTGAGCAGATCGTTTCCGCCACGCGAGCGCGGATCGAGCGGCGAACCCGGTACCGAAAAGAGGATGCGATCATACTGAGCAGCGAGTCTGGCGGTAATCAGTGTCCCTGATTTCAGAGCAGCTTCCACAATCACGCATCCCTGCGTCATGCCCGCAATGAGCCGGTTCCGGCGCGGAAAATGGCGGGCCTGCGGCACGGTGCCCAGTGGTGCCTCCGTAACGATACAGCCCTTTTCAGCGATTTCGGCCTGAAGCTTTGCGTTTTCAGGAGGATAGAAATAGTCCAGCCCACCCGCGATGGCGGCGACCGTAAGCCCCCATGGCAGTGCGCCTTCATGTGCTGCCGAATCGATTCCTCTTGCCAGGCCGGACACAACGCATAGCCCCGCTGATGCGAGTTCCGTAGAGAGGCTTCCTGACATCCTGATGCCAGCGGATGATGCATTTCGGGCACCGACAACGCCGATCGAGCGAACGGAAAGTTTTTTCGCATCACCCTGAATGAACAGTACAGGAGGCGCGTCGGGCACATGCGTGAGGAGAACCGGATAATCGGGGTCAGAGCGTAAAATTGCCCTCCCACCCATCTTTCTCAGTCGCTCTAGTTCGTCTTCGATGTCACTACGGGAAGGGATGTGAACGCCATCGCTTCGTCCCGCTGCGGCCATTCGCTCCGGAAGAGCGTCAAGCGCCACGCTCGCCTGGCCGTATAGGCACATCAGGCGACCGAAATTGATCGGCCCAACGCCGTTTGTTCTTGCCAGGCGCAGCATATCGAGGCGCTCTGTTTCGGGCAGTAGATATGGAAGGTTCTGGACCAGATCAGGTAGAGGCATCATGGGATGACACTACCTGCTGGATGGATAACAAAAAGTAAAAATAAACTTCTATTGGGGTGTTATTGTGGTTTGTTCATATTTACGCGGGGCTCATTTCCAGAAATGAGGCGCACAATATTACCGTAATGTCGTACCCAGATAAGCAACGCGACCAGTAAGGCTGCAACAGGTAGGGGAGACTGGATTGGTTGTTCCGACAGCGGAGGCATCAGAGCCGGGGCAGCCAGAAATGCTGTAAGTGCTCCTGCGGATGATATCCGGCTCAGTTTGGCGACAGCCAGCCAAATGACGCAGCATGCCAGTCCGACCGGCCAGCACAGGACCCAGATCGTGCCCAGACCTGTTGCAACCCCTTTGCCACCCTTGAAGCGCAGCCAGACCGGAAAGCAGTGCCCGATCACGACAGAGACAGCAGCAACAGCCATTGCCGTCTGGGTAGCATCTACGCAGAAGCGACGTGCCAGAAGGACGGCCAGTGCCCCCTTGAGGGCATCAAAGAGCAGCGTTGCGGCGGCCAGACCTTTGCGGCCCGTTCGCAATACGTTGGTTGCCCCAATATTTCCTGAGCCGATACGTCGGATGTCGCCTCCACCGGCGAGCGCGGTAAAAATCAGGCCGAAGGGTATGCTGCCCAGAAAATAGGCAATAAGGGCGACGACAGGAAGACTAGGAGGAGACAGAGACCAGTTCATGGCAGCGCTCCAGCCGTATACACCTCGACGCCACGACGAAATGTCCGCAGGACGCGCCCTGTCAGTTTTCGGCCATCGAACGGGGTGTTTTGGGCACGGCCGGGAAGGGATCCCGCCACCACGGTCCAGACTTCATCCGGATCAAACAGGCAGAGATCCGCCTCGCGTCCAACTTCCAGACGCCCGGCCGGAATGTTCAGCAGGTCCGCAGGGGCGCATGTCAGGAGCCGAAGCGCATCGATTAGTTCCAGACCAGCGCCAAGCGTCACACCAAGCAGGGTGGCCAGTCCGGTGCCTCCAGCTCGAGCTAACGCGAATGGCAGGCGTTTGTCGTCTGCATCGGCGGGAGCATGGTCTGATGCCACGACATCGATCGTACCGTCGGCCAGTCCTGCACAGACAGCAGCGCGATCAGCCTCGCTACGCAGAGGTGGGGAGAATTTTGCATATGTCCGGAAGTCGCCGATGTCCTCTTCCGTCATTGCAAAATATGGAGGCGCTGTATCACACGTGACCTGCACACCTTTGGCTTTCGCCTCCCGTATCAGGGACAGGGCTTCCGCCGTTGAAATGTGCGCAAAGTGCAGGCGGGCGCCCGTTAGTTCGGCGAGGCGCAGATCACGTGCAACCATGATGGCTTCTGCGGCAGACGGAACCTGCGGAAGTCCAAGGCGCACGGCAAGGGCACTTGCGGTGGCGCAGGCACCTTTTGCAAGAGACGGCTCTTCCGGATGTTGCACGACAAGCGCATTTAGAAAGCGCGAATAAGAGAGCAGATTGCGCATCTGCTTGGCATCTTCGATGGCGCGTGTTCCGTCCGTGAACGCAACGGCTCCTGCTTCCTGCAGCAGGCCGAGTTCTGCCATCTCCTTCCCCTCGCAGCCACGGGTCAGCGCGCCATAAGGGTGAATGGACACCATGCCGGTTTCTTTGCCGCGTACGCTCAGAAGATGAACAAGGGCAGGATTGTCGATGGCGGGAGAGGTGTTGGGCAACACAGCCATGGTGGTGATGCCGCCCGCAACGGCAGCTCGTGCCCCTGATGTTATGCTTTCGCGGTATTCCGATCCCGGTTCCCCGAGGGCCACGCGCATATCGACAAGGCCCGGGCACAGTACGGCACCTTGGCCGTCGATGACGTGCGCGCCTTCTGGCGTCACGTCGCCGTCAAGTGCTGCAATGAGGCCGTTTTCCACGGTCAATCGACCAATCCCGTCCCGACCCGAGGCTGGATCGATCAGACGGACATTTTCAAAAACGATACTGGTCATGAGTGCATCCGTAACCGGGAAAGACGATCCAGAACGGCCATGCGCACAGCGACACCCATCTCGACCTGCTCGGAAATCACGCTCTGGTCAGAATCCGCGACGTCGGATGCGATTTCGACGCCACGGTTCATCGGGCCAGGATGCATGACCAGCGCGTGCGGGCTGGCCAGAGAGAGGCGTCTGCGATCAAGCCCAAAGAAGCGGAAATACTCGCGCGCGCTCGGTACAAGACCTGCGCCCATCCGCTCTCGCTGAAGGCGCAGTGACATCACGACGTCTGCTCCGACAAGCGCGCGGTCCATGTCCGAATACAGCTCGACATTACCGAGTTCTGCGATGGTGGAAGGGACAAGCGTTGGCGGTCCGACAAGGCGTACGGTGCTGCCCATCGCCGTCAGGAGATGGATGTTGGAACGTGCAACCCTGCTATGACCGACATCGCCGCAGATCGCCACGGTCAGCCCGTTTAGCCGCCCGAAATGCCTGCGGATTGTCAGGGCATCCAGTAGTGCCTGTGTCGGGTGCTCGTGTGTGCCATCTCCAGCATTGACGACGCAGGCTTCCACTTTCTGAGACAGCAGGGCAGGTGCGCCGGACTGTGCATGACGGATGACCAGCAGGTCGCATCGCATGGCATTCAGCGTTGCGGCCGTATCCAGCAGGGTTTCCCCCTTGTTTACGGAACTGGTGGCTACGGACATGTTGATGACGTCGGCGCCTAGGCGTTTGCCAGCCAGTTCGAAGCTGGTCCGTGTGCGCGTGCTGTCCTCATAGAACAGGTTTATGACCGTACGGCCACGCAGAGCATCGCGTGGCGCCGTACGGGACCGGCTCAAAAGGGCATAGCTCTCGGCCAGATCGAGGAACGGAACGATCTGTTCCGCTGTCAGTCCCTCGATACCAAGCAGATGCCGGGAGGAGGGACCGCGCTCAGGCACCGAGCACGCTCGCAATGCGCGCAAGAACCTCATCCTGACCCAGCGCAGAGAGCGTCAGATCAATACCGGGCGATGTGGTTGAGCCTGTCATGGCCGCACGGAGTGGCTGCGCAACGGAGCCGAGCTTCATTTCGTGCTTTTCAGCATAGGCACGGAGCACGCCGTCGATCGCTTCGGGGGTGAAAATGTCCAGCGCTGCCAGATCCTTGCCAATACCTGCAAGAACATTGCGCCCTTCGTCGCCGAGAAGCTTTTCGGCTTTTGGCGTAAAGGTCAGTGGAAGTGTGAAACCGGCAAAGGCTGCGTTTTCGGTTAGCTCGACAAGTGTCTTTGCGCGCTCTTTCAGACCCGACATCATGGCCTGAATCCGGGCGCGGGTTTTGTCGTTGCAAACAACGCCCTCGCGGCCTTCAAGCCGCTCCATCACGTCTGTCGTCAAGCGTGTATCATCGGCCTGTCGCATCCATACGCCATTGAGATGCGCGAGCTTCACGTAGTCCATGCGGGATGGGGAGCGGCCGACACCATCCAGGTCGAACAGCTTGATCTGCTCTTCGCGGGAGAGAACTTCGGCGTCGCCATGTCCCCAGCCCAGACGCAGGAGGTAATTGCACAGGGCTTCCGGTAGGTAGCCTTCCTCGCGGAATTCCACGACAGATTGTGCACCATGCCGCTTCGATAGCTTGGCGCCATCGGGCCCGTGGATAAGCGGAAGATGTGCGAAATGCGGCAGATCCCAGCCCATCGCGCGATAGATCATGGCCTGACGGAACGTGTTCGTCAGATGATCGTCACCGCGCATGACGTGGGTGATCGCCATGTCGTGGTCATCCACCACCACGGCGTGAAGGTAGGTCGGCGTTCCGTCCGAGCGCAGGATGATGAGGTCATCCATCTCGATATTGGCAACGCGGACGTCCCCCTGAACCAGATCATGGATGATCGTCTCACCTTCACGCGGAGCCTTGAGCCGCACGACGAATGGCGCACCTTCCGGCGCTTCGGACGGATCACGGTCGCGCCATGTGCCGTCGTAACGTGGAGGGCGCTTTTCGGCCATTGCCTTTTCGCGCATCGCGGTCAGTTCTTCCGGCGTGCAGTAGCAGCGGTACGCCATGCCTTTTTCGAGCAGTTCAAGCGCGACTTCCGTATGGCGGTCCTGCCGCGCAGACTGGAAAACGGGCTCCGCATCAGGCGTGATGCCCATCCAGCTGAGGCCATCGAAAATAACGTCCACAGCCCGTTGGGTGGAGCGTTCCTTGTCGGTGTCTTCGATCCTCAGGAGAAACTCGCCACCATGGTGACGGGCAAAGAGGAAATTGAAGAGGGCAGCGCGGGCGTTGCCGACATGCAGCAGACCCGTGGGGGAGGGAGCAAAGCGCGTGCGGATGGTCATGCGGCCCTCATATCATGCTCCAGCTGTACGGCACAGTCTCGAACTGGCGGGCTGTATTTTTCTGATATCCGACATTCCGGTGGCGATAACTTTGATTCCATGAAGCATTCCGAATCATCGTCATCGCGAATGTATTCCAGTGTTTGGCCGAAGCTTATACTGGCTCTTCACAAACCCGTCAGGACGCCATTACCGCCCAGCCTCAAAGAAGCGTGATTTCACCTGCTCTGAACTGCATGCTTATCATTGCTGTTCTTCATCTTGCATCCAGGGATCGGGAAAAGGACCGTGGACAGACGCGCTTTCAACACCCTGCTGGCTGGTTTGGGTCTCGCTTTCGGAAACGGGCGTGTTCGCTCGGCTTCGGCTGCAACGCCTGCAAATGTGGAGGTTTTTTCTCTGCGTCAGAACGGGTGGGTGCCCAACAGCCCCCATTTGCCAGTCATCGTGTACCGAAATGCTCTGGAAGCCGGGGAAGGAAAGGAGAGCGTCTATGAGGCGCTGTTCGAGCGTAATGGCTGGCCTCCCCAGTGGCGCAACGGGGTATATCCGTTTCATCACTATCACAGCCTCGGCCACGAGGTTCTGGGTTTTTCGAACGGTTCTGCCAAGCTGATGCTTGGAGGCCCTGGAGCGCATGAGGTGCAGGTGCATGGTGGTGACATTGCCCTGCTACCGGCTGGTACAGGTCACTGTAATCTCGGGTCAGACGCCGATTTTACGGTGATCGGCGCATACCCGCCGGAACAGGAATTCGACATTCTGCGTACGGCCCCCACGCCGGAGCAGATGGCCCGCATCAACAGCCTGGCGTTTCCGACAACCGATCCTGTGCAGGGTGCAGGCGGAACCGTTTCAAAGGAGTGGCACAGGACATGAATGGCTTTCGTCTCAGGCGACGACCTTTTCTCGCCGTACTGGCAGGTCTTGCCGCCACAACCGGTGCATCGCCGGTCAGTGCCCAGTCTCGCCCGACTATCGGCATCATCGGTGCAGGCAATGTCGGGACGACATTGGGTGGATTGTGGGTGCAGGCCGGATATCACGTCATGGTCTCGTCACGCACACTCTCTGATGCCCAGGCGGTCGCCACGTCTCTTGGGCCGTTGGCCTCTGCGGGAACTCCGGCGCAGGCTGCGGCTTTTGGCAGCATTGTCGTGCTTGCGGTGCCCTATCGGGCAATCCCGCAACTTGGCCGTGAGCTAGGGCACGCGCTGGCTGGAAAGATCATCATTGATCCTTCCAATCCATATCCGTTTCGTGATGGAAGTATTGCCAATGCCGCAAGAATAGATGGAGCGGGCGCTACAACGCAGCGCTATTTCCCCTCCTCCCGTGTTGTGCGTGCGTTCAACTCCATCGACATGACGGCTCTTCGCGCCTCTGCCCATCGTTCCGGCGCTCTGCTCGCCGTGCCTCTGGCAGGTAATGACAAGGACGCAGTTGCGGAAACGGCGGCCCTGATTAGTGCTGCGGGATTTGATCCTGTGGTGACGGGTGGCCTTGATACGGCGCGTCTTTTCCAGCCCGGTAGTGACGGCTTTGAACTTGAACGTGATGCTGCAGGGCTAAAACAGGCCCTTCATCTTCCAAACTAAACCAAGGCGCGACACGGCGGGAAATAGGTTAATATCCTGCATGTGTCGCGCAGTCAGTCATTTCCCTTCCCACAGCTGAAGCAACTTCCGTCAGATGATCTGAACACGGAGGAGCTGGAGGACCCGCGCGTTCCGCCTGCGTCTCAGGTGCGTGCGTCCTGGATTGACCTGATTTTCCAGGAGCAGGGGCGGAGGCTGATCTGCTGGCTTCCGGTAGGATTCGCCCTCGGCGCAGTTCTTTTCTTCAGTCTGCGGGTTGAACTCTGTGCCGCATGGGGGGCGATGGTCGCGGCGTCGGGTGTCGTTCTGCTTTGGGCAGGTTGGTATCGTGGATGGTGCAGGCTTGTTGGGTTTGGATTGCTTGTTCTGGGGCTTGGTTTTGCGCTGGCGGCTCTGGAAACACGCAGGCAGCCACTCATGCCTGTCCTGCCAACGCGCGCAACCATTCTCACCGGCCGTGTCCTGGCGATAGAAAATCTTCCTCCCCGTCAGGATGATGATGAGCCAGCGCGCCGCCTCACCTTGGCCGACGTCACTTTTGACACGGCGCTGGACGCTGGAATGCGCCCATTGAAGCGTTTTTTGCATGTTCGCCTCAAAGCAGGAGATCCGTTGTCTCCCCTCCCGGGCAGCTATGTATCCGTCCGTGCGCTGTTAAAGCCCCCAGCCCCCCCGGCTTTGCCGGGGGGGCGTGATATGCAGCGTGAAAGCTGGTTTTCAGGAAATGCGGGAAACGGGTATGCTCTTGGCTATGTAACTCTTGAAGCTGATGCCGCCCACACGCCTTTTCTGGAGCAACTTCGCGAAGCTGTGGCCCGCAGGATTGAAAGGGTACTACCCGGCCAGACCGGAGCAATCGCCGCCACTTTGCTGGCGGGCGAGGGGAGCGGAATTAACCGCCAAACACGCGAGGCATTCTCCGCTTCGGGTCTGGCGCATCTGCTCGCGGTTGCGGGCCTTCATCTCGGGCTGATGATGGCTGCCGTGATCGTTTCTGTCAGGGCAATTCTCGTCCTGTCGGAAAAAGCTGCGCTCTACTGGCCTTGCCGTGAAATATCTGCGCTGGCGGGCCTCGTGGCGGGCGGAGGTTATGTGCTGCTGACGGGCGCACATCTGCCAAGCGTCCGCGCGTTTGGAATGGCCTGTATCGTGACGCTCGCTTTGCTGACCGGACGCAGGACACTCTCGATGCGGGCGCTGTCGATGGTGGCCCTGTTGCTTCTTGTGGTGTCGCCATCCTCGGTTGGTGATGTGTCTTTCCAGATGTCCTTTGCCGCCGTCATGGGTCTGATTGCAGGCTATGAGGTCCTACGCGAACCTCTTATTCGTCTTCGGGGCGAGGGAGGCTGGCAGCGCGCTACGTGTTCACATCTCGTGGCCCTGGCCTTGACCAGTTTGCTCGCAGGGCTTGCAACACTGCCAGTGAGCATGGCGCATTTTGGCGCCTTTCAACCCTGGTTCGTGCTTGCAAACCTGATTGCGGTCCCTCTGGCTGCAATATGGATCATGCCTGCGGGCCTCATCTCCATTCTGCTCATGCCGTTTCATGCAGAAGCATTCCCCCTACGTATCATGGGCAAAGGGGTTCAAATCGTTCAGATCCTCGCGGATAAAGTGGCGGCTTTCCCGATGGCACATCATGATGTGCCATCAATGCCGGGATGGGGATTACTGGCTTTTATGCTTGGCCTTGCCATTCTCTGCCTGTGGGTCGGGCGGGGAAGACTGGCCGGCTTGCCATTGATCGCTCTGGCTGTTGTTTCGATCTGGTTTCAGTCCCGGCCTGTTCTGCTGCTGTCGCCAGATGCTGGCTTGATAGCTGTTGTTGATCGGGGTGTACTGAAAATGGGTCCGCATAGTAGTCTTGAAAATATCGTTCTGGACGATTGGCAGAAGGATCTGGCTCTTCCTGTCGAGGCTCTCCCACCCGCCTGTAATGCAGGGCTTTGCCGGGTCAGGGTGCAGGGGCACACATTTCTCCTGCGCCCGCATGATCCCTCGGATGGAGAAAATCTGCCTACCCTGGAAGACTGCAAGGACATCGAACTGTTTGTCAGCGCTTCGCCTGCGCGCGGAGGATGCCCCGGTGTACCAACGCTGGACCGGTTTTCAGCATGGCGTGATGGAGCATGGGCTGTTTATCTGTCACGTGGAAAAATCTCTCTGGTGTCAGATAGAAGCTGGCGTGGAAGTCGCACATGGGTGCCCGCAATAGGATCTCACGGCATGCCGAACCTGCCATTGGCCAGATCAGAGTGAACGGTGTTCTCAGGCGGCTTTGGATTTCGGGTCCACAAGTCTTTTGTCTGGATACAGGCACCATTTAGTCGCCGGGCAACGCCAGCATTCAGGTGTCCGCGCCTTACAAACATAGCGCCCATGCAGGATCAGCCAGTGATGTGATGGGCGGAGCATATCTTTTGGAATGCGCGCAACGAGCCCATCTTCGACCTGACGCACGTTTTTGCCAGGAGCGAGCCCCGTCCTGTTACCAATACGGAAAATATGCGTATCCACGGCCATCGCATCGGACCCGAAGGCAACATTCATGACAACGCTGGCCGTTTTGCGTCCCACACCGGCAAGGGCTTCGAGGGATTTGCGGTCCGAAGGGACCTGTCCGTCATGCCGGGCCAAAAGCTGTTCGCACAGTAATGCCACATTATGAGCTTTGGCCCGCCACAGGCCTATGGTCTTGATATATTGAGCAATGCCGGCTTCACCGAGTTCGGCCATGGATTGCGGGTCTGGTGCCCGCTCGAACATGTCTTTTGTCGCTTTGTTGACGGATTTGTCCGTGGCTTGTGCAGAGAGCACAACACTCACCAGAAGTTCGAACGGATTCCTGAAAACCAGCTCGCTTTCCGCATTCGGATATTCATTGGCCAATGCCGTGATGAAGGCTTTTGCTGCTGCCTTGCTCATGGGTTTGGGGGCATCGGTCATGGCATAGGCTCCACAGGCTGTTGCGTCCGGTCGGGACAATCCGCAGAATAAGACAAAGATCGAAATTTTCCATGCCATTGCACCATCGGCCTTCGCGCCGCATGGCGGAGCGCCCCTGTGTCCGAGACTGTCCCCCTACAAACCTCCCAGCAGCAGGAAGGTCAGAAGATTAGTATTTCCTTCACGGAAGTCCTTGTCTTCGTGCTTCGCCGGTGGCTGGAGCATCCGTCTCTTCTGGCGCGCACGCTTGGGGGCGTGGGTCTCGCCACGCTGGCCGACATCTGTACTCCCCTGCTTGCTGGTCGCCTTGTGGATGACGTGTCCCGTCATGCGGCGGGGCCAAATGTTCCGCGTACACCCGATTTGATGCATTTGCGCGAAGATGCGTTTCTGATGGTGAGTGGGTTGATTGTGCTTGGTCTGGTGGGGCTTTATGGTCGCCGTGCGTCCTTTATCGGTATCACGCACCTGACTCTGGCGATCATGCGCCGCACAGTCACACAGGCCTTCGCTCGCGTTCAGCGCTTTTCCACAGACTGGCATGCCAATACCTTCGCAGGCTCGACGGTGCGTCGCCTGACGCGTGGCGTTTGGGCAATTGATTCTCTGGATGACACACTCCTGCTCATGATCGCGCCAGAGGTTCTCGTTCTCGGCGGAACGACCTTTGTTCTGATGATTCGCTCACCGCTGATGGGGCTGGTTCTGGCGGTTTCCGTCGTGTTGTTTGCTTGGCTCTCCATCGCGCTTACCCTGCGCTATGTGGCGCCAAGTGCGCGCACCTCCAATGAGTGGGACACCCGCATGGGTGCAGCCATGGCGGATTCCGTAACCTGCAACGCCGTGGTCAAGGCGTTTGGGGCGGAGGGACGCGAAGAGGCGCGGCTTGGTCGGGTGGTAAAAGGCTGGAGCGGTCGTACGGCGCGGACGTGGATCCGGGGAACCAATAGCGGCAATCTACAGGCACTCGCTTCCCTCGTTATGCGTATGCTGCTCATCGGCATGGCCGTCATGATGTGGTGGATGGGGCATGCAGGGCCAGGAGACGTGGCCTATGTCCTGACGATGATGTTTCTTGTGCAGGGCTATCTGCGAGATCTGGGGCAGCAGGTCAGCCAGGTTCAGCGCTCGGTCAATGAAATGGAAGAACTGGTTGCGATCTTTCGCCGTGAGCCAGCCATTCAGGACCATGAAGGCGCTCAGGAAGCAGCCTTCACAAAAGGCGAAATTCATTTCGAACACGTGGACTTCCAGTACCCGGGGCAAAGTAGAGCACTTTATAATGATCTGGACCTCACTATTGCGCCGGGCTCTCGGGTGGCGCTTGTCGGTCCCAGTGGTTCGGGAAAAACAACCCTGACGAAGCTTCTTCAACGGCTTTATGATGTCAGTGGTGGAAGAATCGTCGTGGATGGTCAGGACATCGCGCATGTCACGCAGGATTCTCTGCGCGCCCATATCGCGATTGTCCCGCAGGAGCCGATCCTGTTTCATCGGACGCTGGCCGAAAATATTGCCTATGCCCGTCCGGGTGCCAGCCTTGCGGAAGTTCAGGAGGCTGCAAGATTGGCCAATGCTGCCACTTTCATTGAGCGCCTTCCGGAAGGCTACGATACAATGGTGGGCGAGCGCGGTGTGAAACTGTCTGGTGGAGAGCGCCAGCGTGTGGCCATTGCACGTGCATTCCTTGCGGATGCCCCGATTCTGATTTTCGATGAAGCGACCTCCAGCCTTGATTCCGAGTCAGAAGCCTTGGTGCAGGAGGCTATGCGTCGCCTGATGCAGAACCGCACAGTGATCGTTGTCGCGCATCGTCTGTCCACCGTGATGGAGTTGGACCGTATCCTTGTTTTCCGCCGTGGCGAACTTATCGAAGACGGAACTCACCTTGAACTTGTGGGGCAGGAGGGGGGCATTTACCGTCGTCTGTTCGAACTCCAGTCTCTGGAGGGCTGATCAGCCTCGCATCCATGATCTTCCTGTGGCGTTGAGGTTTAGAGATGTCATGTGATGAGGGTCTGTCCGATGGGTGTGCGTCGTGTTTTCGCCAGTTTTCTACTTGCTTCCGTAGCGACTGTATTTTCGTGGCCAGCGCTGGCTGTACCTGTGGCTTTCGACCATGCGAGGCTGATCGATGGTACGGGCGGTATAGTAAAGGAAAACATAACTGTTGTGATCGACAACGGTCTGATCCGTTCTGTCGGTAGTACCGCACCTTCTGATGCACAGCACATTGATCTGCGTGGCAAGACTCTTTTACCAGCTCTCATCAGCGATCACAGTCATGTCGGGCTGGTGCAGGGAACGCAGGGTTCCAGCGACAATTACACACGCGCCAACATCCTTGCGGCCCTTCAGCAATATACCCGATATGGCGTCCTGACAGTTACGGCGCTTGGGCTTAACAAATCACCGCTCTTCGACGACCTTCGCCGTGAACAGCACGCGGGTAAAAATCCGGGTGCGGATCTTTTTGGTGTGGATCAGGGGATCAGTGCGCCAAATGGCGTCCCGCCTGACAGCCTTGTCAAAGGGCTTGGGCCAGATCAGGTTTATCGTCCGGCTAGCCCCGAAGAGGCCCGTCAGGATGTAGACAAAATGGTGTCGGAAGGGACGGATCTCGTGAAGGTCTGGGTCGATGATTTCCGTAACGACGTTCCCAATGGAAAGACCTACCCAAAGCTCTCCCCGACGATCTACGCAGCGGCGATTGATGAAGCCCACAAGCATGGCACGCGCGTGGCCGTGCACATCCATGATCTGGATGTTGCGAAATCGGTTGTGGCCGCAAAAGCTGATATTATTGCGCATGGCGTGCGTGACAGGCCCGTTGATGCCGCTCTTGTTAGCGCAATGAAAAGGCAGGGCACCTGGTACATCGCGACGCTGGATCTGGATGAGGCAAACTATATTTTTGCCGAGCATCCGGAATGGCTGAACGATCCTTTTCTGAGTGCGGGGCTGGATCCCGCGCTACGGGCTCAGTTTTCAGATCCTACCTGGCGAATGCAGACATTGTCCAAGCCACTGACCCCAGCCTCACGATACGCTTTAGAGATCAACCAGCGTAATTTGATGACACTTTATCGCGCTGGAGTGCATATCGGCTTTGGAACAGATTCCGGGGCCGCAGCCACGCGTATTCCGGGCTTTGCCGAGCATCGTGAACTTGCCCTGACTGTGGGTGCGGGGCTCACCCCGGTTGAAGCCATCACGCTTGCAACGGGCAATGCGGCCGCGCTCCTGCACCTGACGGACAGGGGTGTGATTGCGGCGGGTAAAAGGGCGGACATCCTGATCGTGGATGGTGCGCCGGATATGAATATCGCGGCGCTCGATCATATCGATCAGGTCTGGCAGCGGGGTGTTCTGATCAATCATGGGCTGACTGCAAAATGAGCCAGCCTTGATTGAGAGATTATCAGGCGGTCTGTTTGCGCCGCCAGGTGATCATGCGGAACATTGGGCCGGTGAGCGTGGTTGAAATGACCGCCAGCACCATGAGCGATGCAAATGCGAATTCCGAGATCATGCCTTGCGCATGGAGGATCGTTGCCGCAACAATTTCCATCAAGCCCTTGCACTGAAGCAGCGACCCGATGCTGAGTGCCTGTCGATGTGTCAGGCCCGGCGCCGGTGGGTAGGCCCATACAGCCAGCAATTTGGTTGCGATGGAAATAACGACCAAAAGGATGGAGGCGAAAACGGAAGGCCAGGTCAGCGCGTCGCCATTGATATGCAGGCCGCTATGCCCGAAGAACATGGGTGCAAGCCAGATCAGGGAAAATGTTCCTACTTTCTCTATTGGTAGACGGCGGACCCAGCGTGGCGGCATCAAGGCGCCTGCAAAATATGCACCGATTAGTTCATGAAGCCCAAGTTGCTTGCTTGCCCACGAGCCTGCGGCCAAAAACACCGGGACTGCGATCCAGATGACCCACAGGGGTGGGTTGCGAAGATTGCGGGTTGCCCAACTGCTGCTCAACGCGAGGCCTACGAGTAGTGCGACGGCCAGAAATTCAAGCCCGCTCCATCCATGAAGGGCGTCTGATCCACGCGCGGCGAACTGCAGAATGGCCAAGCCAATCCACAATGCTGCATCATCCACAACAGCAAGCTTGAGAGCAATCTGGCCGACTGGTTTATGTGCGGGTTCCAGCTCCCGAACCAGGCCAATCAGGACCGGCAACGCGCTAACGGCGATACAAAGCCCAACAGACATTGCGCCGATCCATCCATTCCCATGTGGCGCATGCCATCCATGCAGCGGCAGGAAAAACTGTTTGACCAGCATTGTGCCAACGATGAACGGGAGCCCAAGTGCTATGAGAGCAGCGCCCAGCACGCGGCTGATCGAAGAAGGGGGGAGCGGTTCCGCTCCTGCCGTATTCTCGGGGTGTTGCCACATTTCCAGGCCAGCCGTGAAAGCAAGGACGAGGACGGCAAGCCATCCGATATAGTCACCATAGAGCGAAGGTATGCCCAAACGGGCGACGGGAAAATGCGTAACAGCAAGTACAATTCCGACGAGAATTGGAAGAATGGCAACCGGAATTGAACGCCTGAGGACCCGCCATAAAATCCATGGAATAAATACAAATACGAAAACGTCGGATATCAGTGCTGTCATATTTCCCATAGATAATACCTCACATAGTTTATCTTATATAAGCATAAATGTTTGTTATGTGGAATTTTTTATTGTTTCGACAATTTTTATTGTGTTTTTTTGGTCGTTTTGAATGTCGATTTCTACCAAATTTTCTCGTTCTGAAGAACAGAATTTTCGTTTATGAAATTAGAACCGGAAAACTAGATTGGACTGAGCATAGCTTCCACTTTTTGCGCCTGCTTCACGAAGATTATGTGAAACAATGAAACGCGCACCATACATCTGCCAGCTCAGATGCTGGTTGAGCTGGATGAGAAGAGAAGCTTGCGGAACAATTCCCACATATCGTCCATTCAAGCCCGTCGAAAAGGCGTAGCGTGCAGATGAACTATACACCGCGTCCGAGGTGTTTTCGCGCCATAAAACCGGGGCCTTCAGGCGTAAGGAAATATAATGACGCGGGGTAATGCTCAGGATCGGAGACATGCTGATGAGGTTCGCAGGAGCAATGTATGTTGTCGTGTCGAGATAATTCGTCTGCGGGCTGAAGGGCGTGGCGAATGTTCCTACGCTGCCGGTGGTTTTGTGGCTGTTTCCACCAGAATAAATATCTGTCTGGATACCAATAAAGGGGTGGAGAAAAGAGGCGGGCTTACGATATCCAAACGTGGCGTTGATGGCGTAAGCATCAACTGAACGTTTCTGGTCCGTTTTTGCGTAGTTGAATGTTCCGCCCTGATAATCTGCGCCAATCGAATATTCGAAAGATGGTGCGGAACCATACCACCGGAAACCGAAATTATTTCTGGTCTGGAAGCCGGATTTGGTTCCGGTCGCGGTAGAAATGGCTGCTGCTGAGCCAGCATATTTGTAGCCGATATAAAACAGATCCAGAAATGAATGGACCTGCTGTTTCCCGATATGAAAAGCTGGAACGGCAACCGTTGTGTTGAAGCCGTATAGTCGTGTTCCATAGTCTTCAGTGTCATGGAACATTTTCGTTTGGTTTATATTGGTCTGGACGAAGTCATAAGCATCAATACGGATGTTGTCCCAGATGGCGTAATATCGAAAACCATTCCATGAAATGGGGACGTTGGGCGTTTCCCGATTATACAGCAGATATGATGGTGCATCGAGAAACTGCTGTCTGCCGAAAAGAAAGCCTGTCTTGGCTCCGAACATGTTTTCGGTAATTTCGATAAAGGCCTGTTGTGCGTCCAGCTTCTTACGATAGGTCGTGCCGTAGCCATATCCGTTCCAGCCTGCCGCATCGCCGTTGATGAGTTGTCCGAACAGCCGGATATGCGATCCAAGATGTAGGTCGGCGCCGTAGAGATTCCTTGCAGTGAAACGCCCGGAACCCGGATGTCCACTCGCGCCCAGACCCGGATGTTCCTCGTACCAGTTGCGCAGGCGCGTTTCTCCCGAGAAAGAGAGCCAGATTGTTTTTTGGTCGTTGAGTGGAATGAATTTGAGGATATCGAGGGGGTCGTTGCGAAGCTTTGGATCGCGCAGATAGCTCCAGTCTTCGGCCCAGGGGGCAACGCCGTAGCGGCCGACAGGGCCAAATCCTGCAGATTCTCCGTTACCGCGTGTAAAGTTTCCCCATCTGCCCTGATGACCGTTTGGAGCTACGTTCTGAAGAGGATAGACCCGTCTCGGCTGACCCACGACGCCTGCATGTGGATAATTCTGTATCGAGGGGCGGGGCTCGTCATGAACCTTGATTGTTTCTGGTGCAGTAACTGGCTGGACAATGGTGCTCTGGGCGTGCGCCGCGCTGTATATTATCAGCGCGGACATCGCGGTTGTCATGGAAAATACAGGCAATCGGATCGTCATTTGCAGCGCTCGCCGGGAGTTCTGAAAATGACGATATCCAAAAAGTTTTTTATTAAAATAACTAAAAATATTCGTTATTAATTTTTCCTGTTTCCGATCGTTTAAAAGTTAGGCAGAATTCTCAATTTTCCACACATTCAGAAAGAAACAGCGCCAGAGCGCGTCCGCGATGGCTGACAGAATTTTTTTCTGCATCCGTCATTTCTGCAAAAGTGCGGTTTTCGCCTTCAGGGATGAACATCGGATCATAACCATGCCCTAGCTCCCCGCGTGGCGGCCAGACGGTATGACCATGGCATTGTCCCTCGACGGCGCGTGTTTCCCCGTCCGGCCATGCAAGGCAGAGGGCTGCGACAAATGACGCCCTGCGATCCGGATTATCTCCGGTTTCAGCATGTACGCGCTCCATTGCGATCGTCATGTCCTTGGTCGGTCCGCCCCATCGCGCAGAATAAACGCCGGGCTGACCATTTAGGGCAGCAACGCAAAAGCCGGAATCATCAGCTAGAGCTGGGAGGCCCGAAGCTCTGGCAGCGGCAAGCGCCTTGATGGCGGCATTTCCCGCAAACGTTTCTTCAGTTTCTTCCGGTTCTGGAAGATCAAGCTCTCCCGCGGAAATGACCGTAATGCCGCTGGTGGCGAGAAGGGCCGAGAATTCACGAAGCTTTCCAGCATTGTGGCTGGCCAGAACTATTTTTGATCCGCGAGGAAGGCGACGCATTACAGGCTCTCCAGAATTCTGTTTTGAGCTTCGAATAGGTTTGCTGTTCCGAGTTTGGCTAAGCGTAGGAGTTCAAGAAACTCGCTTTCTTCGAAAGGAGCTTCCTCTGCCGTACCCTGAATTTCGACGATGCCACCAGTGGATGTCAGAACAAAGTTACTGTCCGCCTGGGCGTTGCTGTCTTCGATATAGTCGAGATCCAGAACGGCGCCTGCTTTTGTAAGGCCACACGAGACAGCGGCAATCTGGGAGGTCAGGGCTGAGCCCGCATTGATTTTTCTCAGTGCGATGGCAAGGGCAACCCAGGCCCCTGTAATGGACGCGCAACGCGTGCCGCCATCCGCGTTCAATACGTCACAATCCAGCGTGATGGTTTTTTCGCCAAGTTTACGAAGGTTCACGCATGCGCGCAGCGATCTGCCAATCAGTCTTTGGATTTCCTGCGTTCGGCCAGACTGCTTACCCTTGGTGGCTTCCCGGTTGCCCCGAATATGCGTGGCACGAGGAAGCATTCCATATTCTGCGGTAATCCAGCCCTGCCCTTTGTTGCGCAGGAAAGGCGGTACGCGGTTTTCGATGGATGCCGTGCACAGCACTTCCGTTCCACCAACGCGGATCAGGGCAGAGCCTTCTGCGTGACGGGCCGTCCCGAGTTCGATCGAAACGGGGCGTCCTTCATCTGCGGCACGGCCTGATGGGCGCTGAGACATGCAAGAAAATCCTTCATTCAAGATGCGACAAGCGTTTAACGCGTTTGACGAGAATGCATCCAGCCCCGACATAGGGTTTTGATATGATGAGACCTGACCCGCACACGTTTCGCACCACAACGTCTTTCCCTCACGGTCTTGGGGACAGGGAAGCGGCGATCCTGCGCGAAATCGTCGAGGAATATGTTGAAACCGGGGAGCCGATTGGCAGCCGGACACTCTCGCAACGGCTTCAGCCTTCGCTGTCTCCTGCCACGATCCGCAACGTGATGGCAGATCTGGCGCAGGCGGGGCTGCTTTTTAGTCCCCATACGTCAGCCGGGCGGCTTCCAACGGAAAAAGGTGTTCGTCTGTTCGTTGACGGGTTGGTCCAGTTTGGTGCGCTGGGAGACGAAGAGCGGGCGAATATAGACAGCCGACTGGAAATACGTGGGCGTTCATATCAGGAGACACTGGCAGAAGCGTCTTTGCTGCTGTCGGGGCTATCCTCTGCGGCGGGGCTGGTACTGGCACCAAAATCAGATGCGGCCCTGAAGCATATTGAATTTGTGGCACTCGGGCCGGGGCGTGTGCTGGTCATTCTGGTGGGGGCGGATGGGCAGGTTGAGAACCGGGTGATCGAGACACCACCGGGCCTGCCGGTTTCGGCGCTGGTCGAGGCTGGGAATTATCTTAATGCCCGTCTGGGTGACCTGACACTGACGAACCTTCGGCAGCGTGTGCTGTCGGAAATGGATGCAAGCAGACATGAACTGGACGCCTTGACTGCTGCCGTAATCGAAAGTGGTCTTGCCACGTGGGGCGCTGATGGCGGAACACTTTTTGTCCGTGGGCAGGGCAAGCTTTTGGCAGACATTACTGAAATCGAGCGCCTTACTACGATCCGAATGCTGTTTGATCGTCTGGAAACACAGGAGACGATGTTGCAGCTTCTTCAACTGGCTGATGCGTCTGAGGGGGTGCGGATCTATATCGGCAGCGATAGTGGCATGTTCGGAATGTCTGGAGTGTCCATGATCGTTGCGCCTGCCCGTAACGAAGTGCAGAAGATTGTGGGAGCTATTGGTGTCATTGGTCCTACACGGCTGAATTACGGAAGGATTGTGCCGGTCGTTGACTATACGGCGCGTATGATCGGGCGTTTGCTGGGTTAACGAACGCAACCCTGTGCCGGGTCGGGCTGTTGAGAGTGTATCGCTCTCAGGGAGATCGCGAAAATGAGTAAACCTGACGCTAGCAAATCCGGCACATTCAGCATCGGCGGGGACCTGAAAATCCATCGTCTGGGTTTTGGTGCGATGCGCATTACGGGCAAGGGCATCTGGGGCGAACCACCAGATCATGAGCAGGCGGTCAGAACGCTGGAAAGTCTGCATGAATATGGTGTGGACTTCATCGATACCGCAGATTCATACGGGCCATTTGTTTCCGAAGACCTGATCCGCGAGGTTCTTCATCCATACACCAAGATGGTAGTCGCCACGAAGGGTGGCCTGACCCGGCACGGCCCGGATATCTGGCGGCCCGTCGGAAATCCGGACTATCTGCGCCAGTGTGTGCTTATGTCATTGCGCAGATTGGGTGTGGAGCGGATTGACCTGTGGCAGCTCCATCGCGTGGCGCCCGATTGTGCGCCTGAAAAACAGTTCGAGGCGATCGCGAAGTTCCGTGAGGAAGGGCTGATCCGTCATGTTGGCCTTTCTGAAGTGACGGTTGATCAGATCAGGCTCGCGCAGAAATTCTTTCCGGTTTCGACCGTGCAGAATCGGTTCAATCTCGTTGACCGCCATTCCGAGGATGTTCTGGATTATTGCACGAAGGAGAATATCGGATTTATCCCGTGGGCCCCTCTTGCTGCTGGTGATCTGGCAAAACCGGGTACGGATCTGGATAAAATTGCGCATCGGCATCGTGCCTCTGGAGGGCAGATCGCTTTAGCATGGCTGCTCCGTCGATCGCCGGTCATCCTGCCGATTCCGGGCACGGGAAGCCCTGAACATCTGGCTTCAAATGTCCACAGTGCTTCTTTTCATCTTAATGATGAGGAGTTTGAGCTTCTGGATCGCCAGGGGCGGGAAAACTGGGAAAAATCGCGGGCTTGACCTACCTGCTCGTCAGGGGCGACGAATGACGCGTTTCGATGCTATGCAGGCCGTATGACGCGACCCAATTTTCGCCCCCGTAATCCGCAGGATCCCAAGGCCGGGCCTCTGCGTGGTCCCCGTTACCGGCGTTTCCGCCAGTCCCTCGCCATTATTCTGGGCGTGGGCGTGGTGGGTCTCACCGGTGCCGGTGTGATTGGCTGGACCACCTATGCCAAGCTCGTTGCTGATTTGCCGAGTGTAGACAGCCTGCGTGCCTACAAGCCGCCGACGGTCAGCCGCATTTATGCGTCCGATGATCGTTTGATGGCGGAATTGGTTAATGAACGGCGCATCTTTGTGCCGATCAGTGCGGTTCCAGATCGGGTAAAAAACGCATTCATCGCAGTTGAGGATCAGAATTTTTACACGCATGGCGGTGTGGATTTTCTGGCGATCGCGCGGGCTGGCGTAACGGATCTGGTGGCCCGTCATGGACGTCGCCCTCTCGGGGCTTCGACGATCACCCAGCAGGTCGCCAAGGTGATGCTGCTCAATAGCAATGTCCTAACCCTTGATCGCAAGATCAAGGAAGCGATGCTCGCGATGAAAATCGAGCAGACGCTGCCTAAAGACAAGATTCTGGAGATCTATCTCAACGGAATCTATCTTGGGAACGGTGCTTACGGTGTGGCCGCTGCGTCCCAAACCTATTTCAACAAGCCTCTTGATCAGTTGAACGATGCCGAGGCCGCGTCTCTTGCGGCGCTTCCGAAATCACCGACAAACTACAATCCGTTCCTGCACCCTCAGGCTGCCCTTGAACGTCGCAACTTTGTGCTCTCGCGTATGGAGGCAGTCGGTTTCATTTCCGCCGATCTGGAACAGCAGGAAAAGCAGGAGCCTCTGGTTCCGCAAAAGAAAGAGCGCTTTGGTCCGCTGCCGGAATCCGAGTGGTTCGGGTCTGAGGTCCGTCGGCAGCTTATTGCACAATATGGCAATGACCGGGCATTGCAGGGTGGTCTTGAGGTTCATACGAGCCTTGATCAGAACCTTCAGCTCGCGTCCACCCGGATTCTGCGTGAAGGCCTCATGGCCTATGATCGCGCACATGGTGGCTGGCGTGGCCCGGTTACGCACCTGAACGATATCCAGAATGACGGTTGGGAAGCTGCGCTTCAGGGTACCAAGGCACCGGGTGGTATGCTGCGGAGCTGGCGTCTAGCAGTGGTTCTCCCCGGGGCAACTCATGTCGGCTGGATGGAAGAGGATAGCACTCACACCTCCGCGCTCATTGGTGCGGATCTGGCCTGGGCCAGACGCATGCACCCGCTGCGAGCCGGAGATGTTGTGATGATCGAACCACAGGAAGGTGGTTCGGCTGCATTGCGTCAGGTGCCGCGTGTTGAAGGTGCTGCAGTAACGATGGATGTGCGAACCGGGCGTGTTCTTTCGCTCGTCGGTGGCTGGTCTTTCCATGACAGCCAGTTCAACCGTGCCACACAGGCTCTGCGTCAGCCGGGCTCATCGTTCAAGCCGTTCGTTTATCTGGCGGCCATGGAAGCGGGCATTTCCCCTTCCGAAAAGTTTGACGATTCGCCTGTCTCATACGGGGACTGGCATCCGCGTAATTATGAACACGACAACTGGGGCCCTACCACGCTGCATGATGCGCTGCGTGAAAGTCGCAATCTCGTGACAATTCGCGTTGCTGCCCATCTGGGTATGAAGGCCGTTGCTGACACCGCAATCAGGGCTGGGCTTGTGGATCAGATGCCACATGTTCTGCCTGCGGCTCTGGGTGCCGTTGAAACCACGGTTCTCAGGGAAGCGGGTGCCTATGCAGCAATTGCAAATGGGGGGCACATCGTCACACCAAGTCTGGTTGACGATGTTCAGGATCCCGATGGCACGGTGATTTGGCAATCCAAAAACTACACACTGGGCACGGTCATGCAGGCTCCGCCTGCCAGTTCTTCTGCTGTGCCATCACCTACGATAGCGCCTGCTTCAGGTGCACCCGCAGTTCCGCCGGTGACTGCGTTGCCTGTTCCGGGAAGCGTGCAGGTGCCCTTGCTGACCGATGGACGTCCAACTCTGGCGAGCGAAGACAGTGCGTTTCAGATCGTCACCATGATGCGTGATGTGATTGCGAATGGAACTGGCCGTATGGCTGGCAGCGGGATTGATAGCCCCATTGCTGGAAAGACGGGCACCAGTCAGGATTTTCATGATGCGTGGTTTGCAGGCTTTTCCCCCGATATCGTGACGGTGGTCTGGGTTGGCTTCGACACCCCCGAGACATTGGGAAAAAACGAAGATGGTGGGCGTATTGCTGGCCCGATCTGGAACAGGATCATGAAGGTGGCTCTCGCAGATCGCCCGAAGCTGGATTTCAGAGTGCCCGCAGACATCACTCTTGCTCGTTATGACACGGGGCGTATCTCTGCCGTGGACGGGTTCAAGCCAGACCAGATTCCAGGTGCCTCTGTTGCTCTTCATGGTTTTGGCGCGGGTACAGAAGCCCTTACAGCAGCAGACACTGGTGCTGATACGATTTCAGATTCTGAAGCTGATATGGCGCAGGCTGCCCCTTCCGCGAGTGGTGTGGCGCCGACAAACGGGCAATCTGCGCAGAAACCTGCTGTTTCGGATGGTGACATCGGTGTGGGTGGGCTGTACTGAGATCGGCCCAACCCACCCTCTAGTGGAGAAAGACCATGTCGGCTGAGACCGAATCCCTCTCCGAGCAGATTAAGCAGTCGATCGCGCTGCTGAGGAGGCATCTTTGACTGGGATGTCGCCAAAACACGCCTCGCGGAACTGAATCACCGCGTAGAAGATCCAGAACTCTGGAACGACGCTGAAGCCGCACAGAAGCTGATGCGCGAGCGTACGACGCTTGCCAATCAGATTGAAGGCGTCGAACAGCTCGAAGTTGACGTGCAGAACACGCTCGAACTCGTTGAGCTTGCCGAAATGGAGCAGGATCAGGGCATGGTGGAAGACGCCATAGCCACCCTGCGTGAGTTCGCGCAGCAGGTTCACAAGCGCGAAATCGAGAGCCTCCTCTCGGGTGAAGCTGACGCCAACGACTGCTACATCGAAGTTAACGCCGGTGCGGGCGGCACGGAGGCTCAGGACTGGGCCGAAATGCTGCTTCGCATGTACACCCGTTGGGCCGAGCAGCATGGCTATAAGGTCACGCTGATGGAAAGCAGTGAGGGTGAGCAGGCTGGCATCAAGTCTGCCACCATGCAGATCACAGGCCCCAACGCCTATGGCTGGCTGAAGACCGAGGCTGGTGTTCATCGTCTGGTGCGTATTTCGCCGTTCGATGCCGCCGCCCGCCGCCAGACATCGTTCGCGTCGGTCTGGGTTTATCCCGTGGTTGATGACTCGATCGAAATCGAGGTTCTCGATTCAGATCTGCGCGTGGATACTTTTCGTGCATCGGGTGCTGGTGGACAGCACGTCAACAAGACGGATTCTGCCATCCGCATCACACATATCCCCACGGGTATCGTGGTGGCCTGTCAGACTGATCGTTCCCAGCACCGCAACCGTGCTACGGCCATGGAAATGCTTAAGGCTCGCATGTACGAAGCGGAGCTGCAGCGTCGTGAAGCCGCTGCTGCGCAGACTGAGGCTGCCAAGACGGACATTGGATGGGGGCATCAGATTCGCTCCTATGTTCTGGCGCCTTACCAGTTGGTCAAAGATCTGCGCACGGGCGTCGAGAAGGGCAATCCGGATGCTGTTCTGGACGGTGCACTGGATGATTTCATGTCGGCATCGCTTGCACAGCGTGTGGGAGCCACGCGCTCCGAGGCGAGTGCTTCGGCGCAGTAAGGAACTTTTCCTGTAGAGGGAAACATTCTTTTTTCATAAGGGGTGCGCAACAAAGCGTGCCCCTTTTTTATTTAAGACATAATTTTATTACATTTAGGTCTCAACTTAGTCACAAACGATCAAAATTGCCGGATAAATGCGTTTTTCTGAGCATTAAAAGCCGAGAAACGGTATAAAATGATGGAAAGAAGAAAGATTTTCGTTTCGATCCAGCCAATAACAAGCTTGACACCATGGCTTCTAGCCTGCCCAATCAGCATATCGGGTATGTCCTAACGTCATGCAACGAATCACGCTTGCGTGACTGCAGTGTGCCTAGATGAGGGGACAACGATCGGACCATACCATTCGGCAGGTGTGGACCGTTGCAGGTGTCAGTGAGGGGTAAGAAGGTTACGACATGAAGAGCTACGCCGCACAGCAGCGCAAGCCGACGGACTACATTGTCGCGATTGTCGTGGCCGTCCTGGCTATGGGCGCGGTGATCTACGGGCTCATGAGTGGTGCGGTGGGCAAGCTGGTCCACGAAAAGCCACCCATCAAGACGGAAGTGATCAAGGAGACGCCCAAGCCGCCTCCGCCGCCACCTCCGCCGCCGCCACCAGTGATGGAGCAGCCGCCGCCGCCTTATATTCCGCCGCCAAAGATCAGCGTGCCGCCTCCGCCGCACCCGATCCAGCGCGTCACCCATGTGAAGCCGCCGCATCCGCAGCCGCCGACGCCGACTCCGTCTCCGGAGCCGTCTCCGACACCGGCACCTCCGGGTCCGCCAGTGCCAGCAGTTCCTGACCACACGGCAGGTGCGTCGCCGATCAATGGTGCCAAGCCGGAGTATCCGGAAGAAGCCCAGGAAGAAAACCGTGAAGGCAAAGTTACCGCCTCATGCGATATTCTCCCGACAGGCAGAACCGCAAACTGCACGATCGTCAGCTCAAGCGGTGGTCATGAGTTTGTGGAAAGTGCCATGGACTTCCTCGGCCGTGCCCGTTACCAGCCCGCCGTCGTAAACGGACAGGCTGTCACCGAGCACCACCACATCCTGCATGTGGACTTCACAATGGGCGACTAGTGTTGCCATTGGCACACTAATCAAGATTTTCCTGCCCTGTCCTCCGGGATAAGGCAGGTTTCACAATTAAGGGCTGGTCCTCCTCCTTGGGACCGGCACTCAAGACAGCTCCGGAAACGGGCATCTCTATGACGAGGATATGGAGTTCATGACCAGACTGTTCCGCCTTCCTGCTCTCGCCGTTCCGACGAAGGCGCGCGCCGTTCGGGCCAGCGCCATGGCCCTGACGCTGGCCCTGGCTTCTGGTGCGGTTCTGCCGGCCGTTGCATTCGCTCAGCCGGCCCCGAGCGATCAGACTGCTCCTGCAGCAGCTCCCACCGATCCGTCTGCTGCTCCGGCTGCACCGGCTCCGACCGACTCTTCTGCTGCCCCGGCTCCTGCAACAACTGACCCGGCAGCAGCTCCTTCTGCGCCGTCAGCTGATGCAACGGCCCCTGCTGCTGCTCCTTCAGACGCAGTAACGGCAACTCCGGAAGCACCTGCTCCCCAGGGTAACCCATATGGTCTGGGTGCTCTTTGGGCCAATGGCGATATCATCGCTCGTGGCGTGCTGATCATCATGGTCATCATGTCTGCCGGTACCTGGATCATCATGGTCATGAAATTCCTTGAGCAGGGCCGCGTTTTCTCTGCTGCCAAGGAAGCTTCCAACCAGTTCTGGACCAAGACCTCCGTGCATGACGGCGCAGCATCCCTTAAGGCTGCTTCTCCGTTCCGCTACATCGCTGAGACCGGCATTGTTGCTGCAGAGCACCATGAAGGCTCAATGCGCGACGCCATTGATCTGCATTCCTGGACTGAAATGTCCATTGGTCGTGCAGTTGATACCATCAACACCCGTCTTCAGGGCGGCCTTGCATTCCTTGGTACGGTTGGTTCTACCTCGCCGTTCGTTGGTCTGTTCGGTACCGTTTGGGGTATCTATCACGCTCTGACGGCCATCGGCATTGCAGGTCAGGCTTCTATCGACAAGGTTGCTGGTCCGGTTGGTGAGTCCCTCATCATGACGGCTATCGGTCTTGCAACTGCTGTTCCGGCTGTTCTCGGCTATAACCTGCTGGTTCGTCGTAACAAGGGTGCCATGGACCGCGTTCGCAACTTTGCTGCTGACGTCCAGTCCGTGCTGATCGGTGGCTTCCGCCATGGTGTCTCTCCGGAGGCAGCGCGCATGGAAACGCCGACAACCATCACCACCAGCCAGCGGGTCTAATACCATGGGAATGAACGTCGGAGGAGGCGGCGGTGACGACGAGGTGGTGTCGGCAATCAACACCACCCCCCTCGTCGACGTCATGCTGGTTCTGCTCATCATCTTTCTGATCACGATCCCCGTTGCGACACATACGGTGAAGGTCAAGCTGCCGGTTGATGCAAATCAGCCGACGCAGACCAAGCCCAACAATGTTGTCCTGGCTGTCACGGCCAATGGCCAGACTTTCTGGAACGAGGTTCTTGTGAAGAACCATGATGAGCTTCTGAATCGCCTCGAAAAAGTGGCTGTACAGAAGCCTCAGCCTCAGGTGCAGATCCGAGGTGACGGTGCTGCAAAGTACCTGGCGATCGGACAGGTTGTTGCAACCTGTCAGGAAGCTGGCATCGCTCATGTGGATTTCATCACAGAGCAGCCGCACTCGAACTGAGTGCTTGATACCGGGTCGTTTGTATGAGCGACCCGGTCCCTTGACCTATCTGGACCCTTTTGGAGAACCGCCGTCATGGGCATGAGCGTCGGATCGGACAGCACGCACGAAGACGAAGGCATTGTCGATATCAACACCACGCCGTTGATCGACGTGATGCTGGTGCTGCTGATTATGCTGATCATCACCATCCCGCTACAGACACATTCAGTGGCTATTGATCTCCCACAGGGAAATCCGCCGCCATCTACCGAACAGCCCAAACTTGTCACCGTCAGTATTGGCTATGACAACGGTATCAGCTGGAACGGTGAGCCGATTACGTCTGAAGCTTCTCTTCAAGCCCATTTCCGTGATGCTGCTGCCCAAGCAGATCAGCCGGAAATGCACATTCATCCTGACCGCCTTTCAGACTACAAGACGGTTGCCCATGTTATGGCAGACGCACAGCGTCTCGGCGTAACCAAGTTGGGTATCGTTGGTCTGGATCAGTTCATGGAAGGACAGTAACCCGTGTTTTTGACCCGTCACCGCTTTCTGAGCCCCCGTAATCTTCTTCTGGCTGGAGCTTTGGGCATTACCCTAGCCGGAAACGCTTCTGCTGACGATGTTCTCGGACAGGCAGTTGGCAAGGATCTTCAGCAGGCCCAGAGTGCGCTCGTCTCCAAAAACTACGCCAAGGCAATGTCTGGCGTGGATGCAGCTGACGCGGTCAAAGGTAAAACGGATTACGAAGCATACACCATTGCCCAGATGCGTGCGGCTATCGCTGCGCAGTCGGGCAATGTTGCTGCTGCGACCAAAGCTTATGACGTTCTGATCAATAGCCCGCGGACACCGAAGGCTGCTAAAGGTCAGATGTTGATGGCACAGGCCAGCATGGCTTATGGCGCCAAGGACTATGCGCACGCGGTTCCTCCCGCTCAGCGTTATCTCAACGAGATCGGCCCGGATCCCCGTGTCCAGACGATGCTAATCCAGAGCTTCTACCTCCAGCAGGACTGGAAGGGCACCTCGAAGGTCGCTCAGGATCAGGTGGATGCTACAATAAAGGCAGGCAAGATTCCTACGGAAAACCAGCTCCAGATGCTGGCGACTGCCTATACGAATCTGCACGATTCCACGAACCAGACACATACATATGTGCTGCTCGCAAAGTACTATTCCAAGCCTGACTACTGGGCGATGCTGATCCATAATCTGGTTGCAGATCCGAACATGTCTCCGCCGCTGGTTTTTGCGGTAGAGCGTCTGCGTCTTGCTACTGGTGTGCTGAAGGATCCGTCCGATTATCAGGATATGGCTGAGCGCGCTGTCCAGATGGGGCTTTCCCAGCTTGCTCTGAATCTACTGAACCAGGGTTATGCCAATCATTCACTGGGTAACGGTGCTCAGGCGCCTGCTCAGGCAAAGTTTCATGCCTTCGTAGCGCAGCATGCCGCTACGGAACGTGCTCAGCTTCCTGCCGCTGCTGCTCAGGCTGAAACGGCTTCGACGGCTGGTCCTGCTCTGACGGCAGGCTACAATCAGGTTCTCAGCGGCCAGGCAGATCAGGGCCTTGCGCTGATGCAGAAGGGTCTTGCCAAGAATCCGCGTTTCCCGGATCTGGCTCAACTCCAGTTTGGTATGGCTCAGATGGATGCTGGTCGTAAGGCTGATGCCATTAAGACTCTGAGTGCTGTTTCTGGTACCGGTTCTGCTCATGATATTGCACAGCTATGGGCGCTTCTTCTTGCGAAGCCTTCTCCTTGAGCTGATCAGTTTTAATAAATTTGGAAGCCGTCAGAACCTGTTTCTGGCGGCTTTTTTTTGTTTATCTCGATTAGAATGGAAGGATGGAATCCAGAACCTGTTGACCGTAGCGTGGCGTCTGGATCTGGGTGATTGTCCCGCGACCACCATAGGATATGCGTGCTTCGGCCATTCGGTCATGGGTGACGGTATTGTCTGCAGTGATGTCCTGAGGGCGCACGATCCCGCTGACACCGAGTTCACGCAGTTCACTGTTCACACGCACTTCCTGCTTGGCCATCACAACGAAGTTGCCATTCGGCAGAACCTGCGTGATTGTTCCCGCCAAACGAAGCGTAACGGCTTCATTTCTGGTTATTTTACCTGTTGCAGAGCTGTCGTCACTGCTTGAGGTTTTAAGGGTGTTGGAGCCTGTTACGGCGTCTATGATCTTGCCTTTGGCTCCAAAGAAATTTGGTATCCCAAAATTCTGATCCGCGGCGCGCGTGGCGGTCGTGCCGTTATTGAATGCGGCATTATCGGTAATGTCGACGATGATGGTGACCAGATCTCCAACCTGAGACGCGCGCTGATCCTTGAAAAAGGCCCTGCTGCCAGGGCGCCAAAGGCTGGCGAGCTCTTCAGGGGGAGCCTGGAGGGGAGGCATCGGCATTGTTATGGGTCGATAGCTTGCAGCCAGCGTTGGATCGCTGATTGATGTCATGCGCGGTGGCCGCCCCACTTCTGAAAGCTGGGCAAGTGAACTGCAGCCTGTAAGCAGCAAAGGCATCCCGAAAAAGGCTGCAAAACTAACATTGCGGAATATGGGGTTCGCGCGCATGGGGTGTTGGAAATTCCCGTGTGTTGATAGGTCTGATAAAGCCGTTTTTGTGTAAATACTCAGTTAAGAGTGCCCGCTTTTCTTAACGTCTCTCAGGAGACGTATCGTTTTTAGGGATAATTTTTCCTTGGAACATCAGGGAGTTTCGTGCGTAGAAACGTTGAGGGTGCGTTTCTTTTTGCCTGGCAGGAAGTCTGTATATCGCGCCGTGATTCTACGCCCCGATTCTTGAGGAGCAGACCGAATGCAGGCGCGTGCCGGCTTTTGTCTTTCGACCTATTCATTATTAAACTCCAGCCAGGGCCATAAATCCTTGTCAGGCCGCATGCGTATTGCGCTCGCCGTCATGATGCTGTGTCTGGGGCTGATGCCGGGTTTTCAGGCCCGCGCCGAGACAGCGCCCGCAACTGCTCAGCCTGCCTCTGGAAGCAAGATAGACGCTTCTACGCCTCATCTGACGGCAGCACAGGCACAACAGCTTCTGGGCGTTCTGGATAATGATTCCAAACGTGAGCAGTTTGTAACTACTCTCCGCAACCTTTCTGCAGCCCAAGGAGCGGCGCCGACGGCTACTGCCAGTGGGCAGACCACACAGCCTATCCGCGCAAACAGTCTGGGTGGTCAATTACTGGGCAGCTTCTCGAATCTTGGAAACACATCCCTGCGTGAGGTTCACGTTCTGACGCGGACTGTAGGTAATTTCCGTTCTCTGGGGCCCTGGATCCGGCATGTTTCGAACACGCCGGAACTTCGCAATGAAATGCTAAAGGTTCTGCTGCGTGTAGCGGTGATGATCGCCGTAGCCTCGGCTCTTGCGTTTCTTGTGCGCCTCCTTCTACGCAAGCCCAGAGCCCGTCTTGAGGGGTATGCACGGCAGCGCAATCTGCGTGAGCAGATACTGGAGCAGGAAGATGCGAAAGACGCCAAGGAGGCTGCGGAGCGCGCTACTGGACAGGAAGCTTCTACCGACTCAGGCGCAACTGTATCCGAGCAGGTCGAGATGCAGCAGCGTGCTTTGGCAACGCCCATTACCGACCCTTATCAGGGCGAGGAGGGTGCAGAGCGACTTGTCAAAGCTGAGACTGAGCAGAATGAGCGGCTGAAGCATCAGGGGGCATTAGCCAAGCTTCTGATGGCACTCCGTCGCCTGCCGTTTTCGATTGGCTGCTTTTTGCTCGATCTTCTGCCAGTTGCAATGTTCCCGCTTGTGGCGTTCATCATGCAGAGCTTTGACCCTGATGGTGACGCTCAGACCGCAGATGCACTGCAGAACGTGGCATGGATTGCCAATGTGACAATCGGGGTCTGGGTTGCGTTTCTTTATGCGACGCTGGCACCCGGAAAGCCCTGGTTGCGGCTTACGACGTTCAGCAATGATGTTTCCCGCTTTCTCTTCGGCTGGCTCCGTCGGATCGGGTTTGTGCTGAGCTGGGGGATCGCGACACTCGCTGTCCTGGACGATTGCTCCATGCCAGACAACATCACAACGGCATTGGGAAAGATTCTGGCGCTGGTCGGGCATGTCATGCTCGCGATCATGATCATCCGTTCGCGCGGGTATGTTTCTCGTGCTTTTGAGCCCCTTATGAAGCAGGGGCGCCTTGCAGTTGTTGTGAAGCTGTTCGTTGGGATCTGGTGGATCGTTGCGCTGTTCTTTGATTTGAGTCTGTGGTTGGTCTGGGCCGCCGAAATTCATGGTGGTTATGCTCGGATTACGTATATTTTCGTACGATCCTGCATCGCATTGATCATTATGCGGATTATCAGCATTGCGGCCTATGGTGCGTTGGAGCGCTTTTTCCGGTTGGTCGCGGAATGGAAGTTTCTTGCTAATGATTCACAGGATCGGATTGCGCGATACTATCCCTCTGCCCGTCGTGTGCTGGGTGTTCTTGTTGCGCTGCTGACACTTGGGGCTTTGTGTGTTGCCTGGGGTGTGCCGCTGGAGAGCATTTTCGGTAAGGGAGCACTTGGCTCGCGGCTGCTGTCTTCTGTCAGCACAATCGTCATAGCGCTGTTGATTGGCGTGCTGATCTGGGAAGGTGTGAATATCGCCATTGAGCGCCATATCCGGAACCTTGGTAACTACGATGATTCCAAGGCGCGGATGGCCCGCTTCCGCACTCTGCAGCCGATGCTTCGAATCATTCTGATGGTTGTGCTGGTGGGCGTTGTGGGGCTCACGGTGTTGTCCCAGATCGGGGTGAACACTACGCCGCTTCTTGCCAGTGCTTCGATTTTTGGTGTGGCTTTGGGTTTCGGTTCCCAGAAGCTCGTTCAGGATTTTATCAGCGGTATTTTCCTGTTGATGGAAAATGCACTTACGGTTGGCGATGCGGTAACTCTGAGCGGCACTTATGGCGTGGTGGAGAAGCTTTCCCTCCGGACGGTTCATGTGCGTGCAAATGATGGCTCCATGAACATTTTCCCGTTCAGTTCCCTCAATCAGATCACGAACTACAACCGTGATTTTGCTCGTGCGATTATTGTGGCTGAAGTGGGTTATTCTGTTGATACGGACGACGTGGTGAAGGCTCTGAACGACATCACTGCCGAAATGCGCGCGGACGAGAAATTCCGCGATCTTATCATCGACAATTTCCAGATGTGGGGTGTTGATTCCCTGAACGATTCTTCCGTGACTGTTCGTGGAACGCTCCCCACGACGACGGCCGGTCGCTGGCCCGTACAGCGTGAATTCTATCGCCGGATGAAAAAGTGCTTCCAGGCACGTGATATCGACATTCCGTTTCCTACACGTACTCTGGAAATTTCCGGGATTGAACGTCTGATGGATTATCAGGCACCGAAAACAAGAGCGGAATGGATTGGGAAAGAGCCAGAGGATGCGGTTGAAAGTGGTGATCCGAAAGCACAGGGCGAGAGCGGGGATGGCAGCATAGCAGCGCCTTCCGATCAATAAATGGCGATATGCATGGCTTTGAGTTGAATCTGGCCATGCAAATAACCTGCAACCATTGGTCAGGCGAACCGTTCTGATTTTTCCTGTTATGTGAAGGAAAATACTGTGCGTAAAACCGTTCTTCTACTTCTGGCACTTTCCTTTACGACGGTTACGCTGAGTGCGTGCGAGCAGCACCGTACCTTTGGGCAGAAGGTTCGTGACACCGTCGATCCTCCTCAGGGACCGATCGAAAAGGCAGGTCGTTCGATTGATCGCGCTACTGGAAACTGATTGCCTGAACTCAGGTTTCTGTTGTCCGGTCTAGAAAAGCCAGTGCATCTCCTTTGTGGAGATCACTGGCTTTTCTGATTCTGGGGGGTAGCTTCACCTCTTGCAGGTGCTAGTTTGCAGTTCCATTGCCATTCCCGCGGGCATGGCGCGTGAGCTGCTCCTCACAGGGTCCTCCTGCATGATCGGTGCGAGCTCGGAGGAGATCGCAATGCGTGTGCTGGTAACGGGTTTTCGTGGCTTTGTCGGCCATCATCTCCGCCTTCGTCTGGCGGCGCGTGCTCCGCAATCTGCGTTTATTGAAGCGCCGTTCGATGTGACGGACAGGGACGCAGTCGATACGGTTATTGGCAATGTTCGGCCGGATGCCTGCATTCATCTGGCGGGCATATCTGACCCGGAAAAAATAGCCGCAGATACGCGCCGTAACTGGTCTGTCAATCTCGATGGTGCACTGAATATTGGTGAGAGTCTTCTGAAGCATGTGCCGCATGCACGAATGGTGTTTGCATCAACGTCTGAAGTGTACGGGGCAAGTTTTCATGCAGAAAGTCCTTTGACTGAACATGCATCTCTTGCCCCACTGAACCCGTATGCCGCGTCCAAGGCTGCGGCCGATATGGCATTGGGTGTTCTGGCGCGTGACGGATTGCAGGTAGTGCGTTTTCGCCCATTCAATCATACTGGCACGGGACAGGAGCCGTTTCGTGTTGTTGCAGCTTTTGCGAGACAGGTGGCTCGGGTCGAGGCCGGGTTACAGCGGCCTGTCATTGAGGTGGGTAATCTGGAGGGGCAGCGGGACTTCATGGACGTTCAGGACGTCTGCGATGCGTATATTGATGCGATTGCGCCCCAGATCGGCCTTCAGCCTGGAACGATACTGAACCTCTGTTCCGGCTCGCTTCGTTCCGTCCGCTCAGTGCTGACGGATTTTCTGGAAATTTCCGGTGTGAGCGCTGCGGTTCACGAAGATCCGGCGCGTGTGCGGCTTCTGGATGTTGCTGTAACGCGAGGAGACGCTTCACAGGCGCATCGTCTCCTTGGATGGGAGCCACGGGTGCCGTGGTCCCGTACCCTGCATGATGTGCTTAATGACTGGCGTAACAGGGTTCGGGCATAAAAAGCTTTCAGATCGAGGCGGTGTGACCTGATTGCGGGCAGAGTTCTCGTTCCACCAGCGCGCAGACGACATGTGATGCGGTGATGTGAATCTGCTGGATCAGAGGAGTCCAGTCTGATGGTGCACGGAATGCGATGTCACAGTCGTCGACCACAACGCCGTTGTCTCCCATGAACACGACTGTTGTGAGGCCGTGAGCGCGTGCTTCAGCCAGAGCGCGAACGATGTTGGGCGAGCGGCCGGAGGTCGTAATGCCAATGAACACGTCTCCAGGGCGCCCAAGAGCTGCGACCTGACGTGAGAACACGTGGTCATAGCCGTAATCATTGCTGATGGCTGTCATGGCGGAACTGTCAGTGGTGAGTGCTATGGCAGCGAGGGGACGCCGATCATACATCAGGCGTGCTGTGAATTCGCCCGCAATGTGCTGTGCGTCGGCGGCACTTCCACCATTCCCTGCGACGAGCAGCTTGCCCCCGCGATGCAGGGAGGCTGAGATTGTCTGGGCTATTTCAGCCAGACAGTTCTTGCAGGTACTGCTGTCAGCAAAGTCGCGCATCGTGTCTGCGGAGCGATTGAGAAAATCGTCCAGATAGCTGGCTTCGCTATCGGAGAGGACGTTCGTCAGCGCTTCTGTCGTGGACTGAGACATCGATGGAAAAACTCCGGGCAGGGCGTCTGGAATGTATGGGCGGCGCGCTGCTGCCACATGGGCGTATGGGTGGTGAGACAGTCGTTTTTCTGCACTTCTGTCAAGGGGATATGGGGTTTGGGGCGCTGGATGCAAATCGCGTTTCGGGAATGGTCAGTTGCGTGTTCGCATGCACATGTCCGACAAGGGGAGGTTACTTCATGAAGGATTTGCTCGCGTGCTGAGTATCGCCTCCCTGCATCTTTATCCTGTCAAAAGCCTGCGCAGCCTCGAGCCAGAAGTGATGGATCTTGAAGCATGGGGCGCGCGCGGAGACAGGCGTTGGGTCGTGGTAGACGCTGACGGGATATTCCTGACACAGCGCAAAGACCCGATCATGGCAACGGTTCGCGTTCTTCAGTATCCCAATGGGATTGTTCTGCAACACGCTACACGGCCTGATCTGAGAGTTCCGTTTCCTGATGGTGGACCAATCGCAGATGTAGCTGTTTGGAAGGACATGATTTCAGCGCGTGATGCTGGTGATGAGGCTTCCTTATGGTTGAGTGCGATTATCGGAAAGTCGTGTCGCCTGACTTACATGGATGCTCCGGCTTCTGCCCGTCCGGGGCATCACGCAGGGCACGATTTTCAGGTGTCTTTTGCAGATGGCTTTCCGTTGCTTGTCTGCACGACAGCCTCTTTGCAGGACCTGAATACGAGATTGAAAGTTCCCGTTCCCATGGAGCGGTTCCGGCCCAATATCGTGATTGCCGGGGCAGCGCCATGGGAGGAGGATAGCTGGGTAACATTGCGGATCGGTGACGTGGAACTCAGAAACGTCAAGCCATGCAGCCGCTGCGTGATGACGACTATTGATCAGGCAACGGGCACCATCCTGCACAAGGGTGAACCCCTGCGCAGTCTTGGGGCGTTTCGTCGCCAGGAGGGCGGGATCATGTTTGGCCAGAACGCCCTTGTAGTGCGGGGAGGGCGCATAAAGCTGGGTGATCCCGTCCAGCTTTCAAAAAACTGAGCCTTTTAGAGGTTTGACGCCGATTTCTGCTGCTTCCAGATCGCGGCAGCTTCATGGTCCAGAATAACCGTGCAGTTTGCGTGAAGCCTGATTGCGGAAGCGCTGATGTCTGGCGTCAGTGGGCCCAGAAGTGCTTCTGCAACGATGCGGGCTTTGCTTGAACCCGTGGCCACGAGCAGCAGTTCCCGTGCCTCTAGAATGGTGCCGACGCCCATGGTCAGGGCAGTGTGTGGGACGGCATCGGGCTGTCCACCAAACATTGCAGCGTTCTGTCGGCGTGTGACGTCATCAAGGGTGACGGGTCGTGTGCGCGTATCGAATGCGGAGGGCGGTTCGTTGAAGCCGATATGGCCCGTTTCACCAATGCCCAGGAGTTGTAGTCCTAAACCGCCTTCATTTTGAATTGCAGCCTCATATGCCGCGCATTCAGCAACAAGGTCCGAAGCTGTGCCATCAGGTACATGGACATGTTCCGGGCGCATGTTCACATGCCCGAAAAGGTGCTCCTGCATGTAGTGTCTGTAAGAGCGTGGATCTGTGGGGGACAGGCCGACATACTCATCGAGATTGAAGGAAGTGAGCTGTGAAAAATCGAGCTTTCCAGCCTGATGATCGGAAACCAGAAGCGCATAGATGCTTTCCATCGTGCGGCCGGTTGCCAGTCCAAGAACCGGGTGTGCGGCACCGCGAATGTGGTCTGCCAGAAAGGTGGCTGCCCGCTGGAAAGCGCTTGCTGTATCGGGCGCAATGATGACGTTGAGTGGCATGGGTTTTCTCCCCGTTCTTGCGTATGAGACGGTTACAGACGCCGCTCGCCGCCGACCCACACTTCCAAGATGTTCAGCGTGGCATCAAGAATGGTGAAGTCCGCCAGAAAGTCAGGCGCGAGAACACCGCGGTCATGCAGGCCCAGATATTGTGCGGCATTGGAACTCACCAGACCTGCGGCCTTGGGAAGTGACATGCCTGATGCAACAGCATTGCGGAGTGCCTGATCGAGCGTAAGAATGCTTCCTGCCAATGAGCCGTTTGGCAGTCGGACAACGCCATCCTGGATTGTGACATCCTGCCCGCCGAGCTGACTGGTGCCATCTGGTCCGCCGGTTCCGCGCATTGCGTCCGTTACGAACAGCAGGCGCTTGCCCATGACGCGTTCGACCAGACGGAAGCTGGCTGGATGCACATGGTGTGTATCGAAGATCATCTCGCCATAGGCGCTGTCACTGCACATGAGTGCGGTAACCGGGCCGGGCCTGCGTCCTTCAATGGGAGACATGGCGTTGAAAAGATGGGTGGCACCAATCGTGCCTCCCGCTGCGCAGACAGTGCAGATCGCGCGTTCCGCACCTTCGAAATCCGTTGTGGTGTGCCCGAGACTGACCCTGACACCCGCCCGTGAGAAACGGCGCATGGCATCATCCGCATGCTCCAGCTCGGGTGCTAGCGTAACCACCCGCACGCATCCTGTCGCAAGCGCTTCTTCCACTTTTTCGGGTGAAGGCGTGATGGCAAACGGGGGCTGCGCTCCGAGTTTGTGGGGGCTGACAAATGGTCCTTCCAGATGTGCACCATGCACGCGCGGACCGTTTGCCACCCCGTTCCGGCAGACTTCAGCCACGGCACGGAGCGCGCACATGACATCATCCCAGGGGCGGGTGATTGTGGTGGGAAGGATGGTGGTCGTGCCGTGGCCCATATGGAAGTGCGAAAGCGTTTCGATGGCGCTGACGCCGTCCATCGTATCTGCCCCACCACCGCCATGGACGTGGCCGTCGATAAAGCCCGGCAGGATATAGCGCTCGCTGCTGGTCCTGAGGGGATCAAGCGCGCGGATATGGGTGTCGAACGTGATGCGGCCGGGAAGGATGCGATCCGCAAGGACGAGCTGGCCGTCTAGGTAGGGCATCAGGAGTGATCCAGTGGTAGAAGGCCCGTCTTTCCGAAGCGGCGGGCATAGAAGAGGATTGCAACGTAGGACGGGAGGACGAGTAGGGCGAACATGGCCTGAAAGCCGACGAAGGGTTTGAGGGCGACATAAATCTGAGGGACGACCGCGCCGCCACTATATGCCATGACCAGAAATGCTGATGCGAGTGGCGTCCATGCTCCCGCGCCACGGATGGCGATTGGGAAGAGGGTTGGCATCATCATGGCGTTTGTGGCCCCTAGCAGCGCCACGCACATGACAGACGGATAGCCATGCGTGAGAAAGGCGGCCACGGTCAGGCAGAAGCCACCTATGCACGCAAACTCCAGAAAGCGCTCCTGCGAGATCAGGCGGGGGATGACCACGATCCCCGTCATGTAACCTGCCAGCATTCCTGCCAGTGTGAGGGACGTAAAGAATTTGGTTTGGCTGAGCGGCAGGCCAAAGCCCTGCCCGTAAGTGCCAATGGCGTCTCCTGCCATGACTTCGACGCCAACATAGAGAAAAATTGCAATGATGCCGAATACTAGATGTGGCCGAAAAACGCGGTTTTTCTGATCTGGAAGGCCTGGCAGAGAAGGGGCTTCAAGTTCGGGTAAGGGAAAAAATATGATCGCGCATGCAGCGATCAGCAGAACGACAGCCATGCCCATGTAGGGCGCATAAATTGCCTGCACAAAGTGTGCGAGAATGGTATCGCGCGTGGCTGCGTCCGGGGCCTGCTCCGCTTTTTCAGCAACGCTGCCGATATCGCCCATGACTACGGTGGCAAGAACGATCGGAGCCAGGATACCGGCAAATTTGTTGCATACGCCCATGATTGCAATGCGCTGTGCCGCGCGGTTCTGCGGGCCGAGAAGGCTCACCAGCGGATTGATGACGACCTGCATCAGTGAAAGACCGGCGCCTAGAACAAGCAGGCCAGTTAGAGCACCTCCATAGGAACGCATGGTGACGAACTGCCCGAACAGTGCAACGCCCACAGCGCATAGGGCCAGCGATCCGGAAAGCCCCTTACGCAGACCCAATTTGCGGGCCAGCACGGAGGCAGGTAGCGAGAAAAAGAAATAGGAAAGATAAAAGACCATCGGCACAAGAAAAGCGCTGACGTCCCCAAGCGAAAATGCAACGCGGACGAACGTGATGAGCGGCCCGTTGATCCAGGTTACGAACCCGATCATGAAGAAAATACAGGCTGCCAGCCCCAGAGGGGCCAGCCCGTAGCGGCCAGTCAAACTGTCGGGAGAGTGCATCATGGTCTTGAAACTCCACGGACCCCACAGGGATCCGGTGTCGACAGGGGCGTTCAGGAAATCGTCACGACTTTCGTCAGGTGTCTGGGTGCCAGTGTGTCCAGGCCTTTGGCGCGCGCCACGTACTCGCCCAGCATCTGAAGGGCAGGCAGAACCACAAGCGGTCGCGTTTCTGCATCGCTTTTAACGGTCATTGAAATCGTGCCCGGTCCTCCAATTCCGATAACCCGCGCGCCTTTTGCCATCAGCTCAGTGGCGAGCAGGCTTTCCTCCTCCAATGTCTCAGGGTGATAGAGGAAAATGACGAGTGAGTTTTCGTCGATCAGACTTATGGGCCCATGGCGGTATTCTAGTGGGTGATGCGCTTCGGTCTGGCTCAGACTCATTTCCTGAAGCTTAAGTGAGCCTTCCCGGGCCACGCCGTACAGGGCACCGCCACCGAGAAAAACAAAATGCGTGCGCCCTGCTATTATTTCGGCGAGACGTGGTTCGATGTCATTCAGGAGGTTTTCGGCAGTCGAAGTCGTGCTGGGTGTTACGGAAATTCCAGCATAGCGCAGACCCATCAGTAGCATCAGGCTGGCTGATGCGGTCATGACGATGCCTTCCTCGGGGTGTGTCTCGGCCATCACGACAGTGTCTGCGTTTTCAGCAAGGCTGGTGCTTTCGGCGCATGTAAATGCGGTAACGTGCAGGCCGTGTGCTCGGCTGGCCGCTGCGGCTGCGACTGTTTCGGTAGATTCACCGCTGCGTGAAAGTGCCAGAATTCTGGGGTTCAGCGCTGTGGGTACGTAATCGCCCGGGCGTCTGGTCCATTCGTTTCCCGCCACGGCGCGGGCGAAAAAGCCCTTTCGGTTGAGTGTGTCTGCAATCGAATCAGCTATGTGGACAGATGTGCCACACCCCACCACGACATGGACTGTGCCTGCCTCAGGGCGGCCTACATTCTGACTGACCTTGTTCCATAGGGGAAACTGTTCGCGGATCCCGCGTTCCGTGGCGTTCATGATGATATGCCTCTCAGGAGCTTAGGCCAGATTCATGCAGATTGTGCGCAAGTCTGTCGATCCATTCCGGTTCACAGTTCCATCCGGCCAGTCGTGCGGCGGAAAGAAGTCCTCCACCCGCGGGGGGGAGGATGGGTTTGATCGGTGCCCCACACTGTCTGGCGATTGCGTTGCGGAGGAAGGGGCTCTGCAAGGTGCCACCTGCGTAGCTCCAAGGCATTGTGATACCTGCGAAGCGGGTGCGGATGGCTTTAATATGGGCCGCGAGTTCGTCCGCTGCGTCTGTCATCAAGTGTTGGGCAGTCAGGTTTCCGCTTTCGGCCATTCCGGACACGATGCGTGCCAGGGCTGCCACGGAGGAGCGTTCATGTGTCAGGGACGCATACCATTCCAGAAGTGCTGAGCCACAGAGCTCAGGATTTTTGGGTAGACCAGCACCCTCGCAGAATGGCGCCAGAAAATTTGCGTCTGCTGTATTTCTGCCATCAAGAATTTCCGTGAGAAGGGAGAGCGCTTTTCGCCCGATCCAGAACGCGCTTCCCTCATCCCCGAAGAGGGCACCCCAGCCACCGACCCTGCACTGTCTCTTGTGGCCGTCCGTTCCCCATGCCATCGAACCTGTGCCGGAGAGCAGCAGAATGCCACTTTTGCCGGCAAAAGCTCCCGTGCAGGCCATATCCACATCGTTTTTGATAAAAAACGGTACGGATATGAGCGAATTTACAGCTTCATCCTGTCGTGATCGGAGCGTTTCGCTTTCTCCATACCCCGCAAGGCCAAACGAAACAGCTTCAAGAGACGAGGGTAGATTACCGAGAAGGTTTTCGAGAACAGAGCGCCACAACGGCTGGTCAAAAGGGTTTGAGCCAGCACCGCGCCTGATTTCGACAATTGTGGAATCCTGCCGTGCGATGACCAGAAGCGTTTTTGTGCCTCCACCGTCCATTGCTGCAATACAGGGTTCGCTCACGGTAATCTTTCTCGTGCAAATGGTGTTGATATCGATATGATCGTTCGGGAAGCGCTCATGTCAAGCCACCTTACTGATCGTTAGGTATAACTTTCTGGCATGATTATGCGCGTTTTGGTGAAGGTGCTGCAAGGCAGGTTTCGAGAGCGTATGCCCGTAAAGGAGAAACTGTTTTGGTCGCCGACCGTCTGACGCAGATCCGCCGTTATCTCTACCTGAACGGCATGACCGGCGTGCATGAACTTGCCGAAAAAATAGACGCATCATTGGCGACTGTAAGGCGTGATCTCCAGAGACTGGAAGATGAAGGTATTATCGTCCGAACGCATGGCGGTGCGGCGATTGCGGAATCGAAGGACCGGGAAATCGCTTTTGAGACCCGCGAGAAACTCAATATCGAAAACAAGCGTGCAATAGCGCAGGCTGCATTTCCGCACCTGAAAAAGGGGTCTGCGGTGTTTTTTGATTCCGGGACGTCTGTTCTTCAGTTTGCGCGCCTCCTCCGGCTCGACCCCATGCCCCTGAAAGTATTTTCCAACAATATTCTGATTGCAGAAATGCTCAGCGGAGTTTCCGGAATTGATATGACCCTGCTCGGCGGAAAGGTGCGGCATACCCAGCGCAGTATTGTGGGTTGGCTGGCGGAGCAGGTGATTGGCGGATTGTGGTTCGATCAGGCCTATCTCGGAGCCCACGCTGTTCAGTCCGATGATTCCATTGCAACGCCGGATGGGGAAGAAGCCAGCCTCAACGCGGCGATTATGCGGCGGACTGATGAGTGTCATCTTCTTGCTGATCATACAAAATTCGATCGTCATTCGACATACAGAGTGGGTGGCCTCAATCAGCTTTCGCATATATTTACGGATACGAAACTTGATCCTGCGCGGCTGCGCGCGCTCAGGGAACGGGGGCACAAGATTATCGTGGCCTAGACCGACAAGGATGACGATGCTCAACGATCCTGAAACTCTGGCAGAAATCACGTCACTCGCGGACCTTTATGAAAAAGCTTTGGGAGACAATGATCTGGGCACGCTTGATGCGCTCTTTCATGATGGCCCGGAGACGGTTCGTTATGGTGTGGGAGAGAATCTTTACGGTTTCGAGGAAATTCACGATTTTCGGAAGCGTCGGCCTGGTGGCTCTCCTCCGCGCAAAGTTCTGCGGCGTGTGATTACGGCCATCGGACGAGATGTTGCTGTTGTCGATCTTGAGTTTCAGCGTCTTGGTGGGACGAAAATTGGGCGGCAGAGCCAGACCTGGTTTCGCACTGGGCAGGGTTGGAAGATTCTGGCGGCACATGTTTCTCTGATGGCTGACGTCTCCTGATCAGCGCTAAAAAACTCTCTGTTGGATAAGGAAGTAGGGCACGCGATGAAAGACGACATGGAAATCCGAATTCTGGCTGCGGCGAGTGGTCTGACGGAACTGCCTGCTGAATTTTATCCCGGCATACGGTTGAATCTGGATCTGTTGCGGAGCTATGGAGCGCTTGTGGAAGGGTTGGAACTCTCAGACCGTCTAGAGCCTGCGTTCGAGTACGAGCCATGAGCACCGGACTGGAACTGAAGACGTGTGATATCGCGGCACTTGTCCGGAGTGGAAAGCGCTCTGCGGTTGATGTGACGCAGGCTGTTCTCGCAGATATTGAGGCTCGGGATAGTACACTCAACTGCGTCACACGTCTGCTGCATGAGCGTGCGCTGCAAGCTGCGGCAGAAGTGGATCGCAAGGTTGCAGCGGGCGAAGACCCAGGTGCGCTGGCGGGTGTACCGTTTGGCATCAAGGACCTCTTTGATGTGCAAGGACAGATAACGACTGCTGGTTCAGTTGTTTTACGGAATGATCCGCCTTCGGATGAAGATGCGGTTCTGGTTGCTCGCCTTTTGGAGGCAGGTGCAATTCCGGTAGCGCTGACGAACATGGACGAGTTTGCATACGGCTTTGCGACGGATAACGCCCATAATGGCGTGACCCGCAATCCGCATGCCCCTGACCGGCTTGCGGGTGGGTCTTCAGGCGGTTCAGCTGCTGGTGTTGCTGCGAGTATGTTTTCGCTTGGTCTGGGGTCCGATACGAACGGCTCCATTCGTGTTCCCGCTTCATTGTGTGGGGTATGGGGGTTACGTGCCACGCAGGGCCGTCTTTCCGTAGAGGGCAGTTATCCGTTTGTGGCGAGTCTCGACACCGTTGGCCCATTTGCGGACAGTGCATCTGGTTTACAGGCGTGCTTTGAAGCTCTTACCAAAGAGACGATGGTGCCCGTCGATACGACAAATCTGCGGATAGCGCGGCTGGGTGGATGGTTTGCCGATAATATGTCTGCACCTATGCAGGCAGCGGTTGACGGTTTGGCGGAGTTTCTGGGAGCAGGCACAGTTGTGGAGTTGCCGGAGGTGGCTCGGGCGCGTGCTGCGGCCTTTATTATCAGTGCATCCGAAGGGGCGGCTTTGCATCTGGACCGCTTGAAAGAACGTGCTGCGGATTATGATCCTGCCGTTCGGGATCGTCTGCTGGCGGGTGCATTGCTGCCCGCTACGTTGATTTTCAAGGCACATCGCCTCCGCAACTGGTTCAGGGCGGAAATGCACAAGGCATTTACCGATGTCGATGTTCTGATTGCTCCGGCTGTGGTTGGGGAAAGCCCGCGTTTCGACGAACCGTTGATTGAGGTTGGTGGGGAAATGGTGTCGGCGCGCGCCAATCTGGGTCTGTATACGCAGCCTCTGACGCTTGCAGGTTTTCCGGTTCTGACGGTGCCTTTGGTTGTACCAGGGTTGCCATTAGGGGCTCAGCTTGTTGCCAGGCCGGGGCGGGAGGATATTCTTCTAGCCCTCGGGCGTCGGCTCGAAGAAAGCGGTATCGCGTTGGCGCGGCGCGTTTGATTTAGCACCATGGGAGAGTGTGCCTCCCGTGGTGAAACATTATCCCATAGAGCGTTATTGATAATCGTTTGCATTTACGTCCTCCGCACATTAGGTTCCGCTTTCGCGTTTCCGGGGCTTGATGCGTGCAGATGTCGATTGTTCGAATTATTAATCTGAGTCTTGTTTGTGACGGGTGGAACGCCTGAATGGCGCAGGACCGGTCTGAATATTTCGGACGTAGGGTAGCGCTGGCCTGTGCGCTGTATGCGTCAATGTTGCTGCTGTTTTCGAGCCTTTGTGGGTTCTGGGGCGCAGAGGGGCAACAGGCGTTCAGTATCGCGGGTGTATTGTTTGTCCCGTGTCTGATGAGTTGGGCGTTTATTGCAACTGGTTTGCGTATCCCTGCATGGACCTGCGGCCTCATGCTCTTCGTAGCGGCTTCTCTTTTGGGTATTAGGCTCTGGGTAGGCTGATGGATATTTCTCTCCGTCGGCGCATGGGTTGGCTGCATGAATGGGGTGGTCTGCTGTTTGGCTGGCTGCTGTTTCCGGTCTTCGTGACGGGTACGCTGGCAATGTTTGATACCGAAATCACGCGCTGGATGCAGCCTGAAGTCCATCTTGTTCGTGGCGTTGCTCCCACGGATGAAGCTCTGGACCGTGTGGCTGAACGACTGCGGGCGGCGGCCGCGCGTGGAGAGAGCGGATCATTTATCCTGCTGCCACAACCTCGCGATCCATCTTTACGAGTCCTGAAATATAACGGCCGGGCGTTCATGGGGGATCTTGTGGACCCTCGCGACGGACGTGTGCTGTCAGTACGCCAAACGATAGGTGGGCAGTTCTTCTTTGGGTTTCATTTCACGTTGTGGCTTGGTCCTTTTTGGGGGGCGGAGCTCGTTTGTTATGCAGCTCTTGGCATGTGCATTACCTTGATTTCAGGCATCATGTTGCATCTGAGGCAGATCCTGCCGGATTTCTTTACGTTCAGGCCTGCTTCGACGCCGACGCGATGGTGGCTGGACATGCATGTCCTTATGGGCATCGCCGTATTGCCATTTCATATCATGATTGCCTGTACTGGCCTGACTGTTGCAGCGAACGCATTTCCTGTGCGGGATCTGGTGGATTTTGTTTCAGCCAAGCCGTCTCCTGCGCCCGTGGCCGCTTCTGCTCCCATATCTGAGGAGAGCTGGGCTCCCACAGCTCCGCTTGGTCCGTTGATCCGGCAGGCGGAGGCGCTTTCAGGTGCTCCTGTCCGATATGTTCTGTTTTCGCCGGGTATGGCCACGGCTTACATGGAAAACACCGGCCATCTTTCCCTGTCTAATGCGTGGGTGACGTTCGATGCCCATGACGGACATCTGGTGTCGAAAAGCCCACCGGATGGTTGGGTGGCGAAGACAAACAAGTTACTGAACGGTCTGCATCTGGCGACGAATGTCACGCTTGGGCTGCGCTGGCTGTATTTCTTCGGCGGGATATGTTCGACGCTGATGATGGGAAGCGGGTTGGTTTTTTATACCGCCAAACGCCGGGCAAAACTGGAGCGTGGAAAGTCGGGTCCCAGCGCTTTTCTTTCGATTGTTGAAGCCATCAATGTTGGTGTTGTTGGTGGGGTGCCTTTAGCCTGTGTGGTCTATCTCTGGGCCAACCGCCTGCTTCCGGTAGCTTTGGAGCATCGGTCCAGAGACGAGGTTGCTGCGTTTTTCTTGGTCTGGGGCATAAGCTTTGCGCTGGGAGTATTGATGGTCCGGTCGCAGGCTCGTCATCTCGTATGGATTTGCGTCTTGTCGCTATGGGCGTTTCTGGGGCTGGGTCTACCGTTTTTGGATGCTGCGACTGCATCAGTGCTCCGTGTGGGAGGCATTGACCGCGTGCTTTATGCCACCGTGGATTTAACAGCTTTTGCGTTTGGGTTCTGCGCATTGATTGGGGCTCTGCGGCTTGGGCGTAGAGCGGCGTAATGCATGTATTCTTTGTAGCATCCGGGCTGATTGTTGGAGCGTGTTTCTGTCATGCCGGGAGCCTGACACACCCGCGCCGTAGCGCTGGATTTACGTCTCGGTGGGGGAAGCCCATGAAATTGCGTGGGTATTGTCTTGAAGCAGCGCTCCTCGCGGTTGCACTCGTATTGTGTCTTGTCACTTCGCCGGTGTTCGGTTTTTTGGACTGGATGATGCTGTTGTCCGTGGGATGTGTGGGCAGTGCATTCTGGATCGGGTTTGCTGCCCGGAATTATTTCCGAACAGCGCCCGTACTGGGTGTGATGCTTGTGCTTCTGGGTTGTGTGTAGGTGGTATTACCAGCCTGCTACGGCGCCATCACTTCTGGGATCTGTGGCGCCTTCCAGTCGGCCATTCTCGTGCCGTATGATTGCACCGGCGTGCCCCATCAGCATTGAGAGGGCCGGAAGCTCTTCAATTTCATGTCCGGCAGTGCGTAATGCGGAAATGACGGCCGGATCAAATCCCGGTTCTATTTTTAGGGACGTGCTGCCATGACCCCATATGCGTCCTAGCAGCCAACGCGGGCGGGAAATGGCTTCCTGTAGGGGCGTGCCGTAATGGATATGGCGGCTGAAAATTGTCGCCTGCGTCTGTGGTTGGCCTTCGCCGCCCATCGTTCCGTAGACCATTAATCGTCCATCGTTGAGGCGGGCTGCTGCCGGGTTCAGTGTGTGGAAGGGTTTTGCGCCCGGTGTAAGGGCGTTCCAGCCTCCTGATGTCAGACGGAAGGAGCTGCCGCGATTTTGCCAGAGCAGCCCGCTTTCTGGCAGCATCACGCCAGAGCCGAACTCGAAATACAGACTTTGGATCATGCTTACGGATAGGCCCGAGCTGTCGATCGCTCCCATCCATGTCGTATCGCCCCATTGGGTTTTTTCGTTCCACGGATAGGCGTGATTCATGGAAATACGATCGGCCATATCCGTGAGGCTGGTGGGGTCACTCAGGAGTGCGCGGGCATTTGCTTCTGATGTGGGGCGACCATCGACCTCTGTGTTGCGGTAGCGAAAGGCCTGTTTTGTGGCTTCGACTATGCCGTGAATATGTTCGTAGCTGTCTACATTTTCACGGTTCAGGCCAAGGCGGTCAAAGAGTGACAGAATGAGCAGGGAAGCGACGCCCTGAGTTGGTGGTGCGGTGTTGTAGAGGCGACCCCAGGAAGTTTCTGTCTCAAGGGGGAGGCCGGTTGTTGCTTGATGGTTCAGGAGATCTGACAGGCGGACGGGGCTTCCCGCAGCTGCCAGATCGGCAGCGATCATGCGCGCTAGCGGGCCTTCATAAAAGCTCCGCAGGCCATGTGTGGCGAGGTGCCTGAGGGTTTGTGCAAGGGCTGGGTTTTTGCGGATGTCGCCCTCGACCAGAGGAATGGTGTCTGACAATAATGCCTGACGAAAGGCATTGTTGTCAGAAAGTTCGTGTTTTTTTTCTCGCAACAGGCCAGCTTCGCTGGACGTCACCACGCGGCCGTTTTCGGCGTAGTGAGTGGCATCTCGCAACAACCGCTCCAGCGGGAGGGGTGTTTGTATTTTGGAGCTCTCACGAAGAGCGGCTTCCCAGCTCGATACAGCTCCCGCCACGGTGTTTGCTGCGAACCCGCCCCGCCAAGGGATCGTTTTGTGTCCGGCTTGCTCGTAAAAATCGTTGGTAGCGGCTTGTGCGAGCTTTCCGCAGGCATCAATGGCAAGTGTGCGTCCGTCTGGAAACGCAATGAGCCAGAAAGCATCTCCACCGAGGCCCGTCATGTGTGGATAGACGGCTGAGAGTGTTGAAGCTGTGGCGATAATAGCCTCGATGGCGGTGCCGCCATCCTTCAGAACGTCCAGACCGGCCTGACTGGCCAGATGGTGTGGGGATGTGACCATCCCGCGTAATGAGTTTGAAGTATGCACCATGTCGTCGGCTTTCAGGTCTGGGATGTCATGACGGCGGGAGCGATATGGTCCTGCAGGACCTGTGTCAGAAGTTCCTCGGGACCCTGGGCTGTCTGGTGGCGTGTTGAGGCAATGAATTCCACGTCTGGAAGGGCTGGCAGTATGCCCGACGCGCAGGGGGTTATGAGTTTGTTGCCCGTGAGGAAGGCGGGTTGAGCGGTGATGCCATAACCTGCGCGCACGGCTGCCAGAATAGCGCTGAGGCTGTCACTCGTGAACGCCAGATGCCAAGGACGGCCTGCGCGATTCAAGGCTTCTATGGCCAGACGTCTGGTGACGCTTCCATCAGGGAACGTGACGAGAGGCAGGGAGTCCTCTGAGGATGGAAGCATGCCGTCGGGTGAGTACCAGCGCAGGCGTTCCGTCCAGAGTTTGCGGCCATGTGTGTCTGTGGAGCGGCGCATCCCGCACAGCAGGTCGATGGAGGATTCTTCTAGGAGCTTTGCGAGGTTTGCACTGAGGCCCACTGTCAGAGTGACTTTAAGCAAGGGGTGTGCAGCGCGAAACATCCCCAGAATTTCGGGGAAACGAGTCAGCAGAAGATCTTCTGTAACGCCCAGGCGGATTGTGCCTCGTGGTGTGTCTTTGCTGAAGCGTGAGAGGATTTCGTCCTCGCACTGGAGCAGTTTTCGCGCGAGAAGAATCAGTTGCTGCCCGCTTTCCGTCAGGCGCACGCTTTTCGTGCTGCGGGCCAGAAGGCGTGTACCTAATACATCTTCCAGCTTGCTGATATGCTGGCTGATCGTGGACTGGCTGACACCCTGCATCTGCGCGGCAGATGTGAAATGCAGCGTCTCCGCAACGGCGAGAAACGATCTCAGATGAAACGGATCAAGATGCGACTGATCATTCATATAAATATGTGAAGGCAAATTCATTGGCCGGTCAACTTGATCTGATGCCGGTATGAGCGCAAACTTCCACCGAAAATGACACTTGGCGCACAGACGGGAGAGAGCATGACCAGTCATGGGGGAAGGGCGGTCGAAAGATGCAGGATTCTGGCGAGCGCACCCTTCAGCGAAATGGAAGGCGGCCTGTTTCGTTTCTGGCTTGGAGATGCATACCGCAAAGCCCTCGAGCAGGTGCGGATATGGATGGAAGAAGCGGGGATGTCTGTGCGCATCGATGCTGCCGGCTCTATCATCGGTCGCTATGAGGCGCTGACACCTGATGCGCCTGCCCTGATGACGGGCTCCCACCTTGATACTGTGCGCAATGGTGGCGCCTATGACGGTATTTTGGGCGTAATGCTCGGGATCGAGATGGTTGCAGCCTTGAATTCAGACGGAATTCGGATGCCTTTCGCGATAGAAGTGGTGGGTTTTGGAGATGAGGAAGGGTCGCGTTTCCCGGCGCCAATGCTGTGTTCGCGCACAATGGCCGGGCAGGTGGATACCGTTCCATCCGCTATCGTAGACGCTCAAGGCAAGAGTATTGCTCAGGCCATGGAAGATTACGGGCTGGACCCGGCGCTTCTTAAAAATGCGGTGCGTCAGAAGGGCGAGATTCTGGCATTTATTGAAGCGCATATTGAGCAGGGCCCCTGCCTGGAAGCAGAAGACGGGTCTTTGGGTGTGGTCAGTGCAATTGCTGCTCAGACCCGTCAGCGTGTGCGGATTTATGGGCAGGCAGATCATGCGGGAACCACCCCCATGACATTACGGCGTGATGCGCTGGCCGCCGCGGCAGAGGTGGTTTCCGCAGTTGAGCGGATTGGTGTTGCTTCGGGGGAGAACCATGTTGCTACCGTAGGCTTTCTGGAGGTGCATCCGAATGTCTCGAACGTCATTCCGGGGGAAGTACGTTTTTCTCTGGACATGAGAGCTGAAACGGAAGCCCAGCGTGACCGGATGGTACTGCAAATTCAGGAAGAAATACGGAATATCGTAGCACGCCGTGGGCTGAAAGCGTCATTTGAGCAGAGCCATTTTCTGCCGAGTGCTGCGTGTACGCCTGAGATGGTGAGTCAGCTTGAAAAGGCGGTTTCCAGTGTTACAGGGCGTCCTGCTTCCCGCCTTCTGAGCGGTGCCGGACATGATGCGATGGCGATGGTCCATCTGTGTCCGATGGCCATGCTGTTTATTCGCAGTCCTGGCGGTCTGAGCCATCATCCGGATGAAGATGTCCGGGTTGAAGATGTTGAGCTGGCCCATCGTGCCCTGCTTGCTTTTGTCAAGGAGTTCCACTTGTCGTGACCCTGTCTTTCAGCCAGATTGATCCTCCTTCCCGTCTGTTAATGGGGGCGGGTCCTGCCAACGTGCATCCCCGTATCCTGCGCGCCATGGCAGCGGACGTGATTGGGCAGATGGACCCGGAAATGACGGCCTACATGGATGAGACAATGGCGCTCTACCGTGAGGTTTTCCGGACGAAGAACAAGCAGACGCTGTTGGTCAACGGATCTGCGCGTTCGGCGATTGAGGCAGCGCTTGTCTCGCTCGTCACTCCGGGCATGAAGGTTGTTATTCCGCGTATTGGCCGATTTGGTCTGCTGCTGACAGAAATTGTATCCCGATGTGGGGGTGTGCCTTGCACGATTGATGTTGAGTGGGGGCAGGTCGTGCGCCCTGAACAAGTTGAAGCGGCGATCATTGAGCATAGGCCGGGGCTGGTTGCGGCTGTTCATGGGGATACATCCACCACGACCGCGCAGCCTCTCGCCGACATCGGGGCGATCTGTCGTCGTCATGATGTGCTGTTCTATGTTGATGCAACGGCTACGCTGGGTGGTATGGAGTTTGAAACTGATGCCTGGGGCATCGACGTTGCGACGGCAGGGCTTCAGAAATGTCTGGGTGGGCCGCCGGGCTCTGCGCCTATCACGCTATCGGATCGCGCAGTGGCGGCTGTTCTTGCGCGACGCCATGATGAGGCTGGAATTGCGACTGGCCAGCCGCAGGGTGAGGGGCCGGTCATCCATTCGAATTATTTCGATCTGGCGATGCTGATGAATTACTGGTCCCCTGCCAGAATGAATCACCATACCGAGGCAACCTCCATGCTCTATGCCTCACGCGAAGCTGCGCGGATTGTGGTAGAGGAAGGTGTCGCTGCGCGTGTTGAGCGCCATACGCGTGCGGGGCGCGCAATGGTGGCGGGGCTGCGGGCGATGGGTCTGCAGATCTATGGGGACGATGCGACCCGAATGTCCAACGTAACGGGGGTCTGGGTTCCTGAGGGTGTGGACAACGCCCGGGTGCGGGAGCAGATGCGGCAGGATTTTGAGATCGAAATCGTCTCGTCTTTCGGGCCATTGACCGGCAAGATCTGGCGGATTGGTGCGATGGGTGTGAACGCTCAGAAACACAAGGTCCTGCTGACCCTTGGAGCATTTGAGGCTGTGTTGGCCGGAGAAGGTTTCAAGCTGCCACGTGGTGCGGGTGTGGACGCTGCAAGGGAAGCCTGGGGCTAGACCTGTTTTGTAAGTATGTTGTCTTTGCTCTGACGTGAATTCCCGTCGGCACACCGGTTGTGCCGACGGAGGGTGGTCTGCCTATACTCGGATTTGTGCAGCTGAATGCCTATTCGTGGATCATGTCGAGGTCGTTGAAGCGGGTGAATTCGCCTTCGAAGTAGAGATGGATCGTTCCCGTCGGCCCGTGACGCTGCTTTTCGAGGATCAGTTCTGCTTTGTTATGGACGAGTGCCATTTTTCGTTGCCACTCTTCGGTGGCGATCTGGAATTTGTCCGTGCTGTCGTAAGCACTTTCCTTCGGCATGCGCTGCTGCAGGTAATATTCATCGCGGTAGACGAACATCACGGCGTCAGCATCCTGCTCGATGGAGCCGGATTCACGAAGATCAGAGAGCATGGGGCGCTTGTCTTCGCGTGACTCGACCTGACGGGAGAGCTGGGACAGTGCGATGACGGGAACCGAGAGTTCCTTGGCGATTGCCTTGAGACCCTGTGTAATCATGGAAATTTCGAGCACACGGTTATCCGGTTTCGTGCCGATGGCCGGACGCATGAGCTGAAGATAGTCGACGACGACGAGGCTCAGGCCTTTTGTTCGTGCGAGGCGTCGGCAGCGGGTTCGCATTGCTGACAGGGAGATGGCCGGAGTGTCATCGATATGAAGGGGCAGGCGCTGGAGTTCGCGGGAGACGCGTACGAAGCGATCAAACTCTTTCTGGCCGATGTCGCCACGACGGATACGCTCACCTGAGACTTCGGCCTGTTCAGACAGAATACGGGTTGCCAGCTGCTCGGACGACATTTCTAGTGAGAAGATTGCAACAGCACCCTTGGGGGGAACGCCTTCGTCTTCGGCATCACGCAGTAGGGCGCGTGCCGCTGAGAAAGCGACTTTGGTTGCAAGTGCGGTTTTGCCCATTGCAGGACGACCGGCAAGAATGATGAGATCGGAAGGGTGAAGGCCGCCTGTGCGCTTGTCAAAATCGCGTAGGCCGGAGGTGAGCCCCACGACATCGCCGGAGCGGTGGAATGCTTTTTCAGCAACGTCGATCGCACCCGTTAGGGCTTTGCCGAAAGAGACGAACCCACCTTCCTGACCTTTATCGGTGGCGAGCTTGAAAAGTGCCTCTTCGGAGGCTGCGATCTGGTCCACGCCGTCCAGATCGGGGCGCGCACCGAAGGCGTTGTTGACGACGTTTTCGCCAATGTCGATCAGTTGTCGTCGCACCCATGCATCGTGAATGACGCGGCCATAATCGCCAGCATTGACGATGCCTACCATGGCAGTCAGCAGGCGTGCGAGATATGCGGGTCCACCGGCCGCATTGAGCAGTCCGGTATGTTCGAATTCGGCACGCATTGTGACAGGGTCTGCAAGCTGGCCGCGTTCGATCCGGCGGGCAACGGCTTCGTAAATCCGGCCGTTGACCTCGTCCGAGAAATGCGAAGGTTCCAGAAAGTCTGAAACGCGCTCGTAGGCTTTGTTGTTGGTTAGGATGGCGCCAAGAAGGGCCTGTTCTGCTGCCTGACTCGCAGGAGGAGAACGGCGCAGAAGGGCACCCAGGCCATCCTTGGGGCTGGTTTCCGACACGGGGGAGGATGTTGGCGATTCGATCATATTCACTGGGTGATCTTAGCACTGGGGGCCACCGTAAGCAGCGTATGAAATGGCATCCTGTTAGTGAGCTGATGCGTTGGGATATGTGAAACCCCCGGGAAATGGCGCTTCAGCCAGCAGAAAGGAAAAACCATGGTTGATTCCAAGGATTTCCACGCGAGTCTCAAGGCTGCAAAACCGCCTGAGCGTCTGAATCGTGTTCAGCAGGCATTGTGGTGGGCCGGACGGCGGGACTGGGCACGTGCACATGAGATAGTTCAGAAGGCCGAAGGCACGAGGGACTGTGACCGTGTCCACGCTTTCCTGCATCGACAGGAAGGGGATCTGTCCAATGCGCGTTACTGGTATCGTCAGGCTGACGCACGAATGCCGGATGTGAGTATTCAGGAGGAATGGACTGAACTGGTTCGTCTTTACGTACGGTGACAGTCTGAGAGAATGCCTTCAGTGGAATCATGCTTCTGATTTAAGCGGAATTCCGGAAGGGTGAATGTATGACGATTGAATTGGCTTTTCATCAGGTTGATGTGTTTGCGGCAAGCCCGTTCAAAGGTAATCCGCTGGCTGTCGTTGTTGGTGCAGACGGTCTGACGGACGTTCAGATGACCGTAATCGCCAATTGGACCAATCTCAGCGAGACGACTTTCCTGCTGAAGCCGACGCATCCTGATGCTGATTATCGGGTCCGCATTTTTACGCCTCAGAGTGAACTTCCTTTTGCGGGGCACCCGACGCTGGGTACTGCTCATGTCTGGCTGACCTGCGGTGGTGTGCCTAGAGGCAGTGTTGTAGTTCAGGAATGCCCTGCTGGTTTGGTGCGGGTTCGGACTGACGGAGGCAGGGTGGCGTTTGCAGCCCCTCCGCTTGTGCGATCCGGGTCGGTTGAGCCTGCTGATTTGCTGAAGGCGATGGCGGCACTGCGGCTTGCGCCGGAGGCGGTTGTTGCGGCGCAGTGGTGTGACAATAGCCCTGGGTGGCTTGGGGTGCAGTTACGATCACGCGCCGAAGTGTTGTCTATTCGACCGAATTATCAGGCTTTGGTCGGGCAAAATTTGGGGGTTGTCGGGGCTTGGGATCCGGCGTTTGACGGTAGCGAGGCGCAATTTGAATTGAGGGCGTTTGTGGGCGCCGAGAACGGATTTGAAGACCCCGTGACAGGAAGCCTGAACGCGTCGATTGCCCAATGGCTGATCGGGGCGGGAATTGCACCCGCGCAGTATGTTGCCAGTCAGGGGACCACTATGGGACGTGAGGGGCGCGTCATTCTGGAGCAGAGCGGTTCGGACATCTGGGTGGGTGGTCGTGTTGTGACACGGATTTCAGGAATTATCCGGACCGAATAATATTCGACGACGCGGAGTTGTTGAGATCCCTGCCTCGTAGATCGAGGCAGGGAGATTTTAGTCTGCCTGCCAGCCATCCTGTGCGAGTGCGACGCCTGCCAGATATAGGCTTCCACAAATTAGCACCCGTGCTTTTGGAGCGTGGGGCAAGGCATTAAGGCGTGCGAGAGCTTCCTGGATCGTCGGGCCCGGCGTTGCGACATTGCCAGATGCGGCGATGATATCTTCAACTGGCATGGCAAGATGCTGTCCCGGCTCGGCAACGGCCTGGACGGATGTGGCACGGGAGACGATTGGGGCAAGAAAGCCTGAGGCGTCTTTGCTCTGCTTGACGCCAGCAATGATATGGATGGGAAGGTCTTTCCACCCGTCCATGACTTTTCCCAGAACCTCACCTGCACCGGGGTTGTGGCCACCGTCCAGATAAAGCTCCCAGCCTTCCGGGAGCATCTGTGTCAGATTGCCGTGGAGCCTTTGAAGGCGGGCTGCCCAGCGTGTGTTGGCGATTCCGGCATAGGCGGCGTCTGGAATTTTGACGTGGCACAGGCGCAGGGCTGCAACGGCCAGTGCTGAATTTTCGATCTGATGCGGGCCCGAGAGGCCGGGTAGAGGAAGCTCGAGTGCTCCGTCAGCATCTGCATAATGCAGGTGTACGCCGTCTGTGGTGATCGTCACGTCTGTGCCAACAACGCGCAGGGGGGCATTGAGGGATGCAGCTCTTGCGTGGATTGTGGCGAGGGCTTCGGGCTTTTGTGCTGCGCAGACCACAGGCACGCCCTGTTTGATGATGCCCGCTTTTTCCCCTGCAATGGCTGAGAGCGTTTCACCGAGAAATGCCTGATGGTCGAGACTGACGGGTGTGATGACGCAGACGGCCGGGTTAGGAACGACGTTTGTTGCGTCCAGTCTGCCACCAAGCCCGACTTCGAGAATGACGAGATCTGCCGGAATACGTGAGAACAGGAGCAGGCCTGCAGCGGTCAGGACTTCGAAGACCGTAATTGGGGCGCTGTCGTTTGCGCGCGCGACTTCCTCGAACGCTTCGACGAGCAGGTTTTCATCTACCAGCTTGCCTGCCAGACGAAAGCGCTCGCGAATGCTGACAAGATGCGGGCTTGTCATGACGTGGACGCGCAGGCCTGCTTCTTCCGCGATGGCGCGGAGATTTGCGCAGGTGCTGCCTTTGCCATTGGTACCCGCCACGTGAATGACGGGGGGTAGTGCGCGCTCGGGGTGACCAAGCTTTGCCAGAAGGACTTCCAGACGGTCGAGCGAAAGATCGATCAGCTTTGGATAAAGGTCCTGAAGACGAGCGAGGACCGCACCCGGGCGGCCCTCATACTCACTGGCCAGCTTTACTGGCTCGCCCTTCTGGGTGGCCATCAGGCTGCTTCTGAAGCTGCAGGCTGCTTGGTCAGCAGGCCGATGATGCGGCCAAGAGTTTCCGGCAGTTCGCTGCGCTTGGCGACGATATCCACCATGCCGTGTTCGCGCAGGTATTCGGAGCGCTGGAAACCCTCTGGAAGAGTTTCTCGCACGGTGTCCTGAATGACGCGGGGGCCAGCAAAGGCGATCAGTGCGTTGGGCTCGGCGATGTGGATATCACCGAGCATGGCGAAGGATGCGGAAACGCCGCCCGTCGTCGGGTTTGTGAAGACGACGATATAGGGCAGTCCGGCTTCACGCAGCATCTGAACACCGATGGTGGTGCGGGGCATCTGCATGAGGCTGACGGCGCCTTCCTGCATGCGTGCGCCACCTGACGCCGTGAAGACCACGAGCGGTGCTTTCTGCAGAACGGCCAGACGGCAGGCTGCGATGAAGGCTTCGCCCAGTCCTGCGCCCATGGTGCCCAGAAGATATTCGGGAGCCATGACAGCCACGACAGCTTTCTGCTGCTTGATCAGGCCGTGGGCCACGAGCAGGCCCTCGTCCAGATGGGATTTGCTGCGTGCTTCTTTCAGGCGATCCGTGTAACGCTTGGAGTCACGGAACGAGAGCGGGTCAACCGGCATCTTGGGGAGTTCGATTGTGGTGTATTCACCATTATCGAATGTCCATGCCATGCGCTCGCGGGCTTTGGCGCGCATGTGGTGGCCACAATGCGGGCAGACCTTTTCGTTGCGCTCAAGGTCCTTGATGAGGACCATCTGGCTGCAGGATTCGCAGTTGGTCCACAGGTTGTCCGGCACGTCGCGCTGAAGCAGGCCACGCAGCTTGGGTCGGACGTATTCGGTCAGCCAGCTCATGTTTCTCGTTACTCTCCGTCTGCCGTCGTTGAGGAAGGCAGCAATATGGGGGCCCGGCTGGGGCTGGGTATTGGGGCGCGTTTTTAACGCTGGTCGCCTGAATTTGCCAGCCTTCTCCTTAAACGCGCTTTTTACTGCGCTTCTGCCATGCGGGAAAGGGCAACCCAGACCCGCCAAATGCTGTTAGAACGATGACTTTCCGGAACGCATATTCCAGACGTATCCGGCCTGAAGAAGGACGCAATCATGTCGGACCGTTTTGTCAGTTTTCGTAATCCGTCAGGGCAGGGGCTCAAGCCGGGCTGGTTTATTGGCGTTGGTATATTTTTTGTTCTTCTGGGCATGCTTGCCTGGACCGACGTTGTAACCACCACGCTTGCGAGTGTGGTGATTCTGGGTGTGCTCCTGATCATGGCGGGCATGGCTCAGGTCCTTCAGAGCTTCATGCATCGCGGATTATCCGTGTCGGGGCAGTGGCTCTCAGGGATTATGGGTATTTTCTACATCATCGCAGGCTTGCTGATGATCGAGGAGCCAGCGACAGGCTCTGTATTCCTGACGGCTGTGCTCGCAGGGTGCCTGATTTTTGCCGGGTTAAGTCGGACATTCTGGGCGGCGGGCCATCGAGGACTGAGCACCTGGTGGACGGCGGCAGCAAGCGGGCTTGTGACGCTGCTGGTTGGTATTCTGTTGTACGCCACGTTGCCGTGGTCCGGGCTTTCCCTGTTTGGGACGCTTATTGCGGTAGAGCTGATTTTCGCAGGGATCGCTGCCATTTTATTTGGCATGTCCCTGCGTAAGAATGCTCTCTGAGAAACCAGTCCGGAGCCTCAGCTCCGGACTGCTGTTGCCAGTTCACGAAGCTGGCTGAGGACGCTTGGCACAGTCTGCTGTGTGGCTTTGCCATCGTGCAGTGTGGCTGCCAGCGTTTTGATCAGGGCTGAGGCCACGACTGCTGCGTCACCGATGCGCGAAGCGGTTCTTGCCTGCTCAGGTGTGCTGATACCAAAGCCTATGGCGACGGGCAGATCCGTGGCTTCGCGGATGCGCGGCAGGGCCTTTGAGAGATCTTCGGCGCTGGCGCTGTTTGTACCTGTTATGCCTGTTATGCTGACGTAATAGACGAAGCCTGAGGCCGCTTTCAGCACGTGAAAGAGGCGTGAGCGGGACGTGTTCGGCGCAACGAGGCTGATGATGTCCAGTCCGGCTTCGCGGGCGTGGTTGTCCAGAAGGTCGGCTTCTTCGGTGGGCATATCCACCACGATGATGCCGTCCACACCCGCTGCAGCAGCGTCAAAGCAGAATTTGGCAGGCCCATAGCTATCGATTGGGTTGAGATAGCCCATCAAGACGATAGGGGTGTCGTTGTCGTCCTTGCGGAACGTGCGCACCATATCGAGCACGCGCGCCATGGTCGCGCCTGCCTTCAAGCCGCGGATGGCGGCATTCTGGATCGTGATGCCATCGGCGGCCGGATCGGAGAACGGAACGCCGATCTCGATGAGGTCTGCGCCTGCGCCCGGCATTGCACGGAGCAGTTCGAGCGAAGTGTCGAAGTCGGGGTCGCACGCCTGAAGATAAGGGATCAGGGCGCCGCGGCCCTCGGCCTTGAGGGCGGCAAAACGGGCCTGGATACGGCTCACAGCTTTACTCCGAGATGGCTGGCGACGGTGAAGATGTCCTTGTCTCCGCGACCGGAGAGGTTCAGGACAATGATCTGATCAGGAGACATGGTTGGCGCGATCTTGGCGACATGCGCCAGCCCATGGGCGCATTCGAGCGCAGGAATGATGCCTTCCGTACGTGTGCAGAGCTGGAAGGCGTCCAGTGCTTCCTGATCGGTGACGCCAACATATTCCGCACGTCCGATATCGTTGAGCCAGGAATGCTCCGGGCCGATACCGGGATAATCTAGGCCCGCGCTGATCGAATGTGCTTCCTCGATCTGGCCGTTGATGTCTTGCAGCAGATAAGTACGGTTTCCGTGCAGTACGCCGGGGCGTCCGCGCGAAATGGATGCTGCTGTTTTGCCGGAATCCAGGCCGTGCCCTGCTGCTTCTACGCCGACCAGCCGGACAGAAGTATCATCGAGGAACGGGTGGAAAATACCCATGGCATTGGATCCGCCGCCGATTGCTGCCACGATGACATCTGGCAGGCGGCCCTCCGCGCGGATGATTTGTTCTTTGGTCTCGATGCCGATGATGGACTGAAAGTCGCGCACCATCTCCGGATAGGGATGTGGACCTGCGACTGTTCCCACGAGGAAATACGTATCTGCCACGTTCGCGACCCAGTCGCGCATGGCCTCGTTCATGGCGTCCTTGAGGGTGCCTGCACCCGCAGTGACGGGTTTTACCTCGGCACCAAGCAGGTGCATGCGAAAGACGTTGGGCTTTTGCCGCTCGACGTCTGTTGCGCCCATGTAGATGGTGCATTTCAGGCCGAACAGGGCGCAGACGGTTGCTGTTGCAACGCCGTGCTGGCCCGCGCCTGTTTCTGCAACGATGCGCTTTTTGCCCATGCGGCGTGCCAGAAGGATCTGGCCCATCACGTTGTTGAGTTTGTGAGACCCGGTGTGGTTCAGTTCTTCACGCTTGAGATAGATTTTTGCCCCCCCAAGCTCTTCGCTCAGGCGTCGTGCATGCCATAGCGGGCTGGGGCGGCCGACATAGTCCCGGTAGTAGTAATCCAGTTCCTCGCGGAAGCTGGGGTCAGCCTGGGCCGCACGATAAGCTTCCTCAAGTTCCAGAATCAGCGGCATGAGCGTTTCGGCGACGAAGCGTCCCCCGAAGATTCCGTAGCGGCCGCGGTCATCCGGGCCGGAACGCAAGGAATTGGGCAGGGAGGGAGTTGAAGTGGTCATGCTGCGCTCTGTTCCGCGTGAAGGGCGTGTCTGCGATACCAAGGTGAAGCCCTTGCGTCTATGCGCGAGAAGGCCGTGACTGTCTGGCGGATGCTGCTACAAAGGATTGCTCTCTCTGACTGGTGACGACAAGAGTGGGTTTCTTCTTTCCTGCCGTGAGGTGATTTTTTCATGTTTCTCGCCCGCCTTGCCGGCGTGCCGGCCCGCGAGATTGAACCGGATGACGATCTGTCTGGTATTGTCTGGATCGATTTGATTAACCCGTCTACCGAAGAGATCGACCGGGCTGAGAAAGCCCTGGGTATTCATGTGCCGCGTCGCGAGGAGCTCGAAGAAATCGAGAGTTCTTCACGCCATTATGAACGCAGCAATGTTCTTTACCTGTCATCTCCGCTTGTTCGGCGTGTGGATGAAAGTGCGTTTTCGTATCCTGTAGGTTTTGTGCTGACGGCGCAGAAACTCGTGACTGTCCGCTATTCAGACTATTACGCATTTGATGTTGTTGGCCGCGATATTGCCGAGACCGCGAATGACGGCACGCTGACTCCTGATCAGGTCATGACCCAGCTTCTGGAAGAGATGATCAATCGTCTTGCGGATATTCTGGAAGGTTTGGGCCGCACTCTGGATGATGTTTCGCGCAAGGTTTTTAATGCGGATCGTCCACGCAAGAGAGCGAACGCAGGAGAGATGCTCCGCGAAACCCTGCGTCGTCTGGGGCGGGCAGGGGATCTTGCATCCATGATCCGGGACAGTCTTCTGGGGATCGACAGGATGCTGATCTATGTTGGCGAATTGCCCGGCCATGTGCTGGTGGATGGGCTCAAGCAGCGCCTGAAGGTCGCGGGACGGGATGTGGCATCTCTGAACGACTTCGTGGCGCAGACGATGAACAAGGTGCAGTTCTTGCTGGATGCTACTTTGGGCTTCATCAATATAGAGCAGAATGACGGCATGAAGGTACTGACGGTTGTCAGTTCTGTTGGTATTGCGCCCACGCTCATTGCAGGCATTTACGGCATGAATTTCAAGATCATGCCCGAATTGTCCTGGCATTATGGCTATCAGTACAGCCTGATGATGATGACGCTTTCGATTGTTTTGCCGCTTTTGTGGTTTTGGCGCCGCGGGTGGTTTGGCGCCAGATAGCGGTTCTTCTGTTTACCAGCCTGCTTCTTTCATGCGTTCGAACGACTGTTTCTGAAGCATGAATTCCGTGTTGTATTTGATGTCGAATTCCTCGTCTGTCATGCAGATGAGGATAATCATTTCAATGAACGAGACGATTGTTGGAATGCCGGTCCAGCAGAAAAGGATGTAGAGCAGCCCGAGGATTGGGGAGCCGAGATAGAATCGGTGCCCTCCGAATGTTCCAAGGAACATTGCAAGGAGGGTTGCGATGGATTTTTTCTTCATCAGGCAGTGCTCTTGTTTCGATCGTAACGAAGGGTAACTTACCCGAGCGCGCTTTGCACCAGCTTTTCCTGTTGAGCGGTATGAACGCTTGAAAGGCCGGTTGCAGGCGATGCTGCGCTGTCACGCCCGACATATTCTGGGCGCGAGACACGATGATTGCATTCGCGCAGGGCACGTTCGATCCTGCGATCTACGAAATTCCATGCGCCGTTATTCTGGGGTTCTTCCTGACACCAGATGACCTGATCGGCGTCCGGGTGTCTGGCAAGCTGTTCGACTAACGGGTGATGCGGAAATGGGTAGAGCTGCTCCAGGCGTATGATTGCTACGTCTGCCCGGTTCTGGCGTGAGCGTTCCGCGAGTAGGTCGTAGAAGATTTTTCCAGAGCACAGGATGATTCTCTTCGCACCTTCCGGGAACTGCGGATCGGGCAGGACTGTCTGGAAGCGTGTGCGTGGACCCATTTCTTCCAGTGTCGACACTGCGTCCCGGTGGCGTAGCAGTGATTTGGGCGTGAAGACGACCAGAGGCTTGTGGCACCGGCGGCCTGTCTGGCGGCGCAGTGCGTGGAAATAGTTTGCAGGTGTCGTGATGTTGCAGACACGCATGTTGTTTTCAGCACAGAGCTGGAGGATGCGCTCTGGTCGGGCGGAGGAATGCTCAGGGCCGCCACCTTCGTGGCCATGTGGTAGCAGGAGCGTCAGGCTGGATGTACGGAGCCACTTCGTCTCACCTGAGGCAACAAACTGATCGAGAATGATCTGGGCGCCGTTGGAGAAATCTCCGAACTGCGCTTCCCACAGGACAAGCGCGTTCGTGTCCCCGAGGGAGTAGCCATACTCGAAGCCCAGAACCGCATACTCGGAGAGGGGCGAGTTCCAGATTTTTAGTGGGGCTTGATGAGGGGCAATGTGAGTGAGGGGTGTTTCTTCCGCTCCGGTGTCCTGATCCACCAGAACGGCGTGTCGCTGGCTGAAGGTGCCTCGGCGGCTATCCTGTCCTGACAGACGGACCGGGTGGCCGTCCATGGACAGTGTTCCGAAAGCGAGGGCTTCTGCTGTGGCCCAGTCCAGCGGGCCTCCTGCCTCAACGGCATTTCCGCGGACAATGATCTGGCGCGCAAGGCGTGGATGAACACTGATGTTGGCCGGGATCGTGCCGATAGCCTCGCCAACGGCGCGAAGGCGTTCAAGCGGGACGCCTGTCATGGGCTGGATGCGGTCTGGTTCATCCTGAAGGCGTGTGGGGTCCTGGGGGCCATCCAGCCAGTCTGTGGCATCGGGCTTGTACTCGGCGGCAGCGGTGTATTCCTGTTCCAGGTCAGCCTGGAAGCTGTCCCACATGCTGCTGACGTCGTCTGAGCTGAGGGCGCCTGAACGGATTAGCTGGTCAGCGTAGAGGCGACGTGTTGTCGGGCGGGCCTGAATGGCGCGTACCATTGCTGGCTGGGTGAAAGAGGGCTCATCGGTTTCGTTATGGCCGTGGCGGCGATAGCACACGACATCCAGCACGATATCGGAGTGGAATTCAGCCCGCCATTGATGGGCAAGTCCTGCGCAGCGGGCAACGGCTTCAGGGTCGTCTGCGTTGACATGGAGTACGGGCGCCTGAATGGCTTTTGCAATGTCGGTTCCGCAGACACCTGAATGCGCATCTTCGGGGATGGTTGTGAAGCCGATTTGGTTGTTGATGATGACGTGTACGGTGCCACCAGTCCTGTAGCCTGTCAGGCGGGACAGGCCGAGTGTTTCATACACCACACCCTGCCCGGCAAAGGCGGCATCGCCATGCACGAGAATCCCAAGGTGATGATTGCGCTGTGTATCACGGCTGCTGTCCTGATCCGCACGGACGCGACCCAGCACGACGGGATCAACGGCTTCAAGGTGGGATGGGTTTGGCAGGAGTGAGATACGCATTGTGCGCCCGGCATGTTCGAGCGTGGTTGCCGTGCCGAGGTGGTATTTGACATCGCCTGAGCCCTGAACATCGTCCGGCTTGAAGGATGCGCCTGCAAATTCGCTGAAAATTGCCGCGAAGGGTTTGCGCAGGATATTGGCCATGACGTTCAGGCGCCCGCGATGGGGCATGCCGAGCGATACGGATTTTACGCCGTCCCTTGCGGCTTCGTCGATCAATGTGCGCAGGGCGACGATGACGCTCTCTCCGCCCTCAAGGCCGAAACGGCGCATTCCTGTGAAGCGCTTCTGGCAAAAGTTCTCGAATCCTTCAGCGCGTGTGAGGGCGAGAAGGATGCGTGTTGGAGACAGGGGACTTTCGGGTGTGCTGTTTTCGAGCTTGTCGATCCACCATTGCCGCTGGTCTGGGTCTTGCAGATGCATGAACTCCGCGCCGATGGAGCCGCAGTAGATTTTGCGCAGACGTGCCAGCAGGTCCCTGTCTGCGCCGGGCGGATTCAGTTCACGCAATTCCGGGAGCGGGCGGATTCCGAGTGGGTCCAGTCTGGCAGCGCTGTGGCCGCGCAGACGGAAGGCATTACGCAAAGTCTCCGAACCTGTCTCGGGGGCATCTGCCGGAGCTTTTTCCGTGGCGAGGGCGTCGAACAGGGCTGCAAAAGTGGGGTCAACAGATGTCGGGTCAGCCTGCCAGCGCGCATGAAGCTCCGCCAGATAGACGGTATTTGCGCCGTTGATTGCGTCCCGATCGTCGCGATGATCGCCCATGAAACTCGTCTCCTGCCAGCGAGGGGGCGGACCTTAGCGGATTGGAATAGTCCGGCCAACGAAAGAAGGATGACGATGCATTAAGGTATGCTGAAGGCGCGTTTCAGGACATCCAGCCTGCGCTGGCGTGCACGTTGCGCCACGGGTGCATCCGGCTGGACGTCAAAGGCGTGATAAGTGCCGGGGAAGAGGTCCAGCTCGACCGAAATCCCGCTGTGAATGAGGCGCTGTGCATAGATCAGGTTTTCATCAAGGAAGAGATCCAGCGCGCCGGTGCTGATATAGGCGGGGGGCAGATTCGTGAGGTCTGTTGCGCGTGCCGGAGCAGCGTAGGGGGAGATGTCCGGGCTACCGGGAAGTTCCGGGCTGAGAAGGACTTCCCATGCATAGGTATTGCTGGCACGGGTCCAGACGAACTCGCCACCAACGGGCGATGCGTCTGCCTGCCCGTTGACGGTGCGGTCGTCCAGCATCGGGTATACCAGATCCTGAAAGATGGGACGCGGACCTTTGAGGTCGCGGGTCATCAGGGCCAGAGCCGCTGCGAGACCGCCACCAGCGCTCTCGCCTGTCAGTGCGATCCTGCTTGGATCAATACCGAGGCTGCCTGCATTTTCTGCCATCCACAGAAGTGTGGCGTAGCAGTCTTCGACGGGTCCGGGAAAAGGTGTTTCTGGGGTCAGACGGTAGTCGGGGGAGACGACGACACAGTCCAGTTCATGAGCGAATCGGCGCAATGTGCAGAGGCTCTGTTCCGGAAGCCCGGCGAGGTAGCCGCCGCCGTGGAGATGCAGCAGGGCGGGGCGGTCCTGCTTCGTGTGCTTTGGGTGGACGATGAGGAGCCTGATGTCCGGGGCGCTCTTAAGGCCCGGGATAAGGCTTTCCCTAACGGTGAGGGAGTAGTTATCGGCTATATTGCTGGCAGTGTTTGCGCGCTCCTGCATCAGGGTGCGCACGGCAGAAAGTGTTAGTGGGGATACGTCTTCTCTCGGGTTATCGAGCAGGAACTGACGAAGTTCAGGCAGGACGAGAGGAAGAGTGTTCATGGAAGCGCTTTCTGTAGGGTCCGGGATGATATTAAGACGCTTAACGTGCGGACGATCCTAGGGTTGGAATACGGGATTTTGCATGTCTGCCACAGAATTGCCGCAACTTTTGTAGTTCGAGAGTCGTCATACCCCTGCCGATATATGGAAAACGGCATTGGTCGGGGGTCAGGCGAATGCGTGCTCTTCTGCTGCTTTTTGTAGGTTTAACAGGTGTTGTTGCGCCCGCTGTACAGGCGCAGGACGAGGCGCATATGGATGGCAGGATCATGCTGCATGCCGATGCTGCTGGCCTGTCGGGTGTGGACAGGCGTCTGATCGTGTGCAGGAAAAATGCTGGTGTCCTGCGGACGACGTGGGTCGTCCCAGCTGAACCTGTAGTGAATCATCCTCAGGTCTGTAATGGGGGCGCCAACCGACTTGGTGCCGGATATGTGCGTTATCTTTCCACGAACCGTGTGACGAAAGGTCATCCGCGTCTTAGGGGGTGAACAGGTCACCGCTCCTGATATGCCGGGAATGGCACTTGTCGGCAAAGAAAGGCGGGTCTAGCCTCTTTCGCTATGTCAATGATCTCGCTCGCTTATGATGCTCTGAAGCGCACGCCTGTTGCGGAGGATCCGTTCCCGCATGTGGTTGTTCCACATTTCATCGGGAATGATGATCTGCAAACAGTGGTGTCTGAACTGCCAGAGATGGCATCCGGGGGATCTTTTCCGCCGGAATCTTTGAAGCTGACACCGAATGTGGCGGCAATGATCAATGAGTTGCAGGGACCGAAGCTCAAGGCTCTGATTGCAGAGAAATTCGGGCTGGATCTGCTGGATGCGCCGACGATGCTCACGGTTCGTGGCCGGACGCGTGAGAAAGACGGGCGGATTCATCGGGATTCCGAGGCAAAGCTGGTCACTGTCCTGCTTTATCTCAATCCCCGTGGCGAGGACTGGACGTCTCGCGATGGGTGCCTGCGTCTGCTGCGCGGGCCTGATGACGTGGAAGACTATGCGGTGGAAGTGGTGCCGGCTGAAGGAACGCTTCTGGTGTTCCCCAATGGGCCAAAAACCTGGCATGGACATCGGCAGTTTGTTGGCACGCGCTATGCCATTCAGCTCAATTATATGGCGACGGGACGCAAGGCACAGTACGAACTGGGCCGTCACCGTCTTTCGGCGCTTGTGAAGCGCTTGCCTTTTTCAGGCTGATTACACTTAGGGAACGGAAGAGAACATGGGTTATCGGGTTGCGGTTGCGGGCGCCACGGGAGCGGTGGGGCGCGAACTGCTGCGAATTCTGGCAGAGCGTGATTTCCCGGTAGATGAAGTGGTGGCGCTTGCGTCTCCGCGTTCAGTTGGCCGTGAAATTTCTTTCGGGGAGAAGAAGGTTCTCAAGGTGCAGAACCTTGAGACGTTCGATTTCACTGGCTGGGATCTTGCACTCTTTTCGCCGGGTGGCGAGGTTTCTGCCATCTATGCACCCAAGGCTGCTGCTGCCGGTTGCGTGGTGATTGACAATACATCCCACTTTCGGATGGAGCCGGGTATTCCGCTGGTAGTACCAGAGGTGAATGCGAAGGCGCTTAAAAAGGCTCGTCGCGGCATCATTGCCAACCCGAACTGCTCCACGGCCCAGATGATGGTGGCGCTTAAGCCGCTGCATGACCTGTTCAAGATCAAGCGGATCGTTGTTTCGACATATCAGGCTGTTTCAGGCGCGGGTAAAGACGGAATGGATGAGCTTTTCGCTCAGACCAAGGGCACTTTCGTCAACGATCCGCCGACCATTGCGCAGTTTACGAAGCAGATTGCCTTCAACGTTATTCCGCATATCGACCGTTTCATGGAAGATGGTTCGACCAAGGAAGAGTGGAAGATGGCGGTTGAGACCCGTAAGATCCTCGATCCGGATATTCAGGTCATGGCGACCTGCGTTCGCGTTCCTGTTTTCATCGGTCATTCGGAAGCCATCAGCATCGAATGCGAAAAGCCGGTTGATCTCAAGAAGGCCCGCAATGCATTGCGCAAGGCTCTGGGTGTGATCCTGCGTGACGAGCGCGAAGACGGTGGATATGTCACGCCGATCGAGACGGTTGGGGAGGATGCGACTTATGTTTCGCGTCTGCGGATTGATCCGAGCGTTGAGAACGGTCTGGCTCTGTGGTGTGTGTCGGATAATCTTCGCAAGGGTGCTGCGCTCAATGCTGTGCAGATTGCCGAAAGTCTGGTTGAGCAGGACCTGCTGAAGGACGGTGTTCTTCTGCCGCCGAAAGTCTGACCACATGAGTAATGTCCGGACAGAAAGTGTTCTGCAGGAAAATGAAGGCATTGAGCGGCTTGAGCTTGATGCGCTTCTTGGGCGTCTGCTTTCTTCCCAGAAGGCAGCACTGGACCGGGTGGAGGAAGCTCTTCCGGACATTCACAGGGCAGTTGAGGCTGCTGTGCCGCGTCTTCGGGCAGGCGGACGCCTGATTTACGGTGGGGCCGGGACATCTGGGCGCATTGGTCTTCAGGATGGTGTGGAGCTAACACCAACCTTCGGTTTGGCGCCGGAGCGGCTTGTCCTCCTGCTGGCCGGTGGCGCTGGGGCCACGACCCAGGCCGCAGAGGGTGCAGAAGACCGCGAAGATCAGGCTCGGCTTGATCTGGAAGCACACCACCCGACAGCCAATGATGTTGTTATCGGCATCGCTGCGAGTGGTAATACGCCTTATACGTGCGCTCTGCTGGGCGCGGCGCGGGCGGTAGGTGCGCTGGCCATCGGTGTGGCCGGAAATGCTTCATCGCGTTTGTTGAATGAGGCAGATATCGGTATCTGTATCCCGACCGGCGCGGAAGTGCTTGCAGGTTCGACGCGAATGGCTGCGGGAACTGCCCAGAAAGTCGTGCTTAACCTTTTTTCCACAGCACTGATGACGCGTCTTGGGCATGTCTATCGTGGGCGCATGGTGGATATGAGGATCAGCAACGACAAGCTTCAGGCCCGTGCGGAGCGCATGGTATTCGAGTTAGCTGGTGGGGAGCCAACTGAAATTGTGGAGGCCCTGCGTTTGGCGGGAGGGAACGTCAAACGTGCTGTTCTGTTGCGCAAAGGGGTAGAGCAGGCCCAGCTTGAAGACCTGTTGCTGGCGCATGATGGTGATCTGCACAGGGTCCTTGCGACGCTGTGACGGTCAATGGGCTGCGCTGGGCGCTGGGACTCATGAGTGGCACGTCGCTTGATGGCGTTGATGCGGCTTTGATCGAGACGGACGGGGAACAGATCAGCCGTTTCGGGCCGTCATTGACGCTGCCATATGATGACGCTCTTCGGGTGCGTATCCGCAGTCTTTTGGATCGTGCCGAGGGCGTGGCGGAAGATGAACCGGAACTCCTTGCAATAGAGCGGGATCTGACCTTTCGTCATTGTGAGGCAGTTGCTGAATTGCGCCTACGGGCGCCTGACATCGTGCCGGCAGTTATCGGTTTTCACGGTCAGACCATTCTTCATCAGCCAGAAAATGGACGCAGCTGGCAGATTGGTGACGGCGCGCTGTTACAGGACCGATGCGGTGTTCCAGTAATCTGCGATTTCCGCGCTCGTGATCTGGAGCAGGGGGGAGAAGGTGCGCCACTCGTCCCAGTGATGCATGCGGCGCTGTTGCGCCACCATCCGGAAGCATGTGCCGTTTTGAATATTGGCGGCGTGGCAAACGTCACCCTTTTGGGGCCACTTGCGGAGGGGACTCGAGAGATATGGGCATGTGATACCGGGCCAGGAAATGCGCTGCTGGATGACTGGGCGTTGAGGTATACCGGTATTGCGTGTGATTTTGATGGTGCTCTGGCGCAGAAAGGGTGTGTTGATGGGCATGTGTTAGCCGCGCTGTTGTCGCTGCCTTATTTCACACGTCCGATGCCAAAGTCGTTGGATCGCCTCAGTTTTCATCCACAGGCCATGGCGCTGGTTGAGAGTTTATCGGCTGAGGATGGTGCGGCGACACTCGCGGCCTTTACGGTCGAAACTATTGCACGAACCCCGATGGCGTTGACGCCGGAACGCTGGTTTGTAGCGGGTGGCGGGCGACACAACCCGGTACTGATGGGTGGCCTCAGGAAGCGGTTGGGAAGTGTTGAGGATGTGGATGTTCTGGGCTGGGATGGGGACGCGCTTGAAGCGCAGTGCTTTGGTCTTCTGGCAGCCCGGTTCCAGAGAAACCTACCGTCTTCCTGGCCACAAACCACAGGGGTAAAAAACCCCTGTGTCGCGGGTAAGGCTGTCATCTGAGGCGTGAATCAACCCAGAGTGCTTTTAGCTCAGACGGGGGCCAGTTCTGCCCATCCGGTCTCCGGACGATCGAGGTGTTTCAAGAGATCCCGGTCGCTGGTGTTGGTCAGGTCTTTGGTGAGTGTTTTGAAAAGCTTTTTGGTGGTTGGTTTATCGAGGTGATCGCGGATATCGTGAAGTGCCTGAGGTGGCGCAATCAGAAACACACCTTCAATATTCGTGTCCCGGGCAGCCACGTTGATGTGGCCTGCGAGATCATGCGCAAAACGCACTTTCAACTGACTATGCGGATCTGAATGTGGTGCTTTGATTGAGCCTACATCTTTCTCGGCGTTTGAGCCCTTATGAAGGTCAAATCTTTCGAGGGTGTGTAGTTCTGAACCTTCAAGTTTCAGAAAGCGGGCTTTTTCGCCATCTGCGACGACATACAGTACGGGGTCTTGGGTAGCCATGATCTGATCTTTCGGAAAATTTCAGTCTCTGTGGCTAAAACGACTGGTTAGGAGGTCAGTTGCCGGAGTTTATGGCGCGGGCAAAATTGGTGTTGCGAAATTCGCGGAAAATAGCCGTTTGAAGGTGACAAAATATTTTTTTGAAATTTTTGCATTTTTTCTGTTGATCGAATCCATTTCTGTGCCAATCTCTCAATCAGACCCATGGAAGACTTTCCTTCTGGGTCTAAGGAGGCAAGTATGGCTCTGACGAATACTCTAATGCCGTATGTTGGTCCGATTGGCGCCGCTCTGGCGGTGTTTGTCTACGCGGCTTCCCGAGCACAGATGCAATCTAGAATCAGCCCAGCCCGCGTGCGGCATCGACGATAGCGTCCCGAAAGGGACGCGCATCTCGCGGTTTGATTTTTTGACCAGAAGTGCCTCGCCCCATATTAAAAGGCATTATGGCTTTTACCTTCAAAACTCCTAGCGTTGCAGTGCCCTCTAAGGGCCGCACCGGTATTCTGCTCCTGAATCTTGGTACGCCTGACGATACCGGCTACTTTGCTGTGCGGCGTTATCTTAAGGAGTTTCTCTCTGACCAGCGCGTCATAGAGAGTCCGCCATTAATCTGGCAGCCTATCCTCCAAGGGATTATTTTAACGAAACGTCCGTTTGCCAGCGGCGCGAATTATGCGCGCATCTGGGACAGGGAAGAGAATGCATCGCCTTTGCGCGTCTTTACACGCAGACAGGCCGAGAAGCTCTCTGCACGCCTCGAAAAGGATGGAATTCCTGTAGCTTGGGGAATGCGCTACGGCCAGCCGTCCGTGAAGGACGCTTTGACGAGTCTGATGGATCAGGGTTGTGATCGCATCATCAGCATCCCGCTTTATCCGCAATATGCGGCGGCTACGACGGCTACCGCAAACGATCAGCTCTTCCGTGCCCTGATGCGCCTGCGCCGTCAGCCAGCAGTTCTGACGATGCCCTCTTTTCCAGACCACCCGCTTTTTATCAAAGCGCTTCAGACATCCGTTCGGGAAACACTGGAAAGCCTCCCTTTCAAGCCGCAGCAAATCGTCGCTTCGTTTCACGGCCTTCCCAAGACCTGCATCGATAAGGGCGATAGCTATCGGGATGAATGCGTCAGGACCATCGTTGCTCTGCGTCAGGCGCTGGATCTCCGGGAGGAGCAGATGCCGCTTACGTTCCAGTCCAGGTTTGGGCCTCTGGAATGGATCCAGCCATATACTGCGCCCTTCGTATCCGCATTGCCAGCTCAGGGCATTACAAAGATAGCGGTTATCATGCCTGGGTTTATGACGGATTGCATTGAGACGCTTGATGAAATCGGCAATGAACTTCGGGAAGAATTCATGGCTGCAGGCGGTGAGGAATTTGCAATCGTACCCTGCCTTAACGATTCTGAAGGTGCGATTGATCTTTTGGAGGAGCTATCACGCTCTGCACTTAAGGGTTTTCAGTTCAGCTGATGGACTAAAAAGGCCGGAAATAAAAAACCCCTGCATTCTGCAGGGGTTTTTTTTATGCCTTTAATGCTGCGGTGCGGGTTCACCAGACGCCGGTGTGGCCGGGTGTTCAGCATCGTACCACTGTGATTTCTGGGCTACCGAAGCGGCGTCATGGTGCGTCTGCCACCAGCTTGCGTTCGGGTCTGCCGGGTGTTCCTTATCCCACAGAGCTGCTTTTTCACGCAGGTTCTTGCGATACTCATGGCGGGTATACATACCGGTCGCACAGCCACCCAAAGCGCCAAGGACGCCATGATGGGCGAGATGTCCGCCAACAGCGCCAACGGCACCATATTTCAGGCATCCACCCGGCTCAGCCAGCGCAGGAGTGGCTGAAAGCAGGGCTGCGATAGCGAAAAGGGATCGCGTAGTGCGGGTCATTGTCATGTCCTCCAATGAGGGTTTCCTGCACATAGCAGGAGACCAACCTTCCTTCAGGACATAAGCGTGTTGCGGGTTCGTTTCAATCTGATTGCTTGAAAAGTAGGAAAGAGGGTTGCGCCTGAGCGCGGGTTGCTCTAGATATATGGCACTGAGCCACAGATCAAAAAGTGATTTTGGTTCAGAAAATAACGGCACAGACGATTTTGTACGGGACGGAGCTTAAGGCTGCGTCCCTTTTTTTGTGCGATTTTTCAGGAGGTCTTGCGATGGATCTTTCGGGTTTCCTGAATGACATCCCGGCCCGGTACGAACTCTGGGTCGCTCTTTTCATCATCACCTGCAAGCTGCTGACGGTTTTTGTCCGCCCACCAAAAGACGGTTCTCCTTGGGCAATGCCGTTCCAGATGATTTCACTGCTGGCTCTCAATATCGGGTGGGCTGCGAACAGGCTTCAGACTGGGCGCTCCAAGAATGCCATGCCCGGAAAATCAGCCAAGCTGACGCAGTCTTCTGATGCTGCGGGCGTGGGGCTGGGGTCGGCCAACACCAAATCCTGATCAGTTTTAGTCAGGAATATTTTCGAAAAAATTTTGAAGGCAAAAAGACAAATGACAGCAATCTCCTCAATCAACAAATCTGCTCTTCTGAGCCAGCGTAAGACAGGCACGCGCTGGACAATTGCCGACGCGCTGAAGATTCATGCAGATGATCCGACCACGACTATGCCGCTGATTGATTATGATTTTCCCGTCATCGATTCTGATGTCTGGCAGTGGGATACCTGGGCTCTGCGTGACATTAACGGCCGTACGGTGACCTTCAAAGGATGGTACGTCATGTTTGCCCTTGTCGCGGATCGTGCCGCTACGGGCAACACAGTTGAAGGCTGGCACAGCCGGAACAATTTTTCCTATATTGGTTTTTATTACAGCCGCACGGGCAATGGTTCCGATTGGAAATTTGGCGGTCGTGTGATTCAGCCGGGTGCAAACAAGCGCGACTGGGAGTGGTCTGGCTGCGCAGTGATGCGCGAGAATACAACCAACGTAATCGATCTCTTTTACACTTCGGTCAACGGTACACCCGCACAGTCTGTTCCGTCACACACCGCAGGCCGCATTCTCGCGGATGATAACGGCGTGTGGTTTGAAGGTTTCGATGTCTGCACGGACATGTTTGAAGCCGATGGCGTGAATTACGCTAATATTGCAGAAGATCAATATTGGGATTTCCGTGATCCGCATGTGTTCGTCAATCCGGATGACGGTAACATCTACGCATTGTTTGAAGGCAATGTTCCGGGCATGCGCGGGCAGTACACCATCGATTCTGACGAGATGGGCAATCTTCCTCCTGCCTCGACTGTGCCGGCTGGTGCCCAGTATGGCGCTGCCGCGATCGGCATTGCGCGTCTTGTTTCTGATGCGAACAGTGGTGATTTCTCGCGTTGGGAAATGCTGCCCGCGCTCGTGACGGCTCTGGGCGTGAATGACCAGACAGAACGTCCTCATGTCGTGTTCCAGGATGGTCTGACCTATCTGTTCACCATTTCCCATCATTCCACGTTTACAGGGAACAGTACCGGCCCTGATGGCGTGTATGGTTTTGTGTCGAGGAATGGTATTTTTGGGCCTTATGCACCGCTGAATGGCTCGGGTCTGGTTCTTGGAAACCCGAGTGATGCTCCTTACGAAACCTATTCACACTTCGTCGATCCAGCCGGATATGTGCAGTCCTTCATTGATACACTTCCACAGCCAGGCACTGTCGATCCGGGTAATCCGCAGACATATCGCATTGGCGGAACACTTGCTCCAACTGTCCGTATTGTTATGGAAGGTGAGCGTACGTTCCTGACGGAAGTGCACGCCTTTGGAAGTATTTTTGCACAGGTAGCATGGCCGGTTTCATCGGCATTCGACACGCGTTCCTGAGTAAAATTCAGGCTCGAAAAATTATGGTTCGGGCCTGATATTCAATGCGCCTTCTTATGAGGGCGCAGACAGCGAAATGGTGCCTCGTTTATTTTACTCTCAGTCATTTAATATAGCTGGGGTTATATTTCCTGCTGGATATTGAACGGTTTTTTTAGCAAGCGGGGCACCATACGCTGCGCGGATTATATCCTACTGATAAGAAATTCCTTGTCTAAATTTGGTATTATCGATTCGAATGATTAGTATTCTGAATTGGTCGGTACATTGATTTTATGTGTTATACTATACTTTTTAAGAGATCATGTCATCTGTACATTGAAAATGTAGAATTTATTTTCGGCGATGCAGCTTGCGCGCTTGCTTTCAGGCAAGGTTAGCTGGGTGTGAGTAGGGCATCGCTCTCACATGGAAATATCAATTATTTTTCAGGAAAGTATGCGCTGCTCGATAAAAAGTGCTTAGCTTTTTATCGGCTGGTCGGAGTGAGAGGATTCGAACCTCCGGCCCCTGCGTCCCGAACACAGTGCTCTACCAGGCTGAGCTACACTCCGGCCGACGGCGCTTCTCCTACGCCTGTTCAGCCGGGTGTGCAAGAGGTGTAGCCAATTTATGCCAGAGAAATTATCACTCTGGTGGGATGATGCCAGGACCACAGAACTTCAATAGCCCGACCTGTGACGTTCCACAAAGGTAGTAACCCTACGCCGCCATCGGAGACCGGCACCCGCGAGTCAGCGGAATTGTCCCGATTATCCCCCATAACGAAAAGACGACCAGAAGGCACAGTAAACGGCGCAATATCGTCCAGTTGTCCATTCTCCTGCATTTTTAGGATTTTATGGTGATGGTTGCCAGGCAGTGTCTCGTCGTACTGCTCTGCAGTTTGCCAGATACCTTTGGAACTTTCCTCACGGAACGTACCTTCGTCTTTCCATGGGAGCATTGTTCCGTTGATCAGAACTCGGCCGCCTCGGAGTTCTATACGATCCCCTGGAAGGCCAATAACACGTTTGACCCAAGTATCCTTTGGGCTGGCTGGAGCGCGGAAAACGATAACGTCTCCACGGGAAGGCATGTGGCCAAAGAGGCGTGAATTACCACCTTCAGGACTGTGCAGGAGATTCCCGAAAGGAAGGTTGGCGGTACTGAAGCCGTATTGAGGGATCACTACGCCAATATGATCCCCGATCATCAAAGTGGGTTCCATTGAAGCAGACGGGACGGTGTAACTCGCCGCAACGGCAGAATGAATCGACAGTGAAAAAACCAGAGCGCCACATATGGAAAGGGCGTTCTGAAGGGCATTTCGCAGGGTCATGACTGCTTCTCCTCTGGCAACACGATGCCATGAGGGGAGAGCAGAGCAAGTTAATCTCACGCAAGGATGCGTCAGGGAAAAACGGGTGATCCGTCATATTGCGGATCACCCAAAGAAAAAACTTCAGAGAGCTTTTTCAAGTTCCGGGAGGATCGTGAAGAGGTCACCGACGATACCGTAATCAGCAACGCGGAAGATCGGGGCTTCAGGGTCCATATTGATGGCCACGATAACGCGGCTGTCTTTCATTCCAGCAAGATGCTGGATCGCGCCGGAAAGACCCAGTGCAATGTACAGCTCTGGCGCAACGATCTTACCGGTCTGGCCAACCTGCATTTCATTGGGCGCAAAGCCGGAATCGACCGCTGCGCGAGACGCGCCGATTGCAGCACCCAGTTTGTCTGCAAGTGGTTCAAGCAGCTTGAAGTGCTCTGCGTCCTTCATGCCTTTTCCGCCAGAAACAACCACTCGGGCAGATTCTAGTTCGGGGCGATCGGACTTGGACAGTTCGACCCTTACAAAGCGGGAGAAATCTTCGGTTGCGGGAGCATTGAGCGTCTGGATTGTGGCAGAACCACCTTCTTTTGAGACGGGATCAAAGCTGGAGCCACGAATCGTCAGGACCTTGATCGTGTCGCTGGAGCGCACGGTTGCGAGTGCGTTTCCTGCATAAATCGGTCGGACGAAAGTATTTTCATCCTTGATTTCCACAACTTCCGGGATCGGCTGCACGTCCAGAAGGCCTGCAAGGCGGGGCAGGATATTTTTGCCACCCGCCGATGCCGCTGCAACGACGTGACTGTATCCCGAGGTATGTGCTGCCAGCAGTGCGGCTGCGGGTTCGGCCAGATCATGCGTCAGGGAGGCGGCACTTAGAACGTTTCTGACGCCGGGAAGACGTGCTGCGGCTTCGGCGCCTTCGCCTAGAACGATGACATCGACGTCACCAAACCGGGAGGCTGCGGCGACCGCTGAGCGCGATGCCTGACGGACTTCACCATGCTCGATTTCGAGCAGAACAAGAGCGGTCATCAGATCACCTTCGCTTCTGTCTTGAGCTTTTCGACCAGTTCGGCCGCGCTGTTGAGCTTGACGCCTTCTTTGCGTTCCGCCGGCTCAGCAACGGAAACAATCGTCAGGCGTGGGGCGAGATCAACACCGAGATCTGCTGCGTCCAGCGTTTCCAGTGGCTTCTTGCGTGCCTTCATGATGTTCGGCAGGGACGCGTATCGAGGCTCGTTCAGGCGTAGATCCGCCGTGACAACCGCAGGAAGCGCGAGCGAAATCACTTCGGTGCCACCATCGATTTCGCGCGCGATTTCAGCGCGACCATCTGCAATCGTGACGGCACTTGCGAATGTGCCTTGGGGCCAGCCCAGTTTTGCTGCCAGAATCTGGCCAGTAGCGTTCATGTCGTCGTCAATCGCCTGCTTGCCCATGCAGACAAGACCAGGTGCTTCGCGCTCCACGATGATTTTGAGAAGACCTGCAACAGCCAAAGGCTCAAGCGTCTCATTCGTACGGATCAGGATTGCGCGATCTGCGCCCATTGCCAGAGCTGTTCGGAGTGTATCCTGAGATGCCTGCACACCGATGGATACGGCCACAACTTCCGTAGCGGCGCCTTTTTCACGAAGTCGTACGGCTTCTTCGATTGCAATCTCGTCGAAAGGGTTCATGGACATTTTCACGCCCTGAGTTTCGACACCGCTACCATCGGCCGCTACACGTACCTTGACGTTGTAATCGACCACCCGTTTGACTGGAACCAGAACCTTCATCGTCATCTTTCGCTGCTGTCGCCGCTGGAAAATCGGACGGCATCGTAACCCCGGTTGCTGCGAAAGTCACACCCGGGGCAGGTTACCGTCGTTTGGTGCAGGCTTGCGCTACATGCCTACCGGGTAATTAGGGCCGCCGCCGCCCTCGGGGGTGCACCATTCGATATTCTGCGTGGGGTCCTTGATATCACAGGTTTTGCAGTGAACGCAGTTCTGCGCGTTGATCCGCAGATTCCACTCTGTTCCATCCTGCTCCTGTTCGTACACGCCAGCCGGGCAGTAACGGCTCTCCGGCGAATCAAATACATCATGATTCACGGTGCGCCAGATGGATTGATTCCGCAGCTTGAGGTGTACTGGCTGGTTCTCTTCGTGGTTCGTGCTGCTCAGGAACACTGAGCTTACCCGGTCAAATGTCAGCTTGTTGTCAGGCTTCGGGTAGGCAATTTTTTTACAGAGAGCTGCAGGCTTGAGTGTCTCATTATCTGCATGTGGATGATGCAGGGTCCAAGGCGTGCGACCCCTGAAGATCATGCTGTCGATCCCGGAATACAATGCACCGAGTTTCATCCCCCATTTCGAGAAAGCCGGGCGGATATTGCGGACATCGCGCAGCTCTGACCAGAGCCAGGAGTCTTTCACGAGAGCCGTGAAGGTTGAAGCCTCGGTAGTATCTTTTGTGAGTGCCTCAGCTACGGCTTCTGCGGCAAGCATGCCGGACTTCATGGCTGTATGCGTGCCCTTGATTTTAGGGACGTTCAGGAAGCCAGCGGAATCGCCCGCCAGAACACCGCCGGGGAAACTCAGGCGCGGAATGGACTGGAAACCACCTTCCGAGAGGGCGCGGGCGCCATAGATGATGCGCTTTCCGCCCTCAAAATGCTTGCGAAACGCAGGGTGCAGCTTGGTCCGCTGCATCTCTTCGAATGGGGAGAGATAGGTGTTTGCGTAATCGAGACCTGTGACGAAACCGTAGCTGACCAGGTTTTCGCCGAAATGGTAAAGCCATGCGCCGCCATAGGTGTGATCGTCCAGCGGCCAGCCGAAGCTGTGCTGAACCAATCCAGGGCGATGGTTCTCTTTGGGAATTTCCCAGACTTCCTTGATGCCCAGAGCGTATGTCTGTGACTCTACACCCTTCCGAAGGCCGAAGCGCTGCATGGCATGAGCACTCAGGGAGCCTCGTGCGCCTTCTGTCAGGATGGTTTGTTTTGCGCGCAGGATCATACCGGGGGCAAAATTGCCACCCTGCGTTCCGTCACGTTCAATTCCCATGTCGCCTGTAATGATGCCGGCAACGCGGTTGTTCTCAATCAGGAGTTCAGCGCCTGAGAATCCCGGATAAATCTCGACACCGGCCTCTTCAGCCTGCTCTCCCAGCCAGCGGCACACTTCACCGAGCGACACCACGAAATTTCCGTGATTGTTCATATGAGGCATCACGCGGTCCAGCGCGGGTATATTAATGGCGCGATGGGGTGTGAGATAGAGCATGTGCTCTTCTGTCACGGGCGTACGGAGGGGCGCGTTGCGATCACGCCAGTCAGGGAGGAGTTCTTCCAGTGCGCGAGGCTCTATGACCGCGCCCGAGACAATGTGCGCGCCGATCTCGCTGCCCTTTTCAATCAGGCATACGGATGTTTCGGGCGCGATCTGGCGCAGGCGTATTGCTGCGGCCAGACCGGCAGGACCGCCACCGACCACCACAACATCGAATTCCATTTCTTCGCGTTCGATTTGGGTCATGATGTCAGGAACTCGCTGATGTTGTGCATGAGAGGCACCTCAGGGGCGCCGTGTGAAAGTCCAGTAGAAAGGGAAACGTCCTTCCCGGAAGGCCTTGGCCTCATAGCGCGTGGGGGACCAGCCCTCCGGGCGCTCTGTCGCTGGTGGCGGCGCGTCAAACAGGTCCTGATTGCCCATCACTTCAGTGACCCACTCCTGATAGACAGGATGATCACTTGCGACGCGCCATACAGCACCGGGCTTCAGGACGCGCGCCATCTGTACGATGTTTTCCGGGTGTACGAAGCGGCGCTTCGCATGTCGGGCCTTGGGCCACGGATCTGGAAACATCAGATAGGCCTGATCCAGACTTTGATCTGGAAGGTCCCGCAAAAGAATGCGGGCATCTTCGGGCCAGATCCGGAAATGCGGCGGTGGGACGGCGTTTTCTTCCTCGCCTTCCGGCACAAGCCGGGAGAGCAGGGAGCATAATCCGTTCTCGAAAACCTCGGAGGCGATATAACCGACATCCGGGTTTAGTTCGGCCTGGCCAACGGCGTGTTCGCCACCCCCAAAACCGATTTCGAGAAAAACGCGCGAAACCGCGTCGGAAAAACCTGCATGCGGGTTTTTCGGCGTGGCCAACGTGAGACGTGGCAGGGCCTTCTCAAGAAGTGCCTGCTGTCTTGCCCGGAGCGGATGACCGCGTTGGCGGCCGTATAGCCGCTCCGGCTGAGGTTTAAGAGACTGTGTCAGGGTCTTACCTGTTCAGTGCGCTGCGGAGGGTGTCCACCAGGTCCGTCTGTTCCCACGTGAAGTTGTCACGCGCGAGATCAGGAACGCGACCGAAATGGCCATATGCCGAGGTCTCGGTGTAGATCGGACGGTTCAGGCGCAGGTGCTTGCGGATGCCGCGCGGAGAAAGATCAACGGTTTCGTTGAGGATTTCGCCCAGACGATTTTCATCCACATCCTTGCCCGAACCGTCGAGGTCAACATAGACCGAAAGCGGCTTGGAGACGCCAATGGCGTAGCTGAGCTGGATGGTGCAACGGTCTGCAAGACCTGCTGCAACAACGTTCTTTGCAAGATAGCGTGCGGCATAAGCTGCCGAACGATCCACCTTCGTGGGGTCCTTGCCAGAGAATGCTCCGCCACCGTGTGGTGCTGCGCCGCCGTATGTGTCCACGATGATCTTGCGGCCGGTGAGGCCTGCATCGCCGTCCGGGCCACCAATCACGAAAAGGCCGGTTGGGTTCACGTAGAACTCGTGCTCAGGGCACATCCAGCCTTCCGGCAGGACTTCGCGAACAACTTCACGAAGCATTTCGCGGATCGTGTTCTGGCGCATTTCTTCAACATGCTGCGTAGAAATCACGACAGACGTTGCGCCGACCGGCTTGCCGTCTACGTAGCGCAGGGTGACCTGGCTCTTCGCGTCCGGCAGAAGGCCAACACCGCGGGCGTCGCCGTTCTTGCGGTAGTCACGGATACGCTCGAGGATTGTCTGCGCGTAATACAGAGGCGCTGGCATCAGGTGCTCGGTTTCACGCGTGGCAAAGCCAAACATGATGCCCTGATCGCCTGCGCCTTCATCCTTCTCGCCGCTGCTATCAACGCCCTGGGCGATGTGAGCAGACTGTGCATGAAGGTAAGATGTGATGTCGGCCTTCTTCCAGGAGAAACCTTCCTGGTCGTAGCCAATGTCCTTGATGGCCTCGCGTGCGCGGTCGATCAGGGTGTCTTCAACAGCCTTGGGGCCACGGACCTCGCCTGCCAGAATGACGCGATTGGTCGTGACCATCGTCTCACAGGCGACGCGGGCTTCCGGATCCGCCTCAAGGTAAGCGTCCAGCACGGTATCGGAAATACGATCCGCTACCTTGTCGGGGTGACCCTCGGAAACGGATTCGGAGGTGAAAAGGAAATCGCCGTGATTGCGCACTCAGGGACCTCGCAGGGAATGAGTGGTGAAAAGGGCCGCAAATCGCCATTTCTGGCGGAGCTACGGCGTCAGGGAACGCACGGCTTGGCCGAATTGAGCCTGTGGGTCAAGACCCAGTCACGATATGGGATCCTCCATCCGCCTCTCTGAGGCAGCTTTCCGTCCTTGGAATACCATGAACGCCGCTATGTATCAGGTGCCTCTGTTGCGCCTTTTAAGACGAGAGACCGACTCGATTTTCAAGGCATGAACGGACAATCAGCGCAGGGCGTCTGCCATGCTGTATAGTCCGGCCGGACGACCGGAGAGCCAGCGTGCAGCCATGAGAGCGCCCCGCGCGAATACGCGGCGATCAAGTGCGCGATGGGACAGGGTGATCTGTTCGTCTGCGGCTAAAAGCACCAGATCATGCTCGCCAACAATCTGGCCCCCACGCAGGGCCGCAAAGCCGATGGCTCCGTCTGGACGGAGCCCGTTTGCATCCATTCTTGCCACGTCTTCGAGCTTTACGCCTCGACCTTCTGCCACCGCACGTCCGATGGCGAGGGCGGTTCCTGAGGGGGCATCCAGTTTCTGGCGATGGTGCGTCTCGACGATTTCCGCATCGTATTGCGGTAGACCTGCACCGAGTTGTTTTGCAAGGTCCAGAAACAGCGTTAGCGCGGGCGAAAAATTGGCGGCCTGCAGGACGGGGATGCGTTTGGCGGCCTCATGCACAGCAGCCTGCGCTGTGGCGTCAAGGCCGGTCGTCCCCAGAACCCAGGCGCATCCCGCATCTGCAAAAATACGTGCATGTCCTACAACATTCGCTGCATGGCTGACGTCAATTGCGACATCACACGAGCATGCAAATTCTGCCGCATCGTTCGTGATGTTGCGTGCTTCATCCGCTGAACGGGAAAGCCCGACCGAGAGCGCACTTCCTGCCTCCTCGGCACAGAGGGAGCCCAGTCGGCCAGTGATGCCGGCGATGCCGATGCGTGGGGTCTTCATGGGTGTGTCATGGCCTCAAGGACGATAGAGGGCAAGGCTTCAGTGGTTTCGGGCATCAAAACGTGCGCGTGCTGTCTCGATTTCCGAGCGATGGGCAATGGCCCATTGCCCAAAAGACTCCATGATGATCCAGAGCGAATGCCCGAGCCTTGTCAGTTCGTAATCCACGCGCGGAGGAGTGCTGGGGGTTACGGTGCGGAGCACTAGGCCGTCGCGCTCCAGATTGCGCAGGGTCAGTGTCAACATTCGCTGTGAAATGCCTGTAATGCCGCGGCGCAATGCGCTGAAGCGCTGGGGGCCGCTTCCCATCATCTTGACGATGAGAACGCTCCATTTGTCGCCGGTTCGTGCCAGAATGGCTCGCACTGTTTCACAGTCATTGGTGTTGTGTGGCTGTGCCTGTGTTGGTGCACTGATTTCGGTGGCGCTAACATCCATGTGCCTATGGTTCCCTCATGTGCCTTCTTGCGGCCATACGCAAAAGGTTCCTTATGTGATGCTGGTTACGATCAGGAACCGGAAGTGAAAAGATGAAACTGCTACAAATCGATTCGAGCATTCTGGGTGGCTATTCTGCCAGCCGCGTTTTGACAGCCGCTATCGTGGCGCATTACCGCGCGCAAAACCCGGATCTGGATGTTGTCTATCATGACGTCGCTGCCGAGCCTCTTGGCCATCTGACGTCTGCCTGGTTGCCAGGTCGTAGTACGGAACTGCCGGAAGACCCTGTGGCCCGCAAGGATGCGGAGCTGAGCCAGTATGCGCTGAAGGAGTTCCTGTCAGCAGATGTCCTCGTTATTGGCGCGCCAATGTATAATCTGGGCATTCCGAGCCAGCTCAAGACATGGCTCGACCGCATCATCGTCGCCGGTCAGACATTCCGCTATGGCCCGAACGGCGTTGAAGGCCTGGCTGCCGGAAAGAAGCTGATCCTCGCTGTTTCGCGTGGTGGTGTCTATTCCGAGGGCTCTCCGGCTGCTGTTCTCGAACATCAGGAAAGCTACCTGAAGGCCGTCTTCGGCTTCATGGGAATCACGGATGTGACCGTCATTGAAGCCGAAGGTCTTGCGGCGAATGGTGGTGCGGACCGCGCCCGTATTCTGGAAGACGCGCAGCGCCAGATCGCTGCGCTCTAACGCCTGAACTCAGGCTGTAAGGCCGGTATCAGGGCCGAATGTCTCATAGCGCAGACGTTCGGCAGGGATGCCGGCTTTTTGCAGACCCGTGATCATATCCCGCATGAAACCAGCCGGACCACAGACGTAACAGGACGCGCCTTGTGGGACGAATGAGGCGGCCCATGTTGCGCAGGGGCGCCCCTCGCTGGCTGTAAGCCGCGTTTCTACGCGGATGCGCCCATTCGATGCTGCAGACAATTCAGCAATACGCGCCGCAAAAGGTGTTGCCTGTGCCGAGTGGGCGATCTGAACGAGCGTGACAGGGGCGCTAGACGGGTCTTCTGCAATAAGTTCGAGCATGGGCAGAAACGGTGTGATCCCGATGCCCGCACATAGCAGCGTCATAGGAGCAGATCTGTCTGCCGGAAGTGTAAAATTCCCCGCAGGCGGTGAGAGGCGCACAACATGCTGTACGCAGTCTGCGCTGTTCAGCCAGCTTGAAACAATACCTCCCTCAACATGCCTAACGCTGATTCGGTAGCCATCAGTGCCGGGTGTGGAGGTGATGCTGTAGTTTCTGCGTGTCTGGCCATGACCCGGCACATCCAGATCTACACCCAGCGCCTGGCCCGCCAGCGCCTTTATGACTGGCTTGCCATCTACCGGCTTGAGGTGCAGTGAGGTGACCCCTTCGCATTCCTGCGTCGTGCTCGTGATCGTAAAATCCCGCCATCCGGTCCAGCCGCCTGCGGCATGAGTGCTGGCGTCATAGATCTGATGTTCACGGCCGATCAGGATATTTGCGAGAGCCCAGTATGCTTTTCCCCACGCATCCAGAATTTCCGGCGTGGCTGCATCACCCAGAACCTGTGTGATTGCACCGATCAGGGCGGTTGCCACATGCGGGTAGTGTTCTGGCAGGATTTCAAGGCTGGCGTGTTTTTGTGCAATGCGTTCAACGGCGCTGCCCAGAACGCCCAGATCATCGATATGTCGTGCATAGGCAAGAACGGCCATTGCGAGGGCGCGTGGCTGGGCCCCGCTAGCCTGATGAGTGGGATCAAACATCTCGCGGATCGCTGGATCGGCCAGTAATCTCCGATACATTTCCGATGTGATGTCCAGCCCATGGGCTTCGAGTGCCGGGATGGTGGCTTTGATGATGGCGACCGTCTCTGGCGTCAGCGCACCGCTGGAAGATGGGGAAGACATACAGAACCTCATAAGATGTATATTAAATACACCTTATTAAACGTGACACGTTTCTGTCAATCTGGCAGAGACTCGCTTATGCGCCTGACTGTTCACACGGATTATGCACTGAGAACGCTGATTTTCCTCGGAACTCAGCCGCAAACACGCGTCTCCATCCGCGACATCGCACAGGCTTACGGCATTTCGGAAAATCATCTGGTCAAGGTGGTGCACCGGCTGGGGCAGGGTGGTTTCATCCACACGATGCGTGGGCGCGGTGGTGGCATTCTGCTTGCAAGGGACGCAAAGGACATCTGTATCGGCGAAGTGGTCCGATATACCGAAGATGACATGGCGCTCGTGGATTGTGATGGAAAAAACGCCAATGGAAGGCCCTGTGCGCTCCGGCCCGCCTGCGTTCTGCGTGGAGCACTGCGCGAGGCGCTGGGTGCATTTTTGGCTGTGCTAGACCGCTATACGCTTGCGGATCTGCTGACTGGCCAGGAAGCTCAGCTCTTCGGGCTGCTGCCTTCGGGCGAGCTTAAATAGTCTTCAAAAAAAGCAACTCTCCGCCCCGGTGTCCCGAAGCGGAGAGTTTTGCTGTCCTTAGCGGCCTTCGAAAAAGTCGCGGACCTTGGAAAAGAAACCGGCGCTTTCGGGGCTGGCTTTTGCATGGTCGCCGCCTGCCTCCTGCTCAAACTCCTCAAGAAGTTCGCGCTGGCGTTTCGTCAGGTGGTGCGGTGTTTCCACGGATACCTGAATGTACATATCGCCACGAGCAGACGAGCGGAGCACGGAAAAGCCCTTGCTGCGCAGACGGAACTGCTCGCCAGTCTGTGTTCCCGCAGGAATACGAACCTTCGTCCGGCCTCCGTCAATAACGGGAACTTCCACTTCCGTACCCAGTGCAGCCTGCGTCATGCGAAGCGGCACGCGGCAATAGACGTTTGCCCCGTCGCGCTGGAAAATCTGATGTGTCTGAACCGAGACATGCACATACAGATCGCCCGGCTGTACGCCTTCGCCACCAGCTTCACCCTTGCCTGAAAGGCGGATGCGGGTCCCGTCCTCGACACCAGCGGGGATATCGATGTCGATCGTTTCGGTTTTGGCCTGCGTGCCTGCGCCATGACAGACTTTGCAGGGATTGCTGATGGTCTTGCCTGAACCATTACAGGTAGGGCAGGGGCGCTCGACGAGGAAAAAGCCCTGCTGCGCGCGGACCTTGCCTGCGCCATGGCAGGTAGGGCACGTCGAACTGCCAGCATTCGGGTCCGCCGAGCCGCTTCCGTGGCAGGATTCGCACTTGACGCGGGTCCGCACTTCAACAGGCTTGGAAACGCCGGAAAACGCTTCTGTCAGGCTGATCTCGACCTGCACCTGAACATCTGCGCCGCTACGACGTCCACCGCCACGGCGGCCACCCATCATGTCGCCGAACATCTGGTCAAAGATGTCGCCCAGTCCGCCGCCACCGAAACCGCCAAACCCGCCGCCCATGCCACCGGGTCCGCCGCCTTCGAAGGCATCGTGACCATACTGGTCATAGGCCGCGCGCTTCTGATCATCCTTCAGGATGTCATAGGCTTCGTTGATTTCCTTGAATTTGTGCTCGGCAGCATCATCACCAGGGTTGCGGTCCGGATGAAACCGCATTGCCTGTTTGCGATAAGCCTTCTTGAGGTCATCCGCAGATGCTGTGCGGGTAACCTCCAGAATTTCGTAATAGTCGATTTTCGTAGCCATGGACGGTCCTTATCGCGAGGGCCGGAAACAAGAACGGCGCCCACCCCCTTGCGGGAACGGGCGCCCGTAGAGAAACAGTCCGGGCGGGCCTTTATGGCCTACCCGGAATAGTCGCCCGATCAGTGCTTGCCGTGGTTGTCGTCGACGTCTTCGAAGTCGGCGTCCACAACGTTCTCGTCCTTGGGCGTTTCACCAGCCGCAGCGCCTTCTGCGCCCGGCTGACCTTCGCCGGCCTGATACATGGCCTGACCGACCTTCATGGCAACCTGCGTCAGGTGCTCGCTTGCAGTCTTGAGCGTCTCTGCATTGTCGCCAGCCAGAGCTTCGCGTGCTGCCGCAATCGCTGCTTCGGCTTCAGACTTCTCAGCCGCCGGAACCTTGTCGCCACCTTCGGTAAGGGACTTCTCGGTCTGGTGGATCATGCTCTCGGTGCTGTTGCGCAGTTCGACTAGCTCACGCTTTGCCTTGTCAGCAGATGCGTTTGCTTCGGCTTCCTTGACCATGCGGTCGATGTCGCCGTCGGACAGGCCACCGGAAGCCTGGATCTTGATCTGCTGTTCCTTGTTCGTTGCCTTGTCCTTGGCGGACACGCTGACGATACCGTTCGCATCGATATCAAACGTGACTTCGATCTGCGGAACGCCGCGCGGAGCCGGAGCAATGCCCTGAAGATCGAAGTTGCCAAGCAGCTTGTTGTCCGCTGCCATCTCACGCTCGCCCTGGAAGACCTTGATGGTCACGGCGTTCTGGTTGTCTTCAGCTGTGGAGAAGGTCTGGCTCTTCTTCGTCGGGATCGTCGTGTTGCGATCGATCAGACGGGTGAACACGCCACCCAGCGTCTCGATGCCCAGCGACAGTGGTGTCACGTCGAGGAGCAGGACGTCCTTGACATCACCCTTCAGGACAGCGCCCTGAACAGCTGCACCGATTGCCACGACTTCGTCGGGGTTCACGTTGCGGGCAGGGTCCTTGCCGAAGAACTCCTTAACGATCTCGATGACCTTCGGCATACGCGTCATGCCGCCAACGAGGATGACTTCGTCGATCTCGCTTGTGGAAACCGAAGCGTCCTTGATGGCTGCACGGCACGGGCCGAGCGTACGCTGGATCAGGTCTTCGACAAGGCTCTCAAGCTTTGCGCGGCTCAGCTTGACAACGAGATGCTTCGGACCGGAAGCGTCGGCCGTGATGAACGGCAGGTTGATTTCGGTTTCCTTGGAGGAGGAAAGCTCGATCTTTGCCTTTTCAGCGGCTTCCTTCAGGCGCTGCAGGGCAAGCTTGTCGCCACGCAGGTCAATGCCCTGGTCCTTCTTGAACTCGTCAGCAAGGAAAGCGATGATGCGGTTGTCGAAATCTTCGCCACCCAGGAACGTATCACCGTTCGTGGATTTCACTTCGATCACGCCGTCGGAAATTTCCAGAACGGAAACGTCGAACGTGCCGCCACCAAGATCGTAAACTGCAACAGTGCCGGAATCGCGCTTGCCAAGGCCATAGGCCAGAGCCGCTGCGGTTGGCTCGTTGATGATGCGCAGAACTTCGAGGCCAGCAATACGACCTGCGTCGCGCGTTGCCTGACGCTGGGCATCGTTGAAGTATGCAGGAACAGTGATGACGGCCTGCGTCACCTTCTCGCCGAGATAATCCTCAGCGGTTTCCTTCATCTTGCCCAGAACGAACGCGGAAATCTGCGAAGGAGCGTAGTTCTCGCCGCGAGCGCGAACCCATGCATCACCGTTATCGCCCTGTACGATCTCGTACGGGACCATGCCCTTGTCCTTGGCAACAGTCGGGTCGTCGTAACGACGGCCGATCAGGCGCTTGACGGCATAAAGTGTGTTGGTCGGGTTCGTAACGGCCTGACGCTTGGCTGCCTGTCCTACAAGACGCTCACCGCCCTCGGTGAATGCAACCATGGACGGCGTCGTGCGGGCGCCTTCGCTGTTCTCGATGACCCGTGTCTCGTCACCTTCGCGCACTGCAACGCACGAATTGGTTGTACCGAGATCAATACCGATGACTTTGCTCATATATCAGTCCTATTCAGCGGCCCGTTCCGGCCCTGTCAGGCACCGGAGCGAACCCTCGTGATATCTGGCGGACCCATCACAGGCCCGTGTTCCGATAGAAGATTTAGGCAAGCCTGAGATGTGTTTCAAGGCTGTATGTCCCATCTTTTTCAGAACGTTGCATTACATTTTACGCTTTTCACACCTTCTTCACAGGGGAGGTGCTCGGGTTATGGCTTCCGCTTTGGAGCCGAATGGTCCAGTCTGGCACTTAACCATGCCAGTGTATCGCCAGCTCCTTCCTGCCGTTCTCGCATTCTCGCTTCTGTCCCTCTCTGGCTGTGGGCCGATCGGTCCGTCACGCCTGCAGAATGACCAGCTGGAATATTCCCGTGCTCTGGGCGATGTTCAAAAGCACGAGATGCTTCTGAACATCGTACGTCTGCGCTACGCAGATCCCCCGACTTTCCTGGACACGACACAGGTGATTGCGGGCTACAGCGTTTCCAAGAGTGTTAGCGGCGGTTTTTACGCATATCCCGCCACTGCTGTCGGAAATTATCTGTTTGGCAGCGGGAGCATGTCCATCGGCGAAAGTCCGACCTTCACATACCAGCCGGTAACAGGTCAGCAATACGCCGAGAATATTATTCGTCCGATCTCGCCTACCGTCATCATGCCCCTGAGCCTCGGTGGTCTCCCGATCGATACACTCCTGCGCCTGACTGCTCAGTCCATTGATGGGCTCTCCAATGTTCGCGGGTTGGGTGCCGGGCCGTTTGGTGGCGGCTCAGTGCGATTCTACCTTTTATTGCATGATCTGCGTCAGCTTCAGATTGCAGGCGCGATGACGGTTCGTATCACCACAGATGCGCCGCCTCCCGTCGATGGTGATGGGGCGCACAAGCACGACGATCCCAAGCAGTCGACGACGGAGCACGCTTATCTGGTGCTTTCATCCACGTCAGACAGCAATCTTTTAAATATTCAGGCAGAAGTGCGCCGACTGTTGCACCTTGATGCGCAGTCGACTGAAGCGGAGATCGTTTACGGTCCATACCCCAAGCGTCCGGGGCAGATCGCCATCCTGACGCGCTCAATGCTGGCCATGCTGTCGCAGCTTGCATACGAGGTTGAAGTTCCCGAAGAAGATATCAAAAGCGGTCGTACGCCGCCTACGATTGGGCAGGTGGGTATCGAGAACAGGCCGGAAGTCGTAATTCATTCCGGTAAAGAGGCGCCTGAATCACGTTACGATGCCGTACAGTATAATAACCGCTGGTTCTGGATAGATGACCGGGATTTCCAGAGCAAACTGGGATTTACGATGGTTCAGGTGCTGAGCGCATTAGCCGCGACCAGTCATGCCACGGGAGCTGTCGTGACTATCCCTGCCGGGTAATGGAAGTATAGGTTTTCGTATTTCTATAATTTGAAGCTCTATGTAACTACACGATATTGTCACCAGTTCGCGTCAAAAAGACGATGGTCCTCGTGAATTGATGGATTTACGGTCCACGAGACTGATTCAGGAGACAATATCATGTCGAACAATTTTGGCAGCAGAAAACCTGCTGAATGGCTGACATTGGCGCTCGCCATTGTCATCATTCTGCTGGGTCTACCCATGGTCATCATGGGTGCACAGCTCGCCATGCTGGGCGGCTCTGACTACTACGTCATTTGTGGAATAGTCGTTGTTGCGGCAGGTGTGCTGATTCTCATGAGCCGTCTGCTCGGAGCGTTCCTTTATCTTGCGGCTCTCGCTGGTACGTGGCTCTGGGCATTTTACGAGGTTGGCGTAGACCCGGTTGGTCTTCTGCCCCGCGTATTCGGGCCAACAATTCTTGGTATTCTTGTTGTCTGCGCCATTCCGGTACTGCGCCGTATGGAAGCGCGTCGTACGACCGTCGGAGGAGCGATCTGATGCGCAGGTCTTATCTTTTCGCTACAGTTGCCAGCCTGACGCTGGCCTGTACGCCGCTTCTCGCCCATGCTCAGTTTGCCAAGCCTGATGAGCCTACGGCCGCTGTGCCGGGCCCGGGTAATGCCCACGAGCCAACAGCAGAAACCCCGGTTGAGAAGGGCTTTTTCGCGCCACCTTCCCCGTTTGCTCCTCAGAAAGCGGGTGTGAACGCCGCTAATCTTCCGGACAATCCTGCAATTGATCCTGCTGAAGTGCCTCAGATGGCACCGCAGGAAAGCGCAGATCCGGCACGTGGAGACTGGGTGGCCTATGGCCGCGACGACCACCAGACCCGCTATTCGCCGCTGGACCAAATCACTCCTGAAAATGCCAGCCAGCTGAAACAGGCTTTCGTTTACCATACCGGCAGCTACCCGCGTGCTGGGCAGGCAAATAAATGGGCTGCCGAGACAACGCCAATCAAGGTTGGTGATGGCCTCTACATGTGTTCAGCCATGAACGACATGATGAAGCTCGACCCTACCAACGGGCACGAAATCTGGCGCTATAACGCAGGCGTGAAATATCACTCCATTCCTTACACGGCAGCGTGCAAGGGCGTCGTTTATTACACATCATCCACCATTCCCGAGGGGCAGCCCTGCCATCATCGTATTCTCGAGTCTACGCTCGATATGCGGCTGATCGCGGTGGATGCAGACACGGGCAAGGCTTGCTCGACGTTTGGCTTCAACGGTCAGATCAATCTGATGCAGGGTATGGGCGAGTCCGTTCCGGGTTTCGTATCCATGACCACACCGCCTCCGATCGTGAATGGCGTGATCGTCGTCAATCATGAAGTGCTCGACGGTCAGCGTCGCTGGGCACCATCTGGTGTGATCCGTGGCTACGATGCCGAGTCTGGAAAATTCGTCTGGGCCTGGGACGTCAACAACCCCGACAATCATAATCAGCCTGAACCCGGCAAGCACTACAGCCGTGGTACGCCCAATTCCTGGGCTGCGATGACGGGTGATAATGCCCTGGGCCTCGTTTACGTCCCGACCGGAAATTCCGCTTCGGACTATTACAGCGCCCTGCGTAGCCCTGCCGAAAACGCAGTATCTTCTGCCGTTGTGGCGATTGACGTCAAAACCGGTTCCCCACGTTGGGTATTCCAGACCGTTCATAAGGATGTCTGGGACTACGATATCGGTTCTCAGGCCACGCTGATGGATATGCCTGGTCCGAACGGCGATACGGTTCCTGCGCTGATCATGCCGACCAAGCGCGGCCAGACCTTCGTTCTGGATCGTCGTACCGGCAAGCCCATCTTGCCAGTCGAGGAACGTCCGGCCCCGTCGCCGGGTATGGTCGCCGGTGACCCACGGTCGCCCACTCAGCCCTGGTCTGTTGGAATGCCGGAGCTTCGTGTGCCCGACCTCAAGGAGTCGGACATGTGGGGAATGTCTCCGATTGACCAGCTCTTCTGCCGCCTGAAATTCCGTCGTGCGAACTATGTGGGTGAATTCACGCCACCGAGCATCGACAAGCCGTGGATCGAGTATCCAGGCTATAACGGTGGCAGTGACTGGGGCTCGATGTCCTACGACCCCAAGAGCGGCATCCTGATTGCGAACTGGAACGTCACGCCGATGTACGACCAGCTCGTCGATCGCAAGAAAGCTGACAAGCTTGGCCTCCTGCCGGTTGATTCGCCCAACTTCAATCCGAAGGGCGGCGGCGCAGAAGGCAATGGCGCAATGTCTGAAACTCCGTATGGCATCGTCGTGACGCCATTCTGGGATCAGTACACAGGCATGATGTGCAACAAGCCGCCTTACGGCATGATCACCGCCATCGACATGAAGCACGGCCAGAAAGTACTGTGGCAGCATCCGCTGGGCACGGCCCGTGCGAATGGTCCATGGGGCCTGCCGACCTTCCTGCCATGGACAATTGGTACGCCGAATAACGGTGGTTCAGTGGTCACGGGTGGTGGTCTTGTGTTCATTGCTGCTGCAACGGACAACCAGATCCGTGCAATCGATGAGCATACCGGCAAGGTGGTCTGGAGTGCGGTCCTGCCAGGTGGCGGACAGGCCAACCCAATGACCTATGAGGCCAATGGTCGTCAGTACGTTGCGATCATGGCAGGCGGTCATCACTTCATGATGACGCCGGTTTCCGATCAGCTGGTCGTTTACGCCCTGCCTGAAAAGAAAGGCTGAGACTTCCTGACGGACGGTTAATCCCCGTCCGTCACCGTCTGTCGTCAGAATTGGGCTCCTGTGCTAGCAATAGTCAGGAGCCTTTTTTTGGGCAGATTTTCGCGGTTTCCCGATGAGTGATCGTGTTCGGTTGTGCAATGACCGGGCCGTCTTCAGATCAGGATGCGGGCTTCTTTCCGTTGCGAAGGTTTCGTCCGCTTGGAATGATCACTCTCAGTACGGCCTGCCCATCTCCATGACCGCCCGAACTCCCGTTATCCTTCAGGTTCTTCCTGCTCTCACTATGGGTGGGCTGGAGCGCGGCGCCATTGAAATTGCCGATGCCATCGTGCAGGGCGGCGGAGAGGCGCTCGTGGCATCCCGTCAGGGCCCTTTGCTGGTTCATCTGCGGCATGCTGGCGCGAAACACCTCGCGCTGGATCTTAAGTCCAAATCACCCTTCGCCATTCGCCGCCGCGCCCGTGATCTTCAGCGGATCATCCGTGAGAATGGCGTTGATCTCGTGCATGCGCGCTCGCGTGCTCCGGCGTGGGTGGCCTGGCTGGCCTGCCGGAGGGAAGGGGTGCCTCTGGTCACGACCTGGCATGGCGTGCACGGAGCACGTTGGTGGGGGAAAAAGCGCTATAATTCAGTGCTGGCGCGTGGTGCGCGGGTGATCGCAATCTCCCGGTTCATCAGCAAGCGACTGACGGAAGAATATGGCGTGGGGCCGGATCGCCTGCGGACAATTCCGCGCGGCGCTGATCCATCGATCTTCGATCCTGCACAGGTTTCCGGCGAACGGATTCTGGCACTTCTCGAACAGTGGAATGTCCCTGATGGCGTCAGAATAATTCTCATGCCTGCACGCCTGACGCCGTGGAAGGGGCAACGTGTCTTGGTCGCAGCGCTGGCACATTTGCAAAAGATGGATATTGCGCCCTGGGTTTGTGTCCTTGCAGGGCCTGCGAAGGATCAAAAGTTCGCAAAAGCGCTTCTGGAGCAGGCCGAGGCGCTCGGGGTTTCAGAAAATCTGCGTTTTGCAGGGACCTGCACCGATATGCCTGCTGCGTGCTCGCTGGCCTCTGTCGTGGTGGCGCCGTCGCTTCGGCCTGAGCCGTTTGGGCGTGTGTTGGTCGAGGCGCAGATGATGGGCTGTCCGGTTATCGGAAGTGCCCAGGGCGCAATGATGGAAACGGTACTGCCAAACGAAACCGGCCTTGTCGTTGCACCGGGTGATCCGGTGGCGCTCGCAGATGCTCTCGCTGCGGTGCTGAATTTGGATCAGGAGGCGCTTGATTATCTGGCGGAGAACGCACGTGCTCATGTATTGCGCCATTACACGACACGCCTGATGCAGTCCGCGACGCTCGGGGTATATGACGAACTTCTGGGCACGCAGATGCGCGCAATTTTTGATGGAAATACGCATGAGCACTGATAAGGAGTCAGGGTCGAAGCCCCTGCACGTCACTGAGAAAGCACAGGCCGCGCAGAGTAAGCGTCAGGAACTGGAGGCAAAAGCCCTGCGTGCGAACCTCCTTCGCCGCAAGCAGCAGCAGCGTGCGCGCCCTGTAGAAGCGCCAGCATCTTCCAACGACGCCTAAGGCAGGTCTACGGCGTATGAAACAGCGGTTCTCCGTTCCCACGGTTCAGGAATTTGCCCTGATTGGTGTAACCGCACTCTGGGGCGGCACATTTCTCGTACTGCACGAAGCAATGCGCTTTGCAGGGCCGTTGTTTTTCGTGGGGATGCGCTTCCTGTTCGCGGGCGCCTTCGTAGCGCTGCTGGCGGGGAAACGGATGTTTGGCTTCACACGCCGTGAGATCTGGGCAGGAACGTTGATCGGCGTCGTTCTGTCCACAGGATACGCGCTGCAAAGTGCTGGCCTGCAATATATCAGCAGTAGTCGCTCCGCCTTTATCACCGCGTTTTACGTCCCGGTTGTACCTATCTTTCAGTGGCTGATTTTTCGTCGTGCGCCGCATTTGATGAGCTGGATAGGAATTGGTCTGGCGTTTGCGGGGCTGGTCCTGCTCGCCGGGCCAGCCGCCGGTCATCTGACGCTTGGACACGGGGAATTCCTGACGGTTCTCGCCACTCTGGCCATTGCTCTGGAAATTATTTTCATCAGCATGTTCGCGAAGGGTGTGGACAGCAGACGCATTACCGTCGTGCAGCTTGTTTCCGGCGGTCTCATGGCTTTGTGCGTGATGCCTGTCGCGGGTGAGGGGGTTCCGGGCTTCTCATGGGTGTGGATTGTCTGTGCGCTTGTGCTGGGCGGTCTGAGCGCGCTCGTGCAACTGGTTATGAACTGGGCACAGAAATCAGTCTCCGCGACGAAAGCGACTCTGATTTATGCTGGGGAGCCTGTCTGGGGTGGGATTGTCGGGCGACTGGCAGGAGACGCCTTGCCACCGACCACTCTTCTGGGGGCTGCATTTATTATTGCGGGTGTCGTTGCCAGTGAAATGCGCCCTACATGGCGCCGTAAAGCCTCATCCGCAGACAGAATCGGGCAGACTGATTAACATTGAAACATTGCGTGAGTGGCGGCCTGTCGGTAGAGCAGGACGACCTTAAAGCGCAGGAGTTCCCCCCATGTCGATCATGCCTGACACCTGGATTCGTCAGATGGCCCGAGAGAAGGGAATGATCGAACCGTTTGTGGAGGCCCAGAAGCGAGAGGGCGTCATTTCCTACGGTCTGTCTTCCTATGGTTATGACGCACGCGTTGCGGAGGACTTTAAGATCTTCACGGACGTCGACAGCGCAATTGTGGACCCCAAGAACTTCGCTGCGAACAGTTTTGTTACCCGCACTGGTGACATCACCATTCCGCCAAACAGCTTCGCTCTTGCGCACACGGTTGAGTATTTCCGCATCCCGCGTGACACGCTCGTGGTCTGCCTTGGCAAGTCCACCTATGCGCGCTGTGGCATTATCGTGAATGTGACCCCGCTTGAGCCGGAATGGGAAGGGCAGGTCACAATCGAGATCAGCAACACAACGCCGCTTCCTGCGCGTATTTATGCAAATGAGGGCATCTGCCAGTTCCTGTTCTTCCAGGGCGCGAGCCCTTGTGAAGTCAGCTACGCTGATCGTGCCGGAAAATACATGCGCCAGTCTGGCGTAACGACCCCGCGTCTCTGAGGATTGCCACCATGGACCGTTTCATTATCCGCGGCGGCCGCCGTCTGACCGGAGAAATCGAGATCGGGGGCGCAAAGAACTCCGGCCTCAAACTTATGGTCGCCGGTTTGCTGACGTCAGAGCGGCTTGTCCTGTCCAATGTTCCTGGCATTGCAGATATCACAACCATGCGAGACCTGATTACGGGTCTCGGGCCTTCAGTTGAGGATGTCGGGCCGCGGACGCTTTCCATCGGAGGCGAAATCGCGTCCGTTGAGGCGCCATACGACATTGTCTCCAAGATGCGTGCTTCGATCCTTGTTCTGGGCCCGCTGCTCGCGCGTGCCCGCGAAGCCAAGGTCTCGCTTCCCGGAGGCTGTGCGATCGGCACACGCCCGGTCGACATGCATCTCAAGGGTCTGGAAACACTTGGCGCCGAGATCACGCTCGAAAACGGTTATATCAATGCCCGGGCCCCGAATGGCCTGACGGGTGAGCGCATTATCCTGCCGTTTGCCAGTGTCGGCGCGACTGAGAATCTGCTGATGGCGTCGACCCTTGCCAAGGGTCGCACCGAGATCGTCAATGCTGCGCGTGAGCCAGAAATTGGCGATCTCGTAAATTGCCTTAACGCCATGGGCGCACGCATTTCGGGTTCCGGAACGGGGACACTCGTCATTGACGGCGTAGAGGCTCTGCATGGTGCCGAATATGCTGTGATGCCAGACCGGATCGAGTGCGGCACATACGCGTGCGCAGCCGGTATCACCGGTGGTGATCTTCTTCTGCTGGGCGGTCGTGCCGACGATCTGGGGTCCGTTATCCGTACACTTGAGGAAACGGGTGTCGAGGTTCAGGAGGAAGCGCGCGGCCTGCGTGTGCGTCGTCGCGGACCGCTGCGCGGCGTGGATATCATGACAGAGCCTTATCCTGGTTTCCCCACGGATATGCAGGCCCAGTTCATGGCCATGTTGTCCGTTGCTGAAGGCGCATCCCTGATTACCGAGACGATTTTCGAAAACCGCTTCATGCATGTTCCAGAACTGAACCGCATGGGTGCGAACATCAATCCGCATGGCCGCTCGGCGATCATCCGGGGTGTGTCCAAGCTGTCTGGTGCCCGTGTTATGGCAACTGATCTGCGCGCTTCCTTCTCGCTTATCCTTGCTGGACTGGCCGCGGAAGGAGAGACGGAACTCAGTCGCATTTACCACCTCGACCGCGGGTATGAAGGCGTGGACCGCAAACTTGCCGCCTGCGGGGCAGACATTGCACGCGTCTCGGATTGATAGCGATTTCCACAGTATTTCTTACAAAGGCCGGTGGAATTCCATCGGCCTTTTTAGTATTTTTGATGATGGGATTTATATTAAATACACTAAAATACAAAAATTAGCATATCTATATTGTTAAAATAACTAATTTATTAGTTCTGTAAAAATTTACAAATTAATTATAAAACTATTGAAATAATATTTTATTTTTAAAATTAAAAAACATAAATAAAATTTTTAAATTTTTCTAGAATTATTTTTGTTTTAAACATATTGTCACAATTATTTCTTATGGATAATGTTAATTTTCAATATAATTAGCGTAATTATATCTTTTTATAGGAAATTTTCGGAATATCATGACACAGCGTGCGGCACATGAACTGGCAGCTTCAGGTTGTTCTGATGATCCAATCAACTCGATAAGAAAGTATCAGGGCTCCCAGTTCGGTCGCAGCCTCTTTCAGGTTCTGTCGACCATCGGGCTGCTGCTGGGGAGCTACGTCCTGATCTATGCAGGCCTGATGCATGGATGGTGGATTTCGCTGGCTATAACGCCGTTTGCTGCAGGTCTATCCATCCGCACGTTTATCCTCCAGCACGACTGCGGACATGGGTCCCTTTTCAAAGCCTCATGGGCCAATGATTTTGTCGGGCGTCTGTGCTCCCTGCTCACCTTGACACCTTATGATCACTGGAAAAAGCATCACCGCCTGCACCATGGGTCATGGAACAATATGGACACGCGCGGGCGGCTTTCTGATATGTATTCAGACTGCATTACGGTTTCTGAATACCAGAAGATGACTCCGATCAAGAAGTACCTTTACCGGGCCAGCAAAAATCCTGCCCTTACAGTATTTTTAATGCCTCCCATCATCTTCTTTATTGTTTATCGCATTGCCTTCGATACGCCCCGACACTGGGTGAAAGAACGTCTTGGCGTTTATCTGACCAACCTTATCCTGCTTTTAGGATATGGTGCACTTGTCTGGTTGATGGGTTTGAAGTTTGTCGCCATCGTAAGCTTTATGGTGATCTATCCAGCGGCCGTAACCGGAGTTTGGCTGTTTCTGGTGCAGCACAAGTTCGAGGGTGTCCAGTGGGCAAAGAAGCCACAATGGAACGCCTTCGATGCCGTTCTGACGGGTTGTTCGTTTCTGCGGCTACCGGGGATCATGCGTTGGTTTACAGGTGATATTGGTGTCCATCATGTTCATCATGCCGCTCCGGGCATTCCAAACTATCGCCTTCTGGCCTGTCATGATGCACATGTCGTATTCCAGAACGTAAAGATTCTCACCTGGCGTGATGGCATACGGGAAGCACGCAGTAACGTGTTGTGGGACGAAGAGACCCAGACAATGGTGGATCTCTACTCCGTCCGATAAAATGACGTCGGGGCTGTCCGGTCCAGCCACGATATTGATTTGAACAGGCGACTGGCTCTTTGAGATCCTGTCGTATTTTCTGTTTATGCTTAGGGAGTCTGGACGCTGTATTTCGGCCAGTGATCCATAATTTCGTGAATGATCCGTGCTCCAACACGATAGCCATTTTCCATCGCCGGAGCTTCGGCAGGCATGTGGCCGTTGATGGACTGCTCTGCTGTCATGCCCTGAGGCTGCTGGGTGTAATTGGATGCGGTGCGTAGAATAAGGACGCGGGTGTCGTCGATGCGTCCTGCATGGCCCAGGCGCATAAGGGATTCCATCATTCCGGAATCTTCCATTTCGCTGGCTGTGAACTGTCCTTCACCATGGGTCACCAGTTTTACCCAGTTGCGTGCAAACTGCGTTGGCATCCGTCCATGCCAAAAGACGTCTGAGGCCAGTTCGTCTCCCTTGAGAACGACAGGCTTTCTGGTCGCAGCGGGGATATCTCGCCAGATTTGTCTCTCATGTGCCAGTTCTGGGGGATCGACCAGTGGCAGTTTATCCGTCATCGAATACGCCCATGCTACCAGTGACGGGTTGAGCGTGAAGAGCAGGGTGGGCTCCCCGGGTGTTACGGGACCTGCAGGGACAGGGCGATCTGGCGCATTCGCTCCCGTGAGAAATTTTCCATAAGGCCAGTCTTTTGGCATTTCCCGAAGATCGAGTTCCTTCATAACACTGCCCACAACGTGGGTGATCCACGCGGCCGACCCCTCAGGCGCAACGGTAGGATCAAAGCCTGCGCAACCATCAATCAGCCAGTATGCTTTGCTGAGGTCGAAACGTGGGTCGAGACCAAGTGCCATTACGGATGCTGCTGCTGGACCGGTCGTCATTCCCGTCATGACGACAAGCAGATGATGTCCGCGATCAGTGTAGATGTCATGGACGCCCAGAGGGAACGGGAGCTTCTCGGTCAGATGCTCATGCTCGACCCAGGGCTGCAATTCACCTGCCTTGTCTCCGGTATCAGCGCCGTTCTCATACGTCGTCAGTACGACGGCCTGAATTTTCCAAGGTTCATCATGTGCTTGAGCACGGATGGAGAAGGCTGTGCCAACGCAGGCGGCAGCAGCCATAAGGAGTGTCTTCCATTGTGCCCGAATCATGGAGCCTTCCTGCTTAGTGCTCCGGGCACGATATGGATTTGGCCCGTTGCTACTTTGAAATGAGGGCCAATCTATGGATGGGGATAGAAAAGCGTCAAGCCGCCACAGTGGCTCCCAGGCGCTCCATCAGGCCCGGGACATCCTCCACGACATCAAACAGAGCGCGGGCTGACGGGTCTGCAAATCCCTGAGCAATGGAATCTTCCAGTGTTCGTACGAGGGATGCTGCCCATCCCCCGATATTGACGATGTAAATCGGTGCACGATGGAGCCCAAGCTGCTTCCATGTCAGGATTTCCATCAATTCGTCAAAGGTGCCCAGACCGCCGGGGATGATGGCAAAGGCGTCCGAGAGTTCGAACATCCGCGCCTTGCGCGTGTGCATGTCTGGGGTGACTTCCAGAGTTGTCACACCCGTATGCATAACTTCGCGCGCATGGAGGAATTCGGGAATGACACCGATGACTTCGCCGCCAGCCTTTAGGGCTGCGTCTGCAACCGTTCCCATAAGGCCAACATGGCCGCCACCATAGATCAGCGTAATCCCATTCTGCGCCAGCGCCGTACCGACTGTTCGGGCGCCGATTTCATAGACAGGAGAGTTGCCAAAGCGTGAACCGCAGAAAACAGCGCAGGAACGGATGGTCATGAAGGCTCCATGAAGTAACAGGTGGTGTCAGGCAGTGCGGCGTCCCAGTGAGCGGCTGATCAGAATGCCAGCAAGACAGCATACGGCAGTCGTACCGAACATCGTCCGGTAGCCAGCAAATTCGATGACCTGACCAAGAAACAACCCGGAGCACGCTATGGCAAGGTCAATAAAGATGGAATAGGCGCCCAGTGCAGCCCCGCGGTTCTGTGGACCCGCACGATTGACCGCCAATACGCCTAGAGCCGGGAAAAGGAGCGAGAACCCGGCCCCCGTCAGCGCAGCACCTACAAGGGCAGCATCAGGATTTTCGAAAAAAGCCAGTGTTGCAAGGCCGAGAGTCTCAACGAACAGCGAGACGATGGCCACGAATACGCCACCACGTTTGGCAATCTGCGAGGCAAAAAAGAAGCGGATAAATACAAAGACCACACCAAAAATAGCGAGTGCCTTGGCGGCTCCTTCCCAGTGCAAGACGGAATAATAGAGCGCCAAAAATGACGAGATTGCGCCAAATCCGATCGAGCCCGCAGCAAGGGCGCACCCATGGGGCAGCACCAGCCGCAAAGCCCTGGAGAAGGCAACGGGCTTTTCAGTCGAGGGAAGCGGTAGAACGCCTTTGTAGAAACCGATCAGCGCAAGCCCGAAGAGAGGCAGTGCAACTGACAGGAGGCCCACCGAAACAAGGCCGCCAAAAGGTGCTCCCAGTTGAGCCAGCTCTGCCCCGATCGGCGCTCCCATCGCGATACCACCATACGAGCAGATTCCATTCCACGATATCGCAATGGCCGTGTTCTCGGCGCCTGCCCTGCGGATATTCCATACGATCACGCCTGTTGCAGCCCAGCTTTCAGCCCAGCCAAGCATCAGCCTGCTGCCCAGAAGGATCGTTAGAGACAGTAATGGTGTGGCTGCAAATGGGCCACACAGTGCCATCAGGATTCCTGAGACAACGCACGTTGCCAGTCCCCCCACGACCACTGGCTTGGGGCCGATACGGTCTACCAGACGCCCTGCGGAGGGGCGGGCGGCGAATGTCGCGAAATACTGGAGCGAGAATGCAATGCCCGCGACCGTCGTACTGTAGCCGAGTGTTTTGTGTACGAAGATCGTCAATACGGCATTCGGAAGGCCGATTACGATGTAAACCAGTAGATTGAACAAGACGACGGCAAGAACCCGCTTCGTCGGTGATTGCACCGGCGTTTCTACCGCTGTCATGCTGGCCTCTCTCTTTTCTTCATCTGGTGGACATCTGGCGGCAACGCATAGGCCAGCAGACGCCATTCGTCACGGGTTAGGGAACCACTCTAGTCCAAAAAACACGAAACGACCCCCGCAGGAGCCGTTTCGGATATCAGGTCTGCGTGTGGCGCAAGGCTCACATCATGCGCTGAAGCTGGCTCTCGACAGTGGAGCAGACGCGCTGACGGATCGGCTGTGCGAGCGTGGACAGCGAAAACTGCTGCTGGTTTGCTGTCTGGTTGCTGACGGCCTGAAGGATACCCTGCTGACCGGCGCTATATGCCGGGCTGCCCGAGACACCAGCTTTCTGCGTGACGGCACTGACAAGACCCGACGCCCCTGTGTCGGATGTCAGATTGTTTTGCAAACAATAGCTCAGCACGCCCGCAAGGTTGCTTGAGGACGTAGAGGAAAGATTTGGAACACCAAGCGCACCTACGAGGCCGCCGCTCATCTGCGATGCCATCGTCTGGGTGGCTGTAGTAGCGGCCGTTACAGCGGCTGTTTGTGTTTCGGCGGCCTGTCCTGCGGCGGTGGAGCCTGCATTGCAGCCAGCAAGGCCAAGAGAGGCGGTGATCAGGCCAGCGGAAAGAACAGCAGGAATAGAACGGTGAAAGCGGTTCATGAAAAGCTCCGGAGAATGTCGCTCGATAGGCTACAAACGCCCGAACGCCGGAAAGTGACCCAAAAACCTTCGTTTTTTCATTCTGGCATAACGGTTTGGGTATCAGGAAAGAGGCTCATCTGGCTGTTTGCCGGGCTTTCCGACGTCGCCTGTCCGGAAAATCCGGAGAGTGTCAGCCCCAGGAGGCGAACCCCCGGATTCAGGGGAAACAGCGGCTGGAGCAACGCACGGCTTGCTTCTGCCAATGCTTTTTGTGAAGGGATAGGGAAGGAGAGTGTGCGTGCACGCGTGATCTGGCGAAAATCGGAATACTTGACTTTAAGCGTGACGGTTCGGGCCTGCAGGGAGCGTGCTGTGCTTTGCCCCCAGAGTTTGGCGGCGATAATGGCCAGGGCATCCAGTGCGTCTGCTTCGTCGCGCAGATCTTTTAGGTACGTTTGTTCCGTACCAAGGGATTTGCGTTCCCTGTCCACCACGACGGGGCGCTCATCAATTCCGCGGGAAATACCATAGTAAAAGCCTGCAGCTTTCCCGAAGTGCCGGGTAAGGGTTGGCAGATCGAATGCGCGAAGGTCCGCGCCCGTCTGAATCCCGAGTGCGTGCATTTTCTTTGCGGTGGCGGGGCCAATGCCATGAAAGCGGTCAACCTGAAGTGACGCGGCAAATTCCGGCCCCATGGCTGGGGTAATGACGAACATACCATCGGGTTTGCGATAGTCGGACGCCAGTTTGGCCAGAAACCGGTTATAGGAAACGCCCGCCGATGCCGTCAGCCCAGTTTCACTATGGATGTCAGCGCGAATGCGCTCGGCAATGAGTGTCGCTGATCCATAGGCCCCCAGATAATCTGTCAGATCGAGATAGGCCTCATCAAGTGAAAGGGGCTGTATCAGGGGCGTATAACGGGCAAAAATCGCCTGAATCTGGGCCGAAACGCTGCGATAGACATCAAAGCGTGCGGGGACGAAAAGGAGTTCAGGGCAAAGCCGCTTTGCCGTAACTGAAGGCATTGCCGAGCGCACGCCAAACCGCCGGGCTTCATAGCTTGCTGCCGCCACAACGCCGCGTGCTTCCCCTCGCCCGACCGCGAGGGGGCGCCCACGCAGGCTTGCGTCGTCGCGCTGCTCGACAGACGCGTAGAATGCGTCCATGTCGATATGAACGATACGGCGGATATGCATCCTGGAAGTTTCGCCGATCCGACAGAACAAAACAAGATCGGAGGCAGGCTATGAGCATCGAAGAAGAACGTAGAAAAGCCGGTTTCAAAACCCTTTCGACACGCATCGCCTACAGCAATCCCTGGACTGCGGTCCGTGAAGACATCATCGAGCGTCCTGATGGCAAGGAAGGCTTGTATGGTGTTGTGGAACGTGGGGAGTTCGTCGTGATCCTGCCGCTCCACACGGATGGTCAAGTGACCATGATCCAGCAGTTTCGCTATCCGGTAGGGGAGCGTCTGTGGGAACTGCCGATGGGAATGTGGGAAACACGGGAAAATGTGGACCCCATTGAGCTTGCTCTGGGTGAACTGCGTGAGGAGACCGGCCTTACCGCGGGAGAGATGGTCCACGCAGGGACCATGTATCAGGGCGCAGGATATTCAAACCAGAAAGGGCATGTCTTTCTGGCCCGAAACCTTACGCGGGGCGAGGCCGAACGGGAGGAAAGCGAGGCAGACATGACTGCACATGACGTGCCTCTTGCGGAATTTGAACGCATGATCGTGTCGGGCGAGATGAAATGTATGGTCTCGCTGGCGGCTTTTGCCCTGATCCGTGCAAAGGGCCTGATCTGAGGTTTTAGTGTTCTTCGATCAGTTGCTTACAGCGTTGATAGGAGAGGCGGTCCCGGAACAGGAAAAGAAGGTAGTAGTCCAGAGCCTTGTTCCGGGTTTTTGTCGTGCGCGCGTAAAACGGATAGACGTCCAAAGGGCCTTTCAGGCCCGCCGGTGCGGCATCATTGGGCAAGATGCACTGCACCCGAAAGAGCGGCATGTAGATTGCCTCGTCTCCCGGATTGCGCCGCACGTGCCACAGATGGCGCCTGAATTTCCGCAGGCGGTCCGGAATGATGAAAACCATCGATTTCTCGATGAAACCTTCCGGAAATTCCAACGGGCGATAATACCGCATGTCTTCCGGCATATTGCAGAAGAAGGGGTGGTCCTGAACGATCATTCCGGAAATCTGAAACTTTTTACCGCTTGAGAATAGCCGTCTGGGCTATGCTGCATAAATTCGCGCAGCATTTTCGATGATGGACAGCCAGACAGGCGAACTCTGTCTTCAAAGTCATTCAATATTTCTCTCGATGGCCAATGTGATCTGCGCACACCTGACAAGGATTTCCTGCATATCACATAAAAGTCCAAGATTGACGATTGATAAAAATATTGAATGTTTTCATCGGAGAAGTGCCGGAAAAGCGCATCTTGCAAAGGCCTTTCCGGTCAGCGTTCCAGTGTGCAAATTTTAGTCTGAACTACGGGGCGTGGAACCAAGAATATCTGCTGCTGCCTGCCGGAGAATACCCACGATCCGCTTCATTTCACCTGCATCGCACCCGCGGCGGGAGAGGAGAGCTCTTTTGAGTGCACGGCGAGCCTCGTGAAATTCGTTGCCCAATGTGGGGTCGAGATCGTCAACGCCTGCCAGTGCATCGCGCACTTCGGCCATCCGGGCACCAATGCGGGTCAGCATATCGAGAATACGCTCAGCTTCTTCCCGGTTTGCTTCAAAATGTGCGGTTCCAGCTTCGGTCAGCGCGTAAAGCTTGCGGTTTCCGTCCTGCGAGACAGAGGCAAGGCTGGCATCTTCAAGGTATGTCAGGGCAGGATAAATCATGCCGGGGCTTGGTTTATAGAAACCGCCTGAACGCTCTTCGAGCCTGCGGATCAGTTCATAACCATGGGCAGGTTGCTCATGAAGCAGAGCTTCGATGATGAGCTGTAATTCATCTGAACTGAGCTTGCGGCCACGGGCGAAACCTTCATCTCCAAAATTGCCCCGACCGCCGAAGCCACGTCCTCCAAATCCGCGTCCACCGCCGAAACGGCCCCCACGTCCCAAGCCGCCTCGGCCATGACCGCGCATCCCGGAAGGTTCACGACCCCCTTCGAAATCCCTGCCATCACGGAAAGATGTATCGTCCGAACCCTGCGCATGAGCGCGTTGACGTCCGTGATGGAAGTGACCGTCTTTATGGAGGCGGCTGCCCAGGGCGTGGAGGAAAGAGTGCTTATGGCGACTTTTGTGATGTGAAAACATTTCTTTGTCCTTTTTGATATATCTAACGATATAGTATCTTAAGATATATCTGCAAGATGATTCGCAGTCTTTTTTGTGTGGCCATAGCCTGAGGCCCGTCATGCTGGTATCGGGGCAGGATGGCTGATCCAATGACGCCTCCACTCCGACCCGTTCCCAATCCCGCTGAGCGCCGTCCGCTCTGGCGTATGCTTCCGTGGCGTTCCACCCTGATCATCGGAGCACTTCTGGTCGGTGTCTCGCTGCTCCAGCGGCTCCCTGTGGTGCATCATCTCCTGCAGAGCGCGCCGCACTGGCATGAAACCCCGTGCGCGCCTCTCTGGTTCATGCTGCTCGCCATTCCATACTGTGCGTTCGGCCTCCCCAGACAGGCGCTTTGCATTGCGGCCGGACTGGGGTTTGGGCTCTGGGAGGGGCTTTTGTTCTCGTCCTTGGCCTACGGTGCAGGCGCTTTGCTCATTTATGGCTGGGTGCGCCTTCTGGCTCCCGCGCGTTTTCGGGCGCGACAGAAAACGCAGCTCGAAAGCAGGTTCGCGTCCCTCTCCCGGACCTTGAACCAAACGCCGCTCCGGGCAGTTCTGACATTGCGTTTGATGCCAGTGGGTTCGGCATTGCTGGTCTCGATGGCGGCGGGCCTATTTGAGTTGCCCCCCGTATCATTTGTGGCCGCAACCCTGCTGGGGGGGCTTCCGCAGAACATGGTGTTTGTGCTGATAGGGTCAGGAACACGGATCGGTCACGCAATGCAACTTGGACTTGCCGGGATTCTCTTCGTGGGTTCCGGTGCTCTGGGTGCCATGCTGCTGCGGCGGAACCGGGATATTGATCCGGTGGAAAGCAAGGCCTGAGGCTTCGCTTTTCCAGCGGATTTCTTCTGCGATACGATTTCAAGACAACGGACTGGAACTGATGGCCAGAAAAGAGCGGGTTTTCGATCGCGGAACACCCATACCGTCGTGGTTTCCAATTGTGCTGGGAATTCTGACGGCTGTCGGTCCGGTCTCGACGGACATCTATCTCCCGGCTCTTCCGGAGATGGAGAGGCAATTGCATGCGCCTGCGGGCTCCGGTGGCGCAACTATGGCTGCGTGGGTCATCGGGCTCGCTATAGGACAGATTACGATCGGCCCCATATCGGACCGCTTCGGCAGGCGTCTCCCTCTGATGATCGGCATGATCGGCTACACAATTGGTGCGCTGGGCTGCACGGTCGCAACAAGCATGTGGGAAATGTGCGCCTTCCGGGTCTTCGCTGCCATTATGGCTTCGGCAGGGCTCGTTGTTCCGAATGCATGTATCCGTGATCTCACGGAAGGCGACGAATCCTCACGCCTGATGTCCAGGCTGATTGTCATTCAGGGCGCGGTCCCCATTCTGGCGCCGATGCTGGGTGGTCTGGCCCTAAAATTCGTCACCTGGAGGGACATTTTCCTCGCAACAACGCTTTATGGCGGTGTCTGCGTTATCTTCTTGACGATCCTGTTCCCCGAGACACTGCCAAAAGCAGGCCGTCAGGATCTGCGGCTGATGCCCATCGTTTATCGCTACATCCGCATCAGCACGGATCGAAGCTTTTTCACCAATGGCCTGATCTGTGCGCTTCAGGGGTTCGTGACCTTCACATACCTCACTGCAGCGCCCATGCTGTTCGAAGACATCTTTGGCATGTCTCCATTTCATTACGGAATGCTTTTTGGTGTGTTTGCGGTGTGCATGATTGGCGCATCACAAATCAACGGCATGCTTGTGGGGCGTGTGAGCAATGGAAAAATGCTTTTCGGCGCCCTGACAGTCAGTGTTGCAGGTGCAGTCGCCCTGCTGGCAGTGACGATTTATGCGTCCTTGAATCCGGACGCCTCGGGGCACATGCGAATGGGCTTCATGTGGCCCATCATCATTCTGATGATCATTACCATGGCCCCCAACGGCATCATCGGCCCCAATGCGATCGTGGGCGCATTGTCCAATCAGGCTGAAACTGCAGGTTCGGCGTCTGCGTTGGTAGGGACGTTCCAGTACGTCATGGGCGCTCTTGCCAGCGCAATGTTTGCCTTCCTGCCCACCGGAACTGCAGTGCCCATGGCAGTCATGTTCCTCTTACCCTTGGTTGGAATGATGATCGCTGGGTTACTGAGACCCAAGCTGCCCTCCTCGGCGGAGGCAGCTGATCTGCTTCTTGCTGGAGAAAACCACAGATGAACGTGCTTCTGGTCGAGGATGACGATTCTATCGCTCTGGTGGTGGAGGCCGTTCTGAAAAAAGAAGGGCATGTGGTGGTTCGTGTTGGGGATGCGGAAGCTGGACTCGCAACGGCAACCGAGAGCATCCCCGACATGCTGATCGCGGATCTGACGCTACCGGGAGACATGGACGGTCTGGCTATGGCAAAGCTGCTTTGCGCGCGCTGTCCGGCCCTGCCGGTTGTTCTGATGTCTGGCGCATTTGACGAAGACAGCATGAAGCCTCCCGGACTGGAAAAAGCTGCCCTTCTGCCAAAACCGTTCCGACGCGCGGCGTTGCTCGAAGCCCTTGAGAGGGCGCGTGATGTGATACAGGGTTGAGCAACAGGCCAAGAGTCCCCTAGATGGCCCGCTGTTTTGCTACACCCGATGAAAGCACTGCCAAAATGTCGTTTCAGGAACCTCAGCTGCTAGACCTCAAATCCTACATTCGCGAGGTTCCGGACTTCCCGAAGCCAGGCATTCTTTTTTACGATATCTCGACCCTGATCCGCTCCGCAGATGCATGGCAGGTTGCGACCGGGCGCCTCGCACGCATCATTTCAGCGTGGCAGCCTGATGTGCTCGCGGGTATCGAAAGCCGTGGCTTCCTGACAGCCGCTCCACTGGCAATGCGTCTTGGTTGTGGCTTCACCATGCTGCGCAAGCCGGGCAAGCTGCCGGGCAAGACGATTTCTCTCAAATACGGTCTGGAATACGGTGAAGACGAGCTTCACATTCAGGAAGATGCCATCAAACCCGGCCAGCGCGTTGTGGTTCTGGATGACCTTCTGGCAACCGGTGGTACGCTCTCCGCTTCGGTGCAGCTCCTGCGTCAGGTCGGGGCAGATGTGGTCGGCGCATCCGTACTGATCGAGCTTGCAGATCTCAAGGGACGTGAGAAACTGGATGTTCCGTTGAACGCTCTCATCACTTACGATGAATAATCACAAGGAAGTCTCCTGATGTCCGGCATTTCCGCTTTCTGGCAGAGCCGCTACCGCACTGATGCCCCTGCGGATATGCCGGACAATGAAACCCTCAGGCTTCTTCTTTCGCATCACAGCGTCCGGGCATATCTGCCAGACCCGCTGCCTCCCGGTGCGCTGGAAATCGGTATTGCGGCGGCATCGTCCGTCGCAACGTCCAGCAATCTGCAAAGCTGGTCTGTCGTCGCTGTTGAAGACGCTGAAACCCGCAAAAAAATCGCGGCACTGTGCGGTAATCAGAAGCATGTCCAGACGGCTCCGCTTTTTTTGGCGTGGGTCGTCGATCTTGGACGTCTGGAGCGTATTGCCGATCGTTCAGGTTTCGGTCACGAGGCGCTCGAATATCAGGAGGCTTTCCTGATGTCGTCGCTCGATACAGGGATCGCCGCGCAGAACGCTGTCACGGCCTTTGAGTCTCTGGGGCTGGGAACAGTCTATATCGGTGGCCTCCGCAACCATCCGGACGACGTTGCCGAACTTCTGGGCCTGCCCCCAAAAACCGTTGCTGTAGTCGGCCTTTGTGTTGGCTACCCGGACCCCGAACACCAGACCGGCATCAAGCCACGCCTCCCGCAGGACGTCGTGCTGCATCACGAGCGCTACGAAACCGCACGGGAAGCCGAGGCGATTGGCAGCTATGATCAGCGCGCCGATGCTTACCAGCAGGAGCAGGGGCTCCCGTCGCGCGCATGGTCTGATACGGTTGCCGAGCGCGTAGCACGCGTGAAGGGCCTTGGCGGCAGACACGTTATTCATGACGTGCTCAACCGCCTCGGTTTTCTTCTGAAATAGTGATTTAAGGCGGCCGGTTTCTTTTCTTTTATCGCTCTCGTGATCTTCAGGAGCTTTCGATCTGACCGCCTTTTCTGCTTCCAGCCTCCCTGTCGCGACTATTCTTCCAGAACTTTTGAAAACTCTGGAAGAAAGACCAAACGCCGTACTCGTCGCTCCCCCGGGAGCAGGCAAGACGACCCTCACGCCACTTGCGCTTCTGGATGCCCCATGGCTGGGCGCACAGCGTATTGTTCTTGTGGAACCACGACGTGTTGCTGTCAGAGGTGCGGCATCGCGTATGGCGTCTACGCTTGGCGAAGCACCCGGAGGTATCGTCGGTTTTCGGACGCGAACGGAATCCGCCATTTCCGCGCGAACCCGCATTGAAGTTGTGACAGAAGGCCTGCTTCTGCGACGCCTTCTTTCTGACCCTCTGCTTGAAGGTGTGGGCGCGGTTCTATTCGACGAAGTGCATGAGCGGTCTCTCGATCTCGACGCATCACTTGCTTTCTGTCTGGATCTACAGCGTGAATTACGGCCGGATCTACGCATTCTGGCCATGTCCGCAACGCCGGATGGCCGGGCTTTTACGGAACTGATGAACGCGCCGCTGATCGAGAGTGAGGGGCGCGAATATCCGATTGATGTGCGCCATACGCGCGACGTTCCGCATCTGCGTGATCTTCCGGAAGCATGTGCACGGGCTATCCGGCAGGCACTGGCCGAGGATGACGGCGATATTCTCGCGTTTTTACCCGGCGTCGGGGAAATCCGGCGCACACAGGCTCTCCTTGAAGGCACGGTTCTGGTGCTGCCCTTGCATGGTGAGCAGGCGAGTGAGGATCAGGATCGCGCACTTGCGCCCTCAGAACAGCGTCGCGTAGTCCTTGCGACGTCCATCGCCGAAACCTCCGTAACCGTGTCCGGCGTTCGGATTGTGGTGGATGGTGGCTTGCGTCGTGTTCCACGGCTTGATCCCAGTACCGGCCTGAGCAGACTGGAGACCCTGAAAGTTTCCCGCGCCACAGCAACGCAGCGTGCCGGGCGCGCCGGGCGCCAGTCCCCCGGTATTGCGATCCGCCTGTGGTCCGAAACGACACAGCGTTCGCTTCGCCCGCAGGACGCCCCGGAAATGCTGGTCGCGGATCTGACGGATTTCGCACTGGTAACGGCGGCATGGCAGGAAGCCATGGGCACATCACCCGACGCCTTACCCCTGCTGGACACGCCGCCGCCTGGTGTTCTGGCAGGTGGACGCGAATTGCTGCGGGAACTTGGTGCGCTGGATGATGGCGGCCGCATTACGGCTCTGGGGCGCCAGATGGCATCGCTGGGCGCACATCCGCGCCTTGCCGCAATGCTCTGTGCTGCGCGAACGGTGCCAGAACGCATTACGGCAGCATGCCTGGCAGCACTTCTGGAAGAACGTGACCCGCTGCGCCCAAGGCCGAACGCGCCTAAAAGTCCGGCGCCCGGCGCTGACATCAGGACGCGCCTCGCTTTGTATGAACGTGAAGACCCGCGTGCCGATCGTGCCTGCATGTTTCGAATGAAGCAGTCCGCCCATCGCTTTCTGCGTCGTCTGGGAGTGCGGGATTTTTCGCTGTCTCCGAATCCGGATCATGCAGCAGCACTTCTGGCTGCCGGGTTTCCGGATCGAGTGGCGCAGGCTGCTGGTGATATCGGGCGTTTTCGCCTCTCTGGTGGGGGCAGTGCAAGGGTGCCCACCACAGACCCGCTGGCGCGTGAAAAGCTGCTGGCAGGCGCGGCGTTTCACACAAGAACCTCCACCGAGATCACTCTGGCCGCCCCACTGGATGCCGAGGACCTGCCACAGTCCCTTCTGGATCGAACCCGTGAGCAGGTGGAAACAACCTTAGACGGCACGTCTGGCAGAATTATTGCCAGACGCAGGCTCCGGCTTGGAATGCTGACTCTGCGTGACCGCAATACGCAGGTGACGCCTGAAGAGGCACAACTTCTGCTGCTCGCCCAGATATCGGCAGATCTGGGACAAAATCTCACCTGGTCCGATGCGAGCCGACAGTTTCAGGCCCGCGTGGCTCATGCCCGCGCAACCTACGCGCCCCATCTGCCCGATATGTCCGATGTTGCACTATCCGAGGACCTTGGATGGCTGGAGCCCTATCTTGCAGGCTGTGACCGTCTTTCGCAGGTGAAAGCGCTGGACTTGCTGTCCATTCTCAGAGGGCGCCTTGAGTACGCGGATCTGAGTGCGCTCGATCGCAAGCTTCCCTCAAGGCTGGCCCTCAAAGCCAGTACGCACGACATCGACTATACAAGTGCTGTCCCGACAGTGTCGGCGCGCGCTCAGGCTTTTTACGGCACGGCGCAGATACCTGTTCTGGCGGATGGCCAGTTGAAACTGCAATGCGCCCTGCTGTCTCCGGCAGGGCGCCCGCAGGCGATTACGGCAGATCTGGCGGGCTTCTGGAAGGGAAGCTGGGCGGATATGCGGCGCGATATGCGCGGGCGTTATCCCCGTCATGACTGGCCGGAAGACCCGACCACCGCAGAACCCTCAAAACCCCGACCCCGTCATTGAGGGAGCCGGGGCAGTGGATCGTCAGAGGGCGTTGCGGCCTGACTTTCCGAAGTTCAGTGCGTAACGTCCCGGACCACTGACGGCCAGTGCAAGCAGGCCGCCTGCAATACTGATGTTCTTATAGAAATGGATCATCATGTCGTAGCGAAGCATTCCGGACATCGTCCAGAAATTATGCCCGATCAGGCCGGTAGCGATCGTGTAAAGGGCAAGGATGATTGCCAGTGGTGCCACAAACACACCGGCCACGAGTGCTAAGCCAATCCCGAGCTCAACAAGAATGGCGATGGCTGCCGAGAGCGCTGGTAATGGTGCGTGCGTTTGCGTCATGTAGGCGACCGCTCCCGAAAAGTCGGAAAGCTTACCCCAGCCCATGATCAAGAAGAGCAGCGCAAGAAGAAGGCGGGCGACAAGAAGGGCGGCATCGCGTGGGAGAGTGTTTTTCATTGTGGTTTCCTTTCATGATCAGGGGGCGGAGAAGTCCGTCCCGTTGTTCTGTGTCTGTAAGGAAAACCTACTGGCTTTTTATAATTGATTATATGGAAATGAAAGAAAGGAAATGTTTCCAAAAATTGATCTATGAATTTACATGAATCCAAGGAGGGCGAGGCAAAAATTCCTTGCTCCCTGTTATCTTAGGAACTGCCGTAAATCTGTGTTAGCACCTGACATATGACGATGTTCGTGAACTGTTTCATATGAGCCGCTCCTTTCAGGCTGCCGCCGTAGGGGCGGGAACGGCCACCGTCGTGACGGTGGGGCTGATGTTTGCCATGCGCGGCTATCTGGTCCGCACGCAGACGCCGCCAACCCCCGCTCAGGAACAGCCTTCCAAGTCACCTACGTCGTCGCATTCTTTTCTGTTTCCGCATTTTCCAGCCATCATCGCGGACCATATTCCGGCGGGCGAAAAAACCAATGGACATGGCATTCCCGTGCAGCCGCCGGTCCCGCCTGCAGCACCTGCATTGCCGCCGATTCTGGTGCAGTCCGGTCCGTTGAGTTTTTCGCCTCTGGTCCGCAACGTTATCCCGGCTGTCGTGAATATTGCGATTACACAGAACAGCCCGGACGGTCACGATCACATGCCGCCCCAGATCAAGGGGACGCCGCTTGAAAAACGCTATCACGACCGGATGAAGCGCAAGCAGGAGGAAATGGTCGGGGCAGGCTCCGGCTTTATCGTCGATGCGTCCGGCATTATCGTAACCAATCGCCACGTTGTTGGCGGTGCCGACAAGGTGGTGGTTTCCTTGTCAAACGGGCACGAAATGCCCGCCCGTCTGCTGGGCGCAGATCCGTTGACCGATATTGCCGTCATCAAAGTCGATAGTCCGGACCCTCTCCCTTATGTGGCTTGGGGCGATAGCCGACAGACGGAAATCGGCGACTGGATTCTGGTGGCAGGCAATCCATTCGGATTTGGATCTTCAGTCACCGCAGGGATCGTGTCTGCTGTCGGGCGTGATCTGGGTATTGGCTCTCTGGATGATTTCATCCAGCTTGATGCGCCCATCAATCCGGGAAATTCCGGTGGTCCTGCCTTCAACATGCGTGGGCAGGTCGTCGCGGTGAATGCGGCTATCGTCACGCCAGCGGGCGGCTCCGTAGGTATTGGCTTCGGGATTCCATCGGAAATCGTGGCCCCGATCGTTGCCGAGATCGAGGCAACAGGCCACGCCGAGCATGGCTGGCTTGGGATCACGCTGGATGATGGTGAGACGCAGGTGGGTATCGATAGCGTCGATACGGGTGGCCCCGGACAAAAAGGCGGTCTGAGACGCGGTGATATTGTGAAGCAGGTGGATGGTGTGCCCGTCGGGAGCGCGCGTATGCTCCTGCGAAGCATTGCCGCGGCGCGTCCCGATACAATCCTCACCTTCACGGTTCTGCGCAACAAGCTGATCCAGACGCTGCCTGTGCATGTTGGTCACCGCCCGCTGGAGAGTGACGACTGAAGCGGAATTTGTGGTATGTTTTGACGGTAGCGCCGGTGTCGCTATTGTGGGTGGCAACGCAATGTCCAGGCGCTGGTCTGAAGGAAGATAGAGAACAATGCGTATCCTGCTCGTTGAGGATGATCTCACTGTTCGCGCGTTCGTGCTCAAAGGTCTTCGTGAGGCCGGGCATGTCGTTGACGAAGCTGATAACGGCAAGGACGGTCTGTTCCTGGCCGTCAGTGAAAAATACGATATTGTCATTCTGGACCGCATGTTGCCGGGCGGTATTGATGGGCTGAGAATTCTCGAAACCCTTCGCGGGCAGCAGAACCCCACCCCGGTCCTTATTCTTTCTGCGCTTGCAGATGTGGACGAACGCGTTGCGGGCCTAAAGGCTGGCGGCGACGATTATATGACGAAGCCTTTTGCTTTCTCGGAGCTTCTGGCCCGCGTCGAAGCGCTTGGACGTCGTGGCAGGGCAGAAGCTGCACCACAGACGCGTCTGTCTGTTGCTGATCTGGAGATGGATCTGCTGTCGCGTACGGTCAAACGCGGCAACGAGAAAATTGATCTTCAGCCCCGAGAATTCCGTCTGCTCGAATTTCTGCTTCGCCACGCGGGGCAGGTCGTAACACGCACAATGCTTCTGGAGCGCGTGTGGGATTATCATTTTGATCCGCAGACGAATGTGATTGACGTGCACGTCTCGCGTCTGCGCCAGAAAGTAGACAAGCCGTTCGACACGCATCTGATCCACACCATCCGCAACGCTGGCTATATCCTGCGCGCGGACTGATTTTCCCGGTGAGAAAAATACGCGCCTTGATCCGCCTTCGGAAGCGCGTGCGCTGGCCGATCCGTTCTGCTGGCGTTAATTTCTCGCTGGCGTATGGGCTGGTTTTCGTCCTGTCGGCGGGGCTGTTCCTCTCCTTCATCTGGTGGAACACGACGGGACAGCTGGACCGTCGCGTCGAAGCCTCGGTGGAAGTCGATGCACAGGATCTACGCCAGCGCTGGGCCGCAGGTGGCCTTCCTGCGCTGGCCATGGCGGTGCAGGACCGGCTTGATCAGAATGTGGAAGATGACGAGCTTTACCTCGTCGTAGGTCCTGATGGGCGGCGCTATGCCGGAAACCTTCCCGGCTGGCCCGCGCTCATCAGCAGTTTTAATCAATTTTACGAACTTTCCATCAGGCGAGACGGCTTCCGAACACAGGCCAAGCTGCACGCATATGCGCTGCCGAATAATTTCAGGTTGATCGTCGGCCGGGACGTGCACGGCCGTGACCTTGTCCGCCATGTTCTGACAGACACGCTCATCTGGGCGTGGATCATGATTACGATGCTGGCTGCTGGTGGTGGCCTCGTGGTGCGTCGCATTTTCCGGCAGGTCGTCCGCTCGATTGCCAGAACCACTGCGGCAGTCGCCAATGGCGATCTCAGTCGCCGTATGAGCCTCACGGGTAGCGAAACAGACCTCGTTGCCCAGACCGTCAACACAATGCTCGAGCGTATCAACCGACTGATGGATGGCGTGCGCCAGGTATCAAACGCCATCGCTCACGATCTGAGAACACCAATTGCGCGCGCTCGGACGCGGCTTGAAGATGCCAGCGCACATGCCGAGTCCGAGGAAGAACTTCGTGCAGCGATTGATCGTGCCGTTGAAGATCTTGATCATGTGACATCCATTTTTGAGGCGCTGCTTCGGATCGCACAGCTTGAGGCAGGGGCAAGACGGGCTGCGTTTACTGCGCTGGATCTGGCCCCGCTTCTGGATGGGTTGTGCGAACTTTATGAGGCATCAGCCGAGGAGGCAGGCCTTGGGCTCGTTGCCGAGATTGCTCCGCTGGCGCCGGTCAACGGTGATCCGCATTTGCTCCAGCAGGCCATTGCGAATCTGATGGATAATGCAATCAAGTTCTCTCCTCAGGGCACAGACATTACCCTTTCCGCCAGATTGCAGCAGGGGCATGTGGCGATTACGGTCTCTGATCAGGGGCCAGGAATGAACGAGGCCGATCTGGCGCGTGCGTCCGAGCGGTTTTTCCGCGCGGAGGAAGCGCGCAATACGCCCGGCTCCGGGCTGGGACTTTCCCTGGTTCAGGCTGTTGCGAGCCTGCATGGCGGCACGTTTGTATTGAGCTCCGGCTCTCCGGGGCTGCGCGCGACCCTGCTTCTTCCCGTTCTCGCATCATCGACCCAAAAGGGATGACATAAGTTTCATGTCCCACTCACAGAAGGGGCAGGTGCCTTGTGCTATTTCAGCGGCCATGCACCAGTTTCCGATGAAGTCCTCCGCCCGTGCGGTGTCCCTGTCGGTGTTGTCCCTGAGCTTTTGCCTGGGGGCAGCTCCGGAAATGGCGATTGATCATGTTCCGTCCGCGAAAGCGGATGGAAGCATTTCGGTGACGTCTGACAGCCGCGAATACTGCCTTCGCCTGTCGCGAAATGTGCAGGAGCGGATGCAGACCCCGCATGGCATTCCTGTCAGTGCGATGGATGATGCACGTCACCTCCATGATACAGGCACAGCGCTGTGCAACGGCCAGCATGTGCGTGCAGGGATCGAGAGGCTTCGTCGTGCGTTGGTATTGCTGAACACCAGTCAGGAACGCCAGGTACATTTATGAAGCGTCTTTTTCTTCTCTGCTCCGCCGTCTTCTCTGCTGCCGCGCTGGCAGGGTCTGCCCATGCTGCCGATGCTGGGCCGGATAGCGGGACGAAACTGGAATTTACAACCGAAGGCCGGGCCCAGGGCGTACCTACACTCCTGACGATCCGACTGTTTGGTCATGCATCCAATGCTAACCCCGCGCAGGCACAGCAGATTCTGAATAGACAGATCGCTACGGCTATCAAGGCGGCGTCCGGTCAGGATGGTATCGAAGTTCGGGCAGGTTCTTACGGTATTTCGCAGGAATTTCCCGAGCATGGCACGGTGCACTGGAACGCGCGTCAGGACCTTACGCTTAGCGGAACGGACTCCGTTCGTCTGCTCGCAATTGCCGGAACCTTGCAGGAGCAGGGCCTGGCAATGGAAGGTCTGGACTGGTCCCTTGATCCGCAGACCCGCGATCACCTGATGCAGGATGCCCGCAAGCAGGCGCTGGAAAAAGTGCGTAAGGATGCTCAGGCTGATGCTGAAGCTCTGGGCTTACGATTTGTAGGCCTTACGAATGTGCGCGTTTCAACAACGGAACCCGGCCCAAGGCCTATGATGCTCATGGCGGCGCGCATGGCTTCGGCACCGACGCCTCCTCAGAGTTCGCCCGAGGAGCAGACCCTGCGCGTGACCGTATCGGTGCAGGCGAAACTGGCTCCCTGACATGCGTTCTGTGAACCCCGTCGTTACGGTTTATCATGACGGCGGATGTCCACTATGCAGACGCGAAATTGCACTTATGCGCAAGCTTGATAGGCGGAAAGCCATCCGCTTCGTGGATGTCACGAGCGGGAGCGCCTGCCCACTGGACCGCAAAACGCTCTTGGCGCGTTTTCACGCTGAAGAAGACGGGCGGCTATATTCTGGCGCAGCTGCATTTGCCACGATGTGGCGTGCGATCCCACTGTTAAGGCCAATAGGTTTAGCCGCGCGCAATCCCGTTTTCCTGCGGATTCTGGAGACGCTTTATACGGTGTTTCTCCGTTTCCGTCCGGCGCTTCAGAAACTGACCAGACGTTTTTCCTGAAGCATCAGGGGAAGAGGTTCTGCTTCAGGAAATCTCTTCCAAGATTGGTGCCATTCAGGGACACGGTATGTCCCGTGTTCTCCTCAAGGACCAGCTCTGCCGCAAAGCCCATATCCCTCAGCAGCGCATGTGCCCGAATGCTTTCTTCAACGGGTATAACATTGTCTTCCCTGCCATGTATCAGCAATACGGGTGTATCGCAGCACGGATCATACGGGGCTGGCGTGGCCAGTCTTCCTGAATAGGCCAGCACCGCGCCAACCGGCCAGCGTCCACGTGCCACAGCATCCAGAGCCATGATGCTACCTTGAGAAAAGCCTGCAAATGCGACGTTTTGCAGCCTGCCAGTCATGCCATGCAGGTCAATGATGGCGCTTATTGTCTGGTCGAACGATTTGCGTGCGGCTTTCACGCGTGCACCACGGTTTTTGGGTGTCACGTCTTTCACGCTGAACCACTGATGCCCAATTGGTCCCAGATCGAAGATGTCTGGAGCATCCGGTGTGGCGAAAGTGGTGTTGGGCAATGCTGATTTCCAGCGCTCTGAAAGTGGGGTCATTTCAAGGCCATGACCACCGACACCATGTAGAAGAATGACAAGTTTTTTTGACATCCTGACGCCTCCCCAGGCTTAGCGTAAGGGTTGTGAGCGTAGTCTCAGGATGTCTTTTGGGTCCAGATCCGGAAGATCGGGGCCAAGCGGAACAATACCATTGGGATTAAGGGCCTTGATGGAATAATAGCCCTGTTTGATATGCTCGACACTGACTGTTTCGCGTATTCCGGGGATATGAAGCACGCGATGCAGGTATGCGTTTAGGGCAGGATAATCCAGCAGACGCCGAAGATTGCATTTAAAAAGCCCATGATAAGCCGCATCAAAACGTACCAGTGTAACGAAGAGGCGGATATCGGCTTCCGTGAACGTATCTCCCAGCAGCCATGGACCGCCTGCACCCAGTCTGGTTTGCAATGCATCAAGCGTTGAAAAAACGTCCAGAAACGCTTCCTCATACGCTGGTTGTGTGGTGGCAAATCCGGTGCGGTACACGCCGTTGTTCAGGTTCGGGTAGATCCAGTCATTCAGCGCGTCGATTTTATCGCGCAGGGCAGGTGGGTAGAGATCTATGCTTTCATCAGCCAGCTCCCCGAAACCTGAGTTGAAAATACGCAGGATGTCGGAGGATTCGTTATTGACGATCGTGCCGAGCTTCCGGTCCCACAATACTGGAACGGTCGCCCGGCCAGTATAACGTGGATCTGCACGGGTATAGAGTTCGTGCATGTACGTTGCACCGTTTATGGTGTCTTGCGTAGCGCCCGGATAGCCGCCGAATTTCCATCCCTCCTCGGTCAGGACAGGATTGACGATCGAGACGGAAACAATGTGTTCAAGCTTCTTTAGCTTTCGGGCGATCAGGGCCCGACAGGCCCAGGGGCAAATCAGCGCAGCGTACAGGTGGTAACGCCCTGCTTCTGCTGTGAAGTCGCCCTCGACATCGGAGGTGGATGAAGTTGGAGGTGTGATCAGGCTTCGGAAACCCGAAATCTGGCGCACGAAGCCACCTTTTTCATCCTTGGCCTGAACTGGCTGCCAGTTTTCTGACCATTTTCCGTCGACAAGCATGATCTATCCCTGCCGCAAGCTTTACTGGTGCGCAGTGAGGTCGAAATCGACCCCGACTTCAAGCGCAACCCATTGCCCGCTGACCCACGGCCCTTGCCCAACTCCAAAGTTGGTGCGAACGAGCTGCACATGGCCTGTTGCGTGTGCATCCTGCCCCTGCACGGCAAGTGTGAATGGCAGCGTCAGTGGTTTCGTGACATTGCGGATCGTCAGTTTGCCTTGGGCTTCGTAATGTCCCGCGCTGATCAGTCGAATGGATGAGCTTTCGAATGTTGCTGTCGGAAAGGTGGACGTACTGAACCAGTCTTTTCCGGGGAGCGCACCATCGCGCTGTGCATCACCCGTAGCCGCGCTGGCCATGTCGATGGAGATCTGGATGTGGCCTGTCTCGGGGTGTTGCGGATCGAGAGAAATCGTTCCGCCGAATTTTCCAAAATGGCCTTTGAATGGCGTGCCAGTCTGGGTCCCGCTGAAACCCAGCGTGCTTTTTGTTCCGTCCAGAGTCCAGTCTGCGGCGCGTGCCGAGTGACCTGAAAAAAGCAGTCCGATGGAAAGGGCGCTGACCGTCAGGGCATTGCGAAAGGTGAAGGTGGTGTGTGTCATGGTCATGCTTTCCGAACGGAAGGTGAGTGCGGGGTTTTGCTGAAGCGGGGGAGAAAGATCATGCGCCCTGCGACGCCGTCATGGAGGACGAAGCGGTGGCGCAGGACGGCTCCGATATGCGCCGCAAGGAGCGCAATCATCAGCCAGGCACCGTATTTGTGCAGCGCCGTCAGAATGCCTTCAGCAACATCCTTGTGGTCCATGTTTGGTAACACGGGCAGATCCGGCCACGGAATTTCCCCGAACAGAACCGTCGGGATCGAAAAGGCGGAAGCGGATACCACGCCCCAGCCGAGCAAGGGCAACCCGAGCATCAGTGCGTAGAGAGCGATATGCCCTGCATGTGCTGTCTTGCGCTCAATGCGTGGCATTGTTGCAGGCAAGGCAGGTGCAGCATGCGTCAGGCGCCAGATAAGCCGCAGGATAACTGCAAAAAGGACAGTGATGCCGATGGATTTGTGCAGCTGGAAAAGTTGGAACATGCGCTGGGGTGGAAGGCCGCCATGTTTCATGATCAGGCCAATACCCAGCAGGGCGAGGATACCAAGTGCCACGATCCAGTGCAGGATCATGGCGACTGTGGTGTAGCGGCCGGCATTGCCGACCGCAGACGGCAATGCCGGCATTGGATCAACCCTGCTTTTCGAAAGCGCCAGCGATCGTCAGTGTGACGTCATCGCCAACCATTGGAACATAGGTCTTCACGCCGAACTCGGAACGCTTGATCTTACCCGTGGCGCGGAAACCGACTGTATAGGCCTTGTCGAGAGGATTGATGCCCGCGTTGATATACGTGACATGCAGGGTGACTGGCTTGGTCACGCCGTGGAGCGTGAAATCACCGGTGACCGTTGCCTTGTTTGCGCCAGCCGGAACAACCTTGGTGGAGACAAATGTCGCTTCCGGGAACTTGGTGGCGTCGAACCAGTCAGCGCCCTTGAGTTCGCCTGTCAGCTTGTCGCTGGTCGTCTGTACGCTTGCAACGGGAACATGAATGCTCAGGCTGGAATCCGCAGGATGTGCAGGGTCGAGTGTCAGCGTACCGGTAACGCCTGAGAACAAGCCATTATAGTCCGTGAAGCCGAAATGCAGCAGCGAAAAGCCGATCTGCGTGTGGGATGTCTCGACGTTGTATGTGCCAGCCTGCACATCGCGAGGTGCTGTTGCTGCGGAGGCAGTGGAAAGCGATGCGACGAGGCCGAGAGCTGCGAGCGACGTGCCGAGGAACTTGCTGTTCATGTGTCTTATCCCGTTCAGTGGGGGCCGTTCCGGAGGAGCGGAACCCCGTTTGTCTGGGAAGAAGATGTGCTCATTCCTGAAGTTTGATAATCAGCTTTTTTGGAAATTTATATCACACTGCTGGTGTGAGATTGGATGTCATTCTTTCCACCCGAGGATAATTGCAGGATTTAGGTTTCCGAAAGAGATGATACGGAAAACCCTGTGCATGAAAGGCTTTTGGACCGTAACAATACAGCCATTCTGCTGAAGAATTTTCCTGTATTCGGCAGGGTGCCGTATATCTTCAATCAGGATTTTTCCGCCGGGCTTCAGGACGCGGATAATTTCAAGAAGTGCCCGTTTTCTCTGATCGGCTTTGGCGATGTTGTGGATTGCAAGCGCCGAGATCACGATGTCCATCGACGCCCCTGCAAAGGGAAGCTCGCGCATGTCTGCCGTCCGGAACGATACACGGTCGCTTACGCCTTCCTTGAGCGCATTGTCCTGTGCTGCCTGAGGGGAGTTGCCACTGAGATCGGATGTCTGCCAGATATCGATGCCGGTTACCTGCCCCTCCGGCAGGCGATGCGCCGCGCCAATCGCCAGCAGACCGCGCCCGCAGCCAATGTCCAGAACGTGTTCGTCTCCACGCCACACCAGCTTTCCCAGAAGTTTTTCGCGCTCTGGGACTTTTCGAAAACTGCTCCAGATCATGGCAAGGGTGCCAAAGGTCATGAAAGCAGCAGGCCATTCCATCCAATTGATGCGAAGCGGCATGGAATCCACAAAACTCAGGCCGTAAACCAGCCACAACAGCAGCGAAACAACCGTCATGTTGCGCACGACATCTGGTGCGTCGAGGCCATAGGGAAAGAGCTTTTTCATAGGGCGCATGTTCCAGTGGGATGAAAAACCAGCCTCGTCCCTGACAGTTGGAGCAGCTTATGCCGCGGCTGTCTTCATGCAAATCATCCCTGTGTGTCTGCGATGTGATTCGCCCGTCAGGATACGGCCATGAGGCGCAGATCTCCCGCCACGGCGGCTGTATTTATGCTCACCAGGCGCTCTTTCATCAGCCATTCCGGGCGTACGCTGTCTAGAGTGTGGATCGGAACAATTCGCCCCTCACGTGCCGTCAGTGTGGACGCAGCCTGCTGTGCGAGCGGAGAGTCGGCTTCCATCAGCATGGTCGAACATTCCGGCAGCGCACCCGGATCAACGCGCTGGACCCAGTCTTTCAGTCCTGCCGAAAGACGCGACATCCATTCCACAGCATGGTCCGGTCCTAGAACCAGCGCAACGTTCCCCGTGCCCAATGCCATACCCACAGCTCTCAGAATCGCGGGCCAGCTATCTCCGGCGCACAGGACTGGCCCACCGGGTACAAGACTGTAGGTTTCTGTCTCGCCGGATGGAGCAGGCAGCGTCATCGTCAGCCCGACCATACCGTGCGAGATGTCCTGCCTTATGCGTCTGGCAGAAACCGCGTCCCGGCTTTCGAGAAAGGTCACAAGGCTTCGGGCCGCATGAGGGATCATGCTGGCTGTCGTAGCGCCTTTGGGTACGTGCCAGGGATTGACCTGCGCGCTCATGCGTCTCAGCGCAAAAGGACCGCCCATCTTGGGACCCGTACCTGACAGGCCATGCCCTCCGACGGGACGGGAGCCTGCCACGGCCCCCAGAAGTCCTCGGTTGACGTAAATATTTCCCGCAGTGCTACGCGCTACCGCACGGTCGATGGTGGAAGACAAACGGGATTGGATGCCGAAAGCCAGCCCATATCCCGTGGCGTTCACCGCATCAATCACCCCGTCGAGTTCGCTGCGGGCATAGCGGCGGATATGTAGGACCGGACCAAAAACTTCGTTGCTGATATCTGCAACGCGCCCGATTTCAATCAGGGTGGGAGCTACAAAATGCCCATGGCGGCAGGTTTCTCCCGGTTCAAGGCTCCATATCGGCCGACCTGCCCGCCGCATGCGATCAATATGGTCCTCGATTTCAGCCTGAGCCTCCGAGGAAATAACCGGTCCTATATCCGTTAGAAGACGCGCAGGATTGCCGATCGAGAGTTCGCGCATGGCACCGCGCAGCCTCTCCAGAAACGCGTCCGCACAGTCTTCCTGAACGAGTAGGATGCGGAGCGCTGCACAGTTCTGCCCGGAACTGTCGAACGCTGAGGAAATGATGTCGCGTATGGCCTGTTCGGGCAGGGCGGAACTGTCCACGAGCATCGCATTTTGCGCGCTCGTCTGCGTGATGAGTTGAACGGGCAGGCCGGTTCGTCCTACCCGCCCGAAAAGGCGGCGGGAGAGGTCTTTTGCGGCGGCTGTGGCGCCGGTGAACATGACTGCGTCCACACGCATGTCTTCCACAAGTGCGGTGCCCAGAGCTGCATCGCCGGGCAACATGTGCAGCGCTTCGGGAGGGACGCCCGCATCATGCAGGATCTGCGTCGCGCGGGCTGCGATCATAGGGGTTTGTTCGGCTGGTTTGGCAATGACGGCATTGCCTGCAGCCAGCGCGGAAGCAACCTGCCCCGTAAAGACGGAAAGCGGCGCGTTCCATGGGCTCAGACACGCCACAATCCCCAATGGCGCCACCTGCACGCGATGATCACGCCCTCGCAGACGCTCTGCATCATATCGCAGCAGATCGACCGCTTCCCGCAGCTCACGAACAGCGCTGGAGAGCGTTTTGCCTGCCTCACGGATCAAAAGAGCCAGAAGCTCAAAGCTTGCGGCTTCCATAAGGTCTGCAGTGCGATCCAGAACCCGGGTCCGCTGTTCGGGCGATTGCAGGGACCACGCCGTCAGGCCCTGTTCAGCAGAAAGCAGTGCTGCGGTGAGTGTCTCGCCATCTGCTTCCACAACTTCCGCAACACGATCATTGCGCTCCGCGGGGTTGTAGAGAATGCGCGGACGTCTTGTTGGGGCAGGCGCGTCCGGCGTTATTGGTTCCAGTCGATAGACGGGGCCAGCACGATCAATGGACGTTTCAAATGACCGCAGGGTTTGCTCGTCCGTAATGTCAAAGCCTGCTGAGTTCCGATGTCCTGGTTCAAACAGGTCTGAAGGAGCGCGAATGGATGGATTTGCACATTCGGATGCAGGGATTGCCCGCGCGGCCCTTACTGGATCGACAATCAGTGCTTCGACCGATACGGCCTGAGACGCAACCTGATTGATGAAAGAAGAGCTAGCACCATTTTCAACAAACCGGCGAAGAAGATAGCCAAGTAGTGTTTCGTAGGTGCCAACCGGCACATACACCCGGCAGGGTACGTCGAGGCCTGATGGACTCAGAACTTCCCGAGACAGTGTTTCCGCCATGCCATGCAGGCATTGGAATTCGTAGCGGCCAGCCTGAAAGGGGCCTGCGATTGTGTGGATATGTGCGATCGTCTGGGCGTTGTGCGTCGCGAACTGGGGATAGATTTCTGCTGGTGCGCTCAGCATGCGGCGGGCGCAGGCGAGATAGCTCAGATCCGTATGGCATTTGCGCGTAAAAACCGGGAAATCCAGCCCCTCCACCTGTGCACGCCGGATCTCGCGGTTCCAGTAGGCGCCCTTGACGAGCCTGACCATAATCCGCCGGTGCGTACGAGCGCCGATATCGATCAGGATATTCAGGAGTTCCGGTGCGCAGCGATTATAGGCCTGAAGTGCGAAGCCCAGACCATTCCAACCCTCCAGTTCCGGCAACGTGCATAGCGCCTCGAACACGTCGAGCGCGATATCCAGACGTTCGCTTTCTTCCGCATCGATCATGAGACCGATATCCAAATGCCGTGCGCGGATGGCCAGCCTCTGAAGGACAGGCAGGAGTTCGTCCATGATGCGCGCGCGTTTCGTGCGGCTGAAACGTGGATGCAGTCCCGAAAGCTTCAGGGACAGGCTGGGGCGCTCATGGATCGTTCCCGAAACACCGGCATGTTGCCCAAGTGCCTCAAGCGCCTGTTCACATCGCTCCAGAAAAGCTGAGGCATCCGTGGCCGTAAGGGCAGACTCTCCAAGCATGTCATAGGAAAAAGTAAATCCGCGTGCTGCCTGTTCCCGACTGGCCTTCAGGGCTGCGTGAATGTTTTCTCCGGGAACGAACTGGCTGCCCATTATGCGAATGGTGCGGTCCATCGCACGCCGGATCATGGGTGCGCTTGTCAGTGATGTCAGGCTCCGGAGACTGAAGCCCTTTGAAGCCGTCAGGCGCCCTGCCAGAGACATGCCTTTGGCAGCCGCATTGACCAGTAGTGATTTGTCGCGCCCGATGTTGCGTGCCCAGTCTCCTTTCCCGACCTGATCTCGGATCAGGGCATCCTGCGTGGCTGTGTCGGGAATACGTAGCAGGGCTTCAGCCAGTCGTAGCAGAGACTGACCTTCCGCAGAGCCGAGGGGAAATGCCTGCATCAGGCTCTCCAGCGCTCCGGGATCACGCTCGCGCATCTGAAGAGAAAGCCTGCGCGCGAGATCCGATACCTGCAGCGCCTGTTCGCCATCGGGTGTTGCGTCTGCCATCAGCGCTGCAACGCATTCCGCCTCCGGCCTGCAACGCGCTGCGGACAGAGCATCCCGCAGGGCTGAAGGCACCGGGCGTGAAAGCAGAAACTCGGAAAACACGTCGAGTGAGCGCGGTAGCGGCTTCGTCGTCGGGTGGGGCATGTTGTCCATCCAGTCCAGGCGAACAAAGCCTGTGGCGGCTTCGTAACTATGGGCGGTCTATCAATTTGGTGAGGGAAGTGAAGGGGTAAAAAGCCTTTTCTGCCTTTAGAGTTTCCTTAAGGAAGCTCAGGCAGTGTGGCGTGGAAAGGATACCCCATGCCCCATAGCCAGCTCGAAACGTCTCTTGAGCAGACCGCCTGCGCCGCTTCAGGGAGGAGAGAGGAACTCGAGAATGCGGAGTTGCTGTTTGGCAGCGGATTGCTCGACGAGGCGCGGAATTCTGCGTTAGCGGCCATGGAAGAGTTCCCGCTTCCTGCGTCTCTGATGTTGGGGCGGATTGCGCTTCGGTCGCAGAATTTTGTGGAGGCTGACTACTATTTCCGCAGGGCGCTCGAATGTGAGAATGCAGCCACAACACGCCTTTTCCTCGTTGCGGCATTGACGGGCGCGCGGCGCCCGCAAGAGGCGCTTTCGGAACTGTGTGTTGCTATTCGGGAACTGCCCGAAACTGCCCGAATGATGTTTCAGGTTGGCGGTCTGTATGAAGCTCTGGAACAATTCGAGGATGCCGAGGCTTTTTACGAGCGAAGCCTGAAAAAGCAGCCCGCTCCACGCGTGCAGCATCGTCTGGGAACGGTACTGCTGATGCAAAACCGTGTGGCAGACTCCATTGCCGTGTTTGAAAGCTTATGCAGAGCCGAGCCCGGGAACATCGATTATCGCATCGATCTGGGCACTGCATATGCGCGATCCGGCAATTTTGAAAATGCATTATCCTGTGCGCTGGAGGCAATTCGTGCGCGGCCTGAGGATGTTATGGCACTCAATAACGCGGGTTATGCGTTGCAGTGCCTTAACCGGAGCCAGGAGGCACTCCAGTTCTATGACCGGGCTGTGGTGGTTGACCCGGATTATGCGCCCGCCCGTTTTGGTAGAGCAGTGGCTCTTCTCAAAAATGGCGCCTTCGCAACAGGCTGGGCAGAGTATGACTGGCGATGGCTCCACGGTCAGAGCATGCGAACAGACCTCAAGGTTCCATTCTGGCATGGAGAGGATCTTACCGGCAAAACGATTCTTCTGCACTCGGAGCAGGGGTTTGGCGATACGCTCCAGTTCATTCGCCTTGCTCAGGATGTGGCAAGGCTTGGTGTCCGTGTATTGGCACACGTGCCCCCGGCTCTCGTCAGGCTGATGGAGAATGTTGAAGGGCTGGCTGGCGTATATGCGGCATGGGACGGAAGTGTTCCCATTGATTATCACTGTCCGTTGCTCAGTGTTCCTGCACGAATTGGCTTGATTCCCGCTAATTTTCCAGCCGCGCCATATCTGTCCGTTTGCCCGGAAATGCAGAAGGAATCTGGGGAAAAGCTCCGGCACACAGTGGCGGGGAAGGGAGATAAGCCAGATCTGATCGTAGGGCTGGTCTGGGCAGGCGACCCGCGCCCGCATGATAAGGCCGCTGCACACACTGATGGCCGTAGGAGTATGACGCTGGCGGATTTCGCACCGCTGGCCCGCGTTGAAGGCGTGCGTTTCGTCAGTTTCCAATTCGGGGTTGCCCGCGAACAGATTTCTACAGCACCCTTTCCCATTACGGACGCAATGGATGGCGTAACCGATTTTCTGGATACCGCTGCCTTGTTGTCCGGCATCGACCTTCTGATCAGTGTTGATACATCGATTGTGCACCTGGCTGGAGGGCTCGGTGTGCCGGTGTGGGTGCTATCGCGTGCAGATGGGTGCTGGCGCTGGGGGGAGAACGTCAGTACGACCCCGTGGTATCCTCAGACCCGTATCATCCGTCAGGAAAAAGCCCATGACTGGGCGCCAGTCATAGCGGAAGCTGCGGGTCTTTTGGGGCAGGTGGTAGACATCTATCGGACGACTCTGGCTGGGGTCGCGTGAAAATCAGGCCACCATCATCTCTGCAATTGTCCGGGCAATTTCTGCGATGATCGCATTCCCCGCATTTGCGGAGAGGGGGCTTCCAGTCAGATAGATCGAAAGGGCGAATGGCGTCTTTTCGGGAGGCATAATGAAAGCGATGTCGTTGATCGTTCCACGACTTCCCGTTCCAGTCTTGTCTCCGACTCTCCAACTCTTGGGAACACCAGCCCTGATCCGGGCATCGCCAGTCTGATTGGCAACCATCCATTCCAGCAGTGTCCGGCGCGATGCAGAGGAAAGCGCATCGCCGCTAAGAAGTTGTGTGAGATTGCGGCTCATAGCTTCGGGAGTTGTGGTGTCTCTTGGATCACCAGGAAGGGCTTCGTTGAGTGCTGGCTCCCAGCGATCCAGTCTGGTCACCGTGTCGCCGATACTGCGCGCAAAAGCTGTCACCATAGCTGGGCCACCCAGCACCCGAAGAAGCGCATTGGCGGCCGTGTTGTCGCTGTAGCTGACGGCTGCACTGCACATATCCCCCAGTGTCAGATCAGCCGTTCCAATGTGTGGCTGAGTGATGGGCGAATAGTGCATGAGATCCTGAGGGCGGATCAGGATCTTTCGACTCAGGCTCTCCCGTCCTCTGTCGACCCGTGCCAGAACGGCTGCGGACAACAGCGCCTTGCAGGTGCTGCACATCGGGAAGCGTTCCCCACCGCGATACGTGACAGCAGGTCTCGTTGTTCCTGAAAGATACGCACAGACGCCCAGCCTTCCCCCGCTTTTGCGTTCGATCCATGCCAGCTTGCGATGAACATCATCTTCGGCAGCTCTGAGCGTGGTTGGGAGAGAGGACAGCAGAATTCCCGCCGTTAACAGACGTCGTGTCATGTAAGGACGAGGCATGTTTTTATTCTTTTCACGAAAAGATCCGCGGGTGTTCTTATGTCTGCCCGCAGAGTGCTGTCGTTTGCAACAGATGTGAAAAGGTCATGCATGGGTGGTGGCTGGCCCAGGATTTGGATACGGGCCCTGAAAACAGAAAAACCGGGCCATCAAGCCCGGTTTTTCTGCTGGTATCTCAGAACTGACAGGTTTTAGCGCGGGGCCAGAACCATGATCATCTGGCGGTTCTCAAGACGGGGCATCTGCTCCACCTTCGCCTGCTCTTCCATCTCAAGCCGGATGCGTTCAAGCATCTTGATGCCAAGCTCCTGATGAGCCATTTCGCGGCCCTTGAAGCGCAGGGAAACCTTGACCTTGTCGCCGTCCTTCAGGAAGGACTGCATAGCCTTGAACTTCGTCTGGTAGTCATTTTCATTGGTGCTTGGACGCACCTTGACTTCCTTGATTTCGACGACCTTCTGCTTCTTGCGAGCTTCGTTCTTCTTCTTCTGCTGCTCGTACTTGAACTTGCCGTAATCAAGAATCTTGACAACAGGCGGTTCGGCCGTGGGGCTGATTTCAAGCAGGTCGAGACCTACCGAGAATGCACGTGCCAGAGCATCGCGTGTCGTCATGACACCGATCATCTCACCATCAGCGTCGATCAGACGTACCTGCGGTACACGGATATCCTCGTTGACGCGCGGTCCTTCGCGGGTCGGCGCGGCTTGTTGCATCGGCGGTCTAGCTATGGTCGGCTCCTGTCGTCAGTTTCGTCGGAAAACCAGCTCACCAGGCACCACATCCAACCTGCCAGAGCAGGACGGGACATGTGCGGAAGCCAATTCCGTTTTTCTGCACATAGTCCTGCCCATGCTCTGGTGCAAGGGGATTACGATCAAACCTGACGTGCGCGGGCGATATCAGGCGCCATAGCTTCGTTTGACAGTGTTTTTGTGGCGTCTTCGAGTGAAAGTACTTCCTGAGTCGCGCCCCCTAGACGACGCATGGCGACTTGTCTCAACTCCGCTTCGCGACGTCCCACCACCAGAATGACAGGAACACGCGCGAGGCTGTGTTCGCGGATCTTGGCATTGATCTTTTCGTTGCGAATGTCCGTCTCAACCTGAAGCCCGGCAGCCTTGAGAGCCTGCGTGACTTCGAGGGCGTATTCGGCGGCATCCGTCACGATGCTGGTAACCACAACCTGCGTCGGGGCCAGCCAGAGGGGGAACTTGCCCGCAAACTGTTCGATCAGAATGCCGATGAAACGTTCGAAACTACCCAGAATGGCGCGATGCAACATGACTGGACGATGGCGCTGGCTGTCCTCGCCGATATACGACGCGTCCAGACGTTCTGGCAGAACATAATCCACCTGAAGGGTTCCACACTGCCAGTCACGACCGATGGCGTCTGTCAGAACGAATTCCAGTTTGGGGCCGTAGAAGGCGCCTTCGCCGGGATTGTATTCATATGAGACGCCTGCCATTGCGCAGGCCTTCTTAAGCGAACCTTCCGCACGGTCCCAGACCTCATCGGAGCCTGCGCGTGCTTCCGGTCGATCGGAGAACTTGACCCGGAATTTATCGAACCCAAGATCGGCATAGACCTCTGCCAGCATCGACACAAACTTCGCGGTTTCATCCGCGATCTGATCGTCCGTGCAGAAAATATGCGCGTCATCCTGCGTGAAGCCTCGAACGCGCATGATGCCATGCAGTGAGCCCGAGGGCTCGTAGCGATGACAGGCGCCAAATTCGGCCATGCGTAGTGGAAGTTCGCGATAGGAGCGCAGGCCATGCCGGAAGATCTGCACGTGGCACGGGCAGTTCATCGGCTTGAGCGCGAGTGTCTTATCCTCGTCTTCTACAGTCGCGATGAACATGTGCTCGCGATATTTGTCCCAGTGGCCCGAGGCTTCCCACAAGGCGCGGTCAACAAGTTGCGGCGTGCGGACTTCCTGATAGTCGTTCCGCTCCTGGGCGCGGCGCATGTAATCCTGCAGAACCGTGTACAGGCGCCAGCCTTTGGAGTGCCAGAAAATTTGGCCGACCGCCTCTTCCTGAATGTGGAAGAGATCCATCTCGCGGCCGATACGGCGATGATCGCGCTTCTCGGCTTCCTCAAGGCGCAGGAGATGGGCGTCCAGCTCCTTCTTGTCGCGCCATGCGGTGCCATAGATGCGGGTCAGCATGGGGTTGCGGTGATCTCCGCGCCAGTATGCACCAGCGACACGCATCAGTTTGAAGGCCGTTCCAACGTCCGCTGTGCCGCGTAGATGCGGGCCGCGGCACAGGTCGAGCCATTCGCCCTGGCGGTAAATCGAGATCTGCTCGGTTTCCGGAAGGTCGCGGATCAGTTCGGCTTTGAAATTCTCGCCACGCTCTTCGAAAAAAGCAATGGCATCGTCGCGGTCCCAGACTTCGCGCACGAAAGGCGCATTGGCCGCAACGATCTCGCGCATCTTTTCTTCGATGGCTGGAAAGTCTTCCGGAGTGAACGGCTTTTCACGGGAGAAATCGTAATAAAAACCGTCTTTGATGCTTGGCCCGATCGTGACCTGCGTCTCTGGCCACAGAGCCTGCACGGCCTCTGCCAGAACGTGCGCTGCGTCATGACGAATCATCTCGAGCGAATCTTCGTCCTTGCGCGTGACGAATTTTACGCCTGCATCAGCGGCAATTTCAGTCCCTAGATCGACCAGCTTGCCGTCCACTTCCATGGCGAGGGCGGCTTTTGCCAGCCCCGGGCCAATCGAGGCTGCGATGGTCGTGCCCGTCACAGCCCCGTCGAACGTGCGGACGCTACCGTCGGGTAAGGTGATGGCGGGCATGGAGATCGCTCCTCTGCGAGTGGCTTCCGTCAGACCTCTGACGGAGAAATGGAACGCGTAAATGCCCTCAAGCGTGCTCGACCTGCAAGTGCCAGCAACACAAAAGAGCGTATCGTTACGCTGTTTTCAGGCTTGATCGGGCGTCTGGATGACAAGTGCCGCAATATTCTGGGCGTTTGGTTGTCGCCCTTCACGCCAGCCAGCATCCATGAAATGAATGATCGGCCAGATGCCATAATACGCATCCCGCACGACGTCCGCGTTGCTGTAAGCATAAAAAAGCGGATCAAACAGAACGTATTCGTGCTGTCGTCCCTCATGGCGTGTGCGATGCGCCAGAAAGCCCGCAGCGACCGTAACGGGTGGTCGGGGCACCATATTTGTTCCAAGCAGCAATGCCGGGTCGATACCAAGCTCCGTGAGGCGATGGTCAATCATCGGGGCGTAGATATCGGGTGTGTCTCGATACGAGCGCAGGAAATCTTCATAGCTCGCCAGGAAATAATAGCGAAGGTGATAGCTTTCCTTGCTGCTGCCAGCCTCCGGGGAGGCTGGCAGCCCTGAAAATGCATCTGGAAGATGGGCCAGCTTCTGACGCGCGAAACTGCGGATATCTTCGTAATCTGGTCTGTTATGCAGGTGGATATAGACAAAAGGCGTCCGAACGCAGCGATCGGCATGGACGGTTCCGGGTGCATGCAGGCCACGATCGAGGCTTACGATCGTGTTTGCGCGGAAAAGGGCACGCGGCACAGATTGCGGGCGGTAATATCCAGGAGCCTCAGGAACATTCAGCAGGAGCCTGTCCGTTATGAGGGTCGCTTCTTCATTCTCGAGGGTTGCAAACTGCGCCAGAATTTCTGCTGGATTGACCGAAAGACGGTCCAGGCACAGGGCAAGAAGCTCGTCACAATCCATGGGTAAAGAAAAATCGCAGAGATTTTGCTTATCCCAGCCGCGGATCAGATCTGCCATGATCTCACCCTTGCGCAGAAAATCGCTGTGCTCCGTATATTCGCGAACAACCTGAACACCTTTTTTTTCATAGGCTTTCAGGATTTTCAGGACGTGTCTGTCTGTTGAGCCGTTGTCGATGACTGTCAGGTTGGTGAGACCGAAAATGGCCCCGTGCCAGAGAATCCAAGGTTCAAGGAGCGTGGCTTCGTTTTTCTGCATCGTCACGCAACGGACCACGGTCATGCTGGCAGCAGAGCCTCCACGCGCGACGCTGGCAGAAGCGCCAGATCAGCGACAATCAGCGAATTCGTCTTTTGAGGAGAAATGGTTAGCGGCGCCGTGAGGCGTGGGTCGCTGTCACCAGAAAAAAGCGTCAGGCAAGGGGTATCCATCGCCGCAGCAAGGTGCATCGGGCCGGTATCATTGCCAATCACAATCTCCGCATGCCCCAGGACCCCGGCGAGGTCGGGGAGGGATGTTTTGCCTGTGAGGTCTATGCTGCCTCGGCAGGCGGCGTGAATATCCTGACCAAGTGGGATGTCCGTGTCTCCACCGACGATGACGGGTGTGATTCCGCGGTCTGCCAATGCTGATGCAATGTCTGCAAAACGGGAGACAGGCCAGCGCTTGCGGGGGCGGTGAGGTGCGGCGCCCGGGACGAGAACCGCATACCGGCCGTTGATATGAGGGCCACGCGTTTTGAGCCACGCTGGCACTTCACGGGCAATCGGTGTGATGCCCGCGCTGCGAAGCTGGTCATCCAGCCTTGCCAAAGTGTGCATGTCGTTGCGTGAAGGGTTCGCGTGGGGGTGGCTGCAGCCTTTGGAAATTCCGCACCATGATCCTGCGTCAGAAAGCTTGAAATAGCTTTTTGAGCGCCCCGATGTCTGAAGGTCGAACACCTGATCGAAGCCGCGAAGATTGCGCGAAAGCCGCAGAAGACCGAGAGGATTGCGGAGCGAAGGGCGCTCATCCGTCACGACATTATCGAACCACGGAGTTTCCTGAGCGAAAGCCACAAAAGGCGCTGTCGTGAGGAGTGTGATGGACGCATGGGGGTTCGCTGCGCGAATGGAGGCGAACGCGCCGAAAGCCTGAACGAAGTCGCCCAGTGCGCCGAGCTTGATGACGAGGATGCGGGTCATGATACCCGCTTTCTAACAGGGTCCACCGAAACGCCAACCGTCAAAGAGGGTTGGTGATTCGGCATGACCCCGCGACGGCCTCTATCAGGCCGTTGTATCAAGGCCAGCAGAAGCCTTGCTGGCAGAAGCGTCGGGCGCGCCCTTGGCGACAACGACCATGGCAGGCTTCAGCAGGCGGTCCTTGAGTTTCCATGCTGGCGTCCATGCCTGCATGACATGACCAGGAGTGTGCTGGTCAGAAGGCTGCTCGGCCATCGCCTGATGCAGGTTTGCATCGAAAGGCTTGCCGGTCGGGTCTTCGCAGGTGATGCCGTGGCGTTCGAGAATGCCAAGGAAGGAGCGTTCCGTGCCCTGAAGACCTTCACGCAGCTTGGTGATGAGTGTGTCTTCGGAATCCGTATGCGCAGGAAGAGACGCGATTCCGCGCTGCAGGTTTTCTGCTGCTTCCACCACGTCGCGTGCGAATTTCTGCACCGAATACTGGCGGGCATCTTCCACTTCGCGCTTGGCGCGTGTGCGGATGTTCTGGTTTTCCGCTTCTGAGCGAACCCAGCGATCCTTGACCTCGGCCAGTTCCTCTTCGAGGGCGGCGATACGGGCCTCAGGCGTGGTTTCTTCGAGAGTATCGTTGGACGTTTCGTTCATGCCGGGAGTCTCGACGCCCGCGTGAGGCGCGTCGTAGGGCGTTTCCGGCGTGGTGTTCTGGTCTGTCATGTCACGACCTTTTTCTATGGGGCGGGCCATCGTGCGGCCCCGCACTTCTTCACGACATAGCGACGATTGTGACGAAGACAAGGGTTGCATGTGTGTACGATGTCATTGAAATGCCCATTTTCCGCCACGGTGCGTGTTACGTTATAGAGATATGACGCACCAGATTTCAGAAGACGGACCCCTTATGGAGACGCCCCGCACCCCTTACGTGCCGCCTGCAACGCAGGCGCCAGCCGCACCGGCTCCTGCTGCAGCGCCGATTATCGCGCTGGTGGATGACGACCGGAACATTCTTGCTTCCGTCCAGATGACGCTCGAATCCGAAGGCTTCGTCGTTCACACCTATACGGATGGAGAAAGCGCGCTTCAGGGAATCACCACACGGCCGGTCAGTCTGGCAGTGCTTGACGTAAAAATGCCACGCATGGACGGCATGGAGCTGCTCCAGCGCCTTCGGGCACGCTCGACCCTGCCGGTGATTTTCCTGACTTCCAAGGACGAGGAACTTGATCAGCTCATGGGGTTGCGTCTCGGCGCGGATGACTACATCACCAAGCCATTCTCCCAGCGTCTGCTGATCGAGCGTATCCGTGCATTGCTGCGTCGACAGGATGCAAGCCGCGCAGAGGCGACGGGTGCTGTGGCGCTTGGTTCGGCAATCGTCCGAGGCAAGCTTTCACTCGACGAGACACGCCATCAGTGCCTGTGGGACGGTCGCGATATTGCGTTGACCGTCACGGAATTCCTGTTGGTCAAGGCGCTGGCCCTGCGTCCGGGAATGGTGAAATCGCGCGATCAGCTCATTGATACGGCGTATGGCGACAATATTTATGTCGATGATCGCACGATCGACAGCCACATCAAGCGCGTCCGCAAGAAATTCCGTCAGATTGATGACAGCTTCAACCAGATCGAGACGCTGTATGGAATCGGTTACCGCTACAAGGATGAGTAATCAGGGGTGAGATGTTTCGTCTGCGCCCGTAGAGGTATTGCCACGCATGGCTGATCGCCCGCCTTCTCCGGTGCCCGCATTGCATGTTTCGCCTGAAGAGGCGCGTCAGCATCGCCATATACGGCGCCGAGCCGGGTTCCTGCGGCTTTGGCTGGCGCCTCTGCTGCGTGCCATTCAGAGGCGTGGTCAGCGCTTTCCAAAAGCGTCCGTGGCATTCTCCCGGGAGCGCCTGCTCTCACCATTGCTGATCCGAATCCTGTTGCTGAATGCGCTCCCTCTCGCGCTTCTTGCGGTGACGCTGCTGTTTCTGAACCAGTTTCAGAACAGTCTTCTCGAAACGGACGTCAATACGCTCCGTGAGCAGGCACATATCTATGCGGGCGCACTTGGGCAGTCTGCCGTGCGCGAGGCGCCAAAAACGGCAGGGCATTCTCTGCCGGGCGATGATCTGATGCTGGATACGGCTCTGGCCCGGCGCCTGCTGATGAGCCTGACGGAGCCAAGTCCGAACGCCCATGCCCGCCTCTTCGATCCTGACGGAAAGCTTGTCGCCGATAGCCGGGGCCTTCCTCACCACGTTCATGGCGCGTCGGACGTGCAGGCTGTCGCACCCAACGATCCGATTGATGCAGACGGGGCGTGGCACCCCCCGCGTAACAACGTGTTGGAGACGTTCTACGACTGGTTGCTCTCGTTGCTGCCTCTGGCGTCGAGCGGCGATATATCTACTCTGGATACGCCAGTTTCCGATGCTGATGGCCCTAATGATGCCCAGCCCCTGAAAGCACAGTCCGAGCTTCCCCCGTTCATTCGGCGAACTGCGGACAGGCAATTGGTCATTACGGTCGTGGAGCCCGTCATTCACGATGGACAGACGGTTGGAGAAATCCAGCTGACGCGTCATGCTCCTGAAGTGGACCGCTCGCTGTTTGCCGTGCGGTCATCCATTTTGTCGTTGGTGCTGGTCGCGTTGTCCGTGACGGTTCTGCTGTCATGGTATCTTTCGCTCACGATTGCGCGCCCATTGCTGACCCTCGCACGGGCGTCACACGACATGAGTGCGTCTGATAGCGGGCGGACGGATCTCGTGCCGGAGCGTTTGCTGGCCAGACGCGATGAAATCGGCGGCCTTGCACGTGCGCTTCGTGGGAGTGCGCTCGCTCTGTGGGCACGCATGGATGATATCGAGCGTTTTGCCGCAGATGTCAGTCACGAGATTAAAAACCCGCTTTCCTCGATCCGCTCAGCTATCGAAACTTTGCCGCGGATTGAGAACATCGAACGCAGGGACCGGCTCCTGGGGATTATCGGGAGCGATGTGAGGCGGCTGGATCGTCTTATCAGCGATATTTCCGATGCAAGCCGCATTGATGCGGAGCTGTCACGTGCGCGGCCGGAGCCTGTGGCTGTGGTTGCTCTGCTTTCGATCCTTGCTGAAATGCATCAGACCACACGCAAGCCCGAAGATCCCATTCTGCGCATGGATGTACGCGAACAGACTCCTCCGCTCCGTGCTCTGGCTGTTGAGGACCGGCTTGTTCAGGTGCTACGAAATCTGATCGGCAACGCCGTGTCGTTCTCTCCTGAAAAGGGTGTGATTGCGCTGCATGCGAGTGCCCGAGAGGTTGCGGGGAGCGGGCCGGGAACGGGAAGTGTTGTCGAAATCACGATTAGCGATCAGGGGCCGGGCATTCCGCCCGGCAAACTAGAGAGCATTTTCGACCGTTTTTATTCAGAGCGGCCGCACACTGAGAATTTCGGGCAGCACTCGGGGCTGGGTCTTGCCATCAGCAGGCAGATTATCAGCGCACTTCGTGGGAATTTGTTTGCCGAAAACATCATGGATGCTTCTGGCGTGATCAAAGGTGCCTGTTTTGTTGTTCGCCTGCCGCGCGCGCCCTGAACGAAGATCTACGCCTGTTCCGTGCTCTACGCCCCGGCTTTGAAACGATCTGACAACTAGGGTGTCCTGCGGTGGGGGCGTATTTTCAAGAAAAAGAAGCGTCGAGACAAAGGGGATTGCGAGCACCAGAACGGCAAGTGGTCTTATGGTCATGGCGCTTTCTCCCTTCTTCAGGCGTGTGGTGTGGTGACGGATGCAATGCGGGTCTGCTGCGCTTCCTGCTTCACGCGGGCCAACCTCCGAAGTTTCGCCAGATCATGGCGTGCGTTTGCTTCGCTGTCTTCCTGGCATTCCGTGAAAGCCGTCGAAAATGCATCGCTGTTCTGGGTAAGGCTGCTGCAGACAGATTCTGCGGCTTTCTGCACGCGCTGCTTGGCTTCATTCCAATCCGTGTCACGGGTGAGGTCCAGGCCGTCAAGTTTAACGGTGCTGCTCAGCGTGTTTGGAAAAGGGGTGATGCTCGCCCGGGCATTGTTTAAGGGAACGGCGAATACGGCAAGTAGCGCTGCGGAAAGAATTGAAAGACGGATCATGGCACGAAAACTCCTGCGGAAAACTGACGCTCATGGCGTCCAAATTTCTCTATGCAGGTCTCGTGCCAAACCTTATTGAGCGCCAAAAAATATTCAGAAAATTCGCCATGAAGCTAAAATAATCTCCATTTTGGCTTTCTAGAGCATTTAATGGTCAATTTTTTCAAAATGGATGTGGGGAAGCAATCAGACTCAGGGCGATACGTTGATCGGGATGAGGAAATTTCTGCACGATACGGAGCGTCAGAGCTGGATGTGCGGGAGCGAGCGCTTCGTGAAGCGTGTTCTGGCACTGTGCAAAATCGTCGCCACTGCGGAGCATTGCCGCAATATGGCGTGTGTGTTGCAGTGTAAGGCTGTGATCCGCGAGGGCAGTGGTCAGCGCCTGCAATGCGACCCTGCATTCGTCACTAAGGCGCTGGGGGCGGTCCCCGACTGGCCCCATGCCGTTGAAATCTATGCAGGTCACTTCGTCACCGTGGACGGTGACGTTTTCGTTCGTGGAGAAAGTGCCCAATGGTTCAGGTTCCCGGTCCGCCTTGCGGGCGTCATAACCCTGCTGTCGGAGCACTGCAATCCATCCATGCGTCGTGTGTTGCGCTCGACGGCTTTGCGATTCTGTTCACCGGGCCTTCCGGTGCGGGGAAATCAGACCTTGCTCTGCGCATGATTGATGCGGGATTCGTGCTGCTCGCAGATGACCGGGTTGAGCTTGATCACGCATTCGCTACCGCTCCTGAAAATCTTCGCGGGCTGCTTGAGGTCCGGGGTGTTGGTATTCTGCGTCTGCCGTTTGTGGAACGGGCAGAAATTCTGCTCCATGTCGGACTCGGTGCTTCTGATAGCAGGCTCCCCGAGTCCCGCCGTGATCCTCTGACGGGTGCTGTAAGTCTGAGGCTGGAGGCATCGCATCCGGCGGCTGTAGCCCGGATAAGGGCAGCGTTTCTTGCGTGTCGGGGTGTTTACGGATGGCATGCCGGGGTCGGCGATAGCTGACGTGACAGGCTTTGTATCGAAACTGTTTCTACAAGCCGAAAATAGGGCTAGAGTGTGGCACATGACGCCGGAGCATGTTTCCGAACCTGAAACGCCAGTAGGTTTTGGCCCCAGAAGGATCCTGATTGTCACCGGTCTGTCCGGTGCAGGAAAGTCGTCCATTCTGCGTGTGCTGGAGGATCTGGGATATGAGGTCGTGGATAATCCGCCCCTCAATCTTCTTGATGCGCTCGTAACACGATCCGGTGCCAAGCTTGCAATTGGTATTGATGTCCGCAGTCGTGGGTTTGCGGTGGGGAAGGTTCTGGAAGGGATTGTCAGGCTCAAAAGCCTTCCCGGAAATGAGGTACAGCTTGTCTATGCGACTGCGGAGCCCGAAATCCTGCTACGTCGCTTTACTGCCACGAGGCGCCGTCATCCGCTGGTAACCAGTGGAACCGTTCTCCCGGGAATCGAAAAAGAAACCGAGCTTCTGGCGCCATTGAGAGCCCGGGCGGATCTGGTTGTTGATACATCGGACCTCCCATCCCCTGAGCTGCGCCATCTCATTGAAATGCGCTTTGGAGACGGGACCGAAGGGGGGCTGACGGTTGCCCTGATGTCTTTCGCCTATCCTGCGGGGCTTCCGCGTGAGGCCGACATGGTTTTCGACGCACGCTTCCTTCGCAATCCTCACTATGATCCCGAGTTGCAGCCCAAAACAGGTCTTGATCAGCCTGTTGTGGACTATGTAAAGGAAGATCCTTCCTATGCAGCGTTTTTCGCCCATATACAGGGGCTGTTAAACCTTGTGCTTCCTCGGTTTGTGGAAGAGGGAAAGAAATACGCAACGATTGCGGTCGGGTGTACGGGCGGCAGGCACCGTTCGGTGACGCTCGTTGAAGAACTGGCCCGCACGCTGCCGGTAACGGCGCCTGTAGGCCCCATAATGGTTTTGCATCGTGAACTAGCCCGCCAGGGCCTCTCGTCCTGGCGCTGGGCCGTGCCTCCCCTCACGAGAGTGGACGTACAGAACGAGGAACGCGGATGATCGGGCTTCTGCTCGTTACACATGGACGCCTTGGTGAAGTGCTGCTGGAAACGATGATGCATGTTGTCGGCCCTCAGCAGCAGATTGGCGTTGTGGGTGTCAGTGATACGGATGATCCGGCGTTACTGAGGCCACAGGCGGATTCTATGGTGAACCACCTTGATACCGGCGATGGTGTTCTGGTCCTGACGGATATTTTCGGAAGCTCTCCTTCGAATCTGGCGCTTGCCCTGCGCGAGCCGGGCCGGGTCGAGGTTGTTTCCGGGGTGAATGTTCCGATGCTTGTAAAGATCGCCAAGACACGCGGTGACCTGGACCTCGCTGCATGCGTGGAAAAAGCAACCATGGCGGGGCGCAAGTATATCGCTGCTGCGTCGCAATTGCCTGCTCCGTGTCTACATGGTGGGCGGATTGCCTGCGCATCATGAATGACACCACTATTTCCCCGCGTGTTGTCACAATCGTCAATCATCTTGGGCTTCACGCCCGGCCAGCTGCCAGAATGGTGACGACGGCCGAGCAGTTTCAGGCTGAAGTGACAGTCTCACGTGGTGGAAACAGTGTCTCGGCGCTGTCGATCATGGGCTTGATGATGCTGGGTGCCGGGCATGGTGAGACCGTGACCCTCAGCGCGCATGGTCCTCAGGCGCAGGAAGCGCTGGATGCTCTGGCTGCCGTCATTGCAGACGGATTTGGCGAGCGTGACTGAGGCATCTTCCAAGGCCACGAGCCGAACGCCCCGCAAAACTACATCCCGTAAAATCGCTCATTCGGTGCAGGTGCTGCACGGCAAGGCCATCACACAGGGGATAAGCCTCGGTCCGGCGGGGCGTGTGGAGGAATTACCTCTTCCCGAGATCACCCAGCGTCTCAGTGCAGTTGGACCCGACGCGGAACAGGCCCGGCTTGATGGCGCGATTACGCGCGCATTACGTCAGATTGAGAAAATGCGCGACCGTCTGAGCGGCCTTCCGGAAGAGGGGCGGGAGGAAGTAGCGAGTCTACTGACGGTCTATGAGCGGATGCTGGGCCCGTCCCGCCTGATCCGTCAGGTGCGAGCGAAAATCGCGCAGGATGGCCTTTGTGCGGAAGCGGCTGTTGCGGAGGAAAGCGAGTCTCTTGCGCTTCAGGTTGCGCGGGCAGCGCAGGCAATGGCGGATCGGGGCGATGGCGCCCAGCCGGATTCTTCACTGAGGCTTGCAGGTGAGTTCGAGGAAATTGGCCGTCGTCTGCTGCGGAATCTGACAGGCATCTCCTATCGCGCTTTTTCAAGTCTGGCACCTGGATCGGTTCTGGTTGCCGAACAACTGCGGCCTGCTGATGTCGCGATGATCGATCCGGCCAGAATTGCGGCTGTCGTGACGCAGGGCGGTGGTGGCGCTGATCATACGGCCATTCTGCTGCGTGCCCTGGATATTCCCTCAGTGCTTGCCGTACCGGATCTGATGGCAAGAGTGGGTGAGGGAGACATGCTCGTCGTGGACGGGCATTTGGGCACAATTACGCTCGCGCCAAATGAGGCTGAGCTGCGTCTTGCCCGTGAGGCAGCCCAGCGTGAGGCACAGGAAAAGCGCAGTTACGGTCGCCTGCGTCGCCTTCCGGCTCAGTTGCAGGGCGGCGAGGCAATAGAGCTTCATGCCAATCTGGAGCTACCGGCAGAACTGCCCATGCTTTTGCGTAATGGTGCGAAAGGAATTGGACTTCTTCGCAGTGAGTTCCTTTTCGGGGAGCGGGAAGACCTGCCGGATGAAGACGGTCAGGCCGCTGTTTACCGCTCTATCGTCGCAGGGATGGATGGTCATCCGGTAACGATCCGCGTGCTGGACTGGGGTGGCGAAAAAGGCCGTGCCTGCATGCGGCGCCTCGGTTTGTCAGACAGTATTACTGATGGAGACAACCCTGCGCTCGGCCTGCGCGGCCTGCGTCTGCTTCTTCGGGTGCCAGATGTTCTCGAGGCTCAGTTTTCTGCAATTCTGAGAGCTGCTGCTCCCTCTGCCGATGGAGCAATCGGGCAGGTTCGGGTTCTACTGCCGATGGTCACGTCTGCTGATGAAATCGTGGCGGCACGGGAAATCTATGAGAAGGTCGCGCGCAGGCTCAAGCGCCGTGGCGAGCCGATGCCGGAGACACTTCCTCCTCTCGGTATCATGGTGGAGACACCAGCCGCGGCTTTGACGGCGGATTCGTTGGCTCAATACGCTGATTTCATTGCGCTCGGCACCAACGATCTGACCATGTACACTCTGGCGGTGGATCGTGCAGACGCTGCCGTGGCGGACCGGTACAGCCCGTTGCACCCCGCGGTTCTGCGTTTGATCAGCATGACAGCCACCTCTGCTTTGCGGGCGCATCGTCCGATTTCAGTCTGTGGCGAAATGGCTTCTGATCCAAGGGTGGTCGCGTTGCTCATTGGGCTTGGGATTCGGTCATTTTCAATGAGTTCTGCAGCACTTCCGCGCGTGAAGCGTCTGGTTCGTACGCTCACGCTGGAAGATTGTGATCAATTGCGCAGGCAGGTGATGTTGGAAACCGATTCCGAGGTCATCCGGGATCTGATTCGTAACTTTGCAACCTGATCCGATGAGACAGCTATCGTATTCGGGTGCTGTGATGCCATATTGAGATCATGGTTTCTTTGGATTCTTCTGCAGCGCTGATTTCCTCCTCCGAAGCGCCGGTTTTCCCGGCGCCTGTTCTTGATCGTCTGGATCGCGCCGAAATCTGGTGCCGTGAGCACGGGCAACGCCTGACCGAGACACGTCGGCAGGTCCTTGGGTTGATCCTGTCTGACGTCAAACCATCCGGTGCCTATGATCTGCTGGCAAAACTCAGGGCGACGCACGCCAACGCTGCGCCGCCTACGGTTTATCGGGCGCTGGATTTCCTGCTAGAAACCGGTCTGATCCATCGGATTGAGCGGCTGAGTGCATTTGTCGGGTGTACCCATGCCATTGATTGCGGGCATGGGTGCGATCATGCGCAATGGGGTGTTCACCGGGCACAGTTCCTGATCTGCAGAGGGTGTGGAAAAGCTCGGGAGTTGGAGCAGGATAGCGTTGCAGTTGTGCTCCTCGAAGCTGCCCGGGCCGTGGGGTTCCAGCCGGAATCTGCGACAATCGAAATCGAGGGGCTGTGTGCCGTGTGCCAGCGCAAGGACAAGGCAGCCGATAGCGATCAGGCCTGACGGTCTTGAGCGTGCGCCATCCCCGAAGGCCCGCTCTGCTTTTTCAGGATCTTCCCAAGCGGCCTGCGCCTGTGGTGCGTCGGGCGCATGTCAACAGAATTGCTGGCGACGTGCAGCCTGATCTGCTGGAGTGGACACCCCCGCAGACGCATCTTCCCGGTCCTGAGGTGGATCTTCAGCTTTTCTCGCCACTGAATTTTCGACCACCCTCGGGCGACGCATTTCTTTATCATCTGACAGACACTGCAAGCGCCACACGATATCTGAGCGAAGGTTTGCCCCTTCAGGATGATCTGGCGCTGCTGGATGCTATCGTGATGGTCAACGCCCTTTCGGAAAACCTCCCTGACAGAGATCTGACGGTTCTGCGTGTTCGGCGCAGGCTTGTCCGGCGCTGGCTGCGCAAAGGGACGGCCGAGGGGCATGCATGTTATGTGCTGGTCCAGAATGCCAGCGATGGCACATGACGAACAATACAGGAAAACAGCTATGGCAGGGAACGGGGCAGCAGGACTTCTGGCGGAAGTAACGCGTGGTGGGCGTGTGGAATCCTGGCATCTGGGGCGCGCAGTGGTCGTGGATGCGGATGGCAGGATTGTCTGGTCCAGCGGAGACGTCGAAGACGCTGTCTTTCCGCGTTCTACGGTCAAATCCCTTCTGGCAATCGAACTTGTCGAGAGCGGTGCTGCGGACCGTTTGAGGCTAGGGGATGATGCGTTGGCTCTGGCGTGTGCGTCTCATGGTGGAGAGGCGGCGCATGCGGCCGTTGCCGCGTCCATGCTGGCATCTGTAGGGCGGGACATGTCGTCTTTGGAATGTGGAGCGCACTGGCCCCTTTATGAGCCGGCTGCCCGGGCGTGGGCTGTTGCGGGACACGATGCCCCTTGCCCATTACACAACAATTGCTCCGGGAAACATGCGGGGCTCGTGTGTCTGGCTTGTGATCAGGGGGTCGATCCTGCGGGTTACATTGATCCCAGGCACGAAATCCAGCGCAGGGTCACTGACGTTCTGGAGGCGGTTACAGGGGCGCATCATGGAGACGAAAACCGGGGCATAGATGGATGTTCCATGCCAACCTATGCGATCCCTTTGCGGGCACTGGCCCATGGATTTGCACGTTTTGGTACGGGAGCAGGTCTTTCGCAGGGCAGGGCGCATGCTGTCGCCCGGCTGAGAAAGGCCGTTGCCGCAGACCCGTTCATGGTTGCGGGTACGGGACGTTATGACACGAAGATCATGAACCATTTCGGTGAGCGCACGTTTATCAAGATGGGTGCCGAAGGTGTCATGGTGGCCAGCCTTCCTGAGGAAGGCCTCGGTATCGCAGTGAAAACCAACGATGGCGCCAACCGCGCTGCTGAAGTGGCCATGTCTGCCCTTCTGCAGCGCTTTGGCGCAAAGAGCGTCCTGAAAACGGATGCAGACCGGGCTGTTCTGGCTGAGGCTTCAACGCAGATCATGCGGAACTGGCAGGGCAGAATCGTGGGTGAGCTTCGGTCAGCCATCGAAATAGACTGATTTCGTGATAAGATTAAATTATTGGACATTTTTTACGTAGGGGAAAATGTCCGCTTCACAAAGAGGTAACGCGACTCAATGAGTGACCAGGTTGAGACCGGACAAATGACATCGGACGTGGATGACGATGACAATGCGTCGTCGATTTTTGACGCCACGAAATTCAAGATCGTTGCCATCGGTGTCATTGCGGCACTGGCTGGCCTGATGTCTGGCCTTGATATTGGTGTGGTGGCGGGCGCGCTTGAACCGTTCGGTAGGCAGTTTCATGCTTCCACGATCGCTCTTGAATGGGTTGTCAGCTCCATGATGGCGGGTGCGGCTGTGGGGGCGGTCAGTGCAGGCTGGCTCTCGCATTCATTGGGCCGAAAGCGCTCTCTCATTCTGGGTGCCGCTGTTTTTGTGGGGGGAACGATCGGTTGTGCGTTGAGCTGGTCTGTTCCGTCGATGATCGTCTTCCGCGTTGTGATGGGGGTTGCGGTTGGTATCTCTGCATTTACTGCGCCGCTCTATCTTTCGGAGATAGCAAGTGAAGAGACTCGTGGTGCCATGGTCTCGACCTATCAGCTGATGGTGACGGTCGGAATTTTCGTAGCGTTTCTCTCTGACACGTATTTTTCCTACACCAACGACTGGCGCATGATGTTCGGGGTGGCGGGTATTCCGGCCATTCTGTTCCTGATCGGCGTTCTGTTTCTTCCGTATAGCCCGCGCTGGCTGATCATTCAGGGACGACATAAGGAGGCCCGGCAGGTGCTGTTGGATCTACGTGATGACCCGCTGGAAGCAGCGCAGGAAATCCGAGCAATCCGTGAGCAGCTCCAGACGAAGCAAAACGGTTTTGCGCTTTTCCGCACCAACTCGAATTTCCGTCGCTCTGTTGCTCTGGGTGTCATGCTTCAGGCCATGCAGCAGCTCGCGGGCATTAATATCGTGATGTATTACGCCCCCAAAATTCTTGAGGCGGCGCATTTTGATGCCCATTCCCAGATGTGGTGCACCGCTATCATCGGTCTGGTGAACATGCTGGCCACATTCGTCGCTGTGGGTCTGGTGGATCGCTGGGGCCGCAAGCCCATTCTCTATTCGGGCTTTACTATCATGGCACTTGGCATGGCCTTCCTGGGTGTCCTGCTGAATAATGGGATGGAAACGCAGTCCTCCCAGATCATCGCTGTGTTCTTGCTTATGGTGTTCTGTGCTGGCTTTGCGATGTCTGCTGGCCCGCTGATGTGGGTGCTGTGTTCGGAAATTCAGCCTCTGGCAGGTCGTGATTTTGGTATTTCCATATCCACGCTGACAAACTGGGTGACCAACCTCGCGGTGGGTGTGAGCTTCCTTTCTCTTATGCAGATGCTGGGATCGGCGGGAACCTTCTGGCTTTTCGCGGCTCTTAATGCGCTCTTTCTGGTGCTAACGATCCTGTTTGTTCCTGAAACAAAAGGCATGTCGCTTGCGAAAATCGAGAAGCGCCTGATGAAAGGCACCAAGCTGCGACATCTGGGGCGGTAAAATATTTCGTCGATTTCCGGATTTTTCGATGCGTCCGACCCTTTGGGTCGGACGTTTTGTTTTGTGCTGCAGAAACTGAGGATTTTGACATGGGCGAGTTCCGCACGACTTCCACGAGGGATGATAGTAGCGGATACGCCTTTGTCCTGCTCGTTTACGGGCTCTATATTGCGCGCTTCTTCACGGCGATCACACTGCTAGTGGGTGTGATTGTGGCGTATGTCCTGCGTGGTTCGGCGTCCGGTCTTTTGCGTGCTCATCTGGATTGGCTGATAAGGCTTTTCTGGTGGGACGTTGGAATGCTGATGCTGTCTGGTGTTTTGTTTGGCGGCTGCTTTTTCATTGAGCCTCCGGGCAGCTCTGGCTGGGGGCAGCTGGTTTTTCTTGTCCCGATTGTCGTTTTTCTGATCTGGAACGTCGTCATGCTTATTTCGCTGGTCTTTGGCTTGCGGGAACTCATGCGGGATCGACCTCCGGTGGGCAGCCGCTTTGGCGGGGGAGGCTCCTGAAAACTGGCGAAATGCGCCATTTGGCTCATTTGACGAGAATAGCTCTGAGTGTTTTTGCCTGAAAACAGGTGTTGGCACGATGTTTGCATCAGAACTTTTGTTGATGCCATGCGCACCCAGGAGTTCAGGAATGTACGCCACCTATACCCCCTACGAGCCTGCCAGGGCTGACGCCGGACGCGATCTCGTCCTGCTGATTTATGTGCTTTATGCCGTCGGATTTTTTACAGGAATTACGGCGTTTATCGGTGTGACGATTGCTCATATGTCTCGCCGTTCGGCAACAGGCCTCAAACGCGCGCAGTTGGACTGGCAGATCCGTCTTTTCTGGTATGGCGCTTTTGCCCTGGCCTTGATCGGAATGCTTCATCTGATGGTTGCAGGCCTTGGGGCCATTACAGGTGGTCTGGGGCTGGTGTTCATGGTCGTGCCGTGGGGCCTCACACTCAGCTGGGCCATCCTGACCATCTGGGCCATCGCTCGCGGTGTGCATGCAGCTCTTCTGGGGCGCTCCATCGCGTCCCGCCCGTTCTGATCGAAAGGCCCTGACATGAACATTCGTAGAAATCTTGCCGTTGCGACGCTTGGTGCACTGTTCTGCACATCCGCTTTGCCTGCTATGGCTGCGCCTCTCAGCATGAGCACGCTGTCTGATGATATTCGGTTGGACAGTCTTCCTGAAGGCGGGACCCTCAACACCGTCAGTGGCGATGTCCGTGTGCAGTCAGTTGGGGGGGCACTCTCTGCTAATCTTGCGAGTGGAGATTTTCAGGCAGGAAAAGTTGTTGGTGGGCTGAATGTTCATTCCGCCAGCGGCAACATCACCGTCGACACTGTCACGGGACCGGTGGATATCCGCAGTGCCAGCGGGGATGTGGATCTCCATAAGGTTGAAGGAACGGTCAATATTGAACTGGCCAGTGGAGATGTCGATCTTCCTTCCGTCACGTCTAATATGCACGTTCGGACTGCCAGTGGCGATGTGAAGGCAGCATTGGTCGGCAGTGGCGGAACCTCCCGGAGTGTCGATATCCGCACAGCGTCAGGGAATGTCGTCCTGCATTTGCCGCATGATTTTGACGGTAGGCTGGATCTTGGGCTGACAGAGACGGCCAGCACGGTTGGCAAATACCACATTACTCAGGATTTCGGCCTCAAGGTTGAGACCGGTGAGTGGGAGACGCATGGTCTGGGGGAGAAGACGCGTCGCCTTTACGTCGTTGGAACCATTGGGTCTGGCCGGGATGTAGTGAAGGTTCATGTCGCGCACTCGAATATTACGGTCACGCATGACTAGTACGAAGAATGCTGTCGTTGAGCTGTGACATCATCTGCCCGTGAGGGAGCTATATTTTCCGTTGTAGGGAGTATCAATTCCCAATAACCCGGAAGTCAGTTCTATGAGGGGGGTCACGTCGACCACTTGCAGGAACAGGAGACGGACCAATGGAAAAAACACTCTACGCCACGATGCGTGCTCTGCCGGGTCAGGAAGAGCACGTTGCCTCCCTGCTGAGCGCGTTGAGCAAGGACGTACGCGCTGAGCCTGGGAATGTACGCTTTGTCGTCTACAGGCTTGAAAGCGATCCGGCGTTTTTCCATGTGGAAGAAACCTACCGGGACCAGAAAGCTTTCGAAGCCCATATCGCGATGCCTCATGGACGCCGTTTCAACGACGCCATCAAGACACTTGTCGAAGGCGGTGCCTCAACCGTTGTCTTTCTCACCGCCGTGAGCTGAGGTCTTTCCGCGCCAGCCCAGGCGACGCAGTGTCTGGGCCATGTGCGGTGCGGGGTTCGCCTCGGCGCTCAGTGTTTCCTCATCACTCAGCGTGACGTTCAGGCTATGCGCCAGAAGGTGAAGCCCGCGGGGATCGCGCTGGCCGTAGATCGGGTCTCCCAGGATTGGGGCTCCGATGCTGGCACAATGGATGCGCGCCTGATGTGTACGTCCGGTCAGGAGTTCCAGTTCAAGCCAGCAAAGACCATCCGCACGGCCCAGAACCCGCCAGCGGGTATGTGCGGGATCGCCTTTTTTCGCCGCGATCATCTTCCAGCCCTTTTTGTCGGACTGACGCATCAGGGACGTGGTAATTTCGCCGGAATCCTCGGTCAGGTTTCCTTTAACTACAGCCCAGTAGAGCTTGTTGACGCGACGCTCCTGAAAGGCTTTCTGGGCCTCCAGCAGGGCTGATTTCCGGCGTGCAATCAACAGGCAACCCGACGTATCCGCATCAAGACGGTGCGCAAGCCACGGGCCACCACGCGGGTGTGGCGTGAGGCGGCTTTCTGCTGAATCTTCTGTCTGGGGGCCGGGATGCACGGCAAGGCCTGCAGGCTTGTCCAAAATCAGGAAGCGCGGCGTTTCCAGCAGGATGGGAAGCTCTTTCCCCTCCTTGAAAATAGAATACGGAGTAGGGGAGGGGGGAGCCTCACGCCGCTTGTTGGCTGGCGGACGCGAAGGCAGTTCAGGCTTTTGCTTGCGGGAAGGTTGCCTGGAGCGATTGTTTTTCAACGACTATTCTTCATCTGTACGGCGGCGCACGAGGATCTCGCGTTTGCCGACATGGTTTGCGGGGCCGATAATGCCTTCTTTTTCCATCTGATCGATCAGCTTTGCAGCGCGATTGTAGCCGATGGAGAGATGGCGCTGGATAAAGCTGGTCGATGCGCGGCCTTCACGGGCTACGATATCTACTGCCTGATCGAAGAGACTGTTTTCAGTTTCAGAAGCGTTTCCGCCACTGCCGCCGCCTGAGCCACCGGAGGACGGTCCCTCTTCGTCCTGACCGGAAACGACGTCATCATTATAGATCGGTTCGCCCTTGGAGCGAAGATCCGCCACAACGGCCTCGACCTCGTCATCGCCCACAAACGGGCCATGAACGCGTGTTATGCGGCCGCCACCCTGCATGAACAGCATGTCACCCTGACCAAGAAGCTGCTCTGCGCCCTGTTCCTGAAGAATGGTGCGACTATCGAACTTGCTGATGACCTGAAAGGAGATACGCGTTGGGAAATTGGCTTTGATGGTGCCGGTAATCACGTCCACGGAAGGGCGCTGGGTTGCCATGATGACATGAATTCCCGCGGCACGGGCTTTTTGGGCGAGCCGCTGTACGGCAGTTTCGATTTCCTTGCCTGCGACCATCATGAGGTCAGCCATCTCGTCGATGACGACGACGATGTACGGCAGGTTTTCAAGTGGAACCTGCTGTTCGTCAAAGACGGGTTTACCCGTTTCCGGGTCGAACCCGGTCTGCACGCGTCGTGTTACCATCTCGCCTGAGGAGCGTAGTTGGCGCACACGGTCATTATAGCCGTTGATGTTACGGACCTGTAGATGCGCCATCAGACGATAGCGGCGATCCATTTCCTGCACGGTCCATTTCAGGGCGCTGACCGCCTTTGCGGGTTCCGTGACAACCGGTGTCATCAGATGCGGAATACCGTCATAGATCGACAGTTCCAGGATTTTCGGGTCGATCATGATCAGGCGGCACTCTTCCGGGCTTAACCGGTAGAGAAGCGACAGGATCATTGCATTGACGCCAACGGACTTACCTGAGCCTGTCGTACCCGCGACCAGCAGATGCGGCATCTTGGCGAGATCCGTATAGACTGGAACGCCCGCGATATCCTTACCGAGCGCGATTTGCAGTTTTCCGGTGCTGTTCGCCCATTCCGGCGTGTAAAGCAGTTCCGAAAAATAGACAGTTTCGCGTTTGGCGTTCGGGACTTCGATGCCAATCACGTTTCGGCCCGGCACAGTGGCGATACGCACACTCAGAACCGAGAGCGAACGCGCAATATCGTCGGCCAGACCGATAACACGGGAAGAGCGTATGCCGGGAGCAGGCTCCAGCTCGTAAAGCGTGACGACCGGACCTGCGTGAATATCACCTATGGTCCCCTGCACGCCGTAATCGGACAGCACGCTTTCCAGAAGACGCGCATTGGATTGCAGTGCTTCCGGGGAGGGGCCTGTGGAAGCAGCAGGAGGGGGATCGCGCAGAAGGCTCAGGGGTGGGAGCACCCAGCCAGCGGCAGGTGCAGGCGGACGCTGCTGCGCCGGGCGGGGTGCAGGCTGTGCGGGACGATCTCCCATGCGCATACCAAACAGTCCACGGCGCGGTTCCTGCGAGGGCTGGGCCTGCGGCACAAACTCAGCCTCGGGCTCATGGTCTTCATCCATGCGTGCTGGTGCAGGCTGGCTGTCGCGTTGGCGTGCAATTTGTGCAAGGCGCTCCGCATAGGGATTGGATGGGACGTTTTCCTGCTCTTCTGGCGGTGTACGGCCGTCCGTCGATGGAGAGCGATCCTCCGTGCCAGGACGATGAGTCTGCCCGGCTGAACTGCCTTCGCGGCGCATGACGGCAGGACGTTCAAGCGCCTCTTCCGTTTCGGGCAGTGGGGGCTGCATCCAGCCTGTATTTTGCGGAATAAAGGGCGCAGGGCGCGTGTGTGGGTCGCTGCGGCCAAAGTTGCGCCGCAGGAATGACATTGGCGCGGCATCTGCTGCCGGGGCTCCGGAGGCTCCCGGTTGCGGGTCATAAAGCCGTGCGTCCGGTGCGGGCCGATCGGATGTGGCTGGTGCGTTCATGCGCTGTGCAAGGGCGAAGGGCTGGCGCCCCACCATCATGACACCGCGGCCCATGGCTTGCCATTCGCGCCATTGAAGACCCATGGCGAGGGGCATCAGAATGCCCATCAGAAGCAGGACGAGAAGAACCGCAATCCCACTGCCCGCCGCACCGATTTCGTCATGCGCTGCGCCAAGAATTTTCTGCGCCAGTGATACGCCAAGCTGGCCACCGAGGCCATTCGCTGTTGGCCATTCGACGTTCAGGCCGGGCATCAGGGTCTGAAGTGTGCCAATGAACGTTGCGCCTGCCGGAAGCAGGAGCAGCGCTGCGCCAATCCTGAGCAGTGGCAGGCTCATGCCATGATGGCGGACCATGCGCCATGCCCAGGCGAGCAGCACCACGATCGGCAGTCCACTGCCAAGGCCAAGCCATTGCACCAGACCATCGGAAATGGTGGCGCCGGTTCGGCCAAGCAGGTTGGTTGGCTGGGTACCCGTCGAGGTGTTGAAGGAGGGATCGTGCGGGTTGAAGCTCCAGAGCGCGATGCCGATCCCGACAGCGAGAATAAGCAGGCCGAGGCCGAGGAGTTCCATAAGGCGGGCCCGCAAGGCACTCCGCAGACCAGGGGTCATGTGGCGGTCGTGCTTCTCACGGACGAAATTTCGAACTGTACTGGTCGATCGGCTGAACGCGGCCAAGTCTCGTCACCCCGTCGGTTTTTTGAATGGCGGTACTGGAAAGTTCTGTGAACTATAGCCGACAGGGCTCTGAATACAGAGGAAAAATTAAGAAGACGTGACCGAATGTCTCCATATCGTCACCTGGGCTGCGCCAAAGCGTCGGCTGCACAGGATTTCGGGCACAAATGTGGCAGAAACCGGCTTCAATCCTGCGATGAACGGAACAAATTCTTCCGTTGCGCCTGTTTCGGCAACAATAAGTGCGTCTTCAGCGATCCATCCATTTCGTGCCAGCGCGCGCAGACCCGATTCGACGAGTGATTTTCCGTATGGCGGATCCAGAAAAATCAGCGTGTGTGGCACATCCGCTTTGGGCGGATGGGTAACGCTGCAACTCAGGACGCGGGAGACATCACGGGCCTGACAGATATCCAGATTGATGCGCAGTGCAGCGAGGGCCGCACGATCGCGCTCAATGAAGGAGGCCCGGGCCGCACCGCGGGAGAGGGCTTCCAGGCCCATGGCCCCCGTACCTGCATAGCCGTCCAGAACGATGGCTTCCTCAAGGGCTTCACGGCCATACCAAGGAGCATGGACAAGCATGTCGAAGATAGCCTGCCGGGTGCGGTCCGATGTGGGCCGCGTCCGCTCGCCTGCAGGGGCTGCAATCGTCCGGCCCTTGTTCTCTCCACCAACAATCCGCATTGCTCAGCGCGTCCGGCGGCGAACGGGAGCGGCGAGGCCGGGGATCTGTTCTCGCAGGGTCTTGCCGGGCACTTCTTCAAGCTCACGCGCCTTGAGCGTACCGAGCTGGAAGGGGCCATAGGACACGCGGATCAGGCGGCTGACATGCAGGTTCAGGCCCTGCATCACCCGCCGGATTTCGCGGTTTTTTCCTTCCTTGAGGCTGACGGTGAGCCAGGAATTATCGCCCTTTGTGGAGTCCAGCCCGGCTTCGATCGAGCCGTAGCGAACGCCTTCGAATTCGGAGCCATGGATCAGCTCGGCCAGACGTTTTTCATCCACGACGCCAAATACGCGCACACGGTAGCGGCGGATCCAGGCACTGCCCGGTAGCTCCAGCCGACGTGCAAGCTCACCGTCATTGGTAAGCAGCAGCAGGCCTTCGGAGTTGATGTCCAGCCGCCCGACACTGACGACGCGTGGCATGGCTTCGGGCAGGGATTCAAATACCGTCGCACGGCCCTGTGGGTCCTTGTGCGTGGTCATCAGCCCGTCAGGCTTGTGATAACGCCAGACGCGCGTGCGCTCAGGCTCGCCCACGGGATTGCCATCCACCAGCACGATGTCGCCTGATTGAACGAAGGTTGCCGGGTGCGTCACCGGCTGCCCGCCCATCGCGATGCGCCCTTCCTCGATCATGCGTTCCACGTCTCGCCGGCTGGCCACACCTGCGCGGGCCAGGAACTTGGCGATGCGTTCGCCTTTCGGGGTATCGGTATTTGTTTCTTCGGTCATCGTGCTGCCTCCACCAGCGCCGCATACAGGCGACGGTCGCCGGGGTCGAGGGTGAATTCGGGATGCCACTGCACACCAAGGGCAAAACGGGCGCTTTCAAGCTCGATTGCTTCAATAACACCATCAGGCGCCAGAGCGCTGATTTTGGCGCGTCCAGGCGTCCGGACAGCCTGATGATGTGAAGAATTTACGGACATCGTGCTGCTGCCGACGATCCGGGCAAGCTGGGTGCCGGGAAGAATGGACACTGCATGGCCGGGTTCGTGGCGGGGGTTGGGCTGTTCGTGCTGCTGTTCGGGAGGCAGATGCTGGATCAGCGTGCCTCCTGCTTCCACTGCAAGCAGTTGCATGCCGCCACAGATGCCAAGCACAGGCCTGTCTCGTACCAGTGCTGCACGCAGAAGCGCATGTTCGGCGCTGGTGCGAGAGCTTTTGAGGGTGGTGAGAGGGTGTGGCTCTTCTCCATAGAGAGCGGGATCGACATCAAATGCACCGCCGGTAATGATCAGTGCGTCCAGCCGGTCCATCAACGCATCGGCATTCTGACCGTATCCCAGACATACCGGCAGACCGCCCGCTTCACTCACGGCTGTCAGGTAATTTTCGCGGAGGGCATGAAACGGATAGCGCGAGAAAGCTCTCTCGCTGCCAGGTTCATGGTCAAGCGTGATGCCGATCAGTGGTGGACGCGGAAGTGTCATGGCCGCATCATCACATCATGATCCAATCCGATACAAGCCGCGCCATGCAGGAGGCGCTCGATGCTGCGCAGGACGCGGCTGATCACGGAGAGGTGCCGGTAGGCGCTGTGATTCTGGGGCCGGATGGCTGCGTGCTGGCTATTGCCCGGAACCGCGTGGAAGAAATCCATGATGCATCCGCGCATGCCGAACTGCTGGCGATGCGTGAGGCTGCCCGCAAGCTTGGATCAACAAGGCTCAATGGTTGCACGCTGATTGTGACGCTTGAGCCGTGTCCCATGTGTGCGGCTGCGATTGTGCATTTCCGTATCGAGAGGGTGGTGTTCGGTGCATATGACCCGAAAGGTGGCGGCGTTGAGCATGGGCCACGTATTTTCGAGAGGCCAGGATGTCTGCACAGGCCAGAAGTGGTTGGAGGTCTCCGCGAGACGGAGGCCTCCCACCAGCTGAAACGCTTCTTTCAGGCGCTTCGTATTACGAAAGATGTATGCCTTACGGATGTTTCACGCGCCCGTCAGCTTGTTGAACGGGAACATAGTCCATAGTTCATCGCTAGTAAGACATTCATGTCTGATGAAACATTCGGGACCATTATGACCTCACGTTTCCGCGCTTCTCTCGCTGCCCTCGCCGCTGCTACGATGCTGACGGCTCCTGTTGCCATGGCCGATACAGGTGCCATCAAGCCTCAGACGCAGGTCCAGGCGCTCCCGAACTTCGTAAACCTCGTCAAGCAGGTGAAACCGGCTGTTGTCTCCATCACTTCCCACATCAAGGAGAGTGTAGTCGATCAGGAAGAAGGTGGCGGCATGGGAGGCGGCCAGCAATCCCCGTTCCCATTCCCGTTTCCGTTCCAGATGATGCCGCAACAGCAGCAGCCGAACCGGACAGTCGAAGCACGCGGATCGGGTTTCATCATTTCGGCTGATGGTTACGTCGTCACGAACAACCATGTCGTTAACGGTGCCACCAAGGTTACGGTGACGCTCGATGACGGTACGACACTGCCAGCCAAGATCATTGGCCGTGACCCGAAGACGGACGTCGCACTTTTGCGCGTCAAACCCAGTGGCAAGCTTCCATATATCGAGCTTGGTGAGTCCGATGATGTGCAGCCTGGTGAATGGGTCGTGGCCGTCGGTAATCCCTATGGTCTTGGCGGGACAGTGACGGCGGGCATCGTATCCGCTTTGGGTCGTGACCTGCATTCTGGAGCCTATAACGACTTCATTCAGATCGATGCGCCGATCAATCACGGAAATTCCGGTGGTCCGCTGTTCACGCAGGATGGCAAGGTCATCGGGATCAATTCCATGATCATTTCGCCTAATGGCGGTGGCTCGATCGGGATTGGCTTTGCCATTCCGTCCGACACGGTGAAGTCTGTTGTGACACAGCTTGAGAAGACCGGTCATGTCACGCGAGGGTATCTGGGCATTGAGGGGCAGGATATCTCGCAGACGATGGCGCAGGCGCTTAATCTGAAATCGCCAGAGCCGGGTGCTCCCCCGCGTGGAACTCTTGTGGCGTCTGTCTCCAAGGGCAGCCCTGCTGAAAAAGCTGGCGTAAAGAGTGGTGATGTCATCGTCACGCTGGATGGTCATCCGATCCGCAACGGCCACGATCTTGCTGTGAAGGTGGTTTCCATAGCGCCGGGAACAGCAGCGACGCTGGGTCTGCTTCGTGATGCGAAGCCGATGGACCTGAAGTTCACGGTAGGTAATCTCGCCGCACAGGAGAGCAGTGGCAGCGGTGCGGGCAATGGTGATCAGGCTGCGGGACCGGGCAAGCTGGGCGTTTCGCTTGCATCCCTGACGCCTCGCGCACGTCAGGAACTCGGGCTGGACGAGAGCGTGCAGGGTGCTGTGGTTGCTGATGTTGCGCAGGGCTCTCCTGCTGATCAGTCTGGCATTCGCCCGGGTGATATCATCGTGGCGGTTGGTAGCCATGTGACGCCGAACCCGCATGCGGTTGTCGCACAGGTTCACGATGCGCTGGGCCGCAAGCAGCCGCCGCTACTGCGTATCCTGCGTGATGGTCAGCAGCTTTTCGTTGCGGTCTCTCCGACCGGCAATGACGACAGCGATGACAGCTCTTCCGGTGACGCCCAGTAAGAGGGTTATCTGAAATCTGTGCTTTCCCGACCTGCGTGACAGGTCGGGAGAGTTCAGCCGGGTGCCGTTGATGTATCGAGAGAGCCTGTTGCGAAAGCCAGGCTCGCTGCCGCGATCAATGCGGCGTAATATGCGTCTGATTGTGCAAGGCGTGCATCCAGCAGCCCGTTTTCGATAATGGTTGCCTGCGTGACTGATCCCTCGCCGTTTCTATAGGCTGCCAGTGCTGCGTCGAACCCGGTTTGCGCGGCGATGTGCAGTTTTTGCGAAGCTTCGTAGGCGCTCAGACTGGAGCGCAATCCGTTTTCCGCCGCTACGATCTGGCGAACGGAATTGTCCTGTGTTTCCTGCAACGTTGTTTCAGCACTGTCGGACTGGTTTTCGGCCTGTCTGAGCATTGCGGCCCGCATACCACCATCGAAAATTGGCACGCTGATGCCGCCAAGGATCAGGCTGCTGAAGCGGTTGGAGGCCAGATTGAGCGTTGGCGCGCTGTCTGACCCCACGCCGGGCACGGACGAAAGTGCCAGATGGCCAGTGCTGTAGGCCACGTTTCCACTGACGAAAATCTTGGGCAGGAACTCGGCCCGCGCAGCGCGCACCCGGCTTTGGGACGCTTTGGCTGCAGCATAGGCCGCCAATACATCTGGTCTGCGCGAGACGGCCTGATGGATCATGGATTCCGTCAGTCGAATATCGGAAAGTGCAAGTGGGCGTCCTGAAACGTCCTGCGTTTGCAGATGTGTGAGAGGCGCGGCGCCCACGGCATTCATGAGGTCCAGGCCGGTGTTTTCCGCGCTGCCCTGCGCCTGTACCAGCCGTAATTCGGCCTGTGCCGTGGATTGCTGGGCCTGCGTCACATCGACGATCGTGCCCTGACCGTGGTGTAGTCGGGCCTGTGCCGCGACTTCTACGGCACGGGCATTTTCGAGTGTTTTTTTAATCAGCGCCACGCGTGCCTCTGCGGCGGCGTGCATGTAGAATGCTGTAGTGACTGCGTAGATGACCTTCTGGTGGACGCCCGTGAAGACGATGTCTGTCGCCAGCGCGCCTTGCTGTGCCGCTTCCAGAACGGCTTCGCGTTTTCCGAAATCGAACAGCAGCCACTCCATGCCAAGTGTCTGCACTTCTCCCCGACCAGAATTGCTGTTTCGTGTTCCGCTATTCAGCAGATTGTTCTGGGACGCCGCGTTGTTGATCTCATCCCCGATAACGCCGCCGTTGCTGATCGTGGGTGTGCTGCTTGTGCCGTTGCTGTGGCTGTAACCACCCACAACGCTTGCTGTGAGGTGCGGGAGATAGAGGCTGCGGGCGATCCCTGTCGCGAGTGCTGCGTCCTTGGCCGCATTCCAGGCTCGCCGTGTTGACGGGTTTGTGGACTGGGCGATGTCGATCAGGTCTGCGAGTGAATATTCGCGCCCGGCAGCAAGCTGTGCAAGCTGAGTGCGCGCGGGGAGGGTGGTGTCAGATGGAAGGGTGTAGCCCTTGGGCAGGAAAAGCCCCCGTTTGCCGGGATGCCCGGAAACGATTTCTCCTGTGCGACTGATGCCCGGCTGCCATGGCTGGTCCGGTCGCGTGGGGGCGTCCTTGAGTGCCTCCGTGGCGCAGCCGCTTAAAAGGAGCGCAGCGAGACCCAGAGTGGCCGGGCGAATGCGGTGGGTCATGACGCGACTTTTTCCAACTGTTCGAAATGATGGTCCGGCGCAGGTGATTCGGGGATGAGCATATCTTCTGTGAGGGCAGACGCTGTGCGCAGAACAGTGTCCCGAACTTTACGCTGGCCGGTGTCAGTACGCATGTGGACAGGTTCGGCTGCGGCATTTTCCATTGTGCGTTCTGTGGCCGAGATGGCTTCCTGAACACGCGCGGCAAATACCATTCTTGAAAGACGTGACGATGCCTCGACCTGTGATTTCAGGAGCGTTCGGATTTTGCCAAACTCCTTGCCCAGATGCTCTGAAGCACTTGCAGGCCAGAAGGACGTGAAAACGGCATAGGTGATGAAATTACCGAGCAGAATGCCGATGATACGGTCCCGCGCAGTTGTCATGTCTGCCGTGGGGCCGAAGGTTTTGAGGTCCGATAGAAAAAATGCCAGACCGATCTGTAGTCCTGCATACGCAACCCGTGCATCTCCGGTCTTGATCCATGCTGCAAGAAACGAGGCTGCGTAGATCATGACAAGAAATTCCACGACATTCGTGAAATGTGGGATCAGGAAAATGATGGAGGCAATTGCCATGATGCCACCAATCAAGGCCCCTGAAATACGCAGTTTCAGTTTGGCAATCATCTCTCCCATCGTCGGTAGAGCCACGATGAAGCAGGTAATGATGCATGTGTGGATGCCGTCCCAGTCCAGCGCTTTGAAGATCAGATAGCTGGTCATGACTGCAGCGGTGCCCTTTACGGCAAAGCGTACGTGATCGGGGTTTGTGAAGGCATCGGGAAAGAAAAAGCCCGCAGGTTTCGGCTCTTCCGGGATCGATTCTTCTGAAGGTGTAGTGAACTGCTGCAAAATAAGCGCGATTTCTGTAATCGCCGGATCGCGGGCGTGGATATTGATTGCGATATCGGTCGGGCAGTCTCCTTCAGCAAAAACAACAGCCATTTCCTCCATGACTGCTGCAAGCTGAGTGAGTGCTTCATCCTCGCTATGTCTTTCGTGTCTATGGATATGGTCTGCGAGTGCCAGAATTGCCGTGCTGCTGATAGCAGCTTGCTTGAGCCGTGCCAGAGCGGAGGGAGCCCAGATTTTTTCAAGAGCTGCCATTTTCAGGTTTTTAAAAAGGGGCCCCGTGCCTTCGCGTAGAAGGTCCATTGCGTCCTGATGGGTTGCGGTGTCGGTTCCGCGAAGCAGTGCCGCGCTCATACGAAGACGCAGGTCGATGCTGTCTGTCAGGACGGTTTTTGGTGAGGGGCAGATCAGCAATCCCAGCACGATCATTACAAGGCCCGGCACGGCGATGATGAGCCATGCGTAGAGCAGGGCGCGTGTCACCAGTTCACCGACTGGCACCTGATCAATCGCAATCAGGGCATAAACCATGATCAGGCCCAGCATGTAGGCCACAGGTTTGAGCTTGCTTGCTGATCCGAGGAAGAAAAAGCCGAAGGACATCAGCGCTACTGCGACGACATCTGCAATCAGGTGATTGATCGTGAGCAGTACGCAGCAATAGAGCAGCCCGAGCAGGATCGCGAAAACAATACTCAGTGCCGCACCGGCGATGGCATTGGTGACGCGGTCCTTTTGCCAGATGGCCAGCGCCACCACGGCCGTCAGCGACGTTTCAGGGATCTGCCAGATCTCGCCGATCAGAACGCATGAGGTGCAGGCGGCAGCCATACGCAGGCTGTAGCCCATGCGTCCGGGGAGTGGCCGCAGGGCCAGGTGCAGCAATCGCCGAAGCGAAAGTGCCGCAGGATCAGTGACAGGCAGCGCCATGTCTGATCTGGACGCTGGCCGTGGCGCCCAGCCTCAGCAGGACGGGGTTCGCAGGGTCCAGGCGGATGCGAACAGGAAAGCGCTGCGCGACATGAACCCAGTCCATCTGTCTGGGTACAAACGGCAGGCTGCGCGAAATACCAATCGAATCTCCTGACAGTACGCCCCAGCCGATGCTTTCAACATGCCCGCGCAGTGGTGTCGCGCGATCCAGCATCGAATACACTGTGGCGCAGTCTCCGATATGCACCGGCCCCAGCGTGCCTTCGCGCAGGGCCGCGGTAGCATACCATTCGTCATTGGCGATCAACGTGAACAAGACCTGCGAAGGGGCCAGAACTTCTCCTTCCTGCACGGTCAGGCTCGTCACATAGCCATCAGTCGGTGCGCGCACGATCGTCTGGCTGAGGGCATATCGCGCGTGTTCCAGTGCGACGGCGCTGGCCTGTTCTGCGGCCAGCGAACTGTTGAGGTCTCCGATTGCCGTCTGGGCCGAGGCCTGTTGCTGTTCTGCCTCGCTCAGAGAGACGCTTGCGTTGTGCAGAGCTGTCTTTGCCTGATCATATTGCTGCCAGGGAATATAGGCGTGGTCTGCAAGAGGTTTCAGGCGGCTTTCCGTGCGTGCCGCGAGGTCGCGGTTCGTGCGGGCGCGGATTGTCTGCTGCTCGGCAATGGCGGCACTTCCAGCCCGCACCGTTACAAGGCGACGTTCGTTTTCGACGGTTGCGTGGGCGAGGGCGAGGTTGGCCTCAGCCTGCTTGACGGTCAGTTCATAGGGGACAGGATCGAGCCTGTAGAGAATGTCTCCGCGATGAACGCTCTGATTGACATGCACCCGTAGGTCAATGAGGCGCCCGCCTACAGTGGAAGCCATATGAACGAGTTCGGCGTCTATCGAACCGCTATCGGATGATGGATATGCGGAAGTCTGGTAATTTACGTAAGCCCCCACGGCGATGGCCCCTGTGATGCAGCAGGCTGCGATGAGGATGCCGATGGGCTTTTTCCCAGAGAGGTGGATACGCTTCATGGCGTCAGGGTCCGAAGCAGAGCAGCCACGACAGCAAGGCTGCCATGACGCCAAGAGACGTGTAGGTGAACAGTCGTAGGCTGAGAACGGCATCAATACCAGCAAGCACAAATGCCACCCGTAAGCCTACCGCCACACCCACTCCAATCAGTGCGCAGATCATCCAGCCCGGGAAATAAGCCCCCGCGATGGAAAAGGCGGGTGCGCCATGTAGTGAGCAGCCTCCCGCGACGAGCAGCAGCAGACTGGGGGCCTGATGTCGGAGCGTTCGCGGCAGGTGCATGTTCCGGCTATTCCGAAATGGCGTCGAGCAGCGCGTCGACATCCTGTGGGCGGGTGTAGAAGCTGGTCACGAGACGGATAAGCGTGCCTTGAACGCCATCAGGTGTAGGCCAGCGATAAAATCCGAATCCTTGGCTTTCGAGGTGATTGGCAACCTGATCGGGCAGTACGACGAACACTTCGTTGCTCTGCACGTCGAACGGAAGATGCGCCCCCGTATGGCGGCGCAATCCCTCGACAAGGCGAGCGGCCATGGTGTTGGCATGCGCTGCATTCTTTAGCCAGAGATTGTTCTCCAGCAAGGCCAGAAGCTGCGCACTGAGGAATCGCTGCTTGGACCACAGATGTCCACTGCGCTTGATGCGTCTCAGGAAGTCGCGGAGAAGAGGGCGAGTGCGGTCGTTGATGAAAAATACAACAGCTTCCGCCGCCATGGCGCCGTTTTTGGTGCCCCCGAAGGTCAGAACGTCCACGCCGGATTTCCATGTGGTTTCTGCGGGTGTGCATCCCAGGTTTGCAATGGCGTTTCCAAGGCGTGCGCCATCCATATGCACGGGGATTTCGTGATCATGCGCAATCGCGCAGAGCGCCTGCAGGGTTTGCAGGTCATAGACCGTTCCCCATTCCGTAGCCTGTGTCAGAGACAGTGCCTGAAATGGCGGTGCGAGAACGCCCGCGCCCTTGTTGGTCTTGAGTGCGGGCGGAAGTGTTGCCGGGTCCATGCGACCGTCGGCAGAGGGAATGCCCACCAGTTTGGCGCCATGTGTGAAAAATTCCGGCGCTCCTCCCTCGTCAGTATTGATGTGCGCGCTTTGATCACAGAGCACGGAACCATAGGGAGAAACGAGCGCGGAAAGTGCCACGCTATTTGCGGCTGTTCCCGTAACCAGCGGGAAAACGGCCACTTCTGTCTCGAAAAGCTTGGAGAATTTTGCATCCAGAGAGACTGACAGATCATCCCCGCCATAAGAGCCAACACTGCCCTCATTGGCTCGCAGCATGGCTTCCATGACTTCCGGACATGCAGGCGTGACGTTGTCACTGGCGAAGTTCTTGCGTATTTCCTCGGACACCACAGACGATCCTTAATCCTGACGACCGCGCGGGTCATGCTCGGAACCGTAACCGAAAGACCGGCCCGTTTCCATCCGGAGAGCTCATGAGCACCGTTTCCCCAGACATGGCCGCCAAAATCATTGACGGAAAAGCCATTGCACGATCCCTGACCGAACAGGTGGGGCGTGATGTTGCCGCTTTTGTGGAGCGCGGCAATACCTTGCCCGGTCTGGCGGTGGTTCTGGTCGGTAACGATCCCGCGTCCGAAGTGTATGTGAAGAACAAGGCGCTTCAGACGCATCGTGCTGGCATGCGTTCTTTTATGCACATGCTCCCGCAGAGCACGTCTCAGGCCGAGTTGCTGGATCTGATCGCTGACCTGAACGCAAACTCCCAGATACATGGGATTCTTGTGCAGTTGCCTCTTCCCGCGCAGATTGATCCGGTGGTCGTGACGAACGCCATTGTCGCGCATAAGGACGTTGACGGTCTGGGAGAAATCAACGCCGGGCGCATGGCGCTGGGCATTGACGGCATTGTTCCGTGCACGCCTTTGGGATGTCTCAAGCTTCTCCAGTCTGTCCACACAGACATGCAGGGCAAACATGCGGTCATCATCGGGGCGTCCAATCTGGTGGGTAAACCGATGGCGCAGCTTATGCTGCGTGAAGGGTGCACTGTGTCAGTTGGTCATATTCACACGCGTGATACGCGCGCTTTGGCCCGTGAAGGTGATATTCTCGTCGTTGCTACGGGCAAGCACGGGCTGGTGCGGGGCGACTGGATCAAGCCGGGCGCGACCGTTATTGACGTCGGGATCACCCGTGTCCCCACCGAGCATGGTAAAACACGCCTTGTCGGGGATGTCGCCTTTGAGGAGGCGCTGCCGGTAGCTGGGCATATCACGCCTGTTCCGGGCGGAGTGGGCCCGATGACAATTGCCTGCCTGCTGCATAATACCCTTCAGGCCGCGCTGCTGGCCCAGAACGTTGTTTCGCGCCCTGATCAGAAGGTATGAGTCGTGTATCGGTAGAGTTGATCCCGCGCAATTCGCAAGGGTTGCTTGAGGATCTGGCCGTCACGCGCAGTACGTTACCTGCTGTGCAGACGATCAATATCCCTGATCTGCTGCGGTTTGACCTTCGCAGCCATGATGCAGCCTGTCTGCTTATCAGGCAGGCCCCGATGGAGGTGATCCCTCATGTCAGGGCGATCGATATTGCGCCGGATGCACCATTGCCGGGGGCTGACAGGCCGGAACTAACATCCGTGCTCGTTATCGCCGGTGATCCACCGCCGGATGCTGATCGGCCAGTCTGGCCAAACACGTCCGAAGAAATCATTACGAGATATCGGAGAGAAGCGCCGCATCTGAAAGTTTACGCAGCGTTCGATCCTTACCGGCGTGCACCCTGGCATGAGTTGGATATTGTACGGCGCAAGCGGGATGCGGGTGCATGCGGCTTTTTCACGCAACCGCTTTTCGACTGCGCAATGCTTGAGATGTGCATGGAATGGCTCCGCGATGATTCGGTTTTTTGGGGCATATCCCCGGTTGTGGGTGAGCGGTCGCGCCGATACTGGGAACGTGTCAATCACGTGGTGTTTCCGCATGATTTTCCGGCAGATCTTGAGGGTAATATTGCTGCCGGGCGCAAAATGCTTTCCCTGATTCATGCAAAAAATGATGATGCCTATCTTATGCCGGTCAAAGTGGATCTGGCATCGTATCTCGGCGCGTTTCACGATATCATAACGGGGTAGAAACCGTTTCGAGGAGCAAGTGCCGGGATGTACCCCCGTTTTTTATTGCTGATTCTTCTGGGGGCCGCCTCGGCTTCTCCAGTCTTCGCCGCTCCGAAATCCGATCCTGATCCGCGCAAGGTCTTTGCGCCCCTGACCTTGCCGGACGCACCAAATGTCTACCGGTCCGGTTCGGGTCTGCCCGGCCCGTCCTATTGGCAGAACCGGGTTGATTATACGATATCTTCCCGGATCGATCCTAAGACGCATATTTTGCAGGGCTCGGAGACCGTTACCTACTCCAACAACAGTCCTGACGTTCTGGATGTTCTGTGGCTCCAACTGGACCAGAACATTTATCGTGAAGATGCCCGGGCTATTTTTGGCGACCGATACGCCACGCATCATACTGACGGCATCAAAATTGCACGTGTTACCGTTTTGCAGGGCGCCCAGCAGACGGACGTCACGCCACTGATCAATGACACGCGGATGCAGATTCACCTACCGCGCGCTCTGTCTTCGCGTGCAAGCGTGCGGTTGCGGATCGAGTGGCAGTATACCGTGCCCGGAACATGGGGTGGGCGCACTGCTGTTACGCCTTCCAAGCAGGGCGATATTTATGAAATCGCACAATGGTTTCCGCGCCTGAGCGTGTATGACGACCGCCATGGCTGGAACACGCTGCCATACCTCGGACAGGAATTTTTCCTGGAATATGGCAACATCGATTACAGTGTGACAGTTCCATGGAACTACACGGTGGTGGGTTCCGGCGCCCTCATGAACCCGCAGGATGTGCTGACAAAAGACGAGCGTGCACGTCTTGCGCAGGCCGCACAGAGTGACGCCCGCGTCATGATCCGGACGCTTGACGACGTTACAGACCCGCAAAGCCATTTGAAGCAGAGCGGTGAGGTGACTTGGCATTATGCGATGCCCAACACGCGTGATGTGGCTTTCGCAGCCTCACCGGCGTTTCTGTGGGATGCTGCCCGTATCAATCTACCTGCTGTGAGTCCGTGCCCGGGGTGCCGTGCGGTGCCTCGTCTTGCGATGTCTATTTATCCGCGAGAAGGCATCGGGTCGCATGGATGGGACCGCTCAACAGAATACGTCAAGCATGCCATCGAGTATTTCTCAGAGAAATGGTTTGAATATCCATGGCCAAACGCTGTCAATCTAGGTGGACACGGGGCCGGGATGGAATATCCGGGAATTGTTTTTGACGGCATGGAAGATCGTGATCCACAGCTCTTCTGGATTACCACGCATGAACTCGGACATGGCTGGTTTCCGATGATTGTGGGATCAGATGAGCGTACGGATGCTTTCATGGATGAAGGATTTAATACTTTCATTGATGCTTATGCTTCGGATCACTTCAATCATGGTGAATTTGCTCCGAAGAAAGATCCGGAATTTGCACCCAGGACTGGTGTGCCAGCAGACGATATCGTGCCATTACTGCTTGATAAGGCGGCGCCTGTTCTTACGACACCCGCTGATCAGATTTCTGAAAAATACCGCCATAGTGTGACGTATTTCAAAGGGGCATATGGCCTGAAGCTGCTGCGCGAGCAGATCCTTGGTCCAGATCGTTTTGATGCTGCGTTCCGTCGATATATTTCAGTATGGTCCTTTCGCCATCCTGATCCTTCCGATTTCTTCCGAATGATGGAAAGTGAAGGCGGAGAGAATTTATCGTGGTTCTGGCGTGGATGGTATTTTTCCAATGCTGCTCCCGATTATGCGGTGGGCCGCGTGACGGCAGTTTCTGGAAAGCCAATTACGGTGGACGTACATAACTACGGCACGTTGCCGCTGCCGGTGACTGTACGTTTGGAGTTTGCGGATGGCAGCCATCGCGATATGCGCATTCCGACGGAAGCTTGGCGTCAGGAAAACAACGTTAGCCTGACCTTCGCAGCGCATGAGGGCCTCAGAAACGTGATAGTCGATCCGGATCATATGATTCCAGACGTTGATCGCACTGATAACAAGGCTTCTCTAACGCATTGATAAAGTTCTTCTTGAGTTTATACGTCTGCCATTGGATTGATTTATGAGCTCAAGAAGCCAGGACTATAAAGTCGGAGAGTAATTAAACACAAAAAGACCGGCTTAAACGCCGGCCTTTTTATGGCAAATAAACTCTTAAAATTACGCCTAATTTTGATTGTTAGCCCATCAGCTGCAAAGGGCGATGGGCGTTGTCTGAACTTCCAGAAGTGGGGAGCTGGGTGGAATAGGATGACATGGGAGCTGCCTGTTTGGCAGGCTTCAAGCCATCAATCATGTCTTGATTGATGTCCATCAGGGGAGCGAGGGGCAAATCCCGGTTAAGAGCGATATTGGAATAACGCATGGACCATGTGCCAACAGTAATGAGGTCCTGCTTGAGAATATCATCGAGCGGGCAGTCCACACGATTAAGACTGCTCAGCAATACAGACCAGAGCTTCTGGTTGGCAGAGAGCGCTTCAAGGCGCGCTGTTGGGGTTTTCTGGGTTTTGAGAAGTGTATTGACGTGAGTGAACGCCATGACTTCGATTTCGCGTCCAGAGAGGTAGGAGCCGGATTGCTGCTGATATTGAGAAGCGGCGTAGCTCAAGATCGATTACTCCTGGGAAGAGGCAGAGCTGTTTCAGAAGTTTTCCGGCCCATAATGTGCGGATGGAAAACTTCTGGAGCAGATCGGTAAAGGAGTGGTGGGTGCGGGAAAATCCTGCACCCACCTTTCCTGATCAGCCGCGGAAGAGGCTGAGAAGGGTCGAAGACTGCGAATTTGCAATCGAGAGAGACTGAATAGCCAGCTGCTGCTTTGTCTGCAGGGAGGTCAGCTTGGCGCTTTCCGCTGCAAGATCAGCATCCGTCAGCGCACCAACACCCGTAGTGAGGGAGGAGGAGAGGTTGCTGGCAGAAGTCTGAAGCTGGGTAATAGTGTTGCTCCCAACGCCAAGGCTGCTGGAGATCTGACTCATCTTTGTAATCGCTGCATTTACAGCAAGCTGAACCACATTTGTACCAGATGTCACCGTCGAATTAAGTGACTGGTTTGTATTATAGGTGTTGGTTGCAGTTGCGCCTGTCGTTGTCGCCGTGTCCCACTTTGCTGTGATCGCATTGCTGTTTGCAGCAATAGTGGTTCCACTGGAGTTTGCAGTATTGGCAAAGCCAGCGTTATTCATGGCGTTGTTCAGAGACTGGTTCATGGTCGTCTGGGTTGCGCTAGAACCGATATTGACATCGATAATGTTGGTGGTTCCTGTTCCGCTTGAAACGGAATAGGTGACGTTACCGCTATTGTCTGTCTGCGATGTGATCGTGTTACCGTTTTTCAGGTTGTAGGTGGTGACACCTCCGGAAGTCGATGTTCCCGAAATGGAGCCACCTGCGCTCGTCAGGGCGCCTGAAGTTAGCGCGAGATCACTTACTCCCGAAGCTGTCTGAAGTGCAGCTAGGGTCGCAGTCTGTGTTGTCGGGTCACTGTCGAGAACAAACTGCGTTGTAACGGCAGGGTTGCTGCTCGAAGAGTTCTTCAGTGTCGCGGATGCGTTTTGGAAAGTTAGAGTCGAGCCTGAAGCAAGGGTTGCGGATGCTGTGTTGAGAGTAATGGCTGGTGCCTGCGTCGTCGTGGCTTCTGCAGTTGAGGCTGTCGTGCTGTCCCAGGAAATCTGGCTCAGCCCACCAGTAAGCGCGGCAGAATAGGTGCCATCGCTGTTCAAGGATGTCGCGATGCCAGCATTACCCATAGCCGTGGCCAGAGTTGCTGCCTGTGCTGCAGTTTGAGCGCTCTTCTCTGCTGCTGTGGCCGTGGGCATGTTGGCAGAAGAGCTGGTGTTGACGTCAATGATGTTTGTAGTAGCGGAGGTTGTTTTGACGGAATAAACGGTATTTCCGCTCGCATCTTTCTGGGCGGTGATGCTGTTTCCGCTTTTAAGGGAATAAGTTGTTACGCCATTCGCTGTGGAGGTGCTGCTGATATCAGTTGTATCCGTAAGAGTACCATCTGCATTTACAACCATGTTGGCTGCCGTGGTGATACCAGCTGCCGTTGCAATGCTGCTCGAAAGCGTGGAAGTGGAATTCATTCCACCCGAGACAGTTGTGCTCTGATGGTCATCCAAAATGAACTGATTCGAAACAGCAGGAGTGCTGGAGGACGCTGATTTGTTAGCAGCAGCATCATTCTGAACCGTCAGGACACTGGCGTTCGTGAGCGTCGCGCCAACGGTTGAGAAGGCAGCCTGGGTCGGTGCTGAGAGGCTAACGGATGAGGCAGAAAGGTTGCCGCCGGCGATTGTCAGCGTGCCGTCATTGGCGCGCGCAACGCCGAAGCCGGCGTTCGACATGGCCTGCATAAGAGTGGATGTCTGATCCGTGCTTTTCTGCGAGCCTGTTTCAGAGGCAGAAGCGCTTGTGTTTACGTCAACGATGTGACTGGAAGCCGTCGTGTTGCCGTTCGCGTCCTTTGCTGTCGACACATCATAGGAAACGTTTCCGCTGGCGTCTGCCTGAGCCGAAATCGTGTTGCCGTTTGTCAGGGTGTACGTCGTGGTCCCATTGGAGGATGTGGACGAAGACTTGATTGCAGAGGAGGACAGCGTACCGTTGGCGGCAACCTGTACGTTCGATCCGCTGGTTCCCAGGGCGCTGTCAACGGCCTTGCTGAGCAGGCTGCTAAGCGTCTTGGTCGATGCCAGGCCTGAGCTGCTCTGATCGTCCATGACGAAGCTCGTGCTCACGGCAGGATTGGAAGCCGTGCCAGAACCGGAGGCTGCAGCGAGGTTCTGCATGGACAGGACGGAAGCCTGAGCGGCAGAGCCATTGTCGCTTGAAATGTAGGATGTTGAGCCGACGTTCAGTGAAGCGCCAGACATGGTGCTGCTCAGGCCCTGAAGGCCGAGACCGGTTGCGGTTGCGTTAGCACCCTGCTGCGTGAAGAGGTTGCCGTTAATGTCCTGTGCTGCGGAAAGGTTGGTGTAGTTAACGCCATTTCCTGTTGCGCCTGCGAGCAGGTTCACGCCCTGAAAGGTTGCTGTGCTGGCATTGACGTCAATCTGCTTCAGCGAGCTGCTGAGCTGGGAATTCAGTGTGTCAGCATTCACGCCGTTGTTGGCGGCTGTTGTGACGGACGTCGACAAGCTGCTGAGAATGTCTGAAATTGCGCTTGCGCCAGACGTGGCGGTGCTGAGGGCACTGCTTGCAAACTGGAGGCCAGTCGAAACACCGGAAAGTGCGGAAATTTGGGACGTTGCCGTCTGTGCGATGGCGTAGATCGCGGGGTTGTCGGACGCGTCATTGACGGTCTTGCCGGTTGAGACTGCGTTCTCTGTTTTGTTCAGATCTGAGGTGGTCTGATTGAGAGACTGCAGGGCAGCCATTGCGGCTGTATTTGTGTTGATTGAAAGTGTCATTGGAATTTTCTCCGTGAGTGCATTTTTGCCTCACCAGATAAGCACCCAAAGATTAACGAAAGCTGAAGGATTACTGAGGATTTTTGTATCTGTCGGAATTGGTCCCGGGCTCCCTAAAATCTAGTAAAGATGATGGGGCTTATTGCTTTTTCTGGAGGAGAACGTAAGAAGAACCTCTTATGAAGAAAAGCCTTTCGGCACGTCTTGCGATTCTCTCGGATGCCGCGAAATACGATGCGTCCTGCGCATCCAGCGGCTCGAATAAACGTGACTCCTCGGCGAGTGGCGGTCTTGGGTCCACGACAGGCAATGGCATCTGCCATGCCTACACACCGGACGGGCGGTGTATTTCGCTGCTCAAGATTCTTCTGACCAATTTTTGCATTTATGATTGTGCGTATTGCATCAACCGTTCGTCTTCGAATGTTGAGCGAGCACGCTTTACCCCTGATGAGGTTGTCTGGCTGACGCTTGAGTTTTATCGGCGCAACTGCATTGAAGGGTTGTTTCTCTCGTCCGGGATTATTCGGTCATCGGACCATACGATGGAGCAACTCGTACAGGTGGCGCGTGATCTGCGTCTCAAGCATGGCTTCCGGGGCTATATCCATCTCAAGACCATCCCTGATGCTTCTCCCGCATTGCTGGAAGAAGCAGGGCTGTATGCAGATCGTCTGTCGATCAATGTCGAGCTTCCAACCGAGACCGGTCTGAAACAATATGCGCCGGAAAAAGAGGCTGCGGGTATCCGGCGTGCCATGGGTGAAATGCGCCTCAAGATCGAGGCAGGGAAAGACCGCACGCATACTGGGAGGCCAACGCGCCGGTTTTCACCAGGCGGGCAGAGCACGCAGATGATCGTTGGAGCGGATGGCGCGTCTGATCAGCAGATCCTCTCTAGCAGTTCAGGGCTTTATGGCTCCTATGGTTTGCGGCGTGTGTATTATTCGGCCTTCAGCCCCATACCCGATGCATCTGCTTTGCTGCCTGTGAAAAGCCCGCCTTTGCAGCGGGAGCATCGCCTTTATCAGGCTGATTGGCTGTTTCGGTTTTATGGCTTTGATTTCAGCGAAATCACAGCAGGCCGTGCGGATGGAATGTTGGATCTGGAACTGGATCCGAAGCTGGCCTGGGCTCTCGATAATCGGGCGCAATTTCCCGTCGATTTGAATCTTGCGCCTCGTGAGATGCTTTTGCGGGTCCCTGGGCTTGGATTAAAAGCAGTAACGGCCATTGTATCGGCCAGGCGGCATGGTGTTATCAGGCTTGAGGACCTTGCGCGGCTGAATGTTTCCATCCGTAAAGTGCGGCCGTTTGTGAAAACCGTGGGGTGGAGCCCGGCAAGCCTGACGGACCGGCATGATCTTCGCACATTGTTTGTGCCATCGCCTCAGCAGATGAGCCTGTTTTGAATACTCTGGTTTTCGAACTGGAGGATACGGGGCGCTTTGAAGTATGGCGAGATCTGGCGCGTTCTGCGTTACAGCGTGACATTCCGCCAGAGAAGATCGAATGGCGGCTTCGGGGTAAAGAGGTCGGGCTTTTTGATGCGCTTCCTGCAATGCAGGTTGATGGCCCACCTATCAGGGAAGTATTGCTCAGGGCGTCCTGCGTCGATCTGCTGCGCGGGATCATGCGCCACTCGGACCCGGGGCGCTTTGCTCTCGCATATCGGATTGCATGGCGTGCGCAGTCATTACCCGCGATTGCCGGACTGACAACGGACCCTGATGTCGCGCGCGCCCGTCGTATGATGCATCAGGTAAGGCGCGATTATCACAAGATGACGGCGTTTGTGCGCTTCCGCGAGCAGGAGTCAGAAGAGGGAAAAACGCGCAGACGTTTTCTCTCGTGGTTTGAGCCTGAGCATCATGTTCTGGAGAGCGTTGCCCCGTTTTTTGCGGGACGTTTTGCCGATATGGACTGGCTGATCCTCACGCCGCGTGGGTCGATCGGATGGGATGGTACCAAGACGGTCTATAGCCCTGAGCCGTGTGTAAAGCCTGATATTCACGACGATCTTGAGGCGCTGTGGCATACCTATTATGCCTCCACTTTCAATCCCGCGCGTATCAAGACAAAAGCTATGCGCTCGGAAATGCCGCGCAAATACTGGAAAAATCTTCCCGAGACAGATCTGATTCCGGAACTGCTTGCCGGTGCAGAAGCACGGGTTGCGGAAATGGCCGCACGGGAAGCCGGACCCGCTCCCATGTTTCATGAGCGCTTGCAGGCCCGTCAGAAAGCGCAGGCTGCCATTCAGGAAGATGCTCTGGATTCCATGGGGACATTGCTCTCTTCGTTGAGGCGATGCACGCGTTGCCCCCTACATTGCAATGCGACACAGGTTGTTCCGGGGGCAGGGCCTGAACGTGCAGAAATCATGGTGATTGGAGAGCAGCCAGGCGATCAGGAAGATCTGCGAGGCGTGCCGTTTGTGGGGCCTGCGGGGCAGGTGTTTAATGAGGCTTTGTCAGAAGCGGGGCTGCTTCGGGGTGAGATGTATCTCACGAATGCGGTCAAGCATTTCAAGTTTCTGACGAAAGGTCGACGCCGGATACACCAGACGCCTGACGCTCAGGAAATCGAGGCCTGTAAAGACTGGCTGCATCAGGAAGTTGCGTTGGTCAGGCCGAAATTGATCATCACGCTTGGTGCAACGGCGCTCCGAGCAATGGAAGGCGGCGGGGTTCGTCTGGCGACGGTAAGGGACACGATCCGCCCAGGAGTGCCAGCGAGACTTGCGACTGTTCACCCTGCTTACCTGCTGAGATTGCCGGACGAAGCAAGGGCGCTAGAGGAGCGTAAGCGCTTCTTTGCGGCTTTTGAGACCGTACGGCAGTGGAAAGAGCTTGCGGTTCGGGAATAGGAAACCAGCTAGTTTTTTTGTGTTGAAGGGCGCCTGTCGATATGTCATGGATGACCGAACCGATCGGTCAGCGAAGAGGAATCGCCTGTCAGCTGTTGCCGGTCATTTTCAGACAGACCCGTTTTTTCAGAGTGAGACACACACTTATGGCGCAGGGCGATCAGGACGATCACGCGCAGGATCATCAGCAGTCCGACCAGCAGGGACAGCAGGATGCAAATGCAAGCAAGAATCAGAAGAAACGCAGCCCGCTCGTAAGGATCGTGCTGCTGCTTCTTGTGGTTCTGGCTGTAGTGGGCATAGGTCTCTACTGGTTTCTGACCAGAAACGACATCGATACCGACGATGCCTACACGGCTGGCCGCAAGATCTCCATTGCGCCTCACGTCAATGGGTATGTGACAAAGCTTCTCGTGAACGACAACCAGTTTGTCCATCGCGGTGAACTGCTCGTCTCTATTGATGACCGGGACTATCTCGCATCTCTGCACAAGGCTCAGGCTTCAGTTCAGCAGGCAGAGTCCAACATGTCAGCGTACAGGCTGTTGCTGGCGGTGGCGCACAAGAACTTCCCTGGCCAGCTGGTAACAGCACAGGGCAGTCTTTCTGCGGCGCAGGCGCGTCTTTTCAAGGCCGAGACTGACTACAAGCGTCAGCACAGTGTTTCGCGCGCTGCGACAACGCAGCAGGACATTGATTATTCCCGTGCTGCCCTTGAAGAAGCTAAAGCTCAGGTCATGCAGGCTCAGGGTCAGCTGACGCAGGCTGAGCCGGTCAAGGAGAACGTGGCAAACGCAGACGCCCGTGTTGATCAGGAAAAAGCTGCGCTCGCATCGGCTCAGGCTGATCTGGAGCAGGCCGAGCTGAATCTGGGCTGGACGCAAATTCGTGCTCCGCATGATGGCTGGATCTCGCAGCGTAACGTCGAGCAGGGCGACTTTGTCCAGACCGGGCAGGAAATGTTCTCGATCGTTGAGCCTGAGATCTGGATCACGGCGAACTACAAGGAAACGCAGCTCGCACGGATGCGCCCGGGCCAGCAGGTCGATATCGAAGTCGATGCCTATCCGCAGCTTCACCTTCACGGTCATGTGGACTCGCTTCAGCTGGGCTCAGGTCAGTCTTTCAGCGCGTTCCCTCCCGAAAATGCCACAGGCAATTTCGTGAAGACTGTCCAGCGTATTCCAGTGAAGATTCTGATCGATAGCGGTCTTGATCAGAACATTCCGCTGGCTCTTGGTCTCTCCGTAGAACCCACGGTCTATGTGAAATGAGTAAACCTGCCGAGCATCACGACAACTGGAAGCCGTCGCACAATCCCTGGCTTGTTGCGGTAACGGTTACGCTGGCGGCGTTCATGGAGGTGCTGGACACCACCATCGTCAACGTAGCGATGCCACATATCGCGGGATCGCTCGGCAGCTCCTATGACGATGCCACATGGGCGCTCACGTCCTATCTCGTGGCGAACGGTATCGTTCTGACGATTTCGAGCTGGCTCTCGCGCCTGTTTGGCCGAAAGCGTTACTTCCTGATCTGTATTAGCATGTTCACGGTGTCGTCCTTCCTGTGCGGACTGGCCACATCGCTGCCCATGCTGATTGTGTTCAGGTTGATGCAGGGCTTCTTTGGAGGCGGTCTGCAGCCCAGTCAGCAATCCATTATTCTCGATACATTTCCACCAGAAAAGCGTGGTGCTGCATTTGGGCTTACGGCCATTGCAACCATTGTCGGGCCGGTATTGGGCCCGATGCTGGGTGGCTATCTGACGGACAACCTGTCCTGGCGATGGATTTTCTTCGTCAATATCCCGTTCGGCATCATTACCGTTCTTGCGGTTACGGCGTTCGTTGAAGATCCTCCGTGGGAACGCAAGAAGCGTGAGCCCGTGGATGTCATTGGCATCTGTCTCGTCTCTCTGGGGCTGGGTTGTCTTGAGGTCATGTGTGACCGTGGACAGGATGATGACTGGTTCGGTTCGTCGTTCATCATCACGATGGCTGTGCTGGGTGTTGTAGGGGTTGTGGGAGCCATCATCTGGCTTTGCTACGCCAAGAACCCCCTTGTGCGTCTGACAGTCATGAAAGACCGCAATTTTGCAACGGGCATGTTCCTGATCTCAATGGTCGGCGCGCTGCTTTATGCCTCGGCCATCATTGTTCCGCAGTTCGCGCAGCAGGTGCTTGGATACACGGCCACAACATCGGGTCTGCTTCTGGCACCGGGCGGTGTGGCAGTTATCTGCCTCATTCCACTTGTGGGTAAACTGATGGGCAAGGTGCAGTTGCGCTATCTCATCGCATTCGGGTTCTTCTCCATGGGAATGGCGATGTTCACGGCCGCTAACCTTTATGCAGCGATCGATTTCAAGCATCTGATGCTCTATCGCATCGGGCAGACGGCCTGTCTGGCTTTCCTGTTCGTGCCGATTTCGACCGTGGCATATTCGACGTTGCCCCGGGAGCTGAACTCTGACGCATCGGCACTGTTCAGTATGGCCCGGAACTACGTGGGGTCGCTTGCTATCTCACTGGCTACGGCTGCCCTGATCCAGGTTCGACAAAAACAGCAGAACTATCAGGCAGATAATATGATCTCCTCCAAAAAAGAGGTGGCCAATTATGTCCAGACAGTTCAGCAGGCCGCAGAAGCACACGGAATGGCAGCTGGAAAAGCACATTCCTTTGCCATCGCCCAGCTGTATCAGGAATTCACCACACAGGTGGCAATGAAGTCTTATAACGAGATCTTCAACTGGATCGGTGTGATGGCGCTTTGTGTGGTTCCGCTATGCTTCCTGCTTTCTTCGACTGGCAAGAAAGCAAAAGCAGAGGGCGGAGCTCACTGATGTTCGGTGCCGTAAATCTTCAGGAAGCTGTCGGCCGTAAAAACCGCCAGCTTCTGGATGCTGGCTGCGTCATCCTCAACCGGCAGCATGAGCCGACGGCGCTGTACGATACGCGTCTGGCACATCATCATGAACTGCTCGGCCGTGAGGGCTGGGTCGTCGATAACGACGACGCCTTCGGCGGCTTTGCGGGCAAGCCATGTGGACAGACTGTCAAGCGTACGGGCGAAGCCATAGCGCCAGAATGTATCGGCCAGATTGGGAAACTGCGAAGCTTCCGCCACGATGATGCGGTACAGGCTCATGGAGGCGGGGCTGAGCAGGACCTTGACGACAGCGGTCGCGAGTTGGATCAGGCCTGTTCGGAAGTCGAGCCCGTCATCATTGACCGCAGCAAAAAGCATGTCCAGCTTGGTGCGGCTCTGTTCTTCGAAGAACGCGGAGAAAAGGGACGCCTTGCCATCGAAGTGGTTGTAGAGCGTTCCCTTGGAAACGCCGGCTTCCCGCGCGATCTGGGACATGGACGCCCCTTCATATCCAGACGCCAGAAAGACGGTGCCAGCACCAGCCAGAATCTGGTTGCGCTTGGCACGAATGGCGCACGCGGAGGCGCTGTCTTCGTCTCTGGCAGTACCAGAAAGGCGATCGTCCTCGATGCTGCTCATGCTGGCCAAGGGTCCTTTTGTCATTCATCCGTAATATTGAACATGCTGACCGAACTGGTCGGTCATCGCAAGATCATTTCCGTTTCAGGAGCCTATTTGTGAGCGCACGCCCTCTTTCCCGCGCGCTGCTGTCCGGCTGCGCCGCCCTTGCCCTGTCTGGATGCATGGTCGGGCCGAAGTATCAGGCCCCAAAGCCCTGGTCGCCCCAGCAATATGCCAATCATAGCCTGGGCGCGCCTTACAGCGTGACCAGCGAAACGGAGATGGCGAGCCAGTGGTGGCAGCTTTTCCATGACGCGGAACTCACATCCCTTGAAGAGCGCGTGGCAACGCAGAACCTTTCGTTCCGGCTTGCCACGGCAAACCTCGCGCAGAGCCGCGCACAACTCATTATGGCAGGTGCTGAGCGTTTTCCGGGTCTGAGTGCTTCCGGATCATACTCACGCTCGCAGTATAGCACGAAGGAACTGCAGGAAGTTATTAGCCGTGTTGGCCATAACGTTGGCGGGCAGTATGGTAATCTGCTCTCTGATTCTGCTGGAAGCGCGACTGTTCCCCTGCTGAATCAGTGGAAAGACTCCATCGACGCGACCTACGAGATCGACCTCTGGGGGCGTGTGGCGCATGAGTATGCGGCGGCCAAGGCGGATCTACAGGCATCGGACGAAGAGCGGCGTTCTGTTCTGATTGCCCGTCAGGCCGACATGGCTCGCGCATATATGACATTACGCGGGGACCAGCAGCGTCTGAAGATCCTGCAGGACAACGTGCAGACACTTCAGCATATCGTCACCATTGCTCAGGAACGCGTGCGTGGCGGGTTGGTGACGCAGCTTGATGTGGAATCCGCGAACGCACGTCTGCACGATACCGTTGCTCAGGAAGCCCAGCTTCAGCAGGGTGTGGCGCAGGAAATGAATGCGGTTGCGCTCCTGCTCGGTGCTCCGCCAGAGAGCCTGAATACCGAGCTGGAGAAGGGGGCAGGGATTCCTGTTGTTCCGCCAGTTGTGCCAGTGGGCATTCCGTCGGAGCTTGCGCAGCGTCGTCCGGACATTCGCGAGGCTGACGCCAAGCTGAGGGCTGCTGTTGCGGAAGTGGGCGAGGCAACAGCGGATTTCTACCCGAAAGTGACGATCAGCGCTGATTTCGGCTTTCAGACACTCTCGATCCGCGACATGGGTTTCTGGAACGCCCGTGCGTGGAATGTTGGTCCGTCCATCTCATTGCCGATTTTTCAGGGCGGACGCTTGCGTGGTCAACTGGCTTTGAAAAAATATGGACAGAAGGCCGCGGCAATCTCCTATCAGCAAACGGTCATTCAGGCTTGGCATGATGTGGATAACGCATTGATCGCGTATCGTGATGAGCAGTTGCATCGGAAGGGACTTGAGCAGGCTGTGGCAGATAACCGCCGTGCTCTCGCTCTCGCCCAGAGCCAGTATCGTAGCGGTCTGGTGACGTATCTGAACGTTCTGAATGCTCAAGGTCAGTTGCAGTCTGCACAGATCGATCTGGCAAACAGCGAAGCAACGCTCGCGACAAACCTGACCCGTCTTTACAACGCTCTTGGTGGCGGTTGGGAAACCGCGCTTCCTGTCAGTGTTGATCCGTCAAAAACCAAACTGGCTTCTGCAACGGCAGGCCCCTGATTTCCAGCCTGAAAGTCTCGGCAACTGGGCTTTCAGGCGGACGGCTTTTCAGCGCGTATAGCTTTTCTTTTCCCAAGCCGGTTGACTCTGATGATGTGCGGAGGGTATCGAGCACCCCTCCCACGCAGTTTGCCGAAGATGGGAACTTTTCCTGTTTCTAGGTAGCTCGTTGAAACTGCGATTTTCTTTTTCGGTAACTCACCGATAATCCACAGACTTACCCCCTGACCGAATCGTCGTGTAGCCGGGGTTTTTTCTTGGTTTGTGCATTTTGCGGGAGTCTGTACACGGCAGTCATGCACAGGCGTCCTGTTTAGCGGATTCTTAACTTCGGCGGTCTATTTTTGGGTCTCTTCCAACCGTGGAGACCTGTGATGCTCATACAAGATATTCGGAAAACCGCTGCTGAACTGATGGTTGAATATGGAGAGGCGGCGCTATGCATTGCCGCCGATCGCGCCGAGTTTGCAACGGACCGAAGGGATTTCGTCCGTCAGAAATATTGGACCGATATCTATGATATCATTCGCAGGCTCCCTGATTCAAAAAAACAGGTAAGCGCTGCTCTGGTCGACGCGAACTGACCAGCAGTTACTTGCGGCCCTCGCTTGTGAGGGCCGGGTAAAGATTACTCGGTAACGTCCCACAGCCACGCGGCCCCGCGCACGCCGGAGCTGTCTCCATGCTTATTGCGGACGATTGGCGTTGTGCATGTTGGTGTAATGACGTTGCGCGCGAGCAGAGGCGGCACTTTGTCATAAATCGTGTCGAGGTTTGAAAGGCCGCCACCTAGAACGATCATGTCTGGGTCGAGGACGTTGATGATCATTGCGCAGGCGCGTGCGAACCGGTCCATATAGCGGTCGAGAGCTGCGACAGCTGTTTGGTCGCCATTGCGTGCGGCATCTTCAATGCCAGCAGCGCTCTTGCTTCCAGGGCCCTTCCAGTCTTCTGCCAGTGCTGCACCACATAGGTAGCGCTCAAGACAGCCCTCATTGCCGCAGAAGCACTTCCGCATTGGAAATTCTTCAAGCGTGACCCAGGGAAGCGGCAGGTGCCCCCATTCCCCGGCAATGTGGTGGCGCCCTGTCACAACCTGACCACGCGTCACGATACCGGCGCCCATGCCCGTGCCGATGATAACGCCGAACACTGTCGCTGCGCCGACGCCCGCACCGTCCGAAGCTTCGGAGAGAGCAAAGCAGTTCGCGTCGTTTTCGGAGCGTACAGGGCGTGCCATGGCCGCCTCAAGGTCTCTACCGAAAGGCTGATTGTTCAGCCATGTTGCGTTCGAGTTCTTGATCAGCCCGGTTTCGGGAGAAATTGCTCCCGGAATGCCGATGCCAAGCGTGGAGGATTTTTGCCCGTCTGTCGCGATGTGACTGGAAACACAGCCAAGACGCTTTTCGACGTTTGCAACGAGATCCCTGACGGCAATGACCGCCTCAGGATAAATTCCAGGGTTGGGGATACGCTCGCGCAGTACCAGTTCGCCGGAGCGATCAAGGGCTGCGATTTCGATCTTTGTTCCACCCAAATCGATACCGAGGCGATAGTCAGCCATCTGTTGCCTAACTGTTTTCTGACAGCACTTGCCCGTGCAGAACCGGGAGTGTGTGATGAACGGGTAGAGAGGTATGCGACAGAGTTTCGTAACTGAAAACCTCTGTCGCAGAACTGTTTACATCACAAGACGCGGACATTTGATCGTCACGGTCTCAAGGAGACGGGAAAAATCGGTATTTTCCACCAAGTTTTTGAGCATGAGGGGTAATCTGGGCCTGAGCGTAGTGACAGGGGCAAGCTTACGTGAAGTGCGATTCGAGTAAGTCGCCAAGACATCGATGCCTGTGAGTGATGCTGAATATTTAAAAAGAATCGGAAATTATGGTGCCGGATGCAGGATTTGAACCCGCGACCTTCGGTTTACAAAACCGCTGCACTACCACTGTGCTAATCCGGCATATGGCGGTTTCCAGCCATATTTCTGCTTCAGAACTGATGTGACGAGGTATGATCTGTTCGGATCATTCTTGCCAGGTTCCTGAGCTGGAGCCGTTTTGAGGGTTGTTGCGTTTCCCGTCAAGAGGAAAGCGGCTCCAGAAATGACGAACTTTATAAATGACGTTCAGAGATGCCTGATGAGGCCTGAAATACCTTGGATCAGAGGCATTTCAGGTTTTTTGCTTTTTCAGGCCGGAGTTGCCGGAAGATCGGTTTGCAACTTTCCGGGGACGGGTGTTGGTGGCTCAGGAGTGTCGTAGGCCAGGTGTAACGGAACATCGGGAGGTGTCGTGTAATAGGATGTGGGTGTGTAGAATTTGATCTGCGCACTCGCAAAGCGGTTGGCGATCCGGCGGTAGAATTCGCGTTTGACCTTCCATTTCATCATTGGTGCCGTTCGGATGCTGCCGAGGATCGTAGCGCCTCCACTGTCACTTTTGTCCACGCCGAGGTCGTTGAAGTCCGACAGGATGAGGGGGCCGAAGATCTTGTCTTCGCGCATCTCACTCACGGCATCAGCCATGATCGAGACAACGCGTGTCAGGTCTTCGGACAGGTCCACCTGTTGGCGAACAATGATCTGGTTATAGCCGCGGGCGGTGTTCGCGATTGAAGAAACGGACGAGAAGGGGATGATGTGCAGGTCTCCGTCGACATCGCGGACTTTCACTGTGCGGATCGACAGGTTCTCCACCGTTCCCGATACTCCACCTGTCGTAACCCAGTCACCGACCTGAATGGCATCTTCGACCAGCATGAAGAATCCGGTGATGAAGTCTTTTACGAGGCTTTGTGACCCGAACGCGATAGCCGCACCCATGATGCCGGCGCCCGTGAGGAGAGGTGTGACGTTGATGCCGATCTGGGAAAGGGTTGTGACGGTCACGATGATCACGATGATTGCCAGCAGGACTGTCCGGATGATCGGGAGGACGGTGCGCAGGCGGGTCGCGCGGGCGCGCTGGTCCGAACTTTCAAAGCGTGCGAGCTGGTGGGTCAGCATCACGTTGACCATCTCCCAGATGCCAACGGCGATGCTGACGGCGATGAGCATCGTGACAGCGGCATCCAGCAGATGGCTTCCAAGCGTGTTGTGAATGAAGAAGCCCACGGTTGGCAGACCCCAGGCCTCCGTCATCGCAACCAGTGTCAGGAAGAGCAGGACACCCGTCAGAATGGCACGGGCGAAGGGGTAGTAGCGGTTGGCACGCTTCTGGAGCTCTGGGAAACGCTCAATCAGTGCTGGATTTACGCGAAAAAAGCGATCCTGCAGTCCATAAGCCAGAACTGAAAGCAGGCGCGAGGCCACGAGGATGCCGATGGTGACCCCCGTTGTATCCCAGATCCATACATACCCCCCGGGTAAATGGGCAGCCCACACAACCCAGAGCGAAATATCGAGGAACATTGCGGGCACCCACCATAAACGCGCGACGGCGCCTACGAAGGCCCACATGGAACTGTCGCCCCCGAAAGAGGGTTGAAGCGCGCGCGTTACGATGTGGCGGATGCGCCAGATAAACGCTGCAATAAGAACATGCTCCACCAGTACGACGGCGCGGATCATGGCGCCTGTTCCACGGGGAGACAGGTTGAACTCACTGCCCAGTACGGAAAGACACAGCACAATTGCCGGAGCCGCGACGAGAACGTTCCACCAGCGGGTGAGCAGGTGGGCTGTGGCATCGGTGGCTGGCAGCAGGCGGATTGTTGGCGAGCGTGGTGCGAGGCCTGTCTCAATGAACAGATAGAGGCATCGTGCGCCCGCGTAGCATTCAGCCAGCGTCAGGGTAACGTTCGTTGCCTGCCTGCTCCATGGAATGATCCACGTGGAGAGATAGGCAATCGCGAAGAAGGCCAGGACGGGGAGGACCTTCAACAGAAAATGGGCCAGTGCATAGGGGATGCGTACGAGGAAACGCAGCGTCTCCACCTGCCGTCTCTGGTCGGCTGCACGGGTTTTGCTGGCGGTGTCCGTATCACTCGTAGGGGCGTTTTTCTGAGATGCCTCGACACGTGCCTGTTGCTGAACCTCAAGGTTCTGTGCTCGGGCCGTTACGCGGAGAAGTGGCTTATGTAGCATCAGAACCAGAACGCGCTCTACAGCGAGGGCACAGCCGATGACGAGTAGCGCGCCTAGAAAGGCATTCAGGATCGTTTTTCGGGCGTCTGGTGAGGAGAACTGCTGTTGTGCCCAGTGTGCGACAAGGCCGAGATCGCTGAACAGGCCCAGAAAATTATGGCCGTAAACCATTGTCTCGGAGCGCAGGCTCGTAAGTCCTGTTCCGAGTTCCGGTGGGACAGCCGAAGTCTGTGATTTAGGCGCTATGGTGGCGGGTAGCCCTTTGGCCATAAGGCTCAGGGTGTGCGTGAAGGCATCGCGCTGCTTCGGATCGTTCAGCACATTCAGAAGTTGCTGGGCTTCCTGCTGCGACAGTGGAGTGGGCGCTGGCACAGTTGCCGCAGGGGCAGCATGTGCGTGGTCTGCACCGAGCGGAGATAGCAGTATCGAAATAAGTAAAATGAAGGCCGACAGCATCCCGTAAGGAGAAACAAAACGGGTGTGTGTGGTGCTGGTCTGGGAGGGTATCATGAGCTGTCTGTCTGACGGGGCTTCCGCGCCGAACAGACGGACAGCTCATGCATGGCGCTGACTTTTGCCGCAGCGGAGGGGAAAGTCAGGAAAATGCCCGAAACTGGCGGCCTGTGAGGCGCATCACTCCAAGGTGGTCCTGATGCGGCGAAGTCTGTGAGTAGCGGCAGGCGGACCAGACGGTCCATCTGTCACGTTTCGGGTTGATCCTGTCCCCTGTGCTGCGGCCTGTCCATCCAAAAGCAGGGAATAGGGCGTTGAACGGCGTTATTTTTCTAAATTCCGCCGCTCCTGAGTTTGCTTTCAGGAATGGGCGGGGGCCATCAGGTCCGCAGGTGGTGGTAGGTGCGATGAGTTTGTCGTGACGCCATAACCATCAGGCGAAAGTCCGTGATGGACGGGCTGACGTGCGCAGGCACTGAGCGCGAGGATGGCAGCCAGCGTGAGAATTTTACGGGTCATGTGCGGTCCTTCAGGGCCTTGGCGATGGTCCCGGCCAAGGCAGTATATGCGCGGGCGGCTTCACTGTTGGGGGCGGAAAGGATGATGGGTGTTCCATCATCGGCGCTGGCACGGATGTCTGCGAGGAGAGGAATTTCTCCCAGGAACGGAACACCGCTGCGTTCTGCTTCTTCTTTTGCGCCGCCGTGGCCGAAGAGCTCTGTGCGATGGTTGCAGTTTGGGCAGCAGAAATAGGACATGTTCTCGACCACGCCGAGAATAGGGGTTTCCATGCGCTCGAACATGGCAACGCCACGCCGGGCATCGAGAAGCGCTATGTCCTGCGGCGTCGAGACGATAACGGCACCACCCCGGGCGAGCTTGGCTCCAAGTTTTTGTGCGAGCGTGAGCTGTGCATCGCCTGTGCCCGGTGGCATGTCGATTACGAGGACATCGAGCTCGCCCCAGTCCACTTCACCCAGAAACTGGGTCAGGGCACCCATGACCATGGGTCCACGCCAGATCATGGCCTGGTTCTCGTCCACCAGATATCCGATGGACATGCTGGTTAAGCCCCAGGCCTCAATGGGGATGATGCGTCCGTCAATGACTTCAGGACGCGTAGAGCGGCCAAGCATGCGGGGGAGGGACGGACCGTAGATATCGGCATCCAGTAGGCCGGTCTTCAGGCCCAGCTTGGCAAGGCCTGTCGCAAGATTGACGGCGGTTGTGGACTTCCCCACGCCACCCTTGCCCGAGGCCACGGCGACCACGGCCTTTACGCCGGGCAACAGCGTTTCGGCGGGGTGGCGGCTGGACGCGCTGCCCCGCTTTTCTCCAAGATTGAAGGGACGATGGCCTGCTCCCGCCGGTGCTTGTGGTGCGTTGGCGGGCGGCGGAGTGGTCGCGCGATGCGCCGTGAGCGAAATCGTGGCACCCGTCATGCCGGGCAGCTTCGCGATGGCGGCTTCCACATGGGGGCGCAGGGGTTCTATGCGCGGAGCATCATCGCGCGATGTTACGAGCGAAATGTGGGCGTGCCCGTTGCGAACGGACACGTTTTCCAGAGACGCGAAAGAAAGCACGTTGGAGCCGGGGCCATCCTGCTCTGTGCGCAGGATTTCGGTGATCCGTTTTTCTGCAGTGTCAGGCTGTGTGGTTGCGGGATCGATCGGGGGGGGGCTGTCGGTCATACCGGAACTCTCATCACGCAGCGTCTGTCAAAGGTGCGGATCAGTGTAGCATGCACGCGGAGGTGGTGCATCAACTCAGGGGATGGTGACGAACTGCGTCGTTCTGCGTTAGCGTGCAATCATGACCAGATTCACCGCAAGTCTTGCCATTTCCATCGGCCTCATGGCCTCGTCCGCTCTCGCACAGACGGCACCCGTGGCACCGTCGCCCGTGGTGACGCCTGCGCCGCGTTCTGTGCCATCGAGCTTTGCGGATCTGGCCGACCGCCTGCTCCCTTCGGTAGTCAATGTGTCTACTTCGGCAGTGCTAAAGCCTAGAAAGGACGGAGATTCCGGCCCTGATGCCAGTTCGCCTGACGGTCCGCAGGTGCCGGAATTCCCGCCGGGTTCACCTTTGCAGAAATTCTTTCATGACTACATGAACCACAAGCCGGCCCCGAACAGGCCGCCTCGCAGAATGCAGGCTTTGGGTTCGGGATTTATTCTCGATCCGGCTGGGATCATCGTGACGAACAACCATGTGATCGAAGGCGCAGACCAGGTTACGGTGACGCTTCATGATGGCACCGAAATGCCTGCGCGGATCGTCGGGCGTGACAGTAAGGTCGATCTGGCCGTGCTTGAAGTGAAGCCCAAGCACCCTCTTCCAGCCGTACCTCTGGGACATAGCGACAAGGCCCGTGTCGGGGACTGGGTTCTGGCGATCGGAAATCCGTTTGGACTGAACGGTACCGTGACGGCCGGTATCGTCTCCTCCCGCGGGCGTAATGTGGAGCATGGCCTGTATGACGATTTCATCCAGACGGACGCTGCCATCAATCGCGGTAATTCGGGTGGCCCGCTGTTCAACCTCTCTGGTGAGGTGATTGGCATCAACACGCTGATTTATGGCGGATCGGGTGGGGATTCCATTGGTATCGGCTTTGCTATTCCTGCGGATGATGCCCGCGGTATTATCGATCAGCTCCGTCGTACCGGGCATGTGTCGCGCGGCTGGCTGGGCCTGAAGTTTCAGGACGTCACCAATGATATTGCCGAGGATCTGGATTTCCATGGCCCAGATGGCCTGAATGGCAAGGGGTCGATGGTTTCCGAAGTTGATCCCAAAGGTCCGGCTGCGACTGCGGGTCTTCAGGTTGGAGACATCATTACCCGTGTGGGAAATCAGGATGTAACCGGCCAGACCATGCCGCGCATCATTGCGTCCATACTGCCCGGCACGAAAGTGGATCTGAACGTCTGGCGCAAAGGCAAAATGCTGCCATTGCCGATTACGCTCGGGCAGTCTCCGGATGCGCCTGACATGCCACCTTCAGATACGCATCAGCCGGAGCATCGTCATCAGACATTGGGCGATCTGGGGCTTACGGTCAGTGCAATTGATGCGGATGCGCGCACACAATATGCGCTTTCCGATGATCAGCGCGGTGTTCTGGTGTCGCGCGTGGAGAGTACCAGTCGGGCAGCAGAGCGCGGTATCGTCGAAGGCAATGTGATCACGCAGGTCGGTCAGGATCAGATCGATACGCCTGATGCATTTGCAAAGCTTGTTCAGCAGGCACAGGCCCAGAAAAAGCATGAAGTCCTGCTTCTGGTGCAGGATGATGATGGTCTCCGCTGGGTTCCGGTGCCCTTCGCCGGAAACTGAATTTGATTGCGGATTCTGATCTATTCCATGAATGTTTTTAACCGGCTGAGCCGCACATGGCTGTCTGTGCCGCCATCTGGTAGCAGTTGGCATGAAGTCATGCGACCTGCCACGCGGCAGATGATCCGCGTGCTCATATCGGTTGCTGCAGCATGGCTTGTTGGCATGGCGTTGCATCTGCAGGAGACGATCTGGGCGCTTGTCACGGCTTTGATCGTTACGCAGTCCAGCATTGTTCAGACGATATCCACTGCGCGCGATCAGATCAGCGGGACGGTTATCGGCGGGATCGCGGGGACGCTGGCTCTCCTGATACAGCTCTGGACACACACGGTCTGGATGCCGTTCTGGATCATGCTTACACCGCTGGTGTTTCTTTCGGCCATCCAGCCCCGCCTTCGCTTCGCCTGTATCACGCTGGTTATCGTGTTTCTGTTCCCAAGCAATGGTAGCCCTTTCCTGCCGCTGCTCACCCGTCTTACTGCGATTACGATCGGTGTTCTGGTTTCGATGGGGGTGTCTTTCCTTGTGCTTCATACAAGTGCACGGCGGCAGGCATTTCATACATCCGCACGATTGCTTAGACGTCTGGATGCGATGGTGGAGGCAGCTCTCGATTCTTCGTCCAGCTGGAGCCAGATCGAGAAGCGTAATCAGGATTGCGTTGCACTGCTGCTTGATCTGGAAGGAGCAGTGGAGGAGGCGCGGCGCGAGCGATTGCAGGATCTGAAGAAGCGCGATCCCGTTCTGGCGGCCCTTCCACAGCTTATGCGCCGGCTGCTGAACGACACGATGCTTGTTGCCCGTGCCATCGCGACAGGGCGGGACGCAGGCAATACAGGATTACGATCACTCCATCATGATCTGAGCCATATGCTTCGCACCCTCGCATATTCCTGTGAGCAGCAGATTCTTCGGCCCCAGAAACGCCATCCCCATCAACCGGACGGCCAGGATATTCTTGATCTTCTGCCGCGCTTTGAGGAGCAGTCCAGACCGGAAATGCGGTTTGTCATGTCGCTTTATCGCGAGGATATTGAGCGGGCTGTCGGCGTTATTATTTCTGGTGATGCGACTGCCATCCAGGGCTTGTGATCGCTGGTCAGGAAACTTCGCGAAGATGCGAAGCGTTTGGTTTTCCTATAAACATGAGTTTGACGGAATGTCGGTCCCCGTTAGTGGCCGTCCAGATCAACTGGGAGAACCTGATGATTACGCGCGAAACCCTGAAATCCCTTCCCAAAAATGTGCAGGCGCCTCCTTATGATTTGGATGCTATCCGCCCGGGGATTCTGCATTTCGGGGTTGGTAATTTCTTCAGAGCTCATCAGGCTTTTTACATTGAGAAAATTCTTAAGGATGACCCTGAGTGGGGTATTATCGGCGTTGGCCTGACGGGAGGCGATCGTTCGAAGAAGAAGGCGGAAGAATTTAAGGCGCAGGATTGTCTGTATTCCCTGACCGAGACGGCTCCGTCTGGCAAAAGCGATGTGAGTGTCATCGGCTGCCTGCGAGATTATCTGCTGGCTCCTGCAGACCCGGCGGCCGTTCTGGCTCATCTGGCTGATCCTGCAATCCGGATCGTATCCATGACGATCACAGAGGGTGGCTATAACATCGATGAGAACACCGGCCAGTTCAATCTGAACACTGCTGCTGTAAAGAAAGATCTGGAAAACCCGGAATCTCCGTCAACAATTTTTGGATATGTTGTCGAGGGTCTCAGGCGCCGCCGGGATGCCGGTCACAAGGCCTTTACGATCATGTCGTGTGACAATCTGAGGCACAACGGCACGGTCGCGCGGAAAGCTTTCCTTGGCTATGCGAAGGCGCGTGATCCGGAGCTGGCAAAATGGATTGAAGAGAACGCAACCTTCCCGAACGGTATGGTGGATCGCATTACCCCGACCGTGACCGCCGATATTGCCAAGAAGCTCAACGAGCGCAGCGGTCTCAGCGATGACCTGCCACTTGTTGCAGAAGACTTCACGCAGTGGGTTCTTGAAGATGACTTCGCGGATGGTCGGCCTGCGCTTGAAAAGGCTGGTGTTCAGTTTGTGGACGACGTGACCGATTACGAGCACGTCAAGATCCGTATGCTGAATGCCGGGCATATCATGCTCTGTTTCCCGGCTATTCTTGAGGGTTGTGAATTCGTTGATCAGGCGATCGCGGACAAGGACCTGCGCGGCAACCTTGAAAACTTCCTCAACAAGGATGTGATTCCTACGCTACAGGCCCCTCCGGGTATATCGCTGGAAGGGTATCGCGACTCAGTCATCAGCCGTTTTTCCAATCCGGCGATGGCAGATCAGACGCTGCGCATTGCCAGTGATGGCTGCTCGAAGATACAGGTTTTCTGGACAGAAACCATGCGTCGCGCAATTGAAAACAAGCGCGATATGACGAGGCTTGTGTTCGGAATTGCGTCCTATCTGGAAATGCTGCGTGGCAAAGACCAGAACGGCAAGGCATATGAGCCAATCGAGCCAGTCTACGGTGATGCAGAGCGCAAGCTTGCAAAAGCTGACGACTTTGAAAGCGCACTGAAACTGCCTGCTTTCGATAGCTGGCGCGATCTACAGACGCCCGAACTGACGAACGCTATTATTGCGGCTCGCAAACTCATTCGCGAGAAAGGTGTAAAGGCTGCACTGCCCGCCAGCTGAGTGGAGCTTAAGCTTTTAGACCGTTGGGCGCCCCTATATGGGGCGCTTTTTTATGTCACGACGTCATAAAGTTCGTCATGCAAACTTGCGCGTTAACAAGCTGAGATTTTCTTGTTTTTGTTAGGCTTAATATGTGTTTTCAGAGTTGCCGATCGCGCTTGATACGGTCCCAGGCGGCATTGATGCGCGCAATGCGATCCTGCGCTTTTGCGCGTTCGGCGTCTGTCATTGGTTTTTGTGCCAGAACATCCGGGTGATGTTCACGCATCAGGGTGCGCCAACGGACGCGGACTTCCTGATCTGAGGCGGTACGTACGATGCCCAGAACGCGGTATGCGTCTGGTTCATTGCCGGTAGCGGCGCGCGTACCACCGCTTTCTGCGCGGTCCCAGGCGCCGGGCGGTAAGCCGAAGGCCTTGTGCAAGCGCTTGAGGAAATCGGTTTCTTTCGGGTGAAGGGCGCCACCTGGGGCTACGTCTGCGCGGGCAATTCGGAAAAGCGCGCCTAGCAAAGTTTCCAGCGGTTCAGAATTGTTGGCATAGGCGCGTCCGAGTTCGCGGCCATACATCTCAAAATCGTCTGTCCGCTCCCGTGCGCGGTCGAATAGCATGCCGACCTCGCGGGTGTTGTCCGGGGGAAACTGGAAGCAAGCTTTGAAAGCGTTGATTTCCTGACGATTTACCGGACCATCAATCTTGGCCATTTTTGCGCAGAGCGCCACGAGGCCAATGGCATAGAGCTGATCGCGTTTTCCTAAGGCGGCGGCCACTTTTGCAGCGCCGAAAAAGGCTGCGTTGTTTGGGTCAGGGCGGCCTTTCGCTGGGAAGCGTTCGCTCCAACCGCCGGACGGGGGATTGAGCAGAGACCCGCTATCGGCCGCATGGCCGAGCGCCGCGCCCATCAGCGCGCCGAACGGGCCGCCGACCGCAAAGCCAGCAACCCCACCGAACATCTTGCCCCAGATAGCCATGCCCTCAACCTAGCACGCCGCGTGAGCGCGGCAAATGTCCCCTGTTGAAATATCCCGTTCCCAATTGAATACGTGCTTTATGAGGGTGGTGTTTTATCTCATGAATTGTCGCTGGCCTGCTGCAGCGCTTGTTGCAGGGCAGCAACGCGCAGGGCAGAGGCCAGCGGCCGCTCTGGCGGTCTGCTTGCATCCAGTTTGCCTATGAGGGCTGCGAAGCTCAGATTTCGCTCTTGTGCCATGGCATCCAGAACAGCCCAGAATTCCGATTCCAGTGCGATCGAAGTTCTGTGTCCGGACAGCGAGATGCTGCGTTTGATGAGGTCGCTCATTGCAACTGTTCCAAGGCCCAGTGGGCCGTTTCAACGATATCCGGATCAGGATCGCCCATCAGGGCAATGGCAGACGGGATGAGACTCTGGTCCTGGGAGTTTCCAATGGCAATCAGGACATTGCGGACGAATCTGTTCCGCCCGATCCGTTTGACGGGTGATCCGGAGAACAGTTTCCGAAAAGCTGCGTCATCCAGTGCTGCGAGGTCTGCCAGTCGTGGTTCGATCAGTTCTGGGCGGGCCTGCATCTTGATGTGGTGCGAAGCCGAAGCAAAGCGGTTCCAGGGGCAGGCCGCTATGCAATCGTCACATCCATAGATGCGATTGCCGATTTTCTGGCGGAGATCGAGTGGGATCGGGCCTTTGTGCTCGATGGTCAGGTATGAAATGCAGCGTCTTGCATCGAGACGGTATGGGGCTGGAAAGGCATCTGTCGGGCAGGCAACCATGCAGCGGTTACAGGTGCCGCAGCTTCCGGCTTTTGGCTCTGACGGCGTGAGATCAAGTGTCGTGTAAATTTCTCCGAGCAGAAGCCATGACCCGCTACTTCTGGAGACGAGGCATGTGTGTTTTCCGTGCCACCCTAGTTGTGCCTTTTCGGCCAGAGCGCGCTCCGAAACTGGTGCAGTATCGACAAAAACCTTCACTTGGGTTTGCTCCCCTCCCGATTTTACGACGAACTGGGCTAACTGCTTGAGCATCCCTTTGAGGACATCATGATAATCGCGATTTCGGGCATAGACGGAAATATTTCCGCGATCCGGTTGGCGCAATGTGGCGTGCGGATCTTCTGCGGGGGCATAGGAGAGCGCAAGGGAAATGACGCTCTGAACCTCTGGCCACAGAACCTTTGGCTGTGCCCGCTCCTCAATACGGGTTTCCATCCACTCCATTGTTCCATGGTGGCCTTGCAGGACAAAAGCGCGCAGCCCTTTCTCTACGCCCGGGTCAAGTTCTGCCTTGCAGAACCCGATGGCGTCGAACCCCATTTGTCGCGCGTGCTGGGCGATGCGTTCTTCCAGCGAAGAACGATGCTTGTCGGGACGGGAAGGCGAAGAAGCAGGGAGCAAGAGATCTTTCCTGATAGGGACGATACGGGCGGTATATCTACCATCAAACATATGCACAGGGTTTTTGGAGGAAGAACTTTTCAGAAGGGAAGAGGTGTGACCGCGTTTCGTCTGGAGATTCCCGTTGAGCGGGCGAGCGTTCGGGGCCTTCGGAGCGTAAAAACGTCTTTGGGAAATATGGAGGCGGTAGTGGAAGGTCTTATGCATTGGGAAGAAATCAGCACTTCATGGCGAGATCACTTCTTCGTGTAGGGCGGATATTTTTGCTTTAGAGGCAATTTTCTGCGCCCTTCAAAGAAACGGGGAAATAAAATTACCAGTCAGCGACAAAAGTCATATTGCTTCCTGCTTGAAAGGTCATAATAGGAGACGTCCTTTATTTCTCCTGGGAACCACGAGAATGGAATTGAATACAGCAACGCTGGATCGCATGCCCGCTTCGGTCATTGTTCCGGACTATGACCGGACGGCTGTAACGCCCGGCATTGCTCATCTGAGTGTCGGGAATTTTCATCGTGCACATCAGGCTGTTTATACTGACCGTGTTCTGGGAATCCCGGGCCAGTCTGACTGGGGTATCGTAGGTATTGGCCTGCTCGATATCGCCCCTGAGGCCGAGAAAGCTGCCGCACTTCAGGCGCAAAATGGTCTTTATACGCTCACGGAGTGCCCATCGGATCGCCCGGATGTGGTGCGTGTGGTCAAATCGCTGGTCGAATACATTCATGCTCCCGCTGATCGCGTTGCTGCGATCCGGCGGCTGGCTGATCCTGCAATCCGTATCGTGACGATGACGATCACGGAGGGCGGCTATTACATGGATGAGACAGGGCGCTTCATGAGTGAGCACCCTGCCATTGCCGAGGATCTGAAGCGAGACGTGCCGCACACTCCTTTCGGTATTCTTGTGGAGGCTTCGCGTCTTCGGCGGAATGCGGGTGTGGAGCCATTCACGGTGCTGTCTTGCGATAATGTGCCGCATAATGGGCATGTGGCGCGCAACGCGGTCCTGTCATGGGCGGAACTGCGCGATAAAGAATTGGCAGAATGGATTGGTGAGCATATCGCGTTCCCGTCCTGCATGGTCGATCGTATCACGCCAGCTGTTCGCCCTGCTGATGCGGCGCGGCTCAATGCAGCATCTGGTGTGAATGATTTGATGCCTGTCTTCTGTGAAGACTTCATCCAGTGGGTTGTGGAGGATAATTTTCCGGTTGGCCGTCCGGCATGGGAAAAGGTTGGTGTCCTGTTCACTGACAACGTTGCACCGTATGAGCAGGTCAAGCTGCGGATGCTTAATGCTTCGCATTCGATGATGGGGATCCCCGGCGTGCTGATGGGGCATCGTGTCGTGAGCGAAGCGATGAAGGACGCCCGGATTGTCTCGCTTCTGGAGGAATTTCTGGGGTTTGACTCGGAGCCCCAGCTTACGGCCCCTCCCGGTATCAGCTTGCCGGAATATGGCCTGTTGTTGCTGAACCGCTTTCGCAATCCTGCAATCAGCGACCAACTTTTGCGAATTGCTTCGGACAGTTCATCCAAGCTTCCGGTGTTTGTGGGAGATACCGCGCGTGGTGTGCTGGGCAAAGGGCAGGATGCACGGCGTATTGCGTTTTTGCTGGCGAGTTATTGTGCGTATCTGACGGGCCGTGATGATCACGGGAATACGTTCGAGGTGGTGGAGCCACGCCTCGGTGCCGATGACCGTGCACTGGCGATGGATGAAAACCCGACCCGCGCTCTGGAAATGAGCGTCTTTGCAGGATGGGGTGTGGATGAAAATCCACAGTTTTCCTCGATTTTCGTTGAGATGCGAAATTCCATTCGAGAGCGGGGCGTTGCTGCTACGCTGGAAAAAATTCTGGTGCACTGACGCTGGGTGGCATGGGGTCATGATCTGCCCCATGCCAGATTTTCAGGCATTTTCGAGTTGATCAGCGCGTTTCCAAACCGGGAATGCGTCCGGTAACGAGGCATAACGCTCGGGCTTGAAAGTGCCATCTTCGGGATCTGCTATCAGGCTGGCATCCAGAGCATTTTTAATGGCTCTTTCGTCCATTTCCTCGGTGCCGATGAAGACCAATTCCTGTCGACGGTCTCCATAAAGCGGGTCCCAGCCAGACAGAACCACGTCCCGCCATTCATCGCTGTCTGGCCAGCGGCTTTTGGGAACCGTGCACCACCATGATCCCATGGCCTGTGTGCGCACAAGCGCGCCAGCCTGACTCATTTCTCCTGCCCAGTCAGGGCGTGTTGCGAGCCAGAAATGCCCTTTGGACCGTACGACGCCGGGCCATGAGCGGTCGATGAATTGCTGGAATTCTGCGGGCTGAAACGGCTTGCGCGCACGATAGACGAAGCTGCGGATGCCGTATTCCTGCGTCTCGGGAATATGGTCTGCAAAACCGTAGAGTTCCTTGAACCACAGGGGATGTTGCTGGGCTTTTTCGTAGTCAAAGCGCCCGGTATCGAGGACGCTGGAGAGGGGCACCTGGCTCATGTCGGTTTTGATGAGTGCGGCGTCCGGATTGAGGGCGCGCACGATCTTTTCTGCGGCATCGGCCTGATCGGGAGTGGCTGCTGAAATCTTGTTGAGAATGACGACATCCGCAAACTCGATCTGCTCCACCAAAAGGTCAACGAGGGCGCGATCGTCGCCCTCTCCTGCTGTTTCTCCACGGTCGCGGAGGAAGTCTGAAGAGCCATAATCACGGGTCAGGTTCACGGCATCGACGACAGTTACCATGGTGTCCAGTCGTGCAATATCGCTCAGGCTTACGCCGTCTTCGTCCCGGAAATCGAATGTCGCGGCAACTGGCAGGGGCTCTGATATGCCAGTGGACTCAATCAGCAGATAATCAAAACGCCCACTCTCGGCGAGGCGGCGTACTTCGAGGAGCAGGTCGTCACGTAGGGTGCAGCAGATGCATCCATTGGTCATCTCCACGAGTTTTTCATCAGTGCGTGAGAGATCGCTTCCTCCGGAACGGATCAGGTCTGCGTCGATGTTCACTTCGCTCATGTCATTGACGATGACAGCGACCCTGCGGCCTTCCCTGTTGTTCAGGATATGGTTGAGGAGTGTTGTCTTTCCGGCGCCGAGAAAGCCGGAGAGGACAGTGACGGGCAATCTGGAAGCCATGGGTGGGGTTCCTGCGCGAAGAGTTGGAGAGGTTGCTTTTACTGCTCTATACCGTATGTTATAACATAACAACAAACGGATTATCAGGCGTTCTCATGACTGTTCCCGTATGCCCGACGAGATTACGGCTTGTGCCAGACACTACGCATGAGGGGGCGTTGGCAGACATTTTCGAGCCTGATCGCGTGATCACTGTGCGCCGTAGATGTGATGCACCACAGGGTGCAGCGACGAGTTTCCTGCAAGAGGGGCCACGTCTGCTGTTGGGATATGGAACGGCTGATACCCTGCAAGCGATGTTCCATGATTTTTTTACTCCCAATTCTCTGCCATTGCTGGAGGACGCAATCGCTCTGGTTCGCGATTATTGCGAGATCTCTGGTCTGTCTCAGGCGCGGATGCGGCTTGAGCAGATACGCGGTGATTCCTGTAGGCGCTTTCATGTCGATAATGTCGGCCTCAGAATGCTGTGCACTTATGTTGGGCCGGGAACAGAATGGGTGCCGCCGGTACTCGCACTTGGGCAGAACCGGGAGGACATTAACGCTGAGACGATCCGCCGCATCAGAACCGGGGACGTGGCAATTCTGAAAGGAAGTGCGTGGTCAGGCGTTGGGCTGAAGGGCGTTTTGCATCGCTCTCCCCCGCTTTCCGGGCGCCCGGAAGATGAGCGCATCCGTCTTCTTCTCACGATTGATGAACCTGCTGCCTGTGGCATGGCCGGCGAGTGTAATCCCACGGTGCGGAGATAATCGCGGTGTTCGTGGTGGAAAGCTGGCCGGAAACGCCCTCGCTACCGGGTTTAAGGGTGCAGACTTCAGCCGATCCTGCCGTGCTGGCTGCAGTATTCCAGCCGGAGCTTGATGCCGTTATCTGGGGCCGTCAGGTCCCAGCGCAATGGATGACGGAGATGCAACTTCTGACCGAAGCACCACAATCCGTTTGCATCGAAGGCACGCTCGAAGAAGTTCAAAGAGGTCTACTCCGGCGGCAAGGGGAGGCTGGGTGGCTTCCGTTCATATTGGAAGACATTGCGCAGAACGCTGCCATGGCGAGCGCATTTGGTGTGTCCGTACATCAGCGTTTGCGTGTTGTGCCGGTCATGGACGAAGAAAGTTCATTTGGGGTGTCTGTGGGAGCGTGCTGCCTTTTGTGCTGCTATGGTGCAGGGAAGGTGGAGTGGATTTCGGGGCAGATCCCTGGCGAGTGCCTTGTAAGTTCCACGGAATCTTTTGCGATCATATTGACGGGCGGCGGCGGCCCGATGATGGCAGATACGATCTTACGTTATCGTTTTCAGAAGGACGGTCCGACGCCTGCGCTGGCATTGGCCATTGAAGTTTTCTGAGAAGCTTCAAAACAGGTGGTGCTGGAAGAGATTTTGTATCGACTGGAAAATGTCTTGTCAGCGCGCTTGGTGCTCGCCATCGTGCATGAATGAAGATACTCCTCTCTCTTGCTACGGCGCTTATGTCGGTCGGGCTTGCATCAACCCCGCTTTCTGTCCGCGCTGCTGAAGTTTCCGTCACGACCCCGGATGAAGTTTTTGCCCGCGTCGCGCATGACCCGGAGCGGCTCCGTATTTTTATGCGGAACTTTCCCAAGGGCGCTGATCTGCATAACCACCTTTCAGGTGCGATATATGCCGAAAGTATGCTCGACTGGGCCGCAAAAGACGGGCTGTGCGTATCGCTGAAAGACAGCAGCGTTCTGGCCAAATCCTGCCCCCATCCGGCACCTGGCCAAATTGCCGCACGCGATGTTTCTTCGAGCGAGAGCATTGAAAACCAGATGATTGATGCGCTGTCGATGCGCGATTTTGTACCGACGGGGAATGATCGTTCGGGCCACGATCATTTCTTTGCAACGTTTGGGCGTTTCGATGCGCTGGAGCGTGATCATCAGGGGGACATGCTTGCAGAAGCACTTGATCGTGCTGCGTCCGATCATATCACTTATGTCGAGTTGATGGTTTCTCCCGGACTGGGAAAAATGATTGCAGCAGGTGCTCATCTGCCATTGTCGGGCGATGATTTTACCAAGGCGCATGCAGCGCTTCTTCCTCAGATCCCTGCACTGGTTCAGCAGGCGCGCGCCGATACGGATCAGATGGAAAAGCAGGCGCAAGCCGTCCTGAAATGCAATACGGCAGAGGCGCATCCCGGATGTGGTGTTGCGGTCCGTTATCTTTTCCAGACATTGCGTATCCTGCCGCCCGGCATGGTCTATGCCCAGCTTGATGCGGGTTACGCGACTGTTAAGGCAGATCCGCGCTTTGTAGGGGTTAACATCGTAGCACCGGAAGATGATCCCATTTCCATGCGCGATTATGATCTGCACATGAAGATGTTCCGGTTCCTGAATGGTGTTTATCCCGGTGTGAACCTCAGCTTGCATGCTGGTGAACTCACGCTCGGACTAGTGCCGACGGATGGGCTGCGACACCACATCCGCGCGGCTATCGAAGTTGCTGGTGCCAAGCGCATTGGTCATGGCGTGGACGTTGCGTCCGAAGACAACACATCAGATTTGCTGGCGGAAATGGCCCGCCAGCATGTGATGGTTGAAATTAATCTTACGAGCAATGACGAAATTCTGGGCGTGCGGGGCGCGGCACATCCATTTTCACTTTACCGCCGGGCAGGTGTTCCCATGGCGTTTTCTACCGATGACGAAGGGGTCTCGCGAGGAGATCTGACGCAGGAATATTTGCGTGCCGTACAGACCTATGACCTGTCGTATTCCGAACTACGCCAGTTCTCACGGACGGGTCTGGAATATGCATTCGTACCGGGTGAAAGCCTCTGGCAAGATCATCAGATTGGCCAGACGGTCGAGGCATGCCACGGCATCAAGCCTGCGATTATCCCTGCTGAGGGGCCTTGTGCGTCTTTCCTGAAGTCTAGCGAAAAGGCGCGCCTTCAGTGGTCACTGGAAATGCGTATGCTCGCTTTCGAAAACTCCGTCACACATGAGGTTCTGTTCCAGTGAAATTTTTCCATGCGCTATCCTGCGCGACTTTCATGACCCTGTGTGCCGGTAATATTTCTGCACACGCCAAATCCAAGCCTATTCCTGTGCGTGTGGTTGTCGTTACGACATTCGAAATCGGAAAAGACACAGGCGATACGCCCGGTGAATTTCAGAACTGGGTGGAAAAACTTCCACTCAGTCGTGAAATTCCGGCCCCGGGCACGGATCATGATGTCATGCGCTACAATCCTGAACTTCATGTTCTGGGAATTGCGAGCGGTGAAGGGCCGGAACATATGGCCTCGGCGATCACAGCGCTTGCACTCGATCCGCGCTTTGACCTGCGCCACGCTTATTTCGTGCTGGCGGGGATTGGTGGAATTGACCCTAATTTTGGCCCCGTCAGTGCTGCGGTCTGGGCCCCGCGTGTGATCAATGGCGGTTTGGCCCATCTCATTGATCCGCGTGAAATTCCCAAATCCTGGCCAGATGGCTTCACGCCCGTGCAGGGAAGCACACCGGACGAAAAACCACGTCCTCCACTCCATTCCGGGATGGGAGATGTGGCTTATACGTTGGATCCTCAGCTTGTGCAGTGGGCCTACGGGCTGACGAAAAATGTTGCTCTTCCCGATAGCCCGGAATTGCGCGCCGCACGTGCGCGCTACGTTGGCTTCCCTGCCGCTCAGAAGCCTGCTTCGGTTATGCTTGGCGATACCATTTCTGGCGAGACGTTCTGGGTAGGCGCCCTTATGAATAAATGGGCGGAGCGCTGGGTCAGCTACTGGACAGATGGTCAGGGCACGATGGCCACAACCGCTGAAGAGGATATTGCATTTTGTCAGGCTCTGGCGCTTCAGGGTAAAGCGGGCCGTGTGGATCCGAAGCGCGCGCTCATCCTGCGGACGGCAAGCAATTATGACATGCCACCAAATGGAGAAAGTGCTGCAGAATTACTCGCTGCGGAAGCGCATGAGCAGGGATTTTCAGGGTTCATTCCAGCCGTCAACGCAGCATATACGGTTGGTAGTGTTGTTGTGCGCAATATCGCAACGAACTGGGATCGTTATGAAAAAACGATGCCAGGGGCACAATGATCAGGTTAGGGAGGGCGCGTGCTGCTCTCCCTGATGTCACTGGAAGTACTAGATTATGGTTTTCCGAATATTGAGACTTAGAGCAGTCTCTAAGTCTCGGTCCGGTGTTATCCAGGTATATGGGTTTTATATTCGTCCCAATGTTTCAGAAGTTCTGAAATGACTGGCTCTGCTGCACGTTCGTTGTTGTCAAAGGCTAGTTTCTGACCGGGTGCTTCATCGCCAATTGAGTCTGTGATGGAAACACCAGGTGGTGGCATGTCAAAGTTACTGCCCGACCGCAGAACCATGACGCGGTTGGCGTCGAGATAACCCAGAGACGACAATGTTCGGATATCGAGCTGGTAGTGCTGGCTTTCTTCGTTCGTCATGACGAACTGGCCCTGATTTTTTGTCCAGAGTTTGACCCAGTTTTCTGCCCACTTGTTACGTGAAGGTCCGTGCCAGTAGCGCTCTGCGCCAAGTGTTTCACCCATCAGGATGAACGGAGCTTTTTGGGCGTTGGGAAAGCCTTTCCACTGCGCGCGACGCTCGGCGATGACCGTGTCGTCGGACAGTTTGACCTTGCTGCTCAGGTTGAAAGCCCAGCGTGCGAGGCTTTGATTCAGTGGATAGGCTTTTGTAAGTTCGGCCACATCCGTAACTGAACCATAATGGTTGGCATTTGCTGGAAGTGTATCGGGGCGATCTGCGCCGATCGCGTATAGTCCATACTGCCAACCTTTCGGTATTGTACGATCATCGATTTCACGCAGAGCGTCTCCGTCTACAACCCATCGGGCCCAGGCCACACTTCCTACCGATGCAACATTCGGATCAACGCCCGAAATACCGGAGAATATCCAGTAAGTGTGATGTAGGTCGAAATGTGGATCGAGGGCGAGCGCGTTCAGGTCGAGGCTGCCCTGCTTCAGGACAATGGCATAGACCCCGTCGCTATTGCGGCGCAGCACATCCGGGATACCACGGACATGAACTTTTTCATTAAGATGCAGACGCTCGACCCAGTCCTGGTATTCTCCAGGTTCGTCCCCTGAATCGTTTCCCACTTCCCAGTTGGCAACGATGAGCACCTTGATTTCATCTTTGGGTGCGGCAGTATGCGCAAGCGAAGGGGCTGCGGTCAGGGCAACGCCTGCAAGGGCAGATGATATTCTGAAAAAGAAACGTTTCATTACGCAGTTCTCCTCATGGATACGGGGGCGTGTGAGGCCCCGGTAGGTTTTCTTAATTAATGGCTAAGCCTGATGGCAGCTTACAAAGCGAGATTGGGCAATGGCCATTCATCAGGTGTCCAGTCGCCCTTCGCCCAGTCGGCGCGAAGGCTCTGGGCGAGTTCGGGAAGGCTGCCGTCCACGATTGCAGCCCGGATTTTGCGCATCAGGCGCTGATAATAGGCCAGATTGTGCCATGTCAGCAGCATTGGGCCGAGCATCTCGTTGGCGCGGAAAAGATGATGCAGGTAGGCGCGGGTATAGCGCCCGGCGATTGGGCTGTCGTCTTCGGGCGTGATGGGGCGGGTATCATCGGCGAAGCGGGCATTGCGGAGGTTCAGCGTCCCACGCTCTGTGTAGGCACGGGCAGTTCTGCCTGCGCGGGATGGCATGACGCAGTCGAACATGTCCACACCGCGCATGACCGCACCCAGCAGATCATCAGGTGTGCCAACACCCATCAGATACCGGGCTTTGTCTTCAGGCAGCATTGGAGTTGTGAAGTCCAGGGTTGAGAACATGAGTTCCTGCCCTTCGCCCACAGCCAGGCCACCGATTGCATATCCCTCAAAGCCGATATCGGTGAGCGCTTTCGCAGAATAAGCGCGGAGGTCTTTCTCCGTGCCGCCCTGGACGATGCCGAACTGGCCGTAACCTTCGCGCTGGGTGAAGGCTTCGCGGGAGCGTGCGGCCCAACGCATGGACATTTCCATGGATTTGCGAAGCACTTCCGGCGTTGCGGGAAGGGCCGGGCATTCGTCAAAGGCCATGGAGATTGTGGCATCGAGTTTGAACTGGATGTCCGTCGAAATTTCCGGGCTAAGGCGGTGTTTGCTGCCGTCGATGTGGGAGCGAAAGGTCACGCCGTCTTCGTCGATCTTGCGAAGGGCGCCAAGCGACATCACCTGAAATCCACCGGAATCCGTGAGGATCGGGCCGGACCAGTCCATCATTTTGTGCAGTCCGCCGAGCTTTTGCACCCGGTCTGCCGTTGGGCGCAGCATAAGGTGATAAGTGTTGCCCAGTACAATCCCGGCGCCTGTGGAGCGCACGGAATCCATCATCATGCCCTTGACCGTGCCAGCCGTGCCAACAGGCATGAATGTTGGGGTAGGGACGGTTCCATGGCGTGTGTGCAGATGCCCAGCGCGAGCCATGCCGCACTTTGCCTCAGGCTTCCATTCCATTTTGGCGGCTGAATCTGTCAGGAAATCACTCATGGTGCGCGCTCCAGCAGGCAGGCATCACCGTAGGAATAGAATCTCAGTCCGTCGGCAATGGCGCGGGTATAGGCCTCGCGCATGGTATCGGTCCCGCTGAATGCGCAGACCAGCATGAAAAGTGTCGATCGTGGCAGATGGAAATTCGTCATCAGCACATCGACAGCCCGGAAGCGATATCCGGGCTTGATGAAAATGGATGTTTCGCCACGCCATGGTTCAACGATACCATCCTCGCGTGCAGCACTTTCGAGCAGGCGCAGGGACGTTGTGCCAACCGCGACCACACGGCCGCCGCGTGCGCGTGTTTCGTTGATGGCAGCCGCTGTTTCAGCGTCGATTTCGCCCCATTCTGCATGCATCCGATGTTCGGAAATGCTGGACCGCACGGGGAGGAACGTACCCGCACCCACATGCAGCGTCAGAGTGCGACGTTGGATGCCACGCGCATCGAGCGCCGCAAGCAGTTCGGGTGTGAAATGCAGGCCTGCGGTAGGTGCTGCGACTGCACCGCGAAACTGCGAAAAAATGGTGCGGTAGTCGGTGTCGTCCTGCGGCGTGGGGCCGAGAGGGCGCTCGATGTAAGGAGGGAGTGCAAGTGCGCCCACACGCTCCAGGAATGCATCGAACGCATCGCCTTCGACGCTGAAACGCAGTGCTATCGCGCCGTCGCCTTCATTGGTGACGATCGTGGCCGTGACGGCGTCATTTCCGAATTGTAGCACATCTCCCGATCGTAGCTTGCGGGAGTTTCGGGCGAGAGCATGCCAGCTTCCATCCGCCAAGATACGATCCAGCGTGATCCCGATCCGCGCTTCACCGCGGGTGGCGGAGAGCTGGGCTCGAATCACTTCCGTGTTGTTGGCGATCAGCAGATCACCTTCACGCAGCAGGTCTGGGAGGTCACGGACGACATGCATATCCGTGCCCGCTTCAGGGCGAACATGCAGCAGCTTTGCGCTATCACGAGGGCGTGCTGGTTCGGTTGCGATATTGTCGCGGGGGAGTTCGAAATCGAACGGGGCGAGTTCATCCGTCATGAGGATGCTCTGTAGCAGGTTCGGCAGACATGAAAACGCCGGACCCGCAGGTCTGGTGCATGATTTTCATGAAAAAATGCTCTCGTGCCACGCTTTGTGGCCTGTTGATCTCTCTCCGGGGTGATCGGTGAGACCAACAGACAGCTCAGTGTCCTGCTGAAACGCTGTGCATGGCCGTGAGAGTGCTCAGGCGGTGATGTCTACGCCGCTGTCGCTGCTCTGTGATCCGGGGGTTTTGCCGCCACTCTTGGTTTCTGAAACGATGTTGCCGTCTGCATCCGTAACGGTGATGGTGATGGAGCCATCGGCGTTCACGGTTGTGGATGTCGTGTCCCCTGACGAAGACGTGCCGGATGAGGAGCTGCTGCTTGATGATGAGGAGGATGACGAAGACGTGCTGCTCGTGTTGTACAGGCTGGAGAGGGCTGAGCTGCTCTGTGCCGCGGAAATGCTGGTCATGCTGGAAGACTCCTGAAGGCGGTTTCAGAGCATTCTTCCAACAAACAGGTTAACAAAGGATAACGGCCATCATTATCGAAATATACGAACTGTAACCGTGGCGAGTAGGAACCATGTTTCGCACCGATTGTGACAGTTTTTCGATATAGGGTTTCCTTTGTTACATTAACGTAGTCCCGGCTTCTGTTTTGCGTTCTGCCAGAGTGCTTCCAGCGTTTGCAGATCCTGCTCGCGCATGACTTTGCCTTCCTCGGCCAGCATGCTTTCCATTGCTTCGAAACGTCCGGTGAATTTGGCGTTGCTGCGGCGCAGGGCGGCTTCTGGGTCTATATCGAGTTTGCGGGCAAGGCTTGCCACAGTGAAAAGGACATCGCCCAGTTCGTCCTCGATGCGGTCCCGGTCTCCGCCGAGTTCTGCTTTCAGTTCGGCGATTTCTTCATGAACCTTATCCAGAACTTCTGCAGGTTCTGCCCAGTCAAATCCTACTCGGGCTGCGCGGTTACACAGTTTTGCAGCTTTGAGCAGCGCGGGAAGGTGCAGGGGGATACCCGCCAGCGCACCGTGCTCGGATTTCGCCCGGCGCTCTTCTTCCTTGCGCTGTTCCCAGATTGCCAGACTGTGGCCGGTTTCATCGCCGAACACATGTGGATGGCGACGAACCATCTTGTCTGCGATCAGTTTGGCGACTGTTTCAAAGTCGAACTGTCCGGCTTCTTCGGCCATCTGTGCCTGATAGACGACCTGCAACAGCAGGTCTCCGAGCTCGTCAGGAATGGCTGCATGATCGTTGTGTGCGATTGCATCCATGACCTCGTAGGCTTCTTCGATTGCGAATGGCGCGATACTGGCGGGGGTCTGAACTATATCCCAGGGGCAACCTGTTTCCGGATCCCGAAGACGCTTCATGATTGCAAGAAGGCGGTCAATCTGGCGAACGGAAGTATCGGTCATGAAGGAGCCCTGCGCGTGGGAAAAGGAGATTTCACTCCATAGACCCCACGGCAGGGTTGGTGAAGGGACGGCATTGTCCCCTCGTGGTAGAAAGCTCAGAACTGAGCGGAAACGCTGCCAAAGAACTGGCGTGGAGCGGCTACAAACAGGTTTGCGTTGTCATCACCCGAAACCGACGCCGCACCATAGACGCCGCCGATATAATTGCGGTTGAAAAGGTTCGTGACGCCAAATGTGGTCTTGAGATTGCGGGCGAAGCCAATTTTCCCGAAATTATAGCTGGCGTTGAGATTGGACGTCCAATAGGCGGGAATTTTCTCGTCGTTCGTGTAGGTCATGTAACGGGCGCTGGTGTAGGTGGTGTTAAAGTTGAAGCTTGCCTGATGCCATGTGTAGGTCAGGTTCGCCTTGTACATGAACTTCGGGTAGTAAACCTGATGCTTGCCTTTGATGCTGATCGTGGTGCCACCGTAGGGTATGTTGTTGCTTTCGTAGGTGGCGTTGTTCCAGCTAAAGCTGTTCGTAATTTCCAGCCCCTTGAAAGGCCGGATCGCTCCCATGACGTCTGCGCCATTCATCGTTTCACGACCGACATTGATGAATGAACTATAGGTGTTGCCGGTTGAGCCTGCAGTGATGGCTGCCAGACGGTTGTAATAGTCCGTGTGGTAAAAATCGGCGCTTCCAGAGAAGAAATGCGAATTGAAGCGATATCCTACGACGTAGTTCCAGGTGCGTTCTGGGCGCAGGGTATTCTTGTTGGCGTTAAATACGGCTTGTGCGGAATTGGTTGACGTTCCAAGGCCGCCCCATGCTGTGCCGCTGCCGCTTTGGGCTGCGTAATCATAAGCGCGCATATTCTCAGCAATATCGAAATAGAATTCGTGATTGTTGAGGAAGTGATAATCGAAATTGAAATGCGGAAGAAATGCACTGGATGCTGTCAGGCTGCCGGAAGCCGGGTGGCTGTAATAGACGCCCCAGTCAGACAGGCTGGCAGAATTATCGACGGATGTACCGCCATGGGTTGTCTGGAGCATGGAGCGGAAGCCCGCGGTGACCGTCATTTCACGCAGGATATGATAGGTGTCCTGCAGGTAGAACTGGAACGTATTCGTGTTGAACGAATCCCCCCACCATTCTGTCCCGTTCTTGAAATCTGCAATGGAAGAATGCGGATAATTCACGCCGTCTTCGTACATGTACATGGGGTAATTGAAGCGGTCGTTCTCATACCAGACGCCGGTTTTAATGTCGTTTTTTGAACCTGCATGAATATCGAAATTCTGTACAAGGCCCAGACGGCGCACATCCGGATGTCCTGTTTCCATTGCCATCGGAACTTGAGACGTTGGTGAAATCAGGAAGGGGTTCGTTGCGCTATAATCGCCGTTAGAGACATGGCCATATGCAATTGTCTTAGACGTTACGTTCGGGAAAAGGCGGAATTCGCCGGTAACGGCTGAAAGATAATTCCGTTGTGTCTGTGTGCCGTCATAGGCGTAATCGCCCACTTCGTCTGTTGAGAGTATGCCTTCAAGTCCGGCTGGAACGGTCCCGGCCTGAGCTGCTGCGGCATATTCCTTTGCGAGCGCGTAGTTAGGTTTCAGGTAGGTCGTGTTGCGACCCATCTTTTGCCACATGTTCTTGGTCAGGCTGAGGTAATTATACTGTTCGAAATTCGAATAATCGAAAATGGCAGTTATTTTTCCATGCTCGCCAACAGGTTGTACCAGTTTGAAATTGGCCTGCTGTTCCTGCTGGTCGCCATATCCCTTCCACAGATCCTGCGCAGTGCGTGCATAAGCTGCATAAAATTTTGTCCCGCTGGAATTCAGCACGCCACTATCGACCCGGGCGAATGTTCTGAAACCGTTATTGCTGCCGAACAGCTGGCTGATCTGGCCCCCCGCTTTGTTTAGCGGGTCGCTGGTGTCAAAGGTGATGGCGCCACCAAGTGTCTGGGCAGAAGGAACGTCCAGAGCACCAGCACCCTGAGACATCTGCATCCCTGAGATGTTTTCTTGAATTTCCATCTGGTCGACACCGAGGCCGTTCCAGTTGTGGAAGCCCTGTCCGCCCATGGGGATGCCGTCCAGAGAAACGCCGAGCTGGGTCTGGTTGAAGCCGCGCACGTAAAGGGTATTGGCAACCGTATCGAGACCGAAAGCATCATCGGAAGCGAAATTTGCGCCCGGTGTTGTGAGTGCGAGGATCTGCATCGGACTGGTGCCGGCTACGAAATGATCCATCGTCTCGCGGGATACGGCCTGTACGGCACCATGCGATCCGGTACGGGCGACGCGGACAGTCATGGATTCATCCGCGGAATGAGGTTCGGTATGACGGTGTTTTGTCGTGGCAGGATGTGTATGTTTTGGAGGTATGGCGGCCGTATTGATATGGTAACGAATTGCTCTATGTGTAGAGGCTGTATCTGCTGCGGAGGCAGATGCAGGGTCCATGCCAATAAGAGCCCAGAAAAAAACAGAGCTTTTCAGTGTCGATCCGTAACGATGGAGAATATCGTAATCGTTTTTCATTGCAATTATTCTTTTTTCTGCCGGAAAGAGAACGAGTGCGATTGGCGGTGGGGTCAGTGATTTATGGATGCTAGAAGACCCGTGCGATGAGTCAACGCAATGCAATGATTCGATTCTGATATCTTATTTAATATGTTGCATAAAAAACACGAATTCGTGTTGTGAGCCTTATTATCGAAAATATGAAAAGCGGCTGTTCACGCACAAAAAAGGCGCGGAAGAGAAATCCTCTCCGCGCTCTGTTTTAAATTGAAACGGGTAGTTTTAGTGGATCTGTCCGGCGCCCTGGGATGGAGAGCAGGCGAAGCAGAGAGCCGGTTTTCCGTTGGGTGCGATGTAGTGTGTCTGTACGGCTGCTATGGCCGCGGGCAGAACATCGCGCTTCATAACGGCTACGATACAACCGCCAAATCCACCCCCGGTCATTCTGGCGCCACCCTTATCGCTGATGGCGTCCTGAACGATCTCAACCAGTTCGTCGATTTTGGGTGTGGTGATCTGGAAATCATCGCGCATGGATGCATGTGATGCGCTGAAGATTTCGCGGATTGCTTTGGTATTGCCGGATTGAAGCGCAGTCTCGCTTTCCAGAACGCGGGCGCTGTCCGTGATGATGTGGTGCGCGCGCTTCCAGGGCAGTTCAGCGAGTTTTCCTTTCGAGTCCACAAGCTGTTTAAGGGAAACGTCGCGCAGGGCAGGGGCGCCGAAAAATGCGGCTGCCTGTTCGCATTCCTTGCGGCGCTGGTTGTATTCGCTTTCTACCAGTCCCCGGGCGACACCGGAATGCACGATCAGGATCGCAAGGTCTGGATCAAGGACCACTGGGGTGGTTTCAAGGGAACGGCAATCGATTTTCAGCGCGTGGCCATCTTCGCCACAGGCTGAAATCATCTGATCCATGATCCCGCAATTGACGCCCACATAGTCCGTCTCGACTTCGCGCGCTGCAACGGCGACCTGCTTCGCGTCAAGATTTGACAGGTTGTTGGCGAGTTTCATGGCGGTGATCAGGGCCACAAGCAGGGATGCCGATGATGACAAGCCTGCACCCTGAGGCACATTTCCTGCAATGGCCATGTTGAGGCCACACAGCCTGTATCCACGCCGACGCAGGATTTCCACAGCACCACGAACATAATCCGACCAGCCATGCTCGGCAGCCGGGGGTACGGCCTCGCTGAGGGAGAAGCTGTCTTCCTCGTCGTTCATTTCAAGGGCGACGACATGAACCTGATCGTCCACACGTCGGCTCACAGCGACCGTGTTCTGGAAATCGATCGCGCAGGGGAGCACGAAGCCATCGTTATAGTCGGTATGTTCGCCGATCAGATTGACCCTGCCCGGCGCCTGAACGACGAGTTCAGGCTCTATACCGAAACGGACCTCAAATCCTTCGCGGACGCGGATTGCGGGGCTGGTAGTTGTGTCGTGGTGGGCGGACGTCATGTTGGCTCTCCTTTGCCGACCTGCGCGCGCAGGGTTGCTGCGGCCTGTTCCGGCGTCAGGTCCCGCTGTGTCTCTGCAAGCATTTCATATCCAACCATGAATTTTCTGACCGTCGCGGAACGCAGAAGCGGCGGATAGAAATGGGCATGGAGTTGCCATGGTGCGGCGTCGCGGTCGTCAAATGGTGCGCCGTGCCAGCCCATGGAATAGGGGAATGAGGTGTCAAACAGGGCATCGTAGGCATTGGTCAGGCGCTTGAGGATCAAGGCCAGATCCGCCCGTTGTTCTGCTGTGAGGTCTGGCATGCGGCTCACAGGAAAACGCGGAAGCAGCAGGGTTTCGAATGGCCAGATTGCCCAGAAAGGGACGATGGCCATCCAGAATTCCGTCTCGACGACGATCCGGGTTTTTTGTTCGGCCTCCCGTGCCACCAGATCAAGAAGCATCGGGCGGCCATGTTCGGCGTAGTAGGCGCGCTGGGCTTCGTCTTCGGCCAGCGGCTCGTTGGGAATAAAATCGGTAGCCCAGATCTGCCCGTGCGGATGGGGGTTCGAACACCCCATCAATTCCCCCTTGTTTTCGAAGATCTGGACCCAGACATACTCTTTGCCTAACTCGGCGCTTTGTTCGGCCCAAGTTGTAACGATACCTTCGATCACATCAGGGGATAGTTGCGGGAGAGTTTTACTGTGATCGGGAGAGAAGCATATCACCCGGCTTGTGCCGCGTGCGGATTGCAGGCGGAACAGCGGATCTGTTGAGGTTGGTGCATCGGGCGTATCGGTCATGACAGCCGCGAAGTCATTGGTGAAGACATATGTGCCCGTGTATTGTGGGTTTACTTCTCCATTGATGCGTGTGTTGCCCGGACAGAGATAGCATGTCGGATCGTAGGGCTTGCTGGCGCGTGTTTCGCCGGCTTCCTGCTTGCCCTGCCATGGACGTTTTGCCCGGTGTGGGGAGACAAGCACCCACTTTCCTGAAAGCGGGTTGAAGCGACGATGCGGGTGGTCTTCAGCGTTGAAGCCGGTCATGACGTTCAGGATTCCGAATAGCCGTTCGGGTGGGACTCTCGCCAGAGAAAGGCGGTTTCTACGATCTGGTCGAGTTTCTGATACTGGGGGTCCCAGCCGGTTTCCTGACGGATCAGTGTAGAATCCGCCACCAGAACGGCTGGATCACCTGGGCGACGATCGGCCCATTCCCAAGGTACTTTGCGTCCGGTCACACGCTCGACGCTCTCTACGACTTCCATGTTCGTGAAGCCAAGGCCATTGCCGAGATTGTATGTCACGGAGCGATCGTCCAACTGCCCGATGGCACGGATATGTGCATCCGCGAGATCGGTCACATGGATGTAGTCGCGCACACAGGTGCCGTCGCGGGTGGGGTAATCCCTGCCGAACAGTTTCAGTCCCGGATGCCGCCCCAGCGCTGCGTCGATGGTCAGTGGAATAAGATGCGTTTCCGGACGGTGGTCTTCACCAAGGCGCCCTTTTGGGTCTGCGCCAGCCGCATTGAAATATCGCAGGCATGCACTGCGAAGGCCGTAAATGCGGTCTGCCCAGACAAGTGCGCGTTCAATGAGGAACTTGCTCTCGCCGTAAGGGGAGCCGGGGTCAATATGTGCGGCTTCTGAGATCGGTGGCGGACGGTCATCGCCGCCGAACAGGGCCGCCGTGGACGAGAAGACGATCTTCTTCACGCCATGGCGTGCACACGCCTCGATCAGGTTCAGGGCTGTTATGTAATTGCGGCGCAGATACAGAAACGGCTGCTGCATGCTCACGCCAACAAGCGACAGCGCTGCGAAATGCAGGACGGCGTCCCAGCGTTCCGATGCAACCGCGTTGTCAGTTGCCTGTGCGTCTGCGAGGTCTACGTGCATGAAACGCGCGCCCCCGGGCACGGCTGCACGGTGGCCTGTGCTCAGATCGTCGAGCACCACTACGTCATGCCCGGCATCAAGCAGGCTCTGGGCGACGTGGCTTCCGACAAATCCGGCGCCACCGGTGACGAGACATTTCATGTTAGTGCTCCTGTATCCCTGACCGCGATTGGCCAGACTTCCAAATCACTGCGCGGCACACTAAATCGCGTGGCACTCAAGAACCAGTGCACTTTGAGGTTGAAGGGCTGGAAGATAAAATCCGATATCTGACATCATCGCCCCCGAGAGAACGAGCCCATCGCCGAACAGCTTCTGCTGTGCGTCCGAGGGGCGATGTCCGCCTATGGTCTGGGGCGCTGGAACTGTAATTCTATAGAGCCTCTCACGTGCAAGTCCGGGCAGTCTTACGGGTGCGGGCAGGCGGGATGGGGGCCAGTTTTCCTGTGCCACCAGATAGATGCCTGTGCTTGCGTCCCGGCTGGTCACGCCACGGATTATTCGTGCTGGTTCGTCGTCTGCGAACTGTGCGTTGCCGGAATGCAGGACGAGGCGCAGGCGCTTGTGCAGTGCGATCCATGCCTTGAGTCGCCTGCTTTCGTCGGCGGGAAGCGTTAAGGGGTCGAGTTCTACGCCCAGATGACCAAAAATGGCGATCGCGGCACGATAATCCAGTGTTGTGGACAGTCCGTCCATCCAGTTGGGGCTGTGCGAGATATGGCAGCCAGTCACTTCTGGCGGCACAAAATGCCATCCCGCATTCTGAATACGCAGGCGCGATGGAGCGGATGTGTTGTCTGAAAGCCAGATGCGCTGCGTGTGTGCGAGTGCCCCCCAGTCTGCACGGCCACCACCGGAGGCACAGCTTTCGATTTCCAGTTCAGGGTGTGCCTCGTGCAGCCGATCCCATAGAGCATACAGAGCCAAAACCTGTTTACGGTAGGCGGCACGGCCCTGTGCGTCAGCGGCTTCGATGAGGTCTCGGTTAAAATCCCACTTGATGTAATCGATCCGCCAATCCGTGACCTGCTTGGATATGGCAGCAAACAGATAATCCGAGACATCCTTGCGACCGATATCGATCACGATCTGCTGGCGAGACGTCAGCATTGGCCGCCCTCGGACGTGAAGCGCCCAGTCCGGATGCTGGCGATAGAGGTCGCTGTTCGGATTGGCCATTTCGGGTTCGTACCACAGGCCAAACTGCATGCCGTGTGCGTGGACATGGTCTGAGAGAGGGCGCAGGCCATTTGGGAAAATGGCAAGTGCTGCAAACCAGTCTCCTAGTCCCTTCGTGTCATCGCGCCTGCTGCCAAACCAGCCGTCGTCGAGCACAAAGCGTTCGACGCCCAGCTCTGCTGCAGCGTCTGCTTCTCTCATCAGGCGTCGCTCATCCAGGTCGAAATAATTTCCTTCCCATGAATTGAGTAGAACCGGACGGGGTTTCATCCTCCCGCCGGGCCAGCGAATGATGCTGCCGCGGGCATATGCCTGAAATGCGCGCGCGCAGCCCGCATACCCTTCCGAAGAGCAGGTGGCATAAGCAGGGGGTGCAGTCAGGGTTTCACCCGGCGCCAGAATGACCTCACCCGGATAGAGATATTCGCCGACGGAAAGGCGCAGGCGGCCATCTTCCATGCGCTCTGCCGCAATACGATGGCTGCCACTCCAGCCCAGATGTGCAGCGTATGCCATGCCGCTATTTTGGCTCGTGGAAGACGTACCGGCCAAAATGGCGGGGTAGTGGTCGTGTGACCGATTCCGGCGGCTTTCTATCACGAGGCCGCCCTGCGTCAGGCTCACGGGCTGGAAGTCGAATTCCCGTGCCCAGGAACCATGGGCAACCCGGAATTCGCCTGCATTCTCGGGCAGAAGGTAATTGCCTGAAATAAACCGCTGGACGTTCAGGGGTGTCGTGCCACGGTTGGTCAGGGTTTGGCGGGTGCAGAGAACATCTTCCAGACCGAGGGTTATGATAATCTCGACTTCGAGGCCGGATATCTCGTCCAGACCATGGACTGTGAGGGCGCCGGGCGATGTTTCCAGAGATTTTGTCTGGAAGTCTGCTGTCCATCCCGTTCCATCGGGTCTGTCTGCGAGTAGTCCCGGTAGGTCAAAATTCCACTGTCCGATTGTATCGAGAACGGTGATGAGGGGGCGCCAGTTATCGGGTCCGTTGTTGGGTGTATCGGGTGCACGCAGGGCGAAGACGGCTTCCGCGTCCAGTGTCTGCGGTAATCTGATGCCCCAATATGCGATCTCGGGAAGCCCCGTTCGTCTTGCAATCAGCAGGAGCGTCGTGGCTGTGCCGTCCAGACGAAGAAGACGTGTGGGAGAAGACGCTCCAGATCCTGCACGCTCCATTGGGGGGATCTCCGGGCGCTGAAAAGGAGGTGTGGGTGTGGTGGCTTCTGCTGGTCTGGCCGCGGGTGTCTGTGCGGATGCATTGCCGATGAGGGACGTCATGCCTGCCACGCCCATCATCTTCCACGTTGTGCGCCGTGAAAGCCGCGTAGGGTCATTTGATGAAGGGGAGGTCATGGGCCGACAGTTCCATTCAGACGTATGTCAGAACGGAACGCCGCAAAATCAGCTTAAGTAGAGTGACGTTTTCGTGAAGTTAGGCTTGAGCAAGGTTTTGAAAAGAAAGGAAAATTGTAGGCAGTCAATTCCAAATACAGCAACACCCGCCGCAGCTCATGTTTAAGAGCCGCATGCGGGTGCTACAATGTGCTCCCTGAGGGGAATAACAATCAGTGGTGATTGTTGATTTGGCGCGCCAGCGCGCTATTCAGGGCGTTTACATCGCCGCCATGGCGGGAGAGGTATGAGCTGTAGTCACCGCGCTGGTTCATGCGCAGGCTTGCCCCTTCGCCATACATGTCCACGACCTTCAGCGGGGACCCGGCGACGATCAGCTGCATGTTGACTTCTGGCTGACCGGGGCGATCGATCAGGGCTGTAACGCGCTCACCATCTGGCGTGACGCTGCTGCCCGTGACGCGGAAATGAACGCCCTGATAATTACCGATCTGATCGGTAATGGTGTTCACCAGAACCTGATCGAACAGGGAGAGGTATTTCTGCTGTTGTTCCGGCGTCGCGGTTTTCCAGTACCGGCCGAGGCAGTACCGGCCGATTCCGCTGACATCAACATTCTGCTGTAGAAGGGGAAGGACTTCCTTCTTCTTCTGGTCCAGCGGCGTGCTGGAGTTGACCACGGCAACAAGTTTGTTGCCGAAGGATGTGACGAAATCGGTTGCAGGGCTGGCGTGGGCTACGCCCGTTCCCAGCGTAAGAGCGGCGAAGGCACCCAGTGCAGCACGACGTGAGAAAGCGTTGGCCATTCGAGTTGTCCTCATTAGTACCAGTCGGGAGTGGTGGCGCGATGATCGTCTTTCAGGGCGTCGACCTGGCTCTGACGGTTCTGCTGCCATGCACTGCGGATATAGGAGTAGGGATCGAGACTGTCCTGTTCCAGGTGGTCGATCTGATCAACGGTGTTGGCGAACCCGTCGACCGTACCCAGAATGTTGTAGGCCCAGTTGAAGCTAAGCAGGCCATAGCCGCGTGGGACATAGTTGATCGGTGTCAGACCCTGACCGATTGCATACCCTGCGCCATCACGGAAATTGGTCGGGCCAACACCGGGAATGAACAGGTACGGACCGGTGGGGACGCCCCATGTGCCCATGGTCATGCCTGGGTCGGTCTCATGCTGCTTGTAGCCCACGAGGCTCGCCACGTCGAAGAAACCAGCCACGCCTGCGCTCATATTGATGGCAAAGCGCATGAACGAGTCTCCGGCACGCCGTGGGCGTCCAGCGCCGACATCGGAGAAGAACACCGCAGGCTCACGCCAGGTTTCATTGATGTTGGCAACCGAATGGCGGACAGGTGTTGGGACAGCCCATATCCAGGCCTTGGCAATCGGTCGCAGTGCCTTGTGGTATGCCCACATCTGCACATTGTACATGTCGCGGTTGAGGGGTTCATACGGGTCATTCGCGGCCTTGTAATCGGCCAGCGCTTCCGGGTCCTTGGGCGGTGGGTTGCGCAGCGACCCGCATGCGCTGAGCAGCATGAGCGCCAGCGATCCCGCCGTGACTCTGGTGCAGCGCTTCCACGCCGACCCGTAACCGATTCCGTCCTGACGAGAGTCCATAACCATCCCCAAAAACCACCCCCGTTACCTTGCTCACGAAGACGTCATCCTGATCGGGAGGCCCTTGAGGGGGCGGCGATCAGTCCTGCCTTGTGCATCACGCGGGACTACGTCTGTTAATCGCAGAAAACCGCGGAGAGGCTTTGTTATAGCCTATCACGCGCCATCCCGCATCCCCTGCATGTATGCAACCGCTGACACACTGTGAAGAGGGAGTGGCAACGAGCTACGTAGCCATTCGATCATTTCCGAGGGGCGCAATGCTTTGACGGATGACTGTTTTTTGCACCACTGTTGCCGCAACTCAACACTCAGGAGTTTTTTGGTGTCCAGAATTTTTCGTCGCAAGACAGCATTTTTTTCAACCGCAGCTCTGGCTGCCCTGTCTCTCGGCGTAGCCCAGGCACGACCTTCTGTAACGTCACAGCCATGGGGCACAACACCCGACGGTAAAGCCGTCAAGATTGTCACGCTTAAGAATGATCATGGTCTTGTAACGCGCGTCATTACCTATGGCGGTATCATCCAGTCCGTTGAGACGCCCGACCGTAACGGCCATCTGCAGGATGTGGTGCTCGGCTTCGGCAAGCTCGATGGCTACACTGTGGACAGCGCCCAGGGCGGCCTGTTCTTCGGGGCAATCATCGGCCGTTATGCCAACCGTCTGGCTGCGGGGAATTTCCCTGTCGATGGCAAAACCTACCACACGGACGTAACTGCCCCCCCGAACGCCCTGCATGGCGGCAAGCGCGGTTTCGACAAGAACGTATGGACGCTTGAAAAGACCGGCACGAACAGCGGCGGAGCATTCGTTACGCTGAAGCTCGTCAGCCCGAATGGTGATCAGGGTTTCCCCGGAACGCTGACGACGCATGTCACATATATGCTTGGCAATGATGATGCGCTATCTCTGCATTATGTTGCCACGACAGATGCGCCGACGGTTCTGAACCTGACGAATCACAGCTACTGGAACCTGAACGGCGAGGGCTCCGGCTCGATCGAGCCGGAAATTCTGCAGCTGAACGCAGACAGCTTCACGCCTACGGATGCGACATCCATCCCGACAGGTCAGATTGCTCCTGTCGCAGGAACACCGCTTGATTTCAGCAAGGCCACTGCCATTGGTGACCGTCTGCGCAGCAATGACGCACAGATGATGTATGCGCGTGGTTATGACATGAACTGGGTTGTGAATGGCCCTTACGGTCAGGCACCGCGTTTTGCTGGTAAGGTTTATGATCCGCGTTCGGGTCGGAGCATGGAAATTCTGACCAACCAGCCGGGTCTTCAGGTTTACACCTCGAATTCGCTCAATGGCGCGTATGCTGGCATTTCCGGTCATGCCTATCGCCAGACGGATGCGATTGCCTTTGAGGCCGAGCATTATCCTGACAGCCCAAATCATCCTTCTTTCCCGACGACTGAGCTGAAGCCGGGTCAGACTTTCGACTACACCACCACATTCCGCTTCTCGAACAAGTAACTTCCGATCGCGGAAAGGAGTGTGAACTCCGGTCTGTTGTCTGGAAACGCCCCGATGGCTTTGGCTTTCGGGGCGTTTTCCATATTAGGGGTGCTCAGGACACGATATCGGGCAATTCTGGCAAGGAAGTTTGTTGTCTGCCCGCAGCGTGTGCGGCATGAGGGGGCACGATCAGAAACCCCATCATTGTTTGTCAGCAGGTTTTTACATGTCAGAGCACACGCCCATCGGCCTCGAAAATGATACCAGAGCCATCCGGGCTTTGACGCATTCGGGAAATTTCCACGTCGATGAGACGCTGGGATACGTCATTCTGCATTACGCGCTTGCTCCGCAGGGGGACCTCAGGACGCGCATTCTAGAAGGGACCTGCGGAGACAGGCTCGATTTCGTGCGGACGCGGTCTCCGGAAGTGATCAAGGGTGCGGATATCGTTTTCGATGTTGGGGGCTCATACGATCCTCCATCAGGCCGTTATGACCATCACATGAAGGACAAACCCCTGCGTGAGGATGGAACGCCCTACAGTGCGGCCGGTCTGCTGTGGAAAGATTACGGCGTTGCGGCAATTCGCAACATCCTGACCTCACCTGTTGAGGAAGGCGTTCCTGAAGCGATTTGGAAGTCGCTCGATAAATCGCTGATCCTGCCGATCGATCAGGATGACAACGGCGTGGTGAAGATGGGGAAACTGTCTCTGGCAGATATTGTGTCTGCCTGTAGCCCTCCATGGGACACGGCTGAACTGCATGGTGTTCAGGAAGCGAAGGGCAGAGAGGCTCTCGGCTTTGCGAATGCCGCTACAGCCGTTGCCGCGCATCTTGTGAACATGGTTGATCGTGTTCGTGCCAGCCTCAAGGCCACAAGCCGCGTTCTGGCGTCCTACAAAGCGGCAGAAGACAAGCGTATCCTGCTGATGGAGACGGGAATGCCGACCGAAAAGGTCATTTTCGAGCGTGATCTTCCGGTAGTTTATGTTGTGTCGCCAGCCGGCCCGGAGCAGTGGAACGTCAAGGCTGTTCCGCCGGTACGCGGTGATTTCGGGCAGCGTGTTTCGTTGCCTGAGGCCTGGGGCGGACTGGAGAAAGCTGCGCTGGCTGAAGTCTCTGGCGTGCCAGACGCTGTATTCGCCCATCCGGCGCGTTTCATCTGCGGTGCGGCGAGCAGGGAAGGAGCGCTGAAAATGGCGCGTCTGGCTCTGGAAATCGATGCATCCCTGAAGATTGCCTGAAGCCTTCACCACAGGCGGGAGAAACATTGCTTCCGCCTGTTAGAGGGGCTTGATCATTCTGATGTGCTTGATGGTTCCCTTGAAGAAAATATCTCCTACGGGCGTCATGCCATGTTTGTCATAGAACCGGGTGGCGGTGACGCGTGCATCCAGCGTCATCAGACTGAATCCCTGCTCACGGCACCGCTCGAAGGTTGATTGGATGATCAGAGATCCAAGGCCGTGCCCCTGAAACTCAGGAAGAACGGCAAATTTCCGAAGCTGCACCGTGTCTGCATCGAGTCTGAACAGGGAAACACATGCGATCAGATCGCTATTGAGGTAGCCACCCAGATGGCAGGCGGTCTCATCATGAGGAACGCGGCATTCGTCCTGTGTCAGTGTCGGGCCAAGCACGCGCTGGCGAATGGGGAGGCAGTCTTCCAGTCGGATATCCGTGATGGAATAATCCGGTGCTTTTTTCTTGCCCATCTCTCCCCTCTTTTCAGTTTACGGCCGCAAAACCACGTTTCGTGATCGCAGCCTCTCAGATATTTTTTGAGCGTCGCGCGAGAAAGCGCCGCTGTCCCTGTGTGCCAACCATCTGCAGGATTGGCAGGGTCAGTCGCAGGAGCCAGGGCATCATCAGGCATGCATGTGAGAATGCGCCGTCGATCCTCGGGCGGAAGAATTCTCCCCCACGCCCGGTGCAGGTTTGTACAATGAGTTTGGCAAGGTCATGGGCGGGAATAGGTGTGCTGACGAAGTTCAGAGCCGAGCCACCATCTTCCATTTCCTTCATCAGCATTGGGGTGTCGACGGCGCCCGGAAATATTGATGAGACGCGGACCCCACGCGATTGCAGGTCGAGGCTGACGGAACGGGCAAATCCGCGCAGGCCGAATTTTGTGGCCGTATAAACGCTGTTTCCCCGCAGTGGGAGAATTCCTGCCATCGAGTTTACGAAAACGATGTGGCTACCCTTGTGCATCAGGGGAACCAATTTGGATGTAAGCAGCATCGGAGCCGTAAGATTGATCATCATCTGGGTTTCCAGATGCTCTTTCCGGATGCTTCCAGCCGCCTCGGGATGAATGCTGCCTGCGCAATGGATCAGCGCCTGAATGGGGCGCCCCTGCTCCACCAGTGTGTCTGCCGCCTGCTGGAGAGCATCGGGAAGCATCAGATCACAGGATAGCGGCACGAGGAACTCGCCGTGTCCGGGGAGTTCGGTGTGAAGCTCTTCGGGACGTCTGGTCAGGGCATGGACCTGATATCCATCGGCAATCAGCAGCCCCACAATTTCTTTGCCAATGCCCCCTGTAGCGCCGGTAACAACGGCAACGGGACGCATGCAGGGCGTTCCCTTCTGAGAAGACGCTCTCATGAAAGGTCGGCGGTGGAAGGGAGGAGGCCGTGCAAAACAAACATGAAGGTCAATCTCAGGAAGAGTTTATTGACCGATTGTGTCGCCATGTGTTCGTCGAGGCAAGTTCTTCCCCCTGATCTCCTTATAAAATCGAAGCTATTCTTCGATGGCGGTAACAGTGTCGCCCAGACTTATCCCCAGATCAGGGGACAGGTCTGGGCACCATCATGTGCACCGTTATGGGAGAAAGGTGGATGAATATGCCCGACTCGTTGAGTCCGAAGCCTTTTACCTGTGGGGCGTGGCGTGTGGCTTTAGGTGGCAGCCTGCGGGATGCGGGGGCTACCCACGAGGCGGGCTGGATTACCTACGACTGTGACGTTGGGGGGAACATCTTCCAGCACGACTGATGCTGCGCCGATGCGTGCACCGGCACCGATTTCCAGTCGTCCAAGGATCTTGGCGCCCGACCCGATCATCACGCCCCGGCGCACGATTGGATGGCGGTCTCCGGTCAGCTTGCCTGTTCCGCCGAGGGTAACGTCCTGGAAAAGGGAGACGTCATCTTCCACGATGGCTGTTTCACCAATGACGATGCCGGTTCCATGGTCGATCGTCAGGCGACGTCCCAGCCGGGCTGCCGGATGGATGTCTATTGCGAACAGCTCATTCATCCGGCTTTGCAGATGATAGGCGAGCGGGCGACGTCCCTGATGCCAGAGGTGAAACGCGATACGGTGCGCCTGCACGGCGTGCCATCCCTTGAAGAACAGGAACGGTGTCACGAGGTCCTGACATGCCGGATCACGGTCATATGTTGCAAGAATATCTTCGGCTGCGGCTTCTGCAATTCCCGGATTTTCGCTCATGCACGATGCAACCAGCCGTGTCAGGGCTGCGGCAGGAATGGACCTGTCTGCAAGTTTTGTGCCGAGAAGGGACGAAAGCGCTGACTGGAAGTCAGGATGATCGCCGATATTGGTTGCGAAAACATCCTGGATCAGCGGGTCGTGGCAGGCACAGGCCTGCGACTGCATTTCCGTCCAGAGTGCTTTCAGGTCTGGCGTTGTGTTCATACACCCATGGCTCGTCTGACGAAGGCTTTCCTGAGCGGAGAAATGCGATTCACGCCTGCAATTCCGAAATCGCGAAGGCGCCGCAGGACTGGATTATCGTTCCCGAACAGACGCTCAAGCGCATCCGTCGCAACGAGCATGGCCATGTTGCCGGGCCGTGTGCGGCGCTGGTAGCGCACGAGCAACTCGCGTGAGCCGGGATCTGTGCCGAGCCTGTGAGATTCGATCAGGAGGTCCGCGAGTGAAATGACATCACGAAAACCGATGTTCAGCCCCTGGCCCGCAATGGGGTGAATGCCGTGTGCGGCATCTCCGACGAGGGCAAGGCGCTTGGAAATATAGCTCTGGGCATACTGGGCCGAGAGAGGATAGATCCATCGACGCCCGACCGGCGTGATCGCTCCGAGGTCTTCGTCGCCGAGGCGCGCTGCGATTTCACGCGCGAAAACATCATGTGGCAGGTCATGGAAACGTTGCGCACGGCCTTCGCCTTCTGCCCATACGATGGCAGAGCGGTGCGGGTGCTCGGCCGATGGTGGCATGGGCAGGCGTGCGAACGGACCTTCTGGCAGAAACTGCTCCAACGCCACACCATCATGTGGTTTCTCGTGAGCGATCGTCGCGACGATACCGTACTGGTGATACGGAATTTTCGTCAGGCCAATACGTGCCTGTTCCCGCAAAGGAGAACGACGACCCTCCGCTGCTATTGCGAGCTTTGCAGTTACGGTTGGGCCGGAGGCAAGTCTGATCGATACATGATCATCGTGGAATGTGAAGGTGCCTGTATCGGGCGCACGGACGTCCAGCGTCGGGTATTGTGCGAGGGTACGGTTGATCGCGAGGCGCAGATCACGAGCTTCCACCATCCAGCCGAAGCTTTGGCCGTCTGGTGCGTCATCGCGGCCAAAGTGTAGAAACAGCGGGGAGGGAGCCTCGTGCGGGCGGCCGTCTGCCACGCGGATTTCGTGGATTGGCTGTGCGACATCGGGAAGGTTGTCCCAGATGCCTGCGGCCTGCAGCATAACCCGTGAACCCTCGGCGATTGCATAGGCGCGGCCATCCAGAGAGGGGTCTTCCATTCCGGGCAGGGCCGCACGGTCCAGCACCAGAACGCGCATGCCTTCTGCCGCCAGACGACAGGCCAGTGTCGCCCCAACGGGGCCAGCGCCGTTGATGCACAGATCATAGCGTTCGTTCGTCATCGTGCTCATCTCCCTGCCACTCTCCTACTCCCCGGGCCCGCGTAACGAAAGGGCTGGCATTCAGGTGATGCAACCTCTTGCCTAGATCATTGGGAAACTGGCACGATCTCCGCTATATTTCCCGGACGCCGCCCAGATCGTATGAGGACATCCCCGCTGTGAAGCTTGTTACCGCCATCATCAAACCCTTCAAACTCGATGACGTCCGTGAAGCACTGACGCCACTCGGGGTTCAGGGGCTCACGGTTACCGAAGTTAAAGGTTTTGGTCGCCAGAAAGGCCAGACCGAAATTTACCGGGGTGCCGAGTATCACGTGAGCTTCCTGCCCAAGCTCAAGATCGAGATCGTTGTGGCGGATGCGGTTGTGGAAGATGTCGTGGAGGCTGTGATGGCCGCAGCCCGTACAGGCAAAATCGGCGACGGCAAAATTATGGTGTCCGAGGTGGAACAGCTCATCCGTATCCGTACGGGCGAGACCGGAGAGGGAGCGCTCTGATGCAGTTTTCACGACGTTCCGGCTGTGGAATTCTGGGCAGCGGATTGTTGCTTCTGCCGGGTCTGGCTCTCGCGGCGCCGGACAGCGCTCCTCTTGCAGGAAACGTCGCACCGCCAGTTGCCGCAGTTCCTGCGATTGATACGGGCGACACAGCATGGATGCTCATCAGCACTGCGCTTGTGCTGATGATGACCATTCCCGGTCTGGCGCTTTTCTATGGCGGTATGGTCCGCAAGAAGAATGTTCTGGCGACGCTGATCCAGTCTTTCGCGATCTGCTGCATCGCGAGCCTCGTCTGGATGGTGTTGGGCTATAGCCTGGCATTCTCCACTGGCACTGCGTGGATCGGTGATCTCTCGCACGCGCTGCTGCGTGGTGTGGCCGATCGCTTCACGAATGGTGTCGATGGGGCGTTTACGCTGGGGGCTGGGTCTGCAAACCCCGTGCCGATGACGATCCCGGAAAGCGTCTATCTTCTGTTCCAGATGACGTTTGCGATTATCACACCTGCGCTCATCACCGGTGCATTTGCCGAGCGTATGAAGTTTTCTGCGCTTTGCGTGTTCACGGTTCTCTGGTCGCTTCTGGTGTATGCGCCTGTTGCACACTGGGTCTGGAGTCCGATTGGCTGGGTGGCTGGTCTGGGTGCAGTCGATTTTGCGGGTGGGACGGTTGTTCACATCAATTCCGGTGTGGCCGGGCTGGTTTGTGCCATCATTCTCGGCAAACGCCGTGGCCTGCGCCATGAAGACATGTCTCCGTTCAACCTGACCTACGCCATCATCGGCGCTTCTCTGCTCTGGGTTGGCTGGTTCGGTTTCAATGCAGGTTCGGCGCTGGGTGCCAATGGTCGTGCTGGCATGGCGATGCTCACGACACAGGTGGCCGCTGCGGCCGGTGGCGTTGCGTGGATGCTTGTTGAATGGGCCCGCACAGGAAAGCCTACGGCACTGGGTATCATTTCTGGTGCGATTGCGGGCCTTGTCGCCATCACGCCTGCCGCTGGTTTCGTGCTTCCGGGCGGTGCTGTTCTGATTGGTCTGATTGCGGGTGCGGTCTGTTTCTGGAGCTCGACCATGCTCAAGCATCGTCTTGGATATGATGATAGCCTGGATGCTTTTGGCGTCCACGGAACAGGCGGCATCGTTGGTGCTCTTCTTACGGGGTTGCTGGCATACGGCCCTCTTTCCGCAACCTCCGCAAATCCTGCTGGTACCGTGGGTGGTCTGCATCAGCTCTGGCTTCAGGCCGAGGCTGTGGGTGTCACGATCATCTGGTGCGTTATCATGACGACAGCCATCCTGAAGCTCATTGATGCGCTGATGGGGCTGCGTGTAACGCCGGAAGAGGAACTTGAAGGCCTCGACATGGTTCTGCACGGTGAGCGGATCAATTGATCCCGGTTTTCTGTTAGAGGGGGTAAGCCGTATGCGGCGGCTTTCCTGTCTTCCTTCCTTTCCCGCACAAGGATGTGTCTCATGGCTCTGAGCCGTACACTTGCCCGCCTCTCATGCGCCGCTGCTCTTGTGGCCGGCGCTACTGTCGCCATGCCTGTTCACGCCATGACGGCCAAGGAATGCCGCGCGGCGTTCGCGTCCGCCAAGGCTGGTGGAACATTGAATGGCCAGGCCTACAAGGCCTACAAGGCAGCTCATTGTGGAGATGCGACGTCACCCGCTACAGCGGCAGCTCCGGCAGCTCCGGCAGCTCCGGCAGCTCCGGCAGCTCCAGTGGCACCTGCAACGCCTGCCAAGGCTCCCGTCGCAGCTTCAGGGAATGTCGTGTTCCCGACAGCGATTTCCCCTGAATTCTCCAAGCTTTCTGCGGGGCGTGCCCGTCAGAAAACCTGCGTTGCGCAATACAACGCCAACAAGGCAACGGGCGGTAATGGAAGCCTCAAGTGGATCCAGCGCGGTGGCGGATACTGGTCCGAGTGCAACACGCATCTGAAGGGCGCCCAGTAATGCGCTCTGGGGCTTTTTAAAGCCTCTTGGACCTGTGAGGTTACAACCCCCTCTCCGCTTCTGCGGGGAGGGGGTTTTTTATACGGCAATCTTTAAGGCCGTGTCTCTCAGGGGCATCACGGGATGTGGAGCGATGAAGACGTTGTCTCTGCCGCTACGTTTGGCAGTGTAAAGTGCTGCATCAGCGTGTGAAAGCAGTTCCGGCCAGGACGTGTCCCGGGAGAGCCGGACCGCCCCACCAACGCTGAGCGTGGCCTTCACGGGCTGATCGTTGACCATTACCGTTTCCCGGCTGAAGGCTTCTCTCATCCTGTTCGCGATGATCTGCACGTCCTTGATGCGTGACTGGAACAGGATCGCGACGAACTCTTCTCCACCGACGCGGAAGAAGGATGCTTCCGATGGCAGGGCGTGTTCGCAGATCTGGCTCATCATGATGATGATCTGGTCTCCGGTTGCATGGCCGTAGGCATCGTTGATGGCTTTGAAATGATCGATATCGAGGACGAGTACGGCTCCGGGGCTGTTTGATTCGTCATTTTGTTGCATCCACTCGTCCATTGCCCTGCGGTTGCCTGCGTTGGAAAGCGGGTCACGCAGCGTAAGCTGCCGGTGTTTGGCTGCCACGCGCTCACGTGGAATGGCAATCATGGCGAGTGCTACCATGATGATTTCAATGATGCTGATCAGATTATATGCAGTAATTGCGCGCAGTGTCCGGGGTAAAGATCCGAACGGCTCAGGAAGAAATGGCGTTAGTACTGCCATTGTGAAATAAATTATGACGTATGTAGAAAGTATTCGGTAAAGGTGAAGCTCACTTGTAGAGAGTGTGAGGCTGCTCTTCCGCAGACTCCATGCCGCACACGCTGTATAGCCTGAAATCAGCAGGACACGGGCCGCGCAGCTTATGACGTGGAGGAGCCCGGTTTCACCTGCAAGAATGGATATTGCGAGGTATGGCGCGCAGGGGATCAGGGCCGCGGCCATGCGTGGTTTCCAGCCGACCATGACCCTGATTGCCTGCCACGCTGCGGCATATGCAATCATACACAGCAGATTCGCGACGATAAGCCTCCAGCCGCCTTTATGTATGGCGGCGGCTGTCAGAAACATTGAAGAGACGCCGCCGATCAGGAAGGGGCAGGCGTACCAGAAGGACTGCCTCCGCTTGTCCGTGCTTTCCTCTGCAAGGACGAAGTAGAAACCGAATAACAGGAAAACAATCGTGCTACAGCCAAACAGGGTCGGAGGATCGAGTATCATCGGAGTGAAAATCGGATTCCAGTAGCTCGGGGAGGCTACAGTTCTGGGATTTGGCAGCAACGATGCCGAGTATGGAAACGGGCCGCAATGAAAGGTCTGATAGCACTCTTTTCAGTCATATGGCTGTGGCGCTAGTAATGTTTTGAAACCAAAAAATACAGGATTTTTTTTGCCCGCAGTTAAGAATATTTTTGTTTCCGGTTGGATTAATGAAAAATCCGTTTTGATCCTCTATGTTATGATCACTGTTAAAACATATAAAATATCTGAAAATCAGCGTTTTATGAGTGATTTTCAATCGTTACATTTTCTAGTATTTTAGCCTGTCTGTTTGCGAGAAATATCCTGCCTCCACAGTTTTCGTTTCGGTATCAGGAGAGGGGCGGCAGGGTTCTCTAAAGGATTCTTGGCTTTGAGGGCATGCAGCAAAGTGCTGTATTGGTTTGACGATTGGACAGTTCCATCCGGGAGTGGCGCTCAGCGAAGCTCGGCTTTGAATTTGGTGACTGCAGCGACTGCGCATGCTTCGTCTTTTTCACCACCCGGCGCACCGGAAACGCCAAGGCCCCCCAGAACGCTGTTATCTGCTGCATTTCGTAAAAGGACGCCCCCGGGAACGAACAGAACTTCGGGGATCGTATTCAAAGCCCCATTCGCTGGGCCGGTGACTTTTGCGGCGATCAGTTCGCTGGTTGTGTTTTTGTTGAATGCCAGGCCGTACGCATAGGCAGTGTATGCCTTACGATAGGATACAGACAGCGACTGTAGCGGCACCGTGTCGCCTTTGATGACTGCCTGTTCGTGACCGGTCGTATCCACCACCGTCGCGGTGACTGAATATCCCTGCGCCGCACAGGTTCTGACGGCTTCGGCGGCAAGCTTTTCGGCTGTGGACCAGTCCAGTTTGGGGGTTGTGATGACATGCCCCTGTGCGGGCAGGCCACAGCCAAGTATTGAACCCACCATTAGCGCGGATAATGTCAGTCGATACGCTAGAGACATCGGGTCTGCTCCTGTTCGGGTTCCGGCCTGAAGCATGTGGCCGGAACCTGCGCCTCGCAACGACAAAAACTGTGACGCACGAAATGGTGCGCGGCGAGGGGTGTAGTGCATCAGGCTGGAAAAGCGGGTTGTCCGTTGGAGGCTGAAACCCCGCCGTCTACCGGAAGCATGACGCCCGTTATGTAAGCGGCGTCGGCGCTGGCAAGGAACAGAATGGCGGCTGCCATATCCTCGGGCTGCCCGACCCGCCCCAAAGGCGAGCGGTCTTCGAATTTCTTTACGAATTCCGGGTTTTTTTTCAGCATGTCCGCAGTCATGCCTGTGTGCGTGACGGACGGGCAGATTGCATTGACCCGCACGCCAGAGCGGCCGTGATCAAGCGCCATGGCACGGGTCAGGCTTACGACGCCGCCTTTGGCCGCATCGTAGTACGCAGTGTTCCAGTCGCCGCCGGTGCCTGAGACGGACGCAGTATTGACGATGCAGCCTCGGGTTTCGATCAGGTGAGGAAGTGCACTCCGGCTGACATCGATTGTGCCTGTGAGGGTTGTGGAGCAGACCTTGAGCCAGGCATCGAGGCCGCTGTCGAGAACGGTGCCTGGTGTGGTGACGCCGGCATTGTTCACCACCACATCCAGCCGCCCGAAACGCGCAATGATGGTTTCGATCATCGCTTCGACCTGCAGCGGGACCGAGATATCGGTCAGGGACGTGACAGCATGGAGGGGATTGAGCCCGGATATGGCGCCATCAAGGGCATTTTTGTCGCGGTCTGCAAATATGACGGATGCCCCTTCCTGAACGAAGCGTCGGGCGGTTGCGAGGCCGATGCCGGAAGCTGCTCCTGTTACGAGTACAACCTGGCCAGCAAAGCGTGAAAGACCCTGAATTGGCATGGAATATCCTTTCGTTTGAGAGGTTCTACGTGCAACCCTTGGCAAGGTTCGGAGTCAGTATGGTTTCCATGCATCATGGGAGAGGACCGATGATCGTTCGAGACAAGGCATCACTCTACGGAACAGACGCTGAAGCCCGCGGGGAAGGTTGGGAGACCACGCGCCTTCTGACGGGGCGGGACAGGATGGGTTTTTCGCTGCATGAAACCGTCATCAGTGAGGGTACTGAGCTGCGGTTGCGATATCGTCATCATCGTGAGGCGAATTACTGTCTGTCTGGGGAAGGCGAAGTGCTGGACATTGCCTCCGGTACGACATGGACGCTTCTTCCCGGAACGCTCTATGCGCTGGAACGCCATGACGAGCATATTGTCCGTGCCCTGCGGGGAGACCTGATCATGATCTGTGTCTTCAATCCGCCGATCTATGGCGATGAAGTTCCTGAGACGGGTGGTTATGGCCCGTCACTGATCGGGCGCGAGACACTTTAAGAAAGTTCTGGGACGGGCGTCTTGTCAGTCGTCCGTCCTTCTCAGAGCTATCCTGCAACAGATGACAGGCGCCTTCAGCGGACGAAAATCCGCTCCATCGCATAGGAGAGCCAGATGTCGTGCCGGGCGAACCAGTCCGCACCAAGTAGCATGTCGGCGTGGTCATGCACGGGTGCGACCGTCAGTACGGGGCGTGCCCAGACCATCCCGCCCATGTCGAATCGTTTGAAACGATGCCAGCGATACACGCGCTCATGCAGATCCACCCCCGCCGTCATACCGCCTGGATCCAGAGCCAGCCGCTGGTCTGTCAGGCCCAGCGCGTGTGCGAAGTCCGTACTGACGATATGAGACCGTGCCCCGCTATCGAGCAGGGCTGTGCCGCTCAGGCCATCGAGTGTGAAAGATGCTGTGAGGCGCGCGTCTTGTTTGTGGGCCTCAATAGTCTGCCAGCGTCCTTGCCATGCAGGGGGCGGTCTGCAAGCGCTGGAGCCGAGATGGACCTGCCACAGGATGAGCCGGTGGTGACGCACATCAAATTCCACATCGTAATCCGCGAGGATGTCCCCGCCGATCAAGCCCATAATGCGCGGCTGTATCATGGGAGATCCGGGCAGGGCGCCCACGGGCATCGAGCCGTCTCCGAGATGCAGGCTTCCAAGGCGCAGATCCTGCACCCGCACGTTTGGCGCCAGATGTGGAGTGCCGTTTGGGCCCTGCATGATGGTGTGGTGTGCGGGATCGGAAGAAAGGCGCAGCATCGCCACGCCTTCAGGCGTCATGAGGCTGCCTTCTGATCCTGTGTCAACGATCATGGAGGCATCTTGACCAGCGATCGTGACGGGTATGCTCAGATATCCGCCATCATCACGCAAAGGTAATGTTGCTGCTTCCTGAAGCTGGCAGAGGGCAGGTGCGGCATGAACCGGAATGGGAAGTAGGGCCAGGAGAAACAGGATGATGGCCGGGGAGTGGGTCATTGCGGCGTGATCTTCACGGCTTTTCCTGTGCCCGGGGGTGAGCGTTGCGCCAGACGTCGAGCAGTCGTTTTTCATCTGCCAGCGTATAGGCCTGAGTCGTTGAAAGACTGGCGTGGCCCATGAGTTCCTGAATGGCGCGAAGATCGGCCCCCCCTTCCATCAAATGAGTGGCAAATGAATGCCGCAGGGCATGGGGAGTTGCGGAGTCTGGCAGGCCTTCGCCCTTGCGCCATTCCCGCATCGCACGCTGGGCAACGCCTGCGTTCAGGCGCCCGCCTCGTACGCCACAAAAGAGCGGTGCATCAGGTGTGGGGGCAGGGTGTGCGGCCGTCCATCCCGCGATGGCGTCCTGCACCGCGGGCAGAAGGGGGACAAGGCGTTCCTTGCCACCCTTCCCCATTACCCGAAGCATGTTTTCGCCCGCGTTTGTCAGGTCTCGAATATCGAGCGCTAGTGCCTCCCCGATCCGCAGACCTGTTCCGTAAAGAAGGGTGAACAGTGCTTTGTCACGTAGGGAAGCGAGGGTTGTTTCGGCATCGTCTGAAATGCCACCGGGCGCGGCGAGGGCCTGTTCCCGTCCCAATGGGCGTGGGAGGCGTTTTTTCAGTTTGGGGGTGGCGAGCAGAGAGGGAGAGGGGTTCGAAAGGTCATGTCGTACGGTGAGATACCGAAAAAACGATCGCAGAGCTGAAACGCGACGTGCGCGGGACCGGGAGCGCGAGTCGGCATTGGTGGCACGGCGCGTTGGCTTTTCGCTGCGGGCTGTTTCATGTGCGAGCCAGGCGCGCAGATCCGTGAGTGAGAGGCGGTTCAGTGCCGTGAGGTCCACTTCCCCGCCGATATGCTGTTCGAAAAAAGACAGCGCGAGGACGATATCGTGGCGATAAGCCTCGATCGTACGAGGGCTGGAGCGCTTTTCATGCGCCAGCCAGTCCGTCCATTCACGGAGGGCATCAAGAGCCATCATGGCGTTTCAGGTCCGGGGGCGTTACACACAGTCATGGCAACTGGAAGCCTACCCAAGCCTGACGCCCGGCGAAAGCCGCATCCCACTGGAACCCGCGTTCCGGTGCTTGTCCCGCTGCCTTTTCCCGGCCCGCTGGACTATCTGGCTCCCGAGCCTCTTGAACCGGGGGAGCTTGTTTCCATTCCACTTGGCAAACGCGAAGTGGTTGGTTGTGTCTGGGACAAGACGAGCACGGTGCCATCCGACTTCGCCGCACCTCCGGGGCGCGAGATCGCGCTGGAGCGTCTTCGCCCTGTTGGGGCAAAGCTGGACGTGCGTCCGCTTCCTCACAGCCTTCGCCGGTTTGTGGACTGGGTTGCCGCTTATACCCTGACGCCGCCCGGCCTCGTTCTTGCAATGGCAACGCGTATTCATCTCAAGGACGCTCCTAAACCAACGCTTGGCTGGGTGCGCACGGAAGCTCCTGAGGGCGATCTGCGTATGACGCCGCCGCGGCGCTCAGTCCTCAATGTCGCGTCTGAAATTCCCATGAGCACCGCAGACCTCTCGTCCAAAAGTGGTGCCAGTTCTGCTGTTATTCGGGGGCTCGCGGCTGCAGGGTTGCTGCGGGAGGCTCTTATCCCGTTGATCGCACCTTTTGCCACACCTGATCCCGGGTACGGCGCGCCTGTTCTGTCCGAAGAACAGGCGGAAGCGGCCGCGCATCTATGTCGGCCGGTGCGGGAAAGCAGATTTGAGGTGACGCTGCTTGAGGGGGTCACGGGGTCTGGCAAGACCGAGGTTTATCTGGAAGCTGTGGCTGCATGTCTGGATGAGGGGCGTCAGGTTCTGGTGCTCTTGCCGGAAATCGCACTCTCGGCGCAGTGGACGGATCGGTTCATTCGCCGTTTCGGGGCGGCGCCTGCCGTCTGGCATTCGGATCTTGGGCAGAAGCTGCGTCGAGAAACATGGGCGGCCATTTCTGATGGATCGGCGCGGGTGCTGGTGGGAGCACGTTCGGCGTTGTTCCTGCCGTTCAATGATCTGGGTCTGGTTGTGGTGGACGAAGAGCACGAAAGTGCTTTCAAGCAGGAAGAAGGCGTCATGTATCATGGTCGGGATATGGCCGTGGTGCGGGCACGTCTGGCTGATGCTCCCGCCATTCTCGTTTCGGCCACGCCCTCTCTTGAGACATTGGCGAATGTGGAGACCGGGCGGTATCGCCATGAACTGCTGACGTCTCGGCACGGCGGAGCGGCCATGCCGGACGTTGAACTCGTGGATATGCGTCATGATCCGCCGGAGCGGGGTCTGTTTCTCTCCCCGGTGTTGTGTGAGGCGATTGAAACCACGCTTCGGGCGCAGGAACAGGCGATGCTGTTTCTCAATCGCCGGGGCTATGCGCCGCTAACGCTCTGTCGGGCATGTGGGCACCGGATGCAGTGCCCGAACTGCTCTGCGTGGCTCGTGGAGCATCGTGCTCGCGGTATTCTGACCTGCCATCACTGTGGTCATACGGAACGTTTGCCCAACTCCTGTCCGGAGTGTCATGCGGAGAATAGTCTGGTGCCGATCGGTCCGGGGATCGAGCGGATCACCGAGGAAGCGAAGATGCGCTTTCCCGATGCGAAGATCCTGGTGATGGCATCCGACACGCTGGGCTCCCCTGCCGCTACGGCAGAAGCGGTACGCCGAATATCGGATGGCGAGGTCAATCTCATCATCGGCACGCAGATCGTGGCGAAGGGCTGGCACTTTCCCAACCTGACACTTGTGGGTGTTGTGGATGCGGATCTGGGCCTTGGCGGCGGGGACCTGCGTGCGGCAGAGCGGACAGTCCAGTTACTGCATCAGGTCGCGGGCCGGGCCGGGCGTGCGGAGCGCCCCGGACGTGTATTGCTGCAGAGCTATGTTGGAGAGCATCCGGTCATGACGGCGCTGGTCTCCAATGATTTTCAGGCGTTCATGGATCAGGAGTCGGCGCAGCGTCGCCCAGGGTTCTGGCCACCTTACGGTCGACTGGCGGCGCTGATCATCAGTGCGCCTGATGGGGCGAAAGCGGATGCTCTGGCGCGGGAAATCGCTCTGGCGGCACCGGAATGTGAAGGTGTTCAGGTTCTTGGACCGGCGCCTGCACCGCTTGCGGTTCTGCGGGGACGACATCGGCGGAGGCTGCTGCTGCGGACTGTCAGAGGGATCGCCGTGCAGCCGCTGCTGCGGAAATGGCTAGCCGATATCCGGCCTGCTGGCGGCGCACGCGTGGATGTTGATATCGACCCGATCTCATTTCTCTGAGACCGGGTCTGACGCGCAAGATCAGCCTTCCTTGCGACGACGGAAGAACTGCACGGTTGCGGTCACGACTGTGATGACGGCAAGAATATGCTGGAAATAGGGGCGGAAACGCTTTGGTCCGAACATGGCGAGGGCTGTCATTCCGGCCATGCCAACTTCACGGGCGCGACCCATATGCTGGCAGCAGTTTTTCATTTTGGTACAGCAGCTCTGCTTTTTGGCGACTTCACCGGCAACATTCTGTGCGGTCGGGGTATTGCATTTCTTCATGTGTTTTCTCCTGTCCTTGGGAATCAGGGAATGAACACGCTGGAAAACAAGGGGTTGCCCTTCAGTCTGCCTGACCGTCCACATCTTTTTGTAGTTTTTTGAGCTGATCGTCTGCGTGAGGGGTCTTGGGGTCCAGGAGCAGCACCTGATGGAATGCTCTTAATGCGGCTTCCGGTTCATGGCGTTCACGTTCGGCTTCTGCCAGCAGCGCCCAGGCGTCCGGGTCTCCCGGATCGGCCTGGAGTGTGACCGCAAGATCCGCGACTGCGCCGTTGCTGTCGCCCGCCTCAATGCGTGCGGCAGCTCTCTGGCGGCGTAGTACAGGCTGGTCCGGTTGCAGCGTGATGGCAGCTGTCAGGTTGTCTTCCGCCGTCTGGAACTCGTGCTTTTGCAGGGCATCCTGTGCGTCGGACACAAGCATGCGGACTGCACCCGTGAGAGCGCGGCTTCGGAGTTCTTCAGCATGGTCGGAGAGTTGACGCGCATCCTTTTCGTTCCCGGCCATGGCAAGTGCTTTTTCGGCTGCGAGGAGCCGATCATGCAGGGTTTTGCGGGCGGGTTTTGGATGGGTGTCTGGTGCTTCCTTTGCAACCGGCCTTGCTGATTGTGCAGCAGGTGGTGCGGCGGGAAGCGGCGCACTGGCTTGCGGTTTTGCAACCGCTACTGCCGGGCTGGACAGCAGAACAGCGCCAGCAAACAGCCAGCGCCGTTGTGTCACCCGGCTGTGCAAGGGTTTCAGCCCTGGCGAGCCTTCATGCGTGGGTTCTTCTTGTTGATGACATAGATGCGTCCACGACGACGGACGACGCGGCAGTCCTTGTCACGGATCTTGGCGGATTTCAGGCTGTTGCGGATCTTCATTGCTCAGGCTCTCACGGTGGTGCGGCCCTGACGGACCGGGTTGCAGGGCTGACGTGCCCGCGAAAGAACGGCTCGCATACCGGCCAGCCTCCGGAGAGTCAAGCGGAGTGCGGGTTTCGGGTGCCTGAAGCGCGATAAAAAGTCATAGGCCAGCAGGGCAGAGGAGTCTTTCTTGGTGCCTGATTTTGCCCTAGGGTACCGGAATGAACAAGCGCCTTCTTCTGGCCGCCATGCTGCTGGCCGTCTCCTTTGCTGCTCCAGTCACGGCGCATGCCTCTGATGATGGTGGCGCAAAAACGAATGACGATGATCCCGGCATCAATGCGCAGGGCATTGCCGTCAACAAGATCTTGAAAGTTTTGCAGTCCGATCCCGACTCGGCCAGCGATTCCTGCATCAATGCGCTCAAGGAAATGCATACATCCCAGGATCAGCTCGCCCAGCAGGAAGCCAAGAACAACAATCAGGATCTGGGTGTTGCGCGGGACGTTGTGGCCTCGGACATGGAGGATGTGGCGACCATGTGTGGTGCCGATGCCCGCAGGTTGTGCCGCTCGCCAGACGGCGAAAAGGGAAAGCTCGCTCAGGCCTGTGATACGCTCCCCGACGCAGGGGAATAATTCCAGAAACTTATAAACACATCTCTCGCGGTTTCGTGAGGGGGGCTTTTGTCGTCATCGGGGTAGGGTAACTTTCTCGTCCGTGAAGGAGAGCAAGGGTAGACCTGATGAAACAGCAGAGAATGAAAGAGCCGCCAGTACTGGTCGTGCCCCTTTTCTGATTCTGATGCTTCAGACAGTTTTCAGGCCCGGCTGGCTTCAGTTCAGTCTGCGGACATGGGTCTCCGTTATCGTTGCCCTTTCCGTGGCCTTCTGGGCTCAGGTTGATACGCCTGCCAGCGCGGGCGTGACCGTGATGATTCTGGCACAGCCCCTGCGTGGGCAGGCTCTCTCCAAAGCATTCTATCGTTTGTTGGGAACAGCCCTTGCCGTGGGCGTTTCGATCCTGCTGGTTTCGCTTTTCAGCCAGGACCGGGGGATGTTTCTCGGCGGTGTGGCGCTCTGGGTTTCGGCCTGTGCCTTTGTGGGGACGCTGGAGCGTGACTTCCGCTCCTATGGTGCGCTTCTGGCGGGATATATGGTGGCGCTTGTGGCGGTCGTCAGTGTCGATAAGCCGCAGAATATTTTTGACGTGGCGATGGCGCGCGCTTCTACCGTTGCAATTGGTGTTGTTGCGGTGGCGGTGGTCAATATCATTGCCGCATCTCCACAGGCATGGCGCAAGCTTGCAGATAGCATGGGGCATCTGGCGAACAGGATCCGCCGGATCGGACGCTCAGCCATTATGGGAGAACTCATTCCCTCGACGATGGAAACATCGGCGCTCGCCTCTGAAATCCTCTCCCTGCTGACCCAGATTTCCTACGCACGCACTGAGCTGGACAAGGGGCGCCTGCGTATGGCGGGTGCGCGTCTCAGTATTATCGGGATGCTGACGGTCCTCACATCAAGTCGTGCCATCGCGCAGCTGCTGAAGGAAGGCGGCATTTCGGAGATTGCGATCCACAAGGCGCGGGAATGGCATGAGCGCAAGGAAGACGGTCGAACGCGGCAGGAAACACTTGAAACGCTGCTCATGGAAATCCGAGCCGACGAGCCGGATTATGTGCCGACGCCACAGGATGCTTATTTTCTGGAGCGCTGCTCAACCCTGATCAGCAACCGCCTGCATATTCGCACCGGCATGAACACGCTGCTGCGGGCTGCACCTGCGGGAGAGGCACTCCAACTTGCGCAGCTGGAGCGAAATCCGGACTATATCACGGCCTTTATCAATGCGTTCCGGGTTCTGCTCGGCTTTAGCATTGCGGCAGGGTTGTGCATTAGTTCGGGGCAGCCAATGGCCTATACGGCGCTGTCTCAGGTAGCGCTCGTTTTGACGCTGGCCTCCACAGCGCTCGATACGGCTCAATATGGTAAGGGCGCGATGATCGGAACGCCTCTTGGTATTGCAGCGGCCGCCATTATGGGTTTCTGGATGTTGCCGCATGTGGGAACACTGATCGGGCTCGCTGCTGTTCTGCTGCCCCAGACCATTATCGCCTGTGTTCTGCTCATCAATCCCAAAACCGCGGCCATAGGATTTAACTACGGGGTGTTTTTTCTGGTCTTTCTGGGGCTGGGAAATCATCACAGTTATGACCCGATGGCGTTTATCAGCCGCAACACGTTCTACTTTTTGGCCGCGATCATGTCTTTCATTCTGCTGGTGCTGCTTTGGCCGCCTACGGCAAAGCAGCACCGGTTTAGAGTTGCGGTGGCAATTGCGCGCGACCTTGAAAATCAGCTGGATGGTCGTGGCGAGCCCATGGGGCCACGCCTTCTGAGCCGAAAATATGACCGCCTTAGCCAGTTTCTGTTGTGGACGAAGCGCCTGCCGGAAAAGCGCCGGGCCAATGAGCGGGTTTTCGACAGGTTCGTGGAATTAGAGGACCTTTCCAGCACTCTTGCCCGTGTTCAGCTGTATCTGACGCAGGCTATGGCCGTGAAGGAAATCAGGCCTCTGGTGTGGTCAGCGCGGGAAGCTTTGACCCATGACAGGTTGGGTCTTCTGGAGGCAGAAATTCCGGATCTTCAGCATGAATTTCTTCAGCGGCTATCGCTTTCCAAGCCTCACGAAGTGGTTCTTCTGGTCAATTGCATCGGGGGGCTGGAGGCTGTCCGGCAGAGGCTGCTGAGCACCCGGTATGCAGTTCACCGTTATGGAATAGGGCGAAAGCGGTGGTGAGCATATGAGACAGGTCGTCGATCTTGAAGGCGTGCTCGTCTCGGCCTTCGTCATCAATCTCTTTCTGGCGCTTGTGACGCTTGCGGCCCTGCGCTGGGTGTTCAGCTGGCTCAACCTGTGGCGCTTCGTCTGGGACCCGCCTCTGGCCCAGTTCGGGCTGCTGATCTGCCTTCTTGGCCTGTATACTTTGATTTTGTGAGAAGGCGTTTATTGTGCTTGCTCGTGCCCATCGACTGATCCGACTGATGATAACCCTCGCTATTCTTGTTGTAGCGGCCGTGGTGGCTATCATTTTATGGGACTATTACACGGCTTCTCCTTGGACCCGGAATGGTCAGGTGCGTGCGCAGGTTGCCAATATTGCGCCGCGCGTGTCTGGACAGATTCTGGAAGTGAAAGTGCAGGACAATCAGTTCGTGCACAAAGGCGATATTCTGTACGTCATCGACCCGTTTGACTTTCGAGTGAAGGTGGATACGGCCATGGCGCGCGTGGCCGAGCGCAAGGCGGACATGGATTTCCGTCAGATTCAGGCAGACTGGCGACGTGCGATCCCCGGTGTGGCGGTGTCGCGCGAGGAGAAGCAGCAATACGTCGCGAGTGCCCAGCAGGCGCAGGCACAGTATGAGGGCGCGCAGGCTGATCTTCGGCAGGCCAAGATCAATCTGGAGCGTACGGAAGTTCGCAGCCCGATTGATGGATACATTACGAACCTGATCATGCGGCCCGGCGATTTCGCGACCGCGGGCACGGTGAACATCCATGTGATCGATACGGCGTCATTTTGGGTGGATGGGTATTTCGAGGAAACCAAGATCCATTCTCTCAAGACGGGGGACCCGGTTCGTATGGATCTGATGGGGTTTCATGACCCCCTGTTTGGGCATGTGGAGAGCATCACGCGCGGTATTGCCAGCAACAATGCGCTTGTTAATGCGCAGGGGCTGCCAGCAGTGGACCCCGTTTATACCTGGGTGCGTCTGGCGCAGCGTATTCCCGTGCGTGTGCACATCGATACAGTTCCTCCCAAGCTCCAGCTTGCGGCGGGCATGACGGCGACTGTTACGATCGTGTCGGAGGAGGGAAACCGGCGCCACATGTCCGCGCAGGATGCTCTGCGGCACTTCGGAACGGACATGCGCCATCTGGTAGGGCATCAATAAGGATCATCTGGCCGGATTTCGGAGAGATCCTTGCAAGGCTAATGGCGGTATCGGGAAGCTGCCTCACCCGACACCGCGTTTTGCGCAGCTGGTGCTATCTGCTGATGGCCCATATGGCGAAGGCCTGAACCAGCGCCACCTCCTCAAGACGTTTAAAGCGGCCGGATGACCCGCCGTGGCCTGCATCCATGTTGATGCGGCACAGGAAAGGCCCTCCCGACGCGACTTCACGCAGTCTGGCGATCCATTTAGCTGGTTCCCAGTATGTGACGCGCGGGTCTGAAAGGCCACCCATGGCAAGAACGGCCGGATAGGGTTTCGGCTGGATGTTGTCGTAGGGAGAATAGCTCGCGATCAGATCATACGCAGCCGGGTCTTCGAGGGGGTTGCCCCATTCCGGCCATTCCGGCGGGGTGAGGGGGAGGGAGACATCCGACATTGTGTTGAGCATGTCCACAAATGGCACCTGCGCTGCGATGGCAGCGAACAGTTCCGGGGCCATATTGGCAACAGCGCCCATCAGCAATCCACCTGCCGATCCGCCATGTGCCACGATTTTTCCGGCAGTGCCGTAGCCCTGTGCGACCAGATGATGAGCGCAGGCGATGAAGTCTGTGAAGGTGTTGGGCTTTTTGGTCCCGCGCCCCTCAAGGAACCAGTTCCAGCCTTTTTCCGATCCACCACGGATATGAGCGATGGCGTGGATCCATCCGCGGTCAACCAGGCTCAGGGTTGTGGTGGAAAAGCTGGCATCCATCGCAATGCCATAGGAGCCATAGCCATAAAGAAGGAGCGGGGCCGAGCCATCAAGTTTGGCGCCTTTCTGCATCAGAACCGTGATGGGAACCTGTTCTCCGTCCGGCGCTGTGGCAAAGAGGCGACGTGTTTCGTATTTCGCGGGGTCATGCCCTGAGGGGACATCGCGTATTTTACGAAGGGCGCGTTTACCTGTTGCCATGTCGTAATCATACCAGTGCGCGGGCGTGGTGGGAGACTGGTATATGTAGCGCAGGGTTGTGCCTTCATATTCCAGTGCCCCGAGAAGGGTCAGATCGAATGCGGGTTCGTCCATGCCGATTGTCTCGGCCTGCGCCCGGATGTCGCCTTCAAGACCATCCTTGACCACAAGGATATGAACGTTTCCATCTCTGCGCTCTGCCCATGCCAGATGATTGCGCGAAGCGCTCGCTCCAAGAAGGTAGTGCCCTTCCAGATATGGCACGAAGGGTGTCCAGTTCTCGCGCCCTGTGGCGGTGTCTGGTGTCTGTTTAAACTGGAAATCTACTGCGCCGTCCGCGTTGGTAAGAACGATGAAGCGATCGTTCCAGTGCGTCAGGGAGTAGCGTTCGCCACGAACCAGAGGTGCTGCCACCACAGGCATGGCGGTTGGTGTGGCAGCAGGGATAAGGAGCGTTTCGTTCGTATCGTGGTCGCCGCGTTCGATGACGATCCATTTTCTGGATGCGCTTACGCCGATGCTGAGAAAGAACCCGGGGTCGGTCTCATCAAAGACCAGAACGTCTTTGCCTCCCGTTAATGGGCGGCGATAGATTTTTGACGGGCGGCCATTGTCGTCGCGATAGATCCAGAACAGCCATTCGCTGTCTGGAGAGAGGGCAAAGCTTCCGGTGGTGCTGTCTACGGCCGGGGCACAGAGTTCTCCGGTTTCAAGGTCCTTGACCTGAATGCGGTATACTTCAGAGCCCTGCACGTCTTCTGCGTATACGTAGTAGCGATGGTTGGCAGAATGAGCCGCCTCGGAGAGTGCATAATAGTCATGCTGTTTTGCGATGGCATCCACATCCAGCAATACCTGCTCTGTGCCGCTGCCCCGCGGTCTGCGGCCGCGAAGAGGGTGTTGGGCGCCATCTTCAAAGCGTGAGTAATACTCCCAGGGGCCGTCTGGTACGGGTACGGATTCCTCTGCGGGCGGGACGCGGCCGATCATTTCTTTCAGCAGGTCGGCCCGTAGCGGCTCCATGCCTGACAGAACCGCGTCCTCGTAGGTATTTTCGGCCTTGAGGTGCTCGGCGATATCCGGGCGCAATGCAGCTGGATCGCGTAGGACCTTCTGCCAGTTTTCATCCTTCATCCAGGCATAGGAATCCGTACGGGTACGGCCCAGCTGCTCGGTTACAAGGGGCTCGCGCTTGGGCGATGGCGGAACGGGGAAGGGCTGTTCATTCTGCGTCATGAGGGAAGTGTGGCGCAGATCGCGCGGCTGCTCAATGTGCCCGGCGCAAAGGCTTCAACAGAAGAAGTTTCATCTATGTGAAAGTATATTTTGAACATGTAAAAATATCCATGAAGAAACCATATGCTGCTCAGGATGTTATTCCGACAACGGTTGAAGCATTCCGCCCCTCGTCGGGATACGGTTTCCTCCAGACCGCAAGAATTCGGCTCGAAGCCGAACTGAGTTTGGAAAGGTCATTTTATGATTTCGAATAAATATTTCGGTGTTGCCGCTGCTTGTAGTCTGGCCTTCGCTGGCGTGAGTGCCGCGCACGCACAGGCAACGACACCGTCCGCGCCAAATGCTGCCGTGGTGGTACCGGTTGTTCCGGTCACAACGCCAAATGGTCATCTGGCGGGTCCGACGCAGGGGGCACAGGTTATTGGTGGTGTGAGCGGGGTTGTGACGGCCTCGACGCCGGGCACGCTGGGTATGGATGGTCTGCCCTCCATCGACAACGCACAGGCTGGTAATATCGCAGGCGTTCTGACGTATTGCGATCATCGCAAGCTGGTTCTGGGCACCACACCCCGCAGTGTCGCCCGTCGTCTGGCGTCACGTTCTGATGTGAAGAACGATCAGTTCTATTCGCTTGGCGGTCGTGGGCTGCTTCAAAACGGCACAACCACTCCGTTTGATATCTCGACGCTGCCCAAGGACAAGCAGGTTCTGGTCTGTCAGGCACTCATCAAGAAGGGTCAGGGTTTTGCCAAGTAAGGCAAAAGCCAGCTCTTGAAGACAGAAAGCCGCCCCTCGAAAGGGCGGCTTTTTTGTATCTGCGGCGAGCGGGGTCAATAGCAGCAGGGGCAGCCCCGAAGAACTGCCCCCCTGATTTTGGACGTCGGCTTTAGAAGTTCACGCCTGCCTGCAGGAAGACGTAACGGCCGGTGTATAGATTGCCGTAGAGCGCAGATGCGCTGTTATCTGTGCCGCCTGAAACGAAGGGCGGCTTCTTGTCGAGGATGTTGTTGACGCCAGCCTGGAAGTTCCAGGCGTTGAGGCGATACGTGACCGTCACATCGTGTGAGAAGATACCAGGTGTTTTGGTACGACCCGATGCTGTGGACAGGACGTCGCTTTCGGTGTCGTTCCAGCGCATGCCACCCATGTAGTTCATCATGTAAACGACGCCGACGCGGCCATGCTGCCAGCCGACCGTCGCATAATCGCGGACGCGCGGGTTGCCCGTTCCGTTGTTGTAGAACATGCGGCCTGCATAATTGTACCACTTGCCACCAACTTCGTTCTGCTGAAGGTAGCTGACGAGCTGCTGGAAGTTGTTGGACAGCGTCAGGACATCATGCTGTGTGACGCGGATACGGTAGTCGAGGTCGAAGTCGATGCCGCTCGTCTTCAGGCCGCCGATGTTGTCGTAGAGTGCTGTGACGGAGTTGAGCTGGTTCGTGCTGGCAACGCGGTTGATGTCGCTGCAATAGCTCGTGTTCTCACCCGTGTAGCACTGGTTCATGATGTACTGGCTGCTCAGATACGTGATCATGTTCTTGAGCGTGTAGTGCCAGTATTCGACGGACGCGGAGAGGCCGGGGATCCAGTGCGGCGTGACGGTTGTGCCGAAGGTGTAGGTGCGGCCGGTTTCGGGTCTCAGCTTGCTGTTGCCGCCGAACAGGGTCGGGACCTGGCTGGAGGATGCGGAAACGAATTTGGAGCTGTCGATCCCCTGGCGCGCGCAGTTTGCGGCAACGGTTGCGGATTGTGCACCATACGTGCCGACCTGGCCGCTGTCGCAGGGATCGGTTGCCGATGCGTAACCGAGGCTCTGACCACCATACAGTTCATAGACGTTTGGCTGGCGATAGGATGTGCCGAGCGTTGCGCGGAAGCGGATGTCCTGAACGGGAGCCCAGTTGATCGAGGCTTTCCAGTTCTTGGTGTTGCCGAATGTGTTGTAGGACGAGTAACGACCCTGTGCGTCGATGGTCAGATCCTTCGCGAGGAAGGCATTGTGCAGAAGCGTTGCCTTTCCTTCGAGATAGCCTTCCGTGACGTTGAAGCCGCCGCCCGTATAGGATGCAGAGTTCGTCAGTGTCTGGCCGGACTCAACAAGCGCATCCGGGTGGTATGCCAGTTGCTCGCCACGATGCTCCATGCCCATCGCGATACCGAGATTTCCGCCGTTCTTCCACGGCATGCTGACAACATGGTTGTTGTTGATGCGCAGGTTCAGGTCACGGAGCTGGTAGTAGTAATGATCGTGGGATGTGTAGTTCGAATAGTTCGCAGCTTCGGAGGAAAGCTTATTGAACGGGCTCGAAAGAACGCACCCTGCGGATGCATTGCACACGGCTGCGCCTTCATAGGTCAGGCCGCTATCGGGGTTTCCCGGCTCGGTCTGGGCAAGGCCGTATGTCTGGAGCAGCTTGGAATAGTTACCGACGCCTGATGTCTGCGCCATGACCTGATTCCACCCGTAGGTGTAAGACAGGTCATATTTCCAGCCATGCGTGATGTCACCCTGTGTGCCGATCTTGGCGGTATAGGTGTCAGTTGCCGTCTGGTTTTCACGGTTTCCCCACTCGCCCATGCGCTTGTACATGACGGCGTCTTCGCCGAGCGTATTGTATGGAGCATTGGCCGGGATCGTGATGGATGTCGGCAGGGTGGACGGATAGATGCTTCCCGAGACGGGGATCGGCGCCATTTCCGTATTCGAATTACGGTGCGAATACAGGAAGTTGGCATAGGGCATGAAATAGCGGTTGACGTCGTAATGAGCGTCAAACGACAGGGTTGCGTCCTGCAGGCCGTTCGTCAGATTCTGGTTCGCGCCATAATTGTAGCGGTCTGCCTTGGAGAAGTTGTGGAATGTGCCGTCGCCGTTTGGCACGTTGTCTGCCGTGTCGGTGATGAAACGGCCTGCTGTCGGAATGGATGAGCCGTAGCTTGGAGATTGGCCCGGAGCGACAAGGCCTGAGACGACCGGGTTCGCCCATGAGCGGCTGCTCTGGCGGATACCGCTCTGCGACATATAGGATCCGGCAATTGTGACGTTGCCTTTGCCGTGATCGAAGTTCCAGCCTTTGTAGCCGGAAATCATGCCGGTCTGGCCATCGCCACGGTCGCTGATGCCACCGCGGATCGTGATGTTTGCGTCGCTCAGATTGTGCTTGAGCTTGATGTTGATGACGCCGGAGACTGCATCAGCGCCATAAAGCTCCGAGCCACCATCTTTGAGGATTTCAACACTTGCGACCTGATGAACATTGATCGTGTTCATGTCGAAGCAGCTGGAAGATCCATCCATCGCAGCGCGCTTGCCATCGATGAGGACGAGGACGCGCTTCTGGCCCAGGTTGCGAATATCGGAGCACGATACGCCGCTGGTGCCGTTGGTCTGGCTGTTTGTTGTGCCGGAAGAGCCCATGGAGGGGAGGCGTTGCAGATAGTCACCCAGCGTGGTGGCGCCTGTCTGCTCGATCTGCTTGCTGGTCACGATCTGGACCGGGTTCGCATTCGAGTTGTTGGATGTGCTCAGTGCTGAACCCGTAACGACCACGTTTTCTTCGCGGCTGCTTTCCACAGGGGCAAGTGCTGCGCGGGCGCGGGTGGTTGTGGCGGCGTGCAATGGCGCGGCAAGCGGGACTGCTGCGGTTGTCGTGGCTACGGGCGTAGCGGCGGTAGGTGCTGCGGTCTTTTTTGCGGAATGCTTTGTATGGTGCGTTACGCGCGCGGAGTGATCAGCGGTAACGGTCTGGGCAGCGGCTTCTGTCGCCCATGCCAGACCTGAAGCCAGGACGGAGGCGCACAGGAGCAATTCCTTGCGTTGGTGAAGGAGCATGTAAAGAGACTCACTTGTAAGGTGTTTCTCTTATAAAATTTTCAAATATAAAATTTGTCCAGATTAAATTGTTCAGTAAAAAATGTATCTTATGATGTGTTGCATAAACAACATAATCTCGCTTTGGTATGTTTCTGTATTGAAATACCAGAAACAATTAAATATATTTCTTACTGATGAATAGAAATACTTTGAATGAAATGTTTTGAATTTATTTCTTATGATTTCTAATTCGAAAGTATTTTCAAGAGTGATCGCTTAGCGAAAAAGGCAGATTAAATGGTATGAAACGGTGGAAAACAGTGGAGCATTTCATGACAGATCTTGTTGGTTTGTATGGCATCAAGGCCTGCGATACGATGAAGAAAGCCAGGCTTTGGCTTGACGCTCACGACATTCCTTTTGTCTTTCATGACTACAAAAAGGAGGGTGTGAGTTCTGAGAAGCTGCGGGCATGGATAGCAGTCGTCGGCTGGGAAAAGCTGATCAATCGCGCGGGTACGACATTTCGCCAGTTACCCGAGGAGCTGAAGGTGCAACTGGATGAGGCACGAGCCATCGAGTTGATGGTCGCTCAGCCATCCATGATCCGTAGGCCCGTTCTTGAAGCTGGCGAACTGCTGATTGGATTTCGACCGGACGAGTATGCCTTGTTTTTTCAGAAGAAGAGTTGAACCGAGGGGCTTAGTTCCACGATCGGCATCTGTCTGAAGCTGTCGGGCAGTCAGAAAATGTACCTTGTCGCATACTGAAAACAGACTGTTTCAGGCCTCGATCCTATAGATGCCCGCATGCCACGCTGGCAGTTCTGCTGGAAGGGGGGATTGCGGATTGCTGGTCGATGTCAGGAGGACATCGGTAATGCGGGCAGTCATGGGCAATACGTAATTCTGTGGTTCACCCGTGAGGTTGATCAGGATGAGAAAACGCTCATTCTGGTCTGTACGTGTGAAGGCGAAAACGGCTGGGTGGCTGGGGTCCACATCCTGAAATGCGCCATAGATCAGTGTACGGTGGTTTGCGCGCAGGGCGATGAGGTGTCGGTAGAACGTCAGCACGGATTGCGGATCATGTTTCTGATGCGCGACGTTGATTTCAGTGTGGTTTGGATTGACCCGGAACCAAGGTTTTCCGGTTGTAAATCCTCCATTTTCGCTGGCGTCCCATTGCATTGGGGTGCGGGCGTTGTCCCGGCTTGTGCGGCGTAGATCGGGGAGGACCTCGGTCGCATCCATGGCACCGCTCTCAACGGTCGTTTTCCAGATGCCGTGTGCGTTGATATCTTCGAAATCCGCGATGGAGGAGAATGGAATGTTGGTCATGCCGATTTCCTCTCCCTGATAGATATAGGGTGTTCCGCGGCGCATCAGCAGCAATACGGCAAGGGCTTTGGCAGATTGTATCCTGCCTTGTGGTCTATCGTCTCCGTACCGTGAGACAGAGCGTGGGTGGTCATGGTTTTCGAGGAAGGTGGCTGACCACCCATGTGGACCGCCGCTCTGGTCTTCCTGAATAACCATGCTTTTGAGTTGTGGAATGGTCCAGGGTTGCATTTTCCAGTCGACGCGCCCGAGATGGGCAAGGTCGAAATGGAAAATCATGTCCAGTTCATGCCTGTCCGACCCAACATAGAGCGGGGTCTGTTCGAAGGTGACGCCTCCGGCTTCTCCGACCGTCAGGAGGTTATGCCCGGCAAGGACTTCGCGGTTCATTTCCTGCAGGTAGTCATGGACATGCGGGCCATTTGCATACGCATATTCGGGAAGGATGAGGGCTTCGGGGGAGAGGTCCGGCATTTCGTCGGGTTTGGAAATGTAGGGGATGACGTCCATCCGGAAACCGGACACACCCTTGTCGAGCCAGAAACGCATGATGTCATAAACGTGCTGTCTGACTTTGGGATTCTCCCAGTTCAGGTCTGGCTGCTTCCGGGCAAAATAATGCAGGTAATACTGGCCTGTTGGCGCGTCGAGTTGCCATGCACTTCCACCAAAAAATGATGGATAGTTGTTGGGAGGCCCGCCGTCGCGGCCATCTCTCCAGATGTAGAAATCTCGATAGGGGTTGTTACGGCTGCTTCGGCTCTGGCGGAACCATTCATGCTCGTCGCTGGTATGATTCACGACCAGATCCACGATCAGCCGCATTCCCCGTTGGTACAGCTCCGAAACCAGTCTTTCGAAATCCGCCATCGTACCGAGATCGGGATTAACCTTGCGATAGTCCCGGATGTCATATCCGTTGTCGATGTCTGGAGTATCGTAATGTGGGCAAAGCCATACGACTGTGGCGCCCAGGGCCTGAATATGATCGAGCCTGCTGATCAGGCCGGGAAGATCTCCCATGCCGTCACCATTCGTATCCTGAAACGAGCGCGGATAGACCTGATAGACGACGGCTTCTTTCCACCATCGTGCCTCATTATCTGTGGATGCAGCCGCTTTACGGCTGAGGGGGATATCAGAAAGCGTGCCGACGCCGGATGCGAGTGCAAAGCATATTGCGGATCGACGGGTCAGCATATGGCTCATGGTGTCAGACTTCAGCCGCGGACGTCGCCGGGCCTGCGACGTCATACCATTGTCAGAACGCCTGACGGGGGCCGGGTTTCCTCCGCTGCCCCACCTGTTACCCTTCGCGTCCCAGTATTTTGATTTTACGATGCAAGGTGGAGCGGCTTATGCCAAGGCTTCTGGCTGCTGCGCTGACATTGCGGTTGTTGGCGGCCAGAGCCGAGCGGATGACGTGTTCTTCGGCTTTACGGAAACAGGGTTTTTCCTGAGCATCCAGAAGTGTCATCAGAACGGGTTGTTTACTGATCTGATGATCGTGCCAGTTCATCTGCTGTCGGGCAGCATATGTGGCCCCGATGACCCTGCCATCCGCATCCAGCGCAGCCAGTGGCATGGAACTGTAGAGAGGTGGGCCCAGAGTTATGATTGTTTCCTTGGGGAAGTAGTTCCGGAAAAGCTGGTTTTCGAGGCGGCACGCCGCGGTTTGCAGGGCGTCCATCAGGAGAAGCGCAAAGGGTTCGGATGTCGTGCCGGGCAGTGCGCTCAGATCGAGCACGCCACTCAGTTGTCCCTGCGCGCCGAACAGGGGGACGCCCAGACCCGTGAGGGGACGGAAGCAGAAGCGCCAGTGCTGCTCCTGTGTGATAATGATGGGTTTGCCTTCGCTGAGGCACGTGCCGATGCCATTTGTGCCAGCCGTTGCTTCATCCCACAGGGCACCGATCTGAAGGCGCCATCTGCGGCAACGGTCATAGGCCTCGGGCTGGATGCGGCGGGCCAGAATGTAGCCGTTCGCATCAGCCAGAAGGACGACGAAGCCGAGCCCTCTGACGAGCGTATGCAGGCGGTCCATTTCTGGCGCGGCAGCCTGGATGAGCGGGCGATGTCTGTCGCATAGGTAACGTATCTCCGGCGCGCTGAGAACGGTGGTTTCCCATTCCACACTCGGGTTCAGACCGTAGACGGTTGAACAGCGGGACCATGATTCGGATAGCAGGATATCGTTCGGAAGAAGCACCATGATCTAGTTCCGGAAGGCGTTTGACGGGGCTACCTGTCGCAATCCTGCGACAGGTCGTGAGCGGGCTCTCACATTCGGGTGAAAGCTTTGTAATGAGGGCTGGTTTCCCACCAGAAGCGGGCGGATGAAGGCGGTTGAAAACTGTTGTCTTCTTTTGCCAGCCCGACTGCTTAGTCGGTAGCAATTTCAAAAGCTTTGGCAGCGGTTTCCACACAAGTTCCTGTGAAGGGGAGTGGAAAGCGGGTGCAGTGGTGACGCTCAATACGGGCATCGCACGTGCAACTCACAAACACGCTTTTCAAAGGGGCCTGTCCGCTTCGCAAGCGAAACATCGACCATATCGGGCTCCTGCAATGAATTGAGCAACCAATCATTGCATCTCAGGGTTCCGTTTTCTGAGGAATATCATGTCTCTTTCCGCCCAGAGGTTATTATCTCTGATAACCTCAGTACTGCTCGCACTGGTCGGGCTTTTTCTTTTCCTGGGAGGGGCTTACCTGCTCTTTCTGGGCGGGTCGTGGTTTTATGTTCTGGTTGGAGGCGTCATGCTTGCCTCGGCCGCCACGGGCCTCAGAAAACCGCTCCTGGGGCTGCGTCTCTTCGCCGGGCTGCTGATCGTCACGACGCTCTGGTCCCTGTTTGAAGTTGGTTTCGACATCTGGGGTCTGGAAGTCCGTTTGCTGACTTTGGTCGGCATTGGCTGCTGGATGCTGCTACCATGGGTCTGGCGTACAGGCCGCACCTGGCTGGAAGACAAACGCGAAATACTGGCATCCGTTGCGGTCGCCGTGGTTGTTCTCGTTGCCAGCTGTTTCGGCTCATACTCGATCAACGGGACTGTTCCAGCCGATCGTATGGCTGCTGCGGGCGCACCAGACGCCACCGGCGACAGCGTACCAGTGGGCGATTGGAATTTTTATGGACGCACCGCAGGTGGTGATCGTTACAGCCCTCTGGCCCAGATCAACACGAACAATGTTGGTCATCTTAAACGTGCATGGATGACACGCACCGGAGACGTGCAACTGGCTGGTGAAGGCGCTGTTGCGGGCCCGGATCAGGGACATGAATTCAATCTGGAAGTGACGCCGATCAAGGTTGATGACACGCTCTATATGTGCACACCCCACAACTGGGTCGTGGCGATGGATGCTGCAACCGGCAAGGTGAAATGGACGTTTGATCCGCATCCTGACAAGAAGGACATGGCGGCCAACGTCTATCTTTCGTGCCGTGGTGTGTCTGTCTACAAGGCTCCGGAAGCAGAAGGCCGCACGGCCTGCAAGACGCGCATTCTGTCTCCTGTGGCCGATGTGCGTCTGGTGGCGCTTGATGCAGAAACAGGGAAGCCCTGCGAAGATTTTGGCGAGCACGGATATATTTCCCTGCGCCAGTATCTCGGTCATGTTCCGGCAGGGTTTCATTTCGTGACGTCTCCGCCGCTGGTGGTAAAGGATCGTGTTGTTCTGGGCGGCTGGATTTTTGATAACCAGGCCAATTTCGAACCTTCCGGTGCAGTTCGTGCTTTCGATCCGATTACGGGCGAGCTCGTCTGGGCATGGGACGCAGGACATAATCCGGAAAACTGGAAGCCGAAGCCTGATGAAGAGCTGACGCGCGACACGCCTAATGCATGGGGTGTTTATACAGCCGATCCTGATCTGGGCCTTCTGTATATCCCGACCGGGAATTCGCCGCCGGACAACTGGGGTGGTTCACGCCGTCCGTTTGACGATGCAACATCCAGTGCCACGATTGCTCTCGATATTGAGACAGGTGAGCGTCGCTGGACCTATCAGACCGTGCATCATGACCTGTGGGACATGGACATCCCGTCCGGCCCGTCTATGGTTGATCTGCCCGGCCCGAATGGTGAGAATATTCCTGCGCTTGTGCAGGGCACAAAGCGCGGTGAGTTCTTCGTTCTTGATCGTCGCACCGGTAAGCCGGTACCGGGTTATCCGGTCGAGGAGCGCAAGGTTCCGACTGCGGGTGTAGCCTCGGACGATCATGTATCGCCCACACAGCCTTATCCTGCTGCGATGCCGTCTCTCACGCCGCCGGACCTCAAGGAAAACGACATGTGGGGCGCAACGCTGCTTGATCAGATGATCTGCCGCATCCAGTTCCGCCAGTCTGCTTATGATGGTCAGTTCACGCCTCCGCATGTTGGCAAGACGACCATTGTCTATCCGGCATTCTATGGTGTCGTTGACTGGCAGGGTGCCACGGTCGATCCGCAGCGCAAGCTTCTGATCGCCAATGCAAGCTACCTCCCGTTCCGTATCCGTCTTGAGCACCGTCAGGGTCTTGAGAAGGCTGGTATGCTTGCGAAATGGGACGGCAAGGGCGAAGAGCCTGCTGCGAAGGGCGACGCTCTTAGTGTTTCCCCGGACTATGGCACGCCTTACATCGCTTACACATCGCCATGGCTGAACCCGCTTCAGATCCCCTGTAAAGGCCCGATCTGGGGAACGCTTACCGCGATTGATCTGGTGACGAAGAAGATCGTCTGGCAACACCCTGTTGGAACGACGCGCGACACGGGCCCTTTCCGGACGCACAACAACATTCCGCTTCCAACCGGAATGTACAATATCGGTGGCAGCATCGTGACGAAGGGTGGCGTGGTGTTCATGGGCGCGACGGCTGATGACTACCTGCGCGCTTTTGATCTCGCGACAGGCAAGGTCATCTGGAGTGATCGTCTGCCAGCCGGTGGCCAGGCAACGCCCATGTCGTATGAGATGGGTGGCAAGCAGTATGTGCTGATTGCTGCTGGCGGTCATGGGGGTCTTGGAACCCGCAGCGGTGACTACATTATCGCCTACACGATTGATGGAACCCAGGGCACGACCGCCCACTAACAGGCCCATTCTTCAAGTGAGGCGCGCTCCCTGAAGGTGCGCCTCACCCTTTTATGGAAATACGGAAATGCGTCGCAAAGACTGGTTCGGAAGGGTTCTTCCGGCTCTGGGAAACTGCATCCCTTTTCTTGGCCTGCTGCCATCTTTTTCGGCGCACGCCTCAGACATCCCGCTGGCCATTATCGGCCCGCATGAATACGATCTGCCCGTGGACTTCAAACCCTTCAATGTGCTGGTGCAGTACGGCGATGGAAATGCAGCGGGTGTGACTTACGACAGCATTGGGCGTCGTAAAGGGCAGGGCGGCAGTCACACATGGTCAGGAATGACGAAATACGTTCATTTCCGCAGTTTTGATGCCATCCCCCATGTCGGGTTTGCATTTGAAGTGATTCAGGCCGAAAGTTTTACACTTGCGGGCGGACAGAATTATGGTGGTCTGGGGCCAACGATTGTTGGGCCTGCAGCATGGTTCAAGCCCAATAGTCACAGTACGTTCGGCATTCAGACATTCATGCAGACGCCTGTTGGTACGCGTGATGCGCTTTCTCCGGGATACTGGTCGAACCTTTCCAGTTTCATGTTTGACTATGAATGGAAGCATTTCAGCTTTGACGGGGATCTCGGCGCTATCGTTGCTTCGACCAAGCATAAAACGGGCGAACACAGTTATTCGCCGGGAAATGTCTTCCATTCAAACCTGCGTTTCAGCTGGAAGGCCACGAAACTTGTAGAGCCGTTCTTTGCCTTTGATTGGCAAAACACTGGCGGTATGCACGACAATTCCGTGAACCAGTGGGTGGATAATTCCAGTGGTCGCGAAGTTGCGCTGGGTGTGGGCGCGATGCTCAATATTTCCAAGCATTTTTCGCTGACAGGACGCTATTCCCACTCCGTGGATGCCCGGAATGTGCCTGAGACAAACGCCTATTATATGAAAGTTGTCTATCTCTGGTGAACGTGCTGCTCCCGGGCTTCAGATAGTTTTTGTCCTCGGTTGCGTGGAGGACGTAGTCGTTCTCTTTCGATGTGTTGAAAGAGAACGACGATACATCAGGCTGCTGCTGCCAGAGGGCGGAAGCGTGCGGTTGAAATGTCGCATTCGTAATGTGCGGCCGTATCGTGTGGTGCGTGGGCGAGTTCGTTTACCGCATGGATGATACGATCGACCTTTTCATCATCCATCAGGACGCTGAAGTTCAGGCGCGTCCAGCCGGGTTTGTCGATTTCCTGCCCACCCAGAATGGATTGACGGATGACGTCTGACTCTTCCTGCTCGATCCCAAGCAGGCGGTGGGCATATGGGCCGGCACATGCGCAACCGCCACGAGCCTGTATCCCGTAACGGTCTGAGAGCATTCTCGTGAAAAGCTGCTGGTGGATGAAGCCGCCATTACGGGCGTCACGAACGCGGAAAGAGAAAATTGGCAGTGCCTGGGCAGATGGGTGCCCGAGGATCTCGAGGTTGGGGTTTGAACGCCAGACAGAGAGGGCACGGTCGCGCAGTTCAGCGTTGCGCTGGGCCATGAAAATATCTCCGATGACGTCCTTGACGATAAACGCCAGAGCAGCGCGGATATCGCCAGTCACGTTCGGGGTGCCGCTCTCTTCGCGAGCAGCTAGGTTGCTGGTGTAGTCATGGTTCCAGGGCGAGACGAAGCGCACCGTCCCGCCGCCGGGCAGAACGGGGTCTGTCCGTGTAGCGATGTCGTTGCGTACGATCAGGAGCCCGGATGCGGCTGGGCCGCCGATGAATTTGTGACATGAAATCACGACAGCGTCTTTTTCAGCGCTGGTGCGGGGTTTCATGTCTATGGGCAGGTATGGGCCTGCTCCTGCATAATCCCATATGGCCAGAGCATCGTGGCGTTTCAGGAGTTTGGTTACGGCATCAACATCCGTCATGACGCCTGTGACGTTGGATGCGGCGGAAAAGGAGCCGACCTTCAGGCGGTCTGCCGTCACAGCATTCAGGGCGCGCTCAAGGACAACCATATCCGGGCCGCCATGTGCGTCTTCAGGGATCTCGATGATTTCGGCGCCGCTCTCACGCCACGGCAGGATATTTGAATGGTGCTCATAGGGGCCAATGAATACGACGGGCTGGCGCCCCAAAGCGCGCAGGGCGGGTATTTCCAGAAGATGCACGATGCGGTTGAGGCCAGCGGTAGCGCCGTTTCCTGCGAAAATCGTGCTGAAACGATCATCCGGGGCGTTGCATAGCCGGGAAATCGTGGCACGGGCGCTGTTGCGCATGCGGGTCATGTAAGCACCGCAGAGCGAGGCTTCTGTGTGGCTGTTTGCGTAAAATGGAAGGATTTCGTTGAGGATGAATGCCTCAATCTGCTTTAGCGCGCGGCCAGAAGCGACATAGTCTGCGTAAAGAAGCGATTGGATGCCGAATGGTGTGTTGAACAGTGTACCGTCGCCGATGACACCCGCGCGCAGTTGTGCAATCGCGTTGTCGCTGCGCAGCGATGCTTCGAAAGTGGCGAGAGCGGTCTCGCTGTTCTCAAGGCTGCCTGGGACGCTGTTCATGGTGTTTCTCTTCCGTTCGGGATGATGGAGAGAAAATAGCGCGCAGAAGAGGTAAAAAATGCTCCTTTCTGTAGACCTGTAGAAGTATTTTGTTGTCATATGATGCTATATGACGAAAAAAATAGATCAGACGGACCGTGCGATTCTTCGTATCCTCCAGAAGCAGGGCACGCCTTCTCAGCGCGAACTGGCAGAGAAGGTGGGAATCTCGCAGAACGCCTGCTGGCGGCGCCTGAACGCTCTGCGCGAAAGTGGGATCATCAGCCATGATACTGTTCGGCTGAATGCGAGCGCGTTGGGGCTGGGGCTGACCGTCTTTGTTCTATTGCGGACGCGCCATCATTCCCGGGAGTGGCTGGATACGTTCCGTAATGTGGTGCTCTCAATCCCGAATATCGTCGATTTCTACCGGATCGCGGGTGAATACGATTATCTGCTGAAGGTAGCGGCCTTTGATATGAATGATTTCGACAAGGTGTATCAGCAGATCATCGGCAAGGTGGAGCTGGATGCTGTCACGTCTTACATGACGATGGAAACGCTTGCGGATAATCGCGATTTGCCTGTGTGAGACATTCTTTCTGAACGGCTGATAATAAGGGCTGTTCAGAATAGGCTTCCCTGAGCTGGGCTGTCCGGTACGTTACCTTGGGTGTCCTGCTCGATCCAGGCGCGGATAACGGCGATAATGGTGGCTTGCTGATCTTCGGTCAGGGGCTGGTTTTTGCTCATGTGTTGCCATTTTTGCAGGCATGATCTGCAGCATGAGCCCGTGGCGTGTTGCGCGATGAAAACGGGGTGGCCGCGCATCGGGGTTTGTTTGCCGTCATTGAGCGGGTGTGCAGGAGCGAGGCGGTCGCGGATGAAGTCAGCCGCGTGCGCCATGACGGTATCCAGTCCTTTTTCCTGAAGATATGCCCGTGACTGTAAATCCAGATGGAAGCGCGCGCGGAAGGTAGACTGTTTCAGCCGGAATAGGAGTTCATGCGGGTCAAATGACATCGACAACTCTCAAACTGCGATAAAACAAACAAAAAAAGTCTGTCACGGATGATTTTTCCCCCTGTGAGAACGAATGTTCCTCCGCCATATGGTGCCCGATGGATGCTTTTCCGAGACGAGCAAGACCAGCTTCATCACAAACTGGCCACTCTGCCCCTTTTACCCTGACACCGTCGCAGGTTCAGGATCTGTTCGCGTCTCATCTCGACGATATCTGTGCACGGTTTGATGAATGGGCGTTTCCGCTTTCTGTGGTGGGACAGCTTGGTGATGTTGCCCCCAACACCTACCGCAAACATTATCAGTTGCCGCTGATCGATCTTCACAACGGCAGCACCATTTCGCTTGAGGCTTCTAAAAACACGCTTGCCAATGCCGATCTGCGCCCGGGTGATCGGGTGCGGTTGACGGGGGCTCTGCGGGCGCGTCTGTATCGCGGGCAGGTTACGCTGCGTTTTGAGGTTCTGGCGGCTGAGGCTCATGATGCTGTGGTGCAGCAGATCGAGCGGGTTCAGCGTTCTGTGATCGATACCCTGCGGGATCTGCCCTGGACTTTTCACCCTTATCCTGAGCAGCGCGAAGCCCGGATTGCGCTGATACATTCTGCTGCGTCCAACGCCCTGGTGGCGGAAGATTTTCTGCAAGCTCTGGGCGGAGGCTGGCGGCCGGAGCGTGTACGCACCCTTCCGACCGCCATGAATGATCCGACCCGCATTGCTGAAGCGATATCCAGTGTTCGGGAGGAGATTCTGGTTGTTGTGCGAGGCGGTGGGGAGGCTTCAGAATTCGGTGTGTTTGAGCACCCGTTTGTGCTGGAGGCTCTATCGGGTAGTTCAGCTCATCGCGTTCTGGGGGTGGGGCATAGCGCAAATAGAACTCTTGCCGAGCGGATGGTGGATCATACGGCGACGACGCCTGCTGATGCGGGCCACTATATACGTCGTATGAGCGGAAGGCTCTGGCAGGGGCAGGAAGAGGCGCGTGCGCAGCAGGAAGAACTGGCGGCGTTGAGGGAGAGCATCACGGCTCTTGCAGGGGTTTCTTCCCGGCCGCCTTTCAGTCTTCGTCTTCGAAATTCCGCGTTGCTGCTTCTTGTTGGGGGACTGGCAGGTCTTCTTCTGTCTAGGCTGTTCTGAGCGCTTTCAGTTTCGATTGAAAAGGAACGGCGCAAGTTCCGGCATATGGGCGTGCAGTTCTATGGATGCTGCGGGGGAGAGAAGGCACAGCGCTCGTTGCAGGTCTTGTGGTTTTCGCTCTGTACGGGAAGCCCAGATACATAATGCAGCCAGAGACACACCCTCTGATGTGTCGGCTTCCGGCACAGCAGCCAATTCAGGCAGGGAAGCTGGTGGGATCGAAATGGGGGCGAACTCTTCGTCATCAATGCCGCATGCTGACGGAATACGGAAGAATGATCCGTCTTCACAGGGCTGGACTGGGATCGCTGCGATTCCTTCAGGAGAGGGGATGTTGCCGAACGAGAAGGCCTTGCCATCAATGGGGGAGAGCGTCAGCACATTCGGAAGGTTATCCTGGATGATGGCTAGAAGCAGGACTTGCCCGACGGTCATTTCTTGTGAGACCGCTACTGTCTGCCGTTCGGCATTCACGCAGAGAATCTGGTTTTGTCGGTTGCGCAGAACCCAACCCTGAAGACGTCCCATCGTAGGAGAATATTGCGGGGACAGCAGTAGTCGTTCGTGTTGTGTTGGGCGGACGCGCCGAAATGTCAGGGCGGGTGTATCGCGCCTTTCCGGGATTTGGCTGTCCCGTTCGGGGCGCTCGGTGGCCAGTGGCTTGTTGGCAGCCATCAGGGCAAGGCGTCCTGCCGCATTTCTGAGGCACTTTGTCCAGAAAGTGTTTTGCAGGGAGCGTACGTCTTGCAGGAAGCGGCGCGGAGCAAGGTCTTCAACGTCATTTCGATCAAAATGACGCCACAGATGATCCGGCATGTCCGCAGATTCGTCTTCGCTTGTGCAGATGTAGTGCAGAATGCGCCCTTCATTCCATTCTACGGGCGCACGTTTTCCGGCCCACTGCACCGGGTACCCTGCTGGTGTGACAATCCGCCAGGGATCAATGTTGATACGATATGGCTCAGCGATCGTACCGCGATGTCCGGGCTTGAAGAGCAGTCGTGTAAAGCCGTTATCTGGCAGCGATTTTCTGCTGCGGAGTGGATGGGTTGCAACGATATGTCCGGACGGACGTGCCTTGTGACCAGCGCTGCCAAAAATACACCAGTTCAGAGCTATCGCTTCGGCGTTTCCCGCGCGATTCAGAAGGCCGCTCAGAGAGTCGCCGGGGTCCAGATATTCGTCGGCGTCGAGAACGATGAGCCAGTCATAAGCTGTGGCGGTCAGTGATGCCGCTTCACGCGTGACCATCAGGCGTATGGTATCGGACGTTCCCCGCCAGTGGTTGGCCTGATGCAGTTCGACGGGCAGGGATGTGGACGCTGTTCTGACAATGTCCTGTGTGCCGTCTGTTGAGCCCGTATCGAAAACCAGAACGCGTTTGAACCCAAGCGCCAGATGCCATGTGATCCAGTCCAGAACTGATGCCTGTGCATTACGGACAAGTACTGCACAAGCGGCGGAAGCCATGGGCTCAGCTCTCCTTAAGAAGGTTTAGCGAACGTCCACACGCACGCGTGCGTGCTGGATGGATGGATCAGTTGTGGCGTGGATTTCGATCTGGATCGGCTGTGCGCCGGCCGCGGCGATACGATCGGCAATGGGGGCGATCTGTTGTTTTGTCAGATCAGACAGAGTCTGTGCCTGTGCGGCGGGGTCTGGCTGCATCGGGGCATAGCCCTGAACGATGAACAGTACGTTTGGCTTACGGGCAAGAGCGGCCTTCGCGGCCTTTTCGACAATCGGCCCATATTCGCTGGCGGGCGTACCCGCTTCGATCTGCAGGAAAGGGGCCTTCGGCGCCGGACCGGGGGGAGTGGGGGGAATATATGGCTTGGGTGGCTTGCCCGCATTTGGGTCGAACGTGCGTTGGTCTATCAGCTTGCAGCCAGTCAGGGCGGGGGCAAGCAAAAGGGTACCAAGCACAAGGGTGCCAGTGCGGGAGGGAGCGAGCAGGGATCGGATGGAAAGTGCCATATTGTTCAGGACCGTCGCAGGAACTGGGCGTCCCGGCAAGCGTGGAGATCGCGTCTGCGTGAAAAACATGCCTGCCCCCCTTTTGCGCAGCGACATCAGTGCTATGGAAGAAGCCCAATTTCCAAGGCTAGGCGGAGTAGGCGACATGGCTGTGAAGATCGCGATCAACGGGTTCGGACGCATTGGACGTCTTGTTCTGCGCGGAATCATCGAGAGCGGACGCACGGATGTGGAGGTCGTGGCAATCAACGATCTCGGTTCTGTGGAGGCAAATGCCCATTTGCTGGCTTATGACAGTGTGCATGGCCGCCTGCCGGGTGAAGTTCGCGCAGAGGGTAACACTCTGGTGATCGAAGCTAATGGCCGTACATACGGACCGATCAGGGTTTCTGCAGAGCGCAATCCTGCGGCTGTGCCGTTCCAGGGTGTGGATGTGGCTCTGGAGTGCACAGGCCTGTTCACGAGCCGCGAGAAGGCTTCGGCTCTGCTTGAGGCCGGTGCGAAGCGCGTCGTCATTTCCGCTCCGGGTACCCATGTCGATGCGACGATCGTCTATGGCGTGAACAATCATGTTCTGACACCTGATATGAAAGTGATTTCGAACGCTTCGTGCACGACGAACTGTTTGGCACCGATCGCGCACGTTCTGGATGAGGCATTTGGAATCGAGCGTGGTTACATGGTCACGATTCATTCCTACACGGGTGATCAGCGCACTGTGGACACGCTGCACAAGGACCCGCGCCGCGCCCGTGCAGCCGCTCTGAACATGATCCCGACCTCCACGGGCGCAGCGAAGGCTGTAGGGCTGGTGCTGCCGCACCTCAAGGGCAAGCTGGACGGTTCCTCGATCCGCGTTCCGACACCAAACGTTTCGCTTGTTTCGCTGGATTTTGTCCCGACAAACATTCCGGCTTCCGTTGACGCAGTGAATGAAGCCATTCTTGCTGCCTCCAAGGGCGCTCTTAAGGGTATTCTGGACTACAACACTGCGCCGCTCGTCAGCACTGACTTCAACCACGACAAGGCGTCCTCGACCTTCGATGCAACCCAGACATCGCTCGTTGATGGTGGCAAGCTGGTTCGCGTTTGCGCGTGGTATGATAACGAGTGGGGTTTCTCCAACCGTATGGCTGACACTGCGGCCCTCTTCGGGAGTCTCTGAACCATGGTATTCCGCACGCTTAACGGGCTCGACCCACGCGGTGAACGCGTTCTGGTGCGTGCCGACCTGAACGTTCCGATGCATGACGGTGTTATCACTGACGCCACCCGTATCGAACGCGTGGCTCCAACGATCCGGGAGCTGGCTGAAAAAGGCGCACGCGTTATCGTGCTTAGCCATTTCGATCGGCCCAAAGGGCGTGCGGTGCTTTCCATGTCTCTGCGTCCGATCGCGGAACGTCTCGGGGACGTTCTTGGAAAGAGCGTAGCGTTCGTTCCGGAATGTGTGGGACCGACTGTGAAAGTGGCCGTGGCTTCCCTCGGAGACGGGGATATTCTTCTGCTGGAAAATACGCGCTTCCATGCAGGTGAAGAAGCCAATGATCCCGAATTTGCTCAGGCTCTTGCAGAGAATGCAGATATTTATGTGAATGATGCATTCTCTGCCGCGCATCGTGCGCATGCCTCGACGGAAGGGGTGGCGCGTAAGCTGCCTTCTTATGCAGGCCGTCTGATGGAAGCTGAGTTGGGTGCACTATCCGCTGCTCTGGAAAATCCCGAGCGGCCAGTGGGAGCCATTATTGGTGGCTCCAAAATCTCCACGAAGCTTGATCTGATTGGAAACGTGCTGGCCAAGGTGGACACGCTGTTCATCACGGGCGCGATGGCGAACACCTTCCTTGCTGCGGAGGGGATCAATGTTGGCAAGTCCTTGCAGGAAGCGGACATGCACGAGACAGCGCGCAACATCGTTCGTGAGGCGCAGGAGAAGGGGTGCGAAATCATCCTGCCGGTAGATGCCGTGATCGCGCGTGAGTTCAAGGCAGGAGCAGCGTCGGAAACCTGTCTGATTGGTGAAGTGCCGGATGACGCCATGATTCTTGATGCGGGGCCACGGACAGTGGAACTGATCAGTGATCGTCTGGCGACACTTAAGACCCTTGTATGGAATGGCCCGCTCGGCGCGTTCGAAATTGCTCCGTTTGATCGCGCTACTGTGGCGGTAGCGCAGGCTGCCGCAAAGCTTACGCAGGAAGGTAAGCTGCGCACGGTCGCTGGCGGTGGTGACACGGTTTCAGCTCTGCGTCATGCAGGTGTTCTGGAGCGGATGAGCTACGTTTCCACAGCGGGTGGTGCTTTCCTGGAGTGGCTCGAGGGTAAGCTACTTCCCGGTATTGAGGTTCTTCGTACTGCGGGGCAGCAACTCGGCCTCGACTGAGTACTATATTCTCTACGGTGGACGAAGTGTTCGCCGTAGAGGTTTCATCACGTTTAATTACCAAGTGAAACAATCAGTCTTTTCTGATTGCAGTTTTTTTCGTGAGATATGCAGACTGGCTTCATGAACTGAACCAGGCGGAAACTGCATAATGTCCGGACTGACTTCCTCTTTAAGTATTCTGGCCGTCATGTTGGGAGTTTTGTCTCCAATGGCTGTTGCTGAGGCACAGGTTCAGCCAAATACGGATGTGATCGTTCGGTCTGCCAAAAGAAACCCAGCTGAAAGTGCATTCGTGCATCTTATGCGGGAAACGACCCCACAGAACGCAAATCTGGATACACGACAAAGCGCTGTGGTGGTTCGAAGCGTGCTGGCGCGTGCGGAGGAGGCCGTGAATGTTCGTGGGCAAGGTCGCTTCATAGCTGCGCCGGTTCCCGATGAGGACATTGCTGCGCCGACAGAGCAAGAAAGTGATGAGCCTGAATTGAGGCCAAACTTTTTCCAGCAGCAGGTTGGGCAGGCAAGCGATGCAAATGTCCATGACCGCGCTTCGCAGTCCCGCAAGGGGCACGGTAATATGTCAGCGGGTCTTGCACTAGCAATTCCACTTAATTAAGTTCAGGTTTCTACTTTGATTTTTATTATTATATAAATATGCAAGGTATAGATATTTAACTATTATTTCAAATAAAATATAAAATTTTTTATTGGCGCAATTTTTTGTCTCTATTGGCTTTATTTATTAAGAAGTATTTCTTGTATTTTCTTTCTGAAGCTCAGGTGCAGCATTATTGACTACCCTTATTGGGAGTTAATATTCTGATCAGCAATTTATCCCTACTTGGAAATTTCCCGCCGCCTTTAAGGCGTTATGATAATTCATGTTTGTAAAATTAAAAAATTTTAGAAGATCAGTGTTGGATTGAGATTTTTAAGGTTGATTATGGGGATTCGTTAAAGAGTTATTTTTTTGAACATTTTCCGTTAATTTCAAAAATTCCTTATATAATATAAACTTTTTTGATTTTTGACGGAAAATAAGAGAATCGCTTTGACAGAAAAATATTAAAATCCCCATAAAAACTTGCCATTTTTTCGACATTAATTATACTGGAAACTGTTCGTTAATAACAAACAGTTTTCGATTCGACCTCATAAATGGATGTATTTAAATTATTGAGAATGAATTGATTTCTGTTTTTGTATTTTTATTTAAATATAGTGGGGAGTATGTGTAATGACGGCTCTTGTTAATGTAAATGCCGGTGTTGCTACTATCTACAGCTCTGGAGATTTATCTGGTCTTGCAGGCCTTAGTGCAATCAGTTCTATTGTTGTTACTAAGAACTCCCAAACGCCTGCTGGAGATAACGTTGTTGTTGATCTCACGACGGGGTTGGCTGGCATTCAAGCCCTATCTTCCGTCACTGTTCAAAATGGTGCCACGGCTAAGGTTGGTGGCGGATTGTTGGGCGCAAGTGTTGGTACATCGTTAACTGTTAACGGTGGAATTCTGGATATTGCGGGGCAGGCTCTTAGTATTGGGGCTCTTACTACGATCACTGTCGGCTCCGCTGGTGGAGAAATTAAAGTAGAGCCAACAGGTCTTAGTGCTGGACTTCTTACTGTTCCTGTACAGTTTGTTGATTCAAGTGGAAATACAACGACAACAATTCCTAAGAATTTTGTCATGGACTTCCCAAGTTCAAAATCAATACCTGCAACCTATAATGTAGCGACGAACACAACAACTATTGGTGACGGCGTAAGCCTCCTTGGTGTTTTGGGAGCTGGCAGAGTAATTACTCTTTCTGGAGATCCGTTTGGACTTAAAAGTACTGGAACTCCCGAGTACGCCGCTCTGGATATTTTTCATGTGGGTTCTATTATTGCCTACTCAAAAACCTTCACGCAATCTGATGGCAGCGGGGGGGTGATTACCTGCTTCCTGCCTGGCACACTCATCGCTACAGATGAAGGTGACTCCCCTGTAGAGCAGGTTCTGGTGGGAGATTTCGTCTCCGCGACTGTAGGTGACCAGAAGGTTTCGCGTGAAGTGATTTGGGTTGGCTCGAACCATGTGCAGGTTCGTCCGGAACTTTCAGATGACAGAGCGGGCTATCCTGTCCGTATTCTGAAAAATGCCATATCGGAAAATGTTCCTTTCAAGGATATGCTGATCACGTCTGAACATTGTCTTTGCATTGATGGAAATTTCATTCCGGCACGTATGCTCGTTAATGGTATTTCTATTTTTTATGACAAGACGATTACTTCATATGATTACTATCATATTGAAACTGCTGAACATTCTGTCATTACCGCAGATGGTATGCTGACCGAGAGCTATCTGGATACGGGGAACCGCAAGAGCTTTCAGTCGGACGCAAATGTTGTGCGTATAGGAGCAGGAGCCCCAGCAGTTCGTTCCTGGAGCCGTGATGCTGCGGCGCCGCTGGTTACGGCTCGATCGATAGTTGAACCCGTTTTTAGGCAGATCGAGACACGGGCAAAAACTCAGGGCATCAAAACTGTTTCCGCTGCTCCACAGCTTTGCGAGGATGCGGAACTTCGGCTTGTGACGGATAAGGGACATGTTATTCGCAAGCTGCGTGAGACGGATGGTGTGGCCATGTTTATGATCCCGTCTGATGTGACTGCTGTCAGCATCATCTCACGGACCAGTCGCCCGAGCGATACGATTGGTCCTTTTGTGGATGACCGCCGTGAGCTTGGCGTTCTGATTGGTGAAATCACACTTTTTGATGCGGTTGAGACACGGCGTCTCGATACTCCATTTACGGACAGCACTCTTGAGGGGTGGGATGTTCTGGAGAATTCAGCGTGCCGTTGGACCAATGGGAAGGCAGCATTGCCTTTAGGGCAGCGTCGCCCTCATAGCATCGGGATGCTAGCAATTCGCGTACTCGAAGCGGGGCCTTATCTTGTTACGGATGAAGCGGCGCAATCTGCGGCTGCTTTTGCTTGATGTAACCTAGCATTTAAACGCCATTCTCAAAATTTAAGAGGATGGCGTTTAATTATCTGTTAATAAATATGGATGCCATCCAGAACGATCCTGCAGCCTGGCCAGATGTGGAAGCCAGCTGATCCAAGCCGACCTTCACGTCAGATCCTTGATCTTCTTGAGGACATGGTGTCGTTTGATACCCTGTCATCTGACAAAGGGAAGATTGATGATCATTACGTGATCAGTCAGTCCCTGTTTCGGAAGTGGGTTCGAGAAAACGACGCGAAACTGCTTCAGAATGACGGGAGTAAAGCGTCTCCTGCTGCGGAGTTGGCAAAAAAAATTACGACTCTGCGGAAGGCCTGCAACACCACTCAGCAGGAGCTTGCCGAATCCTTGGGGATATCGCGTTCGGCCGTTGCTTTCATGGAGACGGGGCGTACCAGCAGCGCGCGTAAGCACATTCCCAATCTGGCAAAAATATTTCAGGTTCCTGTCGAGTTTTTTCTGAGCGGTATGGTGGAGCAGGAAACGACAATGGTTTTGTCGAACGATGAGAAGGATCTGATAGATCTTTATCGTCGTCTGCCGGCAGAGTTAAAGATCAATATTCAGAAATATGCGGAGCGCCAGACCCGCAAGGCGGCGCTTGGTTTTTGACGTAGGGATCAGGGAAAATAGAGTTTAGTAAAAAACCCGCTCCATGATGATGGAGCGGGTTTTTTGTTTTTGGCGTCAGGCCTGAAGACCATTTTCGCGGCGGCGGAGCTCCACTTCAGAAGACATGGCCTTCTGAAGTTTTTCCATCGCGCGGGCTTCAATCTGGCGGATGCGCTCGCGGGAGACGCCGTATTCGTGAGAGAGTTCTTCCAATGTGGAAGGCTCTTCCTTGAGGCGGCGTTCGGTCAGGATGTGGCGTTCACGCTCGTTCAGGTTTGTCATGGCCTGAGCGAGCAGAGCTTTGCGACCACTGAACTCTTCGCTCGCAGCGTATGTCTGTTCCTGGTTCTCGGTGTCATCGACGAGCCAGTCCTGCCACTCGCCTTCGCCATCCACGCGTAAAGGTGCGTTGAGGCTATGGTCCGGAGCGGCCAGACGCTGGTTCATGGACACGACGTCCTGTTCGGGAACGCCGAGTGTGGTCGCGATTTTACCGACCTGCTCAGGTTTGAGATCGCCGTCATCAATGGCCTGCATCTGGCCCTTGAGCCTGCGCAGATTGAAGAACAGCTTTTTCTGTGCGGCGGTTGTACCCATCTTCACGAGTGACCAGCTATGCAGGATGTATTCCTGCATGGCAGCGCGTATCCACCACATTGCATAGGTTGCGAGGCGGAAGCCGCGATCCGGGTCGAACCGGCGCACGGCCTGCATCATGCCGATGTTGCCTTCGCTGATCAGCTCGTTAACCGGCAGGCCGTATCCACGATATCCCATGGCAATTTTTGCCACGAGACGAAGATGGGATGTGACCAGTCGGTGTGCTGCAGCGGTGTCCTCGTCATTGCGCCAGCGACGGGAGAGATCGAGCTCTTCCTGCGGCGTGAGAAGGGGAAATTTGCGGATATCCTGAAGGTAGCGGGTCAGATTGCTTTCCGGACCCACCGAAATTGCGGCTGGGGATGCCATGTGCTTCGACTCCTATCGCCCGGGGTGTGCCCGTTGTCCGATGAGAAGAACTCATACGAACGGGCAGAGGGAAGGTTCCACGCACCCAGGTGACGCATTGGGAAGGACTTTTCTACGTCCCCGACTGTTCACCCCCGATCTGGGCAGCTTACGTCGGTACGTCCGTTCCGGCGGCGCGTCAGCTCGTCGGATAAGAGTATTTATGACAGGCTCAGCCTTGCAGGTCAAACACAAAGAAAGGTTTAGCCGATCAGGCGTGATTTCAAGGCCTTGAAGTCTTCGGGCGGTGGAGTCTCGAAGGAAAGTGTTTCGCCGGTGCGGGGGTGAACGAAGCCGAGTCGTGCTGCATGAAGCGCCTGACGCGGGAAATCGAGTGCTGCTTCCTTGGCATCCTGAGGCAAGCCCCGGGCTGCTGCCGGGATGCGGCGAAGATACACAGGATCACCGATGAGAGGATGCCCTGCATGGGCGAGATGTACGCGGATCTGATGTGTGCGGCCTGTCGCCAGTCGGCATTCGATGAGTGATACGGATGCATGGATGGATTCGAGCGTACGAAAGCGGGTGAGGGCGACTTTTCCGCCTCCTGCCACCACGGCCATGCGTTTGCGGTCCTTTTTGTCCCGTCCGATGGAGCCATCAAACTCGCCGGAAGCGGGCAGGAGTCCCCATGCCAGCGCGAGATATGCGCGATCGATGTCGCGGGCGGCGAAGGCTTCGGAAAGGGCGTTATGCGCCAGTGACGTTTTGGCCACGACCATCAGACCGGACGTATCCTTGTCCAGACGGTGGACGATGCCTGGGCGCTTCTCTCCGCCGATACCCTCGAATCCTTCCTTGCAGTGCCCAAGCAGCGCGTTGACGAGTGTACCGGTCTCGTTGCCAGGAGCTGGATGCGTTACCAGACCGGCCTGTTTGTCGAGTACAATGAGGTCTCGGTCTTCATAGAGAATATTAAGCGGAAGGTTCTCCGCTTCCGGGCGTGCTGGCGTTGGGGTGGGGAATGTGAGCAGCAGAACCATGCCTTCGCGGAGGATATCAGACGGCTCGGTACGGGTTTCATCGTTGCGGGTGAGGTGGCCTGATTCGATCAGGGCCTTGACCCGCGAACGTGAAACCGTGCCGATGGCGTCCGCAAGTGCGCGATCAGTGCGCTGGCCAGCCACATCGGCATTTACAACAAGGCGGAACGGAGTTTCAGGATCGGACATGGACCACGGTTTAGCTGAGGAACGCGCGGGCAGCGAGTCGGGAGCATCGAAGGCGCTTCTGGCATCGGTCATCATCATGGGAGTTCTGATTGTTTTGGGGCTCGTCGTGTTGGTTGGCACTATCGTTCATCGTGCAACTCACTCTCAGAAAGCGTCTGTTTTCGTTGCGGCGGATTCTGCTCAGACGCGAATCGCTCTTCCGCTTGGTGGTGAGGAACATGTTGAAAGCGTCGTTCCCAGAAGCGACGGCACTCTGGCTGTGACCCTGCAATCAGGCGATGGTGCGCGTATCCTGTTGTGGAGCCCTGAAGGGGGCAGGATCGTTGGTGAACTGGATCTTGGGAAACCCGCTCAACCCTGAACCACTCCCGTCATGCAGCGTTGGGGCCTTAGGGAACTCTGAAATCTTAAGGACCTGACCAGTATGGGACGCATCATTGACGCACTGATCGCAACGGGGAGTGTCTTTGGCGCCCAGTATGCCGGACGTGAGCTGAGCCCCACAGATAACCGCTCTGTCCGGCGTTGGTATACGAAACTTGAGAAGCCTGCGGTTACACCGCCAGCCCCTGTTTTCGCTGTGGTGTGGACCGTACTCGACGGGCTTCTGGCTTATTCTGGGTATAAATTACTCCGTGCAGAGAAATCTTCCGCACGGACGGTGGCGCTCTGTTTCTGGGCGCTCTGTGTTGCGGGTGTAGCGGGCTTTCCGTTTGTTCTGTTCCGGGAGCGCAGGCTGGATGCGAGTCTCGGATTGTGTATCAGTCTGATCATGGCTTCAGGTGGTGCCATTTCGTCCGCGGAGAAGGTCAATAAGTGTGCAGCCTGGGCACAGGTGCCATTTTTCGTGTGGCTGGTTTTTGCCACGTTCCTTCAGGAAGAAGTCTGGCGCCGCAACTGAGGTTTGTCAGATAGCCGCGAGGACGGCAGCCATTAGCCCAGGGAAGCGTTCATCGAGTTCCTGCCGACGCAGGGAGTTATGATGCTGTACACCCTCAATGCGTGTGTGGACGATGCCGCTTTCTCTCAGAACCTGAAAATGATGGGACATGCTGGATTTCGGACGTTTGCCAACTAGTGCAGCGCAGTTTGCTTCCCCCATCGAATGAAGGCGTTTGACGATATCGAGCCGCACAGGGTCCGCGAGTGCGCGCAGGACGGATACGATATCCAGTGTTGTCAGGTCCGGGTGGTCATATGCGGGCATGGGCGAGGTGTATCACGCGCTTGAAGAATGATCACAATATTCCTATAGTTCGATTGTTGTCGAACTATTGGTGTTTCGATGCAAGGAGTGATTAACATGCCTAGCCTGTTCGATTCCATCGACCTTGGCGCAGTTCACGCTGCCAATCGCATCATCATGTCGCCCCTGACGCGTGCGCGTGCCACCGAGGGAGCTGTTCCTACGCCTCTCATGGTTGAATATTACGCCCAGCGCGCTGGCGCCGGTCTTATTATTTCGGAAGCCACAGGAATTTCACGAGAAGGTCTTGGCTGGCCCTGGGCTCCAGGAATCTGGAGTGCAGAGCAGGTGGCCGCCTGGAAGCCGATCACCAAGGCCGTTCATGAGCGTGGTGGGAAAATTGTATGCCAGCTTTGGCATATGGGCCGTATGGTTCATTCGTCTGTGACAGGGCTTCAGCCGGTCTCGGCGTCTCCGACGACTGCTCCCGGGCAATCCCATACTTATGAGGGCAAGAAGCCCTATGAAGAAGCCCGCGAGCTTCGAGTTGATGAAATTCCTCGTATTCTGGCTGATTATGAGAATGCGGCACGGAATGCGATTGAAGCCGGGTTTGACGGTGTTCAGATACACGCTGCGAATGGCTATCTGATCGACGAATTCCTGCGTGATGGAACCAACCATCGCAAGGACGAGTACGGTGGGGCCCCAGAGAATCGGATCCGTTTGCTTCGTGAAGTGACAGAGCGCGTTGTGGCCACGATCGGTGCGGATCGTACAAGCGTGCGTCTATCGCCAAATGGTGACACGCAGGGCACCGATGACAGCGCGCCGGAAAAGGTTTTCGTGCCCGCTGCGAAGGTTTTGCAGGATCTGGGCGTGGCATGGCTTGAACTGCGTGAGCCGGGGCCTGAAGGAACGTTTGGCAAGACTGACGAACCGAAGCTGTCCCCTGAAATTCGTAAGGTGTTTAGTCGTCCTCTGGTCCTCAATCAGGATTATACGCTTGAGGATGCTCAGAAGGCTGTCTCTTCCGGTCTGGCCGATGCTGTGAGTTTTGGGCGCAAATTTATTGCAAACCCGGATCTCCCTCGCCGCTTTGCTGAAGAAATCCCTTTGGCGAAGGACGACATGGCGACATGGTACAGTCAGGGCCCAAAGGGTTACACGGACTACCCCTTCGCGGATGAATAATTGTTAAATATGGGCGGTGCCCGTGCCGCCCATATTTATGGGTTTTAGCTGGCGATCGCTGTGCGTGCCAGTTCGTAGAGTGCGACGGCTGCCGCGTTGGAAACATTCAGGCTTTCCATATTTCCGGGCATATAGACACTCGTGATTTCATCGCATGTTTCGCGGGTAAGGCGGCGCAGGCCAGCCCCCTCTGCGCCCAGCACGAGAGCGACGCGGCGTTCTCCGAAGCTGGTACCATTCAGACGGGTTCCCCCGGCGTCCAGTCCCACGACCCACAGCCCCTCCTGTTGCAGGGCTGCGAGTGCTCGGGACAAATTAACCTCTCTCAACACCGGGACGACATCGAGGGCACCAGAGGCGGCCTTCGCCATGGCGCCTGTTTCTGGTGGGGTATTTCGGTCCTGAACCAGAACCGCTGCAGCGCCGAAAGCTGCGGCAGAACGTAGAATTGCACCGATGTTACGCGGGTCCGTTACCTGGTCCAGAACAAGAATTGGGCCCGGGCGGTCAAGCGCATCAAGGATCGATGGGGGTGTCAGAGGCTCGACGCGCAGGCATACGCCCTGATGCACGGCATCGCGTTCACACAGACGGTCCAGCCTTTCGCGATCCACGATCTGTGGTGAACGATCTGGATGTCGTGCACGGATCGTTGCACCGGCTTCTACGGTTGTCAGCAGTTCGTGCACAACGCGTTCCGGGTTGGAGAGCGCTGCGTCTACTGCATGCAGGCCATAGATCCAGTAACCCGCACCAGCAGCAGGTTTCGCGGAGCGGCCTGCGCGGGCGGGCGTGGAGGAGGACTGAGAGCGGGATGAGGATCTTCTTGCCATGAAAAGGCATATAATCGACAAACAGCGATTGACATAGCGCCGGATCCGCCATATTCCAGCCGCCGACCCGGAGAGGTGCCCGAGTGGCTAAAGGGGGCGGACTGTAAATCCGCTGGCGTACGCCTACGTTGGTTCGAATCCAACTCTCTCCACCAGGTCTCCTCATTTCGCTCATAAAGATCAATTATTTAGTGGGTCAGCTGCTTGTCTGACTCATGTTGAAGTTTGGGCTTTAGAGGTATCTTGGGGAATTTTCTTCGGAAGGCTGCTTGTAGGGCATCTTGCGAGTAGAAAATTATGACTCTGTTTTTGAGTAATTGCTAAGCTGGACTTATCATAGCTAGCTGCCCATTTCCGAGAAATTTGGTTATGACAAATACGGAAGCATTCTTGTCTCCGTTGTATAAAATTAATTTTAAATCACGATTATGTGAATAATTCTGAAGGTATTATTTACTAAAGAGAAACTTCAGTCTGAGATAATGCCCTTGCAATGAAAGGGTAGCGCGTTGACGGTCTTTGAATGCATATGGGTTCAACATGATCGATTAAAAGTTATTCTCGCAGCGTTTATTCTGCTTTTGACTGTGCTGGCGATGTTCACATTGCTGGCGCGAAGCGCAGAATGTGATGCTCGTCGTCGGAATAGCTGGAAAGCCGTGGCAGCATTCGCTGGCGGACTTGGCATCTGGGCAACCCATTTCGTCGCGATGCTGGCTTATCGTGGCGCTGTCGTCATGGCTTTCGATCCGCTCCTGACTGCATTGTCGTCTGTGATAGTCGTCTTGGGGCTTTGGGGAGCGCTGAGGCTTCCGGGTGGAGGAGGTATTGTCCGCTCTCAGACAGCAGCGCTTATCTCAACCGCAGCCATCGCTGCCATGCACTACATAGGCATGCAAGCCACGCGTGCTGCCGCACAAATTCACTATAATGCAGAGCCAGTTATTCTAGGAATAATTACGACAGACTTATTGCTGGGCGCAGCTTTTTTGTTCTTCGAGCGCTTGACCGGCTGGGGCCGTGTGTGGTTGCCGGCAATGCTTACCTTTCTGGGCGTGTGTGTTTTACATTTCAGCGGGATGTCTGCGACCAGCTTTATTCCGGATCCCAGCTTACCCAAGGTGATAGTGGGGGGGCTCGGTCGTATCTGGCTGATCGACGCTGTGTCGATTGTCGCTGGAGCTGTAACGATAATGACGATGGTCGCTGTAGTGATCGATCGTTATCTCACCGATCTCAAAGGGTTTGCGGAAGCAACGTTAGAGGGCGTTGCTATTGTTCGTGAGGGGCGCATCGTCGAAGTGAACAGCGCCTTCGCGCAACTGGTTGGTACCACTGAGAAGGCACTCATAGGCGCTAATCCGGATAATTACCTTTTGTTAGCAGATGGTTTGCCGACAGACATGACGCGAAACATGCCAGTTGAAGCTGCGTCACGCGACAACCCGAATCTTCATATTTTTGAATTGGCTGTTCGAACGATTGAATATCGGGGTCGGCCGTGCCAGGTGCTCGCGCTCAGAGATCTGACTGCACAAAAAGAAGCGCAGCGTCAGGTTTCGCATTTGGCCCTTCACGACGCTCTGACTGATTTGCCTAATCGTACACTTTTCAAAGAGCAACTTGATCACGCGATGGCGTGGGCTGCACGGACACGAAATCCCGTTGCAATTCTGGCTCTTGATCTCGACAGGTTTAAAGCTGTCAACGACCTGTTTGGCCATGCTGAAGGTGACCGGGTATTGAAGGCGGTTGCAGATATTCTACAGCGTTGCGTTCGTGGCGTGGACACTGTGGCGCGTATTGGCGGCGACGAATTTGTCATCCTTCAACTTGGGGGTATGCAGCCAGACGGTGCACGCCTGCTGTCGGAGCGGATTTTCAAGACGTTCAAAGAAGAAATGAACGTTGCTGTTGACCCTGTGGCCGTTGGCACAAGTATTGGGGTCGCCATCTCTTCTCAGGATGGTCATGACGGCGAGACGCTACGGCATGCTGCTGACATTGCATTATATAGAGCGAAATCAGCCGGTCGTGGCGTCGCGGCATTTTATGACCCTGAGATGGATCGGGAGGCGCGTGAACGACGACAGCTTGAAACTGATTTGCGCCACGCAATTTCGCGCAATCAACTCCATCTTGCTTATCAGCCGCTTGTTAACGCCGTGAATGGTGTCTGTTCAGGTTATGAGGCTCTGCTCCGATGGTCGCATCCTGATCGTGGTGAGGTGCTGCCTGACAGTTTTATTCCGATCGCTGAGGAAACAGGGTCCATTATAGCTCTGGGAGAGTGGGTACTCCGGGAGGCTTGTCTGACAGCAGCCCAGTGGGAGCCTCATCTGTCCATCGCAGTTAACGTGTCGCCGGTTCAGTTCCGCTTGGCCAACCTTGCTGAGATGGTGGCCAAAGTCTTAGCGGAGACCAACCTTGCACCAATCCGCCTTCAGTTGGAGATCACCGAAACTGCGCTCATGAAAGATAGGATGATTACGCTGGGCACGCTTTATAAACTCAAGCGTCTGGGTGTCAGTATCGTGATGGATGATTTCGGAACGGGCTATTCTTCGCTCAGTAACTTACAGAGCTTTCCTTTTGACAAAATCAAGATTGATCGCAGCTTTATTTCAACGATGGAGGGTGGTGGTAGCGCACGAGCGATCGTTCGTGCGATCGTGGGGCTTGGGCGTGGTCTTAACCTTCCCGTAGTGGCCGAAGGCGTCGAAACTGAAGCGCAGCATAAAATGGTCATTGAGGAGGGGTGCACCGAGGCTCAGGGTTATCTGTTCGGTCGACCCGGCAGCATGATGGTTATTGCGAGTAAAACATTTGCTGAGGCTGGTTGAGGTTTTCTTTGCGTCTTTGTTCTGGAGGCGTATGAAAACTCGCTTGTTTCGAAATAGTCTATCCGCATGTGGAATAGTTGGGCATCATCATTCCATGCATGCACGTTTTGTTTTTCTCTCGCTAATCCTGTTCAGCGTTCCGGCACACGCGGCGGTGTCGAGCCCTTCGGAGATCGTTGCTCATGCACCACAGAGCGCGTGGCGTAAGGTCGCTCCAGATCGGCTCCTGTTGATGACGACTGCTGATGGGAAAAGAATCATGATTGAGCTCGCTCCTGAATTCGCGCCGGTGCATGTTGCGAATGTCGTGCGTCTTGCACGCGCTCATGCGTGGGATGATGGGGCCGTCATTCGTGTGCAGGATAATTATGTTGTTCAGTGGCGCGTACGGGATGAAAAGGCTGCCTTGCCACGTGGTTTCGTGGAGCATCCTCCCGCTGAATATGACAGGCCTGTGCCGGGCACTGGCTTTCGTTCGCTCGGCTATCCTGATTCCTATGCCCCCATGGCTGGCATTGCAGCCGGTTGGGGTGTGGGGAGTGATGGGAAGCGGATTTGGCCTGCACAGTGTTATGGGGCTGTGGGTGTGGCTCGTGACATGCCGCCAGATACGGGCGATGGGCGTGAGCTTTATGTTGTGAATGGTGAAGCGCCGCGCCAGCTTGACCGTAATCTTGCGGTTGTCGGACGGGTTCTTGTGGGAATGGAGGAGCTTGCTGCGCTCCCTCGTGGAACCGGGCCACTGGGGTTTTATACGGATGCACGCCAGAATATTCAGATCAAGAATGTGATGCTTGTTGCCGATCTGCCGCTGGCGGAACAGCCGAATGTGCAGACGATGCGAACTGAAAGTCATTCTTTCGGAGCTTATGTCGCTGCCCGTGCGGCTCGGAAAGATCCGTTTTTTGTGCATGCTGCGCGTGGCGTTGCGCTGTGTAATGTGCCGATCCCGTCGCGGGAGATCCGATAGTTCAATTTGGCCGCGCAGCGCGTTTATTCCAGAATGGAATTTCATCTATGTCATTAAGCTGTCTGCCAGTTTTGCGCGTGAGTGTTCATTCCTTGTTGTGACAGTTTCACAACCCTGCACTGCTTGGAAAAGTAGTTCAGAACAGGAATGATTTAACATGGCTGATCTTCTTTTTTCTCCGAAATTCGTAGGCCCTGGGCGGCTTGAACATCGGGTTGTCATGGCGCCGTTAACCAGAATGCGCTCAAGCGCTGGCAACCTGCCCAATGATCTGATGCTTGAATACTATATCCAGCGCGCGACGCCGGGTGGTCTGCTGATTTCCGAGGCGTCTCCGGTTGCTCTGACCGGCTATGGTTTTGAGCGTGCGGCAGGCATATATGACGATGCACAGATACTTGGATGGAAGCGCATTACAGACGCCGTCCATGCAAAAGGCGGCCGGATGATGCTGCAGTTGTGGCATGTTGGTCGGCAGTCTGCGCGTGTTCTTCAACCTGACGGTGCAGCGCCCCTTGCGCCGTCTGCAATCCGGTCTGAGGGTACAGCTTGGACGCTGAACGGCACAGTGCCGTACGATATGCCCCGCGCGCTTGAGCTTGATGAAATTCCGGGGTTGATTGATGCCTACCGTCAGGCTGCTTCGCGCGCATTGAAGGCGGGATTTGACGGTGTCGAAATTCATGGCGCCAATGGCTATCTTCCGGACCAGTTCCTTCAGGACGGTACGAACCGGCGGACTGACGCATATGGTGGTCCAGTTGAAAATCGTGCTCGTTTTCTTCTGGAAGTCACGCAGGCCGCGATTGATGTCTGGGGAAGTGAGCGGGTTGGAGTGCGCCTGACCCCTAGTGGGTCTTATGGTTCAATGTCCGACAGCAACAGACATGCAACGTTCAGCTATGTTGCGCAGAAGCTTGAGGCGATGGGTGTCACTTATCTGCACATCGTTCAGCCGCGGATTGGTGTGGATGCAGAGCCTGATCCTGTGGATGTTTCTGTTTTGCGCCCTCTTTTTTCCCGTACCATTATCGCCGCTGGCGGGTTTACCCGCGAGAGCGCCGAGAAGATGCTGGAGTCCGGGGATGCTGATCTGATTGCGTTTGGGCGGAGTTTTATTGCCAACCCAGATCTGGTCATGAGACTTCGTAACAGCTTGCCGCTGAATCCGTATGATCGTTCGACCTTTTATGGAGGAGATGCCCGCGGCTACACGGATTATCCATTTTATGCTGCCACCAAGGGCGAGGCGACGACTGCCTTTTCGACACTCTGATAGGGCCACTCGTCATGAACGCCGGACATACACATAGTTCTTCAAACCCTGCTGCCGGTATGGAGGCTGGCAGCAGGCCGGTGCATCTTCTTTCTGGGTTTCTCACTCTGGGCGTCATTCAGCGTGAACTTCCCGGGCCTCTTACGAGCCTTATTCCGACGAGTATCCAGCTTGGTTATGCCGCAGGGTTGTTTCTTCTGGTTCCGGTCGGGGATCTGCTGGCGACGTTGCTACAGGCACGAAGCTGGATTGGCAGAAGGGCATGAGGTCATCATGCCCTATGGGTTTGTGGGGTTACTTGTCTGTGGCTGGCTTGGGGCACTCAAACCCGAGGGTTTGTGCGAGATGCTCACGGTAATGCTGGAGCGTGGTGTTCACTGCCGGAGCTTTGATGACGTCTGTTGCCAGATATGTGGGTAGTGGCGTCATACCCAGAAACTGGTTTGCCTTGTGGAAGGGGAAATAGACTGCGTCGACCCCTTTACCTTCAAAGAACTGCGCGGGGTCCACGAAGGCTTCTTCCGGGGCGTTCCAGGTCAGGGAAAGCATATATTTTTTGCCCTGAATCATACCGCCTGAGCCATATTTCTGATCAGGGTGTGAGCGGCTTCGGCCGTCACTTGCGTAGAGGGAGCCGTGGCCTGCGGTAAATACTTCGTCGACGTATTTTTTGACAGTCCACGGAGCTCCCATCCACCAGCCTGGCATCTGATAAATGACCAGATCTGCCCACAGGAAATTCTCGACTTCTTCCTGGACGTCGTATCCAGCGTCGATTTTTGTCTGACGGATATTGAAGCCCGCATTCGACAACAGCTCGACCGCAGCGTCATGGAATGTGTCGTTCAGTCGGCCGTAGGAGTGTGCGAAGGCTTTTGAGCCATTCAGAAGAAGAATGTTTTTCATTGGATGGTGTCCTGCACGAAAAGGGCTGGGGATGAGGGAGAGCCTGCACGATCAGGCTTTGTGTTCCAGAAGGTTTTTGGCGTGAAGCAGGGCCGATGCGTATGCGGAGCGATAACGTTCCCCTGCTTCTGCGGCGCTCAGGCCTATGGGATTGAACTGACTGCTCCAGCTTGCGCGGCACTGATTATCGGATACGGCTGTGACTGCGACCTTGCCTCGATAATCCTGAACCGGGTCCGGGCCTTCGACATAGGCGTAGGTGTATGTGCGCTGCTCTTCATTGAAGGTCAGCAGGCGCTCTACGATGTGAGAGCCATCTGCGGTTGTGAGGGAACGGACGCGCCCGCCGTTTTGCAGAACGCTTTGTGCGATCATTGGGATCCAGAGGCTCAGGTTGTCAAAGCCGCCCAAAAGCTCCCAGGCCTGATCGGCGCTTACGGCAATATCAATTTCGCTGATTGCTTCGGTCATATCGTTTCCCAGCCTGCCTTGATTGCAACGTGAGCCTGATCATGCAGGGCATAAGTCAGATTGATAATGCGCTCCCGTTCCACATGAATTTGGAATAAAATTCACAAATGATGTGGGTGGTGTTTAAGAAAGCCTGCTGATCTCATGAGCTTGCATTGCGTCATGAGGGAATGTCGCGAAGAATGAGACTCTGTCTGTATGTAAGAGGAAAAATTCAATGCGCCTTCTGCTTGCCCTGTTGCTGCCCTGGCTACAGTTTTTCACGATTGGACGGCCTTTCGCCGGGATCATTTGCCTGATTTTGCAGATCACGGTGATTGGCTGGATACCGGCGGCCATCTGGTCTGTTTATGCGCTCAGCCAATACACCACTGATCGTAAGATTGCCCGTGCCGGCCGAGGCTGAGAAATAAAAAAGCCCCTGTTCCTTGCGGAACAGGGGCTTTTTCAACACGTATCAAGCGATGAAATTTATCGGCCGATTTCGCGCAATTTGGCGCCAGTATTGAGCTTGCGTTCAATGGATTCGAGGGTGACGCCCTTGGTTTCGGGAACGAAAAACAGCGTGAACAAGATGAAGAGCGCGTTGAGTCCCGCGTAGATCCAGAATGTCTTGGACGAGCCGAATGCGCTCAGCATTGGCAGGAAGGTCACGCCGACGATCATATTGGTGATCCAGTTGGTGAGCGTTGAGCAGGTGATACCGAAATCGCGGCCCTGCAGGGGCTGAATTTCGGCGCAGAGCGTCCAAACCAGTGGTCCAGCCGAGAAAGCGAAGCCTGTGATGAAGCAGAGCAGTACGGCGACCGAGAGATAATGCAGCATGTCGCTCGACGTTGGGCCAGCATTCAGCAGGACAGCCAATGCGCCGAGGCCGGCAGCCATGATTGCGAACCCCGTTACCAGCATGGGACGACGACCCCAGCGATCGACAAAGCCAATGGCGATGAAGGTTGCCAGGAAATTGACAAGGCCCACGATGGCGGTGCCCCACATCTGTCCGTCCTGTCCGAAGCCTGCGCTGCCGAAAATGCGCGGGCCGTAATAAAGAACGACGTTCATACCCGTGAACTGCTGGACAAGCTGAAGCCCCATGCCGAGTGCCACGGAGCGGCGAAAATTAGGGTTTTCAAGAAACAGGCTCAGCCCGCGCTGGGTCTGTGTGAGCTGAGCACGGATATCGTTGATTTCCGCATGAGCGTGTTCTGGAGAGCTGCGCAGAACGGCCAGTGTGGATTCTGCTTCCCGATGACGGCCCTGCAGCATCAGCCAGCGAGGGCTGTCTGGCAGGAAGAACGAGCCGATCAGGAAGAATGCACCTGGAATAGCGACGACACCAAACATCCAGCGCCACGCATGACTGTAGGAGAACAGTGCATCTGAAATGAAGGCCAGAAGGATCCCGAGCGTGATCATGAGCTGATACATGGCAATGAGGCTGCCACGGCGTTGTTCATCTGCGATTTCTGAGATGTAGAGCGGGGCCACGTAGCTTGCGATGCCGATCGCAAGGCCAAGCACGGCACGACCGATGATCAGCAGGGCGACAGATTGTGCGAATGTGCAGGCAAGTGCACCGAGCACAAACAGGAACGCGCTCAAGGTCAGGGATTTGCGGCGGCCGAGAGCAGAGGACGTGCGTCCGGCGCATAATGCGCCTACAGCCGCTCCCAGCATCATTGAAGAGACAATCCAGGACTGTGCAGTTTCCGAGGCATGGAATTCGTCGGTGATGAAGCCGAGCGCACCGGAAATGACACCGATATCGAGGCCGAACATCAGGCCTGCCACGGCAGCGAGGACAACAGCCAGAACCATGCGCCCTACCAAAGGGGGCTTCTGGGCTGTTGATTGAGTGAGCATTGTGTCGCTCATGGAAGAAACTCCGGCCGTCCCCGCAGGGAAGGGTGGTGGAAGCGGATGAAAAGCAGCGTGATGCAGAGGGCCAGCCACAGGCAGTCCCGATACGTGCCGGGTGCATCGGACTACAGAATTATAGATCTGTAAGCTCTCTATAATTACAGCATTTTTAGACTTCTCACGTCATGACATTCCCGTGATGCTGGGTCTCATCAGGCAATCGTGTCCGTGATGCCGCCCTTCACACGCAGAGCTGAATCTGTCGTCGGAGAGCTTAGGAGAGAGGCGATATATGTCGCCATGTTTGCAACCTCTTCGACGGAGGTTTGGCTATTTCCGGCCAAGTCTATTCTCAGTGCCGGAATACGCCTTGTTTTTTCCGTGCCTTGGGAGGCGAAAGCGTGGCTGGAAGAAAAGTCTCGTTCCCGTGGGGGATCGCGCGCCCGTAATAAAGCTTGCGTCGGGGCAGGGGACGGGGAAAGGTCCGGGCTTCGTTTCTTCTGTTCAGGTGGTCATGCCGGTTCTCAGCGTCGAGCACATTACCATTTATCGCTACCGGCGCCCCGTAGGGTTCGGGTTGCACCGACTGTTGGGGCGTCCGCGTGATACAGCGGACCAGCGACTGCTTGACTGGACGGTAGAGGTCTCTCCGTTTCCTGTGGGGATGCATTCTGTTCTGGATGCGCTGGGCAATCAGGAGACGTGGATTGATCTGCCGCAGCGGGCCCGTGAGCTGAAAATCGTGAACCGCCTGCGTGTGGATCATGTCGCCATTCTGCCTCAGGACAAGTTGCTTACAGAAGGTGCGCGCTGCTTCCCCGTAGCATACGAGGGCAGCGATATTTCCGACCTTGCGCGGTATCGGGAATCAGACCCCTCAGACTCTCATTCCGATGTTACGGACTGGGCCCGGAGTTTTCTGGATCATGGTGGACGGACACCTGTTCTGAAACTGCTTCAGCGCATGGTGGAGACGATCCGAGAGGATTTCACTTACCTGGCGCGACATGAGGAAGGTGTTCAGTCTCCGACGCGAACGCTCGCTCTTTGTAGCGGGACGTGTCGGGATTACGCTGTTCTGATGATTGAAGCCGTTCGTGCGCTGGGTTTCGCGGCGAGGTTCGTGACGGGATATCTTTACTGTCCCCCTGTTGTGGGGGTGGAGGAAGTGCATCACGGTGGCGGTGCGACACATGCCTGGGTTGAAGTATTCCTGCCCGGGCTGGGTTGGGTGGATTATGATCCGACCAACGCCATTGTGGGCTCTCGCGATCTGATCCGGGTGGCTGTTTTCCGGGACTGGCGCCGTGCAGCTCCGCTTTCGGGCACGTGGACCGGGTTCCCGGCAGATTTTCTGGGTATGGACGTGACCGTGAAGGTCTGTCGTGAAGAGGGAGCTTCAGACGAAGAGGGTAAGGCAGTTGAATGTCTTGTGCAGACGACGCAGGCAGGGAACGAAAAACCTCAGCAAGCGCTGAATGTCTGATATGAAGCCGGGAGAGACAGCAGATGATGCTGATACGTGCGGGATACGACATTTCTTTTTCCACACGACACGATACGCCTCTGCTACTGGTGTTAAACGTACATCCTTCCCGTGAAGGGGATTTGCAGACGCCGCAGGTGATGCAGATTTTTCCTGACGTTCCCAGACATTCCTATACGGATGCGTTTGGAAATATCTGCACCCGGGTTGTGGCCCCGGCCGACGGCCTTCGGGTTCGTGCGGAATTCATTATCAGCGATAGTGGAGAGGAAGATCCTGTTGCATCCGATGCAGTCCAGCATCCGGTTGAAGAGCTTCCTGACGATGTGCTCGTTTTTTTGCTGGGCAGTCGTTATTGCGAGACGGATCGTCTTTCGGACATTGCGTGGTCTTTGTTCAGTGGCACCCGGCCGGGATGGGAGCGCGCGCAGGCCATCACGGCGTATGTTCATAATCGTATAAAATTTGGCTACGGCCATGCGCGTTCTACCCGGACGGCATTTGAGGCGTTTCAGGAGCGTGTAGGGGTCTGTCGTGACTATGCGCATCTGGCTGTGGCGCTGTGCCGGTGTATGAATATACCAGCGCGTTACTGCACCGGATATCTTGGTGATATTGGTGTTCCGACCGTTGATGATGCGATGGATTTCTCGGCATGGTTTGAGGTGTATCTCGGTGGTCGGTGGTATACTCTTGATGCGCGGCATAATTGCCCACGTATTGGGCGTATTCTGATGGCCCGGGGGCGGGATGCTACGGATGTTGCGATTTCCACGGCCTTCGGCAATGCGGGGCTGAGCGGGTTTGAAGTGATTACGGAAGAAATCGGCCCTGACGCACTGGATATGTCATAAGGGCTCGCTCGCGGACTATGACTGTGCGGTATCTAGGGATACCCTTGGGAAGGAGCGTGTTGTCGTCATCCTGTGAAGGACGTCGACGCACTGTAGAGCGCTATGGGGATCGAGACTGCGTTCGTGCGTATTGAGAGAACGCGCCAGGTACTGCGCGAGATATCCTTTTCAGACCTTCTGGCTCTTGCCGCATTACTTGGCGGGGGAGATGCTGCGCTGCTTGTCAGGGACGGGCGTGGCTGCTGGTGTCTGGGTGTGCATCAACCCTCTGGAACGCTGGGGGAGGAGGCTCTCCGGTCATTGGAGGGGCTTGGCGAAAGAATACCCCTGGAGTTTTTGCAACTGTGGGAGGATGCGCCTGAAATATGGCTCTGCATCGCCCGGAAGCCCGTGCTTCCGGAAGGGGTGGAACCTATTCTTGCTCTGTGTCGGGAAAAAATCCGTGATGCTTTGGAGATGTCTTCGGTTGAGCCGATTGGTCTTTCGGGGACACGGGATCGCCTGCGTCTGCGTGTGCAGCGGTTGGCGGAATCAGGAGAGATCGCATTTTTCCGGTGGGATGGTGAATCCAGGCTCCTGAGAGGAGATCACAGATTCGCTGCCATTTTCGGGATTTCTGTCTCGGTGGCGGCGCGGGGCGTGCCGCTTTCTGTCGTGACTAAAATGATCCATCACGATGATCGCGCCATTTTTCTGGATGAGCTGCAGGAAGGCCTGCGCAACGTGGGCCGTTATGAGCAGCGCATCCGCATTCTTTCTGCGGGTGTGGAAGGCGCCGCGCCTGCGGTCCGTCATCTTCTGGTACGGGGCTGGAAGGAAAATATTTCCGGTGATCCCGTTCTGAGGTGCAGCGGACTCATTATTGATGTGTCTGCGGCCTCTGTTACCGAAGAGGCCTTGCGATCGAGCGAGGCTTTTACAAGGCTGTTGCTCTCCAGTTCGTCCGACTGTTTCCAGGTTTTGGATCAGGATGGAACGATGCGCTTCATCAGCGAGGGAGGTGTCCGTGCGCTGGAGCTAAACAGCCCGATTATTCTGCATGGGCGCCCGTGGATTGAGTTATGGCGAGGGCGAGGACGCAAACAGGCTGCTGATGCGCTCGCGCAGGCCTATGCAGGCAGAATGGCGCGTTTTCAGGGGTATGCCGACACGATGCAGGGGCATCGGCGCTTCTGGGATGTGTGTGTAACGCCGATTGCCAACGAAGAGACCGGCCGGATTGAGAGAATTCTGGTGACCAGCCGGGACATGACGCAGGTCAATCAGGCAGCAGAACGCCTGCAACTCGCGCTGGATGCCGGGGCGATTGCGGGCACCTGGATGTGGGATGATACAGCAGGGCTGGTCACTGGGGACAGCCGGCTTGCTCTGACGCTGGGCATTGATGTGATAGCGCTCGAAAAGGGTGTTTCTCCTGACCTGATTTATGATGCTCTTGATGTCCGTGATCGTGAGCAGGTTTCTGATGCAATAAACCGGACGCAGGCACAGGGCGGTCCGTGCCGTTTCGAATTTCGTATTCCGCGTGATGATGGTGCGCACTGGTTTGAAGCCAGTGGATATTGCGATCTGATGGAGGATGGGGGCGCTTTTCGTTTTCTGGGCATTATTTCCGATATCGATGTCCGCAAACGGCAGTCATTACGACAGGCGGCTCTGGTGGAGCTGGGGGACGGTCTACGCTCCCTTCATGAGCCACAGGACATGGCAAAGTTGGCCGCCAGAATATTGTGCCGGGAGTTGGGTAAGGTCTGGACGGGATATGCGGATGTCAGTCCGGACGGAAATATTGCTTCTGTTCTGGTCGATTGTTGTAGCGCGCCGGGAATGCATTTCATCAAGGGAGATCACCCTCTTCAGGACTATCAACTGATCCTGCAACGTGGTCAGACGGTTGCCATTTCGGATGTGCAGAAAGAGCCTGCGGCGAGCAGAGGGCGGGATATGCTCGCCGGACTGGGCATTCGGGCCGTTCTGAATGTGCCGCTGTTCAAGTTTGGGCGGCTTGTCGGGGTGATGATGGTGCATTTTGGTGCGCCGCATGTCTGGAGTGAGGAAGAGATCGTTTTCACGCATGCCATGGCGGATCGCACCCATGCTGCGATGCGACAGGCGCGGACTCAGAAGCAGCTCCGCCAGCTCAATGAAATGCTTGAGGCGAAGGTCGTTCAAAGGACGCGCGAGAGAGATCGGCTCTGGTCCATTGCGAGTGATCTCTTTGCCATCATCGACAGCAACGGCTGTTATACGTCATTGAGCCCGAGCTGGCAGAAGGGGCTTGGATACAGGGTTGAGGATCTGGTGGGCGTTTCTCTGGATACGCTCTGCCATGCAGATGATCAGAGTGCGGTTCTGGATGCGTTTCGCAGTCTGGAAGAAGGGGCGTCCTCGATCAGTCTGGATATCCGGATGCATCATCATGACGGCTCGATGCGTCTGTATAACTGGCTTTATATCAATGAGAGCGGTGAGTGCTACGCGATCGGACGGGATATGACCGAACGTGCTGAGCTTGAGGAGCAGCTTCGCCAGTCTCAGAAAATGGAAGCGGTGGGCCAGCTTACGGGAGGGCTGGCGCATGATTTCAATAATCTGCTGGCGGGAATTGGTGGTGGCCTCGAGCTTCTGAGTGTGCGGATTGGGCAAGGCCGGACAACGGGGCTTGAGCGATATATCAATGCGGCACAGGAAGCCGTGCAGCGTGCTGCATCGTTGACGCATCGGCTGCTGGCGTTTTCGCGCCGCCAGACGCTTGATCCACGGCCTACGGATGTAAACGATCTGATTGAAAGTCTGGCAGGGCTTTTGCGTGGCACCGCCGGGCCTGCGATCAATCTGGTGATTGATCTCGAAACTGGCCCATGGTTGACGCGGGTTGACGCAAACCAGCTTGAGAATGCAGTGCTGAATCTGTGCATCAATGCGCGGGATGCCATGCCTGAAGGGGGCCGGATGTGGGTCCGGGCACGTAACCGGACTTTGGGGCGGGCGGAGGCTATGGAAGCTGATCTTCCGGCGGGAGACTATGTGCTTGTCGCGGTGGAAGACACCGGACGTGGCATGACGCCGGATACTGCAGCCAGGGCGTTTGACCCGTTTTTCACGACCAAGCCGATTGGGCAGGGCACAGGTCTTGGGTTGAGCATGATTTATGGCTTTGCCCGGCAGTCTGGTGGGCACGTGCGGATTGCGTCGGTTCCCGGGGAGGGAACGCTCGTGCGGATGTGGTTGCCGCGATATGTAACGGCAAGCACCGATCTGGAATCGCCAAAAGTCGCTGCATCACGCACGGTTCGTATGGATGGTGTGTCCCTGAAGGGCGTGCATGTCCTGGTTGTGGATGATGAAGCTGCTCTGCGCATGGTCGTCCGTGACGTTGTGGAGGATCTGGGCGGGACGGTGCGGAGTGCGGAAAGCGGCCCTGCTGCACTCCGGATGCTGGAGCAGGATCGCAACCTGCAGCCTGATGTTCTGGTGACGGATATCGGGATGCCCGGTGGCCTGAATGGACGTCAGCTTGCGCAGCGGCTTCGTGGGCGCTGGCCGAGGCTGCGTATCCTGTTCATCACGGGATATGCGGAGCAGGGGGTATTGGAGGACAGTGTTTTCGAAGATCACACTGCCATTCTGGTGAAGCCTTTTGGTCTGGAGGCGCTGGGCCGGAAGCTGGCTGCGCTGATGGATGATGGATAGCGTTCGACCGGGGCATATGCGTGTGTGAGGGGTGCGCTGAAACTGCTGAACCTGGGCCGGAACGCGGGCGTTCTGGCTGTATTGGTTTTTACGCCAGTAAGCTGTCAGGAAATTCGTGATGTCTGAAAAAATTTCTGTAGATGCCCAGGCACTGGTCACGCTGAATGATGGGCATGTCATGCCTCAGCTGGGGCTTGGTGTGTGGAGAACGCCTCCTGCCGAGACTGCCAGGGTGGTCCGGCTCGCTGTGGAGTTAGGGTATCGGTCTGTGGATACGGCCCGGCATTATGAAAACGAAGACGGTGTTGGCGAGGGCCTTGAGGGGCATCCTGAGGTTTTCGTGACGACAAAGCTCTGGAATGCGGAGCAGGGATATGATCGCGCCCTGAAGGCCTTTGACGAGAGCGCGCGTCTGTTGCGGCGTCCGATACCGGACCTTTTCCTGATCCATTGGCCCATGCCGACGCAGGGCCAGTATGTCGAGACCTGGAAGGCGCTTGTGCAGTTGAAAAAGGATGGGCGGGTCAAGTCGATTGGTGTTTCGAATTTCGAGGCGGAGCATCTTGAACGCATCATGGATGCGACGGGTGTGGCGCCAGTCGTCAATCAGATCGAGCTTCATCCTGAGTTCCAGCAACGGGAACTCAGAGTCTTCAATGCGCGCCATGATATTCGTACTGAAGCCTGGCGGCCGCTTGGAAAGGGCCGTGCTCTGGAAGATCCGCGCGTTTGCGAAATCGCGGCGCGGCATGGCAAGACCCCTGCTCAGGTTGTTATCCGGTGGCATTTGCAGAGTGGGCTGATCGTCATTCCCAAATCTGCCAATCCGGGAAGATTGGCCGAAAATATCGATGTGTTCGATTTCACGCTGCACAGTGCAGATATGGAAGCCATTGATGCGATGGATCGTGCGGAGGGCCGGATGTGCGCCCACCCCATGACGGCTGAATTCTGAATTCGTGAGTGTCTGCAGGGTGGTTCTTCCTCAGCCACAAGTAAGGGTAGGATCGGGGCGGGGCAGGGGGATACTCGCTGTTGCGATGGTCCTGTTATTAATGCTGCCAAAGACTGCGGCTGCGCAGGGCTGGTTTTCGGATACGGTTCTGGGCGCGCAGATCGAGGGCGGAATCATGGCGTCTTCCGCTCGCAGCAGCAAGAATACGAGCTTTGGGCAGCTTATTCCGGGGCGAAGTAATCAGCCCACGCTCGACCAGCTTGCGCTGACGTGGATCAAGCCTGTGGACCCTATCGGGGGTGGGTACGGGTTGGGTGTGAACCTGCGGTTTCTGTATGGGTCAGACGCCCGGAGTTACGTGATTACGGGGATTTCGGATCGGATTTTGACGGGGCGCTATCAGGTCATGCCGGTATACGCCAATGTTGCGCTGCATATGCCTTGGCTGACGAAGGGTGGGCTGGATGGGCAGGTTGGCGTTTTTGCTGCACCTATGGGGGTGGAGGCTCTCGATCCTTCGGTGCGGGCCTTTTATACTCTTGCTTACACGACGGAATACTCCACCCCGTTCGAGCATGTGGGGGGAATGTTCCAGTGGCACCTGAATACGCATTTTGATTTGCAGTTCGGGATGGACACAGGGAATCAGACATCCTTCGGTCGCGGTGACAACAACCATGAGCCTGCGGGGTATGTTGGTCTGTCAGGGAGTAATCTGGCGGGAGGTCCGCTGTCCTTCACCTATCTTTTCAGGGTTGGGCCGGAGGATGCGATCCGGGCCATCGGGCCACGTGCGAACTCGGCGCAACGATTCTGGAATGACCTGAACGGCACATGGAAATTTTCGGATCGCTGGAGTGTCAGCGCCGAGCTTAATCAGGTACATGATCAGGGGCTGCGGGCTGATACCTGGAGTGGTGTTGTGTGGGCTGCACTGAATGTGAGTCCTGTTTTGACGTTCAATGCCCGAACCGAGCTTTACCGCGATAACACCGGACAGTTTGTGACCCAGTATTTGGGAAATACGTCCTACGCGCAGACACTGCTGGGGCATCCGGCGGATACTCTGAGTGCTCCTGCCACGACATATGGCGATCTTTCCTTGAACGCGATCTGGCGGCCTCTGGTTGGTCATCATGTCAAGCTTTTCCAGATTCGGCCCGAAATCCGCTTTGATCGTTCGCTGAATGGGACGCGGCCATTCGGTGATTTCCGTAATGGCAGCAGGGTGATGGTCGGAGGGGATATGACGCTAGGTTTCTAGGGAGATTGGGGGGTAGTGCAGCTTGCAGGAAGTGTGGCAGAAATCTGCGTATGACCACACCGACTGATCTGGATTTTCGCCGCGCCATGTCGCATTTTGCCACGGGTGTTGCCGTGGTGACCACTCGTAGTAGTGCCGGAGAGCAGGGGGCTACGATTAGCGCCCTGACATCGGTTTCACTCGACCCGTTGTTGCTGCTCATCTGCCTGAATCGCGATAGTGCGACTTATGCTGCCATTGCGGAATCGGGTTATTTCGGACTGAGTGTTCTTAATAACAGCCATAAAGATGTGGCGATGCAGTTTGCCAGCCGAACTGCCGACAAGTTCGCCTCTGACGTTATTGAGCGCTCGGAAGACGGAACGTCTTTTATCAAGGACGCCCTTGTGCAGATGCACTGCGAGGTTGTTGAGACGTTTTCAGGTGGTACGCATGCGTTGTTCATGGCCCGCCCAACCAGCGTGAAGGTTCAGGAGGATGAGGCTCCGCTGTTGTATTTCCAGGGCAAGCTTGGGGTTGAAATCTAGCTTCGGGCAGAATCTGGTCTGAGCAATGCTGTGGCCATTGTCACGGCGTCTCGGAGCGGGAAAAAGCGGCTCTGAGCCATTCTGACGTGACCATGTCTGACAATCGCGCTGCCATCGAGTTTGGCGCCTAGTGCGGGGAAATTCTCCGCATCTGTCTCAGGCATGCTGAAGCGCACCCAGCGTCGCTGCCCCTCTACAGTCATGGGGGCTCCGTCGTCGTATCTTGGGCCGTTCGGGTTTGCCTGACGCTCTGCCAGATGCAGGGCGGTGCAGGTATCCCAGCCGGTTCCGATCATCAGGACCTGAGCATCCAGTTGTTGTAGTACACCCAGAGGGGATTTTGCGCCGAACGGATCTTCCAGTGGCTGTGTTGCCAGGATGGCCGCTGCGTTATGGCCTAGACCCGCGAAGGAGACCTGAGGGTGGCTGCTGCGTTGCACGCCCGGCCATGTCCTGAACTGCTCTGCGATGACGCCGAGGCCACGGGTTGGTGTCAGGGCCGGATCATAGGGGGGGGTGTTTGCGCGGATTGAGTCCCACCAGTGTTCGGGGACGGCTGGGTGCGCCCAGGCTGCGGGGTCGCTGAGATCCGATGACTGGGCAGGCATTATGAGCGTGCCGCCGCCATGTTGTGTTGCACCTGTGGCGGCGATCAGCGTTTCAATGCAGGTGCGTGCGCCCCCACAGACCCATCCGATGCGACTCATGGCTGTATGGACCAGAAGGGTCATTCCTGGTCGCACGCCTATCGCTCGCAGATCTGCCGCCATCTTTTCCTGCGTAATCGGTTCACCCGTGCGGGCGATGGCAGCGATTTCTGTCACGACTTAGCCGCGGCCGCGGTAGCCGGGTACGTCCTGCGATGGAATCCAGACGCCTTCGGGAGCGGCTCCTGTCTGCCAGAAAACATCAATTGGCATGCCGCCACGCGGATACCAGTAAGCCCCGATACGCAGCCATTGTGGGTCCAGCAGTTCGACAAGTCGTGAGGCGATCGTGACGGAGCAGTCTTCGTGGAATGCGCCGTGATTGCGGAAGCTGGTGAGGTAAAGCTTCAGCGATTTGCTTTCGACGATCCATTTTCCGGGGATGTAGTCGATGACGATGTGCGCAAAGTCTGGCTGTCCCGTGACGGGGCAGAGAGACGTAAATTCAGGTGCCGTGAAGCGTACGACGTACTTTCGGTCCTGATGGGGGGCGGGCACGCGCTCCAGTACGGCTTCTTCCGGGCATGTGGGGGCAACAGTCTGTCGGCCCAGTTGGCTCAGGGCGTCTGTGCCGGGAGCAGAAGGGCCGGTAGGGGCAGGAGAAACAGGTTCTGACATGGGAAAATTCCTGTAGATGCAGGGACAATTCAGGCAGGTTTGGCGCAGTCTGGCGGAGCGCTCAAGCTCCTTTCGAAAGATGGTTGCGTCTCAAAGTTTGCAAATTGAGGGGATTCGGTGCAGAACACGCCGCAAATCATCACCCTCCGATGCATCCGTCTGGAAGACCATCATGGAAATCCGTAATATCGCCATTATCGCTCACGTCGATCATGGCAAGACCACGTTGGTCGACGCACTCCTCAAACAGTCTGGTTCGTTCCGCGAGAACCAGCATGTCGCTGACCGCGCCATGGACAGTAATGATCTTGAGCGTGAGCGTGGAATTACCATTCTCGCCAAGTGCACGTCTGTTGTCTGGAAAGAGACGCGCATCAACATCATCGATACCCCGGGTCACGCCGATTTCGGTGGTGAAGTCGAGCGTATTCTGAGCATGGTGGATGGCGCGATCATCCTCGTTGACGCTGCAGAAGGCGCTCTGCCGCAGACGAAGTTCGTTCTGGGCAAGGCTCTCGCACGCGGTATCCGTCCGATCGTGGTCGTCAACAAGATTGACCGTAGCGACGCACGCCCTGACGAAGTGCACGAAGAGATTTTTGATCTGTTCGCGTCTCTCGGCGCCGACGAGCATCAGCTCGACTTCCCGATGCTTTATGCATCTGGCCGTCAGGGCTGGGCTGATCTGGAGCTGGACGGAGCGAAGAAAGATCTTTCTCCGATGTTCGATCTGGTGCTGCGCCATGTGCCGACACCCAATGTCGACAAGGAAGCGCCTTTCGGAATGGTTGCGACCATTTTGGAAAGCGACAACTTCCTGGGTCGTATCCTGACCGGCCGTATTGATCAGGGTCGTGCTCGCGTTAACATGCCGGTTCGCGTTCTGCGTCCTGATGGGACGATCGTTGAAAGCGGCCGTCTGACGAAGCTGTTGTCGTTCCGTGGTCTGGATCGTGTTCCGGTAGAGGAAGCTGAAGCCGGTGACATCGTGGCCGTTGCAGGTCTGTCCGACGCAACGATTCCCGATACGATTGCTGATCCTTCTGTTGAAACACCTCTGCCGTCGCGTCCGGTTGATCCGCCGACACTGTCCATGACCTTCCGCATCAACGATGGCCCCCTGGGTGGTCGTGAAGGCAAGAAGGTAACGTCTCGCCAGATCCGTGATCGTCTGTTCAAGGAAACAGAAGGCAACGTGGCCATTAAGGTTACGGAAAGTCCGGAAAGCGAAGCTTTTGAAGTGGCCGGTCGTGGTGAGCTTCAGCTTGGCGTGCTGATCGAGACGATGCGTCGTGAAGGTTTCGAGCTGACGATCGGTCGTCCGCGCGTTCTGTTCCGCGAGAATGCTGAGACCGGTGATCGTGAAGAGCCGTTCGAAGAAGTTCTGGTGGATGTGGACGAGCCTTACTCCGGCATCGTTGTTGAGAAAATGTCCATCCGTAAAGGTGTGATGCAGGACATGCGTCCGTCTGGTGGTGGAAAGGTTCGTCTGACGTTCCTGATCCCGTCACGTGGGCTTATTGGCTATCATGGTGAATTCCTGACTGATACGCGTGGCACGGGTCTGATGAACCGTCTCTTCTCGGGGTATCAGCCTTATGTCGGTACGATCGAAGGCCGTCGTAACGGTTCGTTGATCTCAGCTGAGGATGGTCAGACAACGCAGTATGCGCTGTTTGCTCTGCAGGATCGCGGCACGATGTTTGTCGATGCTGGTGAGAAGATCTACACGGGTATGATCCTCGGCGAGCATTCGCGTGAGAATGACCTTGATATCAACGCGGTTCGTGAAAAGAAGCTGACCAACATGCGTGCATCTGGCAAGGATGAGGCTCTGCTTCTGACCCCGCCTCGTCGCATGAGCCTTGAGCAGGCGATCGCTTACATCGAAGATGACGAGCTGGTCGAAGTTACGCCATCTGCGATCCGTATTCGTAAGCGTTACCTCGATCCGAACGAGCGCAAGCGTGCAGGAAAGCGCAAGGAATCCTGAGACATTTGTCTCTCTTCTTTGTAAGAAGGGCGCCCTGGGAAACCGGGGCGCCCTTTTTTATGTGAATTGATGTATTTTGAATTTTTCTATGCACCATGAATAAAAATGTCGGAATTGAGGCGTTTTTCTGCAGGTGTTCTCAAAACAAGCAAGATATCGGAAAGTTAATACGAGACGTCTAACTGTGTCAGTGATAACGTTTGTAGTGAGGTCACACATTTTTATGAATGAGTGACACCCACTGGAAGTATTTACTGGAGCGCTGTCTCAAATGCGTCTTTTCAATCGTACTCTGATCGCCGCCGTTTCTGCTTTGGCACTGACGGCAGCTCCTGCTTTTGCTGATCCTGCGACGACAGCGGTTCCTGCTGCTCCAGAAGTTACGGCACCTGCTCCTGTTCCGGCAGCGCCCGCTGAGCCGCAAGCTGCAGCTCCTTCAGTCACGACGCCTTCGGCTTCTGGTGCGGAAGCTCCGAAGAAGAAGCATCATGGCAAGAAGCACCATCACGGCAAGCATCACAAGAAGAAGGCTGCGGACTCTGCTACCGATACAGCTGCTGATCCAGCCAAATAAAATTGGGTATATCGCTTTTGGGCGATTGATGATTTTAGGAGAGGTCAGCTTAACAGCTGACCTCTTTTTTTGGCTTGATCCTAGGGCGTTTGAGACAATTTCATTGTCTGATTGTGAATGGCCAATGCTTTAATTATGGGCCTCTTGCCTTAATTTGACCTTCAGGAAATAGTTGAAGTTCACAGAGATTTGTGGCAAATTGCCATCATGCAAGATTTACACCTGCATACGCTTCTTGAGTGTGGTTACGCCACGCCAAGATAATTTATTAAAATATCCTAAATTCTTAAAAATGCATACTCTGAGCCTCTGTAAGCTGGGGGAAGCTGTTTCGTTTTTTTTGATGCCAAAAATCAAAAAGTAAGAATTTTTGAATATTTCTGGAACTAATGAGAGATATGAATGTGAATAATAAAGTTATTTACTCAACACTTATTCTTATTTCATCGCTCGGTGCTGCATCAGCTGATACTCCTGCTCCGCAGTCCTACAAATCCAATGGAAATTTTCAACCTGTTACTCTTGTGTCCAGTGTGAACGCTAATGGTAAAGTGGCTGTCACATCCTATAAAGGTAGTGATGGAAACTGGCACGATACCACGCCTATTGCTCAGATCTGTTCAGTAGACAGCACAGGGAGTCCGCTTCTGTGCCCTCCATATATTGATGGGCAGACTGTCGTGAATAATCTGCTGAACAAGGCGTCAGGGATTGCTGGCCTTGATGCCAGTGGAAACCTTGTCGCGCCTTTATCGACTACAGGCGAGATTCATGGCGGAATGGTCGCGCAGGCATACTATCCCCAGACGAATCTCACTATTCCGGCCACTAACGCGATTTCTACTGGTGACAACCTCGGCTATCATATCCTGGACGATCGTTCTGTTCTTCTTGGGGGCAGAAGTTATGCTGATAGTGCCCCCACTTTTATCTATGCCGCGCCTTATGGCGGTTCTTCTCTGGGAAGCACGCTTGCTGTTGCCATGACCAAACGCGGAGTGGGCGGCGAACAGGTCGCGATGGCGCCTCTTGGTACTGATGGTGGGGGCGGAATTTCGTCTTATCCTGAGATGGATGCAACTGCGACTTGGTTTTTTGCGCACGGCACCAAGCCCTGGGTTGAGGCAGGTCAGGATATTGCCAATTCTGATAATGTCGCCCGAACCGTCACATATGATTCTACGCATGCGTACTTTGCGCCTGCATTGCCTGCCCAAGAATTGGCACTGCTGCGGGTGGGTATGCATGTTATGACCAACTCGATTGGGTCTACACGAGCGGCTTCTACGCATTATCTCCAGCCAAACAATGATTACGCAGGAGAAATATCTTCAATTTCTCCAGATGGATCGTCAATTACGGTTGGGGGCTGGAGGGTACTAGGTGCGGGAAATACAGTTGCTACGCAGGTGCCATCTGTGGTTGGGCCATTCGATATGAATACTTGGCCTGGATATACGCATCCTGATATTTTTATGGGTACGTATACGCACGCTATTGTAAATAACTCAATGTGCTTTCTTGAAAAAAGAGAAAATCAGAATGCGGGGGATTATAATTCTCCGGAGGGAAATCAGTTTGGGTCTCCTGCTAATGATTGTGAAATAGAAGAGGCAGATATTGGCAGCCAGCTTCCTGATTACGAAGGAAGGGCTAAAGGCATTTTAGTTACTTACAATGGTCCTAATAAGCCATCTCTCGATAGCTATGATTTTATGGCAGCAGGTGGGACGCCAAATGGATATGTTGCTTGGAATGGTAGTCAAGCTAATAACTTTCTTTCGGATGGATTTTACGCTCATGCTCCAAATGGGGTAAATAGTGGGATAGACTCCAGTACAAATTATGTGATTGCAAATGCAGGCGATACTCGTGAAATGGCTGAATTTATTGGAAGTTCGGCAGTTCAGCCAAATGGAGATGGCTCGGGTGATAAAATTTCCCTTGTCGCTTTCGAGTCGTTGATTCAGGGAACTCAGAATATGGGGGCGAATCCCTCATCAAATGTGGCAGTGCATTGGTCGTATCTGGCAAACGGAACTACTACGGATGTCTCACAATTGATTGGTGGACAGACTGTCACGAAGGGAAACAGAAAGGGAGATATTGTTTTCAATGCTGATGGAGCAGGGGGCATTGGTATATATGGTGCAAGCCAAGATTCCGGTGTTCTTGTGCAGGCCGCAGGTAACGTTAGTTTGCAGAATGCGGGGGCGCAGGTCATTCTGACTCCTTCTTCAGGTTCAGATAAGCCTTTTATCTATGCGGCGGACGGTACAAATCTAAACGTAGCCAACTCTGTCGGTTCTGGCGTCGTGATTAATTCGTATGGATTTAGTGGGAGTGTGATTAAAGCGAACGCTTATTTTCAGGAAGTTCTCTCGACACCAGCATCATCCAGCGCTGCATGTAATGCGGGTCAGTTTACAGACGATGCAGAGTATCACTATGTATGTGTTGCTCAGAATAGCTGGAAACGTGTGGCTCTGAGCAGCTGGTAGTCTCCGATTTTCTATAAGAGCTTGCGTGGTCGGATTTCTCTGACCCGCAATGTATCAGAAAATAGGATGTGAGGCGAAACGACACCAAATAAACAGTGATGGGTACAAACGGAAAATTTGGATATTTTTATTTATCGAAAATAGGTAAGGTTGAATATTTAGTTGATAATTTTATATTTTATCTTCGTTTGGTAAGTTTTGTTATTTTTATATGGATATATATTTTAGTTTTATGATTAATATATTGATCTGGTAAAAATAAAATTCATGATTTATTATTCTCTATGAGGATGCGTTTTCCTGTAGATACGAGAGTTGTGCCATGTTTGATTTTGATGAAAACAGTCTGGTCGAATGGAAAAAGAGAATAATAAAGCAGATATTTGTTTCAACAAATGCTGGTGTATCTCTCGAAATTGTCTCAACAGTTGAAGGTATAGATGCTGCTTCCAAAGAAGATTTGCTAGATATTTTTGGTAGAATTGCCAAAATCTCTTTGGATAATCTTTCGAGGGTCACCTCCGATGCAGACAAAATTCTTTGGGGAAAAATATTTTATGTTTGCACCCGTGAATTTGGAGTCGGATGGACAGAATTTTTACGGCTTCTGCCTCAATGTAATGCATCCAATACAGCTTTAAACTATCCGATTGAACTTCCTGAAAAATATAATGTGAGTGCTATCCCACCTCAGATTTTTCAATGCCGACCCGACAAGCCCAAATTCACCAGCGAAGTTTGTGAAAAAGTTACCTGGTATCAAAAGAATCCAGATTTTGCCTATCGTTGCCTGAACGATGAGAGCGCGCTTACTTACCTGTCTGATAATCTTGGACCAAGATTTGTGGAGGCTTATCACCGTGTAGGATATCCTGCGGGTAGAGCCGATCTCATGGCGCTTTCTTTTCTCTATTGGGAAGGCGGAGTTTTTGCGGATGTCTTTTCCGCATGCCGTGCTTCGATCAGCAACCTGCTCGGCAGCAATAATGGTCTGGTGCTTTTCGTAAATGGTTCTCGAGTAGAAAAATTCTTTATTGCGGCAACTCCCCGTCATCCACATATCGAGCGTTTTCTTAAAAGGGTAATCAAGCTCACTGAATATGGAATGAGGAATACTTCTCATGACAAATTCACAGATCATCTCGCGTTTACGCTTAGTATAATTGATGCGTATTGTGAAAATCCTGCATACTTCAAAGAAAATAAAATATCCTTTATTCAAAGAGAGACTTACGGGTGCTTCGTTGATTTCAATGGTCAAGACGAAGATCTGGCATCTCAGATAACAACCGATTATTTCAAGACTATTCCTATTTCTGGCCTTATCCCCAGAGAGGAGCGCCTTGACCTGTTTTCCTGTGCTGGGCCGAATACGGTTCTGGGGGCAGTGGAGGCCCAGATACTTCCGGCGGGCATACCTCTTACAGTGGTAGGACATAATCCTCACCCTGATTGGAATGAGCGGCAGAAGCGCAATGCTATTTCACCGGCTGCTCATGTGTATGATCTGAATATGGTCGGGTTGAGTGGTCATTGTGGGCTATGGAAAGACGACACGTTTATTCAACTCGACAGCTATCTTTCGCATGTTGGCGAGATGGAGAGCCGGAGTGGGCATTGGCGCCCACCGACGCGTTCTTCTATTACGCGCGTTGTTGATGAGCCTGTTATTCCCGCATTTAGTGCAGGATATGGCTGCTATGGTCATTACATCGTTGATGATCTCCCCCGGCTGGGATTGATCCGCAAGACGATTGGTGATGCGGAGTTCCGTAAACTCAAGATTATTATGCCCAGAAAGACGCCGCGTTGGGCTTTTGATCTTCTGGAGGTGTTCTTCGGAATAGATCAGAGCCGGATTGTCTTGTTTGATCATGAAAATGATTTGTGGATTCTTCGCCGTGCTGTCGTTTCTGAGTATATGCACAGGAACTATGTTTTTAATCCGTATATAAAAGAATTTTATCAGAGCTATGTTACTGAAGACATCGCTCCTACACGGAAGATCTGCCTGAGCCGCAGAGCATGGGAGCCCGGGAAAAGCCACCAGCGTATTTTTGAGCAACAGGATTGGTTTGAGAACGAGGCGGAGCGCCGTGGTTTTGAAATCATCTCGCCTGAGAAGCTCTCCATTCCGGATCAGATTCGCCTTATGTGTGAGACGAAAGTCCAGATTGGTGAGCATGGTTCAGCCCAGCATGCTTCTATCTACTCGAAATTTGGAATGACGGTTGGGACTGTGAACCCTCTGGGAGATGTTCAGATCAATCTTGGGCGTTTGTCTGGAAATAAGAACGTCATTATTTACGAGACCGGCAACTATAAAGACGATAATCAGAATACGTTTTATCGTTGCGATCAGGGCGATCTTGTTAAATTCTTTGATGCTCTTGATTGATAATAAAAATGGCACCTTCGTGAAGAAGGTGCCATTTCTGGGTGGTGCTGTCTGACCTTATAATGTGCCCTGCTTACGCTCGCAGAAAGCTTGGACACATAGTGTTGTGATCAGGACATGTAACGATCCAGCGACAGATCCAGAGACGGAATTGCTGTCTGACGGCCTGAAATGCGGTCGGCAATAATCTGGCCGGAACCGGCAGCCATCGTCCATCCAAGTGTGCCGTGACCTGTGTTGAGCCACAGGTTACCATAACGCGGCGCAGGTCCGACGATTGGGGTGCCATCAGGGGTACATGGACGGAGGCCTGTCCAGTAACGCGCCGAAGTAAGATCGCCACCGCCGTACATCTCGTTGAACGAGAGTTCGAGCGTTTCGCGGCGGTCAGGGCTAAGGCGCAGGCTGAAGCCTGTGAGTTCAGCCGTGCCGCCGATACGGATACGATCACCCAGACGTGTGATTGCGACCTTATAGGTCTCGTCGTTTACCGTGGAAGTGGGCGCGCGGCTTTCATCGGTGATGGGCATCGTGAGGGAGTATCCCTTCACCGGGTAGATCGGCAGACGAAGCTCCAGCGGTTTCATGAAGCGCGGGGAATAGCTGCCCAGTGCCAGTACGTAAGCGTCGGCGGTAAGGCGTCCGGCGCTGGTGCGAACACCAAGGATTGAGTCACTGGCGGCATCCAGCCCCTCGATCCGCGTGCTCAGGCGGAATTTGACACCTTTCTGCTCTGCCATTGCAGCCAGGCGGCGTGTGAAGAGGTGTGCGTCTCCGGTCTGATCACCTGGTAGGCGGAGGCCGCCCTTGAGGATGCCACGGGCATGTGCAAGGCCCGGCTCAAAACCGATGATCTCGTCCGGGTTCAGAAGCTGGTGTTCAATGCCGCTTTCCGCAAGTAGGCGCATGTCCTCTGCTGCGTGTTCGATCTGGCTGTCTGTGCGGAAGAGCTGGATAAGACCCTTCTGATCTCCGTCATAGGTAATGCCGGTTTCGGCACGCAGGGTATCCAAACGCTCGCGCGCATATTCTGCAATACGAAGCATCCGGCTTTTATTCACGTCGTATGCGTGTTCGGTGCAGTTTGCCAGCAATTCGCCCATGAACCGGAACATCGCGGGATCGAAACGTGCGCGAACAACCAGCGGGCTGTGCTTGCCCAGCATCCAGCGCGCCGCTTTCAGCGGAAGGCCAGGCATCGCCCAAGGGGTGGAATAGCCCGGAGAGACCTGTCCCGCATTTGCAAACGAGGTTTCCAGACCTACGCCTGGCTGCCGGTCGATGACTTCGACCTCGTGGCCTTCCTGTGCAAGATACCACGCGGTCGTGACGCCGATCACGCCGGCTCCCATGACGATGATCTTCATTCTGTCCTGTCTCTCCGTGGCGAAAGTCTCAAATCATATCAGCGGAGATCATCAGCACCGGCATCGTTGCATGTCCACCCCCGAGTGAAAGATTTAGCCGGGAACGCCTTTGCTGGTGGAATATTCGAAATGAAGTGCTGTCTCGGGATGAACGATGCCATGGATGGCGTGTGCTGCCATGGCGGCTTCCGAAAAGCCCTGCAGGATCAGTTTGAGCTTGCCCGGATATGTTGCGACATCACCAATTGCGAAAATTCCCGGCGTGCTGGATTCCAGTGTTGCTGGTGTGACCGGCACGGTATTGCGGTGCGTATCCAGGCCCCAGAGCGCAATTGGCCCGAGGTCTGTGGAAAGACCATAAAATGGGAGCAGCGTATCGGCTTCAAGGTGGCGGGATTCACCTTCCAGCGTTGTGACTTCAACTGTGGAAAGTACGCCATCAGCGCCGTGCAGGGCGTGGAGCTGATAGGGGACGACCTTTTCGATCTTGCCTGCCTGAACCTGTTCTTCGATGCGGGAGAGGGTTTCCGGGGCACCACGGAAGCGATCTCGACGATGCAGAAGGTAGATTTTGCTGGCGACCTCCGAAAGTGAAAGTGCCCAGTCCAGTGCCGAATCGCCACCGCCCGCAACGACGATGCTCTTGCCTGTGAAGTCCGCACGCTTCTTGACGTAATACTGGACGGCGCCTGTGCTCTCGTAGGATTCCAGTCCTTCCAGAGGTGGGCGGTTTGGTCCGAAAGCGCCTGCGCCAGCAGCGATGATGACGGCCTTGGCGTTCACAGTATCACCACGCGCTGTGGTGAGGGTGAAGTCGCCGCGATGGCCTGTCAGTGTTTCGACGCGTGATCCAAGAAGGCGAGGCACATCGAAGGGAGCGATTTGCGCTTCGAGTGCGTCGATCAGGGCGCCGCCCTCGATCGAGGGGTGTGCCGGGATGTCGTATATCGGCTTTTCCGGATACAGCGCCGCGCACTGACCGCCCACGCTGTCGAGTGCGTCGATCAGGACGCATCCCAGCTTGAGCATGCCACATTCGAACGCAGCGAAGAGGGCTGTAGGACCGGCGCCAACGATGGCGACGTCGGTGGTGAGGGCGGTAGGAGCAGTCGTCATAGGGCGAATCTCATAGGCGTTTTGTTTCGGATAGGGTAGGTCTTCCGGCCATGAGGTATGAGTTTGTCATCCAGCACATCAATGCGCTGGGCGGGACTGAACGTTCGGCTTGCGCCGTCATGAATGGTCTGGCGAAGACTGGTGCTTCCGTGGGGCTCGTGGAGCTCTTTTCCCGAGGACCATCGGCATTTGCTCTTGAGCCGTCGATCAGCGTTGCTTCGCTGTTTTCAAATCACGTCAAAATCTTCAATTCCTGGTTTAGAATTGTCTGGAAGCTTGCGCGCCATCTGAAGCGGGTGGGGGCGGATGTTCTGGTGATCGTCGAGGCAACGCACGCTTTATATGGTGTTGCCGCAGCGCGGTTGGCTGGCGTGCGCTGTGTGATGTGGGAGCACTTCAATTTCAATGTGACGCTTGGTCGTCGCAAGCGTGTCTGGGGGCGGCAGATCGCAGCACGCTGGGCCGATGACATTGTTGTTCTGACGCAGCTCGATGTTGCTTTATGGAAAGCTGGCACCAGAGTGCGGGCTCATCTTACGGCCATTCCCAATATTGCTCCGCCAGTTCCAGAAAATACGTTTGATATGCGAGAGAACATTGTTCTCGCGGCAGGGCGCCTGATGGAGCAGAAGGGCTATGACCTGTTGCTTGAGGCTTGGGCGATCGTGATGCGTGACGCGCGTTCAAAAGGCTGGAGCCTGCTGATACGCGGTGATGGTGATGATCGTGGAGCTCTGCAGCTTCAGGCGCAAGCTCTGGAAAATATTACGATTGCACCCGCGACGGGGGGGATTGTTTCGGATTACCGCCGTGCGGGGGTATTCGTCTGTTCGTCTCGCTATGAAGGGCTGCCGATGGTGCTTCTGGAAGCATCGGCCTACGGGTTGCCAATCGTGTCTTTCGACTGTGAAACGGGGCCAGCAGAAATTATTGTGCAGGGGGTGTCGGGCCTTCTGGTTCCGCCTCTGGATGTTAAGGCTCTGGCGGATGGGCTTCTCTCTCTCATGTCGGATTCGGAACGCCGTGGAAGGATGGCGGAGGCCGCCCGTCTGCGTGCGCTGGATTTTCAGTCTGACCCGGTTATCGCACGTTGGGAACGCTTGCTGGATAAGGCCGGGAGCGCCACATTGGGGGGCATGCGAACCTTCCTGAACAGCCAGTCCGCCACTGAACACCTCGCCGCACGCATTGCTGAGCGGGTTTTGCCTGGAGACTGTATTGCGCTTTCCGGCGGTCTGGGCGCTGGGAAGAGTACTTTTGCCCGAGCATTTCTCAGACATCTGTCATCTGATCCCTTGCTGGAGGTTCCCAGCCCGAGCTTCGCGCTGGTGCAACCCTACGACACGCCCAAAGGCGCAGTATTTCATTATGATCTGTGGCGTTTGGATGGCCCGGATGCATTATATGAGCTCGCGTGGGATGATGCCTGTGAGGGTATTATGCTGGTGGAGTGGCCCGAGCGTGCAGAAGATCATCTTCCTGAATGCGCCCTGCACGTCACCCTGATGCCGGGAAATACCGAAGACGCGCGCGTAGTGGAGCTCACCGGGTGGACTGAAGCCCGGATGGCGGGAATGTTCTCGTGAATATTATTACGATCCCCGCGTCAGAGCCTTTTCTGGACCGCGTGGCCACTGAGTGGCTCTCGCGGGATCCTGCAGGACAGACAGATGGTCCCGGCCTTGTTCTGGTGCCGAGCCGACGTGCCGGTCGTGCGCTGATGGAAGCATTCTTGCGTGCTCTGGATGAAAAGGCGGCATTGCTTCCGCGGATCGTTGCGATCAATGATGTGGACGAAGATGCGCTGGCGTCTATCGGAATTGATGTCGAACTTCCCCCGGCAGTAGAGCCTCAGCGGCGCCTGGCGGTCTTGTCCATGCTCATCCTCAAGGCTCCTATTCTGCGGGCGGGGGCTGGGGATGATGTGAAGAGCATCGACAGGGCGTGGCCGTTGGCAAAGGCCCTTGCCGAACTGATGGATGAAGCGGAACGCAGTGGGGTCGATCTGGCACAACGTTTGCCGGAGGCTGTGGAGGAGCGTTTTTCTGAACACTGGCAACAGACGCTGAAATTTCTGGAAATTGTGACATCTGTCTGGCCGCAATGGCTGGCGGAGGAAGGGCTGTCCAACCCGGTGGCACGCCAGATTGCGCGTTTGAAAGCGCAGGCGCAGGGCTGGATGGAACGGCCGCCTGCCACGCCGGTCTGGGCTGTGGGCTTTGCGGATGGTTCGGCCGCTGTTTCAGATGTTCTCGCTGCTGTGGCGCGCCTTCCGATGGGGCTGGTTGCGCTTCCAGGGGTGGATATGGAGCTTTCGGATGCGCTTTGGGCAACTCTTCCAGACGCGCATCCACAAGCGGGACTGAAAGAAATTCTCGATGATCTGGGCGCATCAAGAGAAGTGCTCGAAGTTTGGCGCTGTGACCGGGATTTAGGGCGGGAACGCCTTATGCGCGATGTTTTACTGCCTGAAGGTGGCATTTCTGCCTGGGGGGAGGATCTGAGCGAGCGTGAGATTTCCCGCCTGTCGCTTCTCCCCGCAGAAGATCAGCAGCAGGAAGCGCAGGCAATTGCTCTGGCACTGCGGGACGTGGTGTCCATACCGGGGCGGACCTGCGCACTGATTACGCCGGATCGCAGTCTTGCGCAGCGCGTTGCGACAGAGCTTTTGCGATTTGGAATTTACGCGGATGACAGTGCGGGCGAAGCACTCTCACAGACACCTGCGGCCGTATTCCTGAGATTGATAGCGTCGGCAGCAGCGGCGGAGCTTTCGCCGGTTGCGCTTTTGTCCGTACTCAAACATCCGCTGGCGGCGTTGGGGATGACGCCTGGGAACTGCCGCGCGAGTGCGCGTCTGCTGGAGCGTCTGCTTCTGCGTGGACCTGCACCTGCGCCCGGCATCGCTGGATTACGAAGCGCCCTTGAGGAGCTTTCCCGGAAGAATGAACCGGCTGATCGGGGCGCAACGGCAGATGCACCCGATCAGCCGGAAGGACTGGAAGTCTTCATCAACCGGATTGAAGCCTGTTTTGCGCCCTTGCTGTCACTGGAAGGTCTGGTTCCGTTGCCGGAACTCCTGGAGGCATTGGTTAATGTTGCTGAAAAACTGGCCACGACAGCTTCGGAAGAAGATCAGGATTTATTGCAAGAAGAGCGGGATCGTCCTGGTGGGCGCCTATGGCTTGGTGAAGATGGTGCCGCGCTTTCGAGGCATCTCGCCTCATTGATTGTGCATACCGGTATTCTGCCATCGCAATCGATGGCTCATTTGGATGCATTTTTGAACACGTCGATGGCCGGGCAGATGCTAACGGGCCTTCGTGGGCATAAAGGAGGCGTGGAGCTTGCGCATCCCCGGCTTTCGATTCTGGGCGTTCTGGAAGCTCGGCTTCTGGCGTTTGATCTGGTCGTCCTTGGAGGGTTGAACGAAGCAGTGTGGCCGCCAGCAACGGATCCTGGCCCCTGGTTGAGCCGCCCAATGCGGACCCGTGTGGGCTTGCCTTCCCCCGAGCGCCAGATCGGTGCGAGTGCCCATGATTTTGTTTCATCAGCACTGACTGCGGGGGAGGTCGTGTTTTCCAACGCTGCCAGGCGTGAGGGTGCGCCGGGTGTGCCTGCGCGCTGGATGGTTCGTCTGGCTGCGTTTCTGGAAGGGCGGGGGCAGCACCTGCCAGTGCATCCCGCTCTCGAATGGCAGAAACGTCTGGACCAGCCTTTGGGTGGGGCGTCACCCGTACCTCCGCCAGAACCAAGGCCACCGCTGGCTCTGCGTCCGCGTCGTCTGAGTATTACCGAGATCGATAAGTGGAAGCAGGATCCTTATGAGATCTATGCACGCCATATTCTGCGCCTGAAGGTTTTACCTCCGCTTGAGGAAGGCGCGGAGCATGCTGATTTCGGCATGGTTGTGCACGATGCGCTGGATGAAATGTTCAAGCGCTTTCCAGAAAGTTGGCCGGAAAATGCCCCAGTTATTCTGCGCCACAGCTTCGCGGATGCATTAGCGAAAGCAAAAATGCGACCGGCTCTTGTCGCATGGTGGAGCCCACGGCTCATGCGGATTGCCGACTGGGTTGTAAGCATGGAGGGTGAGCGCCGGGAGCAGGGCACTGCTCGCTATTGCCACACTGAAGTCACGGCGTCTTTTGAGCTGAATGTCCCTGCGGGGCCATTTCGGATCAGAGGACGGGCCGACCGGATTGATATTGATGACGACGGTAAGGCTACCATCTTTGACTACAAAACCGGGCAGCCACCCACGGGGGCGGATGTCGAGCGGGGATGGTCTGCGCAGTTGGTCATCGAGGCGGCGCTTCTGGCTGTTGGTGCGTTTGAAGATATGCCGGTCGCCGAGACGCGGGCCATGTTGTACTGGCACCTTACGGGCGGACGTGATCCGGGGAGGGAGCAGGAAGTCCCGAGCAGCCGCTCCAAAACCGATGCCGCTACCCTGATCGGAGAGGCGCTGGAGCGTTTGCGGCAGCTCGTCGAGGATTATGATGATCCTGAGAGGCCATATCGGTCCCAGCCGTGGGCGGGGCGTGTTCCGAGATTTGCCGACTATGCCCAGCTTGCGCGTGTCGAGGAATGGCGGGCTGCCTATTCGGAGGACGGGGAATGAACACACCTGTTACACGACGTGATGTCATTGATGCCGCTGATCGCACACAGCGTCAGGCTTCTGACCCTATGGCTTCCGTTTTCGTTTCGGCTTCTGCGGGTTCCGGCAAGACCAAGCTTCTGATTGATCGTCTACTGAGACTCATGCTGCCGCTTGAAGTCCGAACGCCCGATGGCGAGGTCATACTGGCGGAAGGGAGTGATCCCTCCCGTATTCTCTGCCTGACCTATACCAAGGCCGCGGCTGCCGAAATGGCCAACCGGCTTCAGAGTCGTCTTGGCAGTTGGGTGTCTCTTCCAGATGCGGATCTGGGGGCGGAACTGCTCAGGCTTGATGTTCCCAACAGCGAGGAGACACGCCGGCGGGCGCGGGGTCTGTTCCTGCGCGTACTAGATCTGCCTGGTGGGCTGCGAATCGAGACCATCCATGCATTTTGCCAGTCCCTGCTCAGACGTTTTCCCCTTGAGGCTTCTGTAGATCCTCATTTCACGCTGATGGAAGACACAGATACAACTCTGGCGCTGAGGGGCGCCATGGAGCACGAGCTGGGGCGTGCGCCAGAGCTGGCGGCCGACGTGGCCGGTACAGTGGGGATCGAGGATTTTTTTGGGCGTATCAAGGCTCTGAACATGGATGGCAGCCGCCTTGAACCCATGCTCAGGCAGTGGTCCATGTTGCCTGATGATGTGGTCAGTGCCTATCGCAAGGCGTTTCAGGCAGGACAGAACACGGCGGAAGGGATTGAGGCCCTTTTGTGTAATCCCCCGGCAGAACTGGCGATCCGTTCAGGGTTGCAGGCAGCGCTGGGTGTTGTAACGCCCACGGCAAAGCCTGCCGTTGAGGCTATGCTGCACTGGCTTGGAACATACCCTGATGCGCGCGACGCCAGGGTCTGGATGTCGTCCCTGCTGACGGCTACGGGCACTGTTCGTGTGATGAACCGTATCATCAACAAGAAGGCTCAGGAAGTTGTGCCCGATATTGCGGGCCTGCTCGAAGAAGAGGGACAACGTCTGCTCGAACTTCAGCAAACTCTGCGCGCCACCAGACTGGTGACGCTGAACCGGGCGCTGGTTGCGTTGTCTGCCCCCATGCTGGAGCGCTTTCGCAGCGATAAGTCTGCGCGTGGGCTGGTGGACTACAATGATCTCATTCTTGAGACGCGTAACCTGCTGGACGAACCCGGTGCGGCATGGGTGCTCTACAAGCTTGATGGCGGCATTGATCATCTGCTTCTGGATGAAGTTCAGGATACGTCTGGTCTGCAATGGCAGATTGCAGGAATGCTGACTTCGGAGTTTTTTGCAGGTTCAGGAGCGCGGGATGAAGAGGCGCGGCCGCGCACGGTATTTGCCGTTGGGGATTTTAAACAGTCCATTTATGGATTCCAGGGCGCTGATCCGGAGCAGTTTCATTTCTGGCGGCGTGAGTTTGGAACCCGGGTCAGGAATGCGGGGCTGGAATGGCGCGACCCTGAACTGAATGTATCATTCCGTTCGGTTCCTCCTGTTCTGGATGTTGTTGATGCCGTTTTTTCGCAGCCGCTTGCTGCGCATGGTCTGCATGAAGACGGGGCGCGGGGAGCCTTGCCGCGCCATATCTCGGCGAGGCCGGGGCAAGGTGGCCGCGTTGAGCTGTGGCCGCTCGTTCCGGCGAAAGAGGGCGAGGACGACGATGAGGGCTTCTCGCCCTGGCGTGCGCCTTCCGCCAACAGGGGCCAGCGCAGTGCTCCCCAGCGTCTGGCTGAAGCTCTGGGTGACTGGATCAGCAGCCAGATCGGAAAAATTCCGCAGCCCGGGCAGTCCCCGCTCAGGGCAGGCGAGATCCTTGTGCTCGTGCCGAAGCGCTCTCCATTCCTGCGAGCGCTCATCCGGGCACTGAAATCGCGTGGTGTACCAGTCGCGACACTGGTCCGGGTAGGGCTGACGCAGCAGGTCGCGGTGCGGGACCTGATGACGTTATGTGCCGCTCTCCTTCTGCCTCAGGATGACCTGACACTCGCAAGTGTCCTGACATCTCCTTTGGGGGGGCTGAGCGATGAGTCGCTTATGGCGCTGGCCACGAAAAATGGCACGACCCATGCGCTGGGCCGGGAAGGGCATCCCTTGTGGAGTGTTCTGAGGGATCGTCATCATGAGCGCCCTGAATGGAAGGCAGCATGGGAGATGCTGTCCGCGCTTTATGGGCGGGTTGATTATGCCACACCCTATCGACTTCTGGCTGAAGCTCTGGGGCAACATGGCGGTCGTACACGCCTTCTGAGGCGCCTTGGACCTGAAGCTGCTGAACCGGTCGATGAACTGCTAACGGCAGCCTTACGCTTCGAGGGACTTCACCCCCCATCCTTGCAGGGCTTCCTGCACTGGCTGGAAGCAAGCGAGGCGAGTAGCAAGCGCGAGGCGGAAAGCGAAGTCGATGCAGTGCGCGTCATGACAGTGCATGGCTCCAAGGGCCTTCAGGCGCGTCTGGTCATTCTTCCCGATACGACGTCCAAGAAAAAGCGGGACGGCGGTTTCCTGTGGGACACGGCAGACGGGCTTGAACTTCCGCTATGGGTTCCGGGAAAGGAAAGCGGCACAAGCGTGACTGAAGCACTTGCGGCCAAAGTCGCTGAGGAGAGCCGGGCGGAGGAAAATCGCCTGTTATACGTCGCACTGACACGGGCGAGTGATTGGCTTGTCGTTTGTGGGTGGGAGCCCAGAACCAAGCTTGATGATGCCTGCTGGTATCGTCATTGCGCTGAGGGCTTTTCTCAACTCACTGGTGTGCGTGCAGAACCTCTGGGGCTTGGCTGGGAGGGAGACCGGCTTGTTCTGGAGGAAGAGCGCACAGTCTCGTCTTCCGGGGTGGAGCGGAGCGCAAGAGAGCATGCTCAAACCGTTGAACTTCCCGCATGGCTGGGCTGCGCGCCGGACTGGGTCGTTCAACCCGCTCCCATGGAAGACGCTCTGACGCGGCCGCTTGCGCCCAGTCGACCGGATGGGGCTGAATTTGGCCCTTTGCCAGCCTCACGTTCGCCGCTTGATCTGGTGGGCGGCCACAAGGGCCCCGCGCGGGTGCAGGCCATGCGACGCGGCACGATGATCCACCGTCTCCTTCAACTGCTGCCGGAAGCGGACCCATCCCGTAGAGAAGAGCTTGCTTTTGCATGGCTGTCGAAGCCTGCATGGGGGCTTGATCTTGAGGACGTGGAACAACTGGTGGAGCGCGTGCTTCAGGTGATCGAACATCCTGAAATGGCGCCTCTTTTTGCACCGGGGAGCCGCGCGGAGCAGCCAATATCGGGCGTTAGCGCAGGACGCGTGGTGCTGGGGCAGGTGGATCGTCTGCGTATTGGCGAGGGCGAAATATGGATCTGTGATTACAAGACCAACCGCAATCCGCCTGTGCGTGCAGATCGCACTCCCGTTGCTTATCTGCGCCAGATGGCTGCGTATCGCGCGGTTCTTCAGCAACTTCATCCTGGTTTCGAAGTTCACTGCTCACTCGTCTGGACGGAGGGGCCGTCTGTGGTCACCCTGCCGCCCGAACTGCTCGACAGCGCGCGCGTTGCGCATTTGATCTAGCGCAAGGTTCTTGCGGTTTCCCTTCGGGAGGCCGATATCGGTATCAGACAACATAATCCAGACAAGCAGGACACATGTCATGAGCGAGAACACCGTTGCAGTAACTGACCAGAGCTTCGAGACGCAGGTTTTGAATGCAGAAGGCCCGGTTCTGGTGGATTTCTGGGCCGAGTGGTGCGGTCCGTGCAAAATGATCGCGCCCGCTCTCGAAGAGATTGGTGCCGAATTCAAGGGACGTGTCACCGTGGCGAAGGTGAACATCGATTCCAATCCGGAAGCGCCAACCAAGTATGGCGTCCGCAGCATTCCGACGCTGATCGTCTTCAAGGACGGCAAGCCGGTTGCACAGCAGATGGGCGCAATGCCTAAGAGCCAGCTTAAGGCATGGGTGGAAAAGTCCCTCTAAAGACTTCTCACCTTCAAAATGACGGAGGGCGTGGTCAGAGCGTTCTGCCTTGTGTAGGATCGGGCCATGCGCCCGACTGCCCCGGATTTTCCGCCCCCCGTCATCCTGACTTCCACTGAGGAAGTCGCCAGCCTTTGCGAACGCCTGAAACAGGAACCGTTCGTCACGATCGACACTGAGTTCGTGCGTGAACGGACCTATTGGCCAGAACTCTGCCTGGTACAGCTGGCTGGCGAGAATGACGTTGCCGTCATTGATACTCTGGCACCCGGAATCGACCTGACTCCACTGTCAGAATTGCTGAATCAGGCAAGCTGCATCAAGGTTTTCCATGCAGCCAGACAGGATCTGGAAATCTTCCTGCATCTTTTTGACAGACTGCCTCAGTCGATTTTCGACACGCAGGTTGCTGCCATGGTTGCGGGATTTGGGGATCAGGTCGGGTATGACAGCCTCGTGGGTGCGATCACGGGGCGCACGATCGACAAGGCGCATCGCTTCAGTGACTGGTCTGCACGACCGCTAAGCAAGGCCCAGATCGCTTATGCCAGCGCAGATGTCACTCATCTCAGGACGGTATATCTCGCCCTGAAGGATCAGCTTGTTAAGCAGGGTCGTCTGAGTTGGGCAGATGCCGAGCAGGCCGTACTCACAGACCCTGCAACCTTCCGCCCGGATCCACGCGGCCTTTGGGAAAAGCTGAAAGCCCGCACCAACAACCGTCGGATGCTGGCAATTCTGCGCGAAGTCGTTGCATGGCGCGAACATGAGGCACAGGCAGCAGATGTTCCACGCCAGCGTATCATTCGCGATGAGAGCCTTCTGGAAGTCGCTGCCGTTCGTCCACAGGACCCGGAGGCACTCTCCCGCATTCGCGGTGTGAACCGCGGTTTTGCGGAGGGGCGGATGGGTCGTGGTCTGATCGAGGCGATTGCGATTGCCGAGGCGCTCCCCGATACGGATCTTCCACGCCCTCCGGCAAAATCTGATCGCAGTGGCAGGCCCTCACAGGCGCTTGTTGCTCTGCTTAAGGTGCTGCTTGCAGCCAAGTGTGAAGAACACAAGGTTGCGCCAAAGCTTGTTGCCTCCTCTGATGATCTGGATCGTCTCGCTCTGGGTGAGACGTCTGGCATGGATGCATTGAAAGGCTGGCGGAAGGAAGTTTTTGGTATTGATGCACTGGCGCTGGTCCGGGGGGAAATCGCTCTGGCGGTGGTCCGAGGTCAGGTCGAACTGCAACGCTTGGCTGTGCACTCTGCAAAATAATGCAGCATTTCGACGTAATGGCGAGTTTCTGCTAAGGAAGCGCATCCAGTCTGTATTTTCGGTCATATTCTTTCCGGAAGACACGACGGGATCATGGGATTTTCGGGCCACGTGCCCGCACGTGGAACAGAGGAAGACGATATATGGACTGGACGGACGATACGATCGCCAGGCTTCGGGATCTATGGAGCCAGGGGCTTTCGACTGCGGAAATCGGCCGCCAGCTCTCTATCACCAAAAACGCCGTAGTGGGTAAGGCGCATCGCCTCGGTCTGCCGCCGCGTCCTTCTCCGATCCGTAACCGCCCGGTGAAGGACGGCGTACCCGGCGAAGCTCCGCCGCGTCGTAAAAGCACGCCGCGTGGTGGAAAGGCCGCCGCTGCAGCTGCAGCGGCCAATGAAGATCTGCTGCAGAGTGTTGCGGCTGTTGTCGCAGCGCCGGCAGAGGCCGCTGCGGCCACCACCCCTGCTTCTGCTGAAAAAGTTGCGCCGGCCGTAGCGCCTGCAGCCAGCAAGCCTGCTCCCGCAGCTGTGCGACCTGTTGCAGTACCACGTGCCGTAGTAGAGCCAGCACGCAAGGAGCCAGTTGTGGCTCCTGTCGCTCCTGCTCCGCGTCCTGCCGCTGCCCGTCCGGTTCCCTCACGCTTTCAGGAAGGTGTTGATCGCCCCGTGCGTCGTGGCCCTTCCTGCTGCTGGCCGATTGGTGATCCGGGTACGCCAGGCTTTCATTTCTGTGGGGCCCGTCCCCTTTCTGGCAAGCCGTACTGTGCAGAGCATGCTGCGATTGCCTATGTGAAGATCCGCGACCGTCGCGATGGCGGTTAATTCGCCGTCTTTCGTTTGCGATAAGCATAAAAAAAGCCGGAGATTTCTCTCCGGCTTTTTTTATGTCTGCGATTTAAGCCCCATGCTTCCCGACCCGGGAACATGAGGCCTGCTATCTCAGGATGCGGTTTCTGTGGCCGGAGCAGACTCGCTCGCTACCGGACGAGGCGCGCCGTCTGTGATCATTTCAAGCTGGCCGGTGATCTGGCCACCATCTTCAACCTTGAGGCGACGGCACTTGGCTTTGCCGATCAGGCGGCCTGTAGCGCGTACTGTGAGGCTGCCACGAACAGTGAGCGTGCCGTCGATTGTGCCTGCGAGCTCCGCATCCTCAACCTCGATGCCGCCACGGAACACGCCGCCCTGCGAAACCGAGAGCTCGGTCGCCTGGATCATGCTTGCTTCAACCGTACCCTCAACAACGAGGCGCTCGGCATCCTGCACTGTTCCCTGAACGCTGATACCGCGCCCGACAACGAGCGTACGACGCTCTGGAGCGGTCTGGCGAGGCGCTGTACCCGGCGCTCCTGCAGCGCCCGGAATCGGGGCGCGGCCCGGCTGGGTAGCGGCAGGCGTTGGGCCAGCAGGTGTGTTGGAGGAAGGAGGCGTCGGGAAAGGTGTACGACCCATGGAAGCGGGGTCCTTCTGCTGGGGTGGCTGCTGGCTGGATGACGCTCCAGACCCGGACGTAGGAGTGGCCTGACTGGAAGAGTCCGGCCGGTTGGGAAAGATGGGCTGCGCGGCAGACGAAGTGCTTTCTGCAGGCTTGGCGTCTTCTTCCGGTTTGCGTCTTCTAAACAAGGAAACCCCGCTGCGGATCTGAAAAAAACGATGAAGCTGTCTTGGACCGTGATCCGTCTGTGCCACTCATGAAAAGCAGCATTTTCGAATTGATCCTCTGACAAAACCTACACGCTGACGGCCCACGGCGACAACCCGCACATTCCGTCAAAACAGCGCCTTTTACGCATGTCGGAAGGCAGGGGATGGCCGGGGAGTTGGCGCGTCACAAGAGGGGACCTATGATCGTGTTGATTTGATGGCGCAGTCCGCGTCTCGAACTTTTTTATTCTTGTTTTATCTGGAGTCCGAATGTCCTCTCCCCAGCACGATATTCTCTGCATCGGTAATGCCATCGTGGATGTGCTTGCTTCCGTGGAGCCATCGGTCATCGCTGAACTGGGTGCCGTTCCAGGCGGCATGACACTGATTGACGCTGAAACGATGCAGGCTATTGAAAAGCGCGTCACTGTCGAGCGCGTTGCAGGTGGCGGGTCGGGCGCCAACACAGCGGTTGTTGCCGCACGCATGGGCGCCAGCGTGGCTTATCTGGGTAAGCTTGCAGAAGACGACGCAGGCAAGCATTTCGCCCATGACATTCGCGAGCAGGGCATTACCTTTCCGTCCCAACCGCTCGCCGCTTCACGCAGCATTCCAACCGCGCGATGCATTATCCTGGTTACGCCGGACGGACAGCGCACGATGTTCACGTATCTCGGTGCCTGCACAGAATTTACACGCGATGACGTTATTGGTGATGTCGTTGCGTCATCGGCTGTCACGTATCTGGAAGGTTATCTTTACGATAAGCCCCAGGCACAGGATGCTTTCAACCATGCTGCAACACTTGCGCATGCTGCAGGCCGTGATGTTGCACTGACACTGTCAGACACGTTCTGTGTGGAGCGTCACCGTTCTGCATTCCGTGGCCTTGTGGCAGGTCACGTGGATATCCTGTTCGCCAATGAGGCAGAGCTGCTGGCGCTTTATGAAACCACGGATTTCGAAGCTGCCACGCGTAAGGTCGCGGTTGAGACAAAGCTCGCTGTCATCACGCGTAGCGAAAAGGGTGCGGTTGTTATCGCCGGGGAAGAGCGTCATGACGTTTCAACGGCGCAGGTCAAGGTCGTGGATACCACGGGTGCAGGCGATGCATTTGCAGCAGGATTTCTTGCAGGCTTGAGCAAGGGACGTGATCTGACGACCTGCGCTAAGCTGGGGAATGCGGCTGCGGGTGACATCATCACGCGCTTTGGTGCACGTCCTGAGAAAGACTTTGCGCTTAAAGCCTGAAGCGCTCGTTCAGAGGTCGCCCCAGCCGATTCGGTCAACGTTCGCACGTCCAAACGATTTGCGGACTGCCGGATCAAGGAGGGCGGCCAACTCTCCAGTCGGGTCATAGTCCGGCATGAAGCGCCGCATCATGTCGTTTTGGCCCGTGGCAGGGTGGAAGTAGATTTCGCTCACTCCGGGTGGCAGGCGCGGAATCAGTCCCTGGATTCGTTCCGGGGTCATGTGGCCTGACCAGCGCAGACCGAAGCACCAGTCATTGGTCTTCAGCCCCGCCCGGGAAAGCTGATGGTGCAGGACGCTGATCCAACGGCGGAGCGCTCTGTCCCCCAGCGTTTCAGTGCTCTCAACGGGCTTTGGAGGTTCCAGGGGCGTCCGAACGGCTTTGAGCCCATGCTTTAGGCCCGACTCGATCAGAAATTTACCGACGGTTGGATGGAGATGCATGTGTTTGTGAGCGTTTGCGTGATCAAGCGTGAGTCCGCTCAGGTCAAAGGCGCGAAACTGCGCCTCTATTTCCCGGCGTAAGGCGCGGCGGGAATGGGGGCGAAAGAAATACTCCACCCCAAGGCGTAACTGATTGCGTCCGAACCAGCCTTGTTCATCGGTGATCGCAGGGAGATCGAGGACGGATTTACCCTCAATTGCCACGACATGAAGGCCTACCCGTAGGTCGGGCATTTTTTTTGCCCGACGCACGGCATCTACTGCTGCCGGGCCTGCTACCATCAGACTCGCCGTGGAGAGAATACCCTCTCGATGCGCTATCTCGATGGCTTCGTTCACCTCTTCGCTCATCCCGAAATCATCGGCTGAAACGATGGCGCGTCGTTGAGCAGGAAGGCTCATGGAGATCTCCGGAGCAGGGGCTGCGTATGAAAAAGGGGTGTAGCCAGCTTGGCCACACCCCTTCTGAAACTACGTTCAGAGCTTGGATCAGGCTGCGTGGCGATCCTTGAGGAACTGGAAGAACTCCACACCCTCACGAAGGCGGCGTTTCATCATCTGCGGGCTGCGAACCATTTCGTTCACGATCGAAGCGATCTTGGAGCCGCGGAAATAGAATTTGCGATAGAATTCTTCAACGCTTTCGAAAATTTCCGTGTGCGACAGATGCGGATAGTGCAGCGGTGCGATCTGAACGCCGTTTTCGTCGATCAACTCTGCCGCTTCCTCATTCAGCCAGCCATTCTCCGTTGCCTGCTTGTGCAGGAACGTGCCGGGATAAGGCGCTGCCAGTGAAACCTGTAGGGTATGCGGGTTGATTTCCTTGGCGAACTTGATCGTTTCCTGAATGGTGTCTTTCGTCTCGCCCGGGAGGCCTACGATGAACGTGCCATGGATCTTGATGCCAAGTTTGTGGCAGTTGCGGGTAAATTCCTTGGCTGTCTCGACGAGCATGCCCTTTTTGATGTTGTGAAGGATCTGCTGGTTGCCGCTCTCATAGCCGACCAGAAGAAGGCGCAGGCCATTTTCTTTCAGAATTTTCAGGGTGCTGTAGGGAACGTTTGCCTTGGCGTTGCAAGACCATGTTACGCCCAGCTTACCCATCTCGCGGGCAATGGCTTCGGCGCGGGGCAGATCGTCCGTGAAGGTGTCATCATCAAACATGAATTCCTGCACCTGCGGGAAATATTGCTTGGCGAGACGTACTTCGGCAGCAACGTGTTCCGGGCTGCGAGTGCGGTAGCGGTGTCCACCGACCGTCTGGGGCCACAGGCAGAACGTGCAGCGCGACTTGCATCCGCGACCCGTATAGATCGAAATGTAAGGATGCTTCAGATAGCCGATGAAGTAGTCGTTGATGTTGAGGTCACGCTTGTAGACTTCCGTCACGAACGGAAGGCTGTCCATGTCCTCGATCATCGCGCGGTCTTTGTTGGCGATGACCTCGCCTTCTGCGTTGCGCCACGTAATGCCGTCAACTTCAGAGAGGGGCTTGCCTTCTGCAATTTCCTTGATTGTGAAATCAAATTCGTTGCGCGCCACGAAATCGATCGGTCCACCCTGACGCATGCTTTCGTCAGGCTGCACGGCAACTTTGGCGCCGACCATGCCGATGATCAGCTTTGGATTCGTATCCTTGAGCATCTGAGCCACACGGACATCCGATGCGAAGGACGGCGTTGATGTGTGGATGATGACCAGATCGCGGTTTTTAACGTCTTCCAGAATGGGGTCCATGCCCATCTTGGCTGGCGGGGCGTCGATCAGCCGTGATCCCGGGACCAGGGCTGCAGGCTGTGCGAGCCAGGTGGGAAACCAGAAAGACTTGATCTCGCGTTTGGCCTGGTAGCGGGAGCCTGCACCACCATCAAAGCCGTCGAAAGAAGGAGGCTGGAGAAAAAGGGTTCTCATCATAATCAAACGCTCCTGTTTGTGCCGGGCTGCGTGGTGGTGCCGCTCGCCGCAGAATTCTTCGTGCGTCGCGCGATATGGACTGTTCTGCCGCGCCATGCAACGCGTGACCCGCGTGCACTGCCCACCATAATAGCCGCAGACAGCCAGTCGCGCACGGGAAGGAAGGGAATCCCTGCTGGTAACGGACATTTCGTAGCGCGATCCACCATCGATGCGCTTATGGCCCGCAGAAACCAGGTCAGGGCAAGAATCATCCAGCTAAGCCGGGTATTCGGGCGGAAAAGCACACAGGCTATTGCCCAGAAAAGTGGCAGCTGGATTGAAGAAAGGCCGTAGCCCAAGGGCTCGACATTCTTGACGGTTCGCCCCCAGCGCAGTTCGTGCGCGAGCAACTCCGTCAGAGATTGTTCGCCAACGGTGGTGTGGGTCAGGGTGGGAGCAATCGCGATGTCCCCCCCCTGCTGGCGAATAAGGCGGCCGAGTTCGGCATCATCAGCCACATGGTCAACCAGAGCCCGCAGGCCACCGATGGCCTCCAGTTTCTGGCGTGTCAGGGCCATTGTGGCGCCAAGGCAGTCCTGACGCCCCAGAAGGCGGGACATCATCACGCCCGGAAGAAAATTGTGATTGATCTGGCAGGCACCCAGTTGCTGCACGAGGCTGCCAGTCGCTGGCCTGCCCGCATACAGCGTGGTGATCAGATCCGTTCCGGGTTTTTCAAGCGCGGATACAACATGCTTTAGGTAGTTTGGGGTTACATGGATATCAGAGTCTGAAACGACAATGATATCGTGATGCGCTGCCCCATACATGTTGATGAGGTTGCCGATTTTGCGGTTCGGGCCGTGTTCTGCATCGTCAACCACAAGCGTGATGTCGACGTTCGGATGTCTTGCTTTCAGACGTTCCACGACCGGGATCGCAGTGTCCTGAGTCGACTGAACTCCGAAAACGATCTGGAAAGCCGGATATTCCTGAAGGCAGATGCTGTCGAGCGCATCATCAAGCAGGAGTTCATCTCCATGTAGCGGCTTGAGGACGGTAATTGCGGGCCAAGTGCGCGCAATTGAGCGCAATGCGTCGTCGGCCGCGGTCTCGCCCCGCCGGAACCGGCTGAGCAGGGTTGCGCCAATCAGCGCCTGCAGGCTTCCGGCAACTGAAACAAGCCCTGTAAATCCGGCGGCAATAGAGAGAGGTGTGGGCACGTGTGGTTTCTAGCCTCCTGCCGTCAGGGCAGGAAATAGATGTGCGTCCGCACATGCAGTTTCAATCATGCAGGAAGAGGCTTGTCTTGTGATCTAGAAGATTCGCCAGCCCGCTTGCGCCACCCTGACCAAGAGCGCCACCGAAGTCAGAACGCTGTGCAGCGACCTGGCTGATATGCCCGTTCAGGAGAATATCCGTAATCTTCCATCCTGAGGGAGAGGACGTCATGATGTAATCAACCGGCGTGCTGTCACCTGTTGTTCCGCCAATGGTTGTGTCAACGATCTGGCCACCTGCTGGGTTGGCGCGCGTCTGCGGCATAACCTTGAACACCGCATTGGTGCCGGGTTTGAACGTGGATGCGTAACGGGCAATAGTGAACTGGCGGAATGAGCCGAGCAGTCGCGTGCGGTCCGCAGGACTGAGATCATTGTAGCGAAGCCCCACGGAACGACGCAGAACAGCCTCCAGATCAAATGCCTTGTCCACGGCGGGGGCAATTATTCCTGCGCGTTGCTGGGCAGTCTTTCCCGATGTCTGCGCAGCACGCAGGGCATCATACAGACCGTTGATCGGTGCTGAGGATGTATCAGACGCTACGGAAACACTCTGGGCTGAAGACGAAGCTGCCTGAGCCAGAGCATTGCCGCGGGCGATACCTAGGATTCCTCCCGCAATGAACAGGGAGAGAGTCGCATGTTTCGAAATTCGGCGGATCATGGTCATGCTTTCGTCCTATGTGACATTTTGTGCAAGAGGTCAGCACGAAATTGCGTCAGATCAATGGAACATGGAAAGTTTTACTCTGTGTCTGATAAGCAACAGTCTTTCATACAATTATCATGCACGACATTGAGGCGTGATGGTCAATGGGGCTATAGCCAGTGAATCGACTGTCTGGCTAACCCCGTATCCGGCACTGAACGCCAGAGGGTTTACCCGAGTTTTCTACGGAAAGCCTGATCGTCACCAGATGCGAAAGGCCCCGGTGTGCTTCAACGCGAGCGCGTAATCCCGGTGGCAAGAACCAGAGGACTATAATGGCCGTTCCTTTGATGCAGGCTGTCCGAGTCGGACGGTACGTTGTCAAGCAGCACATCACGGGCCGCAAGCGCTACCCCTTGGTCCTGATGCTCGAGCCTTTGTTTCGCTGCAACCTGGCTTGCGCCGGATGTGGCAAGATTGATTATCCGGCGCAGATCCTGAACCAGCGCATGAGCCTTCAGGAATGCCTTGATGCAGATTCTGAAGCCGATGCCCCGGTCATTGCCATCGCTGGTGGTGAGCCTCTGCTGCACAAGGAAATGCCGCAGATCGTCAAGGGTCTGATCGAGCGTAAGAAATACATCTACCTCTGCACGAATGGTCTGCTTCTGGAGAAGAAGCTGGACGATTACGAGCCCTCTCATTTCTTCTCATGGGATGTGCATCTGGATGGTGATCAGCTGATGCATGATGCGTCAGTCTGTCAGGACGGTGTGTTTGAGCGTGCAACCGCTGCCATTCGTGCTGCTAAGGCGCGTGGTTTCCGTGTCTCGATCAATTGCACCCTGTTCGACGGTGCTGTTCCGGAACGCGTTGCGGCCTTCTTCGATGAAGCCATGGCAATGGGTGTGGACGGCATCATGACCGCCCCAGGATACGCATATGAGCGTGCACCTGATCAGGCGCACTTCCTGAACCGTCAGAAGACCAAGCAGCTTTTCCGTGACATCTTCCGTCTGGGTAAGGGCAAGAAGTGGCGCTTCACGCAGTCACCATTGTTCCTGAACTTTCTGGCAGGCAACGAAAACTATCATTGCACGCCTTGGGGTAAGCCGCTCCGCACTGTCTTTGGCTGGCAGCGCCCCTGCTATCTGCTGGGCGAGGGCTATGCCAAGACATTCAAGGAACTGATGGACGATACTGCCTGGGAGCAGTATGGCACAGGCGCATACGAGAAATGCGCAGACTGCATGGTTCACTCCGGGTATGAATCCACGGCTGTGATGGATGCGGTCCGTCGTCCCTGGCATATCGCAAAGGTCGCCTTGTTCGGACCCGAGACTGAAAAGCCGATGGTTCCTGAAATCTCGCTCGCAAACCAGCGCCCTGCCGAATATGGCTATGAAGCGCAGGTCGCAACGCAGATGGAACAGATCTCCAAGGGCTCCAAGCCGGCACGTGGTCCGCGGGTTCGCGTAAACGGACGTGCAGCGAATGCTGTCTCTGAAGCTGCGGATGCCGCTGACTGATCTTTCCGTCGACTGGTAGGCATATAGTGAAAGCCACTTCCCTAAGGGGAGTGGCTTTTTTTTATGTGGATCAGAGGTGTTCGTGGATAAATGACAGGAATGTCATGGTGCTTGGGAAATTGCCTGCTATCATCGCGACCTTCATAACTCTGGCCGGACCATGTTGACCCCTATTTTTATCATCTGCCTGCTCATTCTCCTGAACGGTGTTTTCGCCATGGGGGAGCTGGCACTGATTTCCGCCAAGCGACCACGTCTTGCGGTGCTGGCTAAGAAAGGAGTCCGGGGCGCCGACCGCGCCATGCGTCTTGCTGATGACCCTCATGGATTCCTGCCGACCGTTCAGGTTGGCATGACGCTGGTTTCCATCCTGGAAGGTACATTCGGCGGTAGCCAGCTTGAGTCCACGGTGACAGCCTGGATTTATCAGGTTCCGGTTCTCAGGCCTTTTGCTGGCGAACTGGCGATCGTGTTTGTTGTGGCGATGATCACGTTTGCAATGCTGGTGTTTGGAGAACTGGTGCCAAAGCAAATGGCACTTCAGCAGCCGGAGCTGATTGCATCACGCCTTTCGTTTCTTCTCGTGAGCCTGTCGCGGATCGCGCAGCCGGTTGTCTGGTGCCTGAGCAAGACGTCCTCTCTGGTGCTGCGCCTGCTCGGCGTTGGCCCCTTGACCCGTGCTGCCGTCACTGAGGAGGAGCTGCGTGCCGTTCTGGCAGAGGGAGCGCAGGCTGGCGTTCTCGAGACTGAAGAGCGAGCAATGATCGAGCGCCTCCTTCGGCTTGCTGATCGTCCTGTTCGTGCCATCATGACGCCAAGAAACGAGTTGTTCTGGGTAGATCGACATGCTGATCAGGAAACCCTGATCAGCAAACTCCGTCAGTCATCCTTTGCACGTATTGTGGTCTGCGAAGGGGATGTTGATCATCCGGTTGGCGTTATTCTGGCCAAGGACATTATGGACCGGCTGCTTCTTGGGTTGCCTGTTTCCATTGAAGCAGTTTTGCGCGAACCGCCTGTGATACCAGACAGCCTCACAGCGCAGGATATGATCGAGCGTATGCGTGGGGTCACGCTGGGAATCACGTTTGTTCTGGATGAATATGGCTCGTTTGAGGGGATTGTAACGCCCTCAGATGTCTTTGAGGCGATTGTTGGCGACGAAACGACAGATTCCGCCCCTTCAGAATTGCAGGCTGCTGAAGGTGCTGATGAATATATTCTGGACGGTTTCATGCCTGCGGACGAGGTGCGCTCAAAGCTCGATCTGCCGGAGCTCCCGGCGTCTGGTAGTTATCACACGCTCGGTGGTGCCATCCTGGCGCTGTTACGTCGCGTGCCAGCCAAAGGCGACAAGGTCGCCTTTGCGGGATGGCTGTTTGAAGTTTTGGAGATGGAGAGGCGGCGGGTCATTCGGGTGAAGGCCAGCCGACAGGTTCTCGCCGAAAACTGACAGGGTGGCCTGGCTTGTTATCTCAGGCCCGGCTTACGAACACCGCAGTATTCTGCCTGTTGACGTCTGCGTATCCACCTTTCTGGCCATATGCCTGCGGAATATTGTCTGCATTGGTCAGTGGGGTTGTTAAAACGCTCACCACTCGTTTCTGGGTTCCAATGGCGAGTTGTAGCAACTCTTCATTGCGCGTCATGGCAATGCTGATCCGTTCCAGTAGTGGCCGAACGTCTTCAGTGATGTTCCCAGTTTCGCGCGCGCTGGATACGCTTGCCTCGAACAACTCTGAGAGTTTCTGTTTTTCAGGCAACAAAGCTAGCGCGTCACTTAGATTCCCTGCTGTCAGAGCGGAATTCTCTGTTTCCAGAAGAGCCAGAAGGTCCTGCATCAGGGATGTGTCCCGAAAAGTCATTTGGCCTCCTGCATGGCAAGCATCTGGCGATCTATTGCGTCTGTGAGGCCAAGGCCTCCGTTATCTTCCATCTGCTTCGCAATCTGCTCAACAATCATGGGTTTGAACTGCTTCTCACCTGCGCCGCCGCTAAACATGTTTTTGTCGTCATCATCAGACTGAAACATTGGCTGCAGCATCTGATTAATTGTCATGGACTCAAAGTCCCGTGCGGCCTTCATGGTTTTGTCTTCCATGGAAGATGATCCCTGCATGGCCGATTGTGGCATGGTCATGGTAATGTGCATATCAACGCATCTCCAGATCGGCCTGCAACGCGCCATCGGCCTTGATTGCTTGCAGAATGCTGATCATGTCGCGTGGGCCAACGCCGAGTGAGTTGAGGCCAGCAACAAGTTCACGCAGGGTCGTGCCACCTTGCATGACAGCAAGGTGATGGTTTTTCCCGGTATCCACATTGATGTTTGTCCTGGGGACCACTGCAGTCTGACCGTTCGAAAACGGACCAGGCTGCGAAACCTGAGGTGTCTCCGTGACTTGTACGGTCAGATTGCCTTGTGCGACGGCAACCGTGCTGATTCGGACATCCGCTCCCATGATAATTGTACCGCTTGCCTCATCCACGATAACTTTTGCCGGGTTGTCGGGTTGAACCAGTAAATCCCCGATTCTGGACAACGTGGCGACGGGATCCCTTGAAGTCAGGGCGATCAGCAGCGTGCGTGGATCTTGAACGGTCGCGATTGGACCCAGGGTCTGGTTGATCACGGCTGCGATGCGCGTTGCCGTTGTCAGGTCCGGATTTCGCAAACTCATGTGCAGGCTTGTGCGGTGACTTAAATCGAAGGGCACTTCACGCTCGACAACGCCACCATTGGCTATATGTCCGCTTGTAGGAACGTTGCGCGTAATGGATGCCGCCGCTCCGCGTGTACTGAACGCGTTTGTTGCCAGTGATCCCTGTGCGACGGCATATACTTCTCCGTCCGCAGCCATCAGCGGTGTTACCAGAAGCGTTCCACCTGTAAGTGAAGAAGAATCACCTGCCGCCGATACGGTGACGTCAATCCTGTTTCCACCGTGCTCAAATGCTGGAAGATCAGCTGTGACCATGACTGCTGCAACATCATGGGTCTGAAGCTGCGTCTCCTGATCACGAATGTTGACGCCGAGGCGGTTGAGCATCGAAATCAGCGTTTCACGGGTAAAAATCGAATTTGTCAGCCGGTCACCGGTGCCGTTCAGACCGACAACAAGACCATAGCCAATCAACTGGTTGCTCCGTACGCCTTCCATATCCGTAATGTCCTTGATGCGGACAACGGCAGCTTTGGAAGGGGCAGGAAGCAGGAGGACCAGTGTGCATAATACTGCACTGATCTGGCTCCAGAAGCGTGTTGAAATGGGTATGAGAGGCATGATTGTGGCAAAAAATCCCGCACTCAGCGAAAGCGATTGCTTCCTGTCAGAGGACCTAAATGCCAGTAATGGATGAAGAATCTCCTAACAGTGGGCGGATTTCTGCCCTTTTGAGTTGCGTTACACTTTATGTTCGGACTTGGCGGGAGAGCCCTTGATGGGTATAAGCCGCGCGTCATCGCCCACGGCTGTGCAGAAGCGGACGTCGGCGGACTTGTCAGGGAATGGACGCGCATGATCACGTTACCGCCAGACTATCGGCCCTCCGATGCTGAAGAGTTCATGAATTCTCTACAGGTCGAGTATTTCCGCCAGAAACTGCTTCAGTGGCGTGCAGAGCTCCTGCGTGAGGCTGATGGAACTCTTGCCAGCCTTTCAGAGGGCGGCATCCATGAAGCTGATATTACAGATCGCGCCAGCGTAGAGACTGACCGAGCATTCGAGCTCCGTACCCGCGATCGTGCACGCAAGCTGATCTCTAAGATCAACATGGCGCTGGAACGCGTTGATAACGGCACATATGGCTATTGCGAAGAAACAGGTGAACCAATTGGCCTGAAGCGTCTTGAGGCGCGTCCGATCGCAACAATGTCGATTGACGCCCAGGAGCGTCATGAACGCATGGAAAAGGTTCATCGCGACGACTAAAGGGGTTGCATGGTGCGCTTCAAAGCGGTAGGAAGCGCGCCAAGCAACGATGCTGCTGTAGCTCAGTGGTAGAGCACTCCCTTGGTAAGGGAGAGGTCGACAGTTCAATCCTGTCCAGCAGCACCAGCTTAACTCCCCAAAATGACAATCAGTTATTTGGCATTCTCTTTGCCAGTTGACACGGAAAACATGTGCTCAACCAGCTGATCCCGTTAAGGCATCAGCTGCACGTTTGAGACACTCTGGACTGCAGTGTCCGTATATGCGTTCAATTATATTAACGCATTTGCCCAGAAATTTTGCAGTCGTTTGTATTCACGCGTCGGAGAGACCGAAAAGGCTGGGATATGGCATCGCGTTCCGTGCCAGTTTCTTCTTTTTCCATTCCGCCATAGCTCTGTCGTATTCGACATTACGCAGAACGAACTGTAGTGCTTCCATATGGCGTTCGTCGCTTGGGTCCATGGTGTTTCTGCGCCAGCCAGCTGCGATCAGCCAGAGATCCCCTGCGAGAACGTTTGCGCCTTTGTTGCGATATTGCACGGCGAGCTTTTCCAGGCCGTGATATTTATTGTTCGGATTGGCAAGTTTTTCTGCGCTGATGATGAAATCGTCGCTTTTCCATTGGAAAGTGGATTTCATGTATGGGAACTGTCGCGTCAATCCGCCTGGATCGCCGAAATGTTCCTTGATCAACATCGGCACGAGCCTGTCGTAAGATCGACGCCATTCGCACTGCACAGGCGGCTCCATAAAAATATTATTGATGAATTGTGTTTGCTATAACGAACCTCCTGAGCACTGTCGATTTTTGACTGGTCTCTGAAAGAGGCCGTGAGAAGGCAGCAAATCAGAGTATTTTTGGCTGTGGGGTTATAAATCTCTGCCTCATTGGGCGAAGGACCGTGATAGCCAGAAAAGCCGTTAGGAGGTCACCGGCAATTGCACAGCCAAAAACCGGATACCAGCTTCCCGATGTGTGGTGCAGCATTGCCGCAAGCGGGCCTCCGATCACTGCACCCACGCCTTGCGCCATATAGAGAATGCCGTAATTGCGGGATGCGTCCCTGGAGCCAAAGGTATCGGTAAGGGTGGCTGGGAAAAGAGAGAAAATTTCTCCCCACCCGAGGAAAACCATACCGGACAAAAGTACGAATGCGACTGGATGATGCGCAAGAAGTACCCAGCATGTCATGGCTATGGCTTCAAGTGAGAACGCTATTGCCATTGTGCGTTCACGCCCGACAACATCGGATATCCAACCGAACATAGGGCGTGTGAAACCATTGGCGATGCGGTCAAGGGTCATGGCGAGCGGCAGTGCTGCAGCTCCAAGGACTGTCAGGTGCGCAACGCCAAAATCTAAAGCAATCTGCGCCAGCTGGGATGTCACCATCAGTCCGGATGTCGCCATGGTCGCCATCATGAAGAACATGAGCCAGAAAAGAGGGGTACGGACGACTTCGCCTGTGGGGGTGCCGATCTCAGGTTGCTGTGATGGCAATGTGTTGCCGGTAGGCACTCTGAGCATCGTCGAGGCACAGAGGCCAGCAATAGCAATGCCAATACCAAAAACCAGGACCGTATGCCTCCAGCCTGTATGAGACAGGCTGTGAGCAATGGGGAAAGTGGTGAGCATGGCGCCCATGCCATATCCTGATGCCCCCAGTCCTGCGGCCATACCGCGGCGTTCGGGGAACCATTGCATCAACAGGGATATCACCCCGACATACACGATGCCCGTACCTACTCCTCCCAGGACGCCATAGGTCAGATAAAGGCCTGTCAGAGTTTGTGCCCATGACGCGCAGACCCAGCTTAGCCCTGTGAGTACGATTCCTGCTGAGATGAGCAGGCGAGGGCTTATGCGTTGGCTTATCCAGCCCTGTATGGGTGAGAAAAGCGTTTGCAGCACGATCAGAAGCGAGAACGTCACCTGCAATGCGGCGGCACTGACCGGAAAATCGGCTTTGAGGGCAGGAGTAAGCAGTGTCCAGACATATTGCGGAGAGGAAATGGCGGCCATGCAGACCAGAGCCGCTGCCATCTGGAGCCATTTTTGGTGAGCGGCGACGTTCAATGTGTGGGTAACCGCCGTTCTGTCGCTCAAACTGCTCGCTCCGTCGCTTGCTTTGTTTCTCGTGATTGAAGGGAGAACGGAGTGATCGTCAAGCGAAACGAAGTCTCTGTCATGATCTGAAATCGGGCTGGACGATGAGCGCGACATGCAAAGAAATCATGCCGGGATGCATATTTGAATTGCAATTGAGAATGATTCTCACATAACGTCAGTTCATACCCGCTGATCCGGAGGTCCACATGACCCAATCTTCGCTTTTCCTATCCGAACTGTGCTGCAGTGAGCGCCTGGCGATCTGGAGTATCCGCAGTATGACGGGCCTCAGCATGCCCTCATGCCAGCCAGTTGCGCGGCGCCCGGGTAGTTTTTTCCCGGAATGCTGCAGGAACGGTCTCGAAGCTGCGGAAACCGCTCTTCAGGAGGCGCTGCAATTCATGAGAGATTCGGCGATGGAACTGCCCGAAATTGGCATTCCAGGGACACAACAGGTTTTCGAAACGGAGCAGCGTTTCCTCCATGCTGTAGAGAGTGCCCAGAACGGAAATCAGAGTGCGGTGAGATCCATTCTGGAGCCCGATTTCGGACATTTCTATCTACAATCGCGCTTCTCTCTTGCACTCATGCTGCTGGCTGACTGTCTGGCAGGGACCGGGCATTGGCTTCCGGCTTCTCATGGAAACGCTTTTCGGCAAGACACGCGCCGATTTGGCTCGCCCTGTCTTGCGTCGGTTGCGCGATGGCGGAGCAGGGCTGCGGACATCTCGCCCCGGGACGTTCTGTGGCCGCAGGTTTCAGTCGGCGCTTCCCTGCCTGTGTCGGTGATGCATTAAGGGAGCGCGGACATGTATCGCAGGGAACCCAAAATCAGTTCTGCACTCAAAAGTGGTGAGGTTTATTCCTATAACAGGGATGACCTTGCGATCTGGCTATTGGTGGCTGCCATGACCCTGATTTTTGCATTGAATATTTTCTACGCGACAACCGATATCAGCTTCGATGAGCTTTTGACGGCTCTGGGGTATCAGGATGGCGTGGTTGCTCTTTTACGCTGAATTCTGGGTTGTGAGCTTGCGTAGAGGTTTCTGTTCGCAGGTTTAGCTTAAATACGCGATGTACGCTCGTAAAAAGGCAACGCTTCGTGCGTTTCTTGCTAATGGACTGCGCGCCCTGCAGGAAGGTTATGTTCAGACTGCCTCTTACTTAGGGTCTGTCTGCCGGGACTCTTACCGGAGTTCTGTTTGCCTTCTGCAAAGGTTTTATCTTGACGCTGACACGCCATCACACCAGCCTTTTTCCTGTCATGCATGCACGCGGGCATGAACGCCGCTTTGCTATGCTGTGTGTGGGAGCGGTCTGATGCGACAGAATGTGCGTTTCTACCTTGGCGCGGAGTATTGTGAGCTCAGCAAAATCTCTCCAACGCTAACGGTGCTTGACTGGCTTCGTGAGCGTGGGCGTACGGGAACCAAAGAAGGCTGTAACGAGGGGGATTGCGGGGCCTGTACGGTTCTGATCGTTCGTCTGGAAAAGGCACAGCTTGTCTGGAAGGCTGTAAATGCATGCATCCAGTTTGTCAGTATGCTGGATGGTGCACAGCTTTTCACGATTGAGGATCTTGGTACGCCTGCCGCCCCCCATCCCGTGCAGACGGCGATGGTTGAGCAGCACGGTTCCCAGTGCGGGTTTTGTACCCCCGGCTTCGTCATGTCGATGGCGGCCTATCGCAAGACGCCCGATGCCACGATTGATGATGCGCGCATTGATGAGGCTCTGGCTGGAAACCTGTGTCGGTGCACGGGATACGCTCCGATTGTACGGGCTATGAAGCAGGCCATGGCGGCCGGAGCAGACCGCTTTGATGCAGAAGTCGAGGCGATCACGAAACGCCTGGAGAGCCTTCAGGATAGTGAGACAGTCTGTCTGGCTGGTCCGGGTGGAAAGCTGACGATACCGACAGATTCGAACGCGCTTTCACAGGCTTTCCTGGATGATCCTTCTGCCACGATTGTGGCCGGAGCTACGGATGTGGGTCTTTGGGTCACGAAGGGTATGCGTACCCTGCCGCACATTATCTCAATTGGGCGAGTGCCAGACCTTCGCGTGATGGAGCACACATCAGCCGGGTTAAAGATTGGGGCGGCCGTAACCTATCAGGAGGCTCGCCCGGCGATAGCAGCGTTGCTGCCAGATGCTGGTGAAATGATCCGTCGTCTTGGTTCGACGCAGGTGCGTAACAGCGCGACAGTCTGCGGCAACATTGCGAACGGCTCCCCGATCGGGGATGGGCCCCCGATGTTTATCGCGGCAGGTGCGACACTGCATCTACGACGCGGAGAGGTTCGCCGGGCGCTGCCGCTGGAAGCGTATTTCGTGGCTTATGGAAAGCAGGATCGGCAGCCGGGTGAGTTTGTTGAGGCTGTGACGATACCGGCTCTATCTGCCAGAACGCAGTTCCGGGCCTATAAGGTTTCAAAGCGTTTTGATCAGGATATTTCCGCCGTTCTCGGAGCTTTTGCATTGGAAATCGACGATGATTCCGTCGTGATTTCTGCACGTTTTGCATTTGGCGGTATGGCGGCAACCCCTAAGCGGGCAGTTTTGGCTGAAGCCGCCGTTACAGGCCGGGTGTGGGACGAAGATGCGCTCGCAGCTGCACGCGAAGCAATTGCACAGGATTTCACCCCGCTGACGGATATGCGGGCAAGTGACTGGTATCGACGCACAGTCGCCGCCAATCTGCTGACGCGCCTTTACGAAGAGACACAGGACGGTGCGCCAGCGCGTCTGGCCAAGACGGGAGGGCCTGTGCATGCTTGAGAATGTGGCCCAGCCGCGCGTCAAGGGTGCGGCATCAACCAGCATGAAGCATGAAAGCGCCATTCTGCATGTAACCGGCACCGCGGCCTATATTGACGACATGCCAGAACCCAGAGGCATGCTGCATGTGGTTCCGGGAATGAGCACCAAGGCGCATGCCCGTATTGTCTCAATGGATCTTGAGGCTGTGCGTGCGGCGCCCGGTGTTGTGAGGGTTCTTACAGCCGAGGATGTGATGGGTGAAAACCAGATCAGTCCGGTTCATGCGAATGACGAGCCGCTGCTGGCCACTGATCATGTTTATTACTGGGGACAGCCGATCTTTGCCGTGGTTGCGGTTTCTCGTGCGGCGGCACGGCATGCCGTGCGTCTGGCGAAGATCGAATATGAAGAGAAGCCTGCAATTCTGAATATTGCACAGGCACGGGAAAACGGCGGTGCCGTGGTCTGGCGTCCATTAACCATGGAGCGTGGAGATGTGGAGCGCGGCCTGGCAGAGGCGCCTCGTCGTTTGAAAAACCGGATTACGATGGGCGGGCAGGAGCATTTCTACCTTGAAGGGCAAAGCGCATTTGCGCAGCCCGGCGAGGGCGGTGAGATGCGGGTGTGGTCTTCGACGCAGCATCCTTCAGAAACCCAGCATCTCGTAGCGCATGTGCTTGGCAGGCCGCATCATCTCGTAACGACCGAAATCCGGCGTATGGGCGGTGGGTTCGGCGGTAAGGAAACGCAGGCCAATGCGTGTGCGTGTATTGCAGCCTTGGCTGCGGATCTGACGGGCAGGGCTGCAAAGATGCGCCTGGATCGTGACGACGACATGATGATGACGGGCAAGCGTCATGATTTTGTCGTTGATTATGATGTGGGCTTTGATGATGACGGCCGCATTCTTGCGGTCGATATGGTTCTTGCGGCGCGTTGTGGATGGTCTGCAGATCTGTCCGGCCCCGTGACGGATCGTGCATTGTTTCATGCTGACAACGCCTATTTCTACCCAGATGTACGGTTTCGATCACAGGCACTCAAAACCAATACACAGTCCAATACCGCCTATCGCGGATTTGGTGGCCCGCAGGGGATTGTGGCAGCAGAGCGCGTGATCGAGGAGATCGCGTTTGCGACGGGCCTTGATCCTGTCACGGTGCGGATGCGGAATTTCTACGGGACGGGCACCCGGAATGTGACGCCCTATCACATGACGGTTGAGGACTCGATCAGCGCAGAGATCGTCAGCAAGCTTGTAGAGCGCTGTGATTACGAGACCCGCAAGGCCGAGATCCGGGAGTTCAACCGCCATAGCAGGCATATCAGGCGTGGTATTGCTCTTACGCCGGTCAAGTTCGGAATTTCGTTCACGGCCACGCATTACAATCAGGCTGGCGCACTGGTGCATGTCTATACGGATGGTTCCGTGCAGGTGAACCACGGCGGCACTGAAATGGGGCAGGGACTGCATACCAAGATGGTGCAGATTGCCATGAGGGAGTTTGGCCTGACCGCAGACCTCGTGCGTATTACGGCCACCACGACAGGCAAAGTCCCCAATACTTCTGCTACCGCTGCGTCTTCCGGTGCGGACCTGAACGGAATGGCAGTTCTAGATGCCATTCGTCGTATCAAGGAGAGGATCATCGCATTCGCAGCCGAGAAATGGGCTGTGGCGGAATGTGACATTCATTTTCTACCCGATGGCGTGCATATCGGCGACGACATTGTTCCTTTCAAGAAGCTGGTCTGGGATGTGTATTTCGCCCGGATTTCGCTTTCGGCAAATGGCTTCTACAAAACGCCAAAAATTTCGTGGAATGCTGATACTGGTCGGGGTCGTCCTTTTTTCTACTTTGCCTACGGGGCTGCATGCGCCGAAGTGTCAGTCGATCTGCTGACGGGCGAAAACACCATAGACCGTGTGGATATTCTCCATGACGCCGGGCAATCCCTGAATCCTGATATTGATATCGGGCAGATTGAGGGCGGGTTTGTGCAGGGCGCGGGTTGGCTCACGATGGAGGAACTTGTCTGGGATGCTGCAGGGCGTTTGCGGACGCACGCGCCAAGCACCTATAAAATCCCGGCCTGTTCAGACCGTCCGCGCATTTTCAATGTTTCGCTGCTTGAGGATGCCCCGAACCGTGAAGCGACGATCTTTCGCTCCAAAGCCGTAGGTGAGCCGCCTTTTGTTCATGGAGTGGCGGTTCTGCAGGCTATTTCAGACGCCATTGCGAGCCTTGATGAGTATCGGACATGCCCGCGACTGGATGCGCCAGCTACTCCAGAAATGATCCTGCGGACTGCCATGCGGCTGCGTGGAGAGGCGGTCTGAGCGCTCTGGAGATTGTCCGGCGGTGGCGTAGTGCTGGTGAGCCTGTTGCGCGGATCAGTGTTATCCAGGCGCTGGGCTCCACGCCGCGCGAGGAAGGCGCGTTCATGCTTGTCTCGGCGCACGAGCAGACCGGCACAATTGGTGGTGGCCGATTGGAGTGGGATTGCATGGCAGATGCCCGACTTCTTCTCTCCGAGGGGCTCGACAGGCGGGAATGTCATATTCCCCTCGGCCCTGCGATCAATCAGTGTTGTGGAGGTGCCGTCACGGTATTGATAGAGCGCATCCATGATCTTGAGGTGCTGGAAGCTGAGGCGCTGAGGGATCGCGAAGCGCTGCCGACTCTTCTGCTGTTCGGTGCTGGCCATGTCGGGCGTGCGCTGGCCCGCTCTCTCGCATTGTTGCCCCTCAGGCTCATCTGGATTGATGCACGGGATGAGGAGTTTGGTTCTGTTCCGGTCGATGTCGAGGCGCAGGTCACGGGTGATTGGGAAGCGATGCTCGATGCTGCGCCTGCGGGCTCTGGGGTTCTGGTCTTGACCCAGAGTCATACTCTGGATGCGCTAATCGTGGGGGCGGCCCTTGTGCGTGATGATTTGCGCTACGTTGGTATGATTGGCTCGCGGACAAAGCGGCGGCGCTTTGAAAGCGCTTTTCGTCAGATTGATATTCCGCAGATGCAGATTGACAAGCTTGTCTGCCCAATCGGTGATTTTGGAGTGCGGGACAAGCGGCCTGAGATCATCGCTGCGTTTGTCACGGCAGAAATTGCAACTCGGCTGCTGTCTGAGCCGGGGGGCAGTGCTTCTCCGGCCTGAAGGTATGTTTTCCGCGTTATAGGCCAGCGTTCTGAACGGCGCGGCCTTCGTATGTGTGGGGCTGGCGCCTGCTTAGGTCCAGGCGTTTTCGGTGTTCAGGACCAACCCGTTTGAATCAATACGAAAATCTGCCGATCCTTCCGTGACCAGCAGGCGGCTATGCTCGCTCGGGCCTTTACTGACGCAGTGCGTAATACGCTGGATCTTCATCAGCGTAGCGTCCTTTGGAATCTGAAGCCATTTCGCGGTCTCCTGTCCGGCGTGCATCAGGCCGATCGAAACGTCTGCATAGTCGATGCTAAATTTCATGACGTCTGTCAGGAGGGTGACGGACGTCATCCTTGCGGCCATTTCCGTGGTGATCATCTCAGAAAACGATTCTGGATAATAAACTTCCGTGACAGCGACCGGCTTGTCGTTTGCTGCGTATCCGCGACGGATAAAGATCGCTTTTCCAGACCCTAGAGAAAGTGCATGGCCAACGTCTTCAGGGGGCGTGCATATCTGGAAATCAAGAAGGGTCAGGCTTGGGCGCAGTCCCTTTTCCGTCAGGATGTCCTGAAACGAGATGATGCTGCTGCGTCTGCCGGGGCGGTGTAATGGCCCAACGAATGTCCCGCGCCCATGCTGGCGGACGACGATGTCACGCTCGGCAAGGTACGCGAGTGCCTGCCGCACCGTGATCCGGCTTACCCCATACATCTGGCAGAAATCTGCCTCTGAAGGCAGCCGCTCCATGAAGAGTGGGTGTGTACCGATCAGCCCCGAAACGTGGCGACTCATCTGCAGGTAGAGCGGAACTGCATCGTGTGCGTCGAGCGCGAAGGAGAAGTCGGTGGCGGGCATGACGTGGAAAATCCAGAAAACGTTGCAAAAACAGATTGAGATTCTAATGAAGAGTTAGTAGGACGTCTTATAACAAGTTGTTATCCCTCATACAGATGCAACGTCGTTCACCACGGCTTCCTACGCAAGGCTGCGGGCAGAGATATTGTGTCATAATGTTCGAGAGCTCTTTATGCGCGCTTCATGGTTCCTGAGCACCGCGATTGTCGGCACTCTTTTTTCAACAATGGCTTTCGCAGCCGGAACCCCGGAAGGGCGCCGGACACATAACGCGCTACCTTCGCACAAATCTGCTAAAAAAGTCGTCTCACGCAGCGAGACCATCCGCGTTGCCGGAGCCACGATCGGCGGTGGTCTGATGACCAAGCAGAACGGTACCCGTGCACGGAGCGAAATTACGCAGGCTTTCATAGCCAAGCAGGCCCCAACGCCAAACGTTTTCCGTCTCTTGAGTTCTCTGCCAGGGGCGAATGTGGCCAGCGCGGACCCGTTCGGCATGGTGAGCGGCAATATGACGATCCGGGGCATGAACAGCGATCAGATCGGTTTCACGGTCGAGGGGGCTCCGCTTAACGACATCGGCTCGTACATGGCGTTCCCCACAGAGTGGGTGGATTCCGAAAATCTCAGTCAGGTGACGATGCAGCAGGGATCGGCCAATCTGGATTCCCCGGTCATCGGTGCCTCTGGTGGCATCGTGACGATGAATCTGATGGACCCGTCAGAGAAGATGGGTGGCACGATTGCCGGATCCTATGGCTCCTATCATACCCATCGTGAATACGCGCGTCTGGAAACTGGCCTGATCGGCAATACCGGAATGCGGGCATTCGTTGCATGGTCTCATCTTGAGGAGCCGCATTTCCGTGGCCGTGGAGACGATCACAAACAGCACGTCGACGCGAAGCTCGTGAAGGACTGGCATAACGGCAGCCGGAGCAGCGTGTCCGTCAGCTTCGATGATTCGATGAAGGTGGCGTATCTTTCACCGTCGCTCTCCACCTGGCAGCAGTATGGACGCAAAGCGAATTATTCTGAGGATTTCTCCCCGACTGATACGCGCTACTGGAAGCTTCATCAGAGCCCGTATCGTGTACTGATTCTGAGTGCGCCTCAGCACATCGTGGTCAACCGGCATCTGGGTTTCGATTTCACGCCATATTTCTACTGGAATGCGGGCACGATCGCGTCTGCATCCCTTATGTCTGAAAACTCGGTCTATTCCGGAACGCAACGCTATAGCATTGACCTGAACGGGAACGGCACCACGACCGACAAGGTCATGATGTACACGCCTTTCACCACTCCCTACGTCTACCGGCCCGGGCTGGTCTCGAAGGTTCATTATACCATCGGGCATCATGATTTCGTCTTCGGGTACTGGTTCGACTGGTCGCGCCAGCGTATGATCAATCCATACAGCGCTGTGGGTGAAAACGGTGGGCCTGCCAACGTTTGGGGCTTCCTCAATAACGTCAAGCTTTCGGACGGGACGCGTCTGGCGAGCTATGACAACCTGACCATCACACGCGTCAATTCGCTGTTTTTTGGCGACACGTTCAATGCCTTCAACAACCGCCTGCGTGTCGAGGCTGGTGTGAAGGAATCCATGGTCAGCCGTATCGGCTACAACTACCTGCCGGGTTCAAATTACCGGACAGGGATGAACGCAGCCGTTACGACACCAAACCTTGGTGCGCGTTACCGCTTCAATGACCAGCATCAGATTTTTGCGGACGTGGCGACGAACTTCCGTACACCCACACTGAATGCACTTTACGACACATACAGTGCGACGACCGGCAAGGCGACCACACTGGCAAACACGCAGCAGAAGACCGAATATTCGATCTCGGAAGAACTGGGTTATCGCTATACAGGCGATGTTTTCAGTGGCTCTGTTACGTTCTTCAACTACAATTTTACGAACCGTCAGGTTGCGACGCAGGTCGTGGTGAACAACGCGCAGATTACCCAGAACATCAACGCTGGTGGTCAGACATCACGTGGCGTGGATATCGAGTTCGGAACGCGCCCCTGGCACAATCTGCGGCCTTATGTTTCCGCAGAATATCTTCATGCCACCATCGACAACAACTACAAGGTCGGCAACGATGCTCTGCCAACGGCTGGCAAGATTGCGGTGCGTAGCCCGGAATTTCAGGCCGCTGTCGGGCTTGATTATGATGACGGGACGTATTTTGCTGGCTTCAACGTGAAATACGTTGGCCGCCAGTTCTCGACGTTCATGAATGATCAGGCGATGCCGGGTTATGTGAATGCAGACATGAATTTCGGCTATCGTGCTCCGCGCATCCTGCACACAAGACCGGAAATCAGGCTTAATCTGATGAATGTTGGCGATAATAAATATCTTTCCGGACCGGCTGGCATCGCTGCGTCTTCCCGTGCCACGAAGGGCGTGTACGGTACGACGATCGCGGCGCAGGGAACGCCGACCTACTATGTGGCCGGAGGCTTTGCCGCTCTCCTGACCGCTAAAGTAGATTTCTGAGTCATGCTGGCAGCCCGCCTTGAGCGCTTCTTCGGCCTGAAGGCCAGCGGCACGACCGTCAGTCGTGAGATCATTGCCGGGCTGACGACATTCGCTGCCATGGTTTACTGCGTTGCCGTCAATCCGATGGTGATGCAGGAAGCAGGTATGGACCGCGCCAGCGTGCTGAGTGCGACATGCCTGATTGCCATTTTTGGTACGGTGACGATGGGCCTTGTGGCCAACCTGCCGCTGGGCCTCGCACCGGCAATGGGGTCTAACGTCGTCTTCGCGGTGGTCCTGGTCAAACAGATGGGCATTCCGTGGCCCGCCGCACTCACTCTGGTGTCTTTGACCGGGGTGTTGTTTCTGCTCATGACGCTGACGAAGCTGCGGGAGCGGCTGGCACATGAAATACCGGACACGCTGAGGATAGGCATTCAGGTGGCGGTGGGGCTTGTGATCATGTTTATCGGGATGCGGAATTCCGGTTTCATCGTCCGCAGTCCTTCAACACTCATTACAATGGGGCCTATCGGAAGCCCTGCCGTTATCATGACTCTTGTGGGCTTCATTATTACTCCGGTGCTGGTGGCGCGTCGAATACCGGGGGCGCTGATCCTGTCGATCATTACCCTGACGGTTGTTGGCCTGTTCCTGCCTGACGGCAAGGGCGGCACGATTACCCACATGCCACAGCATGTGTTTGCCATGCCGATCTGGCCTACGCAGACAGCCTTTCACCTCGATCCGCTCTATTTGCTCCAGCACATTTTCTATGTGCTTCCGATGCTCTTTTTCTTCCTGTGCACAGAACTGTTCGGGACGCTTGCCAATCTGCTCGGCGTCGTGACAGCAGCGGGCATGACGTCGAAAGATGGTCGTATTCCCCGCGCGACGGAGGCATTTGCTGCCGATGCCGTCAGTACGATCGTCGGGCCTTTGCTCGGGACGGCGGTTGTTACGGTCTATTCGGAATCTGTTACGGGTGTGCAGGCGGGTGGGCGCACCGGGCTGACTGCTCTGGTTATTGCTGCTGGTTTTTGTACGTCCCTGTTTCTGTGGCCGCTCTTCATGATCATTCCGCCGCAGGCTACGGCACCGTCGTTGTTGATGGTCGGGATGCTGATGTTTCAGGGCGTGCGCAGGCTGGATCTTTCGGATCTGACGGTCAGTACGCCTGCGGTCCTGACGTTCATCATTGCCCTTATGACCGGAAACCTCATCAACGGCATGGCCATCGGAACATTTTCCTATGTGGCGATGGCGCTTTTTACAGGGCGTGGCCGCTCTGTCTCTCCCGTTATCTGGGGTTTGTGCTGCATTTTCATCGCGTTTTTCGTGGTGTCTGCAAACCTGCACAACCATCACTGACAAGAAGTCCCGATATGATTAGAATTTTCCGCCGTGCTGCCCTTCTGCTCGGTATTGCCCTTACTGGTGTCAGCGGGGCACATGCCCAGAAAACTCCGGACTACATCATTGCGGATAATGATTTCTTTGGGCCGGGCGGGACCAATATCCAGTCTGTCATTCCGCTTCTGGGAATGCCCGGTGTCAATCTGCTCGGTTTTACGGTTGTTGTCGGGGATGGATGGGAGAACGCTTCGGTTGCGCATCTTTCGCGCTTTCTGGACCTCGCACATGTCCCTGTGAGTCTTCCGGTAGTCCCGGGTGCGACACAGCCGCTCGTCAATTCCCGCGCGCGCTTGCTCGCCTGGGAAAAAGCGAATGGGAAAATGCCCTGGAAAGGCGCCTGGCGCGGAGATGCTCCGGATTTCCAGCCTCCTGTACCGCCCCTCAAAGAAGGTGAGACGCATCGTCAGCCTTCCGCCGAAACGGCGGCGTTGTTCATGATCCGGCAGGTCCACGCTCATCCCCATCAGGTGACGATCCTTGCAGCCGGGCCACTCACGAATATTGCTCTGGCAACACGGCTCGACCCGGAGTTTGCCTCGCTCTGCAAGCGTCTTGTGTTCATGGGAGCCATCGTGGATGGCAACATGGGGCAGGTTACCCTGAGCGCGGATTACTACACAGATTTCAACCTGATGTTTGATCCGGAATCCGCAAGTATCGCTTTGACTGCGCCGTTCCCGCAGATCATTTCCGTGGGAACAGTTGCCAACCCCATCCGGATGACTGCCGAGATCCGTGATCGTGCTGCGCGCTCTAATGGCCCGGTCGGGAATTACCTGCGGACCTACTTCCGCCCGCAGCCGATGTGGGACGAGCTTGCCGCAGCCATTGCGGTTGATCCGAGCCTTATTACCAGCAAGGTGACGGCTTATATGGATGTGGATCTCTCCCATGGCCCGAACTACGGTTATGCCCATGTCTGGCCGGAGAGCACGCGTCCGCATGTGGGCGAGCGTCAGGTCGAAATCGTCACTGGTGTCGATCAGGGCCGCTTCATTGATCTTTTTGTAAATGCCGCAAACCATGTGAGCCAGCCATGACCAGTATCAGCCTTGATCTGAACGACGCCGCCCTCCGTGACAGGGCTGTTCATGCAGCGTGTGGCCGCGCGCCATTCGATGTGCTGCTGCGTGGCGGGCGTGTCGCGGACATGGCGACAGGTGAAATCCGCGAGGCCGATATCGGTCTGGTGGGGCCGCTGATTGCGAGCGTTCATGAACGCGCAAGCCGCTCCGATGCACTTGAAATTGTGGAGCTTGATGGCGCGATTGTCTCTCCGGGCCTGATCGATACTCACCTGCACATCGAAAGCTCGATGATCACACCGCGTTCCTACGCAGGCGTTGTGGTGCCACAGGGCACGACCACGATCTGCTGGGACCCGCATGAAGTGGGGAATGTCGGTGGGCTTTCAGCCGTGCGCTGGGCGATCGATGCCGCGCGTGATCTGCCGCTGCGTATTCTCGTCGAGGCACCGTCCTGTGTGCCGTCTGCGCCGGGGCTGGAACGTGCGGGTGCGGTGTTTGACCCGGCTGCCATGGCTGAAATGCTCTCCTGGCCAGAGGTCATTGGTGTGGCCGAAGTCATGGACATGCGCGGCGTGACGACCCGAAGCCCCAAGATGCGCGGTATCGTGCAGGCGGGTCTTGAAAGCGGGAAGCTGGTTTGTGGTCATGCGCGCAGCCTCGAAGGGCAGGGTCTTCAGGGCTTTGTGGCGGCGGGTGTTGAGTCAGACCACGAACTGACGAACCGTTTCGACATTCTGGAAAAACTGCGCGCAGGCATGACGCTCGAGCTGCGGGTTTCACATGAAATGGTCCTGCCCGAAGCCGTAGCCGCGTTTGAGGAAATCGGTTGCGTGCCTCAGACGGTGACGTTGTGCACGGATGACATTTTTCCCGATGATCTCGTGGCACGTGGCGGCATCGTACACATGCTCCGTTGTCTCGTGAAGCTGGGCATGAACCCGGTTTCGGCCCTGCGATGCGGGACGCTGAATGCTGCCATGCGTCTTGGACGCCGGGATCTGGGACTGGTTGCGCCGGGCCGACGGGCTGATCTCGTCGTGTTCAAGGACCTCGCTGATTTTGCAGTGACGGAAGTGTTTACATCCGGTCAGCACGTGGCGTCGAACGGCACAATGCGTGTTGAAATGCGTCCTGACACGGGTGTGGCACCGACCCATACGATGAACCTGAAGCCAGTTTCGGCGTCTGACTTCCATATCCCGGCTCAGGGCACTCATGCCCGGATTTACACGGTGCATACGCCGCGCTCCACGCATTGGGCCGAACGTGATGTTGAGGTTCGTGACGGAAAGATCGTTCTTCCCAAGGACACTGCTCTGATGACGGTTTTCAATCGTTATGGCGAGACGTCAAAGCCGGGGCAGGGCGTTCTGGAGGGGTGGGGTGAATGGTCTGGCGCGATTGCCACCACGATCCTTCATGACAGCCACAATCTGGCGGTCTTTGGGTATGATCCGGATGATATGGCTGCTGCGGCCAATGCGTTGATCGCCTGTGGTGGCGGCATGGCTGTCGCGAAGGATGGGAAAGTCGTGGCGATGCTCGATCTTCCGGTCTGTGGCCTGCTTTCAACCGCAGAGCCCGAAGATGTGGCGGTCCTGTTCCAGAAAGTCCGCGATGCGGCGGCAGATGTTTCAACATGGGAAGGCCTGCCCGTTATGATCAAGCTGATCATCGGAGCATCGCTTGCCTGTAATCCGGGACCTCATGTAACGGATCTGGGCATTACCGATGGTATGACCGGACGCATCGTTACGGATATGGTTATCCCGGCGTGACAGCATTTCCCTATGACCTGAAAGCGATGCGACGGTCTTTGCATCGCTTTCCCGAACCTGCGTTTCTTGAGTATCGCACTGCGTCTGTTGTGGCTGCTCGCCTTGTTGAGCTTGGTTTTGACGTTCGCGTTGGACCGGAGATCATGGCAATGGAAAATGTTCAGGCATTGCCGTCCGCAGAGGCAGTTCTGGCCGCTCAGGAGGCGGCGCGTCTCGCTGGCGCGGATGAGAACTGGATGGCCCGGATGCCGGGCGGACAGACGGCGGTCTGTGGGGAAATGCGCCGCGGAGACGGCCCCGTGCTGGCTCTGCGTTTTGACATGGATGCGTTGCCGGTTCTGGAAAGTGAGTCTGAGAGCCATCTGCCCGCAGCGGAGCGCTTTTCCTCCGAACGTACAGGCTTCATGCATGCTTGCGGGCATGATGGTCATACGGCGATTGGGCTTGCAGTGGCGCAGAAACTGTCGCACCCAACTGCGGCTTGGACAGGAACGCTACGTCTTATTTTTCAGCCTGCGGAAGAAGGCGGGCGAGGGGCCCAGCCGATCGTTTCTGCAGGGTTGCTGGACGATGTAGATACTTTTCTGGCGCTGCATCTCGGGTGTCAGCTTCCGAGCGGCCGTGTTGCATTGATGGCCGATGGTTTTTTCTGGTCCGAGAAATGGAGTGTCCGCTTTTCCGGTCGTGCTGCGCATGCTGCGATGATGCCGGAGGAAGGGCGAAATGCGTTGCTCGCCGCTGCGACTGCGGCGCTGGGGGTTCATGCGCTCCCTCGGGATGGGCAGGCTGATACACGTGTGAATGTGGGCGTTTTGTCCGCAGGGCGTGCGCGCAATGTCATTGCCGATGAAGCGCTTCTGGAACTGGAACTCCGTGCGGCGACCCAAGATGCGTTGAGCCGTCTCGTCGATGCGGCGCGGCGCGTTTTGCAGGGTGCGGCCTTGATGCAGGGTGCAGAGGTCGAGATTGCGTGTCAGGGGAAGTCGGTGAGCGCGACGTCTGATGTTGCGGTTTGTGAAAGGCTGGAGCGTGCGGCGCGCGCAGTTGGGCTGGAGGATATTGTCCCGAACTGGCCGATTGGCGGTGGCGATGATGCGACCTTCATGATGCGTCGTGTTCAGGAAAAGGGTGGCAAGGCAGGTTACTGCCTGATGGGTGCGGATCTGACAGCGCCACACCACGCGGGTAATTTTGACTTCGATGAAGACGCCCTCGAACACGCAGTGCGCCTTATGACATCGTTCGCGGAACAGGCATGACAACGACATTTTGGCAGGAGTTCGCACCTGACGCTGAACTCTCTGCACCATACACGGACCGGTACCGTGTGAAGGTTGGCGCGCGCTCGCTTGATTTGCCGTTGCGCGCGCTGCCTGACGGAAAGCACGCAGTGTCATCGCTGCTGGTCAACCACGCGTCTTTTGGCGTGTTGGATGCGATCGTGGAGGATATGTCCCGAATTGCGCTGGAGTTTGCTCCCGAGGTGATTGTGGGCGTTCCCACTCTCGGACTGACACTTGCGCCGGGTGTTGCGCGGGCTTGTGGTCATGCCCGCTATGTGCCGCTGAGCACATCGCGTAAGTTCTGGTATCGTGACGATGTCTCAGTGCCCCTGACGTCCATCACCAGTCCGGGAAATGCGAAATCCTTGTATCTGGACCCGAATTTGTTGCCTCTGCTTCAGGAAAAGCGGGTCCTGTTGGTGGATGATGTTGTCAGCACCGGAACGTCACTGGCCGCGACGATAGCACTTCTGGGCATGATGAAAATCGAGCCTGTGGGCGTTGTCTGCGCCATGACGCAGACCAATCGGTGGCGCGATCGGGTATCCGTGCCAGTGTCGGGGAGTTTTTCTTCTCCGCTATTTGTCAGAGACGCGGGGCAGTGGGTGCCTGATTTTACCTGTTGAACAGGTTCAGCTTTGTTCTGGTACCGCAGACTGCAAAAAATGGACTTGCGCTGAAAAGCCGTCAATTTTGGTAGGGCGCGGAGAGAGAAGAATCAGCTTTGCGCCCATTTGCTCGGCGATGGTTGCCGCGATGGCAAGTCCCAGACCGCTGCCCTCAACTCTGGGATTTTCTCCGCGAACGAATGGTTCTTTGAGTTCGGCCAATTTTGCGTTGCCCAGAATTGGCCCTGCATTTTCAACGCTGACTGTTCTGTCGGGGGTGGCCGTAATGGTAATGGGCTCGGATGGTGTGCCATGCCGCACCGCATTCTCGATCAGGTTGCGAAACAGGATTCCTGCCGCGTCCATGTCACCATCAATGAAAAGATGTTCCATGCCGGGGTGTGACAGACGGATAACGGCCACCTGTTCAATGCTCCCGCGAAATTCGTCTGCGAGAATTTCCAGAACGGGCAGTAGGTCAAAGCGCTCACCCTGTAAGGCTATACCGGAAGATGCACGGGAGAGCTGGAGGAGTTTTTCTACTGTCCTGCCGAGTGCTCGGACCTGCTGTGCAATACGTGCGCTGCGTTCGCGCGCATCGGTATCCACGGACTGATCACGCAGCATCTGGGTCTGAGCGAGGAGTGCGCCGATTGGGTTGCGCAGTTCATGAGCAGCATTGGCGGCAAAAGCTCTTTCGGTGGAGAGGGCTTTCTTGAGCCGTGTCAGGAGTGAATTTACGGCGGTGAGAATGGTGGAGAGTTCTTCAGGCAGGGCGAGACGGCCGATAGGCTCAAGATTGCGATCCCCGCGTTTGCGGATTTCAGCCTGAAGATCGGTCAGCGGGCGCAGGGCACGGCGGACGATCCAGTGCACGAGAAGCCACACGATTGGCAGGAAGACCAGCATTGGCAGGACAGAAATAAGTGTGGCACGCCTCAGCGCTTCACGCCTGTGGAATGTGGGCTCACCAACGAGAATGTCGTTCGTGCTGGAGGTGGAGTGTGTGACGTATATCCTGAATTTCGGACTGTCATAAAAGCCCGTACGATTGGTGCTTACGAACGGCGTGACGGGCGCATTCTGAGAGCGCAGCAGAACATGGCCGCTCTGGTCCACGATCTGGTAGGCCAATGTGCGTGGGCCGACATCAGGCAGGCGTGCAACGCTTCCGCCATTTGGAACCTGAGAGACTGCCGAGATAACAAATTCGAGCCGCTCGGCGACCTCTTGAAGAGAATTATCCAGTCGTTCGGTAACTTCGAAGCGCGTAAAACCGGCTACCGAGATGCTCAGAAAGACCAGTGAACTGGTGACGACAGCTAGCACGCTCGCCAGAATGCGGGATGCGAGGCTCCAGTTTTTCATGCCCGCGGCTCTGCCAGCCGGTAGCCACGACCGCGCACGGTGATGATCGTGCCAGAGCCCAGCTTTTTACGAAGCCGACTGATGAAAACCTCGATGGCGTTGCTCTCTACTTCCTCGCCCAGACCGTAAAGGGCATCTTCCAGTCGTTCGCGGGAGCAGACGGCGCCGGGGCGTCTTGCGAGAGCTTCGATCACCGCCCATTCGCGAGCGGTGAGGTCAATTTCAGTGCCATCACGCGAGAGGCGGTGACGGCTCAGATCCAGTGCCAGTCCGTCATCGAGAAGAATTTCATTTTCACCCGAACCACCGCCATAACGGCGCGACACTGCGTCTACGCGGGCTGAAAGTTCATCGAGGTCATAGGGTTTAACGATGTAATCGTCTGCGCCTTCCGAGAGGCCTGCGATACGGTCGCTGATCTGATCCTGCGCGGTTGTTATCAACACGGCAACCGTTGAGCGTGCCCGGCGCAGTTCCCGCAGAAGTGTGCGGCCGCTGCCATCGGGAAGGCCAAGATCGAGTACGACGACATCGTAATTCATGGTCAGGAGGATGGCGCGTGCATCGGCGAGGGTCATGAACCAGTCCACGGCGTGGCCTGCCTCGCGCAGGCGTTCCTGTACTGCGGAGCCGAGATGTGGCTCATCTTCAACGATCAGGATGCGCACCGTATTCAGGCCTGCTTTTTCATCACACGGGCATAGAGTGAGGGCAGCACAAGCAATGTCAAGATTGTGGAGGACACAAGGCCGCCGATCACGACGCTGGCCAATGGACGCTCCACTTCGGCACCTGCATTGCTTGAAAAGGCCATGGGAAAAAACCCCAGACTTGCTACGAGCGCGGTGGCCATAACGGGCCGGAAGCGTTCCTCGGCAGCTTCGAAGGCTGCTGTCGCTGCGTCACACGCTGTTTCCAGTCTGCGAGAACGAATGGCACTCAGAAGCACAACGCTGTTGAGAATGGCCACACCGAACAGGGCGATGAACCCGATGCCTGCCGATATGCTGAAAGGCAGCCCACGCAGCGTCAGGACGATAATGCCTCCTGTGGCGGCGATGGGCAGATTTACGAAGACGAGCCCCGCTGCACGCACGGACCCAAGTGCGGCGACCAGCAACCCGAAGATCAGCACCAGCGCGATCGAGACAACGATTTCAAGGCGCTTCATTGCGGATTGGAGGTTACGGAACTGCCCCTGCCAGCTCAGGCTGTAACCGGGGGGAAGACGCACCTGTCTGTCTACCGCGCGCTGGGCTTCCTCGACATATGATCCAAGGTCGCGCCCCCGGACGTTGGCCTGAACGATCAGGCGCCGACGGATCTGGTCACGACTGATCCGTGGTGGCCCATCCTGCACGGTAATGTCCGCAACCTGTGAAATCGGGACAGTTGCAAGACCATCTGCACGGCGAACCCGCAGGGCAGCGATTTTTTCAGGGGAGGATGTTTCGCTCTCCTGAAAACGGATTTGTGTTGAAATGACGGAATTTTGCGTGATGACCGGCTTGCCGATATGGCCGCCAACACTTTCGACCGTATCAAGAATGTCCTGAAGGGGGACGTTGAGCCTTGCTGCCTTCTCACGGTTCACATCCACATGCACGAAAGGTACGCTTCCGCTGCCCTGAGCGGCCACATCTGCAGCGCCGTGCACGGAGTTCATCGCTGCTGCCACCTGATCACCCAACCGGCTAAGCGTTGCGAGATCGTCTCCGTAAATTGAGACGGCGATCTGCGTTCGTACGCCTGAAAGAAGATCGTCCATGCGCATCTGAACAGGCTGGCTCCAGGAGTAATCGGCAACCGGCAGGGCGTTGCGAAGCGCCTTGTCCATAGCTTGGAGAATGCCCTCCTGCGTGCGTGCGGTCGTCCATTGGGAACGCGGCTTGAGCAGGATGAAGGTGTCTGTTTCGTTGACGCCCATTGGGTCAGTCGGAATTGCAGAGGTGCCGGTATTACTTACGACGGTCTGTACGTCAGGGAAGCTTCGGAGGATTTTTTCCTCAAGCGTGACAGATCGCAGGACTGTAGGGAGGGACGCGCTTGGCAGGCGTGTTGTGGTGACGGTCAGTGCGCCTTCCTGAAGCTGGGGGATGAACTCGCCGCCGAGGCGGGCGCCCAGTGCAAGCGAGAGGGCTGCGACTGCGAGCACCATGCCGAACATGATGCGGGCGTTGCGCTCCCCCCATTGAACGACCGGGCCATATCCGCGTCGCAGGAAAGCGATCAGGCGTGTATCACCGTGAGGGATGCTTTTGCGAAGCACCATGGCAGCGATGAGCGGCACACAGACGAAGCAGTAAAGCAGCGAGGCCAGCAGGGCCATGATGACTGTCTGCGCCATCGGGCGGAACATTTTGCCTTCGATGCCCTCAAGGGTCAGAACCGGTAGATAGACCATGATGATGACAAGAATGGCGAAGCTTACCGGCCGGGCGACCTCACTGGCACATTCGACCACGAGGATGGGGAGCTTCATCGTCTGGTTGCGTTCGCGTCGGGCGAGGACATGCTCCACCACGACAAGGGATCCGTCGACAATCATCCCGAAATCGATTGCGCCAAGGCTGAGCAGATTTGCGGAAATGCCAAAGAAGCGCATCCCGACCATGGCGCAGACCAGTGCGAAGGGAATGACAGACGTAATCACCAGCGAGGCGCGCCAGTCCCCGATCACGATGATTAAAACCAGTAGAACAAGACCTGCGCCCAGAAGCAGGTTTTCTTTGACGGTATCGAGTGTGCCGCGTGTGAGGTCGGCACGGGTATAATAGGGCTCAAGCGTCATGCCCGTGGGTAGAGTGTGCTGGATGGTGGGTAGTCTGGCATTCACGGATGCGAGTGTTGCGTCTGAGCTTGCACCCATCTGCATCATGATAACCCCGATCACGATTTCCCCGCGCCCATCGCGGGTGACGGCGCCGAGGCGTGTTCTGGGGCCAATCGAGACTTTGCCGAGGTCTTTAAGGCGGATGCGTGTTCCGTTTGCATTGGAGCGCACGGGGATGTTTCCGAAATCATCAAGATCCCGGACAAGGCCACGCCCGACCACAATCTGCTGTTCCTGATGGTGCTCGATCCATCCGCCGCCCGATGCAGCGTTATTGTTATCGACTGCGCGGTACACATCCGAAACGGAGACGTTATAGGAAAGCAGACGTGCTTCATCGAGAGACACCTGAAACGTTTCTTCTGAGCCTCCGTTTACGTTGACGTCTGCAACGCCGGGGATGAGTTTCAGCTGGGGTGCTACCGTCCATGTCATGGCGCGGTTGAGGTCCATCAGCGAATATGCCGGTCCCTTGAGCTGAAGCTGCATGATTTCGCCCATGCCCGTGGACAGGGGGCCCATGTTCACGGCAATGCCGGGGATGGCGATATTTGCGCGGGCCTGGATGATGCGTTCGTTGACGCGCGTGCGGTCGAGATCAATGTCGGTGTTGTCGTCAAACTGGACGTATACAACCGAGACACCTGACCGCGATACGGAACGAAGGTCTGTCATGCCCGGAAGGCCGGCCATGCTGGCCTCCACCGGGAAGGTGATCAGGCGCTCTATTTCCTCGGTAGCCAGTCCCGGAGCCGTCACCGAGACCAGTACCTGACGCGGTGAGATATCGGGCACTGCTTCGACGGGCAGCCCTGTGACGAGGCCGAGGCCGAAAACCATACAGGTGACCAGAACACCGAGGATGAGAAAACGGCTGCGCTGGAGGGCCGTCAATAAGCCTGTCATGTCAGTCCGCTCCGCTTTCATCATGCAGAAGAACTGATTTCAGAGCGAAACTGCCAGTCGTGACGATTGGTGTGTTTTCGGGCAGTCCCGAGAGGACAACGATCTGATTTTCCGTTTCGATTCCGGTTTGTATTGGCAGGGCTCGGAATTCATTTTTACCGGCTGGGACAAATACAAAATCGTGGCCATGAACCTGCTGGACGGCGTCTGAAGGGACAATAAGTCCGCTTTCGCCCTCGGATGTGGTGAGCGTTGTATCCCCCATCATGCCGGGGCGCAGATTCCCACTGCCATTGGCGACGACGCTGACGATCCGCACCAGACCAGTTGCCGGGTCTGTGGCGCCCTGAATGGTATTGATTTTCGATAGGATCTGATGGCCATCAATCAGCGTGGTTTGCGCCGCACCAACCTGAAGATGTGCGACATCCTGCGGAGGCACGTCCGTGACGATCCAGACAGTAGATAGGTCCGCGACGACGGCGATATCGATACCGGGACGGATGTCATTACTGATGGCTGTATTGATGGATTCTACGATGCCCGGCACTGGCGAGAGAAGGCTTGAGTTTTCTTCTGTGCCGGTCTTTTCCGTTGTGGAATTATATTCTTCCTCGAACTGGTGATGGTACATGCCGATCTCGGCCTCTCTGGCCGCAACGGTGGCCTGTGCTGCCTGAAATGCTGCCTGCCGACGTTGCATTTCGCCGAGTGAGACCGTGCTGCCATTGAGAAGGCGCGCGCGCTGGTATGCGCTGGCGGCATCTGAGCGAGCAGCGAGGGCCGATTTGAGAGCAGCCTGCGCCTGTGTTTCCTGTAGTCGTGTGAGGTGCAGGGAGTGATCTGTATAGGTTACGAGGGTCTGGTTCAGGGCTACAGTCTGGCCGGGCAGAACGTTTACACTCAGAACCTTGCCCGAGCCTGCGGCCTGAACGTGAACGGTGCGGGATATGTCTGCCACGACACTCGCCATTGCGTGGAGTGTGCGGGTCAGGCGCCCTGTCACAGGCTTTGCCAGGGTCAAACCTTCGGTCTGCTGAGCCTCTGTGCTGAAAGGCACGACGGATGGTTGGGATGTTGGGGTGGCGTTGGCGGAGAAGGACAGGAATGCTGCTGCCAGACAGAAGATATACTTCACTGCATGGCTCCATAAGCAATGCTCATCCGGATGGCTGCAACGCGCCATTCAACTTCAGTCTGGCTGTAAGTGGCGATGGCCTGATAGGCGGCCCGGCGAGCACGCAAGGCCTCGACAAGCGGTGTTTCCTTTAGCATCCACGAATGTTCCATCGCGTCAGCACGCTGGTTCAGGGAGCCTGCTGCGAGTTCGGCTTCCTTGCGTGCGAGTGCTGCTGTTGCGAGGCGTGCCCGGATCCTGATCAATTCTGTCCTAACCATACGACGCGCCGTGATCTCGTCTCGGGTGGCCGCAGACATACGATCCCGTGCCGCCGCCATCATCGGAACATTGCGGACTGCACTGGGGAGGGGAATACTGACATTGACTCCAAGGCGTGTGTCCCACGGGCTGCCGTATTGTTCTTCGTGGATGGCGCTCACGCCGATTTCTGGGTTGGGCATGAAGGATGCGCGGGCAAGATGCGTGTTTTCCTGCGCAGCTTTCACCGCGCGCATCGCGGCCCGCACACGCGGATCTGCGTCTTCGCCATATCCTCCGGGATGTGTGGGGACCGGGGGTGGGACATACGCCATCAGATCTGGAATATCGGCCGTTCCGAGCAGTTCCTGTAAGTCTGCCTGGGTTGCTGTGACGGCTTCTGCTGCTAGATCGACTTCGCTGCGGGCATTTGCCAGTTCGGCGTCTGTTGCCTGAGCATCAGCTGAGGTGCCTTCCCCCACCTTCACCGAGCGGGTAACGGCTGCTGAAATCCGCTCCATGGCTTTCAGCTGCGCGAGTGCCACGCTCTGTCGGCGCTGGGCGAGCGTGAGTGCCCCCGCTGTTTCAAGGACCTTCACCGAGACGGCCAGATGCGCGACATTCAGGCGCTCACGAAGGTTTTCTGCGTCTGCGCGCGCGAGTTTTTCGGTTTCTGTGCCCTGCCCAGGAAGCCAGAGTGGAACCGAGACGCCACCCTGGTAGGTGGTGTATCCGATGTTGCTGCCACCAGCATAGTGATCGTCATAATACTGGGCATTCAGCACAGGGCCGCCGGAGAACCATGATTTGGCGGCATCTGCTCGCGCGAATGCGGAAGCGCGGTTGGTGTTAAGGTCTTTGCGGGCAGGATCATTCGCCCACGCCATGTTTACGGCCTGATCAAAATTGATTTCGTGTGCATTTGCGGGGTGCATCGTCAGTAATGGCAGTGCCAGTCCAAGGCACAGAACCCGGCGATACCGGAAATCCACTTTCATGATGAGAAACCGATGCCTCCGGCAATGATGGTGCTGGAGCCATCAATATCAGTTCAACCTGACAGCAACCTGAACAGAGCGGCGATCAGATGGGTTGGGAAGGGGGGAAGGAGGGGGAAAGTGCATCGTATTTTTCAAAATGAATCAGAATGTTCATATTTGATATTGCGAATCATTCTTATTTGGGTATTTTGACGCCTCATTCATCGTCTGTATCCGAACGGAACCCCATGAGCCGCTTTATCCGTCGTTGCCTGACTCCTATGCCCGTTCTGACGGGGCTGGCTGCCCTTGGCGCAACCCATGCTTATGCTGCCGATACGCAGCATGCGCCTGAGAAAAAACGTGATCATGCGCATTCCAAAACGGTGCCACGGGCCGCGGAGACCGAAGCAACGGGTGAGGAGAGTGGCCACGAAAACATTCAGGTTGTCGGGAGCCCGATGAACCCTCTGCATGACAACATGGGCCTGTCTCGGATGCCGCAGGATATTCTGCATACGCCGCAGCAGATCAACGTTGTCTCGCAGATGCTGATGAAGCAGCAGAACGTGAAGTCGCTGGATGAAGCGCTGCGTAATGTGCCGGGTGTGACGTCTTCCATCGGTGAGGGCGCGGGCGGCATGAATGGTGATCAGTTTCTGATCCGCGGTTTTCAGGCGCAGAATGATATTTACGAAGATGGTCTGAGGGATTTTGGCGTTTACAGCCGGGATGCGTTCAACCTTGAGAGCATCGCCGTGATCAAGGGGCCATCGTCAGACGTGTTCGGCAATGGCACGACGGGCGGCGCGATCAATATGAAGACCAAGACCCCAGGCCTGACGAACCGCTATTCGGCGGAATTCAATGGCGGATCAGGGGGATATTATCGCGGTATGCTGGACGTGAACCAGCGTATCAATGACAGCACGGCCTTCCGCGTGACGGGAATGGGGAACGAGAACAATATCGTCGGTCGTGATTTTATTTACTCTCATCGCTGGGGCATTGCGCCGTCCATTGCCTTCGGTCTCGGTAAAAGAACAACGCTCGTGCTGCAATATATGCACCAGCAGGAAAATTCAGTTCCAGATTTCGGGGTGCCTGTGGTGACCAAGCCGGGATCATCCATAGGAGCGCCGATTACTGAATATGGTATCCGCCGGACCAATTTTTATGGAACGGACAACGACCAGAACGCGACCAATTCCAATATGGAAACGGCACGTCTGTCCTATAAGCTGAATGATCACATCACGTTTTATAACGATGCGCGCGTTGGTGAATATTTCCGCACTTTTGCGGCCTCCAAGGCGACCTGTGATCAGACCTGCGTGAATAATTACTTCCTGCATAACCCTAATTCGGCGCTTGTAGCCCGGTCAGGGCCTGTTGGTGCGGGAAATGGTTCGGCTGGGGGGACCTTCATGGCACCGCTGCCATATCAGCAGTGGAGCTGGTCTGCGCAGGACGTTGGAAGCATGGTGGCAAACTTCCATACGGGTTGGCTGCGGCATCAGTTGGTGGCTGGATTTGATATCGAACACGTCAATGACCGGCGCTCACAATCGACATATCTGAAGGCCAAACCTTACGCGAACCTGGTTAATCCCAATCCGTATGTTGGTAATCTGGATCTGGTATCGGGTGACAGCAATCCGGCGGGTCTGGTCAATCTCAGTGGTCTGGGGGCCAAGAGCAATTCCAGTGGTGCGGCGTTTGATACTGGTCTGTTCCTGTTTGATCAGGTCTGGTTCACGAACTGGTTGTCCATCAAGGGTGGTTTCCGCTGGGATCGCTGGCAGACACGCTATGACCTGACGGGTGGAAATACCGCGCTTTATCCGGACACGCATTTTCGGAATACGACGAGTGTGTTCAACCCCAATGTCAGCCTTCTGCTTACGCCGGATGAGCATCAGACTTATTATTTCACATGGTCCCGCTCTACGACCCCGATGGGCATGTATGTGACAAACGGTTCTGTTCCGATCCGTCCGCCGGCGAACACGATTGCGGCTCCCGAGAAAGCTTCGCTGTATGAAGTAGGTGCGAAATACAGTGCGTTCCATGACCGTATGGGCTTTACGGCATCCCTGTTCCGGCTCGAAAAGAACAATGCCACCAACGCTGATCCGGTGACGGGGGAGGTTGTCAGCACGGGGGACACCCAGCGCAATCAGGGACTGGAGCTTTCTGTTGGCGGCACCATTCTGCGTGGATGGACGATTAACGCGACTTATGCCCTTTACGATAGCGAAACCACGAGTTCCCTGACGAAGGCCAATCTAGGCAAGCAGGTGCAGTATGTGCCGCATAATCAGGCGACGCTTTGGTCTGTTTATGATGCGTTTGCAGACAAGCCTTACAATGTTGCGTTTGGTGGCGGTTTGACGTGGCGTCAGCACGTCTGGCTGAATGCGGCTAATACGGCGAAGGTTCCTTCCAATCTGGATTTCGATGCTGTCATTTCCCATCGTTTCAATCCGCATTGGAAGGTTGCGATGAACGGTTACAATCTGGCGAACCGCCTGAATTATCAGAGCCTGTTTTCAAACCGCGCCACCCCCACGGCCGGCCGGACTTTCCTCGGACAGCTCAGCTACACATATTGATTACGTGCGGGCGCGTTCCTTATGGACGCGCCCGTTTTTAGTTACAGTGAATTTTGAGTGCTTCGGCTGTAGTGCGGCGCGAGGCACGGCATGCATCTGCGTTGGCCTTGAGATCCATTCCGTATGATGGGAAAATCCGGCGCAGTTCAGGAAGCCATGCGGCCTCCGTCAGGTGGGCTGCGAAGCACTTCTCCACGATCTGCACCGCAATCGAGGCTGCGATGGATGCTCCGGGCGACGCGCCTAGGACAGCCGCGAGGGATCTGTCTTCGTTGCACACAAGTTCGGTCCCGAATTTCAGAACACCCCGCTGACCCTTTTCAGGTTTGATGATCTGCACGCGCTGGCCTGCAACCACTTTCGTCCATTGTGCCTGTTTTGCGCCCGGATAAAAATTCAGCAGGGACTGGAAGCGTTTACGGTCTGACTGGAGCACTTCGCCGAGCAGATAGCGGACGAGCGAGAGGTTTTTCTGTGCCGCTGTTATTGCGGGGATGATGTTTCGTGGTGTGAGGGAGCGGAAATAATCCGTCCAGGACCCGCTCTTGAGAAATTTTGTTGAAAAACCTGCATATGGTCCGAAAAGCAGGCAGGATTTTCCGTCAATAACGCGTGTGTCCAGATGCGGGACGGACATGGGGGGGGAGCCAACGGCTGCCTTTCCGTACACTTTCGCATGGTGATGCTGCGTTATGGTGGGGTCTGTGCATTGCAGCCAAAGCCCGCTGACGGGGAAGCCTGCATAGTGCGCCGCTTCCGGAATGCCACTTTTTTGGAGCAGGGGCAGCGCCGCACCACCTGCACCGATGAATACGAAGCGGGTTATGGTTGTGGTCTGTTTGCCGGTTTCCATGTCCTTCGCCGTTACGGCCCAGTCGCCGTCTGGTGTGCGGACAAGGCCTGTGACCTTGTGTCTGTAAAAAACCTGAAACGTGTCGGAGGTTTGAAGGCTCTGGACAAGTGCTGCCGTGAGCGCACCGTAATTGACGTCTGTTCCGCTCAGGATGCGGGTGGCCGCGACAGGGATCGTGTCGTCGCGCTCAGCCATTGTCAGGGGAGCCCATTGCGCAATAACTGCCGGGTCCTCGCTGTATTCCATGCCGTCGAAACAGTGATGGGATGATAGCGCGTCAAAGCGTGCGCGCAGGAAAGCGACGTCTTCCGCGCCCCAGACGAGGCTGATATGCGGGCATGGCTGTATGAATGTTCCCGGATCGGTGATGCGGCCCTGACGTATCCAGTGTGCCCAGAGCTGTCGCGAAATATCGAATTCGGTGTTGACGTCCAGCGCCTTGGAAATGTCGATGCTGCCGTCTGCCCGGCGGGGGGTATAGTTCAGCTCACAGTTTCCGGCATGACCCGTGCCTGCGTTGTTCCAGGCGCGCGAACTCTCCTGTCCACATCCATCCAGGGTTTCGAACGCGACCATAGACATGGAAGGGTCCAACTCCTTCAGCAGGGCTGCAAGAGTGGCGCTCATCACGCCTGCACCGATCAGGACAATGTCTGGGCGGCTCGGAGAAGGTGACGGCATGGGGAGCGGGTTCCATAAGGTGATGTGGCAGGCAGCGTGGTTCGTTCGTGCGTGCCTATCTCCCATAAAACAGGCATCAGGGAAAAGCATTTGCGCGAGGCTTCCACCGTAATGAAATCAGGTAGAAGCGGGCGTGCGGTCAAGCTGCGCTCTTGCCGGAAGGTTCATGAGGGTCTTAGATCACCGGCATGTCATCACAGCTCATTGCCGTTCTTGTTGCCGTTCAGAATGATACGCCCAAGGTTCTGACGCTCGGGGCGGGCAGGAGCCTGCCTGCGGGGCCACTGGAATCCCGGCATCGTTCCCTGCAGAACGGGATGCGGCTCTGGGTGGAGCAACAGACGGGCCGTAGGCTTGGTCATATTGAGCAGCTCTATACTTTTGCGGATACGCAGGTTCTGGGAGTACCCGAGCTTGAACGCTCGCTCCTGATCTCCTATCTGGCGCTGACCCACGCGGACCCGCCGTCTGAGAACTGGCGTTCCTGGTATGAATATTTCCCGTGGGAAGACCAGATGCGCGCTCAGACTCAGAGGCTGGTGGCGGACATCACATTGCGCCTCAAATCCTGGGTTGGAACGCTGGCGGCAGAAGAGCACGAGCGACAGCTGAGGCGGGTGGTACGGCTGTTTGGGGGTGATGGGGAAGTCTGGGATGACCAGCTTGTGCTTCAGCGCTACGAACTGCTGTGGGAGGCCGGGATGGTTACGGAATCTCCGCTCTGCGAGGAGCCTGTCGTGGGGATGTCGATGGATGGCGACCATCGGCGTATTTTAGCAACAGGGATTGCGCGCCTGAGGGCCAAGATACGCTACCGGCCCGTGTTTTATGAATTCATGGACGAGACTTTTACCCTCTCTGCATTGCAGCGCACGGTGGAAGTAGTGGCGGGGCAGGCCATGCACACGCAGAATTTCCGGCGGCTTATTGCACAGCAGAATCTGATTGAGGAAACGCCCGATTATGCCCCCGTGAGCCGTGGGCGCCCTGCGAAGCTCTTTCGTTTCCGACGGGAGATGATTGAGGAGGGGCAGATCATGGGCTCCAAGTTACCGATCGTTTTTTCACGCTGAAACACTGATCGCGGCCGTGTGTCTTGACGCGGGAGAAGGAAAGGCGCTTTGTTGCGTTTCCTTTTATACTCTTTCTGAGCATAAATAACGCTCACGGAGGATGCCCATGGACCAGCTTGCCCCTCGATCTCGCATGGATGAGCTGTATGCGCGTGTGGAGCGCATCATGTTGCGGTCTGACTTTGATCGGCTTTACGCGGACGATATCGAGGCGATCCTGCGCCTCAAAGAGAGCCGCAACGCTGTCATTCTCGCGCATAATTACCAGACACCCGAAATCTTCCACTGTGTTTCGGATATCTGCGGAGACAGTCTGGCACTCGCCCGCAAGGCGCAGGGACTAGACGCTGATATCATCGTAATGGCCGGCGTTCATTTCATGGCTGAGACCGCCAAAATGATGAACCCCGACAAGACGGTTCTCATCCCGGACATGATGGCTGGCTGTTCGCTTGCATCTTCGATTACGGCTGCGGATGTTCGCGCTATGAAGGCCGCGAACCCGGGTGTGCCGGTCGTGACGTATGTGAACAGCACGGCGGACGTGAAAGCGGAAAGTGATGTCTGCTGTACGTCGGCCAATGCCGCGAACATTGTTCGCAGCCTTGGTGTTCCGCGGGTCATCATGATCCCTGATGAATTTCTGGCCCGGAATATTCAGGCGGAAACGGGCATCGAGATGATTACCTGGCCGGGGCACTGTGAAGTGCATGAGCGTTTCACTCCGGCGGAGATCCGCAGTTACCGGCGCCAGAACAAGGGTGTGGTGGTTATGGCCCATCCTGAATGCCCGCCGGAAGTGGTTCAGGAAGCAGATTTTTCAGGCTCGACGGCAGCGATGGCGGATTATGTCAGCACAGCCAAGCCCGAGAAGGTGTTTCTCGTGACGGAATGCTCGATGAGCGACAATCTTGCAACGCTCAACCCCGAAACCGAATTTGTGCGGCCTTGTAACCTGTGTCCGCACATGAAGCGCATCACGCTCAAGGGATTACGCAGGACGTTGGAAAATCTGACGGAGGAGATCAGAATTCCAGCACCGCTGATGGACGGTGGACGGCGTGCGATTGAGCGTATGCTGGCTGTGTCATGATGCCGGAGATGGACGGCCAGCCTGTCATAGCGGGAGCGGGGCTGGCGGGCATTATGGCGGCCCTGAGCATGGGGCGTCCGTGTATTTTGCTGTCCTCCGGGCTGCTTGGACGTGATACGGCGAGTTCACTGGCGCAGGGTGGGATCGCGGCTGCGATGTCAGCAGTCGATAGTCCGGAGTTGCACGCCGAGGACACGCTCATTGCCGGAGCAGGTCTCTGTGATCCGGACGTTGTGCGTGCCATTACGCTATGTGCGCCTGGGGCAATCGAGGAACTGCTCGCGCTGGGAGTGCCTTTTGATCGAAACGCGCAGGGCGATCTGGACCTCCATCTGGAGGCGGCGCATCGGCGCGCGCGGATTGTGCATGCCCGGGGCGATGGATCAGGCGCTGCCATCATGCACACGCTGATCGCGCAGGTGCTCAATGCACCATATGTCACGGTTGTTGAATGTGCTGTGCTTGAGCACGTGCAGACACAGGGAGGCAAAGTATCGGGTGTTGTTGTTCGTCATGATGGGGTCTCTCATGTGTTGCGGACAAATGCTTGTGTCATCGCTTCTGGCGGGATTGGAGGGCTTTATGAAGAAACAACCAGCCCGGCGCCTGTTGCCGGTGGCGGTCTTTCGGTGGCTGCACGTGCCGGAGCGCGATTGATCGATCTGGAATTCGTGCAGTTTCATCCAACGTCTCTCGTGACGAAGACGCCCGGGCGGCGGCCGCTTGTGAGTGAAGCTGTGCGCGGCAGTGGTGCGCTGCTGATTGACGAGACTGGCGCACGGTTTACGGACGAACTCGCCCCGCGTGATCAGGTTGCCCGTGCGATCGCAGCTCATATTGCCGCTGGCCACGAGACATTTCTGGATGCGCGTGAGGCAATTGGAAAATCGTTTCCCACCCGGTTTCCGGCAATTGCTCTTGCTTGCCATAATGCGGGTATTGATCCCGTTACGATGCCGATCCCGGTTCATCCGGCGGTGCATTATCATATGGGCGGTATCGAAACGGACCTCTCTGGCAGAACGTCCATTCCCGGATTATGGGCATGTGGCGAGGCTGCCTGCACGGGGCTGCACGGTGCCAACCGGCTTGCGAGCAATTCCCTTCTGGAAGCCTTCGTCATGGGCCGCGCCGTAGGGCGGGACATCAGCGGATTTACTGTTCAGGCACCCCCTGAGCGGCTAGCGCCGGCATTGGTGGCGTATGGCGATTATCGCCATATCCTTGGCACGTATGCCGGAATTCTAAGAGACGCACAGGGGCTAACCCGCGGTCTGGAACTCCTGACCCCGCATATCGGGCATGATGGTTCTGCTCTGGTGGGAGCTCTTGTCTGTCATGCCGCGCTGCACCGCCAGGAAAGCAGGGGTGCGCATTACCGGCGTGATTTCACGAGGACGGATGCCAACGCAACTCGTTACGCCTTTACGCTGGCTGATGTTTTTTCTGACATGCCCTCACTGGAGAAGGTCTTCTCATGAGCGATCTACTCATGCAGCTTCCTGACATCATGATCGAGCCTGTGGTCCGCGCAGCATTGCTGGAAGATCTCGGTCTGGCCGGAGACATTACAAGTGCTGCGGTTCTGGATGACAGCCAGACAGTGCGTGCGGAGTTCCGCGCCCGGCAACACGGTGTTGTTGCGGGTCTGAGTGTTGCACGTCTGACATTTGCTCTTTTTGATCGGGACGCGATTTTTGAAGCCGCGGTAGTAGATGGAACGCAGGTTTCTCCCGGTATGCTGCTTGCCACCGTGACGGGACGTCCATCGAGCATACTGGGCGGGGAGCGTGTTGCGCTGAACCTGATGTCGCATCTGAGTGGCATCGCGACTGCAACGGCTGGGATTGTGAAGGCGGTGTCGCATACAAAGGCCAGGGTCTGCTGCACACGCAAGACATTGCCGGGACTGCGTGCTCTTCAGAAATATGCCGTGCGTGCGGGAGGTGGGGCAAACCACCGTTTCAGGCTCGATGATGCGATCCTGATCAAGGACAATCATATTGCGTTGGCCGGTGGCATTGCCGCTGTGCTTCAGAGTGCGCGAAAGCGGGCGGGGCATCTGGTCAGTATCGAACTGGAGGTGGACACGCTCGCACAACTGGAAGAGGCGCTGCATCTGGGCGTGGCGGATGCTTATCTGCTCGATAACATGACGCCGGACCAGATTCGCGAGGCCGTGCGGATGATTGATGGCCGCGCCATTGCCGAGGCATCGGGCGGCATTACCCCCGAAACTGCGCCTGCAATTGCCGAGGCAGGCGTGGATATTCTCTCTGTCGGGTGGCTTACGCACACAGTACGCGCGCTGGATATCGGACTGGATATTGAACCGCTTTAACCCCACGCATTGACACCCTCGAGGAGGGCTTCGATGATCGGCGGGCTTTTATCGAAGCGGGAAACAATGACCTCAGATCAGCCTTCGTCGCCCAGTGAGACCGAAATATCGGTTGTGGAGAGTGCCCCAAAGCGTCGGGATGTTCTGGCGAGTGTGACTGTCGGGCTTGGCTGTGCGGGGGCCTGTGCACTGGCATATCCGTTTCTGGATAGTCTTAACGGCACGCGCGGCGAGAATGCGGCTGAAGATGACACGATCGAGGTGGATCTTTCTGCAATCGCGCCGGGGCAGCAGGTGATCGTGAAATGGCGCGGTTGGCCGGTTTTTGTGCAGAGACGAACCCCGGACATGCTGGCGGCTCTGCGTGCACCGGGCCTTGACCAGCGGCTTCGTGATCCCGCTTCGACAATTATGCAGCAGCCAAAAGACGCTGCGAACTGGCATCGGTCAGTTGTACCTGAAATTGGTGTTTATGTCGGGATCTGTACGCATCTTGGGTGCGTGCCGAATTACGATCCTCCGTCTACCGCTGATACATCGGGTCATTATGCCTGTCCGTGTCATGGGTCGCAGTTTGATGCGGCTGGTCGTGCGTTCAAGGATGCGCCTGCTCCCTATAATCTGCCTGTGCCTCCAGTAACGATGCTGACGCCGAACCGGGTACAGATCGGGAAGAGTAAGGGAGACCCCGGTTTTGACATCGCAAATATCCAGCAGATCTGAGTGCGTAGCATGACAGAGCGCCCCACGCACGAAGCAGGCTGGCTGGAAAAGCGTTTGCCCATCGTTTCAGTTTTTCGCCGGGAATATGTTGATTTTCCCATGCCTCGAAACCTCAACAGCCTGTGGAGTTTCGGCGCATTTGCCATGGTTGCGCTGGGGCTTCTTGTTCTCAGCGGCATCTTTCTGGCCATCAACTACACGCCAACAATGGCGGATGCGTTCGCCAGCATCGAGACAATCGACCGTAGGGTTGCATCAGGCTGGCTTGTGCGGGCTATCCATATGGGTGGCGTTTCAATGTTGTTTGCCACGCTCTATGTGCATATGGGGCGCAGCCTTTATTATGGATCATACAAGACGCCCAGGGAGCTCATCTGGCTGACAGGTACGGGGCTTCTGGCGATGGTGATGATCACGGCCTTCGCGGGATACATCCTGCCTTGGGGGCAGATGTCCTACTGGGGCGCCACGGTTGTGATTAATGCTGTAAACGCAGTGCCCGGGATAGGTCATCCGCTTGCGTCATGGCTTCTGGGTGGAGACGGGCTGGGCGATGTCGCGTTGCACCGTTTCTATGTGCTGCATTTCGTGACGGCGTTTTCCATACTTGGCGTGATTGCCCTGCATGTTGCCTCGATCCATGTCAGTGGTTCGAACAATCCAACGGGTGTCGATCCACAAGGCCCTGATGACACGGTCCCGTTCCATCCATATTACACCAGCAAGGATGGGCTCGGGATATGCCTGTTTCTTGCCGTCTATGCGGTGTTGATTTTCTTCCTGCCCAATCTCCTGACGCTCTCAGATAATTATGTCATGGCCAATCCGGTCGTGACCCCGAAAGACATTACGCCCGAGTGGTATTTCGCGCCTTTTTACGCAATTCTTCGCGCAGTTCCTTCGCGGCTGGGTGGTCTGGTTCTCGCTGCGGGAAGTATTGCCGTTCTGTTTGCCGTCCCCTGGTTGGATCGCTCTCCAGTCAGATCTGCACGCTATCGGCCGCTGCTGAAAATTGCTCTGCCTGTCCTGTTCTTTTCGTTTTTTATGCTGGGGATGGCGGGCATGCACGCCCCGACGGCCCCTTGGCTCTGGGTCAGTCGTCTATGCGTTGCTTATTGGTACGCTTATTTTCTGATCATGCTCCCTTTGCTGCCCAAAATTGAGAAAACGTATCCGGTTCCCGTGGCATTGCAGGGGCAAAACTGATGCGTTGGATGCTTCTTGCTCTCGGGCTTCTGGGAGGGGTTTCTGCGCATGCGTCCACGTCGGAGCAGCGTGGTTTCAAGGTGTTCCGACAGGTTTGCAGCACCTGTCATAGTCTGGATCACGTTGCTTATGCGGATCTGTCCGGGCTTGGGCTGACGCAGGATCAGATCAAGGAATATGCTGCCCAGCATCAGGTTCCTGATGGTTTGGATGAAGATGGAGATCCGAAAACGCGTGTTGCACGCCCAACGGACCTGATCGGTTCTCCGTATGCTGGAGAGGCGATGGCCCGGATGGCCAATCACGGGTCCGTCCCGCCAGATTTTTCACGACGGGCGATGACGCAAAAGGGTGGCGTAGCCTGGATTGTACGGATGTTGCAGTCCTATGCTGAAGCACCCGCCGGGCGAAAACTGCCTCCCGGATCATATTATAATACTGCGATGCCTCACGGGCATATCGGTATGCCACAGCCGCTTCATGACGGGCAGATATCCTACGAAGACGGAACACCGGCTACCACCAAGCAAATGGCCGAGGATCTTGGCGCGTTTCTGGAGTGGACTGCGCGCCCTCATCTTGCAGCGCGTCATCTGGTAGGGGTGTTCGTGCTGCTTTATCTGGCAGGGATGTATGTCCTGTTGCTGCTTATGAAGCGTCGGGTGTGGTCGAGACTGAGGCAAACGGATGCATCTCGAAATTTCTGATGTGCGGTCAGGGCAGTGAGCGCTCTGCATTCAGTTTGCGACGTTCGGTAAGAATTTCCTTCACTTTGACAGGTGCTGCACGGGCTGTTGCGATATCATTAGCCGTAAACGTTGTGGCGGGCAGAGTTGTGCCAAGCGAAGTGACGTAGGTCAGAACAGCCGCGATTTCGTCGTCCGGCAGAGAATTCATCGGTGGCATAACACCTGAATATGGATGTTCTGCCGCGATGATGGGGCCGTGAAGACCGTTCAACAACACATGCTCCAGATAGGTCTTTCCGTTGGGCATGAGGGCGATCTGACCAATTCGCTGTTTGAGGGGTGGAAACTGTTCCGGAACGCCCTGAGCTTCTGTCTGATGGCACATTGCACAATGTGCTCCATACAGAGCCGCACCATCGGCTGCTATTGCGGGTTTACCGACAAGTGTCACGCCAAGAATGATCAGCGCATATTTCATAACCGGACGTTTCCAAAGGCAGCCATGATGCCATCCTTACGGTTTATAGGGGGGGGAAGAAGCACTCATCATACTAAGGTAGAGTTCTTTTTCTCATAGTACAGTTTTTTGAGTCGACATAAGGATGGTTCATTATTTTCATTAAATTGGCCGATCACAATAAATAATGGTCATTTATTAATTTTATTGATTCATTTACGATCAATCTTTAATATTTTAAATTATTAAAAGAACGACATTGAATTTCCTTTAAGTGAACAAAAAATGAATCTCAGGAAAAGAATTGTGACTTTATTAATAATTATCTGTCATTTGAGGAGGGGGCGTTTCATGGTGTCGGAATATGTTTGAGATATCGGTGGAAAAGTGACTTGAGTTCTTTTTTTATCAATATGGTATGGAAATTTGAAGTCTTCGGCAGTTATGAAGACGCGATAGAAATGCTGCTTATTAGTTAATTGGAAAAGGGCAGAAGCCGAGAGCGGTTTTATTCCGGTCATCAGGATGTCGGCCCAAGGAGTTTTGAATGACCGCTGCTGTTCCTTCCGAAGCGAGTCTCGTTCTTTCGGCGGATGAAGCTGAGTGGCAGCGCATTATTGATGCGATCGAACCGTCGGTCAGAGAGGCCGTGGCGCTCGTCGTCAAGGATCATGCTGCCGATAGTGTGGAACTGTTTTACACGACGCTGCGTCAGCATCCGGATGCTGCGCCGTTTCTGTCAAACGAACTTGTAGATACACGCCTGCATGCAGCATTGATAACGTGGCTGACCTCGCTGTTCTCTGTCGCTGCGCCCGATCTTATCGCGCTGGTTACTACCCAGAAGCGTATTGGCCTTGTTCATGCGCGGATACGCGTCCCGATTCAGGCGGTCATGCATGGTGCGCGCTTGCTTAAAGGCGAACTCCGGCATCTTTTGTTTGACCGGATTCCATCCAAGGAGGACCTCTCCAAAGCAATAGATTACGTGGAAAACATGATGGACATGGCTAGTGAGACCATGAGTCGTGAGTTTGTGCGTGATCTTCAGAAGGAAATAGAAACAGACGAGGCTTATCGTCTGGTGACGCTTGGGCAGGATATCAATCTTGAGCGTGAAATCCAGAAAGCAGCGCTTCTGGATTGGGGGCATCGCGTTCTTTTTGCCATCTGCTGCGCTGCTCCGCCTCCATTGCCGTCGCTGGAAGGATCAGCGTTCGGGCTCTGGTTAAACCATAAGGGCAGTTTGCTGTTTCCGGGTCCGTTCGGCCTGGAGCCGATCAAGATTGCCATGCGCAAGATTGACCACGTAACGATACCAGCCTTGCTGGCGGATGCTCCGCCGAAGCCAGTTCAAATTTATGAATTACAGGCTCAGATCGAAGAAATCCGATTTTTGATGGACAACCTGTTCCGGACTAGCGAAGCGCGTGAAAGCGGAAGAGATCCGCTGACATGTACTCTGAACCGGCGGTTCCTTCCAACAATCCTGTCGCGCGAAGTAACGCAAGCCATGCGGCGCGAAGTACCGTTCAGCGTCTTGATGCTCGATATCGATCATTTCAAGTCGGTCAACGATACGTTCGGTCATACTTGTGGAGACAGGGTACTTCGCGGAGTTGCGGAGAAAATTGTCAGTGCCTGCCGTGCGAGCGATTTCATCTTCCGTTACGGCGGAGAGGAGTTCCTGATTGCGCTGGTCGAAATCGATATGGATGAGGCTTTCAGGATTGCAGAGCGCATTCGCGAAATGGTTTCGGACGCATCGACGGATTCATTTGGTGTGAAGGTCACAGTATCAATCGGTGTTGCCACGTTTGATGGGCATCCAGACTACACGCACCTCATCGAAGATGCGGACAAGGCTCTCTATAAGGCCAAGGATCTTGGGCGGAACAAGAGTGTAGCTCTCTGAAGCGACGCTCTTTGGGTCTGTTTTTCAGGTAATATGCTAAGCCTGAAAGACAGATCTGATGAATTCTTACCGGAGATGCGCGCACGAACCTTCTTCATGGCGGCATTTAAATTTCGAATTATGGAAATTTTTTTAATGAATTTCGATCAGCTATGATTAGCAATCGATCTTTCTGTGCACTGGATCTGTTTGATCCTGAAGAATCATCTTTTAAAATGCTTCGAAGTGCTTGAAAGCCGTGGCGTCCCGTACGGGATTCGAACCCGTGTTGCCGCCGTGAAAGGGCGGTGTCCTAGGCCTCTAGACGAACGGGACTGGAGGCGTGAGCGGGTGTATAAGGGAGGTAGAGGGGAGCGTCAAGCACCTGAAGCATCAGAAATGAAAAAAGTTAGATTTTGTCTCTCCTGCCATGTTTCGGTCCTGAGGTGGCCTGCGATATGGAGCAGGGGCATGGACGGATCTTCCAGCAGTTCCGCGAAGGGTTTGTCGGCGGCCCTGAACACGAGTGCCTTGAGACGTGTGCCTCCATCCTCGCCCTGAAGCAGTACTCTCAACGTGTTGCCATCGCGCCCTATCCGGTCGCTTTTGACGCAGCGGACGTTACTGATGGCCAGAAGTGGCTCTTCGTTTCCGGGCCCAAAGGGGGCGAGCCTTGCAAGCTGTGCTGCCATCTCCAGCGAGGCTCCCCGAAGAGTAATGGCGCCGTCCAGCTTCAGGTCTTCTTGAGCAGGCAGTGTATGGGCATCGGCAAGGAGTTCGTTCAGGCGCTTGTGGAGCGCGGGCGCATCACTCTCAAAGAGTGAAAACCCTGCGGCCATGGCATGGCCGCCACCTGTTTGTAGAATGCCTGCCTGCCGGGCGGCGATAATGGCAGCGCCAAGATCCAGCCCTGGAACCGAGCGGGCAGAACCCTTGATGATGCCCTCGTTCAGCGCACCGACAAGCGCGGGACGGTTGAAACGCTCTTTGATACGACCTGCCACAATGCCCACAACACCGGGATGCCATGTGTCGCCGTGCAGGAAGATAACGGCATTTTTTGCGGCGATTTGTTCGGCCGCCTGTTCCATCGCGGCTTCGAGAATAGAGGCTTCCACGCTTTGGCGCTGGCGATTTACGCCATCCAGCTGTTCGGCAAGAGCCCGTGCCTCGACTACATCTTCCGAAAGCAGGAGCTTCAGACCAAGATTGGACTGCGCGATTCGGCCACCGGCATTGATGCGTGGACCCAGAGCAAAGCCACAAGCCATTGCGCTGGCCTCTTCGCGCACGCCGGCCACGGAGGACAGCGTCGCTAGCCCGAGACGTTCCCCGCGGGCCATGACGCGCAGGCCTTGCATGACGAGTGCGCGGTTAAGACCGACAAGGGGCATGACGTCGCAGATCGTGGCCAGGGCAGCCAGATCCAGACGTTTCATGAGATCTGGTGCGGGGTGGCCTTCAAACCATCCCGTGCGGCGCAATTCGCGGCTTGTTGCGACCATTGTGAGGAACGCGACGGCAGTGGCGCAGATATTTCCCAAGCCGGACGTACAGTCCAGACGATTGGGGTTGACGATGATACCCTTGGGCAGGATTGAGCCATCAGGTTTGTGATGGTCGAGAACAATACGATCTACACGCTCTTCGAAACCGTCGAGGACATCAATTGCCGCCGTGCCACAGTCGATGCAGACGAGCAGTGTGGCGCCTTGCGAGATCAGGTTTTCGAGGGCTGTGGTATTGGGGCCGTAACCTTCGGTGATGCGATCGGGAATGTGGGTGCTGACGGCGCATCCCATCTCGCGAAGTGTATCGCAGACAAGAGCGGTGCCGCATGCGCCGTCTACGTCGTAGTCTCCAAAAAGACCGACATGCTCGCTGTTACGAATTGCCGTTGCCAGCCTTGTGGCGGCTCGGTCCATGTCGGTGAGGCAGGAAGGGTCCGGCATTGCGTCCCGGAGGCGAGGATCCAGAAACGAGGATGCCTCTGCGGCTTCTATGCCTCTGGCCGCAAGAATGCGGGCAAGTAGCTCGGGGATGCCAGCGCGCTGTGCCAGCCCAAGAGCCAGTCTGTTGTCAGCTTCCGCAAGTCGTGGGTCTCGCCAGACCCATCGGCGCCCACCCGCACTGTGGCGGACGCCAAGAACCAATCCTGTCTCTTCAAGCATCAAAACAAATCAGGCAGTCTTCGGTGGATTCATGATGAAGTTATGGTGCGTTTCCATGAAGCGAACCGTACCGGATTTGGAGCGCATCACCAGCGAGTGGGTGCGTGCGCGGCTCGGGCCGAGACGCTCTACGCCTCTGAGCAGGTCGCCTGAGGTGACGCCGGTGGCGCAGAACAGCACATGACCGGCTGCCATGTCATGCAGGCCGAGGCGGCGCGATGGGTCCAGGCCAGGAGCCATCTCACGGGCACGCTCGATCTGTGTATCATCCTCGAACAGGAGGCGGCCCTGCATCTGGCCGTTTACGCAGCGGACGGCAGCGGCTGCGAGTACACCTTCTGGCGCTCCGCCGGAGCCCGCATAGATGTCCACGCCACTGCCGGGCAGACATGTTGCGATGGCGGCGGCAACGTCACCATCCGTGAGAAGGCGAACGCGGGCACCAGCTTCGCGGGTCTTGGCGATCATTTCCTCGTGGCGCTCACGATCGAGGGCGCACAGGACCAGATCAGAAACCTCGCGTTTCTGGGCGCGGGCGAGGGAGCGCAGGTTGGCTTCGATCGTGGAATCAAGGTCCACGACGCCTTCTGGGAGATCCGGGCCTACGACGATCTTTTCCATGTAGATGTCGGGAGCGTGCAGGAATTTGCCACGCTCTGCGAGTGCAACCACCGTCATGGCGTTTGGCAGGCTCTTGGCGCACAGGTTCGTGCCTTCGAGCGGATCAACGGCGATGTCCATTCCCGGGCCGCCAGACCCGACTTTTTCACCGATGTAGAGCATCGGTGCTTCGTCCATTTCGCCCTCACCGATGGTCACGACACCATCGATGGCAACGGTATCGAATGCGAGACGCATGGCCTGAACGGCCGCGCCGTCGGCTTCGTTTTTCTTGCCGCGGCCTGTCCATTCGGACGACGCAATGGCTGCTGCTTCCGTGACCCGGACAAGCTCCAGCGCAAGGTTGCGATCTGTAACGCGGTAAGGGAAGGACTGCTGAGGGTCGATCATTGGAAATCCTCGATCTTGAGCACGAGCGGTGCTCCTCGCACGGATGTCAGTTCCGAAAGGGCGGCAGACGCAGCCCGGATCGATTTCTCGGACACCCGGTGTGTAACCAGAGCCAGATAGGCTTTGTTCTCTGGCGCGTCATGCTGTGAAACAAAATGCACCGACACGTCATGATCGCGTAATACAGACGTAAGTTCCGCCATAACACCAGAGCGGTCATCAACATTTACGCGAAGATAGAACGCGCTTTCGATGGTATCGAGTGACACGCAGCTCTTCGGCGCTGGGCTCGTATCCGTGCCCCACAGAGGCAGGCTTGCGCCACGAGCAAGGTCGATCAGGTCTGCCACAACAGCGCTTGCAGTCGGGCCTTCTCCAGCGCCACGGCCAGAAATGGTCATTGGTCCGCTGAAATCGCCCTGCGTTGTAACAGCGTTGAAAACGCCATTCACCACCGCAATCGGAGCGGATGCGGGGACCATGCAGGGGCGCACCCAGGCCTCGACTTCACCGTTTTTGCCGCGTCTGGCGAGGCCGAGCAACTTTATGCGATAACGCAATTCGTCTGCGAATTTCAGGTCGATTGCAGTGACGTCACGGATTCCATGAACCGGCATCGTGTCGAACGACAGCGGGCTGAATGCGAGTCCTGCAAGGATGGCCAGCTTGTGCGCTGTGTCCCATCCATCCACGTCCGTGGAAGGCTCTGCTTCTGCATATCCCTTCTGCTGGGCTTCGGAGAGAACGTCTGAGAAGTCACGCCCGGTGGCGCGCATTTCCGTCAGAATGTAGTTGCAGGTTCCATTAAGAATGCCGCCCACGCTTTGCAGGTGATCTGCGGCAAGGCCTTCACGCACGAGCTTGATGGCTGGAACACCGCCTGCAACGGCCGCTTCGAACATCAGAACAGTATTGTTTTCAATAGCGATGCTGTTGAGGGCGTTGCCGTGAATGGCAACCAGCGCCTTGTTTGCGGTGACGACGGGTGTCCCACGTGACAGGGCAGCCTCCACCATATCGCGTGCGGAGCCTTCGGAGCCGCCGATCAGTTCTACTGCAATGTCGATATCCGGATCGTTGGCGACAGATACGGCGTTGTCGTGCCAGCGCATGGCGGACAGATCCACGCCGCGATCCCTGTTGCGATCCCGTGCCGTGATGGCAACCACTTCGATCGGACGGCCAGCCCGTGCCGTAATGGCGTCCGCGTTTTCACGCAGCAGGCGAATGACGCCTACGCCAACAGTGCCAAGGCCGGCCAGTCCGATTTTGAGTGGTTTCATTTGGATGCTCCCAGGAGGTCGGATAGTGTTGCGCCGGAACCATGCCGGCTCATGAATGTCTTGATGGCGCGCGTGGCCTGACGCAGGCGCTGGGTATTCTCTACAAGGCCGATGCGCACGAACCCTTCTCCATACTCGCCAAAGCCAAGGCCTGGAGCGACGGCGACGCCGGCTTCCTTGAGCAGGAGCTTCGAGAAGGCCACGCTTCCCATCTCTGCAAAGGCTGGCGGGATGGGGGCCCACGCAAACATTGATCCGTCAGGTGCGGGGACATCCCATCCGGCAGATTTCAGCCCGCGCAGCAGGACATCCCGACGCTCGCGATACATGCCGCGGATATCGGAAACATAGTCCTGCGGGCCGTTGAGCGCAGCGACAGATGCCACCTGAATAGGCGTGAAGGCACCGTAATCGAGATAGGATTTGATGCGTGTCAGAGCCTGGATGAGCTGTGGATTTCCAACAGCGAAGCCCATACGCCATCCAGCCATGGAGTACGTCTTGGACATGGACGTGAATTCGACGGCAACATCCTTTGCGCCGGGAACAGCCAGAATGGACGGGGGTGGCTCGTCCCCGAAATAAATCTCGGCATAGGCGAGGTCCGACAGGATCCAGATGTTCTCACGGCGGGCGAAAGCGACAAGTTCTTTGTAAAAATCAAGGCTCGCGGTGAAGGCCGTCGGGTTTGAAGGAAAATTGACGATCAGGGCCGTTGGCTTCGGGACGGAATGGCGCACGGCGCGGTCGAGTGCGCGTAGCATGTCTTCGTCTGGCGTGGCGGGGATCGATCGTACGGAGGCACCGGCAATGATGAAGCCAAACTGGTGTATCGGATAGGAGGGATTGGGGACGAGGATTGTGTCACCGGGGCTGGTAATGGCGGCTGAAAGATTTGCCAGTCCTTCCTTGGAACCCAGTGTTGCGATGACTTCCGTTTCGGGGTTGAGCGAAACATTGAAGCGCCGCTCGTAATAGTTTGCCTGAGCCTTACGCAGGCCGGGTATTCCGCGGCTGACGGAATAGCCATGTGCCCGTGGATTGCCCACGCTCTCGACGAGCTTCTGCACGACGTGAGCGGGCGGGGCGCTGTCCGGATTGCCCATTCCGAGGTCAATGATGTCTTCACCCGCAGCACGCGCCGCCGCCTTCGCCTTGTTCACTTCAGCGAAAACATAGGGAGGCAGGCGGCGGATGCGGTGAAACTCTTCGGTCATGACCAGCTCAGGAATTGGGGGTGAAAATGGGGACCGGCACGATAGACAGGTTTATGGCGCCCTGGGAATGCCCTTCGTGATGTTCCTGAATTTTCTCGGTTTCAGGGCGCGTATGTGACGCGCGCGCCGTCGCCGATGGCCTCGGCCCGGAGGATGATGTCGGATGCAGGCACACCGTGGTCCATGAGGCCCTGTGCAATGGCTTTTGCCCGCAGAAGCCCAAGGGCAATTTCGCGCGACTGGTCAGTGGGCGAAAGCGCCGCCTCGGCTGACATTGCAGAGCCGAACCCCAGAACGACTATACGCTTATGGCCTCTGCTCTGGGCGATATGCTGGTAGTTGGACGCCGGGTTGCCAAGAGCGTGATCCGTTGTCGGGGCAAAGCGAATGAGCGTTCCGTCTGGTGTCGCGCTGTCAATGTCTGGTTGAACCGGATCTGGCAGTCCCGCGTCACGAGGAATATTGAAGCCGGGAAATTGCGGGGCAGGGGGAGGAACATCGCCAATTTTGGGAAATTCTCCGGGAGGTGTTGGCGGTATGGAACGTGCCACAACCTGCGGCAGAGCCGCTTCAACTGAAGGTGTCTGTGCAGGTGGCGTCGCTTTGACCGAGGTCTTCGGCGAAATCGGCGGAGCGTCTGTGGTGGCCGAAGGTGCGGGTTGCGGGTCTGGCTGGCCGACTGCCGTCATCGTCATGCCGCTCTGATCGGCCGAGGCGAATGTGGGAGTGGGCTTTGACGTCGTGCCCGTTTTTGAATGGACCGACGTATCGAGCAGTGCGCCATTGGCTGCGCTTTCACGCTGGGCCAGATTACGTTGCGCCTCCAGACGCTCGGTGAGTGCCATCCGCGCTTCGGGGGAAGGAAGTTCCGGTGTGCGCGTGGGGGTTCTGCCAGCATGTGGATAAGGCAGGTTTTGACCTGGCGGCGGCGGTCTGAGCTTGGCTATCTCGCCGCCTTCGTAGTTGTGCCACATCGACGTTACGGAATCGACCGCATCCTGATGCTGGCAGCCAGCCAGTGCTGTCGTGAGCGTCAGCAGAACGAGTGGGATCTTGGGCATGATGCCGCACGTTCCCAGCCTGTTAGGTCGTTGCATGTTCCCTGACGCCACTGTGTCGTTCCTGCCTCTCAAAGATGTCTGAGCGGGCGTGAGCCTAGCGGTTCACGAAGACAATGGCGAGACTTCGCACTGCCCGGACTTGGCACCGAGGCAAACCGGGCGCAGGATAGGGGCATGAAGATGCACGCTGGATCTGGAAACGATATGGACATCTCCAAGATGAACCCTGCCCGCTTTGATGATGAACCCGACCCCCAGGGCCCTGATGTACCTGAGCCCAATGGGCCGGAGCCTTCGGAGCCAGGGGATAACAAAACCCTGAATTCCCCAATCAGCGAGCTGGAAAGCCGCCTGTTCGATCAGCGTAAGGTGCTGATTTTCGGTGGAATCAATGACAAGATCGCTCGCGATGTTACAGGCCGCCTTCTGGCGCTCGCCGGTGCTTCGGACAAGCCGATCGATATCTACGTCAACTCTCCTGGTGGTCATGTAGAGAGTGGTGACACGATCCACGATATGATCCGCTTCGTGGATTCGGTTGCGCCGGTTAATATGATTGGTACTGGCTGGGTCGCATCCGCAGGCGCGTTGATCTATGCCGCAGGTCGTCCGGAGCGCCGCGTCTGCCTGCCGAATACGCGCTTCCTGCTCCATCAGCCGATGGGTGGTGTGCGTGGTCCGGCAACGGATATCGACATCGAGGCCCGCGAGATCATCAAGATGCGTGAGCGTCTGAATCGTCTGTTTGCCCGTGAAACCGGACAGACCTACGAGAAGATCGCCAAGGACACGGACCGCAACTACTGGATGTCTGCGGAAGAAGCGATTGCCTATGGGCTCGTGAACCGTGTGATCACGTCGGCAACCGACCTTAAGTAACTCCCAGCTCCGAGGGGCACGGCGTGCCGCAGGGCACGCCGCGAACATAGCCATGAAAAGCCTGGCCGATATCTATTCTCATCTTCCCGACCAGCCGTCGGAGAAGACGCTCGAACGCGTGGATTACGAAGCACGCCACTGGAGTAGCCCGATCAGGGGGCCACTCAAGCCCGGTACCGAAGAGCATAAAAAAGCTACGGTCCAGATGTTCCGTGATACGTTCAATCCATACAAGCCGTCTGTCATCGACTGGCCCGAGCTGGATCCTGAAACGCTTCACCGCATCACATCCCTTCCAATCTGGGATATTGCCGTTCAGACCGAAGGCAAGGCGCGTCTGCGCATGGCGGCTTATGCTGCGATGATTGACGATCCAGACATGAAGGACGCTCTCTCCCGCAACGCTTGGGAGGAGAACCGGCACAAGGAGGTCCTCTCCAAGCTGGTTGAAGCCTACAAAATCAAAATGGCGCCTGAGCCAGATTATATCGAGCCCAAAGATACCGAGTGGGCTTATATGGTCACTGGCTTTTCAGAGTGTGTGGATAGCTTCTTCGCGTTTGGGCTGTTCGCGCTTGCAGAGCGTGCCGGTCTGTTCCCGATGGAGCTGATTGAAACGTTCGAGCCTGTTATGCAGGAAGAATGTCGCCACATCCTGCTCTTCGCAAACTGGCTCGCCTGGCACCGGGCGACGATGCCATTCTGGAAGCGCCCGTGGTTCGAGATGCGCGTTGTCGCTGTCTGGATCTTCCTCGCCTATGAACGCATGGGGCTTGCTCGCTCCATTGACGAGAGCGGACAGGAACACACCCAGGACAATAATTTCACCGTCACCGGCGCCAAGGACATGACGAACATGGACATCAAGGTCCCAGAGCTTATGCAGCTCTGCCTTGATGAAAATGATCGTCGTTTCTCGGGGTATGATCCGCGTCTGCTGCGGCCAACGACCACGCCAGCCATTGCGCGTGCTTTCGTCCGTGCTTCGGGGCTGTGGGATCGTTTCAAGGGAAAGACAAAGGCTGCTGCATGAAGGGTTTCGAAGCTGGTTCTGACGCGCATAAGCGGTTTTTCTGCCGCCAGTTCGTTGAGACACACCAGGTTTTTGATCCTGAATGCCTGCCTTGGCCAGATCTGAGCGACGAAGATCTGGCCAAGCTCCGCGCTGTCCCGTTCTGGCAAGAGGTGTATCATACCGAACGCCGGGCTGGAGCGATTGTCGACGCTTTTACACCGCAGATCGCTGATCCTGTTGTGCGTGAAGCAGTTGCGTTGCAGGGCTACGAAGAAGCGCGTCATGCCCGGTTGATCCGCGTGATGATCGATCGCTACGGGCTGGATGCTCATCCACAGCCGATAGAAGAATTTCCTGCGGACCTTGAGACGGCTTTCATTGATTTCGGGTTCGGGGAATGCCTCGATGCTTTTCTGGGGTTTGGGGCTTTCAAGACGGCGCGTCAGTCACGTTTTCTGCCGGAAGCGATGTTCGAAATTTTCGATGTCCTGATGTTTGAGGAGACACGTCATATCGTGTTCTTCATCAATTACATGGCTTGGCGTGAACGGCGGCGGGGGCTGGGAAAAACGCGGAGGACACTCAAATCGCTGCATTTTTATGCACGCGCTGGGCAACGTCTTCTGGGAATGGTCCGTCGAGGTCAGGAGCCGAATGACGGGCGTGATTTTGCCGTCACGCAGACAAATCTCTTTCTGGATGGTTTTTCGTTCAAAGGCTTTGTCGAGGATTGCTACCGGGAAAACGCACGTCGAATGACGGCTTTCGATCCGGATCTCATGCAGCCACGCCTATTGCCCGGTATTGCGGATCTGGCGCTGAAGGGGCTGAACATCTGGGACAAGGGGCGGCCGTTTCTGCGCCTCAGTCGCTAGCGAACTTTATCCGGCGACCGGTTTTGGAAAAGGGGCACAGAACCAGCAGGATCTGTGCCCTTTCTCGTTATCTCAGTCTACCGAGTCTTCGTCGTCTTTGTCGGGTGATACCAGCATTGCCTCTGCCACGACGCCTGCATCTGCACGAATGCGGCGTTCGATTTCGTTCGCCATGTCTGGATGTTCGCGCAGGAACTGCTTGGCGTTCTCACGACCCTGACCAATGCGCTGGCTGTCAAAAGAGAACCACGCACCAGATTTCTCGACGATATTTGCCTTCACACCAAGATCCAGCAATTCACCCATCTTGCTGACACCCTCGCCATACATGATGTCGAACTCGATCTGGCGGAACGGAGGTGCCATCTTGTTCTTCACAACCTTGACGCGCGTCTGGTTGCCGACGACCTCGTCCTTGTCTTTGATCGCACCAATACGGCGGATATCCAGACGGACGGACGCATAGAATTTCAGCGCATTACCACCCGTAGTCGTCTCTGGGCTTCCGAACATCACGCCGATTTTCATGCGGATCTGGTTGAGGAAGATCACCATGGTGTTGGAGCGTGAGACTGTACCGGTCAGCTTACGCAGAGCTTGGCTCATGAGACGGGCATGAAGGCCGACATGGCTGTCGCCCATGTCTCCCTCGAGTTCGGCCCGCGGTACGAGAGCTGCGACTGAGTCTACGACCAGTACATCCACGGCACCGGAGCGAACCAGAGTGTCTGCAATTTCCAGTGCTTGCTCGCCCGCATCGGGCTGGCTGAGAAGGAGCTCGTCGATGTTTACACCCAGCTTGCGTGCGTAGCCCGGGTCAAGTGCATGCTCGGCATCGATAAAGGCAACTGTGCCGCCTTTCTTCTGTGCTTCAGCAAGAACGTGGAGTGCCATCGTCGTTTTGCCGGAGCTTTCCGGGCCGTAAATCTCGATGATACGTCCGCGTGGCAGGCCACCAATTCCCAGAGCGATGTCCAGCCCGAGGGAGCCGGTAGAGATGACATCTGCCTGCTCTTTCGGGCGCTGGCCCATGCGCATGATCGACCCTTTGCCGAACGCGCGCTCAATCTGGCTGAGAGCGCCTTCAAGCGCCTTGGTCTTGTCCATTCAATCCTCGCAATAGCTCATCGCTGATGTGATGAAAGCACGATAGACTGCTCACGAGAGACCGCAAAGAGTGAGCTTTGCAGGATGTGGCGCTGATCGCACGTTCATAAAATGTTCTCGTATGAAAGATATCAGTGTTCTACCCTCATCCGCCAAGAGGAAAAGAGCGTATTTCCTCAAAAAAACATGCTTTCAGCTTATGGGCGTATGCGGAGCGGCCGGCTGTTTGAGCTTCCAGACATAAGCGATGATGGCTGCCACCACCTTGAAGTGTTCGGCCGGAACTTCGCTGTCGAGGGGGAGCGGGAAAAGGGCGCGGGCGAGGGGAGGGTTTGAAATGACGGGAATGCGGTTGTCCTGCGCCAGTTCGCGGATCCGTGCGGCGACGTCATCCATGCCCTTTGCGACGATCTTGGGAGCTCCGGCCGTGCCTTTTTCATAAGCTAGCGCGACGGCATAATGCGTCGGATTGGTGATCACGACCGTAGAGTCCTTCACGCCGTCCATCATGCGCTGACGTGCAGCCTTTGCGCGCAGGGCTTTCAGGCGGCCTTTGACGTGTGGATCACCTTCCGTGTTGCGGTATTCGTCCTTCATCTCCTGCCGGCTCATGCGCAGCTTGGATGTGTGGCGAAAGCGCGTCCACAGGATATCCGCTCCGGCAATAACGAGCTGAGCCAGAATCATGGCGACGACCGCGTGAAGGCAGACATCAGACACGATATGCATCAGGTTTCCGGGACTGACACCAACCATCCCGTAAGTTTCAGGCAATATTTTTTTGGCCGAGTTCCAGACCACCACTGAAAATACGAGAAGTTTTGCGATGGATTTGAATGTGTCTGGAAGCGTTCCACCGCCAAAAATTCGCTTCAGGCCAGCCAGAGGCGAAATTCTCTCGAATTTCGGCAAAAGTGATTCCGGATGAATAAGAAAACCGCTCTGCAGGATGCCGCAGCCGATGCCAAACGCCATTACTGTGCCTGCGACTGGCACGGCTATTAGCAATCCGGACTGAAATGCCTGTTCAGCGGTCTGTTGCAAGCTATTGTGAGAAAGGGGCGCGCTTCCGGCATGCATCATCAGCAATTGCATGTTGCGGACGAACGTGGGGAGCAATACGGGCAAGAGTGCAAATGTACCAATCGCGCCAGCCATGAGCGCAATGAAATTCATGGCCTCGCGGGAGAGGGCTATTTGTCCATCATCACGCGCCTGCTGCAGGCGCCTGGCAGACGGGGCTTCTGTCCGATCTTCTGCGTCAGCCATCTGTTACAGGCCAGGCAGTGCGCGAAAGATATCGAAGGCTTGGCCTTCCCAGATTGTTAGTGTTTGCCGCAGTAGAAAACAGAGAAGCGCTATGCCGCCCACGATCTGCAGGGGCGTGGCTGTGTTGTAGATTTGAAGCGTTGGCAAGAGGCGCGTCATGATGCCCAGCATGATCTGCCAGACGAAGGAGATCAGCAGGAAAGGGGCGCTCAGTTCCAGCCCAAGCAGGAAAGAACGCTCCGTTATATCGACTACGCTGTGTGTCGCATCCGCCAGAAAGGGCCAGTGCATGAGTGGCTGGGCCAACAGGAAGCCACCAGGAGGAAGAAGAGCGTAACTTCCGATGATGGCCTTGATAGGCAGGATATATGCTCCGGTCACGAGCAGCATCAACGGTGCCAGCAGGTTCATGAGGCGGGCAACGGCTGAACTGCCGGACCCTAATGCGGGGTCGGGCTGCAACACGCTGCTCAAGCCTGAAAAAACTGCGATCATTTGCCCGGCAATTGGCAGCGACAGAGTGATCAGGCGTGCCAGCCATCCGATCAGAATGCCTGCGAAAAGCTCGACTGCAATCATTCCCATCAGGCCGATTGGAGCGGTTTTTTCCAAAGAGGAATGCGCAAGAGATGGCGTGACTAGGGGGAGAACAAGGGCGCTTATGGAGAGCGCTATTCCTGCGCGAACAGTCATGGGAAGTTCTTCTTCGCCCAGGCCGGGCATCACCATGATGGCGCCCCCTGTCCGGCAGAGAACCAATACGAAAGCCAGCGCCCAGACTGTCAGGCTGAGTCCTGAAAATTCTAGCGGTAACCCGCTGTTCATGTCGCGCCAACCAGAATCATCTGGTCAAAGAGGTGTCTGGAAAACGTCATCAGGGTTGAGGTCATAAATGAGCCTGCAACAACCAGTGCAACGCTGATGGCCAGAACCTTTGGAACAAAGGCCAGTGTTGCTTCATTGATCTGCGTTACGGCCTGAACAAGCGATACCAGCAATCCTACGGCGAGCGCTGTGAGAAGGGCAGGTGCGCTGAGCTTGAGGGCGACGATGAGTGTCTGCTCAAGAATTGCAGCCAGATCAACCGACTGCATGATTAGATCGACATCTTCATGACGTCTTGATACGCCTGAACCATACGGTCGCGGATCACAGTGGTGGTCTGCAGGGCGAGTTGTGCGTTGGAAATCGCGGTGACAATCTGGGTCATGTCGCCACCACCGCTCAGCCCCTGCGCAGCCTGCGCTTCGGCAGCATGACCAGTCGACACTGCGTTTCCGACGGCCTGTGACAGCACGGAGCTGAAATCCGAAACGCTGTCCGGTGTGTCGTCCGTCACGCCGGACTGGAGGCTGTTCTGGAGGCTCTGGGCATAGGCGTTATGGGCTTGGGAAACTGAAGTCAGCATGGAATTCATTTCAGAAGATCAAGGGTGCGCGACATCATCGTGCGGGTGATCTGCATGGTATTGAGGTTGGCTTCGTATGAGCGTTCAGCTTCGCGCATGTCCATCATTTCAGCCATCGAATCAACGTTGGAAGTTTTGACGTAACCCTGTGCGTTGGCGGCTGGATGAGACGGGTCATAGCGGGTCTGGAAGTCAGACATATCCTGCCCGATTTCTTTGACGCTGACGGTAGACGCGCCGGTATCCTGATCGACCTGCTCTGCGAAGGTGATTGTTTTGCGGCGATAGGGATCTGCGCCGGGGGTTGAGCCTGTCGTATCCTGATTGGCGAGGTTCTCTGCGACAATTCGCAGGCGCTGGCTCTGGGCGTCCATTCCGCTGGCGGAGATTCCGATTGTGGAAGACAGGGTCATTCTGGGAACTCCTTACTTGCCAAGAGCCGTCTGAAACATGTTCATGTATTTGCTGTAAATATTGACAGCCATATGTTGCTGGTCGTTCACATCGGCGACCTTTTCCAGCTGCTGGTCCAGTGTAACCTGGTTGCCATCGATGGACTGCTCGGATTCCGTCTCGATTTCATGAGCGCCATTGCTCGGCGCGCCGATATGATTTGCATGGGTTGCTGTCGGCGTTATGTCGAATTCGCCGAGAGCCGCCTGAAAAGGCGAGACATCGCGCGCTGTATAGTCAGGTGTATTGGCATTGGCGATGTTGCCTGCCAGCACATTCTGTCTGGCCTGAAGCCACTGCATCCGGTCTTGGCCAAGAGCGAAAAGATCGGTGCCGCCTGCTCTGTTCAGATCGGCATTCTGCATCGAAACTTTCTCCAAAATGGGATGACCGGGTTTGGTCTCAGTGGAGAGAGGATGTCATTCAATGGTTAATAAACGGTTGAAATCGGGGAGCATCTTTTTCTGTTTTTTGGCGCGTGTGCGGGTCGATATTAAGTGTCTATTAATAATATTTGGGCATTGTCGCGTTCAAACGACTGGAATGCCCCGGAATGCCCCTTCATGACATCCTCACCTCGCTGTTCGCGCTTACAATCATCGTAGCGTTTATCCTGGGCGCGCGGCCGCTTCTGAAGATTCTGGAGCGCAAGAGGATGGGTGGGGAAGAGCAATCTCAGCTTATGAGCATACGCGAAAGACTGGTAATCGACCGGGCTCGGCGGCTGACGCTTGTTCGATGTGGGGCGGAGAATTTTCTTCTTCTGACCGGTGGCGCGAATGATGTGATGGTGCCGTGTAAAGGAGAGCAGGATTTCAGTACGCGGATCAACGCGGAGGAGCTGTTGTCATGAAGCGCTGGATCCCGCTGCTGATCGCCCTGGCTTGTACCATTCTGCCGCATTGCGCGCATGCTCAGGCACTTAATATCGATCTTGGGCAGAACGGGCCTGGAACGACCAGCCGACTGGTGCAGCTTACAGCGCTGATCACTGTACTGTCGCTTGCTCCAAGTCTTCTGGTCATGGTTACGGCATTTACGCGGATTGTTATTGTTCTGTCGCTTTTGCGTAGTGCTCTTGGAGCTCAGGGTACGCCGCCTAATACCGTACTGATCGGATTAGCATTGTTTCTGACGCTGTTCGTGATGCAGCCGACGCTGCAGCGCTCGTGGGATACGGGTATCGAGCCGATGATGTCAGGAAAAATCGGGGAAATGGAAGGTCTGAGTGTTGCCAGCCAGCCTTTCCATGATTTCATGGCAGCGACAGCCCGGCCTGCAGATATTTCCACGTTTCTCAATATCGCTCACGAAAAGCCACCTGCCAAAGTAACTGATACGCCGTGGCGCGTGCTGGTTCCTGCATTCATGGTTGGAGAGCTGCGGCGCGGATTTGAGATGGGCTTTCTGCTTTATCTGCCATTTCTGGTGATAGATCTGGTGGTTTCAAGCGTGTTGATGAGTCTGGGTATGATGATGTTGCCGCCCAGCACGGTGTCCCTCCCGTTCAAGCTCATCTTTTTCGTGATGGTTGACGGTTGGGCACTCGTGGCGGGCAGTCTGGTCCGAAGTTTTTCGGGCTAGGGATTAGTTTGTGGTGCCGGCAGAAAGTCCGGCACTGCGGGGATCGATGGAGCCGCGGCAAGCATTTCCTGTGCAGGTGATGGCGTTGATGCGGCCTGCGCCTACATGCGGAAGTTCTTCGCCCCGTACGGCTGCGCGTGCTGCATCTCCGACGGCATCTGCGGCTTCATTCTGCCCCGAAGCCGCGATCACGGCACGCAATGTCCGGCCGCTGCGCAGAATTGCTGCTGCAAGAAGGGGCTGTGGCTTCGTGGCGGGGGACGCAGAAAGAATGACGCCCGTATTTCCAGCCATGCGGCCTGTGCCGAACAGATTATTATCGCTGAGGGTGCAGGCTACTGCCATGCCCTGACGGTCTGTAATGGCGAATGAGGTCGAAGCGGGAAGAGCTGGAAGTGTGCCGGAGCCAGCCGTGCCAGCATCGAGGGCTGCCTGCGCTGATGCAACGCCCGAAGCTTTGGAGGCGCGCCATGCAGCAACCGCACCCTGCGCAGAAGCCCCGGTGGTATAGCGGATTGCAGCACCAAGGCCGCCATCTGCTGGTGGTGCGAGGAATGCGCCGTCAATGTTGTTGACGTGCGTGGTCAGGGCGTCTGTCTGCACAGGGAGTGAATGGCGCAGATCATCGTCATTGAGGCCCCCGCCAGCTTTCTGGGCAGCGGTCACGTACACGTCTGCCAGTGCGCCGTTGTAGAGGTCCCCGACCCCTGCGGTGCGGACCCGTTCCAGAAAACCGGCCAGACGTGGCTGGGTCATGTTGTCGCCAGCCCCCAGTACGTCGCTTTCACCGCGGCCGAACACGGCGCGTGCGGAGTCGTCGGCCAGAAGGGCGTCTTTGACTGTCTTAAGGTCGGAGGCGAGGACACGGCTCACCGTGATGCCGTTGCTGGCCAGGCCAATAGCAGGAGACATGGTGTCTGAGAATTCCACAGACCCGAAATGCAGCTGCATCAAGTATAGCCCACGGATCATGCTCGGAGTTCCGGCTGGGCGGTCTGCGCCCTGACTGGTGGCTGCGCCCGGCAGAAATGCGATGGACTGAACAGGTGAGCCGGGACGGGCGATCAGGCATGCACCGCCGCCGCCCAACGATGCGCGTGATGGTAGCGTTACGCCCAGAGCGAGTGCCGTGGCGGTGGCGGCGTCGGCGGCATTGCCTCCGCGTGCAAGGACATCATGCCCAACCAGTGCGGCCTGTGGTTCATCGGCGACGACGGTGCCAATGCTGCCTGAAAGTGGCGCTTCGGTGGTCTTGCCAAAAAGACTGTGACCGAGGTCGCCTACACCTGAGTACACAGATGAACAGGCACTCAGCAGGAGGCCCGAAGCGACGGAGGCCATCAGACCGAAATGCAGGCAGCGACCCGTCATGGGGCCGCGGGCGGAAATCTGGGCTCGACGGTGCGCCACGTGGCGTTTCTCCAGTGTGTGGTATCGGGTCAGGTGTATGGCGTTTATCCCCGCAAGGGCAGCCCTGCAGAGATTTTAGCAATTAGAGCTGAATAAGCATAACGGCAAACGTTGCCGGAGGGGAGGGGTGAGCTTCTCTTTGATCCAGTCTGACTTTGTCGGTATGCAAAGCACTGTCTTACTTTTCCGATGATCCGGAGCTTCCTGTGAAATATCGTCTGCTTCCGCCTGTTCTGGCTGCCATCGCTGGCTTTTCCGCTCTGACCGGAGCAGCTCGGGCCCAGTCTGCTTCGGCAGATGCGGTTTTTTCCACCAAGCAGCGTGCGGCTATCGTCCAGATCATGCGGCAGGCGCTGCAGGACGATCCCACCATCCTGACGGAGGCAATCCGCTCTTTGCGCGTCAAGGCGCAGCAGCAGCAGGAAGACAAGTCGATGGCGGGTGTCCGTGCGCATCGCGACGAGCTGCAGCAGGCACCTGATTTTGCGGTGCGCGGTAACCCGCATGGCAAGATAACGGTCGTCGAGTTCTTTGACCCGCGCTGCTCGTATTGTCGCCATATGATGCCAGTTGTAGACGCGTTCCTTGCAAGGCATCCTGACGTTCGGCTTGTGGAAAAGCTTGTCCCTGTTCTTGGAGAGGGGAGTGTGATCGATACCAGAGCAATTTTCGCTGCCAGCGCTCAGGGAAAATATGACGTTATGCGCCGGGCATTGATGGACGATACGACAAAGCCAACCATGGATCGCGTGAGCGAGGTGGCTAAGGCGAATGGTCTGGACATGACGCGCTTTGCTGCTGATATGAGCGCGCCCCAGACCGTGGCACTCATTACGACAAATCTTGATCAGGCCCGTGCGGTCAATCTTGATGGCACTCCGACATTTATTTTCGGGACTGCGGCGATGGCTCCGGGGGCACTTGAGCCGGATCAGATGGACGAGTTTCTGGAGCGGGCCCGCAAAGCCTGAAGATTATGGGGGAGCCATATGAGGATCTCCCCCATATTTTTGAGTCCGGTATGTTTCGAGGTTTGTCTCGAATTTACTTTGGAAATCGAGAAATTTTTTTTTGATATAATTCTGTAAAGATGCATTTATTATTTTAATGATATGTTTGAAATTATTCGATAGAGAATGAGCGTGCTACGAAAATTTCAGCGTGAGATAAAAAATACCAATATCAAAAATTGTAATCAGGCGGATTTTTGCTATCGCAATACTTCTGGAGATTCTTGCTGTAGCAGCAAAATAGGAATTTCACGTAAAATTCCAGTGGTTTTTTCTTTGCCATTCGTCATTTGGCGCGGTGTCATCAGAAGTATCAAAATTCTGGCTATTACTGTGCGCTTGGTGCCTCCGCTGGAAGTGCCGCCTCATCTGCAGTGTGCTGTTGATCGTGCAAACCTGCGCAATCTGTATGAGCGGATACCAGTTTATTTTCTCATGCATGCCCTTACCGCAATGGTGGCGTTTATTGCGCTCTTCAACGTGGATGTTCAGGCGGGTTCAGTCGTTCTCGTCGGGGTTATCGGGATAATGTCCGTATGGTCTACGATCATGCTGCCACGCATCGCCAGGCTGCTGGCGTCTCCTGAAGATGGTGCCCTTGGAGAAGGCGAGGCCATTTCAACTTTCAGGAAAGTCTGCCCGGACTGCCCGGAATACAGGGTGTGTGCGAGATCGGACCGCGTTGATTACCGGCCTTTATGGCGTGCTGTGCTATTGTTGAACGCGGCTCTTGGTATTGTCTGGGCGTTTTTCGTGCTGCACACCTTCTCGATCTCGGGAGAGGCAGCTTCACTGTTTGCGATGATGGCAATCATCGGCCTTCTGGCATCTGTCCTGGCGACCAGTGCGGTAGAGAATGCGGTCGAGGTGATGACGATGCTGATCGTGGGGGGGGCGTATATTGCCCTGCTACGCGCCTGGCATGGCAGTTTTCTTCCCAATGTCTCCGCCATCATGCAGCTCACTCTTTGCTCGATATTCGTTGTGGTAATGGGGCGTCTGGGGCGTCGCCTTCGTGGGCGCCTTTTCCTTGCGACACTTGAACAGAGAGAACAGGCGGAAATCGTCAGTCTGCTCATGCGGCGTTCTGACAGTCAGCTTGGCGAATGGCTGTGGCATACGGATTCTGCTGGGTGCGTTTACAATCCCTCTGCCAGATTTGCCAAAATGTTTAATCTTTCGATCAGTCAGGTGCAGGGGCGCCGCTTTGTGGATCTCCTGGATTTGCCGGCGGGACATACCGGGGATGGGTCTGCGGCAGCACAGCTCGCCTATTGCATTACTCATCGGCTAGCATTCCGGGAGTTGCGGATCCGCGTCATGATGGATGGCGTTCCTCACTGGTGGACACTGACTGGCCGACCGATTTTTTCAGAAGGCATTTTCCTTGGACATCGCGGCGTTGGCGCGGACGTGACGAAGGCGCACGACGTTGATCGCAAAATGTCCCATGACGCCCATCACGACATGCTCACCGGTCTTCCGAACAATCTCGGTTTTTCCGAACGTCTGCACGAATCGCTGTTGTCCCTGGCTTCAGAAAAAAGACCTTTTGCGCTGTTGATGATCGGGATCGACGGTTTGGAAAGTGTTCCCCAAAGCGTGGAAGCGGATGGGAGGGACAGGCTCCTTCAAGAGATTTCTGGACGTCTTGGCAAAGTGGTTCATGGAGCGGATTTCGTTAGCAGGCGAAGCGCGGACGAGTTTTTGGTGTTGTGTCCCGGGCAGGCAGGTGAAGTTTCAAATATCGGGCATGTGCAGTTTTGCGCGCAACGCATTATTGAGGCTCTGGAACTGCCGTTTGACCTTGGTGGTGAGGCAATACACCTCAAGGTTAGCATCGGCATAGCACTGGCGCCGGAAACTGGAGATCAGGCTGCTGCACTGATGGATGCCGCAGCAGATGCGTTGCAGGAAGCGATGAATGACGATGTCGAGCGCGTTTGCATTTATGATTATGCCGTTGAAAGTGTAGCGGCGTTTCATCGGATATTGCTTGAAGATGTGCGCAGTGCTGTGCGTAACCGCGCTTTTCAGCTTGTCTATCAGCCGATCGTCAATGCGCAGACGCTTCAAGTGCAGGGCTTTGAGGCTCTGGCGCGTCTGAATGGTCCCTCATCAGGCAGGATGTCCATTGAGCGTATCATTCGTGTGATTGAGGCTGATGATCTCTGCGAGGAATTTGATCTTTGGGTTTTGGAAACTGCTTGTAACGCCGCTATGCAATGGCCGGAGACATTATGGGTTTCTGTTAACATTTCCGCTCCGCATTTCATGGACCCTGGAATGTTGTTGAGGGTGACGGAAATTCTGAAGCGTACGGGCTTGCCTTCTTCTCGGCTGCAGCTCGAAATGACTGAGACGATTTTTCTGGAGCCAAGGGCCGAAGTCTTCAGCACTTTGGCCGCGCTGAATAATCTGGGTGTCAGGATTGTTCTGGATGATTTTGGTAAGGGCTTTTCATCGCTGAGCTATCTGAAGCGCTTTCCTTTTTCCAAGATCAAACTTGATGCGGTTTTCGTGCAGGATATGCTGCAGGACGCGCGCAGTGCTGCTGTCGTGCGCTCTGTGCTTGAGCTGGCTGTGGATCTCGGCGTGGCGATCACGGCTGAAGGTGTCGCGACGGACGAGCAGTATCAGTACCTTCGGGAAAAAGGATGCACTGAAATCCAAGGCTATTTGTTTTCACGCCCCATGCCTGAAAAAAATTTGGCGGAATATCTGGCCAAGCCTTTCCATGGACCCGACACCGCGCCGAGGATGGGCGTACAAAGCCATTCGTTGCCACATCAGTGGCAACAGGAGTTCCGAAATCAACATGAAAACCCTGTTCGATGAACGATAAGAGCGCCGTAATGAGACCTGCTGCCCGATTTCATGAAACCTTGATGAAGCGCTCTCATGGTCCGCTCGTGATGGGAATTGTGAATGTAACACCTGACTCCTTTTCCGATGGTGGTCGGTTCGCTCAGGCACCGGAGGCGCTAAGGCATGCGCAGGCCCTTCTGGCCGATGGTGCTGATCTGCTTGATATAGGTGGAGAATCTACGCGGCCTGGATTTTCTCCTGTGTCTCCAGAGGAGGAGTGGGCGCGTCTTTCGCCCATCTTTTCAGGGCTTTCAGCTTCAGGAACTGTTCTGTCGGTCGATACAACCAAGGCATGGGTCGCGGCGAAGGCGATCAGTGCAGGGGCGTTGATCGTCAATGATGTGTGGGGTTTTCAGGCCGATCCGGACATGGCGCATGTTGTCAGTCAGTCAGAGGCCTATGCGGTGCTTATGCACAACCGCGTGGAGGTGGATGGAGCATTGGATGTCGTGGCGGATTGGCGACGTTTCTTTGATGCATCCCTTGAATTGGCGCAGCGTGCGGGAGTGGAAAGCGGGCGGCTGATCCTCGATCCGGGAGTGGGGTTTGGAAAAACACCGGATCAGAATGTGCAGGCCATAGCGCGGATCCGTGATCTCAAGGCAGAGTATGGGTTGCCTGTTTTGCTGGGGCTTTCGCGCAAATCAATGTTCGGGCATTTTCTGGGTCGGTCTGTTGATGAGCGGCTGGCGGGAACATTATCCGCCAATCTTTACGGTGCCCGCAGAGGCGCAGACATCGTGCGGGTGCATGATGTGCGAGAGCATGTCGATGCCTTTGGAATGCAGCATATTCTGGAGCGCGGCGAATGATTTCCCCAGCTTTGACCTCAGTCTTCGTCAAGGATCTGTGCCTTTTCGGGTATCACGGCGTACTTGCAGAGGAGACGCGTCTGGGGCAGCGGTTTGTTGTAGATATTGAAATCCGCGCAGACCTTTCCGGCGCCATTGCGGATGATGATTATCAGCAGGCCGTCTGTTACGGCACGTTGTGCGATATCGCGGCACGTATTGTGACTGGCCCTCCATTTCAATTGATCGAGACTGTTGCGGGGCGGATCGCGGAGGCTGTGCTCACGCAGTTGGGTCGTGTGGATTTCGTGCTGGTTGAAGTGCGCAAACCCTCAGCACCGCTCCCATATGCCATTTCAGGAACGGCTGTCCGCGTGGAACGGTTGCGGACGCACGACATTGCATTTTCGCTAGGTGCTAATCTGGGCGACAGGGAGGCTGTCCTTCAAGCTGCTCTTGAACGTTTGGGGCAGGCGGACGGTCTGACGATTGAGGCTGTTTCGTCGTTTTATGACACGGCGCCCTGGGGTGGGATCGAGCAACCCCCATTCGTCAATCTGTGCGCCACCGGGCGAACGACGCTTGTGCCACATCAGGTACTGCGGCTTTGCAAGGAAATAGAGCGCGACCTTGGGCGCCAGCCTGGCCTTCGCTGGGGTGAGCGAGCCGTGGATATCGACCTCCTGCATTATGGTGAGCGCACAATGTCGGATCGGGTGCTTACTCTGCCGCATCTGTCGATGTTCGAGCGCGCATTCGTCCTTGAGCCTCTTCTGGAAATTGCTCCAGATCTCGAGATTGGTGGACGCCGGGTCTCGGAGGCGCTAGCTGTCCTGGCGCGGACCGGGGGAGATGTGACCCGTCGCGAACCGGGGAACAGAGGAGCATAACCCGATATGAGCAACCTGAACGCTGCGACTGCCAGTATTCCCGTCGCTCAGGCGGAAGGCCCGCGCCCACTTGGCGCCCTGACACGCCCTGTAGATGCCGAAGATCGGATTGCCGCTGCGGTTCGTGAAATTCTGACAGCTCTGGGCGAGAATCCTGAACGGGAGGGTCTACGCGATACACCCGATCGTGTGGCCCGGATGTATCTGGAAGTGCTGGGTGGACTGCATCAGGACCCTCGTGATCATCTCAAGACGCAGTTTTCCGCTGACCACCACCATGGTGCGGTGATTGTGAAGGATATTCTCTTCCATTCGATGTGCGAACATCACCTGTTGCCTGTTCATGGTCGTGCACATGTGGCGTATCTGCCTGCGGGTGGTCGTCTGACGGGTCTCAGCAAGATTGCGCGTCTTGTTGAGGGGTTCGCGAGAAGACCTCAGTTGCAGGAGCGTCTGACAGACCAGATTGCTCAGGGTATGGAAGACATACTCGCGCCTGAAGCTATTCTGGTGGTGGTGGAAGGTGAGCACATGTGCATGAGCATGCGTGGTGTACGCTCGCCGGGCTCGACTACAGTAACGACCGTAGCGCGCGGTATCTGGGCAAGCAATTCTGCGGCCCGGATGGAAATTATGGCCCTTTTGAAAGGCTGAAAAGCTTCAGAATGGGTCCGAGATGCTATTGTCTGCACGATTCCACCAGCACTGCTCTGCGGGGCGGTGCTGAAGGGGCAGATAATCCTGAGGGTTTCCGTTCAGGCGTACAGTGTTGGTCGGGGTTTCCTGCAATTCGATGGCATGAACCCGCAACGCATCTCCCTGGTTGAGCAAAATGGCCCCGAGTTTGGCCATCAGCAGGGCTGCCAGCATTTCGGTTGTTGGATCACCTGGAGTTACGACAATCCTTGATGCGCGCTCTGGCTCGTTTGTGCGGAACCAGGTCAGAAGCGGGTCATGCTCGGAAAGCTGGAGGGCGTGATCGAGGCTGGTATCCACGAAATCATGCCAACGCGATTTCGCATCCGCGAACGGCACGATCATGTTGCCCGTACCATCCAGTCGGGCGGGCTTCGTGGCACGCAGGGTAACGGTTATGAATTCATTATGCCCATGCGGGAGCGCGCATTTCTCGCTTGCACCAGCAATCAGTCGGTGTCCCATGCAGAAACGTCTGGTGAAGACGAGTTCGGCGTTCATGAATGGCTCTCACAGTAGCGGCGCCAGCCATCTGCACGCAGTTCGCAAGCCGGGCAGGTGCCACAGCCATATCCCCACGGGTGGAGATGTGTGCGGTCTCCCAGGTAGCATGAATGACTGTCTTCCCGGATCAGGTTGACGAGCGACTCTCCGCCCAGTTCTTCTGTCAGATCCCAGGTCTGTGCCTTGTCGATCCACATCAGGGGCGTGTGCAGGACGAAGCGCTTGTCCATCCCCAGATTGAGCGCCACCTGCAAGGCCTTGATCGTATCGTCACGGCAGTCCGGGTAGCCGGAGTAGTCCGTTTCGCACACACCCGTGACGATGTGTTTTGCGCCCCGGCGAAAGGCGAGAGCGGCCGCAAATGTCAGGAAAATCAGGTTACGACCGGGGACGAACGTATTCGGCAGGCCGTTTTCTGCAAAGCCTATGCTGGCTTCGCGTGTCAGGGCCGTGTCGGACAATGCACCCAAGGACGCAAGGTCGATCGTATGATCCTCCCCGAGGCGGCTGCTCCATTGCGGATGAATAGCCGTCATTTTCTCACGCAGGACGTTCCGGCATTCAAGTTCGACAGCATGACGCTGGCCGTAAGCATAGCCGACGGTTTCGACGCGTTCGAAGCGTGACAGGGCCCAGGCAAGACAGGTTGCGGAATCCTGGCCGCCAGAGAACAGAACAAGGGCGGTGCTCATGGAATTCCGATCATCTTGTGAGTTTGAAGTGACAGGCGCCACTGTGGGTGCTCCAGACAATATGCAACACTGGCCTGTGTATTTTCCAGACGCTCAGGGCCGTCCATCGGTTGAAGCCAGAAATGCTCAAATGTCAGCTCTTTGAACATCTCAGGTGGCAGCTCCGTCTGAGGATAAACCAGCTTCAGTTCAGAACCTGTGTTTTGAATGAGCTTTCCACCCGGCTTCGGGCTTACGCAGATCCAATCGATACCTTCGGGGGCTTTGATAGTGCCATTGGTTTCGACCGCTATTTCGAACCCGCGCTTGCTGACGGCATCAATCAGCGCCGGATCCAACTGTAGCAGGGGTTCGCCGCCCGTGAAGACGACGTATCGGCGTCCTGATGAATCGGCTCGGCTGTTCCAACACGCTTCAATTGTTTCCGCGAGGAGAGTAGCTGTTTCAAAACGGCCCCCACCTTCGCCGTCCGTCCCGATGAAATCGGTATCGCAGAACTGGCATGCCGCAGTCGCGCGGTCACTTTCGCGGCCGGACCATAGATTGCAACCAGCAAACCTACAGAATACCGACGCACGGCCTGTTTGCGCACCCTCACCCTGAAGAGTGACGAACATTTCCTTCACAGCATATGACATGACCGCAGCATGTCGGCGAGGATGCGTCCGGATGCAAGGAAAATTGTAGCTGCCTCTCTCCTTCGCGCATCTGAATTGCAGCAGGGGGATAGCCAAGTGGCACAATCATGATAGGGAGATGCTCATGGCGGACAATCTCTCCCATTCTCCTGTTCTTGAATTTGCACCCCAGCGGGGGATCGGTCGTGTAACGGCTGCCTGGGCGGATCTGCGCGCGGGGCTTAAACTGTTCCCGCTTGCTTTCGCGTTGGGCTGGCTCGATATCAAGATGCGTTATCGGGGCTCGATGCTGGGACCTTTCTGGCTCACTCTTTCTACCGCAGTGATGGTTGCGGCGCTGGGTGTGATTTACAGCAAGCTCTTCCATATGGACCTGCCGCGTTATCTGCCTTTCCTGTCTCTGTCGATTGTACTCTGGGGGTTCATCTCAACCATTGCCATTGATGCGGCGACGGTTTTCACCCAGAGCGCTTCACAGTTTCACTCCATGCGAACGCCAGCCAGTTTGCCGGTTCTGAGAGTTATTGTTCGCAACGTGCTGACGCTGCTGCACAATGCTGTGGTAATCGTGGCTGTGTTTGCAATCTTCCATGTCTGGCCCCATCAGAGCTGGAGTCTGCTGGTCAGTCTGCCCCTGTGGATTGCAGACAGTTTTGCAGGGGTTCTGCTAATCGGGATGCTCGGAGCACGCTTTCGCGACATTCCTCCGATCATCGTCTCGGTGTTGCAGGTCTTTTTCTTCGTGACCCCGGTGATCTGGAAGCCGGACCTGATTTATCTGGGGCGTCAGTATTTACTGCTCGATCCGTTTTACCCAATTCTGGAGATCGTTCGCGCCCCGCTTCTTGGTGGGAGTGTACGGCCTTCAATCTGGTTTGCAGCAATCACTCAGGCGTTTGTGCTCTGGGGTATTGCGGCAGTCTTCTTCTGTCGGATGCGCGCGCGCATTACTTACTGGATCTGAGCGCCTTTTATGCCTTCAGTCGTCGTCGAAAAGTTGCAAATCAGTTTTCCCCTGTATCATGGTCAAAGCCGCTCCCTGAAGCGCCACCTTGGCCGTTCGCTCTCTGGAATAAACGGAAACTCCCCTACGGCTCACCTGGCGCAGGATGCGCGGGAGCGCGTCGTGGTGGAAGTACTGCGTGGTATAGATTTCACGCTCAGACCTGGAGACAGGCTGGGGTTGATTGGTGGAAATGGGGCGGGAAAAACGACACTGCTTCGGGCGCTGGCGGGTATCTATGAGCCGGTTGGAGGGCGTGTGCGCATTGAAGGCACGCTAGGTACGCTGCTGGACAGTTCTCTTGGCATGAACCCTGAGCTGAGTGGGCAGGAAAATATTCGTCTGCGGGGTCTTTATTCGGGCCTCTCACGCGCCCAGACTGCAGCCGTAGAACGGGACGTTGAAGAGTTCGCTGAACTCGGCTCATACATGAAAATGCCAATCAAGGCCTACAGTTCCGGGATGTCCGTAAGGCTGGCTTTCGGTCTGGCCACCGCTATCGCCCCTCAGGTTCTGCTGATGGATGAGTGGTTCATGGCGGGTGATGGCGCATTCCGCAACAAGGCTCGTAAGCGTCTTGAGGACATTGTTGGAAAAGCGGAAATCATGGTGCTCTCATCTCACATGCCTGAAGTCATGAGAGAGTGGTGCACACGCGTTCTGTGGCTTGAAAATGGTCTCGTCAAAATGGATGGCAAACCTGACGATGTGCTTTCGGCTTATCTAGCCCCCAAGCCTGCTCTTTAGAGGTTTAACCCAAATTTTGACGTAAGCCAGGCGGTACCCATGTAGAGGGCAATCGTCAGTACGCACCCGCATCCCAGTGATATCCAGAATGAAAATCCGCGGGTGAGCAGGAAGGGTATTAGCAGAAACATTGGAAGGGAGGGCAAGACATACCAGAATGTCGCTGATGCGTGTGTGGCCATGACTTGTGGGTCCGGCTTTTCCAGCCAGAGCCATATCATCCCCAGAACTGATACAAGCGGAAGTGAGGCTATAAGCGCGCCAAAGCGCGGATATGAGCGAGCCATACTTGAGATCGTTGCGATCAAAGCGGCAGAAAGAAACAGTTTTATGAGGAAGAAGAACATTTGTCCGAGAAAACTTCCGGGAAAATGCGTGGCCACTCTATAAGAGAGTGGCGCGAGTGACGGGGCTCGAACCCGCGACCTCCGGCGTGACAGGCCGGCGCTCTAACCAACTGAGCTACACCCGCAAATCGCTAGAAGCGATCTTTAGGACCGTACTTTCGAGGCCGTGTTGGCGTCCTCTTGGTCGGTGGCGGTGATTTAGCAGTGACCCCGGAGGCTGGCAATAGGCTTTTTTGAAAAAATGCATTTTTTCATCAAAAGACGCCTTTCCAGTAAGGAGATGATGAAACACTCTGCTGATTGTAACTTTACGTTTCGTCTTGAGTGAGGGTAAGCAGCGTGGGCCTTTCGCGGTGTGTGTACGGGTTTCTGTCATTTCTGATCGCGGGTGCGTTGTCTGGTTGTGCTCCGGATGATGGAAAATGCACGATCGTCACTTATGGCAGGATGGAAGTCCTCAATTCTGTGGGTTCGCCAATCGTTCGTGCGGCTGTCAACGGACACCCTGTGGCTTTCGAAGTGGATAGCGGGGCTCAGTTCACAATGGTTGACCCCCAGTACTCTGAATTGCTCGAACTTGGTCCTCGTATAGGATCGAGCATGGGTAATGGAGTTGGCGGAAGCACTCTTGTCAGTGTCAGCAGCATTGATAAACTCGATCTCGGAACGTCCCAAGCGCATAATATTGCAGTCATCGAAGGTGGACACTTCAATCATAAAATTGGTGCACTCCCGATTGTGGGTCTGTTTGGCGCTGATTTTCTAGCCAATTACGAGATGATGGTAGACATGCCTGACCACGAAGTCCGGCTGGCAAAAGTGCGGGGATGTGCTGACCCAACCCCGGTTTGGAAGGGGCGTAGCACGAAGATCAACATCGATAGGGAGGGTAGCAGTTCGAACATGATCGGATTGTCCGTGAAGGTAAACGGACATCCTGTGGACGCAATCCTCGATACCGGAGCTCAGATTACGCTTCTCTCGTTATCTGAGGCTCATCATGCAGGAGTGACTGATGCCATGCTTGCTTTGGATCGTGTGGGTACGATCCGGGGCGTTGCGAACAATCCCCGAAAGAGTTTCATCCATCGTTTTGACACCCTTCAGGTGGGTGACATTGTCCTTCATAATGTTGTTTTTGCGGTTTCCGATGCTCTGTCGGAGCAGGATATGTTGCTCGGTGCTGATTTCCTTCAACATCATCGTGTTTGGATCAAATTGTGGGACGACACAGGCTACATTCAGCACGACAAGGATATTCCTGCCGATGATCCTATCCGGCGCAGGGAGCTTGATTGATGACGCGGGAATAGAATTCTGTTTTGCACATAGATGGTTCTGGTAATATCAGGCCAGAACCATTCTGCTAATGCAGAGTGGTTTTCTAGTTGCGGTCAATGATTTTATAGTAAGTTTCGTTATGACGATCCGCATGACTATGTTAGAAAAAATGGTCACCCATATCATAATATTTTACCTTATTTTTAAAATGCATTGATTTTAGTATTCTAATTCTCATTTCGTATGAATTCATCAGTGAGCGGTATTGTGGATTGCGTGCGCATTGAGTCCTGTAAGCGTCGTTAACGTTGTCTCAATCAATCACCCATAGAACTAGGGGGTAATTCGCCTGTCTCACCCGGAGTCAGGATTGCGTCCAGTCTGGTAGGTGATCCGATATGTCTGCCTCTTCGAGCCCAAGCTCCATGGCCAATCCCGCACTGGTGGGAGCAGGAATAGGGGCGGCATTCGCGGTCCCGGCGCTTGCCCTGTTCTCGGATGTGGCGTTTTCGTTTTATCGTGGCCAGGCAGAGCATCTGTCCTTATTGACTCCTGAACATCTCCTTACCGTCGCGCTGCCGGTTGCCTGTCTGCTGGCGGGATATGTTTTTGTCGATCGCGTTCTTCTTTCTCCTTATCGAAACCTAATCAAAGACATAAAGATCATCGCGTTGGGGAGTGTGGAAACAGGGCAGTTTTCTGGCATGCCGGAATTGCAGGCAATTAGCCGGATGATGACCGCCCAAAAAAACGAAGCTCATCAATTACAGAACGCCCTGTCTTATTCACAGGCAGAATTACAGAAGGCAAGGCAGGACGCTCAGGCCGCTGAGAAGGCGTCCCGAGACGCCAAAGCCGCGCAGGATCATATGATCGAGACCGTGGGCGTCGCTCTCAAGGCGCTTCGCGACGGAGATATGACTTTTCGCCTTGAGGAAGCTTTTCCTCTTCAGTACGAACGGCTTCGACATGATTTCAATGATGCAGCTAAAGACCTGCAAGAGGTGCTCAGCGGTCTAAGTGCCAGTGTTGCGACCATCTCATCGGGTTCAACAGAGATTGCGTCTGCAGCGGATGATCTTGCGATGAGGACCGAGCAACAGGTCATTCGTCTCGAAGAAACAACGGCTTCGGTGGAAAATGTCACCGCCACAGTTCAAAAGACCGCAACGGCTACCGCTCACGCGAGTGAGGTTGCCGTGCAAACGAGAGAGCGGGCTGAAAAATCTGGTGCCGTCGTTATCGCAGCTATGTCGGCAATGCGCGATATTCAGCAGTCTTCAAGTCAGATTGGTCAGATTCTTGGACTGATTGATGATATTGCGTTCCAGACAAACCTATTGTCGCTAAACGCGGGCGTCGAAGCTGCTCGTGCGGGAGACGCGGGACGTGGCTTCGCTGTTGTTGCTTCGGAAGTGCGTGCTTTGGCACAAAGGTCCGCCGAAGCTGCAAAAGAAATCAAGTCACTTATACTGTCGAGTACGCAACAGGTGGGAAAAGGCACCGCTCTTGTTCAGGAGACCGGTAGCGCAATGGAAATGATCGTCACGAATGTCAGTGAAATAAGTGTACTGATAGGTGAGATCGCCACAGCGGCGCAGAGTCAGGCAAATAACTTATCAGAGATCAGTATATCTATTGGACAAATGGATCAGAATACGCAGCAAAACGCTGCCATGGTGGAAGAGGCGACCGCTGCTAGTCACAACCTCAGTGGAGAAGCCAAAGAACTGGTTCGACTTTTGAAGCACTTCAGAGTGGGTGCATATTATGAATTCGAAGGAGAGCCCTCTCCACTGAGGGTTGTTAACTCCGAAAATAATTCAAATGCTTTTGTTAGGGAAGATTCTCATCCAGTGATTGATGACGGATGGGAGGAGTTTCGGGAATGAATATATTTATCTTACCGCCAGAGCTAAATTCTGAATACGCATCCATTTTATTGAATGAAATCCGAAATAATTCAGATGATATCGTTATCGATGCGCAGAACGTAAAGAAAATTGGTGGACTATGTTTGCAGATATTAATATCTTCCAGAAAAAATGGGATTAATATATTGAATCCATCAAAAAATTTTCTTGATGAAGCTGTTTTGTTGGGCGCAGAAAAAATATTGTTGGAGCAGCAATAGTGGCTGATATTCTCATTGTTGATGACTCTGCAACAATACGAATGTTGCTATCAGCAGAACTTAAAAATGCAGGCCATAACGTAACTGTCGCGATTAGCGGTGAAGAAGCATTGGATAAGTTGCGAGATCTAACCCCGCAACTCATCATAACTGACCTGAATATGCCAGGGATTAATGGTTTGGAGCTCATCGAGAAAGTAAGAAAAAAAGAAGCTATTTCTTTAATCCCAATTCTTATCCTGACAACTGAAGATAACCCTGAAAAAAAAGCTCAGGGACGGGCCGTGGGTGCTACGGGATGGATAATTAAGCCATTCAAACGCGATAAATTATTATTCGCTGTCGATCGACTTACGGCGTAAGGATTATCATAATGGACGATCTTGATAGCATTCGTGACATTTTCTTCGAAGAATGTAAGGAAAATCTTGAAATTCTTGAGGATAAATTAGAGAATTTCGATAGTGAAAACTATGATGAAGAATGTATATCAAGCATCTTTCGTGCTGTTCATTCCATAAAAGGCGGAGCTGCAGCATTTGGAATTAACAATATTGTTGATTTTGCAAACGACTTTGAGAGTGTTCTTAGTTGTGTGCGGTCAGAAAAAATTCATCTGGACAAAGAAGCTATATCATCCCTAATCACTGCCAGTGATTGTTTGAGTGATATAGTTTTTTCTTCAAAAAATAATGAAGAAATTGATATTGAAAAATTTTCACCAGTCAAAGCTGAAATAGAACAGATCGTTGATAGCTATAATAATAAAAAGAATTTAGAGTTCGATATTAATGATTTTCAAGGAATTTCGTTTAGCCCTTCTTTAATATCTTTAGACATAAAAGATTTTTTTATAACAATATATCCAAAGAGAGAATTATATTCATGTGGAGATGACATACGAAACTTATTCTCATCATTATCTAAATTGGGAATTTTTAGATCAAAAATAAAAATAGATAAAATTCCATCTATCATGGAAATGGAAGAAAAAAAATCTTACTTAACATGGGAAATATATTTATCTTCCTCAGAAGAAGATAAAATAAAAGAATTACTTGAGTGGTCTTCTGATTTGTTAGAATTTTCTGTTTCTAGCAAGCAAGAGCAAGAGCAAGAGCAAGAGCAAGAGCAAGAGCAAGAGCAAGAGCAAGAGCAAGAGCAAGAGCAAGAGCAAGAGCAAGAGCAAGAGCAAGAGCAAGAGCAAGAGCAAGAGAAAGAGAAAGAGAAAGAGAAAGAGAAAGAGAAAGAGAAAGAGAAAGATACCAAGAATACCAAAGATTCAAAATCATCTGTACGTGTTGATGTTGATCGTATTGATAAACTTGTTGACTTAATGGGCGAAATAATTACTGGGCAATGGATGCTCAAAGATGCATTAAAGTGCCAGGATATAAAAAAAACTGATGAAGCCACGAAGCTCTTAGATGCTCTTGCCCATGAGATGCAAGAGGTCGTGATGGGTATGCGTGCACATCCTGTTAAACCAGTCTTTCAAAGAATGTCTCGGGTGATGAGGGAGGCACAGCAAGCAACGGGCAAAAACATCAATCTAGTTTTGATTGGTGAAGACACTGAAATCGATAGAACCATTGTTGAGAAGATATCAGATCCGCTCACTCACATTGTTAGAAATGCTGCTGATCATGGAATTGAAGAGAATTTAGAAAGAACTGCGGTAGGTAAATCTTCAGATGGAACGGTGACCATAAGGGCTTTTCAAAGGTCTGGAAGGGTAATCATTGAAATATCTGATGATGGCAGGGGAATGGATCCAGATTACATTTTTAAGAAAGCTATAGATAAAGGTCTTGTAGATTCTAACGCAGAATTAAGTGCTACGGAGAAATTATCACTAATTTTCCTCCCTGGGTTCTCAACAGCCCAAAAGGGCTCCTCGCTTTCTGGGCGAGGGGTTGGTATGGATGTTGTTAAGAAAAACATTTCAGAAGTAGGTGGAAGAGTATTTTTTGAAAGTAAAAAAGGACGTGGTTCAGTATTTACGATATCTCTTCCTTTAACTCTCGCTGTTTTGGATGGGGTTATTTTCAAAAATAACGGAAGATTTTTTATATTTCCAATTAGTAATGTGATTGAAACAATAATATATGACAAAGAAAATATAAAGAAAATATCTAATAAAATTTCTGTATTAAGATATAGGGAAGATTTTATTCCGATATTTGATTTAGAAAAATTCATACATAAACAAGAAAAAATAATAGATTATGAATCTATTATTGTCGTAGAAAATGATAAAAAAGAAAAAATAGCAATTTTTATTGATGGAGGAATAGATCAATCTCGATTTGTAGTTAAAAGCGTTGAAAAGAATTATAAAAAAATCAAAGGCATATCATGTGTTACAATATTGGGTGACGGTAGCTTTGCGATGGTTCTGGATGTTGAAACCATCTCGGGCATGCTTATTACCGAAAAAACTTCAAACGTTCATTAAATTTTTAGGTGTAGAGATGGAAAAAGTTCTTATATTTACAGTCGGTAGCCAAACTTATGCTCTTGATGCGGCATGCATCAGTGAAATAAGGGGTAAAATCCAGCCTACACCATTGCCAGGTAGCCCAAAAGAGATATTAGGTATCATAAATATAAGAGGTAAAATATTTCCTGTAATTGATTTGGGGGTTAGGTTATCATCTGATGTTGTTGGTGAAAAAAAAGTAATTATAATCGTCGAAAGTAAAGAGAAATCAATAGGTATTCTAGTGGATAACGTGTCCGATATTGAAGATTCTTCAAAATTTACCCTACAAAATTTACCATCTACTACACCAAAAAATATACAAAACTTGGTTACGGCTATTATGAGTGAGGGGGATAGAATGATTTTCTTCTTAGAGGCTGAAAAAATAATTTCTGAAATTGCAGCGGTATAAATGTAGTGCAGCAGCAATTGATAGAGTCTGGAAGGTTTTCTTTATCTGACGCTAATTATAGAAAAATAATATCAATTATAAGAGAGAATAATTGTAATTTTATTTTGGGAAATAGAAAGAAGCTCGTTCAATCTAGGCTTTCTAAAATGGTAGCAAAAGCTGGAATGAATTCTTTCGATGAATACGTATCATATGCATTATCTTCATCGGGAGTCGAAGAGCGTCAGAAGATTATTTCTGAGCTAACGACCAATGTTACAAATTTTTTTCGTGAATCCCATCATTTTAATTACTTATCTTCATACTTGGATAGAAATACAGAGTGTATAAAATTCTCCACAAAAAAGCTTCGTATTTGGTCTGCCGCATGCTCTAGTGGCGAAGAAGCTTATAGTATAGGTTTTGTAATTGAAAACCATAAAGCAAAATTTCAAGGTATTGATACCAAAATTTTAGGAACAGATATTAGTCAGAACATGTTGAATGTTGCAATTAGAGGTGCGTATTCGATGCAAGATTCAATGAGAATACCGAGGCAGGATTTCAGGGCATTTTGCATCGTGGCAGGGCACGAATTTTCGGTATCTCAAAAAATTAAGAATCTCATCAGATTTAAAAATTTAAATCTACTGGATCCTTGGCCGTTCTCGCAAATATTCGATATTATATTTTGTAGAAATGTTTCTATTTACTTTGATAATAAAAGTAGAATTGGTCTTTGGAAAAAGATTTCTAGTCATTTATGTGTGGGGGGAGAGTTATATATAGGTCACTCAGAGCGAATTATTTCTCCTGAGAAAATAGGACTCGTTCAATTTGGAATAACGTCATATAGAAAAATATCATGATCGATAAAAAAATATCCGTTCTTATTGTGGATGACTCTATTACCATACGCTCCCTTATGAGCCTAGCGCTTAGGCAAGATCCGAGAATTTCTGTTGTCGGAACGGCAGCAACGGCATTGGATGCTCGTGACGCGATCATTAGGCTTCGTCCTGATGTTATTACTCTGGATGTAGAAATGCCGAAAATGAATGGCATTGAATTTCTGGATAAAATAATGCGTTTGCGACCCATGCCAGTAGTGATGGTTTCAGGTTTGACATCCAATGGCACCAATCTGGCCCTGCAAGCTCTTGAAATTGGTGCCGTGGAGTGTGTGGCAAAGCCACAGCAGATCGACGGCATTAAAAGTTTTGCTGGTTTAGCGGACACAATTGTGCGCGCTGCATCTGCGAAAATACGACGTCGAGGGCAGGCAACACTAGAATTGCCCCCATTGATATCTCCTAATTTTTCGCGAAAGCAGGCACTGCCCATTGTAGCTGTGGGCGCATCAACGGGCGGTGTGGAAGCATTGATTGAGTTATTAAAATCTTTTCCAGAAAATTGCCCGCCTACTCTCATCACGCAGCATATGCCAAGGCAATTTTCAGAAAATTTTGCCCGGCGTCTTAACCAAGTGTCCAAACCTCATGTGTTATTGGCGAGCGAGCTAAGTGTTCTTGAAACAGGAAAGGTGTTCGTTGCTCCTGGAGGGGATCGTCATCTTTGTATTGAAACGATGGGTCCAGAGGGGAAATATGTTTGTCGCCTTGTTTATGGGGAGCCCGTCAATGGGCATCGCCCCTCTGTCGATGAGCTGTTTTTCTCTGTCTCACATGCGGCTCCCCAAAATGCCATTGGTGTCATTTTGACGGGCATGGAAAATGACGGAGCGAAGGGGCTTCTTGCGATGCGTAAGGCAGGCGCCAGAACGCTGGGGCAGGATGCAGCCACCTCTGTGATTTACGGAATGCCCAAGGCGGCATTCGATATCGGGGCAGTGGAGAAGCAACTCCCTCTGTCACAAATTGGACCGGCCGTCATGAAATTGGCGGAAAATTTTTCTTTGGAGAACATACATTGATATCAGCTTCTTCCATGTCCGTCCTTTTGGTTGACGACCAGGCTTCTATTCGATCTATTCTTCGTAATAGCCTGATTCAACTTGGTTTTGTGAGGGTTTCTGGGGTGCGAAATGGCGTAGAGGCGCTGGAGCATCTTCAGGATAATGCTACGCACCTTATCATTTCGGATTTCAATATGCCTGACATGGACGGGCTTGCTCTGTTAAGGGCCGTTCGCGCCAATCCAAAAACTGCTCGTACGGGTTTCATCATGCTTACGGGCCAGGCCAGCAAAGAATTGGTACAGCAGGCGATTACTGATGGAGTTAACAATTTCCTTGCCAAACCGTTTACTACAAGTTCGTTAAAATCTCGGATTGAGGCCGTGTTTGGCCCCATTTCAGCGGCCTGATCAAATGGAGAACAAGTCGCTTGCCGTCCTTCTGAGAGCGTTGGCGTGCGAACTCTTTGATTTGCGTAGCTTAGTAAATGACTATGAGAAAATATTGTTAAGTCATGTTGACTTGTCGCTTACTGAGGCTGGGGCATTGCAGGGCATTGATTATATGGCCCAAAGCCTGAGGTTGACGAGTAGGCTATGTGAACGCCTCTCTTTAGACCCACATTTAGATAGTGTGAATTACGACCCGGCTATCTTGAATGAAATCACGATATCGAAACTGAAGGAACGCTTGGCTGGTGAGGCGGTGGAGGAGGCGGTTTTGCCCCCTGATGATCTGGAGTTTTTTTAATCTTTCAGCTTGGTTTTTGCGAGGCATCAGGTGCCGAATGTATGATTGTTCGATGCTTTTGCAGGCCCTGTATCAGCTTTTCGACGTCATCCGGAGTGAAGACCAGTCCTACAGCGCCATAGGCTGGATGCTGGAATGCCAGCGTTGATCCTTCTGTCAGTGTGTCGATCTGTAGCGCCCAGTGCGTATTGTAGACAGGCGTAACCCGTGTGCCCTCCATTGATGGTATGGGCTGTTTTTCCAGTAGGCTGCTTCGTGCGTAACCAAGGCTAGCAATGAGTTGAAGAAGCTGTTCGGTATCTAGTTCAATACTGCCCGACATGCCGCTGCTTTCCAGAAAGGAAAGAACAGCTTTTTCGCCATCTTCTGAACGGGTCACCTGCATACGTGGTGCACTCATGAGAACGGTACCTTCGTCAGTGATGTGATTAAGGCGATTGATGCAATGGGCCCGCCCATGTCCACCAACCCAGATTTGCGGCCTGGGCAGAGAGTGATTGCTGTGCACTTTCAGCCTCGGCGGGAGTTGAGAAGAGGCCAAAGCATGTTGCCCCAGAACCGCTCATCCGTGAAATTTCGCACCCCTGCTGTAGGGCGATAGCGTTTAACACATCCTGGATTATGGGGGCGTGCAGGATGGCTGGTGCTTGCAGATCATTGCCTGTCTCGCGAAGTGTCGAAAACAGGCTGGAGGCGGTTTCCCATTTTTCAGGAAACGTAATTTCCTGGCGGGAACGTATGCCGCCCAATGTGGCAAAGCTCTTAAAAATGGCGGGTGTGCTGACACCGACGCCCGGATTGATCAGAAGCATACCAATATCGGGAAGCTGGGGGACAGTGTGCAATACTTCACCAATTCCCTGCATGCGCGTTGCTTTCTGGGCAATGCAGACTGGAACATCTGCTCCAAGCTTTTCCGCAACGGAATAGAGTATGGATGGATCTGATTTCCATTCAGTGGCCAGAAGGCGAAGGGCGCAGGCTGCATCTGCTGAGCCTCCACCAATTCCAGAAGCTACGGGGAGGTTCTTTTCAAGCTTGAAGTTCCATGCGCCCGTGCTCTTTGTGGCGTCCTTCAGAAGGTTTGCGGCGCGTAGGACAAGGTTATCAGCGTTACAGTCCAGGCCTTTTCCGAAGTGACCAGTAATTACAAGTGACATCTCTTCGGCCGGTGCCTGCATGCTGACCTGATCACCCACTCCTGCGAATACTGCCAGGCTGTCGAGAAGGTGGTACCCGTCACTCCGACGACCTGTTACATGCAGGAAGAGGTTGATCTTGGCGTGTGCCGTATCTTGTAGAAGTCTCATTTGGTCCGTTCGAAAGCTGCAAGATGAGGCCCGTCCTGTAGGGCCTTCATGATGAGGACGCGGTCCTGCGGCTGGGGGCTGTCTGCCAAAGCTTGGTTCCATTGGTCCTGCGCTTCAAGTTTCCGTCCCAGATACCAATAGGCAACGCCAAGATGATAGCCAATTTCGGGATCGTTTGGCGCATGTTCAGCTGATTGGATAAGGAGGGGAAGAGCCTGATCCAGATCGCCGTCGGTCTTTAGGAGTGCCCAGGCATAGCTGTCCTGAATTGAAGCATCTCCCGGCTGGAGCGAGAGGGCATGTTTCAGGTGGTTCATGGCTTCCTTCGTGTTCACGCCATGCTCGATATCTGCATAGCCTACGAAGTTGAGAACCTCTGGCTCTTCTGGTGCCAGTGTAAGGGCGTGACGCATGTCTTCCTGAGCATGAGCCCAGTCGCCTTTTTCCTGATATGCCATCGCGCGTCCGATCAGGACCGGCCAAACTGTGGCTTTCCGGGGGGAAGAAGCTGCGAGGGCTTGAGTGTAGCTTGTAATCGCTGCCTCATGCTGCGCCAGCTGATCCTGCACACCACCGAGTTGAGCAAGATAATCCGGATTTCCGGGGTTTAAGGCGAGTGCCTGCTGCAATGCCTGAGCTTGTCTGGGAAGATCGTGGAGATGAATTGTGATGTCCACTCTCTCCTGGGCTGCCAGAGCGGCAAAAGGTGAAGAGGAGGGGATCTTTTCCAGCACATCAAGGGCGTCATCGTTATGGCTGTTTTCGCGGAGAAGATCAGCCAGCATGATGCGCGCTATGGTGAGTGAAGGGTCAAGATACAGGCTCTGTCTCAGCATGATAATCGCCATGTCTGCAGGAATATTATCCTGTCGTGCGGCGTCCGCGAGCATCAGGCCGAGTTGGAGATCCAGAATGGCAAGTCCTGTCCGTGTGGACGGTGCAGGCACATTTGTAATGGCGTGCTGGAGTGCAGGGACAAGCATGTTGCCCAGCGGGCTTCCATGTGCCAGCGCGGCAATGGTGTCCTCGGCTTCTGCTTTCTGGCCCCGTCGATACAGCCAGCTGCCATATTCCTGTGCGTATACGATCTGCAGACTGAGCGGGTCAGTGCGAACGCTGCCAGTTTTTTCAAACAGGGCTGTCGCGCGGGCTGGATCAGGGAGTGCCTGCGCCACCAGTGCTGCGTGCAGCAAGTAAAGACGTCGGGTTTCGGGCAGGCCTGAGGCATCCATCAGTAGGCTGAGTGCGCGGTCTGACTTACCGATTGCAGCCTGTTGCCACGCTTCAAGGGCAGGCGCCGCAACGGCCAGAAGGGCTCCCCGATGGCTGTCACGATCAAGAACGTGACGCAGCTCATTCCAGTTTTTCCCGACGATGGCTTCCTGCGCCAGAATAAGTGTTGAGATGTCATCGGCTGGTAGGGTGCGTGCCAGATCCAGAGCTTCCGTCTGATGGCCGCTCATGGCTGCATAATGAAGAGTGTCGATCCGCAGGTGAATGTCATGCGGCGAAAGCTTGAGCGCCTGATTCAATGCCTCGTAAGCTGCATCAATATCGCCACGCTGCATCATGACAATTTCTGCGAGCGTCCAGCCCGTTAGGGAATGCTGTGGATCTACTGATGGCTGTATGGAAAGAGGCGCAGCCTGTGCGATCGGAGAAAGGCAGCTCAGTACAAAGCCAACTGCAAGGGGCCGGAACCGCATTCGGGTCAGAAAACCTGTGGTAGGACTGGGACATGCGCGCATGATCTGCATAATGTGGACTTTAGACCGCCTGAAGTCACACGCCAACCAGAACGGAAGCCACATGACGTTACAGCCTGTTCCGACCCAGGCCGAGCTGCTCGCTGCTTTGCAGCTTCAGTATGACTGGGGCGTCGATGAGGTGCTCTCTGACATTCCGTGGAATCCGCTTGAGCCAGAGATTCGTTTGCAACGGAGGGAAGTGTTACCAGCTGCGCCGGTTCTGCCTGCGAAGCATTCTGACATTGCTCCTACCTCTGACCTTTCCACGGCAGTGGATCTTGCCGCTCTGATTGAAGCGAGTGAGACGCTCGAAGGCGTTGCTCTCTCTCGGACAGCTACGCATAGATTAGCGCCTGTTTTTGTGGAGGGGGCGCCGTTTCTTTTGATCGGTGAGACGCCTGATGCTGACGAAGATCGCTCGGGTCTGCTGTTTCAGGGGCGCGCAGGTGATCTGCTTGACAAGATGCTGGGGTCGATCGGTTTTGCGCGCTCTGAGATATCAATGGCGCCTGCGGTGCCCTGGCGTCCCCCGGGTGGCCGGAGTGTGACGGATCTGGAATTGCGTGCCTGTGTACCGCTCCTGCATCGGACGATCGCGCTGTGTCGCCCGCAGATCATCATTACAATGGGTGCGACCCCCGCACGCATGTTGATGGGGGAGCAGACCATGTTGAGTCGCATCCGGGGACGTTGGGCGGAGGTGAGTATTCCGGGTCTTGCGAATCGGGTGCACGTTTTGCCTCTCAATCACCCTCTACAACTGGCTGCCAGCCCCACTATGCGGCGGAATGCATGGTCGGATCTCCTTGTTTTGGTGGAAAAACTGGACGATTCGAAAAGAGTACGAATTTAGTCCTCATTCATTGTCAAAAAATATGGTGAGATCTGTAAAAAAACCTTCGGAATGAGGTTTCTGCCACTGGATTGTTTCGTGCCGAAACGATAACATCGACCGGGCCGAGTTTCTGGTTTTTTGATCCATCCTTGCCATGCAAGCCGAAAGAGGGTAGCACCTCGCCGGTAATGCGAAGGATGACCCCATTCATTTCGAACGGCACAGGACGAGCTTTGCTTGTCAGTGCGATGATTCTGGCTGGAGCAACATTTGTTCCAGCGCGCGCCCAGAGCGATCGAAGCCAGCTACCCAATACCGGTGGTCTCGGTGACGAAACGGCTTTCGCAGAAGTGCGGCCGTCTCTGGGTGGTGATGGAGTTGTCGCCTTGCCTCACCCGCTCTCCGCCGTTACGGCCAGTCGCTATAGGTCCATTTTTCTGGCGCAGCGCCGGGGAGATCTGAGCGTAGCTAAGACAGAGACGAGCCTTCTGATCGATCGAACACTCCTCGGAGACGTTTTGGCCGATCGATATCTCGCCCCTGCGGAGCATCCTACCGTGGCACAGCTGCGGGACTGGCTCCGGGTTTATTCTAACTCCCCCGATGCCCCCACCATCCAGAAGCTCCTGCTGCGCATTGCCCCTGCGGGATCCGTGCAGGCGCAGAGTTTCAAGCAGTCTCTGACGCCGCAGGTGACGTCAGATACCGTTCGTGCTGAAAATTCATCAGATCCGTTACAGCATGCTTTTGCCCGCAACCCGCTTCTGGACCGTACGGTGCAGGAGCGTGCAGTTCAGGGTATCAAGGGGGCGGATAGCGCCCTGCACTTAGTGGATGCAACGCCAGGAATGACAGCATCCTATGCTGCGGAACTGTATGGCGAAATTTCACTGTCGCTTCTAAGTCAGGGCCAGGCACAAGTCGCTCTGCGGCAGGGCTGTGCAGGTTTCCGCCGTGGAGATCGTCAGGTGGGACTCCCGGCTTATGTGGCTGGACTGGCTGCATGGCGCTCTGGTCATATGGAAGCGGCTTACGAGCTCTTCGAATCCGCCGCGAACGCCCCGATTACGACCCCCGAAATTCAGGCTGCCGCAGCCTATTGGGCGGCGCGCGCAGAAGGGCGGCGGCATGCGGTTTCCGGCTATGTGTCTTGGCTTCATCGCGCAGCCGGTCATCACGAGACGTTCTATGGCATGCTGGCAACCCAGACACTGGAAGCCGGCCGCCATGGGCATGCCAAGATTTCCGATGCGCTGACTGACGTAACCCTTCACGACCCGGTTCCTGTTCTGGGCGAAATCGACGTCGAAGCTGTCAACGCGATGCCGCAAGGCAGGCAGTTGTTCGGCCTTCTCCAGATTGGTGAGCAGGTTCGCGCCGAAGCTCTTCTGCGGCGCATGTGGCCGGATGTTGCTCCTAACGCTGCTCTGGCGCGTTCGTTGCAGCTTGTGGCACAGACTGCTGGTTTTCAGGATCTTTCCGAGCAGATGGCAGGTTTGCTGGAAAATCAGGTGGAGCGCCCTGTGGTGGCAAAGGCGCTTCCTCTCCCGCGTCTGCGTCCGAATCACGGTTTCCGGATGGACCCTGCGCTGGTTTATGCCTTGACCCGAGTTGAATCCAATTTCGATCCTGCGGCAGCGTCTGGTGCAGGTGCCCACGGTCTGATGCAGATCCGGCCCGTTACAGCGAGCTTTGTGACCGCTCGTCACATCAGCTTTGATACGCATGGCATGGCCATCATACCGGTTCCGCCGGATATGGTGAGCCGCCTTCATAACCCGTCCGCCAATCTTGAAATTGGCCAGCTTTACGTTCTTTATCTGGCAGAGCAGTCGAGTAGGACGGCAGGTGCTTCACGTCCCGAAGGTGGAGATCTGGTTCGTGTGCTTGCATCCTATAATGCGGGCCCTGGTGCAATCGCCCGATGGGAGAGTGCCCAGAACGCAGATAGCCATGATCCGCTCTACTTCATGGAAACGCTGCCCAATAATGAAACGCGTGATTATGTTCATCACGCGTTGACATACACGTGGCTGTATGCACACAAGATGGGTCTGTCTTCCCCATCGCTGAAAGCGCTGTCACGTTCCGAATGGCCTTCGTTCAGTGATGAGGAAGCCATGGCACATGAGCATCTTGCCCTGAACTGACGCTCAGAGACATTCGACCAGAACAACGCCCCCGACGATTATAAGCAGCGCTCCCATCAGGACGAGTGCAAGGCGGCGCTCAATGAATGAGCGCACCTTCTCCCCGAACATTCTGATCAATGCAGCCTCCAGAAAAAACCGAGCGCCGCGGGTAAGGAGGCTTGCCGCAATGAATGTCGGGAGCGGAAAATGTGCGGCGCCCGCAGCGAGCGTCACGAATTTGTAGGGCAGGGGCGTTAGGCCTTTGCCAAGAATGATCCAGACACCATATTTACGAAAGAGCGTTTCAAGCGCGAAGATGCGTTGGTCTGCATGGTAAAAATGAGCGATGGGCATCGCAACATGCGCCATGAGAAAAGCTCCGATAAGCCAGCCCAGAACACCGCCGAAAACACTCGCTCCGGTACAGACAAACGCAGTCATCCAAACGCGATCAATACGGGCAAGCAGCATCGGGATCAGCAGGACATCAACCGGAATCGGAAACACCGAGGCTTCGGCTACGGCAATCCCAATGAGCCACCAGATGGCTTTTGGAGAGGCAGAGAGCGCCGTGATGTGATTGTAAAACGATTGAATCACCTGGAAATCCTGCTGAAAAGCTTTAGCGGTCATCCTTAACTGCGTCGCTATGGAATGAAAACGTGCTGCATTGTTCGGGTGGCTGTAAGTGCTGTCTAGAAATGCGAGCGGAGACTTATCCTTGAAAGCCAGCCGTTACCCTCTTGTTCCCCGAGTTCTTCATTGGTTCATGGCGGCCATCATCATTCCTGCATGGACGTTGGGATTTGTTGCCGGGCGTATTCTGCCAGCGAGCGCTTCCGGCAGCCGACATCTGTTGCTTGGAGTGCATCGCGAGATAGCTTCAAGCATCGTAATTCTCATTGTTCTGCGTCTGGCGTGGCGGGCTACCCATCGTCCGCCTGCCTTGCCCGATTGTGTTCCGGAAGATCAGCGTGTCGCGGCCAGAGCACTGCAGTGTGTTATGTATCTGCTGATGCTTATGACACCCTTAACGGGCTGGCTGATGAGTTCGGCTTATGGAAAAACCGTTCCGGTATTGTGGGTTGGTCACTTGCCTGCATTGATTGGCTCCAGTGAACTGGCCGCGCCTGTAATTGGCGTGGCGCATCAGTTTTCAGCCTGGGCCCTTGGCGTGCTGATGTTCGGCCACATCATTGCGGCCCTACTACATCGTTTTGGGCGACGTGATTCAGTGCTTGATATGATGCTTTGATTGACCACCAGATGTTCATCACTCACGCGCCTGGAGATGCCGCCCCCCAGTTTCCGTAGCCGCCGATACCCGGAAAGGCCGTTCTCGTAACAGGCTTCTGGGGAAGCGCGTCTATCTTGGATCGCAGATGCAATGTCCCGTTTCTCAACTCCATCACAATATCGGCCTGAGCAATTGTTGCCGGACGGTGTGCAACCATGATGCGGGTAATCCTGAGGCTGCGCAGCGCATTGGCAACGTGAGATTCCGTCAGCTCGTCCAGATGGCTTGTCGCTTCATCAAGGAACAGGATTTGCGGAGAGCGATACAGGGCACGTGCGAGGATGACGCGTTGCTTCTGGCCCCCTGAAAGGCTTGAGCCCATATCACCTACTAGCGTTTCATAACGCATGGGCATGCGCATGATATCGTCATGAATGGAGGCGCGGCGTGCGCATTCCTCAATGCGCTTCTGGTCTGGCGCTTCGCCAAAGCCGGAAATGTTATCTCTGATCGAGCCGGAAAAGAGTCCGTCATCCTGTAGAACGCCCGCAATACGAGAGCGATAGCCGTCGAGGGAAAGGTTCTTGATCTCGGTGCCGTCCATCGAGATATGGCCTTCATCAGGAACAAGCAGGCCCATGAGCGCTTTCAGGAGAGTCGTTTTCCCACATCCGGAAGGACCGACGATGGCAACACTCTGCCCGGCAGAGACTGCAAGAGAGAGGTCACGGAAGATCCACGGGCTGTCAGGTGCATATCGTACTGAAAGGCCACTGGCTGTGAGAGAACCAAATATCTGGCCATCTTCAGGGTTCACATCCGGCAACGGAAGTCCTGCAGGTTCGGGTTCTGACATTACGATGTCGGAAAGGCGCTCAGTCTGAATGGAGAGCATACGGAGTTTAAAGCCAGTATTGATCAGGCTTCCGATCCGGCTGGCGAACTGATCTTTATAGGAAAGGAATGCCACAAGCATACCGACTGACATGTCGCCACGCATGACCTGATGTGCCCCCAGAACCAGCATGATCAGGCGATCTGCGCCAAAGATCAGCTCTCCAAGGCGGCCGAACACGAGATCGAAGCGTTGCAGACGCAGATGAATGTTCATCGAATCAATCACGCTGTTCAGCCAGGCGGTTTGCCTGCGTTCACGCAAATTGAGGAGTTTGACCGTGGCCATGTTGCGCAGGGTCTCGATGAAGTGGCTCTGACTTTTCGCGTCCTGAACAACTGCTTCTTCAGAGGCTGCACGATAGGTGCCGTATGTGCCAAGGCGGACAAGCAGGTCCAGTGCAATCGCAATACAGGCAATCACTCCAAGCCATCCGCCATAAACGAACAGCATGATTCCCATGCCAATAGCCATAATACCGTCCAGGATAGTCTGAACGAGGTCCGTGGTTAGCGTGTGCTGGATGCTGGTCAGGGAGCCAAATCGGGAAATGACATCTCCGATGTGGCGGCGTGTGAAATAATCCAGCGGCAGGCGTGTAAGATGGCTGAAAAGCGATGCGTTCCATTTCAGCGAAACACGACTGCCAAACATGACGACTGCCCAGCTCCGGACGCTGGCAATGAGCATCTGAAGAAGAAGAAGGACGACCATCCCGCAGGCTACGGTCGTCAGAAGATCGTGGTCCCCCGTTACGAGCACTTCGTCGATAATGATCTGGCTGACCATTGGGGACACGAGTGCCACCAGCTCAAGGCCGAGAGAAAGCAGGAAAAGATAAGCTAGGGCAGGCTTCAGCCCGCCAATATGCCTGAAAAGGTCACGGACCCGAAGTGTGTTGCGTTCGTCTTTCTGCTCGAAGCGCTCGGTCGGGGTAAGTTCGAGCGCTACACCCGTAAACTCGCGGGACAGCTCTGCCTGTAAGACGGTTCTGCGTCCGGTTGACGGATCATGAAGTGTTACCGTGCGCCCTTTGATGGCAGTCAGAACGACGAAATGATTCATGCCCCAATGCAGGACGCAGGGGAGGGAGAGTTTGTCGAGATCTTCCAGATCCAGACGTACCGCACGCGAATTGAAACCAACGCGACCGGCGATGGCTGTCAGTTCCTGAAGGGTGCAGCCCTGTGACGATGTCCCCTGCTGTCGCCTGAAAGTGGCGATATCGATCGGATGGCCGTGATAGCCCATGATCATGGCAAGACATGCGAGACCACACTCGGCCGCTTCGGATTGCAGCACGATGGGTACGTGACGGCCAAACCCGAACTGAAGCTCTTTAAGCATCGGAGCGCCTCCTTACCGTGGGCCGATTGTGGTAGTCGCAATCGTACTGCGCATCCCGATAATCGGGTCCAGCATCCATTGCCAAAGACGCCGCCGATCGGTTGCGATATCAGCAGACACCGTCATGCCGGCTTCAAGTCGATGTACGGCGCCATATGCGGTGACATGGTCCTGATCGGGCTGGACGCGGATGCGATACAGGCTTTTGGTATCGGATTGCTGGCGTTCGCCGCGGGGACCAGAACCTTGCCCGCTCTGTGCTGGTTCAGATACGGGCGCGCGGGTGATCTCTGCGATATGCCCGTGATACAGGCCAAACTTCTGATAGGGATACGCGTCGTATCGCAGCAGAACTGGTTGGTTCTCGTGCAGGAAGCCTATGGATGTACTGTCCACATAAAGCTCTGCAAGAAGAGTTCCGTTCGTGGGGAGCAGGGTCAGCAGTGGTGTGCCAGAGGCCACCTGTTCGCCGAGATATCCGCGTACTCCGGTCAGGATGCCATCTTCGGGTGCAAGAATGACATTGCTTCTGCGCCCTTCATTCTCGGCAATCTGTTGATCAATGCCCGCAATCTGGCGATTCAGATCATTTAAATCATGGGTCAAATCAGTGTCGAAGCGCGCCAGTTTGGATGCCAGATCCGAGATTTTGCTTTCCGCATCGGTTCGCGACTGAAGCGCCTGTGCATGGGTGCTTAGCAGTTGGGCATATGTGTAGAGCTGACTCTGGAACTGTGTTTCCGTCACTAAATGAGTGGCTTCGGCGCCACGCATCTTGTCGAGCGCCTGCTGAACCAAGGGCAGAACCTTTTCGTCATTGGTAAGCTGAATACTGATTTGCTCGCGCTGTCTGGTCAGGAATTCGATTTGGTTCAGAGATGCCTGTCTTTCTATTGGCGCGGATTTCTCGCGCAGGGCCCGCTGCTGTTCCAGAAGGTTCTTCTGGCGCTCAAGATCTGCAAGGACCTGATGCTGGGTTGGCCCGGACATCGACGTTGCTTCGAGGTCCTCGATGAAGAGAATATCCCCCCGATGTACGCGTTGCCCTTCTTCGGCATGTCGAGTGGTGATGATGCCAGGCTGAATCGCGCCAACAGTCAGGAGGCCGCTTCGGGGCATCATCTGGCCGGTAGCATGAACGCGCCGCGTATAGGTGCCAAACCCTGCCAAGCCTGCTGCAAGCACTACCAGCCCCGCACAACTCCACGCCACAATCTTCACGGAGAGCGGCTGGCTCAACTGTACGCGCCCCAGCCAGGAATCCCGGCGGGCATCTAAAGCCTCCGGACGGAACAGTGAAGTCATAAGGCTGCTATATCACTCCGCATATTACGAAATAGTAAAAGTGTAATAAAATAAAAAAGCTCCCCGATGAAAACGGAGAGCTTTCTGTGTTCGGTTATTTCAAAGTTTTTATTACTCAAATTTTTAAATTTGAGAATTCAGGACTGGGAAGCGCTTGGAGGTGGGAAAGTAATTCCAAGTACTGTGGGAGACTGAAGAGAGGTATTGATCGCGCTCAAAACGTTTTGATAAAGAGACAAAGCGCCGTTGATGCCATTCTGGGCACCGTATTGTGCGCCGATCTTTATAAAATTACCGATATCTTTGAGGTCGGACGTCAGAATGCCGTTGGATGCGCCTGAAAGTGCGTCGACTGCAAAGTTGAAGACGCCTGCAACGTATCCCGCAGTTGCGCCGATCTGAGCTCCAATACGTGTGTTATTAATAGAGAAACAGCCGCCCCAGCTTGGCTGTCTGTAGCTATTGCCCCATCCGCAGTAACCGCCTGAGACGTAAGTAAGCTCTTCGGTGCGCAGGTCGCGTAAAGTAGACATGCAAAATTCCAAAAAATTGTCTTTCCATGCACATTTTCGAATTTTCGTCTGGTGGCGTGACGCCGGTGTGCGTGGATAGGAATTGATGATGTGGTTTGGTTAAGAAAAAACAGATCATTCAGCAAGATAATAAAACGTTAATCATATTTACTTGGTGAGGATTTTTTCATGTCAATATGAGGAATACGGGAATCTATATCTGGGAAATGAGAATCATTTGAGAGAATCAAACATTATGGAGGCGAGAAATAGCGTTATATTTTCCAATTAATAATAAGTGAATTCCTGATAGTTATCGATAAAAATAGGAATTTATTGTTAATAAATCATCAAAAACCCATAAAAGCATGGAAAATTAACAAATTGATCTTGTTTTTAAATTAAGAACACGATTGAAAAATCATCTGCGGGAGCTTCAGGAAGTTGTCTCTTGGTGCCATCTCCGCTTCCGAAGTAGAGCAAGGATAAGCAGGCATGAAGACCATGACACAGACCGCCACCCCCGCTCTGCAGGGTGCCCAGACCGCTGTGGCTCTTCCTGCCAATGTAAGTGGAGGGGCTGGTACGGCAGATAATCCGTATGTCCTGAAAAGTAACTCTGGAACGGTTACTCTGATTTCAGGAAAGTACTACACTGTACCCGACAATATAACGATTGGAACTGCGCCAACATCCGTTGACTCGACGCACGCCCGTACTTCAAATGATGCTACGGGTGGGTTGGTTGTTAATGGAGCTTATGTCGAAATTTCCAGTGGTGCTTCCGTAAATGGTACGATTGATATGTCGGCTTCGGGGTCATCGTTAAAGCTGGATGCAACCTCTTCTTGGTCTTACACCGCATACAATCCAAATAAAGCAAGCCTCGGCGGTACTACCGTAACCTGGAATTCGATTAAGGGCGCTGTGGTCAGTGGTCTCGTGAATTCCGACGGTTCTGCGAACACGAATGTCAGTGTTGTGGTGGAAGGAGTGGATACTTCAAATGCCGTGAGTAAGATTTATGAGCCTTTTTATATTGCCGGGACGACCAGTACGGGCTCAACCAATGGATCAGAATTTATTTTGGGCAAAGCTCAAGCGTCTAACGGAAATACAGCCAATCTGGGCTTCGAAATAGTTTATCCGAATGGTGCACAAATATCTAACAATAAAAATCTTCCATTCAATACTACGAAGAACAGCAAGACCGGCGAATACACGGTCAACAATTCAGTTTACACCTGCTTTCTTGCTGGCACGATGATCCTCATGGCTGATGGAAGTCAGAGGGCAGTCGAGGAAATCGGTGTGGGCGATGCTGTTGCAGTTCTTGTTGATGGTGAGCGCGCTGCGCGTGATGTGATCTGGGTCGGACGTCATTTTGCCCATGTTCGGAACGGGCTTGCCGATGATGAGGCTGGCTATCCTGTTCGTATTCGTGCGGGCGCAATGGCCGAGAACACGCCTGAGCGCGATCTGCTTGTCACTGCAGAGCATTGTCTGTTTGTGAATAACCGCTTTGTTCCGGTGCGGATGCTCGTGAATGGTGGTTCAATCGCCTATGACCACAGCCACAGCTCATATTTCTATTATCATGTCGAAACTGCTGATCATTCCGTGATTTTTGCGGAAGGCTGTGCCACGGAATCTTTCCTAGATACTGGGCATCGTCGTCATTTTGACGGTAGCGACAACATCCTTTCATTTCTGCCAAAAACCTGGGCGCAGGCAGCGGTTCCCCTTGCTGTTGATCGTGCTTTTGTCGAACCTGTTCATTCAGCACTGAGTGATCGTTCTGCTTCCCTGGGGTATGAAGTCACTGCTCCAGCTCAGACGACGACAGACTCTGACCTGCACCTGCTGACAGATACAGGTATGAAAATTCGCCCCGTACGGTTTGCCGGAGGAAATGCTCTGTTCATGCTCCCGGAAGGTATCGAGAGCGTACATCTGGTTTCTCGTTCAGCACGGCCATCAGACGTTGAGGGAGTGTTCGTTGACGATCGCCGTGAGCTGGGTGTTCTGGTGGGGAAAGTGTCTCTCTGGCAGGCTGCATCCACGCACGTCATTACATCTCACCTGAGCGGTAATGCTGCGGGATGGTATGCGCCTGAAGGTCAGCGAAGCTGGAGCGCAGGTTATGCGCAGCTTCCGTTGGAGCGGCATATTGCCGAGCAGGGTGCTATGCTTTCCGTAGAAATTCTGGCTGGAGGGCCATATCTGCTTTCGACTGAGAAGACGTCAGCAGCTCTTTACGGCTGAAACTGGCTCGTTCATCCAAGTTTTCTGAAGGTAGCGCAGCTTGAGTTGCGCTACCTTTTTTGTATGAGACGATGTCCTTATCATGAGGGCGTCGATATGCAGCTAAAGCATGATGAAAAATTATTCTTATAAAAAAATGTTCGTATACGAACTTTTTGATAAGCTTTGTGTCTCCCGAGGAAAATAAATATCAAAATATCTGACACGGAAGCGTGATTGGCGGCTTGCCGTGGGTGTGGGCTTTCCGTATTAACGATGCCTCTATTTCACGATGCCGTGTTTGTCAGGGGAAGGCAATGTTCCTCCTGCGCTTGTGCGAGTGTCAGTTGAGCAGCGAGTGGTCCAAATGTCAGTGAATTCCGTCGTCGAGAGCGTGACTGCCCGGATTATCGAGCGATCCAAGGTTTCGCGTCGTCGATATCTGGCGCTCATGGAGCGTAACCGCTCCAAAGGTGTCTCGCGTCCACGCCTTGCCTGCGGAAATCTCGCACATGCCATAGCTGCTGCCAGCTCTGACAAGGCTGGCCTAATGCGCCCGACGAGCAATAACATCGGGATCATCACCACCTATAATGACATGCTCTCCGCGCATCAGCCCTATGGCCGCTATCCGGACCAGATCAAGCTGTTTGCAAGGGAAGTCGGCGCTACGGCGCAGGTTGCAGGCGGCGCGCCAGCTATGTGCGATGGGGTGACGCAGGGGCAGGAGGGCATGGAACTCTCGCTGTTCTCGCGGGACACCATTGCAATGTCCACAGCTGTCGGCCTCAGCCATGGCATGTTTGAGGGCGTGGCCCTGCTTGGTATCTGCGACAAGATCGTTCCGGGACTTCTGATAGGTGCCCTGCGATTTGGGCATCTGCCAACCATGCTTATTCCGGCAGGTCCCATGACCTCCGGCTTGCCGAACAAGGAAAAGCAGCGCATTCGCCAGCTTTATGTTCAGGGTAAGGTGGGGCAGGATGAGTTGATGGAAGCCGAAAACGCTTCCTATCACAGCGCAGGAACCTGCACTTTCTATGGTACTGCAAACACTAACCAGATGATGGTCGAGATCATGGGGCTGATGATGCCTGATGCATCCTTCATCAACCCGAACACGCCTCTGCGTCAGGCCATGACGCGCGCAAGCATTCATCGTCTCGCTGAAATCAGCCTGAATGGCGAGGATGTCCGTCCGCTCGGTCAGTGTGTGGACGAAAAAGCGATCGTCAATGCAGCAGTCGGCCTTCTTGCAACGGGTGGTTCGACCAACCATGCCATCCATCTGCCTGCGATCGCGCGTGCTGCTGGAATTCGGATCGATTGGGAAGATCTCAGCCGTTTGTCTTCAGCTGTTCCGCAAATCACCCGCGTCTATCCGAGCGGCTCCGAGGATGTGAACGCATTCAACCGTGTTGGCGGGATGCCAACGGTCATTGCTGAACTTTGTGATGCTGGCCTCTTGCATCAGGACATCATGACCATCTCTCGTGGCGGTTTCTCCGATTACGCACGTCGCGCAATCGTTGAAGAAGGGCAGCTCGAATACGTCGATGCGAAGCCATCGCTGGACCGGGATATTCTGCGTGATGTCGCGCAGCCATTCCGGGAGGATGGCGGCATGAAGCTGATGACCGGCAATCTGGGGCGTGGAATTTACAAGACAAGCGCAATCCAGGACGAGCACCTGACAATCGAGGCACCAGCCCGCGTATTCAGCACGCAGCAGGCAGTTGTGGATGCATATCAAAACGGTGAGCTGGAACGTGATGTTGTGGTTGTCGTGCGTTTCCAGGGGCCAGAAGCAAACGGGATGCCTGAACTGCACCGCTTGATGCCATCGCTGGGTGTTCTGCAGGATCGTGGCTTCAAGGTTGCTCTCGTCACGGATGGTCGCATGTCCGGCGCGAGTGGCAAGGTGCCTGCTGCCATCCACCTTGGGCCGGAAGCCCAGACGGGGGGACCGATTGCACGTATTCAGGATGGCGATCTCATCCGCGTCTGTGCCCGCACCGGGCGCCTTGAGGCGCTGGTGGATGCAGCAGAATGGGGTGCCCGCCCGGTTACACCGCCGCCGCCGCCAGGTCTGGGAACGGGCAGGGAATTGTTTGCCATCATGCGCGGCGTGCCTGATTCTGCCGAAGCAGGTGGCTCTGCCATGCTGGCCATGATGGAACGTGTTATCGATACCATCGGCGACGATATTCACTAAGGACTGAACACCCATGACCGATACTGCAAAACTCGATGCCGTCATGACGCGCTGCCCGGTTATTCCGGTGCTCGTGATCAAGGACATCGCACAGGCCCGTCCGCTGGCGGAAGCTCTGGTGGCCGGTGGCCTGACGACGCTCGAAGTTACGCTGCGCACGCCCTGCGCGCTCGAAGCCATCGCAGAGATGTCGAAGGTTGAAGGTGCATTCGTCGGCGCTGGAACGGTTTTGAATCCCACCGATCTCGAGCGTTCTGTAAAGGCTGGATCGCGCTTCATCGTCAGCCCGGGCCTAACCGCTCCACTGGCAGATGCGGCTCGTGATCACGACACGCCGTTCCTGCCTGGTGTCGCCAATGCAGGCGACATCATGCGTGGACTGGATCTGGGGCTGACACGCTTCAAGTTTTTCCCGGCCGTGACAAACGGCGGTATCCCTGCTCTCAAAAGTCTCGCAAGCGTGTTCGGAAATGTTCGTTTCTGCCCCACAGGCGGTATCACCGAACAGACAGCCCCTGAGTGGCTGGCGCTGCCGAGTGTTGCGTGTGTTGGTGGCTCCTGGCTCACGGCGGGTGAGTTTGATGCAGCAACCGTAACAGCGCGCGCAGCAGCGGCGTCACGTCTCAAGTAAGAAGCTGTTTGCCATGCATTTGGCTCATGGCCCCATGCATGGCAAAGGTTTGTTATTCAGCTTGTAAATAAGGAAGAGGCGGGTCCATAAATCGGTGATGCACCCCGGAGCCTCTTATTCCTTTCATCTCTGAAAAAACCGCTTGCGCTTCATGCGGCTTTTCAAGGCCGCTGGAATGAGCATCGACCGGAAACCTCTGGTTGGCCTGGCGGGCGTGATCTGTCTCGCAATGGCGACGGAACTCAATGGGCAGGTGTCTGCCCAGACACTCCCGGACATCATGGGCGGCCTTGGGATCAGTCATGATTCCGGAACATGGTTCAGTAGCCTTTATTCTACGGCTCAGGTCATTGGGATGGCTCTGGCGCCCTGGTTTGCCATTACGTTCAGTCTCCGCCGGTTCGGGCTTTTCGTTGTTGGGCTGGCAATCGCTGCCAGCGTTCTCATCCCGTTTACGCCTAACCTGACACTTCTTTATGGTCTGCGCATATTGCAGGGCCTTGCCGGTGGTTTTGCCGTGCCGCTGCTCATGACGACGGCCCTGCGGGTGCTCCCACCGCCCATTCGTCTTTATGGGCTTGCAGCTTATGCCTCGACGGCCACGTTCTTCCCATATCTGAGTGGTTCGTTTGCCGGGCTGTGGAGTGATCTCGTCGGGTGGCAGTTCGTGTTTTTACAGGCGATCCCGCTCTGCACGCTGGCCGGGTTGCTCATCTGGTATGGAATGCCGGTGGACGCCCCTAAATACGAGCGCTTCAGAATCATTGACTGGCGCGGAATGCTGATGGTGCTTGTCGGCTTTTCGGCGCTGACAACAATGCTGCAACAGGGAGACCGGCTCGACTGGTTCAATTCGTCCGCCATTTGCGTCATGGCCCTGATGTCAGTTGTAATCCTGCCGCTCTTTGTCCTGAACGAGTGGTACCATCCTCTGCCGCTCTTCAAGTTCCAGTTGCTCAAGCGGCGTAATTTTGCCTACGGCGCGACGACGCTGCTTGTGTTTGTCGTCATCTCCATGTCGGCCTCAACACTTCCTGCGTCATTTCTCTCTACGGTCGCCGGATATCGACCGGAGCAAAGCTATCTGGTGACACTTGAAGTCGCCGCCCTCCAGCTACTGCTTCTGCCTTTGATGGCCATTGTTCTCAATTATGAGTGGGTGGATAGCAGGGTTGTAAGCCTTATCGGGCTGATCTGTCTGCTCATAGCATGTGTTGGCGATACATTTCTGACCTCCGTGTGGAACAGGAATGAGTTCTACCTCTGGCAGTTTTTCCAGGGACTGGGTGCTGCAATGATCGTCATGCCGTTGCTTATGATGTCGACAAATGCTCTGGTCCCGGCAGAGGGACCATTTGCATCAGCACTGGTGAACTGCCCCCGTGGCGTAGCAGAAACCGTATCGGTCTGGCTTGTGCAGCTTGTGCATCGGTGGCGCGGCTCGTTGCATTCCGATCGACTGACAGATCAGCTCGGGCGGAACCGTTTCCGTCTTTACCAGGGCAGCAATCCAGCCTTGCAGGAACCAACTGCGCTCCTTCCCAACGGGCTGCCGCGTCATCCGGGCAGTGTGGAGATGATGTCGGCACAACTTGCACGGCAGACTGCAACCCTGACGATGAGTGACATGTTCTTTGTCATCATCGGTCTCATCTCATTTCTGATGATCCTTCTGCTGACCTTGCCGGTCCGCACCTATCCGCCACGTATCGTTTTTGCCAAGAAATAAGGGTGCCTTATGGCCGATCAGCAGCATGGGGACGGCGACAAGCCGAAGCCAAAATGGCCATTCATTCTGGCGGCGCTCGTCATTATTGCGTTTGTTGCCGTTGTGCTGGCGATCATTTTTGTCCCAACGCGGCGAGTCTGGACCAATGATGCCTACGTCACGGCGCATTATTCCACGATCGCCCCGCGTATTCCCGGTCAGGTGACGTCCGTGGATGTAGACGACAATCAGACGGTGCACGCAGGACAGGTGCTCGTCCGTCTGGATGACCGTGATTACAGCACTGCACTTTCAGAGGTGCGTGCTGTGCTCGAACATGATCGTGCGCTTGTGCAGGATGCGAAAGCTGCGGTCTCCCGCCAGCCCTCTCTGATTGAACAGTCCGACGCTGCAGTTGCGCGCCTGAAGGCACAACTCATATTCGCTCGTCAGAATGCCCGGCGTTATGGCGATCTGGCGAAAACCGGCGCTGGAAGCGATCAGGAAAACCAGCAAAGCACCGCAACGCTGGGTGAGCTTGAAGCGACACTTCGCGGGGCGCAGGCAGATGCGCAGGCTGTTCGCGCGCAGCTACCCATCTTGCAGGCCCAGCACGACGCAGCACTGCAGACGGTCGTCATGGATAAAGCGCGGGTTCATCAGGCAGAGCTGAACCTTTCCTACACAAGGATTGTGGCACCGTTTGACGGGATGGTCGGACAGAGAAGCGTTCAGGCGGGAAATTATGTTGCGCCGGGTGCTGCGCTCATGGCTGTTGTTCCGATGAACCAGCTCTGGATCGAAGCCAACTACCGGGAGCTTGCCCTGCGTCACATGCGCCCCGGACAGCCTGCGCGCATTCATGTTGATGCTTATGATATTGATCTGGATGGCGTGGTGGATAGCGTACCGCCTGCATCCGGAGCGGCTTTTGCGCCTCTGGCGCCAGAAAATGCCACGGGAAATTTCACCAAGATCGTGCAGCGATTGCCTGTGAAGATTACACTTCGCGCAGGTCAACCCTTAGCCAGACTCCTGCGGATGGGTTTTTCGGTTGAGACCTCTGTCGATACCGGATTTGAGAATGTGGCGGCTGATCAGGAAAGCGCTCATTCTTCGGTAACCGCGAAATGAGGCGTTCTTCCGCTCTCTCACTGGCTCTGCTGCTCGCAGGTTGCACGGTTGGCCCGAATTATACGCCCCCACACATGCATGCAGCAGGCCAGTGGGGAGAGGAGCCCCGTGCCAGCAGCAGCACATATTCAGGTGCGGTCGATATATCCTGGTGGCACAGCTTCAAGGACGCCGAACTGGATACTCTCGTCAGTCGGCTTGGAGCGCAAAACCTCGAAATTCAGGCCGCCATGGCGCGCATCGGGCAGGCGCGTGCGCAGACCCAGGTTGCGGCCGCTCAGGGTCTTCCCAGTGCAAACTGGGCCGGCTCCTATGGTTGGACGCAGCAGAGTAAACGCGGGTTCCTGTCTCTCGCGGAGCCAGCGCCGGGGGCGAACCTTCAGTATAACTATTATACGAACATCGCAGCATCTTCGTGGGATCTGGATCTTTTTGGAATGGTCCGGCGCTCGGTAGAGGCGCAGCGTGCAGGCACAGCTTCCGCAGAAGCTGCGCGGCGTGGTGTGGCCCTTGCGACGCTTGCGGATCTTGTGGCCGATTACATGCGCCTTCGAGGTACGCAGGCTCAGATTGTCCTTACGGAGCGAGACCTGAAGCTCGTTCTTCACGATCTGGCGCTGGTGCAGGACCGCAAGCGCGAAGGTGCTGCCACAACCCTCGATATCGCCCAGGCCCGTGCCCGGGTTGCAACCACTGAAGGCGCGTTGCCGCCATTACGCGATGCACAGGCTGCGCTTATCAATGCTATTGGCCTGTTGCTGGCCCTGCCTCCACGTGCGCTTGAGAGGGAACTTGCAAAGGTTGCGCCGCAACCCGGAGTGCCAGAGGGGGTGCCTGTCGGATTTCCATCTCAGCTTGCACAAAGGCGTCCGGACATTCTTGAAGCGGATGCCCGTCTTCATGCCGCAACGGCGAGGGTAGGTGCGGCAAAAGCTTCATTCTATCCCGATATTACCCTGACCGGATCAATCGGTACGCAATCGTTGTCTGCAAGTGATTTCTTCATGCCCGCAGCAAAGTATTTCCAGCTTGGGCCAACACTAAACGTTCCGCTTTTCGAGGGTGGTCGTCTACGCGGAATGCTGCATCTCCGGCAAAACCAGCAAAAGGAAGCCGCACTGGCATACCGCCAGAGCGTCCTGAATGCATGGCGGGAAGTTGACGACGCAATGACGGCCTACGCTCAGGCACAGGATCGCTTCCAGCGTGTTTCTGAGGCCGTTGAACAGAACCATCAGGTGCTGACGGCAGCGCGTCAGCGCTATGTTGCGGGTGCGACGACGTTTCTTGAGGTAGATCAGGCGGAGGCTGCTGTCCTGTCGAGTGAGACGGCAAAGGCTGCCAGCCAAACCCAGATTGAAACCATTCTCGTATCGCTTTATCGCGCGCTCGGTGGCGGATGGCAGTTTGCGGAAACGTCCGTTCCGGACCATAAGGGCGCGTGACTGGACGCTCGCACCTTCTTATTGGCGGTTTTACAGTGCTTTGCGCGATGCGATGGCACTTTCTGACGCCTGAACCTTTTTCAGTTGTCGCCGCTCTTTTCGGCAGTGTTCTGCCAGACATTGATACCGAACGTTCTATCGTCGGCGCGCGCTGCAAGCCGCTGTCCCGCCTCATCGCCCGCACATTCGGGCACCGCGGAATGACACATTCCGGCGTGCTGCTGCTCGTGGTCGCTTTCGTTGTTGCGGAAATGATGGGTGAGGCCGCTTTGCGCGGGCCAATTGGTGCGCTTCTTTTAGGGGCAGCGACGCATATAGCGGCTGATCTGCCCACCGGAGGCTGTCAGTTCCTCGCGCCCCTCAGTCGTTCCCGACTTTCATTCTGGCCCTATGTACGCACTGGCGGCATGGGTGAGATGGTTCTCCTTCTGCCTGTGCTGCTCCTTCTGGGCTGGGCGGGAGTTTCTGGCCCTGGTCCCCATCGGGGCCGGGTCACAGCTGCCATGCATCACCAGCGGTTGCATGGACATGTTTTGAAGGATATTTCTCTTCCATCATGACCGATACCAGACTGCCCATCCGTCGCGCCCTGCTTTCCGTCTCTGATAAGGCCGGATTAATTGAACTGGGCCGCGCGCTCGCAGCGCATGGCGCTGAACTTCTCTCGACTGGCGGTTCAGCCAAAGCCCTGCGCGAAGCAGGTTTGGTGGTGAAAGACGTCTCGGAGCATACGGGATTTCCCGAAATTCTGGATGGCCGCGTCAAAACGCTGGTTCCCCAGGTGCATGGTGGAATTCTCGGGCGCCGGGACCTTCCCGAACATCTTTCACAGATGGAACAGCACGCAATCGCCCCGATAGATCTCGTTTGCGTCAACCTTTATCCGTTTGCGGCCACAGTTGCTTCCGGTGCCGGTGACGAAGACTGTATCGAGAATATCGATATCGGTGGCCCCGCCATGATCCGGGCGGCAGCAAAAAACTTTGACCATGTTGTCATCCTGACAGACCCTTCCCAGTATAAAGGCCTTGTTGAGGCTCTGACGGAAGGCGGTACTCTGAACCATCAGCGCCGGGCATATGCGGCGGCGGCATACGCGCATACCGGTGCCTATGACGGTATGATCGCACGCTGGTTTGCAGAAAAGGCTGGAGACATTCTGCCTCCGGTCCTGACCCTGAGCGGAACGCGCGGAGAGCTTCTGCGGTATGGTGAAAATCCGCATCAGAAGGCTGCATTTTACAGGGATGGCAGCACGCGCCCGGGCATTTCCACCGCGCGTCAGGTGCAGGGTAAAGCTCTCAGCTATAACAACCTCAACGACACGGATGCCGCATTCGAGGCGGTGGCTGAGCTTGAAGGCCCAAGTGTCGTCATCGTCAAGCACGCAAACCCGTGCGGTGTCGCCTCTGCTGCGACACTTGAGGAAGCTTGGGTTGCCGCCCTGCGCTGTGATCCGGTATCGGCATTCGGTGGCATCGTGGCCCTGAACGATACTCTCGATGCCGCAACGGCCGAGCGTATCGCCGCAATCTTTACGGAAGTGATCGTTGCGCCAGCCGCAGATGCTGATGCTCTGGAGATACTTTCACGCAAAAAGAACCTTCGTCTGCTCCTGACCGGTGCCCTGCCTGATCCGGCAGCAGATGGTTTGTCCTTTCGCTCTGTCGCCGGTGGCTTTTTGGCCCAGAGCCGGGATGCAGGACGTGTTACTGAAGCCGATCTGAAAGTCGTCACAAAACGTGCGCCAACTGCTTCAGAAATGCGCGATCTTCTCTTTGCATTCCGTGTCGCCAAGCATGTGAAGTCGAACGCCGTAATTTACGTCAAGGATGGCGCGACGGTGGGCATTGGTGCCGGTCAGATGTCGCGCGTTGACAGTGCGCGGATTGCTGCACGCAAAAGCGAAGATGCAGCTCAGGTTGCTGGAGAAAATGCGCCGCTGACAACAGGCTCTGTTGCTGCGTCAGATGCGTTTTTCCCCTTTGCGGATGGTCTTGAGAGCGTAGTGGCTGCGGGTGCTGTGGCGGTGATCCAGCCTGGCGGTTCCATTCGTGATCAAGAGGTGATCGATGCTGCAGATGCAGCTGGAATCGCCATGGTGTTCACGGGTATGAGGCATTTTCGGCATTGAAAACCATCGCAATCGCCAGCTTGATTCTGGCATTTTCCGTTCCCGTCGCAAAGGCAGCGCCTTGCACGTACGACATGTCTCCTCTCCCAGTGACCAAGGGCGTGGTTTCGCGCGTCGCGCCCTCAGGTGTTCTGCTGCGAGACGGCACGACAGTCATTTTGCCTGAAGAGCTTATGTCAGGGATTCGCGTAGGTCATACTCTTGCAGTTCGTGGGCTGCTGTCCCGACAGGGGCATACTGTGCGCGCTCTCGCACTGGATGGGGTACCTCCTGTCTGCCCTGCAGCAGAGGCGGAGGCGCGCGGCCCTTTTCCTGGTTCAGCGGGCTACGACCAGATCCGGAATGGTGTTTCAGAAAAGTCAGAATAAGCCATTAACGAGTGTAGGCCCGTTTCGTTAAACGGGCCTTAAACACTTTTTTCACTATTGGGATCCATACTGCTTCCAAGTGCCATCTTCTGAAGGTGGAGGAGAGGTGTGCGTGTCCCAGATTGCTGTCCCGTCGTTTTTATCATCCGGCGTTCAGACCGGTTCTGTCGCGACCATTTCCCAGCAGATCGCTACAGACGACCGGTTTAGGGACTTTCTCGCCAGCTACACGGAAAAAAAGCTCAAATCTCCGGCACCTGTTCCTCAGCCTGAAAAGACTACTGCGTCTGAGCAGAGGCCCAGTTCAGATTCTGTAGTAAAAAAAACAGCTGTCGCTGAGCGTTTACCAAGTTCAAAAGATCAAGGTGCTCATACGTCGTCCGTGAATGCACAATCGCAGGTTAAAGTTGCAACCACCACTGCAAGTGGCAAGAGCACGGCATCTCACTTTCCTTTGTCTTCTTCGGCTGGCCACGAAGAACTCAGTTCTGGGAGTTCGATAGGTGACAAAGCCGAGCAGATGCCAGCTTCCCAATTGCAGGAAGCGTCCCAGGAACCAGAAGAAAATCCTCTTTCATCTAAGAAAAACTCTCTTTCAGTATCTACTATTTCTGGAGATATGAAAACATCTGTTTTTGGTAACTCCGCCGATACAGGAAGTACTGTCTCAGTGCCTGTAGAGGAGGCGGGTTTTTCGAATTTATCGAAAATCGATATTGAGCCTTCTTATGATGAAAATAAAGAAATTTCATCAATAAACGTTTCTGATAAAATAAGTAAAGAAAATAATTCAGGATCTTCTTTTGTTGTTTTTGATGATACTTTAAATAATTCAAATTATTCTATTTTTGATTCTAGAAAAGAAACGGAAGAATTCAAAGCAACTGATTTTGATGATAATTTAAATCAGTCCAATGGCGCAGAAGATAAGGGTGTTCACGATCTAAAGGACGCACGCGCTCTCGATGAGAGTGCTGCGCGTTCAGACGGGCAGATAGAACTGAAACATCAGATCACGGACGCAGACGCTAAAACGCGTCTCGAGCTTGATCTGGGCTTGCAGGGCCGTCTTCATATTGAAGTGGCGCAGTCAGGAAGTGGGGAACGTCACATTCGTATCGATGCTGACAACTACCATGTTCTTGAAAGCATCAAAGACGATAGCAATACGCTCCTGTCGTCTCTTTCTCAGATGCAACAAATTCTCCCCGTTCAGCAAGCGCAGTCAGTGCCTCCGTATGATCTGCAGTTTGGCCTTATAGGATCCAATGTGGCTGGAGGTGGGAATGGCGATGCTCAACAGGGCTCGTCCAAAAATTCGGGTGGAGATCGCTCGCATACAGGGGAGGGTTTCTCATCTGACGATGGGGCGCCTCCAATTCGTTCGTCGCGCAGCATGATGCGCGGTGCCATTGATCTTACAGTTTAAGGTTTATCAGAAATGGTTTCTGCGACATCTTCAAGTTCGATATCCTCCTTATCCCTGCTGGCAAAGGCATCGGCTGCAGCCCAGAAGAGCGCGGCCGCGGCTGCGACGACATCCAGCAGCACGACAGCAAGCAGTGCCGCTGGGAGCGCTCTTTCTTCCCTTACGGGCAATTTTAATCAGTTTCTGACCTTGTTAACGGCACAACTACAGCATCAGGATCCCAGTAACCCGATGAGTACGGATAATTTCACAAGTGAAATTGCCCAATTCGCCGGTGTGCAGCAGCAGGTCCAGGCGAACACTAACCTGAGTACGCTAATTTCGGCGACGCAAAGCAGTCAGATGACGTCGGCTATCGGACTGATTGGTCAGACGACATCTGCGACGACATCGACATTGCCATTGCAGAACAGCACGGCATCCGTGTCGTTCAATGCTCCCGCGGCTGGTCCTATTGCAATTGCTGTCTCCAATTCCACGGGTACGGTGGTAAAGACCGCAACGCTTAATGCTGCTGCGGGTCTGAATACGTGGACCTGGAATGGCGTAACTGATGACGGCACTCAGATGAGCGACGGGCAATATAGTGTCGCCGTTCAGGCTGCGTCGGGAAGTGACAGTGTCGCGTTGGATACGACTGTAAGCGGCAAGGTTACCGGCATTTCCAAAACGGCATCGGGTATCGACGTAAATATGGGCGCTTCTGCTATCGATATCGACGACTTGACTGGTTTTTCTGGAAGTTGAGAATTTCCAAGATTTTTGAGGCTTTGTTAGCTGAATATTAATCTTTTTTGACCAAAACTACCTTTCCGGAGAGGCAAAAGCAGGAAGTGATGCGGTATTCATGAGGGAATTTCCTAATCCCACGAGACTGGCACCATTTTCTGAGGTCACTGCAATTTCCGAATGGGGAGGCGTCTGGTGAAGGCGGTGTTGGAGAACCTGCGGCAGTTAGGATTGCCCCGATTGGCCGCCTTGGGTGGTGTCGGAGTGGCTATGCTGCTGCTGTTGGGTGTTCTGGTGATGCACGGGGCCTCATCTGCGGACAGCTTGCTGTATCGAGATTTGGATGCGCATGAGGCAGGCGAAATTGTCGAACAGCTCACTAAATCGCATATCAGCTATTCACTGAAGGATCAGGGTAATACCATTCTTGTGTCGGAAGCTGATGTCGCGAGGGCGCGCCTCCTTCTCGCTAAGAGTGGTCTTCCATCTGGGGGATCAGTCGGCTACGAAATTTTCGATAAAGCCAATGGTTTTACCGCCACGCAGTTTGAGCAGACGATTAATGAAACCCGTGCAATGGAAGGCGAGTTAGAGCGCTCAATTCGTCTTATAAACGGGGTTCAAAACGCACGTGTGCACCTTGTATTAAGGCATAGAGAACTTTTCTCCACTGATGAGCAGGGTGCTCAAGCGAGCGTTTTACTCTCCATGAGAGGAGGGCGGCGGCTCGATGCCGAGAGCGTATCGGCTATTGTGAATCTTGTCTCTGCTGCAGTGCCTGGCCTTGAAGCCCGCAACATATCTCTTATCGATAATCACGGACACGTTCTTCTTAAAGAAGGTGCCGGGATGGCTGGTGGTGGTGAAAGCCTAGAAGAACAGCGTCAGGCGCTGGAACAGCGTGTCGCGCGATCCGTCGAAGACATTCTGGGATCATCAGTGGGTGCGGGTCATATTCGTGTGGAGGCGAATGTGGCCATGAATAATGATCATGTTCGCGAGACTCAGGAGCGATATGATCCAGACCAGCAAGTTCTGAGGTCTCAGCAGACGAAATCGGAAAAAAGCATCAATACGCAGGGTAATACGTCAACGACTGTTACTAATAATTTGCCAAATGCAAACGCTGGCCAAGCACAGAATGGCAGCCAGAGTACACGCCAAGAACAGACGGACAATTACGAAATTGGAAAAACCGTAAGAACTGTTCTTCAGGACCAACCGAAAATAGCTCGCCTCAGCGTTGCCGTAATGGTCGATGGCATTACGCAAGTCGATAATAAAGGCAAAGCAACGTGGGCACCGAGAGACGCTCAGGAGCTCGCTCGTCTCACGGATCTTACAAAGAGTGCGATAGGCTTCGATCAGTCGCGCGGAGATGTGGTAACGGTCATGTCGATGAAGTTTGTTGATGTGATTGAAGCCACACCTGCTGACGAGGCTAAAATTTTTGGTATAAAATTCAGTCATTCGGATGAAATGCAAGCAGCAAGACTAGGACTGTTTTCCTTATGCCTTTTACTCGTGCTGTTCTTTGTTGTCAGGCCACTGATGAAGCCGCCTTCCGATCGTGAAACATCAAAATTACTAGAGAAAAATAACGGAGTATTAGATAATAATTCCGATCAATTTCCATCAATATCGCGCCCTGTGATTAATAGTCCAGATGCTCTTCTGCCTGTGTCATATCAAGGTGATAATGCTCTTGTCGTATCTGAGCCAGAAACTGTCCATGTGAATGGAGTAGAAGGGCGAATTAAAGCATCTTCTGTTCAAAAAGTTATGGAATTAGTAGAAATGCATCCAAGCGAAAGCATTGCGATGATGCGCGGGTGGATGATGCCTGAGCAGGGTGTGCACTAAGCATGATGAAGTTAGCAATCACGGGAGCTCAAAAAGCTGCCATCCTTATGATGACTCTTGGGGAAGAGCATTGTGCGCGCCTCTTTGAGCAAATGCATGAGGAGGAAATTCGAGAAATTTCCAGCGCGATGTCTCAACTAGGTATGATTTCTGCAGATATTGTCGAGGGCGTCTGCCAAGAATTTAGTAAGGGTCTTGGCTCTGCAGAAATTTTAGTAGGTGATCTGGATACTACAGAGCGGCTGTTGAAGAATACTTTGCCTGCAGGTCGTGCTGTCGCAATCATGGAAGAAATTCGTGGTCCAGCCGGTCGTACGATGTGGGATAAGCTTGGAAATGTATCGGAAACAGTTCTTGCGAATTATCTTCGAAATGAATATCCGCAAACAGTAGCTGTTATTTTAAGCAAAATTAAAGCTAGTCATGCGGCAAAAGTTCTTGCTTTGTTGCCTGAAGATTTTTCACTAGAAGTCATGACAAGAATGTTGCGGACGGAAAATATTCAAAAGGGTGTCCTTAGAAGTGTAGAACAGACATTACGTTCTGAGTTTGTTTCTAATTTGCCGCGTGGATCATGGCGCGATAGTCATGAAATTCTCGCTGATATTTTCAATAATTTCGATCGACGTGTAGAAGCTCGCTTCATGACTGCTCTAGAAGAGCGGAGTCATGAAGATGCAGAACGTATTCGTGGCTTGATGTTTACATTTGATGAGCTTTCCAAGCTTTCTCGCGAAGGTATGGGAAATCTATTGGGGCAGATTAATAGGGAAAGCCTACCTATCGCGTTGAAGGGAGCGAGTGACACAGTCAGGCAAGCATTCCTTTCTGCAATGTCTGAAAGAGCGGGTAGGATTTTAGCCGAGGAAATTTCTTCCTTAGGGCCGGTACGCGTGAAAGATGTAGATATCGCTCAAAATGAAATTATCTTGGTAGCAAAAGATATGCTTGATCGAGGAGAGATTGATCTTCTTGATCAGCAACAGCCAGGTAACGAGATGATATTATGATTGGAGCTGGCTTTTCTAGAAATGGTCGCGTTGAGGGGGTATTATATGCTGAAGACTTTAGTATTGACAATAAAAATGAACATCAGGAATTAGAAACCGTAAATATTGAAGAAGAAATAGAAAAATGTATTTTTAATGAAGATGATTTACTCAAAGCTAGGCAACAAGGAATTTTAGAGGGATTAGAAAAATCTAAAATTTTGTTAGAAGAAGAAAGAAAAAAATGGGAAAGTTCTATAGAAAAAGAAACTTCTATTTTTTTAGAGAAAATTTCCCTTTCTGTTGAAAGTATTATTGGAGAAAATATAAAACATGTTTCATCTACAATAATTTCTTCGATTGTAGCTTTGTTTCCATCTCGCTTAAATGCGTATGGTACGATAGAAATTTCGAATTTAGTATCACATCTTATGCCAATATTAAAGCGTGCTACACATATTTCAGTTACTGCTGCTGAGAATGAAGTTGGACAAATTGAGAAATTTTGTCGTTCCTCAGGTGTAACTAACATAGAGTGTATATTACGTGAAGATATGGCTCCGGGGGATTTTCAAATATCGTGGCCTGATGGCATGGCTTTCAGGCTGGGTGAAGAATTATCAGCTGCGCTATTAAATTCTTTATTGCCATTACCCGTCCCAAAAAACTTACAACAAAGCTGAGGTAATAAATATGAGCGATCTTGAAAAAGATGAATTTACTACGAGCGAAGAGCAGAAAAAATCGGAGTTGAGCGTAGATTCGCCGCGTTTCGCGCATGATTTGGAAGCAATTTATGACATTCCTGTAACTGTAAGCGCCGTTTTGGGGCGAACAACGATGCAGGTCAGTCAACTATTAAAACTTGGCCGCGGTGCTGTTGTGGAGTTGGATAGAAAGATAGGAGATTCGATAGATATAATGGTTAATAATAGATTGATTGCTAGGGGGGAGGTTGTAATGGTTGACGATTCACGGCTTGGTGTAACAATGACGGAGATAATAAAGACAGAAAAAATAAATAATTGAATGATTGTATAGTAATATTTTAATTATAATTTTATCTTCCTTCTAGGAATAGGTTTGTGAACGAATTGCAAACTAAGCTCTCTACATTCCAAGGTGGAGCAGCAGTTTCTGGGGTATTGCAGAAAATAAATTTATCCCCTTGGGTAACAACGGGCCGTAAGTGGATGCCTGGATCTGATGTGGGGCTTGCCTTAGCTGTGGCGGCGCTCCTGTCGGTTTTGGTCTTGCCACTTCCCACTTTTATACTAGATGTTGGATTATCTTTATCAATAACTGCATCCGTTCTCGTTTTGATGGTTGCGCTTTTTCTTAAAAGACCTTTAGATTTTACGTCGTTTCCTACGCTTCTTCTTTTGACAACTTTACTTCGACTCTCATTAGAGGTTGCAACAACTCGTTTAATATTAAGTCATGGGTACGAGGGGATTTACGCAGCAGGCCATGTTGTCGCGGCTTTTGGCGGCTTCTTAATGGGAGGCGATGTCGTCATTGGAGCTATTCTATTTGCGATACTTTTGGTCGTGAATTTTATGGTTATTACCAAAGGATCTGGTCGTATCGCCGAGGTTGCGGCACGTTTCTCGTTGGATGCAATGCCAGGAAAGCAAATGGCAATTGACGCCGAACTGTCGTCTGGTGCGATTAATGATAAGGTCGCGAGAATTCGGCGTAAAGAACTGGAAGAAGAAAGTGGATTTTACGGTGCAATGGATGGCGCTGCTAAATTTGTACGCGGAGATGCCATTGCTAGTCTGATCATCACAGCCATAAACATTGTTGGTGGTTTGGCTATTGGAGTTGGCCGTCATGGGATGTCCGTAAGCGACGCTGCTGCGGCTTTTACGACGCTCACTATTGGTGATGGCTTGGTTTCTCAGATTCCAGCGCTTCTAGTTTCTACAGCATCCGGCATTGTGGTCACGAAGGGTGGAACAGAAGGAGCGGCGGACGTAACGCTGGTGCGTCAATTGGGAGGAAATCCTAAGCCTTTGGCTCTGGCGGCTGGGTCAGCGTTCGTATTGGCTTTAATGCCGGGTTTACCGCTATTGCCCTTTTTGGCTCTTTCTTTGCTTGCTGGCGCTGGGGCATGGGTGCGACACAAGTCACCTATTGTTAATGTCGATGATGAGGGCGATGCGGTTGCCCTTCCTGTTCAAACCAGTTCTGAGACGCCCATTTCAGAAAGTTTACGGGTAGATCTTTTGAAGTTGGAGTTAGGCTTTAACCTGCTTACAATTGCTAGCGGAGAGGAATCCCGCCTTACAGAGCAAATTAAAATTTTACGCCGGACTATTGCTAGTGAAATGGGCTTTATTCTGCCCCCTGTCCGCATTCAAGATAACCTTCAACTAGCCCCAGACCGATACTCGGTGCGAATACGGGAAATAGAAGTTGGGCAAGGTGATATCCAAGTCAATAAACTGTTGGCCATGGATCCTAGAGGTGGAGAGCCGGATCTTGTTGGGCAGAGTACTCAGGAGCCTGCGTTTGGCTTGCCCGCAAGATGGATAGACCAAGGTTTACGTGAGAGTGCGCTTGTCAAAGGATATACGGTCGTGGATCCGACTAGTGTGGTCGTAACTCATTTGACCGAACTTGTTAGAGAAAATATGTCGGAGCTTCTCTCCTATACGGAGACACAAAAGCTTTTGGATGAGATGCCGAGAGAGCAGCAAAAGCTAGTCTTGGATCTTGTGCCATCTCAAATATCTGTAAGTTCTTTGCAGAGAGTTCTTCAGGCGCTTCTTTCTGAGAGGATTTCCATACGAGATATTTCCAGTATTCTTGAAGCTTTGCAAGAAGCATGTGGGCAAGGAATTAAGAGTATTCCTTCTTTATATTCTCATGTTCGTGTGAGGTTGTGTAGGCAAATTAGTGCTTCCGTGAGTGGGCCGAATGGGTACATACCCATTATTACTCTTAGTCCAGAATGGGAGGTTTTATTTTCAGAAAATATGACTGGCCCTGCGGATGATCGTCAACCTGCGTTGCCTCCTTCAAAGTTGACTGAATTTGTTTCGAAACTTAAGCAGGCTATTGATAGTGCTATTTCTCAAGGAGAAACGCCTGTTTTGCTTGTAGCTGGAGGTTTGAGGCGTCCAGTTAGAGTAATAGTAGAACGCATTCGGGCTTCTACTATGGTTTTGGCTCAAGCAGAAATATCAACAAAATCTAAAGTCCGTACTATCGGAATAATACAATAAGATGCGTATAAAATTAATATGCGGCAAGACGATGCGGGCAGCTATGCTGGCGGTTAGTGAACAATTGGGTGAAGATGCTCTCATTCTTTCCACGCGCTCAATTGGCTCTCTTGGCTTTGAGATAACGGCTGCATTGGAAGTAGATGCATTAGATACTGAGATTTTATATCAAGATAGTGTTGCTTCTGAACTCCGAGAAGAAGATCATAATAATTTGTTTTCTTGGCATGGCGTTAAATTTCAAGATGAAAATTTGAGTCATTTGTCATTTTCAGACATATTGTTTCGCAATGTGGATATAAAGCCAAGTGATGGTCCGATAATAGTATGTGGTCCGCAAGGCGGTGGAAAGTCCGTCTATATTGCGAGATTAGCCGCTCGCATGGTTTTGGATGGTAAAAATCCCCTTATAATTACAGTGGATAACGAAAAGGCTGGCGCTGTAGAGCAGTTAGCCGTTTGCACTAGATTGTTAAAAATTGATTTAGTGGTAGCCGATACAACGGATCTCGTCTCTCACATTTGTAAAAAAAATTATGGGATTAGGGAGATATTGATAGATACTCCAGGTGTATCAAATTTTGATTTTAAGGGAATGAATAATCTTCTACATCTTAAAAATGCTTCTAAAGGAGAGTTGCTTCTCGTCCATCCAGCTGGTGGAGATGTAGATGACACGCGGGAGGCCATCAGACGATATCGAGAGTTGGGAGTTACCCGAATGGTTATCTCAAAGGTTGATGATGCACGACGTTTAGGTGGAGTTTTGCATGCAGCTATTGATGGGATAGCATTAGCGGAAGCCGGTATGAGTAATTCGATTATTAATGGCTCGATTCCGCTAAATGCTATCTCGCTTCATGAAATAATGTCGGATCGCCGTGACTTCTTCCCTCCTCAGGTGCCTAAAGATATCTCTCGTGAGGTGAAAGGGCCAGACAAAGATCTAAGTGATGAACCTAGGTCCTCGGTATTTTTGCGCCAAAATGGTGCATTCAAAAAAAATGTATCTGCGTCCGGTGCTGTGGCATTGACCAAGCATATTGCAGCTCAGGCTTTGCGAAATGAGTGATTTTACAATGTTTCAAAACCGTCCGATAACTTCAATTTCTGAGGAAATTACGCAAAAAAATAGTCTTTCCAGTGCATTTAAGACGCAGTTTATTGCTGTTGCGTCCGGAAAGGGCGGTGTTGGAAAAACTTGGTTTACTATTAGCCTTGCTCAACGTCTCGCACGGCAGGGACACAAAGTATTAATTTTCGATGGCGATTTCGGTCTGGCGAATGTCGACATTCAGTTAGGATTGATGCCTCAATATGATCTTGTCGATGTGCTCGGGCGCCGTATTGCACTTGGAGATGCAATTCAATCCTGTACTTTGGGGCAAGCAAAGTTTGACGTTTTACCAGGTAGGGCGGGTGTCCCGGCTGCGGCGGGTATCGATAGTGGTACCTTGAATGGCTTGCTAACGGCTCTGCGAAAAATGTCTAAATATGACGTGGTTTTGCTTGATTTATGTGCAGGAATTGACCCGGTAACGAGGCACCTTTCTGCAATGTCTGATATTCTTCTTGCTGTAACTACGGAAGAGCCGACGGCTTTGACGGATGTTTACGCAGTGATGAAGCTCTACGCTCGTGATCGTGTACGTCTAGGTGAGAAATCTACTGACTGCAGGTTGGTTATCAATCAGGTATCTACTCATCGAAGTGGTCAGCAGACTTTCGACAAACTAGCCCAGGCCTGTAAAAATTTTCTTGGCTGGACTCCTGTGCTTGCTGGAATGATCAGAAAAGATACTCGCGTTCCTGCAGCTATTCGAATGCAAAGCAGTATTCTGGTAACAACCCCCAATTCATTTGCGTCCGTTGATGTGGCACGGCTCGCTGATCGTTTGAATATTCCCGAGAATGCCAGTCTGGCATTCTGAATTTTCCTGCTTGCGGGTATCGGGGTGAGGCTTACATCTGATCATTGCTTCGCCTATCGTTCAATTCTCTCGCCTTTTCAGCAGGATTTACCATGCGCGTTGCTCTGATTCAGATGAACCCAACGGACGATCTTGAGAGAAATCTTCTCCAAGCGGAGCAGCTTGTCAGTAAAGCCGTTCAGGATGGCAAGGCAGAATTAGTAGTTTTACCAGAGATGTGGAGTTGTCTAGGGGGCGCTTCTCAGACAAAGCAAAAATGTGCTGAACTGCTACCTGAGGTAAATGCTATTGGAGGCAAGATTTATAGTGCTCTCCAGAGTATGGCCCGGAAACATAAGGTGTGGGTTCATGGAGGTTCGATAGGTGAGAAGACGTCGCTTCATGGTGGCCTTCTTGCGAATACTTCTCTTGTCTTTGACTATTCGGGGAACGAGCAGGGGCGCTATCGAAAGATCCATCTTTTTGACGTTGTGACGCCGAATGGTGAGGGCTATCGCGAGAGTGATAGTTACGCTCCCGGCAGTGAGACACTGGTCATCAATGTTGATGGTGTCAAAGCGGGTCTGGCGATTTGTTATGATCTTCGTTTTCCTGAGCTTTTCCTGGAGCTTCGAAAAAAAAATGCGGAGCTGATCTTTTTGCCTGCAGCATTTACGCAACAAACTGGCGAAGCTCATTGGGAGATCATGATCCGTGCACGAGCGATTGAAGCGCAGGCGTGGGTAGTGGCTTGTGGTACGACTGGGTGGCATGTGGATGCTCATGGCGAGCATCGCCAGACATACGGCAACTCCATGATCGTCAATCCATGGGGCGAAGTCGTGCTTAGAATGGGAGACGATCCAGGTTGGAGTGTTGCGGAACTGGATATGTCGATGGTGACGCGGGTGCGTGAGCGTATGCCGGTGCATGCAAACAGGCGTCTGGTCTAGTTTTATGAGAATAGCTTTTGCCGCTGCGGCAACAGATATCGCCCAGACTGCCTTACATATGCTGTCTGCGCGTTACGGAAATGTCGCATTCGAAACGGCAGACATTGTAGTTAGTCTTGGTGGTGATGGCTTCATGTTGGAAACCCTTCACCGGGTACTAGGTCATAACATTCCGGTTTACGGCATTAATTACGGAACAATCGGTTTCCTGATGAATGTGCAAACCGAGGATGACCTGCGAGACAGATTGAGTAAGGCGCAGGCAACAGTACTTCACCCGCTACATATGGTGGCTACCACCGTTGATGGCCAGGTTCGGGAGGGACTTGGTTTTAACGATGTATTCCTATTTCGTCAGACAAGGCAGACGTCTCGTATTCGCATTGAAGTTGACGGTAAAATTCGTATGGAAGAACTGATTTGCGATGGGGTTATCGTCGCGACCCCTGCTGGTTCGACCGCTTATAATCTGTCTGCACACGGTCCTATCGTGCCGTTGAGTGCAAACATATTGCCCCTGACACCCATATCGGCTTTTCGACCACGTCGTTGGAGAGGGGCCTTGTTGCCTTCTACTGCGGTTGTACGCCTTACTTTAATGGATACCGATAAGCGTCCAACTGCGGCGGTGGCCGATTTTATGGAAATCAGGGACGTGGCTGAGGTTGTGGTTCAGCAGGATCATCGCCGGGGTGCGACAATCCTGTTTGATCCGGACCATGGTCTATCGGAAAGAATTACAGCCGAGCAGTTTATCGGCTGATTTTCAGATAACGGGTGTTAGTAAAGGGCGCCCCGCGAAGTGGGCAAGAAGGTTCTCGACCACCAGATTGCCCATCGCTGAGCGCGTTTCCTGTGTCGCTGATGCCTGATGCGCCTGAAGAACGGTGTTCTCCAGTGTGAAGAATGCGTCGTTAATATTGGGCTCGTTTTGAAAGACGTCCAACCCGGCGCCAGCGATTGTTCCTTCGCGTAGGGCTGAAATCAGCGCGTCTTCATCAACCACGCTGCCTCGTGAAATATTGATGAGAACACCATGGGGACCAAGTGCTTCCAGAATTGGCGCATTGACCATATTAGCGGACCGTGGGCCACCCGAAACGGCTAGTATGAGAATGTCGCACCATGCTGCGAGATTCTCCAAATCCGGTTCAAAGCGAAAACTACTTTCAGTTCGCGGCCGTGAATTGAAATATGCAATCTCGGTATTGAATGCTGCCGCGCGCTGCGCGATTGCCTGTCCGATATGCCCAAAGCCTGCGATGCCAACTTTCTGCCCGCCTATGGTGTGGGAAAGTCTGACGGGTTTCTTGGCCCATTCGCCTGAGCGCACAAATCTGTCGTTCGTAACGATTTGACGCTTCACCGCCAGCATGAGGCCGATTGCCATGTCTGCGACATCATCAGACAAAAGTCCCGTCGTAGTCGCAACGCCAATTTTCCTACGACGCGCCTCATTCAGATCTATCTGGTCCGTCCCAACGCCATTTACGGAAATGACTTCAAGCTTTGGAAGCGCTGCCATAATATCCGGGGGGACACCAGGACCGCCTCCAGTTGTAACAGCACGTATTTTTTCTGCAATAGGCCTGAGAGATTCAAGGTTCTCGTAGCGATGTAGTGTGAAGGCGCTTGATAGACGCTGTATAACACTGTCGGGGAGCTGATCAATCAGCAGGATATCCGGGCGGTCACTGGTCATCAGAATTTCCTCTAATGAAGTTGTCAGTCTTGAATGTCGTCCAGCATCTGCTCGGCCATTTTTGCACAAGCGGCGCTAACATCCTGCCATGTCGTTTCAAAGCCTGCATCGGGGCCATAATATGGATCAACGACATCCTTTCGTCCGCTGTGTGGCAGGAAGTCCAACATCAGGCAAAGTTTTGCCTTGCTTTCTAAAGGCTTCATTTTCTTTAAAAAAGAAAGATGAGATCGGTCCATGGCAATAATGTGATCAAACCTTTGGAAATCATCCGGAGTGACCTGCCTTGCCCTCAATTGATCGACATTCAGCCCATGGCGAATTGCTGTCTTGCGGGCACGAGGGTCTGGTGGATCACCTGTATGCCAGCTTCCGGTTCCGGCGGAATCTATGTCGAGCAGTAAATTGCGCTGCTCCGCTTCATTGCGCATTGCAATTTCGGCCAAAGGAGAGCGGCAAATATTGCCTGTGCACACAAAAAGGAAGCTGCTCATGCGCCAGTAAGCCAGATGAAAAAGGACATGGTGACGATTGAACTCAAGGTGCCAAAGAACAGGACGGATGCAACATCGCGCTCAAGGACACGATAACGCATAGCCACAATAACATTAATGGAGGCACTTGGGATCGCCATCGTCAGAACACTTTCCTGTAAGGTCAGTGTTGGAAGGTGCCATGCACGGGCTAGGCCATAAATGATCAGTGGGATCACTACATTTCGAATGCCAACAATAACGGCGACCAGCGGACTAAGGCGAACCTGACGCGTAAACAAAACGACACCGGATGCGAAAAGAGCAGCGCCGCCAGTGGCTCGCCCGAGCAGTTGCAGTGAGCCGCGAAGAAAAACAGGGAGATGCGCGCCTACGCTTACCAGAGCGAGCGCCATCATTGGAACCCAGACAACTGGCTCACGGCAGGAGTGCAAAAGGTGGCCGAGAAGTTCACGAAGCTCGCTTTTTCTCTCTTGTGACAGATCGCGTGCGCGCTGGGTCCCCTGATCATGCCCCATTAAAATCAGGGTGAGTGGTAATTGGATCAGGTTCATGGCCAAGGATGCGATAGAAATCGGCACTGAGCTGGGGGGGCCGAAAATTTGACCAAGCACTGGAATGCCGATGAACGGCACGGAAGGGCCGGTAATGGTCATGGCGATCAGGGCAGCTTCGCTATTGCGGCGCTTGAAAACCAGGCGAACAATAAAGAAGATTATCGCGTAGCCACCGACCATCGCCAGCAGGATCAGGCTGGCCAGTGGCCCTGCTGAAAATACCTGCGCACGTGGTGTGCTGAGAATTGAAACCAGAAGTTCCAGTGGCAGCGCATAAAGCATGACGAGGCGGATTAGAACGCCAGCCTGCTGGGAATCAAAATCGCGACGGAACGCCGCAAAATAGCCAAAAGCCAGCGTCACGAGGATTGGCAGGATGGACTGAATGATCGTAAGCGTCAGTGCAGGGGTGCTCGTCATGATGAGCTCATCTAGGGAGGCCTCGCAGAAATTTCATCTATCTCTCGTAACGAGTGGCTCTCGATCCGTCCAGATGATCGTGAATCATCATCGAATAGCTTTCACGGAACCGCTTCTGAAGCTTATACGTCATTTATGTAGGAGAGGGTGTCTTTATGCAGTCTGTTTTCAATATCATATGTGGGTTTATTCTAGGGTTGTTGGGGATAATTCTGACAGGTTTCGTATTTATTGAAATGACGGCCCGCTCTCTTTTGACGAATGTCGGTATCCATGGTGCTGTTCAGACGATTGTACTTTCAGTCATTCTGCTTGGCCTGATCGTCGTATCGTTTCGTATTTTTGGAAGGCTTTTTGCCGTTCTATTGACCGCCGCGCTCCTGATTTTTCTGGTGCACGCAGTCATCGGGTTACCTCATTCCATCCAGATGCCTTTATCGGATTCAGGGGCGATAACATCTTTTTAAGACGGTTCTGCTGGCCGCTATTCGGGGCTAGGGCCCTCATGCTGTTCGACGTTTAGCAAGAGTGCATGTTGTGTGGTGTCCGCGGGGGGATTCGAACCCTCGACCCCAGGATTCATACCACTTCGGCTTTCGCCGCCAGGCCTCGTGAAAGGCGTGTTCGTGGTCTGGACTGTCTCTTCACCACAATCCGAAGATCAAGGTGTTGCCCGTACAGTCTCTACACCTTCTCTCCGCTATAGCGGAGGGCTTGGCTCGGGATTGGCACGGCTGCTGCCAGAGCGTTCCCCGAATTTGAGCAAATCCACCATGAAGTTTCCTGTCATGGCGCCCAATTAAACCTTAGGAATCCTGTGCTCTATCCTGCTGAGCTACGCGGACACAACGAGGCATTGATATCTCGGTTACGTCCGTACTGCAAGATGCAACAATACGTGCGTTGCGGCCTGTTAATTCCATGCAGTGGAAAATAAAGCGTCAGACGATCGAATGTGCCTGAAGTGCATTACAGGTTTGCTTGAGGTGCTACATTGACGGCTTTTTCACGAAGCTTCAAAAATATTCTTAGTTAATTTTTAGGTTGCTGCTGAAACCTCGCAGGCTTCCAAATGTTCAGAGAGAATTCGCCTTCCAATTTTGAATTTAAGGTGAAATGCTAATCATTATTTCGGATTTTCTTCTAATAATTAAGTCTGCGCTGGATTGTGGGTCGGGCGTAGATGAGTGCGGTCGGGAATGTTAAGCAGGTGGCTGGATTGAGTAAAGGTATCGGTTTCATTTTGCTATTGGGACCTTTTGAAAAATTTTCCCATTTTATCAGTGATTTGATGTTCGGTTTTTCGCAATTTCGAGCTCTGGTGTTGATTGGTTTCTGTGCTGTGTCCGCTCCATGCTTTCATGAACTTCGCTTTTTTGGGGGGGCACTGTAATGCTCGATATCGGTGTGCAGACTGCGCGGCAAGCGGACCCCACGCTTCTACGTCTTACGCTCTTCGGAAGAATGGAAGCGCGTACACTGACTGGTGAAAGTGTTCTTCCAATCGGTGGAAAAACGCGTGCGCTTCTGGCTATTCTGGCTCTCTCTGACCGGAAGCCAGTATTGCGTTCCCGCCTCTCTGAACTTTTATGGAGTCGGCGCCCCGAAGAAATGGCGCGTGCGTCCCTTCGGCAGGATATACATCGACTTTTGGATGCACTCAGCCCGTTGGGTGTGGACGTTATCGACGTTCAACGACATACCCTCTCGCTGAAACCGGCTTTGACGTCTGTGGATGCCGAGCGTGTGTTGACGGCGAACAGCCGTACACTGGGAGGCCTGCTTCCCCCGGATCTTCTGCTGCTTGGCGAGCTAAACGGTATAGATCCGGCTTTTGACGAGTGGATTGATCAGCAGCGAGAGCGGATCACCCTTCATATAAAAGGCGTGTGTGAAACTCGTCTTAGGGAACTGCGGGACCCGGATCAGATTGATACTGAGGCCGAGCGTCTTCTTTTGATGGATGAACTGAATGATACCGCCTGGAGAGCGCGCATTCAGGCAGCTTTATCCAGAGGCGATCACGCGCGCGCTGGCGCTATCGCCGAAAATCTTCTGAAAGCGTTTGAACGTCAGCCAGATCGTGTGCCGGCCGCTCAGACTCAAGCGCTGATTAACCGGGTTCTACTCCCACGAGAGCCAGGCGATGCTGCGGATGTGTTTCAAGAAGAAATGCTCCCAGGACAGTTTGTCGGTGGGGCGGATAGCTCGGCGAGCTATTCGTCTTTGGTTCACGATTTAGGGGGGGTAAATCAGCAGAAACAAGACGTACTCCTGATTGCGAACAAGAACGGAGCTGAATATTTTGCCAGCAGTCTTGCTTCCGTTCTGTTCCTGACTTTTGCTGCTGACGCAGAGTGTGTTGAACACGCAAGGGAACTGGCAGAAACCCTTGAATTATTACTTGTCGATCTGGGGTTGATCAGTGTTCTGACGACACCGTCAGGCTACACGCCAGATGCTATCAATCCCATGCAGTCTTATCAGGGGATGGGAGCTGATTATCTGGTGAGCGGCACCCTGCGTCCTGCGATGGGGGGCGCGAAGCCAAGGCTCGTGCTGCGAGTTCTGGATGTTCGCGAAAACGCTGCGATCATCTGGGGAACGCATTGCGAGATAGAAGTCGTGGATTTGGCGCATACGAGAGTGATGCTGTCCGCTGCAGCTCAGTCCATTAAGTGGGGAATTGTTCTGGCCGAGGCGCGCAGGAGCTGGAATCTGCCGAGGGGTAATCTGTCCCCGCTGGGATGTGGTGTTCGCGCATTTCTTCTCATGATGAACCGGGATGGTCGTACTTTTTCCGAGATCGAACAACTGCTTGAACATGCCCGCCGGAAGGATGGGCAACAGGCATTTATTCCAATGCTGCAGTCCTTGTTTTTTTACGGCCGATCTGTCTGTGACTGGAGCATAGAAGAGGATCGTTGCCAGCAGAATGCCTTGGATGCAGCACGAGCCGTCATTGCTCTCATGCCATATCAGAAAGTCTATCTGCCAATGCTGGCGGCTGCCCTTTATCTTAACCCGAAAACACAAGGGCAGGCTAAATCTGTTTTCGCGTCTTTCATGGAAGACGCCCCCTCTGACGAAGTTATTCTTTACACGATCGGTTATTATTTCTGCACGACAATGGAGTGCCTGCTTGCAGGACGGATGGCGGATGCGCTGCTGGAGATTGAGAAGGTTCGTCTGAGCCCGTGCCGCTCCCCGTTATACGCGCTCCTTGATCCTTTTTTCATGTTGATCAGTGTTCTGGCAGGGGAGGGGCGCAAGGTTGTTGAGAGCGGGCGTATGCTGGCCGGAATGTACCCTCATTCCTCCGGTTGTCTGGTTCCATACCTTGTCGCCCTGGTTACTGAAGGCGGGGATTCTGGCGAGATCGACGCCGTAAGGACACATCTCTTGTCGTTCTCGTCATCTTTGACGGTAGGGCGCGTGATGCGTCGGCTTGAATACCTGCCAAGCCCCCAGCGGGTGTTGATTGAAAACGCACTCCGGCAGGCTGGGCTTCCCGAAACCTGATATCGTCACGAGATGTATCTACGGAGACGCTTGGCCTTCCCGTGTGTGCAGGATATGTTATGGCACATGTTCATATCGCCGGTGTCAGGCCTCGCCAGTCTGCCTCCTTGCTCGTGATCGGCCCCGGCGCGGCCCGCAGGACCACCATGACCCTTCGTTCACAGACGTCAGTACCCTCTTCTTCCCGCCTTCTTCCGGCCCGGATTGCCCTCGGTGTGCTAGCTCTGGGCACAGTAGCGGCCTGCAGCAGCGGCCGTGATCCGAGCAGCCTGACGGCACCTCGCAATCACCTGATTGGTGTTGATCGTGGTGCAGAGGGCGGAAATGATCAGCTTCGAGGCGGGGTGAATGCCTATCTCTGGCGGGGCGCGATCGACACGCTCTCCTTTATGCCGCTGGCTTCTGCCGATGCCGTGGGTGGGGTTATCCTGACGGATTGGTACCAGCCGCCCGCTACACAGAACGAGCGTTTCAAAATCGCTGCTTATGTTCTGGACCGTCGCCTGCGTTCTGACGCCCTGCGTGTTTCTGTTTTCCGCCAGGTCCGTCAGGATGGCGAATGGCAGGATACTCCAGTTGCAGCAACAACCACTTCTGACATTACAACCCGCATCCTTGCCCGCGCCCGTCAGTTGCGCGCGGAAAATGGTGGCCGGGACTAATTGAAACGACCATGAGCGACACGACCTCTACGACACCCGCTTTCGACTTCCATACCCGTGAGCCTTTCTGGCAGGCAGAATGGAAAAGCCGGAATTCATTTTCCGTACCTGATGTTCCACCAGCTGACCGGCCAAAATACTACGTGCTGGAGATGTTCCCATATCCGTCGGGACAGCTTCACGTAGGGCATGTGCGCAACTACGCGTTGGGTGACGTTGTCGCGCGGTATAAGCGCGCGCAGGGCTTTTCCGTGCTGCATCCGATGGGCTGGGATGCGTTTGGCCTGCCCGCCGAGAACGCCGCACGCGAGCGCGGCGTGCATCCGGGCAAGTGGACGATGGAAAACATCGCGACCATGCGCGGAACACTTCAGCGGCTTGGATTTTCGCTGGACTGGGATCGTGAAATTGCGACCTGCCAGCCTGAATATTACGGTCAGCAGCAGAAGCTGTTTCTGGACATGCTTGCTGGTGGCCTGGTCGAGAGAAGGGATTCGTCGGTCAACTGGGATCCGGTTGATGAAACCGTCCTGGCTAACGAGCAGGTTGTTGATGGTCGTGGCTGGCGCTCCGGCGCGCTCATCGAAAAGAAGACACTTTCACAGTGGTTTCTGAAGATTTCCGAATTCGCCGAGCCTCTGCTCGCCAGCCTGAAAGATCTGGATCGCTGGCCGGAGCGCGTGCGGACTATGCAGGAGCGCTGGATTGGGCGCTCTGAAGGTGCACGCGTTCGTTTTCCGCTGCACAATCCTCCAGAGGGTTTTGACACGGATCTGGACGGCATCGAGGTTTTTACCACGCGTCCTGACACCCTGTTTGGTATGAGTTTTGTCGGTATTGCCGCAGACCATCCGGTTGCGTTGCATGTTGCCAAAAATAATCCGGAAGCTCTTGCCTTCATCGAAGAATGCCGTCGTCTTGGCACGTCCGAAGAAGTCATCGAGGCTGCTGAAAAAAGGGGCTTTGATACCGGACTCCGTGTTTCCAATCCTCTCGACCCTGAGACGAGTGTTCCTGTCTGGATCGCAAATTTCGTTCTGATGGATTATGGAACGGGTGCAGTTTTCGGTTGCCCATGTGGTGATCAGCGCGACCTTGATTTTGCGCGGAAATACGGTTTGCCCGTGCCTTCCGTCATTCTTCCTGTCGGAGAAGATGCAGACTCATTTGAAGTGGGCGCGAAAGCGGTCACGGGAGATGCAACACTTTACAACTCTGGTTTTCTGGACGGGCTCGATACGGCTTCTGCGAAGAAGGCATCGATAGAGCGTCTGGAAGGGTTGGGCGTTGGGCACAGCGTCGTCAATTGGCGCCTGCGTGATTGGGGAATTTCCCGACAGCGTTACTGGGGCTGCCCCATTCCGGTAGTGCATTGCCCATCATGCGGTGCCGTGCCTGTTCCGGATGATCAGTTGCCGGTTGTCCTGCCCGAGGACGTTACCTTTGACCGTACGGGCAACCCGCTGGATCACCACCCCACCTGGAAGCACGTTTCGTGTCCCAATTGTGGTACGGCTGCGACCCGGGAAACGGATACATTCGACACTTTCGTCGATAGTTCGTGGTATTTTGCCCGCTTCACCAGCCCACATGCCGCGAACCCTACGGTCCCGGCCGCTGCAGATGGCTGGCTTCCCGTCGATCAGTATATTGGCGGTATTGAGCACGCTATCCTTCATCTGCTCTACGCACGCTTCTTTACGCGTGCGATGCACGAAACCGGACATCTGGGAATTGATGAACCGTTCGCGGGTCTTTTCACGCAGGGGATGGTGACGCACGAAAGCTATCGTGACGAAAAAGGCTGGCTATACCCCGAAGAGGTAGAGCGTCGTGGTGAAGACGTCGTTCGGCGTGACAATGGTGCGACCGTCAAGGTTGGGCGTTCTGAAAAGATGTCCAAATCCAAGCGGAACACGGTGTCCCCGGTCGCGATTATCGAGAAATTTGGGGCGGATACAGCACGCTGGTTTGTTCTTTCAGACAGCCCTCCCGAGCGTGACATGGAGTGGACGGCATCTGGTGTGGCGGCTGCAGCCCGTTTCGGGCAGCGCGTCCATCGTCTTGTGTCTTCGGTGGCAGCGCGTGATGCTGTAGACGCCGGGCATGAGGCTGCCGGAGATGACCTTCGACGGGTTACGCACCGTACCATCGCGGCTGTCACTGAAGCGCTCGAGGCTTTTACGCCCAACGTAGCAGTTGCGCGTCTTCATGAACTGACATCCGCACTTGCAGATGCCGATCGCAAAAATGATACCGGGCTGGCAGCCGCAAGAAGAGAAGCTGCCACGGCATTGACGCTGCTTTGTGCACCGATGATGCCACACCTTGCCGAAGACCTTATGGCGCTGCTCGAGCCAGAAGGTGCTCTGGTTGTGGAGCGTGCCTGGCCTCAGGCGATTCCAGAATGGCTTGCCGTGCAAAGTGTTACGATCGGTGTGCAGGTTCTTGGCAAGCTGAGAGGTACCATTCAGATGGCTCCAGATGCACCCAAGGACGAAGTTCTGGCTGCTGCGAAGGCTGAGCCGAATGTCGCACGGGCTCTTGAAGGTAAACGCCTGGTCAAGGAAATCCATGTGCCGAACCGCATTGTAAACTTTGTGGTGGCGGGCTGATCATGACACGCATCCCCTGTCTTTCCCTGCTGGGGCTTTTGGGTCTTTCCGGTTGTGGATTTGCTCCTCTTTACGCTCAGGGAGGAGGGGGGCAGGTGGACGTCTCTCATGAACTGCAGAGGATCTACGTTCAGAACATTCCCAGCCGCTATGGCCAGGAAATGCGTCTGGCGCTGCAGAAAGATCTGGGCGGATCTGCTCCTGAGCAGCCGGATGGTTACACGCTGCAGGTAGGTGGAAGTGCTGCTCAGGAAGCCATCGACATTCACGGCGATAACACTGCCGGCCGTATGCGTATTTCTGGGTCAGCCCATTGGAGGCTGTTTACCGTCGAGCAGTTCCCAAAGCTGTTGGCCGAAGGAGATACGCGGGTACTGGACGGATATAATGCGACATTCGAGCAGTATTTTGCCCAGACCCTGAACAGTGAGAGTTCGACGGGACGTGTTGCGGAAGCTTTGGCCCAAAACATGACACAGCAGATTGGTGTCTGGTTCCGCTCTCACATTCAGCCCGGTCATGCGGCGGAGGCAGCGCTTCCGCGCTTTGCCGATCCGGATGCCATGCCGTCTGATCACGGAACTGTCTCGCATCAGGCTGGCGCGGATGGCTTCCCTGCTTCTGCTACGGGACGTCTGAACAACAGCACGTCAACAACGTCCGCTGCGGATCCGAACGACTGATGAAAATCGACGCTCGCAGTATTGTGCGGACGATCGAGGAGGCCGGTTCCTGGAGAGCAATTCTTCTCTACGGAGAGGATTCAGGCCTTATCCGGGAGCGGGCTTCGCGCGCTGTTGGTTTGGTAGCCGGGGCACTGGATGATCCGTTCCGTGTCGCGCAGCTCGATCGGGAGACCCATGAGCGTCTTGAGGAAGAAGCGACTGCATTTTCACTCATGGGTGGGCGACGTGTCGTCTGGGTGCGGGATGCGCAGGACAGTTTAACAGCGTCCCTGACCCGGTCACTGGAAACAGAAACCGACACACTGATCGTGATTGAAGCCCCAGGTCTGGCTTCACGGTCTAAGCTGAGAGCCCTGGCTGAAGGGCGGAAAAATGTTGCGTCGATTGCATGCTATCCGGAAGAGGGGCGGGCGCTCTCTCAAACAGTGACAGATGCCCTTTTGGCAGAGAATGTGCGTATCGACCGCGATGCTTTGGCGTGGCTTCTTGGCCGACTGGGCTCGGATAGAGGTGGCGTGCGTGGCGAGATTGAGAAGCTGATTCTCTACGCAGGATCCAACGGAAAACTTGATATCGACGCGGTTCAGGACTGCGTAGGGGATGCAGGCGGCAGTTCGCTGGAAGATGCGGTATATGCGGCACTCTCCGGGGACCGGGCGGGCGCCGATCGGGCGTTGGAACGAGCGCTTGCTGATGGTGCCAATCCTGTTGCAGTAGCGCGCGCTGCATTGGGTGTGCTGGTAAGGTTGCAGCGCGTAGCACTTGCTATACAGGCTGGTCAGTCTCGCGTGGAAGCGGTGCGTAACCTCAAACCACCCGTTTTTTTTAAACGCACGGATGCCTTCAACCGCGCATTAGAACGATGGTCAGTTGGGGCTCTCTCACGGGCCGCTGATGAGACGCAGGCTTATGAGCTTGCTTGCAAACAAAGTGGCACCCCCGACATGGCGTTATGTCGCCGCCATATTGCGTCTTTGTGCGTGGCTCGCAGAGCCTGATGCTGAAGCGATCGGCTCCCGGTTTAAATAGACACTTTAGTTGCAAATGATATCCAATCTCATTTATGGGACATCTTAACTAAGACTGCTCTCCGGCGCTGCTCTGCCGCTTTAAGGGCCTGAGGTATTTTATCATGCTGCTCCACATACCTTCCGTGCTTTCCCGTGACGATCTTTTGCACATTCGCAGTCAACTTCAGACTGGCGAATGGGTCGATGGGCGAGGAACGGCTGGTTCTCAATCTGCTCAGGCAAAGCGTAATTTGCAGATTGCACCCGAAAGCGAGTTGGGGCGCGAGCTCTCAACGTTCATTTTGCGAAAGCTCGGAACGAACCCGCTTTTTAACAGTGCCGTATTGCCATTGCGTGTCGTCCCTCCGCTTTTCAACCGGTACGACGTTGGCATGCGCTTTGGTGCGCATGTGGACAATGCGCTGCGGCCTATACCTTCCAGTGGGGGGCAACGTATCCGGACAGATGTCTCCAGTACGCTCTTCCTCAGCGGCCCGGATGAGTATGAGGGGGGTGAGCTCCTGATCCATGATTCGTCTGGAGAACAGGCGATAAAACTGCCTGCGGGGGACATGATTGTCTACCCAACGACCGCTTTGCATTCGATATCCGAAGTGACGCATGGAAGCCGGTGGGCCTCATTTTTCTGGACGCAGTCACTCATACGATCGCAGGAACAACGCACTGTCCTGTTCGATCTGGATCAGAGCATCATGGAGTTGAGTCGCCGAGTTGGGGCAGATGATCCGGACGTGCTGCGACTGACAAACGTGTATCACAATTTGCTGCGGATATGGTCCGAACTTTGATCAGTGCTATCTGCCCGCAGCGATAAAAGCAGCGGGCAGATATTGATTGAAAATCAGAAGCGGGCAGATACATCAAGGTAGTAATAGCCACCATTGATGCCAAGCTGTGATGTGCTCATATAGTATTTGGGCGCGCCGAGATAACGGTTGGCAACAGGAACAGCCGACGGGAATTTGGCGAAGATATTGTTTCCGCCAAGTGTCACACTCCAGTGGCGCGCAAAATTATACGTAACAGACGCATTCGTTGTCCATTTGGGCGAATTCTGGAATTGCAGGTACTTGGTTGTCGAGAACGCATTAGGGCCTGTGTAGTAAGTCAGCTGAGACGTTGTCTGACCATATCGGATTTCATGAACAGAGACCGACCATGCACGACCAGGAGAGTGCCAGAGGCCACCAAAAATAATCTTGCTGCGGGGGTAAGCCGTCGTCAGGTAAGCGATTGACTGGGTGTTCAGAAGGGGGCTTCCGTCCGTGCCATCTGCCTGATGGCGCAGGCGGGTGCGATTGAGGTTAATCGCAACGTCCCAGTCGACATGGCCATATTGACCAAACTCGCTCGGATAATTAGCCGTTAGATCCAGACCCTGGGTGCGCGTCGTTGCGACGTTGGCGAACCAGTGCGTGGACAACTGGCCCGACGTCCAGCTTTCAGAACCTGCGGGCAGCCCAAAGCCGTCTGCGCTCAGGGCGTTGTAGGCCTGCTGACCGTAAACGTTGCCACCGGGCATGATGCGGTCACGTAGATCAATCTGATAAACATCGACCGTCACATGGAGCTTATGGATCGGCTCGACGATAATGCCGCCTTCAGCGCTCGTGCTGTGTTCCGGCTTCAGGGCTGATGCACCGTTTGCCAGCGCGCCCGGCGAGTTTACGGCAATCAGGCCGCGTGCAGCAGTTGGGGAAATGGCAAGAGCTGAGTAGTGCTCTTGAGCCAGAGTAGGCGCGTGGAAGCCATTGCTGAACGTCCCGCGTATTGCGAAGCGCGGGCTGAAATCATAACGCGTGGAGACCTTGCCGGTCTGTGTGTTGCCGACATCCGTGTAGTGCTCCGCACGTCCGGCAAGATCCACCTGCCAGTGCTTCATCAGATGTGTCGAGATATCCAGATAGCCTGCTGCAACATCACGGCTGAAATTGCCTGCATTCCCGGCATTGGTGCCGGACAGGGCGTCTGAGCCGCTGCCATAAAGACTGTCTGCGGAGCCTGTTCCGATCGAATAGGCCTCATAACGGTAGGACGCGCCGCCAGCCACGTTGATTGCGTAAGGCCATACGGACGTATGAAAATTTCGACTGATATCAACGCTGTTGGTCCACTGGGTGCTGTTGTACCCCTGGGCATCGAAGTTTGTCGGGGTGCGGCCAGTCGCGCTGTTCAGCGAAAGGTTTGCTGAGTTGGCAACGCCAATATCGTTGAAGTCACGCCCATAAACGGATGAGACATCCCAGTGCCATCCTGCCAGCGTGCCCTTGAGACCAGCTGTCAGCTCATAGTCATTTTCATTAATCGTCTCGAGTGGGGAATAGCCCCACGGGTAAATCGCAGCGTAGCCCGGATATGCACTGAGTGAGCTTGGAACGCGGTAATTCTGATAGGATTGCGCGTAACGATGGGCGTAAGTGGCCGTCGCATAGGCCTGCACGTTGTCTGTGATATCGTAGCCCGCATTGATTGCAATGCTTTCACGGGTCTGTTCGGGCTGGCTGAGTACGTTATTGTCATACCGACCGGTACGGCTGTCGGCGCCTGATCGGTAAGTGTGATCCTGATGAACGAAATCTCCGCCGATATGAACGAAGCCCCGATTATGGATGTTGAAGCCACCATCAAGGAAGACGCCTTGCTGGAAGCCATCTCCCTCGCTCGTTATTCCGCTGTTGGAGCGCATCGTCAGGCCATTTGCCTGCTTCTTCAGGATGATGTTAACCACCCCGGCAACTGCATCCGAACCGTATTGAGCGGAGGCGCCGTCACGAAGAACTTCGATATGATCGATGGAGGCCATCGGGATCATGTCGATATCAACAGGCGTTGCACCCTGCATCGGGCCCGGATCTGCATAGATGTTGGCCGTGGTATGCCGACGTTTCCCGTCCACCAGCACCAGTGTCTCGTTCGGGTTCAGGCCGCGTAGGCTGATGGTGTCCGTGAGTGCGCCCGTATCAAAGCCGCCTGTTGGCGTGGTGACGGAGGGGAGCAGCAGCGCCATTGCATCGCGCAGTGTCGGCTGGCCTGTGGCGGTAAGCTGGCGGCTGGTCACGACATCAACTGGCGATACGGAATCGCGTGCTTTTTTGCCGAATTCACGCGTTCCCGTAACGATAACTGCCTCGCTTCCGCCTGAAACGTCGGTGATGGCCGGGCGGGTTTTTGCAGCAGTCACGGGTCGGTGAATGGGGGCTGGCGGCACAGACTTTACATGCCGTGGCGCGTGCGTTGTCTGTTCGGAAGTAGTTGCTGCGCATGCTTCACCTGCGGCAACCAAAAAGGAGGAGCCGAGCAGGGAAGTGCCGAGAAGGGCCGCGTGGCGACGAGAAAACCGAACAGTCACAGTAAACTTCTTTTTTCTATAGTGAAATAGGAATTAGCCATCCTGCATTCGTGTTGTTGCATGGTCAACATAATTTTCTTCATACGGAACGTTCAAAACACGCATTTTTTCGTGTTGGAAAAAGCATTTCTGGTTCTGTCGCGTTGTCGCAATATGACACGTGCATCTCTATGGGAGTTCTAGACTTGAAACGACGTCATTTCCTTCGCTCTGCGTCTGTGGCGCCAATTTCTCTTGCTGCTCCCTTTGCCATTTCAGCAGCGAAAGCTGAGGGAAATCAGGACAACGGCACTGAGCCTTATGGAAGCTTTGAGGAGGTGGCGCGGTTTGAAGGTCCCGGGCCTTCGGGTATTGCTGTCTTGCCAAATGGTCGTATTTTTGTTGGTTTTCCGCGGCATGCAGTCGATCATAAGGGCGCGACTCTTGGTGAACTGGTGGGGGGGGAAGTGGTTCCTTACCCCTCGGCAGGGATCAGTCTTCCAAGCACCGCATCACCCGCAGAATGTTTGGTTTCCGTTCACGGCATGACAGTGGACCGGCAGGGGCGGCTGTGGCTGATTGATGACGGTAAGCGGGCAGGGCACCCTTTGCAGCCAGGTGCAGCAAAGGTGGTTTGTATTGATCCTGCAACCAATACGATTGTTCATAATGTGGTTCTTAAGGTGCCCGCCCTGTTGCCAGATAGTCACATGAATGACCTCCGGGTCAGTCTGTCGCATGGGTCCGAGGGGACGGTGTTCGTAACTGATTCTTCTTTCGGCACGAAGCCCGGGCTGGTGGTGGTGGATGTTGGCTCAGGGAAGGCCCGGCGTGTTCTTACACAAAGCTCTGCCATACTTCCCGAAGCGGGTTTCCTGGCAATCGTGGAAGGTGTCCCGCGCCAGTACCTGCCAAAGCATCCGCAGCTTGTTTCCGGGGGCGTCGACGGCATCGCAATAACGAAAGATGAGAAAACGCTCTATTTTGCGCCGCTGACGAGCCGGAAACTTTACAGCATCCCAGTAGATATCCTGTCTGATCCGACGTCTGACGACAAAAAGCTTGAGGCCGCCATTCGATATGAGGGCGAGAAAGGTGTCGCGGATGGTCTGGATTTCGACTCTCATGATCGTCTGTACACAACAAATTACGAGCATGACTGCATTCTGCGCCGGAATGTAGATGGCTCTTTTGAACTGATGCTCCGCGATCCAAGGGCGCTGTCGCCAGATGGAATTTTTGCTGCCTCAGACTATGTTTATTGTACATTCGGGCAATGGAACCGTCTCGCATCCTTCAACGAGGGGCATGATATGCGCGTCCCGCCGTACCTGCTTGTCCGCTTCCCCATTGAAGCTCCGCAGCCCTACAACGCCTTGCCGGAGAGTGCCGAAGAGAAGCCGGGCATCCCAAGAGACTGAGGTTTATGCCGAAATAGGGCACCACTCCTGACTTTTTCAAAGATGAGATCATAAAAAAGCCCCGCAGCTGAATTTGCTGCGGGGCTTTTTTTTATACTGGTAAAGCAAAAAATCAGGCGGTGTGATCTGGTGCCGCGTCCTGTGTGTGGCTGTCGACTGCAGATGGCAGAAGCTGCGCAAGGGCAGGAAGCACTGCAGATGCAGGTAGGCCAGTCTTGGAAACCAGCATCTGAACCTGCTGGTCTGTCAGCAGATTGCGCAGTTCGTCTGCTGTAATCGGAAGGTTTTCGCCACTGCCGATCCAGGAACGAATTTTGTCTTCCAGGCCAGCATTTTTCGCTTGGGAGATCAGCATGTTCAGGCCTTCGCCTTTCAACATATCGCCGAAACTGCCGCCTAGTTTGTCTCCGAGCTGGCCGCCAAGTGCGCCCATTGCGGAATTCATGATGTTGCCAAAGAAACCGCTCATCTGCGTGCCCCTGAAAAATACGAAACATGCAGCCAGCGAAGAGAGGAGGCTGCATCATTGGAAGACGTGGAAACGGATTTAGGCCCGCTGACGTTCCCCGCCGGATTTCTTTAAAAGCTCCTGAGGAACTTCCACGTCAATTTCCAGCATGGAGCAACCGCTTGTGCGATCCACCTTGATCTGGACCTTGTCCTGATCAACCGCGATGTGACGCGCAATAACTGCCATGATTTCCTTGTGCAGCTTTTGAATCAGCTCGGAATCACCGCTTTCACCCGCCCCACGTTCGTGGGCAAGCAGGATCTGGAGGCGATCACGGGCGACCGCACTGCTGGACTGCTGGCGTTTGGCAAACAGGTTTCCGAGAAAGCTCATGCGACCCTCTTCTTGTTGAAGAGCCAGTCAAAGATCCCACGCTTCTCGACTGGAACCGAAACGTCGATCTTTTCACCGGCCAGGCGACGGGCGGCTTCGAAATAGGCGCGGGCAGGCATGCTGTCGGGAGCTGCGAGCGTAACTGGTGCACCGACATTCGAAGATTTCAGGACGTCCTCGCTCTCCGGCACAATGCCTAGAAGCGGAATAGAAAGAATTTCGAGTACGTCTTCAACGCTCAGCATTTCCTTGCGAGCGGCGCGGGCCGGATCGTAGCGCGTGAGGAGGAGATGCTTCTCCATGTGCTCACCACGCTCGGCGCGTGCAGTTTTGCTGTCCAGCATTCCAATGATGCGATCCGAATCACGAACCGAGCTGACCTCCGGGTTCGTGACGATCACGGCCTGGTCTGCATGGTACATTGCAAGCTGCGCGCCGCGTTCGATACCAGCCGGGCTGTCACACAGGACCCAGTCGAACTTTTCGCGAAGTTCGTCCATGACGCGTGCCACACCCTCGGGGGTCAGTGCGTCTTTGTCCCGGGTCTGGGACGCGGGCAGAATGGACAGGGTTTCGCAACGTTTGTCACGGATTAGTGCTTGTGAGAGCCGTGCATCACCCTGAACGACATTGATGAGGTCGAACACAACGCGGCGTTCCGCACCCATGACCAGATCAAGGTTTCGAAGCCCGACGTCAAAATCCACGACGGCCACGTTCTGGCCGCTCTGCGCGAGAGCAGCACCGAGGGCGGCGGTAGATGTTGTCTTGCCGACGCCACCCTTGCCGGAGGTGACAACCAGGACCTTCGCCATGAATACTCCAAAAACTCTGTTACGGCCCTGTCTGGCCGTCTGTCGCGCGGACTGCGCTTATGCGTTCAGTCTATGGAAACCTTATAGGGTCCGGCAACAGGTGAATAAAGGCGGTTCCGAGGCAACCATGGAAAAAAGCTGTTTTTAGGACAAAAGTGGAATGACGCTCACGCGGTCTTCATCGAGTACTGCCTGAGCGGGACGTCCGGAAAGAGAGGCGTCGATGTCCTCGAAGACGGCGTAATAGCCATCGATCGCCAGAAGCTCTGCTTCAAGGCGGGATGCAAATATCCGAACCTTTGAATTGCCGCCAACGCCTGCAATCGCGCGGCCCCGCAGTGTCCCGTAAATGTGGATTGATCCCGCGGCCACTATCTCAGCGCCGGACGAGACGGATCCAAGTACGACGATGTCACCATGCAGATGCTGAATGGACTGCCCGGAGCGGATCGCCCCATTCAGAATGAGAGTTTCCGCGGGCGTAGCGGGGAGAGCGGTAGGGGTAGCAGCAGCATCGTCCGGTATCTCGACGGCACCTGAGGCCCGACCACCATCAAAACTTTCCGGCCACTCCCAGTTGGCAAGTGCGGGCCAGCTGCGATCTCCACCCTCAATGCCAATCAGTCGTACTCCGCGGCTTCTGAGTTCATCCAGCAGGCTTGCAAGGCCGGGCTCTCTGGCGCCCAGAAGGCCCAGGTCCAGAATAACCGGTTTACCGCTGAAGAAAGAGCCGGATCGGGCGATCTGCTGATCGAGACCATCAAGCCACTGTGCGAGAGGGGCCTCCGGTGAAAGGACCAGTGCAAGAAATGACCGTCCGCGTGCACGGATTCGCATTGGTGCGCTTTGTGAAGAGACGGAAGCGGAGGGATCGATCATGGAAAATTCGCTGGACCTGTACCGGATAGCCCGATGTGCTCTTGTTGCACGGGCCTTGGCTGACATAGAAAGTGAGGATGCGTATCCTGCATCACCTTCCACTGTCTCCGCAATGCCGACAGGTCCGTCTCGTGCTCGGCGAGAAGCGACTGCCCTATGAACCTGTGATCGAACGGGTGTGGGAGCGGCGCGAGGAATTCCTTCATCTTAACCCTTCGGGTGAGGTTCCTGTCCTTGTCGAGGAAAATGGTCTCGCGATCCCCGAAGGGCGTGTGATCTGCGAATATCTAGACGAAGCCTATCCGGACACCCCGCTTATGGGCCGCACTCTTGCAGAGCGCGTCGAGACCCGCCGCCTGATGGCGTGGTTCGATACGAAATTTGCAGCCGAGGTCACGCGCAATCTTGTAGGTGAAAAGGTGGATAAGCGTCAGTTCGGACGAGGCCATCCTGACGGCAATGCTCTTCGTGCGGGTTACGCGAATATGCGTTTCCACATGGATTATATCGGCTGGCTGGCCGAAACACGGACCTGGCTTGCTGGGCCCGCGCTCTCCATGGCTGATTTCGCAGCGGCTGCACATCTTTCGGCTCTGGATTTTATCGGGGACGTGGACTGGTCCAAGGCTCCGGCTGCGAAAGACTGGTATGCACGGGTAAAATCCCGCCCCTGTTTCCGCAGTCTTCTTAATGATCGTGTCAGCGGGTTCAATCCTCCCGAACACTACGCAAATCTCGATTTCTGAGGAAACTGGCATGATCTGGGATGTTGTCGTTCTCGGCGCGGGCGCGGCGGGCCTTATGGCCGCAGCTACTGCCGGGCAGGGTGGTGCACGCGTGCTGGTTCTGGACCATGGCCCAGAGCCAGGGCGCAAAATCCTCATATCTGGCGGGGGGCGCTGCAACTTCACGCACATGGACACCAGCCCGAACTGTTTTTTGTCCCAGAACCGTCACTTCGCACGCTCAGCGCTTGCCCGTTATACGCCCAAGAACTTTCTGGAGCTTGTAGAGCGTCACCGGATCGCTTGGCACGAAAAAGCCAAAGGACAGCTTTTCTGTGACGGTTCTGCGAGACAGATCGTCGAAATGCTCGTCTCTGAAGCACATGATGCGGGCTGTACGCTCTGGATGGACACCCGGATCACGGATGTTGAGCGTGAGGGGGAAGAGTTCCGGGTCGTGACGGACCATGCGGAAATCAGAACCCGGAAAGTCATTCTGGCAACGGGCGGTCTGTCTATTCCCAAACTCGGGGCGTCGGATCTGTCGCTTCGTCTGGCAAAGCGCTTTGGCCTGAAACTTGTCGAGACTGCTCCTGCTCTTGTGCCCCTGATTCTGGCAGATGCTGACCCCTCACTTGCGGGTGTTTCCCTCAATGTTGCTGCTCGTGGTCATGGTAAGGCCGCACGCTTCGAAGACGGAATGGTCTTTACGCATCGGGGGCTCTCGGGGCCGGCTATCTTGCAGGCTTCATCATATATGGAAGCCGGAAAGCCCGTCGAAATTGATCTTTTGCCGGGACGTGACGTGTTTCAGATGCTGCTCGATATCAAAAAAGCGCGTCCCAAAGCTCTGCCGCCATCCCTTCTTGAAGCGCTTCCGTCCCGGCTGGCAAAAGAGCTGGCTTCGGATCTTGGAGATGTGATGTTGGCCAATCAGCCGGATCGTCAGTTGAAGGCGCTTGCCGAGCGGGTATCGCGCTGGACCTTTCTGCCCGCGGGAACAGAAGGGTATGCAAAGGCCGAGGTCATGCGTGGGGGAATCGATACGCGTGGTTTGTCTTCGCAGACAATGGAAGCCCGCGATGTGCCAGGTCTTTATGCAATCGGTGAGGCTGTTGATGTAACGGGCTGGCTTGGTGGCCATAATTTCCAATGGGCTTGGGCGAGTGGAGTTGCGGCTGGTAAAGCAGCTGCGGGCGTCGTCTGAATTTCTGAATCCGTTCGGGCGTCACGATCTGGACATGTCGCCAGGATAGGCTTGATGGGCGCGATAGAACTTCGGTCCCTGTCAGTCGTTTCCGTTGCCGCACTATCTCTTACTGTTTTCATGGGGAAGCAATCATGTCCCGTTCCATTCTTCGGACTACTCTGAGCGCCGCTGCCGGTCTGTCGTTCCTTGGCCTTGGAGCCTGTGTCGGAACTGCCGCTCCGGGGCCTGTGGCGCCGGGCACTCCGGTTGCCGGGTATGGCTATACCTGCAAGGCGGGCATTTACACGTGCAAGATGCCGACCCAGGTTCCGCTGGGTGCGCCATGTTCGTGCCCCGGTCTCGGCGCTGCCAGCTATGGAAATATCCATCAGCCCTGATCTGCTAATCTCTACGCGTCCGTTGGCCGTTGCGTAATGGGCGCGTAGAAGAGTTGTCATGCAGGACGGATCATTTGGTTTAGTGCAGTTTTTACCATGGCTCATCGCGATATTGTCCATGGGGATCGCCGCTGTTGCGCTCTTGCGTGGCGGTGGAGGCCATGGTGTTACAAGGCTTCTGGAGCGGGAAGCACGTGATCGCGCGCAGGATGCTGAATATCAGCGTGCTCATCTCGCCGATGTGGAGCGCGTTATTGCGGGGCGTCTGGAGCAATTGCGCCTTGAAACCAGCGAGCGACTTGGGACGCTGACGCAGCGCATAGGGCATGATCAGGCAGAGGCAAGGCTCCTGATTTCCGATGCATTGCGAGAGATGAGCCAGAGCCAAAGCGAGCAGATTGAACGTATCCGCATCACCGTGAATGAACAGCTTCACGGGGCCGTTGAAAAGCAGATGCAGAGCAGCTTTCAACGTGTAGTCGAGCAGTTCAGCGCCATGCAGAAAGCGCTGGGCGAGGTCACCAGCGTTACGGCGCAGATTGGCGATTTGAAACGACTCTTTTCCAACGTCAAAACACGTGGTGGATGGGGAGAGGCACAGTGTCGCGCTATTCTCGACGATATCCTGCCTGAGGGAAGTTACGATACGAATTTCCGTCTTGGGGCAAGCGGGAGTGAGGTTGTCGAATTTGCCGTGAAGATGCCTGTCCGTGGGGAAAACGCTCCCCGCCTCGCCATTGATAGCAAGTTTCCGACGGAGGCCTATGAACGCCTGCTGAATGCGTCCGAAATCAGCGATGTCGATGCAGAACGTGCGGCGCGAAAATCGCTTGAAACGTCCATCAAGTTTGAAGCTCGCAAGATTGCGTCCAAATATATTGTTCCTCCTGTGACGGTAGAATTTGCTGTTCTCTATCTTCCGACGGATGGCCTGTATGCCGAGATAGCGAGAATGCCCGGGGTTATTGATGAAATCGGACGATTATATCGTGTCATCATCATGGGGCCTTCACTTTTGCCAGCAATGCTTCGAACGGTGCATCTGGGCTATGTAACGTTGTCCCTTGAAGAGCGGACGGAAGCTATCGCCACCCTTCTGGGAGCAACGCGGCAGGAGATGCTGCGGATGGATCAGGTGCTGGAGCGTCTGCAGCGCAATGCCGGGACCATAGGAAATACCATTGAGGAAGCACGCCGCCGTTCCCGCGTTCTGGGGCGCCGCCTGAGAGCATTGGATGGTGTAGAGCCGTCGGAAGAAATTTCTGATGCAGGCCCTGCTGAGGAACTGCTCTGACGGCAAAGTGTTGTTGCCTTAGAACTATGATTGATCTGGCAGAACCGCTGCCAGATCAATGTCGTATGCTTTAAGTGAGTTCAGTTGCCAATTATTCATTTGTCCAAGGTTTAAAGCGATTTTAATGGGATGACAGACACTCTTCCCGCATGTGAGGATCATGAGCATGACGCCTGCACATGAACACGGGGCTGCCCGCCCTACCGATCCGATCGCACGGATTCTGTTGATCGAAGATGACGCGAGTATCGCGGCTGAAGTAGTCGACGAATTGAAAACCCGTGGATATGACGTTCGTCACGAAAATACGGGGCGCAAAGGGCTCGATGAAGGGCGCTCGCGGAAATACGATCTGATGATCGTGGATCGCATGCTTCCTGAGCTTGATGGCCTGAGCGTTATCGAGGCGCTGCGAGAGCAGAACATCACTGTTCCCGTTCTCGTTCTTTCTGCGCTGTCGGCGGTCGATGATCGCGTGAGTGGTCTCAAAGCGGGGGGCGATGATTACCTGACCAAACCTTTCGCGATGGAAGAGCTTGCTGCCCGTCTGGAGGCGCTGATGCGTCGCCCGAACGATAGCAGGGCGACAATGATTCATGTTGGTCCGCTATCGATGGATCTGATTGAGCGACGTGTTACCCGCGATGGCCGGGATGTGGAGCTTCTTCCTAGAGAGTTTCGTCTTCTGGAATACATGATGCGTAGGCCGGGCACCGTCCTGACGCGTACCATGCTTTTGGAGGATGTGTGGAATTATCGTTTTATCCCGCAGACTAACCTTGTGGACGTTCATATCGGGAAGCTCCGCCGAAAGGTTGACGGGCCGGGGGAGGCGCCTCTGATACACAGCATTCGTGGAGCAGGATTTAGTCTCCGTGTTCCAGGCTGATTTATTTCGGACGGCCACTTTCCGCCTGACACTTGCGTTTGTTGTGGCGATTATTTCGGGGATGCTGCTGCAGTTTGCGCTCGTATACGTCCAGATGAATGGATACGAGCTTGAGCGCTCCAACGACCTGCTGCAACGCGAAGCTGCCCTTCTGGTCCGAGAGACGCCTGAACAGCTTGAATATGAGGTGCGGGAGCGTAGCAAGACCGATTTGAGGGTTATTCTGAACGGCGCGGCTCTATTCGATCTCGATCATAATATGATTGTGGGTGATATAAAAACCTGGCCGCAGGGACTCACCTTGGCTTCGCGGCCGCAGCGGGTATGGATCGATCCGCCGGGCGATCGGGCGTACGAAATGCGCTTTCTTGCAATGGAGGTGCTAGGACCGCCTGGCAGTGACCATCGGATTCTGGTGCTCGCACGCTCCATGCATATGGCAGATGAGCTCCGCTATATCACAAAGCGTGCTGCCCTCATTTCTGTCGTTCCGATTGTCGTCTTTGCGTTGCTGGCGGGCATCTTCCTGAGCCATCGCGCTCTTGGCCGCGTGAAGGAAATGCATGAGGCCATAGACCTCATCATGGACGGCGATGTTCATGAACGCCTCCCTGCTGGTCGGGAGCAGGACGACCTCGAGCGGCTGGCGGGTTCAGTCAACCGGATGCTGGACAGACTCGAACATCTGCTTGATGAAATTCGAAATGTTGGCAACGATATCGCTCATGATCTGCGCACGCCACTCGCCCGTGTTCGTGCGAGGCTGGAGCGTGCTGCCGCTACGCCGCACGACGCGGAATATCTGAATGCGACGATCGCTCAGGCGACACTCGATCTTGATCAGTGTTTTTCGATCATCACGGCGCTGCTCAGGATTGGAGAAATCGAGAACGGTCGCCGTCGGGCAGGGTTCGCTCAGATGGATCTGAGTGCCCTGATTGCCGATATCGCGGATCTATACGAGCCGATTGCCGAGACTGAGGGTATTTCCCTTGCTGTGCATGGGATCAATCAGCCCATCACGCTTTATGGGGATGTTGATCTGCTTAATGAAGTGTTGGCTAACCTGATCGATAACGCCATTAAGTTCACGCCTGCGGGGGGAAGTGTCTCGGTCGCTGCAGGGGCACATGACGATGGGAAAATCTGGCTGAAAGTAACGGATACGGGGATCGGTATTCCGGAAGATGAACGAGAGGCCGTGGTCGGTCGCTTCTATCGTTCTGACAAAAGTCGGCATGTTCCCGGTAGTGGGTTGGGCCTGAGCCTGGTCTCGGCAATCCTCCGGTTACACGGTGCGACGTTACAGATTATGGCCAATCGTGAAGATATGAAAATGCCCGGTTCCGTATTTAGTGTGCTTTTCCCGGCGGTCTCTCACAATGACATTTCTGTGACATTTGGCTGAATTTTCACGTTTTTTGGCGTTCAGGATGTTTTTTAAACTCTAATTTGCTTGTTGTTGAGGGCATGTCCGATATGACTGACCCCGATTCAAAAGGGGATACCCGTTGAGACTCACAGGAACCGAGATCGCGAAACATTTGCGAGCTGGCCACGCTGAAGGCGCATACAGTTCATGAATGCTATCGTCGTTACCGCACTTAAGCGGCCATATACGTTTGTTGTTTTGTCCATTCTGATTCTGATCTTTGGAATCAGGGCTGCGATCTTTACGCCGACAGACGTTTTCCCAGACATCAAGATCCCGATTGTCGCCGCCGTCTGGTCCTATACCGGACTGATGCCGGAAGACATGTCAGGGCGTATCGTTTATTATTACGAGCGCTCTCTGACTGCGACTGTCAGCAACATCGAGCATATTGAAAGCTCATCCTATTACGGCCGCGGCATTGTGAAGATATTCTTCCAGCCGGGTACGGATACGGCAGTTGCGCAGACCCAGATCACATCGGTTTCGCAGACAGTCATCAAGCAGATGCCGACAGGGACGACGCCGCCCCTGATCCTCACTCTTGACGCTTCGTCGGTTCCTGTTCTGACACTCCAGGTCAATAATCCGACCATGTCAGGCTCAGACATCTACAATATGGCGTCGAACCTGATCCGTCCTGAGCTTGTCTCGGTCGCGGGTGCAGCCATTCCAAATCCCTATGGTGGTCTTGCGCCGGACATCATGGTGGACATCGACCCCATCAAGCTTCTCGCGCATCGTCTCTCTCCAGAGGACGTAGCGAATGCTCTGAACCGGCAGAATATTGTTCTTCCAGCAGGTGATCAGAAAGTTGGTCAGCTCGACTGGATGGTAAAGACCAACTCTGCACCCATCGACCTTGCGGTATTTAACCGGATGCCGATCAAGCAGGTTGGCAACTCGGTCGTGTATCTGCGTGATGTTGCGTGGGTCCACAGGGGCGGCCCACCGCAGATCAACGCCGTTCTGGTCAAGGGGCAGCAGGCCGTCCTTATTGTCATTCTCAAAAGTGGCAATGCCTCAACGCTTTCCGTGGTTTCCGGCATCAAGAAGCTGTTGCCTCAGATTGAAGCTACGTTGCCTGCAGGCAGTAGTGTGAATGTCCTTACGGATGCTTCCAGCTTCGTGAAGGATTCCGTGTTCGACGTGCTGCGCGAAATGGTTACCGCCGCTATTCTGACCAGTCTTACGGTGTTGCTCTTCTTGGGGTCGTGGCGTTCAACGGTCATCGTGGCCACATCGATTCCGTTGGCCATTCTCTGCGCAATTATTGGTCTGAGTATTTCGGGTCAGTCCATCAACGTGATGACGCTCGGCGGCCTTGCTCTTGCGGTCGGTATTCTTGTTGATGACGCGACCGTCATGATCGAAAATATCGATGCTCATCTTGAAATGGGCAAAGAGCTGGAAACGGCGATCATCGACGCTGCGAACCAGATCGTGATTCCGACATTCGTGTCCACGACCTGTATCTGCATTGTGTGGTTGCCGCTGTTTGAACTGACAGGTATCTCCGGCTGGCTGTTTATGCCGATGGCTGAAGCAATCATTTACGCAATGATCGCGTCTTTCATTCTGTCTCGTACGCTAGTCCCCACGATGGCGAACTGGCTGCTGGCGGCACAGGTGCGAATGCATCGTGACCCTGAATGGCACCATCGCAAAAAGAATATCTTCGGGCGCTTTCAGTCAGGCTTTGAGGCACGATTCACAGCGTTTCGTGAAGCCTATCAGCACGTCCTCGTTTCGCTGATCACCATCCGCGGCAGATTTGTTGGTCTGTTCATGTTGGCTGCTGTTGCCTCCATGTCTCTTCTGTTCTTCGTCGGGCAGGATTTCTTCCCGGAAATCAAATCCGGAACCATCCAGATGCACATGCGTGCGCCTGTTGGTACGCGTATCGAAGAGACCGGAAAAATCAGTGGGCTCGTCGAGAAGCGCATTCGTCAACTCCTACCGGGAGAAGTCGAAAACGTTGTGAACAACTGCGGCCTGCCATTCAGTCAGCTGAATCAGGCGATGGTGCCGTCCCCGACAACCGGATCTCAGGATTGCGACATCACGATTCAGTTGCATAACGACGAGAGTCCGATCCCGCAGTTCCGTCGCAAGCTGCGTAAGGGGCTGACCAATTCATTTCCGGGAACAATATTCACGTTCCAGCCAGGCGATCTGACGGCGAAGATCCTGAATTTTGGTCTACCATCTCCGCTCGATGTGCAGGTGGTTGGACGTAACCTTCATGGTAACTACGCGTTTGCAACTGGGCTGGCCCAGAAGCTGCGTCATATTCCGGGTATTGCGGACGTAACTGTCCAGCAGCCCATGACGCAGCCAACAATTCTGGTGAATAACCGTCGTAGCTATGCGCTGGGCACGGGGATCACCGAACAGGACGTCGCTTTCAACGCACTCGTGACGCTTTCAGGAAGTGCTCAGGTCGGGCAGACTTACTATCTAAACTCTCAGGGTACGTCTCAGCTGATCGATGTGCAGACGCCTGCTAACTTCCTTCAGACAATGAACGACCTAGAAATCGTTCCGATCGACAAGGGAGACGGCAATCCGTCTAACCAGAACCCACAGATTCTGGGGGCTCTGAGTGAGCTTGTTCAGACGGGTACACCTGCTGAAATCGCGCATTACAACATCATGCCCGTCTTTGACATCTACGCGTCCACTGAATCCATGGACCTTGGGACAGTGTCGCGGGCTGTCGAGCGTATTGTCGACAAGCAACGTCAATATCTCCCCCATGGTTCAACGATGGTCGTGCGCGGTCAGGCTGTGACCATGAACGACGCCTATGTGCAGCTTATTGGCGGCCTCGCGATGTCGATCGTCCTTGTTTATCTGATCATCGTTGTGAATTTTCAGTCCTGGCTGGATCCGTTTGTTATCATCACGGCGCTGCCGGGCGCTCTGGGGGGTATCTCCTGGAGCCTGTTCCTGACGCATACGCCGCTTTCGGTTCCGGCGCTGACAGGTGCCATCATGTGCATGGGTACAGCGACGGCGAATGCCATTCTCGTTGTTTCTTTTGCCAGAGAGCGGCTTGATCACCATGGTGACGTGCTGCTGGCAGCTCGGGAAGCTGGCTACGAACGTATTAGACCGGTCCTGATGACCGCACTTGCGATGATGATCGGCATGATTCCCATGTCCATCAGCAACTCTGACAACGCCCCCCTGGGTAAAGCGGTGATCGGCGGTCTGCTGATCGCAACGGTGGCAACACTGCTGTTCGTGCCCTGTGTTTTCGCCCTGATGCATTACAAGCGGCCTGCTGGGCCGGAAGGAGACCGCGCGTGAACCACCCGATGGAGCAGGGGAACGGACCCCACGTTAACAGCCCCAAAAGTGGAAGTGCCCGCGGAAAGCTGGTGCTGCTGGTGGTGGTTCTGATTGCGATATTTCTGGCGGCCTGGGGTATCATCCAAAGGGGCGTGCATTATCACTCCCTTACGGCCCGCACGGAAGATGCTGCCATTCCACCCGTTACGCTGATCACTCCGCAGCCGGGTCCTGCAATACGCCAGGTGGATCTGCCAGCTAATCTTGCTGCATGGTATGAGGCCCCGATCTACGCTCAGGTCTCTGGCTATGTGAAAATGTGGTACAAGGATTATGGCGCGCACGTTAAGCGTAACGACGTCCTGGCCGAGATCAACACGCCGAGCCTTGACGCTCAGTATGCGGCCGCAAAGGCGCATTATGATGTGATCATGGCGCGTTATCGCCTTGCGATGATCACAACGGAGCGTTGGACTGCGCTGAAGGGCACACAGGCCGTCTCACGCCAGGAAGTTGATGTTCAGGCCGCCAACGCAGCGGCCCAGAAGGCAGAGCTTGAAGCGGCAGAACATGAAGTCGATCGTTTTGAAGCGCTGGAAAACTTCAAGAAGATCGTTGCTCCATTTGATGGTATCGTGACCTCCCGTCTTGTGAACGTCGGTGACTACGTGAACGCAGGGGGAGGGAACGTCACGTCACGTGGAGCTGCTTCTGAACTGTTCTCGGTGGCCGATGTGCATCGGATGCGTGTTTTCGTTTCTGTTCCACAGGATTTCGCGAGTGTCATTTCGCCTAAGATTACGGCTGATCTGACTGTCCCTCAGTACCCGGGCAAGAAATTCACAGCGACGTTCCTCGCCACGGCCCGTGCTTTCAATGCTGCTACCCGGACGGTGACGACTGAGTTGACGCTGGGGAATGAAGATGGCCTGCTCTGGCCCAATTCATATGCGACCGCGCATATTTCCGCTCCAGGTAACCCGGACATCATGATCCTTCCAACGGGTGCATTGATTTTTCGTGCGGAGGGGATGCAGGTTGCGAAGGTCGTCAACAATCATGTTCATCTGCTGAATGTGAAGGTTGGCATCAACTTTGGAACGACTTGTCAGATTTTGAGTGGCGTCAGCAAGGATGATCAGCTTGTCGCCAATCCGACAGCAGATCTTCTTGAAGGTGACGAGGTGAAGGTTGTGCCAACGACTGCTGGCTACAATGCGAAAACCAAGGCACAGCAGGCAGAGGATCAAAAGACTCTGCATGAACATGATGCCAATCCTGCGGAGGCCGGATCCCGCTGATGAAAATTCATAATCAGGCGCCGCGTCGGCGCTCATGGCGCCATGTTTCCACAGCGTTGGTTGGCGTCATGTCTATCGGCCTGGCGTCCTGCGACCTGTCTCCAGACTATCATGCTCCTACGTATCTCTATCCCAATGGCTGGGAAGGGAAGGGTGTGATGACAGATGCTCATCCGGCAGACGGAGCAGTGCGTGGCGATTGGTGGACGATGCTGAACGATCCGATCCTGAATGGATTGGAAACGCGCATGCTCGGAGTTAATGCCGATCTGCAAGCTGCAGCAGAAGCATTCACCCAGGCCCGGGATGTAGCGAGAGAGGCGGAAAGTCAGCTTTATCCGCAGCTGACCGGCGCTGCTGGCATGAGCAAGAATAAAGGCTCCCTAGGTCGCCTGTTCAACAATCGTCGAACCAGTACGTCGCCTGTTTATGAATCCAATGAGGCTTACAGCGGAGCTGCAACCTGGGAGCCTGATTTTTGGGATGCCATCCGCAATACTACGAGGATGCAGAAAAATCTGGCTCAGGCTACCGCGGCAGAATATGCAGTGGCGCGCTTGAGCCTTGAGGCAGAGCTCGCTTCAGATTATGTGGCGCTACGCGGTATAGACGCTCAGAACGCTGTCTATGATGATTCCATCAGGTACTTTAAAACTGCCGTTGAAATCACGCGTCTGCGTCAGGCTGGGGCTATCGGAGCGGGCCTTGATGTTTCCCGTGCCGAAAATCAGCTTTACGCAGCCATGGCCGCACAGAGTGCTCTGACGGCCCGAAGGCAAGTCATGGAGCACGCCATTGCCGCGTTGCTGAACACCGTACCTGCAGGATTTCATCTGGCGCCGGTTCATGACGTTCACATGCATTTCGGTACGGTTAAGGTCAACTCCGGCTTGCCCTCAAGTCTGCTGGAGCGTCGTCCTGACATTGCGGTTGCAGAACGCCAGATGGCTGCTGCCGCCCGTGGAATCGGGGTGTCTCGCGCTGCGTTCTATCCACGTGTCACTTTCAGTGCGGCGGGTGGCTTTGAAGATGCAGGGTTCGATCTTGCAAGCCTTTCCAATGCCTTCTGGAAAATTGCAGTCCAAGCGGTTGAACCTGCATTCACGGGTGGTCTGAGACGGGCTGCTTTGCAACGATCATGGTCTCAGTATCGGCAAACGGCCGACAACTATCGTTCGACGGTTATCTCGGCGTTTCAGGACGTAGAAGACGGGTTGAGCCAGACAGGACTTTATAAAGTCGAGCTTGATCAGCAGCATCAGGCTGTTGAAGCAGCGCTTCGGACGCAAAGCATGACGATGGCTCTCTATACCGGCGGGCTGTCGAATTATCTTGATGCACTTGTGGCCCAGCAGGATGCTCTTCAGGCACGCCTTCTTGAAGTTCAGGCGCAGACGGCTCAGGTCCAGGCTACAGTGCGTCTTGTGCGTGCTCTTGGAGGCGGGTGGAGTGCTTCCGCATTGCCGACGGTCAAGCAGATCGATCCTTTCTCCCCACTACAGTATCAGGGGCTTCATAACCCACGCCCGGTAGGAGATGTCGATACGCATCAATCTCCTGTTGCGACCGATCTGAGCGGAGATTATACGAGCCCCGTTCCCAATAAGGGCTTGACGCACTAACTGAAACCGGTCTACGGGACCGCCTCAATTCGAACGCGGGAGGAATCGGTTTCGATCGATTCCACTGGAACCGCGGTTCGGGAACGACACAGAGTAAGGAGTCCCGGATATGGCCAAAAAAGTTGTTGGCTACATCAAGCTTCAGATCCCGGCTGGTAAAGCCAATCCATCTCCTCCGGTTGGTCCGGCCCTCGGTCAGCGCGGCCTGAACATCATGCAGTTCTGCAAAGAGTTCAACGCAAAGACCCAAGGTCTTGAGCCCGGTATGCCAATTCCCGTGGTTATCACGGCGTTTGCTGACCGTACGTTCACGTTCATCACCAAGACACCGCCAAACACATACTTCCTTCTCAAGGCAGCCAAGATTTCCAAGGGCAGCCAGACAGTTGGTAAGTCTGCAGCAGTGGGTTCTGTGACGACTTCCCAGCTTCGCGAGATTGCTGAGACGAAGTTCAAGGATATGAACGCCAACGATCTCGATGGCGCCGTGCGCATGCTCGCCGGCTCTGCGAAGTCGATGGGCCTGAACGTGGTGGAGGGCTGATATCATGGCCAAGAACAAGCGTCTGAATGCTGCGCAGGCTACTGTCGAGCGCAACAAGCCATATGTGCTCAGCGAAGCTGTTGCTCTGGTAAAGAGCAATGCGAAGGCAAAGTTCGATGAGACCATTGAAATTTCGCTGAACCTCGGTATCGATCCGCGTCACGCTGACCAGATGGTCCGTGGTCTGATTTCCCTGCCGAATGGCACGGGTAAGACGCTGCGCGTTGGTGTGTTTGCTCGTGGTGCGAAGGCTGAGGAAGCAATCGCAGCTGGTGCAGAAGTTGTTGGTGCGGAAGATCTGGCCGAAAAGATTCAGGCTGGCGAGATCGACTTCGATCGCTGCATTGCAACGCCTGACATGATGGCTCTCGTTGGTCGTCTTGGTAAGATCCTCGGTCCTCGTGGTCTGATGCCGAACCCACGTCTCGGCACGGTGACCATGGACGTTAAGGGTGCCATCACGGCAGCTAAGTCTGGTCAGGTCGAATATCGTGCTGAGAAGGCTGGTATTATTCATGCTGGCGTCGGCAAGGCGTCCTTCGATGAAGCAAAGCTGATTGAAAACATCAACGCGCTCGTCGATGCCGTTCAGAAGGCTCGTCCGTCGGGCGCCAAGGGTACCTATTTGAAGAAGGCTGGTCTTTCTTCCACGATGGGCCCAGGTGTACGTCTCGACGTTTCGAGCTTCACGGCCGTTTGAGTTTTCTGGGCTGCTCCGTTATGGAGTGGCCCACAAGAATGACGCCATCTTCTTCTGAATGTGGCGGCGCAGGGGTGCAGCACGTTGTGTCGCATTTCCGATCCTGTCCAAGACCGCACGTGAAGTCTTTCTCGGCTTCTTAAGGATCTTTAGAGATCGCGGGCGTCAGACGGTGCGCCAGTGTTTTGTGTTTAGCGCGATGCACTGGGTTGGTCACTTCTGAGGACAGGCGAGCGGGCTTTTTCCTGGATAAGGGGATGGCCTTTGGGTAACTTGGTCCGAAGGTTTTTCGGGCCGACGAGGAGACAGGTTTTGGACCGTACGGAAAAGCGGGCCTTTGTCGAATTCCTCGCCGATGTGTTTGGCAGCACGTCCATGGTTGTCGTCACCCAGAATAAGGGTCTGACGGTTGCTGATGTGACGGAGCTTCGTCGACGCATTCGTGCGGCGGGTGCGACATACAAGGTTGCGAAGAACCGGCTGGCCAGCCGCGCTCTGGATGGGACCCAATTCGACGGCATTTCGTCGCTGCTGAAGGGGCCGACCGCGCTTGCGTGGGCTGAAGATCCCGTAGCAGTGGCAAAAGTGATCGTTGAGTTCGCCAAGACGAACGACAAGCTGGTTGTTCTTGGTGGTGCACTTGGTAATCAGACGCTTGATGCGGATGGTGTCAAGGTGCTCGCCGAGCTGCCGTCTCTGGATGAGCTGCGTGCAAAGCTGGTTGGTATGATCAATACCCCGGCAACGCGTATCGCAGGTATCACCCAGGCTCCGGCAGGACAGCTTGCTCGCGTCTTTGGTGCCTATGCCAAGACCGGCGAAGCAGAAGCCGCCTGAGAGTTTACGCTGCGGCGTAATCTTGAATCCCATCTAACAGTGCATCACTTAGGATAATATCATGGCCGACCTGGCAAAGATTGTTGAAGAGCTGTCCGCTCTTACCGTTCTCGAAGCTGCTGAGCTTTCCAAGCTTCTCGAAGAGAAGTGGGGCGTTTCTGCTGCTGCTCCTGTAGCTGCTGCTGCTGCTCCGGCTGCTGCTGCTGCTGCTGCTGAAGAGCAGACCGAGTTCACTGTTGTTCTTGCCGCTGCTGGCGACAAGAAGATCAACGTGATCAAGGAAATCCGTGGCATCACGGGCCTGGGTCTGAAGGAAGCTAAGGACCTGGTTGAGGGTGCACCGAAGACCGTCAAGGAAGGTGTTTCCAAGGACGAAGCTGCCAAGATCAAGAAGACCCTTGAAGACAACGGCGCATCCGTCGAAATCAAGTAATCACTTGATTTCAGGTTGCTATTCCTTAAGGGGTAGCAATCTCTGCCGAGCAGACAGATTAGGGCGGGGATCGCATGCGGTTCCCGCCCGATTTGCCGTTGGTAGATATAAGAGTATACTGCGCGGCTCGCTACGTAGTGAAATATTTGAAAAGCCGGTCGTTCCGGTCGCCCGAGGAGTTCGGAAGCCTTATTCCGGTCACGCTCTACGGACGACTCGAAGGTCTGGTGCAGAGGGCAGGGATAGATGAACGCGATCACGAAATCGTTCACGGGACGCAAGAGGATCCGCAAAAGCTTCGGGCGCATTCCCGAAATTGCGCCGATGCCCAATCTGATTGATGTGCAGCGCGCCTCTTATGAGGCGTTTCTGCAGATGAACGTCAGCCCTGATAGCCGCCAGCAGGCGGGTCTTCAGGAGGTCTTTCGGTCGGTTTTCCCGATTAATGACTTCGCCGGCCGCGGTCGTCTGGACTTTCAGTCCTACGAATTCGAAGAGCCGAAATATGACGTTGAAGAGTGCATTCAGCGAGGCCTGACGTATGCAGCGCCCCTGAAGGTCATTCTTCGTCTCACGACGTGGGACATCGATGAAGATACGGGCTCGCGCTCAATTCACGATCTGAAGGAGCAGCCGGTTTACATGGGCGATATGCCGCTCATGACCGATAACGGTACCTTTATTATTAATGGTACAGAGCGCGTCATCGTTTCCCAGATGCATCGCAGCCCTGGTGTTTTCTTTGATCACGACAAGGGCAAGACGCATTCCTCAGGTAAATATCTTTTTGCCGCGCGTGTTATTCCATACCGTGGATCTTGGCTCGACTTTGAGTTCGATGCCAAGGATCTGATTTACGTTCGTATTGATCGTAAGCGCAAGCTGCCTGTCACGACACTGCTATATGCGCTTGAAGGCGCCAACTTTATTGCTGCTCGTGAAGCGAAGCTGGCAGAAGGGGGCGATGTAGAGAGCTTGGATATTCAGGGAATGGATCAGGACGAAATCCTGAACTATTTCTATGACACCGTTACCTTTACCCGGATGGGCGAAGAGTGGGCGCGTTCCTTCGACGCGGATGCATTCCGTGGCAAGAAGCTCCTCAGTCCTCTTGTTGATGCCGACACCGGTGAAGTCGTTGCAGAAGCAGACGCCAAGCTGACCGCACGTATGGTGCGGAAGATTGCTGAAAACACGCGTGTGGTTCAGGTCGGTCGTCCAGACGTCCTCGGTTGCTTCCTTGCTCATGATCTCGTCAATGAGAACACGGGCGAAATTTATGGTGAAGCTGGCGAAGAGCTGACTGAGGACCGTCTCGTCGCTCTCGAAGAAATTGGCATTACAGAACTTCCGACGTTGTCCGTCGATGGTGCTCACGGCCCCTGGATACGTAACACACTTGCTGTCGACAAGAATGCGTCCCGTGACGAGGCCTTGATCGATATCTATCGTATTATGCGCCCTGGTGAGCCGCCGACCAAAGAGACGGCTGAGACCATGTTCCGTGGCCTGTTCTTTGATCAGGACCGCTATGACCTCTCCTCCGTTGGTCGCGTGAAGATGAACATGCGTCTTGATGTTGACGCTCCGGATACTTTGCGCGTTCTGCGTAAGGAAGATATCCTGCGTACCATCAAGATCATGTGCGATCTGAAGGATGGCCGCGGTCAGATCGACGACATTGATAACCTCGGTAACCGTCGCGTTCGCTCAGTTGGCGAATTGATGGAAAATCAATATCGCATTGGTCTGCTGCGCATGGAGCGCGCCATTCGTGAGCGCATGGGATCGGTTGATATTGATACGGTCATGCCTCATGACCTCATTAACGCCAAGCCTGCTGCCGCTGCTGTGCGCGAGTTCTTCGGATCGTCGCAGCTCAGCCAGTTCATGGATCAGACAAACCCTCTTTCCGAAGTTACGCATAAGCGCCGTCTCTCGGCGCTTGGCCCAGGGGGGCTGACGCGTGAGCGTGCAGGCTTCGAAGTCCGTGACGTTCATCCGACGCATTACGGTCGTATCTGTCCGATTGAGACGCCGGAAGGTCCAAACATTGGTCTGATCAATTCCCTTTCGACCTATGCTAAGGTGAATAAATACGGTTTCATCGAAACGCCGTATCGCCTCGTCAAGGACGGTATCCTGCAGGATGGCTGGAAGTATCTCTCCGCGATGGAAGAGGACAAGCTGGTCGTCGCGCAGGCTGACGCAAAGCAGGATCCGGCTACTCATGCTCTGACGGATGAGTTGGTTTCAGTGCGTCGTGCAGGCGATTTCCGTCTTGTTCCGCCTGAGCAGGTCACGGCATGTGACGTTTCTCCGAAGCAGCTTGTTTCTGTTGCTGCAGCGCTCATTCCATTCCTTGAAAACGATGACGCTAACCGTGCGCTGATGGGCTCGAACATGCAGCGTCAGGCGGTGCCGTTGGTGAAAGCCGATGCGCCGCTGGTTGGGACGGGAATGGAAGCCGCAGTTGCGCACGATTCAGGTGCGACAATTGTTGCGAAGCGCCGCGGTGTCGTTGATCAGATCGATGGCGCGCGTATCGTGGTCCGTTCGACTGATGAGGACGGTGCAACGCAAGGCGTAGATATCTATCGTCTCCGCAAGTACATGCGTTCCAACCAGTCAACCTGCATTAATCAGCGTCCGCTGGTGAAGGTGGGCGACACGGTTCACGCCGGCGACATCATTGCTGACGGTCCGTCCACTGAGCTTGGCGAACTGGCTCTTGGCCGTAACGTGCTTGTCGCGTTCATGCCTTGGAACGGTTACAACTTTGAAGATTCGATTCTGATTTCCGAGCGCATTGCTCGCGATGACGTCTTCACTTCGATTCACATCGAAGAGTTTGAAGTTATGGCGCGTGATACGAAGCTAGGTCAGGAAGAAATCACCCGCGATATTCCGAATGTTGGTGAGGAATCTCTTCGTAATCTTGACGAAGCAGGCATTGTCTATGTCGGAGCTGAAGTGAACCCTGGCGACATTCTGGTCGGCAAGGTTACTCCGAAGGGTGAGAGCCCGATGACGCCTGAAGAGAAGCTTCTTCGTGCGATCTTCGGTGAGAAGGCATCAGACGTTCGTGATACCTCTCTGAAGTTGCCTCCTGGAACAAGTGGTACGATCGTCGATGTCCGCGTTTTCTCACGGCGCGGCGTGGATAAAGATGAACGCGCGATGGCTATCGAGCGTTCGGAAATTGAGCGTCTTACGAAGGATCGTGATGACGAACGTTCTATCCAGGAGCGTAGCTTCCATAACCGTCTGCGTGAGCGTTTGGTTGGTCAGGTAGCTGGTGCGGGCTTCAAGGGTATTCGCTCTGGCACGCCCATCACTGTTGAAGTTCTTGATGAGCATCCAAGGGGAGCCTGGCGCAATATTACCGTCAGCTCAGATGAACTGACTGCAGAGCTGGAAACGCTTCGTCGTGAGTTTGATGAGGCTGTCCGTCGGATCAATGCGCGTTTCGACAGTAAGGTTGAAAAGCTGCAGCGTGGTGACGAGCTTCCTCCCGGTGTGATGAAGATGGTTAAGGTTTTTGTCGCGGTGAAGCGTAAGCTTCAGCCGGGTGATAAAATGGCTGGCCGTCACGGTAACAAGGGTGTCGTTTCTCGGGTTGTACCTGTTGAGGATATGCCCTTCCTTGAGAACGGTCAGCCTGTCGACCTTCTGCTGAATCCGCTGGGTGTGCCGTCCCGAATGAATGTCGGACAGATCCTTGAAACCCATCTCGGCTGGGCATGTGCCAATATTGGTGCTGGCATTGGCGAAATGGTGGACGAGTATCAGCGTAACGGGGAGCGCAAGCAGGAACTCTTGGATCGTCTGAAGGAAATTTATGGTGACGAAATCTATGACATGGATATCGCCACACTTCCGAACGAACAGCTGATCGAACTCGCAAATAACCTGCGTAAAGGTGTTCCGATTGCTACCCCTGTGTTCGATGGTGCTTCCATTCCGGACATTGAGGATATGTTGCTCAAGGCGGGTGTTAATAAGTCGGGTCAATCCCAGCTTATTGATGGTCGTACAGGTGAGAAGTTCGAGCGTCAGACGACTGTTGGCTACATCTATATGCTGAAGCTGCATCATCTCGTCGACGACAAGATCCATGCCCGATCCATTGGTCCTTACTCTCTTGTTACCCAGCAGCCGCTGGGTGGTAAGGCTCAGTTTGGCGGTCAGCGCTTCGGTGAGATGGAAGTTTGGGCTCTCGAGGCATATGGCGCAGCGTACACCTTGCAGGAAATGCTGACGGTGAAGTCGGATGACGTTTCCGGCCGCACCAAGGTCTATGAGGCGATTGTACGTGAACAGGATGACTTCGAAGCAGGTATTCCCGAGAGCTTCAACGTTCTTATCAAGGAACTGAAGTCGCTTGGCTTGAATGTCGACCTCGAGCAGGGCGCCGCGTAAGCGGTGCTCATGTCTCTCTCTTCGCGATTCATTTTTGACGTGCCGGCGGGACGCCGCCTGGCATTTTGGGGTTTCGGCGCATGAACGAACTCATGAAAATTCTGGGTCAGACCGGCCAGTCGGTGACCTTCGACCAGATTAAGATCCAACTCGCATCCAGCGAGCAGATCCGTTCGTGGTCTTACGGCGAAATCAAGAAGCCGGAAACCATTAACTACCGTACGTTCAAGCCAGAACGTGACGGCCTCTTCTGTGCTCGTATTTTTGGTCCGATCAAGGATTATGAATGCCTTTGCGGTAAATACAAGCGGATGAAGTTCCGTGGTATTGTCTGCGAAAAATGCGGTGTTGAAGTCACGCTCGCAAAGGTACGTCGCGAGCGTATGGGGCATATCGAACTGGCATCGCCGGTCGCCCATATTTGGTTTCTCAAGTCGCTTCCGAGCCGTATCGCCACGATGCTCGATCTGCCTTTGAAAGATGTCGAGCCAGTCTTATATTTCGAGAAGTTTCTCGTTCTCGATAAGGGTATCTGTGAATCTGATCAGGTAGATTCCTACAAAAACGGCAAAAAGCGTGACCAGTACCTGCTGGACGAAATGCGTTGTGAAGATATTCTTGATGAATATCCGGATGCAGGCATCGACGTTGGAATTGGTGCAGAAGCGATTAAGCGTGCTCTTTCCAGCTACGACTGGGGTATTCCGAACGCACAGGAACGCGAGCTGAGCCTTTCTGCAAAGTCCAAGGGACTGCAGGATCCGTTTGACTATGACGCAGAAGTCATGGAAGGCGATTCCGAAAAGACCATGATGCGCAAGAAGCTGCGCAAGGCCACTTCGGAAGCAGCTCGTAAAAAGCTCGTCAAACGTCTGAAGCTTGTCGAGGCATTTGTTGAGAGTGGCTCGCGCCCTGACTGGATGATCATGGATATCATTCCAGTCATCCCGCCTGAGCTGCGTCCGCTTGTGCCGCTTGATGGCGGCCGCTTTGCGACGTCAGACTTGAATGATCTTTATCGCCGGGTCATTAACCGTAACAATCGCCTTAAGCGCCTTATTGAGCTCCGTGCGCCTGATATCATCGTCCGTAACGAAAAACGGATGCTTCAGGAAGCTGTGGATGCATTGTTCGATAACGGACGTCGTGGCCGCGCGATTACGGGTGCGAACAAGCGTCCGCTAAAATCCCTTTCAGACATGCTGAAGGGTAAGCAAGGACGCTTCCGTCAAAACCTCCTTGGTAAGCGCGTTGATTACTCGGGCCGTTCGGTTATCGTCGTGGGCCCAGAGTTGAAGTTGCATCAGTGTGGTCTTCCGAAGAAGATGGCGCTTGAGCTTTTCAAGCCGTTTATCTATTCGAAGCTTGAGAAATACGGTCACGCGACAACCATCAAAGCTGCAAAACGCATGGTGGAGAAAGAGCGCCCGGAAGTTTGGGATATCCTCGAAGAGGTAATCCGCGAACATCCGGTCATGCTGAACCGTGCACCTACGCTCCATCGTCTGGGTATCCAAGCTTTTGAGCCGATCCTTATTGAAGGTAAGGCAATTCAGCTGCACCCACTGGTCTGCACAGCATTCAACGCCGACTTCGACGGCGACCAGATGGCTGTGCATGTGCCGCTATCGCTGGAAGCGCAGCTTGAAGCGCGCGTGCTGATGATGTCCACTAACAACATCCTCAGCCCCGCAAATGGTAAGCCGATCATTGTTCCTTCGCAGGATATCGTTCTGGGACTCTACTATCTCAGTCTCGAAATCCCTGAGTACCGCGCCACACCTGATGAAGCGGTTATCAAGGACAACAAAGTCATCACCGCTGCTCCCCCGGCATTTTCGTCGGTGGCAGAAATCGAATGTGCAATGGCATCAGGTTCCCTGAAGCTGCACGACAAAATCCGTCTACGTCTTGAGACTAAGGCAGAAGACGGCCAGACCGTTCGTCAGGTACTGCTGACAACGCCTGGGCGTGCGCTTATTGCGCAGATTTTGCCTAGACATGCTGCAATTCCGTTTAGCCTCGTTAACAAGCAGCTGACGAAGAAGAACGTTTCCGACGTCATTGATTCTGTCTATCGTCATTGCGGCCAGAAGGAAGCAGTGATTTTCTGTGACCGTCTGATGGGTTTGGGTTTTCGTCACGCTGCACGTGCAGGCATTTCCTTCGGCAAGGATGACATGATCATTCCGGCCGAGAAAACTGTGCTGGTTGATCGTACGGCAGCCGAGGTTAAAGAGTTCGAGCAGCAGTATCAGGACGGTCTGATTACGGCTGGTGAGCGCTATAACAAGGTGGTTGATGCGTGGTCGCGATGCACGGATGAAGTGCAGGCCGCTATGCTCAAGGAAATTTCGAAGCAGGTTATCGGAAAGCCCACCAATTCGGTGTGGATGATGAGCCATTCCGGTGCTCGTGGTTCGCCAGCTCAGATGAAGCAGCTTGCGGGTATGCGTGGTCTGATGGTGAAGCCTTCAGGCGAGATTATTGAGCAGCCGATCATTGCCAACTTTAAAGAAGGCCTTTCGGTTCTCGATTATTTCACATCGACCCATGGTGCTCGTAAGGGTCTTGCAGACACGGCTCTAAAAACCGCAAACTCGGGTTATCTGACGCGCCGTCTTGTGGATGTTGCGCAGGACTGCATCATCGTCGAAGTTGATTGTGGTACTGAGCGTGGCCTGACTGTACGTGCGGTCATGGATAGCGGTGAAGTAGTTGCGTCTCTGTCAGAGCGTATTCTTGGCCGTACAGTGTCGAAGGATATTCTTCATCCTGTTACGGGTGAGATTGTTGCGGCTCGCAACGTTCTGATTGAAGAGGCTACGGCCGAGGCAATCGAGAAGGCTGGCGTTGAAAGCGTTGAGATCCGCTCGGTATTGACATGCGACAGCCGCGTTGGAATTTGTGGCCATTGCTACGGACGTGATCTTGCACGTGGTACGCCTGTTAACATTGGTGAAGCTGTTGGCGTTATTGCTGCCCAGTCCATTGGTGAGCCGGGCACGCAGCTCACAATGCGTACGTTCCATATTGGTGGTGCCGCTACACGTGGTGCAGAGCAGTCAATGGTTGAGGCGCTGCGCGATGGTGTTGTGACCATTCGCAACCGCAATGTCGTTGAAAATTCGCAGAGAATTCCCATCGTCATGTCCCGTAACTGTGAGATTCTTCTCACAGATGAAAACGGAACAGAGCGTGCGAAATATCGTGTGCCGTATGGTGCGCGCCTGATGGTCAACGAAGGTGAGGCGGTAGTCCGAAACCAGAAAATGGCCGAGTGGGACCCGTATACCCTGCCGATCATCACCGAGCAGTCAGGTACCATTGAATATCTCGACCTGATCGACAGCATCACGCTTGTCGAGCGCATGGATGAGGTCACGGGTCTGACGTCAAAGGTGGTCGTTGATTACAAGCAGGCAGCAAAGGGTGTGGATCTACGTCCACGTCTGCAGCTGAAGGATAGCAACGGCAACGTCGTCAAGTTGTCTAACGGCAATGAAGCACGTTACTTCCTCTCGCCAGACAGTATTCTTTCTGTTGAGAACGGCGCTACGGTCCATGCAGGTGATGCGCTCGCACGCATTCCTCGCGAAGGATCGAAAACACGTGACATTACCGGTGGTCTGCCGCGTGTTGCCGAGCTTTTTGAAGCACGACGCCCCAAGGACCATGCGATTATCGCAGAAGGCGATGGCCGTATTGAATTTGGTAAGGATTACAAATCCAAGCGCTGTGTCATCGTCAAAAATGATGAGACAGGCGAGCAAACAGATTATTTGATTCCCAAGGGCAAGCACGTTTCCGTTCAGGAAGGCGACTTTGTTCAGAAAGGTGATCCGCTCGTCGATGGTCCGCGTGTTCCTCATGACATTTTGAAAGTCATGGGTGTCGAAGCTCTATCTGATTATCTTGTTAACGAGATTCAGGATGTTTACCGCCTGCAAGGCGTGAAGATCAATGACAAGCACATCGAGGTCATTGTTCGTCAGATGCTGCAGAAGGTTGAAATCCTTGAGCCTGGTGACTCGACATATCTGATTGGCGAAACGGTTGATCGAATCGAGTTCGAGACGGAAAATCAGGAACTGCTTTCGAAGGGCCATACTGTAGCGCGCGGAATGCCGGTACTACAGGGTATTACAAAGGCCTCACTGCAGACGCAGTCCTTCATCTCGGCTGCCTCCTTCCAGGAGACAACGAGAGTACTCACGGACGCTGCGACCTCTGGCAAGGTTGATACGCTGAACGGTCTGAAGGAAAACGTCATCGTTGGTCGTCTGATCCCTGCAGGAACAGGTAGCGTAATGAATCGTTTGCGTGGTATCGCAGCGGGTCAAGATCGCCAGCGGGTTGGTGGTTCTGCTGCTGAACTCGGGGATGCAGCAGAATAGCGATTGCTAACGAAGAATGCCTAAGCCCGATTCTGTGATGATTCATCAGAATCGGGCTCATTTTAGGCAGAACACTTGACTTAAAGCGGAAGCCCTCGTAGGGTCCGCGCCCTCGGCTACAACTGCCTTAACAGGCGAAAAAGCTGATGTAGAATATAGAATCGCGCGTAGTACTGCTTCGGTCGTTATCGACATAAAGCTAAGGCTACGGGCCATGATCCGAGGAAATGGCTTCTGCTGTTTCCTCGGAAGTTGTGCGAAGACAGGCGGTTCAGCCGCGTGTCGGTTTGGACGAATGTCGTGGCGGCTACTTTTGTGGTGGCTGCCTGGAATTGGACAAGGATTGGGAAGGGCGCATGCCGACCATCAACCAGTTGATCGCGAACGGCCGTGAGCCGGCCGCAAAGCGGAATAAGGTCCCCGCGCTGCAGGGCTGCCCGCAGAAGCGTGGCGTCTGCACGCGCGTTTATACTGTAACGCCGAAGAAGCCGAACTCCGCTCTGCGTAAGGTCGCCAAGGTGCGTCTGACCAACGGGTATGAAGTCGTGAGCTACATTCCGGGTGAAGGTCATAACCTTCAGGAGCACAGCGTTGTTCTTATCCGTGGTGGCCGCGTGAAGGATCTTCCCGGTGTGCGTTATCACATCCTGCGCGGCGTGCTTGACACGCAGGGCATCGCTAAGCGTCGTCAGCGTCGTTCGCTGTATGGCGCGAAGCGGCCGAAGTAAGAGGTATTTGGAATGAGTCGCCGTCACCGCGCTGTAAAGCGTGAGATCCTTCCTGATCCGAAATTCGGAGACGTTGTCATTACGCGCTTTATGAATGCGCTGATGTATGACGGAAAAAAATCCACCGCTGAAGGCATCGTTTACGGTGCTCTTGAGGTTCTGCGTCGTCGAGGCGGTTCTGCCGCTGATCCGGTTGCGATGTTCCACTCGGCTCTGGATAACGTGAAGCCAGCCGTTGAGGTTCGTTCCCGTCGAGTTGGTGGTGCAACGTACCAGGTGCCGGTTGAGGTGCGTGCAGAGCGTCGTCAGGCGCTCGCAATTCGCTGGCTGATCGACGCCTCGCGCAAGCGCGGTGAGAACACCATGCAGGATCGCCTTTCTAACGAGCTGATGGACGCGGTGAACAATCGTGGTTCGGCTGTTAAGAAGCGCGAAGACACGCACCGTATGGCTGAAGCTAATAAGGCATTCAGCCACTATCGCTGGTAATCAGAACCGGCTAATGGGCTTCCGATAGGGCTTCAGGCTCTATTCTGGACGCCCTAACCGGCATGAACTTTCAGTCTTATCCCCAGCTCAGGTGAGTTGGGGTTTTGGAGAGAGACGATGGCAAAGGCTAAATTCGAGCGGACGAAGCCGCACTGCAACATCGGCACCATCGGTCACGTCGACCACGGCAAGACCTCGCTGACTGCTGCAATCACAAAGACGCTGGCAAAGACCGGCGGCGCTGTTTTCAGTGCATACGATCAGATCGACAAGGCGCCTGAAGAGCGCGCACGTGGTATCACCATCTCCACGGCTCACGTTGAGTACGAGACCGCGAAGCGTCACTACGCTCACGTTGATTGCCCGGGTCATGCTGACTACGTCAAGAACATGATCACTGGTGCCGCTCAGATGGACGGTGCTATTCTGGTCGTTTCTGCTGCAGACGGTCCGATGCCCCAGACGCGTGAGCACATTCTGCTCGCTCGCCAGGTTGGTGTCCCTGCTCTGGTTGTGTTCCTGAACAAAGTTGATCAGGTTGATGATCCCGAGCTTCTTGAGCTCGTTGAAATGGAAGTGCGCGAGCTTCTTTCATCTTACCAGTTCCCAGGAGACGATATCCCCATCGTTAAGGGTTCCGCTCTGGTAACTCTTGAAGATGGTGATCCGGAGCTCGGTGAGAAGCGCGTTCTTGACCTGATGGAAGCAGTGGATGACTACATCCCGCAGCCAGAGCGTCCGGTTGATCGCCCGTTCCTGATGCCGATCGAAGACGTGTTCTCGATTTCCGGCCGTGGTACGGTTGTGACGGGCCGCGTTGAGCGTGGTGTAGTTAATGTTGGTGACGAAATTGAGATCATTGGTCTCAAGGATACCATCAAGACGACAGTCACGGGCGTTGAAATGTTCCGCAAGCTGCTTGATCGCGGTGAAGCTGGTGACAACATCGGTGCGCTGGTTCGTGGCACGAAGCGTGAAGACGTTGAGCGTGGTCAGGTTCTTGCAAAGCCGGGTTCCATTACTCCGCACAAGAAGTTCAAGGCCGAGGCATACATCCTGACGAAGGAAGAGGGTGGTCGTCATACGCCATTCTTTACCAACTATCGTCCGCAGTTCTACTTCCGTACGACTGACGTCACGGGTGTTGTTCAGCTGCCGGATGGCGTTGAGATGGTCATGCCTGGCGACAACGTTGCTATGGATGTCGAGCTGATTGCTCCGATCGCCATGGACGAAGGCCTGCGTTTCGCTATTCGCGAAGGCGGCCGTACGGTGGGTGCAGGCGTGGTTGCTTCAATCAGCGCCTAAGTCCTGACTAGCCGTTGGAATGGAAGCCCCGGTCAGATTAAGTTCTGGCCGGGGTTCCCTTTCAGATGCAATGGCGGTAGGACGAGACCCGAATTTTTGAGTTGGACGAATTAAGACTATGGACAACCAGAACATCCGCATTCGCCTTAAGGCGTACGATCATCGCGTGCTAGACAATAGCACCAAAGAGATCGTAAACACTGCGAAGCGTACGGGTGCGCGGGTTCGGGGTCCGATCCCGCTGCCGACGCATATCGAACGGTTCACGGTGAACCGTTCGCCACACGTGGATAAGAAAAGCCGCGAGCAGTTCGAAATTCGAACCCATCGCCGGCTGCTCGACATTGTCGAGCCGACCCCGCAGACCGTGGACGCCCTCATGAAGCTCGACCTCGCCGCTGGCGTTGATGTCGAGATCAAACTCTAAGGTCCAGACGATGCGTACCGGATTGATTGCAAAAAAGCTGGGGATGACCCGGCTGTTTAAGGAAGATGGCACCCATGTGCCTGTGACGGTGCTGCACCTCGATAATCTCGAGGTTGTTGATACCCGCACGAATGAACGCGATGGCTACACCGCTGTTCAGCTCGGTCTTGGAACTGCCAAGGTGAAGAATGTCACCAAGGCCAACCGTGGCCACTTTGCCCGTACCAAGGTCGAGCCGAAGAACAAGCTTGTCGAATTCCGCGTAGCGGAAGATGCCCTGCTTGAGGCTGGAACCAAGATCTCGTCCAACCACTTTGTGGTAGGGCAGAAGGTCGACGTGACCGGTCAGAGCAAAGGTAAGGGATTTGCGGGTGTTATGAAGCGTCATAACTTCGCTGGTCTTGAAGCTTCTCACGGTGTTTCTGTAAGTCATCGTTCTCACGGCTCTACAGGCCAGCGCCAGGATCCTGGTAAGGTCTTTAAAGGCAAGAAGATGGCGGGTCACATGGGTGACGAACGCGTCACCACGCTCAACCTGGAGGTTGCTGCGGTGGATGAAGAGCGTAACCTGATTATGGTGCGCGGCGCTATTCCTGGTGCGAAGAACGGCTATGTGCTGATTCGCGATGCAATCAAGAAGGCCCGCCATGCGGACGCGCCATATCCGGCAGCGACGCTGGCGGCCGCCGGTTGAGGGCGAGGGGCATGGAACACGATATCAAAACCCTCGATAATGGCAGCGCTGGCTCAGTCGCGCTCCCAGAAGAGATTTTCGCCGTCGCGCCTCGCGCTGACATCATGGCTCGCGTCGTACACTGGCAGTTGGCCAAGCGTCGCGCAGGGACTCACCGTACCAAGGGTATGGGCGAAGTATCTGGCACGACCAAGAAGCCATACAAGCAGAAGGGTACGGGCTCCGCTCGTCAAGGTTCTCTTCGCGCTCCGCAGTTCCGTACTGGTGGCGTTGTCCATGGTCCTGTTGTGCGTGATCACGGATACGATCTTCCTAAAAAGGTGCGTCGCCTCGGCTTGATTTCTGCGCTTTCGCAGAAGGCTGCTGAAGGTAAGCTGGTCGTTCTTGATGCTGCTACCGGTATCAGCAAGACCCGTGAAGCAGCTGCGAAGGTAAAGGCTCTGGGCTGGTCCTCCGCTCTGATCGTCGACGGTGCTGTGGATGAGCAGTTTGCTCGCGCGATTGCCAATCTGCCGAAGATCGACGTTCTGCCGACGATCGGTGCCAATGTTTACGACATCCTCAACCATGACGTGTTGGTTATTACCCGCGCTGGTCTTGAGGGGCTTAAGGAGCGTCTGGCATGACCACGAACATCGTCATGAATGCGCAGAAGACTGCTGCAAATATGTCGCAGGAAGCTCTGTACGACGTCGTTCGCGCACCGTTGATCACCGAAAAGGCTACGCTTCTTTCTGAGCGTAACCAGTTGGTCTTCAAGGTCGCGCCGACTGCTACGAAGCCACAGATCAAGGCCGCTGTCGAAAAGCTCTTCAACGTTAAGGTTACTGGCGTTAATACGCTGGTCCAGAAGGGTAAGGCGAAGCGTGTCAAGGGACGTCCGGGTCGTCGTTCCGACATCAAGAAGGCGTATGTTCAGCTTGCCGAGGGTCAGTCAATCGACCTGACGGCGAAGCTGGGCTGACGCGCGGGGTAAGATACCATGGCACTAAAGCACTTTAATCCCACGACGCCGAGCACCCGCGGCACCGTGCTGATTGATCGCAGCGAGCTCTGGAAGGGCAAGCCGGTCAAGCAGCTTACGGAAGGTAAGAACAAATCGGGCGGCCGTAACAACCACGGTCGTACCACTGTTCGTTTCCGTGGCGGCGGGCACAAGCAGTCGTATCGTTATGTCGATTTCAAGCGTCGTAAGTTTGATATCGGCGCTACGGTCGAGCGTCTTGAATATGATCCGAACCGTACGGCATTCATTGCTCTCATTAAGTATGATGATGGTGAACTGTCTTACATTCTGGCTCCGCAGCGCATTAAGGCCGGTGATCGCGTGATCTCTGGACTTCACACTGACGTGAAGCCAGGAAATGCGATGCCGCTTGGTGCAATGCCAGTTGGAACGATCGTTCATAACATTGAGCTGAAGCAGGGCGCAGGTGGAAAGCTTTCCCGTTCTGCTGGCACATATGCTCAGCTCGTTGGCAAGGACGGCGGCTACGCTCAGGTTAAGCTACAGTCCGGTGAGCTACGTCTCGTCCGTGGCGAATGCATGGCAACAGTTGGTGCGGTGTCCAATCCGGACAACATGAACCAGCACATGGGCAAGGCAGGTCGTTCCCGTTGGCTCGGACGTCGTCCACATAACCGTGGCGTTGTCATGAACCCGGTCGACCATCCGCATGGTGGTGGTGAAGGTCGTACTTCTGGTGGCCGTCATCCGGTTACGCCTTGGGGTATTCCGACCAAGGGATATAAGACACGCGTTAACAAAAAGACGGATAGCCTAATTATCCGTCGCCGTAAGTCCGGCAAGTAAGAGGGGGCAAACAGAGATGGCACGTTCCGTCTGGAAGGGCCCGTTCGTTGACGGGTATCTGTTCGGCAAGGCAGAAGCATCACGTGCTTCTGGTCGTAGCGAAGTGATCAAGATTTGGTCGCGTCGTTCGACAATCCTTCCGCAGTTCGTCGGACTTACGTTCGGCGTCTACAATGGTCACAAGTTCCTGCCAGTGCAGGTGTCTGAGAACATGGTTGGGCACAAGTTTGGTGAATTCTCGCCGACGCGTACCTACACAGGCCATGGCTCTGACAAGAAGTCGAAGCGGGGCTAAAATGAGCAAGCCGAAGCATATCCGCACGCTCGCTGACACGGAAGCGCAGGCAGTTGCCCGCAACATCCGCGTAAGCCCCCGTAAGCTGAACCTGGTTGCGGCAATGATCCGCAATCAGCCAGCCGACAAGGCTATTGCAGCGCTGACATTTTCGCGTCGTCGTATCGCCCAGCAGGTCAAGAAAACACTTGAGAGTGCTGTCGCGAATGCGGAGAATAATCATCAGCTTGATGTGGATCAGCTGGTGGTCAAGACCGCTGAAGTCGGCAAGTCAATCGTCATGAAGCGTTTCCATGCACGTGGTCGTGGTCGTTCCGCTCGTGTTGAGAAGTTCTTCAGCCACCTGAAGATTGTTGTCGCTGAGCGTGCAGAAGCACCAGAAGAGACTAAGCCGTCTCGCGCGAACAACAAAGAACAGAAGGCAGCCTGACCCATGGGACATAAGGTCAATCCGATCGGGCTCCGGCTCGGTGTAAACCGCACCTGGGATAGCCGCTGGTACGCTGGTGCAGATTATGCCCGTCTTCTGCACGAAGATCTGAAGCTACGCGCATTCCTGCGTCGCAAGCTTTCAGGTGCTGGCGTATCTCGCGTAGTTATCGAACGTCCGGCGAAGAAGCCGCGTGTTACGATCTATGCAGCGCGTCCCGGTGTTGTCATCGGCAAGAAGGGGCAGGATATTGATGCTCTGCGTAAAGAGCTTAGCCGTATGGCTAAGGCTGACGTGGCGCTGAATATTGTTGAAATCCGCAAGCCGGAAATCGACGCAACTTTGGTTGCTGAGAACATCGCTCAGCAGCTTGAGCGCCGTGTTGCTTTCCGTCGTGCCATGAAGCGTGCAATCCAGTCTGCTATGCGTCTCGGTGCCCAGGGTATCCGCATCAATTGCGGTGGCCGTCTGGGTGGCGCTGAAATCGCTCGTGCCGAAAAGTATCGTGAAGGCCGTGTGCCATTGCATACTCTCCGTGCAGACATCGATTATGGCACAGCAACCGCAAAGACGACATATGGCACCTGCGGCGTCAAAGTCTGGATTTTCAAAGGTGAAATCCTGGCGCATGACCCGTTGGCTCAGGATCGTCGTGCAGCGGAGCAGGCTCCCCAACGCTGAGTACTATGGGCGAAAGCCCATAGTCCTTTCATTGTGGTGCTGATTTGAGGATTTAACATCATGCTTTCTCCAAAGCGGACAAAGTTTCGTAAGGCCCACAAGGGCCGCATTCATGGTCTGGCGAAGAGTGGCACGCAGCTGAACTTCGGTGCTTTCGGTCTCAAGGCTCTTGAGCCGGAGCGTATTACTGCGCGCCAGATCGAAGCTTCCCGTCGTGCCATTACTCGTGCGATGAAGCGTGCAGGTCGTGTATGGATTCGTATCTTTCCTGATACTCCGGTCTCGACAAAGCCTGCAGAAGTGCGTATGGGCTCCGGAAAAGGATCTCCTGAGTACTGGGCAGCTCGCGTCAGGCCTGGACGTATTCTTTTTGAGATCGAAGGCGTTCCGCCTGAGGTCGCTCGTTTGGCCTTGAGCCTGGGCGCTGCAAAGCTTCCTATCAAGACCAAGTTCGTTCAGCGTATCGGGGATGCTTCCTAATGGCAGACACGTATAAGCCAGCCGATTTGCGTGCGAAGAGTGAAGATGAGCTGAACGCTCTTCTTCTCGACCTCAAGCGCGAGCAGATCAACCAGAGATTCTCCGCGGCTACTGGTCAGTCGGAGAACACGAGCCGTGTTAAGGTCGTTCGTCGTGCAGTTGCACGCATCAAGACCCTGGCACAGCAGTCGAAGAACAGTGCGGGCGCAAAAACGTCCGCCTCTAAGTCCTGAGAGGAGACGGACGATGCCAAGGCGCGTCCTGACGGGTAGGGTCACGAGCGACAAAATGGACAAGACAGTTACTGTTCTTGTTGATCGTCGCATCATGCATCCGCTCTATAAAAAATTCATCCGCCGTTCCAAAAAATACGCGGCACATGATGAAGCTAACGAATGCCAGGTCGGCGATTTGGTTCGCATTGAAGAATGCGCACCGATCTCCAAGCGCAAGACGTGGGCGGTTGTTTCGCGTAACGGTGCAGATGTTGGCGTTGCCGCATCCGCCGCTACTGCATAAGGGGAAGATAAATGATTCATCCCGAGACCAACCTTGAGGTCGCCGATAATTCCGGCGCGCGTCAGGTGCAGTGCATTAAAGTGCTGGGCGGTTCCAAGCGTAAGACTGCCTCGGTCGGCGACGTCATTGTCGTTTCCGTCAAGGAAGCCATTCCCCGCGGCAAAGTGAAAAAGGGTGATGTTCATCAGGCGGTTATCGTCCGGACGTCATACCCGGTTCGTCGCGCCGATGGTTCGGCCATCCGTTTCGATAAGAACGCTGCTGTGCTGATCAACAAGCAGCAAGAGCCTATCGGTACGCGTATTTTTGGTCCGGTGGTCCGTGAACTGCGTGCTCGCAAGTTCATGAAGATCATCTCGCTGGCACCGGAGGTGCTGTAATGGCTGCTCGTATTAAAAAGGGCGATCAGGTTCTGGTGCTTTCGGGTAAATCCCGTGGTGCCCGTGGCGAAGTCCTTTCCGTTTTTCCGAAAGCGGAAAAGGCAGTTGTTCGCGGCGTGGCTATTGCCAAGCGTCATACGAAGCCTAACCGCGCGGGTGGAGAAGGTGGCATTATTGAAAAAGAAATGCCAATCCACCTTTCCAATCTGAAGCTGGTTGACCCGAAAAGCGGTAAGCCAACTGGTGTTGGTTTTCGTGTTCTCGAGGACGGTCGCAAAGTTCGTGTCGCTAAGGTGACCGGCGAAGTGATCGAAGGCTGAGGAGCATAACGATGAGCGATAACAAGAACGCCGTTCTGCCCCGTATGCAGCAGCGCTACCAGGATGAGCTGAGAACGCTTCTTCTTGAACAGTTCGGCTACAAAAATCCCATGCAGGTTCCCAAGCTCGAGAAAATCGTGCTTAACATGGGTGTCGGTGAAGCTGCAGGCGACCAGAAGAAGCTTGATGCAGCTGTAGCCGAAATGACGGCGATTGCCGGTCAGAAGCCAGTCAAGACACTTGCACGTAAGGCGATTGCAGGTTTCAAGATTCGTGAAGGTCTGCCCATTGGCTGTAAGGTAACTCTTCGTGGTACGCGTATGTATGAGTTTCTTGACCGTCTGGTGACGGTTGCGATGCCTCGTATTCGTGACTTCCGTGGTCTTCCGGCGAACAAGGGCTTTGACGGTCGTGGTAATTTTGCCATGGGCATCAAGGAACAGATTGTTTTCCCCGAAATCGAGTATGATAAGGTTGATGCCGTACGCGGTATGGACATTATTTTCGTGACTTCTGCGAAGACTGATGCAGAGGCAAAAGCTCTGCTTAAGGCATTTGATCTGCCGTTTACGGCTTGATCGACATTTTTCAGACCGATCACGGATAAAATATGGGATTCGGCCTTCCATTGGGAGGCCGCTTTCCTTTATAGACACGTTGATTGGAAAACCGTCGGGATTGGCCTGACAGGTTCCGGGAGAAAATTCGAGATGGCGAAGATCTCTGCGGTTAACCGTAATAACCATCGCGCTGCTCTGGCAAAGCGCGATAAGGCGAAACGGACCGCACTTAAAAATATCATCAAGGATCGCTCGCTTCCGGTTGAAGACCGGTTTGAAGCGACCATGAAACTCGCTCAGCTTCCCCGTAATGGTTCCGCTACTCGCGTGCGCCTTCGTTGCAAGCTTTCTGGCCGTCCCCGTGCCAACTATCGCAAGTTTGAGCTGAGCCGTATCGCTCTGCGTGATCTTGCGTCTGCCGGCCAGATTCCTGGCATGGTTAAGTCGAGCTGGTAAGGGATAGTCTGAATGTCTTTGTCTGATCCGCTGGGTGATATGCTTACCCGGATCCGCAACGCTCAGCGTGCCCGTCATGCTGCATGCGTAGCGCCTGCCTCTAAGCTCCGCGTCAATGTTCTTGAAGCTCTCAAGCGCGAAGGTTACATCCGCGGCTTTTCCTCCGAAGAGCTTCGTAAGGGTGTTTCGCAGCTTCGTATCGAGCTGAAGTACACTGAAGGCCAGCCTGTCATTAAGGAGATTCATCGTGTCTCCAAGCCAGGTCGTCGCGTTTATTCGAAGATCAAGGAACTGCCGCGCGTTTATGCCGGTCTAGGTGTCTCGATCCTCTCCACCCCGCGTGGCGTTCTTTCGGACGTCGAGGCCCGCGCTGCCAATGTTGGTGGCGAGGTTCTCTGCCGCGTCTTCTAAGGAGGGATGCATGTCTCGCGTAGGTAAATATCCCGTCGAAGTGCCCGCAGGTGTTCAGGTCGTGGTTGCTAATGGCGTTCTGACCGCTAAAGGCAAGCGTGGCGAACTGAGTGTTCCTCTCTCGCGCTACGTCGAAGTGAAGATCGAAGACGGTAAAATTGCCGTTGCTCCTGTCGGTGCGCGTTCTCGCGACAACTGGACGATGTGGGGGACAACTCGTGCTGTTGTCGCTAACGTTGTCAAGGGTGTCTCCGAGGGCTTCACTAAGGCACTTGAAATCCAGGGTACTGGTTTTCGTGCTGCTGTGCAGGGGTCCAATTTGGTGATGAACCTCGGCTTTTCGCATGATGTCGTTTATCCGATCCCGGCTGATATCAAGATCACCACGCCCCGTCCTACCGCGATTGTCGTCGAAGGTAACGATAAGCAGCGCGTTGGTCAGGTAGCTCTCGATATTCGTAGTTTTCGTAAGCCTGAGCCTTACAAGGGCAAGGGTGTCCGCTACGAGACAGAGGTTCTGCGTCGCAAGGAAGGTAAGAAGAAGTAATGGCATCGCAGCAAGGATTGCAGGAGCGTCGTCGTCAGCGACTGCGTTTCCAGCTTCGTCGCAAGAGCGGCGGCCGGCCGCGTTTGTCGGTCTTCCGCTCCAGCAAGCACATTCACGCACAGATCATCGACGACGCGCAGGGTATTACGCTTGCATCTGCCTCGTCGCTTGAAAAGTCTATTCGTGAAGCAGGCAAGACGGGCGCCAATGTTGACGCCGCTACGGCTATCGGTAAGCTCGTTGCAGAGCGCGCTGTTGCTGCGGGCGTCACCACGGTCGTTTTCGACCGCGGATCGTATCTGTATCACGGCCGGGTCAAGGCCCTGGCAGAGGCTGCCCGTGAGGGCGGACTCTCGTTCTAAGGAGGATCACACATGGCACGAGAGCCAAGAGAAGGCGGCCGTGGTGGTCGTGAGCGGGAGCAGGGCGACGACCTGGTCGACAAGCTCGTAACCATCAACCGCGTAGCCAAGGTTGTTAAGGGTGGACGTCGTTTTGCCTTTGCTGCTCTGGTAGTTGTCGGTGACCAGAAAGGTCGCGTCGGGTACGGTGCCGGTAAGGCGCGTGAAGTTCCCGAAGCTATTCGTAAGGCGACCGAGCGTGCGAAGCGCACCATGATCCGCGTGCCCATGAAGGAGGGTCGTACCCTTCATCATGACATGTTTGGTCATTATGGTGCGGGTAAGGTTATCGTTCGTGCCGCTGAAGCTGGTACCGGTATCATTGCTGGTGGCCCTATGCGTGCTGTTTTCGAAAGCCTTGGCGTCAATGACGTTGTTGCCAAGAGCCTCGGAACCAGAAACCCGCATAACATGATCAAGGCTACATTTGCCGCTCTCGAGCGTGCCAGCAGCCCACGTCATGTTGCGTCTCGCCGCGGCAAGAAGGCTTCCGAGCTTTTTGGTAAGCGCGAGCAGGCCGAAGTGGAGGCAACCAATGTCTGAAGCTTCTGGTAAGACTGTCCGCGTGACGCAAATTTCTTCTGTGATCGGTCGTAAACCAGGTCAGTCTCAGACTATTGTTGGTCTGGGTCTTCGTGGGATCGGTACGTCACGTACGCTGGAAGATACGCCTGCCGTTCGTGGGATGATCCGCAAGGTTGCCCACCTCATTACGGTGGAGGGTTGAAATGAACCTAAACGAACTGCGTGACAACGAGGGATCTCGTTATCGCAAGAAGCGTCTTGGCCGTGGCATTGGTTCCGGTAAAGGCAAGACTTCCGGTAAGGGTCATAAGGGACAGAAGGCTCGTGAGGGCGTTTCCCTTAATGGCTTCGAAGGTGGTCAGCTCCCACTTTATCGTCGTATGCCGAAGCGTGGATTCGTGAACATTTTCCGCAAGGAATATGCTCCGATCAACCTTGGTGCACTCGATAAGGCTGTAGCTGAGGGTAAGCTCGACAAGTCGGTTGCTGTAACAGAAGAAGTTCTGCGCAATGCTGGGCTTGTCAACGGTAGCAAGGTCGTTGGTGTTCGCCTTCTTGCGAAGGGTGAGCTTTCTCATGCTCTGACCATTGAGGTTGCTGGCGCATCTGCTGCTGCTGTTGCTGCTGTAGAAAAAGCCGGTGGAAGCATTAAGCTTCTGGCATCTAAGAAGGAAGAACAGGCTGCGGCTTGATTCTTCATCTCCCAGGCTTGTCTGGGATGTGGTTATCTAGTGAACAGCGTCCCGTACCTTGTGCGGTGACGCTGTTTTCATGAAAGGACAGGTGGATGGCTTCCGCAGCAGAGCAGCTTGCCGCCAATCTGAATATGAGTTCTTTTGCTAAGGCAACCGAACTTAAGAAGCGTATTTGGTTTACGCTCCTTGCTCTCGTTGTCTACCGTCTTGGTACTTATATTCCGGTGCCTGGAGTAGATGCGACGGTAATGGGCCAGCTTCTCGCTCAGCATCAGGGCGGGATTCTGGGTATGTTCGATATGTTCACGGGAGGTGCTCTTGGGCGCATGACTGTGTTCGCTTTGAACATTATGCCATATATCAGTGCGTCGATTATTATTCAGCTTCTCTCAACGGCTCTTCCCTCACTGGAAGCCATGAAGAAGGAAGGTGAGGCAGGTCGTAAAAAGCTTAATCAGTACACTCGGTATCTCACCGTGTTTATTGCGCTTTTCCAAGCCTATGGCATTGCTGTTGGACTTGAAAACATGACGTCACACGGTGCCGGTGCAGTGGTAACGCCAGGACCATTTTTTCTAACTTCCTGCGTGGTCACGCTGGTTGGTGGAACGATGTTTCTGATGTGGCTTGGTGAGCAGATTACCTCTCGTGGTGTTGGTAACGGAATTTCGCTGATTATTTTTGCCGGTATCGTGGCAAATCTTCCACACGCCTTAGCCAGTCTTTTTGAACTGGGGCGTACCGGGGCACTTTCTCCGATATTCGTCATTATCCTGCTTGTCCTTGCGATTGCGGTTATTGGTTTCATCGTATTCATGGAGCAGGCTCAGCGGCGTGTGGTAATTCAGTATCCTAAGCGTCAGGTCGGTAACCGGATTTTTGGGGGTGATTCGACGCATATGCCCCTTAAGGTGAATACTGCTGGTGTTATCCCACCGATTTTTGCTTCTTCAGTGCTTCTCATTCCGGTGACGATTTCTGGATTTATGAGCAGTCATTCCATGCCGGGGTGGTTGTCCGTTTTGGGGCAGCAACTGGGGCAGGGGCAGCCGCTTTATATGCTCTTCTACGCAGCAATGATTTTGTTCTTTTCGTATTTTTATGCTGCAGTGACCTTCAACCCTGAAGAGACTGCCGAAAATTTACGTAAACAGGGCGGATTTATTCCAGGGATTCGCCCCGGAGCAAGCACGGCTTCCTATTTCGACAAAATACTTTCGCGCCTGACGACAATTGGAGCGATTTATCTCGTTCTTGTGTGTCTGCTGCCGCAGATTTTGATCAGTAAATACAATGTTCCATTTTATTTTGGTGGGACGAGTTTGATCATCATTGTGTCAGTGACGATTGATACCGTTACACAAATTCAGTCGCATCTTGTGGCTCATCAATACCAAGGTCTTATTCGCAAGCAGCGCGGTCGTTCATCAGCGCGTGGACTGCCTCAAAAGGGAGGACGTCGTAAGTGAATATCATTCTTCTGGGGCCACCTGGCGCCGGTAAAGGCACGCAGGCCAAGCGGCTCGAGACCATGAGAGGCATGCGGCAGATCTCCACCGGGGATATGCTGCGTGCAGAGGTTGCCGCGGAGACCCCTATTGGTCTGGACGCAAAAGCCATTATGGCGAAGGGGCAGTTCGTTCCTGATCCAATTATGGTCCAGATGATTGAAAACAGGATTTCTCAGCCCGACTGTACACAGGGATTCATTCTGGATGGCTTTCCGCGTACGGAGAGTCAGGCTGAGGCGCTTGATGTCATGCTCCGAAAAAAGGACATGAATATTGCTGCGGTGATTCTGCTTGATGTTGCTGAAGATCAACTGGTTGAGCGCATTGCTAGTCGTCGTGATGAAGCAGGTATGCGTCGTCCAGATGATGAACCGGACGTAGTACGTGCGCGTCTGAAGGTTTATCGCGATCAGACGGCTCCGATTCTTCCTTACTATGAGAAGGGCGGCCGCCTGGAGCGCGTTGATGGTATGAAGTCTGTTGAAGACGTTGGTCTTGCCATCGACGCAATTTTGCAGAGAGTGTCTTAGAAAGGATATTCTTGATTATCTATCACGAAAAAGTGATCGGTAATATTTGACTCGGGGGGGCGTCACGGTATATTGCGCGCCCTCGACACAGGTGCAGCCTGACCGCGTGCCCGGAAGCAAGAATCGCTCCGGGAAATGTCCGATCAGCTGCGATGCAATCGATCCGGTTTCGGCCGGACAGGAAACAGGCTGACGCGACGAGATGTCGCGTCGATGGGAGTAAGTGGCGTGGCGCGTATTGCCGGCGTAAACATTCCGACCAACAAGCGGGTGGTCATCAGCCTGCGTTATGTCTACGGCATTGGCCCGTCGACAGCGCAGGCAATTTGCAACAAGCTCGAGATTCCTGATGCGAAGCGCGTCAATGAGCTTTCTGATGATGAGATCGTAAAGATCCGTGAACTGATCGATGCAGATTTCCGCGTCGAGGGTGATCTTCGTCGTGAAACTGCGATGAACATCAAGCGTCTGATGGATCTTGGTTGCTACCGCGGACTGCGTCATCGTCGCGGTCTTCCGGTTCGCGGCCAGCGCACTCACACCAATGCCCGTACCCGTAAGGGTAAGGCTGTTGCGATTGCAGGTAAGAAGAAGGTGGCGCGCTAATCTAGCGCTCCATTCTCTTTCCCGCTGCTATCTGCGAATATTTAGGACGAGTTCACTATGGCCAAGGCCGCCACTCCGCGCATCCGCAAAAAAGAGCGCAAGAACATTATCTCTGGTGTCGCGCACGTTCTTTCGACGTTCAACAACACCATGATCACCATCTCCGATGCGCAGGGTAATTCCATTGCCTGGTCGTCTTCGGGTGCGCAGGGCTTCAAAGGCTCTCGTAAATCGACGCCATACGCTGCGCAGGTCGCTGCAGAAGATGCAGGCCGTAAGGCACGTGAGCACGGTATGGAGACGCTGGAAATCGAAGTTTCCGGTCCTGGGTCGGGTCGTGAGAGCGCACTTCGTGCCCTTCAGGCTGTTGGATTCTCGATTACGTCGATCCGCGATATGACGCCGGTGCCGCATAACGGCTGCCGTCCGCGCAAGCGTCGTCGTGTCTGATTGACCTTTGGTCCTGTTGGCTCGAAACCTGACGGGACCAGCGTTGATAGAATTCTCCACCGCACTTCACGTGCGGGCCAGGCGCCGCCAATTCCTTGGCGGGCTTCGTTGTTTGAAAGGCCACGACCTTGGTTCTCCAGAAAAACTGGCAGTCCCTCATCAAGCCGGAGAAGCTTGAAGTCGAGCCCGGCCCGGTCGCTTCGCGCATCGCCACAGTAGTGGCAGAGCCGCTGGAGCGCGGTTTCGGTATGACGCTGGGTAATGCCCTGCGCCGTATTCTGCTCTCGTCTCTTCAGGGCGCTGCTGTAACGGCTATCCAGATTGATGGCGTTCTGCACGAATTCTCTTCCGTGGCGGGTGTGCGCGAAGACGTTACGGACATTGTCCTGAATGTTAAGCAGCTTGCACTGCGCATGCACGGCGAAGGCCCGAAGCGCATGATCCTCACGGCAACAGGCCCTGGTGAGGTGAAGGCTGGGCAGATTCAGGCAGGTCATGATATTGAAGTCATGAATCCTGACTTGGTGATCTGCACGCTCGACGATGGCGTAAAGCTGGGCATGGAATTTACCGTGAACATGGGTAAGGGTTATGTTGCTGCGGCAGCAAACCGTCCCGAGGACGCGCCTATCGGAATGATTCCGATTGATGCGATCTATTCCCCTGTTCGCCGTGTTTCTTACAAAGTTGAGCCAACGCGTGTTGGTCAGGTCACGGACTATGACAAGCTTTTGCTGACCGTTGAAACCAACGGTTCGGTCACGCCGGAAGACAGTCTGGCTCTGGCGGCTCGTATTCTTCAGGATCAGCTTCAGCTCTTCATCAATTTTGATGAGCCCCGTCCGGTTCGTCATGAAGAGCCGCAGGACGACCTGCCGTTCAACCGTCATCTTCTTCGCAAGGTTGATGAACTCGAGCTCTCGGTGCGTAGCGCCAATTGCCTCAAGAACGACAACATTGTTTACATTGGCGATCTGGTGCAGAAGTCCGAACAGGAAATGCTCCGTACGCCTAATTTCGGGCGCAAGTCGCTCAACGAGATCAAGGAAGTTCTCACCGGTATGGGGCTGTCGCTCGGCATGAGCGTTCCAGCCTGGCCGCCCGAGAACATCGAGGATCTGGCCAAGCGTCTCGACGAGACGTTCTGAGAACTTTCAAGGTAAGGAAAACTAGCAATGCGTCATGGTGTGAGCGGGCGTAAGCTCAATGTCACCTCTTCTCACCGCGCTGCCATGTTCCGCAACATGGCCGTGGCTCTCATCAAGCACGAGCAGATCACAACGACACTGCCCAAGGCGAAAGAACTTCGTCCGGTCGTTGAAAAGCTGATCACGCTTGGCAAGCGCGGTGACCTGCACGCTCGTCGTCAGGCATTTGCGCAGCTTCGTGACGAGGCTGTTGTTAGCAAGCTCTTCAGTGCTGTTGCTGAGCGCTACAAGGCCCGCGCAGGCGGTTATTCCCGCGTGCTCAAGGCTGGCGTTCGTTACGGTGACAACGCCGACATGGCAGTCATCGAGCTGATGGATCGCGATGCAGGTGCCAAGGGCCTTGATAGCGGACCGAAGCAGAATGTTGCTGAAGAACAAGAAGCTGCATAAGCTTTTTGAAGGCTTCTAAACGTTAAAAGGTCGATCTCCTTGGGAGATCGGCCTTTTTTTATGTAAAAAAGCGGTTCACATGAATCTGTGGCCCGTGATAGACATAATTATCTCTTGCAGGATAAATTTCGTCTTCTACGACGGAAAAGCAGACTTCTGAGCCTTCGGGGGCTTTTCAGAGACATCGCTTTGACCTGACCGGCACTTGATCGGTCTCTCGTGTCACCTGCATCATTCTGAGAAACGGGTTCGAGCACTCTCGTAGGACCCGCAACGACGCATCCCATATCACCTTCGGTAATGATGCCGGGGCAGGTTCGTGATGCGCCTATGTCTGGAGAGCTTTCAGTGTCCGAAATTACCGCCGCCAAACGGGGCATTGCGGAAATACTTGGTATCCCACGTCCTCTTTTTTGGGCTTTTGTTGGTCAGCTGCTGTTCATGGTGGGTGATGGTGTTGAGGCTGGATACCTTGATACTTACATGCTGCATCATGGACACACGCAAGGTTTCGTAAACGAACTGTTCACGTTCTATGGCATCACTGTCATGATCGCAGCATGGTTCTCGGGGCCACTTTCCGACCTGCTGGGCCCTAAAAAGGTCATGTGGATTGGCCTTGTACTCTGGGCCGTGCTTGAGGTTGGTTTCCTTGCGCTGGGGCTTGGACCAAACAACAGTTTCATGATTTTGCTGTTTTATGCGCTTCGTGGTTTTGCATATCCCTTATTCGCTTACGGTTTCCTTGTTTGGATTGCTGCTGCGACCCCCACTGCGATGTTAGGATCTGCGGCTGGCTGGTTCTGGTTCTCATTCTCTGCTGGACTGCCAACGCTCGGTTCCCAGTTCGCTCGTTTTGCCATTCCTGAGATTGGTGAACTCAAGACGTTCTGGTGTTCTTTGATTCTGGTGATTATCGGTGGTCTGATTGCACTGCTCTTCACAAATGAACCTACTGGTAAGAAGCGGCTCCTGCCGGCGCATATACCTACCAAGGAGATTTTCTTTGGTTCGTTGAGCATTATGTGGCGTGAACCGAAGACGCTGGTTGCGGGCATTGTCCGGATTATCGACACGTCGTCCGAGTACGCTTTTCTGGCAATCATGCCTGCCTTTTTTGTGGATCACCTTGGCTTCACGTTAGGGCAGTGGCTGAACCTTCTGTCGCTTGTTTTCCTGAGCAACATTTTGTTCAACCTTGTTTCCGGAATGGTGGCTGATACGCTTGGACATCGTTTCGTTGTTTCTGTTTTTGGCGGTATCGGTGGCTTCATCGCGATCCCACTGTTCTACTATGTACCGCTTTGGTACCCGGGAAATTTCTGGGCAGCGGCGGTCGTTGGGATTTTCTATGGTGCGACGGTTGCGGCGTTTGTTCCGCTTTCCGGTTTGATGCCTCAGATTTGCCCACGTGAGAAAGCTGCGGCACTTTCCGTCCTTGGTCTGGGGGCGGGTGCTTCCACCTGGGTTGGCCCTGCGATTGTGACGTTGTGTGAAGCAGTTTTTGGTCCGGGTTTGCAATATGTGATCTGGACGTTTGCGGGCATCTATCTCGCATCTGCTGGGATGACCATGTACCTGACTATTTCGCCTGAAGCGCGTAAATATACGGAAGAAGCTGACCGGCGAGGTGAGACGAGTGCGGTGATCGGTCACTGAGACTGACTCCTGTTGATCTCTCGCGGCATTAACGCATCTTTCGAAAGGAGCCAGTCTGGAAGCGGACTGGCTCTTTTTGCGTTAGGTTGGGGGAACAACAGAAAACAGGATTGTGCAGAATGAACGATGACCTTTCACCTTATCTCGATGCCGGAATTGAGCGACTTCAGGATGGAGCGAACACTGTTTTTGGTCAGGCTTTTGCCAGGCTATTTCGGACACTATTAAGAGAAATTGCGGATTTTTTGGCTGACCTCATGTCTGATCAGCCTGCTTTATGGATGACAGTTGCCTTTGTTGCAGGTTTATTTTTTGGAAAAACACTAACGCGACCAAAGAAACCTTTTTCTATTCGCTGACGTTACGCTGTGACCACGACTTATACGCAAGGAAACATTGGTCATGCTGCACTACGCTATCGTGTTCTTCATCATTTCCATCATTGCTGGCGTTTTCGGGTTCACGGGAATTTCGGCTGCCACGGCAGGCATCGCCAAGCTATTCTTCGTGATTTTCCTGGTTCTGGCAGTTCTTGCAATCCTGGCTGGCGTTGCAGGTCTTCACGCTCTCTAAGCCAGTATATCGCACCCACAAAAAAGGGCGGGGCCATCTGGCACCCGCCCTTTTTTTGTTCAGTTCTTGTCTTTTTGGATGAATGAAGGGAGCAGTGGATTGTCCGTCTGGAGCGAGGCCTTTGTAGGCAGTTCGCTAGAGTTCCAGCCGCCGCCCAGATCTGCGATCAGTTTTACTTCTGCAACCAGTCTCTGCTCTCGAATGGAAAGCTGGTTTTGTTCGTATTGAAGGGCGTTCTGCTGTGCTGTGATGACGGTTGTGTAGATTGCGGTACCAGCCAGATACTCGTTCATGGAGACCGTTACGGCCTGGTCAGCGCTCTGGACAGCCGCGTTTTGAAGGGCAAGCTGATCCTCAAGATATCGCAGATTGGACATCTGATCTTCGGTATCCTGCATGGCGCTCAGGACTGTCTGACGATATGTGGCGACAGCGTTGTCGTAGTCAGCTTCAGCTTCCCGGACAGCGGCGCTTCGTGCTCCACCGTTGAAGATCGTTTCTGAGGCACCGGCGCCGAGAGACCATGTGCGCGTGGCAGCCTGAATGAGTTGGCTCAGTGGGTTGCCGCTATAGCCATATGATGCGTCCAAAGTAAATTGTGGATAGAAAGCACCGATCTCGTATCCAATCTCGGCGTTGTAGCTTGCCATGTTGCGCTCTGCCTGCGCGACATCCGGGCGGCGTTCAAGCAGCATGGAAGGTACAGCGACTGGAGCAGGGGGGAGGCTTACCGGAAGCTTCGTGGCAGGAATCGTCAGAGCTGAAGGCGGGCGCCCTGTCAGAACAGCAATGGCGTGTTCGTATTGTGCACGTGCAATATGGGCGTTTGCTAGGCTTGCCTGAGTAGATTGCAGGAGGTAGCGCGCCTGTAGAACGCTGGTCGGATCTGCGACACCTGCGTCAAGTTGGTTTTGCAGTATTTTGAGATTGCGCTGATACAGGTTCACATTGCGTGCGTAGAGGTCGATCAGGCTATCCTGATAGAGTAGGCTGAAATAATCCGTTGCCAGTTCCGACTGATACGACAGGCGCATGTTTGCCACGATTGCGGCGCTGGCCTGTGCGGAGGTGACCTGCTCCTGAATCTGCCTGCGGATCATACCCCAGACGTCGACGGTCCAGCTTACTGAGGGGCCTGTAGTCCAAGTATTGGAGGTGTAGGAATGGCTGGTGGAATAGGTGAAGCCATTGGTGCTGTTCTGTGCGCTGCCTCCCTGGGCATTACGGGCAAAATCAAATTTTCCGCTCAGGGTGGGGAACAGCTGGGCACGCACGGAATCAATCATCGCACGTGATTTGCGGTATTGGGCTTCGTATTCTTTCAGGCTCTGATTTGATGTTGCTACCTGTTCCTCAAGACCGTTGAGGAACGGGTCATTGAAGATTTTCCACCAGTCGCCTTTGGGCATTGCAGCCACATCCGGACGCGCCTTCTGCCAACCAGGAGGCGGTGGAGCCTCTTTGAACTGTGGCGATATGATCGCTTGAGGGCGATGGTAATTCGGTCCGACCATGCAGCCCGACAGGAAGGGCAGGGCCGCCGCACCCAGCAGGAGAGTGCGCAGAGAAGTGTTGCGAAGGGCGGTCATCAGATTTCCGTTTCCCGGGGAGAAAGGTGAAGAGCGATGGCGAATTGTTGGCGGAGACGTTGAAGTGCCTTGCCGAAGCGATCGAGGTACAGGAACACGACTGGTGTGCTGTAGAGGGTCAGAAGCTGACTGACGATTAGTCCACCAAGGATCGAAATGCCGAGCGGACGACGCAGTTCGCAACCGTAGCCGTTGCCAATGATAAGCGGTACGGCGCCGAAAGCGGCGGCAAGAGACGTCATGAGGATCGGGCGGAAGCGCAGACGACTGGCCTCACGGATAGCTTCCGTTGCGGTTGCACCGTTGCGCTGTGCGACCATAGCGAAGTCGATCAGCATGATGGCGTTCTTCTTGACGATACCGATCAGCAGGATGACACCGATCATGGCAATGAGTGAGAATTCTTCACCGCAGACCTGAAGAGCCAGTAATGCCCCGACACCTGCTGAGGGCAGAGTAGAGAGGATTGTCAGGGGGTGGATCAGACTCTCATACAGGACGCCAAGTACAATGTAGACGGCGGCGAGGGCCGCAAGGATCAGGATGGGTTCGTCCCCCACAGATTTCTGGAATGCGGCAGCGTTGCCCGCGAACCCACCTTGAATGGTCCGCGGAACGTGCAGCTTGAGCAGAGCCTCCTGAACAGCACTGACGGCCGGGCCAAGGGCGGCGCCAGGGGCCAGGTTGAACGAAACCGTGGTGGCAACGAACTGTCCTTGATGGTTCACGGCCAGCGCAGCATTCGTTTTGTGCTGGAGTGAAACCACCGAGAGCGGGACCATAGTCTCCGCACTTGTTGTCACTGCCGCGCCGCTGGATGCGGATTTTCCGCCAGCCAGCGAGTTGGCGACCGAATTCTGATATGAGAGTTCGCTCTGAGAGAGTGTGGTGGCCGTGGTTGATGTGCGAACACGAATATTATTTGATGCGGTCCCACCTGCTGCCGTGCCACCTGAAACGCTGACCCACATCTGTTTCAGGGTCTCTGGATTGCTCCAGAACCGTGGGGCGGCTTCCATCACCACGCGATACTGGTTCAGGTTCCCATAGATGATGGACGCGGCACGCTGGCCAAAAGCATCATAGAGGGAATTGCTGACCAGCTGCGGGGTGACCAGATAACGGGCCTCCGTGTCCCGATCCAGACGAATGTCGACCATTTGGCCGCCCTCTTCGATATCCGACGTAACGTCCATCAATTGAGGCAAATGGGAGAGCGCGGTGACGATTTTGGGGGTCCACTCATAAAGCTCTTCAGCTGACGCCCCCTGAAGGGAGTACTGATATGCCCCATCGGAAGACCGTGCGCCCGTTCGAACGCTTCCCGGCGCCATGAGGCGCAGCTGTGCGCCCGGCACGTGGGAGAACTTCTGTGTAATTCGGCGAATTGTTGTTTCCAGGCTGTCCGTGCGCTCAGATTTTGGCTTCAGCGACACGAACATGTTCGCGGAGTTCGCTGCGCGGCCACCCAGTCCCCCCATTACACCGCGTACGTCAGGGTCGCTCGCGATGACTTTCTGTGCGCGGCTCGCGAGGTCTTGCAATGCATGGAATGAAATCGACTGATCTGTGACCAGTCGTCCCATGATCTGACCTGTATCCTCGGATGGGAAGAAGCCCTTGGGAAGCTTCACGAACAGAAAACCGGCGAGGACGAGCGTAGCGGGCAGGGAGAGTGCCACGAGGAAGCGGTGCTGCAATGACCAGTCCAGCGAACTTTCGTATCCCCTTGCAACGGCATCAATTGCCGCCTCAAGCTTGCGCCCAGTGCGGCTCCAGAAAGTATTGCTTTCTTCATCTGCATGTTTGAGCAGGTGTGCGCTGATCATTGGGGTCAATGTCAGGGAGAGCAGCATCGAAATGGCGAGGGTAATGACCATCGTGATTGCAAATTCGTGGAAGAGCCTGCCTGCAATACCGCCCATGAGGAGGATCGGGGTGAAGACCACGACGAGCGAAACGGTAATGGACACCACGGTGAATGCCACTTCGCTGGCTCCACGGATTGAGGCTTCCTCTCTCGAGTAACCCATCTCCATGTATCGTGTGATGTTTTCGAGAACGACGATTGCGTCATCCACAACGAAGCCCGTGGAGATTGTCAGGGCCATCAGTGACATGTTGTCGAGCTGGTAACCAAGAACAGCCATTGCCCCGAAAGTGCCTATGATTGAGACTGGGACAACGATGGCGGGCACGATGATAGCCCGCAGGCTCCGCAGGAAAAGAAGCACCACACCCACGACCAGTGCCACGGCAATGATAAGCGTCTGCTTGGTGTCATCGAGTGAGGCACGGATCGTAACCGAACGGTCGATCAGAACGCTCATATCCGTGTTGCCGGGAAGGGCTTCTTTTAACATCGGAAAGCGCGCGCGGATGCCATCAATCGTTTTGATGATATTGGCTCCGCCTTGCGAGAACACGGTACAGATAATGGCGCGCTGACCGTTGAGGAAGCCCGCCTGACGAAGGTCTTCAACGCTGTCATTGACTTCCGCCACGTCAGAAAGCCGCACGGGCTGGTTGTTGCGGTAGGCAATGATCAGATCACGGTAAGAAGCCGCTTTTGTAGCTTGATCGTTGGTCGAGAGTGTGAGGCGTGTGCCCTGTGCTTCGATAAAGCCCTTGGGCGTATGTGCGTTGGCTGAGGCGAGTGCTGCGCGGATGTCTTCGAAACCAATACCGTAGCGGAAGATACGCAGAGGATTAATCTCCACCCGCACGGCCGGGAGCGATGAGCCACGGATATCGACCTCACCCACGCCCTGAATCTGGCTCAGCTGTTGCACCAGCACGTTACTCGCGAAGTCGTAGAGCTGTTGAGGGGTGCGGGTTTTGGAGGTGAGAGTGACGGCGAGGATCGGTGGGCCGTTCGAGTTGGCTTTTTGATAGGTCGGATTAGCGCGGAGTGTAGTTGGCAGATCCTGACGTGCCGCCTGAAGAGCTGCTTCGACGTCTCGGGCAGCGCCATTGATGTCACGCGAAAGCTCGAACTGGAGCGTGATCCGCGTCTGGTTGACGGTAGACTGGGAGGTCATCTCCGTCAGGCCGGAAATAGCGCCCAGGTGACGTTCCAGAGGTTCGGCAATCGTGGCCGCGATCTCGGAAGGAGAACCACCGGGTTGGGTGGCCGTGACCACTATGACGGGAAAGTCCACGTTTGGAAGATCGGCAACAGGCAGGCTGAAATAGCCAAGAATGCCGCCGATCAATAACGCGACTGCCAGCAGGGTGGTGCCGACAGGGCGCAGGACGAAGAAGCGGATGGGGTTCACGGGGCTGTATGCTGTTCGCTGGAGACGCTGCTGTCGTTGCGGACACCCACGATGCCACGAACCTTTTTACCAACTTGATCCATGAAGAGGTAAATGACGGGTGTCGTGAACAGAGTCAGAAGCTGCGAGAGCAGCAGACCGAACACGATTGCCACACCAAGTGGACGGCGTAGTTCTGAACCCACACCATGACTGAGCATCAGGGGAAGGGCGCCGAAAAGTGCCGCAAGCGTTGTCATGAGGATTGGGCGAAAGCGTAGCAATGCTGCCTGTCTGATGGCCTCGAGCGGTGTATGTCCTTCAAGACGTTCGGCTTCGAGCGCGAAGTCGATCATCATGATGGCGTTCTTTTTCACGATACCGATCAGCAGGACGATGCCGATGATTCCCATGATGTCGAGGTCCATCCCGAAGAGATAGAGGCCGACGAGGGCTCCGATCGCTGCAGAAGGCAGGGTCGAGAGGATCGTGATCGGATGGATGAAGCTCTCATAGAGAATACCCAGCACGATATAGACGGCCACCACAGCAGCCAGGACCAGCCAGACTTCGTTGCCCAGTGACGAGCGGAAAGCCGCGGCTGTGCCCTGGAATGCGGTCTGGAATGCAGGCGGAAGATTTATCTGCTTTTCGACGCGTTCAATGGCATCCGTAGCCGCTCCCAGTGAGTAGCCGGGGCTTACGTTGAAGGAGACCGTTGTCGCCGGGAACTGACCAAAATGCGTGATCAGCAATGGTGACAGACTATGTGTTACAGTTGTGACCTGCTTTAGCGGAACCAGTCCGGATGTTGGCTGACGGGTCGGGCCCGACGTACTTCCGCCTGCAGATGATGAAATGCCAGGCAGGTAAAGCTGATCGAGCGCATTCAGGTTTGTCTGAAGTTTCGGATCTGCTTCTAGAATGACGCGGTACTGATTGGACTGTGTGTAAACAGTGGTGATCTGACGCTGGCCAAAGCTGTCATAGAGCAGGTTGTCCACGGTTTGCGGCGTGATGGAATACCGCGCGCCATTCGTGCGATCCAGAGATAGCATCGCCACCATGCCAGCAGCCTGTAGATCGGATGTAACATCCGAAAGGGCCGGCTCTTTGCGGAGCTCGTCTACAAACTTCGGAACCCAGGTCTTGAAGGTGTCATAATCCGGGTTTTCCAGCATGAACTGGTACTGCGTGGCCGCGATCGAGGAATCGAGCGACAGGTCTTGAATGGGCTGCACATAAAGATGTGCGCCAACCACCTGCTGCCCCTCGTCTGACAGGCGACGCAGGATGGTTGAAAGATCTGCAGAGCGCTGTGCGCGGGGCTTCAGATTGATCAGGAAACGGCCGACATTGAGTGTCATGTTCTGACCGTCAATGCCTACGAACGACGAAATACTGGCGACGTCCGGGTCCTTGAGGATGGCATCGCCAAGAGCTGCCTGTCGGTCCTTCATGCCTTCAAAAGAGATTGCCTGAGACATGACCGAAATGCCTTGAACCACGCCTGTATCCTGCGTTGGGAAAAAGCCTTTCGGAATGGTGATGGCGAGGACGGCAGTCAGTACGATTGTTGCCAGAGTTACCAGAAGCGTCAGGCCACGGAAGCGGAGCACGACATCAAGCCAGCGTCCGTAACCTGCAATCAGACCGTTTATCGCAGCTTCGGTAGCGTTGGAGAAGTGGCCCCAGAAGCCGTTCTTTTTTGATGGTGCATGCGTGTCCGTCAGCATACGGGCGCACATCATCGGAACCAGAGTGATTGACACGATGGCGGAAAGAACGATCGTGATGGCCAGTGTCATCGCGAATTCGTGGAACAGGCGCCCGACGACATCCTTCATGAACAGCAGCGGGATGAGAACAGCAATGAGCGAGACAGTCAGCGAGATAATCGTGAACCCGATCTCGCCAGCGCCCTTCAATGCTGCCGTGTAACGATCCTCACCAGCTTCCACGTAACGGGCAATGTTCTCAATGACCACGATTGCGTCATCGACGACAAAGCCTGTCGCGATGGTCAGGGACATGAGCGAGAGGTTATCGAGCGAGAAGCCCAGCAGATACATCGCCGCCAGTGTGCCGATCAGGGAAAGCGGAACAGACAGGCTTGGAATGATCGTGGCGGGCACATTGCGCAGGAATACGAAAATGACGCCCACGACCAGCAGCATGGCCAGTCCGAGTTCGAATTCGACATCCTCGACTGACGCGCGAATGGTTGTCGTACGATCCGTGAGGGGGGTGATGTCGATCCCAGGAGGCAGGTCGCGGCGCAGTTGCGGAAGGACGGCGAGGACGTTGTCCACAACGCCGATGACGTTTGCGCCGGGCTGGCGTTGTACATTCAGGATCAGCGCGGGCGTTCTGTTGGACCATGCCGCGAGTTGTGCGTTCTCAGCGCCCTCCACCACAACAGCCACATCGCGCAGGCGGATTGGGCCGTTGTTCTGGTAGGCGATGACCTGATTCATCAACTGGTCAACGGACTGGATCTGGCCATCAATGCGTAGTGAGGTCGAGCGCTTGGGGCCGTCGAATGTACCAGTCGGGGAGTTGACGTTAACGGTACCGATGATGGTTCGCAGCGTGTCGATTGCGATGCCGTATGAGGTCAGCTTCGGGATGTTGACCTGAATACGGTACGCCTTGCGATTTCCACCTGAGAGCGTGACGAGACCGACACCGGAAATCTGACTGATCTTCTGCTCAAGGCGTGTGTTGACGTAGTCTTCGACTTCCGGAAGCGGAAGGGTTTTGGACGTGATGCCAAGTGTCAGAACCGGTGTGTCAGCAGGGTTCACCTTGGCGTAGATTGGAGGCGCGGGCAGATCCGTTGGAAGCAGGGAGTTGGCGTTGTTGATCGCAGCCTGAACCTCTTGCTCGGCCACGTCCATGGACATGTCCAGACCAAAGCGCAGCGTGACCACCGAAGCGCCGCCCGATGACTGGGACGTCATCTGGTCGAGGCCAGCCATCTGCCCAAGCTGCGTTTCCAGGGGGGCTGTGACGGACGTTGTCATCACGTCCGGACCCGCTCCCGGGTAAAAGGTGGAGACGGTAATCGTCGGGTATTCGACCTGCGGCAAAGCCGAGATCGGCAGGAAATGATAGCCGAGCAGACCACTCAGCAGGATGGCGAGCATCAGGAGGCTGGTAGCCACCGGACGCTCGATGAACAGGCGGGACGGATTCACGGTCTTGCTGTTCCCTGTGGGCGATCAGTGTTTATCGGAAGTTGAGGCAGGGTCGTTGCTCTTGGCCGTTGCATCTGCGCTTTGCTGACCATTACGGTCCTTGCGATGCTGGCGGCCTGTGGCAGCGCTCTGCTCGGATGTGCTTGCAGCGGCGTTTGTATCGGGGATCGATACCTTCGCGCCGGGCCGCAGATGGCTGACGCCATCGGTCACGACGCGGTCACCGAGGCTGACACCAGAAAGAATTACAGCATCTGAATCGTTGGTGGCGCCAACCTTCACGGGAACGTCCGCAACTGTCATGTCTGGCTTCACAACATACAGGAACTGCCCGTCCGGGCCGGTTTGCAATGCATTGCCAGGTACCAGAAGGACGTTTTGCAGTGTGTTGACCAGCAGATGCGCGTTTACAAACTGGTTCGGGAAGAGCGTCTCGTCTTCGTTGGTGAAGATAGCACGCATACGGACGGTACCGGTGGCTGTATCAATCTGGCTGTCCAGTGCCTTGACGGTGCCGCTTGCGATCTTCTGTGTGTCCTCACTGTTCCAGGCTTCGACGTTCAGGCTGCCGCTTGCGCGGAGGTGCTCTGCAACAGAGCCAAGCTGGTTCTGCGGGACGGTGAAGATAACCGAAATCGGTTGCATCTGGGTGAGTGTCGTCAGACCACCGGACTGTCCAGCCGTTACGTAGTTGCCCATATCCAGCGCGCGGATGCCGACGCGGCCTTCCACGGGTGCGATAATATGGCAGTACATGACGTTCAGCTGGGCATTGCGAACGTTGGCTTCGTCAAATTTCACCTGGCCTTCAAGCTGCTGAACCGTGAATTCCTGATCCCGCGCGGTCATGGCGGATGTGGAATCCTGGCGAATCAGGCGTTGATAGCGAGCGTTGTCCACCCGAGCTTTTTCAAGCTGTGCACGATCAGCGGCCAGCGTACCTTCATACTGTGCGAGCGTTGCTTCGTATGGGCGGGGATCGATGAGTTCAAGCTCGTCTCCGGCATGCACGTGCTGACCTTCCTGATAATAAACTTTCAGGATGTGGCCGCTGACGCGCGGCGTAACCGTTACGTTCGTTACAGGAACGACGGTGCCGATCAGATGGAGAATGACCGGCATATCGCCCGTACGGACCGTGGCGACCGCTACAGGCTGGACGTCGCCTGCGCCAGCAGTCTGCGCATGCCGACGGCCAGTGCCTTTGTTCTGACCTGAATGAGGGCGCAGAATGGCAAAGGCGATCAGCAATGCCACGAGGGCAGCAATGCCGATGACAATCCATTTTCCACGGGATCGCCGGGGAGGAGGCGCTCCTGTCGTATGAGTGTTGCCATCAAGGCGGTCGTTTGAGCCGGCCGTCTGATCGTTCATGTTCGTTCCGTCTTTCCCGTGCACCAATGTGGCGCGTATCCCGCGATGCGCCCTTTTAACCTTATTCTATAAGCGAGGGATTTCGTTCTCGCCATGACGGGACCTTAAATCCTGTTCAGTTTTAGCAACGAATGACAGCAGATTTCATTTTGAGACGTGCTGTTACGTTGATTCAGCCCCTTGCGGGGGCGGTCAGGAAATATCATATCGCCTTGGAACTAGGCACCTGTCGTTCCGTTAGGGATCAGACAGAGGCACAAAGAGATTGCAGGAGAATTATCATGGCCGACACAACCACCATCAAGGCTGAAGGTCTCCTCGACGAAGCCAAGGGTAAACTGAAAGATGGTTTCGGTGGCCTGACTGGCGACGCGTCGACTCAGGCTGAAGGAAAATTTGACCAGCTTTCCGGCATGGCTCAGCAGGAATTCGCTGATCTTTATGATGAAAGCGAAACAAAGCTCGAGGCAGCAACGGCATTCGTTCAGGACCGCCCCCTGATTTCTCTTGCGATCGCGACGTTTGTCGGTGCTCTGATTGGCGCATTGTTCTTCGGACGCCGCAGTTCCTGATCCATCGCACCTAACAGCGATGATGTGCTAAGAAGCCTCCTGGGATACTCCGGGAGGCTTTTTTTATGGAATGGTTCTACGAGGATAACGGTCGGCAGGCAGGCCCTGTGTCACGTGCCGAGATCCTGCGTCTGATCCTTCAGAAACGGATAAATCCGGAGACGCTTGTCTGGACTGCGGCGTTCGGTAATGAGTGGAAGCAGGCATCTCAGGCAGGGCTGGTCTCGACCGTGACCGGGCTTGTGCGCCCGTCAGCAGGAATTGGCTCTCACTGGGCCTGGGTTGCTCTGGCTGCGCCATTCGCCATCGACTGGCTGACGCTAGCTATACTTGAATTTCGCCATCTGCCTGCAGATAAGTGGGGCGCTCCCCTGAACACTGTCATGTTGCTGCACATGGGTGTGTTTTTTACAGCATTGCTTCTGGATCGAAACGCGGTTCGTGAGGGCGGGGTTAAGCCGCCAAGCTTCTGGTGGTGGCTGTTCATGCCGGGTTATTTCTGGGTGCGTATGCGTCGGACCGGGCATGGGAAAGTGCTTTTTGCCATGAGTATCGCGTTGCGCCTCCTCGATATCGGCATAGGCATTGTTGAGATGCCAAAAATTCGTCAGGAAATTTCCCATTCAGTACATTCGCAGCAGGAGCCGCAGAAGAGTGGGGGAAACGACTCTCAAGAAAGCGATAACGAAGAAATCTAAACGCTTCTTGACAACGTAATTCGACCTAAATGTCATTTTTGGGCTTCCCTTTCGAGTCGCGTTGATTCAAAACCGATTCGGCCACCATCACGTGGGCCAGATCGGCCAGGGAGCGAACTGAAAATGCCAGACTATGCTCTCGAAGCCGCACATGGTGGTCTCGTTGCAGGAATCGACGAAGTGGGGCGTGGTCCGCTGGCAGGGCCGGTTGTCGCGGCAGCTGTCGCTTTCACCAAACCGCCTTCAGAATTACTTGCAGCGTTGCTTGATGATTCCAAGAAACTTACAGCTCGTCGCCGTAAGGTCGCATTCGCGGCGTTGATGAACGCGCCAGATATTCTGATCGGTATCGGAGCAGCTTCCGTTTCGGAAATAGAACAAATAAATATCTCACAGGCCTGCTATCTGGCGATGAGGCGGGCGCTCGAAAGGCTCGATCCCCAGCCGGATCTGGCTCTGGTCGATGGCAAGCACGCCCCAAGGCTCCCATGCCCGCTGAAAATGGTGATTGGCGGGGACGGCGTGAGCCTCTCGATTGCGGCGGCTTCCATCGTGGCAAAAGTGACCCGTGACCGTCTCATGGAGCGTCTTGCCGTTCGGCATGCCGCATACGGATGGGAGCGCAACGCTGGATATGGCACCGCGGCACATTTTCAGGGCCTGAGAACACAGGGCGTTACGCCTCATCATCGACGTGCATTCGCACCCATTAAAAATATGATCGCAGCAGAGGCACACGCAGCATGATTGGCGCACTTCCCATCGACCAGATTCTGCGTGGTGAATGCATCGAGACCATGAAAACACTGCCAGACGGCAGTGTGGACTGTATTTTCGCTGATCCTCCGTACAATCTTCAGTTGCGTGGAGAACTCCGCCGGCCGGATGAAACTGTCGTCGATGGCGTTGATGACGCCTGGGACAAGTTTGACGACTATGCGACGTATGACAATTTTACGCGTGAATGGCTGACAGAAGCACGCCGGATCCTGCACAAAGACGGCACGATCTGGGTGATCGGCTCTTACCATAACGTGTTCCGTCTGGGCGCGATCATGCAGGATCTTGGGTTCTGGATCCTTAATGACATCGTGTGGCGTAAATCCAACCCGATGCCGAATTTCAGGGGCCGTCGTTTTACGAATGCTCATGAAACGCTGATCTGGGCGTCACGTAGCCCTCAGAGCCGTTATCGTTTCAATTATCAGGCCATGAAGGCGCTGAACGACGATCTTCAGATGCGTTCCGACTGGTACCTGCCGCTATGCACGGGCAACGAACGTCTGCGAAACGAGCATGGTTTAAAGCTGCACCCGACACAGAAGCCTGAAAGTCTGTTGCATCGCGTTCTAGTGGCTTCGACCAATGCAGAAGATCTTGTTCTGGATCCTTTCTGTGGAAGCGGCACCACAGCTGCGATGGCGAAACGGCTTGGACGCAGGTTTATAGCGATTGAGCGCCATCCTGATTATGTGGATGCAGCGCGTGCGCGTGTTGAGAGGGAGGTGCGTCTTTCCTCGGATGAACTGGCCATCACCCCTGCAAAGCGTGAACTGCCGCGCATTCCTTTCGGCAGCTTTGTCGAAACGGGGGCATTGCCGGCGGGTACAAAGCTGTTTGATCGCCAGAAACGTCTGAGTGCAACGGTCACGCCTGATGGAACGCTGGTTTCCGGCAAGCAGCGGGGATCCATTCATAAGCTTGGTGCACTGTTGACGAATGCGCCGTCCTGTAATGGCTGGACGTTCTGGTATTTTGAGCGTGATGGTGAAGTTGTGCCGTTGGATGTGCTGCGTCAGGAAAATGTCGCCCTGCGTAACGCAGGATAATACGGGCTGCTCTCGGCCCAGACGCTACTGTGAAATCTTGGTGAAAAAGCGTGTCTCTGTCTGATCCAGAGGCACGCTTTTCTTTTAATGCGCTGCGAATCCGAGGAAACCCTCGGCCGTGTTGGCTGTGCCGCCATGTGTATCGAATTTTGCCGCAGGCTTCGTTGCTTTGGTGGCAGCGTGACCGCCAATGGTCAGATGGCCGCTGCCGTTCTTCATTTCGACACCGCTATCTGAAACGTTGGCGCTGTCGAGGCGGCCATCAGAATTGTATGTGCGCATGGAGAGCAGCAGAAACATGATGTCGCTGCGGTTGAGGTCGATCGCCATGTCGAGCGGGGTCTGATCGAGAACGTTATGGGCGTTCATGTCTGCGCCGCGGTTCAGGGATTCTCTGGCTGCGTTAAGTGACCCCCGGTTGATCGCGTCAAAAAGTGCGACTGTCGGGTTTACGTCCACGCGGGAGTGACCTGTATCGTCTTCGCTGGACTGCGCGCCTGGAAGCGCTGTTGGTGCCGCTGCACGTTGTGCTGCTTTGCGGGCTTCTGCTTTTTTCTGGGCCTCTTCGGCTTCCTGTTCAGCCTCTGCGTCATCAGCATCCTGCGCATGAGCAGCATGCCAGGGCATGAGAACGAGTGGTGTCGCTGCAAGTGCAGCGATCAGCATCAGGCGGGGCAGGTGCAGGGAGGGGAGCAGTCGCATTCAGACAATATAATGCGATCTGCGTCCGTGTGCGAGTCTCTACCGGCCCTCGCGCCACCATCCGAGCGCAAGAAATGCAAGAGCGAGCACAAGCGCGAACCACGCCGGCACCAGATCGCTTGTTCTTGTCTCTCCTGAGACGGCAGCGTGCGTGATTGGCAGGCCGATCCAGTCGCTGCCTGAGAGAACATTACCAGCTTCCACCTGACGCAGGTGCGGCGTGTTCTGTGCGATCCAGTCGGTGGCACCTCCCGATGCCTGAGCCAGTCCGGACATGACTGTTGCCGTCGCGCGAAGATCCTGTCGCTCCAGGGCGTCGCGTGTGACGGGACTTGCAAATGCGACCAGACCATCTTGTCGTATGGTCCAGATTCCACCAGCAGGAGCTGTCATCTCTCCGTGCCAGAGTCCATTACCGCCACGCATGGTAAGTGGAATTCTGGAGCCGTCTGGTGAAGTGACCATTGCCTGAGCAGAGGCTGTCTGGCCTGCGGCATGTCGTTCAACGGTCAATTGTCCGTCTTCTATACGTGCTGTCAGGCGGTTTTCCTCCAGCTCTGGTTCTTTCATGAGCCAGTGTGAGAGGCGGCGTAAGAGTTCAGCCTGTGGGCCTCCGCCGCCCTCGCCACGAGACCAGAGCCAGAGCTGATCAGACAGTAACATGGCAACGCGGCCATGCTGCACATGATCCAGAAGCAGAAGAGGCGATCCGTCTGGTCCATTCATCAGGTCTTCGCCATGTGACTGATCAGTGTGCAAAGCACGATACCAAGGGCCCCAGTCTGTGTTGAGTCCAGCCGTGACGGGATGTGTTTTGCCGAGAGCTGTAAGCGTGGGACGGAATGCCTGAACCATGACGCCATTTTCCGGGACATGTGCCGGAAATACCTGCGAAAGGGGTGTATCCTGAAGTGTACCGTCCTTGACGAATTCTGGTCCGGCAGTGAGCAGCAGACCGCCGCCGTTGCGAACGTAATCAGCAATATTGGTTAGATATTCTTCAGGTAGAATATTGCTGTTCTGGAAGCCGTCCAAAATGATCAGATCGAAGCTGCGAATTTTCTCCTGAAAAAGCTCTCGGATTGGAAAGGGGATCAGCGCCAGATCTGATAGTGGGGTGTTGTCGTCCGTATTGGGTGAACGAAGAATTGTGAAATGGACCAGATCAACGGACGGATCGGCCTTTAGCAGGCGCCGCCATACGCGTTCACCCTGATTGGGCACACCTGAGACAAGCAGAACACGGAGCCGGTCCCGCACGCCACGGATGCGGACAACAGCGGAGTTGTTCAGGTCCGATGATTCGCCACTCAGCGGTGATACGGACAGGCCGAGCAGCGTTTCACCTGGCTGACGAACAGTAACTTTGATGTCCTGCGGCTGCCCCGTGATAATTTCTTTTGTTGTGGGTGTTGACTCGCCGGAACGGACGGTCAGGGTTGCGTGTTCACCGGCGGCAGCGCCGAGGTCATCAACCTGCACGCGAACAGTCGCATCCTGTCCTACGATTGCGTAGGGAGGGGTGCTGAGGATTTTCAGGCGGCGGTCATGTTCTTCGCCCCGTGCTCCGAGAAGCAGATGCAAAGGCAGGGGTTTGCCGTCGGCGCTATGGAAGCGTGCAGGCAGACTTGCTGGTGTATCATGGTCCATGCCGTCCGTGAGAACGATCGCTCCGGCAAAACGCCCCTGAGGAATGTCAGCCTGATTTATGGCATTAAACAGACGTGTGCCATGACCGTCACCGCCGGGCACATCCACACGATGAAGGGTCAGACCAGGAAGACGCTCTGCTTCGGCGGTCAGACTCTTTGCGGCACGCTCCACAATGGCAGCGCGGTCTTGTACCTCCATAGACGATGAATGGTCGACGACGAGGAGTGCGTCCTGTGGAACGGGGCGCATCACCGGATGAACGCTTCTGGGGCCGGATAGCCATGCAATCATGACGAGGACTGCGAGGCCGCGCCACAGAAGTCCTCGTGCTCCGCGGATCATTCCATAGACCGTGCCAAGGAAAACGATGGCGGTGATTATGCCCAGAATCCAAAGCGGGAGGGCGGGCGCAAAATCAATGCTCATGGTGCGTCCTCCTCATCCTGATCGGTCGTTGGACCGGAGCTTTCAGGTGTTGCCCCTCCGCCGAGACGCCGGAGCATTTCCGGGTAATGAGCCTGATCGCTCTTGTAGTTCCCAGTCAGGGCATAAAGGACCATGTTCATGCCAAAGCGGTATGCCTGCGTGCGTTGGTCTTCACCTCCGGGCACAACGGCAAAAGGCGTGCCGCCTGAGGAGTCCACCGCCCAAGCATGTGCCCAGTCGGAGCTTCCGATAATGACTGGGCTCACATCATCGTTGGATTCGTCCCCATTGCGGGCGACGTAGACAGGTTGCCCGGCAAGGCGTCCCTGGAAGCCGTGGAGCAGGTAGAATGTATGTGCCAGAACGTGTTTGTCCGTCAGTTTTGCGAGGGGCGGGATGGTCAGGCCGTCGGTAACACGCTGAAGGGCTGCCTTGACGGCTGCCCCCGATCCGCCGTCGATATCACTGCCTGCGCCCTGTTCGTCGATCAGGATGATCCCGCCATGTTCCATGTAAGCGTTGAGGGCTTTAGTCCGAACGGGATCGGCCTGCGCATCTGCTGTGATGGGCCAGTACAGGAACGGGTAGAATGCAAGATCGTCTTTGCCCGGCACAACGCCATCTGGCTTTCCGAGCAGGGCTGAGCTGCGAGCACTGACATAGTCTGATAAACCCTGAAGGCCTTCGCGAGACACATTATCCACATCCTCATGTCCTGTAAGGACATAGGCCAGTCGTGTTTCAAGGGCGGCCTGCGGGACTTTGGACGTAGGGGTGCTCTGTGCTGATGCGCCTGCAATCGACGTGGCGCCAATTATCAGAACTGCGGCTATTGGGCCGAGTAGCCCACGCCTTTTGAGAGAGAGCAGTAGGTCCAGCATCAGGAGCAGGAGACCTGCTGCCATGAGCCATGGGCCAAACGGATGATCGGTCTGGGCACCATTCGGGTTTAGCAATTTTCCGAGCAGCCGTTCTTCTTTGAGTGGCGCCATGGTTTGAGCAAGATTCAGGGCCCGTGTGCCATGTGCGGGACCGTATAGTCCTGCCGGATGAGTGACGTTAACCATCGTGTTGGCAAGTGCATCGGCTCGTATCGCGCGGGCGGCCTGAGGTGGAGGCGCGAGTGTTCCGTCAATGGAAAGTGCCCGCCATGGTGCGAGTTCCGCTGGGCCATTGCCAGAAACACCTGCAGAACGCTCGATCAGTCGTTCCAGCATTTGCGGGAACAGTCCTGAGAGGGGCAGGTTGGACCAGTCAGGGGAGGCCGTTATGTGGAACAGAACGATTTCACCATTGCCCTCACTCCGAGCGGTGACCAGTGGGGTTCCGTCAGTCAGGGCAGCCCAGACGTGTTCGTCGAGACCCGTTTCCGGACGCGCCAGAACCTGACGGGACACCGTAACTTCAGCAGGTGGAGTGAGACCTGCAAAGGGGGACTGGTCTGCAAAGGGGGCAAGCTTCTGTGGTGCTCCCCAAGACATGGGGCCGCCGAGCTGGCGCATTCCGCTCATCAGCTTGACGGGCAGTAGTGGGTCGGGTGCAGCGTCAGGAGCGTTGGTTGCTTCAGGCGACTGGGCGGCCGCAAGACCCGCTCCCGCGAAGCGCACAAGCATACCACCATGTCGAACCCATGCCAGAACGCGAGCACGGGTTTGATCGCCCGAGAGTGCGCCGTCTGGAGCAATGAGCACTGAGAGGGGAGCTCCCAGCAGTGCTGGGGCATCGCCTGAATGAAGTTCGGCAATGGGGCTGAGAGCACGATTCAGAAAGAAAGCCGATCCGACCAGCGGCGTGCTGTCACCGGGTGTCTGTAATACGCCAACTGGCCGACGCTGGTCGGCTTCACCCATAAGGTGTGTAGTGGCGGGGCCGGGCAGCCCTTCGATTGAAAGGCGATCCAACTGGTTGCGTAAAAGAGCTGGTAGCGAAACAGGCTGTTCCTTGCCGACCGTAAATGGATAGGCTGCGAGGGTGCCGCCATTTGCTGACACGGCTCTGAGCATAACATTTCGTCCATTACAGCCAAGGCTGTCCACGCGGGCATGGAGTGCTCCGTCAGCGCCGTTACTGGCGTTCAGAAGTAGGACGTCACAGCCGTTCCAGCGCATGTCCTGCGTGATGGCTGCTTTCGTGACGACATTTTGCAGGTCATCATCGGACTGGGTGGCAAGGCCGTCAGACAATATAAGGAGCCTGCTCCGGGATAATTCGGGCAGGTTGCGAAGGAGGTTTGCAAGTGCAGTACGATCAACAGGCCAAGGTTGTGGTCTGAGGCGCGCTATATGCTCTGAAAGGGCATGGGGATCATGGGTTGTGAAAGGCTCGGGCATCGAACCGTCAGGCGCACGTGCCGCATGGAGTAAGGTTACATTACTCCCGTTACGGAGAGTGGGTTGTGCAGATGCCAGAGCGGCTGAAATCCGTTCATTCCAATGGGGCATTGCGGCCCAGCCATCGTCCAGCACCAGGACAAGAGGCAAGTTGCCCGTTTCGGGATCTCGCGCAATCAGGACAGGCCGTGCCAGACCGATAATGAGGAGGGCCACCGCGGCTACTCTGAGTAGGAGGAGCCATAGGGGGGAACGTGCAGCATCTTCCTGACGGGCCGTCAGACGCTTCAGAATGATCAGGGACGGGAAGCTGCGTTCCTGCGGAGAGGGTGGCGTAGCGCGTACCAGCCACCAGATGGCAGGCAGAGCCAGAAGACCAAGAAGTAAAATCGGGGCGAGCAGGATCATCGGCGGCTTCCCATCGCCATGACGAGAGCAAGAAGGGCGGGTAGTGGGTCCTGCCCGGTGGTGTGGATAATGCAGTCTGCCTGAACGGATGCAGCATTTCCGATCAGGGAATCGAGATGGTTTTGCATGATACGATCGTAGTGGGCGTCGAGCGTCTCAACGGCAGGAAGGGTCAGGACACCGCCTTCAAGCCCTTCGAAGCGGATACGTCCTGCGTAGGGGAGTGCTCGCTCTGCAGGATCTAGGATGCACAGCATATGCACGCGAACGGGCCGCCCTGCGCATTGCTTCAGGAGTGCGTCAATACGCTTTTCTTCCCACAGAAAATCCGAGACGATGACCAGATCTGCGTTGTTCGGTACGCGGAGAATATCTGGAAGCTCGTCATCGTGTTCTGATGGATGCAGAAGAGCTTCCCCAAGACGTGGCAAAACATGCCGCCCAGCGAAAGTACGACCGGCTTCAGGGCCTGTGAGCAGCCCAACCCGCTCTCCGCCACGAAGGGCGGACGATGCCAGCGCTAACGTAGAGAGCTGCGCCTGCTCACGTTTAGTCGGAAGGGAAGTGGAGGAGCGCCAGTTCATTGAGGCGGAGGGGTCACACCATAGCAGAAGCGACTGTGCGTTTTCGCGCTCGCGCTCCCGGACCCAGTATGTCTGGTCGATTGGTGCCCGGGCAGATTGACGCCAGTCAATCGACGTAGCCGGCTCACCGGCGCGATATTGCCGGAACTGCCAGAAATCCTCACCCGCGCCAGAACGTCTGCGGCCATGCACGCCTGCATACAGGCCTGTCGCGATTTTCTCGGCGGCAAGCAGTAGGTCGGGCAATGGCAGCGTCTCTGCTGGCGCAACCATGGCATCTGCAACAGTGTCGTTGCGACGGCCAAACAGGCCACGAAGCGTCTCGGTTGGGCTTTTCACGATGATCAGAGAATCACTGATGCCTGAGCGCGGATCAGGCCTGCGATATCCGTTCCGGAGGCGCGGGCACCAAAGCCCAGCCCTATGCGGTGAGACAGTACAGGTTCTGCGAGAGCTGCGACGTCATCAAGGCTTGGAGCGAGGCGACCGTCAAGCAATGCACGGGCTCGTGTCGCGATCATCAGGGCCTGTGCAGCGCGTGGGCCGGGACCGAAAGAGACTGCGTCCCGCACGGCGGCGGAAGCTGATGGATCTTCAGGCCGCAAGGAGCGTGTCAGGTTGAGGATTGCATCCACGACCTGATCTCCGACCGGGAGGCGTCGCACGAGGGACTGTGCAGCAAGAAGGGCATCTGCATTGAGAAGAACGGGTGCCTGAGCCTCGGCCGCACCTGTCGTTTGGATCAGCATGCGACGCTCTGCATTACGATCAGGGAAATCCAGGTTGATGCGTAGCATGAACCGATCAAGCTGTGCTTCAGGCAGCGGATAAGTGCCTTCCTGCTCGATTGGGTTCTGGGTCGCGAGAACGTGAAATGGGCGGGGTAGGGAATAATCCTTGCCGCCCTGGGTTACCCGATGTTCCGCCATGGCCTGAAGTAGTGCGGATTGCGTTCGAGGACTCGCGCGGTTGATTTCGTCAGCAAGCACCAGTTGTCCGAAAATTGGGCCGGGCAGAAAGCGGAAAGCGCGATGGCCTTCTGCGTTCTGGTCCAGAATTTCGGCACCCGTGATGTCAGATGGCATGAGATCTGGTGTGAACTGGATGCGTGTGGCTTCCAGACCGAGCACTTTTGATGCCGTATTGACCAGAAGCGTCTTGCCCAGGCCTGGCGCGCCGATCAAAAGGGCATGCCCACCGGAAAGTACGGTGACGAGAACCTGTTCGATCACCGCATCCTGACCCAGGACGATATTGCCAATCGCCTGACGGATCTGTTGAAGAACGGGTGTCAGGCGGTCGGCTTCTGCCACGTCCGCTTCGCCCCGGAGGGTTCCGGCATTATTGTCGGAGGAGATATGCTGATCGCTCATAGGACCCAATCTGACAGGTGTGGGGGTTTCATCAAGGCTCGATCGCACCCAACTTGGTGTGAGAAGAAAATTTTTCATCAGATACGGAGGGGAGAAGTGAGCGACTACCACTGCCGGGATATATCCGGATCCGGCGTGTCTGCGGTTTGCAGTCAGCCTGAACAGGATATGGCTGAAACATCTGCACCCCGGCTTCTTCCTTTTCTCATCCGTCGAGACGGCGTGTGGCTTTATCGTGGTTCCCCTGTTCAGCGCAAAGCGATGCTGTGCCTGTTCGGTTCCATGCTGACCCGTGATTCAGAAGGCCAATACTGGCTTAAGACACCGATGGAGAGCGGCATCATTCAGGTTGAAGATGCCCCTTTTGTGGCGGTTGAGCTGGATTTCCGGGGTGGTTGCGGGCGTCATCAGACGCTCTGTCTGCGGACGAATATGGATGAACTGATCTGCGTTGGGCCGAAGCATCCAATCATCTGTGAATGGGATCGTCCTTCAGACGAGGCCGCCTCAATTCCCTATGTGCACATGCGTGATGGCGAGGGAGATCTGCCCATCCGCGCCAGAATCAGCAGGCCAGTTCACTTCGAACTCGCAGCACTGGCGGTGCCGGGACAGGTTGAAGGTCGCCCTTGTCTTGGTGTCTGGAGTCAGGATTGCTTTTTCCCTCTTTCGCGTCAGTCATGACGGCACAGAGCGGTCTGCTTTCCAGACTTCCTGATATTTCCGGCCTCGAAAAAATATGGACCATCCTGCCGGAAGCTCGGCTGGTCGGAGGATCTGTCCGGGATCTTCTGCGTGGCCTCGCTGTGAATGATCTGGATATTGCGACACCTGAGCCACCTGAGGTGGTTTTGGAGCGTCTGAAGAGTGCAGCGATTCGCGCCATTCCTACCGGCCTCTCACACGGCACGATCACGGCGCTCATCAATCATATCCCCCACGAAATCACGACCCTTCGCCGGGATGAAGAGACCGACGGGAGGCATGCGGTCGTGGTCTGGACGAAAAGCTGGCAAGAAGATGCCGCCAGGCGGGATTTTACGATTAACGCCATGTCTCTGGACCGCCATGACAAGCTTCATGATTATTTTCACGGCGTGCAGGATCTGAAGGCGCGTCGTGTCCGTTTTGTCGGACATGCGGCCCGGCGGATCGAAGAAGATGCGCTGCGTGCACTGAGGTTTTTCAGGTTCGACGCGCGTTATGGCGAGGGCGAACCGGATTGCGAAGCCTGTGAGGCAATCGCAGATAATCTCAAGCTTTTTGGTAAGTTGTCTGCCGAACGTGTTGCATCTGAGTTTCTGAGAATTTTAACCGGTCCGCGCCTTCCGGAAACGCTGGCTGCTATGGAAAAAACCGGCCTTTTGAATGTTTTGATCCCGGGTGCACAGCGAGGAAGCCTTCAGAAATTGCTGGATTGCGCCGGGCCACCTGACGCTCTCCTGAGACTCTTTGCGCTCTCTGGGGAAAATGCTGTTTTGATGGGCGCGAAGCTCAAACTTTCGAATGCGGACAAAACTGCTCTCGGGGTTTTTGGAAACACTTTCCCGGATCTGGCCCCTTCATCATCGGACGATGATCTTCGTCGTGGCCGGGTTGCCCAGTCACTGGAACTTCTGATTTCAAGAAGCTGGCTTGCGCAGGCGCGCATTCTGGCACGGCCCGACCGTCAGTGGGATCACCTACGCATACGGCTGAAAAAGCTTCCTCAGCCCGTTTTTCCGTTAGGTGGGAAGGACGCTCAGGCGTTTGGTGTCCCCCCGGGACCAGCCATGGGAGCGTGGCTTAGGGTGGCGCGGGAATGGTGGTTGGAGCATGGGTGCAGGCCAGACAGGGAAGCATGTCTCGTTCATATGGGCTGCTCAACCCGCTCGTGAAGTTTCGCTCTTTGCAAACACCCTGCTAAACCCCCTCACATGACCAAAGAGAACGCCTTGGATATCGACAGTCGCTCCCTGATAGGGCGGATCTGGCGGGAAGAAATGCGCCAGCACGTTGGACAAATCGTGTCCGTTATCGTGTTGACCGTCCTGATGGCAGGACTGACTGCCCTTTATCCGTATGTGATCAAGCGCGCGGTAGATATGTTTGCTGCTCAGGATCCACGGATCCTGTATCAGGTTCCGGCCCTGGTGGTCATGGTGACGGGCGCCAAGGCACTCTCGCAATATGGGCAGACAATTGCCGTCCAGACGCTTGTGCTTTCGGTTATCCGCGGCCTGCAGTCGCGTATGTTTTCACATGCCCTGCGCGCCGATATTTCCCGTATCGAGCAGGACGCGCCAGCGCAGTGGGCGGCTCGCTTTACCACGGACGCAGTGTCTATTCGTGAGGCCATGATTCGCGTGGTCAATGCCCTTGGGGATGCTGTGACCGTGTTGGGTCTGGTGGTTTCCATGGTTTTGACAGACTGGGAACTGAGTTTGATTGCGCTCGTTCTCTATCCTGTTGCAGCCGTGCCGATCCAGAAGTTGGGCAAGAAGATTCGTCGTGCCTCTGGCGGTATGCAGGAGCAGATTGGTGAGACATCTGCACTTCTGAACGAAAGCTTTGCGCTGGCCCGGCAGGTTCGGATTTATCGCCTTGAGGATAGTGAGAGTGGCCGTATCGACCACTCCCTGGACCATCTGCATAATGCGTTCCTGAAAATTGCCAAAGGGCGTGCGCGCGTTGATCCGGTATTGGAAGTATTGGGTGGTGCGGCCATCGCTGCGGTTCTTGGTTTTGCAGGCTGGCGGGCAGCAATGGGCGGTGCAACGCTTGGCGACTTTACATCTTTCATTACGTCTCTCCTGATTGCCGCGCGACCTGTTCGTGCACTTGGTTCCATGAATGCTGCGTTGCAGGAGGGGCTTGCTGGAATGTCGCGGGTGTTCAACGTCATTGATGAACCACCTGCCGTGTCAGATCGTCCCGGCGCGCAGGACCTTCCCCTCGGGAAGGGGCATCTCGCATTTCGCGCAGCATCCTATGACTACGAAGATGGCCGCACGGGTCTGGCCGGGCTTACTCTCGATGTGTTGCCAGGTCAGACCGTTGCGCTGGTGGGACCCAGCGGAGCCGGAAAGTCCACGGCACTTTCCCTTATTCCGCGCCTTCATGATGTCAGCGCCGGGCAGATCCTGCTGGAGGGCGTTGATCTGCGGGAACTGAAGCTCACAAGCCTTCGCGATGCCATCGCCTATGTCAGTCAGGATACAACGCTCTTTGATATGTCAGTTCTGGAGAATATTCGGATCGGGCGTCCTACTGCCACGCGTGATGAGATCGAAGATGTCTGTCGTATGGCTGCGGTAGATTTTGTTGAGACGCTTCCTGCGGGGCTTGATACGCGCGTCGGCCCGGGTGGTCGGCGCCTGTCGGGGGGGCAAAGACAACGTGTGGCTCTGGCCCGCGCATTGTTGCGCGACCCGCGGGTATTGCTGCTGGACGAGGCTACCAGTGCTCTCGATTCAGAAAGCGAGGCACGGGTCCAGACTGCGCTGACTGCGCTTCGCTCAGGGCGGACGACTGTTATTGTTGCGCACCGTCTTTCAACGGTTCAGTCGGCAGATCTGATTGTGGTGATGAACGAAGGGCGTGCTGTGGAAGCCGGGACGCATGCAGACCTGCTCCGTCAGGACGGGCTTTATGCCCGCCTCGTCAGGACTCAATCGCTTGAGGCCGCCTGATAGAGAGCGACCAGTTCAGGGAGCAGTACTTCATATAGCGGGCGTTTGAAGCCAAGTTCCCGCTTAAGGAGGGCTTCGGGGCGAACCCACTCCCAAGCATCAAACTCTGCCGGGAAATGCGTATCGAGCTTGATGTCCATGTCCGAGCCATCGAAGCCGAGGATGAACCACTTCTGGGTTTGACCGCGATATTTTCCGCCCAGAGCGCGCCCAATGAGGTGTTCGGGCAAATCATACGCGAACCATTCTTCGCGTTCTGCGAGAAAACGTGCATTTCGGGTGCCGATTTCTTCTTCCATTTCCCGGAAAGCGGCGTCTTTCGGCTGCTCTCCATCGTCAATGCCGCCCTGCGGGCACTGCCAGATTCCCCCAGGAAGGTCGGCGCGTCTTGCAATAAAAAGCTCTCCCTTCCTGTTGAAAAGCGCGACGCCGACATTTGGACGGTAGGGCAGGTTTGCGAAGAGTGTCATAGAGATTTTGCTCCTGAAATCTGAGCAGCCTCGGCCTGCTTGTTTGTCGTCTGGCCATCATCAGTGAATGTGGACGGAGGGACGAGCGTGAAGGCTTTTGCGGCGGGACCTTTCAGCCAGTCTGACAGGTGCTGGATCGCAACGGGGGTAAGGGGGCCAACCATCAGTAATATGCGGGGAGCAGGGTTCGACGCGCTCGGTAGAAGCGCGGCCAGGTTCGCGTCCAGCGTTGCGGCATCTGTATCGCCATTCAGCCAGTTCGTGGCCGTCATGCCTTTGGTCTGGCGGCCATCGTCGGGTGAGCCCGCAAGGTAGAGAAGATTATGGCTGGCCATGATTTCGGCAATTGGCGCAAAATCCAGTGTGGTGGCGTAACCGCCGTTGGACTGGTCGTCACCGTTTTCGGAAACATCCGTTAGGCCTGTGGCACCCGCCGCCCGATCTAGGCACCATTGCAGCTCCTGCCGATCCTGCATTTCGGTATTGCCATATCCCAGAGCATGAGGGCCCTCGTCTACATGTTCGGGGTGGGCACTTTGCATGGGTAACGTGACGAAGACTTCCCGGCCCTGCGATCGTGCACGTTGAATGAGATCTGAGATGTCATCGACATACGGGGAAATGCCCAGAGCAACGGGCGCTGGAAGTTTTGCCAGCGCAATCTGTGTCAGCGTGTCTGAATACCCGATGCCCTGCATGACCACCGCGAGGGCCGGGCGATCTGTCGGAGGCGCAGCGGCGCTGTTGGGTTGCGGTAGCGCCATTGCCGTTGCAGGAGTATTCGGTGCGCCAATTTTCGGCAGAGAAGTCTCAGTGATTCCTGATGCTGTAATATGTGAAATGGGTTCCGGCTGAGCTTGAGAGATATCCCGGGCAGGCTGTGGCGTAATTGTTGTTTTGGCGCTTTCCGGTGCGGAAATGGGAGCTGTGGGGCGGTTTTTGATGCCGCCAACAGCAGGATGTGCAGCGCGGTGTCGGCCATAAAGCCCGACACCGGCAAGGGCTGTCAGGCTGACGGCCCAGAACATGATCAGGAGACGCCCGGCGGAGGGAAGGCGGCTCCAGATCCCTGAAGAACGATCATTAGAGGAAGAACTGTTCTGCACTGTCAGCCTGTATTTTCTTAATGATGTTCAGCGGGAGGCTTTGTCGGGGCAACGGCTGGAGCCGATGGCTTGGTAGCCTTGACCTCAGTTGCCTGTGCGATAGCTGGCGCGGGGTTTGAAATGCCAGCCATTGCATTCACGACCTTAATAGCCTGCTGTAGCTGGAAGTCTGTTGCAGGCTTTGTCAGATCAAATGTGGGCCAGTCTGCAGGCGGCTTCTTGGGAATGGAGCTTGCAATGGCAGGAAGGTCTGTACGAGGCGTTTCGGCCGTCCGGTTTCCGCCGATATTCGTCAGGATATGCGTGAGGTCTGCCTCACGATAGCCATAGGAATCGTCGTCCTTGGTTTCCTGCACTGCGATGTCTGGCACAATTCCGCGCCCCTGAATGGAGCGGCCTGACGGCGTGTAATAACGTGCCGTCGTAAGACGTACGGCGCCTTGGTCCCCGATGGGAATGAGGGTCTGCACCGAACCCTTTCCAAAGGTCTTTTCGCCGAGAATAACGGCGCGTCTGTGATCCTTGAGCGCACCTGCTACAATTTCACTGGCAGAAGCAGAACCACCGTTTGTCAGCACGACAATGGGCAGGCCGTCTGTAATATCCGTTCCTCGCGCATCCCAGCGCTGATTGTTTTCAGGGTGCCTCCCGCGGATTGATACGATTTCGCCATCCTTGATGAAGTCATCGGAAACCGCGATGGCCTGATCAAGCTTTCCACCGGGATTGGAGCGAAGGTCCAGAATAAGACCGGTTAGTTTGCCACCGTGTGCCTTGGCCGCATCGGCATGAAGCTTTTCGAAAGCGGCTTTCATGTCGCTTTCAAGGGCATCATCAAATTCGGTTAGGCGGATATAGCCGGTGCTGCCGTAAAGCGCAGACCGCACGATCTGAACGTGAACAATCTCGCGGGTAAGGTCGAATGTGAGGGTCTTGCCGGTTTTTGGACGAACGATTGTGAGGCTGATTTTTGTCCCCGGGTCACCACGCATCTTGCGCACGGCTTCATCCAGCGTCATGCCATCGATACTCTTGTGATCGACCATCGTGATGAAATCGCCGGGCTGGATTCCGGCGCGTGCGCCAGGCGTTCCGTCGATAGGGGAAACGACGCGTACATGTCCGGATTCTTCCTGAACCTGCAGACCCAGCCCACCGAACTTGCCCGAAATTTCGGTTTGCATGTCATGGAACTGTTTTGCGGTCATATAGGAAGAATGGGGATCGAGATTGCCCACCATTCCGTCCAGAGCGTTGTTGATGAGGTCCTTGTCCGTTACCGGCTGGACATATTCAGCACGAACCACGTCCATGACTGTTCCCAGAAGGGTTAGCAGGCGGACGGTTTCAGCGCTGTTGTCATGGGAAGACACTTCGCGTGCGATGGCACTGGTGAAGGTTCCAGATCCCGTCAGACGCAGGGTGGCCGGGCCTACAACCACGCCAACGACGAAGGCGGTGCCCAGCAGTAGGCCAGTTCGGAACTTCATGTGATCTCCATCCTCGGGAACGGGGCTTGAGGTCTGTTATGGGCAGACTACGCCACAGTAGATAACCGGTTCGTTAATCTACAATCTTACATTGTCCTGCGTCCGGCGGAAACCGGCGGCAAGCACCAAGGACACGTAGTTAGAGAAACGGTGCCGGATTAACGGTTTGTGCGCCATGTCTGAGCTGCACAAACAGCATTCCATTTGATGTTGGCATGGAGCCCAGTGCCGCCGAATGCCCAATATTCTGACCGGTGGTAACACCTAGCGTCTGTAGGCCGGACAATACGAAGCGGTAATTCCGCCCGCAATCCAGAATGAGCATCTGACCAAAGGAACGAAAGGGCCCGGCAAATTCGATTCGGCCCTTACATGGAGCATTGACCGTAGCGCCGGAAACGGTGGCGTAGGTGATGCCCGTTGCAGGACCAGCCTCAGTGTCCTGGCTCCAGCGGACAGCGACGCGCCCAGATACGGGTGCATGGCCGTTGCTGCCTGAGACACCTGTTCCATTGCTGGAAAGCGCTTTTGCCTTTGATGACGCGCGTTGTGCATCCTGAAGGCGATGGGCGCGGATGAGCGCACGAGCTTCTGCTTCGAGTGCCGCGCGGGCCTGAGCTTCCTGTTTTTCCAGTCTGGTAATTTCCTCCGACAGATCTGCGGCATCCTGCATGGCCTGAGCCACGGCGTGTCGGGCGTTGAGCGCTGCCTGATCAGCAACTGCCTCCTGTCGCGCGGACTGGTGTGTTCTGGCTGCCGCCGCATCGCGGACGTTCAGCTGCGATTGGCGAAGTGTCGTCAATTCTTTTTCATGCGATGCCAAAGATGCGCTGATCGTGCGCAACTCTTCCTGACGGGCCTGAAGTTGCTGGGCGCGCTGTTGTGTCAGGCGGGAAAAGCCCCCGATAATGGAAAGCGCCTCCACGCTCTCTGAAGCGGTTCCGGGGGAGGCAAACAGAGCAGCATTTGGTGCGACCGAAAGTCTCTCGGCAATTGGGAGAAGGGGTTGTAATGCAGCGTTCTGCTGGGCGATTTCCCTGGAAGCTTCGATCCGCCTGAGTTGGAGGGCGTCGATTGCCGCAGTGAGATCCAGAATTCGTTTCTGTGTATCGTTTAGCGCAGTTTGCGCGTGCTGTGTTTGATGGCTGAAAGTTGCAGTTTGCGCAGTTTGCAATTTGGCTCGTTGCTGCGCCTGTAAAGCCGCAGCCTGACGCGCACGGATTGTCGCCGCCTGCTGTACCTGCTTGGCGATGAGTGCCTTGCGGGCAGCCTCTGCACGATCAAGAGCGCGCTGCCCAGCGCTGGATGCTGGGGGTGCATGATGGGTGGTGTGGCTGCTTTTATGGGGGGGCGCTGCTCCTGCTGCCGTCACGCAGATGAGGGGCAGGAGCAGCCAGAAAGCCTTAGTGGCTTTCAAGCAGTGATACGCCCGTCATTGCAGGAGGCTGTGTCAGACCCAGAAGGGCGAGAATGGTTGGTGCAAGATCTGCGAGCCTGCCGTCATGGACCGTCTGGCCATCGGCGTGAGCCAGCAGGAATGGCACGGTATTGAGGGTATGTGCGGTGTGCACGCCGCCTGTCTGTGGATCGCGCATGGTTTCACAGTTTCCATGATCAGCCGTCACGAGCAGGATGCCACCGGCTTTGACGATCGCGTCGTTGATACGGCCCAGGCCCTGATCAACAGCTTCACAGGCCTTGATGGCAGCAGGAAGAGAGCCAGTGTGCCCGACCATGTCCGGGTTTGCGAAGTTCAGTATGATCATGTCGAAACGGCCCGATTCAATGCCTTCGACGGCTCGGTCGGTCAGTTCGGGAGCCGACATTTCCGGCTGAAGATCATATGTGGCCACTTTGGGTGACGCCACCATGATCCGTTCTTCTCCGGGTAGCTGCACTTCTCGGCCACCATTAAGGAAGTATGTGACATGAGGGTATTTTTCGGTTTCAGCCATACGAAGCTGTGTCATGCCCGCATGGGAAACGACTTCTCCGAGCAGATCCTCAAGCGGAATCTTCGGAAAAAGAACGGTCATGTATGGTGCCAGAACGTCCGAATAACGCGCCATGCCGCATGCAGCAGCAAAATTTATGAGACGACCGCGCTCGAAGCCCTCAAATTCCGGGATCAGAAGTGCATCCAGTAATTGACGAATGCGATCGGCGCGGAAATTGCATGACAGGATACCGTCACCATCTTCCATGCCACCGTAGTTGCCCAGTACCGTAGGAATGATGAACTCGTCGCCTTTGTCTTCGGCATAGTGCGCCTTGATAACATCAAGAGCGCTTTCAGAATGTGGGCCTACCCCGTCTCGCACGGCATAAAGTGCCAGACCCGTTCGTTCCCAACGGTGGTCGCGATCCATGGCGTAGTAGCGTCCACTGATCGTAGCAACCGTAACGGAAGCTGGCAGGTCGTGGAGCAGAGCTCCGATATAGTCTTCGCCTGAACGGGGAGGTGTGTCGCGGCCATCGCTGAAAATATGTAATGCAACGGGAACGCCGGAAGCGCTGACAATCTTTGCGAGCGCAAGGACATGATCCTGATGTGCATGTACACCGCCGGGCGATATGAGGCCCATCAGGTGACAGGTCCCACCTGATGCCTTGAGCGCATCAATAAAAGAGACAAGGACCGGATTCTCTGCAAGCGATCCATCGCGAACGCTGCGGGAAATACGCGGCAAGTCCTGCATGACGACGCGGCCTGCGCCGATGTTTAGGTGTCCGACTTCGGAGTTGCCCATCTGACCTTCTGGCAGGCCGACATCTTCTCCGCAGGTTTTCAGGAAAGCATGCGGGCTGGCAGTCCAAAGGGCATCAAACGTGGGAGTGTTGGCCAGCCTTACGGCATTGTCAGATTCATCTTCACGCCAGCCAAATCCATCGAGGATGGCAAGCATAACGGGGCGGCGAGATGGAGAGGAAGGCTGGGACACTGGAAAGCTCCTGGTCGGGAGGCGGAAATAGCACTCCTCCTGTTATGCCACTTTTCCAGCGTCATGCGAACGCTCCCCAGCATAGATGCGCGAGAGCGTGATGAGTGTCAGTGTCGTGTCACCTTTCGTGTCCCATAAATGATTACGGCTTGCAGTGTTTTCCATAGCCCTTTTTCGCGTAGGAACTTCCAGAATTTTTGCCGAAGAGTACGGTTTCGCAATGCCCCCGATAGCACCTGCTTGAAGAAGCGAGGCTTTAGCAGGTCGCTCCAGGTGAAGTAATCAGGGTTGAAAGGCGTGCTTTGATGCAGTTGTCCTTGCTGGAAAGCTCCCCTCATTTCAAGAGACAGATGCAGCGCGTAGGCAAGGGCGCTGCCCATCTGTCCCAGAGTATTCTGAACATATGGTCGGATATTGCGGCTATGATCGCGCTCGACTTCACCGCTCAGAAGCATACCGCTGTCGCTTGCCCGATAAAGAAAGAGGCTTTCTGGAACAACCTGAAGATTTCCACCATGCAAAACCGCGGCGGCAAAAAACTCCCAGTCCTCGTGGCCGATGCCGTAATCTTCAGTGAAGCCGCCAATCTTTTCAAACAAAGAACGACGTATGAGCGCGTTGGCGTCTCCGAAGCAGTTGTAGAATACCCCCAGGGACGGACAGGCTCCCAGTGGAAGCCAGCGGTATTCTGCCTTTTCCTTCTCATGGGCTGAAATGTCGCGGTGATAAATATCAAATGGGCAAGTTAGTATATCGGCATCAACCTGACGTGCACAGCGAGCGTATGTTTCTAACTCATGTGGAAGAGCGATATTGTCATCATCCATGAACATCAGGTATTCGCCTGTCGCGTGACTGGCAGCGAGATTTCTGGCAGCTCCAAGATATCGGTTCGTAGAGCGGATAAATTTCCACTCCAGTTCTTCATAATGTTTTGATAACCGATTGAGGCATTCTTTACTTGATTGTTTTACACTTCCGTCGTCCACAACGATGACTTCGAAGTTTTTGTAGGATTGCTGAAAAAGAGAATTGAGAGCTTCACCAAGCAGGTGCGGACGCTCGTAATGTGTGAGGCACACGCTAATGCGTGGCAATTCGGCTTTGGATAAGGCTTCAGGAGCGCTTAAATCAATCTTCTGGATCAGCTCAGACCATTTTTTTGCTATATCGTCGGGGCTAAACGAGAGCTTTGCGGGCTTGAAAGAAAAGCGCGTTTCAAAGCATTTTGTGAGGCATTCCGCCAAGGACTGTGGTTGTGGCTCAAACAGGACTCTGCTTTGATCTTGGTGAGCAATCAGTTCGGGAATGCCACCAATATTGGATGCGATGAATGCCGTTTCTTGTAATAAACACTCCATTACGGAATACGGTGAATTTTCTGATAGCGAGGCAATGACCGCCAAGCGACCAGGCTGCGACAGATATGTATTTGCTTGAGTGCGATCCATATTCGTAATTATACGAATCTCGACCGGCCAATTATTATTGGTTTTTTTCTCTATTAGCTTCTTAAATGCTAGCTCGTGAGAACTTTTCCCGAGGAATGTGACTTGACGGATATTGGTCCATGTTGCTGGGTCAAGGCGATCCAGAGCTTTGCAGAGGAGTGTTAAGCCTTTACGTTCTTCGAGGCGCCCAAAAAAGACAATTTCGTTAAGAGCGGTTGGAAATTTTCTAGACCCAATCGCGCTTTTCAGTCCGGCCGGTGCACAATTAGGGAGAGCTTCATAGGTCTCTGGAAGAACCCAGTTTCTTCGCTTCATCCAGTTGATAAGATAGACGCTTGGGCTGACCATGTGATCAGCTAACGCGATACATTGCCGCTCAAGAAACTCGGTTTCCAGGTCTTCCGGGCTACTGGGGAGCTTGTTGTTGCCTTCCTGGGCCCAGACGCTCGGACTATGCGTAACAACAATAAATGCTGTGTTTTGGAAATGTAGACCCATTTTGCGTGCTAGTAGCGCGTAGTAAGTTTCTCCGCGCCATTCTGGATAATAAATGACATCAAAAATCTCGTTGCAGCTTTTTAGCCATTCATAAACTAGCCAAGAGTTTATGCGCGGCATCGGAGCTGTGAGAGAAGGGCCGTCATTATCCGGGCGGGGAATGAAACGAATGCCATCTCTTTTGTATTGGCGCACCCAACCATCCATTGTGCCCTGCTCAATGTATGTACCGAGGGTATACAAGATAGTTACATCATGCCCTTGGCTCTTCAAGGCTCGTGCAAGTGCTGTAAAAGCCGTTCCAATGCCGCCGTTTCGGACTGGGCCTTCGATATCAGGACTTATGAGAAGGACGCGTCTTTTGTCTGTAATTTCTGCGTGCAGCGCGGACGATAGCGGGGCGATTGACGTCATTTAAAGCAGGTCCAGAGTTACAGAGTGCACAGATGTGCGTGAAGCCGAGGTGCTACAGCGCGTTAGCTGGTTACTCTTTTTAATAGTCCTATAACTTAGTGCAATACGGTCAGAAGAGAATATGAATCTCTAAGAAGTGGGTAATGGGCGATATTGGCAAGGAGCCGGGGGCGAGGAGGTTTTACTCTCTGGAAGCCGGGGGCGTGCCATTAGATAGGAGAATGCGCATAGTCATTTTTATTTCTTCCTGTTGTTTAAGAGTTTCGTGCGATGTTGATCTGAGCGCATTTAAAAATTCAAGTTCTCGAAGTTTTTCATGGTCTTTGAGATTCCTTAAAGAATAATAAAAGCATTGATTGTTAAATATTATATGAAATTTTTCATAAATATTATATGAAAATTCTGCGGGGAAAAAGTGTAATTTTGTGGTTGTTGATTGATTTTGAAGGATTTTAATTATTATAATATCTCGATCTTTATAATCTATTCCTGGTGTTAGGCTTTCGAAATTAATGATGGTTATGCCGGGATAATACTTACGAATTTTTTCAACGTTTAATTCATCCTCAAGTGTAAAAAAAGCGACTTTTGTGCTCTGATTAGTTTGAAAAAAAACGTCGAAAAAATCATAAGGAAAATTAATGCATGATAAGAAAAAAATGTCATTAAAATTTTTATTGTTTTTGATGCGGCAAATTTTAGCATAAGCATGCCCAGTTATTCCGGTGGTAGCATTGTTAAATGCACCAGTACTATAATGATAAAAATTATAAGGAAGAATAGCAGGGTCTATACTGTTTGCACGTCCCATCAATTCCATTTGGAAAGAATTATTTAGTACTTCTCTTCCTATTCCTGTTGGTAAAGAAGCTATTTTTCTAGTAATTTCATATTCTCTAAGAAAAATTTTATAGTCAAAAAAAGCTGATTTTGGAATTTGTTTAGTCGTTTTTTCTATGGTCTGTCGGAAGAGGCTATGCGTGCGAACCCGATAATACCATGCTGTTTCATCGACTGCTTGGAAACGATAACCTGATGCGAGTGCTTCGGTGGCTATAAGCCAGTCTTCGAATGCATAACCGGACTGGAACGGTATATCAAAATATGGATTATTTTCAAAAAAGCTGCGATGAGAGAATAGGCGTGCATTATATAAGTTCTGGCAAACCATATCGCCGATATTGATAAGATCTGAAGAAAAATACTCAACAATGAAGTAGGAAAGATCAAACCCAAATTTAAAGCGTGGGGTGAAAATTGTTTTAATTGGTGAATTTATAGCTGAACAATATAATTTTCTTAAAATTGAAAATGAAATTAAATCATCTGCATCCAATATGAATATATAATCTCCTTTGCTCTGTATTATGCCATGGTTTCTACTAAGGCTTACGGATTGATAATCTACTTCTATGATTTGAATTACGTCAACGCCGTTTAATTTTTTTTGTTTTATAATATTTCGAGTCTTCCCTTCGGAACTATCAAACACGAAGACGCATTCTACGGATAATCCCGCGTGGCAGGCATCAGTAGCTGCTTCGGAGATAGAAAGAAGGGTTCGCGGCAAGTACTGCCATTCATTATGAATGGTGACGATGACGCTGATATCGGGAGTGGAGGTCATTGGTGAATTGGCATTTTATCTGCGAATAGGAAATTTATCTGTTGCTGGTAATAACTGGGGGCGTGCTGTTTTTCCAGAAGTATCTGTGCCTCTTTGCAGAGATTAAGGCGTAGTTTTTTGTCTTTGAGAAGGATATTTATGGCTTGTATGTATAGTTCTGCGTCTTCGTCGTCCTGTCCTGAGCAGTCGAGAAGCATTCCAGTGTGGCTGTCTTTTACAAATTCACTCACGCCACCGACGTTTGGGGCAATCAGTGGTATTCCTGATGCGGCTGCTTCTAGCAATACATTTGGTAGCCCATCGAAACTGCTCGTGTAGAGAAAACAAAAGCTGTGCGTAGCATCTAATTTCTGGAAATTTTGGAATCCACCATGAAATTTAATATTTGGTTCCGAGACGATTTCCTCACGTAGGCCATCATTATCCATAATGAAATTTCCGTACACATCGATATACATGTCAGGGAGATATTTTTGTAGAAGTCGTGCAATTTTCAATAATAGCGATGGACGCTTCTGTTGATCTATTCTCGAGGCCCATATAATGCGTCGAGATTTCCCAGATGCTTTTATTTCTTTGTGCGTGACTTGTTTGGTAGTAGGCATGCGGGCGTAAAGTACCTGCCATTGTTCAGGAGATGCCCCAATGCGCTGCTGATCGAAGGCAGCAATATGAGCATTATCGCAGATCAGGGTCTGGATGTTCGGAATTGCAGTGGAAATAAAAGCAAACTGCCCAGCATCAATGAAGGTTCGGCCACCATGCTCAATCCTTCCATCGCAGAACCGGTATACAATCGGAGACATGTGTTTCAGAAGGTCGCCGAAGCGCAGAAAAAAGCGTTCGGAAAAGATGCTGCCTTTGATATGAAGGCGCCCATGAGGCGCCATATTTTGTATTATGCGGAGTGTCAGGATCTGCCGTTGATCTTCGGTGAAGTCAGGGAAGCGGTTGCATAAATCGACATGATTGGCACCAGTAGGTAAGCGCTCCATCCAAGCATATTTGGTGAAGAATTCCCCGAAAAGCACGAGAGTTTTGCAGCGTGGGTTCAGGGTGTGAAGGCTATTTATAACATCAAGAATGTATTTATCGGCTCCTCCTGTTGTCAGGAATGGGAGGAGGAAGACTTCGTCGTATGAGCTGTTGTTCAGCTCAGAACAAAGTTCAGCATAAGCACGACCGATCACAGGGGCAGGCTCATTTTCCGTTTTGACTGGAAGGTCAATTATCAGTTCTGGCACGACGAGTTGGGTAATGGCCTGAGCTGGGGGCAAAATTTTATAAAGGGTATTTTGAGGTAGACTATGTAGCGGCTGTGGGCCTGAGGTGTGTGAATGCGCGGTAGGATCTTGGGTAACGAGCAGTCGACGATAAAACTCTGGACGCAAAAGCAGAGAGTCCGGGAGAGGGGGAAAGCCAGACAGGTTCGACGAGGCGGCATGTTCAAAAATAGCCGTTTCGTTGCATCTCTCGACTATGCTTCCAACGGCGATCGCATCCGCCAGCATTCGTGCACTGTCGAAAGACGGCAGGCCACCAGCTGCCATAATTTTGGTCATTAAGCACGATTGACAGCTGAATACGGGCGGAAACGGTATATTTTCTACCAATACGTACGGTGAAATATTTTGCAGCTCGGGTATGCGTAATATCTCTGCTTCCAAGCCGTACTTTATTAGAAATTCTGGAACGAGCAGCGTATCTTGAGGCTTTTGTTGTAGAGTAACGAAAATTTCTCGTAAGTAGTTTTTCGATATAAATATGGAACTATCTAAAATGCATAGAAATGATTTTGTGGTAAAATCTATTTTATTTTTGGTATTTATATCGAATATTTCAATATAATTGAAAATTTCTTTGAGTTCATGGATCGAAATTTCAGGGGAAAGTGTCTTTTCTTCGCAAAAAATTACTAAACTAAGGCTCTTCGGGAGGTATTGCACCTCGCGTGCGGCCTCAAGGAGCGCTGAGACCGCATGGCCACGGTATCGGTCGTTATTCCGCACTGTCAGGATGATTGAAAGGTCGTGGCCGGACAAAATTTCCTCCGGGGCAGAAATTGCTTTTTTAAATAGCGGGTGCTCCAGGATCAAGCCATAGAAAAAGGCACTATCTTTGGGAAGACAGTGCCTCTTTGTTACTAATGCAGAGAAAGGCGTTAGATCTTGTCTATGCTGCTTTTCACTGCGTCTTTGACGTCCCCTTTGGTTTCCTGCGCTTTACCCTTGAGGTTTTGCGCTACACCTTCACCTTCAAGGGTTGGGTTGTCTGTTGCGCGACCGATATTTTCCTTGATCTTTCCTGCCACCTGATTGGCAGCGCCTTTGATCTTGTCTTCAATGGAGCTCATGATTCAGGTCCTTTCAAGGTAACGTCTGGTTTAAACGGCCGTCATGCGCTTGGGTTTTACGTCTAGTTGTCTGAAGCGGGTGACAAATGTGTGTCTTGCTTCCATATACTGCCTGAAGATTTTTCTTAGGTTTTCGGAGCACCTTCATGACACAGAGCTGCGATACCCTTTCGGGGGCAAATGGAGGCGGGTGCGGAGTTGGTCTCACGCCCGAACAGCGTCGTGTTCTGCGCGGACACGGTACTGAGCGACCGGGTTCGAGCCCGTTGAACGATGAGAAGCGTCAGGGCATTTATGCCTGTGCAGGGTGTGGGCGTGAACTATTCACCTCTGACAGCAAGTATGACAGTGGTAGCGGCTGGCCCTCTTTCTTCCGTGCCATTGATGCTGGCGTGGAGACGACGCAGGACTCCAGCCATGGAATGATCCGAACTGAAGTTCACTGTGCGGGATGCAAAGGTCATTTGGGGCATGTTTTTCCAGATGGTCCGCAACCAACAGGACTTCGTTACTGCATGAACGGTATCGTTCTTGAATTTCGACCAGCCACCCAGGGAGCGGGTTTATGAGTGAGGCGCTGAAGCCTGTTGTTCTCGATCATCCTCTGGTGCGCCACAAGCTGACGCGCCTTCGGGATCGTGATACGTCTACTGCCGGTTTTCGGCGCCTGACGCGGGAGCTCAGCCTTCTACTGGCTTATGAGGCAACCCGAAATCTGACGACTTGCCCGAAGACGGTGCATGTTCAGTCCGGGTTGATGGAAGGCGAAGAACTGGACGGGAAAAAGCTTTGCTTTGTTTCCATTCTGCGCGCTGGAAATGGGCTTCTGGATGGGATGCTCGATCTCGTTCCGTCTGCACGCGTTGGGCATATTGGTCTTCGCCGCGACCATGAGACGCTGGAAGTTAGCGAATATTATTTCAACATGCCTGGTGACGTTCCAGGGCGTACTTGTATCGTTCTCGATCCGATGCTTGCTACTGGACATTCTGCGGCTGCAGCAATTACGCGCGTCAAGGCTGCGGGCGCACAAAATCCAGTATTTGCGTGCCTTTTGGCTGCCCCAGAGGGGATCAGGTATATGGCCGAACTGCATCCTGACGTTCAGGTTGTTACGTGTGCGGTTGATGATAGGCTTGATGAAAACGGCTATATCGTGCCGGGCCTGGGAGATGCAGGCGACCGTCTTTTCGGTACGCGCTGATATCTTTCCAGCTTAGATTTAAAAAACGCGCAAAGGGCTGTGCCTGATGCGCGTTTTTTGTGTCTTGCAGGTTTTCTGAGTTCAGTCCCGGCGTACGATGTAGTGTCTGGCCAGATCAGTTTCGATCTGCTGGGCATGCTGGGTGTCGCGCGCTTCGACCATCACCACGAGTTCTGCCGTTTGCACGGAGGGGGATGCGAAGAGGCGATGATGTGAGACTTCGATAATGTTGCCGCCATAACCGCCGATACGGGTAGAGATATCCGCCAGCATTCCGGGGCGATCGGGGATCTGAAAAATCAGTCGAAGAATGCGGCCATCCCGCAGGAGAGAGCGCAGAACCGTGTTTGCGAGGATACGCGCATTGATGTTTCCTCCTGTGAGTGGGAGGGCGACGCGCTTGCCTGCAAAAAGCTCAGGGTTTGCAAGAATAGCAGCAAGGCCTGATGCACCTGCGCCCTCGCAAACCTGCTTGGCCTTTTCAGCCAGCGTTGTAATGGCGCTCTCGACCTGAAGTTCACTGACCACCAGGATCTTCGAGATCCGGTTGCGCATGTTATGCAGGCAGTGGTCACCCAGCTTTGTGACCGCGATACCTTCTGCGATAGTCGAGCCCCCAAGGACGGGAGTGTCTTCCTTTGGGTAGGCCGATAGCGAAGCATAAGCTTCAACCTGCACGCCAATGATCTCGATATCAGGGCGTAGCGCCGCAACGACAGCGGAAAAGCCTGCAATCAGGCCGCCGCCGCCAATAGGCACGACAATCACGTCCTGATCTGGTGCGTCCTGAAGAAGTTCGAGTGCGGCTGTGCCTTGTCCGGCAATAACGTCAGGGTCATTGAACGGATGGACCAGAACGCGACCTTCGTTTGCGCGTAGTTCTTCTGCGGTGATGCAGGCTTGCGTGAAATCATCACCCGCGAGAACGACCCGCGCACCCCAAGCCTGGGTTGCAGCGATCTTCGTTGCTGGTGTGAATCGTGGCATGACAATTGTTGCGTCAATGCCCAGAAGGCTGGCCTGTCGTGCGACGCCCTGCGCATGGTTGCCTGCAGATACTGTTACAACACCCTTAGCGCGTTCTTCCGGGGTGAGGAGTGCCATTTTATTGGCCGCACCTCGCTCCTTGAACGATCCAATCGCCTGAAGATTTTCAAGCTTGAGGGTAATCTCCGCTCCGGTCAGACGTGAGAGCGCCGGGCACGCAATCGACGGCGTCCGGACGACAGTCGAGGAAATACGCTCTTGCGCATTCTCGATGTCAAAGATGGTAACCTCAGGCAAGATCGTCAGGCTGTCAGACATTAGCGAAACGATACCTTAAGGATTTCGTAGGTTCTGTCACCGCCAGGTGCGGGGACAGAGACGGTATCGCCCTCTTCCTTGCCTATCAGGGACTTGGCAAGCGGGGAGGAGACGGAAAGAAGGCCTTGCTTGATGTCGGCTTCGTGTACGCCAACGATCTGGTATGAGCTCTCTTTCTCGCTTTCCTCGTCGAGGAGTTCGATATGAGCGCCGAATTTCACCTGACTGCCCGAGAGTGTCGAAGGGTCGATAACTTCGGCTGTTGAAACCAGCTCTTCCAGTTCGAGAACGCGCCCTTCGATAAATGACTGGCGGTCACGTGCGGCATGATATTCGGCGTTTTCAGATAGATCGCCATGAGCACGGGCTTCGGCAATGGCGCGGATGACGGCGGGGCGATCTTCGCTTTTGAGGCGACGCAGCTCGTCTTCGAGACGCTGCAGTCCCTGCGCGGTCATTGGACTCTTCTGCACTATAAAATCCTCAGGAAAGCGTATCGAGAAATTGGGAATAGCCAGACAATATAGGGTTTCCGTAGGATTTTTACAAGATCAGGCAAAGTTTGTTATCGAATTTCAATAATATAATCGCACTCATCCGGGCTTTCTGAAGGTGAGGACGTGCCTGATCTCGAGCGGATAAGTGTCTCGGTGCTAAAGAGGCTTTAAGTGAAAAACGCTATGCTCTCGATGGGCGGGCTGTCCGGGAAGATCTCCCCGGACAGCTAAACATTTTTAGAACGTTCCGCGGAAATAAGACTGAAGTGGAGCGACGCCCAACTCGCCTTCTTTCATCGCTGCTATCGCGTAGGTTGCTGCCCGAGCGCCTGCGATCGTCGTGTAGTGAGGAACGCCCATTGTTAATGCGCCCCGACGGATGTCGAAACTGTCGCGCGCTGCCTGGCCGCCTTTCGCGGTGTTGATGACCATCTGAACTTCGCCAGAGCGGATTGCGTCTACGCAGTTGGGGCGGCCTTCCAGGACCTTGTTGACGCGTGTCACCGCAATGCCGGCTTCTTCAAGTCGAGACGCAGTCCCGCCCGTGGCGAGAATGGTAAAGCCCATTCCCACCAGCTTGCGGGCGAGAGTCTGAATGTGGGGCTTATCGCTCTCGCGAACCGACAGGAATACTGTTCCGGAAAGCGGAAGCTTGACGCCTGCCGCAAGTTGGGATTTGGCGAAGGCACGCTCGAAGCTGGAATCCAGCCCCATGACTTCACCTGTAGAGCGCATCTCCGGACCAAGAATGGTGTCCACGTTTGCAAAGCGGTTGAACGGGAACACAGCTTCCTTGACCGCGACATGTGGAGACACGGCATCGCCGTCCAGCCGGAACTCGGACAGGCGTGCACCAGCCATGACACGGGCACCGATTTTGGCTACCGGAACGCCCGTCGCTTTGGCGACAAAAGGTACGGTACGGGATGCGCGGGGATTAACTTCAAGGACGAAGATTTCGTCATTTTTGATAGCGTACTGGACGTTCATCAGGCCACGGATGCCCAGTTCACGTGCCATGGCTTCGGTCTGCGAGCGCAGTTCCGTCACAATAGCTGGCGAGAGGGTATAGGGCGGCAGGGAGCAGGCTGAGTCACCGGAATGAATGCCTGCCTCCTCAATGTGCTCCATCACGCCGGCCACATACACCGTCTCACCATCGGAGATGCAGTCCACATCGGCTTCGATGGCATCGTTGAGATAGTGATCGAGCAGGACAGGGGCGTTTGCCACTTCGGGGCCGGCGGCGCGAAGAACGTCGTTCAGATAACGCTTCAGGCCTGCACGGTCATAGACAATCTCCATAGCGCGGCCACCCAGAACGTAGGATGGGCGAGCAACGATTGGGTAGCCGACTTCCTCTGCTACGGCTTCTGCTTCCGAGGCGTGGCGTGCAATGCCGTTGCGGGGCTGGCGGAGGCCAAGCTTGCGAAGCATGGCCTGAAAACGCTCGCGGTCTTCTGCGCGATCGATCGCGTCTGCCGGTGTGCCGAGGAGCGGAATGCCGGCTTCTTCAAGTGCACGAGACAGTTTGAGCGGTGTTTGTCCGCCATACTGGACGATGCAGCCAAGAATCTTGCCACCTTTTGCTTCTGTACGGATCAGGGCGATCACGTCTTCGGCGGTCAGGGGTTCGAAGTACAGGCGGTCCGAGGTGTCGTAATCCGTGGAGACGGTTTCTGGATTGCAGTTGACCATGACCGTTTCGAAGCCAGCTTCGCGCAAGGCGTAGGCAGCATGAACGCAGCAATAATCAAACTCGATGCCTTGGCCGATCCGGTTGGGGCCGCCACCAAGGATGATAATTTTGTCGCGGCCAGTGGGGCGGCTTTCACATTCCGGCGTGCCATATCCACCTTCGTAGGTGGAGTAGAGATAAGGCGTATCCGATGCGAATTCGGCCGCGCAGGTGTCAATGCGGCGATAGACTGGCGTTACTTCCAGCTTCTCGCGAAGGGTGAGGATGTCCTTGGCGGTCTGACCAGACAGGCGGCTCAGCTGTGCATCGGAGAAGCCCTGCGCCTTGAGGCGGCGCATACCATAGGCATCCTGCGGCAGGCCGTTCTTCTCGATTTCGCGTTCAGAAGTGACAATGTCCTGAAGCTGGCGGATGAACCAGGGCTCGAACTTACAGGCGGCGTGGATGTCTTCCAGCGACAGGCCTGCACGGATGGCCTGTGCAACCATAAGGATGCGCTCTGGGCGAGGCTCGGAAAGGGCAGCGCGGTAGGCGTCCAGTGATCCATCGCCCGGTGCCTCCACCGGATCGAGGCCCATGAGCCCCGTTTCCATGGAGCGCAGGCCTTTCTGAATGGCTTCTGCAAAGCTGCGCCCGACGGACATCGCTTCACCGACCGACTTCATGGACGTTGAGAGCAGCGCTGGAGTGCCGGGGAATTTCTCGAAGGTGAAGCGGGGAATTTTGGCGACGACATAATCGATGGTCGGCTCGAAGCTTGCGGGCGTCGTGCCGGTAATGTCGTTGCGCAATTCATCGAGCGTGTAACCAACGGCAAGCTTCGCGGCGATCTTGGCGATGGGGAAGCCGGTCGCTTTGGAAGCAAGTGCCGAGGAGCGCGAGACGCGCGGGTTCATTTCGATGACGACCATGCGGCCGTCTTTCGGGTTGATACCGAACTGTACGTTGGACCCGCCAGTCTCAACGCCGATGGCACGCAGGCACGCCAGCGAGGCATCGCGCAGGCGCTGGTATTCCTTGTCGGTCAGCGTCAGGGCCGGGGCGACCGTGATGGAGTCACCTGTATGAACACCCATCGGGTCGATGTTTTCGATGGAGCAGATGATGATGCAGTTGTCCGCAACGTCACGGACGACTTCCATTTCGTATTCTTTCCAGCCCAGAACCGACTCTTCAATGAGAACTTCGGTTGTGGGGGAGGCGTCGAGGCCACCTGTTACGATCTGATCGAATTCTTCGCGGTTATACGCGATGCCACCGCCCGAGCCGCCCATGGTGAAGGACGGGCGGATAATTGCTGGAAGACCAACGCTCGGAAGTGCTGCACGTGCCTCTTCAAGTGTATGGGCAATGGTGCTGCGTGGACTCTCGATGCCGATTGCGTCCATCGCTTCACGGAACTTGAGGCGATCTTCCGCGCGATCAATAACGTCCGCGCGGGCACCAATCAGTTCGACCCCGTGCTGTTCGAGGAAGCCGGACTTGTCGAGCGCCATTGCAGCGTTCAGGGCTGTCTGGCCGCCCATGGTTGGCAGGACGGCGTCCGGCTTTTCCTTGAGGATGATACGCTCGACGAATTCAGGCGTGATCGGCTCGATATAGGTTGCATCCGCCAAACCCGGATCGGTCATGATGGTGGCAGGGTTCGAGTTGATCAGGATGACGCGATAGCCTTCCTCGCGCAGGGCCTTGCAGGCCTGAGCGCCGGAATAGTCGAATTCGCAGGCCTGTCCGATAACGATCGGGCCAGCGCCGATGATCAGGATCGACTTGATGTCAGTGCGTTTGGGCATGGATCAGGCTCCTGCGTTGGCGGCGCGACGGTCCATGACCGCGACAAAACGTTCGAAAAGGTGGAAACTGTCGGAGGGGCCAGGGCTGGCTTCCGGATGGTACTGGACGGAAAACGCATCCAGTGTTGTGGAGGCAATCCCTTCGTTGGAGCCGTCAAAAAGGCTCACATGCGTGACCTTGACGTCCTGCGGTAGGGATTTGTCGTCCACCGCGAAGCCATGGTTCTGGCTGGTGATCTCGACACGGCCTGTTTCGAGGTCCTTGACGGGCTGGTTGGCGCCGCGGTGGCCGCGATCCAACTTGTATGTTTTGGCGCCCAGAGACAGGGCCAGAAGCTGATGGCCGAGGCAGATACCGAAGACGGGGATGTTCGCTTTCAGGACGCTGCGGATGGCGGGGACAGCGTATTCTCCAGTGGCTGCCGGGTCACCCGGGCCATTTGAAAGAAACACGCCTTCAGGCTGCAGCGCGAGGATTTCCTCGGCGGTGGCAGTTGCCGGCAGGACGGTCACATCGCATCCGGCTGTTACGAGGCAGCGCAGGATGTTGTTCTTGGCGCCGTAATCCATAGCGACAACGCGGCGGCGGTTCTCCGTGCGGGCGGGGCGAGTGGTTTCCCATACGCCTTCTGTCCAGCTGCGTTTGGGCTGGGTCACTTCTTTCGCGAGATCCATGCCTTCAAGGCCGGACCATTCGCGTGCCTGATTAAGCAATGCTGCAGTATCAATCAGGCCGTTTTCCGGAAACGCCAGAACGGCAGTCTGGGGGCCGTTGTCGCGTAGGGAGCGGGTAATGGCGCGGGTGTCCACGCCGCTGATGCCTGCGCGGCCATGCTGTTGGAGCCAGCCATCGAGCGATTGGAGGGAGCGCCAGCTTGCCGGAGCCGTGACGTCTTCTTTAACGACGGCGCCAAGAGCCGCGATCTTTGGCGCTTCGTTATCATCGGTGTTGGTGCCGGTGTTTCCGATGTGCGGGAAAGTAAATGTGACGATCTGACCTGCAAAGGATGGGTCCGTCAGCGTTTCCTGATACCCGGTCATGCCTGTTGAGAAGCAGAGTTCGCCAACCGCGCCGCCAGTATGTGCGCCAAAGCCGCGACCCCACAGGATTGTGCCATCTGCAAGGACTAGGGCGGCATTTGCGCCGGCAGGGCAGGTGTTGGGCACGTCCGTCTCTCTTTCCTGCCTTATCGGGGCAGAGTTATCTGTGGGGTTGAGGTCCTGGAGTTCGATTCCGGGCACACGGAGCATGGCTGGCCAGTGCTTTGTGGGTACCATCCGTGATTGTCGCCACTTACGGACTGCCTCTAGCCCGACGCCAGCAAGCGCTGCGATCTGCTCCGCGCCTCCGGCTTTTTCGATAATTTTGTCGATGTCCATGGTCGGTGTCCGTCCCCGGCTCCGTGTTCGCTCGGGGGTGGGATAATGGATTATGCAGCGCATGGGAAGTTTTTTCCCACGTGAGAGGTGTGATGGTTGGGGCGGAATGTTTTTACTGGGAATTCGTTGATAAGTGGGCCTTAGGTCCAATATTTCGTAGAGCGTACATGCAAAATGATGGTTCGTGAGATTTTAGTTCAGATGAAGAGATGAACCAAGTCTAGAGATGACGGATTGCGTAATTTCCAACTGTTCATCATGGGATTGAACGGCTGTTTCGCTCTCATAAAGAGCCTGTATTATCGCTGAATCAAAGGGCGTCATGGCAGGTGGCGCTGTTTTTTTTTGAAAAGTTCTGTTATTGTACAGGCTCATAATGGAAATTGCGTTGAAGTTTTTTCCAAGTTTTGGGCCAGCCAGCACTACGAAGCTTATGTAATCGGCGAGTTGTTTCCATGTTGCGCCGGATGCTTCCGTTATATCGATGATTACAATAACGGATGTGGTGCGTGCCTGTGTGTGTTGCAGGATCCGTGCCCCACCATCTATCGATGAAGTCGTCAATTTTCCTGAAAGAGAATCTTTTCCTACAATTGTGCCGTTAGCGGGTTCGGTACTGGTACTCCGATACCATCGAACTGGCCTGTCTGCCTGAAGTGCTTCGATTTCTCTTCTGCTTAGTTCCTCATAATCATCACGATTTAATCCGATGGAATTGTACCCCTTTATAAGGGAAGGGTATTTATTCAAAATTTTATTAAAGGACTACTACGTATTTTCAGAAAAGAAAATAATTACGTTTTTTATTCCGCAGTCTTTTGATAGTCCGTGGAGAACGATTTGAGCGTTGGAATGAAGGTGGCTTAGGACCACACCTTTGAATAGTTCCGGTGCACCTGCCACAAGTGGGCACAGCTTGCTGTCCCATCTTGCGAGTTGATGGTCCCATGATGGCGATGAAACCATTGCCTCGACAAGGTGCCTTACGGCCTTGGTTGATATTCGATGAACAACAATATTTTCGTTTTTCGGCCTTGGTGTCGAAGCTGCATATGTAGGTGACGTGTAGCCACCAAGTATCATGAATGTCAGGGTCGTAAGGGCGAGATTTCTTCGGAATGCTGTTTTCAATGGGAGGGGGCGCCTCACGTTGTGATGTCATGGGAATTATGCGATTTTATACCTGATTTAGAAACGGAATATTCTTGCGAAATAGCAATAATATACCTCGCGCAGGAGATTTAGAGCCGATGTCGCTTCGTACGCAGATTATGGATGATCTTAAGGCCGCTATGAAGGCCGGTCAGTCTGACAAGGTTTCACAGATCCGTGGGATCACTGCCAAGATCAAGGATCTGGACGTGGCATCACGCGTCAAAAACGCAGAGGTTACAGACACTGATATCATTTCTGCTCTGCGTTCCATGATCAAGTCACGCAAGGAATCTGCTACCATGTATCGTGATGGTGGACGTCCGGAGCTGGCTGATAAGGAAGAGGCCGAGATTGCCACAATTAGTGGCTATTTGCCGCCCGAACTTGATGAAACCACACTGAAATCGGCCATTGAGGAAGCTGTTGCTGCAACTGGTGCAACGGGCATGAAGGAAATGGGCGGCGTCATGGCGGCGCTTAAGGAGCGTTTTGGCGCAGATCTGGATCCGGCAAAGGCCAGCGGACTGGTTCGGGCGCGCTTGGCCTGAGAAACAGCGCCCTGAAGTCGGGGCATTAGAACGGCGCGCAATCAAATTGGCCGTGATGGAGGTCCTCCAATGCTTGGTTGGCCTCCCGCAAGGGGTATGGTGCGTTTGTCATCCTGCTTCTGATTTGCATTGAGAGCGACACGCCTTTTGCTCCCTTCGTAACGCTCTTTCAGAACTGTTATTTTGACAGCCATATCCCAGAATTCTCGCTCCCGTTGGCAAGAAAGCGGGCAGCCGGGTGTATTCCGGGTAATGTGCCCCCAACTGGAGCGCTAAGAAGCTCTATTCTTCTAGCCCTGCGAGACTATCTTCAGAATTATGGCTTTCGACCCCGCTTTCCTTGATGAGGTGCGTAACCGCACGCCGCTGTCGTCCTTGATCGGGCGCAGAAACAAGCTGGTCCGATCAGGGCGTAACTGGAAGACGTGCTGCCCGTTCCATGGGGAGAAATCTCCTTCCTTCTACGTGTATGATGATCATTTTCACTGTTTCGGCTGTGGCGCGCATGGCGATGCGATTTCTTACGTCATGCAGAGTGAAGGGCGCAGCTTTCCGGAAGCGGTGGAGCAGCTTGCCAACGAGGCAGGCCTGGATATTCCGAAATCAGACCCAAGAACTGAAGCCCGTGCCCGGGAGGTAAAGTCTCTTGGCGATGTTCTTAATCTGGTTCAGGCCAGCTATCGCCGTCGCCTTTTTTTGCCCGAGGGGAGGGAAGGGCTTGCATATCTGCGGGGGCGCGGACTGAGCGACGCCACGATCGAGCGCTTCGGGCTTGGCTGGTCCGGTGATGGGCGCAGGCTCGTCGAGGAATTGCGGGCACATGACGTCACTCCTGATATGCTGGTTCAGGCTGGCCTGATGCGCGTGGATGATCGTGGTGACGCAAAAGGGGAGCTGTTTTTCAATCGTGTCACATTTCCTATCCGGGACCGGCGTGGCCGCATCATTTCCTTTGGTGCGCGAACACTTGGTGACGGGCAGCCAAAATATCTGAACGGCCCGGAGACGGCCCTTTTTTCGAAACGGCGTACGCTGTTCAATCTCGATCTGGCGCGGGAAGGCGTTCACAGAGGCGCAGATCTCGTCGTGGTCGAAGGCTACATGGATGTGATCGCGCTTGATCAGGCCGGCTTTGGTGGAGCGGTGGCCCCACTTGGTACTGCGTTGGGGGAGGAGCAGCTGGAACTGCTCTGGCGGATGTCGCCGACTCCGATTCTGTGTTTGGATGGAGACGCAGCTGGAGCGCGGGCGGCTTTGCGGGTGTGTGAGGTTTCGCTGCCGCTTCTCTCTCCAGAACGCACACTGCGATTCTGTCGTCTGGATCCGAAGGATGACCCGGACAGCCTGATTCGGGCGCGTGGAGCCGCGGCGATGGGGGAGGTTCTGAAGGGGGCCTCGTCCCTCTCTCAGGAATTATTTGGCCTGTTGACTGGCGGAGAGAGTAACCCAACGCCTGAACGTCGGGCTGCGTTACGTGAGCGTCTGGTTGCGTTGGCAAAACTCATTCCAGACCGTTCCCTGTCTTCGGAGTTCCGCAGTACGTTTCTTGATATGTTCTTCGAGCGTTTTCGGAAGGGCAATGGCAAGAAACAGCAGTTCAAAGGCGATAGAAAATCGCTTTCCCTCTCACTCTCTCAAGAAAACGCCGGGGAAAATCGGCGGGTAGAGGCAGGTGCGGATGAGCGTTTGAATATTCTGACAGCACTGCTCCTGAAGCATCCAGACATCCTGCCGCATGTCGAGCAGGCCTATAGCCATCTGGTTTTGCCCGAGAGGCTGGACCTGCTTCGTGGGGCTCTGCTCGACTGGGCGGCGCAGGGTGGTGAACTCACGGATGAGAGCTGCCAGGCATGGCTCGAGGAGCATGGTCTGCAAGATGTGACCGAGGCTCTTCTCGCAGGCCCATTACCGCGGGAGGTGGGGAGCAAGCGGGAGAAAGATGACGTTCTGAAGGTTGAGATCATTGAAAGCTGGTGGCATTTTTACGGTCTTGTGAATTTTGCCTCTTTCGAACGTGAGGTGAAGCACGATATTCAGGAAGCAATTATGAAGGCTTATGCTTCAGACGCTCCTGCGTCTGACGATAGTGGCGGCGGAGCGGCATTTCCTGAGGGTCTGCTTGCCCGGATGCGCGTTCTGGATGCTCTTCGCAGAGGCGAGGAACCTGAGGAATAAGCCTTTCCACGGGGCAGTTTTAACCGCTTCCATGAAAAGGAAGTTGTATTCCTTGTCGTGAAAACCTTGACTTAGTGCGCAGGATCGCCCACCTGCACGCTGCCGAACTGCTGACTTCGGCGGAGTTGACGGAGAGACGCATGGCGACGAAAACAGCCTCTGGTACGGATCGGAACGCGCAGGATCAGGATGGTGATACGACTGTCCTTGATACGCAGTCCGGGGCCGTCAAGCGGCTGATCGCCAAGGGGCGTGAACGCGGGCATATTACTTTTGACGAGCTGAACGCCGTTCTGCCGCAGGACCAGATGTCCTCTGAGCAGATCGAAGACGTTATGGCTGCGTTGTCCGAAATGGGCATCCAGGTCGTCGAGAATGAAGAGCAGGAAGAGGCGGAGCCTGCTCAGGAAGAAAAAGAGACAGAGAGCGAATCTGACGAGCCTGCCAGCGGCAACGTCGATGCTGAGACTGCAAGCAGAACCGATGACCCTGTGCGGATGTATCTCCGCGAGATGGGGTCGGTGGAGTTGCTGTCGCGTGAAGGCGAAATCGCCATCGCAAAGCGTATCGAGGCTGGCCGCGACGAAATGATCGGTGGTCTCTGTGAGAGCCCGCTGACATTCCGTGCGATCATCTCCTGGCATGACAGCCTCAAAGAAGGCGAGATGCTACTGCGCGACATCGTGGACCTTGAAGCAAGTCAGGGTGGCGGTGAGCCAGGTGCTGAAGGTGAGGAAGGTGATGAACCTACCGATACCGATTCGGATGATGATACAGACGAAGTCGAAGGTGATGGCGAGCAGCAGGAAGGCAGTGGTCTGTCGCTTTCTGCGCTTGAAGAGAAGCTGAAGCCGGAAATTCTGGCCCGCTTTGAAGCTATCGAGCCGCTTTATCACAAGCTGCGTAAGCTGCAGGTTCGCCGCATTGAAGCTTTGACCTCCGGTGAAGAAGCAACGGATCGTTCAGAGAAGAGCTACGAGAAGCTTCGCGATGAACTGGTTGCTCTTGTGGAGCAGGTCCAGCTGCACAATAACCGGATTGAAGAGCTGGTTCTGGCCATCAAGCTGCACGTTCAGAGACTGAATGGCATTGAAGGCCGGATGCTGCGTCTTGCGGAGAGCTGCAAGATTTCACGTGATGACTTCCTGTTGAAATATCGCAGTCACGAGCTGGATCCGGGCTGGGTAGACTTTGTCTGCACGCTTCCGGGTAAGGGTTGGAAAACCCTGACGACGAAGCATATCGACCAGCTTCGCAGCCTGCGCGCCGAGATTGCTGAGCTCGCACACGAGACCGGCCTTCCAGTTGGTGAATTCCGTCGTGTGTATGCGACTGTCTCTCGTGGTGAGCGTGATTCGACGCGCGCCAAGAAAGAGATGATCGAGGCAAACCTGCGCCTCGTAATTTCCATTGCCAAGAAATACACCAATCGTGGTCTTCAGTTCCTGGATCTCATTCAGGAAGGCAACATTGGCCTCATGAAGGCGGTGGACAAGTTTGAATACCGCCGTGGTTACAAGTTCTCGACTTACGCTACGTGGTGGATCCGTCAGGCGATTACGCGTTCAATCGCTGATCAGGCAAAGACCATCCGTATTCCAGTGCATATGATCGAGACGATCAATAAGCTGGTCCGGACATCGCGTCAGATGCTTCATGAGATTGGTCGTGAGCCTGCTCCCGAGGAACTGGCTGAGAAGCTGGGAATGCCTCTGGAAAAGGTCCGCAAGGTTCTCAAGATTGCCAAAGAGCCTATCTCTCTCGAGACGCCGATTGGTGATGAAGAAGACAGTCATCTCGGTGATTTCATCGAAGATAAGACTGCTGTTATTCCTCTGGATGCAGCAATTCAGACTAATCTTCGGGAAGCGACCACCCGCGTTCTGGCGTCCCTCACGCCGCGTGAAGAGCGTGTGCTGCGTATGCGTTTTGGTATTGGGATGAACACGGACCATACACTCGAAGAAGTTGGGCAGCAGTTCAACGTGACCCGCGAGCGTATCCGTCAGATCGAAGCCAAGGCTCTGCGCAAGCTCAAGCACCCAAGCCGCAGCCGCAAGCTGCGGTCGTTCCTGGACGATAACTGAGAGTCGTCCGGATTTGCTACCGGATTGGCTCAAGCCAAAGGGGGCGTTCACCAGAGTTGAGGTGGACGTCACCTTTCTTGTAGCGGCGCATAGCCGTCCCTGGCCTTTCTTGCCCGATGGCATCTCGATCAGGCGGGTTCACAACCCTGATATCACGTTCTACCGCCATCTGTATGAAGGCGTAGGGGCAGAATATTGCTGGTGGATGCGCAGGGTCATGCCAGATGACCGCCTTGCGGCAATCCTCTCCAAAGATACTCTTCACGTTATGCTTTTGCAGAACGAAGCGGGCGAATCTCTGGGTTTTTACGAACTCGATCTTGAAGATTCGAGGGATGCACATCTGGCGTATTTTGGACTTCTACCATCAGCGCTGGGTAAGGGCCTGGGTGGTAAGTTACTGGATTGTGCGATAGCGCATGCATTCTCGAGCGGGGCTGCGTGTGTGCGGGTCAATACGTGTACGCAGGATCATCCGCGCGCGTTACCAAACTATCTGCGGGCTGGTTTTGAGATCACTCATGTCGAGCATGAGTGCTGGAACGTGCCTGTTGAGTTACTTCCTGAAAGACTGCGGGATTCGGCAAGTTAATCCTTGCCTTTAGGCGGGTGCCGTGGTTTATCGCGCCTTTCCCTGCCGGGCGATGTGGCGTCGCACCGGCTATACCCGCGTTCCACGAGAGTGGACGCCGTCACCCGGCATGGGCCGGAGCGGGGAGGGTTGACCGTATCCGAAGGGAGCTTTCATGCCACTGTACGAAAGCGTGCTCATCGCACGTAATGACGTGTCTCAGGCCCAGGTCGAAGGCATCGTCGAAAACATCAACACACTGCTGACCGAACATGGCGGCTCCATCCAGAAGCGTGAGTTCTGGGGCCTGCGTTCGCTCGCATACCGCATCAAGAAGAACCGTAAGGGCCATTACGTCCTGCTCGGTCTTGATGTGACCCCTGAGACCCTGCGCGAAATGGAGCGTCAGCTGAGCCTCAATGAGGATGTGCTGCGTGTTCTGACCCTGCGCGTTGACGAGATCGACGAGAACCCGTCTCCGGTTCTGGCTCGCAAGAGCGACGACCGTGGCGACCGTGGTAACTTCCGTGGTGGTTCCAAGCCTGCTGGTCGCTTTGAGAGCGGTCGTGGTGGTCCCCGCCGCAGCGAAGATCGTGAAGAGTATCGCGCTCGCGGTGAGCAGGGCGAAGCACTCACGGCTGAAGCGGAGTAATAGACATGTCCGACACCACAACAACCGAAGTAAATCCGGCCGCACGCCGTACCGCAGTTGGTGCACGTCGTCCGTTTTACCGTCGTCGCAAGTCCTGCCCTTTCTCCGGCCCGAACGCGCCGAAGATCGATTACAAGGACGTGCGCCTGCTGAGCCGCTTCCTGTCCGAGCGTGGCAAGATCGTGCCGAGCCGCATCACGGCAGTATCTGCCAAGAAGCAGCGTGAGCTGGCGCAGGCTATCAAGCGTGCCCGCTTCCTCGCCCTGCTCCCCTACGTCGTGAACTGAGGAGAGCGATCATGTCCCAGACTGCACTGATCCTGCTGCAGCGCGTCGAGCACCTTGGCCAGATGGGCGAAGTCGTCCACGTCAAGCCAGGTTACGCTCGTAACTTCCTTCTGCCACAGGGCAAGGCCATCCGCGCCAATGCCACCAACCGTGCACGCTTCGAGAACGAGCGGGTACAGCTGGAAGCGCAGAACATCAAGAAGCGCGAAGAGGCCGAGCGTCTTTCCGAGCGTATGCATGGCCTGTCCGTGACCATCATCCGTCAGGCTGGTGATAGCGGAAGCCTGTATGGTTCTGTGACTACGCGCGACGTCGCGAATGCTGCGACTGAAGCTGGTCTGACAGTTGGCCGTCAGCAGATCATTCTGCCGCACCCGATCAAGATGCTTGGTCTCACGGAAGCCCGTGTTGCTCTGCATCCTGAAGTTTCCATTCCGCTGACGGTCAATGTTGCCCGTTCCGCTGAGGAAGCTGAGCGCCAGGCACGCGGCGAAGCCGTGAGCCAGGAAGAAGAGGATGACAACATCCTTGGCGATCTGCACGCTGAAAATGCTGCAGAAGAAGCTGCTGATGCAGCTGGGGAAGAAGCGGCCGAAGCCGTCTGATTTCCGCCTATTCTGCGGAAAAGCCCGATCAGAAGAGATTCTGGTCGGGTTTTTTTTATGTCTGGATCGGGCATTTGCCATAATCTGTAGACATGTCATGCTCAGGGTTCTTCGAAGTCGAAGGAGTCCGTCGTGAAGCATCTTCTGAATATCGTTCTGAAGCATTTCATACAGACAGGCAGTCTGTTGGTCACATTCAGTGATGGTACGCGCCGTATTTACAAGGGGTCGGCAGATGGCCCGCAAGCCGGTATTCATCTGACAACCAGAAGAGCCGAACGTGCACTGGTTATCAATTCCGGGATGGCGTTTGGTGAAGAGTATATGGCAGGGGAAATCCTGCCGGACGGGTGTACGCTCGAAACGTTGATGTTGCTGCTCATGACCAATATCAATGGCCATGGGCACATTATCGAAGAAATTGAAGACCGCCTCCGCTATGTGACGCGCCTTCTCAGAACTTTGAATTCTCTCAAGCGATCCCGCAGAAACGTTGCCCATCACTACGATCTGAACGGAAAGCTGTATGATCTGTTTTTGGACAGGGACAGGCAGTACTCCTGTGCGTATTTCTCAAGGGAGGGAATGACTCTTGAAGAAGCTCAGGAGGCGAAGAAGCACCACATTGCTTCCAAGCTGAATTTCGATCGCGAAGGGCTTGAAGTTCTCGATATTGGATGTGGCTGGGGTGGGATGGCCATAACCTTGGCCAAAGATTATGGCGCGCGTGTCCTGGGAATTACGCTTTCGGTTGAGCAGCTACAGGTTGCTCGTCAACGTGCGAAAGACGCTGGCCTTGAAAAGCAGATACGTTTCGAACTGCTGGACTATAGAAAAGTCCGTAAGCAGTTTGATCGTATTGTATCTGTTGGAATGTTCGAGCATGTCGGGATTGCGCAATTCGATCAGTTTTTCAAAACTGTCCATGACTGCCTTAAACCTCAGGGTACTGCGTTAATCCATTCCATTGGTCGAATGGATGGACCAGGGACAACAAATCCTTGGCTGGACAAGTACATTTTTCCTGGGGGCTATTCGCCCGCATTGAGTGAGACCATTGCGGCTGTCGAGCGCTCTCACTTATGGCTGACGGACTGCGAAGTTCTTCGCCTGCATTACGCCAAAACGATTGCGGAATGGCGGAAGCGGTTCGATGCCAATCGTACGAAGATCACGGCGCTGTATGATGAGCGATTTGTACGGATGTTTGAGCTCTATCTGGTTGGAAGTGAGCTCGCGTTTCGAACGCAAGGGCACATGAATTTTCAGATGCAGCTTTCCCGGTCTGTAGATGCTGTACCGCTGACACGGGACTACATGCTGGACCGGGAAAGGGAAAAATTAGCCTGAGAGTGCTCTCAGGCTTTCTTTTTGTTGGCCAGGTGGAGTTCCGCAAGTCGATTGAATTCTTCGATCGTGAGTGTTTCGGCGCGTCTGGTGGCAAGGATCCCGGCTTTTTCGAGAAGAGCTTCTCCACCAATAGGTTTGAGCGAGGAGCGCAGCATTTTACGTCTTTGCCCGAAAGCTGCTGCCGTGACCTGTTCCATGGCCCTAAACAGGTCGGGTGATGGTTGTTGTTTGTGGGGAATCAGAAGGGCGATTGCCGAATTTACTTTGGGCGGCGGAGAAAAGGCGCCCGGTGGGATGCGCAGGACAACAGAGCAGGAAGCACACCACTGGGCAAGCACTGCAAGGCGCCCGTAAGCTGAACTGTCAGGTTCAGCGCAGATGCGCTCGGCCACTTCAAGCTGGAACATGAGAGCCATGCGCTCCCACTGGTCGGCCTGCCGTAACCATCCGACCAAAAGCGGGGTCGCGACGTTGTAGGGTAGGTTTGCGATGATCTGGCGTGGTGCAGGCCCGAGAGATGCAGCATCCAGTTTCAAGGCATCCTGCTGCACAATATGCAGGCGCTCAGGATAAAAGGAAGCGAGCTCCTCCAGCAGGGGCCAGGCACGGGAATCGATTTCCACGACGTCGACGCGTGAAGCTGGGCTGTCCAGCAGCGCGCGGGTCAAGCCGCCTGGGCCCGGGCCTATTTCAACGACACTGCGTCCCGTCAGGTCTCCACCGAGAGACGCAATACGGGCGCAGATGCTGGGATCCAGAAGGAAATGCTGACCGAGAGATTTCTTCGCATCAAGGCCGTGAGCATGAATGGTGTCGCGTAGGGAAGGAAGGTTCACGTCAGTTGAACACGGCTTTGGCTGCAGGACGCATTTCGATAACTGCACGGCGTTGAAGGTCACGTTGAAGCTGGCGGGATGCCTGTTCAACACGTTCGTTCATGAGCTGATCGGCGATTTCGCTTGGTGTCTGCTGGGCCAGATTTTTCTGCTGTCTGCTGCACACCATCAGGAGTGCGATACCGTCTGTCGATACAAGCGGGCGGCTCACGTGATTTGCAGGCAGGGGTTCAAGAATGGAGCGCATCTGTGGAGCGAGGCGTTCAAGGACCTGAGTGCCGGGATCGCTAGGGCGCTTTTCACCAAGAGACTTGTTCAGGGCTTCCAGCGCCTCGCAGCTGTGAATGCTCTGTTCGGCAGCGGAGGCGCGCTGCAGGGCGGCTTTCTGCTGATCTGTGGGGTTCTGTGGGTTCAGCGGGGTGTCAAACGGGAAGAATGCCTGACGCAGCGCCACCATCGTGCCCATTTGCTTTCCGACGACACGCTTGGCCTGAACTGTTGCGATAATGAAACCACCTGCGACCTGAATCGGGTTGGAGATCGCTCCGATTGGCATCTGCCTTACGACGTTGACGACTTGAGGGTCGAGGTTGTCTTCCTGAACCCAGCCCATAGAGCCACCGTCGAGTGCGGATTGTGCCTGAGAGAACTGCGCTGCGACGATCGGGAAAGGAGCGCCCTCACGAAGCTGATTGATGATTGTTTTAGTGAATGCCAGTTCCGTCTCATCGTGACGGGGATCTGGGACTGGCACAAAGATTTCACTCATCATGTACTGGGCGCGGCCTTGCTCACTTTGGAGCGCCTGTTCACGCTGTGTGATCTGAGTGGCGGTGATGCGGCCCGCGCCGCCCATTTCCTCACGCAGGACCTGCATCCATCCGATTTGAACCCTGATCTGGTCAATTAGGGTCGTCAAAGACACGCCGTCCGACGCAAGTCGGTTTCGCAGGGCATTTTTGGGCATGCCGTTGCGGGATTCAATGTTGCTGATTGCAGCTGCGATCTGCTCGGGCTCGATATTGATGTGTCGCTTGAGAATTTCCTGTGTTTTCAGGCGTTCTTCGACCAGCTGATGAATAATCTGAACCCGCATACGTGCCATGACGTCCGGGCTGACGGGAAGGCCCGTTGAAAGCACAAAAAGCTTTGCGCGGTTATTGACGTCCCGCTGTGTCAGGATCTGGCCGTTGATAACGGCGATAATCTGATCCTCAGGGGGTGCTTTGGGGGCCTCGGACTGCGTTTTCCCCGGCTTGTTGGCGGGAGTGGCGGGCTGTGCATGCCGTGCCATAGCGGGCATGGAAGCCAGGGCCAGAACTGCAACGAGTGCTGTAGATGCGGTGCGGTAGGTCATGGACATGCGTCAGCCGTTAATTCCAAAAGTGCCGATCGTTTTGAACGTAAAGTTGAACATCACGGTGGTGTTGCGCTGCTGCCCGCCGATGCGGGTGTATTGCTTGATATACATGATATCGAGACCAAAGCAGTCGTTGGCATAACCAATCGTTCCGCCGTTGGCGACAAATTCCTTTCTGGAGAGGCTACGCCGGGAGTAAGCGGAAGCATGGTAATTCCGCCAGTGCGCCGAGAACCCGGCGGTCACTTCATTGGTTTTTACCAGATAAGGGGCGTTTGGTCCGCTTTGGATGTAATTTGTCGCATAATAATAATATGGCGTGACGGGCGCATAAACGTACCCGGCCGTTAAGCGTAGCATCGGTATGCCGGTGCTCAGAAGGCCTTCGCCATAATCGACCTGATGCGTCCAGGGATTATAGCGGCCGCGCGCCGTGACATCGACATACTGGTTGGGGCTCACACGCAGGCTGCCTACCGGGTCTGAGAGATGATGATCGAGCCCGGAATAGGGAATGCGATTGTGGGTAATGTGCTCCTGGATGCTTTCGCCGACAAGCATCTCGACACTGTGTCCGTTCCAGATCCAGTTCTGGTGGATACCCACATTCGCGCGCAGGCCACCATCAAGACGGTCAGTGCCGAGGTAACGATTGAGCGAAAACAATGTGCTGTCTGTGAACTCATAAGACAGACTGTCTTCGTTCGGCATGTTCCGGTTGGTGGAGTTTCCGGTATTTGGGGCGGCAATAATTTGGGCGATCGGTTCGAAGATCTGGCTGCCATGTCCGTGCGCGAATGTGCGCAGAAATGGCCAGTTCATCTTCAACGCAATCGTTGGCAGAACCTGCCCGGTTACGTGACTGCCTCCGGTCTGTGCATACAGGGGCTGCTGATACAGGTGGGATGCGTTGTAAAGCGTTGAATCAACGCGTGCCGTAAGTAGCCACTGCTGGCCAAGGCTGTTCCGGAATGGACGGTCCCACTGTGCTGCGAATTGCCCACGCTGATCCGACACGCCTTTTGAGCGATAAACGTCAAAATCAGTAGTCTGAATACTCAGGCGACCGCCGAGAGCATCAGGTTGACCTTGGAAGGAGTAGCTGAATCGCGGGAGGACGAAGGGGAGGTCAGCGTTGCTGATGACGCCCTGGTTCAGGCCCTGATAGGCCTGCATATCCACGCGTGCATAGGAACCGACACCGAAGCCCTCAAGATAAACGTTCGAGTTCAGCGTTTCCATTCCGTAACCCTGCACACGGTAATCACGCATGTAGTTGGCGGAGGAGGCTAGGTTGATGTTCGCCCCTGCGCGCCAGTTGCGGTTGATCGAAAAATCACCCTTCGCGAACACATAGCCCTGAATGCCATATTCATCGGTTGCGCCGACGCTGTTACCGAAGGCGTTAACGTAACGGGTGCCATCATTGGTATCGTAGGCAACTCCGCCCAGTATGCTGATATTCCCGAAATTCAGGCGATTTCGGTACTGCGCAGTTATTTCAGGGCCAGTGTGGGATGAGACCAGGCCCCTGACAGTGAGGTCCTGCTGGTTATCGATCGCCCAGAAATAAGGAAGGGTGAAATAGGTGCCGAGGAAACGGTCATGAGGACTGAGGCCCGCCATCAGGAAGCCGCTCTGACGCTTTACTGAAGGGTCAGACATCGAAAAAAACGGAAAATAGAAGACAGGATAGCCGAGCATTTTCAGCCATGCGTGATCGAATTCTATGCGTTTATGCTGGACATCCTGCGTCGCGTTATAAGCTTGGAACTGCCAGAATGGCGGCGCATCCGGATTTTTTTCACAGATCTCGCAAGCCGTATAGACAGCGTGCGAGAGGTCATTCAACGCACCGTTGGTGCGGCGCAGACCGTTTCCAGCAAGCTTCGCATTATCCTGCATCCGTATGTAGATGGCCGTTCCGATGCCATCATGCATTCCATGCGTGAATTCCAGATAGTCCGCATAGGTTGTGGTGCCATCGGGCTCAACCAGAGCAACGTGGCCACGAGCAGCAAGCACGCCGCTGTTACGGTCGTACGTGATGGTATCGGCACGGAGGGCATGATCGCCCTGCCAGACGCGCACGTTTCCCTGCCAGGTTACGAGCCCATTTTTCGCGTAGCTCTCCTGATCTGCCAGGTAGGTCAATGGATCCTGCTGGGAGGTCGGTTTGCCAATCACGACGATATGGGACGTGTTAGCTCCGTGCATTCCTGCAGCAAAGAGTGTCTGCGGCGCCACGAGCGCAGTTCCAGCCAGAGCAGCGCCCGCGAGGGACGCACCTCTGCGGGAGCGTATTGGGAGCCACCACGGCACCGACATCAACCATCCTCCATGTGCAGTAAAAGCGCCACCGCGAGACAGAGCCCCGCACCGGTCGGCGCCCATGCCGCAAGAACCGGTGGCAGTGCACCGGATCGTCCAAACTGTTCAGCCACCTTCGATACCGTGAAAAGCGCGAAGCCTGCAGCTATTCCTGAACCCAGCATACGGGCTACGCCGCCTCTTCGGGCCGGCCGCATCGAAAACCCTGCAGATACCAATGCCATTGTACCCGCCAGGATGGGAAGGGCCAGAAGTGATTGGAAATGCAACCGATGTCGGATCGAAGGGAAACCGGATCTCTGTAGAAGGGCAATAAAGCCAGGTAATGTCCATACGGACAATGTGTCGGGAGACGCAAAACTTTCCTGGATGCGCTCAACCGTTAGGTCGGACGGGAGGATAAGCTGGCCTATTTTTACGGGAAAATGGTCAGGTTTCAGGTTCATGGCGTCCTGAAAATGCCATTCCTTTTTTGCGAGAAAGCCCTGTGGCGTCTCAACGCGCATCAGCAGGTGGTCATGATCATCAAGACGGAAAATTGTTACATCCGATACATTGATGGTGTTGTTCGCCATATGCATGTCGCGTGCGTGAATGATTGCGACACCGTGGGGAGCAAGCGATTCGTCTGATTGCCGAAGCCAGAGAGCGCCACCCGACATGGTCATGGGGCCTCCACCAGTGCGAAGATATGTCTGATCAAGAATTTCTGCCTGCCGATACATTGCCGATGACAATGCGGAAATACCGGTCGTTGTCAGAAGCCCGGTAAAGAGGGCGCAGGCAAGCGGGCTGGCAAGAAACTGCCAGGCTGAAATCCCGGCAGCTCGGGCCACGATCAGTTCCGACGAGCGTGTCAGGCGTGAAAAACAGACGATCCCACCCAGAAGCATCCCGAATGGCAGTACATACATGACGTAGTATGGGATGTGCAGAGCTGCGATTTCGAGAACGAGTGTCGTGGGAACGTTAGGGCGCGTCGCTGTGCGCCTGAGAAGGTCGATAAAGTCGAAAAGCGAGACAAGCCCGGTCAGCGCGCAGATCATGGCCATTGTCGAGAGCATGAAATGCCGGGCGATATAGATTGCAAGGGTGGTCGAGAAGCCGACATGTGGCTCGTTGGAACGCACCAGACGAAGGGTGCCAAGGATTCCGGAAATTCTGGATAACGGAGAAGAATTCATGGCGAGTTCTTCCGTGTCGATGAGCCGCCGGTCCACTGTTCCGCGAACAGAAGCACCAGACAGACAATTCCGGGCAGGAGGGCTTCGATCCAGATCAGGGGCACCAGTGCGAGATTACGCCCTGCAAGATTTTGCAGCATCAGGGAGAGCGCAAGAAGCCCTACAACCGTCAGAATCGCCAGCATGGGTCGTGTGATATTGCCATGCCGCGAAAACGCTCCTCTGAGCACGCAGACCAGCCCGATCAGGGCAAAAGAAAGAACCGTCAACGGCGATGTCATGCGATGCCATCCCTCGACTGCGAATTTTCCCCTATCGCGTTCGGAGACTTCGTGCGGGTCAGGATGGAAGAGATCATGGAGCGGCATTTCTGTTGCGTCACGTTCCTCATGGTCTTCTTTGCGAGATGACGAGAGATCAATTGTATTTCGCCCGAAGGAGAGGACGTTAAGGCGTCCGGTGTGTCTGTCGATTTCTTCGCGGGAACCATTATACAGGACGACCCGGGGCTGGTTCGCGACGATAATCATGGTGCCGTGTTCGGCAAGGATCGTCGTATGCGCATCCGGGTCCCGATCGTCTTCGACAAGGATACCGTGCAGAATGCCATTGGTGTCTCTGGAGCGGATATAGACGGTCAGGTTGCCGGATACGGTGGTGAAAACGCCGTCCTGCAGCAGGAAAGCTGCCATTCGATTACGGATCTGGAACTCATAGCGATGAAACGCATGATACGAAACTGGCGCGATCCACAGCGTCAGCAGGTAGCAGAAACCCACTGAAAGCAAGGTGCAGATGAGGCCGGGACGGGCAAGCTCCAGGGGAGAGAGGCCTGCGGCACGCATCACTGTGAGCTCTCTGTCTCCTGCCATGCGCTGGTAGGTGAACAGGATCACGAGGAAGGTGGTGATAGGCAGGATGACAGCCACAAAAGAGGGCAACATGAGGGAAGTCAGCTGCAGGAACACTCTGAGTGAAAGGCCATGCTGGACGATCATCGATACGAACTGAAGCGACTGGGTGAGCCAGATCAGTGCAACCGCTCCTCCGGTTAGCGCAAGCAGCCCCACAAGCAACTGCTTGAGTACATAGCGGTCGGTCAGGGAAAGCAGGTGCTTGCCTGAAAGGAGTGAAGGAGATCGCATTGCCTTCATCTATCCCTAGCGTGTGTCCGGAGGAAGGCGAAAAAGAATATGCGCGGTCAACGGAGATACGAAGCGCGGTCAATACGTACGGGGGCTGTCATTGTATGCACCACAGAAGTTGCTGCAGTTCCGATGAGAAGGCCTGCAAATAGTGCGACCCCGATTGCTGCATAACGCCAGGATTGTTGAGAACGGCCGAGAGCCGCTTCGGACAGGAGGTATTGGCTGTCCTGCTGGCTTTGGCTTAGCTGGCTCTGCAGTATACGCACACGTATTTCAGATTTCTGGACAAGCTTTTCAAGTTGGTCGCGTTCGCGCTGAAGGCGTTCAAGCAGCGCTGCTTGTCCCATATGATTTTCATCGACTGCGAGAGACATGAAAAGATTCTTCAGCGCGCCTCCTGTCATGTTGTGACGCTTGGCGCGGCTTCTGATCGTTTCAAGGGCCGCAATGGCCTGTCCGGGCTGCTCGTCTAGTACGAGTGCCAAGATATCCGACAATATCCTGACATCTTTCGGGTCGAGCTGTTCAGTCATGTATCAGGACGGGTCTGACGGCGGTCTGGGTTCGGCTGCGCGGCGGAGGCGATCGCGGATAGCCAGTCCCAGTCCTTGACGTGGCACTGTCTGGGCAGCGATGCGTGTCAGGCCTCTTCGGGCACCCTCGGCATCGAGAAAGCGTAGACCTGCAAAAAGGCGCGCTGCGGCTTCTTCCAGATTGCTGCTTTCGCTGAGGTTCCACGTCAGCGCTGCACCGGGGAGAGGCTTTCCGAAAGCGAGTTGCGCCTCGTTGCCCTCAATAGACGTCGCATCCAGTCGCACGGGCAGGGACGGGGCATAATGCGAGGCAAGGCGACCAGGCGAGGAAGGCAGGATCTCCGCAAAATCATCGGGATGATGAATTGTTCCGCAGAGTGCTGTCAGCTCTTCAAGTGTCACACCGCCTGGGCGTAAAAGCACTGGCGTCTCGCGGGTGAGATCCAGAACCGTGCTCTCAACACCTACCGAGCACGGGCCAGAATCGAGAATGGCGTCAATACGGCCCTCAAGAGAGCGTAAAACGTGGAAAGCGTCGGACGGACTGACAGTCCCTGAGCGGTTTGCTGAAGGTGCTGCAACCGGCGCTCCGACTTCCCGCAGAAGTGCCAGGGCGGTTTTTCCACGCGGTACACGGAGCGCCAGTGTCGGAAGCCCGGCAGCAGCAAGGTCTGATACCGTTGCGTTTTCACCGCGAGGCATGACGAGCGTAAGGGGGCCCGGCCAGAACTTCTCAGCCAGTGCACGGGCCATTTCTCCTGTCCGGCCACTGAGGTCGGCCTGCGCAAACGCGCTCTCGGCATCCGGGAGGTGATTGATCAGTGGATTGAAGCGTGGCCGGCCTTTTGCCGCGAAAATACGTGCGACTGCGGTATCTGATGAGGCAAGCGCGCCAAGTCCGTAAACCGTTTCCGTTCCGAATGCGACGAGTTTGCCTTGCCGCAGGAGGTCTGCTGCGCGCGAAATTCCTGCTGTGTCAGCTTTAAGAAGTTCGGTCATGCTTCGCTCCCCGTGCAGTAGAATGACGCGTTCAGGCGTCCGGGTTTACCATAACGCATCGGCGCACTGTGTTCGTCGAGCAGGTGACCACCTGCGGCTTCAAGAATGGCCTGCGGGGCACAGGTATCCCATTCCATCGTCGGACCGAGACGAGGATAGAAATCGGCCGTTCCTTCAGCAACGCGCATGAATTTTACGGATGATCCCATTTTCTCCAGCGAAAGAACTTTGCGTCCTGCGAGCCATGCATCGAGCAATTCGCTGTTTCCGTAGTGGCGTGAGGCCAGAACCCGCAACCCTTCCTCAGATGGTTTGGCTGTATGAATTGGCTGTACGCCAGACGCATCGTAGCGGTTTGCGCCAAGGCCCTGGCCGCCTGCATAGATCTGGCCGTGTGCGGGCAATGCCACAACACCCAGCACGGCATGCTCTCCGCGGACGAGGCCGATATTTACGGTGAAGTCCGCGCCACCGGACGAAAAATCGCGGGTGCCATCAAGCGGGTCAACGAGCCAGTAGGCATGTCCGGCTTCAACCTCGACGCCTGCGGACATTTCTTCCTCGCCTATTGCGGGGAGAGACGGGCAGGCGTCTCGCAGACCGCGCAGGATGTGGCGTTCTGATGCACGATCCGCTTCGGTGACGGGGGAAGCATCTGCCTTGATCTCTGTCTGAAAGCCGCGCGCGCGAATTTCGTTAATGATCTCAGCCGCTTCCGAGGCAAGTCGGAGGGCTAGTGCGAGGAGGGCGCGGTCGTCGTCTGGGGAGACCTGGGGCACGGACGAAAGGATCATCTTACAAAGCTACTGCAATATAAGTCATTCGTCACTCACAGCATGTGAGGTGCTGGCCTCTTGTGCAGACCGGGTGCGTTCCCGATAAAGAGCAACGCACCCAAATTCCCGAACGCAGGATATTCATGCTCGACATCACATTTGGCCCGTTTCCCGCTCTGAACGCCGAGTCTCCTATTGCTGTTGCCCTGCTCTGTAATGGCACTGAGGGGTTTCAGGCAGAGCAGTTCGCGGCATTGGACGCTGCATCTGCTGGCGCGTTGAAGCGTGCGGTTGCTCTGAAGGGATTCAAGGGCGAAGCTGGACAGACACTCAGCCTGCTCGCACCATCAGAAAGTGTTTCAGTAATCGTTCTGGTGGGATGTGGTGCCAAGGATGGCTCTGCCCTGAACGCTGTAGCTGCCGAAAATGCAGGTGGTGATGCGGCAAAGGCTCTCGGTGAGTTCGAGAAAGCTGTGATTGTTGCAGCAGGTTCTGTTGAGGCTTTCGCTGCCAGTGCGGCCCTTGGTGCCCGTTTGAACCGTTATGATTTCGACCTGTATCGCACTCAGGACGCCACGCCTCGGACGAAGCTTGCGTCGGTGTTGGTTGCCGTCAGCGATACATCAGTTGCCGAGGCTTCCTGGGCAGCGTGTGACGCGGTGTCGCGTGGTGTGATTCTGACCCGTAACCTTGTGAGCGAGCCGCCTAACATCCTTTATCCGGAGACCTTCACGGCGCGGATTGAAGAGCTTCGCGATCTTGGGCTCGAAGTCGAAGTGCTTGATGAAGCTGCGATGAAGGAGCTTGGTTTCGGTGCTCTTCTGGGAGTTGCTCAAGGTAGCTCCCAGCGTCCGCGCACAGTCATCGTGCGCCATAATGGTGGCGTAGAGGGCGCAGCTCCTCTGGCTTTCATTGGCAAGGGTGTGACGTTTGATTCCGGTGGCATTTCGATCAAGCCTGCTGCTGGCATGGACGAAATGAAGACGGACATGGGCGGTGCTGCCACCGTTATCGGCCTGATGAGCGCGCTGGCGCGCCGTAATGCGCCTGTGAACGCTGTTGGAGTGGTCGGACTTGTCGAGAACATGCTTTCCGGTGATGCACAGCGGCCGGGCGATATCGTTAAGAGCTACAGCGGCAAGACGATCGAAGTTCTGAATACGGATGCGGAAGGACGTCTGGTTCTGGCGGATGTTCTTGCCTATGCGCGTGAGCGGTTTGCGCCGAAACTGATGATTGATCTGGCCACGCTTACTGGGGCGATCGTGGTGAGCCTTGGCGCGGAGCACGCTGGCCTGTTCAGTAATAGCGATGAACTTGCAGCCGGGCTGACCACTGCTGGCAACAAGGTGGATGAGAAAGTGTGGCGCATGCCGATGGGTGAGGCATATGATCGGCAGATCCGTTCCGATATCGCAGACATGAAGAATATCGGTGGCCGACCGGGAAGCGCCATTCTGGCTGCCCAGTTCCTGCAGCGTTTTGTGGGAGATACGCCTTGGGCGCATCTGGACATCGCAGGCACGGCCTGGAAAACGACGGCGTCCTCGATCGCGCCAAAGGGCGCTACGGGTTTTGGCGTCCGTCTTCTGGATAATTTTGTCCAGACGCATGAAAACAACGCCTGAGGGTGGAAATCGGTTTTTACCACCTGACGCGCACGCCGGTTGAGGAGGCGCTTCCAGCGCTTCTGGGCCGAACGCTGGATGCAGGGGAGCGTGCCTTGGTGCGCTGCCCAGATACGGCAATCGTCACTGCGCTCGACAAGGCACTCTGGGCATGCCGGGAGCCGGTCTGGCTTCCGCATGGCACGGCGAAAACAGGTCACGAAGCCCGGCAGCCTATCTGGCTGACATCGGGCGAGGATTGCCCTAACGGCGCGCGGTTCCTGTTTCGGGTGAATGGCGCCGGGAGCGATGAGTTTTCGGAGTTCGTTCGTGTGTTCGATCTGTTTGACGGAAGCGACGATCAGGCCGTGCAGATGGCACGCCAGAGATGGGTCGCTTTGAAGGCCTCAGGGCACACTCTGGTGTACTGGAAACAGGAAGCCCGAGGGTGGAAAAAGTCCGGTTAGGGTATTTATATCGCATCTTTTTGGCGACGACGGTCGTTGTCTCAGGGCACAGCAAGGAGAAATCCGCATGAAAACCGTCACTCTGCGTAACGGTGTCACTGTCCCGGCACTGGGCATGGGGACCTGGAACATTGGAGATTCCGGCTCTCGTCGGGCTGGTGAAATTGAAAGCCTGCGCAAAGGTATCGAAAATGGCCTTCGGGTCATCGATACTGCCGAGATGTATGGAAATGGCCGTTCCGAAAGGCTTGTGGGTGAGGCGATTTCCGATCTTCGGGACGAGGTTTATCTCGTCAGCAAGGTTGTGCCCTCGAATGCTTCATACATGGGGGTACAGAAGGCGTGTCATCGTTCTCTAGAAAATCTGGGGACGGACCGACTGGATCTTTATCTCCTGCACTGGCGCGGCGGTGTGCCTCTTGAAGAGACCATCCGTGGGTTGGACGCATTGCAGGATGATGGCCTGATCGGTGGATGGGGTGTTTCCAACTTTGATGTCGACGATATGGAGGAAGCTGAAAGTCTTTCTGATCGCTGTCTCGTCAATCAGATTCTCTACAGCCTCGAATATCGTGGAACCGAGTTCGACCTTCTGGACCATGACGCCGATAGTGGAACGGTAACGATGGCTTATTCCCCGCTAGGACAGGGTGGCGACCTTTTGCAGCACCCCGTCCTTCATGAAATCGCGTCCCGTCATGAGACGTCGCTCGGGGCTGCCGATGCAGCACAGATTGCTTTGGCCTGGGTGATGAGACGCAGCAATGTGTTGGCCATTCCCAAAGCCGGATCTCCGGAGCATATGCCGCGCAACATTGCCAGCATGGAAATCAGCCTGACGGATGCAGATCTCAAGGCTCTTGATCGGGCTTTTCCAGCACCGAAGCGCAAGACATCACTCGCCATGATCTGACGGGCGTGGTTTGATGGGGCTCCATCAGTCATGAAGCCCGGATCAGACCCTGCATACCGTACTCGCCTTTTTCCATCTTGATCCGGTCTCTGTCTCACTTGCTGCGCTGACCTTTCCTGCGTCCCTGCGTGTCAGGGACGACGGGTGCAAAGGAAGCGGGCGGGTGGCGCTGGCCGCAGCACTGGTTGCTGCCCTTTGCGTTTCTCCCGCGCTGGTCGCAGTCGCCATCGGTGTGTTGCAAACACAGGAACGCGCGCGCTGCCCACAATACTGGGCAGTTCCGGCGCTTTTGCTATGGGTGCTGTTTCCCTCTTGCACGTCTGCGTTTCTCGGGCTGCTACCTGTCCTGCTCTGGCCAATAATCAATGGCAGGGTTATCGCGTCTTTCCCCGCATTAGGGGCTGTTCTGGCAGTGTCATGTCTTTGGCATCAGGGCGATCCATCTGCGTTTCTCGTCACAGCAGTAGTTGGGATATTGATACCGATACTGGCCTTTGGTGCCGTGATGCGTGCTTCAGCGCCGGGGGATCTGTCGTTTCTGCGACCCGTCCTGCTCCTTTCCATTGTCATTGCGGCCCGTGCGGAGGGGCTGGAGGCAAGCGCGCAGGCGGCGGCTCTGGGGCTGTTTCTGGATCTTGTGCTTCTTGTGCTGACGCCTCCTGCCATGAAACTGGTTCCTGAGGCGTCCTATCTGCGCCTGCCTTTACCGCCACTGCCCGGTTTCATTGTGTTGTGGCTAGGTATTCATGCCGCGCTGGGTATGGCCGCGGGGGTGCAGGGGTGGAGTGTGGCTGGAGTGGGCGTGGCGATGCTGCTCGGCCTGCTGGCATTGCTTGATGTTTCTTCAGTTCAGAAGCGATCGGGACGAGGTGTTCTTGATCTTCCTGCGGGAACGTTGCTGCTGACATTTTCTGCTGCCGTTCTCCTTCTTCCTGTGGCCGTCGTGCTGTTGTTCAGTGCGGCGATCCATCAGATTGGCGGAACACTTCTTTTGTCGGTTTTCTCACTGGGGGGAGGGGATGGCGCTCATCTGAGGCTGCCGCTTCTTGCTGCTCTGATGATGATGGTCTGGCTCCTTCTGACGCGGCCCTGGACGCCTCATGGACTGGCACGGCTGCAGGGGATCCAGTGGGGACAGTTTCCAAGGTCTGAGCTACTTTCATTTTTTGGCGGAAAGCCGATATTTCCTTGGGAGCTGCGACGCGTGCTTGCAGGTGCACGCCGTTTTTTCCGCAATGTCAGAAAGCTGCGTGGGTGGAAAATGCCTGATGGCCGCCGGGCAGGTATTGGTCTGTGGCTTTTCCTGCTGGCAGTCGTCCTTGCTGTTCTGGGGCTTACGTCATGATGGTGCACATTATTTCGTGGCTGGAAGCTCTGGCGCAGGACGTTTTTCAGATCGTGCTGCTTGCGATACTGGCCCCTTTCATCGCGTGGTGTCTGAGATGCGGTCCCGCATGGTTCGGGGGTATCGCGACCGTATCGCCATACCCGATAATCACGCAGCATCTCGCTTTCTGGCATCGTGGATGGAAGGTCGGTTTTTCAGGACGGGACGGTGTGTGTCTTGCTGCGCTCCTGACTGTAATGGCTGTTTTGCCCGCCATCACAACTGATCTCTTCTGGATTTCTTTGGCGGACCCTCTGTTAGTGGGCGTTCTGCTTTTGGCAATCCGGAGCATCGCTGTGCCCCCATTCACTGCGTTGGTGCGCGATGGGCGTATCGCTGGCAATACGAGGACTGGAATTCGGCCTCTTGTCCCAGCGTTTCTGCTGCTTTGTCTGGTCGAGGCACTTTCGGCACTTTCGGCGTCTGGTGCCGATGGCCTTGGGGGGCTATGTGCGATCCTTCATATTGAGCCCGGGCCGGGGCTTGAGGGTGCCCTTGCCGCGTGTGCGCTAGCATTGGGGATTATTTGTCCTCCTTTGCGACATGAAGATGTGATCATGGCGCTATCGGATGTGCGTGATCGCGAGGACAGAAACCAGCGGAGGGTGCTGGTCGAGCTTGTGAACTGTGGCTGGGTGCTTTTTTTGTCAGATCTGGCTTTCCCATCCGGAATTGCCCTTCCGGGAAGCGGCGTAACGGGGTGGTTCTCGGGCCTTGGTTTGCTGGGGGCGAGACTGATACTTGTGGTGCTGGTTCTTGGAGGGCTGCGTACAACAGGGCAGGAGCGCAGTTCGCGCCTTACGGCACTTTTCGCGGGTCTTGCGCTGCTTATCGCTCTGGCAGGAAGGTTTGCAACATGATTGCCGGATTTGCATTGCTTCTGCTGCTTGCTCTTGCGGCGCTGGGGCGTGATGGACGTGGCCTGCCGCTTTATGGCGTTGTCTGTGCGTTTACAGGTGCGACAGTGTGTGGCGGTTTGCTGGCGTTACTGACTTCCGTAGCCCTGATCTCGTTGAATATTGTGGCTTGGATCGGCTTGCGTCGCTTTGCACCCCACACGCCTGAGCGCAGTTCGGTTCTGCCTGTAATGGGCACAATCGTATTGTTGCTGACGCTTGCTCTCTCCGGAGCAAGTCTGGGCCTTACTACGGCTCTTGGTGCGGGAATCGTGCTCGCCGGCCTTTGCGGGGCTGCATTCGGGCCCCCTTTGGTACAGTTTGTGGGCCTGCTGATGGCATCTGACGGTTTGATCGTGATGGCTTGCGTCATGCAGTCCTGGGCGCTTTTTGCAACGGCTCTTGCGTTCTGGGGTGTTCTTGCCGCTCTGGGCTGCGTGCTTTTGCCAAGGCTTGCATGGCGAAGGGTGCTGGAGGAATGAGCCACCAAATAGCGCCAATCAACGTGCTGTCTGCGGTGACAACGTGGCCGTTATTGGCGGCATTCCTGCTTTTTGTGACGCCCGATTCCCGCCAGAAGGCCAGCGGGCTCACGTTTGCTGTCGCAGGTGCGCTTCTTACGCCGCTTGCGGTTGTGCTCATGCCAGGGACGGATGCATTCGCGGCAGCCTGTTCATGTGCTGTAGCGCTTATGCCGCTTCTGTTACCTCCCGGAGCAGATCGGGCCTCGCGCATTCTGCCTTTTTTGATCACCGGCTGCGCTCTTATTGCGCTGAACGTGCATTCGGCGCTGGCTGTGACCGTGCTTTGTGGCGCAGGTATTGTGCTCCTGGCCTGGCGAGAGGGGCGCGGCACGCAGAAGGCAAGCAGCGTATGGGATATGGCGCGCAGCCGCCTGTGTGGCGTTGTTTTGGGAGCGCTGGGGGCTGCATTGCTGCCGATGCAGCATCAGTCTCCTCTGGGGCCGGTTCTGCTGGCCATTGGTTTGTGTATGATGGCAGGGCTCGGGCCTTCTCCGGCTCCCCGCTCGGCTGCAGCACTTATGGATACGTGCCTGCGTTTTGCAGCGATTGTGCTGATGATGCGGCTGAATACGCAGCCTCTTGTTCATGTGCTTGTGCTGGTTGCTGGTTTTGCGAGCCTGCTGATGGCGGTTACCGCGTCGGGCGCGCGTGTGGCTCTGCCAATGCTTTCCGCTCTGGCTGCAATCAGTGCCGCAACGGGAGAAGCTGCTGCTGTGCTTCTGCTACTGATCGCGGCTCTTGGCACAACAACGCTGGAGACACGCGGAAAATCAACTGAAACTGACGCAATTTTCTGGGGGAGTGCGCCATGGCCTGTGTTCTGTGCGCTCATTCTGATCGGGCGCTCTCTTGAGGTTGCGCTTCTATGGCTGCTTGTGGGCTGTGTTGCCTTGGGGCTGCGAGGAGCCTCTCTGCCGCTGATCCTGCCTGCCTGGCAACGGGGTGAGCGAAACATGGCGGCGTTTGTGGAAGTGGCTCTTTTGTTATGCGGTCTGACTGCTCCGCTTCTGCTGGTGTGGCATCCGGTCGCAGGGTGGCGCCCGTGAGGGAAATGTCGTCTCTCATTCATTCCGGCGAGCGTGTCTCGCTGTTTCACTATCATCTGGATGCCGACCTTTGGCGCACCATGCTGGCTGCCCCTGGAGCAACTCTGCCGCTGGTTTCGGCGTGGGCGGACTCTTCGAGAATTTACATCCTGCTTCTTGAGGGCAATCGTCCGTTGATGGCGAGCTGTGCTGTGGAGGACGGTCGTTATCTGGCACCATCCTCACGCTTCCCCGCTGCGGAATGGGGGGAGAGGGTCGCGTATGATCTCTATGGCGTTGAAGGGATGGGCGCGCGCGATGATAGTCCTGCAGTGGATGAAGGGGGCTGGGATGCGACCTGGCCGCTCTCTGAGCGCCCGGGGCCGGGCCTGCCGGGTCTGAAACCACTTGCCGATCGGCCATTTCTTCGCCCTGAGCGAACAGGACTATGCGGGCCGTTGGGTCTGTCTTTTGATATTTGCGATGGGCGTGCAGAAGGTATTTCCGTTTCTGCAGGGTTTGCGCATCGGGGGGTATTGTCCCAACTCATTGGGAAGTCGCCGGAAGAGGGGCTGCGACTTGTTTCCCGTGTAACGGCAGGGGGATTTGTTGCTCACCCGCTGGCATTTGTGCGCGCTGTAGAGCAGGCGCGGGGTGAGCTTCCCGGCCCTGGTATTAGGGATACACGCTTCCTGTTGCTGGAGATCGAGCGGATTTCGGTTCATCTGCATGACATTGCTGTAACAATGCGCTCTGTTGAGGCAGAGATGTTTGCATCTCATTGCGATCATGCGCGTGAAGCGGTGGCGCAGGCCTGCGCTCGGGCAGGTGTTTCCCGTCGTCTGACGGATTTGGTGACATTCACTGGATTGAAGGACGGACTTGAGCCCGTTCCTCTGGCGCAGGCCGTCTGTGATGTGATGGAGCCAAGAATGCTGGCTCTGGCAGAGATGCAACGCACATTCGGCGTTCGCCTGCGAAAAATTGGCGCTCTGAGCGTGGAAGCCGTGCGTGAATATGCCGTGGGCGGTGTAACCGGGCGTGCTAGCGGACGGAGTCTGGACCTGCGTCGACGGGAGGCCGGGATGCGTCTGGACGCTTTGCGGGCTACCGGTGACAGCGCTGGAGACGCACAGGCGCGCAATGCTCTGCGTTTGGCTGAAATCCGCGATTCTCTGGCTTTGATGCGCCGTATACTGGCGAGTATCGGTATGGATGATGATGAACCTGCTCCACAGTCTTTGGAGGAGGGAATTGGTGCAGCTGAAGGTCCGCGTGGGGATGTGTGGTACTGGGTGCAGCTCAAGGATGGTCTGATCAAGGCCATTCAGGTCAGAGACCCATCCGCCTCTCTGTTGCCGGTGTTGGGGAAGGCTTTGGATGGTCTGACACCGGATCAACTGGTCACGGCCCTGCGTTCTTTCGGTCTTGCACCATCGGGAATTGCATTATGAAGATCCTGCCCGGAATGGGGCCTTCCAGTCTGCTTCAGGCTTTTCTGGATGTGACACGCTGGCGGGCCTCCGGGCAAGATCGTCTTGGCCGGCGCCAGCCTATTGCGCTTTTTCCTCTTGAAACGGGGGGGTGTGAAGGCTGCGCAATGGAAGTTTCCGCTCTGGCAGGCAGTGCTTTTGCGCTTGAGCAGCATGGCTTTTGTCTGGTGAGTGAGCCGGAAGACGCGGACTGGCTTCTGGTCACGGGGCCGGTGACGCGGGCGAGTGCGGATGCGCTTGATCGAAACTGGCGCGCAATGCCGCGTGGCAGGAGCCTTGTCGCGGTTGGTGATTGTGCGATCAGCGGCGGACCGTTCACTACTAATTATGCTGTTTTGGGGGGGCTGGATAAACTTGCCTCTGTGAGGATGCAAGTGCCGGGCTGTCCTCCATCCCCGCAGGATCTGCTTCTGGGGTTGGAGGCGCTGGCGACCGGTCAGGTCAGGACGTAACTGGTTCGTCTTCGACCGCTTCGGACATGTCTTCTGCGGCCTTCTTTAGTCGGTGATAAGAGCGCCGCGAGAAAGGCAGGATGGCGACGTACAGAACGCCTGCCACAGCGAGAGCACCCCACGGATCAGCCACCAGAACTGCTGCAAACAGACAGGTTCCCAGCATGAGCGGTAGCACGTAACGCGATGGGACCTTGAAGTTCTTGAACGACCAGACTGGTAGCGTTGATACCAGCAGTGCCGCAGTGAAAATCAGACAGATTGCAGAGACAATTGGCGCGCGTGCGAAGTCCGCGATTGCCGGAGTGCCCATTCTGTCTGCTTCGAGGCCTAGGAAAACTGGAAACAGCACAATTCCAGCACCTGCTGGCGCAGGGACGCCTGTGAAGAAACTGTGCGAATATTCGGGTTTATCTTCGTCATCTAGGCTTGCATTGAAGCGGGCCAGACGAAGCGCCATGCAGACCGTGAACATGACGCAAGGGACAAATGCATAACGCCCTGCGTTCTCAAGGGACCACATCAGCAGGACGAATGACGGCGCAACGCCAAAGCAGACAAAGTCTGAAAGACTGTCGAATTCGGCGCCGAAGCGGGTTGTGCCTCGGAGGAGGCGCGCAATCCGCCCGTCCAGCCCATCAATGCACGCAGCAATCAGAAGGGCCACGGCTGCCTGCCCGAAGCGAAGCTCTAGCGCAAAACGCATGCCGCTTAGCCCGGCGCACAATCCGAGCATCGTCATGATATTCGGAATCAGTCGGTTGAAGGACGGGCCACGGACGCGGTTACGCGGGCGGCGTCCGATCCTGCGAAGCCTGCGGCGGATACGACGGCGTCGGGCAGGAGGTGTGTCCTGCCGGATCGGCTCGGGGGCGCTCATCGTGCGGTCTGGTTCAGAGTTTTGCCAGGACGGTTTCGCCGCCGATCATTGTCTGTCCTTCGGTCACCAGCGGCTCCACGCCGGGCGGAAGATAGACGTCTGTGCGGGAGCCGAAGCGGATCAGGCCAAAACGCTCACCGGCTTCAAGGTGATCGCCTTCCTCTACGAAGCACAGGATACGCCGTGCAATCAGACCGGCGATCTGAACAACGCCAATATTGCGACCATCGGCGAGCGTCAGGCGCAGTTCGTTGCGCTCATTATGCTCGGATGCTTTGTCGAGGCTGGCGTTGAGGAACTTGCCTGCGTGATAGGCGACCTTCGTCACCTGACCAGCAACGGGCATGCGGTTGATATGAACATCCAGCACGGACAGGAAGGTAGAGACGCGCCAGACAGGAGCTGCTCCCATTTCTAGTGCGACCGGGGGAGCGACCAGCGACACGGAGGTGATGCGGCCATCAGCAGAAGCCAGAACCAGATCCGAGCCTGGTGGTGGCGTGCGCTTTGGGTCGCGGAAGAAATAGAGGCAGAACGCCGTGAAGGCGATGCCTGCGTTACCCAGAAACCGGGTGGCGCGCCAGGGTGTTGCCCGTCCCAGGAGGCCGACGAGCGTACCTGCTGCGAGGAAGGGAGTCGCAGCGCGATGCGGCGGCGACAGGACGAGCTTCAAGGATTGAATGAGGGACATATGCGCAGTCTTACGACACCGGTAGCCGGGGTCAAGAATCCTGATTGTAAGAGCACACTTTTCCGAAGTGTTTTTCAGGCCGGTTCCGCAATCTGACGGGAGATCGGTGCCCTGATGCCTTCTTCGAGCAGGGGAAGCCCCGCATAGGCATTTTTTCTGGCCAGAACCACATGCACACCCGCGAGGGGATATCCGGTAGCTCTTCCAAGACGCTCCGGGATGGTTCCGTTACTGGTATTGAGAAAAATCGGGGGCGCCATGAGTGCGCCGGTATGTCGTTCAATCCGGAACATGCCCTGACCCAGGACGCGTGCTAACTGATTTGTGCTGAAAGGACTGCCATGCCCGAAAGGTGTTGCATCCGTATGCGCCCAGGCTCCCGATCGGTTGGGCGTTACGAGGATGAGGCATCCATCGTCTGTCATGACACGCCACACGGCGCGTAAGAAGTCTGGAATAGAGCGCGCAAATTCCAGCCCGTGCACTACCATGACGGCGTCCATTGAAAGATCGTCGAAGGGCAATCGATTGCTTTCGATGATACAATCCGGAAGGATTCGTTCGATGGGAGACAGACGCTGGGTCTGGGGTGTTTGCAGTCGACCAGAGACGGCGAAAGACGCACTCCCGGGAAGGTATGGGTGTGTATAGCCTACGCCAAGGATGCGTCTGGCTGTCAGGGAGGGCATTACGGCCCGGAGCCGCCTATTCAGCAGAAATGCAGCGCGCTGACCTGCGCGGCTCTCGTAGAAAGCGGCGGCATCATCGGAACGGGATCGGGCCAGACGCGTCAGCATCATGATATCTAACCAGCAACATCCATGAAGGGAAACCGCCATGTCGGTCGATATTCTGCCAATCCCGGTTCTGTCTGACAATTATGCGTGGCTTGTCACTGTCCCTGATGGCACGCGGGCTTTGATTGACCCCGGCGAATCTGCGCCGGTTGAAGCTGTTCTCGGGGCCGGTAGGCTGGATCTGATTCTGCTGACGCATCATCACGGTGATCATACAGGGGGCGTAGAGAAACTGCGTCAGCGTTATGGAGCCAAGGTGTTTGGGCCTGCACAAAAGCGGGACTGGCTTCCTGCTCTGGATCGTGGGCTTGAAGACAACGATGTTTTCCAGATCGGATCGACAGATGTGCAGGCGCTTCTTACGCCAGGGCATGCTGTCGGCCATATTTCCTATGTTATCCCGGAGGTTCCCGCTCTCTTTAGTGGCGATGCGCTGTTCAGCGCTGGTTGTGGGCGATTGCTTGAAGGAACGGCTGCTGAACTCTTCAACAGTCTGCGGCGCTACGCTGATTTGCCAGACGAGACTCTGGTTTGCGCGGGGCACGAATATACGCGCTCAAATATTGCTTTTGCAGTGTCCGTCGATCCGGAAAACGAGGCGCTTAGAGCGCGTGCAGCGGAAGTGGAGCGGCTTCTTGAAGCGGGCCGACCTACATTGCCCGTCACTCTTGGGGTGGAACGCGCCACTAATCCGTTTTTGCGGGCTAAAGACGTTGAGACTTTTGCCCGACTGCGCAAGGCGAAGGACGTTTTCTGAACTGCTTCCAAGGATAGGACGAAGCCAAAAGAAAACCCCGCTCCATTTGGAGACGGGGTTTTCTTTGTCCTGATGGGGAGGGCTTTTCAGCCATGCCCCCCGAAGATGATTTTCTTGAGAAGTTCCGCGCCAACGCCGACGACGACGACCCCGGCAACCCAGAAGGCGATGAACCATCCCACCTTCTCAAGCCACATGCGCAGGCCCGCGAGAGGGCCGGTGCGGATAACAGGTTTGCCGTATTCGATCTTCATGGCGCGGTCTCCTGTAAAATCATTCCTCTGATATTAATGATAGTGCTGATCTGCCGTCACTTTTCCGCGGAACACGTAATAGGAATAGATCGTGTAGGCGAGAATTGTGGGCAGCAGGAACATCGTGCCGACAAGCAGGAACGCCTGACTGTCAGGCGGCGAGGATGCCTGCCAGATGGTGATGCTCGGGGGAACGATATAGGGCCATACGTTGATGCCCAACCCGCTGAAGCACAGGAAGAACAGGACCAGCGTGCAGATGAACGGCAGGATGTGAGACTTCGGATTGCGAAGGCCCAGAAAGAGAAATGCCGTTGCTGCAATCACTGCAACCGGGACTGGGGCTACGAGTGCGACCTGCGGCCAGTCCAGCCAGCGCTGCATGTAGGTGGCATGGAGCATCGGCGTCCAGATTGAGACGGCACCGATCATGACCAGCAGTAGACCTGCGAGGCCAAATGAGACCTTACGCATGGTATCGTGTAGATCCGTTTCGCAACGCCACATTAGCCAGGTCGAGCCGAGAAGGGCATAGCCTACCGAGACGGCCAGACCGCAGAACAGCGCGAACGGCGTGCACCAGTCGAGGCTGGAGCCAACGAAAACGTTGTTCTCGACTTTGATGCCCTGAACGAGTGTTCCGAGAATGATGCCCTGCATGAAGCTCGCAACGATCGAGCCGCCACAAAATGCAGAGTCCCAGAAGAACTGCGAGGATTCCTTTTTCATCTTGAAGCGGAATTCGAAAGAGACGCCGCGCAGGATGAGGGCAAGAAGCATGAACAGGATCGGAAGATACAGCGCCGGAAGAATGGTACCGTATGCCACAGGGAAGACCCCGTAGAGCGAGGCGCCACCAAAGATCATCCAGGTCTCGTTGCCGTCCCAGACGGGGGCCACGGTGTTGACCATGACGTTCCGGTGGTCGTGGTCACGCTCTTTGAGGAACAGGATGCCGATACCAAGATCGAAGCCATCCAGAACAACGTAGATGAAGATCGCGGTTGCTGCGAGGAAGGCCCATACGACGGGAAGCCAGAAGGCGGTGTCGGTCATGTTGGTTTACTCCGCCATGCCAGCGTGTGGATGATGGGAAACCTGCGTGGTTCCGGCGGACATGTGCGGTTCGTGCTCTGATGGCCCTTCCTCACCGGGATGAGGTTCCTGTGCGAAGGAATGCAGCAGGATGCCGATGCCACCGGCAAACACGATGAAATACACAATGACGAACGCAACCATGGAGGTGGCGATGCTCGGCAGAGCAATGGCGGACACGCTGTCGGAGGTCTTGAGCAGGCCGTAAACCGTAAATGGCTGACGTCCTACTTCCGTCGTGACCCAGCCGCAGAGCAGTGCGATGAAGCCGGCAGGCGACATCCACAGCGCTACGCGATGCAGGAGTGTGCTGTCATACAGACGGCCCTTCCAGCGCAGGTAGAGCGAGAACACGCCGATCAGCGCCATGAGCATGCCCAGGGCCACCATGATGCGGAACGAGAAGAACAGCAGCGGCGAGTATGGACGCAGGTCTTTGGGGTAGTCCTTCAGGCCCGGTACTTTGCCATCGAGGCTGTGCGTCAGGATCAAAGAGCCGACCAGCGGAATCGCGACCTTGAAGTGTGTGGTCTCGTTTTCCATATCCGGGATGCCGAACAGCAGTTCAGGTGCGCGTCCCTCGGATTCCCAGTCACCTTCCATCGCTGCAATCTTGGCAGGCTGATATTCAAGGGTATTAAGCCCCTGTGTATCGCCAGCCAGAACCTGCATCGGCGAAACGATGGCGGCCATCCACATCGCCATGGAGAACATCAGGCGGACCTGTTCGGAAGCCTGACGTCCCTCGCGACGTGCCTTGAGCAGGTGCCATCCACCCACGCCTGCCACGATGAATGCCACGCAGAGGAATGCTGCCAGGCCCATGTGTACGAGGCGGAACGGGAAGGAGGGGTTGAAGATGATCTTCCACCAGTTTCCCGGCAGGAAACGGCCGGTTGCGGTGTCGATGATGTAGCCCTGAGGTGTCTGCATCCAGGAGTTGGACGCCAGAATCCAGCTCATCGAGATGAGAGTGCCTATGGCAACCATGCAGGTTGCACCAAAATGCAAACCTTTGCCGACCCTGTTCAGGCCGAACATCATGACGCCAAGGAAGCCTGCTTCGAGGAAGAAGGCAGTCATCACTTCGTAGGCGAGCATCGGACCGAGTATCGGACCGGCCTTCTGAGAAAACTGCGACCAGTTGGTGCCGAATTCGTAGGACATCACCAGACCGGAAACCACACCCATCGCGAAGACGACGGAAAAGATCTTCAGCCAGTATTTGAAGAGATCGAGATATGCACTGCGTCCCGTGCGGAGCCACATGCCTTCAAGGACTGCAAGATAGGATGCAAGTCCGATGGAGAATGCCGGGAATACGATATGGAACCCGACCGTGAACGCGAATTGAAATCGCGCGAGAAATAAAGCCGATAGGCCAAACATGCCGAGCTTGCCTTCCGTCCGGACGACGGAGCACAGATTGCCGGCATGGCTGCGTCAGAGGCCGGGATACTGCGCTCGCGCCATGAAAAGAGCGTTAGCCACCGCAGCGATGCTGCGCGGGGCCTGGCCCATCCAAGTCAGAACAAGTGAAGGCAGCGGAAGTTTTCTTTTGCCGGACACAATTTTGACATGGATCAAACCTGATGCGGGTCTACCCCTGCCTGTGTGAGGCGTCAAACATTCTCGTGATAATTGATAAAATTTTCGTGTTACCGAAGGTTGGCGTACCTTGGTGCACATCTATCGGGAGCATTATGGGGCGGCCACGCGGATAGCTGGCCGAAGAATCGCCGTCTTGGACAAAGGCTGCGAGTTCTTCCTGAAATTTGGGAGGAAGCTGGCTCTGGAGTATCGGCGACTCAAGCAGCAGATGTGCTGCGTCATGCCATTGAAAGATCCGCAGAGTTGCGGTGCCGTCGAGGTTCGGCATGGAAAGGCGTGCGGACAGATCTATTGTTGGGTTACGATCCTGCCTGTGAATTGACGCCCGGCAGTGCTGCAGCAGCAAGGCACTGTAACCGGACATGGAGACAAGTGAACTGTGCCTGTTCTGAGTGCCCGCAAGAGACACTGCTATATCAAGATCGTCCACTGTTCCGCTCCAGCCTGCCAGCAGCCCCGAGCCAGATAAATGTTTTGCGGACAAGCGCAGGCCTGTGCGTGTTTCTGTAGGCCCGGCTGAGGGTTTCACCCAGCTCTGTGCGGTAAAGCCCGTCAGATCCATCTCAGTGAAAATATGCAGATTTTTTTGTGCGGTGAGGTGTGCACTCGCTCCACTGAAATGAATCTTTCCCGAGTTGAGAAAGAATCCATGGAGGGTATCTGTTGTCAGTGTGAGGGTAAGGTCCGGGGTGACGCTGCGGAACGCCTGACGTCCCTTGAGGGTGAATGCCAGACCCTGATGTGTCCAATCTAGCCAGGAACCTCCAAGAACAAGTGCGCTCCCAGCCCATGCGGCAGTAATGTCTCTGGATGGCGGCCTGACGTGGGGAGCATCAAAAGTCAGCTGAGCCCCGAAGGGCCACCCAGATTTACGGCGCCCGCTATCCGAGATTGTCCATCCATGCTGGCGGGCGTCTGCAATTACGAGATCTGCGGAAGCGCCGAGACGATTCTGTGCAATGCGCCACGCCAGTGCGTCTGTGAGGAGCATGCAGGTAACGGCAAGAAGCGTATAAAGAGCATAATGCAGGTAACGGACAGTAATCAATCTGTCTCGACTGCCCTTGTCCTTGAGGCGGAGCCAAAGCTCAAAGACGAGGGTGCGCATTTTTTATCCCCAAGAGAGGTTTAGTAGCCATTATTGAGCGCTTAAAAGGAGTCTGGAGGCAATATTTCGGAGAGTTTCCAGTTTTTCATCTGATCGTGAAGGCCCGTTAATGGCTGTATTCCGGGATTTTTATCATGGTAAAGTGCTTTGAAAAAAGAACGCGAAAAATTATGCCGGATTTTTCTCCGAAACTTTGTCAAGAGGTTGTGAAAGAAATAAATCAGCTGCCTCCACAGAGTTATCCACAGGATCGCGCGGAAGATCATAGGTTGCGCACAACTCGTCCCAACTCTTTTCCAGTGCGGGAATGAATTCTTTCCTGTCTTTCGTCGCTGGGAGAGGCTTACCGATGACAACATTCAGGGTGCCTGGGTTCTTTCGCCATTGGCTGCGCTCCCAGAATAGACCTGAGTCCGTTACGACGGGAATTACAGGCACGGAAGCCTGTCGGGCGATGCCAACGATTCCCGGTTGGATGGGATGACGTTCACCGGGCAGCGTGCGCGTTCCTTCAGGAAAAATGATGATGCCCCGCCCGTCTTCGTAAGCATCGGCAGTCGCTTTCATCATGCCGCGAAGCGCTTTGGCGCCATCACTGCGTTCGACAGAAATCATGCCGCTGAGAATCAGCATAGGCCCGACGAAAGGAATTTTGGTGAGCTCGCGCTTGATCACATAGGCCGGTCTGGGCAGCAAATTCATCCAGATGAAGCCGTCACAGAATGACTGGTGCTGGGACGCGATCAATACTGGCCCGATAGGGAGGTTTTCCCTGCCAACGACATTAATCCTGATACCGCAGATTTTCCCGAGCCCTGCCAGAACGGCTTTGGACCATAATTTTGCATAGCGGAGCGCCAGATTCCGTCTCCCCGAGAGGCGGATAGGCAGAGCCCCGATTCCCATGACGATCGTCAGCAGCAGTAGGTAGGCGTTAAACAGCAGGCCACGGAAAATGCTCATCATGGCTTTGTGCAGACCAGAAAACGCGCTTGCAGACAAGAGAGCGTTAACTGGAAGTGCTGCTTGTTCAGTGTTGGCTCAGCCCGTCAGTTCCGTCTGGAAGGCCGGTCAGGAAGCTGAGTTCAGCGCCAAGGAATTTACTGTATTCCCGGAGCAGTAGCCATATTGTTGGTCGGGACAGAGGGGAATCCAATGCCGGAGGAACAACCGGGTAAGGAATAAGAGTGAGGTCCGGGTCTGTGCGACTGATTTCAAGCAGTGCACGGCGCATATGATATCCGGCCGTGACAATCAGCAGCTTATGAAGCTCGTGAGTGTGCGCCCAGTCCGCTGTTTCATGGGCGTTTCCAATTGTGCTGACTGCGCGCCTTCCGAGTGTGATTCGTGCAGAAAGCGATTCTGGCAGGGGCTCCTGGCCCACTTTTGAAAGGTGATGCAGCGTGACATGGGGCCCCACCCCTGAAATCAGCAGCAACTGACCGTAGCCGCCTTTCAGAAGGGACACTGATGCATCGATCCGGGATTGTCCGCCTGTCAGGACGACGATGCCATCGCAGACAGGGGCAACAGGAGGTGGGGTGCGGGCATCCATGACGAACCAGACAAACCCTGCTGCCCAGAGTGCGACGCTGATCAGTATCAGGGCAAGCAGGCGCTTCACGGCAGGCGTCGTAGCCAGACAAGCACGACGCTCTGTGCCGTCAGCCAGCCAAGAAGTGCAGCCAGGAAGGGGAGTGAGGCCAGCATCTCAAGGAGAGAGTGTGGGAGCACGGACAGCGTAGCACTCCACGCTGCGAGCGTGTCAGCGGGAGGTGGCGGCTGAGCATTCTGGTCTTGAAACGGCGCGAGCAGGCGCGCGAGAAACATGAGGATGGGAGCGAGCGCGCCAAGCCCCATGATGCCACCCAAAAGGCTGAGGCCAGCGGCTCTACGCGCGATTTTTCCAGAGATCTGTCTGTCCGTCGCGCCAATGGCGTGAATGATTTCGACGGCTCTGCGCTGTGCGGAGACAGAGCGTCTTACGGTAATGCCGACCGAAAGTACGGCAACCGCTGCAATCAGGCTGACTGCTAGCCAGGCACACCCTACAAGGCTACGCCCCAGACGCTGCAACCGGATGCTCCAGCGCATATCTTCTTCGATGATGGCTTCGGGAAACAGGGCATGGACGACAGCTTCAAGGTCAATGCCATGTTCATGCCGCACGATAAGAACGGTGGGTAAACTGAGGGCGGGTGGTTTTCCAGCCTTGTCGTCGGTTTCGCCAAGCCATGGAGCCAGCAAGCTACGCACTTTTTCCGGTGTTAAGAGCTTGGTATCCGTAACGCCAGGGGTCTCGTGCAGGGTTTTGAGCAGGTGGTCCGTTCTGCTTTGTGCGTGATCGGCATCGGTGGGGATTTCGATTGTCGCCGAGCTTTGGGCAGCAGTATTCCAGCTTTCGGCCAGCGCCTGAATTCCTGTGAGGCCTGCTAGTGCAAGGCCCGCAAGCATGGTCATCAATGCGACGAGAACCGGAAGACTCCCGGATCGAAGGCCGGGTGAGATGGGACCACTCATGCGAAGTCCGATCTGTCGAGAGTGCCATTGCGCAGATTTATGGATGGCGCCGGTGCTTCCCGCACGAGCATTTCGTTATGGGTCGCAACAATAACTGTCGTTCCCATTTCCACCAGTTGCTGAAAGGTAAAGAGCAGCCTTCGTGCCTGCGACTCTTCCAGGGCATTTGTAGGTTCGTCTGCGAGGAGCAGGGAAGGGCGACCGATTAGTGCGCGGGCAATTGCGACGCGTTGTTGTTCCCCGCCAGAAAGTTCGCGGGGGGAATGCCGTGCAAGCCTTGCGACATCGAGCCATTCGAGAACTGAAAATGTTTCCTGCTCGATTTCGTCTTTTTTTGCGCCACGGAGGCGAAGTGGCAATGCAACATTGTCAAAGACGCTCCATTCACCAATCAGCCGGTAATCCTGAGGGACAAAGCCAATCCGACGCCTTAATTGCGTGAGCGAGTTACGCCGTGCATTGGTGACGGAGGTTCCAAGAATACTGAGTTTTCCGCCAGAAGGCTGTTCCCCGAGCGTGAGGAGTTTCAGAAAGCTTGATTTGCCCGCACCGGATGGCCCGAGGAGCCATCGGAAGCCGCCCTGTGGGACGTCTAGTGTCAGTCCGTACAGGATGGGTTTTCCCGTCCCGCGAGGTTGCATGGACACGTTGTCGAGGCGGATCATGGCCCGAACTTCACTTCAGGATGTATGGCGTTCACCGTTCATTAACTATTTTTCAGCATATTGCGTGAAAAAGGAAGAGCCTGGAAAGAATGTCCCTGCTTTCAGGTGTTTCGCAAGTCCAAGGAGCGATTACGTGCGCCTCGAATGCCCCCATTGTCATGCTGTCTTCGAGGTTCCTGAAGTTCTGCTTGGTAAAGCAAAGAAGTTTCGTTGTGCCAATTGCGGCGAGACATGGGAACCCGGTGACGTGGAAGCGGCTGAAGAGCAGTCTGTTTTGGAGCCAGAGGAACCTGCATCATCGGAGCCAGCAATGTCTTCTGGTGCAAGGCAGCTCTGTTCTGGCTTTGAAATGTCTTCGAAAGCGGCACATGATATGTCTGACCGCAGCGTCGTCGCAGAGCGTGAAGGGTTTGGCCAGCTTCGTTCCCAGAGAACGAGGAATGGAAATGTTTCTGTGGGCGACGAACAACCAGTGAAGCCCGTGGCGATGATTGGCAGCAAAGGCTCCTGGGCCGTAGCATGGTGCTGCAGCGTGGTGATTGTGGCGGGAAGTGGCGCTGCCCTGTGCCGCTGGTATGGCGTTTTTGGGCATATGTGGCCGAAATGAGCCATTAGCCGCCTCTCAGCGGCTACCGCCTGTTACATGTTGCGGGCAGCGAGTGCTGAAATCGTGGCACCAATAGCGGCGATGGCCATCAGCAGGAAGCCGTCAAAAATCAGCGATGCGGGAGTGAGCAGGTGGCTGCCGATCTGGAGCTGATAGGGAATCGTGCTGGCAACGTGGTTCATGATGTCGCGGGCCTGCGGATCTGCGTTGGCAGCACTCGTGGTAATCGCACCGACGATGTGGGGCAGGATATACCAGCCAATCCCCAGAATCAGGAGAAGCGGTGCAAGCAGTTCTGCGATTTGCTGAACGAAATAGAACGCAAAATAACTGATCGACCACATGCCGGTTCGGATCAGAGCGCCCACCGCGATGGGGCCTTTTGCGTCGTCGCGCGTGCCTATGAGACGATCCGCAACATGACGGGGGGGCTGCATATCCATGATACGACTTCCAGTAATCCGGTGTCGGGGGTTAGTCTTCGCCCCTTAGATAAGTCGGACGAACGCTCTGGTCCCGACTAGCTGCAAGAGACCGTCAATGCAAACTTTCCAGTGTTCCCATGCCGTTTTTTGAGGCCGATTATCACGCTGTGATGCCAGAAACACCCAAAGTGTTGCTGGTTGAGCCCGATGAGGTTCATTCCCGCCGAATCTCCCGTGTCCTCTCGCGGCAGGGGTTTTCCGTCGTGCGGTCCGTGAGTGGTGAAGCGGCGCTTGTCGCGATTGAGCGCTCGATCCCTGATCTGGTTGTTGCCTGCTCCGACTTGCCGGGCATGACGGGGGGACAGCTCGCGCGCAGATTGCGTCTGGACGCCCTAACGCGGACAATTCCCATTTTGATGCTGACGCAGGATGCGTCTGCGGGCCTTGAACGTGAGGGGCTGGAGAGTGGCGCAGACGCTTATATCTCCAAGTCCGCGCATCCAGACCTTCTGGTATTGCGTATGCGCGCGTTGCTGCGTGAAGGACCGGAGCTCGTGCCGGTGGATGAGGCTGCCCGTCTTCGTCGAGCAAGAATTGTCATTGTGAATTCCCCGCGTAATGACGACGGCGATGATGAACTGTCTGATGATGCGCCGGAGACGACCCTTGGAGAGTTGCTCTGGCGGGACGGTCACACTGTTACGTCCATAGAGCGCTCCAATGATCTGATTGAAGGCGGATGGCTGCGTGGTGCGGATGCGCCTGACTGTCTGGTGATCGAACTGGGAAGTGGGCGGGAGGATCTGGAGTTTTGCCGGTTGCTGGATGCACGCCGACAGGTTGTGCTTGAAGCCGGCGGTATTCCTTTCCGGACACTGGGAATAGTTGAGGCTGCGCGATTCAGGCGGCAGTCATCCGGAGAATTTTTTGAAGCCGGCATCGATGATTTGGTGCCGAGTGACATCGCTCTGGAAGCTTTGGCGCTACGGATCAGAACGCTGGCGCAGAGGCGCATGGCGCAGGACGAGTTCCGCCAGCAGGAAATAGAGCGTCAGCAGAATGCGCTTGCTCTTGAGGCTGCAAGAGCCAAGGCGGAGATGGCCGAGGCGCTTTCTCAGGCGAATACGGAGCTGGCCCGAACCAATGCCCAGCTGATACAGGCGCAGGCCAAGCTGGTTCACACGGCAAAAATGGCGTCACTGGGAGAGCTGGTCGCGGGCATTGCGCACGAAATCAACAACCCGCTCGCGTTTACGATTGCGCATGCAGATACCGTTTCCCGTACGCTCCGGAGTCTTCGCGCACTGGAGGGATCAGACGAAGCAAACGCCCTGACCGAGAAGGGGGCTGCGCGTCTCGATTCGATGAAGCTGGGTCTTCAGCGTATTCAGAATCTTGTGCTGAGCCTCAGGCGTTTTTCGCGTCTGGACGAAAGTGCGTTTCAGAAAGTGGATGTCCCCGCGGCACTGGAGACGGCACTTGCACTGCTTGCTCATAAGCTTGGCAAGGGCATTGAGGTGCTCAGGGATCTGCAGGCGCCTGTGCATCTGGTCTGCCAGCCTGCTTTGTTGAATCAGGTGGTGATGAACATCGTCTCCAATGCTGCGGATGCATTGGCGGATACGTCTGCTGAACGTGAGCGGCCGCAGGGCCGAATAGTCATTTCGTCTGTGATGGAAGACGGACGGTATGAAATCACGATTGCCGATGATGGACCGGGTCTGCCTGTTGATCTGCGTGCGCGGGTTTTTGAACCTTTTTTCACTACCAAACCCGTTGGAACCGGCACGGGGCTTGGGTTGGCTATTGCCTATGGGGTGATGGAAGCTCATGACGGGACCATCGAAATTACGGATGCCAATTTGCCGGATGGGCGTGGTGTGGGGGCATGTTTCCGCCTGAGCATTCCCGTTCGTATGACTGAAGAGGGGCCGGTTGCGATCGGTCGTCCATCATGATCTGGAACTCTGCCGAAGAACGGCCTTCAATTCTGCTGGTCGATGATGAGGAGGAAATTCTCGTTGCCCTGACGGATCTGCTGGAAGACCAGTATGACATCCTCTCGACAACGGACCCTCTGCATGCCCTGGAGATTCTAAGGGCTCATCCAGATATCGCGACCATCATTTCTGATCAGCGCATGCCTGGTCTGACAGGCGACCAGCTTCTTGCGAAGGCCCGGACGTTTTCGGATGCACGAAGCATCCTGCTGACGGGCTACGCGGATCTGGATGCTGTGGTTTCGGCGCTCAATCAGGGGCAGGTGCAGGCTTATGTGCACAAGCCATGGGACTCTGATGCCTTGCGCCCGCTTGTTGGGGAGGTCACGCAGCATTGTCTTGCACAGAGGGCATTGCGGACGGAGCAGGCTTTGCTTCGGGGATTGATGGAGGCGCTTCCAATAGGTCTCGTTTTTTCCGACGCGCAGGGACGCTGTATCCGCAGTAATGTTCGGAACCGGGCGGAAGTCGCGGGTGAAGATGAACTGACGCATTATCCCCGGCAATTGCGCTCCAGAATTAGAGAGATGCGCGAAGAGGTTGCCCGGCAAGGTCATGACGAGCAGATTGTTGCCGAGGAAATTCCCGATGTGGATGGGAAGGGCGGGGTCCAGACCCGTTGGCATGAGGTAACGCGGCTTGCTCTGGCCTGGCCGCAAGGAGCTCCATCGTCGGAGGCATGGCAGGTCTGCATGGACCGCGATGTTACAGGGCGCGTTCTGATGGAGAGCCGTCTACGGCAGGCTGACAAGTTGCAGTCTCTTGGCACGCTGGCAGGCGGTATAGCTCATGATTTCAATAATCTGCTGGCAGCGATTTCAGGCTCTTTGGAGCTGCTGGAAGACGTCACCGACTTCGATGAAACGGGCCGAAATCTGCTGAAAAATGCTGTGGATTCTGCGCAGCGCGGGGCTGTCCTGACGCGCCGTCTTTTGCAGTTTGGCCGCCCGCGTGAGGCACGTCTGGCGCCTGTGAAGATCGACGGGCTGCTGCATGATCTTCGTGATCTTCTGGCCCAGAGCCTGAAAAGACGCGACGGGGGCGCTGGCAAGGAAAAGCTGGCATGTGCGCTTTGTGTCAAGGATATGCCTGAGAACGTTCCGGATATCTGGTCTGACCCGGATCAGCTGGAAATGGCGCTTCTCAATCTGTGTGTGAATGCACGTGATGCCATGCCGCATGGTGGGCATGTTACGATCGAGGCTCGGGTGGTGCCGCAGCGGATGAAGGACCTGCCTGTGCAGTGTTCATCGTCTGTTGCTGTTGCGTTGGATGTTATTGATCAAGGTGAGGGCATGTCTCCTGAGGTCATGAAGCGCATCTTTGATCCGTTTTTCACAACGAAAGAGGTTGGGCGGGGCACCGGGCTGGGACTTTCGGGTGTCTATGGGTTCGTAAACCGGAGTTATGGTGAGGTGCTGGTGGAGAGCACGCCGGGGAAAGGAACGCGCATGACGCTTGTTCTGCCTGCCGCTCTGCAAAGCGCACCCCCTGCAGTCAATCCGCGCAAAATTGAAGAGCGTTCTGCAGCGAACTCCACTCAGGCGCAGAAAATTCTGGTTGTTGACGATGAGGATCCCGTCAGGCTCGTTACCGAAGGCTTTTTAAAGCTTGAAGGGCATGACGTTGCTGGGGCTTCGTCCTTGGAGGAGGCTTTGGCCAGTGTCGATGAACGGGGTGCGTTCGACGTCGCTGTGATCGATGTCAGAATGCCGGGGCATGACGGGGTGGCCTGTGCGGAAGCGTTGCGCCAGATCTTGCCTACGCTGAAAATATTGTTTGTTAGCGGTCATACTGGCGACGTCCTGGCGCGTGGGCTTGCAGATGCTCTGCCCAAACCGTTCACACAGGAAAGTCTGCGGCTGGCTCTGGCGCGTCTGGACTAGCTGTAAGGGGTTCCAGCGCAGGGGCCTCTTGCGTCTGCGGCTGGCACTCCCATCTTCTGGTGTGATGTCTTACCAAAACAACTCCCATGATCCGGTCGGCTGGCATGGCACGACCATTCTCTGTGTACGGCGGGGCGCGCAGGTCGCCATGGCTGGCGATGGACAGGTTTCCCTTGGGCCGACGGTCATCAAGGGGAATGCCCGGAAGGTCCGTCGGATCGGTCCTGGTGGCAACATCTTGGCTGGCTTTGCTGGTGCGACGGCAGATGCCTTCACGCTTCTGGAGCGTCTGGAAGCAAAGCTCGAACGTCATCCGGGACAGCTCGAACGCGCTTGCGTGGAGCTTGCAAAAGACTGGCGAACCGATCGTTATCTGCGTCGGCTGGAAGCTATGATGGCGGTGGCGGATGAACATCGCTCTTTTACCCTGACGGGAAATGGAGATGTTCTGGAGCCTGAGGACGGCATTGTGGCTATTGGTTCCGGCGGAAATTATGCGCTGTCTGCTGCCAGGGCGTTAATCGATATTGATGGCATGAGCGCTGCGGATATTGCGCGCAAAGCAATGCGGATCGCTGGTGATATCTGTGTCTACACTAATTATTCCGTGACGATGGAAACGCTAGGCGAGGAGAACGTCTGATGGATGTCCCTAACTTTCGTCCGGGCGAAATCGTCGCGGAACTTGATCGCTTCATTATCGGGCAGAATGATGCCAAGCGCGCAGTCGCCATTGCAATGCGCAACCGGTGGCGCCGGGCGCAACTCGCTGAAGTAATTCGTGACGAAGTCGTTCCAAAAAATATTCTGATGATCGGCCCGACGGGCTGCGGAAAGACCGAGATCGCAAGGCGGCTGGCGCGTCTGGCTCAGGCGCCGTTCCTCAAGATTGAGGCGACCAAGTTCACGGAAGTTGGCTATGTCGGGCGCGACGTGGACAGCATTGTGCGGGATCTGGTGGAGGTTTCGATCAATATCCTGCGCGACGTACTGCGGAAAGACGTTCAGGGAAAAGCGGAAGAGGCCGCTGAAAACAGACTGATCGAGGCTCTTGTCGGCGAAAAGGCATCTGCTGACACCAAGGTGAAGTTTCGCCAGATGCTGCGTGATGGTGCGCTGGAAGATAAGGAAATCGAGCTTCAAATCACCCCTGATCCGCAAGGGGGTGGAGAAAAGGGCGCAGGCGACTTGCCGGGTTTGCAGCCAGGGCAGGTTATCAATTTCAATGACATGGTGAAGGGCTTCATGAACCGGATGCCCAGCCGGAAGAAGCTGAAAGTATCCGTCGCGCGGGAGCAGCTTATTCGGGAGGAGGCAGACAAGCTTCTGGATGATGAGGCGCTCAAGCGCGAGGCTGTTGCCCACACGCAGGAGCATGGAATTGTTTTTCTTGATGAGATCGACAAGGTCTGCGCGAATTCCGAACACGGAACGCGGACGGGGGATGTCTCGCGTGAAGGTGTGCAACGCGATCTTCTCCCTCTGATCGAGGGCACGACGGTCAGCACAAAATACGGCCCCGTGAAAACGGACCATATCCTGTTCATTGCCTCGGGTGCTTTCCACATTGCGAAGCCTTCGGATCTGCTGCCGGAGCTTCAGGGGCGGTTGCCGATCCGCGTTGAACTGTCAGGCCTTACCCGCGATGACCTGAAGCGTATCCTGCTGGAGCCCGAGCACTCTCTCCTCAAGCAATATATTGCTCTGATGCAGACAGAAGGGGTGGCGCTGGAATTCAGTGAGGACGCCGTGGATGCACTTGCGGAATTGGCCGCAGATATCAACGAGCGTGTCGAGAATATTGGCGCACGCCGTCTGGCGACTGTTCTGGAGCGTCTTTTGGAAGACATTTCGTTCTCTGCGTCCGAGCGTAATGGCGAGGTGGTGCGGGTGACGGCTGCGGATGTTCGTGACAAGGTGGCGCCGCTTGCCCGCAAGGGCGATCTGAGCCGGTTTATCCTGTGACGGAGATCTGAGTTTGAGTGACCCTTTTTTGTTGCCGCAGGAAGATAGTGCGGCAGCTGCGATCAGTGAGATTGAGTCTGAGCTGGCGCTCTTTGATGACTGGATGGAGCGCTATCAGTACATCATAGAAATGGGGCGCAAGCTGCCTGCTTTCCCGGAGCAGTGGCAGGATTCGTCACATCGTGTGCCGGGATGTCAGAGCCAGGTATGGCTGGAAGCAGAAGAGCGCGAAGGCAGGCTTCTGTTTGCGGGTGCATCGGATGCAGCGATTGTGCAGGGGCTCGTTGCACTGCTGCTCAGAGTATATTCAGGGCGTTCCGCTGAGGAAATTCGCCAGACGAGCCCTGTTTTTTTACACGACATGGGGCTTGTCAAAGCACTTTCTACAAATCGTGGAAATGGTGTGGAGGCTATGGCGAACGCGATCCAGAAGCGTGCTGCCGTCATCTGATATGTATCAACTCATCTGAAGATGAAGCCTGCTGACAAATGTCAGCAGGCTTTTCTTGTTTAATGACCTTGAGTTGCCGGTGCTGCTGGCATTGAAGGCATGGAACCCATGGATGGCATTTTACCTGCAGAGGCAGGTGTTGCGCATTTCGTGAATTTGCCTTTTTCGTCACGGCAGGGAGCAGGTTTCTTAGGCGCTTCACACTTGGTGAATTTTCCCTTTGCATCCCGACACGGCTTGGCATGGGCAATCTGCCCACCGAATGCGGCGACGGCCATTGCAGCGAATGCGATCTTGCGGAGCATCATTGTTCCATATTTCCGTTATGGCTGCCCTCCATAAGGGCGGCGTTGTTACGGATTATGAAAGAAAAAGATCGACACTCGCAAGTTTGACGTAGCGAGTGGCGAAAAACTATTCGAAGCCGTTGTTTTCTTCTTTTCCTGTACTCCAGTTCAGGGTTCCGTGAAATTGAGCTTCCACGGGCTCACCGTTCTGGAGCGCGGGCAGATACCGGGCCAACGTGAAATATGCGAGCGTGGCCTGACGCAAAGTATCGGGACCGTCTGACGCCACGCAGTCGCGGGCTGCTCCGGCAATGCTTACAGTGCACGTTACGTGGAATGATCCCTGAGTACCGTTCCGCAGAGCTTCGAGCGGGTATCGAGGTTTGATTGTGTGTGAATGATCCAGAAGCGGCATGGTCGACGGCGCATGGAAGAGGTGGAAATTGATTGTTTCCTCCCATGTGGAAGCAACGGGCTTTCCATTGTCATAAGCTGGCAGAAAATGAGACGTCATGACCATCTGAAGTGCCGCCAGACCAAAATCGGGGGCACTGCTTTTCGTGACATTGCATTTCGTTGCGGTGCCGGCTTCCGAGATGTTGCAGGCAAGATGCGCTGATCCGTCCTGTCGTGCCACGGCTTCGGCTGGTGGGAAAAAAAGCCTTGTTCGGTGGTGTTCATCCAGCGTTGCCACTATCGGCGCGCAATAAGCCGACCCCGCAGAAAGGAACATGGACATGACAAGAAAAGCAAAGGTGCGGCGCAGGAGCATGGGGCTTGTCCGGGTCAGTCAATTATATTGCAACATTGAGCAACATTTTTGAGCTGTAAATGCTGTGCCCATAAAAAAGGGGCACCCTAAGGCACCCCTTTTCCGTCACGCGTGTCGCTCTAGAGGATCACTTTTGATCTGGCAGGGCGTAAGCGATGAGGTAGTCACCCATACGGCTGGGGAACGAATTGTGCCCACCAGCATATGTCACGATGTACTGCTTTCCGTTGATGGCATACGTCATCGGGGTGGACTGGCCACCAGCCGGGAGACGATCCTGCCACAGGGTCTTGCCGTTCGTGATGTCATAGGCACGGATGTAATAATCCATGCTGGACGTCAGGAAGCCGACATTACCAGCTGTGGAGAGCGGGCCACCAAGGCTCGGTACACCGATCTTGATCGGCGGGAGCTGGATTGGAAGCGCACTGCCATACATCGAGTCACGCAGGGTACCATTGCGGTGCTGCCATACGACCTTGTTGGTGCGCAGGTCGATGCCGGCAACATAGCCCCAGGGCGGCGTGCGGCAAGGCATCTTGATGCCAACCTTCAGCAGCACTGGATCCAGGAACGGATGGAGGTCTACTGCATACGGGATGCCGTAGTTGTGCTGTAGGCCAGTTTCGCCACCAGTGCCCTTTGCGTTTGCATCCGGCCATAGCGGGTTGCCCGGACCACGGGGTACAAGGCGGGAGACGAACGGTAGGGAGATCGGGTTAGCGAAAGCCACCTGACGCTGCGGGTCCACGGAGAGTCCGCCCCATTCGAACATGCCAAGGTCACCCGGGAAGATGAGCGAACCCTGAAGCGAAGGCGGCGTGAACGGGCCTTCGTAACGCAACTGGTGGAAATAGATCTGGCAGAACATCTGATCGAAGATGGTACCGCCCCAGATGTCGCCATTCGAGATCGGATTCTTCGGACGCAGCGAGAGCTTGGATTCCGGCTGGGTCGGGCTTACGTGGTCACCAGGAGCAGCGCCCTGGGGAACAGCAGTTTCCGGAGCAGGAACGATCTCTTTGCCTGTACGGCGATCGAGAACGAAGATGTCACCCGTCTTTGCAGGAGCATAGATCGCAGGGACGATCGAGCCATCTTTCTGGGTGATGTCCACGAGGCTCATCTGGGAAGGAAGATCCATATCCCACAGGTCATGATGAACCGTCTGATAGAACCAGGCCAGCTTGCCGGTGTCTGCGTTGAGCGCGATTACGCCCGGTGCAAAACGCTCGGACTCCTTGGTGCGGTAGCCGCCCCACTGGTCGGGTGTGCCAACGCCCATCGGAATGTACACAAGATTCAGGTTCTTGTCGTAGGACGACACGATCCAGGAATTTGGTGAATTCGGATGGAAATGCGGGTGATCGTCGCCCGGCATCTGGTTCGGATCAGGGTTGGAGGCGTCAAATACCCATACCAGCTTGCCAGTATAGACATCGTAGGCCTTCGTCGCGCCGGAAGGCTGACGAACTGAACCGTTATCGGTGATCGCGCTGTTGACGATGATCAGCTTGTCCGTGATGACCGGCGGAGACGTCGGTTCATACAGGCCGGCAGTCGTGAAAGGCTGGTGAGGGCCGGCGGGGTTGATTTCGCCGTCTTCGCCAAAGCCATGGCACTTTTCACCGGTTGCCGCATCGACTTCGACCAGGCGACCGTCGTTTACGGGCAGGATGATGCGCTTTGCACAATCGGTCGGAGCGGGCTGGCCGTCCGTGTCGGTTGCGCCGGCAGCAGTCTCATGGAAGCTGACGCCACGGCAGGTCAGATGCTGGAAGCCCGGATCAATCTGAAGCTTCGGGTCATAGACCCACTTCACTTTGCCGGTTGCACCATCAATAGCGAAAAGCTTCTGATGCAGGGAGCAGGTGTAGAGCGTGTTGTCGAATTCGATCGGGGTGGCTTCGTTAGTCGCTTCGCCCGGGTCATTCGAGTTCATCAGGTCGCCTGTGCGAATCTTCCAGGCAACCTGGAGGTTCTGCACGTTGGACGAGTTGATCTGCTTTAGCGGGGACCAGCGGTCACCGGCCTGCGTGCGGCCATAAGCATGCCACTCGCTGTCTGGTACGTTGTCCGGATCAGCAGGTGCAGCATTGGCGATCTGCGTCGGGAGCTGGCCGCTGATGTCGTACGGGTCTGTGAACAGGGATGCCAGCAGAGCCAGAACGCCGAGTCCAACAGAACCTGCCAGAGGAAGCACCGATGCGCGGGTCGCGCCAACCTGACGGTAAACGAAAGGAAGGAGGAGCCAGACGCCAAGAATCAGAACGATATCAAGGCGCGGAAGAAGGCCCCAGATATCGAGACCGACTTCGCTGAATGCCCAGCCAAGTGTTCCGAGGGTAACGAGAGCGAAGAGCCAGAGGGCTGCCTCGTTCTTGCGCCATGCCAGAAAAGCGGTCGCGAGAAGTGCGAGGCCGAGGATTACATAATAGAGGGGGCCGCCCAGAGAGGCCAGCCACGCGCCTCCCACGGTAAGAAACGCACCGCAAAGTGCGAATACCGCGGCCGTTATCAGAGCCCAAAGCCCTGGCCGGGATGTCGTTTTCATATTGTTCCTAGAGCTGTGTTTCGGATGCAGCACTGTGACTATCGGAAAAAGCACATGAAGGCGGGGGCGGGTCAAGATGTAGGAACCTTCATGTTCCTCACGTCTCCGTGATCAATGTCACGTGATCGTGTTTGTGAGTGCTTTGATATCAAGAGTCTTCTTGTATGTATGAAGGGTATCCGCTAAGGACCCCACTTCGCGCACGCGTCCGGGCCTCTAGGTGGCATGCCCGGCCGTGCAGTGTTGCATCCTGGTATGTGACCATTCGTTTACGGCGAGGGAGACCGAAATGCCCAAGATGAAGACCAAGTCGTCTGTCAAGAAGCGGTTCAAGATTACCGCAACTGGCAAAGTGATGTGCGGACCTGGCAACAAGCGCCATGGCCTTATCAATCGCCCCCAGAAGATGAAGCGCACCAACCGTGGTCCTCAGACCATGACGGATATGGATGCGAAGACAATCAAGCAGTGGGCGCCCTACGGGCTTTCGTAAGGAGATAAGGTACTATGGCACGTGTTAAGCGGGGCGTAACGTCGCACGCCCGTCACAAGAAAGTTCTCGAACTTGCCAAGGGTTACCGCGGCCGTTCTTCTACGAACTACCGTATTGCTCTGGAGCGCGTCGAAAAGGGTCTGCAGTATGCATACCGCGATCGTCGCAACAAGAAGCGTGATTTCCGCGCTCTCTGGATCCAGCGTATCAATGCAGCCGTTCGCGAGCATGGTCTGACCTACAGCAAGTTCATCTTTGCTCTGGACAAGGCTGGCATTGAGATCGACCGTAAGGTTCTCGCTGCTATTGCTTTTGATGATGCCGCCGCTTTCGGTGAAATCGTCAAGAAGGCCCAGGCTGCTATCGCCTAAGGTTTTCCACCTGACCTCCTTGTGGGGCTGGTGACTGGCGGGTCGTCCTGTTATCAGGGCGGCCCGTTTTTTATTTGTGCTGCAAGCGAGGGGCGGTATGGCCGACGATCTCGACACGCTGAAGAATGATACTCTCGCCGCGCTGACTGCCGCGCAGGACCACGCGCAATGGGATGCTGTGCGCGTTGGAACGCTGGGCAAGTCCGGTGCTTTGACAGGGTTGCTCAAACAGCTCGGAAAGCTGGATCCACAGGAGCGCAAAGAGCGCGGGCAGGCGTTGAACCGTCTGCGCGATGAACTCAATGCCGCTGTTGAAGTTCGTGGACGCGAAATAGAAGAAAAGGCGCTTCAGGCGCGTCTTCAGTCCGAACGCGTTGATGTCACCATGCCGGCACCCGCAATTTCCGTTGGCGCGATTCATCCGATCAGCCGTACGATCGAGGAAATGTCTGCCATTTTTGGTGCGATGGGTTTCAGCGTTGCTGAAGGCCCGGATATCGAGAGCCAGTGGCATAATTTCTCTGCTCTGAACACGCCCGAGCATCATCCTGCCCGCACTGAGCAGGACACGTTCTACCTCCCGCCCAAGCCCGGTCAGGCCGAACCACGTGTGCTGCGCACCCAGACATCGGGCGTTCAGGTGCGCACGATGCTTGGACAGGAACCTCCCATCCGCATTATCGCCCCTGGTCGCACATACCGCGCTGATCATGATGCGACGCATTCGCCGATGTTTCATCAGTGCGAAGGACTGGTGATTGATCGCGGAATTACGCTTGGCCATCTCAAGGGCTGCCTGATCGAATTCCTACGGGTTTTCTTTGACAAGCCAGATCTTCCGGTGCGTTTCCGGGCTTCCTATTTTCCGTTCACGGAGCCTTCCATGGAAGTGGATATCGGTTGGTCGAAGACAACCGGCGAAATCGGCTCCGGCTCGGACTGGCTTGAGGTCCTGGGGTCTGGAATGGTGCATCCGCGCGTTCTGGCCAATTGTGGCCTCGATCCTGCGGAGTGGCAGGGTTTTGCTTTTGGAATGGGCATAGAGCGCCTGGCCATGCTCAAGAATGGCATCCCGGATCTGCGTTCATTCTATGACAGCGATCTGCGCTGGCTGCGACATTACGGATTTTCGGCTTTTTCACCGGCTACGCTGACGGAGGGCGTGTAACATGAAGTTCTCTCTTTCATGGTTGCGCGAACATCTTGATTTTACAGCATCTGTTGAGGATATCTGCGCTCGCCTGAACGGCATTGGCCTTGAAGTTGAGGGTGTGGATGATCCGTCTGAGCGCGTCGTTGGTTTTCGCACTGCGAAAATTCTGGAGGCGCATCGGCACCCTGATGCGGATCGCCTTCAGGTTTGCCGTGTTGCTGGCGGGGCTGGCTCCGAGAATGTGCAGGTTGTGTGCGGGGCGCCTAATGCCCGTGCGGGTCTTCATGTTATCTTTGCCCCTCCAGGAACCTATGTTCCGGGCAGCGGTATCACGATCAAGGCAGGGCAGATCCGAGGGCAGGACAGCGGTGGCATGCTGTGTTCCCTGCGTGAGCTTGGGCTTGGAGAAGAAAGCGACGGTATTGCCGAGCTGCCAGATACGGCGCCGATTGGAATTCCTTACGCACAGTTTGCGAAACTGGATGATCCGGTCGTGGAAATCTCGATCACCCCAAATCGCGGGGATGCGCTGAGCATTCGAGGAATTGCACGTGATCTCGCTGCTGCTGGAATGGGGCATCTGAAGCCGTGGCTGACAGAAGCGGTCGAAGGAGATTTTCCTTCCCCGCTCGCCTGGAAAACCGAGCATCCCGGTTGCCCGTATATCGTCGGCCGTGTCATTCGCGGTGTGAAGAATGGTCCAAGCCCTGACTGGCTTCGGCGCAGGCTCGAATCCGTGGGGGTGAAGCCGATATCTGCTCTGGTCGATGTGACGAATTATCTCACATACGATCTTGGACGTCCGCTCCATGTCTTTGATGTTAAAAAGCTTAATGGCTCTACGCTGACAGTCACGCAGGCCGCTCGTGAGACCTTTCGTGCGCTTGATGGCAAGGATTACGTCCTTGGTACGGACGATATGGTTATCGTCGATGACGCGGGTGTACAGTCGCTAGCCGGGCTTATTGGTGGTGAGGCCAGTGGCGTCGACGATGACACGACGGACGTGTTCGTGGAGTCCGCGCTATTTGATGCCGTTCGGATCGCTCTGACGGGCCGCCGCCTGGCAATTCACACCGATGCACGCCAACGCTTCGAGCGCGGCATTGATCCTGCTCTCGTGCTGAATGGCCTCGAAGCCGCCACGTCTATGATTCTTGATCTTTGCGGTGGGGAAGCCGGGGAAATCACGGAAGCCGGGAACCTGCCAGACTGGAAGCGCACGGCGACGCTGCGTTTTGAGAGACTTGAGACCCTTGGTGGTGTTTCCATGACACCCGACGATGCGGTGCTGTCGCTGGAACATCTGGGTTTTGCAGTGATTGAGCGCGACGAGGACCGTGCGGTATTTGCTGTTCCGTCATGGCGCAATGACGTTGCTCGTGGCAACGCGCTTGCTCAGGCCGCTTCGCTTGATGAGGGTAGGGCCGCGGTTGCATCCAGGCATGTCGATCAGATCGAGGCTGAGTGCGATCTGATTGAAGAAGTCCTACGCCTTTACGGTCTGGACTCAGTGCCGCCGGTTTCGTTGCCGCTGTCCACGATGATCTCTGCTCCGGCATTGTCGCCTTTGCAGAGCCGGAATGGCTTGCTGCGCCGCATCTGCGCTGCTCGTGGTCTTATGGAGACGGTTGGTTTCTCCTTCGTGGCGCATGAAGATGCATTGTTGTTTGGTGATGTGCCTGAAAGCCAGCGCCTGCTGAATCCGATTGCCACAGATCTCGATCAGCTTCGTCCCACACCACTGATCAATCTCGCGCGTGCGTTGTCTCGCAATTTAGCGCGTGGGCTGGGTGTGAATGGTGATGGAGCATTGTTTGAGGTTGGACCGAGCTTCGATGCGACTGGTCAGCATCTACGTCTGGCAGGTCTGCGCGGAGGCCTGACGGCAAGAGAGCCCGGTCAGCCATCGCGTGAGCCAACATTATGGGACGCGAAGGCGGACCTAATGGCTGCCATTCTGGCTCTTGGTGTTCCCGAAGCTTCCTTGTCCGTCACCGCTGATGCGCCCGGCTTCTATCATCCGGGGCGTTCCGGCCTTGTTCGGCAGGGACCAAAAGTTGCGTTAGGGAGCTTTGGTGAGCTTCATCCGGGGATCGTGAAGGCTCTTGGCCTGAACGGAACGGTTGTAGCCTTCGAAGTGTATCTCGATGCAGTGCCGCTTCCTAAAAACAAGCGTCGTACTGCGCCAGCGCTTTCTTCGCTCCAGCCGGTAAGACGCGATTTTGCGTTTCTTGCTGGACCGGATGTTCAGGTGCAGGCCGTGCTGAAGGCTGCGCGTATGGCGGATCGGAACCTTATTCAGGACGTTCGCCTCTTTGACGTGTTTGAAGGAGCCAGCCTGCCTGAGGGGCATCGTTCGATCGGTATTGAGGTTGTCTTGCAGCCTCAGGATGAGAGTCTGACCGATGCTAGACTTGATGCTGTGTCAAAGGCGGTAGAAGCTGCAGTTCTGAAAGCAACTGGAGCTACGCTGCGTCGATGACACCTCCACTGGAACCCGGATCAGCCGGGGCGCTTTTGACAGCGTCCCGTGCGGAAGAACTTTCCCGCCACCGGCATGGTCGTGTGATCTGGATTCTGGCCGGGGAGGCGAGCGGGGACGTTATTGGGGCCCGGCTTATGCAAGCCTTGCACGCCCGAGATCCTTCGCTTGTTTTTGCGGGAGTGGGTGGTGGACGTATGGAGGCACTTGGCCTTCGTAGTCTTTTCCCCATGAGTGACCTAGCGGTTATGGGGCTGGTAGAGGTTCTTCCTCGCATTCGTTTTCTGTCTCAGCGATTGCTGGAGGCGGTAAAGGATATTGAGCTTCGGCGCCCTGATCTGGTGCTGACGATCGATAGTCCAGGATTCACCCTGCGTCTGCTGAGGCGCATTGAATATATGGGGATTCGTAGGCTCCATTATGTGGCGCCTCAGGTCTGGGCGTGGCGTGAAAAGCGTGTTGCGGAATTTCCAGGTCTCTGGGACAGGCTGCTCTGCCTTTTGCCATTTGAGCCAGAGTGGTTTGCGCAACGGGGAATAGAGGCCCGATTCGTTGGACATCCGGTTTTACAGTCGGGTGTTCGCCAGGGGGATGCCCGTCGTTTTCGTCTGCGGCACAATATTCCCGAGAACGCACCTATCCTGATTTTGATGCCGGGTAGTCGACGTTCTGAAGTGCCACGACTGCTTCCCATTTTTCAGAAAATGGTCAAAATTCTGAGGGTGAGATTTCCGAATCTCTGCCCCGTTATTCCAATCGCACCAATCATCGCTCCGACAGTCAGGCATTTGATCCGCAAATGGCCTGATCAGCCCTATGTCGTGACGGATATTCACGACAAACATGACGCGTTTGCTGCTGCTCATTGCGCGCTTACAAAGTCGGGAACATCCACACTTGAGCTGGCTATGGGCGGTGTGCCCATGGCCGTGACTTACAGGGTGAACCCCGTCACGGCGGGTTTTGCGCGGCGGCTGATCAAGGTCCCTTATGTGGCAATGATCAATCTGCTGGCGGGCAGGGAGGTCGTTCCCGAGATGCTGCAGGAAAACTGCACACCACAGAAGTTGGCTGATGTGGTGACGCTTCTGCTGACCGATGCAGCTGCTGCTGAAAAGCAGCGCACTGCGTTTCAGCAGATACTGGAGACGCTTGCGCCGCCAGTGGGCACCCCGGCTGATGCCGCTGCGGCAGAAGTCTTTGACCTCCTTGCCAGCCCAGTAGCGCCACCCGCTTCCTGAGTGCAGGAATGGGTTTGTCTGGCTTAGCGCAGGAAGCCTACCAGACTTTCTGCCTCATTTACGATTGGATCGGCGACGCTTCGGGCACGCTCGGCGCCGGTACGCAGAACCGATAGAAGATGAGTCTCATCCTGAAGCAGGCGTGAAGTTTCTGTCGCGATGGGTGCAAGCTTTTGCACGAGTAACTCTGCGAGAGCGTTCTTGAATGGCCCGAAGCCCTGCCCTCCGAATTCGCTCAGGATGTCTGCAGGAGTACGCTCGGAGACGGCTGCGTAGATCGTCACCAGATTGCGGGCTTCCGGTCTCTCTGCAAGTCCTGCCATTTCACTGGGCAGTGGTTCGGAATCTGTTTTTGCCCGGCGGATCTTGCCTGCAATTTCGTCAGCGGTGTCAGTCAGTACGATCCGGCTCTGGGCAGATGGGTCGGACTTCGACATTTTTTTCGTTCCATCGCGCAGGCTCATGACACGGGCTGCGGCTGGGGGAACAAGGGGTTCAATTTTCGGGAAGAATTCAACACCCATGTCGTGATTGAATTTCTGAGCAATATCGTTGGCGAGTTCCAGGTGCTGAAGCTGGTCGTCGCCGACGGGCACGCGTGTTGCGTGAAATGCGAGAATGTCTGCAGCCATCAGGTTTGGGTAAACGTAGAGACCGGCAGAGTGATTTTCGCGGTTCTTGCCTGCCTTATCCTTGAACTGTGTCATGCGATTAAGCCAGCCAAGACGGGACACGCAGTTGAAGATCCAACCAAGGCGCGCATGAGCGCTTACAGCAGACTGGTTGTACAGTCGGGTAGGATCAATCCCGGCCGCCAGAAGGCAGGCAGCTGAGCCCAGCGTCTGTTCCCGGAGGGTCTGTGGTGACCAGGGCATGGTGAGTGAATGCATGTCCACCAGACAGAACAGGCAGTCATGATCTGCCTGAAGGGTGGCCCAGTTACGGATTGCACCAAGGTAGTTACCAAGGTGGGGGATGCCTGTCGGCTGGATGCCGGAAAATACGCGCTGCATGGTTTCTGTCTTCAGGGCAGGAGGGGGCGGGGTCAAGGGGTCAGGGGAAGGGATGTTGTGCGTTGACCTTCATCCGCTCCCGGTAGGTGGCACTCGGATCACCTGACTGTGCGCGGGCAGCCGCGATATCGGCAGGAGATATCGTGGGAGCAGGCTTGGTATTTCCACGAGAGATCAGCCAGTTCAGGATATCTGAAATCTGTTGGTCAGTGAGCTGCGAACGGAACGGCGACATACTGAAATTATAATCATAGCCTTGCGTCCTGAAATGCCCTTCCAGACCATTGAGGAGCACATCCGCAAGATAGTGCCGACCTTCTGGCGTCTGGGCTATGATATCGAGCCTGCCTACCAGTGGAGGGACTTCGCCGGGCATACCGCTTCCGCTGTGATGACAAATGCCGCAGTGAGGGCCATACGCTGCCTGACCAGGCGGTTTTTTGCCACATGAGGCAAGAGCAAGAAGCACGAGGAAAGTTATACGTTTCATGGCAGGGGTGACTGCTGATCCAGTTGTTGCCGCTCTAGGAGAACGTCATGTGGAGACAGGGGGTGGGCACGAGCTTCAGCGATGTCTGCGGCCTTGAAGGCAGGTGCGCCCGTGGGCATTTCCTGGGCTGCGACAAACGTCAGGATACGGGCGATTTCGCTATCCGGCAGGCGTCCGAATGATGGCATGGAATTGTTATATGGTTCGCCGTTCGCGAGAATGGGCCCGTTAAGTCCATATAAAAGGACATGGGTGATGTAGCGGTGTCCTTCCGGGGTCATGGCGATGCGTCCGACACGCCCAAAAATCGGGGCGATTTCAGACGCCTGACCGTGGCCACCATGATGGCAGATGCTACATTCGTTTGAATATTCGCGGGGTGCCTGTGCTCTGTTTTCCCAGGCGTGAGCCACCACAAATCCGATCACCATCAGAATGGCGAGCAGCAAGGGCAGGCGAATGGCTGGGTCTATTCTTGGCACGGCTTCATAGTCGCACTTTAAAGCGATGATCAGCAAGCTCGGGCTTGGCAAATCCATTCCAATAGGGCTGATAGCCCCAACGAAGAGGAGATGACATGGTTAGAGCCGGCCGCCTGACATTGTTTGTGGGTCCGATGTTTGCGGGAAAATCTGCACATCTGATTGCAGCCGCGTTGCCGCATGTGTCTTCACTTGCTTTGAAGCCTGCCTTTGACAAACGGGACGGTGCTGAACTTGTGAGTAGGGACGGTACGCATCTCCCGGCACGTTCAGTAGGGGAATGGCCTGACGATGCAGCAGGTTTCGCGCATATTGTTCTTGATGAGGCGCAGTTTATGGTCGCCCCACATTATGAAGGCGATATCGTAAACCAGCTTTTGGCTGCGCGTCAGAAGGGCGCGATCGTTACGGTCGGGGGGCTGGATACGGATTACCGGCGCGTGCCGTTTGAAGTCATGACACGCCTTGCTGACGCTGCGGACGAAATCATTCATCTGCAGGCCCGGTGTCATGTTTGTGGATGTGGTGCACGATGGACCGCGAAGATCCATGAAACCGGACATGTTCTGGAGACGGGGGACCAGGAACTTTATGAGGCCCGGTGTGATGAGCACTGGACCCTGCCTGTTTCTGAGTAAACAGGCAGGGTTAGCTGTGGTTTAGGTTACTGGCTTTCCGCTCCACCCACACCCAGTAGGCGGATCTTGAAAACCAGTGGACTATTGGAGGGGATGATGCCCATGGAGCGCTTTCCGTAACCGAGTTCGGGCGGAATGTAGAGCATCCATTCATCCCCGACATGCATCATCGGCAGCGCTTCCATCCAGCCCTGGATAACGCCATCCAGAGGCATCTGCATGTATGCGCCTGCTCCGTGTTCGTCAGAGCTGTCGAAGATGCCTCCGTCAGGGAGGCGGCCTTCATAGATTACCATCATGGTTGAGCCCTTGTGGGGGCTGTCACCATCTTTGGGGCCTGAATGAAGGATCTTGTAAGCCAGTCCATCCGGGAGGGTCTTGACCCCCGGCTCTGCCTTGACCTTCGCCATGAACTGGGCGGGCGTAAGCTGGGGGGCTTCGTCCTCATGGCTGCCCGCGCATCCGGCAAGAGCCAGTGCGCTACAGAGGGTAAGAGCGGAGGTGAGACGGATCAGACTGGTCATGGTCCCTGCTGTCGCTGTTGAACTTATAGTGCCCCGCCGCGGCGACCGATCTGGCCACCAAGGCGAAGGCGCAGTGCATTGAGCTTGATAAAGCCCTGTGCGTCCACCTGATTATAGGCACCTTCGTCGTCCTCGAAAGTCACGACGCGGGTGTCGTACAGGCTGTGCGGGCTTTCGCGACCCACGCAGATCACGTTGCCCTTATATAGCTTCAGACGCACGCGGCCGGTCACTGAGTGCTGGCTGGTGTCGATGAGGGCCTGAAGCATGCGGCGCTCAGGGGAGAACCAGAAGCCGTTATAGATCAGCTCCGCGTAGCGCGGCATAATGCTGTCCTTGAGGTGTCCGGCTTCACGGTCGAGCGTGATGGTTTCCATCGAGCGATGAGCCTGAAGAAGGATCGTGCCACCCGGTGTTTCGTAAATGCCACGAGACTTCATGCCCACGAAACGGTTTTCCACGAGATCAAGGCGACCGATACCATTTGCACGGCCCAACTCGTTCAGGCGGGCCAGCAATGTTGCCGGCGACATGCTAACGCCATTGATCGCGACTGGATCCCCGCTGACGAAATCGATCGTGATTTCAGTCGCCTTATCCGGTGCCGCTTCTGGTGAAATGGTACGCTGAAAAACGATTTCGTCCGGCGCAAGAGCGGGGTCTTCGAGGATTTTTCCTTCGGAAGATGAATGCAGCAGGTTCGCATCAACCGAGAAAGGCGCTTCGCCGCGCTTGTCCTTGGTGACCGGGATCTGGTTCTCTTCGGCGAAAGCCAGCAGCTTGGTGCGGGACGTCAGGTCCCATTCACGCCAGGGGGCAATGACTTTTACGTCTGGCTTTAGGCCATAATAACCGAGCTCGAACCGAACCTGGTCGTTGCCTTTGCCGGTTGCGCCATGGGCGACAGCATCTGCGCCGACTGCTTCCGCAATCTCGATCTGCCTTTGTGCGATCAACGGGCGTGCGATGGCCGTACCCAGAAGATACTGGCCCTCATAAAGCGTGTTTGCCCGGAACATCGGGAACACGAAATCCTTGACGAAGGTTTCGCGCAGATCTTCTACAAAGATTTCCTTAACGCCGAACATCTCGGCTTTCTTACGGGCCGGTTCCAGCTCTTCACCCTGGCCGAGATCGGCGGTGAAGGTGACAACTTCGCAGTTATAGTGCTGCTGCAGCCATCGGAGGATGACTGATGTATCCAGGCCGCCTGAGTAGGCTAGTACGACTTTTTTGACGTCCTGATGGGCGCTCATAACTGCGTGGTCCTCTGGTGTTCGTTACGGTAGTGCTTCTAGCACCGCCTTGTCCGGGGGGGAACCGGGGAGGGGCATCGAATATGGAGAGGGAGAGTCAGGCAGATTTGCGCTGGCGCTCGCTCTCGGTACGAAGCTGGCCGCAGGCTGCAAGAATATCCTGTCCACGCGGCATCCTGATCGGTGCGGAGAAGCCAGCGTCCATCACGATTTTTGCGAATTTTGCCAGTCGTTCGCGTGTTGACGGCAGGTAATCCGAGCCCGGCCACGGATTGAAGGGAATGAGATTTACCTTTGCGGGTAGGCCGCGGATAAGCCTTACCAGTTCCCGCGCGTCTGCATCACTGTCATTGATGCCACGAAGCATGATGTATTCGAAGGTGATGCGGCGTGAATTTGTTGCCGCTGGGTAGCGCTGACAGGCAGCCATCAGTTCTTCGATCGGGTATTTGCGGTTCAGCGGTACGATCTGGTCTCGGAGCTCGTTCGTCACGGCATGGAGCGAAATCGCAAGATTGACGCCAAGCTCTTCACCGCAACGGTCCATCATTGGCACAACACCCGATGTGGAAAGGGTGATGCGGCGACGTGAGAGGGCGATACCTTCGCCATCCATGACGATGCGCATCGCCTTGGCGACGTTGTCGTAGTTATATAGCGGCTCACCCATGCCCATCAGGACGATCGTCGAGAGAAGGCGCGGTGTGTCTCCGTGTGGACTTGGCCACTCGTTATAGCTGTCACGCGCAGCCATGAACTGGCTCACGATTTCGGCTGCCCCGAGATTTCGAACAAGCTTTTGCGTGCCTGTGTGGCAGAACGTGCAAGAGAGCGTACATCCGACCTGCGACGAGATGCAGACCGCGCCCCGATCTTCGCGGCGATCGGGGATGTAGACAGTTTCTGCTTCCTGACCGTCGCGAAAGCGGAAAAGGAATTTGCGCGTTTCGTCTGTGGAAGTCTGTTCAAGAGAGGTTTCGGGGCGGGCGACCACGAAATGCTCTTTCAGCTTTTCCTGCAGGGGTTTTGCGATGGTCGACATCGTAGAGAAGTCTGTGGCGCCCTGATGGTAGATCCAGTGCCATAGCTGTTTGGCACGGAAGGGCTTCTCGCCGATCTCAACCATCACGGATGCCAGCTCTTCACGTGACATACCCACCAGATCCCGGCGGCCGTCTTTCATGACTGCATCGGGGGGGGCGAAGAGCGCGGATTTCGCGCGGATGCGCTCACGCTCAGCCTCATTGAGGTCTATCGAAGCGTCATTGATGCGCGGGCGGGTATTTGGATGGCTTGTCACGGTCATGGCGGCGGAGCCATAGCACGGACAAGCTCCGGAATTCGAGAAGAAAAGGGTCCCTGATGAAACGGGGTATCAGGCTTCCGTGCGCCGTGCAGCGATCAGGAACTCGCGGTTCCCCTCTGGGCCGGTAATGGGGCTTGCTTCTATGCCAAGAACTGTCCAGCCTGGCATAGCGCTCCACCAGTCGTGAATTTCCTGACACACCCGTTCATGAACCGCAGGATCACGTACGACACCCTTTGCTCCAATCTCACCACGTCCCGCTTCAAACTGCGGTTTGATGAGCGCGACAGCCCATGCATCTGGTGTTGCAAGAGCGAGCGCTGCGGGAAGAACAGTGCGCAGGCCGATGAAGCTTGCATCGCAAACCACAATCTGGGCCGGGTCTGGAATGTGCTCGGATGTCAAGGAGCGTGCGTTGGTCTTTTCCATGACAACGACACGTTCGTCTGAACGGATTTTCCAAGCGAGTTGGCCGTGGCCGACGTCGACTGCAAAAACCTTTTTGGCGCCTTTCGTTAGCAGCACATCGGTGAAGCCACCGGTTGATGCGCCTACATCAATGGCGATCCGGTCTGTTGCATCTAGGCCGAAATGCTCCAGGGCGTGGATCAGCTTGATGCCGCCACGCGAAACCCAGGGGTGGTCCTGTCCCTTGAGGGAGAGCTGTGCATCTTCCGGGATTTGATCTCCGGCTTTTGCAATGCGGCGATCACCCATATAGGCGACGCCGGCAAGAATCAGGGCCTGTGCCCGGGTACGGCTTTCAACCAGTCCCCGATCAACGAGGAGCTGGTCTGCACGGCGTTTTGCCACTGGTTCAGGCAGACTGCTGGGCAGCGACTTCAACGCCGAGCGCATCAGCCGCGGCGCGGACGATGTGCGGCGCCGTCAGGCGTGCTTCGTCGTACTGAACGTCGGGGAGGTTATGATCGATATATTTGTCAGGGAAGGCCATCGGGCGGAACTTGATCTGATCAAGGAGCGCTGTTTCGGCAAGGTGCTGTACGACAAGGCTACTGAAGCCGCCGATTGCGCCCTCTTCGAGGGTGATCAGAACTTCATGCTCACGCGCAAGCTGCTCCACAAGTGCCGTATCAATTGGCTTGGCAAAGCGAGCATCGGCGACGGTCACAGGAACGCCCTGTGCGGCGAGCTGATCGGCTGCGCGAAGGGATTCGTGCAAGCGTGTGCCGAGCGAAAGGATGGCAACCCCACCACGGGAGCCGGGTGAGCGGCGCGCTTCGCGAACGATGCGGCCCTTGCCGATTTCCAGCACTTCGCCCTTTTCCGGCAAATCCATTCCGATGCCGTTGCCACGCGGATAACGCAGGGCGATCGGGCCAGAATCATGGACGCATGCTGTGGCGGTCATGTGCAGCAGCTCGACTTCATCCGATGGCGCCATAACGACCATGTTCGGAAGGCAGCACATGTAATTCAGGTCGAATGAGCCTGCATGTGTTGCGCCGTCTGCGCCAACGAGGCCTGCGCGGTCGATTGCAAAGCGCACTGGCAGGTTCTGAAGTGCCACGTCGTGTACGACCTGATCGTAAGCTCGCTGCAGGAATGTCGAGTAGATGGCGCAGAACGGGCGCAGACCTTCCGAAGCAATGCCAGCAGCGAACGTCACGGCGTGCTGCTCGGCGATGCCGACATCGAAGAAACGCTCTGGATGCTTCTTTGCAAAAGCGCCCAGGCCGGTTCCGGACGGCATCGCAGCAGTGACGGCAATCAGCTTGTCATCGGTTTCTGCACGACGAAGCAGTTCCTGCGCGAAAACGGACGTGTAGCTTGGTGGGCCAGCCGGGGCTTTCTTCTGTTCGCCGGTGACGACATTGAACTTGCTGACCGCGTGGTATTTGTCGCCTGCGGCTTCGGCAGGTTTGTAGCCGCGCCCTTTTTCCGTGATGACGTGCAGCAGGATCGGGCCCTGATCGTCCGCATCGCGCAGGTTGCGCAGAATGGGAACGAGCTGGTTCATGTCATGGCCATCAACTGGGCCAACATAATAGAAGCCCAGCTCCTCGAAGAGAGTGCCACCTGTGATCATGCCGCGCGCATATTCTTCGGCGCGCTTTGCGGTACGTTCGATGCGGGAGGGAAGCTTCTTGGCAACCTTGCCTGCAAGATCACGCAGGCCGAGGAACTGACGCGAAGACATCAGGCGCGAAAGGTAATTCGACATTGAGCCGACGGGCGGAGCAATGGACATCTCATTGTCATTGAGGATGACGATGAGACGGTTTGCGCCAGGACCTGCGACGGCTGCGTTGTTCATGGCTTCGTAGGCCATGCCAGCGGAGATCGAGCCATCACCGATGACCGCAATTACGTTGCGTTCATGGTAGCTGGGATCTTCCTTGGCGTGGAGGTGGTGTGCCACTGCCATGCCAAGACCGGCAGAAATCGAGGTTGAGGAATGCGCTGCACCGAACGGGTCGTATTCGCTTTCCGAGCGACGCGTAAAGCCGGAGAGGCCTTCAGGCTGCCGCAAGGTGCGGATGCGGTCACGACGGCCGGTCAGGATCTTGTGGGGATAGGCCTGATGGCCCACGTCCCAGATGATGCGATCATCGGGTGTGTCGAACACGGCGTGCAGCGCCACCGTAAGCTCCACGACGCCCAGCGATGCGCCAAGATGGCCGCCGGTTGTGGAGACGGCGTCGACCGTTTCGGAGCGTAGTTCGTCGGCGAGCTGCTTGAGCTGGTCTGCCGAGAGATTGCGCATGTCTGATGGCAGGGTAACGCGGTCGAGAACCGGGTAGCGGCCAAAGGTGGGGATCGTGTTAGGCGAGTTGCTCATTGGATCAGTTCCTGCGCTCGACAACGTAGTCTGCAAGGGCCCGAAGGGCGTCGGCCTGCGTTCCGAAGGATGAAAGTGCCTCCCGGGCCCGATCACTCAGGCGACGGGCCTCGGCTCTGGCGCCGTCAATGCCGAGCAGGGAGACATAGGTTGATTTACCGCTGGCTTCGTCTTTGCCTGCGGTCTTGCCGAGTTCCTCGGCGCTGGCCGTAGTGTCCAGAACGTCATCGGCGACCTGAAAAGCCGTACCGATGTCGCGTCCGTAAACTCTGATGGCCTGACGTCGCTCGTCATTGACGCCAGCCAGGATGGCTCCGGCTTCAGCGGCATAGCGAATCAGTGCACCGGTTTTCAGCGCGTGAAGGCGACGCACATCGTCTAGTGGCAGTGCGCGACCTTCGCCCCTGATGTCGATGACCTGCCCACCGACCATGCCAGCCGCGCCCGAAGCCTGTGCAAGCGCAAGAGCGAGGTTTGCACGGATCAGGGGATCAGAGCTGGTTTCCGGCTCGACGAGAATTTCCAGTGCGCGTGTTTGCAGGGCATCGCCAGCAAGAATCGCGATTGCTTCGTCGAACTGCCGGTGCGTGGATGGGCGCCCACGACGCAGATCGTCGTCGTCCATTGAAGGAAGATCGTCATGCACCAGAGAGTAGGCGTGGAGTAGCTCCACCGATGCGGCGACCCGGAGGGCCTGCTTGTGATCAGCGCCGAAAAGTGAGGCGATTTCCACGACAAGGAAGCCTCTCAGTCTTTTACCACCGCCAAGGGCCGCGTAACGCATGGCTTCGAGGAGAACGGACTCATCGCCCGGTACCATGGGCAGCAATGCGTCAATCGTGCTCTCAATATCGGCGCACGCCTTTGCGAGTGCCTCCTTGAGAGATGGGGAGGTCGTAGTGGCGCTCATCGGCCGGTCTCTCCGTTATCGGCAAGGGGCTCTGTGCCTGTCGTACCATCATCGTGCTGGACGATGGCGCGGACACGCATTTCAGCTTCCCCAAGCTTTGCATCGCAGTGTCTGCGGAGGGCAGCACCACGTTCGTAGGCAGAAATCGCGTCTTCGAGCTTCATCTGCCCGCCTTCCAGACCGCGAACGATCCGTTCCAGCTCGGACAGGGCGTCCTCGAAAGACATGGTGTTAATCGGGTCAGACATGAGAAATCTCAAAGACACGTCGGAATAAAGGTAGCGAGGGGATTACAGGCAGAAGACACGTTTTGCCAGCCCCGCAACCGGGAACCGAAGGGTTTCTTCAGGCAGGCGTTGCATTCATGCGTCTACGGATCACGAACGACAGGACGCCAGAGGCCTCTGTGAAGGCGATCAGAGCGTGGCCTGTCTCACGGCAATAAGACTGGAAATCCGCGACAGAAGCCTTGTCTGTGGCCAGAACGCGGAGCCTCGCCCCTGGCGGAAGGTCGCGCAGGCTCCGGTTGGCCTTCAGGACGGGCATTGGGCAGGCCAGTCCGCGTACGTCGAGGAGTGTCTCCGGGGGGGCTGTCGTCATGGTGTGATTATGCGCCTCTCTCCTCAAAGGGCCAAGTCAGGAATTGTGATTGCGGTTTTGTGCGGTTTTGCGTATATTTGTGGCTCAATGCCACAGGTTGGGCGCTCCTTTTGGGGCGCCTTTTTTTATGGAGAAACGGCAGGATGGCTGAACTGGGGAGCGTGGGTGTGATGTCGAGTGAAGCAGAGGGGCGTGTATATAATATACGTGTATTGGAGGATCGCGTTTTGCGGCTGGAGACTGTCGCGCATGGGTTGTCTGATCGGTATGAGCAGCTTCGGACCGAGATGCGCTGTGAAATCCATTCGCTGCGCAACCAGATGAAATCACTGGAAGGGAAGGTGGACGACAGTCACAGGGTTGTGAACGGAAAACTGGATCGTTTGATCGGTGGAAGAGCTGTGATCACGGGGATCATCACTCTTGCGACGTCTGTTCTGGGGACCGGGATGGTGCATGTCGTGCTCTCACTGGGGGGGCGTTGAGATGCAGGGATTGGACGTTTCCCAGCTCAAGCATCTGGTTGTCCAGCCGACGCTTGAGGCTCTGGGGCTGGGGGGGGAGACGGCGATTAATCTACTGACGGGTACGGCTCTGGCGGAAAGCCGGTGTGCGTATGTTCGGCAGATTGGTGGTGGGCCAGCGCTGGGTCTTTGGCAGATGGAGCCTGCAACCCATGATGATTGCTGGAACAATTTCCTTTGCTACCCTGCTGGTCGGCGGTTTTCCAGGGTTTTGCAGGGAATGCTGGGCACGGATCAGCCGAAAAGTGCTCAGCTTGTTTCTAATCTGCGATATGCGTGTGGCATGGCGCGGATCAGGTTTTATCGGGCTTCGGAGGCGTTGCCTGTGCAGGGGACTGCCGCCGAACTGAGTGGCTATCACAAGCGAAACTATAACACGCTTGCGGGTGCAGCCGATCCGGTGGCCAATACTGCCTTTTTCCGTCAGGCGATCCTGTCATGAAGCGGTACCGGGGATCCGTATGCATCACGCTCCCGATACCGCCCAAACACTAAACGCATCTATTATGACGGAAACATGGCGGGGGGGATGGATCTGAGCATCATGTCTCCACGAAACGTTGTGGAGCCGGTGTGAGCAAGTTGAATCCCGCGGTGGAGCCATGCCTTTCCACCGATCAGGCGCCAGCGTCGGCAGAACGCGAAATCCTCGGAAAGATAGGTGCGCGTTTCTGGGTCTATGAGGCAGTCGAACAGGGCATGGGCATCATCCGGGGCGGAAGTGACGTTGCCATCCTGCTGAGCGTCAATGCGACGATAGCGGGTTTCTGGATATGCATTGATCATCTGCTCTGCCATTTCACGCGTCAGTAGCATGAAGCCTGTCCCGAGATGCGCTACCTCAGCAATGACCTGTTCGGGATTGTCGTAGAGTGCAGCGCAGTCGCCTACATATCTTAGTGTGGCGGTCTGGGCTGATTCTCCAGCCTTTTCGAAGCGGGTGGTGTTCTGGTCCCAGTAATGGGCTTTGAGGGGATATGGTGCCCCGATCAGGGGGACATTGGCTGAGAGGAGTGCTGCAATATCCTGTGCGGTGAAACTGATGTCTGCATCCACGAACAGCAGGTGCGAGGCGTCTGTCATCGTCAGGAACTGATGGAGGAGTGTATTGCGCGCGCGCGTTATCAGCGCGTCATTGCCGATCATCGAGAGTGTTAGACGGAGATTAAAGGCTCCGGCTTCGGCCATGCACCCGATAACGGACTGCATGTAGCTTTGGGTGACGGTCCCGCCGAAGCAGGGCGTAGCGATGAAGACGTGCGGGCTGGATGTCATGAGAGATATTCTCGGCCAGCCCAGTAAAGGAAGTTTTAAAATCTGACGGTAAAAATCGTCAGAAATTCATGTGTGTTTCCAGAAACATGTAAAGCACAAACGCAATATCCAGTCCGACCACAATTGGGGTGAGCCGTTTGTAGTCGCGCAGAGCAACGGCCAGCGCAGTATATAGGAGCAGGCCGCAGGTCAGGCTCAGCATGAAATTGCCTGTGATGGTGGCAATCAGCAGCATAAGAACTGGCGGGGCAGCTTCAGAAAAAGTTGCAGGGAGGCGGCTGAGGGCCCCCAGCATGCTCATACCCACCAGGACCAGAACTGGCGCCGTTGCGACTGCGGGTATGGACGTAATGAGCGGCCAGAAAACGGACGATGCTGCAAACAAAAGTGCGACAATCAGGGCGCTCAGCCCTGTGCGGCCACCAGCTTCGACGCCTGCCAGACTCTCGACATAAGCCGAGACCGTGCATGTGCCGAGAGACGCGCCGATCACGCTTGCCGCGCCGTCTGAAGCAAAGGCGCGGTGATCAAGGCCGGGGCGGCCGTCTGTTCCGTCAAGGCCTGCACGATGTGCCACTGTCATCATCGTTGCGGTGGCATCAAAGAAATCGCTTAGCAGGAAATAGATGGTGATTGGTACGAGCAGGCCGAGATGCGAGAAAAAACCATGGAAATCGAACGGCAGGAAAAGGTGTGTGGGGTAGTGAGGCCAATCCACCAGATTTGATGGCAACTTGGTTATGGGACCGTGGGCTGTCGGGATGAAAATGCCCGCGATGGTAATGATCACGATGGCGATCAGCAGTCCTGCCGGGACACGTAGGGCATTCAGGATAGCGCAGAGTGCGATGCCGCCGAGGCCAAGTAAAACAGTGGGATTGCCCAGAGATCCGAAAGAGAAGCCCCCTGTGGAGGGGACTGCCACACCTGCTGACATCAGCCCGATCCGGGCAATAAATGCGCCGATGGCTATCTGGATGCCCAGCACGATTGCGGGAGGGAATCCCTTGATGATCTTCTGGCGTATCTGGCTGAGCGAAAGCAGTGTGAAGCACAGGCCGCTGAAAAGCACGACGGTGAAGGCGGTGCTGGGGCTGACATGAGCCTGCTGAACAATGACCTGCGAAAACAGAACGTTGCTGCTCATTGCTGGTGCTAGCGCTATGGGAAGGCGCGCCCAGATTGCCATCAGCAGGGTTCCTGCAACAGCACCAGCGATCGTGGTCATGACCATGTCATGGCGATCGAGGCCTGCTGAAGAAAGAATGGCTGGATTGACCGCCACGATATAGGCCATGGCGCCAAATACTGTCAGGCCCGCGATAATTTCACGAGAGACAGTGGAGCCGCGTTCTGAGATTTGAAACCATCGGTCAAGTATCGAGCGGGACAAGAAGGCACTCCGGCAGCAAAGATCGTTTCATAGCAGGTAGGTCAAAAACGATCGTTGCGCCATCGTGATTTGCTGAAAAGTGCTTTTAAGATGGATGTTTGTGCTTCCAGGCAGCGTGCACCTGCGCAGGAGAAAGGTGTTTTGTGGGCGGCTGTTTTCCGCGCTGCACTGATGTACGGGGAACGCTGGTTGCGCCTTTTCCTGTAGCGTTTCCGGGCGCAATGCCCGCAGCCGGATTGTCATTTGCCTCCCGCACAGCCTTTTCGCATGCAGAGCCTTCGCCGACACCTAGCTGGATGGTTGGAATCAGGGCTGCTGGTGGAAACAGGACACCCAGGCCAATGGATGCGGCTGTCCGGCCGATAAGTTCTGCACCGGGCAGAATATTTGGGCTTTGCAATGGGCCGAAGATGTGGACTGCACCGGGCAGTGAGAGGATCTGCATGTGGATTGAGCGTGTGGTCACGGCATAATCGAGCGTATTGTCGCGAAAGTTTACCGTGCCGCTTCCTGTTGTGCGTGTTGTGCCGGTTTGCAGAAGAAGCGAATTGGTGTGAACGATCCCGTTTCGTAGCGGCATGTCGGCCACCAGACATTCTAGTTTCGAGCGATCCGGGATTCCGATTGCGGACAGGATTGCAGCGCCTAGTTTGAGGCCCAGCAGATCGGGGAGGAGGGCGGAGACGTCGCCTCCACGGTCAAGCACGAGCGTTATCCCGCCATCTCCGTTTGCAACCAGACTGGCGACGGAATTGCCTGTGGAGTTGAGGGTAACATGGCCACCAATCGTCCCTTCGCCCTTGAAAGCGTCTGTGCTCTTCATGATCCGTGACAAAGGCATGCGGGAAACATCGAGCTGGAAGCGGGTTTTGAACTGGTCATTCGCAGATGGTTGCAGCGTTGCCTTGCTGGCTAGTTTTCCGCTCCCGACTGCGAAGTTCAGGTGATGAACGTCGATTGCGCCATCTTCAATTTTTACGTCCGTATCGATGTTGTCGAGAGGAAGGTTCTTATTGAGGATATGGTCCCCATGGTAAGTGAGGTGGGCGTTGACAGCGTTCAGTTTGGGGACGCTGATTTTCTGATCCGGCAGGACATTCTTGCTGGGTGGAGCCGTTTTTTTCGCATCTCCTGTGCGGGCGCCTATAAAGCCGCCGAGATCCTGCAGATCGACCGTATGTGAATGTAATGCAGCATTAACAGAAATTGGCTTTTGGTGCGGATTGACTGCGATATCACCGCCGATATCGGAAGAGCCCATCTTCCCTTCAAAGTTATTAAATCGTATCGCGTTTTCTGAATAATCCAGTTTTCCCGTGATATTATAGGCAGGGGTATGGGGGATTGGTACGCCTGTCAGTGCGTATAGCCGCGCCATATCAGGGCCTGCAAAATGGAGTGCAAGACGAGTGCCTTTAAAATGCAGGGCATCATCTACGGAGCCATGCAGTGTCACGTATGTTGGTCCGTTCGCCAGGCGTCCGTCGATAGGATAAGGGCGGGTTTCGTTTGTAAGGGTATGGAGGGAGCCGCCTACAATATGCCCTTCTATCGGAGCCTGTGCGTACTGCCCTTTTAGATCGACGACGATAGTGCCGTCTTCGTCATTCTTGGGGGGTGTTGTGTGAATGTGGACGTGCATGTCCGTTTTGAGTTTGGCCAAGGCAACCCGGATATCGGCATCCGTGATTTCCAGTGAACCAATTTTCGGGATTGCAGGAGCAGAATCTGCTTTCCCCTGGGTAGTCGCCGCAGATGATGGCGCGCCGAAGGTATAGTTGTTCTTGCCATTTATAAGCGCGACGATGTCGCCTTTGGGGGTATCAACGCGGATCAGAGGAAGCGACAGGCCGCCACCCGTCAGATATCGCCATATATTGGCAGTAACGGTGATTTCGCGTGCGGATGCAAAATCCTGTTTTTCCTTTTCAAAGCCTTCGGGTTGCTGGATACGAAGGCCTTCGACGCGAACTGTCGTATTAAAACCTAGTCGTACATGCAGGTGCTCGATGCTGACGGGGCGCTGCAGGGCCAATGAGGCTTTGCGATCAATGAGCGGAATGAACCAGTCCCACTGCCAGAGCAGAATCAGGATGATGATAGCGACAGTCAGCCCACCCGCGACCGATCCGCCTATCTTCAGGCGCCGATGTGGTTTTTTCTGTGCATTGGCAACGGTAGGGGGGGATTCGGGGATATCTGCCACCGTGATGGGGTCTCCGGTCTGCTTTGAATATATTCGTTGAAAATCATGTGGTGTGCGTATTACGGCGAGCGGTGCTAACCGGTTCCAAACAGATTTTTTGAAAGATCGGTCCGTTCCGTGAATGCGACTTCAGAACAACCAGAAATTACAGACCCTCTGAACATGTTGAGGCAGATCAGCCGCCGGGCACATGAAGCCGTTGATGCTGCTTATTCCGCATATGATCTTGCTGTTTCGCAGCAATATTGTGCATTTCTTGAGGCGCATGCCTGTGCTTTGTTCGCAGCAGAAGCATTCCTGCACATGTGCCCTGTTATTGCGGACTGGCGACCCAGAGCTTCTCTGCTGCGTGAAGATTTAAAGGAGCTTGAGATAGCTGAGCCCGCAGCGCTGTCACTTGTTCTTCAACCGTCCACGCCCGAGGCTTGGGGCGTGCTTTATGTTCTGGAAGGATCGCGGCTGGGCGGGCGTGTTCTCAGTGCGCGCGTACCGCCGGGTCATCCGAAGGCGTATCTTTCTGCCGGTCATGCCAAAGGGGAGTGGGTCGAGTTTCTTGCTCAGCTACGAAGCAGGCTCTCTGTGCAATCTCTTGATGAGCAGCAGCGCACCATAAGCGCAGTTCAAGCGACGTTTGGTCTTTTCGAGCAGGCAGCCAGAATATCTCCCGTTTGACTATCTGGCAGGTGTGACTGTTCTGGAGACCAGCCCGGGGAAGAGCCTTGATAGGATTTGTACGTCCGCGGCCGGGAGATAGGCAATCGCACACCCAAGTGCGCCTGGGTCCGGTGTCGGAAGGTTATCGATGCCCGAGAGGAGGGATATGAGCGTGTTTCCCCGCTTCGTCAGAGCATGGAACGTGCTCATGCGTTGCAGGAGATCCGGGTCAGAAGGAATGGGCGCCAGTCTGAAGGGATGGTCGCCGAGGCTTACGGGTCGATCTGTTACAGGGGAAGTTAACAGCCCGTCAGTATTCTGTCTGAGCGGTATTGTTGCCAGCAAGGTGGGTGAACCCGACACGCGTATCGCAGGCTCGGGCAAAGGATATCTGGGAAGCAGAAGCGCATTTTTTTCACGGCCTTCTGTTCCCTCGATTGCAAGAATAACCGGATTATCCTGCAGGACGTCTATTTGCGTCAAATCGAGTGGGCGCAGGTTTCCAGTCAGGCCATCAATGAACAGCCTGTTCCCGGTTAAGGTGTCGATCAGGACGTAAAATTCGACAGGTTCGTTCGGCAGTGTTGTTTTGGGTGGTGGATGGTCGTGGAGGAGTTCGGCCAGCTCGTGCTCTGATGCGGGTGAAATTGCCCGCTTCAGGCGCCAGTGCAGATCTGTAAGCGTTGCATGTATGATTGAAGCTGCCACGCGATAACTGCTCTGGACGATATGGTGATCGGGCGCATCTGTGATGTCATTACGATTAAAATATGTGCACGCATTCTGCGTTATGGATGGATCGCCCAGCAACATGCGCTCATGGAGATTACTGCCAGCGTAGTGGAGAATGCGTGCAGCAGACCAGTCAGGTGCAAAATTGATGTGATCAAGGGGGTGAGGCAGCTTTTCAGGGCTGCATGATGAACGGACTAGATGGCGGACAACGCGGTGATCGGGAAAATTTTTGGGAGCGCGCTTCTGGAAGGCTTCCAGAGGGGAGAACCCTTCGGAGTCTGTTTTTTCGTCTCTGCCGTACACACACCAGTTCACGGGAATAATGTCTGCCTGGCCCGCACTCTGTAGCAATTCGATGAGAGACTGGCCGTTAGGCAGGAAATATTCGTCTGATGCCAGAGCGATCGTCCAGTCGAATTCTAGTTGTTCGCGGGCCGCTTTGAAGAACGCTTCCTGACGCTCTGGTCGTGTTTTCAGAGAGTTGTCTGATCGTGTGAGGCGTATGTCATAGAACGTGGCTGCATTTGTCAGAACGTCCCACGTGCCATCCGTGGAGTGATCGTCGCAGATCAGTAATGTGGAAAAGCCAACCGCTGCGTGATGTGCGATCCACCAGCCAATATCCTTGGCTGCATCGTGGACGAACAGAACTGCAGCGGTGCGGCACATAAAAGACCTCAGTCCATTTTTAGGGCGGCGAGGAAGGCGCTCTGAGGAATTTCCACTTTGCCAAACTGCCGCATGCGCTTTTTACCTTCCTTCTGTTTGTCCAGAAGTTTGCGCTTGCGGGAGATGTCACCGCCATAACATTTGGCTGTAACATCCTTGGACAGGGCGCCGAGTGTCTCTCTCGCGATAACCTTGGAGCCGATTGCAGCCTGAATTGCGATCTTGAACAACTGGCGAGGGATCAGTTCTTTCAGCTTGGCGCAGATCGAACGTCCACGATGCTCTGCGACGGTACGGTGAGCGACAAATGACAGTGCGTCCACCGGCTCCTGATTGACCAGGATGGAGATGCGGACGAGATCGCTCTCTTCGTAATCGTCCATCTGATAGTCGAATGATGCGTAGCCGCGCGTCAGTGATTTCAGTCGGTCGTAGAAATCAAAGACGACTTCGTTCAAGGGGAGGCGATAGACGGCCATGGCACGAGTGCCAACATAGGTCAGATCTACCTGAACACCGCGTCGCTCCGTGCACAGTGTCAGAACCGGGCCCAGATATTCGTCCTGCACCATGATTGTTGCCTTGATCCAAGGCTCCTCAATGGTGTCGATCTTGCTAAGTTCAGGCATGTCGGCAGGATTGTGCAACAGCTCGGTAGAGCCATCAGTGAGGTGCATCTTGTAGACCACGGACGGGGCCGTTGCGATCAGGTCAAGATTGAACTCACGGGAGAGGCGTTCCTGAATGATTTCGAGATGCAGCAGCCCGAGGAAGCCGCAGCGGAAACCAAAGCCAAGTGCTGCCGAGGTCTCTGCTTCAAAATGGAAGGAAGCATCGTTGAGACGCAGCTTTCCAAGGCTGTCACGCAGTTTTTCGAAGTCGTCGGCGTCAATTGGGAAAAGACCACACCACACAACAGGGATGGATGGCTTGAAACCCGCGAGAGCTGTGCTGGCGGGACGACGATCCAGGGTGACTGTGTCGCCGACGTTGCAATCTGCAACGGTCTTGATTGCGGCATTGATGTAGCCCATCTCGCCCGGGCCAAGCGATTCGACGGGTGTCATTTTGGGAAGGAAAACACCAACCTGATCTACGTTATAGACCGAGCCCGCCTGCATCATACGGATCTTGTCGCCGCGCTTCAGGCGGCCTTCCTTGATGCGGACGAGAATGATGACGCCGAGATATGAATCGTACCAGCTGTCGACGAGGAGAGCCTGAAGGGGAGCTTCAGCGTCGCCTGTCGGGGCGGGGAGGCGCTGGACCAGAGCCTCGAGCACGCCCTCAATGTTGATACCGGTCTTGGCACTGATTTCAACGGCGTCATCTGCCGGAATGCCAACGACTTCCTCGATCTGTGCCCGGACCCGCTCGGGCTCCGCAGCAGGCAGGTCGATTTTGTTGAGTACCGGCACGATTTCATGGTTTGCATCTATCGCCTGATAGACATTTGCGAGTGTTTGCGCCTCCACGCCCTGTGAGGCATCGACCACCAACAGCGAGCCCTCGCATGCAGCAAGAGAACGGCTGACTTCATACGCGAAATCAACGTGGCCCGGCGTGTCCATGAGGTTCAGGGTGTACACCTTGCCGTCCTTGGCAGGGTACGTCAGGCGGACAGTCTGCGCCTTGATCGTGATTCCGCGCTCCTGCTCGAGTTCCATCGAGTCGAGCACCTGACTTTTCATTTCACGTGCCGTCAGGGCTCCACAGGCCTGGATCAGACGATCAGCCAGTGTGGATTTCCCGTGATCGATATGTGCGATGATCGAGAAGTTGCGGATAAGGGAGAGCGGGGTGTCGGTCATGGCAGGATACATACGGGATTGTCGCAGGAATGTCAGCATACCTGCGAAGATGCCTGCCTTCGGATGAAGGCAGGCTGGAAACGGATCAGCGATCCGTCAGGCGAAACTCGATACGACGGTTGCGGGCATAGGCCGCCTGCGTGTTTGCCGCGTCTAAAGGCTGGTAGTCTGCAAAGCCGGTTGCAGCAAGGTGGTGAGGGTCTACGCCCTCGGAAATCAGCAGTTGCACCACCCGGATAGCGCGTTCGGAAGACAGCTCCCAGTTGCTGGGGAAGGCGCTGTGGATGGGTTGTCTATCCGCGTGACCATCTACCCGCAGAATCCATGGAATGTCGGTAGGGATTGTTGAGGATACCTGACGGAATGTATGCGCGAGGGTGCGAATTTCTTTCTGTCCCTCAGGTGTCAGGTCTGCGCTTCCTTGTGGGAAAAGGACTTCTGACTGGAAGACGAAGCGATCTCCTACGACGTTCACGCCCTTCTGATCCTTGAGGATATCCCGTAGGCGTCCGAAGAATTCAGAGCGGTAACGCTTGAGTTGATTGACTTTGTCAGCAAGAGCAACGTTCAGTTTTTGCCCAAGGTCGTTGATCTGAACGTCCTTGGCAGCCTCGGTTTTCTTTTCTAAATCGAGCGCATTACTGATTGCCTGGAGCTGGCGCGTCAGCTCCTCAATCTGTGCTTGTAGTGTGGAGATCTGCGCTGTCTGCGCTTTCGTGGAAGTATCCGCATCGGCAAGGGCCTGATCCTTCGACTGAATCTGGCCTGTCAGCGCTGCGATCTGTCCACCCAGAGCCGTGATCTGTGCTTGGTTCTGAACGCGCTCGGCGGTCAGAGAGGCAACGGTTGCATTAAGCGAGCGGTTCTTGTCCTCGCTCATTGAGAGCATGTGAGAAAGCTCGGCGAGCTGCTTTTGCAGGGCATCGAGCGTATGTTCGCGTCTGGTAAGGGACACGGACAGGAATTGCTGGCCAACAACAAAAACCAGCAGAACGAATGTTACGACCATCAGCAGAGTGGACAGAGCGTCCACATAGCCGGGCCATGCATCCAGTGCGTTATGAGAGCCGCGTCTGCGCCGGGCCATGGTTCAGCCTATTCCGCTGGAGGAGCCAGCCGTAGTACCAGACGCGGCCGCGATGGTGCGGGCCAGTACGCGCAGGTCATTGCGGATTTCACCTGTGGCTTGGGCACGACCTTGCTGAAGTTCTTCGATCAGGCGTCCCATCTGGCTCTCGATACGGAGCAGCGGGCTGTCTGTGGACGCGCCGGAAGTCTGAATTTCACCGAGCTGGCGCAGTATGGGCAGAAGAGCCGTCTGCGTTTCGGCGGTCCGTGTCATGACCTGCTGATTGGCTTTCAGGAGCTCTGTCATGGTGCGCAGGCGGTCCTGAAGACCATCGAGCAATTGTAGTTGCCTCACACGACCTTCTTCGCCGCGGGAAATAACATTCTGAAGTGTCTCAAGATTTTCGGCTGTTTGCTCAAGAAGTGCTTGAACATAAGCCGGAACCGGAGCGCCGTCTGTTTCCGGCGCGGGCCCGCCTCCAACACGTGTTACACCTGCCAGCCATTCTTCAAGATCATTGAAAAACCTATTTTGTGCCTGTCCCGCAGTAAGGTCCAGAAAGCCGAGAACAAGCGCACCTGCAAGGCCGAACATTGAGCCCGAGAATGCTGTTGACATGCCTGCCAGAGGGCCCGCAAGGCCGGTTTTTAGCTGATTGAACATGACATCAAGGTCACCGCCACCAGCAGACATGCCGCCGATCACGGTTGCAATCGAGCTTACGGTCAGGAGCAGGCCGTAGAACGTACCGAGCAGACCAAGAAAGATCAGAAGCTGTGTCATATACCGCGAAATCTCGCGGCTCTCATCCAGGCGTGACGACAGGCTGTCGAGCATGGCCTGTGTTGTGTGCGTGGAGAGTGACAGCCGGTCTGTGCGACTGCGCGCAGCAAGCATGCTGGCCATCGGGGCGAGAAGGCGCGGAGGGTTGGGGGTGGTCAGGCCTTCACGTGGCTGACGCAGCATTTCTACCCAGCGCACCTCTGGAAGCAGCCGCTGAACGACACGCAGGTTCCACAGAATGCCAAAAAGCAGCACAGCCAGGATAATGGCGTCCAGCTTGGGATTGGCCTCAAACGCGTGCAGGAGCATCGGGCCGAGAGACGCGGCGAGCAGGGCGACTGCAGCCAGGAAGACGCCCATGCGAATGAGATATGTGGTGGGACGAGTCACGGCGTGGCTTTCTTTTCTGATGGTGTGCCGCTGGCGGGTGCTGCAGATGTGGAGACAGGGTTGCTCTGAAGTTCGATATCCAGGCGATCGGCAGGAGACGTGTCTGTTTTTTCAGGACGTCCAAGTGCTCTGGGATAGATGCGCGTTGTGGCAACGCCTGCCTGTATCAGGAGAGAGCGGATTGAAAGCGCACGTGCCAGAGCAATTCGGCGCGGCATTGAGATATCGTCCCCTGGAAGCGTCGCATATGCCAAAAGCACTGCACGCTGCTCAGGGTAGTTTTTCAACTCGGCACCAAAAGCCTGCACGGCTTTGATGCTCTCTTCGTTCAGAGACGCTTCACCTGAAGGGAAAAGGATACGCAGGCCGCCCCCTGAAAGGGTGGATGTGCTGCTTTTGGCGTCAGGAACCGGCTTGACGGGATCCGCTGGGGTAGGAGCATGCAAAGCCACAGGTACAAACGGGGGGGGTAAAATTACCGGTGGCGGCGGCGCTGCCGGGACTGCGGGAACCGTCTCATGTTTGGGTGCGACTGACGCAGGAGCCGGTGCCTGAGTTGGGGCGGCAACTGTCTTCGTATGGGAAGAGTGCGTTGCTGCATGATGGGCAGGCTGCAGGGCTGGTTTGCCACCGGGCAGATTGTCCAGATTGCTCGTGACCTGTGCGAATGCCGCACATGGCAGGGAGCAGGCCAAAACGGCCGAGAAAGAGAGGAGGGGGAGGAGCGGCCTGTTCATGTCAGGTCGATCCTAGACGAGTCGCCTCCCGCCCCGCAATGGGGCGAGAGGGCTCTTTGTGTCAGGCGCGGTTGATTGCTTCATGAACGATCGCACGGAGCGGCGCATGCAGGTTTGTATTTCCTGCAACGACGTCCACGTCATCGTTGATATCGCCGAGTTCCTTGCCGTCCGGATCGGTTGCATAACCACCTGCTTCGCGAACGAGCAAAAGGCCTGCGGCACAATCCCAAGGTTTCAGGCCGAATTCCCAGTATCCGTCGTAACGGCCTGCGGCGACCCATGCCAGATCTAGGGCTGCTGCCCCGAAGCGACGAATGCCGGCCACCTGAGGCATCAGGGCGCCAAGAACACGTGCGAACGGCAGGCGCTGCTTGCCTGGAACCTTCGCGAAGGGAATCCCGGTTGCGAAAAGGGCTTCTTGCATGTTGCGACGTCCCGAAACCCGCAGCCGCCGCTCGTTCAGGAATGCACCGATGCCTTTTTCAGCCCAGAACATTTCGTTTGCAGCAGGGTTGTAAACCAGCGCCGCTGCAAGTTCGACAGTGCCGTCCTGGAGACGTCGTTGCAGACCGATCGAAATGGCCCAGTGCGGAATTCCGTGCAGGAAGTTTGTCGTGCCATCCAGCGGGTCGACGATCCAGCGCCAGGTCCAGTTGTCCCCGCCTGAGGCACCGCTTTCTTCCATCAGGAATGCATAACCAGGGCGTGCCCTGGCCAGTTCCTCACGGATGATGGCTTCGGCGCGCATGTCTGCCTGGGAGACGAAATCTCCTGGGCCCTTGATGCTGACTTGAAGTTGCTCGACCTCTGCAAAATCGCGCAGCAGTCGGCGGGCGGCCTTCTGTGCAGCGTTCTGCATGACGGTCATGTGCGGGGAAAGACGCATTCGATCAGTCCTTGGCGCGCTCGACGTAGGATGCGTCGTCCGTGCGGACAACGATGCGCTCGCCGGCTTCGATGAAGGGCGGAACCAGTGTCTTCACGCCGTTGGAAAGTACTGCTGGCTTGTAGGAAGAGCTTGCCGTCTGGCCTTTGACGACCGGGTCGGCTTCCGTGATTTCGAGGGTGACATGTGGTGGAAGTGTTACGCCTACGGCATCACCTTCAACAAGCTTTACGCTCAACTGCATGTTGTCTTGCAGGAACGGAAGCTGGTCGCCAAGGATTTCCTTGTTGAGGATTGTCTGCTCGAAGGTTTCCGGATCCATGAGGACGATATTATCGCCATCCATGTAGGAATACGTGAAGTCCTTGTCTTCCGTGATCAGGCGCTCCACGGAATCAGCTGTGCGCCAGCGCTCGTTGGTCTTGTTACCCGTCTTAAGGTCGCGCATTTCAACTTGAATGAAAGCGCCGCCCTTGCCGGGGGTGATGATCTGCTGCTTGAGAACGGTCCAGCGGCGACCATCGTGTTCGATAACCTGGCCGGCCCGGATAAGGTTGGCTTGTTGTTTCATGTCAGTTCCTGACCCTGAAGAAATGCGTTTTTCTGGTGTCCTTGGGGGCTTCTAGCGCCGCAGGGGGGCTGTCGGCAAGGTGGAAGCATGTTTCCACCGCATCTAAAGCTCCGCAAAGCGTGATAGCAGGAGTGCTTGGTAATTCTGAACGGCCGGTCCAGTCTTTGAGTTATGTTGCATTAATGCTGATGCAGTTTGGAGAAGCTGGCCATGTATGACATGAAAAATCTCTCGCATTTTGGGCAGATGGGAAAAGAAGCGCCCTCAGGCATGGACGCATTCTGGCAGTTTGATAAAGCTGCTTTTGCCCCAGGTGCAGTCGATGCTCTGACGAAGCAGCTTGCGGCAGTAGCTGTCGCCCTTACAACACAGTGCCCTTACTGCATTGAGCTCCACGCAAAGGCTGCGCGGGATGCCGGCGCTACGGATGCTCAGCTTTCTGAAATTGCCCTCGTGGCAGCCGCAATACGTGCAGGTGGTGCGGTTACACATGCGACGCATATGTTTGGCAAAGGCGAGGATGGAAAGTGAATTTCAAAAACTCAAAGAAATATCAACATTTTCAAAATAACAGTAGAGCATAGAGAGTAATTATTTAATTAAGGAATTGTGTATTTCGCGAATTTACTCCGTTCTAACCCATCATGTGAAACTATACTTTTCCAAGCTTGGAGAAAGAACCTTTCCTGGCTCTTCCGGGAGTAGATAGTCTGGCCCCAAAGGCACTTTTCCTTTTCCTCCTGGAATGTCGAGGACATAGGTTGGCCATGCCAGGCCGGTCATTTTTCCGCGTAGGGACGCTAGAAGTGCGCGGCCTTCTTCCACGGGAACATGGAAATGTGCGGTCCCGGGAGCTGCATCCAGGTGGTGCAGATAATATGGTTTTACTCGTGCACGAACGAGACTTCGAAGCAGGTCTTCAAGAGCTTCACGCGTATCATTTACGCCGCGTAGAAGTACAGATTGTGACAGAACCGGAATGGCCTGAGCCAGGATCAGGCGGATTGCCGCCACGGCTGCGGGTGTCAGTTCCCGGGCATGATTAATATGGGCGACCACCCACATCGCGCGATCAGTCTCCATGGCTTCTAGCAGTTCCGGGGTAATGCGCTCGGGGGAGGCCACAGGTACGCGTGAGTGAATGCGGATTGTCTCCACATGCGGCATTGCGGAGAGGCTTCGGATAATATGCGCGAGTCTTCGGGGGGCCAGCATCAAAGGGTCTCCTCCCGTCAGAATGACCTCCCGTATTGCCGGGTGTGTCCGAAGCCAGTCCAGTGCGCGCTCCAAAGCCGCATCATCCAGCAGTCCTCCGCCGGGCCCCACGTGCTCGCGCCGGAAACAGAAGCGGCAGTATAAGGGGCACACGAGTAGAGGTTTGAGCAGCGCGCGATCTTCGTACCTGTGAACAATCCCGGGTACGGGCGAGAGTGCGTCGTCGCCAATCGGATCGGTCAATTCATGGGGGAGGGCGGTGGCCTCGCGGATGTCAGGGATGACCTGCCGTCCTATCGGATCATCGGGGTGTTCGATGAGTGCCTGAAAGGCTGGTGGAATAGCAGTTGCGTACAGGGTTGCGACCTTTTCGAGATCTGCGCGATCTGCCTCCGATGCCAATCCTGCCTGAATGAGATCTTCAGGCGTGCGGAGTGCTGTCTTTGGGCGAAGTGTCTTGACCATGTCTTGCATCTGGTGGCTCTAGCGAAGCCAACCTGCTTCTTGCAACAGGAACTGCCTCTAATGTCATTTTCTTCTTCAGATTCATCCCAGATTGCGGATCGACTGCCTCTATTGCGCCGTCGCGCAGAGCTGCTGAAAGCTACCCGAGCATTTTTTGATGCGCGTGGTTATCTCGAAGTTGAAACGCCCTACGCTGTGCCCGTCCCAGGGGAAGAGGTCCACCTGCGATGCTTTCGTACGGAAATCGAGCATCCGGATGGGCGTCGCGAGGCCAGGTTTCTTCATACCAGCCCGGAATTCGCGATGAAGCGTATCGTGGCGGGTATCGGTTTGCCTGTGTTTCAGTTGGCGCGGGTGTGGCGCAATGCGGAGTTCAGCAGCACGCATGTCCCCGAATTCACGATGCTGGAATGGTATCGGCCGTCTGCAGATCTTTCGGCGCTTATGGATGAAACCGAGAGCTTTGTAAGAGCCTTACTGCCCCCCGTGGTATCGCGTGATGATCGGGAAATCAGTCTCGTTGCGCCATTTGAGCGTTTGACGATGCAGGCGGCTTTCGAGCGATATGTTGGTGCAGATCTGCTCGGTACTGCGGGTGATGTTGCAGCGCTTGCCGCTCAGGCAGGGATTACGCCGCGGCATGACGAAACGTGGGAAGATTTGTTTTTCCGGCTGCTGCTTGAGCGTGTTGAGCCGTTCATCGGGCGTGAGCGTCCCACTTTCCTGACGCATTGGCCTGCAGAACAGGCCGCTCTGGCGCGCAAGGACCCTCATGATTCGCGGGCTGCCCTTCGTTTTGAGCTTTATATAGGCGGGTTGGAGCTTGCGAATGCCTTCGAGGAACTCACGGATCCGATCGAGCAGCGGGCGCGGTTTGAAACGGATCGTATCCGTCGTCTTCAAATTGCACCAGATCAGAACTGGCCTCTGGACGAAGCGTTCCTTGAAGCGCTTCCTGATCTGCCGCCATGTTCCGGCATAGCATTGGGTTTTGACAGGCTGGTACTTCTTGCAACAAGGGCGCCAAGGATCAGCGACATTCTATGGCTGGGTTGAAGTTTTAATAACTTGCAGGAGTTTTAATCCTGAATACATCTCCAATCCGTTAGAATGATGAACCAGAGAGTGCGGAACGTTCGCCGCCAACAGGAGCAGATAGATGAGAACAGTAAGAACAGTGTCCCTCGCAGCCCTGCTGGCGTTATCCGCCTGTGCAGTACCAACCTTGCAACAGCGCAAGGTACTGGACTCGATGGTCGGTAAATCTGAGGTCGATGTATTGCGCCAGTTTGGTGTGCCGACGCGTAATTATCAGGCTTCGGGCCATGAGTTCCTCGCCTATATCGACAACCAGACCCAGTATTCGCCCGGTGGCGGAATGGGTGGTTGGGGATGGGGTTGGGGCGGCGGTGGCTGGGGTGGCGGCTGGGGCGGCGGCTTTGGCGGGCCATGGGGCGGCGGGTTCGGCGGACCATGGGGTGGCGGGTTCGGTGGTTATCCGTCCACATATTATAACACCTCCTGCCAGACGACGTTCGAAATCGTGGGTGGTCAGGTTGTTGGATGGACAATGCGCGGAGACGGGTGCTGAGTTTTCATTTGTCGGGTATGGTGCCATCTCCCGTTTTCAGAGTGGTATGACCCGACATGAATTTGCGAATCGGCTTCTCCCAGTTCTCTCGCTCAGGTCGCTCCGAAGCTATCGGGAGTTTGCTGGTTATGCTTTTGTTGGGAGGGTGCCATGGAGTGCCCGCCCCGCAGGACATTTTTCAGGTCCGGCCATCGTCGAATGCAACGATACTGCCCGAAGAAAGTATCGGACGGCAGTTTCACGAGCCTAAAGACGGAACGCCAAGCAGTGTTGTTGCATACCACACCACCCCTACACCCTCTTACCCGGATCGCTCTTTAAGCGAGAATCTGTCAGGGTCTCTTGAGGTTGCAGATTACGTTGCCTCGCTTAGGGCTACGGGCCTGTTCCCACGGTTGGCAGAGAGTGGGCCATATACTGTGTTTGCAATACCCAACCTTCCGCTGGAGCATTACGCCGCTCGGTGGCAGGGTGGTCTTCAGGCGGAGCAGAATCTGCCTGCTATCAAGAGGTTGCTAAAATACACGATCGTTTCAGGGTTATGGGATGACCGTACCATTCGTAGGGCTGTTGCTCGCCATAAGGGGCAGGGAATTGGCCTCAAAACGCTCGCAGGCGACGTGCTGAGTGTTCACGTCGATACCACTACGAATGAGCTTGTGTTGAATAATCAGACTGGAGAGACCAATCGACTTTGGCTGGTGAATGTGCCGCAGTCGAATGGTGTTTTATACTTTACTCAAGGCGTTCTGCCGCCGGCAGCAGTGCGCTAGATCGGATCAGGAGCGCACAACATCGAGCACTGCGTTCAGGCGGAGTGTGTCGGTATGGTCCAGAGTCAGTGGTATCGCGAGAAAGTCTGCACCGGCTTTTTGTGATGCCAGCGCAATTTCTGCGTTAGTGACGCCTTCAACGACGGCGGGAAGCTCCATGACGCTTGCCCACCAGGTGACAGTCTCGAGCTGATCTGCGTCAAAGGACACATAATCCGCGCCCTTTTCTCCGGCCTGCATCGCCTGATCCCGGGTTTCGCATTTGCAGCCAAGCTGAACGTCATCTCCGATGATCCGCCGGGCGCTGCTCAGGGCGTCGATATCGGTCAGGTGAACGCCATCGATATTGCCGGATATAAATTCGCTGAGGTTCACGGTCTGATCGATAGACACCAGCACAGCCACGTCGTTGTTCTGTGCAACACGAACAATCTCCGTGGTCTTTCCAAAACGATATGGAATGCGAAGTGCCGTGACCTCCGGGTGTCGCAGCAGATCAGGCAATATGGCGATAGCCTGATTTGGTTCGAATTCCTGAGGCAAAACGAGATAAAGATCACATGGTGTCATGTTGATCAATTTCGCAGATTGTCAGCCAGTCTGCCAGCAATAGCCTTCAAGGGACTGAATTTTTTTCAGAACATATGGCGAGAACGGCATCCTACCCGGAATGAAGGTTGAATTTCCAAGAGGTTGCGTCAGAATTTGGGGGTGGGATGAACTGCTTGGTGTAGACGCGGCATTGCGGCAGATGACCCAGCCTATACCGTTATTTAGTGCCTGTATGGCGCATGCCATGGAAGAACCGCAGTCCAGGATCGAAAGTTCAGTCTGAAGATTCAGTGTTCTCACCCACCATGGAACGCCAAATGCAATCCCTGCTCCTTGGGGTGAAACTGCGATGAATGCTTGTCCGTTTCGGATATCACTTATCGCATTGAAGGCTTTGCGGGACGAGACTTCGATCATAGGGTAGGGTGAAAAGTCTGGCATGCTTGACGTGTGGTTTCCATCGGGGCTGTGTACCGTAAGAACATATGATAGCGTGTCGTAAAAATGGCAGTTAGCGGAAAGAGAGTGTTTTGAGCGAGCAGAAGGTATCTTCTCAGGAAAACATCCCTGTCGACCGCCTTGAAGAAGCATTGACCAGAATAGCCTTTGCGCTGGACCGTCAGGCTCAGAATCGAGAGTTGGAGCGCCAGAAAGCCGCAGAAGGACCAGATCTTCAGGCCTTGGCGGCGAACCTGGACGCGATGTGCGTACGGATCCGTAATATCGTTGGGCGCGAAGGAGAATAAGCCATGGGACAAGTCTCCGTTCGTGTGAATGGTTACGTTTATAATGTGGGATGCCAGGATGGCGAGGAAGGACATCTTCACGCCATGGCACATGAAATCGAAAAGCGCGTCGAGCGTATTCGTACTCTGGGTGGCTCCACCACAGAGGGGCGTACCCTGTTGCTTGCTGCTCTGCTGATGGCGGATGAGATCCATGACCTGACGGCGCAGCGGATGCCGTCGGGCGCTGCTGAAACAATCGCGGAAGCTGACAGGATCGTTGCCGAGAACAAAAGGGCCAGAAGCCGCCTGTTGCTGGCGGTGGAGAGGGCAGAAGGGCTTGCGGATCTTCTGGAGCACGGATGATTTTATTAATCTCCCATTGAACCTTGCTCTGCCTGCCTTCATATAGGTGAGGGAGCTGCCTGGTTAGTCAGGCAAATCAACCTCTGGGCCGATAAGCACTTTCCATAGGGAACTGGCTCTGTCGTGACCCTGGTCATGTTAACCGGTGCCCACCTGCTCACGCAGGTCCGGGAGGGCTGAAAAGACCAACGGCTTTGGCGGCTCCACTTCTTTCTAGTTCTGATCAACAGAAAAAAGCGCTACGTGCTCAGTTGAGAGCCTCGCGGCCCGTTTTATCGCCAGACGCGCTTAAAGCTCTGACGGACCGTCTGTTTAACGAAATTATCAGAAATGAAGTTCAGCGGGTTGGCGCCGTTTGGCCGATGCCGGGAGAAGTAGACTTACGGCCGCTTTGTGCTCGCCTTTGTCATGCAGGATTTCATGTCTCGTTACCGGAGACGCCACCGAAGGGCAGCCCCCTGGTCTTCAGGCAATGGAATCCTGGGAGCGTGTTGCAGGCTGGGCGTTACGGAACATTCCATCCGCAGGCACCAGAAGAAATACCTGAATTGCTGCTTGTTCCGTTTCTCGCATTTGACCGCCGCGGGGTGCGTCTGGGATATGGAGGTGGATACTATGATCGGACGCTCGAACGTTTGCGTGTTCCGGCAATAGGTTTCGGCGTCGCTGCTCAGGAGCGTTCAAGTCTGCCTACCGGGCCTCATGATGTCTTGCTGCCCTGCATCGTGACTGAGCGAGAAACGATCCATACCCCTGTTTTTCAGAAAGGCTGAATTTTGAGGATACTTTTCCTGGGCGATATTATTGGTCGCAGTGGGCGAGAGGCAATTGTCGCTGGTTTAAAAGACTGGCGGTCCAGGCTGGCTCTCGATCTCGTCGTGGTTAACGGTGAGAACGCCTCGCACGGCTATGGGCTATCTCCTGCGATTGCACAGGATCTTTTTGACGCTGGTGTTGATGTCATCACGCTGGGCAATCATGCTTGGGACCGTCGGGACATGATTGGCCATATCGATCAAACGCCCCGGATTATTAGGCCTATTAATTATCCACCGGGAACGCCGGGGCAGGGAAGCTATATTGTTGAAGTCTCCCGTGGGCGCCGTGCGCTCGTGGTGAACGTGATGGGCCGTATCTTTATGGATCCGTTGGATGATCCTTTCAGATGTGTGAACGATCTCCTCTCGCGTCATCGTCTTGGAATGACTGTTCAGGCTGTGGTCGTAGATATTCACGCGGAAGCAACAAGCGAGAAGATGGCCTTCGGGCATGTGCTGGACGGACGTGCCTCACTCGTTATCGGAACACACACGCATGTTCCTACGGCGGATCACCGAATTCTGGCAGGTGGAACGGCGTATCAGACCGATGCAGGAATGTGTGGAGACTATGACAGTGTAATTGGAATGGGAAAAAGCGCATCCATTCACAAGTTTGTCCGGAAAATGCCAGGTGATCGCCCGCAACCTGCGGAAGGCGTCGCAAGCATTTGTGGTCTGATGGTCGAGACAGATGACACGACAGGCCTCGCTACAAAGGTTGCCCCATTCCGGCAAGGTGGACTGCTAGCTTCTAACTGGCCGGACTTCTGAGAAGGATTGTTTCCCGAATATTAATATTTCTCTGTCATTTCAGTTTCAAGGCATTCCAGAAGAGGTGACAGAGTTATGGCAGGATTAAGCATCCGGCTTTCTGAAGGAGACAGGTTGGTCATTAATGGTGCTGCAATCCAGGTGGAGAGCGATACCCGCCTGCGCATTACCAATAAGGTCAACATTCTCTTTGGTGATCAGATCATGTCACCAGAGGATGCAAACACGCCGGCGCGACGCATCTATTTCGCCATCCAGAATTTCCATGTGAGTAATCCGGAAGAACGGGAGAAGGCGCTTGAAGGAGCGCGCTACTTCATTGATGCCTTCCGAAGCGAAACCACGTCCCACCACGCCAAGGCCCTGCTTGATATCGCGCTGGAAGAAATGAAGGCGGCGAATGGCTATGCCGCGCTGCGGGTTGCTCAGCGCATTATCCGTCACGAAGATGCCGTGCTTGGTGGTACCGAAGATAAAACAGAAAAAAACGCCTAATTGTCGTTATTTTTTACGCCGATCCTGTAATGGAAAGCGTGCATAACTCAATTTTCTCCTGTTTTCCGCCCGCTCTGAGGTGTGGATAACCCTCAGGTTTTTAGTGTTTGACAGTGTGCT
>NZ_BJUZ01000003.1 GCF_007988885.1 Gluconobacter wancherniae NBRC 103581
TCTGGAGGGGGTCAATGGGAAAATGTCCATTTAGGCAAAAAAGTTCAAAAACCTTGGAAGTTCCTGAACCAGGCTGAGAAAATTCCGATTCCCGTCTCAAGATTCGTTTCTGGTTTCCATCCACTAAGCTTCTGCACAGCCTCCAGAGACGCCCAGGTCGATTCCATATCCGCAGCCGGGCGGGGACGAAACTCTATCTGGGCTTTACGGCCAAGTGTTTCCTCAAGCAGCCCGATAAGGCGTGTCACTTTTTCTGGGTGATCTCCGCCAAGATTGAAAAGCCGCGCCTCACCTGCTTTTGCGGGGTGATCCATAACGGCAAGAACGCCAGAAGTGATGTCATCTATATAAGTGAAGTCACGTGAAAGGCCGGACCCTTCATAAAGCGTGACGGGTTCGCCCGCACATATCGCTTTCGCAAACCCGTAATAGGCCATATCAGGCCTGCCCCACGGGCCATACACCGTGAAAAAACGCAGACCTGTCTGCGGGATTCCATGAAGATGCGCGTATGCCGTCGCCGTGAGTTCGCCCGCTCTTTTGGTGACCGCATAAAGCGAGCCAGGAGCGTCAACCCGATCGGACTCCTTAAAAGGCAAGGATGTGTTCTGACCGTACACTGACGACGATGAGGCATAAATGAAGTGCTCCAGGCTTGGCAGCTTGCGGCAAGCCTCCAGAAGCACGACCTGCCCCATGACGTTTGTATTCACATACGAATAGGGATCGACCAGCGAGTACCGCACCCCCGCCTGCGCTGCGAGATGCACAACAATCCGAATGTCAGGGTTATCAGCCATTAGCCCGTTCATCTGATCACGATCAGAGACATCAGCCTGCTGAAAACTGAACTTCGGCGATACCGTCAGACGTTCCAGTCGGGCTTTTTTGAGCACCGGATCGTAGTAGGCATTGAGCGTATCAATGCCTACTACTTCAATTCCGCGATCAATCAGGGCATGCGCCACATGCGAGCCAATAAAGCCCGCAGCCCCCGTAACGAGAACCTTCACTGCCAGCTTACTGCTTCACATGAGCCAAAACAGGACTGCTAACTTCGTCTCCCACTTCAATCCCCAAAGCCTCTGTAACACCCCCTGCCAGTTCAAGCGTGTTCGCCACCACACCCTGACTACTCAGAATTGCTTCACTCCGCGGAACAGCCTTTTCGGAAATGGCGTGAACATGGTTCGTCGAATCAATGAACACGATATCCAGAGAGACAAGTGTATTACGCATCCACATGTCCGAGTTCTGAGGGCGCGGCCACATGAATAGCATCCCACGGTCATGCGGGAGCGTCGTGCGGAACATCTCGCCGACCTCCTGCTGAGGATAAGTTTTTGCAAGCTCCACCGTGAAATTATGCTTCACGCCATCCTTTGTGGTGATCGTAAGGGGCGCTGTAGGCAATTCCGCCTGAGCCTTGGTGATCGTGTCCGCCGGCTGCGCGTGAACAACTGAACTGAAGGAAAGAGCGGCCACCGCAGCCGAAAGGAAAAACCAACGCATAAAATATCCTCAGCAGAAATTCAGGAAACAGACTTGAAAAAAGGATTGGACCGGCGTTCCTCACCAATGGTCGTAGGCATTCCGTGACCACAGAGCACGACAGTGTCGTCAGGAAGGGTGAAGAGCTCCGCGCGGATGCTGTCAATCAGCGCTTTTGCATCACCATACGCAAAATCCGTCCTACCAACCGTTCCGCGAAAGAGCGTGTCACCTACGATGGCGCGCTTACTGGCGCGATCAATAAAAACGACGTGCCCTGGAGTATGACCCGGAACGTGGGCCACCTCGAATTCATGCCCTAACAAAGAGAGCTTTTCTCCTGCTTCAAGATAACGATCAGGCTCTACATTATACATGCCACCAAGACCGAAAGCTGCAGCCTGATTTTCAATACTTGCCAAAAGGGCAGCATCTCGACGGTCCGGCCCCAAAATAGGAACGTCCGCACCCTGACGAGCAGCAAGCCCTTCTTTCAAAGCAGCAGCGCCGCCCACATGATCCAGATGCCCGTGTGTGAGCAGAATGGCGTCAACATGCGTGGCCTGCAGTTGACGAAGAAGCTCGTCCACATCCCCACCCGGATCTATGACAACCGCATGCCCATTCTGATCAGAGAGAATGGTGCAGTTCTGACGTAGCGGCGTAACGGGCACGGTCTTGGCGCTTAGCGGCATGACGCTCATCCTTCCCAGTGACGATTCGTTGCGTCTCGGGCGATACAGCCTTGAACACGCCATCACAAGTCATCCGAGAGATTGACCCGTTCGGCGGAAAAGACCAGCCTTCCGGCTTTCCATTTCCAGAGAGACCGGATCATGAGCCGTATTCTTCGCACAGACCCTAACCCCATCCTCTCCAAAGCCGTTGAATATCATGGCTTTGTTTTCACACAGGGCGTGGTCTCACGCGACCTGACCCTCGACGCCGAAGGGCAAACCCGTGATATCCTTGCACAGCTCGACGACCTGCTCGAGCTGCATGGAACAGACAACACACGCATCCTGCAGGCTCAGATCTGGCTGAAATCCATTGATGACCGTGAAGCCCTAAACAAGCTTTGGAGCGCCTGGCTACCAGAAGGTTTGGCCCCGGCACGCGCGTGCGTTCAGGCAGTAATGGCTGATTCGCGCATGCTTGTTGAGATCATGCTGATTACGACCAAATAATGGCAGATCAGGGCGAGGGAAAGATTTTCGCAAAAAACGAAAATTTAGCCCTCAGCCCTGCTTTCAGCTCTTGTCAGGGTTGCAAGAAGATTGTTACCTGCATGTGACCCGAACAACACATGTCCAATCAGGATCAAAAAGATCGTGACGCAACAACGCCGCCGGAAATCTTTCCTCTCTGCTTTGGCATTGTCTGCTGTCATGCTCCTGACGGGTCATGCACAGGCCCGACACCTTCGCGCTCATCAGGCTAGGGCCAGTCACCACTCATATTTTTCCCATCACGGTCGCTTCCATTCCAGCGTCCACGTTCTTCAGTGCGTGGCCTTTGCAAAGGAAGCTTCCGAAGTAGTTCTCCACGGAAATGCTCGGGACTGGTGGCATAATGCAGCTGGCATCTACGCACGTGGCACAGCACCGGAAGAGGGTTCAGTTCTGAATTTCCGCGGTATCCGTCGTATGCCTCTCGGCCACGTTGCCGTGGTACGTCAGGTTGCGGATAACCGCACGATCTACATCGACCAGTCTCATTGGGCCTCAAACGGTATCGCCCGTAACGTCAAGGTTGTGGACGTATCTCCCAACAACGACTGGAGCGCAGTTCGCGTCGCTCTGAATGATCGTAGTGGACGCCTTGGCAGCATTTACCCAACCTACGGCTTCATCTACAGCCGCGCCGATGATGGCCGCCAGCCTTCTCAGGTTATGGTTGCACGTGCTGATCGCACCACCATCCACCGCCGCCTGATTTCCCGGAGCGCCAGCCCGCTTAGCAATCCGATGTCCAGCACGGAAGTTGCAGAAGCCCCGGACGATGCTTTCACATCCGATGCCCCCAACCGCTCCATTCGTTAACGTATCACTCGCCAACATGGTTCAATAAAAAAGGCAGGGGTTTCCCCTGCCTTTTTTATTGGCTGAACTGAAAAGACAATCAGTCCGGACGTGTATCGCGATGATACGGGTGGCCTGTATTGATCGCCTGAGCGCGAAAAATCTGCTCTGCGATCATGGTCCGGACCAGCATATGGGGCCACGTCAGCGCCCCCAGAGAAAGAACAGCATCAGCGCGCTCAATCACAGAAGAATCCAGCCCTTCCGCACCACCGATCAAAAAATGAATCGGACGGCCTGAATCCTGCCAACGTTCCATCATTGCCGCAAATTTGAGGCTGCTTAGGGCTTTCCCACCTTCATCAAGCGCTACAACAATCGCGTTATCAGGACACGCCCCCAACAGAGCCGCAGCATCACGGCGCTTCTGCTCAAGGACAGAGCCTTTGGACGGCGGAAGTTCCGTAACCTCCAAAGCTGGCCTCAGCCGTGCAGCATAACGCTCGAAAAGGTCGCGTTCTGGTCCAGATTTAAGACGACCGATAGCGACCAGACGCATTCAGGACTGCTCTTCGTCGCTGCCAACCGCAACTTCTGCTTCAGCCGAATCAATGTCAGATCCCCACATACGCTCAAGCGCATAAAGTTCACGACTTTCCTGCTTGAACAGATGCACCACAATGTCACCGATATCGATCAGGACCCAGTCGCTGCCATTGGTGCCTTCAACCAGAACCCGCTTGAAGCCCTCTTCACCAAGCTTACGCTCGATGTGATGCGCCATCGCAGAAATCTGACGGTCCGACAAACCCGTCGCAATAACCATGCGGTCTGCGAAGCTGGCACGCCCAACAAGATCAAGCGTCACAATGTCCACGGCGCCATCTTCATCGAGGCTAGTGGTCACGATGCCGAGCATCTTTTCCAGAACATCCGGACTGACAGCTTCGCGCTTGGTGCGGGACTTCTTGGGTCCGGCAGCGGCAGCCTTCTTCCGAGGGGTTCCAGGTACCTTCGCCGCTTCGGCCAGAGCCGTATCGGGAGAAGTCGGCTTCCGACGCGTCGTCTTTGCCTTCGGTTCGGTAATGGTGGTCTTGGTGATGGTTTTCACTCCTGATCGGAATCGAGGCAGACCCGCCCTGACTCTCGCAACGCTGTAGCTGATATATCGTTCTGCGGCGCAGAAAGGAACGTCCATGCGCTTCCCTTCTGGCGGAACAGAATCGGGGACTCACGTGAAGGCCGTCGCTGCGCCCTTAATGCCGAAGCCGCTGCCCCATGCAAAGCAGGTGTGACACTGCCAGGACGTGGCAGGACAGCAATGGGGACGAGCCGCGCCAGTCTTCTCCAGTTTTTCCACCGGGAGAACTGCGCCAGCCCATCAGCCCCCATAAGCCAGACAAAGCTTGCGTTTGGGAAACGCTGCTTCAGCATCGCAACCGTCTGGGCTGTGTAACGCTGCTTCAGACGAAATTCTATGTCCGTGGCCAGAATATGCCGCCCATCTGAAAGACGCTGTGCCGAGGCGAGGCGCGCCCGAAAAGGGCCCATTCCAGCCTTGGGCTTTAGCGGATTCCCGGGCGAAACCATCAACCAGACCTGATCGAGACGCAATGAACGCAAGGCGCGTCGCGCAAGCTGAAGATGTCCCTCATGGGCGGGGTTGAACGACCCGCCCAGAAGCCCGATCCGCATGCGCCGTCCATCACCGAATGTCGGGATGGTATTCAGCCGCGCACCTGTCCGGTACCAATTACTTCGTAATGATAGGTGGTCAGTTGCTCGAGCCCAACCGGACCGCGGGCATGCATCTTGCCGGTGGCAATGCCGATCTCGGCACCAAAACCGAATTCGCCCCCATCGCAGAACTGCGTGGATGCATTCCACATCACTACAGCGCTATCCGTTCCATTCAGGAACTGCATCGCCACAACCTCATCTTCTGCGATGATGGCTTCTGTATGGGCACTACCGTGCTGGGCGACGTGCTCCAGAGCCTGCTCCACACCGTCCACCACAGCGATCGACAGCACCGAATCAAGCCACTCGGTATCAAAATCCACAGCATCTGCGAGCGGAAGAGACGGAATAATTTCGCGCGCTTTGGCATCCGCACGAAAAGCACAGCCCTTGGCCGCCAGGTCCTGCACCAGAACAGGCAGAAGCGAAGGGGCGATGGCAGAATCGATCAGCAGCGTTTCCGTAGCACCACAGATACCAGTACGCCGCATCTTGGCATCCAGTAGAATCCTGCGAGCCATATCTGGCTTAGCACTGGCGTGAACATAGGTATGGCAAAGGCCATCCGCATGGGAAAGGACAGGCACCCGCGCCTCTCGCTGCACACGCTCCACAAGCGCACGCCCCCCACGTGGTATGATCAGGTCCACGCCACCAGATGCCTGTAGCAAAGCGCCAACAAGATCACGATCCGCCGAAGGCATGATCTGCACACATGCCTCATCCAGCCCCGCAGCCCTAAGACCATCAGCCATAGCCGCATGAATGGCACGTGCGGAGTTCAAGCTCTCACCACCACCACGCAGAATCACTGCATTCCCGGACTTGATACACAGCGCGGCCGCATCCGCCCCAACGTTCGGACGACTTTCGTAAATCATGCCGATCACGCCAAGCGGCACGGCCACACGACGAAAATGCAAACCATTCGGGCGCGTCCACTGCGCCAGAACCCGCCCCAGAGGGTCTGGGAGAGCAATAACCTCTTCCAAGCCCTTGGCCATCGCTTCAACCCGCTCCGAAGTGAGCGTCAGGCGATCACGAAACGCAGCATTACGATCTGCGGACAGCCCCGCCAAATCACGCGCGTTCGCTGCAACGATCTCATCTGTTCGTACACGCAACGCTTTAGCCGCCGCAAGAAGCGCATTGTTTCGCACACCCTCGTCAGCGCGAGCGAGACCACGGGCCGCACGACGCGCAGCGTCAGTCAAACCCTTGAGAAGGATTGTCGCGTCAGACATTGAACCGGAACAACAGGACGTCTCCATCTTGCACCACATATTCTTTGCCTTCGATGCGAAGCTTACCCGCTTCCTTAGCGCCTGCTTCGCCGTTGAAAGCGATGTAGTCTTCATAAGCCACGGTCTCACAGGCAATGAAGCCACGCTCGAAATCGTTATGGATCACGGCAGCTGCCTGTGGGGCCTTGGTGCCCGCGGTAATCGTCCAGGCACGTGTTTCCTTGGGGCCAACCGTGAAATACGTTTTCAGGCCAAGCAGACTGTACCCCGCCGCAATCACACGATCCAGACCGCTATCACTCAGACCGAGTCCTTCAAGGAAATCCTTGCGGTCTTCCTGGGGAAGCTGGCTGACCTCTGCCTCGATGGCCGCGGACACAATCACAACGCCAGCACCTTCTGCCGCTGCACGCTTGCGAACAGCTTCAGAATGCACGTTACCTGTCGCAGCAGCGCCTTCCTCGACATTGCAGACATACAGGACCGGCTTGGTGGTCATCAGTTGCAAACGGGAAGCCTCAAGCTCCATCCCCTTCGGCACTGCAGTGCGCGCGGGCTTTCCCTCACGAAGGGCCGCCATGAGCGGGTCCATGATTTCAAGCAACGCCTGCGCTTCACGGTCATTTCCACGTGCGCGCTTCTGCAGGCTGATCTGGCGCTTTTCCAAGCTCTCCAGATCCGCAAGCATCAGCTCAGTCTCAATGATTTCCGCATCGCGAACCGGGTCAACGCCACCTTCGACATGCGTGATGTCGTCATCCTCAAAGCAACGCAGAACATGGATGATGGCATCCACTTCACGAATATTGCCCAAAAACTGGTTGCCCAGACCTTCGCCACGCGAAGCGCCCCGTACCAGACCAGCGATATCCACAAACTCCAGACTCGTAGGCAGGATTTTCTGGGATTTGCCAACATGCGCCAGCTTTTCCAAGCGCGGGTCCGGCACACCCACACGCCCGGTATTTGGCTCGATGGTGCAGAACGGATAATTCGCAGCCTGCGCTGCCGCGGTCTCCGTCAGCGCATTAAACAGCGTGGACTTGCCGACATTGGGCAGACCGACGATGCCGCAGTTGAAACCCATCCGTACTCTCCATATTCAGGCCCGCGCACAAAGCAGGAGCCATACGCGTAAATTCGTTGCCCTGTGTTTGCAGAAACCGCGCTTCACGACAACCATCACAACGTCAGGAAGACGCTTTATCTCCTGCTATTCCGGCAAGTTCCTGCAAGGCCTGCACGTGAGAGCAAAAAGCGCGTCGTCCCTCCTTTGTCAGAACGAGCCATGTGCGCTGCCGTCCACCTAACGCTGCCTTGCGCAGACGCACATATCCGGCCTCCTGCATCTGGGCGAGATGTTTGGAAAGAACAGAATCACTGACCGCCAGCATATCCCGTGCCGTGCCAAATTCCATATCGTTGACCGACGCCAGAAGTGCCGCAAGCTGAAGGCGGACCGGCGGATGGATAACCGGATCAAATAGCGGAAGCGTGCTCACAAGGTGCGCTTCATATCAGCCACATATGCACGCTGCCAGACACCACACCCATAAAAACCCATCGCTACGGCCATCAATGCCGCAGGATAGGTGACCCAGCCCGGCACAATATGAAACCTTGCGAGCGCCGATACGGCCATAAGAGCATAAACCATCAGAACTATCGCCACGGCGACCCTGCGAGTGGAGCCCTCACGATACCCGCTGACAAAAAAGCCACGCTTGCGCCGCCCCATCACATACAGAAACGCGCCTCCCGCTGCGGCTACAGACTCAAGAAGATACATCCAGAAAATCGGCAGGTTCATAGCCATCACAATTGCCCCCATGCAGAGCCCAATTCCCGCCCTCTCCCACCATGCCTGTTTCATATGCCCCGCCATCTGCTGCCGGGTATGCTCCAGCGCTTCCAGTTGCTGTGCTGCCTCAAACCTCGGGTCATTCATTTTATTGACTTTCCATATTGGAAAATGATGATCATGACTTTCCAATATGGAAAGAGAATCGCATCATGACCATTATTCTGCCCGTATGGATAGCTTTCCTGCTTGCAGCCTGCGCCATCCGCGCCAGAAAAAGCGCCCGAGAGTGGCAGAATTTTAAAGCCACACACCAGACCAGAGAACGTCAGCGCTTCTATCGCCGCTGGCTATTGGAGGGCGTCGTTCTGCTGGATTTCGGCAGCATCATTACTATTGTCCTGCTCCACGAAAAAACCTCATCATGGCCATATCTGACTTTGCCTCTTTCAGGCCAACTCGTTCCAGAAATCGAAATTTCAGGTGCCTTCGTAGCCGGCCTGCTATCGGGCCTGGCAATCTTGCTTCTGGGCCTCTGGCTGAACTTCAAATTTCGCCAAAAGAGCCTCAACGTGACTTTGGGTGATTTCGAAAGTCTCATCCCGCGAACGCGCAAGGAAGCAGGCTTAGCACTCCTGCTCTGCCTCAACGCGGGCATCGGAGAAGAGCTGTTTTTCCGCTTCGCTCTACCACTTCTGATTGCCCGGTTTTCCAGCAGCCTGATTGCAGGGGCCATCGCCTCGACAGCCCTCTTCGGACTGATGCACTGGTATCAGGGCTGCAAAGGAATACTGGCAACGACGTTTCTGGGCGCAGTCTTCATGACCCGCGCATTACACGGCACTTCTCTGCCTGCCCTGATGGTAGTCCACGCATTAATCGATATTTTTGGACTATTCGTCCGACCCGCCGTTTCGGGGAAGTTCAGCCGACGAGCAGCGCAACCTTCGTCATGAAGGCCTCATTCTCGCCTTTTGCCAAAAGAGGCGCGGCATCGGCGATGGACTCCAGCCAACGCTCAAGCTCGGATTCTTCTGCCTTGGCAAAATTACCCAGCACATGACCATGCACCCGGTCCTTGTGGCCAGGGTGACCGATCCCCATCCGCACGCGCCAATAATCCGGCCCCGGAAGAGAACGATCCATGGAGCGTAGCCCATTATGACCTGCCGCACCGCCGCCGCGCTTTATGCGCAGTTTGCCAAAGGCAAGATCAAGTTCGTCATGGAAAACGATAATATCGGCCTGCGCAATTTTGAAAAAATGCGCCGCCTGCTGAACGCTGTCGCCGGACAGGTTCATGTATGTCATCGGCTTGAGGAGGAGGATTTTCTCCCCCCCCAGCATACCCTCGGAAGTCTCCCCCCGAAAGCGCTTCCGCCACGGCGAAAAGCCATGACGTCTGGCAATTTCATCAACCGCCATGAAGCCAATATTGTGTCGATGACGGCTCATCCCCGGCTCGGGATTGCCGAGGCCGGCGATGAGCCTCATGACTTACTTCTTCTTTGCGCCCGGCTTTGCATTTGCCAGTGCAGCAGCAGCAGCCTTGGCAGCAGCTTCAGCTTCCATTTCTGCATCGACGGTCGGCGCAGCAACGGATGCGATCACGAAGTTCGGGATCTTCAGCGTCGGCACAATACCGGCTGTGCCTTCAAGATCATCCCAACGCACGTTGTCATGGATGTCGAGTTTGCTCAGATCAACCGTGAAGTGCTCAGGAATGTTCTCGGGGTCAACCAGAACGTCCACGGAGTGACGAACAATGTTCAGCACGCCGCCACGCTTGATGCCAGGAGCCTTTTCTTCGCCCGTGAACTCGATGGCGACCTGAACGTGAACCTTTACACCAGCGGAGAGGCGCTGAAAGTCAACGTGGATCGGGGCATCGCTCACCGGGTGCAGCTGCACGTCACGCAGCAGAGCCGTCACGGCACCGCCTTCGAGATCGAGGCTGTACAGACGGGACTGCCAGCCACCGCGGTGAAGTTCTTTCATCACGACGCGCGGGTCGATCGAAATGATGGAGGGTTCCTGCTTACCGCCGTAAATTACTGCTGGTACCAGGCCCTCACGTCTCGTAGCGCGCGCTGCCCCCTTACCAGCCTTCGCGCGCGGGGAGACAGCGAGTGTCGTCAGATTAGCCACTTTACGCTCCTGCGTATTGGAATTTCGTTACCACACAGACCTCCAGGGGTGCCTGCGCGAGGGGCGGCATTAGCGGAAAACCGCCACAAACACAACAGCCCGCGAGAATGGGGCCCATAAGACACCAGCACAAACATCACATTTTCGCGCGATTAAAGGCTGCGACAAGAATTCGGCTGGAAACAAAAAATAATTCGCGCAATGTGACGTGAAATTTCCTCCAAAGGACTTCGCGTGCACATAAATCATCCCTTCCCCACAAGAGCAGAAGCCCACAAATCTCTGGGGACGGGCACATCAAATACTATAAACTTATTTTTAATATTTCATAAATCAACAACTCCTCTTTCACAACATTCCTCCGGGACTAACAGAGTCTTCTTAATGCCAAGCAATCCCTGGCATGCAATCCCCACTACCAGACACTTCATGTCAGCTACCTCAATCCGAACATTCTGCGAATCCAGTCTCTCCTTTGCCCATGCCACAAATTCGGGGAGCGTCTCTGCATGACCTTCGAACTCGACAGAAGGCGCTTTCTTGGCGCCACACTCAGCGCCGCCATCATAGCCCTTCAATCGCCGGGAAAGGCTTTTGCCGCCACCGATGCTGACGCTTTCATGGCCGTCTCCCGTGCCGCAATCGGCCCGCAACAGCACCTGAACCCGACCATCGCCCGACGCCTTCAGGAAACCATGGCTGAACATCTTCAGGGATTTGGAGCAGCCCTCACCAGACTGGAGCCCCTCGCCCGCCAGAATGCGGATACAGACGCTCTTGGCAAAGCAGCAGAAGAAGCAGGCCTGCACGATACCCTGCGGGCAATCATCGCAGCCTGGTATACAGGCTCCATTTCAAACACCATGAATGCCCCGATGGTCGCCTATTACGAGGCGCTCATGTACCGGCCCGTCGCGGATGCACTTCCGGTGCCAACCTACTGTTTCGGTGTGCCAGGATGGTGGACTGCTACTCCTCCGGCTCTCGGCATTTCCCCCATTCCCACCGCAGCACCGCCAAAAACCTCACAGGCCCCGGCGCAGGGCGCTGCTCCCCTTCCTGCCCACCCGCTACCCAATACACCGACCGGGAAACTCTGAACCATGTCCGATTCCACGTCCCTCTCCGACCTTTCTGCCGACGTCGTCATCGTAGGCAGTGGCGTCGTCGGTGGCATGATCGCCGACCAGATGGTTCAGGCAGGTCGCTCCGTCATCGTGCTGGAAGCCGGCATGCGGCGTCCACGCGGCGAATTCGTTGAGAAATGGCGAGACATGTCGTTTTTCAACCGGCGCCACTCCGACTTTCAGGGCCTGTATCCGCAATCTCCAAAAGCGCCCGCGCCTCTTTATTTCCCACCCAACAATTATGTTGGTCTGAGCGGCCCGGACGGAAGCGCCTATCAGCAGGGTTACCTCCGGATCGTCGGCGGTACGACATGGCATTGGGCAGCCTCATGCTGGCGGCATCTGCCAGAAGATTTTCAGATGAAGTCCCTGTTCGGCGTTGGGCGCGACTGGCCGATCTCCTATGACGATCTGGAGCCCTATTATCAGCGTGCCGAAGAGGAAATGGGCGTCTCAGGCCCGCATGATCCGCACCTCCAGTCTCCGGACCGGCGCAGTAAGCCATATCCGCGGGACATGATACCATTCGGATATGGTGATCGCCGCGTGTCGGAGATCCTCAATCCACATGGCTTCAATGTCGTCCCCATTCCACAAGGACGCAGCATTCAACCATACGGCGATCGCCCGGGCTGTTGCGGCAACAATAACTGCCAGCCCATCTGCCCGATTGGCGCCATGTATAATGGCATCCAGCACATTGAACGCGCAGAAGCCCGTGGCGCACGGATCATCGCAGAGGCGGTCGTCTACTCCGCCGATACAGACGAAAACAACAATATCACAGCGGTGCATTGGTACGATTCACAGCACAATAGCCACCGCGTAACCGGCAAGGCGTTTGTCTTCGCCTGTAACGGCATCGAAACACCCCGTCTGCTGCTCCTCGCTGCCAACAGCCGCAACCCGAATGGTCTGGCCAATTCGTCCGATCAGGTGGGACGCAACATGATGGACCACTCCGGCATCCACGCCACCTTCCTTGCCAGCGAACCGCTCTGGTTCGGTCGTGGCCCGGCGCAGAGCAGTTGCATCGTGGGCGCCCGTAACGGCGATTTCCGCGCACGATACTCTGCAAACAAAATGATTCTGAACAATATCAGCCGCGTAGCACCCGCAACGGAACAGGCCCTCGCGCTTGGTCTTTCAGGTCAGGCGCTGGACGACGAGATCCGCCGCCGGGCAGCCTGTGGCGTTGATCTTTCCATCAGCCTTGAGCCCCTCCCCGATCCCGCCAACCGCCTGACAATCAGCAAAACCCGTAAAGACCCGATGGGGCTTGGATGCCCCGATATCCATTATGACGTGGGAGACTACGTCCGGAATGGAACACAGGCCGCGGTGGACCAGATCCACCAGATTTCTGCGTTGCTGGGTGGGCAGGAACTAGAAATCAACACCAAGTTCAACGCCAACAATCACATCATGGGCGGCGCGATCATGGGTAAGGATCCAAAAGATTCCGTCACCAATGGCGAATGCCGGGCACATGATCACGCAAACCTCTGGCTGCCCGGCGGTGCGACCATGCCATCAGCCAGCGTCGTGAACACAACACTAAGCATGGCAGCTCTTGGCCTTCGCGCGGCCGATTCCATCAAGAGGTTTTTCGCATGAAATGCGCGCACCTGCTGGCGAGCGCTCTCGCCTTTCCCTTGCTACTGTCAGTCGCGCAAGCCTCAACAACGCAAGACGCACAGAACGCTCATCAGGACACACAATCTCCTGTTCTGAAGGCACAAACACCCGACAAGCCGCCCGGCACCATTCCAGAACATAAACCAGCGCCTGTCTCCGGGCGCGATAACGGCCCCGTCTCGGCCAAAACCCCCGTCCCTGGCCCGACACAGTCTCCCGATCAGCAGCCAACGGCGATTGCACCTCATACTCCCGCGCCAGTCGCAGAAATGCACGGCGAAGATGCTCTCATCGCCCGTGGCCACTATCTGGCCATAGCCGCAGACTGCGCCGCCTGCCACACCAATCCCTATGGTGGAAAAGCCTATGCCGGCGGATATGGCATCGCGTCCCCACTTGGTACGATTTACTCGACAAACATCACGCCCTCAAAAAGCGACGGCATCGGCACCTACACCCTGAAACAGTTCACGGCTGCGCTGCGAGACGGCATCCGGGGCGATGGAGCACATCTCTATCCCGCAATGCCCTACACGTCCTACACACACCTGTCAGACGTCGATGTCCGCGCGCTTTATGAATATTTCATGCATGGCGTGCAGCCAGTAAACCACAAGCCACCCGTAACACATCTGCCTTTCCCATTTGGCATCCGTGCGTCGATGGCGTTCTGGAATCTGCTTTATCTGGATCATAGTCCTCTCAAAGCGCCCGCCAACGCTTCTGATGAGGTTCGCCGTGGCCAATACCTCACAATCGCCCTCGCCCATTGCGACACATGCCACACACCACGCGGACAGCTGATGGCCGAAAAGAGCAGCCGTCCTTTTGCCGGTGCTTCGCTTGCCTCCTGGTACGCACCCAACATCACCAACGGCCCAGCAGGCATCGCGGACTGGTCCGACAATGATCTGTTCCAGTATCTCAAAACAGGGGACGTTCCAGGGCGTTCTCAGGCTGCGGGACCAATGGCCGAAGCCGTGGAACACAGCTTCCAGTATCTAAGCGACACTGACCTGCACGACATTGTCTCGTATGTCCGTACACTGGAAGCGCTGCCCGATCAGGGTCAGACATTGGCTCGGGACAGCTTCGGGAAACCAAGTGATCGCGAAGCTGCGCTTCGTGGTCTTCCCATGCAGGACCATGGAGAATGGATCTACCAAAGCGAATGCGCCGCCTGCCACCGCCCCGACGGAAAGGGCAGCCCGGATCATTATTATCCACAGCTTTTCCATAACAGCGTCACGGGCGCGAATACGCCCACCAACCTGATCGCAGCCATCCTTCTGGGTGTGGACCGCACCGTTGATGGAAAACGCGTCTACATGCCAGGCTTCGGCCCCGGCTCCTTCGTACAGACACTGTCTGACCACGATGTTGCAGACGTCGCAAATTATGTGCTCAGGCAGTTTGGCAACACCAGCGCATCTGTCACGCCCGCCGATGTAGCTCTCGTGCGATCGGGCGGCCCCAAACCCCTCATCGCACGCCTCGGACCATTCATTGCCCCAGCGATGGGCGTAGGCGGCGTTGCAGTCGTGCTCATTGCTGCTCTGCTCCTCCTGCGTCGACGTAAACGCAGCATCTGACTGGACCTGACGGGGAGGAGGCGGATAGGATTTCCATTCCCTCCCCGCAACATCAGGTCCGCACGCCGCATGAGCATCAATGCCCGTATCGAACGGCTGCCCTTTACCCATTTCCACCGCAAACTGCTGCTTCTGGGTGGCTTAGGATACACGTTCGACGGGTTGGATTCCGCAATCGTCGCTTTTGTTTTGCCGGTCCTGAAAGCAGACTGGCACCTCTCAGGCCCCGGCGTGGGGTTTCTAGGCAGCGCGACCTATCTCGGATACGGCCTGGGCGCCCTACTCTCAGGCTCCATCGGAGACCGTTTCGGTCGCCGCCGGGTTATGATGAGCGCATTGCTCCTCTATGCAATTGGCTCCCTGCTCTCGGCCATCACAGCATCCTACACGGCCTTCTTCATCTGCCGCGTCATTGCCGGAACAGGCGCCGGAGCAGAAGCCACGATCATCGCACCATATCTCAGCGAGTTTGTTGCCGCCCAATACCGGGGCGCATTTACCGCAGCCCTCACAGGTTTCTACTCATTCGGATATGTGATCGCAGCGATCCTCGGATATGAGCTGATCCCAACACAAACGGATGGATGGCGCTGGGCCCTCGCCCTGACGGGTCTGCCCATCCTGATGCTGCTATGGTGGCGGCATGCACTCCCGGAGTCACCGCGCTGGCTTGACCGGCGTGGACGCACCCGCGAAGCCTGTGCGATCGTGGGTGGAATTGAGCGTATGGCAGGCCTTGAGCCGGGCCTTAGCCTTCCATCCACACAACACCTCCAGACCCTACACCCCGCATCTGACCTGCTCCGTAAACCTCTGCGCCGCTCTACCCTTATGAGCTGGGTCATGTGGCTTACCATCACATTCAGCTTCTATGCGTTCTTCACGTGGATCCCGACCCTCATGATCGAACGCGGCATGACCATCACCCGGAGCTTCGGATATTCCATCTCCATCGCCGCAGCGCAGCTTCCGGGATATCTCTGTGCCGCATTATGCACCGAGAGACTTGGCAGACGCGGGACCGTCGCGGGATTTATGCTTCTGGGCGGCCTGAGCGCTATCGTCATGGCAGCAAGCCGGACATCAGGTGAAGTCCTGCTCTGTGGTATCGCGCTGTCCTTTTTCATGAACGGCACGTTCGGCGGCATTTACGCATATACGCCTGAACTCTTTCCCACGGATCTCCGGGCCCGCGGCATGGGAATCGCATCCGCCATCGCACGGCTCGGAGCAATCGCATCTCCGGTCATGATCGGATGGATCTACCCTCATGCTGGCTTCCCCGGTGTTTTCGGCCTGACGACTGTTATTTTACTAACCGGTGCACTGACCGTCCTACTCTTTGGTCCCCGCACCGAAAACCGCCCGCTCGATGCCGAAGTAGCCTCTCCGTAAGAATTTCCAGGCTTTGTCGCATAAATGGTGCGCGGAAATTCCGATTTTTACCTTGAGTTTGTGAGCTGGTCGCGGCGAGTAAAACGGAGGCGCGAAGCAAAGGCCCACGCTATATGAGATTTGTTTATCCGCTGAAGGATGGTTTCACGTGAAACCATCCCCCGTGTCCCTGAAAACAGATTTTTAGCCAAAGCAAACAGTTTTATAATCAAAACCGATAAAGCCTTTATGGTTGTGTAACTGTTTTTTGATGGCCTCCATTGACACATCAAGATATGAATTAGACATATTTTGACATGGAGCGTGCAATTGTCCCTCCCGGATTTTTTCTGCCTGCATTCACGGACCAACCGCCAACGCGCCCTGCTTCTACTGGGCACAACCTGCGGGCTGACATTGCTCTCCACACCGGCTTTTGCGTCCGAAGACGACGTCATCACCCGAATGGAAAAGGAAATGTCACGCCTTCAGGAAGCGCAGGCACACGTCCAGCAGGAGCAGAAGGAAATCAATCATGATATGGCAATTATCCGCGCGGAACTTATCCGCCATCGTAGAGCAGCAACTCCATCACAAGCCCTGAACACAAGCGCCAGCAAAACGGTAAAATCTGCTCCAATCTCCCGAATAACTCAGAAAACAGCCCACGCATTCCCCGTTCCGTCAGGATCAGACGAAACGAAAACAGTGTCTCTCCAGAGCAATCACACGCCCACCGTTCTGGAGCCGTTCGTAGTAGGAACACCCCATTCCGCAACGGCCCGGCGCGACGAGGTCAGCCTTTCTCCTACCGGTAAATCTCTGGTAGATATCGGCCCCAGCAGCCAGCTCGCCGTGGTCGGGCGACGTTCGGAAGATATTAGCAGCCGCTTTGCTGAAAACGGCGTCGGCCCTCATTCGCGTGAAACAGTAGGCGCACAGGCAGCTGGTGCACTGGGCGACCATGGCGTTTTCCATTTCGGACCCGTATCGATTATCCTTGGCGGCTTCGTGGATACTTCCGCCGTTCTTGAAAACCGCCACGTGGCGTCCGGAACGTTCAACTACTGGCAGGACATGCCGTATCCGAACGAGCCACGCTATCACACCAATAATTTTGACGGCAGCGCGCGCTACAGCCGCCTTTCGCTCATGGCACGGGGCAATATTGATCCTGAGCGCGTCATTTCAGGATTTTTCGAATCAGATTTTGGCGCAGGCGCCGTCACAACAGACCCATATGAAAGCAACAGCTACTCATTCCGCCTCAGACAGGCCTACCTGTCCTATGACGATAACCGGAACGGCCTGCATTTTTTGGGTGGTCAGGCCTGGAGCCTCCTGACACCGGGCCGTATCGGTATCGTGCCCCGTCAGGAAAGCCTGCCTGAAACCATTGAAGCATCAATGCTCGCAGGCCAGACCTGGGCGCGACAGTGGCAGGTTCGAGCGGTGAAAGACTTTCTTCATCGTCGCCTCTGGGCGGGCCTCTCGATTGAGAACCCGGCAACCCTGTATGACACCACAGGCTTCACCAATAACAACGGCTCAGTAGCACTGCCAAATGGCGGCACGGCGACCATCGGTGAAAATGGCGTTGGACTGACAAACGACACAACGAATTTCTCCAATGAAATCTCGCCCGACGTCATCGGCAAGCTCGCCTACGATCCACGATGGGGTCACTACGAAGTCGAAGGCATCCTGCATTTCCCCCATGACCGCGTGACGATTGGCCACACCGGGCACAATAATACCGCCATCGCAGGCGGAGGTGGTGGATCAATGATCCTGCCCCTCATCCCCAGCAAACTCGAAATCAGGCTTGGTGGCCTCGCGGGCTGGGGCGTGAACCGCTACGGATCTGCGCTACTTCCCGACGCCACTCTGAACGCTCAGGGTGCCCCCGCGCCACTCTTTGGAGTGCAGGCGCAGGCCGGCGTGATTGCACACCCCAACCAACGGATCGACGTCTACGGATATTTCGGCACCCAGCGCGTCGGAAAATCCTCTTTCAGCGTCAATGGTACACCCTATGGGTATGGAAACACCGGCTACTCGAACGCAGGCTGCTTGCAGGAGCTGTCTTCCCTGAGCTGCACAGCCAATACCCGCGCCGTCTCGGAAATTACGGTCGGCGCATGGTGGCGCTTCTTCAAGGGGCGCTTCGGAACAGTCGAAGGTGGCACACAACTCGCCTATTCACGTCGGGAAATCTGGTCCGGCATCGGGGGAGACCCCCATACGAGCATGAGCCAGATCTTCTTCGATTTCCGTTATCTGCCCTTCCAGTAACCTCCCCTTACGGAACAGAAAGATAATCCCCGCGGCACTCTCAGGCAGTGGGGCGAATAGCGGAAATCTGGTGGCCAATATGGCCGCCGCCCGCGAGTGTCCTCCGACGATGGCTGAAGAAACGCTGATCCGTCAGTGTATCCACACCTATCACGTCCACCTGATCCACGCCGGCACGACGCAATCGGGCAGCGCAATACCCCGGCAAATCAAAGTAAAAATGCCCGCTCCGATCAGCCGGCCTGAAAAATGCGCCTGCTCCTGAATCCTGCGCCATGACAGCGGCCCGCATATCCGGACCGACCTCATAGCTCTCCGGGCCGATACACGGCCCTACAGCCGCCACGATATTCAGTGCGCCAAGTGCCCGCATTCGGCTCACAACAGATTCAAGAATACCACCAGCTGCCCCGCGCCACCCGGCATGCGCCGCTCCAACAACCCGCCCATCGTTGCCAGACAGAAGGATCGGGCCGCAATCCGCGGTAATCACACCAATCCCAACATCGGGGCGATCCGTCACCAACGCATCTCCATCCTGACCTTTTCCCATTGGCCAGAGCGGCATGTCAGCAATCACCGGCACCGTCGTATCGCTGTGGGTCTGCTTCAACCCCATAAGATTTTCCGGCAAAATACCTATTTCACGAGCCACCCGCGCCCGATTTTCCCGAACATGCTCCAGATCATCCAAAGACGACAAAGAACAGTTCAGACTGTCAAATGGTGCGGGAGAAACTCCACCAAGGCGGGTAAAAAAGCCATGCGGAACAGCGAGAGCACCAGAGCGCAAAACCCACTCAGGCATGCGCACGCGCCCGACGCGGGTTTTTGAGGGCATAGATCATAAGACCGATACCCGCCATTGCCATAGGAATGCAGAGTATCTGGCCCATCGTCACGCCACCTGACAGAAACCCGATATTTGCGTCTGGCTGCCGGAAAAATTCGCAGAAACTGCGGGCGCACGCGTACCCGAACAAGAACAGCCCCGACAGAAATCCAAAATGTTCTCGCAATCGCGGACGTGTGGCCGAAAAGAGCATAACAGTCAGCAACACCACCCCCTCAGTCAACGCTTCATAAAGCTCTGACGGATGGCGCGCGATCGGGCCACCTGTGGGGAAAACCATGGCCCAGGGCAAATCAGGAGATGCCGCGCGCCCCCAAAGCTCACCGTTCACAAAGTTCGCGCAGCGACCAAGCCCCAGACCAATCGGCACCACAGGCACGATACGATCTGAAAAAGCCAGGAAATTCAGCTTCTTTTTCCATGAGAACAAGGCCAGAGCGATGATGACGCCTAAAGCACCACCATGGAAGGACATGCCGCCGTCCCATGTTTTCAGGATTTCCAACGGATTCGAAAGATAATCCAGCGGCCGATAGAACAACACATAACCAAGGCGCCCCCCCACAAGTACACCAAGAATGGCGTAAAACAGGAAGTCATCCACCTGCTCGCCCGTCGCAACTTCCGGGGAGAGGCGGCAAAGCCGCTTGGCAATCGGCAGGGCAATGATGAAGGACACCATATAGGCGAGCGCATACCAGCGCACCGCCAGAGGGCCGACGTGAAAAGCAACCGGATCAAAGCCCGGGAACATGAGAGGATGGCTCAAAGGTTAGGCTCCGGACGGGAAAGATAGTCACGCACATACATGCCAATTCCGTCTTCAAGAGACGTGAACGGCGCATCATAGCCCGCATCACGCAATTGGCTCATATCCGCACATGTATAGGACTGATACTGCCCTTTCAGACTCTGCGGCATATCAATGAATTCAACATCGCGACCACGTCCAGCCGCATCGCATACGGCGTGCGCCAGATCCAGATAGGTCCGTGCAACACCCGTACCACAATTGAAAAGCCCACTTACCGAAGGATTATCAAAAAGCCAGAGCATGATCTTCACGATATCTCCCACCCAGATGAAGTCACGCTTCTGCGCTCCATCTGCCAGACCGGGGATATCGGAACGAAACAGCCTAGCCGAATGACCTTTGACAACCTCATCGTATTTGACCTTCACCACCGAGATCATAGACCCCTTGTGATATTCGTTCGGGCCATACACGTTGAAAAACTTCAACCCGGCCCATTGGCGCGGCGCAGCCTCACCTTCAACAAGCGTGCGCTTCACCCAGAGATCAAATGCCTGCTTGGACCAGCCATACAGGTTAAGCGGGCGAAGATGGTCGATACCCTCAAGGCCATCAACAAACAGGTCCGGACGATCCGCTCCGCCATAGGTCGCAGCGGAGGACGCATAAATCATCCTGACATCACGTGCCGCACACCACCGCCACAAAAACTGTGAAAGCGCGACATTCGTGGACCAGACAAGATCGCCATCACGCGCAGTCGTTGCGCTGATCGCTCCCATATGAAACACGGCCTCAACATTGGGCTCGCTTTCCAGAAAAGCGGGCAGATCCTCCGGAGCGATGAGCATATCCGGGGCATGAGCCGCGAGATTGCGCCATTTCAGGCCATCGCGAAGGCGATCCACCACAACTGTCTGCAAACCGCGCCTGCGGAGTGCAGCATGAAGACACGAACCAATGAATCCGGCGCCGCCGGTGACGATGATCATGGTTACTGTATAGTCTGCTAACAAACACGATCCAAGCGACGCGCCACACGCGAAACGCCGCATATCAGCAGGAGCTTACCCCATGTCCGACAGACCCCGTTTCTTTGACGATATTGCAGGACTGGCAGGAAACGCATTTTCCGCCGTTACCGGCGCACGTGAAGAACTTCATTCCATCATCCGTACCCGCGTAGATGAAATCCTGGGCGCCCTTGAGCTGGTTCGCCGCGATGAATTCGACGCGGTTCAGGAAATGGCCACGCGCGCGCGCATCGGTCAGGCCGAAACAGAAGCACGCCTCACGGCCCTCGAATCGCGTCTCGCAACCCTCGAAGGCCTGACAGAAGAAGAAAAAGGCGGCCCCCAAGGCTGAACATTACACTTTTGCGCGTAATACTTGCGTAGGTGCAAAAGGCTCCATAACGTGGTGGAGACCAGAAGGGTTCGCCCTTCTGGTTCGCAGACATCTGGAGCGCCGCACCGGCGTGACCGGTGCCGGGCTCTATGGCCTTGGGAGAACCGCCATGCCTGCCCTGATCACCTCACCGACCCACGAAGCAGAAGCGCACGCACTCGATCTCATGGAACAGGTCATCGGCCTGTATGAATGGGAGTGCGAACGCCTTGGCCCATCAGAAATGGCCGCACAAGCCCCTGGCCAGTGGTGCGATTACAACCTTTTCTTCACATGGTCTGATGAGCTCTGCGCGCTGAACCTGACATGCGCGCTCGACTTGCGCTCTCCTGCCAATCACAGAACCGCCATTCACGAACTCGTGGCGCTGGCAAACAACCGTTTGTGGGTGGGCCATTTTTCCGTGGAACCCGAAACAGGCATCCCGTCCTTTCGCCACACCCTACTGATGCGGGGTGTCCAAACGCTTCCTGGTGAAAGCATGGAAGACCTGATCGACATCACTCTTTCTGAATGTGAGCGCTTCTATCCTGCGTTTCAGTTCGCGCTCTGGGGCGGAAAGTCACCACAGGACGCTCTGGACGCCGCGATGCTGGATTGCGCAGGAGACGCCTGAACTTGCCTAAAAACTCCTCCATTCTTCTGGTTGGCTGTGGAAAGTTGGGGGGCGCGCTACTTGATGGCTGGCTCGCCTCCCCTACACCGCCTCGCCTCGTCGTTCTTGATCGCCATCGGACAAATGAAGACCCTGACTACACAACAGTCAGGGTCGCTTCAGAAATTCCCACAGATTTTCAACCCGACATCATTGTGCTGGCCGTAAAACCCGCAGCGGCAGACGCGATCATTACCGAGCTCTGCATCACACTTGGTCAGCGTCTCTCAAGATCTGCATTTCTTTCAGTCATGGCGGGAAGAACCTGTGATGGGCTTGCGGCAGCTGCCCGAAGTGCCGGGATAAACAACGCACCAGTCATCCGCGCCATGCCAAACACACCTTCCGCTATCGGTGCAGGAACCAGCGGCTTTTACGTTCCTCCTACTGCGACCGAGCGTCAGCATACGCTCTGTCATGACCTTCTTTGTGCAGTCGGTGATGTCGTGCGCGTTGAACACGAGGCTGACCTTGCCGCTGTTACAGCCATTTCCGGTTCTGGCCCGGCTTATGTATTCCTCTTGGCCGAACTTTTGGAAGAAGCCGGCATAAAACACGGCCTTCCAGCACCTGTCGCACGCCGCCTGGCACGGGGAACCGTGTATGGGGCCGGCCGCATGTTGGATGACTGCCCCGAAGATGCATCAGCACTCCGTAAGGCAGTCACAAGCCCAAAAGGCACAACAGCCGCCGCACTCGATGTCCTGATGTCGCCGGATGCGTGGCCCACAAGTATCTCCAAAGCCATTGACGCAGCAGCCAGACGAGCAGAAGAACTCGCTGGTTAACGCTTTCCAGGCAACAGGGAACTGTACGACAGGGAAACCCTTAGCACTCTGGAAAGAATGATATCGACAGGAGACCGGCATGGAACCCGCTACGGACACATCGGAAGACCCGTATTTTACTGACGACGGACTGTCCGACAGCATCGCGCCGGAGACAGACAGCGACGCCTTGGACATCGCATTCCTGCAATCCTCATTCACCCTCGCCGCACGCGATGGGTGGAGCAGGTTTTCTCTGGTAGAGGCCGCAAAAAATGCTGGCCTACCATTGGAAGTCGTGCGGACCCATTATCCGCTAAAATCCATGCTTCTTCTGCGCCTCGGCCGCTTGGCAGACGAGAGTGCCCTCCGGGATGATGGAGCTGGCACACTGCGTGAGCATTTGTTCGATCTGCTGATGCGACGGCTCGATGTCTTTCAGGACTATCGTGAGGGCCTTCGCGCCGTAATGCATGCAGTCCCCTATGACCCGGCACTCGGCGCGATCCTGACAGGAGCCACTTTGGACAGCATCCGCTGGGTCGCCGACGCAGCGGGACTAGACTGCACTGGCTTGGGCGGAGTCTGGAGAATCAACGCACTGGGCGCCGTATGGGGGCACGCCCTGCGCGCGTGGGAAAAAGATGAGAGCCCGGATCTGGGAAGCACGATGGCTGCCCTCGATACAGCGCTAAACAAAGCGGAGCGTTTCGGTATCCTAAAAGCCTCCGCACGGCGCAAACTCGAAGACGCCACACGCTCTTCCGGACTCCCAGATCACGAACTTGAACTAGAATCCTGACTTAACATCTTTACGAACACCTCAGCTTCGGATTAGAACCCAACTCAGGCCACTCTTTCACGGGAGACTGGCCTGATGCTGGGGCGTAGCCAAGCGGTAAGGCAGCGGATTTTGATTCCGCCATGCGGAGGTTCGAATCCTCCCGCCCCAGCCAAATCTCATAAAACTTTACAACTTCTGCTTTAATCTGGGACTCGCCTTGAAGCGGACCGTCTGACCAGCCTGAACGGTGACCGTAGCGCCCGTTCTAGGATTGAGAGCCTGCCTTTCCTTTGTCTCGCATACGGCAAATGTTCCGAATGACGGCAGTGTAAAACTCCCTTCTTCTTTCAATTCTTCTACGATTGCTGACATCAGGTCTTTGACAGCCTTGTGCGCAGCAACACCTGTACAGTCGAGTGAATCCTGCAGGACAGCCGCTAAAAATGCCTTACTCATGAGTACGCACCTTCCACCACGAGATGGCTCTCTCCCCAAAAATCACCAATTTCCGCGATCTATTGGAATGCCAAAACAGATGACCTGACAATCGTAGAGCGCTACCGAGAGTGCTTCAACACACCCCCTATCTGTCAAGTTAGTTTGGAAAACAGTTTCCAATGGAATTTCATGAACCAAAACCGATTTCACCCAAAGAATGGTGTGGCTTCGTATTTTCACTTCACAATCAAAAAAGGCCGGGTCCCATGGGGACCCGGCCTTTCCAGTAGAAACTCAGACGTTAAAGACTAAAAATCAGGACTGACCCCACAGGCTGAAGTCCGAAGCCTTCAGATCCGTGGTGTTCAGGAACGTAATTTTGGAATTATCAGAAAGCTGAATGGTCGTATTGCCACCAGAAATCGTCGCATTATTCAGCATTTTCGACACATCTGCATCCGTCATGTTGTACTTGTTCAAGCCAACAAGGTTACCGGCTGCACTACCAAAGTCAGTAATCGTATAATCACCGCCCGCATAGCCATCAATGAACTGGAACACGTTTGCTGCACCCGAACCACCCGTAAGGGTCGAGTTACCCGTCGTTCCTGTAAGTGTATCGGAAGCAGATCCGCCAACAACCGTCTGGTTGTTACCAACCCACGCGATCAGAGAAGTCTGCGAAGAGGATGCATTGAACGATTCCCCGGCCATCGTCGAACGATCGCCGCTAGCACTTTGATCGCCGACAAAAAGGCTTGTACCAGACGTACCCGTGAAGTTAGCTACGAGTCCGGTTGAGCCCCAGACGGTTGCAGTTCCGGCCGTAATGGTCGTGGAGCCGGTGCCACTTAGGAACTGTAAGGAACCACCAACACTGATATTGTTAGCGATACCTGCGTCTTGAATCAGACTGCCTGCTGCAGAAATCGTGTCGCCCGTACCACCCGAAAAAGTGCCCCAGCCACTCCCCGTTGTAAAATAAGTACCCGAGCTGCCACCTATGATCGTGCTGTTACTTCCAACAGTCACAGAATTATTGGTAGAAGTATCGAACACAGTTGCATTTGCATTCAACTGTACAATGGAACTTCCGCCCTGCAGACTTACTGTGTCCGTGCCAGAAGTACCGTAAATCGTGTCCTGACCCTCAGATAGAACAGAATTCTTTCCTGAGCCAAGGAAGATCAGATTCTGACCCGAGCCACCAGAAATTGTGTCGTTGCCGTTGGTGCCGAGGATTGTGTCGTTACCGTTACCGGTCGCCACGTTCCAGTTTCCAGTCTTACCCGAACCAAGGAATGCATTGTTACCAACGCCACCAACGAAAAGACCGTCCTGATTACCAGCAAACAGCGTCACACCGCCAAAGCTACCCGTCAGAACACTGATCGAAGAAGCGGTATCAGACGTCAGGTTAATCGCAACTGGATCACTAAGGGAATAGGTTGGGCTCGATTCGCTAATATAGCTGCCTGCAGCAATATAGGAGAGATCACCTGTAAAATTATAAGCCCCACCAGTGCTGATAAGCCCCTGAGCAAGACTGCCTGATCCAGCAACATTACCTGAAGAGACATTATAAGAGGTGAAACCGCCCCCTGCCTGAAGGCCGGCGACAGCAGATGCATACTGCTGAGCAAGAGTCTGGGCTGCCGAACCATCGACCGTGACCGTAAAAGTCTGGCCGGAGGCGCCAACCACTGTAGTGATTGCCATGCTATGCGCTCCTGAACACTAGAAGGTTTCTCGCACCGGCGGCCCTCGGACCCCCCAAATGATCGAGTGACGAGAGGAAGCTATATCAATAACAAACTCCATATAGCAATCACATTTTAACCATTTGAATACGAATCGTTTACCTTTTGCAAAGCTTCAAAAGGGCAGACGAAATAGAATTAAATATTTCAAATAATAAATGTAAAAGTAAGAAATTTATTTAAATAGAAACCCTATTATCTAGATAATTAATTATTAACGATATTAATTAATGAACTGTTGTTGTTTTTATAATTTTTTATATAATATTATTTTGAAAAAAATAGAAAATAACCCTTTTAAATACTACTTATGATAGGAATATTTATAATTTATATACAAAAAACCCGACATCTATCTAAGATGTCGGGTCAAAACATACTGAAAATCAGTACGAATTATTAATTACGAGAGTTAAAATGGCGCATCAATGTCCACGACATCAATAAGCTTATGGTTGACGAACTCTTTAATACCGAGACCAATTAGTTCACGACCATAACCGGAACGCGCAACACCACCGAAAGGGAGGTCTGCTTTAACCATCGTGGGATGATTGATGTAGACCATTCCCGTATAGATCTGCTCTGCGACCTTATAACCACGCTTGGTGTCCTTGGTGAAAACGGAACCACCCAGACCAAACGGTGAATCATTTGCAATACGAATCGCATCCTGTTCGTCTTTGGCGCGATACAGCTGTGTAACCGGCCCAAAGAACTCCCAATGCCGCGCTTCATTCTCGCTGTGCAGGTTTGTCATCAGCAGTGGCTGGAAGAAAGCACCCTTCTCCGGAACTGGCGCACCAATTACTTCGACGTGTGCACCGTGCTTCTTGGCTTCTTCCACCTGAGCTAGCAGATCATCAGCAGCCTTCTGCGAAGACAGCGGTGCGAGCGTTGTTGCCGGGTCCATCGGATCTCCAGCCTTCAGCTCTGCAACGCCTTTCTTATAGAGCTCAACGAAGCGCTCATAAATTGAATCCACAACAATGAGGCGCTTTGAAGAAACACAGACCTGACCTGCATTCCAGTGACGGCCGAATACCGCCCACTTTACTGCCTTCTCTAGATCCGCGTCTTCCAGAACGAGGAACGCATCCGCGCCACCAAGCTCCATCGTAGACTTCTTGAGCGCCTTACCAGCAATGGCGCCGACAACACTACCAGCCCCTTCGGAGCCGGTCAGAGCAACGCCGCAAACGCGAGGGTCGTTCAGAATGACTTCCGTATGGTGTCGTGCTGCATACAGATTACGGAAACCACCCTTCGGCAGACCAGCTTCCAGCATCAGCTCCTCAAATGCATGCGCAGACTGCGGCACGTTGGAAGCATGCTTCAACAGGACAGTATTTCCTGCCGACAACTGCGGAGCAATGATGCGGGCGATCTGATAGAATGGGAAATTCCATGGCTCGATGGCCAGAAGAACACCCTGCGGCTGACAGATAAGATGAGCTTCACCCTCGGCAGGGTTTGCAACCGGCAGTTTTTCTGGCGCGAGAAGGCGCTCTGCATTCTTCGCATAATATTCGAAGATTTCTGCAGACAGCTCGGTCTCAAGCTTTGCTTCAGTGAAAAGCTTTCCCATCTCAAGCGTCAGGAGTTTAGAATACTTGTCGATGTCACGACGCAGAATAGACGCCGCAGCACTCATTACCTTCGCACGGTCAGCGAAGGATGCATGACGCCATTCCTTAAACACATCATATGCATCCGTGATGGCACCCTGGACTTCAGCGTCAGTTGCATCCGGGAAAGTCTTGATCGTCTCACCCGTAAAGGGGTTTGTAGTAGCGTAAGCCATTCTGTCAGGTCCTTACGGTTGTTATCCAAGTCTTCTTCATATGGGATTGGGAGTCGGGCTCTGGAAGTGTCCAACTTGCGAGAATTCGCAAAGTTCATTCAGGGACGTTCTTCCGGAGCTCCTCAAGCCATGCCCGCGCGTTGCCATCCGAAGGCGCCCGCCAATCTCCACGCGGAGACAGAGAGCCACCCGCAACCAGCTTGGGGCCATTCGGCATTGCAGAGCGCTTGAACTGACTCGTTCCAAAAAAACGGCTCAGGAAAATCTCCATCCAGTGCCTGATATCGGAGAGATCATAAGCAGTTCTCCGGTCCTGTGGATAGTTCTGCGGCCAAACACCGCATTTCGGATCAGACCAGGCCCGCTCAGCCAGATAAGCGATACGCGAAGGCCGAAACCCGTGTCTCAGCACATAATAGAGCGTAAAATCCTGTAGCGCGTAAGGGCCGATAATCTGCTCTGTGCTCTGCACACCCTGCCCGCTATCAGGGACAAGTTCGGGCGAAATTTCTGCACTTACAATCGACTCAAGAACCGAAGCGATACGCCCCTCAACGTCTTCCTGCCTAGCGAACCAGCGGATGACATGCTGGATCAGGGTCTTGGGCATGCCTGCATTAACATTATAATGGGACATCTGATCGCCCACCCCATATGTGCACCACCCAAGCGCCAGTTCGGACAGATCTCCAGTCCCGATCACAATTCCGTTACGAAGATTGGCCAGCCTGAAAAGAAAGTCCGTCCGCAGCCCGGCCTGGACGTTTTCGAAGGTGATATCATGGACAGCTTCACCGCGGGAATATGGATGACCAATCCCTTGGAGCATCGTTTCTGCCGCAGGGCGAATGTCCAGTTCATTGGACTCCACTCCCAACGCATCCATCAATTCATGCGCCAGCCCACGGCTCTCGGTACCTGTCGCAAATCCGGGCATCGTGTATGCAAGAACATGCGTCCGAGGCCATCCAAGTTCATCTGCGGCCCGTGCTGCAACCAGAAGCGCCAATGTACTATCGAGACCACCGGAAACTCCGATCACCATGCGCTGCGCCCGACTCGCCACGAGCCTTTGTCGCAATGCACTGACCTGAATCGTCCAGGCTTCGTAACAGTCGCGCTTCAGATGTTCAGACTCGGAGGGAACAAAGGGAAACCGCGCCACATCCCGCTTCAACCCCAGATCGGTCAATGGAGGAGCCAGAACGAATCCAAGCCGTCGGAACCGCTCGCCCCCCATACCAAACTGGCCTGTGCGCATGCGCTCCTGACGTAGAAGCTCCAGATCCACGTCCGCGACGATAACCCTTTCGCCTCTGGGAAAGCGGTCCGAACGCGCAAGAACTTTACCCGCCTCATGAATCGAGATCTGCCCATCCCACGCAAGATCAGTCGTGGATTCACCCTCGCCGGCTGCTGCATACGCGTAGGCCGTAAGGGTCCGCATGGATTGTGCATTGCACAGAAGCGTGCGGTCTTCGGCCCTGCCAATCGTCACAGGAGAGGCAGACGGGTTCAAAATGACACTGGCCCCTGCCATCGCAAGCGCACCACTCGGCGGAGAAGCCACCCATAGATCCTCACAGATCTCGACCCCCAGCGTCAGACCGGCAATATCCTCGGCCTCGAACAAAAGATCCGCACCAAACGGCACATCCGTCCCCCATAGACGGATGACGCCGGTTGAGCCCAGACCAGATGTAAAATGACGGGGTTCATAAAACTCCCGGTATCGCGGCAGGTAGGATTTAGGAACCACACCCAGCAGGCGCCCTCGGTGCACCACCGCGGCGCAGTTGTACAAAAGGTCACCACGCCTGAGGGGCACACCAACTACAACAACCGTCATCAGGTCCGTAGTGGCTTCCACCAGCTTTTTCAGTGCAACCTCAGCCGCTTCCAGAACGACATCCTGAAATCGCAGATCGTCCAGCGTGTAGCCTGTAAGGGCAAGCTCCGGAAAAACCACCGCGGCAACGCCCTGTGCCGAGCAATTGCGGGCAACGGATAGAATGGCATGCAGACTTGCCTGCGAATCCGCCAGAACAACAGGCAGCGTACAGGCCGCGATCCGGGCAAAGCCCTGATGATAAAGAGAGCGGAATCCCTGCATGACACCCTTCACTGTAACCAACGGAGATCGGCACTCCTGAAAACGGATGATGCCAGAAAAGAGCTCCATGAAAAATGAACCCGGCCTGATCAGCGCCGTTTCATTTCGCTCCTGTGCCTTCTCCAACGTGGAAAAGGCTTTTTTCGGAAGATCGACATCATGGACCTCCTACGCTGGACGATCGTATTCCTTATCCTCGCCCTGTGCGCCGGCGTGCTGGGTTTCGGAGGAATTTCGGCTGACTTTGCCTATATAGGCAAGATCCTGTTCTTCATCTTCCTGATCCTGCTGATCGTAAGCTTTGTCTTCGGTCGTGGTCGCGGCCCCCGACTGTAACGTTCAGGCCCGGCGGGAACGGAAAACCTTCACGCTTCCCGCCGCAGCGACAACAAACACGACCAAAGCATAAAGCCCACCCGTCTCCGTCATCGAGATGGGAAGACCGTAGAGATAATCTGGCGAATCACAGGGTTTGTTTGGACGCGCTGGCATACTTGCCATCCAGTCCTTGAAACCTCCTCCATGGAACGCAGGCGCCCGACATTCAGGCGCCGGGCTTGGCCAAAAGCCATGCTCGACACCCGCATGAAGAATGGCCAACCCAATACTTACTCCAATGCACGCAAGCCCAGCAGCCAGCGGCCAACGTGCATAGCGAGGCGGCAGGGCAAACGTGAGCACACCCAGAGCAATCAGGTATCGCCACGGACGCCTTTCCCAAAGGCATAATTCACAGGGCGCCAGCAGCAATCTGTTCTGCGCATACCAAGCCACTCCGATTGCAAGCAGCCCAGCCAAAACGAAAAGTCCACCGAGCAATCTGGTCCTCGTGGACTGTCTCGTTCTGCTCGCAATCATGTCGTGGCCATCTCCAGACTATCAAGAAACTGCTTGGCCCAGCTCCCCGCCGTGTTGCGGGTCACCTCACCATACATGACTGACCATGCCTCATGACGGGCCTTCCGGTCCATGCTGAGGCCCGTATGAAGAGCGTCCGCAATACCATCCGTATCCAACGGATTGACCTGTAACGCCTTCACGAGGTCAGGCGCAGCACCCGCAAGCCGCGAGAGAATCAGGACGCCAGGGTCGTTTTCGTCCTGCGCCGCGATAAATTCTTTCGCAACGAGGTTCATGCCGTCACGGCGGGGCGTAACAAGCCCGATATCAGCATGACGATACAGACCCGCCAGATCCTCACGCGCCAGCCCATGCGTCGTGTATCGTACAGGCGTCCACGCAGCCGTTCCGTGAGCCCCATTGATGGAACCAACCAGTTCGTCAATCTGCTGCTTCAACGCACGGTAACTCTCAACACCCGCACGCGACACAGGCGTAACCTGAAGAAAAGTAACCTGCTCACAGTATTGCGGATACCGTTCCAGCAACCTTGCAAAACCACGCAAACGCTCGGGAATACCCTTGGAGTAATCAAGACGATCCACGCCAATGATAAAGCGGTGGCCGTCAAAGGAGCGTAGCGTTTTGCGAACCTCATCAGATGCGGCACTACTAATCGCCGTCTGCCGGAAGGATTCAGGCTCAATTCCAATCGGACAGGCCTCAACCACCGCTTCTAATCCACAGGCAGCAAAACAACCTCGCAGGTTTTCGGCATCCTCATGGGTCTGCACGCCAATCCGGTCATAGGCCGTCATGCTCTCCAGAAGCCTGTCCACCCCCGGCAGAACACGCGCCACACTCCATGGCGGAAACGGAATGTGCAGGAAAAAGCCAATCCGACCTTTCACGCCACGACTACGGAGCCGCTTCCCCATTGGAAAGAGATGATAGTCATGAATCCAGATCGTATCATCTGACCGCAAATAGGGCAGCAAACGGTCCGCAAAACGCTCATTAACCGCGTAATAAGCTTCAGCGTCCGCACGCCAGTATCGAATCAAATCCGTCCTGTAATGACACAGGGGCCAGAGCACACCGTTGGAAAAATTCAGGTAAAAACGCTCATACTGCTCAGGCGTCAGATCAAAAGTCGCATAGCTGACCGTCTCACCCGATTCTACCTGTACAGGCTTGGCATCCGCATCCTCCGCCTGGTTTCCCGACCAGCCGAACCACAGGCTTTCCCGCGTTTGAACCACCTCATGCAGGCCGACAGTCAAGCCTCCCGCTGGCTGGGTTCGTTCTCCCTGCGCGGGAGTACGGTTGGAAACTACAATCAGACGTTCCATCGTTTATCTTCCGCGAGCTTGTGCAGCCATTCCCGAAAAGAAGCGGCATCGGGGAAATCATCCGGAATCAGCCAGCCAGCACCGCCAAGCTCACGCGCAGCCAGAACCCCGTCCATATCCGTTACATCATCCCCGACAAAAACCGGCAGCCTTCCCCGAAACGGCATTTCTTCCATGACACGCCGAACGGCCTGCCCCTTGTCCACACCGTCCGGACGAAGTTCCAAGGCCATCTTGGCCTCCTGAACTCCAAATCCATACCGCTCAACACCCCACCGGGATGTCATTTCCCGCAAAGCCTGCTCTGCACCGGGGGCGCCTCTATAGTGAAGCACCAGCCCGGCGCGTTTGCGCTCGACGTGAACACCAGGGTAACGCGCGGCAGTCTCATCGGCTTCCTCAAGCCATGCAGCATGTATTTCCGGTAACGATGCATGCACGGCCGCAACATCAGGTGCACGACGCAGCGCTACACCATGTTCACCCGCCACTGCATGAGGAATACCGGGCAGGAAGTGATCAATCTGAGCAATCGGACGACCGGTAATGATCGCCAATGCGCCCCCCAGTCTTTTTTTCAGACAAAGAAGATCATCGACCAGACCAGCGGGAACCACAACGCTGTCAGGAGTCGGGGCGATATCGACGAGCGTTCCGTCGAAATCCAGCAGGAGAGCCATCCGGGAGGGGGAGAAGGGCAGTTCAGTCATATGTGACAGCCTTTGCACCAAACGTGTCATTTTCATGCCCCTCTCGAATTTTATTCGAGACCGGGGTCAGGTTCCGGGGGAGGTAACGGCTGCTGGGCAGACGGAGCAGCGCCCGACGGCGCAACAGGGGCCGCGGGAACAAGGGATTGCGGTGCACCGTTCATGGGCGCAAGTGGAATAGGCGCACTGGATTGCGGCGCAAGGGGGACGGGACCGCCACCCTGCGGCGAATAGGGCTGCGGCTGTGCAGGACCAATCTGATCGCCACCTTCCTCTTCCGGCGCATCGGTCTGCGCCAGTTGAGGCGTGACAGGCACCGGAACAGGGCCAGCCTGTGGCGCAACCATATCACCGCCACATGAGACAACCCGCACATCATAAAGCGGACTGCCATACGTATTGAGAGACGGTTCGGCAGCCAGTAGCCAGCCATCGAAAGGCTTGCTTGTCTTGTCGACGGTATCCGAAAGATGAACCTGCACAGCAGAATCGGCAGGCAATGTCGCGGGGCGGCTCACGCAGGATTGAACTGCCACAGAGAGCGAACGATAAGCTCCGGTTCCTCCTACAGGAACCGTCAGCGTCTCAACATGCGAATCCAGTCTGTCCAGAATCCGGATGACAGCCTGCGTACGCCCCTGCCAGGTCGCCGCCGGATACATGGCAGGTGGCGTAACAGCTGTAGCCGCAAATGCCCCAACGGGCATCGCAACAAACAGCCCTGCAAGCATGCCCCTGTAAACAGTACGGATCATGAGCGTCCTTCCTGCGTAGGATCAATCAGAGAGGATAGCATGTCCTCGAATGTTGCCCGCATGGAGGCTGGCGTGACACCCATCAGAACTCCGTCTTCAAACGCATCCTGAAGAGCCTGACGCAGTTCCGCATCATTCTCCCGCAGGACCTTGACCTTCTCCGCACAGGCCACAGGCTCGCCTGCACGATCCACCCATGGAAAGGAAGCGTCCTTCACGGCTGGTCAGAAACTCCACCAGACGTCTTCTTACTCTTCTGAAGCGAATCCGTGACCGAAAAGATGAATTTGCTGAGAAGCTGTTCCAGACTGATGGAGCCCTGCGTCTCGGTCATTGTGCCACCCGGCTTGATCAGGCTGTCCGCACCACCAGGAGAAAGGGCAATATACTTTCCACCAAGCAGACTGTCAGACGTGATGATCGCAGCAGAATCCGTCGGCAGCTTCACCTTCGGGTCCAGAGAAAAGGTTACCTGCGCCTGAAAGGTCTTAGGATCGACACGTTCAGCAGTGACATGCCCGACCGTAATCCCCGCCAGACGAACATCGGAACCCACGTTCAGACCATCGATCTGACTGAACGAGGCCAGAACGGGATAGCCGTCATTGCCCTGCTGGTGCCTGCCAATCATGGCCGCGACAAGCAGTCCGGCAAGAGCCAGAAGCACCACCAGTCCTGCGAGCAGTTCAAGCCGGTCATGCCGGGCGTTTGCGCGGGCTGTTCCTGCAACTGCGGTCATGCCGGTCCCTTCAGTGAAATCATGTCGCCAGCACTAGCCGACTCCACGACGGACGTCCAATCCGTTGTCTGTTTCCGCCCCTTGGGAACGCCTTGTGAATGTTATCCCCCATATCCCCATGTTCCCACCCATTAACCGGGTTTTCGAGGCTCTTTTCCACCTTACAGGCGCAGGGAGCGGAGGCTTAAACTCCTATTCATGACAGCTCGTCTTCACTGGACCGGCGTTCGCATGCGGACGCTTCGGGTCAATATCGATCCGGATGACAGCGCCATGCGCTCCGTCACCCTTCCTGCTGCATGGGAGGATGACGCCGCACAGGCACTGGCCCAGATTACCCCGACCACTGGCGGCCCTATACGCCTGTCTTCAGAAGCAGGCCGCTGGGTCGACACGATAGACGCAAGTCCCGCCCTGCCAGGGACGCCCGCAGACGCTCCTTCTCCGGGTCGCAGCCTGTCCTGCCTCCTGCTCATGCGTCAGCTCGCTCCTAACGTCGCGTTATGGCAGCGCCAGCCAGACGACGCGCCCGGCTTTGTCCTGCGGCTTTCCGGCTTCGTGCAGGATGGTGGCTTCTCGCCGGAGCATTTCGTGGCCTGCATGCAGCTGGCATGCGATTCGCTGCGCCGCCTCGCCGCTGAGACCTCCGCCGAACGCACAGGGGAGCTTCCCCTGTTCGATATCCCAACAGAGCAGACCCTCGACTCCGCAGGCATCATCCTGCTGACAGATCTGGACGCCTGCCTCGCGGCACAGGGCTACGACTATGACAGCGATGACGGCCGAAATGCTGCAAAGGCAATTTCCGCCCTCGCAACAACCGTGGCGCGAGCAGGAACAGGACGGGCTGCACCATCGATTCCCAACACTCCGCTCCCCGGTCTGCGCGCACTGGCCGCATCCGTAATGGCATCTGCCGAAAACCAGCGGCTGGCACCGATCGAAACAGGCTTTTCCACCCCCGGGCCAGTCGATGCCCTTCTCGGCGCAGAAGCCTGCGGCCTTGCGCCGGTGTTCTCCCCCCTTACCGAGGGTGGGCAGCTGCGCGAATCCACTCTGGCACGGCTCGCGCACCGGGGCCTGACTCCTGAAGCCGCTCTCGCTATGGCACTGGGTGGGACAGCACCGCTGCCGTTGGCGGGGGTACATGCGCATACAGCCATGCATCAGGCGCTTGCAGGTGCCGTGGATTACCTGCCAGCCCTGCCCGAACCCGAAATGGAGAATCTGCGTGCGCGGCTCGAGCGTGGCGTGAGACGCCCGCTTCCAATGCGCCAGACGGGCTTCACGCAACGCGCCGCCATTGGTGGTCATCATATTTTCATGCGCACGAGCGAATTCGAAGACGGTTCCCTCGGAGAGCTCAGCATCACCCCTGCCCGTGAGAGCCCGATGGCGCGCGGACTGATGGATTGCCTGAGTCAGGCCGTCAGCATCGGACTGCAGTTCGGCGCCCCGCTCGAGGCATTTGTAGAACGATTCGCTTATACCCGTTTCGGGCCAGGAGGTACCGTAGAAGGCGACCCCGTGGCTGCTTACGCCACATCAATGCTGGATTATGCCTTCCGCGCATTATCGGATGCCTATCTCGGCACACACATGCCCGATGCCCCTCCTATCGAACCCAACGCGGAGGACCCTTCGCCGATGCTGCCCTTCACGAACACATCGGACGAACGCCCCCGTGGGCGGCGTCTGAAACTGGTCAGTTAGGACGAAAAATACACCTGAACGCGCTGTTACCGCTGGAATACATTGACAGTCCGAAGACACGCCGGTAGCTAGCGCCTGCGCTGAGAAAAGACCTGTTCTATGACCGGTTGCTTCAAGGCGCACAGGGTAAGGGATCAGATCAGCATGGGACATGCCCCTTCCGGAGATGAAGAAAGCTTCGAACGCCGCCTGAAAAAGGCACGGGCAAAGCTTGATCCCCGGAGTGACATGGCAGCAGATGCAGTTGAGACCGAGAGCGATACATCTTCGCTTCTTGGCCTCGCACTCCGCATCGGCACCGATATGGTCGCGGGTCTCGCGGTTGGCGTGGCGGTTGGCTACGGTCTGGACCGCTGGCTTGGTTACAGGGCATTATTCCTTGTAATCTTTGCCCTGTTGGGTTTTGCCGCCGGCATGATGAATGTCTGGCGTATTGTAAACGGGTCAGACATGGGGTCTGGACCAAAAGGTGACGGGAGAAGCCAGCGTGGCAGCCGGATCGACGATTGACGCGCTCGGACAGTTCGAGCTCCATCCGGTTCTTGGATCGCTGGGAGAAGCCCTGCGCTTCTCGCAATCCCCGCTGTTCATGCTGATTGCAGTAGTCCTGGTTCTGGCATTCCTGTTCATCGGCATGCGTCCGGCAGCAGTTGTGCCCGGTCGCCTGCAGGCTGCAGCCGAGATCGGTTACGATTTCGTACACGATCTGGCCATTGGCACGATGGGCAAGGAAGGGACGGCATTCTTCCCATTCGTATTCGCCATCTTCTTCTTCGTGCTCGCCGGTAACTATCTAGGCCTCCTGCCTTTCTCCTTCACTTACACGAGCCACATCGCGGTAACATTCGCGCTGGCAATGTCCGTGTTCGTGATTGCGATTCTTGCATCGCTCCGTATTCAGGGTCTTGGCTTTTTCAAGCACTTCATGCCGGCAGGCGCCCCGATCTGGCTGGCACCGCTGCTGATTCCCATCGAGATCCTTTCTTTCCTCTCCCGTCCTGTCAGCCTCTCGATCCGTCTGTTCGCCAATATGGTGGCGGGTCACGTGCTGCTGGAAGTGTTTGCCGGCTTCACAATCATGCTCGCCGGTCTGGGCGCATTCGGCCACGTTCTGGCTGTCGCTCCGATCGCGATCAATGTTGCGCTGACGGCCCTCGAATTGCTGGTGGGTGTGCTTCAGGCATACGTATTCGCCATCCTCACCTGCATCTATCTGCGTGAGGCCGTTGCGCACTGAGCGCGGCTTCACACAAACCCTGTATCGACCCTAAAGGAACCTGACCATGGACGTTCAAGCCGCTCGTGAAATCGGCGCCGGTATCGCTGTTATCGCCCTCGCAGGCGTGGGCATTGGCCTCGGCAACATCTTTTCGACGCTTGTGAGCTCCATCGCTCGCAACCCGGCTTCCCGCCCGCACGTCTTCGGCCTCGGCATGCTCGGCTTCGCGCTGACGGAAGCCGTGGCTCTGTTCGCGCTGCTGATCGCCTTCCTGATCCTGTTCGCCTGAGGTCGAACATGCACCGTATGCCACGCCTCTTCCTGTTCGCCGCTCCGCTCGCGGCCGTGCCGGGCCGTGCCGTGGCTGCGGGCATGCCACAGCTGAACGTCCACGATCCGCTGCTGCTCGGACAGGTAGCCTGGGGAGCCGTCATCTTTGCCGGCTTCTACATGGTCCTCAGCCGCTCCGCCCTGCCGCGGATCGAACGGGTTCTGGAAAATCGCCGCACGCGCATCCAGAACGACCTCGATATTGCCCGCCGTGCAAAAGCTGACGCCGACCGCGCCAGCGCAGAACTGCTCAGCACACGCCACGAAGCAGCCATGCACGCACGGGCCAACGTGCAGCGTATCCAGGACGAAGCCCGCAATGCAGCTGAGGCCTATGCCGCAGCCACGAACGCGCGCCTCGAAACCGAGATCGCAAACGCCGAAAACAGCATTGCAGCTTCCCGTGAGCGCGCATTGTCCGGCCTGCCCGAGATCGCCACCGGAACTGCACAGTCTCTGGTCGAGCGTCTGATCGGCACCCACGACACGCAGGCTGTTGCCAGCGCCGTCGAACGCGCAAGCGCCTGAAGGAGACGACGATGTTCCACGAACCCCGTTTCTGGACGGCACTTGCCTTTGTTCTGTTCTTCGTGATCTTCGGAAAGAAGCTCTGGACAGTCATCGCAAGCCATCTTGACGCCCGCGCTTCCAGCGTTCGCAGCGACCTGGACGAGGCTGCCCGCCTTCGCCGTGAAGCCGAGCAGATGCTGGAAGATGCAACCCGCGAACGCGAAAGCACCCTGGCCGAGACCCAGGCCATGCTCGCTCGTTCCGAAGCAGAAGCCGCAGCTCTCGCAGAGCGTGCACGCCGCGAAGCAGAAGCCGCAGCAACCCGTTACGAGCAGATGGCCCGCGACCGTATCCAGGCTGCCGAGCGTGCGGCAATCCGCGAAGTTCAGGAGCGTGCTGCCGCAATCGCCGTTTCTGCTGCCCGTGATGTTGTTGCCGCCCACCTGTCTCAGGACTCGCAGGCAGCTTCAAAGCTTATCAATGAGAGCATCGATGCTCTCCCGGCTGCTCTTCGTCGCTCCGCAGCCTGAGCTATGACTAACTTCAGCCCTCGCCATGACAAGGGTAGCAGCAGCGTCGAACCGCCTGTGCTGTCCATCGTCATGGCAGTGTTGAATGAAGCCGACAATATTCTTCCTGTCTGTCAGGAAATTTCAGAAACATTGTCGCAGCTTCCGGCTACCGAAATTCTTGCCATCGACGATGGTAGTACTGATGAAACAGTCGAGCGCCTTCTTGAAGCCCGCCATCGCTTTGTTCCTTCGCTCAGAATCATCAGCCATCCAAAGCGCCTCGGCAAGTCAGCTGCCCTCCGCACCGGTGTAACAGCAGCACGCGGCAAATGGGTCGCGACGATTGACGGAGACGGTCAGGATGATCCTGTCGCAATCGTCTCAATGCTTGAGCGCGCCCGCGCCTCGAATGGTGCGCCCCCGCTAGTTGTCGGTGTCCGTCGCAAACGCAATGATCGTCTCTCACGGCGCCTAGCAACACGCCTCGCGAATGGTTTGAGACGTCGATTGTTGAATGACGGCTGCCCCGATACCGGCGCGCCGCTCAAGCTTTTCTCGAGAGACCTGTTCCTGAGAATGCCGCAGTTTGAGGGCGTCCATCGCTTCCTGCCTGCCTTACTCGGTCACTACGGCGCCCCACTGATCTGCATTGAAGTCAAGCATCGCGCGCGCCTTCATGGTACATCCAAATACACCAATCTGAATCGGGCCCTCGTTGGCATCCGCGATATGCTGGGTGTCATGTGGTTGCAAAACCGCACCCACCTGCCCGACCATCTCACCGAACGCTGATCCCGTAGCCCTGTGCGGCACACCTGCCTTCCTTTGAGGCTGGCCGTAGTAGGACTACCCGATGGACGGTAACGGAGTTCCCTCATGACCCTGACCCTCCGGCATTATGCCCTGCTCGGGCTGCTGACGTTCCTGCTTGCTTTGCCAGGCCGAATGACGTTACCGCCACTGGACCGGGACGAACCTCGTTACATGGAAGCATCCGAACAGATGCTGACATCGGGAAACCTCATTGACGTCCGCTTTCAGGACAAGCCACGCTATCTTCAGCCTGCTGGAATTTACTGGCTTGAAGCAGGATCGGCACGCATTGCCGAAGTAGCATTTGGCCCCGAAATTCTGCGTAAAACATGGCCTTACCGAATCCCAAGCCTGCTCGCTGCCAGTCTGATCATTCCGCTCACTGCATGGGTTGGCGCGTCCCTTTTCGGAGCGGTCACAGGCCTCATGGCCGCAGCATTGCTGATGGTATCGACACTCTTCGTCGCCGAAAGCCATATGGCGACCATCGATACGGTCCTCCTGCTAGACATCCTGTGCGTCGAAGCGACCCTGCTTCGCGCGTTTTTGGATCGCCAGAAAAATCGTCCTACCCTGCTTCGCACCGCAGTTTTCTTTTGGCTCTCTCTTGGTGTCGGCCTGATGCTCAAAGGGCCTGTCGTACTGATCCCAGGCTTTGGCACCCCGCTTGCCCTATGGCTGATAGAGCGCGACAAACGCTGGTGGTCACGCCTTCGCCCATCCTGGGGGTGGCTGTTGATGCTGGCTGTTGTTGTGCCGTGGTGTGTAGCAATCGATGTTATCAGCGGGGGAGATTTCTTTTCGCGTGCCGTTGGTAACAATTTTCTGGGCAAGGTCGCGCACGGTCAACAGGCCCATGGCCTTCCACCAGGCTTTCATCTACTGGTTTTTGCGTTGGCTTTCTGGCCCGGCTCCATTTTTGCCGCGCTGGCGATCCCTGCTATCTGGGCAAGGCGCTCGCTTCCCGAGGTGCGCTTTCTTCTGTGCTGGATTCTTCCACACTGGCTGGTCTTTGAACTGATCGCCACCAAACTTCCACACTATGTTCTGCCCACCTATCCGGCTATCGCTGTGCTAACCGCGGCAGCATTGATTAATTGGCCGGAAGTCAGACCCAAGCGCCTTGGACGTATCTTGCTGGGAGCTTACGGAGCCGTTTGGGCGGGCATAGGGATTGCGTTCTGCGTTGCTGGAACTGTGCTTCTCTACAAGATGGAACACATGATCTCCGTCCGGGAAGCCATTGCCATGTTCGGCTCCTTGCCTCTCATGGCAGGTGCCGCTGTGTTGCTGTTTCAGCACCAGCGTCGGCAGGCTGCATTCTGTGCAATGGGTGCTGCGATCATCGCTCAGGCGGGCTTGTTTCTAGCTGTCATTCCGAACCTCCAGACCATTCGCCTTGCCCCACGCGCGGCTGCATTATTCGAAGAATCCAAGCCCTGCGCTGACAGTGTGCTGATCTCGACATCATATTCTGAACCAAGTCTCGTTTTTCTTGCAGGGCAGCATACCCAGCTGATCGGCCCGGTAGAGGCTGCGCGTTACCTGAAAAAAAATCCTCGCTGCGATCTCGCGCTTGTGGACCGGAAAGACGAACCAAAATTCCGTGCGGAGTTACAGAAAAACGGAATGGATGTTCTAGAGTATGGTCGGGTGAGTGGAATCAACTATTCCAATGGACACCACCTTGATCTTGGACTTTTTGCCCCGCGCTAAAGTGCCGCGTCAGTGGGTTTGAACATAATCATCAGGTCGAAAAGGTGGCGCCGATATTGCATAAAAGCTGAGTGCAACATTCGCATCCGCCCTGACTTTATGACGGACACCTGGCGCAATTTTCACAAGATCACCTGTGTTTAAACTCTGCGCCTTACCATCTAGCCAAACCGTACCTCTTCCGGCGATTACAATAAAAATCTCCTCAGATGCCCGGTTATAGCTCTCAGGATATTCGGTGCCCGGCGCAATGGAAAACCGTGCAATACTCTGCCTTGCAGAATTAAGAGCGGCACCCTGTCCAAGCAATTCCTGCATATCAACACCGCTCTTGGGGTGAATGACGCTCACTTTCGAAGCATCAAGATGCTGTGCATGGGCCAATGCCGGAGCGGACAAGGCTACTATCGAGACGAATAATGCTCTCATGGCTTAAAAGCCTCCGTGCGCGTCAGTGCAGATATTTGCGAGCGGAATGCAGGATAGCTGCGGCTCAAGCTCGCACGATCCCCAATCTCGAAATCACTGTCGATAAATCCAGGTGCCATGGTAGTGCCCGCAACAGACCATCCCTCAGAACCAACAGGGGCAGACCCCTGCCATACACCTTCAGGCGCCACGAAAAAGGGATGATGACGATCGAGAAGAACAGTCTTCCCATGCCCATCGGGATACAAAAGCAATAACCGGATGGGATCTCCGCCGTAAAAATGCCAGACCTCGTCGGTTTTCAACCGATGCAGCGCAGAAAAGCCTTTTCGGGTTTCAACGTAGAGGATCGCGGTAGAAGCAGGATGCGCAACACCCGCATATCGTGATGGCAGGGCAGAGCCGGGAATGGTCTCTGGTGTTCGCAGTACCTGCGCAAACCATCCTCCCTCAACCGGCACTGGGCGCATGTCAAAACGCGCGATCCATTCCTGTGCATTATCCTGTGTACCGCGCGCATACGCGGCGGTAATGTTCAATGCACAGACAAGCATTCCAATAGCGACGAAGCGCACACTGCCCTCCTGATTATTTTGAAATCAGGATGACATGTTCCTGCCCATTGGCAAAACCGCGAACGATATTAGGCCGTGCGGATTGATCTGAGCGCTGGATATATTTCCCGATATCTCAGATATGCCTGACGATATGCACCATTGAGCGTACTATCCGGCTCAATCGATGCAACGCGCTCTGGTGGCGTGCAAACATCCTGAACGGATTCATTCGTAACAGCGATACGCGCCAGACGCGCAGCACCAAACGCCCCCCCCTGTTCACCATGCGCTAGTCGATGAAGTTTTACGTCCAAAATCGATGCTATGATGGATGTCCACAATGCACTTTGTGATCCACCACCGATCACATCTGCCTCCTGAAACGACAGCCCCGATGCTGCCAATCCCTCGACTGCATCCCGGAATGAAAACGCGACACCTTCCAACACGGCCTGCGTCATCTGTGCACGGGTGGTGCTCTGTGAAAGCCCAATAAAGCCCCCCCTGATCGTACCATCATTATGTGGCGTGCGTTCACCCGAGAGATAAGGTGCAAACATAACCGGCGATGGCGCCTGAGGTGCTTCAGGCAACTCGGCAAGAAGCTGCGCCTCGCTCTTTCCTGCAATACCCGACCACCATGCCAAAGACGCAGCCGCAGACAGCGTGACACCCATCTGATGCCAAGTAGCCGGAACAGCATGGCAAAAGGAATGGATCGCCGCATTTCCACCAGGATAATAGGAATCGGTTGTCATCCAGACCACCCCGGACGTACCAAGCGAAATAAATGCATCGTTGGCCCGAACGGCACCAAGTCCTACTGCTCCCGCCGCGTTATCTCCAGCACTTCCGGCAAATACGGGACGTTCAGCCATTCCCCATCGCTGCGCGAGATCTGCGTTAAGACGCCCTGCGACGGCTGTGCCTTCACACAATTCAGGCATATGCTGAAGGCGCAGCCCACAGCATTCGAGCGCTGCGTCGGACCACATGCGTTTTCCGGTATCAAGCCACAACGTCCCCGAAGCGTCGGACATGTCTTCGATCATGTCGCCTGTCATGCGAAAGCGAAGCCATGCTTTCGGCAAAAGTACATGACGCACCTGACTGAAAATATCAGCCTCATGCCGCGCCACCCACAGGACCTTTGGGGCCGTGAAACCAGGCATTGCAATGTTGCCTGTGATCTGTCGACTCTGTGGAAAGCGACGTTCAAAGACCGTACATTCTGTCTCCGCCCTGGTGTCATTCCAGAGCATGCACGGCCGCAGGACCTCGTTGTTACGCCCCATCAGCACCGCACCATGCTGCTGGCCGGACAGACCAATGCCCCTGACTGCACCAACTTCCCGCGGATGGCTGGCATGTAGCGCATCAATGGCGCTGCACGTTGCTGTCCACCAGTCTTCAGGGTTCTGCTCACTCCACCCCTCATGAGGGCGGCTCACAACCAGCTTCTCCGTGTGAGACGCAACAACCTTCTGCGCCTCGTCAACCAGCAAAACCTTTATGCCGGATGTTCCTACATCAATCCCGATGAACATAATCGCTCCGATACCCTGCAGGTGCCATGAAGTGCAGATCGCGCAGTACGCGTCTCAGGCCAACGCACATTACGTTGATAAGAAGCATTCAGATGTAAAAAACACTGCAGTCTGATCAGGACATAAAAGGTCACAAAGGAAAATTGTTCAGGGATGTGTCCCCAGAGACAAAAGCAGACGGTATAAATAGAGAAGCAACTGATAAAGCGCCTTAATCATTTCCAGAAAAGCGCGCAAAACCTCCAACATTCCTGATCCCTGTTTCTTCCAGAACAGGCACCATACACACGTTTCACCCCTCACGCTCAGCCGATACAAATTGAAAATACGATGCGATGAAAGGCAATCGTCCGGCACACAGCTATTAAAATCTGCTCCGCTGTATCACGCTCGCGAAAGTAGCGCCTGTTGTGGTGTAGCCCGCAGCCGGATACAACAGGGAAATCCCTGCCGCATTTTTTCTGCGCTCTTATTTTGCCAAGAGGTTCCTGTGGTGTTTGCCCTGTACCAGATCATCATGATGCTGATTCAGGCCTTTGTCTGGGCTCTGCTGGCGTACTGCGTGATGTCGATGATGCTCGGTTTTGGCGTTCTGGATATTCGTAACAGGTTTTTCTATTCAGTCTTCAATACGCTTGCGCGGATTGTCGAACCTGTCATGACACCAATCCGCAACATCATGCCCAACACTGGCGCCATGGATTTTACACCCATGATCGTGCTGCTGCTTATCCAGTTTCTGGTGCGGCCTGCCGTAACACGCATTTTCTTCATGCTGGCCTCACACAACAGCTTCTGATTTATCGAACGGCGCGCCAAGCCTCTTCGAGCGCGTCAACCAGTTCAGCATGGGGCGCACTACAATACCCCGCGTGCCCAGGCGGCTGCATCGACACGCGCCACGGCTCACCCGGTATCCGCTCAATGCTGATATTCCAGTTTTCGGGCAGGCGCGCCAGAACCCGCGTCATGCGCAGTTCGGCGGTCAAGGGTTTGGCGTAGTTATGTCCCAATCCACTTCTCCTGAAAAACCCCTGATATTCCGCATAATCAGCCCAAAAATGCTCTTCTTTAGGCCGTACCCCCAACCGTAAGACCGGCGAGCTTCAGCGTTGGCTGTCCAACGCCTACCGGCACACCCTGCCCGGCCTTACCGCAGGTCCCAATACCGGGGTCGAGCTCCACATCAGAACCAATCATCGAAATTCGATTCATGGCATCTGCACCATTGCCGATAAGTGTCGCCCCACGCACCGGGGTCGTCACTTTTCCATCTTCGATCAGATATGCTTCGGAAGCCGCAAAAACGAATTTCCCGGAGGTGATGTCCACCTGCCCACCCCCAAAATTCACGGCGTAAAGACCACGTTTGGTGGAGCGGATCATCTCCTCTGTGGTCGCATCTCCACCCAGCATCAGCGTATTCGTCATTCGGGGAAGTGGCGCATGAGCGTAGGACTCGCGCCGTCCATTACCCGTAGGATTGACGCCCATCAGCCTCGCATTCAGGCGGTCCTGCAGATACCCGGTCAGGATACCGTCCTCGATCAGCGTTGTCCGGTCTGTAGGTGTTCCTTCGTCGTCAATGCTCAGAGAACCACGACGCTCTGCCAATGTGCCGTCATCTATCACTGTAACGCCCGGCGATGCCACGCGCTTGCCAACCATTCCCGCAAAAGAGGATGTTCCCTTGCGGTTGAAATCACCCTCAAGACCATGACCAACTGCTTCATGGAGCAGAATACCGGGCCAGCCAGAGCCAAGCACAATATCCATTTCACCCGCAGGAGCCGGTGCCGCATCGAGATTGACAAGCGCCTGACGCAAGGCCTCATCAACAGCGCCCTGCCATTTCTCGGTGGTCAGCAGGCGTCGCAATTCATAGCGCCCGCCCTGACCCGAGCTGCCACTTTCACGGCGCCCGTCCTTTTCCACGACAATAGAAACATTTAACCGAACGAGCGGGCGCAAATCTGCAACGCGACCGCCTGCATCCGCCCGACGCATGATCTGCACGGCCTGCCACTCCGAGCTGATACTCGCGCTGACCTGCACTACACGGGGATCACGCCCGCGCGCATAGGCATCAATTTCGCCCAGAACGGCCGCACGCTTTACGAACTCCGTCCCTTCAAGGGGGCGCGAATCTCCGTAAAGGCGTTGATTGGTTTTCTGCGGGCCCGGTGCCATCGTAAAGCCGCGCCCCTGCCGCACAGCCCCAACTGTTGCAACGGCACGTCCGAGTGCGTCGCGGCTGATCTCATCTGAATGCGCGAAAGCGGTTTCCGTTCCGAGCACGGCCCGAAGACCAAACCCGGACGACGTATTGAAGCTGGCCGAACGAATTGTGCCGTCATCAAGACTGATGCCTTCACTCTCCCGGTACTCCAGGAAAAGCTCCCCATCGTCCACACCGTCCAGCCCGCGTGAGACAAGAGCTTCGGCATCCTCGCGGGTCAGGGCTGTGTCCGGACGCTCGAAAAACAGGGCATCAGTGGTGGCAAGCGCCCCCACGGCATCAGCGGCTACGGACATGGTTCATTCTCCGGGACGGCAGGAAAGAGTGCCCCTAACCTAATGCGGCCAGGAATAATTACGAGAGGGCAGCGCGGTTTATGTCAGGGCGGCACGCATACGCTTCAAAGCTTCTTCCAGAACATGCGGCTGTTTGCAGAAGGCAAAGCGTATAAGATTTTGCGGCGCTTCAGGGCCGTTCGGATCATAGAACGCCGAGACAGGAATTGTCGCAACACCTGCATGCTCCACGAGCCACCGTGCAAACTCGACATCATTGCGACCGGCCGCATGTCGCGAAATGTCGGCCACAATGAAGTAACTGCCATCTGCTGGAAGTGTACTGAACCCCAGATCATGCAGCCCATTCCTCAGCAGATCGCGACGCCCCTCAAGATCTGCCGATAGCTGCTGGAAATAAGTATCATCCATATTCAGCCCGTGCGCCACGGCGCGCTGAAGATTGGGCGCCGTAGCAAACACCATCACCTGATGTGCTTTGGCAATCACGGAGGCAAGAGCCGCAGGAGCCGTCACATATCCAACCTTCCAGCCGGTCAGAGAGAAGCTCTTCCCTGCGCTGCCGATACGCATGCAGCGCTCGCGCATTCCAGGCAGCGTCATGAGCGGAACATGTTTCACGTGAAACGTCAGATGTTCGTAAACTTCATCACAGATGGCATAGACATCATGTTCCCGCACGAGATCCGCGATCAGATGCAGTTCCTGCTCGGAGAAAACCTTGCCAGCAGGGTTCATGGGAGAATTAAGAAGGATAGCCTTGGTTTTGGGCCCAAATGCAGCCCGCAGCTCATTTTCCGGCAAAGACCAGTGCGGCGGCTGCAATCGTACGCATTTCGCGGTAGCTCCAAGAAGCTTCAGCGCAGGCAGGTAAGTGTCATACAGCGGTTCGATCAAAACCACTTCATCGCCCGGCTCGATAACTGCCATCAGACACGCGGCAAGCGCCTCCGTGGCCCCAGACGTGACAACCACCTCTGTGGCAGGATCAATGTCCAATCCGTAAAAACGCATATTGGACGCCGCCACAGCCTGCCTTAGCTCCGGCAGACCAGTCAGAGGCGCATACTGGTTACGGTTGTCCTTCAAGGCTGCAGCCGCAACTTCGATCAGTTCCGCTGGCCCCTCCGTATCCGGAAAGCCCTGCCCGAGATTAACGGCATCATGCTTCACAGCCAACTGGGACATGATCGTGAAGATCGTTGTCGGCAGCTCAGAGAGGTAACGGTTCGGAGACTTCATGATTGGCAGCGACTCAACAGGTCAGAGGGATTACCCTCACCATTGCAGGACGGGGCTCCAGTGAAAAGCCTGCAATGCCGTCATTTTATGATCCCTGCATCTGCGTCCTGCGCTTCACGCCGCGCAATAGACTGCGCCCCAGGGACCGAAGCAATGCCACCGCCATTCCAACAAGCACAACGCCCACAACCCCCACGACAAACGCATGCATAAAAGGCAAAGGAACATACCCCGCTGGAACCAAGTTCGATGGCTCAACCCTGAACTCCATAGCGGCCCATCCCGCGCCCGCAGGGATATCAACGCCATGCGGATACATGATTTTCACGATCGGCAGGATCATCAGGCTGAAGCCCGCAACCAGCAGGATAAACACCGCCATCCCACCGAAAAACGCAATCACGCTTGTACTGGCAAGCCGCAACAATACCCACAGCAACCCAAGGGGATTTGACTGCTGTACGCCCAGCGCAAGTTCATGACGAAGGGTAAATTGTGCGGCAAGCTGTTCGGGCGAACCCAGTCTTCGCAGAAGACGCTGCACCGCAGCCTCTCCTTCGCGTGCCTGTGCTCCCACCTGAAGGCGGACTTCAGAGACGATCTGGTCACGTTCGCTCTCCGGCAACGCGAGCAAGCCTCCACGGAAATCATGAAGGTACTGTTCCACAGGAAGGGAAAGGAGGTCAGCGTCCAGGCAGAGGGGTTGAGGTACAGGTTTCAGAATCATCAGCTTTCTCCGCTTTGAAAGGTCTGACAGTTTCCATGCAAGTTTGGGGCCATCTGCCGTTTATGGCCGTACGAAATCGAAACATTCCTGCGAAAATTCATGCATTGGCGAAATTTCCCATACTCGACAATGCGACAAATGTCCCCTAATCGTTTTGCAGCCGTTCACACGATGCAAGGCGACAGATCGATGGCAAAGAAAGCCCCTACCCCCTCCCCTGCCAAACCGAAGGCCGCACCTGCGCGCCGTACCCCGGCGAAGGCTGCTGCTCCAAAGGCAGCACAACCGACCATCTCCAAAAACGCCCCACCGGCACCTAGCAAGGAAGCCGTTGCGCGCGTCTTTGAGATGATCCAGGAGCACGCGGCGGAATTCGTCGATCTGCGCTTCACGGACCCGAAGGGCAAGTGGCACCACACCACCCAGACCGTTTCCACAATCGAGGATGACACCTTCACCGAAGGCTTCATGTTCGATGGTTCGTCGATCCAGGGCTGGAAAGCCATTAACGAATCAGACATGGTCCTGTTGCCCGATCCGGCAACAGCCGTCATGGACCCGTTCTCGGCGAAGCCTCAGCTCATCCTGTTCTGTGACATCGTCGATCCGAAGACGGGCAATTTCTACAACCGTGACCCTCGCTCGACCGCAAAGCTGGCTGAAGCGTATCTCAAGGATGCAGGCTTCGGCGATACGGCCTTCTTTGGCCCGGAAGCCGAGTTCTTCGTCTTCGACAACGTGCAGTTCGGCACAGGCCCGAATTTCGGCACATACCAGCTCGACAGCATCGAAGGCCCAGGCTCTTCCATGAAGTCATACCCCGAAGGCAACATGGGCCATCGCCCTGTCGTCAAGGGTGGCTACTTCCCTGTTGCGCCAGTTGACAGCGAGCATGACCTGCGCGCCGAAATGCTCTCCACGATGGGCGAAATGGGCCTGCCGATCGAGAAGCACCATCACGAAGTCGCACAGTCGCAGCACGAGCTGGGTACGAAGTTCGACACCCTCGTGAAGTCCGCTGACTTCATGCAGATCTACAAATACTGCGTGCACAACGTCGCCCATTCCTATGGCAAGACGGCAACGTTCATGCCAAAGCCGATCGCAGGCGATAATGGCTCGGGCATGCATGTTCACCAGTCGATCTGGAAAGACGGCAAGCCGACTTTCGCAGGCGACAAGTATGCCGACCTGTCTGAAGACGCACTGTTCTACATTGGCGGCATCATCAAGCACGCCAAGGCTCTGAACGCGTTTACGAACCCGTCCACGAACTCCTACAAGCGCCTGATTCCGGGGTTTGAAGCGCCTGTGCTGCTGGCATATTCCGCTGCCAACCGCTCGGCTTCGTGTCGTATCCCGCATGCGACCAACCCGAAGGCCAAGCGCGTTGAAGTTCGCTTCCCGGATCCGACAGCAAACCCGTATCTCGCGTTCGCTGCCATGCTGATGGCTGGCCTCGATGGCATCCGCAACAAGATCCATCCTGGTGAAGCCATGGACAAGGACCTGTACGAACTTCCGAAGGAAGAGCTCGCCCAGATCCCAACTGTCTGCGGTTCGCTCCGTGAAGCTCTGGAAGCCCTCAAGGCCGATCACGCATTCCTTCTCGAAGGTGGCGTTTTCACTCAGGACCAGATCGAGAGCTACATCGACATCAAGTGGGCCGAAGTCTACAAATTCGAGCACACGCCTCACCCGGCAGAGTTTGAAATGTACTACTCGGTCTGATCCGAACACATTTCGAACGGAAAAGCCCGGCCATTGTGCCGGGCTTTTTTTGTAAATTCCTCGTCTTTTTCAGGCCATTTCCCACGTGCTTCCGCCGTCTCTCCACAATTTTTCGTCTTCCATACTGCCCATGCTGGATATCGCTGGTACGGCGGTTTTCGCCATTTCCGGTGCGCTTGAGGCTGCAGGGAAACGACAGAACATCGTTACATTCATGTTCTTCGCGGCCATCACAGGCGTTGGCGGCGGCACCGTCCGGGATCTACTGATCAGTGCTCCGGTATTCTGGATGCACAATGCGACACCTATCGCCGTCTGTATGGCATGCGCGGTCGTAGTGTGGTTTACACCGGGGCGTCTATGGTCCGAGCGTGCGGTAGACTGGTTCGACGGGCTGGGAATTGCTGCATATGGTGTATTTGGCGCGGCAAAAGCCATCGCCTACGGCATCCCGCTTCTGCCCGCAGCCCTGATGGGCGTTGTCAGCGCGTGTATGGGAGGCATTTTCCGCGACATGCTTGCGGGCGAACCCTCGATCGTTATCCGACCAGAAGTCTACGTGACGGCCGTGGCACTATCATCAGGAAGCTACGTATTTCTGAGCGCTATAGGGCTCAACAACACCCTCGCCGCAGGAATTGCCATGGTCCTTGGCTTTTCCCTTCGGGCCGTCGCCATCGTACGCGGAACAGCCCTCCCCTCTTACCGGAAATAATTTCGCTCAGGACAAGAAGCTTTAGACAACAACGTCAAAGCCGAGATCCTCGACAACGTCCCGCAAGGCAGCAGGCTGAACCGCGTTGCCGTCATAATGGATGTTCGCCTGACCCGGATCGAGGGTGACTTCAGCACTGCTCACGCCTGGCACTGCATTCAGGGCTTTTTCCAATTTGCTGGAACAGCCCGTGCAGGACATGCCATCCACTTTGAAGATTACGGTATCAACCACGATAATTCCCTCCGCATAAAGCCAGCCTCACCTGCCAGCTCAGGAAAGCAGGAAGCCACACTTCCTTTGCGAAGGGAACCTCGGTTTAATTCTCAGTGAGCACCGTGGTTATAAACGTTTCCAAACCGGTTCTCCAGGAACAGGTCGAGCGGAATATCCTCTTGGCGGACAAAACCCTTCGTGGGGATTTTTCCTTCTGCAAGGAGGTCCAGAACGGCGCAGATGGAACCAGCCGTGGTGATCTGGATGGCCGTACAATCGACTCCCATGAAATGACGCGCCTGAATGGTCCGCGCCAGCGTCTCCTGACGGAGCTGACCGTTCTTGGTGCCCGTCACGGTAATAAACACCACAACGACATCCTGCGAAGTTCCGGGAATGGCATGCGTGAAAATATCGTGCAGAATGTGCCGACGCTCTGCCAGCCGCAGATCAGACAGTAAAATTTTCATGATGTCGCGGTGGCCGGGGTAGCGCATCGTGCGATAATTCAACTCCCGAACCTTGCCGTCATAGGTCTCACAAAGTGATCCCAGACCGCCAGACGTATTGAACGCCTCATAGGCCACGCCATCCACACCAAGCGTCTCATACCCTTCCATTGCGGGTACCATCGCGCGTTTTCCTCCGATGATGGCTTCGCAGGGCTCAATGTATTCGTTAATCAGCCCGTCCGTGCTCCAGGTCAGGTTGTAACCCAGCGCGTTTGACGGGAAACGCGGCAGCGCACCAACACGCAGACGGATCGTGTCCAGCGTATCGAAGTGACTGGCCAGATCATGTGCCGCAATAGAGACAAATCCCGGCGCCAGACCACATTGCGGAATAAACGCACTGGACGCGTTTTCAGCAAGCGCCCGAACATCGCGCGTAGAGGCGACATCCTCGGTCAGGTCCAGATAATGCACACCCGCTTCAGCCGCGGCCTTGGCCACGTTACGCGTCAGGTGAAAGGGGGCTGCGGAGAGCACTGCAAACTGGCCTTCAAGGGCGGAAGCCTCCAGCCCCTGAGCGATATCGGCCTCGCGCCGCGCAATATCCGCAGGAAGATCGAGCTTGGCCAGATACTGGGCATCACGATCAATGACCGTCACACCATAGCCTCCAGAATGCAGGAAACGGGCCATCGTTGCGCCAATCTTACCCGCGCCGATCACTGTGATTTTCTTCATACTGGAATTTTCCTGATCCGAAATAATCTCGGTTCAGGACACCGGTTCTTTCGCCGTCCTTCAATCGGCACGGCGCCGGATACCGATCTTTCGTGACGGCAGAATGCCGGTTATGGTCGGCACTATGACTGATTCCGATGATCGCGCCCTTTTGGAACTTCTACGTAAAAATGCGCGCATTCCCACTGCCGTACTCGCCCGTAGGCTCGGTATTTCACGCACCACCCTACAAGGCAGGATCGAGCGGCTGGAGCGCAACGGTATCATTCAGGGCTATACTTTGATTGAGGCCACACCACAGGACCCCGTCCGTGCGCATGTTTCCATTACCCTGACACCAAGGCAGGTCAGTTTTGTAGAAAAAAGCCTGCGAAGCCTGCCCGAACTTCGAGAACTCCATGCCGTCAGCGGCATGTCGGATCTGATTGCTGTCCTAGGGGCTGCCAGTACGGAAGCCATCAATCAAGCGATTGACGATATCGGGCGCATAAATGGTGTGGAGAGAACCATTTCTGCAGTCATTCTCTCCACACGATACAAATTGACCTGATTAATCAGGCGGCATCAGCCGCAGCATCAAGCGGGCGAACCTTCATGATGGTCACTTCCGCCCCTAAAGCGCCCATGGCTTTTGCCAGAACGTTGAAATGAGATGTAGCAAGATGCGCATCGAAAGCAGCGGGCGTATCCCAGCGTTCGTCTGTCGTAAAACGACCTGGCTTCTCAAGATCTCGATTGACCACATAATGCTGGCAAGGAGCTTCCTTGCGGGATGCAACCATACAGCGCGCCAGTTCGGCCTCGGCCGTATGTGCATGTTCGGGCGCGACGGTAACGATTGCTACGACGTAGGTAACTTCGCTCATGGAATCATCTTCCTGAAAATATTCGTCTACAGACACCAGCGCTCTTCTCAGCACCATGCCTTCAGGATTTGATACCATTTCCACCGCTCTGTCTCTCCCCGCGCCCTTCCGCACTTTGCCGTGATACCTGTGCGCCTCTTCGTGTTGCCCTGTGCGTCCGAAATCCTCAGACTATGTTTCACGTGAAACGCATTGCTGGAGCCTATTGTGAGTCTTGAGAGTGTCCGCGCCGATCTGGCCATAAGAGCCCCTGAACTTTCCCTGATCCTCACGGAAGACTCCACCGCCACAGTGGAGGAAGCCGCACAGGTACATGGCGTGGTGCCAGACCAGATTGCCAAAACACTCGGCGTCCGCCTCGGCTCTGGAGAAGATGCGCGCATTGTTCTGGTTGTTATGGCTGGCACAAAACGGCTCGATAACAGGAAGGCACGTGAGGCCCTGGGCGCAAAACCGCGCTTCCTTAATGGAGAGGAAGTTCTGGCCGCAACCAGCCATCCACCGGGAGGCGTTTGCCCCTTCGGCCTTCCTAGCCCAATCCCTGTCTATTGCGATATTTCGCTTCAGGCCTTTGATATGGTCATCCCGGCAGCGGGAAGCCTGAATGCGTCTGTCATGCTTTCACCGGCCCATCTGGCTGATCTGACTGGAGCAGAATGGGTTCAGGTGGCGCAGGATTAAGATCGGTTTGCACAAAAAAGGCCGGAGTTGATCACTCCGGCCTTTTTTACAGCTTCACAAATACCGCTGCATCAATCTTCAATGTAGGAAGAAATATCAGGGCAGGAACAGACCAGATTCCTGTCTCCCCATGCATTGTCCAAACGCCCAACGGGAGACCAGTATTTCGTGGTGGACACGCCGCCGGGGAAACACCCTTCCTCGCGCGAATAGGGGCGATCCCATGCTCCGGCCAGATCAGCCGTCGTGTGAGGCGCGAAATGCAGTGGGCTGGCATCCATCGCTACTTCACCAGCTTCCACTTTTGCAATTTCGCCACGAATGGCAATCATCGCATCACAGAAACGGTCCAGCTCTACCTTCCCCTCGGACTCCGTCGGTTCGATCATGAAAGTCCCCGCAACCGGGAAGCTGACTGTCGGTGCGTGGAAACCGTGGTCAATCAGGCGCTTGGCGATATCATCCACCGTGACCCCAACCTGATCCTTCAGGGGGCGCAAATCAATGATGCACTCATGCGCGGTGAAGCCATTGGCACCGCGATAAAGCACCGGATAATGCTCACCCAGACGCGCAGCGATGTAGTTGGCGTTCAGGATCGCCATCTCAGTAGCCTGACGCAGTCCGTCATCGCCCATCATCATGATATAGGCTGCCGAAATCGGAAGAATTGAAGCCGATCCATAGGGCGCAGCTGAGATCGCAACCCCATTATTGCCCGGAAGATAGGGCGCAAGGTGGCTACCAACACCAATCGGACCCATGCCCGGGCCACCACCGCCATGCGGAATGCAGAACGTTTTGTGCAGATTGAAATGCGACACGTCCGCACCGTACAGACCGGGCCGCGCCAGCCCAACCTGCGCATTCAGGTTCGCGCCGTCCAGATAGACCTGCCCACCTGCGGCATGCACCAGTTCGCAGATTTCAACGATCCGCTCTTCGAACACACCATGAGTGGATGGATAGGTAATCATGATGGCAGAGACCCGGCCATCATGCTGGGCAATTTTTGCCTTCAGGTCTTCAACGTCGACATTGCCATTGGTGTCACAGGCAACAACGACGACCTTCATGCCTGCCATCTGTGCCGAGGCAGGGTTCGTGCCATGGGCAGAGGCGGGAATCAGGCACACATCACGAGCGTCGTCGCCGCGTGCACGATGATAGCCCCGGATCGCCAGAAGGCCCGCAAACTCACCCTGCGCACCGGAATTGGGCTGCAATGAAATGGCATCATATCCCGAAACTGCACAAAGCGTGCTCTCCAGATACGCAAACAGCTCTGCGTAGCCCTGAGTCTGTTCAGCGGGTGCAAAGGGGTGAATCCGCGCAAATTCCGGCCAGGTAATGGGAATCATCTCTGCCGTGGCATTGAGCTTCATCGTGCAGGACCCCAGAGGGATCATGGTGCGATCCAGCGCCAGATCCTTGTCCGAAAGTGCACGCATATAGCGCAGCAGATCCGTCTCGGAGCGATGGGCCTGGAATACCGCATGGGTCAGCAGATCCGCGCTTCGCTTCAGCTCTGCAGGGATATGCGACGCAACAGACAAGTCCTGCTCAACCTTGGCCAGACGTGTCTCGTCTGGGCAGAAGGCGCGCCAGAGCGCACGGATCGTGTCAGGAGAGGTTGTTTCATCGCATGAAATGCCGATCCGTCCCTCGCCTGCGTCACGCAGGTTGATCCCGACATCGCGTGCACGTTGCAGAACCAGAGCCGCAGACGCGCCAGCATCAACCGTGATCGTATCGAAGAACGCGGTCGTCTCGACCTTGACCGCCAACGCTCTCAGGCCATCTGCAAGGATGGACGCCATGCGATGCGTACGCCCGGCGATCGCCCTGAGACCCTCCGGCCCGTGATAGACCGCATACATGGACGCGATGACGGCCAGCAGAACCTGCGCCGTGCAGATATTGGACGTCGCCTTTTCACGACGGATATGCTGCTCACGGGTTTGGAGCGCCAGACGGTAGGCAGGATTACCTGCGCTGTCCCTGGATACACCCACCAGACGGCCAGGCATGTTGCGCTTATAGGCATCGCGCGTGGCCATGAAGCCAGCGTGTGGGCCACCACCGCCCATGGGCACACCAAAGCGCTGCATGGACCCGATCGCGATATCAGCGCCCAGCGCACCGGGGCTCTCCAGCATAACGAGCGCCAGCGGGTCACAGGTTACAGACGCAATCGCACCATTCGCATGGAGTGCTTCAATGATGGCGCGCGGGTTTCGCAGGGCACCCGAAGATCCCGGATAGGACAGCAACGCACCAAAAACAGTGGAAGCATCCAGATCGGTCTCTGGATTACCAACAACAATTTCCCAGCCGAGAGGCTCGGCGCGCGTGCGGATCACTGCGATCGTTTGCGGGTGCGTGTCGGCATCCACAAAGAAACGGTCTGATTTTGCCTTACAGACACGCTTGGCAAGCCCCATCGCCTCGGCACAGGCCGTGCCCTCATCGAGCAGCGATGCGTTGGCAATATCAAGCCCGGTCAGATCTGCAACGAGCGTCTGGAAATTAAGAAGTGCTTCCAGACGTCCCTGACTGATCTCCGGCTGGTAGGGCGTATACGCCGTGTACCATGCGGGATTTTCCAGAATGTTGCGCTGGATGACGGGAGGCAAAACTGTATCGTAGTATCCCTGCCCGATCATGGATGTCATGACGACATTGCGAGAGGCAATCTCGCGCAGACGCGCAAGCGCCTCCTGTTCGGTCAATGCGGCACCAACCCCATGGTTGCTGCGATCCAGAATTGCGGACGGCACAGTCCGGTCAATCAGGTCATCAATGCTGGAAGCACCCACAACACGCAGCATCTCTCCAATTTCGGAGGAGCGCGGGCCAATATGGCGGGAGCTGAAGGCTTCGGTCTGGTCAGGCCACAGGGTCGTCACAATGGTTCTCTGGATCGGGCTTCAGGGCGTAGAAATTTAAAAGGGCCCTGCCAAAGCAGGACCCACAGAGCGCGTCAGAGGCTCTTGTACTGCTCGGCCGTCAGCAGGCCCTTAAGGTCATCGGGGTTCGAGACTGTCATCTTGTAGATCCAACCTTCACCCTCTGCATCGCTCCCGACCAGCGTCGGCTCGTCGGAAAGCTTCGTATTGAAACCCGACAACGTGCCTGCCACTGGCGCATAGATGTCTGAAGCCGCCTTGACGGACTCAACAACAGCCGCCGTATCGCCAGCAGCGACTTCGGTGCCTTCGTCCTTGGCTTCAACGAAAACGAGTTCGCCCAGCTCTTCCGAAGCATGAGCCGTAATGCCCACCGTTGCTTCTTCACCGTCCAGACGGATCCACTCATGTGACTTGGTGTAATAGGTCGTCATCACTGTATTTCCTTAGCGCTTGAAACCGGGAGCCACGAACGGCATTGCCCGGACATGGACAGGCACAAACTTTCCACGCAGTTCCGCAAACAGTGCGGTATCCACATCTGCAAATTCGGTAGCAACGTATCCCATCGCCACCGGAGCATTGACCGTCGGGCCAAAGGCACCAGACGTTACAACGCCAATTTCTTTCGTGCCTTCAGCGTCCGCAAAGAGCTTCGCGCCCGCACGCACCGGCGCACGCCCCTCAGCCATCAAACCGACACGCTTGCGCGACACTCCCTCGCGCGCCTGACGAAGCACGATATCCGCGCCGGGATATCCCCCCTCACGGGAGCCACCTTCACGGCGGGCTTTCTGGATTGCCCATGCAAGAGACGCTTCGATCGGGGTGGTGGTCGGATCAATATCGTTGCCATATAGACACAAACCAGCCTCCAGACGCAGCGAGTCACGCGCGCCAAGACCAATCGGAAGTATCTGAGGCTGCGCCAGAAGCGCACGCGCTACAGTCTCTGCATCCTTGGCGGCAATCCCGATTTCATACCCGTCTTCACCGGTGTATCCTGAACGTGACAGTGTGACCGAAACACCGGCAAGCTCGGTCTCGATCGCATCCATGAATTTCATGTCTGCTGCTGCCGGGCAAAGCGACGTCAAAGCATTCTGGGCTTCCGGTCCCTGCAGAGCAATCAGTGCCCGATCAAAATGCCGGGTCACGATGCAACGATCACCAAGCGCCTTCTCGATCAGGTCCGCGTCCTGATGCTTGCATGATGCGTTGACCACAACGAACAGATCCTGCCCCATATTCGCGACCATCAGATCATCACGAATACCGCCTTCATCGTTCGTCAGCAGGCCGTAACGCTGCCTGTGCACACCAAGAGCCGCATAATCCGCTGGGATGAGCGTCTCGAGAGCGAGTGCCGCGTCGCGAACATCGCCACTCTTTGCCGCAATGCGAAGTTGCCCCATGTGTGAGACATCAAACAAACCTGCACTGGAGCGGGTATGAAGATGCTCTGCCATGAGACCAGCCTTATACTGGATCGGCATTTCATAGCCTGCAAACGGCACCATTTTGGCACCGAGTTCCAGATTAAGAGCATGCAGTGGTGTTTGGTGAAGCGTATCGCTCATGCAGGAAGTTCCAGACACAACAGGGACATGAAAAAGCGGACGCATCCCTCACAGGAAAACGCCGCCCCTTCTGTCCTTTTGCCTGAGATCGCTATCCCGTCGGCGGGCGCAACCGCGCCACTCTCCAGAATTTACCGATCGACTCGGTCCTTTGGCCTGAGAGTTTCCGGGGCGGTTGCTCCTTCGGCGCTGGCTCAAGGCCAGTCTCTCCCGTGTCGATCACTTTTTATTCTGCCAGCTTCCTCAAAGCTCCGCAATCGTTACGATCGACTGTGCGTTACATGTTTTATCGCCAACACGAGGGGAAACGTTCATGGTCGGACAACTCACGGTTATCGCCGAGTTTGAAACCACATCAGATACCTATGACAAATTTCTGGAAATCTGCACCTATGACAGTGAGCGTTCCGTGGCGGACGAGGCAGGCTGTCATGCTTTCAACGTCCTCACCCCGCAGGATGAAGCAAACACGATCGTCCTTGTTGAAATTTATGAAGACCGCGCAGCATTCGAGACGCATCTGAAAACACCGCATTTCGGTAAGTTTGCAGAGACGGTAAAGGATCTTGGCATCAAGGAAAGAAGCGTGCGTTTCCTCACACAGAGAGCGCCCTGACATGCACAGAATAATCCGATATGCGGCTTTTCCTACGCTAATAATGATTGCGGGATGTACCCATCACGCACCACCCGAACGCATCGGAATGCCCAACCCCGCAAGTGCATACTGCGTCCAGCAGGGTGGGCATGATGAAATCCTGGACACCCCACAGGGACAGATCGGGATCTGCCATCTATCCAATGGCAGAGCCTGTGAAGAATGGGCGCTTTTCCGCGAGCACCGCTGCACGCTTCCGACGCCACAGGTCGGGCGATAGGCTTTAGCGATCAGTGATCTGCTGAAGTGCCTCCTGAAGAATTTCAGGCTTGATGGAGGCACTTTGCGCAGCCGTTGGAAATGCTCCAGACGACACCTCCGCTACATACACCTTAAGCGCCTCTGTCATCTGCGCTCCGATCTCGGCAAACCGCTTTGCATGCCTTGGTGATTTTTCCTCGAAAAGGCCAAGAACATCATGCCAAACCTGCACCTGCCCATCGCATCCGGCGCCCGCGCCAATTCCAATGACAGGAATATCAAGACGCTCTGAAATTATCGCCGCCAGTTCTGCAGGCACAACCTCCAAAACCAGACCGAAAGCGCCCGCCTCCTGAAGCGCTAAAGCATCTTCAATCAGTTTCTTGGCCGCCCTGACATCTTTACCTTGCACACGCAGGCCAATCTGATGCTGGGACTGTGGCGTCAGCCCGAGATGACCCATCACCGGCACACCCATTTCCGTAAGTTTGCGGACAACAGGAACCATTTCGGCTCCCCCCTCAAGCTTAAGGGCCTGCCCGCCCCCGCCTTGCATGATCTTTCTGGCGGATGTCACCGCATCTTGCAGTGTTGCATACGTCATGAACGGTAGATCCACGACGACAAGCGCTTCCTGGCTTCCGCGCATGACCATTCTGGCATGCAAAATCATGTCATCGACCGTGACAGGTAATGTCGTATCGTGGCCATGCACGACCATACCAAGCGAGTCCCCAACCAGAATTATCTGCACGCCAGCACGCTCTGCGATCAGGGCTGAGGAATAATCATAAGCCGTGAGCATGGTAATTTTCTCACCTGCGGCTTTCATGTTCCGAATATCAAAAATTGTTCTGCGCATGATTTCTCACCAACCGTGACCAAAATGTTAGCCTACCTAGCGTGCACCAGCAGGAAGGAACACAGCTCGAGTTTACTGCGCCTCGTACGGAACAAAATAACTACGGAACGGAATTTATATAACATGTTATATAGTTATTACTGATACAGGAGATCAGCGATGGCCGATGAAAATTCCACCCCGAGGCCCGGACAACTGGCCAATCAGACCGCGCGCCTTTTTATTCGAGCCATTGATCAGGCATTAAAGCCCCTTGGTATTCGCTCCGGGCAAATTCCCGTCCTGCTCGCACTGCGAAATGGCAAGGAATTAAACCAGCGCGCCCTTATTGAAATTGTGGGTATTGAACAGCCGGGCATGGTGACGCTGCTTTCAAGAATGGAGCGCGACAACCTGATCAGGCGAACACCAGACGCAAAGGATAAACGGAGCGTACGCATCAGCCTTACAGACGAAGGCGAGGAAAAGAGCGCGCGTGTCCCGGAATTTCTGGAAGAGGTAAACAATAAGGCACTTACGGGTTTTACAACCCTCGAACGCAGCATTCTGACAGCGTTGCTGGACCGTATTATTTTAAATCTGGAAAATAAAGAATAATGCCTGCATCCGGGAATTTTCCGGATGCAGGAAACGCAAAAATTATTTCGCGCTCGTGGGCAGATGCTCAGCAATATACGGCGGCAGATTAAATGAGCCGACGTGAATTTCTGGCGTCCAGTAGCGTGTGGTTCCAAGAATATCCGCCGCTTCAGCGCGCGCGCGGATCTGCTCCAGCGTCTGCGTATTCGGAGACTGACCCTTGGAGGCCATACCAAGCGTCATGAAGCCACCGACATATGTCGGAACAGCGGCAACATAGGCAGTGACATGGGGGAAGAAATTCGCACGGCGCAGGCTTGTTTCATGCAGTTCATCAGCCTGCATGAAAGGCACGCCGCACTGGTTCACAATCAGACCTTCATCTGACAGGATACGTGCGCAGTTGCTATAGAACTCGTCCGTAAACAGAACCTCGCCAACACCGATCGGATCCGTGCTGTCGACGATGATCACATCGAACGATCCGTCCGCAGCTTTTGCAACGTAGTCGATACCGTCACCAACAATGACTTCCGCGCGCGGATCATTCCACGCATCACCTGCGATGTTCGGCAAATGCTGCTTGGAAAGCTCGATCACTACACCGTCGATCTCGACCATAACGGCCTTCTCAACGGTGCCGTGCTGCAGAACACGACGCAGAACGCCCCCGTCTCCAGCACCAATGATCAAAACACGCTTTGCGCATGGGTGCGTCAGCATGGGCACATGCGTCAGCATTTCCTGATAGACGAATTCATCCCGCTCGGTGATCTGGATCACGCCGTCCAGCACCAGGACGCGGCCATGGCTTGAACTCTCAAAAACCACAACGTCCTGAAAATCGGACTTTACGCGCGCAAGTTCGCGCGTCACGAGAAAACGCTGTCCCCAGTCCGGGTACAGAGTCTCGTTGATCCATGTCTCTGCCACGGTCATCGTTTCCTTGTCGGATTTTTAGTGCAAAAGGCCGGCACGCGCCGGCCCTCTCTGCCTGGAAGAAGACTGCTTACGCAGCCCGGTCCTGCACACGTCCACGGCGCATCGCGTCAACTTCGACACGACCTGCCTGGAACAGGCGCTGCATCACCGGAATCGACAGATTCGGATCACAAGCACCACACATGAACACGTCCACAGCTGCGAAATTGCGTTCTGGCCAAGTGTGGATCGAGATGTGGCTTTCTGCGAGCACGATCACACCCGACACGCCACCATTAGGCGTGAAATGATGAAAATGGCTGTGCAGAATCGTTGCGCCAGCAGCAATTGCTGCTTCGCAGAGCGTTTCATCAATCCGCTTCGGATCATCGAGGTTCTGGGCGTCCCAGAAATCGATCAGCAGATGGTTGCCAGCGTAACGCATGCCGTCACGCTCGATGAAGTAATCTTTACGCTCCTCTTCAACAGAGTGAGCTTCGACGTTCTGGATATCTCTCGGGAGTCCCGATACCATCCCCAGTTGAGCAAGTGCGTTCATCACGTACCCCCAAACCAGTAGACAGCCTGTTGGGCGAAATTCGCCCCCTTGGGCCAGGAAGCGCGCTAGTTAGAGTGCCCATTCCGAGGATGCAAGGCTTTTCTGGGCTAATTCGTCAATATGTCACATTCGGTGCCCTGAGAGGCTGTATATTTCCCACAGTTTCAAACCGACAGCACGAGGAAACAACGTGAATCCCCGTGCGGGCACGCCATATACCGACCAGAAAATCTACATACAAAAGCGATTCGCTACGGCAACGGTGGCAAGCACAACTGGCTGGCTACAAACACAAACACGCACCACAGAGGGTGCGTGTTCTCATGGCTCCTGCCAGCCCGATGGGGGCTGCAAAAGCAATAACCGTCAGATCAGTTGCGAGTCTTGTCGACCAGCTTACCCTTCGCGATCCATGGCATCATCTCACGCAGCTTTGCACCGACCTGCTCGATCTGATGTGCATCGTTATGCGCGCGGGTTGCCTTGAAGCCGACACCGCCAGACTGATTCTCCAGGATGAAGTTGCGAACGAACGTTCCGTCCTGAATGTCCTTGAGGACGCGCTTCATTTCAGCCTTGGTTTCAGCCGTCACGATGCGCGGGCCCGTCACGTACTCACCATACTCCGCTGTGTTGGAGATGGAGTAGTTCATGTTGGAAATGCCGCCTTCATACAGCAGATCCACAATGAGCTTCAGTTCGTGCAGACACTCGAAATACGCCATTTCCGGAGCGTATCCGGCTTCAACCAGCGTTTCGAAACCAGCGCGGATCAGCTCAACCGTACCGCCGCACAGAACAGCCTGCTCGCCGAAAAGATCGGTCTCGACTTCTTCCTTAAAAGACGTCTCGATGATGCCCGCACGGCCACCACCATTTGCCGACGCATAAGACAGGGCGATGTCCAGAGCATGGCCGGAAGGATTCTGTGCCACGGCAACCAGAGACGGAACGCCACCGCCACGCTGATATTCAGAACGCACCGTGTGGCCAGGGCCCTTTGGTGCGATCAGGAAGACGTCCAGGTCAGGACGTGCTTCGATGATGCGGAAATGGATGGAAAGGCCATGTGCGAACGCAAGAGCCGCACCCTGTTTCAAATTGGCTTCAAGATGCTCCTTGTACAGCGCGCCCTGACCCTCATCTGGCGTCAGAACCATGACCACATCGGCCCAGGCAGCAGCCTCTGAAGGGTTCATGACCTTGAAGCCAGCAGCTTCGGCCTTCTTCACAGCGGAGGATTCCGGGCGCAGACCAATAACGATCTCCGAAACACCGCTGTCCTTCAGGTTATTGGCGTGAGCGTGACCCTGGCTGCCATAGCCGATGATCGCGACTTTCTTGCTCTTGATCAGTCCCAGATCGGCATCGCGATCGTAATACACTCGCATCAGACAGGCTCCTCGTTAAGGTGAAAGACAGAAGGACCACGCGCAATCGCGGCGATCCCGGTGCGCGAAACCTCAGCCAGGCCAAGGGGGCGCATCAACTCTATGAATGCATCAAGCTTCTCGGAAGACCCCGTCAGCTCAAACACAAAACTTCCGGCGGTCGTATCGACAGCCCGGGCGCGAAAGGAATCAGCAATGCGCAGGCCTTCCGTGCGGGCTTCCCCACGCGAGACAACCTTCACAAGCGCCAGCTCACGACCAACATACTGCCCTTCTTCCAGAAGGTCGCACACGGCATGCACAGGAATCAGACGCTTTAGCTGTGCCTTGATCTGCTTGATCACCTGCGGCGTGCCAGACGTCAGAACCGTAATACGCGACAGATGCCGCTCGGCATCCACAACAGCAACCGTGAGGCTCTCAATGTTGTAGCCGCGCCCGGAAAACAGTCCGACCACACGGGCCAGCGCACCACTCTCGTCCTCGATCAGGACCGAGATGACCGATTTTTGGATATCGTCCGCCATCAGACCAGCATCATCCCTTCTTCGGTCAGACCTGCAGCCTCGGAATCCTGATCCGGGCCAAGCAGCATCTGATTATGTGCCGCACCCGATGGAATCATCGGATAGCAGTTTTCATTTTCCGCCACGCAGATATCCGCCACGACCGGGCCGTCATGGGCCAGCATTCTGCGGATCACATCATCGAGTTCACCGACATTCGTGGCACGCATACCCGTACCGTGGAAAGCTTCCGCCAGCTTGACGAAATCTGGCAGGGCCTCGCTGTACGACTGAGAATAACGCGAGCCATGCAGCAGTTCCTGCCACTGGCGCACCATCCCCATGTAGCGGTTGTTCAGGATAAAGATCTTCACCGGCAGACGATACTGCGCAATGGTTCCCAGCTCCTGAATGTTCATGAGCGTGGAAGCTTCACCGGCGATATCGATCACCAGTGCATCCGGATGTGCAACCTGCGCGCCCACAGCAGCAGGCAGCCCATAGCCCATCGTTCCCAGTCCGCCAGATGTCAGCCAGTGATTTGGCTTGTCGAACTGGAAATGCTGAGCCGCCCACATCTGGTGCTGGCCGACTTCGGTCGAGACAAACGTGTCACGGCCGCTTTCCTGCGTTAGCTCATACAGACGGCGAACAGCGTACTGGGGACGAATGATCGCAGACGGCGTCATATCCTGCGTGAAGCCGAAGCCATCAACGCTGCGCCATGACGCAATCTGGTTCCACCAAGCAGTCAGATCAGGTGCAGGCGTGTCATCCCAGGCCTCCAGCAATGCCTCAAGAGTATCGCGCAGATCGCCTTCGAGGCGAACGTCAACCTGAATGATCTTGTCGATCTGGCTTGGATCGATATCCGCATGGACCTTAAACGAATCCGGCGAGAACGCGTCCACACGTCCCGTCACACGGTCGTCAAAACGCGAACCTAGTGCGATCAGCAGGTCACAGCCATGCGTGGCCATGTTTGCCTCGACCGAACCATGCATACCCAGCATGCCGAGAAACTGCGGATCCGGAGAGGGGAATGCTCCAAGTCCCATCAACGTGGACGTTACCGGATAACCCGTCTTGCGAGCGAGACGGCGCAGCAGTTCGGACGCCTCAGGCCCGGAATTGATCACGCCGCCGCCCGTGTAGAACAAAGGACGTCTGGCCGTCTTCATGGCCTCGATCGTGCGAGCGATCGCCGCAGCGTCCGGGCCACCCTGACGACGGAAACGCTGCAGGCGTGACAGTGCAGGCGGCGTCAATGGCGCACCACCCACCGTGATATCCTTGGGCAAATCCACCAGTACGGGTCCGGGGCGACCAGAGCGCGCAACCTCGAAAGCCTCACGCACGGTCTGCGCCAGAGCGCCCGGCTCACGAACCAGATAGTTATGCTTGGTTGCAGGCCGCGTGATGCCGGTCGTATCAGCTTCCTGAAAAGCGTCGTTGCCGATCAGTTTCGTAGGAACCTGACCGCACAGGCACACAAGCGGAATGGAATCCATCAGCGCATCGACAAGACCCGTTACGGCGTTCGTTGCGCCCGGCCCCGACGTTACCAGCACGACACCGACCTTACCCGTCGAGCGGGCATAGGCCTCAGCAGCATGCACGGCAGCCTGCTCATGGCGGACGAGAATATGACGAATCCGGTCCTGCTTGAAGAGCGCGTCGTAGATCGGAAGGACTGCGCCCCCCGGATAGCCAAAAATGACCTCTACGCCCTGTTCATCGAGCACACGCAGAAGGACTTCCGCACCATTCAGCGCGTTGTTCCCCGTCTTCGGCTCTTTGTCAGCAGCACCTGTCACCGTATCCTCCCCAGGTATGAGGCGCGGGATTTAAGACGGGATTGCGCGGACGTCAACTCGATTTGATATAAAATTTTCTATTTTTTCATATTCTCTTTCCGAAAGTTGCGTAGATAACGTGTGCCTACGCAACGAAATCATCGCATCATCCTGCTTGCCCAAAGCGTGATGCCGAAACCATGTTGCCTGACGCCGGGTGTAACGGCCCGTCGCGAGAACTGCGGCGGCCTTTGCTGCCTCCATGGTTTCTTCTCCACGTAGAACGGCACAAAGCTCAGGCACACCATGGGCCCGCATGGCCGGAAGAGCGGGTGAGAGATCACGCGCAACCAGACGTCGCACTTCATCCATCGCACCCTGTTGGAGCATGAGACCAAAACGCTCGTTTATTGCGTGACGCAGCTCATCACGCGGAGGATCAAGCTGAACCGACACGAAGCGATAAGGTGCCGCAGGAAGGCCCGGCTGTGACCGCCACCAGAACAGCCCATACCCCGTTCCACGCCAGACCTCCCATGCGCGAGCGATTCTCTGTGTGTCGTTAGGCCGCAAGGAGGCTGCGGTTTCAGGGTCAACTGCCTCAAGGCGCGCATGCAGTGCAGCAGGGCCGATTTCGTCTGCCAGTGCGCGTGCTTCGGTCCGTGCTACTTCTCCCGGGTCAGGTACTTCTACAAGACCGTCTGTGAGCGCCCGGAGATACATTCCTGTGCCGCCACACAGAATGGGAATCCGGCCCGCATCACACGCAGCCTTCATTTCCCTGAGAGCCTCCTCTCGCCACCACGCCACGCTTCCGGGTTGGGCGGCATCCAGCACACCATAAAGACGGTGCGGAACAGCGGCCTCATCTGCGGCGTCCGGGCGGGCCGTGAGGATACGCAGATCACTATAGACCTGCATGGAATCGGCGTTGATAACCGTACCGTCAAAGGCACGAGCGAGATCAAGAGCGAGAGCCGACTTGCCGGAGCAGGTTGGGCCAGCCACAATGATCGCAGTCTTCGGGGCATTCATTCCCCGTTCCTGCCACACGCGCCGGACCGTTACGAGAGCCCATGTCATTTCCTTCAGTGCTGACCATCATCGCCGACCGCAAGTCTGGCCCCCTCAAACCCGAAGCCATCGATGTGGCCCGGACACTCGTCAAAGGCAGCAAGCCGGTTGTGCTGTCCGAAGGTGAGGCCGTCGACATTCCCTGCCCGAAGCCAGGGCCGGGGTCCGCAAGTGCTGCAACCATCCGCGCAACGCTTGCGCCCTATCGCGTGGATGCACTGCTCATGAAAACACGCGGGCGCCGCAAGGCGCTGCTTGTTGCAGACATGGATAGCACCATCCTCACCGGCGAGACGCTGGACGATCTCGCGGCTCTTGCAGGCTGCGGGGAGGAAGTGGCTGCGATCACTCAAGCTTCCATGAACGGAGAGCTTGATTTCGACACAGCACTTGAACGTCGGGTCGCGCTTCTCGCAGGCAAACCCGCCTCCCTTCTTGAAGACGTCTGGCAGAGCCTGACCCTGACGGATGGAGCCCGCGAGCTCGTCCAGACCATGAAGGCACACAATGCCCGTACGGCACTTGTTTCAGGCGGATTCACATGGTTCACGCAACGTGTTGCGGAACTGTGCGGCTTCGATGAGCATCATGGCAACGCGCTTGAAATCATTGATAACACCATGACCGGCAAGCTCGCAGCGGATATTCTTGGGCCAGATGCCAAACGGGATCATCTGGAACGCCTGACAGAAGAGCGCGGCGTGCAGCTTCGTGCTGCCCTGACCACGGGTGATGGCGCAAACGACATCCCCATGCTGATGGCTGCCGGTCTTGGCCTAGCCTTCCACGCAAAACCCAATGTTCGCAAGATCGTTGGCACGCAGATCAATTTCTCAGGTCTGCGTGCCCATCTTTTTGCACAGGGCTATACAGCCGGGACGTTCGTCACCGACTGAAGAACCTCAATATCCCCAGGTGTATGGCGGTGGTCCGCCGCCATATGGGGTGTATGGAACAACATATCCGGGCTGCGGCGCGTAATAGACAGGTGGCGGGGCATAGCCCTGATAAGGCGCGTAACCGTAGCCGTTATAGTAGGACGACGTTGCAGCGCCCACAGCGAGGCCGGTTGCAAGCCCAGCGCCTATGCCCCAGCCACCCCAACCCCAGCCGCCGCCCCAGCCTGGCATACCCCAGCCATAGCCGAACCAGCCGGGTCCACCCCAGCCGTTCCAGCCAGCGCCACGCCAGCCAGAGAAACGGGGGCCACCCCATCCGCCTCCCCAACCGCCACCGGGACGAAACCCCCAACCGGGACCGCCGCGATACCCACCACCACCGGGGCCGCCACGAAAGCCGCCGCCTCCACCAAAGCCACCACGCGGGCCGCCACCGTGAAAACCACCGCCACCTCCCCAACCGCCGCCATGGAAACCACCTCCCCCGCCACCATGACCGCCGCCACCGCCAGGAAATGCCTGCGCAGGAAGGGACACAGCACCTGTCATCAGGGCCAGAGCAAATACCGCGCCAACCTTTGTAAATCGTTTCATGGTCCGTCTCCTCCGGCCCAGTCATTGGCAAAAATGCCAGAGCCTCTCATATCGGTGCAGGTTGAGCGCGAAAAAAGGGCGAAATACGGTAGTGGAACATTCTGTTTCACGTGAAACATCCAGTCGCATTATCTTCGGCGGCGCCGGGCACTCACATGCCCTCCAAGGCGCTCCAGAGCCTGACGCAAATCCTCATCATCAATATCCGCTACATTCACCTGAAGGGGTTTCGGTCTAACGGGACGCGGTGTCTCGAATGCCGTCATGTCCTGAACGACCTTCAACCGCTTAAGTGTATGTTCACCACGCAGCCCGCAGGCCGTGTTGATGCGTTCGAGAATCTGCGGAGCAAAATGCTGGAGTTCCATCGCCACCGGCCCCGAGCAGGCAAGGGTAAGTGTTCCTGCGCTCATGCGTCGTGGCTCGGTCTCGCGCCCCAGACGTGGGCCGACAAAATCCTCCCAGTCCATCATCAACCGAACAAGCAAGGGCGATTTTTTCTTAAATGCCAGCTTTGTCAGGCCTGGGATAAAGGTTCCGATCTGGCGCTCGCCCCATTTGCGGGGCTGCCATCCACCATCCTGAGCATTTCCCTGAGTAGAAGACGCTGTCGGGTGCTTGTTTGAAATGCGATCCTTCGTCATATCCGCTCCTGTGACTCCCGATGCATCCGCCCTGCTCCGCTGGTATGATACCCACCGGCGCGTTCTGCCCTGGCGCAGCCTCCCCGGCCAGCGGCCAGATCCCTATGCCGTATGGCTGAGCGAAATCATGCTTCAGCAAACAACGGTCCGCGCCGTCATATCATATTACGAGCGCTTCCTGAGCCATTATCCAACCGTTCAGGATCTGGCGGCAGCCCCGCTCGAAGATGTTCTGCATCTCTGGGCAGGTCTTGGCTATTACGCACGCGCCCGGAACCTGCATGCCTGCGCCCGGCGCGTTACGGAAATGGGCGGGTTCCCGCAGACGCTCGCAGAACTACTCACTCTTCCCGGCATCGGCGCATATACCGCGCGCGCCATCGCGGCGATTGCGTTTGGCGTTCCTGTCGTGCCAGTGGATGGCAATGTGGAACGTGTAACGGCGCGTCTGTATTCGATCGAAGACCCCCTGCCTGCTTCCCGCCCACTCCTCGCGAAACATGCAGCCAGACTGAATACCGACCAGGAAGCACAGGACCGACCATCCGATTTCGCACAGGCTCTGTTTGATCTTGGCGCAACGATCTGCACCCCGCGCAATCCGTCCTGCCTGACCTGCCCCTGGCAAAAAAAATGCATGGGATTGAAGAATGGAGTCGCGGCGAACCTGCCCCTCAAAACACCCAAACAGGCAAAGCCTGTTCGTTACGGCGTTCATTTCCTGCTCCATGATCACAATCAGAACATTCTGCTGCGTACGCGACCACCCAAAGGGCTTCTCGGCGGCATGGACGAAATTCCGGGTACTGAGTGGCGCTCGGAACGATGGTCTCCCGCCGAAGCTCTGGCGGCTGCGCCAGCACTCGTAAACTGGGTGGCACGCGGAGAAATCAAGCACGTCTTTACGCACTTCACGCTTTATCTGATGGTGTATGAAGCAACGCTCCCTGCGAACCACAATGCCGGGATCGATCCCTCCTTTGGCGCGTTTCGAACCACGAAGCGGGCCGCACTGCCCGGCGTCATGCAGAAATGCCTGTCCCTTGCTGCCCCCGAAACGGACGCGGAAACACCATGAACCTGACTTCTCCCAGCACACGGCTCTGGATCATGGACTGGCATGGCTGGATGCTGGACCATGATCCTGTCAGCGATTCATACGCGCGCAGCCCCTTCCGTCCGGGGTACTATCCGGGTCTTTCCTTCATAGCCCCGGCAGATTTTTCACTCCCGTGCCCATTAGTCGCGGAAAAGAGCATCTCGATGCCCCGAGCCCTGCCTCAGCTAACGATGATCGAAACGCCCCGCTCGCCTCTCGTCGCTTTATCACGACAGAAACCCGAAAGCCTTGTAACCTGTGCACCCGTACCCGGTGCACGTGGTGAAGTGCATTTTAACGCCACGGTACTCAACGACTGGGAAATGTTCCTTCCCATGACCGGAAACATGGTCCGTGGGTTGGGCATTCTCATGGAAGCAAGTGCTTCAACAATGAGCTATGCAGACGGCACGCCCTGCGATCAGCTCGTTGTCCGCAGCGCTATGACAGCGCAGACAGGCACTTTTCGGTTTTCTCTCGCTGCCCATCACGACCAGATCGAAGGGGTCAGCCTGTTGGGCAATGGTGAAACACTCACACTCCATCTCACGAGCGTGGACGGCGAAACCAGCCATAATCTGACCGTCAAGCGCGCGGCCTGATCCTCAGGGACGTTTCTGCACGTCCCTGAGCAACGACTGATTAATCAGCTTAATCAGCAATCACTTCCTGATTGGTTGCCGCTGAAGCATGACCAACTGGCTTGTCTTTCTCAATCGCCCGGCGAACACCCTGAGCCCATTCAGGATCAGCCTTCTCAAAAAGTGCGAGCTGACGGTCTACGATATGCTGGGGTACGCCCTGCATGGCCCCTGCAAAGTTCTCAAAGAAGCGCTCCCGCTGCCCAGCATCGAACATCCTGAACAGGACACGGGGCTGAGCAAAATCATCCCCATCTGCCCGGTGCTCGTAAAAGCCGATGTCCCCGCTGACGCGCAGTGGTGGTTCGATGACGCTTCGGTCTTCCGTAGGGCCACCAAATGAGTTCGGCTCGTAATATTCTCCATCACCGGGATGAGGCGCGTCAAAACGCATCGGGCCATCCAGATGGTAATTCTTCACGGGCATTTTCGGACGGTTTACCGGAAGCATCTCATAATGCGTTCCAACCCGGTAACGGTGTGCATCCGCATATGCAAACAGACGGCCCTGTAACATCCTGTCTGGAGAAAACCCGATCCCCGGCACGATATTCGAAGGAGAAAACGAAGCCTGTTCCATCTCCGCAAAATAATTCTGCGGATTACGGTTCAGCTCCATCACACCCACTTCATGAAGCGGAAAATCCTTCTGTGACCAGACTTTGGTGACGTCAAACGGATTGAAGCTCACGCGCTCCGCCTCAGCCTCCGCCATGATCTGGATGAATACGGTCCATTGAGGGTGCTCACCACGCTCGATCGCATGGTAGAGGTCTGCCTGCGAAGATTCGCGGTCCCTGCCAATAACCTCATTGGCCTCGCTGTTCGTCCAGTGCCGATGTCCCTGCCGGGTTTTGAAGTGAAACTTCACCCAGAACCGCTCACCCTGCGCATTCCACAGGGAATAGGTATGGCTGCCATAACCGTTCATGAACCGATAGCCCTGAGGAAGGCCACGATCAGAAAACAAAATGGCGACCTGATGCAGGCTCTCCGGGCTCAAGGACCAGAAATCCCACATTGCCGTCGCCGAACGCATATTGGTTCGCGGATGGCGCTTTTGGGTATGAATGAAATCAGGAAACTTGATCGGGTCACGCACGAAGAAGACCGGCGTGTTGTTCCCCACCAGATCCCAGTTTCCCTCGTCCGTATAGAATTTCAGTGAAAACCCACGGACATCACGCTCTGCATCTGCTGCTCCGCGCTCTCCAGCAACGGTGGAAAAGCGGGCCAGCAGCTCCGTCTTCTTACCGACTTCGGAAAAAATGGCAGCACGCGTGTAGGCAGTAATGTCCTTGGTGACCGTGAAGGTCCCATACGCACCTGAGCCCTTCGCATGAACCGTACGTTCCGGAATGCGCTCTCGGTTCTGGTGCGCCAGTTTTTCGATAAGCTGATAGTTTTCCAGCAGCAGCGGGCCACGGGCACCAACCGTCTTGCTGTCCTGATTGCTTCCCCAAGGGGCGCCCGCGGTCGTCCGGATCGTATTATCAGTCATGTCAGGTCTCCTGCTTCAACAAGCTAAGCGGCGTCAGATTATAAAACCAGGAAAAAAGGTAAAACCGATTTATTCTATCTCTCTGATCGGAAAATATAGTCTTTAAGTATGCACTTGGCTGCTGTGTTCCTGTCGGGTCCCGGGATTTGCTGAACGAGGTGTCGCCAGTCTGGAGCGAGCGTCAGGAACCATGGCGCTCAGACTGAGCAATGTCTCATCCGGAAAATCTTCAGCCACAACATGCCCTCCCTAGACCGGCGTGTCGCTCCGGCAGAGAAACTGGCCCAGATTGGCCTCAAGCACCATTTCGCAGCTGCGGGTGATTCCTGGTTCAACGGCGGCGTTGGTGGAGCAGGCGGCCTGGGGCAAGCGTGTTACATCCGCCAACTCCCGCAAGCCACAGCAGGGCTGAGCTTTTCCGAAGAAGTTTGCCCTTGATACCCCGCTGCAGACTCTGTCTGCAGCGGGGGTTTTTGTGTGCTTTTTCGCATCTTTTCCATGATCAAACCGGATGGACTTGCCGAAAGCGCACGTCTATTGACGCCCGATGTCATCGGTCACGCTCCCCAATACCCTCCGGCTCGGCATCGATTTTGGCACGACCAACAGTGTCATCGTTCTGGCCACACCAGACGGAGAGACGAAAACCATCCGGTTCTCGTTCCCCGATCATCCGGATTCCGATACCTGTCGGACACTGCTGTGTCTTTGGCAGGATCATGAAGGCGGCCGCCTCGTTCTGAAAGAAGCCGTAGGCCCGGCAGCTATTGATGCATATCTCGACGATCCGGCGGAAAGCCGCCTGATCATGTCGATGAAAACATATCTGGCTCAGAAATCATTCCGCGAGACACAGCTGCTGGGTCGCCGGATGACGCTGGACATGCTGATCGCACAGTTCCTGAAATGCCTGCTGGACAATGTTGGCCTTGATCCCGCTCAGGTCAGCACCACGGTCGGGCGTCCCGTACATTTTGCCGGCGATCGCGCGGATGACGCTTTTGGCGAACAGCGCCTGCGAGAGAGCTTTGCACGGGCAGGTTTCGGGAAGGTTTCCGTAGCACTAGAGCCCGAAGCTGCGGGCTGGCGGTTTGCCCAGCGCCTCAAGGCACCGGCAACGGTTCTGGTCGGTGATTTTGGCGGCGGCACAAGTGATTTTTCGATCCTGCGCCTCGATCCGGATTCTAAAAAAGGTGCTGAAGCACTGGGCTATTCCGGCGTAGGAATTGCGGGAGATCAGTTCGATTACCGCATTATCGACAACGTCATTTCGCCACATCTCGGCAAAAACTGCACCTACCGCGTGATGGGCGGCTCCCCCCTGCCCGTGCCGATCGAATGGTACGCGAGCCTTGGCCGCTGGCATCGTTTGTCCCTCATGCGAACGCCACAGACCATGCGCAACATACAGGACGTTGCACGCACGGTTTCCGAACCGGATAAACTTCAGGCACTCCTCACCATCATCGAGGACCAGCAGGGTCAGGAGCTTTACAAATCCGTCGGAGAAGCCAAGCGCGCGCTCTCTTCCGCAGAGAGCACCGTGCTGCGTTTTGCGTACGAAAACATCCGGATCGAGGAAGAGGTCACCCGCGCCGATTTCGAACGCTGGATTGCACCGGATGTCGCGCGCTTCGAACAGGCGGTAGAGGAGGCACTCTCACAAGCCGGTCTGAGCGCTGACGGCGTTGACCACGTCTTCCTGACGGGTGGAACATCATTCGTCCCGGCAGTGCGCGACATGTTCATCCGCAAATTCGGTGCAGAGCGCGTCGATATGGGTGGCGAATTTGTTTCCGTCGCTGAGGGTCTGGCGCTGATGGAGGGATAATTTCCCTCCTGCGGCCAGTCAGAGCAGGCGCAGCAGCTTCATAAACAAGAATGTCACGCCCATGAACACGAAGCAGACAACCCCTGCTTCGACGGTTCCAAACGTTCCCTGAGCCAGAAACATTCCGCCCGTATTCATGCCAAAAAATCCGGTCACGAATGTAGCGGGGAGCATGAGGGTCGTTGCGACCGAAACGATATACAGGCGCCGGTTCGTCTCTTCCGCCTGGCTTGATCCCAGCTCATCCTGAAGAGACCGCGCACGGTCCTGAAGCGCAATAAGATCGTCCAGTGCCGCGTGTACCTGACGTTCCGCCCGGTCACGCAAATCGTCTTCGGCCCATTCCGGAAGACTCAGATCCTCGTCCTTAAGCACACGGTCGATCGGGGTCACAACACGACGCAGTTCCGTCGCACGTCTGCGGACCTTGCCCACGATTCCGCCCAGATGACCCAGATCCGAACGATGCTCAATTACAAGCAACACGTCCTCCGCGCGGTCCAGTTCATCATCGACCTGAGCAAGCTGCCTGCGGACAATTCCCGTAAATTCACGCAATGCACGATCAATGACCCCCGCAGGCGTGCGGGGAATCGTATCCGGCCGTAGCGAGCGATATGCAGCACCCAGCACCGGAATCGGGTTGCGTCGTGTGGTAATGAGAAGCTCTGGGCGCATGGCGAAACGCCACGCACAGATTTCCCGATCCTCTTCCGACAGGGCATCGTCGAATGCAGGCAGCGCCCCCCATACGAGATCGCCCCAGGCTTCAAGCGCTATGCCATATTCGGTTTCCGCCAGCATCGCACAGACATCTTCCGGGAGGTCCGGAAGATTCGCGACATGCGCACGCGCCGAGCTATGAACGGTATCGAAATGAAGCCAGTACCAGCCATCGCCTGTCAGCTTCCGGCCCGGTGTGAGCAGAATTTCGACTTCAGACGCCTCAAGGGTACGGATTTCCTGTCCCGGAACCGCGTGAATGGCCCAGACGAGTCCATTTGCGAAAACCGGCTTGTCTCCCTCGCGGTAAGCGGGGTCGATCACGGTAAACGGGAAATTATAGACAGTGCTGTCTGACACGGCATCCTCCCGTCTTCCGAGGCTCTGTGCGACCGGCCGGAAGGCCAGGGTTCAGTTTGGTAACCGGAGGCTGTCTGACACGACGTTCCCCCACACGCAATATGCTCCACAACGCAACTGTTCGCGCCACCCAGAGTTATCAACGTATCCCCTACAGGACCAGCTCTCCTCTGAAAAGGAACGAACTGCCATGTCCATTCATCTCAAATCCACTTTTCTCGCAAGCGCCCTTCTGGTTGCCGCCTCATCCTACGGAGCAACCGCATCCGCACAGGCCGTCAGCACACCCAGCACCGATCAGGCGCAGTCTGCAAACTCGGCTGTTCAGAAGGCCCAGAATTCAACAGGCACCCAGCCTGTAAACAACCTGCCTTCATCCCAGAACGTCATCAACGAACAGCCCGGCACGAACAACCCGTCCACACCACCAACAATGGTCCAGGACCCTTCTGGCAAGACCGGCGCAGTGCCTTCAGCCCAGAAAAACCCGCGCCGCGTAAAGACGCACCATCATGGCCATAAAACCGCACCAGCCACGCAGAGCACGACATCCAGCCCTGAGTGACATGAAACGGACATTCATTCCCTGAGCGCCGGGCACTTTGCGTGCCTCGCGCAAGGCTCTATACCCTCACTGCATCAGATACCGGCAGTGAGGGCCTCTTCATGACCACGCAGGATTACAAGGTTCACGACATTTCCCTGGCCGATTGGGGCCGCAAGGAAATTTCCATTGCAGAAGGCGAAATGCCGGGCCTGATGGCCCTTCGCGAGGAATACAAGGACAGCCAGCCGCTCAAGGGCGCACGCATTGCGGGTTGTCTGCACATGACCATTCAGACTGCTGTTCTGATCGAGACGCTGACGGCTCTCGGCGCAACAGTCCGCTGGTCCTCATGTAACATCTTCTCAACCCAGGACCATGCTGCTGCTGCAATCGCTGCTGCCGGTATTCCCGTCTTCGCCTGGAAGGGCCTGACGGAAGAAGAGTTCAATTGGTGCATCGAGAAGACAATCACGGGTCCTGACGGCTGGACGCCAAACATGATCCTCGATGATGGCGGCGACCTGACGGTCATGATGCATGACCACTTCCCTGACCTTCTGAAGGACGTTCGCGGCCTCTCTGAAGAAACCACAACGGGCGTTCACCGTCTGTGGCAGATGGAAAAGGCTGGCACGCTGAAGGTTCCGGCCATCAACGTGAACGACAGTGTCACGAAGTCCAAGTTCGACAACCTTTATGGTTGCCGCGAGAGCCTCGTGGATGCAATCCGTCGTGGTACGGACGTCATGATGGCAGGCAAGGTTGCCGTTGTTGCCGGTTACGGCGACGTCGGAAAGGGCTCCGCCGCATCTCTGCGCAGCGCAGGCTGCCGCGTACTCGTGACGGAAGCAGATCCGATCTGCGCCCTGCAGGCCGCCATGGAAGGCTATGAAGTCGTCACGATGGAAAACGCTGCACCGCGCGGTGATATCTTCGTCACATGCACAGGCAACGTGGACATCATCACGATCGACCACATGCGTGAGATGAAAGACCGGGCAATCGTCTGCAACATCGGTCACTTCGATAGCGAAATTCAGGTTGATGCCCTGCGCAACTATCGCTGGAACAACATCAAGCCGCAGGTGGACGAGATCGAACTGTCAGAAGGCCGTCGCATCCTTCTGCTGTCCGAAGGCCGCCTGGTGAACCTTGGTAACGCCACCGGACACCCATCCTTCGTGATGTCAGCGTCCTTTACCAACCAGACGCTGGCCCAGATCGAACTATGGACGGCAAAGCCTGGCCAGTACGACGTCAAGGTTTACACCCTGCCAAAAGCACTCGACGAAAAGGTTGCTGCACTTCACCTCGCAAAGGTTGGCGCAGAATTAACTCAGATGTCGAAGAAACAGGCAGACTACATTGGCGTTCCTGAACATGGGCCGTTCAAGCACGATCTCTACCGTTACTGATCGGACCGGACTGTACGGGGCGAAGTCCTTTCGCCCCGGGTCCTCTCCCGTCACAAGTCAGGAGTATCTCCATGGGTATTTTCAGCACGATCATGTCAAAGATCTTCGGCCATGCCGAAGCCGCGACAACGGGCGCCACGGCTGACGCCCAGCCTGCAGCAGGCACACCTGCCGCAGCACCCGCCACGCCAGCCGCTCCCGTGGATGTCGATGCCGTTCTGTCTGATCTGGCTTCCAAAGCCGGTCAGCCTCTGAACTACAAGACCTCCATTGTGGATCTCCTGAAGCTGCTGGGTCTGGACAGCTCGCTTGATGCCCGCAAAAGCCTCGCTGGCGAACTGCATTATTCAGGCAGCACCGATGATTCTGCCACGATGAACGTATGGCTCATCAAGCAGGTTTATGCCGAGCTCGCCAAAAACGGCGGCAAGGTACCGGAAGGCTGGGCCCACTAAGTCCTCATCTTTCCGTATACAAAAGAAAAGCCCGGGTCATTTGCCCGGGCTTTTTTTATTCTAATTCCAATTCATATTTCAGATACGGAGCACCACAAAAAGTCCGTCAGGCTGGGGGGGGCTCTTATGAGAAACTCTACCGTAGTTTTGTGCTCATATTGAACAGTGCGAAGAAATTGTTTCTAAACAAAAACATTACTTTTAGAGAATATTATTCAGGGAATTTGTCTCTTGTCTGCTAACGGGTCAATTTTCGGCTCCGTCTGAGGCCCGGAATCAACCACGACAATCAGATCCCCAGCAATTTTGACAGGCTCACGATCCTTGGGAAGCAAAGCGCGAAAGCGCGTGTCATAACTTGCAGCCTGCTCGTACAAAACATCTATAAGTCCATAATGATCCATGAAGTGGTTCATTGTCGCAGGAATACGGATACACCCTTCAGAGGCAGGATGCCCGAGACGCCATTCCAGAAAGTGAGGATCCGTTGCATGAATTTCCAAACGGATCTGACCGGTCTCGTGCTTGGGTAACCATCCCTTGGTCGCCGTCTGCCACCCCAGATCCCAGACGCGCGATCCTTTGGCACCAATTCCCATAATGCCATTCTTGTTCTTTGTGCCCTCAGCGCGATAGCCAAGTCTATCTGCACTGTTCTGGAATACACCCGTTGGGGTTATGTAATAATATTTGCGCCCCGTATTCCCTGTCGAAACAGGACTTCCCCCCAAAGACACCCACGGCGCATCAGGTAGCGCCAGAACATAATCCATCCTCTGCACGTTTTCGTTGCGGTCAACAATCATGATCAGTTGCGGCCGGTCGATGACCGTTCCTGCTGCCTGAATTTCAGTCTGTGCCAGCGCAATGAAACGTGCGCGATGTTCAGGGGTGTATGTTGTAAAGCGCTTGATCTGCTGCCGCATTTTCAAAACCAGAGCAGCGGCTTCTTCACGCGCCTCCCCATCACTCACGACGGGCAGTGGTGGGATCACGACCGGAGATGGAATCGGCGCCGCATCAGTTGGTGGGTTAGATGCAGGAGTTGCGGTCGGATCACTGATCGGCGGTACCGGCTGGGCGGCACTAGGTTCAATCGCATCCGGATGTGCACATGCATTGAGCGGCAAGGCAGCACTCACCAGAACTGTAACGGCAAAAGCCTTTGCGAAAGGTTGGGTCAGTCGGGCGATCTGCCACATTCAGAAATTTCCTCGGGTCCAATATTACAGTTGAACGCGAGGGGGCACACAAAAGTGCCCAGCGTTCGATGAATGAGCGGTATTTTAATTATGCCCCTCCCCATTCAAGGTTACAGATCAAGCAGCAATCGGCGTGGGTCCTCCACAAGCTGCTTCACCCTTACAAGAAAGCTGACAGCTTCCCGACCATCTACCAGACGGTGATCATAGGAAAGCGCGACATACATCATTGGCCTGATAACAACCTGACCATCGCGCGCGACAGGCCGATCCTGAATCGCATGCATTCCCAAAATACCCGATTGCGGGGTGTTCAAGATCGGGGTGGAAAGCAGGGAGCCGAAAATCCCACCATTCGTGATGGAAAACGTTCCGTGTGAGAGTTCTTCGAGTTTGAGCCCCCCCGTGCGTGCGCGCTTTCCATAATCCGCGATCCGACGCTCAAGCTCGGCAAACCCCATCTTGTCCGCATCATGCAACACCGGAACGACAAGCCCGCGCTCTGTTCCAACAGCGATACCGAGATTGACGAAATCACGATAGACAATCTCGTCCCCTTCGATCTGCGCATTCAGAGCAGGATAATCCTTCAGCGCCCCGACAACAGCCTGCGCGAAAAAGGACATGAAGCCCAACCTTGCGCCGTCGTGCTTCTTCTCAAACGCTTCACGATACTCTGCGCGTAGTTCCCGAGCGGCACTCATATCGATTTCGTTGAACGTCGTCAGAATAGCAGCAGTGTTTTGAGCTACCTTCAGATTACGGGCGATGGTCTGACGCAGGCGCGATAACGGAACCCGGCGCTCCCGCGTATCGGAACTGGACGGAATTTCGGCTGCAGGCGCACGTGCCGTCACCGCGACGGGCTCGGGAGATTTCGGCGGAACAGGCTTCTCCGGCACTGGTGTCGGTTCGGCTGCAATAACAGGTTCAGGCTTTGGGGCAGCTTCCCGCACAGGGGCACTCGCCGTCTCATCCACAGCCCCCAGAACGGACCCGATTTCCACCTCGGTTCCTACGACAACGCAGGCCTCAAGAACACCGCTGGTCGGCGCAGGAACTTCAACACTGACCTTGTCTGTTTCCAGTTCAAGAATGGTTTCGTCATGCTGAACATAGTCGCCAGGCTGTTTCAGCCAGCGCGCAACGATCGCTGTCGTCAGGCTTTCACCCAGAACCGGCACCCTGATCTCGACCGTCATCACCACTCCTCAACTGTCCGAACCCGGAAAGGGTATGTATCGTGTCTGCATGCCCGACCATCGGGCACGGTTTTCAGAGTGACGATACTGCATCTTCTCCGCAAGCGGGAGGCGGAACCATCTCTAATGCCGGGACTTTGAGACCAAAGCAAAAGGAGGCCGACATGACACCGACCCCCAACATCACAGATTTCCTGAGTTCGGACCATATTTCCGAACGCACCCGAGCCATTCTCCAGCAGCGGGCCACACCGGTTCCCGAGGATTATGCCCCAGGGCAACTGTCTCCCGAAAGCTTCCGGATTTTACGGAGCGTCACAAATGACCTCCTCCCACAAGAAACAGTACTGGGTACACAGGCTCTCGATCTCGCAGCACGCATCGACATGTCATTGGCAGGCAAGCGAGACGGCTGGCGTTATGCTGAGCTTCCATCTGATATTCAGGCCTGGGAAGCAGGTCTTCTGACCATCACCGATCTGGCTTTCACCCAACACGGCTCTTCATACCCGGACCTGACACCCGAACAGCGTGGCACTCTTCTTGATGATGTGACGAAAGGGCTAGCGGGAATAGATCAGGCAAACCGCCTCAATGCCCCTCAGATGAAGCTCTGGACCAGCGATCTACGCGCTGAAACAGTGGCATGTTTCATGTCACATCCTGCTGTTCAGTGCGCGTTGGGTATTTCCTCCTCCATGACCGGTGGAGACAATGTGTTCCAGGGCTTTGCAAATGTGACACCAGACAGCAAAGAAGCCTTTGAACCCGAGGCCATCGTTGCGGAGGCCCGTGTATGAATATGGAAACAGCAATGCGTCATTACGCGAATACCGACTGCGTGGATGTCGTCGTGGTCGGAGCTGGCGCTGGTGGCTCTCCGTTGGCAGCCGAACTCGCCAGACATGGCAAAAGCGTTGTCGTTCTTGAAGCAGGCCCGCGCTTTCGGCCAGAGGGCCATACGCCGGACGAACCAGTCGCCAATGAGCTTTACTGGCTAAACGAGCGCCTCTCCGGAGGGGAATCACCACAGGCTTTCGGCGGCAACAACAGCGGCACCGGGCTTGGTGGCTCTTTGCTGCACTACGGCGCCTTCATGCCACGCATCGATGCCCGTGATTTTTATCTGCATCGCGAGACGGGAAAAGGCTTTGACTGGCCCTTCGGACTGGAAACGCTTCTTCCTTATATAGAGCGCGTAGAATCTTTCATCGGGGTCTCTGGCCCCGCGCAATACCCTTGGGATGCAAAGCGCCGCTACGCTTATGCTCCTCCTCCCGCCAACTCCGCGGCCCTACGGATGCGCGAAGGGTGCGAAGCCGTAGGCCTAAAACATGCGGACGGACCGGCTGCCGTCATTACACGCGATATCGAACAGCCCCATTTCGGCACCAGACATGCCTGCGCAAACTGTGGCGCGTGCCATCAGGGCTGCCGGAACGGAGCCAAATCGGGCACCGACAACACTTGGCTGCCCATGGCCGTGGCTTATGGTGCAGAGCTTCGCGATGGCTGCTTCGTCCACGACATCGAGCGTGATCAAGCTGGCCGCATCATTGCCGTGGTCTATCTGCGGGATGGCAAGCAACATCGCCAACGCTGTGCTGCCCTTGTCCTCGCAGCGGGAGCTGTCGAGACACCCCGCCTGCTGCTCCATACCGGCCTGGCGAACAGTTCGGGTCAGGTTGGCGAAAACTACATGACCCATGTTTCGACGCAGGTTTGGGGAACATTTGATCAGGATATGCGCCCCAACCGCGGCTATCCATCGCTTACAATCACGGAAGATCTTGTGCGTCCCAAGGATGCAGATTTCGTTGGGGGTTATCTTGTTCAGTCCCTGGGTATGATGCCCGTAACATGGGGCCTGAACATGGTACGCGGCACCACCATTCGTGGTCAGAGCCTGACCGACGCCCTTTCACGCTACAATCGCAGCGCTGGCATCGGGATCAACGGTGAATGCCTGCCACGCCCGGAAAACCGTGTCAGTCTTTCGGATGAGACAGATGCAACAGGGATGCGCAAACCCCGGATCGATCATTCATACGGACCTAATGAGCTGGCAATGCACAACCATGCAGCCCGAACGCTCTCGGATATCTGGAAAGCTGCAGGCGCGCAGGACATCCGCGTGATCGACCGCGCAGCTCATATGAGTGGCACATGCCGCATGGGCACCGATGGCAGTTCATGTGTTGTCGATCCGGTGGGAAGAAGCTTCGATATCGAAAACCTCTGGATCTGTGACCACTCGGTCTTCCCCAGCGCAACCGCGGCAAACCCTGCGCTGGCAATCATGGCACTTTCTTTGCGCACGGCAGAAGCCATGCTGGCAGCGTAATTCCTGCGAAGAACCGGCCTTTACAAGGGAAAACTTGACACCGGATCAGGCACTCAGGTAATCGGACAGAGACTTCCTGGTGGTGTTCCATCGCCGGGGCTCCCCTCCCAACCGGATGACGCCTGCTTCCGGTGTCGGGCTTTACCACCTCGAAAAGCCTGACATCCGAAGCCTCCGCTTCTGGCTTCTGTCATTAACAGACCGGCGCATCCTCCCGTATCAGGTCTCGCCCCCTGCGGCACATCAAGGCGCGTATTTCATGCATCTCGCCGAACTGAAGAAGAAGTCTCCCGCCGATCTGCTCGATTATGCAGAAGAGCTGGAGATCGAAAATGCTTCGTCCATGCGCAAGCAGGACATCATGTTCGCTATCCTCAAATCCCTTGCCGAGCGCGATCAGGCGATCTACGGCGAGGGTACACTCGAAATCCTGTCAGACGGCTTCGGCTTCCTGAGAAGCCCGGAAGCCAATTATCTTCCTGGCCCGGATGACATCTACATTTCCCCGACCCAGGTGCGCCGCTTTGGCCTGCGCCCGGGCGATACGGTGGAAGGCCAGATCCGCGCACCGCGCGATGGCGAGCGTTATTTTGCGCTGCTGAAGGTCAACACCATCAACTTCGAAGCGCCGGAAACCGTCCGGACACGGATCAACTTCGACAATCTCACGCCGCTCTACCCAGAGCGTCGCCTGAAAATGGAAGTTGAACAAAAAGAAGCCCCTGCCCCAGTCTCCGGCCGTGGAAAGAAGGATCAGCGCGACTATACACCGCGCGTAATCGATCTTGTTTCCCCGATCGGCATGGGACAGCGCGCGCTCATCGTGGCACCTCCGCGCACCGGTAAGACCGTAATGCTCCAGAGCATTGCAGCCTCCATTTCCGCCAATCATCCTGAAGTGTTCCTGATCGTCCTGCTGATCGACGAGCGCCCGGAAGAAGTGACGGACATGGCGCGCTCGGTCCGTGGTGAAGTCGTTTCCTCCACCTTTGACGAGCCGGCAACCCGCCACGTCCAGGTTACGGAAATGGTTCTCGAAAAAGCCAAGCGCCTGGTCGAGCACAAGCGCGACGTCGTGATCCTTCTGGATTCCATCACGCGTCTTGCACGTGCTTACAACACCGTTGTGCCGTCATCGGGCAAGGTGCTGACCGGTGGTGTGGATGCCAATGCCCTGCAGCGCCCGAAGCGCTTCTTCGGTGCAGCACGAAACATCGAAGAAGGCGGTTCCCTCACGATCATTGCAACAGCGCTGATCGACACGGGCTCTCGCATGGACGAAGTCATCTTCGAAGAATTCAAGGGTACCGGTAACTCGGAACTCATCCTGGACCGCAAGCTCGCCGACAAGCGCACCTTCCCTGCCATCGACATCACCAAGTCGGGCACGCGAAAGGAAGAGCTTCTGGTCGACCGCTCCGAGCTTTCCAAGATGTGGGTACTGCGTCGTATCCTCGCGCCAATGGGCACTATGGATGCGATGGACTTCCTGCTGGACAAGCTCAAATACAGCAAGTCCAATCAGGATTTCTTCGACGCTATGAACAACTGACGGACCTGTCCGCCAGAAAGCGTTACGGATCAGGGGGGCTTAGGCTCCCCTTTTTCATGTCTGCTTTATTCGCCGGTTTCCAACCCAAGCAGCATCGTCTTGTCATCAAGGCCACCTGCTCCGGAATATCCCCCAAGATGACTAGTACCGACCACACGATGACAGGGGATAAGGATAGGAATCGGATTGGCGCCCGCTGCTCCCCCTACAGACCGAGGAGAGCCACCGGCAAGAGCTGCAACCTGCGCATAACTCCTGGTTTCGCCATAAGGAATGCCCCTAAGTACTTCCCAAACGCGCAGACGGTATGAAGTCCCGTATGGCTCCATTGGAATCGTTCTGAAATCAACGGAATCACCGTCGAAATAGCGTTCAAGAAGATCTCTAACCTCGACAAGAAGAGGTGTTTCCTCCTGATCACGGCCCCACCCCCAGTCCAGAGCGACTATTTTGCCGTTATCCTCACTGATTGTGAGGGCACCAAGGGGGGAATGAAGAGAAATCTGAGGCATATCTCACGCTGCCCGAGCGCCGGAAAAGCGTCAATATCCCTTTGACGTCTCTAGGAATCCCGCATCAAGGCATGTTTGTGATGCATAATTGGTACAGTCGATATACCAAAAAAACATATGGGACCTATTTAGGACCCTTTTTGACACATTGTGTAATTCGTTGAGAAACTGCCGTTTTCATGTCAAGTATTAGTTAGATGCAAATGCGATCCATTATCATATAGATCCTAAATGTTTCGTAAGACCCCATCAAGGCATCTGTCATCTGTTCTGATCACGGAAACGTCAGAGACTGCGCCTTCAACAAGGAATAAAGAAGGGACATGAAGTTCTTGTGTTGCTGGAGTTTCAGCGACTTGTTTTCTGCCTTTGGGACCATGAGCAATCACGGTCATAACTGGACCAAACAAGTCTGATAACCAGTGACGGGAACAGTCTTTACAAAGAGGACAGCCGGATCATGGTTTCTGGTCTATTGGCGCCGATCAAGCATACGAGACAGCGCCTTCTTACCTGCGCCGCCGCCCTGGCGCTCTGTGCAGCGGCACCTGCCGCACTCGCGCAGGAAGATACGGGCTCTGCCATCGTCAACGCCGACCAACATCCAGGAGACTGGATGACGTATGGCCGGACCTATTCCGAGCAGCGTTTCAGCCCGCTCGACCAGATCAACAAGGACAATGTCGGCAAGCTAAAGCTCGCATGGCACTATGACCTGGATACGAACCGTGGCCAGGAAGGCACTCCGCTGATCGTCAATGGCGTCATGTATGCCACGACCAACTGGAGCAAAATGAAGGCGCTGGACGCAGCGACCGGCAAGCTGCTCTGGGCCTATGACCCAAAAGTTCCCGGCAACATCGCTGACCGCGGCTGCTGTGACACCGTCAACCGCGGTGCGGCATACTGGAACGGCAAAGTCTATTTCGGCACTTTTGACGGCCGCCTGATCGCCCTTGATGCCAAGACCGGCAAGCTGGTCTGGAGCGTCAACACGATCCCGCAGGACGCCTCCCTTGGTCACCAGAAATCCTATACGGTTGATGGCGCACCGCGCATCGCCAAGGGCCGCGTGATCATCGGAAACGGTGGTGCAGAATTCGGCGCACGTGGCTTTGTGTCTGCTTTCGATGCAGAAACAGGCAAGCTCGACTGGCGTTTCTTCACGGTTCCAAACGCCGAGAACAAGCCTGACGGCGCTGCTTCAGACAAAATCCTGATGTCCAAGGCTTACCAGACCTGGAGCAAGGGTGGCGCCTGGCGTAAGCAGGGCGGCGGCGGAACGGTCTGGGATTCTCTGATCTATGATCCCGTCTCTGACCTGATCTATCTTGGCGTCGGCAACGGCTCACCCTGGAACTACAAGTATCGTTCTGAGGGTAAGGGAGACAACTGGTTCCTTGGTAGCATTGTCGCCATCAAGCCGGAGACCGGCGAGTATGTGTGGCACTTCCAGGAAACCCCGATGGACCAGTGGGATTACACCTCTGTCCAGCAGATCATGACCATCGACATGCCGATCAATGGCCAGATGCGCCATGTGATCGTCCATGCTCCGAAAAACGGTTTCTTCTACATTCTGGATGCAAAGACGGGTGAATTCCTGTCCGGCAAGCCGTATGTTTACGAGAACTGGGCAAAGGGTCTGGACCCGCAGACGGGCCGCCCCAACTACAACCCAGACGCTCTGTGGACTCTGACAGGCAAGCCCTGGTACGGCATTCCCGGCGATCTTGGTGGCCATAACTTCGCTTCCATGGCCTACAGCCCGCAGACAAAGCTGGTCTATATCCCGGCTCAGCAGGTTCCTTTCGTTTACGATCCGCAGAAGGGTGGCTTCAAGGCTCACCACGATAGCTGGAACCTTGGTCTGGACATGAACAAGGTCGGCCTGCTGGACGACAACAAGCCCGAGGATAAGGCTGCGAAAGAGCAGTTCTTCCGTGACCTGAAGGGCTGGATTGTCGCGTGGGATCCTGCAAAGCAGCAGGCAGCTTTCCGCATTGATCACAAGGGCCCGTGGAACGGCGGCATCCTCGCCACTGGCGGCGGACTGCTTTTCCAGGGTCTCGCAAACGGCGATTTCCACGCCTACGACGCGACCAATGGCAACGACCTGTTCAGCTTCCCCGCACAGAGCGCCATCATTGCTCCTCCGGTGACCTACACGGCCAACGGCAAGCAGTATGTCGCGATGGAAGTGGGCTGGGGCGGCATCTATCCGTTCTTCCTTGGCGGTGCAGCACGCACATCCGGCTGGACTGTCAACCACTCGCGCATCATCGCCTTCGCGCTTGATGGCAACGACAAGCTTCCCCCGCAGAACGACAAGGGCTTCCTGCCCGTTAAGCCGCCTGCAAAATGGGATGAAGCGCGCACCAAGGATGGCTACTTCCAGTTCCAGACCTATTGCGCAGCATGCCATGGTGACAACAGCATGTCCGGTGGTGTTCTGCCAGATCTTCGCTGGTCCGGTGCGATCCATAACAAGGAGCGCTTCTACAATCTGGTCGGTCGCGGTGCTCTGACCGCTTACGGCATGGATCGCTTCGACACATCCATGACACCGGATCAGATCGAGGACATCCGCAACTTCATCGTCAAGCGTGCCAACGAAACCTTCGAAGACGAAGTGAAGGCCCGCGACAACCGCGAAGGCACCCCTGACAAACAGACGCTCGGCGTTCCCCAGGGTCCAACGCCAGCTCCCACCATTGGCCCGGTTTCAGCACCGGATCACCCATGATTCATGGTGAGGAGGGCTTGAGAGATGCTTACGGGATCAACACGCGACAGGCTGGTATGTAACATGAAACAGGGATGGAAATACGCGGCCGTAATTGGCCTCATGGCGGTGTCTTTCGGCGCCGCCCACGCCCAGGATGCTGACGAGGCCCTGATCAAGAAGGGCGAGTATATCTCCCGTCTGTCTGACTGCGTTGCCTGCCACACCGCACTGCACGGTCAGGCTTTTGCTGGTGGTCTGGAGATCAAGAGCCCGATCGGCACGATCTACTCCACCAACATCACGCCGGACCCGACCTACGGTATCGGCAAGTACACACTGCAGGACTTCACCAAGGCAGTTCGTCAGGGAATCCGCAAGGATGGCAGCACGGTCTATCCGGCTATGCCATACCCTGAGTTCGCACGCCTGTCCGACGAGGACATCAGCGCGCTTTACGCCTATTTCATGCACGGCGTGAAACCAGTCGCACGGCAGAACAAGCAGCCAGACATCAGCTGGCCGCTTTCCATGCGCTGGCCGCTGTCGATCTGGCGTTCAATGTTCGTGCCATCCGTCCCCAAGGGAAATGACCCGAGCATTCAGGACCCAGAAATTGCCCGCGGCGAATATCTCGTCAACGGCCCGGGCCATTGCGGCGAATGCCATACACCTCGCGGCTTCGGCATGCAGGTTAAGGCGTATGATGCCAAGGGCGGCCCGGTTTACCTCTCCGGCGGCGCACCGATCGACAACTGGATTGCTCCAAGCCTGCGCAGCAACAGCGATACAGGTCTGGGACGCTGGTCTGAAGACGATATCTTCTTCTTCCTGAAGACAGGCCGTATCGATCATTCCGCAGTATTCGGTGGAATGGCCGATGTGGTTGCTTACAGCACGCAACACTGGACGGATGACGACCTGCGCGCCACCGCGAAGTACCTGAAGAGCATGCCTGCTGTTCCGGAAGGCAAGAACCTTGGTCAGGACGATGGCCAGACCGTGGCTCTGCTGGAAAAGGGCGGTCAGGGCAACGCTGGTGCGGAAGTCTATCTGCACAACTGCGCCATCTGCCACATGAATGACGGCTCAGGCGTCAACCGTATGTTCCCACCACTGGCAGGAAACCCGGTTGTTCTGACTGACAACCCGACATCCCTCGCAAACGTCGTTGCGTTCGGTGGCATCCTGCCTCCAACCAACTGGGCACCGTCCGCAGTTGCCATGCCGGGCTTCAAGGATCACCTCTCTGACCAGCAGATGGCAGATGTCGTGAACTTTATGCGCAAGGCCTGGGGCAACAATGCACCGGGAACCGTGTCGGCTTCTGATATCAGTAAGCTGCGCACCACTGGCGCACCAGTTTCCACCGCAGGCTGGAACACATCGAGCCAGGGTTGGATGGCATACGTGCCGCAGCCATACGGTCATGGCTGGACCTTCTCTCCGCAGACTCACTCCGGCGTGGACAACGCCCAGTAAGTTACGCGACAGAGTTCTGGTTAAAAAAAGGGGGGGACCGGAAACGGTCCTCCTCTTTTTTTTGCGCAGGCCACCCGCTCTCAAACCGACAAAGGCAATCAAATGCCTCCCCCACAATCAGTAGAAGTTACTCTGCCGGTGCAAAAACAGCTTGAGGCGTACAACCTACGCGACATCGAAAACTTCATGCTGTGGTGGGCGGAGGATTGTCAGTATTACGCTTTCCCCTCAACCCTCTTGGCAGCAAATGCCACAGAGATACGCGCGCGCCATATCGAACGGTTCAAGGAGCCTAATCTGTTTGGGAAACTGCACACACGGACAGTGGTAGGCAACGTCGTTGTTGATCATGAAACTGTTCAGCGAAATTTCCCGGACGGCGCAGGACAAGTCGACGTGATCTGCATCTATGAGGTCCAAAATAGTAAGATCACGAAAGCATGGTTCAAAGTTGGTGAGCCGCGTCTCCATCAGCAGATCTCGCCATTGAAAATCTGATCAGCACGGAAGGAGATTTCGCCGCGCGCGCTCCTGCTCTACAGTGAAGCCATGACGTCTAATTCCTTATCGGGCTCCAGAGTTATCTTCGCACTGGCAACAGGTGCAGGTCGCGGCGCGATCGCAATTATGCGCGCGAGTGGCCCCGGCAGCTCAGAAATTCTGACGGCTCTGTGTGGCAGCCTCCCTGCCCCCCGTCGTGCAAGCCTTCGCGCCCTTAAACATGGTGGAGACATTCTGGATCACGCCGTAGCGCTCTGGTTTCCCGGCCCCAACTCCTACACGGGCGAAGACGGTTTCGAACTGCACCTCCATGCAGGACCCGCAATCATTTCCCGGGTCGCAGATGCTCTCCTTGATCTCGGCGCGCGCCCTGCCGAACCCGGTGAATTTACACGTCGTGCTGTTCAGAAGGGGCGGCTGGATCTGCTTCAGGCCGAAGCGATAGCTGATCTTGTCGAGGCAGAAACCGAGAGCCAGCGCAAGCAGGCACTCAAGCAGGCAGATGGCGCATTGAGCCGCCTTTATGATTCCTGGGCGCACAGGCTACGGCTGGTACTGGCGCATCAGGAAGCCCTGATCGACTTTCCAGACGAAGACCTCCCGGAGGAGATCGAGCACAGCCTGATCCGTGAATTTACGGCGCTCCACAACGAGATGAACGCACATCTACAGGATAATCGCGGCGAACTGATGCGTCAGGGCCTGACAGTTGTCATCGCAGGCTCTCCAAACGTCGGAAAATCCAGCCTTCTCAATGCCTTGTCGGGGCAAGACGCCGCAATTGTCACCCATCGTGCAGGCACAACCCGCGATGCCATCGCCGTGGATTGGGTTCTTAATGGCGTCAGGCTCCGATTGATCGACACAGCGGGGTTGCGTGAGACTGAAGACGAAATAGAGGCCGAAGGAATCCGGCGTGCACTGTTTCACGTGAAACAGGCAGACGTCGTGCTGCATCTCCTTGCGCCGGACGAAAGCGCCGCGTGCCTTTCGGCTGAAGAAATTCCTGTCCGAACCAAAATCGACATCGCGCCCGCCCCTGAAGGCATGCTAGGCATCAGCACCCTAACGGGAGACGGACTAACGGAGCTACGTCGGACGCTGACAGATCGTGTTGCTGCCCTGACGAGTGGCTCGGCAGCCCCTCCTCTCACCAGGGCTCGACACAGGGCAGGCATTCAAGAGGCCGTCATCCATCTGGAGCGGGCGCAGAATGCATCTTGGCCGGAACTGCGCGGCGAGGAGCTTCGCCTCTCCATGCAGGCTCTCGGTCGTCTGACAGGCCGGGTCGACATTGAATCCCTGCTCGACGCAATATTCGGGCAGTTCTGTATCGGGAAGTAGAGTTTGAGCGATTTTGACGTCATCGTGATTGGCGGAGGCCATGCCGGCTGCGAAGCTGCGGCTGCCTCTGCACGCTTCGGCGCCAGGACTTTATTGCTGACACACAGCATCGAGACAGTTGGCGTCATGTCCTGCAATCCCGCGATCGGGGGCATCGGAAAAGGTCATCTTGTGCGCGAAATCGATGCGCTTGATGGGCTTATGGGGAAAGCCGCTGACCGGGCGGGCATTCATTTCAAACTCCTCAACCGCTCCAAAGGCCCGGCCGTTCATGGCCCACGCGCTCAGGCAGACCGCTCACTCTACCGCACAGCGATTCAGGAACTTCTGGCTGAAACACCCAACCTGACACTCATGGCAGGCGCCGTCGGAGACCTGATCGAGAAAGATGGCCGCATTTGCGGTGCAATCTGCGAAGACGGACGAACTTTCACAGCAGGAGCGGTAGTCCTGACAAGTGGCACCTTTCTTCGTGGCGTCATACATGTCGGACACCAGCAGCAGGCCGCCGGGCGTATTGGCGAAGCACCGGCAACCAAACTGGGCGAACGTCTAGAAGCACTCAACCTGCAGATGGGCCGCCTGAAAACCGGCACCCCTGCCCGTCTGGAGCGCAGCACCATCGATTGGGATGCGCTTGCGGAAGATCGTGGTGACGACGTTCCTGAACCATTCAGCACACTCACCACATCCATCACAAACAATCAGACCTCCTGCAGAATTACGTCTACAACCCCCGAAACTCACCAGATCATCAACGAAAACCTCCATCTTTCTGCAATGTATGGTGGCGCGATCGCAGGGCGCGGCCCACGATATTGCCCATCCATTGAGGACAAGGTTGTGCGCTTCGCCGAGCGTTCATCCCATCAGGTCTTTCTGGAGCCTGAGGCACTCCCGGGTAACCCCGGCGGGAATCTGGTTTACCCTAACGGTATCAGCACAAGCCTTCCCGCCGATGTTCAGGCACTCATGATCGCCTCCATGCCGGGGCTGAAGAACGCCAGGATCGTGACGGCAGGCTATGCGGTCGAATATGATTACGTAGATCCACGTGAACTGCTGCCCTCTCTGGAACTGCGTAGCTTGCGAGGTCTGTATCTCGCCGGGCAGATCAACGGTACCACCGGCTACGAAGAAGCAGGCGCACAGGGTCTCCTCGCCGGGCTTAATGCAGCACGCTCGACCGCCGGGAACGATGCCATCATTTTTGATCGCAGTGAGGCCTATCTCGGCGTCATGATCGACGATCTGACTTTGCACGGCATCAGTGAACCATACCGCATGTTTACATCCCGCGCAGAGTATCGACTCAGTCTGCGCGCGGACAACGCCGACCTGCGCCTGACACCAAAAGGGGTGCTGGCTGGGTGCGTATTACCTGACCGCCAAAAGGCTTTTGATGCTCAGAAGCACGACATCGACGCAGCAATGGCCCGTGCAACAGAGACGACTTTCCTGCCGCAGGTTCTGCGCGACGCTGGATTTGAAGTCTCGCTTGATGGCCGTCGTCGCACGCTGCTTGATGTTTTGGCCACGAATGGCGACCGAGATCAGGCGGGTATTCTGGCGCCCTGGTTTGCTGAGTTACCCCTGCGTGTGAGGCGTCACGTTGAGACCGAGGCCCGTTACGGAGGCTACCTGCAACGGCAGGATCGCGAAATCCGGCAGCTTGCCAGCGAAAGCGCAATCGTTCTTCCGGAAAATCTGGACTACAGTGTGATCGGCGGCCTGAGCAGCGAGATGCGTGAGCGTCTTTCTCAGGCCAGACCACCAAGTTTTGCCGCAGCGCAACGTGTACGGGGCGTAAGCCCAGCTGCACTCGTCGCCCTGCTGGCACATGTAAGGACCCTTTGATGACCACCGTTTCACGTGAAACAAAAGCGCGGCTGGAGTGCTTTGCCGAGGTGCTCGCGCAGTGGAACGCGAAAATCAATCTCGTCAGCCCACGAGACATGCGCTTCATCTGGCCTCGCCACATTGATGATAGCCTTCAGCTCGTGCCCATGATCCCTGAAGGCGCAACCATCACCGACCTCGGGTCGGGGGGTGGATTTCCGGGGCTTATTCTGGCGATCGCCACCAGTAACCCCGTGACGCTGATCGAGTCAGATCAGCGTAAATGTGCTTTCCTTCGCGAAGCAGCGCGGCTGTGCGAGGCAAACGTCACTGTCATTCCCAAACGCATTGAGGCTGCAACTCCCGAGCCCGCCGATATCATCACGGCCCGCGCTCTTGCCCCACTCGAAAAACTTCTCGGCTGGGCGCGCCCTTTGCTCAAGGAAGATGGATTTTGTCTATTTCTTAAAGGAATAAAGGCACAGTCCGAGTTGACCGACGCAAGTCGCGACTGGCACATGACCCATAGTATTATTCCCAGCCGCACCGACCCCGGCGGAGCCATCATTAAGGTCAGTGATTTTAAGCGTGTCGTCTAATTCAGAATCCCCCATCACCCGGATCGTCGCAGTCACAAACCAGAAGGGTGGCGTCGGTAAAACGACGACGACCATCAATCTGGCTGCGTCTCTCGCACGTCGGAACAAGCGTGTGCTGCTCGTTGATCTCGACCCACAGGGCAATGCCTCCACTGGTCTGGGCATCGAATATGACCAGCGCAACGTGGGTACATACGCAGCCCTGATGCAGGAAGCCGCACCGGCAGACCTTCCCCAGGAAACGCAGTTCGAAAATCTCTCCATTATCACAGCGAATAACGAGCTTGCGGGTGCGGAGATCGAAATGATCGCGGACGAGCGCCGCGAATATCGTCTTCGGGATGCGCTACGGGCGCTGGAAGGTCAGTACGATATAATCCTGATCGACTGCCCACCCAGCCTCGGCCTGCTGACGCTGAACGCCCTCGTCGCCTCCGACAGTGTCCTGGTTCCACTCCAGTGCGAGTTCTTTGCACTTGAAGGCATAAGCCAGCTTGTGCGGACCATCGACCGCGTGCGACGCGCTTTCAACGCTGATCTGCATCTCGAAGGCATTATCCTTACGATGTATGATCGCCGCAACAATCTCTCGGAACTCGTAGCCCAGGATGCCAGAGGCTTCTTTGGGGAGCAGGTCTTCGAAACCATCATTCCCAGAAACATCCGCATCTCGGAAGCCCAGAGCCACGGCACGCCCGTGCTCGACTACGATGCGCGTTCCACGGGAGCCGCAGCATATCTTGCGCTGGCTGACGAACTGCTGACAAAAACGGGTAACGGGAAGAAGGCATAGCCGCAATGGCCAAGAAGGACATTTCTCCGCGTCTGGGCCGCGGCCTCGCCGCCCTGCTTGGAGATCAGGCGACGCATCTCGCGCGCACCACACGCGGGACAGGTCAGGTGCCACAACCTGCAACTCTCTCCATCGACGTCATGGAGCCCAGTCCGTTCCAACCACGTCAGGACATGGACCCCGAACGTCTGGCAGAACTCGCCGATTCCATTCGTTCACGCGGCGTGCTGCAACCCATTCTGGTACGGCCAGATCCACAAAATCCCGAGCGTTATCAGATCATTGCAGGTGAGCGCCGTTGGCGTGCGTCTCAGCTTGCGGGCCTGCATAGCGTGCCCGTTCACGTCCGTGCGCTTGATGATACTGACGCAATGGCAGCTGCACTGGTCGAAAACCTCCAGCGCGCAGACCTCAACCCGATCGAAGAGGCCGAAGGGCTTCAACGCCTTGTCACGGACTACACACTGACACAGGAAGAGCTTGCAGGCGCAGTCGGCAAGTCCCGCCCCCACATCACCAACACGATGCGGCTCCTCAATCTGCCCGCAGAGGTGCGTCAGCATGTCCGTAAAGGTGAACTGAGCGCAGGCCATGCCCGTGCGTTGCTTGCCTATCCTGATCCGGTTGCGGGTGCAAAAATCGTTCTGGAAAAGGGATTGAACGTCCGCCAGACGGAAGCCCTTGCAGCTGGAAAGGAAAAGAAAATTCTTCCAGCAACACGCAAGCAGGACCCGGAAATCGCACAGCTGGAGCGCGATCTTGCAACCCGTCTGGGGTTAAAAATTCAGATCTCTTTCGATGGAAAAGGGGGCTCACTGAAGATCGACTACCGCTCTCTGGAACAGTTCGAGAGCATCCTGCGCCTTCTAAAATCATAATAATACATTGATAATACTGGGTATTTTCATTTTCCTGAGAAAAATATCGTCCGGATTTGAAAATACCCCTTGCCAGCGTCGGCAACCCATTGCTAAAAGGCGCTCCACCGGAAGCCGGGTTATGGGCACATAGCTCAGTTGGTAGAGCAGCTGACTCTTAATCAGCGGGTCCAAGGTTCGAGCCCTTGTGTGCCCACCATACCCCGCTTCCGGTCTTTTTCCCTGATTTTATGAACGTTGAAATTCCTGATAAGCCTGCTCATTCACTTGAGCAAAATGCTGTATCTACGAGAATTTTCGACATATGAAAATTGATTGTGTTGCGACAGGCGACACCTGATGCGATCGAGCCATTACAGCCGGAACTTAAAAACATATCCGGTATCTGATACTGCGCTCCAATCATGAAATATCGCCCCCGATATTCGACGTTTCGAGCCTTCTCGAAGCCTTATCAAAAAAATGAATTGCTGATATCAAGCCAATAAATATTCAGCTTCCTCGCCATAATGAGTGAAAAAATGATCTCAACAGAAAAATATAAATCACATCATCCTTGGATTTATGTTTTTGCCATTAGTATCATTTTTTCATTTCCGTTATTTTTGGCAAACTCTTATTACATGGATGACAATGCGCGAGCTTTATATGGATATGCTTGGAGCCATAGCGGAAGAATTTTCTCAACAGTTCTAATGAACCTGCTCGACCTGAATATCAGAAATGTTTCCGATATTTCGCCACTTGGGCAGATACTTGGCCTATTGGCACTGTCATATTCAGCACTTTTCCTGACCAGACGCATAACCCGCCTAGAAGCTCCAGATCCGGTCTCGCTTTATCTATGCGGGCTTCCTCTGGCAGTCCAACCTTTCTTTCTCGAAAACCTCTCCTATAAATTCGATGCTTTACCCATGCTCCTTGGCCAGAGCTGTGCCGTCATGGCCGCAAGTCTTTTATGGGATGGCGCGCTGCTTCGAAAACTCGCTCTAGGCGTATTTTTTCTGTTCAGTGTTCTGTGTTTCTACCAACCTTGCCTAAACACGTTCCTGGCGCTCTGCGTGGTGGTCTTTGTAGCAGACTGTGCTCGCAACGATCTTCGCACAGCCTGGCGTACACTCAGTCTGGAGGCCTGTGCGTTCATCATTGCAGGCATCGCCTACCACTTCATTGTTGCGAAGCACTTCGTGCACGGAAGCTATGAAGGTGGCCACGCGGTCATGAGAGATATGCAAACACTTTCTCTGAGCAGCCTGATGGACAGTATTAGCGGCGGCACAGCTCTGCTGAACAGTCTTTTACATGCAGGCGCCAAGCCCCTGCTCTGCGCTTTTTATGCCTTGGGGAGTGTTTATGCCGTCAGAAAGGGTCTGGCCTGTATTCGGCAGAAGACATCCCTATCCATAGCCGCCGGACTGTTAGCTGCCCTGTCTCCAGTGATCCTGCTTCTTTTGCTGGCAGGGATCATGCTGCTCTTACAAAATCCAGTTTACGAGCCGCGGACTTTCACCGCCTTTTCCGCCTGCGTCATCTTCGCGAACCTACCTTTCATTTTCATGAAAGATCACAAGATTCGCCTCGTTGCGTTCCTGCCAATGCTCTATTTTTTCGTCATTTCCTACAGCTATGGAAATGCGTTGGCTGAAAAGAGCCGTTTTGAGAACGCTGGAATTACGCATCTTACGGAAATTCTGAACGATGCAGGCTTCAAAACCGGTGATGACCTGTTCATTTATGGAAACGAGCGCGAGGCTCCTGTTGTCCGCAATGCGATTACCATTTTCCCGATACTTGCAAAGCTCCTTCCCCGGCAGGGCCTGCATGACAATGATATTTTTGGATATGTCATGCTCCGCAAAAACGGCGCCGACAGCCGAGAACATTCATCCGCAGAATGGAATACGGCTCGGAAACTTCTTCAAAATACCAATATCGTGCGGAACACGCCGGACTTCACGCTTTATCGCACCGGCCGCATCTATTGCCTGACATTGCAGGGAAGTTGAGGGGCCCCTCCCCTCCTCTGCATGAACCTCACATCGCTGTCTGGCGGTTCATCGTCTTGCGCAACGGATAGAGCTTCACATTCTGTACTGTAGCGCCCGCGTTCGTAGCCTGCAGGCTTAAGGTATCAAGTGGGTTGGCCGGGAATACGAGTGCTGTTCCTACGGACATCCCGTCATTGGCAAAGATTTCCAGTGCGCAGGCGTCCAGCACAATGCGCAGAGAGAAACGACGGTTGTCTGCCGTAAGCGGCGTTGAGAACCGCTCCGTAAAGAAAGGTTGGGAAAAACCATTTAGGTCGCCCCGATCCAACCAAAGCTGGCTGGAAAAAGCATCAAACCCGATTGTCAGCGTCTCGCCCTGACTGTTGGAAAACGCCACGATAAATCGTCCCGCCCGACCCTGCACGCCGTCTGGCTGCGCGTTTGGACGTTCGTCAACCGTTACAGTCAGCGAAAATTCGATGGCTGTCGCAGGTGGAATGGCAACCTGAGCACCGCTTTGCGCCGCAATACGTCCAACCGGAAACGGAATTTCCGGCCCCCGCAAAGCCTCCAAACCTCTGGGGCGCTGAACCAGCCTCAACCACCCTGCCTCGTCATGCCTCAGGCTGATATCACGCGGCACAGTCATCAGACCGCGCCAGCTCCTGTTGGGGACTTCTTCGCAGTACTGCCAGTTTCCGAACCACGCGAAATAAGTCGCTGCACCATTGGGCATGTCATTATAGACCTGCATGGCATAGCTGTCTTTTGCGAAGTCCGTCAGACCAATAACGGTGTCTTCGGGCTGAAAGCGCTCACCATCAAAATCGCCAACAAAATACTGGGTTATGCTGCCGCCCTGGGGTCCACCAGGGTTCACCGATACAAACAAAACCCATCGCGTCCCGTTAGTACGATCCTCGACTTTGAGTTCGATCAGGTTCGGACACTCATAATCCACGCCAAACAAGCCGGCCGGCCCGAAATCACTCAGATGCATCCAGTGCATAAGATCGATCGAGCCATAAAACGCCACTTTGTGTTCACGGGCCTTGACCACAACCATGACCCATTTCTGACTCTGCTCATGCCAGAACACTTTTGGGTCACGGAAGGAATTTCGACCGATATCCAAAATGGGGTTATGGGCGTAATCCATAAAATGCTGGCCACCATCAGGGCTCCAGGCAATATACTGTGTCTGCTTTTGCGGGGTAGCGCGTGTATATATGGCTACCAGCCCACCAGGGATTGGCGGCGCAGCAGGTTTAACGGGCGCTGGAGGGACACTCTCAGACGCCTGAATATCTACTTTTTCCAAAGCTGACGAATTCGGCTCACCCAATACCGGCAAGGAATCAGGGCTCGGTGGCGCTAGCGGGGAGCGGTTTACAGGCTGTCCCGTACTCTGCATGGAGGTGGGGCCCGGCGCCTGATCTTTTGGAGGAGCGTCGGGTGCATCCAAACGTAACATCGGGGAGAGCGCGTCAACAGCGGCCTGGGTGGCACTGGGCGCAGACGATACTGCAGGCACATCTGCGGAAGGAAGAGATGTTTCCCCGGATCGTACTGCCGCCGCAGCTGTGCTGGGACGTTGCGGGAACAGCCCGGAGACGTTCTCGCGGTCCATCACCACACATCCACTATACGCCTCTCCCGCTGCCGTCTGATCAATGGCGATCGGCTGATCCTGCCAGCTATAAAGGTCTGTGCTGATAGCGTGCCCCCAATGCACACGACCGGCATAAGGCGCGGTGGGATCATACTGATAATACAGATGAAAATACTGCCCATCGAAAATCAGACCGTTCGGGTCGTTCATGAATCCCGCAACGGGAGAGAAATGGATGCTTGGGCGATAGAAATAATCGCTCTGCGTTTTGATGACAGGTCGCATATTCGCGCCAGGCTGATTGGCAGGCTCGGCATGCGAATTATTCGGCTGGTTACGCTTCTCGTTCGACGCAGGACCGGAGGGAGCCCCGGGTGCAACATCGGCCCTTGCTGTGCGGGCAGTGCCCACAAACGTACCCGCAGCAAGAAGGGAGGTCAGGGCCCTGCGGCGACCAAGGGAGAGCCTGTCTTCACGATCCGTCATGATGGCAGGATATACACACCTGACCCTCTTCGTAACCGCCGCAGACATTTTATGGCGTTACAAAGACTGGCAGCCGTTGCCAGATCCTTGCGTCTGCGAACATACATATCGCATGAAACGCGTCGATCCTTTTTTGCTTTCCCTGATCTGTGCCATCGCAATGGCCTCTTTCCTGCCCTGCACAGGGCAGATGCGACACCTGCTTGAAGGCCTGACGACCACTCTCATCACCTTGATGTTCTTCTTTCAGGGCGCGAAACTGGAACGTCATGCGATCATCGACAGCGTGAAGGACTGGCGCCTGCAAGGCAGTGTCCTGCTCTCGACATTCGCCCTCTTTCCTCTTCTTGGGCTGGGGCTTCATGCCCTGTTCCGTACGCTCATTCCTGGCGCGCTGATTGGTGAGGAACTGTGGTCCGGGATCCTGTTTCTCTGCTGCCTTCCTTCAACCGTACAGTCCTCAATTGCCCTGACATCCATTGCCCGCGGCAACGTCCCTGCGTCCATCTGCGCTGCAACCGTATCGAATATCGCCGGTATCGTTCTGACGCCCCTTCTGACTGGTATGGTGCTCGGTCATGTGGGCGCCGGGCACTCCCCTCTGGAATCCGTGCTGGATGTTGGAAAAGAGCTGCTGCTGCCCTTTGCTTTGGGTCAGGCACTCCAGACCTGGATTGGCCCGATCGTACGCAAGCACAAGGTTCTGATCTCATTCACAGATCGTGGGTCCATCGTGCTGGTCGTATACACAGCTTTCAGTTCAGCCGTGGTCGAAGGTATCTGGCACCGCGTTCCCGCCCTGCACCTACTGGATGTAGCACTGCTGGACAGCGCCATCCTCGGCCTTGTACTGGCGATGACATATGCGATGGGCCGTCTCATTGGGCAGCCAACCGAAAGTGATATTTCCCTTCAGTTCTGCGGCTCCAAAAAATCGCTGGCTTCAGGAATTCCCATGGCCAGCGTTATTTTTCCGGCTACATCCGTCGGCATTATTGTACTGCCCCTCATGATCTATCATCAGATACAGCTTTTCACATGCACTCTGCTTGCCAGACACTATGCGAAACGCTCACACCTGTAATCACCAGAAAATTTTACGCCATTTTCAGGTCCGATCTTCAAATAATAAAAATATACAGACAGGAAAGGTATACAAATACTCATTCAAGTCACATTTGTGACGATCCGTTACATATGTTTTTTTGACCTGAGAGCCATATCTTTCCAGTATTTCCTGAGGAACAGTGGGAAAGACGGTCGGATCATGAGCATTTACAGCAGGACAACGCCCAATGCGCGCGCTCTGTTCCCAAATGCCCCCCCTGCCCCACTCCCTGAGACTGAAAGCGCTGGTCGCAGAGCTATCCAGTCAGTTTTCAAGGTCAAACAGTTCAATGACATCCACGAACGCGCCGCTGACCTGAAGTTGAGGCTCCCTGCTGGCGGCAAGCGCGCTCAACGCATTGAGCGTATCCGCCAGGCAGGCGTTCTGTTTGTGCACGTTCCGAAAAATGCTGGGACATCTATTTGTAACCAGCTGTATGGAGGAATCATGATGCATGAGAGCGCGCGCTATTATCGTCATGTCGCTCCTGAGCTATTCCGGAGTGTGCCAAGCTTCGCTATCTGGCGTCATCCTGTGGAGCGTTTTGTCTCCGCATATGCATTCGCCCGTCGCGGCGGGACATCCCGGGTGAGCATTCACCCGTCCGTCCGCGACACCTATTCGGCATTCTCGTGTCTGGACGATGCAATAACCCACGTCGAAAATACACGTTCACCCTATGATCTGGATCACGTGTTCCGCCCACAGAGCTGGTATGTCTGCGATCGTAATAATAACCTCATCGTAGACCAGCTTTTCAGCATGGATATGCTATCCCACCTTCAGCAACACGTCCCTGCCTTGCAGAATCACCCGATTTCACATCTCAACGAGAACAAAAATAGCGTCCAAGCCACGGAAAAACAGGCAGCCAGAATCCTGAACATTTATGCCCAGGATAAAAAATTGGCCCAGCACCTGTTCCAAATATGAATTTGTATCATTGAGAAATATATTTTCTGACCTGAAAATGTCATAAAAAATCGCTATTCCGCAGTTTTCTGAGCGAAATCCGGGGGTTTTGTGGCGCAAAAGCCATAACCCTCCCGTATCATAATATGTCAGTCTGATCTTGATTGAACACGATCTGCAGTCGTGATTTTTCTCCCCCTCGGTTACCTTCAATTTTGGCCGAGAAAGATCTCAAACACGATGCGCCTAGCCCGCCTCCTCTCGACCTCAGCGTTGATCGCTCTAGGGGTTACACCTGCACTTGCTGCCACACCGGGCGCAACCAAGCAGGCTGCAACCCCCAAGCATCACGCTGTCGCTCCGAAGAAGATCGACGCACCTTCCATGATGGGCAACACAGCTCCTACCGACCAGAAAGAAGAGCACGTTTCGGTCAACGGCCACCGTCGCTATTTCGATGGCGTAACACGCACTGCCGTTGGCGGTGGTCTTATGGAAAAGCAGGATAGCGCGAAATCCGTTTCCGCTGTCTCGCGTGACTTCATCGAGAAGCAGGCTCCGGGCCAGGATCCGATGCAGTTGATTGCACTACTTCCGGGTGCCAACGTGTCCTCATCTGATCCGGCAGGCCTCACCGGCAGCAACATGAGTGTTCGCGGTCTGGATCAAACCCAGATGGGCTTCACACTTGAAGGCTTTCCAATCAACGATATCGGCAACTTTGCTGTATATTCGCAGGAAATCGTTGATTCAGAAAACCTGAAGACGATTTCTCTCGCACAGGGTTCTGCAGATCTCGACAGCCCGCATCTCAGTGCAACGGGCGGCGTAGTCGACATGTACATGATCGACCCGAAAATGAAGAAAGGCGGCGCATTCGACGTCAGCTACGGTTCATACGATTACACACGCGGCTTCCTGCGACTGGACACGGGAAGAATTGGCCACACAAATCTGCGCGCCTATTTTTCTGGTTCCTACGTTACGGAAGGTGTTAAAAACACCGATTACACAAACAGCAAGCTTCATGCCGAAGCCAAGTTCGTAAACGATTGGGGCCAGAACAACCGCGTCTCCCTCGCCATCGTTGGCAACCGGCTTTACAACTATCTTTCAAACAGCGTGAACAAGCAGTCCTGGGAAACATATGGCCGCGGCGTGAACGGCTATGTTGCCCCCAAGACCGTAAATGGCGTGTCCGTACAGAACACGGTTTGGAACTCGACCTATAATCCAAACGGCTCTGACAAAGGCGCATCTTACTACAAGCTGCACCAGAACCCATTCACCAATATCTATGCCAGTGCGCCTTCGCACTTCACACTCACCGACAACCTAACGCTGACTGAAACGCCATATTTCTGGTACGGTGACGGCAGTGGTGGCGGTGCATACAACACCAATTTAGAAAACCTCTCCTACGGTGCGACCAAGACGACCGGCACCCTGAACGGCCGGGGCGGCACACAAATGCTGTATAACCCGTCTATCACAACCACATATCGTCCAGGTGCAGTCACAAAGCTTACACTGACCACAGGGTTTAACCGCCTGATGGTTGGTTACTGGTTCGAATATTCAAAGCAGAAACAGCAGGGTCCTTACACAGGCGTCGGCGCCGACGGAAACCCATGGAATGTCTGGGGCTCCTCACCGGAAGTCGTGTTGGCAAACGGCCAGACCTATCAGTACCGCAGTACTCTCACCCAGACCCGCGTCCATACGATGTTCATCGGTGACAGCATGTCCCTGCTGCACAACAAGCTGACAATTGACGCAGGCCTGAAATATTCGATCGTAAGTCGCAGCGGCACGAACATGCTGCCAGACACCTCCACCGGCCGTAACATCAGCCAGACCTACTACGAGCCACTGCCAACTGCTTCGATCCGCTATCAGATCAACCCGGAAAACCAGGTCTTCGTCTCTGGCGCAACCAACTTCCGCATGCCGACAAACTACTCGCTGTATGACTCAGGCGCGTATTATGCCGGTTCGGGCTACTCAACCCACGCCAACACCAATCAAAGCCCTGAAATTTCGATTTCGGAAGAAGCTGGATATCGTTACACGGGCTCCACCATCATGGGTTCCGTTACGTATTTCCATTATGACTTCACCAACCGCCTAATCTCTCAGACGCAATGTCAGGATGCGGCCTGCAACAACTACTTCACCACGAATATCAATGCTGGTGGGCAGACCACGAACGGTGTGGATGCAGAAATTGGTACGCGCCCCATTTTCTACCACATCCGCCCCTATGCTTCGTTCGAGTATGTTGATGCGCGCCTTGGAAGCAACCTGCTTGGCGGCAGTGGTAGCAGCGCTGCGTACCTGCCCACCAAAGGAAAATTCGCACCTGAAACACCCAAGTATCAGGTAGGCTTCAACCTGGACTATGACGACGGCAGCCTCTTCGGTGGCTACAACCTGAAATACATTGCTCGCCAGTATTCCACCTTCATGAACGACCAGTCCATCCCGGGTTATGTCCGCATGAACCTGAATATCGGTTACCGCTTCCACAACGTTGGCTTCCTGCAGAGCCCGAACATCAAGCTGAACCTCAGCAACCTGACAAACAAGGGCTATCTGGGCTTCGTGAAGAGCGTGCAGACCAACGCACTTCCGACGGTCGGCCTCAATGGCAAGACAGTTAAAGCTGCAATCCCAACCTACTCTATCGGCGCACCTTTCGCGGCGATGGCAACAGTTAGCGCAGGTTTCTAAGCCTTCGCTCTGTAAGGTTCAATAAAGGCCGCGTCGGATATTCCGGCGCGGTTTTTTTTGTGCCTGAAGCGCACGAGATCCTCACTCAAACTCAAGCGTTCTCCAATTGAAACCATCAAGGCAAAAGCCTTGCGCTTACTTCCGTGATATGGGCATGTATCTTGCCTAAGTCAGGTAGAGGAAAAACGGTGAGCCGCATTAAATCAGCGAAAAAATCGCCACTTGAGGTCTATCAAACCAGACTTGAAGAGCACCTCTCCATCGTCTCCAAAGCGGTGGATACAATGCTGATCGAGCTTCCGCGAGCTATCAATTATCCAGAACTTCATTCCAGAATGAATTTCGATCTTTCCATGGCTAGATCTCATCTTGAGCAAATCGAAAATCTTGTAGCTCAACGAGGGATTGCGGCCCCCTTCTCTCTCGAAACTGTCTCCAGCGTCATCGATAATGTCTCAAGCCTGCTGCATGGAGGAGAAACAAACGACGTTCTAACCAACGCGATGGCTGCGGCTGGATACAAAGCACACCAGATTGCGTCTTTTGATGCCTTAATTGCCTTAGCTGCACATCTTGGCTTTGAAGCCGATCTGAAGACATTGAGTTCAATGCGGGAAGAAGAATATAGCTCCGCAAGGTGGCTCGAACGAAATATGGGCGCAATCGTCAAGCGCTACCTCACCTGCCAGAATTAAAGTACGTAATCTCCAAAGCTGCTGTTACCAGGACGCTATACCGAATACCTGCACCTGACAGAAATGAAGATATATCTGCTGACCAAGTAGTGTAATTTTTACAAAACGCGCAGGTACGCCTTCTTCGTTTCTCCAGATGTAAGGAGAACCATCTGCACCTCCATATGAAATATTGTCATCTTTACGGTGAATAATAACCCAACTGTTATCATCATCAGATACAGATATTTCCAAATTGGCACTGCGCTCGATAGCGTCATCAAGCCTGTTAAAAAGGCGTATCTCATGAATTCGAGCGACTTTCCCCAAGTCAACACGCCACCAAGGATTATCTTCACATGCTGTGTGATGCGCGGGAAAATTAGGAATTTGCCCGGAAAGCGGACCTTCCGCGTTTTCTTCAACCGGCATATCACCTAGAACTGATGACTGCGTGGCAAGGCATCCCTCAGAAATTAGCGGCCATTCAGGTAAGGGAAAAACACAGCACGAAGCCGGATTTGAAATTTCTGACCAATAATTTTTCAAATATGGATCAAATACTGCATTTGTCGCTGCAAGAAATCTATCGCGCTCACTACGTGACATACCGCCCCAACGGCTTTGCTCAACGTAATTTCCAGAGATACTTCTGCGGGATCTTATATCAAAATCCTGTTCTGACTTAATATTATAATGTGCAATAAAAGCAATATCAATAATCTTCTTATTTCGGTCGTCTTCTTTCAGGTAACTCCAAGCCTGATGTGGAAAATTATCATAATATCCTTTTAGGGAATCCCCTAAAACGTTTACAGCTTTCAGATCTGGTGCCAACCCAAGAAGGTTATGATGAATTGCTTCTGAAGGATGGAGAAAGACCTTTCTATATGGTATCTCAGTACTTCTAACGAGAATTTTAGTAAACGGTGTTGCTCCATCTTCACGGCGCGTATAGTTTTTCAATACTGACCCTTTAGGTCTAATTTTATGATCGTTATTCCCAAAAAAAGACCAGTTAAAGTATAGAGCATCAATATCTGTATATTTTTCTATAAATTCTCCAATATTATTTATATTTTTCAAACAAATAAATTCATCAACATCCAGAAACATTATCCATTCGCTTTCTGTAGAATAGTGTCTCAGAAAATGAAAAAACATCTGGAATTGTGCTCCAGTGACTCCATAATGGCGAAAAGTTACTTTAGGAGTATTCCCTACTGTAAACGGGAAAACTGCCTCAAACATTTCTTCTGGATTATCATCATTACAATAAATATAAATATGGTCAAAGCCAATGGAGAGATGGTATGAAATCCACTCGACGATATATGGTGTTTCCCAACGGGCCGTCGTCACCAGACTAAACTGGTGCTTGGGGGCAGGACGAGCGCCGCCTTGAGAAATCACGTCCAGAGGCGCAAAGCCGTAATCAGTCCAATTTTCCATGTTTTACAGAGTACGTTGAGCCACTCCTTGACGTCAAGTATTTATGATCAATATTTAAAGTTAAAAAATTTCTTTGAAAGAAAATTATAAGAAACCGTGAATTAATATTGAGTGATTAAAGATAATTGTTTTTTATTACAGAATAGATAAACCATATCGATATCAATAAAATAAAGTAATATTTTATTTTTAAAGCCCATAAAATGTTTTAAAACAAAGATAATATCCCATATCAAAATATTTCTATGTGACGAGATAAGAAACGTGCCATATTGTTTTTTCTTACTGCCGCTCCTTGAAATGCGCCAAGGAGATGGCATGTCTGAATATCTTTCGTTTCTGGGCCTCTGGCTCTATTACAGGTCGTAATTCTGAACAGTCATGACTGCTTCACCGCCACCTTCCGGTCACCGTATTCTGCCGCTGGCCACGCTCGCTGTGCCAAACAAGGCGCAGCTTGAGCCACAGATTAGTCGGCCATTCATGAATGGCCATTTAACGGCGGGCAGACCAGATCCGCAGAACATTGCCACTCATGGACAAGCTGCCATCATTCTGGATGCCAGGCATGGTGTCCTTCATTTGAATACTACCTCCACCTTGTTCATGGACAATCAGCAGGACGACACTGGTGCAAACCAAACACATAAAGTCGTCTTGGATAGCTCTACCTTACTATTACAGGTAAACAAGGAAAGCTTGCTCACCCAACTGCCTGCTTTGGCAGGGCTCCCGCCTGTTTCCTTTTCGACCGATCAGGGCCCTGGGGTATTTCTTTTCACGGCTTGTGACCTGCTTGAAAAGGGATCGCTCAGAAACTCGTCAGAACAGGCGCGCAAACGACTACTCCGTCATATGATGGAAACTCTGATCACGACCCTGCTGGAAGCTCTTGATCTTGAAGTCAGCGTCGCAGGCCGCCGTCGGCACAGACAGAAGCTCGTTCGCGAATATATTGAAAAACGCCTCGCAGACCCAACGCTCACTCCTCAAAAAATCGCTCAGGCTTACGGTATTTCCGCTCGCGCTCTTTATCTTCTTTTTGATGGGGAGCCTGGAGCTGTAGCCGGGTGGATTTTAAATCGCCGTCTTGAGCGCATACATGCGGACCTGATCAACCCAGCCTGTTCGACAGACGCAATCGCTGTGATCGCATATCGCCATGGTTTTCGAAACGCAGCACATCTCTCACGACGTTTCAGGCAGAAATTTGATATGTCCCCTCGGGAAGCACGGCAAAAAGCCAGCTGAAAGCCAGCCCTCACACTGATTGTGAGGGTTTTATGGATTGCACAATCCGGGACGTCGACTGGTTGTTGACCAGCTCAACAAGTGCCACACGTCCCCCATTTTCCTTAACGAAACGGCCTCCTACCACTTCATCCTCACGATAGTCAGCGCCTTTAACAAGCACATCTGGGCAAAGCGTCTGAATGACCTGAAGCGGCGTCTCTTCATCGAAGAGAACAACCAGATCTACATGCCTTAAAGCCCCCATGACGATCGCTCTGGCCTGTTCATTCTGAATCGGTCGTGAAGGACCTTTGAGACGCGACACAGAGCGGTCAGTATTCGGGGCTTATTCTCAGGTTGTCATACCATCTTCAGGGTGGGTAATCAGGAGCACTTTACCGCTAAATTGCTCTGATATGAGTTCATAACCTTCGAGAACCTCTGCTCCGGAAGACCATACACCAGCACTGCCTCCTGCCAGTTATGCGAAATAGCTCCCACAAGGAATAGGCGCCTCAGGGGAGATCCTGCTGACATCTCCGGACACGTATCGATCCAGAAGAAGGTACCGATGACCGCCACACGACCAAACTGAAAATCCTTGATCATTGCAGTCTCTTCCTCATTTCTGCACAGCAGCCAAGCAGCCTCTCTGGCTTAGTTTCCCAAGAAGGCGGCCAAAAGAAAAGGGGCGGCAGGACAATGCCCCACCGCCCCCTTAGCAGAACAGGGTGATCAGTCTGCGGCATTCCCGGCCAGCAATGTTGCCAGAATCCTGGCGAACCCACTGGCATCAGGAAGAGCCTCTCCTTCCTGAACACGCGCAATATCAAGCAGAACACGTGCGTGGTCGGCGATGTTTTCTCCCTTGGCCACGCGCTCTGACAGAGAGCGGATCAAAGGATGACGCGGGTTGATCTCAAGAATAGGAGGCGTCGCAGGCATTGCCTGTCCAGAGCGACGCAGGAGGCGCTGCATCGCCATGTCTGGGCCACCTTCGGAGGTGATAACAACAGCGCTTCCCGTCAGCCTGACCGTGCTGCGCACATCCTTCACCTGATCTCCAAGAGCATCCTTGAGAGCGGGAATCAGGGCATCGAGATCCGCTGGCTCGGCTGTATCTGCACTGGCGGCCTCAAATTTCTCCAGATCCCCATGGGACTGGCTGACAGAACGGAACGTTTTATCCTGATATGAATTCAGCCGCTCCGGCCAGAAGCCATCCACTGGATCCGTCAGCAACAGAACTTCTAGGCCGCGCGCCGTAAAGCCTTCCAGCTGAGCAGAAGCTTTCAGAGCATCCATATTATCACCCGTGAGATAATAAATGACGTCCTGACCATCCTTCATACGGGAAATATAGTCGTCCAGTGTTGTCAGCGCAGCATCATGGGTTGAATGGAAGCGCGCAAAACCCGCAATTTCCTGACGGTGCTCACCATCTTCCCATAGCCCTTCCTTGATGACAGGGCCGAAATTCTCCCAGAATGCATCGAAACCGGACTCAGCGTCCTTAGCGCGGGTCTTGATTTCATTCAGCACGCGCTTGGTAACAGCTTTACGAATACGGGAAAGAACCGGTGTCGCCTGAAGCATCTCACGCGACACATTTAGAGGAAGATCTTCCGTATCGACTACGCCCTGAACAAAGCGCATCCAGTTTGGAACCAGTTCTGCTTCATCCGTGATAAACATCCGACGGACATGAAGGTGAATCTTGCTCTCGCGAGATTGCTCCATGAAGTCGAACGGACGCGCACCCGGCAGAAAAAGGAGCGCTGTAAATTCAGTTGTGCCTTCTGCGTGCCAGTGCAGGGTTGCATATGGCTCTTCAAAAGCATGAGCGACATGACGATAAAATTCGGCATACTGCTCAGGGGTAATCTCGGATTTCGGCTTTCTCCATAGAGCCGTACCCTCATTCGCAGACTTATCTTCGCTGGTTCCATCTTCGTTGGTTTCACGAAGAGTGATGGGCCACGAAATATGATCAGCCCATTTGCGCACAATCGAGCGCAACCGCCATGTGTCCAAAAACTCTTCCGCATCGTCCTTCATATGCATGACGATATCGGTGCCCGGCGTAGATCGGGATGCTGGCGAAAGGGTATAGGACCCTTTTCCATCAGAAGACCACATCCACGCATCATCAGAACCAGCCTTGCGCGATGTCACATCGACACGGTCAGCCACCATGAATGCCGCATAGAAGCCGACACCAAACTGACCAATCAGGCTGGGGCGATCCTCAGGCTTTGCTGAATCCAGTTTCTGACCAAAAGCCCGCGTCCCTGAGCGGGCAATAGTGCCCAGATTCTGGGTCAGCTCTTCACGGGTCATGCCTGTTCCATCATCGGAGATGGTCAAAAGCTTGGACGTTTTGTCAGGATTGATACGAATGGATGCATTACCCGGAAGGGCCAGAGCAGTATCCGTCAGAGCTTCGAAACGACGCTTGTCTGTGGCATCTGCTGCATTTGCAACCAGCTCGCGCAGAAAGATCTCACGATCTGAATACAGCGCATGGACCACGAGATCGAGAAGACGCCCGACCTCTGCGCTGAATTCATGCTGCTCAGCCTGTGGTGCCGTATTTTCTGTATGTGTTGTTTCGCTCATGTCTCACATTGTCCAGTAAAGGAAAGTGCCTAGAATATGCGTGCAGGGTCGTGCTTTTTCAACAGGCTCAAGATATGCCTTTGCAGATTCTGAGCCACGCAGAGCATGCGTCATTTTGCACATTCAATCCCAGGCGGATGGTGAGCGACATTCTTAAATGACGGTTTTTACTGAAAAAGGATGATGGTGATGAGAGAAAATTATACGGATCAGGAAGGTCAAGATCCCTGTCATTACCATCAGACGGCAGATGACAGACGGGTAGAGCAACCCCAAAAAAAAGCTCTCATCAATCGCCTCAGACGTATCGAGGGGCAGCTTGGTGGTGTGCGCAACATGATCGAGAATGATCGCTATTGTGTAGACGTTCTTACACAGATTTCTGCGATCAAATCTGCACTCGACGGTGTCGCTATCCAGCTTCTTTCAACACATGCAAACGGGTGCGTCCGGAATGCTGTAATTGAAAATGGAGGCGATGAAGCTATGGAAGAACTTTTGGGCGTCATCCGGAAAATGATCCGCTGATCTCTATATCCGAATCATAACCTACCCCCTGGGCGTCTTAAAGGTAACTTGCGAGCGTCATGCCCTTCATCTTTGAGATGATGGAATACGAAGCCTCCAACTGGTTCTGCGTATCTGTCATCTGAACAGAAAGCTGGGCCAGATCCACATCTTTCGCCTTACCGAGCTGATCCGTCAGCATCGAATTCATTTGACCCAGCGCTGAACTCTGCACGGTCAATGAGTTTTGAGTAACACCCATCTGTCCAGCCATATCCGACAGGCCTGTAACAACGGATGTGTTGGTCTGCTGCAATCCTTTTACAATCGCATTAAAAGAATCACTCCCTGCGGATACACTTCCCAAAGAAGCAACGACCATAAGGTTGCGCATCAGATCCCGGATCGGTGACCCCGTGGAAACATCTGTGGCAGCTCCGCCCTGCGTCGCCACGACACCAATTGCAACGGGAGCTCCTTGGCTAACAATAGCTTTCACACTTTGTCCGGAAGCAGTCTCGGGATCAGTGGAAAGGGACGCAGAAAATGGATCACCCGCGGTCGTGTCAGCGCTCGCCTGAAGTGTGCTAGCAAGCACGTCCTGTGCGCTTGTGCTACCCGTGGACGCAACTATCGACTGAATATTGCTCGCCAGCGTGCTGTTAACCAAATTACCATTATCGCTGACCGGCGCCGTCTGAAGGTCCTGACCGGAAAACACATAGGTGCTGCCCTGCTTCGTATTCAGCAGGCTGCCCAGACTATTCAGTGCGTTCTTCGCTGCAGAAACAGCCGTTGCCACACCATCTGCCGATACATTGCTCTGCAACGTCGCAAGTGTGTCATTAAGATCATTGGCGATGCTCGAGATCTGCTGAACTGCGGTCTGGGTTGTGCTAAGCGTGTTCTGAGCAGTCGTAATATTTCCGGTCCATGCCCCAATCTGAGTAATGGCTGGCTGAAGGGATATTGCCTGACTTCTGGACGATCCAAGGCCAGCATATGTCGTGGATTTCACACCACTTGCAGTCGCTGTTTTCTGGCTATCATTCAGTTGTGACAGATTGGAAACACCCAGCAATAACTGACTGGACGCTGTATTATACGCATAAGTCGCGACGACACCCGCCATGATCAGCTTCCTACTGCATTGAGAAGAGCCGAGAACATGCTCTGAACCGTCGAAACGACTTTGGCATTGGCGGCATATGCGTTCTGAAGGCTCACTACATTAGCCATTTCCGTGTCCACCGAGACACCAGAACTGGTATTGAAACTGGTGGAGATATTGCTCTGGGACGTCTGCGACAGCGTCAGGCTGTTTGAAGCCGAATTGGCTGTCGCTGCCTGACTGGATGTCAGCGTTGTCGCGAGATCCAGAATGGTCTGATTTCCAGAATAGCCCGTAGAGAGGTTGCCGTTGAGTCCCAGACTGCTGCTGTCCGAAGAAGGCTGTGCTGTGCCGTCAGCAAGCGTCAAGCCAAAGGCATATTGCAAGACGTTCGTGACGGTTGTCGTGCTACCGGCACTTCCATTAACAAGCTGAGACGGATCGGCGGTGTATGTCGCCGAAACCTGCATGTCCTGTGCAAACCCTAAAGTACCAGCCGGCGTGAGCGTGCCGCTCGATGAGCCCGGAAGTGTACCTGTAGACGTGGTAAACAACGTCATGCCCTGTGCTTGAAAACGGTTTGCTGTCGTGGACGCAAATGCATCCAGCTGTGCCTGCATGGTCGGAAGTGTTGTATCACGCAGCGTAATGTTGGCCCCCAAAGAGCCACCCGAAAGGCTGGAAGTCACGTCACGGCCATTGAGCATAATGCCGGGAATTGCGTTGGCCGTAGTGGTCCCTGGATAAGCTTTATCGACGGTTACTTCGGCGCTCGAAGTCGTAAGTGGCCACGTCGAAGAAACGGCTTCCCCCGCGCTTGTCCTGTTATGTGTCGGCAGCGTCGTCCCGTTCGTAGTGGTGATCGTCATGTCGCCGTTCCCGCTGACGCGCCAGTTCACTCCGATCTCGCTAGACAGAGACGACAGGGCCGTGAAACGTTGGTTTTCGAGATCAGCCGTACTCTGCCCGGAGGCTTTGAGCGTCATGATCTGGGTAGACAGAGTACCGATCGTCGTAAGGTTGGTATTGATATCTGAAACCGTCGACACGATGCTGTCCTGCGCAGACTGTCTCTGGTTCTGATATGTTTCGCCCAGCGTATTCACACTTTGGACGAGACTTTGCGCTGCACTCACAACACTGCTTTGCGCTGAACTGCTCGTGGGCGTTGACGAGAGAGAAAGCAGATCGGATTGCACTTTGCCCAGCAGATCAGAGAGCGTTCCGCTTGAACCTGAATCCGCACTGGTAGAACCCTGCAAAGCTGTAATTGCAGAAAGCGAATTACTGGTCGCCTGATAGTTCGCCACGTCTGCATTCTGTGCATACAAAACGCGCTGAAGCTGATCATTTGTCGCCAGTGTCGTGGCGACCGTAGACACCCCGTAGCCTATGCCACCAGCCACATTGGACTGAACATTGGCAATTTCCTTAATATACCCAGACGTTCCTGCATTCGCGACATTCTGGGACGCAACGGCCATGGCCTGCTGTGTTGCACTCAAGCCGCTGGTCGCAATGGAAAGTGCGTTATTCAGTCCAAGAGACATTTTTTCTATCCCTCAGTCTTACTGGATCATCGCAAGGGTTGTCTGCAGCATTTGATTCGCTGTCGTGACGACCTTTGTATTCGCCCCATAAGCCTGCTGATCAACGATCAACTGGGTCAAGTTGCTGGTAAGGTCTGTTGTTGAACTCTCGAGAGACCCGACATCCAGCGTTCCAGCGCCATTCGTGTTAACTGCAGTAGGGGCACTCGGGCTGCCGGAAGTGGCTGTCGCCGTGTAGGCCTGACCGTCCTGAGCAGCGAGACCATTTGGGTTCGAAAAGGTCGTTAGCGGAATTTTGGCAACGAGTTGTGAAAGGCCGTTGTCAAAAGTCGCCATGACCGAGCCATCGGACTGGATCGCAATACCACTATAGGTACCCGTCGTTGTGCTGTCCGTGGTCATTGTTGACGTCGTTGCACCAGAAGATGTGCCGCTCGAAAGGCTTACGCCAGACGTGCTTCCAATAGTCCCCAGAGACACAGTCATGTTCTGCGGCGTTCCAAGGAACGCGAATGATGCAGTTGCACCTGTAGCCTGCGTAGTATTACCCACCTGCTTCAGTGAGCCGTCATCGTTGAATGTGACGGTCGTATTGTTGGTGGGGTCTGCCGTATTGCTGACTGTCCAGGTATCCGTGCCCGTCTGGGTCCATGTCAAAGAGACATCGTGAGCCACACCCTGACTGTCATAGGCGGTTGCGGTGGTTGTGCTGGTCTGGCCAGTGCCACCCACGCTTCCAATTGCAGATGAGACTGTCATGGTCGTGGTCTGCGTAGGGCGGAAAGCAACGTTCTGAATCTGAATTGGCGCCAGTGTCGTGCTCATCTTCCCGGATGAATCGGTCTGATACCCCTCAAGGTAGTAATTCGAGGTATTTTTCAGATAACCGTTGGCGTCCTGAGAAAAGTCACCGTTTCGCGTATAATATTGCTGTCCATTGAAAACGGGCGCTGTTCCTGTCGAATTACCCGAGGCTTGCTGAACATTGAAAAATCCGTTCCCGGAGATTGCAAGTGCCAGCGTATTGGTGGACGCCGTAACTGTACCCTGATTATCGTTATGCTGACGGGTGGTTGCCAGCACGCTGTCGCTCATGGACTGGCCATCCTGAACCAGGCTGTTATTCGTTACATAGTCCGCAAAGCTTGTTGTCGTGGCCTTGTACCCAACGGTCTGGCTGTTGGCGATGTTGTTACTGAGATCCGAAAACGCGTGAGACTGCGCATTGAGGCCGCTTACAGCCGTCTGGACCGATCCAATAATTGACATGACATACTCCGCCAGCAGGTTGGCCTCGGGACGCGCCCCCGGGCATCGTGGTCAGTGCACCATTCCATGAAGAGTCTTAATAAAGTTCTTATGCCCGCTATGGATTCTGCGCTTTCTGATCACATCAAAGCCAGTAAATCTCACGGTGGATTACCAGTTCCACAGACGGCTCTGGTTCTTCCGGGGAAAAAAGCGCAGAATGCGAATGCATGCCTCGATCTCAGCCTTCTGCCACCTGCCCTGCTAACCCGCCCCGGATTCCGGACAATTCTCCCGTAAGACCGGCACGATTTGTCCATGGCAGCATCATGCGGCACGTCATTACAATGGCGGGAACTGGCGCCGTGGGGCTGATGGCTGTTTTTGCCGTCGATCTCCTGAATTTTGGCTATATTTCCCATCTTCATGACCCAGCGTTGACGGCGGCAATCGCGTTTGCCACCTCACTCAGCTACGTTCAGATTTCAGTCTCTATCGGTATGACGATCGGCCTTGGAGCATGCACGGGCCGTCTCATCGGGGCATGCAGACATGATGAAGCGCGCAGCCTTGCCTCGGCATTTCTGCTCATCATGGCGGCCGTCGCGCTGATGCTCGGTATCCTAACGGCTGTTTTTGCAACCCCGCTCCTGACTTTACTTGGCGCACGCGGGCCTGCACTCCACCACGCCGCAACATTCCTGCATATTGTTTCGCCCGCGCTCCCACTCGTATGCATGGGCATGGCACTCTCTTCGCTGCTGCGCGCCGTGGGTGATGCAAAACGTGCGATGCGGGTGACACTCACCGGAGCGATTGTTGCTGCCATTCTGGACCCGATCATGATCTTCGGGCTTCATCTGGGTCTTGAGGGAGCTGCGATCAGCACAATCCTTTCCCGGTGCATGATCATGGCCAGCGGTTTCATGAACCTGCGCGGACACGACATGATCGAATGGCCGCGCAAGGAAGCGTTTCTACCTGCAGCACGACGCATAGGCGGCATCGCCCTGCCAGCCATTGCAACCAACCTGGCAACGCCCGTCGGCGCCCTGTTCATGACGCATGCGATGTCCCGCTTTGGTCTGGATGCCGTCTCCGGGCAGGCAACCATTGATCGTATTGCACCCGTTGCCTTTGCGCTGGTCTTTGCACTGACGGGATCTGTCGGCCCGATCATGGCTCAAAATCTTGGAGCAGGGCTTATCCCCAGGGTCAAAGAGACCCTTCTCGCAGCTCTTCAGCTAACCGCGCTGTGTGTTGTCACGACATGGTTGATCCTTGCCGTTGGCCACAATGTCATTCTGGATCTGTTCAATCTGCATGGATCAGGTGTGGAGATCGTCAGGTTATTCTGCTGTTGGCTGGTGGCAAGCTACATGTTTGTCGGGCTGCTATTCGTGGCCAACACAGCATTCAACAATCTTGGCCACCCGTTCTACTCCACGGGTTTCAACTGGGGGCGTGCCACACTGGGAACCATTCCGTTCGTTTGGATCGGTTCGAACTATGGTCCTATCGGTGTGCTGGTGGGGCAGTCCCTGGGCGTCGTCGTGTTCGGGACAGCAGCGGTCCTCACTGCTTTCTCTGTCATTAGACGCCTCAAGGTCTGAAAGCTCAGGAGAGGTCCAGAACCTTCCTGTAAAATGCCAGTTCCCGTGTCAGAGAGTCTTCAATCGAGCTGCTCGTCCGGAAACCATGACCTTCTTCCGGATAAACATGCAGTTCTGAGTGTTCCAGTTTTGTGCACATAGCCTGTGCCTGAGCCAGTGGAACGACGTTATCTGCTCCGCCATGCAGGAACAGCACAGGAACACTGATGCTCTGTGCCTGAGTTACAGGGGAACGTTCCAGATACACGGCTTCGTCCTGTGGGTAAGGGCCAATCAGCCGGTCCAGATAGCGTGCCTCGAATTTATGGGTTTCAGCAGCAAGGGCGCGCAGATCTGTCACGCCGTAGAGAGAAGTTCCTGCTGCAAAAAGGTCTGACTGAGCAAGAGCTGCCAGAACGGTCAGACCACCCGCACTGCTTCCACGAATGACGCAACGTGAGGGATCGACAAGGTCGCGTTCAACAACCGCGCGGACGCCAGCAAGACAATCCTCCACATCCGCAACACCCCACTCCCCATCAAGGGCTTCACGATAAGCCCGACCAAATCCCGTAGAACCACGATAATTCACGTCCAGCACAGCAAAACCGCGTGACGTCCACCATTGTACCTTAAATGCAAAGCCGGGATTGGCACGCCCGGTAGGGCCACCATGCGCCATGACCACAAGCGGTGGCTTTTCGTCTGGACGCAGGGAACTGGAGCTTCTGGATGGTGGATAAAAAAGGGCATGGGCTTCCACGCCATTGGTCGTAGGAAACGTCAGTGGTTGGGGCGCGGCGATGTCCTCGCCCGTTATTCCGGGCGGTAGGATCACACTCTCCCTGAATCGTTCAAAACCTGTCTCGGGCAATCCAACAGCAATGGCCGGCGGAGCTTCAGAAGGAGCGTCGATCCAGGCCAGACGACCATCTGCAAGACGCTCTGGCACGTTAACGGGCGCTCCGAGTAAGAGCTCTTCCCAGATATGGCCATCAAAGCGCAGAACATGATTGAGGCCATGACGTATTCCGAGTGCCAAGAGGCATCCGTCCGGCAGAGGTGTCATTGTCCTCTGGCTGAAAACCCAGTGCGGAAGGCCAATTTCGGCCCTGGCATCAGGGAGCATGGTAGCCGTCCATTCTCCACCGATCCACTGAAAACGGATGGGAGCCCAGCACCCAGAAATATCAGACGTTGCGTACAATGTAGCAGAATCTGCCCATCGCGGCTCGATGATGCTGCAAGGCGTTTGCCCACCAAGCTGATGAGGGACACCAAGCTCCATCGTTGCCCTCTGCAGAACAGCGACGTCCAACCGAGTGGCGGTCCAGGGCATTTCTGGATCATCCCAGCTGAACCAGGTCAGAAAATGACCATCGGGAGACGGGCGAGGCGCAGCATAGAAATCTGCACCGTGCACTAGGACAGTTTTCTGTCCGGCAGAATTCACATGAATGATTGCAGCTTCGGCCTTTCCTATGGAATGACTCTCCTGCACGCAAAAAACCGAGGCCCCGACAGGATCAAATGTAATATCCGCGTAGCGGTTTTCGGGCATGTTTCCCGCCGGGCACCAGCAATCAAGCTGACCATCCTCCACATACCAGAGCCCTCCCTTCCGACGATCACTGAAGGCGATGGACGGTGTTTCTCCATTCAATCGCACATCCCAGGCCCCTCCACCGTATTCATGGACACGGGAGCCAACGTCTGTTTCAACAGGGGTCAGGTCATGGATGATCCCATCTGGAGACCTACCAACGACGACACCGCGACCTTTCTCCTCGGGACGATTTTCCAACCAGAAAATCCAGTTCCCGGCGGTTCGAAGTTCGGACAGGGATGTTGTCTTGCCCGCAACGAGAGAGGGGGCAACCCATGAGGGCCAGTTTCCGGCTGAAAGAGTATGGGCGCGATCGTTCATTTCTCATCCCGTGGCTGATGGCCTAATATCGTTCGATGATGGCAGTTTCTGCCACTTTTCGCATAGGGCCAAGACACTGTTCCATCTATCTCATTTCCTCGACCACCTGCTGATGCAATACGGCTATGGCGTGGTCGGTGTAACAGTCATGCTGGAGAGCATGGGACTGCCTCTGCCTGCGGAAAGTCTTATCATCGCAGCGTCGCTTTATGCCGGCAGCACCCATCACCTTGAAATTCGCTGGATTGCAACCGCCGCGGTGATCGGTGCGATCATGGGCGATAATTTCGGGTATCTCATCGGTCACACGGTTGGCTACGGCGTTCTCAAGAAATATGGACGCAAGATCGGACTGACAGAAGAACGTCTGATCCTTGGGCGATACCTTTTCAAACGCCATGGTGGGGTCGTCGTATTCGCCGGGCGCTTTATTGCCGTACTTCGTGTTTTCGTCGCTTTGCTGGCAGGAGCAAACCGGATGCCCTGGCATTCGTTCCTGTTCTTCAACGCGATGGGTGGGATCGTCTGGGCCGGGGGCTATGCTTTCGTCACCTATGAACTCGGCCGACAGATTGAGAAAATTTCTGGTCCACTCGGCATCACCGTGGGCGCTCTCGGATTACTTTGCCTCGGAGGGGCATTCTTCTTCCTGAAGAAAAACGAAAAACGCCTGACGGAAGAAGCCATGGAACATGCAAGGCTGGAAGAGCAGGAACGGCAGTCCAGACCACACGCCAAAGGGAAACCATCATGATACATGCCTCTGAAACTCCCTGGTCTCTGGATGCTTTGGAACGCCTTGATAGTCGTACGGCGCTTATCACGGGCTCGACGGGCGGCCTGGGCTTCGAGACAGCCTGTGGTCTGGCTTCCCTAGGCGCTTCAATCATCCTGAGCGGCCGGAGCCGGGACAAAGGCAGAGCAGCGCTTTTGCGCCTGAGCGAACGTGTTCCGAGTGCAAAAGCTCAATTTGAACTGCTGGATCTTGCATCCTTGGCCTCAATCGCAGATTTTGCGCAATCCCTGCGAGACAAGGGGCAGCCCCTTCACATGCTTGCGAATAATGCCGGCATCATGGGCCCTGCAAAGCGCATGATAACCAAAGATGGCTTCGAGCTTCAGTTCGGGACAAACCATCTCGGTCATTTCGCCCTGACTGGTCGCCTTCTTCCACTTCTGGCAGCAGGAAACGCCACAATCATGACTGTGGCTTCCCTGGCAGCCCTCAAAGGCGACTTGCCGTTCGGAGACCTGAACGCCCGCCATTCCTATAGTCCTATGCCGCGATATCGGCAGAGCAAGCTTTCCAACCTTCTCTTCGCAAATGAACTCAATCGCCGGGCGAAGCATGCGCCCTGGCCGATCCATTCCCGCGCAGCCCATCCCGGCTGGGCTGCGAGCGATATCGTCTCCAATAATGCCTTCCTGGATCAGGGAGGCACTGCAGCAGGTCGCACCATCCGTAAAGCACTTCGCAGTGTGGCTGGTCCGGTTTTCCACGCTATGGGGCAGAGTGTCGAGGAAGGCGCCAGGCCCTTGTTATACGCCCTTGCTTCGCCGAACGCCTCGGACGGGGGGTATTATGGGCCGACAAATTCAAGAGAGCGCAAAGGACCTCCCGGAAAAGCGGCTTTCCCAGAAAAATCTCAGGATGAGAAACTGGCAGAACGGCTCTGGGCTGTTTCTGAGCAAATGACTGGCGTTAAATATGGCCTCTATTAAACAGAAACTAAAAATGAGTTTCTCAAATAAAAATTTGTCCGCAACGAAGAGAGCTAACGCTTTGTATGTGAACTTATTTACAGGCTAATTTCATAGCTCATGCTAACAAAACACCACCGGCCCCGGGCATCGTTAACTTATTGGTAAGGAACATTCCTCCTTAATACCAACGAAGATGCCTTGGGCATCATGTCGCATTCATAGAAGTGAACAATGCAGATCCTCGGCATCATTCTCAACTCTTTATGACGCCCGATACTCCCACACTTCTGAGTTGCATTACGGTCATCTGCCTGTTGTTCGGCTCATATTTCATTTTTTCCGAACCCAGTCACAATACGAGAGAAAGAAGATTCTGGTATGCCAGTCCTTTTCTGGCAGGTGGCATTTCGGGCATTTTTTTTACTGTTCCGTCTATTCTCCCAGGATTATGGGGATTACGGATTGGCGCCATTTTCATGCTTCTGGCCTACGGTGCCGGATGGCAAGCCATTCGCATAACCATTGGCCATAGACCAAAAGCCGCAAGAATTTTAATACCATGTGCCGTGTCCCTTAGTCTTTCTGCATTGGCAGGTATTATTGGTTCCGTTCACATATTGAGTTCATTCTGCCGCGCACTGGTCATCACGGGATTCAACGCATGTGCGCTTTATGAGCTTCAGAAAAAAACCACAGAAAAAACGCATGCTGAAAATATCCTGTGGAACCTTCTTATCGTCTATACTGTCTTAAATGCTCTGATCGTTCCTTTTGTTCCTTGGTTACCAGCACCCTTTGGCGCAAAGGGTACGACCATATGGTCAGTCACAGCATATAATTTCATGACGATTATTGAAGTAACTGTTGTAGCACTTGCACTGATTGCCATTCCCCGAGAACGTCTTGCCGCTCTCCATCATAAATTGACCCTTCAGGACCCTTTGACCGGCGCTGGAAACAGGCGCGCTCTGAAGGAGTGGGTTACAATAAACTATATAAACAAGAAGCCTATAGTTTTACTTGTTCTTGATATTGATCATTTCAAATCAATCAACGATGCCTGCGGTCATGCCACCGGTGACAAGGTCATTATTGCTGTTAAAAGTGTTTGCGAACAAATACTGCCGAAGCCATCATCCTTTTTCAGAATTGGTGGAGAAGAATTCATAGCGGTATTTCCATATACAACCGTTCATGATGCTTTAACGACAGGGCATAAAATCCGACAGGAATTTACGAAAAGATCTACAAATTTCGTAGGTCAAAACATTGAAGTGACATTGAGCATAGGCGGTGCAATACGCCTTTCTTCAGGCACCCCATGGCTGACATTATTGGATAGCGCAGACGCTGCGCTCTATACCGCCAAACGTGAAGGGCGAAACAGGATTATAATCGCCCCTGATAGCGAGGCACCGCTCACTGCGGAAGCCTGCTGATTTAAAAGGTGTCATCTCCAACATTCAAGACGAAATACCGGAGATTACACCCAGAATTATTTTTGACTGATCTATACTGATACCGCAATTTTCAGGGACGCACGACTATCATGATCACAATGATCATCATGAGAACTGTCGGCACTTCATTGGCGATGCGGTAGTACCGCTCGGGATGGGTGTTACGATCTTCCGCAAAAGACTTGCGCCAGGAGGCACAGGCACCGTGGAAACCCATGAGACCCAGTACACAGACGATCTTTGTCCACCACCAGCCGGCGCTCCAGTCCACCACGCCTGGAAGAGCAGACATAATACCCCCTGCCAAAACAGTTACGATCATCGCTGGTGTCATGATCTGACGAAGCAGTTTGCGCTCCATGACCTTGAAGCGCTCACTTTCTGTAGATCCGGGAGTGGTCTGACAATGATAGACATACAACCGGGGCAGATAGAATGTCCCTGCCATCCAGGCGATAAACGCCATGATGTGCAGGGATAGGAACCAGCTCCGATAGGATATCAGCATATCCATCATGATTGCTTCTGGGCCGTCAGGGCATTTCTGAGCATAGGAACCAGTTCAGACAGGTGACTGATCCGCACAAAGCCAGGAGCGGGCCAGAAGGCCGGTAAAGGGGCATCTGCGTCACGAAGAAGCACACAGGCCATACCTGCTTTGAGAGCAGCCTCTGCACCCGTATCACTATCTTCGATCACCACGCATTCCTCTGCCTTCACGCCCTCAGTACGCGCGGCATGCAGATAGACCTCGGGGGAAGGCTTTGGATGGCCCATGTCATTGGCAGAATGGATGCGCTCTGCGGGAAATGCATCCGTCATGTCTGTCCGCTCGAATTTCGCTTCCATTTCCTTGATAGAGGAATTGGAACCAACACGTATGGGCAAACCAGCAGCAAGAACACCAGCAAGCATATGCGCTGCGCCATCAACCGGCTCCGCCTGTTCTTCCATCAGACGGATCAGGTTGTCTCGCAGCCTCGCGGCAGTATCTTGAGGAAGCTCGTGGCCCACGTCTTCCTCAAGCTCTTTCACGATCTGTGGGAGCGCTTTTCCTGCAAAGCGCTCGAAGGCCTCGTGTTCCGTTATGGACAGGCCAAGAGACTGTGCAAACTGAGCGGTAGCCCGACAGGATGGGCCTTCGCTGTCCACAAGGACACCGTCACAGTCAAAAATAACCAGCTTCAGATGGCCGGAATCATCAAGGGCTGAACTCATGGTGCACGTACCGCTTCGATCAGGGTTGCGACATTCTCCGGCGGCGTATGCTGCATGACGCCATGTCCAAGATTGAAGACATGTGGGCGGCCACGCAATGCGTTGCGGATGGCATCAACTTCCTGGATCATGGACTGACCACCAGAGAACAGAACCATAGGATCAAGGTTCCCTTGAAGGGTCAGATTCGGCACGAGTTTTGCAACTTCTGCCGGATCAGCAACCGTATCCATCGCCAGAGTACCTACTCCAGTCTGCTCGGCATATTCCTTGACCATGACACCTGCGAGACGGGGAAAACCGATGATCGGAGTGTTCGGGTAGCGACTGCGGATATGGGAAACGATCTGACGCGTCGGCTCGATCACATATCGGCGGAAGGCGCTTGGTGGGAGTATTCCTGCCCAGGAATCGAACAGCATCACAGCCTCAGCACCTGCTTCAATCTGACCACACAGCATTTCGGCAGTTTGGCAGGTAAGGAGATCGATCAGACGGTCGAAAAGAGCGGGATCAGTCTGCATCATACGGCGGGTTTCTGCGAAATCTCGCGATCCACCACCTTCAACCATGTAGCACGAAACGGTAAAAGGACTGCCAGCAAACCCCAGCAGAGTTGTGGCCCCAGGAAGCTGTTTAGTGAGGCGGGACAACGTTTCTCGCACAGGAGCCGTCGCATCCTGTACGCGTTTTGGATCGAGCTTATCGAGGTCTGCGGCTGACCGAATGGCTCCTAGCACAGGGCCACGGCCATCAATGAATTCGAGGCTCTGCCCCATCGCCCACGGAAGAATCAGGATGTCGGAGAACAAGATTGCGCCATCCATGCCATAACGGCGGATTGGCTGGATCGTGAGTTCTGTCGCGATGTCCGGTGTCATGCATCTGGTGAGGAAATCTGCCCGCTCCCGCATGGCCCGGAACTCAGGAAGATAGCGGCCTGCCTGTCGCATCAACCAGACCGGAGGTGGCCACACTGCCTCACCCCGCAGGGCCCGGAGGAGCGGTTTGGACGAAGGGGAGAGGGTGTGTTTTTCCGAAATCATGCAGCCCACTAACCATGAAAGAAAAAAGAAAGAAATCCTGACGGAGTAGTTGATACCTGTGGATACCGGGGTACCCGGCTTTCGAGAAATGTACCCCGACTTGCCCACACTGTGTACAACTTCAGGAATGAGAGCCTGCAAGGGCTACAGGATTCTATCCCGAATTTCCCACAGGAGCCCTGTGTACAACCCCCATTTTCAGGCTTTGGACGTACAATCCACGGTACTCGGTACTGACATCATCAAAACCATGTACCATCCCCATGTACCCCAGTACTGACGCAAACTCTTCACCGGTTCATTTGCAGTACTGCCAACAATTCAACCAGTCGAGAGTACGGAGTCGTACATCATGAATTCCCTGAGTACTTCCCTCACGCTTGCCAGCGCTTCCAGCGCCAGGCGCATGCTCCTTGAGGATGCTGGCCTTCATATAAGAATCAGGCCCGTTGATCTTGATGAGGAAACGCTTCGAAAAGCTTGTACGGATGCGGGTCTTTCTTTAGGAAAAACCGCAGTCTCTCTAGCAGAATCAAAGGCCAGGCAAGCTGCCTCACTGGCAGAAAAAGACGAGTTGATCTTGGCAGCAGATCAGATTCTGGACTTCAAGGGAGCTGTTTTCAGTAAGCCAGCCGCCATTTCTGAGGCGCGGGAGCAACTTTTGGCCCTTCGTGGAGGGGTGCATATTCTGCGTACTGCCATCGTGCTTTGGCGTGGTGAAAAGAAGCTATGGGAGCATCTCGCTAGCCCGTCCCTGACGATGCGCTCGTTCTCAGAAGCATTTCTCGACGCCTATCTGGAGGAGGAGGGTGAAAGGATACTCTCCTGCGTTGGGGCATACCGACTGGAGGGACCCGGTGTACATCTGTTTTCCAGCATAGAGGGTTCTCAGGACGCCATCCTTGGTCTGCCGCGTTTGCCATTACTGAATGAACTGCGCAGAATGGGTGTGTTGATGAGCTGAAAAAACCTCTTTTTTGGCTTGTCATAAGTGGCGGGTGTCGATATACCGCCCTCATCCGACCTTATCCCAAAGAGGTCGATGAAAAACGGCGGGGCCATAGCTCAGTTGGGAGAGCGCCTGAATGGCATTCAGGAGGTCGTCGGTTCGATCCCGATTGGCTCCACCAGTTTTAAAAAATCTTCTAGACTACAGTTTTTGCGGCTGTGAGAGTCTACTTCTTTTTCTGAGCGACGAAAAAGTAGAGAGTGTTGAAAGCCTCAACACCTTATAGATCGAAAAAACGAACAGCAGCCTTTTGTGAAAAGATCAGGGACGCTACTGTCGCGGTATGAAGATCATTCATTCTGCTGACTGGCAGTTGGGCAAGTCCTTTGGTCGTTTTGAAAGTGCTCTTCGTAGCGTTCTGACAGAGGCGCGCTTCGACGCCATTGATGCTCTGGGTCACGCTGCCGCTCAGCATGATGCGCGGCATATCGTGGTGGCAGGGGATGTTTTCGACACGGAAGGCCCTGAAGATCGAACAATCGTCCAAGCTATCTCGCGTATGGCGCGGCATGATTGCTACTGGTGGCTTCTTCCAGGAAATCATGATTTTTCCCGAAATGGCGGTCTGTGGAACCGCTTTCGGCAAAGGGCCACAGGTAATGACAGGATTACCGTATTATCCGAGCCCAAGCCTTGTGAAATTGAAGCTGGCATATGGATTTTGCCTGCTCCGCTGATATTCCGGCATTCTCTTGAAGACCCGACCGAGGTTTTTGACACGATGCAGACGCCGGGCGCAAAGATCCGCCTGGGGGTCGCACATGGCTCTATCAGGGATTTCGGTGCTCAGGGTGATACGAAAAATCAGATCACGCCTGATCGGGCGAAAAGATCAAACCTCGATTATCTCGCGCTGGGCGACTGGCATGGAATGCTCAGGGTAGATGCCAGGACCTGGTATTCAGGCACACCAGAAACAGACCGTTTTCAACGTGATGCGCCAGGACAGGCTCTGGTTGTTGAACTCAGATCAGGTGATGAGCCTGTTGTGACGCCTATCAGAACCGGGCGCTTCCAGTGGTTGAAGCGTGAGTGCACCATTCATGATCAAGCCTCGTTTGAGGCTGATCTCAGGCAATTGCTTGAGGATATAAATTCGTCCGATACGCTTTTGGATCTGACACTGGATGGTATTGTTAGTCTTGGTGAGCGCGTCTCTATTTTGCGGATGTTGGAAAATGATCTCAGACATCGCCTGCGCTATCTGGAAGTAAATGCTGACAATTTGATCGCGCAGCCAAGTGCAGATGACCTCGATGAGCTGGCGCATGAAGGCATTCTGGGCGCGGCAGCTGCACAGCTCAAAGCCTTGAGCGAGGCTCAAGGTCCGGAAGCCATCACAGCGCGTCGTGCGCTTGAGAGACTGTTTATCGAATATAACCGTGAGGAGCGGACATGAGTTTTGCCATCCGCAAGGTCAGGCTCGAGCAGTTTCGTAAATTCCGGGCACCTTTGACGCTGGATGGTCTGGGCTCAGGCCTCAATATTATTATTGAACCCAACGAAACTGGTAAATCGACTCTTCTGGAAGCGTTGCGGGCAGCATTTTTCGTCCGCCACAATACACGCAACCAACTGGCCCAGTCATTTGCGCCTTATGGTGAGGCTGTTGGCCCGGAAATCACGGTCGCATTCGAAGTTGATGGTGATGAGTGGAGCGTTCAGAAGCGCTTTCTCAGAGGTCCGTCGATCGCTGTTACAGGTCCTGCTGGGCGTAGTCAGGGAGATGAGGCTGAGGTCCGGCTGAATGATCTGTTTGGTGCAGTAAGAGATACCAGCCGGAACGGAGACATCGCGAATTACGGCCCTCTTGGGCTGCTATGGGTTGCACAGACAGAAGCGCTTGCCGTTTCCGCTCCTGGCCATATCGTCCGTGCGACGGTGACATCTGCGCTTGAGACAGAAGTGGGCTCTATTCTGGGTGGAGAAGCCTACCAGAAAGTCAGGGACAGAGTGGACATTCAGTATCAGAAATACTGGAGCCCAAGTGGTCAGAAGCGGGAATTGCAGAAAGCTGCACAGGAGCAGAGCGACAGGGCCGCAGAACATTTACGCGAAGTGAGTGAGCGACTTGTTGTTCTGGAAAGAACATTTTCAGAGCGCGATAATCTCCAGCTTCGCCTGAAAGTTCTCCAGCGTGAACTGCAGGATGAGACCGATCAGGTGGAACGGGAAAATCTCCTCCAATCTCTCGAAATTGCACGCGCTGCAGGACAAATTCTAAAGACCCGGCAAGCTGAACAGGATACTGCAAAGGCGAAATTGCAAAGCCTGGAAGATCTGAAGGTACGTCATCAGAAAGCTGTTCAGGCGCGTGATAAAGCGACGCTTTCCGTCGACGATATTAAAGCTCGGCGCTCCAGAACAACGGAAGCTTTGATTGCCGCCAGAGAAAAATCGATTGAGGCCCGAAACGCTCTGGATCTTGCCAGGAAAACTTGGCAGGAGGCACGGCACAGGCTTGAAACTGCTCAAACAGCCTTGCTTCAAAATCAAAGACAGGCAGCGATAAAGCTTGCCCGACAACGTTTTGAAGACATGCTGGTTTTGGAAGAGAAATCTCAGAACGCTACGGCACTTGTAGCATTGAAAATTCCATCTGCTCAGATGGCTGTGCTCGAAGCCTGTGAGCAGGAAAAAATGAAAGCGCAGGCTGTCGTAAATGCAGGCGCAACGCGATTGGTTTTTCGAGGAAACGCTGGCGATATTTTACTGGATGGTATGCCAGTTCTTACCGATGATCTGGCACTGACACGGGAAACAATACTTCGGTTCGGGAGTGCTGAAGTATTGATCAGCCCGTCCAAAGCGACATTGAGTGCTGATGAGCAATTTTTGATGGCAACCCGTAAACAGAAGGCATTGCTGGACGAACTTGGGGTAGCAGATATTGATGCTGCACGGGCACGAAATGAGAATGCCCATGAAGCGGCTGCGACATTGCGGGTTCTGACGGCACAGATGGAGGCTTTAGCGCCTGCAGATGAGCGCATAGACCTTGCAAGTGGAAAAGACGCGCTCCGGTTATTCATATCGACGCTGGGAAAAAATGAGTCGCTGCCAGTAGTAGAAATTCCTGATATCGCGCTACTGCAACGCGAATGCGAAGAGACCGAAATCGCTGTTTCCAGAGCCGAAGGAGCGCAGAACAGCGCGATCGAAGTGCAACGCGATCTCGAATTACGGGATACTCCTCTGGCTGTTAGCGAAGCCCAGTCTGTCAGCGAACTCGGTAGCGCCACTGCCGAAATTAATAACATTGAGGAGCGCTCCGAATGGAAGGGGCTTGAAGTTAGCCTTGAGCAGGCAAAGCAACAGGCTGTGCACGCCAGTGTTCTGCTGTCAGATGCGGAGAAAAACGCTTCTGTGTATGATGCCCTTACCATTAATAAAAAAATTGAAACTCTGGATTCACGCAGGAAAACTGCCCTTGATTCCCGAAACCAGCTCGAAAAAGAAATAGCTCGCCTAGAAGGCATTATTCAAAGCGAAGGTGGTCTTGGTCTGGCGGATCAGAAAATTGCTGCGGACGAAGAGCTGGCGCGAGCACGGGCGACACAAACGCGCGTGCAGCAGGATGCAGATACATATAAACTGCTTCGCGAAACTCTGGAAAATGCGCGCCGAGAAACGGCTTCAAAATTTGTCAGTCCCGTCACCCGGCGGGCCAAGCGATATATCGATCGGCTACTTCCTGATTGTGATCTGACATTTTCAGATGATCTGGGGCTGACAGGCATTAAAAGAAACGAAACCGAAGAAATATGTGGAAACCTGTCGCGCGGAACGCAGGAACAACTTGCGGTTCTGACCCGAATTGCGTTTGCGGAGCTTCTACTCGAGCAGGGAAAGCCCGTTTCTTTGATCCTGGATGATCCTTTTGTTTATTCAGATGATGCTCGTTTGGATACGATGATCGAGATCCTGACAGAGGTTTCTGAAAAAATGCAGGTGATTGTCCTGACTTGCCGAGATCGGGCGTTTCGTCATCTGACAGATGCCCGGCTCGTTATGTCCGATGAGTTTAATAATGGCCTGATGGAGCAGAGTATCTAGAAATTATTGCATCACCATCAGGCCATTTAAATTCCAGTCGGTAATTATCCTTTGAAATCCGGTAATTCATTGACTGCCACTACCCGCCACATCCCATTGATGCGTTCGATAATCGAAATCGAAAGATTTTGGATCGTGAAACGCAAGGCCGTATCCGGGTGGACGCCAAGCGCGTGCGCCAGTGCCGCGCGGATCGCACCACCGTGACTTACGACGACCATGTCATGACCTTCATTGGCAGTCGCCAGTTCTTCGAGCGCATGAGACACCCGGGCACATACGTCCAGCATGCTCTCTCCACCTGGCGGAAGCTCACTCGCGCAAAGTGACCAGAAAGGGTGAGGAGGCAATTTCAGGCATGCCGAAAACTGCTCATGTGGCGTTCCGTGCCAGTCCCCAATTGATTGCTCAACAAAGCGGCCATCTGTTGAAATGTTATCCTGAAAATTCCCCGCCCGGCGAATTTCGGAAGCAGTATCCTTTGCTCTTTGGAGAGGTGAACTGAACCAGCGTGCGTCCTGCGGCAGGCGTCGCGCCAGCGCGGCGTAGCCTCCCTGTTGTTCTGCCATGGCGTCCCGGCAAAGAGGCACATCCAGTGCGCCATACATCGTCTTGCGCGCAGAGGCTTCCACCACGGCATGGCGGATTAACCAGAACCGCGTTATGCCTCGGGGAAGTTCGGGCGTGTCCAGGAAGTGCCCATGCGGGACCGCTTTGTTTTCACTGTTCATGATAGGGTGCGTACCGGGGGGCGGGATTAACGTCCAGCAGGACATTCCAGTGTTTTCGGATGAGTTCCAGTTTTAGAAGAACCCGTTGTGCGTCTGTGCATTCCCGCTTGAGCCGACGCGCTTCATCAAGGCCTTCATGCGATGGTTCTCCTGAAACCAGGCGCGCTCCGGCGCATAATCTCAAAGCTCCCGCATACCCATCCACGTCCGGGTGTGAAACGGGAACAGGCTGGCCCAGTACGCACATCAACGACGCTTCGCCTTCCTGTATCCATGGTGAGAGATCTGCATTCAGCCATTTGTGTAAGTGGCGGGCATCTTCCAGATTCAGCGGAGCACCTGGTCGATTTGGGTCCTGAACGAGGAAGGACAATATGGTTGGCACTGCATCCCAGAAACCATCATCCGGGCGAGCGGGCACTGGTAGCGGCGTTAGTGCGGGGGCATCATCAAGCATTTTCCGTGCTTCGGTCATGAAGCAGTTCAATCGCCTGCGAATGATTGCGTCTGGTAGCACAAACAACGCATCCATCTCAGCAATTGCTGCATGCCACCGAAGTGCCAGCCCAATATTATGGCCTGGTTTGAAAGCCTGATCATCTGCGTGCTCTGGCCATTCATCACGGTGGCTGTAATTTCGCAGACCCTTTGGTAGTTTGTAATTCCCAATTGTCGCACACATGCTGTCGGGCAGAAGAATGGCTCCGCAAAATGGAGGGCCGGTGAAGAATTTTGAACCCGTCACCATGACCATGATGCCGCTCTCAACCCATTCCGTCACTCTGTGTGGACTGAGGCGAGCCTGGCACGCATCCACGACAACGGTAATGTCTGAACCCAAAAGCAGACGCAGTTCATCTACGAGCGCCATACTCGGTGCGGCGATACCGGTCTTGGACTGGTCCAGACGATGAAGCAGGACATGTCGGCCCGCTGCAAATTCCTGCATTGCCAGAGATCGGCACTCTGCATCGATGTCTTCAACGGGACGAGCAGTGCCATCCGGATGACGGATGGCAACACCCAGAAGATGCACATCTTCGTCGAAACCTTCGATCAGATCGCCTTTCCCGACAGTGCTGGCACAGGCGCTGTCTGTTGCGAAATGCCGTCCTCTGGCGGCAAGCGGAACGCCACTCCCCGTTTCATCGGGGGCAATCAGAATGTTGCTGATAGGTTTGGTGTTTTGCCCGGCAACGATTGCCAGAACTGCAAGCTCACAATCTGTTCCTGATGCGGAAAGAAGAACAGCGTTTTCGGATAAACCAAAATGCCGTCCGATCGCTTCACGAGCCGTCCTGACAAGTGCTTCCTGCGCTGTATCCGGGTCGTGGTCTGACAGTAATGTTGCCATCATCCTGCGTCGTGCGGATTCTGCGCCCCCAAATCCACGCTCCGAGAGTGATGACGCTGTCGATGACCCAAAAGTGACTGCCCATGGACGCGGCCGGTGGGAGCAGGAATATCGATTAAGTCCTGTCACAGGATCAACGGACAGGCGAGAATCCCCACCACTGCTCATCAATGTTTCTGCGGGGGCAATAACAGGCCACAGACCAGCCAGAACCGGTTGTAAACGTTCGGCATTCTGCGCTGTGAATGTAACTTCTACGGGGAGCAGGCCGGAAAGCTGAGGCCATGTCTGCAGAAGCGTTGCTGCGTCTGGCGCTGTCGTGGAAAACGAAGTCAGGAAGTCTGGAAGGGGAGGGGCGTCCGTTGTATCCAGGGCATGGAATAACGCCGCAACACGGGCAGCCGCAAAACTGGCTATTGCAGGGTGTACGCCACTTTCCAGCAGACGCATCAGTTCAATAGCATGACGAAGTATGGTGGGCGCCAGCTCCGGGCGCTCCATACACTGTCTACCCAGTTTAAGAGTGAACTTCATGCCGGGAAGAGGGCGAGTTGCTCCTTCTACCAGGCGGAAGGGGAGCGGAAGGGACATATCGAGCGCTGGCATAAGCCCGTCAGCGACAACCCTCAGATCAGGTCTTTCAAGCACCCTCGTCAGGGCATCGGTCAAAACATCGGCCAGCACACTCTAGTTCCCTGTCCTTTTCGTGACGAAGACTGGGTAGCCTATCCATGGAAATGGTGCGAGAGGCTTGGACAATCTTCATATGATGAAACCTGTGTTAAAAATTTAGAATGGATTGCCCATATTTTCTAACGCTGTAAGAATGAAGTGGACAAATCTTCGGGGGTAACCCCGTCCATTATAGGGGTTCAGATGCGTATCTTGCTGACAGGTGGCTGTGGCTTCATAGGCTCGGCTGTTGTGCGTCATCTTATCAGGAATACAAGTCATAGTGTCATTAACGTGGACTGCATGACTTATGCAGCCTCAGAAGAGACCGTGTCTGAAGTTTCTGCGGACCCGCGTTACACGCATGTCCGGGCAAATATTGTCAATGGATCGGAGATGCAGAAGCTTTTTGATGAGCATCGCCCCGAAGCCGTCATGCATCTGGCAGCAGAAAGCCACGTTGACCGCTCGATTGATGGCCCTGGAATTTTTGTCCAGACCAACGTTGTTGGAACTTACTCCCTGCTTGAAGCCGCTCGGAAATACTGGAGCGCGCTCCCGGCCGAAGAACAGGCGGCTTTCCGCTTCCATCATATTTCTACAGATGAGGTATTCGGGCACCTTGAGCCTCAGGATCCTCCCTTCACGGAAACAACGCCATACGATCCGCGCAGCCCGTATTCAGCCTCCAAGGCGGCATCGGATCATCTGGTCCGCGCCTGGTATCATACCTATGGGCTTCCGACTTTCGTAACGAACACCACAAACAATTATGGCGTATGGCACTTCCCGGAGAAGCTCATACCGCTGGTCACGATCAACGCAATCGAAGGCCGCGAACTTCCCGTATACGGGAAAGGTGAAAACGTCCGTGACTGGCTTTTTGTCGAGGATCACGCTGAGGCACTCGTCCGTGCTGTTGAGATTGGCAAGCCCGGCGAAACATACGCGATTGGTGCACGCCAGCCGCGCACCAATCTTGATGTGGTCAAGACGATCTGTAAGGTTCTGGATGAGCTTCAGCCTGATCCTGCTGGCCCGCGTGAGCGTCTGATCCGCTTTGTGACAGATCGCCCTGGCCATGATTTCCGCTATGAGATCGATCCGACGCACGCGGAAACCGAACTCGACTGGAAAGCCAAGAACGACTTCGAAACCGGCATTCGCAAGACCGTTCAGTGGTATCTTGATAACCGCGCATGGTGGGAAGGTATCCGCTCCAAGCGTTATACTGGCCAGAGACTGGGAACACGTTCATGAGCACTGTCGAAACAAAGGCCATGAAGGGCATCATTCTTGCCGGTGGGTCGGGCACGCGCCTGTATCCCATGACGCTTGCGGCGTCCAAGCAACTGCTGCCTGTCTACGACAAGCCTATGATCTACTACCCGCTCGCCACGCTTATGCTGGCGGGCATCCGGGAAATCATGATCATTACCACCCCCCACGACATGGAGCAGTTCCAGCGTCTGCTTGGGGATGGTTCGCAGTTCGGGATAAAGTTCGAATATCGCGTCCAGCCTTCGCCTGACGGTTTGGCACAGGCCTTCCTGATCGCTGAAGACTGGCTTGAAAACTCTCCCTGCGCGCTGGCGCTTGGCGATAACCTCATTTTCGCAGATCATCTGGGTGTTCTGCTTCGTGCGGCTTCAAACCGTCCTCAGGGCGCTACGGTGTTTGCATATCAGGTCCGCGACCCCGAGCGTTATGGCGTCGTCACGTTTGATGAGAGTGGACGTGCTCTTGAAGTGGTTGAAAAGCCAACGGAGCCGAATTCAAACTGGGCGGTCACCGGTCTGTATTTCTATGACAGCCGCGTGGTCGAACTGGCCAAGAAGGTCAAACCCAGCCCGCGTGGTGAGTTGGAAATCACTGACCTGAACCGCATGTATCTTGAAGAAGGCACTCTGCATGTCGATCGTCTGGGTCGCGGTTGCGCTTGGCTGGACGCGGGGATGCCAGACAGCCTGATGCAGGCTGGTACGTTCGTGCAGACGATCCAGTCCCGTCAGGGTATGCTTGTCGGCTCTCCGGCAGAAGTTGCTTTTCGTATGGGCTTCATCACGGCGGATCAGCTCCGTGAGCATGCCAAGATGATGGGCAAGACCGAGCTTGGCCGGATGCTTAAAGAACTTGCAGACCACGCACACACGGTTTGAAGCCGGGCGCACTGGTGCCCACACGCCTGGCAATTGCCAGGGAAGCTTTCCAGATCAGGGGCAACCCCTGGCCTGGAAAGCCCTAATTCTGAAAGGTTCTGAGCATGAAGGTCGAACGTCTCGCGATTCCGGACGTCATTCTCGTCACGCCACCACGCTTCAGCGATAATCGCGGGTTTTTCTCCGAGACTTACAATGCGACGCGCATGCATGATGCGGGCATCGAACTTCCGTTTGTGCAGGATAACCAGAGCCTTTCCCGCCAGAAGGGCGTGGTTCGTGGGCTGCATTGCCAGCTGGCACCTTATGAACAGGGCAAGCTTGTCCGTGTAACTCAGGGGGCCATCTGGGACGTGGCCGTTGATGCGCGCACTGGATCCCCAACTTATGGAAAGTGGGTCGCTGCTGAGCTTTCTGCAGAAAATTGGTCCCAACTCTGGGTACCGCCGGGCTTTCTGCATGGCTTCGTGACGCTCGAAGAAGACACTGTCGTGCAGTACAAATGCACGTCTCTGTATGACAAAGCATCCGAGCGCGCGGTAATCTGGAACTGTCCGGAACTGAAGATTGACTGGCCTGTTTCCGAAGCTGATGCCGTTCTGTCCGACAAGGACCTGATTGCCCCGCATTTCTCCGAAGCCAAGGGCTGGTTCCCGTACGAAAAGTGAGCCCAGACATGTCCAGCACCGGTCCAGTTCTTGTAACAGGTGGAAGCGGCCAGCTTGCCACGTCTCTTGTTCATCTTGGTGGCACGCGGATTATCCGGATCGGTCGTCCGGAGTTTGATTTCGACCATCCGGAAACGATCTCTGCAGTTGTTGAGAAATACAGGCCCGCGGTCGTCGTCAATGCGGCTGCATGGACAGCAGTAGATCTGGCGGAAAATGAGCAGGATGGCGCGGACCGCGCCAATAATTCTGGCCCGGCAGCGTTGGCCGAAGCGACCGCCAAGGCAGGAATTCCGCTTATTCACGTATCGACCGATTACGTGTTTTCAGGCGATAAGGGAGCCCCTTACACAGAGGCTGACGAGACTACGCCACAAACGGTTTATGGTCGTACGAAAGCCGAGGGCGAGCTGGCCGTTCTGGCTGCCAATCCGAAGAGCATCGTCCTGCGGACATCATGGGTCTATTCGGCGCACGGCAAGAATTTCGTGAAGACGATGATCAATGCGGGCGCGAAGAACCCGGCGCTGAAAGTTGTCGGAGATCAGTATGGAAATCCGACGAGTTCAGATGATCTGGCTGAAGCGATCCTTGCCATTATCGCCCTGATCGAGCGTGATGGCTGGAAGCAGGAATATGCTGGTATTTACCATGCCAGTGGCACAGGCGAGACAAGTTGGCACGGGCTTGCCGTAGCTGCGCTTGAAGAAGCGACGAAGCACGGGCAGGCCATGCCGGAAGTGAATGCAATCCGGACGGAAGATTGGCCGACACCGGCCAAGCGTCCGCAGGATTCACGTCTCGATTGCTCGAAATTGGAGCAGGTTTTTGGTGTTCGTCTGCCACAGTGGCGGGACAGTGTGGCCAAAACCGTGCATAGGCTCTTCCATACGGTCTGAGTTCCTGTTGTCCCTTCTGGGGCCGCTCTGGAAACAGAGCGGCCTTTTTTCTTTCTCATGGATGCTTCATCGTTTCTGACGTGACACAGAATGATCCACTTCTCCCCGCCCCTTCACCACGCCGCTGGCAGCCTCGCATGATTCATGGGAGCGCGACCCGTCACTCTGAGGCATTGGGGGATCACGTTGCCATTCTGCTTTCACTGCACAATGGAGAACGATGGCTGAACAGTCAGCTCGACAGTTTTCTGGCGCAGACACATACGCACTGGACTCTGTACTGGCGGGACGACGACTCTACGGATTCAAGTCGCGCTATTATGCTGTCTTTCGCAGCTCATCGCGGAAACGGACGTTGCGTCGAGATTGATGACACATGCGTCAGCCTTGGCGTGCGGGAGTCTTACGCTCTGTTGGTTGATGCATCACCGTCAGATTCCATGATTGCTTTTTCTGATCAGGATGACGTCTGGCATCCGCAGAAATTGGAATGGGCGCTGGCAAAGCTGCGCATGGTTCCTGATGGCACGCCTGGGCTTTACTGCGCGCGTCAGTGGCTTACGGATGCGGATCTAAACGTTATCGGGGAATCTGCCAGACTGCGCCACCAACCAGATTTTGCCTCTGGACTGACACAAAATCTGGCAACCGGCCATACGGTGTTGCTGAACCGGGATGCGGCAAGGTTGCTGCGCGGGTTTCCGCCTCCAGAAGGTGTTCTGCACGACTGGTGGGCGTATCTGGTCGTTCTTGGAGCAGGTGGGGCATTCCTGTTCGATCAACGTTGCGTCAGTCATTACCGTCAGCACAGCCGCAATGCTGTTGGCGCGCAGCGTTCGTTCTTTAAACGTGGCGTGAATGCTCTTCGCCGCGGACCGCAGACGTTCATGCGTAGCTTTTATGCCTGTGTGAACACCCTGCTTTCGCGCCCTGCCACGCTTGCTCCAACTGCGCAGGCATTGCTTGAGGATATAGAGCGCGCCAAGACACGCAGGGAGCGGTTGAGCCTGCTACGACGCTACCCGGAGCTTCATCGTCAGAACCGCATGGAAACAGCGGTCTTCAGGATATGGTACCTCGCAAGCCTATCGACCTGATGTGGGTCAGGTCGGACCGATGCCAAGAAAAGTACGCATGGCTGCGATGAAAGGACCATCTAAATCCATGCTGAAGGGACGCGCCGTAGCGTAGTCATAGACCGTGCAGGCTGGTCTGGTGCGGCAGTTTTCCGGCTCATTCAGATATCTTGGAACGAGATGGGTGTGGAGTGATGGCTCCTGATTGGCCCATGTCTCGTAATTGATGCGCGCAGCGCCCGTTACGGCAAGGAGGGCGTCGCCCGCTTTTGCCATGTCCTCCAGATATTGGGCCCGTTCGGCGCCTTCGAGGTCGTTGAGGGTCGCTACAACAGGATCTGCGAGCAACTGGCAATATCCGTGAAGGGGCTGTGTCTCGCCTATCAGGAGCCATCCAGACAGCATTTTGCCGATAACGTATGGGTTGCTGCCAGCACGGGCGGCAGCAACCTTGCGTTCGATGATGTTGCCCATGAGGCGTCCCCTTCAAAAAAGGAGAAGCGTATCATGCGGCTTCTTCAACGTCCTCATCATCGTCAGATGCAATCCGGGTATTACCCCGTGTCGGACGGAAACGCTTCTCCAGTAGTGCTACTTCGATATCTTCCAGAGAGGCCCCGGATGTTTCAGGCACAAAGAAGAACACAAAAATGACCGACGCTAAATTAACACCGGCATAGAACCACATGGTCCAGTTCAGGCCGATGGCTTCGGCCATGGTCAGCGCTGTGCTCGTGACCAAAAGGTCGGCGCCCCAGAGCGTTGCAGCGTGTAGCGATGTGGCCTGTCCGCGCATGGAGAGCGGAAACATCTCTGCCCCGAGAAGCCAGCCACAGACCTGAATGCCTCCTGAGTTGAACGCCATGAAGGACAGCAGGAATACGACCACAAGATAGGACCCAGCGCTTCCCGGTGCCGGATGGATCATGAACATAATGCCAAGGCACAGCAGCGAAAGTACAGATCCTGGCCCCATGATCAGCATCAGGCGACGACGGCCAATCCGGTCCACGAACATGCAGCCGAGAAAGGTCATGACGCAATAAACGGCAGCGACGCCCAGCGAGGCGAGAAGTGCGGAAGATGCCCCGAAGCCTGCGTCATTCAGGAAGGTCGGAGCGTAGTAAATCATCATTTCCAGGCCGCCACACTGGGTGAAAAACGCTACACCTAGCGCCGCCACGAGTGCCGGGCGTACCCATGGCTGGAACAAGCCACGCCAGCCGCGGTTATGCTCTTCGACGTTCAGAGCATTTTCGCGAATTGCCTCCACTTCCTTGCGCACGGCTCTTTTGGTCGTGCGGATACGGCCGAGATGAATGATGGCATTGCGCATGCCTTCATTTTCAGCAGACCAGCGCGGGCTCTTGGGCATAAAGAACATGGAAATGAAAACAATCGCAGCAGGAATGGCCGCAATTCCGACCATCGGTCGCCAACCCCAGCTTTCTCGCTGCGTGAAGCCGATGATGTTCGCAATCAGGATGCCAAGCCCGATCGCCACGTTGAACATCGTGACAAGGCTGCCACGACGTTCCTGGGGCGCCAGCTCAGAAATATACATCGGCACCACCTGTGTGGAACCACCAACAGCCAGACCAAGAACAAGTCTTGCTACGATCAGGGTCCAGACATTTGGCGAAAACGCACAGGAGGTCGCTCCTATTACGAAAACAGCGCTGACGACGCACGTGGTTGCGCGGCGACCATACTTCTCGGAGAGGGACCCGGCAATGAAAGCGCCGCAAACTGCACCCAGAAGGATTGCCGAGGCAACCATCTCTTTCATTGTCGAATTCAGATGAAAATCATCACCGATCAAAGGGAGTGTGCCGGATATGATACCGGTATCATATCCATAAAGACCACCGCAGATGGCCGCGACTATGGCAGCCAGAAGCAGGACCAGTTTCGCGTTTGGCGAAACCTCGATCTGCATCGGGTCATTATACTCACGTTTTTTTCGAGGCGTTTTCGTATCATTTGACATAGTGATACTAACATGGCGCAAATCTAAAAGTTCTGTCAGAAATAATCCATCAGGCGCATAAAATTGATTAAATGGCTTTATTTTCTGCCATATCAGGCTTGAGGACAGGCATTCTGGTTGCCAGAGGGGAAAATCATGACCGCACAGCCCACAAAAACAAAACCCGATGTGCCCTATATCAGCATGAGGGCGCTGATCATCATGCACATCCTTCTGGGGCTCTTTATTGCGCTCGTATACTGGAAGTTGTCCGTACAGACAGATTTCTGAAGCGAACCCACAGTCCGGCGCCACCATACAAAAGCGCAGCCCCAAGCCCGATCCAAAGCGGTACGGGGGCATCCGTCTCCCATGAGAGTATCAATCCGCCCCACGACAGGAAAAGTGCAAGCAGCGTCGAAACAGTGACGCCTGCAAGCGGGCCAAGGTTAAGCCGTAACGCCGTGGCAGGCGGCCCGATCATGAGACTGAAGGCAAGCAGTGCTCCTGCCACTTCCGCGCATGCGGAACATGCCAATGCACAGACCGCCATGAAACCAAGCGCAGCAATCTTAACAGGAACGCCCTTCGCTTGAGCGACCTGCGGTGCGAGGCTCGAGAAAAGCAGGGGTCTGCACAACACGCCAAGCCCTGACAGGCACACAATAGCAACTGCCAGCAGTGAAAAAAGTGTGTTGCGGCCGATGCCGAGTACGTCTCCAAACAGCAGCGTAGTGGCAAGGCTGGATGCACCATTGGCCATGTGCAGGAACCATGTCCCAAGCCCAAGGCTCGCTGCCAGAACGAGCCCTATCGTTCCGTCTCTCTGAACCGGAGCACCACGGTCTGCTTCATGCTCGCTCCCGATCGCCAGCCCGGCGGCGAGGCTGAAAGCAATCATGCCTGCAAGCGGCGGAAAGCCAAGCCACACTGCGCCTGCAGCTCCACTGAAGCCGATATGAGACAACGCATGGGCCGCAAATGCCTGTCTGCGCAGCATGAGAAACCAGCCTACAGGCCCCGCGATGACGGAAACAAGGGCGCATCCCGCAAAGGCATGCCGCATGAACTCAAATTCGAGCACGCAGATGCCCTCCTTCCAGTAACAGCGTTCGCGATACAACATCCTTCAGGGAAGATGTCTCGTGAGAGGTCATGAGGACCCCTATGCCCAGATTGCGACTGAGTTCACACAGGAGAGATATGATTTCATTCTGGGCGCCATGGTCCAGTCCAGCCAGCGGCTCGTCCAGAAATAGCAGTTCAGGCGCACCGATAAGCGCTTGAGCCAGCCCGATACGTTGTCTCTCTCCACCAGACAATGCGCCCAGCGGCCTGTGCGCGAAAACTCTGGCACCCGTGAGTTTGAGAACACGTTCAGCTTCCCGACGGCGCGCGCGCCAGTGAAATGGCAAGCCCCAGCATGCTCCGCCCACCGCGTTGAGAACATGGCTGAAAGCAGGAATGGCCAACGCCGCATCCCCAATGGACTGGGGCATGTATCCGACATCCTTGCGGATATCCTCAGGCACTGCGTTTCGAAGGAAAATGCTGCCATGAGACGGCTTGTCCAGCCCCAGAAGCGCACGCAGAAGCGTCGTTTTTCCTGTGCCGTTGCGTCCGGAAAGAAGTGTAATGCCGGCCAGGGATGTCTGGAGTGAAACACCTTTCAGAACAACGGATGAACCGGCAGAAAGTGTCACATTTTCAAGGCGAAGATCAGTGCGCAGGTGCATCAAGCACTTTTCCTGCTTCGTTCAGTATGGAGGAAAGCCATCCCTGCCAGGACAGCCCTGGCGGAAGTGTTTCTCCCACCTGAAGCACCGGAATGCCAGCAGAGCTTGCCTGTTCTGTCAGTCGGTCGATCTGTGAGGATCGAATGGAAGGATTCAGAACCAGCATGCGCACCTTCCGTTGTTCGAGCGCCTGTTCCAGAACGGCGACATCACGAGGTGACGGTTCTGTATGCCGCATGACTGCAAAAGCAAAGTCAGGATCAACCACATGCATGCCCGCTTCTTCAAACAGCGGCATGCCGACGGGTTCAGCGGCGGCTATCGGGGTATCGGGGTGTTGCACGCTTAGCTGTCTCGCCTGCGCCGTAATTGTGTCGATATGTCCTTCGAAAGTAGCCAGATTTTTTGAAAAATCTGCGATGTGATCACCATCCTTGTGGATCATGAGATCTGTAAGTGCATGCGCTACCCTGCGTACAGCTTCAGGATCCAGAAAGAGATGGGGATTGTCGCCCGCTTTCCACCCTGCTTCGTGAGCAGCGCTCAGGGTTGTGGATGCCGATGAGGACAGAGGAAAAGCCCAGTCGTCATAAGTCGCGCCATTGATAACCGCTATGGATGCACCGGAAATGAGGCGCGCCATGGACGGCGTGGGGCTCAACTCGTGAGGGTCGATGCCAGGTGTCGTAATCAGGGCATGCGTCTGGACAAACGTCCCGCCAATTTGGGCGGCAATATTACACCACACAGCTTCCACACATACCACGCGCATTGGCTCAGCCTCTGCGGCCGAAACAGATGCGGCAGCCAGCAGAAATGGCACGAAAACGCGTAACAGAAAGCGCATGCAGAAAACCCGGATGGCGACGAAGGGGGACGTTATAAGATAACATCTTCCTTCTGGCCACCATCACACTTGCATCCCTGCCCCTAGCGGATCGGGTGAGTCCCGATATTGGCGACATACATTGATGAAGCGGCTGCAATCACCTTCTGCTGGTATGCCATGTTCAGTAATGGTGTACGGGAATGGTAATCACCAATCGCCCGGAGCATATTTCCCGCATTGCGGTTCAAAGCTGTACGCAGGATCATTGCAGCCGCTGCAATGTTGAAACATGGTTCAAGCGTCAGGCGCGCCGCAACCTGTGCGGGCGGGAGATGGGTCATCTTTGCGATGGGCAGAATCCAGCGGGAGTTGATCTGCATCAGACCCATATCAACTGAGCCGTCTGTATTGTTGTGAACTGATCCGGTAGCGCCCCCTTCCACTCTCTGGATGGAAGGCAGAACGCGAGGTGGAAGGTGATAATGTAAAGCCGAGGCCATCATGCAGGCCAGAAGAGTGGCAGACATCAGGCACGGTCTCCGGGCTGGATCATATCCTGACCCTAGCACTGGAAACGCGGTCCTGCCATCTTCATGGCATTCGGGTTACCACACGGAGAAAGTTTATGAGCGAGCACGAAACTGCAGCGACCACGATGCTCGATGCACTCGCCATCCCCTATCGCCTGAGGATCTATGACTATGATCCATCGGCTGGGAAACTTGGAATTGCAGCAGCTGCCGCGCTGGGCCTGTCGCCGGATCACGTGCTCAAGACGTTGATGGTCGAAGTGGACGGCAGGGCTGCGTGCGTTGTTCTTCCAGCAGATCGGGAGCTGGATTTTTCAAAAGTTGCGCGGGCTTTTGGGGGGCGGAAAGCAAAAATGATGTCACGTCCTACGGCTGAAGAAAGGACAGGCTATAAAATCGGTGGAGTCAGTCCGTTTGGGCAACGCAGCACGGTGCCAACAGCCTTTGAACACACTGCGATGGACGGCCCTCCGGTTGTTATCAATGGGGGTGATCGAGGCGTTTTGATGGAAATAGATCCGCAGGATGCCTTGCTTGCGACGAATGGCGTACCTGCAGATCTTGTAAGGGAATAAACTGTGACCACACTGCTTCGCGGATAGACAAAATAATTATTGCATCCAGAAGTCTGAAAAATACGAATATCACATTTATTCGTTTCGATTAGTGTTTGAATTATAAAGAAAACCAATCGTAATGCAGAATGTACGTCCCGCTGTTCCATGGCCGAAAATGGAATTTGTATTCATGAAATTGGCGACCATTTTGCGCCATCATTAAATGTCCCAAGGCTTCTGAAATGTGGAACCTAGCTTACGACACCAGTCACATTTCTACTCAGCTTCCTGCGGAATGAAAGAAAATGCTCACTTGCGATCGGGATATCGCCATGATGACGTAGCTAGGATAAATTATGAACCGATTTCATCGGCCTCAATCCGGTAAATCTGTTTGGGAGTTTCGAACACTGTTTTTGACTGCTTATGGGCGATAATGACGATTTTCTACGTGCTCTCCGCTGTTGGTGTCTGGATTCCGACAGCAGAGGGTTGATTCTCGTCTATTCCTGCTCCCGAGACAATTTGCGCTTTGGTGCAAAATTACTCGGCATAATCAAATTCATGGTGATCTTGGCCATGATGCGCGAATGTATCTTCCTGCCGATATTCATGAGCAGGTTTTTGATGATTTCCTTCTGAGGAAGCATCATCCTGAAATGTAAATTGTCTGACGACACGCGCAAGCTCACGGGCTTCACCAGTCAGGCTCCGACTGGCGGTTGAGGTTTCTTCAACCATTGCAGCATTTCTTTGTGTTGCCTGATCCATTTCGGCAATTGCAGAATTGATTTCTGAAAGGCTTTGAGCCTGCTCGCTTGTCGCAGACGAAATTCCATCCAGCAGTTTCGTAATGCGAGTGACGTTTGTTGTGATGTTTCCAATAACGCTATCTGTATCGCCAACCAGTTTCACACCCTGTGAAACCTGTTCTCCGGCTTGCAATATAAGGCTTTTGATTTCCTTGGCTGAGCGTGCCGAGTTATGAGCGAGCGAGCGGATTTCCTTGGCCACCACGTCAAAACCTCTGCCCGCCTCTCCTGCTCGTGCTGCTTCCACCCCTGCATTGAGAGCCAGGATATTGGTCTGAAAAGCCATTTCCTCCATTACACCCACGATTGCTTCTACGCGCCGCGAAGATGCGCTGATGGCATCCATTGCGTCTCGCGCCGCATGCATGACGGTTGCCGCCGCTTTTGCTTCTTCGCGCGTTCCAATGGCAGCTTCGCGAGCTTGCGCAGATGCCCGAGCGCTCTCTCGGACGCGCTCGGTTATCGAGTTTACTGATATAGCCGATTGCGCAATGTTTGCAGCCTGTCGATCCGTTCTTTCTGCGAGGTCTTCTGCTGCTGTCGAAATTTCGGATAAACCGCTATCAATCATGATTGCTCCTGAAGCAATCTGAGAGATGGAAGTTCTGTAGGTATTAATGAGTTTATTAAAATCCTGACGGAAGTCTTCAAACTTTTCTTGAAATGGCTCTTCAAAACGGAAAGTCAGGTCCCCTTTTATAACAATACTCATTCCCGCGCATATATTTTCAATAGTTTTGCTCTGAAGGTGTCGTATACGTTCACTTTCCTTAGAAAATATTTCTTGAGCCTCAATATTTTTCTTGGCAAGGGCTGCCGCTTCTTCCTGCGCCTTGATCTGTTTTGTGCTGCTATCAATGAATTTATATAATGATCGTGCTAATCGGCCGGAACAGTCAGTTCGTTCTCCGTAGGGCACGCTGGAATCAATGTAACCTTCGGCTACACGTTCGGTCATTGAAGTAATTCTCTCAAATGGAACGGCAATAATTCTAATGGCATAACTTCCTATTATCAATGTAAGGGCTAGTTGCAGAATTACTCCTGCAATTTGAGCAATGATTTGAGCGCCCTCTTGATGGAAGAAGAAATTATCACAGATTTGATCGACAGCAAATTGTACTACTGAAATAACAAGAAGCGCTAGGATAATGATCCGCACTTTCTGCCGAATGGGTGCATTATTCTCAAGCCACTTCAACATAAAGTCTAACTTCTTCCCCAAAAAATGAGAAAATAAATGATTTTCTCTGATCAGCCCAAAAGCGTTTCAATAGCTTTTCTGCCTTTTGCGCGGATCTGGACACAAAAACGTGAATAGTAAGTGAAGGGCAGGGTGATCGGCCCGTTCAATTGTCTTGCATATACCTAAGGGGGGTATATTATGGCCGCCTATTCCGGAGGAGCGTTACGTTGTCAGAGACTTTCAGTTTTTCGGTAGGTGGGATGACATGTGCAGCCTGCGCAGCCCGTATTGAGAAGGTTTTAAGCCGGCTACCGGGGACGCAGGCGCGTATCAATTTCGCCAACGAGCGCGCATCTGTAACATTTGATGATTCTGTAACTTCTATAGAAGACGTGATCTCCGCTGTGAGGCGTTCCGGCTTTACGGTGCAGGAGCAAAGCGTCGATTTACAACTCGCCGGGATGACCTGCGCGTCGTGTGCCTCTCGTATTGAGAAGGTTCTGAATCGCGTGCCAATGACGCGGGCAAACGTGAATTTTGCTACCGAGCGGGCGCATATTTCTTTTGTTCCGGGCATAGCCGACCCGGCGGAGTTCATTGGCCGTATCGAAAAGACGGGTTTCGGTGCTTCGATTATTAAAGAGGCACTTAGTAGCGATTCTAGCGAAAACCGTGCCGCGTTATGGCGCAAAGAACGCAATGGCTTTTTGCTGACGCTTGCACTGTCACTTCCGTTTTTCGCAGAGATGATCGGAATGTTTTCTGGTCATATGGAAATGATGCCGCGGTGGTTGCAATTTGTTTTTGCAACCCCAGTGCAGTTTTTCTGCGCGCGTCACCTGTATCAACGTGCCTGGAAGGCTGTGCGGACTGGTTCGGCCAATATGGACGTTCTGGTCGTTCTGGGAACAAGTATCGCGTATTTCTTTAGTGCCAGTGTTGTCGTTATGGGCCTTCAGCAGCCTGTGTATTTCGAAGCCAGCGCTGCTATCATAACGCTGATATCACTTGGAAGATTGATGGAGGCAAAGGCCAGAAGAAAAACAGGAGCTGGGATTGAGCGGCTTTTGAAGCTTCAGCCTCCAGTAGCGCATGTCGAACGTGGCGGCCAGATTGTTGATCTCGCAACTGAAGAGATCCGGGAAAATGATATTTTCGTCGTTCGACCAGGTGAGAGCATTCCGGTTGATGGCGAAATTGTTGATGGCGTGTCGGAAATCAACGAGGCGATGCTCACCGGCGAAAGTATCCCCATCCTGAAGCGTCCTTTTGACACGGTTTTCGCGGGGACAATGAATGCCAACGGTGCCTTGCGCGTTCGGGCGACTGGGGTCGGCGCAAATACAGCACTCGCCCGGATTGTGAAGATGGTGGAGCAGGCGCAGGGTTCCAAGGCGAGTATTCAAAAGCTTGCTGATCGTGTGGCAGGTATTTTTGTACCCGCTATTATTTTCATTGCGTTTTTTACGTTTGTGGTTGGCTTGAGTGTTACAGGATCGGCAACGTGGAGCGTTGTTTCGGCGGTTTCTGTGCTTGTTATTGCGTGTCCTTGCTCACTTGGGCTTGCAACGCCAACAGCAATTATGGTGGGAACGGGGCTAGGCGCAAAATCAGGTATTCTTTTTCGCAATGCGGATGCGTTGGAGCATGCAGAAAAATTAACAACAATTATTCTAGATAAGACCGGAACCCTAACCGAAGGAAAACCTACAGTAAGTGATGTGCATCCTGAGTCGGGTGTGAGCGAAGAGGAACTTCTTTCAGTCGCTCGCGCGCTGGAGCAGAGCTCCGAACATCCTCTGGCCCGTGCGATAATGGATTTTACGCATTTTCCTGAGCAGAAGCTTCCGGTCGTAACTGAATTTCAGGCCGTGCCGGGGTTGGGTGTGCGGGGAAAAATTGATGGAGATGTTTTTTTCGCGGGGTCCCCAAGGTTTTTAATTCAGTCAGGTATTAAAATTGATGAGCAATTTACAGACAGTTTGGAAGGGGACGAGAAGACTGTCATCGTCATTTCCAGTACAGAGCGTATTTTAGGCTATTTAGCTCTTGCAGATAAGCTGCGTCCGGATGCTGCTGATACGGTTAGGGCTTTAAAACAGGCTGGCATAAAAGTCGTCATGTTGACGGGTGACAACCATCGCGTAGCTGCGGCTGTTGCCCAAACAGTTGGATTGGAAGATTTTTCCGCAGGTGTGATGCCTGATCAGAAAGCTGCAACCGTTGAGAAATATCGTGTAGATGGTGGCGTTGTGGGGATGGTGGGAGACGGAATTAACGATGCCCCGGCTCTTGCTGCCGCGAATGTGGGCTTCGCTATCGGTGCGGGATCGGCTGTCGCTCTTGAAACTGCTGATATTATTTTAATGAACAGCGAACTTTCTGGTGTGCTGGACGCTATTTCGCTCTCGCGCGCAACGCTCTCAAAAATTAGACAAAATCTTTTCTTCGCGTTTCTTTATAACATTATCGGGATTCCCTTGGCGGCATTTGGAATGTTGAACCCCGTTTTCGCAGGTGCGGCCATGGCAATGAGCTCCGTTTCTGTCGTAAGTAATTCACTTCTGTTGAACAGATGGCAGCCGAAAAATCGAAATTTTCTATAAGTAGACACTGTGAGACGTAGTCGGTTCCAGAAAAGACTTTTTCTCTGTTGTGCAGAAGGGTATTAAGATCAGAATGCTGAGAAAATCCTCCCGCATCTGGATAGCTTTTCTGGCCTGCATTTTAATGCAGGTAGCAGTGCTGGCTGGTGTCTCTTCAGCCCATGCTCAGATGCCGCAAGTGACGGTCAGTGCGAAGATCATGCCCATGGCGGATTGCTGCGTGTCCGCGCAGAAGCAGCCACATACTCCTCATTGTCATCACCATGATCACTGCTGCCATGTGCAAAGCACTTCGTCCGACGTGGCGCCGACAATATCCATGCGCTGGAATCAGGCACAGCTCTTCGGAATGCTTTCCTATAATATAGTATATTCGCGAAATGTCGTGAGTGTAGACGGTCTACCTCCAAGGCGACCGCCAAGGCAGCAGATAGCCTGAGACCCTTCTCAGAAGGGCGCTTGCTGATCAATTCCTTCTGGAAATGAGAACTGCTCCTTAATTATCGGAATTTATCATGTCTATTTCGTCCCGCTCTTCGTGCGGTTTGACGAGACGTCGGTTTGTGACGGGGTTGGGCGCGGGGGGTCTGCTTGGCGGGCTCCCAGCTAACGCTCACGCATTCACTCAGCCTATGGGAAGTCTTCCTGCAACGTCTTCGGCAAATCATAATCTGCGTGTGGGTCGCACGCGCATTGAAATTGATGGGAAGTGCCTTGATGCCCCGAGCGTTGGCGGCACAGTGCCTGGACCGATACTGCGTTGGAAACAGGGAGATACGGTCTCCATAAATGTGACCAATGATTTGAGTGAATCTACGTCAATCCATTGGCATGGCATTCGTGTGCCCAGCAACATGGATGGTGTGCCTGGCCTGAGTTTTGCAGGTATCGCGCCTGGAGAGACGTTTACCTATCGCTTTCGCCTGCATCAAAGCGGGACATATTGGTATCATGGGCATTCCGGAATGCAGGAGGCTCAGGGGTTGTATGGCGCAATTGTCATTGATCCCCGCACCCCGGACCCGACTCCCTGTGAACGCGATTACGTGGTCCTACTTTCTGAGTGGACGGATGTTGATCCGATGGACATCCTTAGCAATCTCAAGATGCAGGATGATTATTATACGTTTCGGCAACGCACGGCGGCATCCTTTCCAAGGGAAGCAAAACAGGCAGGAAGCGGGATAGCTGCGCTCAAGGATCGTCTCGCATGGTCAAAAATGCGAATGTCTGCAACGGATATTTCAGACGTCAGCGGGGTAATTTTCAGCTATCTCGTGAATGGTCACGCCCCAGATACGAACTGGACGGGGCTGTTCAGGCCAAATGAACGCATCCGTCTGCGTTTCATTAATGCATCTACGATGACTTTTTTTGATATTCGCATTCCCGGGCTGGAAATGCAGGTGGTGCAAGCCGATGGAAATGATGTGGAGCCCATATCTGTCGATGAATTTCGCATAGGTGTTGCGGAAACTTATGACGTCATTGTCCAACCAAAAGACGAGCGCGCATATACTATTTTCGCGCAGAGTGAAGACCGGACCGGCTATGCACGAGGCACTCTAGCGCCACATTCAGGAATGTCTGCCGCGATTCCTCCTATGGACCCCAGACCCGTTCGCACAATGATTGATATGGGCATGTCACACATGAAGCCCAACGATAGCATGGGCAGCATGAACATGGCTGGAGATATGAGCGGCATGCAAATGTCGGGCATGTCGATGAAGGGAATGGGCAGTATGAAAATGCCCCCTCTTAAGCGTGATGATCCGGGCCCGCCTCCACTCAACGTCGAAAACCAGAACGTTGCCATGATGCCGGTTGATCGCACGGGCAGCCCAGGCGATGGTCTTGAAAATACAGGCAGGCGTGTTCTGAATTATCGTCAGTTGCGTGCAACGCGCCCGGGTGCAGACATGCGGCCACCATCGCATGAAATTATCATGCACCTGACTGGAAATATGGAACGTTATATTTGGGGGTTTAACGGACGCAAGTTTTCAGAGGCGGGCCCCATACGCCTTAAGCTTGGAGAGCGTGTTCGGTTTATCCTTATAAATGATACGATGATGGAACATCCTATCCATCTTCATGGATTGTGGAGTGAACTCGAAAATGGTCAGGGCGCTTATCAACCCTACAAGCACACGATCATTTCCCAGCCTGGGTCAAAACTTAGCTATCTGGTGACAGCAGACACACCGGGGATGTGGGCATACCATTGTCATTTAATGTACCATATGGATAGCGGTATGTTTCGAACGATTATCGTATCATGAAAAGAGCATTATTTTTCATGATGCCGCTCTGTTTTCCATTCAGCGTATTCGCTGCGGAAGGGCAGGAAATTCATTATCATGCTGCAGATGCGCCCTCCGAACCAGTTATTTATATTGGTAATACGGCGCCCATTATGGATCAGGCTACGTATTTTCATGGTATTCTTGATGAATTCGAGGGGAGATATTCTCCTGGAAAATCGGATTTTCGATGGGATGGAGAAGCCTGGTACGGCACCGATTATGATCGGGTCTGGATACGCTCCGAGGGCACTGTCTCTGGTGGAAAAATGGGAGATGGACAGCAGGAGCTGCTCTACAGCCATGCAATATCCACCTATTTTAATTTGCAGGGTGGTGTTCGCGCTGACCTTGACGACGGTCCGGAACGAACATGGGGAGCGTTTGGTATACAGGGTCTTGCGCTCTACCAGTTTGAACTTCAGGCCACTGGTTATGTCAGCGATCGCGGACGCTTTGCCGGGCGTCTGGAGGGATCATATGATTTTTTGCTGACAAACCGACTAATTCTTCAACCGCAGGCGGAACTCAATTTTTATACGAAATCAGATGCAGCCCGACAGGTTGGGTCTGGTCTGTCCGATATCGATGCTGGTCTGAGGCTTCGTTACGAAATCTGGCGTAAATTCGCGCCTTATGTCGCGGTGACTTATGCGGGTCAAATTGGCCAGGCGCGCCACATTGTTCAGGGACAGGGCGAACGGAGCGGGAGCACACGCTTCACCTTTGGAATTCGCGGCTGGTTCTGAAAATTTCTACGTAAAACAAGAAGGATATCATTTATGAGATATTTGATCCTGTGCCTTTTTCCTCTGATGTTTGCTGAGGCTTGGGCATCCCCAGTAACTGCATCACCGCATCAGAAAAATAGCTCAGTGCAAGGGGATGCGTCGATGGCGAAGCTCACAATGACGCAGAAAATGGAACTGTGTGAAAGACTGGATAAGGAGCGGAAAAATGGCAGGTCTCTGCCACCAAGAATGAAGCAGCAGCTTGCTGAATGCGCGAGCATGAACAGCAGTATGGCCAATATGGCTGCCACTATGCCTCCAGACACTACGTTGGATCGTTAAGCTCGGCCGTAATAGAGCTTCATGTCAGTAGCCTTCTCTTCAGATAGGGAAGGCTACTGAGAAACAAGAAATAGTAAGTTACATATTGTTCTGATTATTTTTTCGGATTCGAAGCTTTGTCTGGCAACGGCGTATGTTCCCGGCCAGAATAATTGGTGACGATAGTACGCACGCCCCCCGCAGCCTCCTCACTCGCGGCGGCAGCAACTTCGCCCCATTCATGATCCAGGGAATGCGCGGCAATGTCGTGAATCTGTGTCGCGGCACCTGCCTCTTTTCCGTCCGCTGCCAGTACGTGCCACACAATTTCAATATGCTGCTGCGGATGCCCTGTTGTGCCAGCAGGTCCGTTCGTAATCTTCACGGAGGTGCGCACCGTAAAGTCAGCGCCTTTCGGGGTTGTCTGTACGGAATTGGTGTTGTCAGGCAAGGCGACATAGAAAGCGCGCGCAAGGGAAATATTCCCGTCTCCCGGTGCCCCCGTTACGCCTGCAAAGTAGATGTGTGCGGCGCGATGCATCAGGCTGTGAGGGTCCTGCTGCATCATATCTGCCTGGATGCCAGTCAGAAGCTGTGCAATCTGGGGACCTTCCTGAACTGCCGCTGCATTCACAGTGGCAGGGTCGCCTGAACTCCAGAGCGCCATATCAACAGGCTGCCCATCTCCTTCGGCACGGGCTTTCCCGTCTGGCGTCATCACCACGTAGTGCGGGACTACAGACCCTGACTGTGTTTTGGCCGAAAGTTTCAGCCACCAGTCCCCGGGCTTACGCGGCTGCGCAATAGCGGGAACTGATTCCGCAAGCAGGGCCTGCGCGGTGTCCTGGGCCCAGAGATGGGTCGCCGCATCCGGCAGCAGGGAGTCGGCTGGTGTCGGAACGGCAAGCCGGGCCGGAGGGAGATTGGCCATGGCCAGATGTCTTGCCTGTGACCCTGGGTCAGCGAAAGGGTGTGGCATGGAAAAGCAGCCAGCAAGGCAGAGGGGGAGCAGGGCAGGCAGGATACGGCGCATCAGAGGTCCGGGAACTGTGGAGCGGGTCTGCAGAAAGCCGGAACTGTAAGGGAACGGGCCAGTCTTGTCGAAGCCCGCTGCCCCCGCTTAGTGGTGGATCAGAATGTAATTGATCGTCACGTCGATATCGAAGTGGTCACCCTTCATGTCAGGTGGCACGGGTGGAAGATGCGCACCCTGGAACATGCCGGACGTGGCCGCATCCAGCGAGTAAGAGCCGGACTGTCCCGTCAGACGCACGGACTTCACATGCCCTGAACGATCCAGCACCACATGCACTGAAGAAGGACCATCTTCGCCTGCACGGGCAGCTTCTTCGGGATAATACATGTGTGACCGGATCCAGCGATCAATCTCTCCACCGTAATCTTCGCTCACACCCTTGACGCTGTTGCGTGTCTGATATGGGGCGTTGATCGCGCCGTTCATGCTCAGAGGGCCAAGAGACATGTCGATCGGGCCGCCAGATCCGGCAGCGCGTCCTCGACGATGACGATAGGGTGATGGCTGATCCCCGAACGACAGATCCATTGGATGCGCAAATGGATTGCTTTTGTCAGAGCGTGCTGCGCGATGGGGGGAGGCATGGCGGTGAGATGCCGTATGCTGTGATCGCTGGCTCGGTGCTGCTCCTGGCGTCACTGGGGCAGGTACAGGGTCTGTTTTTGCAAGTTCGCCTGAAGGGTCTTCTGCAACAGGAGGGGTGGATGGCGTTTCTGGTGTTGGAACAGCAGGGGTGGGTGCTGATTGCTGCTCCTCTGTTTTCTGTTCCTGTTGGTCAGGCGTTTTCTGCTCGGGCGTTGATGTGGAAGGCGGTGGCGGTGCACCCCCCTCTTCATGGGCGCGAGGGCCCTGCATGCTGCTTTTGGAAGGTGGCGCGTCGAACACCATTTCCACCTGCGGCTGCTCGGCGCCGGATGGAGATCCATGCGCGCCGTGGTGAGACGCAAGCAGCATCGCCAGAATCGCAATGTGCAAACCGGCCGAGATGACAAACGGAATCGCAGGTCCGGGCTCGACCACCGTCTGCGGCCGCATCATGGGAGTCAGGACGGGTTTTACCGCCGTCGCTGCTGGAACATAATCTCGCAACCGCCCCCGGCTACCAGCAGGCGCAGCGCGCGCCACGTCTGGCTCTTTCGGGCGAACAACAAAAAGTCTTGGCTCCAGACGCGCGGCCTTGCCCCCGACAGCAGAGTCGTTGCGCATCATGGGGTTTTACCCTGGCTGAGGAGGGTACTGTGGTGGCGCGTCATCGCCGGACCATTTGTACCAGGACGGGCCGGGTTGTCATCGGGCGGGCTTGGTATCCGGGTCTGGGAGTGGACATGTGGTTCCGGTATCATGGCAGCAATGTCCGGATCACGGAAGGCGCAAACCGTAACGGAAGTCACAAAGGGAAACAAACACCATGTCCGCTGATCTTGTTGCCTGTCTTGCAAAGGATTCCGATATTGCGGCGGCAATGGAGCGGATAGGCCCGTGCCGCCTTCGCGGCAATGATGGGCAGGAGCCTTATGACGCACTTCTACGTGCCATCACAGGGCAGCAGTTGCATGGTGTCGCTGCGCGTAAAATCTTCGGGCGCGTTTGTGCTCTTGGTGAAACTGGAGAAATTGATGGCCCCCCTCCCACACCGGGGCATCTGCTTTCCCTTTCGGAGGATGTCCTGCGCGGATGCGGTCTTTCTGCAGCTAAACTGACAGCGATGCGTGGTGTTGCTCAGGCCAGGCTCGACGGTATCGTACCCAGCCGACTGGAAGCTGCAGATCTCAGTGACGAAGAACTGATCGCCCGTCTCATCACACTGCGTGGAATTGGCCGCTGGACGGTCGAAATGCTTCTGATGTTCACGCTCGACAGGCCGGATGTGATGCCGATAGACGATTTCGGTGTCCGCGCGGGCTGGAAGCGCATCAAGGGACTGGATGTCGCCCCCACGCCTAAAGTGCTGCGGCTGGCCACGGAATCCTTCTCCCCCTGGCGTTCTGCGCTTGCGTGGTACTGCTGGAGAGCGTCCGAAGAAGGCAAGAAAGGAGCCCCCAATCCTTTGACGGGTTGAAGGCTTTTTGGCCCCTGACCCTGTTTCCAGACTCCGATCGGGCCAATATATTGCCAGAAACAGGCAAAACCTGCCTGAAAACCAGCATCAAGCTTGACGTTCAGGGCGACAGTCCGCACATAGCGGGACTGGATTTTTCCGGCCCTGAATCCGGGGCCGCTGCTTCACGCAGATGACCACCAAGCACCTGCTTCAAGGATTTACATGTCAAAAGAAGATCTGATCGAGTTCACCGGCACCGTGATGGAACTGCTGCCCAACGCGATGTTCCGCGTGACCCTCGACAATGAGCATACCATTCTGGCTCACACGAGCGGCAAGATGCGCAAGAACCGTATCCGCGTTCTGGCAGGTGACCGCGTGAACGTTGAGATGACACCATACGACCTTTCCAAGGGCCGCATCACCTTCCGCTTCAAGTAAGACGGTCGCTGCCCTGATGGCTTCCGACACTGCGCGTACCGGAACGCAGGCGCGTCCTGCCCTAGTGCTGGCTTCGGCTTCCCCACGCCGTCTGGACCTTCTGAGCCAGATTGGAATCGTGCCTGACGCAGTCGTCAGCGCGGATGTGGACGAGGAACCGCGCCCGGGTGAAATGCCGCGCCCCCTTTCGGAGCGCCTGGCACGCGCCAAGGCCGATCACGTTGCGAACTTGCGCGCCGACCCCGCTCTTGTGCTCGGTGCGGATACGGTTGTCGCCGTTGGCCGTCGCATTCTGCCCAAGGCAGAAGACGAAGCGACAGCCCGGCGTTGCCTGACGCTTCTGTCGGGTCGCCGGCACAAGGTGATCACGACTGTCGTTCTGCGTCCCACCAAAGCGTGGGAAGCTGGTCGTTCGAGCGAGCGTGTCGTCGAAAGTACTGTGATCTTTGCACGCCTGACCAACGATCATATCGATGCCCTGATCGCACAGGGAGACTGGCGTGGCAAAGCTGGTGGCTATGCCATTCAGGGGGCTGCTGCCGCGCATATACGTCAGATCGGGGGTAGCTATTCTGCTGTCGTGGGTCTCCCACTCTTTGAGACAGCGCAGCTTCTGCGGGGGCAGATCCGTCGTGAGGGAGGCTGGATCGCGTGATTGAAATCCGCGCTGCCTGCTCTCCAGGTGAAGTGCGGATAGTCGTCACCGACCATGACACACTTCTGGACGCAGCCATCTGGCGCCCGGGGCTGGCGGATGGACTCGATGACTGGCACGTCGTGCGTGTTCAGGCGCCCGCGCCAGCTCTCGGCGGGGCTTTCGTCACTCTCGCAGACGGTATAGGCGGTTTTCTCTCCACGCGTGATGCGCTGACGCAAGGTTCTCTTGTTGGCGCCCGTGTCGTCCGAAGTGCGCAAAACGGTAAAGGTCTTCGCCTGAAGCGTGCCGACATGCCGACAGAGCCTTACACGGCACCGGCCCTTTTGCGTCGAGGTCCTACCCCACTTGAAGAGCTTGCGACACGCTATCCAGATGCTGCGATCATCATTGATGACGCCGCAATGGCCGCGCTGCTTCCCGTGTCTTTGCGTCCGCGTCTGCAAAGAAGCCTGCAGGCTTTTGATGCCACGTTGGAAGCCGATTTTCAGGGACTCGGCGCATCTGAGGTTGAACTTGGAGCCCTGACGGCCAGTATCTTTCCAACACCCGCACTCGTGGCGATCGACATGGACAGCGCCAAAAGTCCCGATTTCAAAACAAACATCGAGAGCTTTCCTGAACTGGCCCGCCAGATCCGCCTGCGTAATCTCTCTGGTACCATCCTTGTGGACCCAGCGGGCGTTAAAACCCGCAAGCGCCCGGCGCTGGTCAGTTTCCTTCAGCAGGCGTTCATACAGGATCCTTTGCGGACCGAGATTTTGGGGGCTACCCCGTCTGGGTTGCTGGAGTTGACGCGCCTGCGCCGCCGCCCTCCGTTGCACGAGCTTCTTTCTTCTGCGCATGGCATTGCCCTTGCTGCCCTGCGCAGAATTCTTCAGGAAAACAGGAAGGGTGCTACATTAACCGGGTCTATTGCCATCATCCGCGCGCTGGAAGCCGACCCTGTCGCTATGGAAGATTTTGTTTCCCGTCATGGGCAGCCAGTGGAGCTTATCCTGAATCCTGATGCCCCCCCTGCAAGCTGGAGCCTGTCATGAGTGGAACATGTCCGATCTGCAAACGCCCTACCGAAGAGGCGTTCAGGCCTTTCTGTTCACAGCGCTGCGCGGACGTGGATTTGGGGCGCTGGTTCAACGGTAATTACCGTGTTCCGTCCTTTCGTCAGGATAATGACGAAGATATGGAAGAATATCCTGACGGGAAGGGTTGATCCCAACCTCCGCATACGCTACACCCCGTTTCCGCAACAGGCGATACGTCCTGTAGCTTCGGTGCCCAAGTAGCTCAGTTGGTAGAGCATGCGACTGAAAATCGCAGTGTCACTGGTTCGATCCCGGTCTTGGGCACCACTTCAGAATTTTCCCTTTGAAATTGCTGTTTTGTCAGGCTGCCTTGGGTTTCCAGGTGTGTAGCTTTGATAAAGTTATCTCTTGCTGGAATGAACCTGCCTGATTTTGGACAAAGCATTCTTTCGTAAGGAATGCTTTGTCAGATTGGGCGATGGGCCCATCAGGAAAGTGCATATTCAGCAAGCTCGCTGGCAAGCTGTTCAGGATTGCGGATGCGATAATTCATATTGAAGCCATTTCCAGCGCCAATATGCTCAAGGCCATTTGCATCATAGAGATATTGAGCATCGTTGTTGTTGGCCATGTCTATCAGGCACTGGTTCGCCCAAATGTCCGGGCCGTGTGCCAGAGTGATGACGCGTCGCTCTGGAAAGAAAATGCTCGTGTGCAGGGATGCTCCACTAAACCCGATGACTGTCGGATTTGATGCCCATAGTTTGATCTGATCTCGGAAGCCCATTTCTTCCGGATAGACAATTCCAACGCCCCGTTCACGCAAAGCCGCAGTGAATGCACTTTCATTATCCACGCGAACATTGCCGTTTCGCAGACGCTCCTTGGACATATAAATTGCTCGGGCAGGAAGTGGTTGGCCGCCTTCAGGAATGATCTGCCTTCCAATGGCGTGCATCAGGTCTGCGTAAATAGTGTGCACAAGCGAAAGTTCTTCGAACGGAACGCTTGCAACATCTATCCGACGGAAACGGACTGGAGTTGAGATTCGCAGGAAGTTTTTCTCGGTAAGGCCAAGAGCAGTCATGATAACTCGAAAGTAATCACGTGCCATCAATTCCTGCACACTCAAATGGCAGCTGAAGACAATCCGCAGACGATCGCGCTCATAGGCGGGGAGGGCCCATAACCGGCCCACAGCTCCTACCAGAAAATGCCCATAATGGGGGTCTATATGTCCCATATAAATATAATCATAATCGTCGCTGAGCGTCGGACAACTGGGCAGTTCCGGGCAGTCAGTAGATCCAAGGGGATTGTGCAGCTTTCCTGAACCGTTGCCCGCAAAGATCATTGCTTCCGCAACGCTGCGGCCCGAGGGTTCGAACAGTCCCCAGTAAGGGCCGTTTGCAGGGGGAATGAAGATTGCATTCCGGGCCATGCGCCTGCTGGGAAGATCGTTGATCAGCAGTCTGCGTCCAACAAAACCCGTACATTCTTTCAGACCCATGATCGTCTCTTTCTGGTGGCGTGGATTTTAGCCGCCTTGGTGCGCACCCGCTGGTACCATGTGTGTTTCGCCTGCATCGCAGGGAGCATCAACCCCGAAGACACTGTAAACGGCGGATGACAGGGTGTGTTCCCCCTGTTAGAAGGCGCCCATCCTTCTCCGCCAGCGTATGAGTCCGCCCGATGAAGATCGTTGCCTGCAACAGTAACCTGCCCCTTGCTCGCGCGGTCGCGAACGAGCTTCGACTGCCTTTATGCAAGACAGTCGTCAAGCGTTTCTCTGACGGCGAAGTGTTCGTTGAAATTCAGGAAAACGTGCGCGGAGAAGACGTATTCGTCATCCAGAGCACCTGTATGCCGACCAATGATCATCTCATGGAGCTTCTGGTCATGCTCGATGCGCTTCGCCGTGGCTCGGCCAAGCGTGTGACAGCGGTCATGCCGTATTTTGGCTATGCGCGTCAGGATCGTAAATCTGGCCCACGTACCCCCATCAGCGCCAAGCTGGTGGCAAACCTGCTGACGGAAGCGGGTGCGAACCGCATCCTGACCATGGATCTGCACGCCATGCAGATTCAGGGTTTCTTTGATATTCCCACGGACAACCTGTACGCGGCACCGCTCTTTGTGCGTGATCTGAAGACGCGCCTTCCGGACCGGGAACTGATGATTGTTTCTCCGGATGTGGGTGGCGTGGTCCGTGCCCGTCAGCTCGCTCAGCGTCTGAACCTGGATCTGGCGATCATCGACAAGCGTCGCGAGCGTGCGGGTGTCTCAGAGGTTATGAACGTGATTGGCGATGTCGAAGGCCGGTATTGTGTACTGGTGGATGATATTATCGACAGTGGCGGGTCCCTGTGTAATGCCGCAAGTGCTTTGATGAGCCGTGGTGCACAGGGTGTGGAGGCTTATGTCACTCACGGTGTTCTGACTGGCAATGCGTGTGAGCGCGTGAAAAACAGTCCTTTGAACATGCTGACCCTGACAGACAGCATCCCAGCCACGGAAGCCCTTCTTGAGGCCCCGAACATCCGGCAGATCACGACGGCCAACCTTCTGGCGCGCGCCATGAGTGCGGTGGCGGATGAAAGCTCGGTTTCCTCATTGTTTGACTGATTTCTTACCGATTCAGGAGCGCATCATGCCGAAGATCATTGCCAAGCCTTACTGGTATCTCCGTCATGGTGAAACGGACTGGAACGCAAGGGGGCTCTCGCAGGGGCGGACGGATATACCGCTCAACAGCACTGGCCTGGCACAGGCCGCGCGTGCGGGCGCAGCACTGGCGGCATTTTTCCAGAATGGTCATGCGCCGTTTGACCGTATCGTGGCCTCCCCCCTGACTCGTGCTCTCGTCACGGCAGAGTATGCAAGGGATGCCATTCGCGATGGTGGTGGTCCTGATCTTCCGCTCACGATTGACCCTGAACTGCAGGAGGTCTGCTTTGGTGTTCAGGAAGGCGAGCCCATGGGCACATGGTATGACCCCTGGATTGAAGATGGCATGACGCCTGAAGGGGCAGAACCCTTTGCCGAGCTTCGCGCCCGTGCGGTGACTGCGATCAATCGTGAACTGAAGCGCGATGGCGTGCCATTGTTCGTGGCACATGGGGCGCTGTTTCGTGGTCTGCGCTCAGGAATGGGACTGCCGGTGAATGTCAGGCTGGCCAACGCTACACCGATGCACCTTAAGCCATCACCAGAAGGGTGGGAAATCGAGATTCATAATATTACAGGCGCCTGATATTCTTTCTCGCGGATAATGTACGGGGTTCCGGTGGTATAAATTCATTCTGTTCTGTTCTCCCCTCTTGTGAAGAAGGGGCGGGGCGATTAGGCCAGAAAGGATTTTCGATTTTTAACCGGAACATGTCCATGACACGTCTGCGCCTGCTGGTTGCACTGACCGCGTTTACCGGCCTCGTCTCCCCGGCTTTTGCCCAGCCGCAACCCGAGCCAATGCCTATCCCTCCTTCCGTTCCGGAGCCTCAGGACCACCCGTTTCCGGGGTCACTGAACGTTTCCGTGGACGCAACGGATACAGCCCATCATATCATGTCGGTGCACGAGATTGTTCCCGTGCCCAAGGACGCGATGGAAAAGGGAGAAATGACACTCCTGTATCCGATGTGGATACCCGGTGATCATTCCCCGACTGGCGTCATTGAGCAGTTTGGTGGCCTCAGTGTTCAGTCCGGTGGCAAGAAGATCGCCTGGAAACGGGACTCAGTGAACGTAGCTGCGTTCCACATTCCGGTTTCCAGTGCCACACCAACGCTTGATCTGCATTTCCAGCTTCTGTCTCCGGTCACACCGGCACAGGGCCGCGTTGTCATGACGCCATCCATCGTTAATGTCGAGTGGGATCAGGTAGCACTGTACCCGGCGGGCTATTTCACGCGCGACATCAACGTGAAGCCAAGTGTCCATGTTCCTCATGGCTGGCAGATTGGTTCTGCCCTGCGCGCGGGAACCTATGGCGACGAGACACATTTCAATGATGTGCCGTTCAATACGCTTGTGGATTCCCCAATTTACGCTGGGCGGTATTTCCGCAAATGGCAATTGAACGCGCCTGGGCAGACGCCTGTTTCACTGGACGTCGTTGCTGACGACCCAGACTCGCTGAACGCAACCCCGGCTCAGATCGAGGCACATCGCAACCTGGTCCATCAGGCTGTCGCAGTGTTCGGTTCGCAGCATTACGATCATTACGACTTTCTTCTGGCGCTGACGGAAGAGCTGGGTGGTATCGGGCTGGAACATCATCGCTCGAGCGAAAATAGTGCAGCGCCGGGCTATTTCACTGAATGGGACAAGACTTTCCCCGAGCGCGACCTGCTCGCTCACGAATACACCCATTCCTGGAATGGAAAATATCGCCGTCCGGCAGATATGTGGGCACCGAACTTCAATACTCCGCAGCGCGGTTCTCTGTTGTGGGTCTATGAAGGTCAGACGCAGTACTGGGGCAATGTCCTTGCCGCGCGTTCAGGTCTTGTGACGAAGGAGCAGGGCTTCGAAGCTCTGGCTCTGATGGCTGCAACCTACGATAACCAGTCAGGTCGTCTGTGGCGCCCGCTGGAAGACACGACTAACGATCCCGTCATTGCGCAGCGTGCACCGCTCTCATGGCGCGACTGGCAGCGTTCTGAAGATTATTACGTTGAAGGCCAGCTCATGTGGCTGGATGCGGACACTTTGATCCGCAAGCTTTCCAATGGGCAGCATTCCCTGGATGACTTCGCCAAGCTGTTCTTTGGCACCAATGACGGTAGCTTCATCACCAGCACCTATCGCTTTGAGGATGTGGTGACGGCGCTGAACACGGTTCAGCCATATGACTGGGCCAAGTTCCTGCATGATCGTCTGGATGCTGTGCAGCCGCATGCACCGCTCGATGGCCTGCTGAATGGTGGATACAAGCTCGTCTACACAGCGCAGCCGACATCCTTCATCAAGGCTATGCAGGCCGCACGTCACACAACGGACCTGACATTCTCTCTCGGTGTTGCCGTCAACGCCCACGGGACGATGGGGCGTGTTCACTGGATGGGCCCGGCGTTCAAGGCCGGTATCACATCTGGCGAGACAATCCTTGCTGTCAACGACATGGCATTTTCGCCAGAGCGTCTGATCCACGCTGTAACGGACGCCCAGAAGGACCCGAAGCAGACGATCCGTCTGATCGTAAAATCCGGCGAGCACGTACAGACCATTACGATCCCGTATCACGATGGGCTGCGCTATCCGCATCTTGAGCGTATTGCAGGCACGCCTGATCGTCTGAGTGAGATCTACACCCCCCGTAAGTAAGGGGGAATTCTCAGGGCTGCTCGTCTGGCAGCCCTGAGATTATTGCCGTTACCCTGAGGGTGTTACCAGGGGACGAGGGACTTGCCGAGCGCCTTCTGGGCGGCCGGTGTCATGCCGATATCATTGCGGTTCCACCAGCCGCCGCCAAGCGCCTGAAACAGACCAACACTATCAGAGAACCGCGCTGCCTGTGCCTGAACGTATGATAGTCTGGCCTGCGAGACGGATTGCTGTGCCTGCAGAAGGGACAGTGTACTGATGTCACCAAGCCGAAGCTGGGCATGGGAGATATTCAGGGTCTTTTCACTGGCCTGCAGGTTAGTTTCGTTAGCGGCCAGTGTGTCGGCATCAAAGCTGACGGCATGCAGGCTGTCAGCAACGTCCTGAATCGCGCTGAGCACGGTCGCTTTGTACTGGTCATTGGCCTGCAGGAGATTGTCGCGTGCGCCGCGCTCGGCATGAAGTAGCGAACCACCCTGGAAAATGGGCTGCATCAGTGTTGCGGCGATTGTCCAGTTTCCATAGCCGGGTTTGAAGAAGTCACTCATTGTTCCCACGGCTTGTGCCGGTGTGGCGCTGAGCTGAACATTGGGGAGGCGATTGGCGATTGCGATGCCGATCTGTGCGCTTGCCGCCTGAATCTGTGCCTGCGCCGCTCTGACGTCCGGGCGCTGGTCCAGCAAGGCGGAGGGCAGAGAGACCGGGAGGCTGCGTGGCAGTGTGAACTGCTCCAGATGAAACTCAGGCATCGGTGTGTTTGGTGTGACACCGATCAGCGTCGCCATTTGATCTCGGTTCTGTGCCAGAGCCAGGTTCAGGGGAGGGAGCGTCATTTCAAGCTGCGCGATCGAAGCCTGCTGTGCGGTAACATCATGAAGGGAGATGTTGCCCAGCTTCTGTTCGTTCAGAAGCGTATTCAGAACAGTCCTCTGGTCAGAGATCAGGCTTTGTGTCGCTTCGATCTGGGCCCGTATTCCCGCATCCTGAATGGCTGCGTTGACCAGATTGGAGACCATGGTCAGTGCTGTGGCTTCAAGCTGGAAGCGCTGGATGTCGGCCTGTGCTCCTGCCATCTCGATGGCGCGGCGTGCACCACCCCAGAGATCGGGAACATACCCTATGCTCAGCTGGGCAGTGTGTACGTTGTACAGATAGGTGTTGTTGTTCGGGACAGGCGAGTAAACCTGCGATGTTTTGTTACGCGTAGGGTTGAAGGACGCTGACAGGGTTGGGTAGAGCGCAGCGCCTTCGATGCGGCGTTGCTCCCACGCGGTCTTCAGGCCGTCCTGCATCGCCTTGAGCGATGGGTTGTTCGCGAGCGACTGTTCGACGAGCGCATTGAGCTCTGCGTTCTGGAAAACGGTCCACCATTTCCCCGGAATATCAACGCCAGTTTCAAAGCGCTGTGAAACGCCGGCGTTGCCCGACGAGCCCTTTGTCGGGCTCAGGGCCGCGCGCTGGTAATCTGCATTGGCGGGCATGTCCGGCCGATGAAAATTCGGCCCTACAGCGCACGCGCCGAGCACTACGGAACTCAAAAGAACAGTGGAATGACGCAGAAGCCGCTTCATGACAGGGCCTCATCTTCCTTGATACGTTTTGGGCGGCGCTTTTCGCGCTTCTCAACCCACATTTCGAGTTCGCAGAAATAAACAGGAAGGGCAAAGAGCGTTAGCAGGGTGGCAATACCCAGACCGCCAACCACAACGGTTGCAAGGCCACGCTGGACGTCAGTACCGATACCCGTTGCCATTGCGGCCGGGAGCATACCTGCGCTTGCGACGGTAGCCGTCATGAGGACAGGACGGAACCGCTCGGCCGCACCCATGATCGTGGCATCACGGACTGGTAGGCCTTCAGCGCGGTGACGGTTGATGCTTGCGATCATGATGATGCCGTTCTGCACGGCCACCCCGAAGAGCGCGATGAAGCCCACGGAGGTCGCGATGTTAAGGGTCTCACCCCGCAGGTGCAGCGCGACGAGGCCACCGAGCGTGGCCAGAGGTACGACGCTCAGGATCAGGAAAGCCTGACGGATGGTGCGGAATTCGGCGAACAAAAGCAGCAGCATGACAGCAAACATCACGCCAAGTGCAAAGATCAGGCGCTTCTGGGCCCGCTCTTCCTGCTGGAACGTTCCTGCCCATTCGAGGCGATATTTCTGATGATCGTAGTGCACGGAGCTTTCGATCCGCGCCTGCGCATCGGCCAGATATTGTGACAGCGGACGGTCGCCATTATCGACGCGAATGGTGATCTGGCGTTTGCTCAGTTCGTGGGAGATGTTGCTCTCACCCATATGCAGCCCGACATGCGCGACCTGTGACAGCGGAACCTGAAGGCCGTCTGCGTTCAAAAGCGGGATCTGTGCCAGGGTCTGCATGTCCTGAATGTCCTGCTTCCGGATGTGCAGGGTCGCATTATAGAAGCGGTCATCTTCATAGACGGTGGTGATGGGTGCATCGCCGATCGCATTCGTCACGAGATCTGAGATGTCAGACACGCTGATGCCATAGCGGGCAGCTGCCAGCCGATCAGCCGTGATATCGATCTGCGGAATGCGTGGTTCCTGGAAGATGGACGCGCTTGCCGTTCCGGGCACGCGGTGCAGGATATCTACGATCTGCTGTCCAATGCGCCGCAGTTCGGAGAAGTCGTTGCCGTAAACGCGCAGGACCAGCGGGCTGTGCGCGCCGCCAACAAGATCGCTCATGTTGTCCTGGATCGGCTGGCTGATGCTGAAATCAATGCCTGGGATCCGGGACAGACGGGCGCGCAGACGCTGCACGAATTGTGCCTTGTTCTCGCCGCCGGGCCACTGGTCATAGGGCTTCAGGCCAACGGGCATCTCGATATGAGATGGTGTCCACGGGTCGGTTCCGTCATCCGAGCGGCCAAGCTGTGTGATTGCATAGGATGTTTCGGGGAACTCGCGTACGGCGCTCCGAAGTTCATCGGCAATTCTTTCTCCCTTATCGAGGGAAATGCCCGTCGGCATCTGGACCTGAAGCCACAGGGCACCTTCATCGAGATCCGGAAGAAATTCGCGCCCGATGCTTGCACCAAGAAAAATCACGGCAACCAGTGCCGCTGCTCCGCCAAAATAGGCGATCAGCGGCCGGTCGATGAAGTGTCCAAGCGCTCTGGTATAATGCCCGTGCAGCCATTCAAGCGGTTTGTTGTGCCAGATGTGACGTGGCTTGCGCAGGGCCAGAAATGTCAGAGACGGGATCAGCGTAAGAGCACAGACCAGTGCGCCCAGTAGCGCAAAGCTCACGGTATAGGCCATCGGGCGGAATAGCTTGCCTTCGCTGCCTTCGAAGGCAAAGAGCGGGCTATAGGCCACGATGATGATGAGAGTGGACGAGAAAATCGCCCGGCCTGCACGCTTGGCAACCGTCAGGACGTTCGCGGGAGAGAGTGGGTCATGCGGATGGTCTTCGCGGATACGCAGGATCGTCTCGGTAATGACGATCGCTCCATCTACGATCACGCCGAAATCGATCGCGCCCAGCGAAAACAGGTTCGCCGACATATTGAAAACATGCATCAGCACGAACACTGCAGACAGTGCGAGCGGGATTGTGACGGCCGTTACGATGGCGCTTCGCGGGCTTCCAAGAAACAGCGTGAGGATGATGACGACGAGGAAGATACCCTCGAACATCGTCTCACCGACCTTGTGGGTTGTTGCCTGCACGAGGTTGTCGCGGTCCATGTATGGAACGATGCGGACATGCTGGGCAGCGAGCTGCTTCTGTAGGCTGGCGATTGTTTCGTGCAGCCCTTGCAGGACTACGGAAGGGTTCTCGCCGCTAAGCATCGTGACGACGCCTTCGACGGTATCCGGGTTATGGTCCTTGCCGAGGATACCCTCGCGGACCTGATGCCCGAACTGGACGCGTCCCAGATCCTTCACGAAGACGGGGACGCCGCCGTGATGGGAAACGACGATATTCCCCATGTCCTCCAGGCTGTGGATCATGCCAATGCCGCGGATGACATAGGACTGCTCGCCGCGGCTCACGCGGCCACCACCTGAATTCACGTTGCTGTTGCGGATGGCAGACAGCACATCTTCGAGGCCGATGCCGTACCGCAGCAGGGCTGTCGGTTCCAGTTCAAGCTGATATTCGCGCGTGAAGCCGCCGAAATTATCGACGTTCACAACGCCGGGGATATGCTGGATGGCGGGTGTCACAATCCATTTCTGGACGTCTGACAGTTCCATCAGGTTCCGGTCGTCGGACTCCAGTGTATAGCGATAGATCTCACCAGCCGGGCCGGAAATGGGGCCAAGCGCAGGTTGTGCGCCATTGGTCAGGGACAGGCTGGAAAGCTGTGAAAGGACCTGCTGCCGGGCGAGATAGACGTTGGTACCGTCCCGGAAGATCAGCGTGACAAGAGACAGTCCGAAAGTGCTGGTGGAGCGACTGTCAACGACACCCGGAACACTCGCAAGCTGGCGTTCGACAGGTGTGGTGACCTGCTGTTCCATTTCCTCGGCGGCAAGGCCGGGCATCTGCGTCGTGACCAGAACGCTGACGGCACCAAGATCCGGATAGGCTTCCACGGGAAGCACGCGCCACGCGGCGCCGCCCATAAGCGCCAGCAGAACAGCAGCAATAAACACGACTTTACGGTGCGAGAAGCACCAGGCGATGAGGCGTTCGATCATCAAGGTTCAGTCGTCCGCTCAGTCGTCGTTCAGAAGGATGGCGCCGCTCGTCACGACCCGGTCATTTGCGGAAACTCCGGAGAGAATGCGCACAGTGTCGCCCTCATCGTAGCTGATTTCAACGTAGTGGCGGCGGAAGGTCCGGGGACCGGCTTCCACAAAGACGGAGACGCGATCATTGTCCATCAGGAGTGCGCTTTTAGGCACCATGATCTCGCTGTTCTGCGGTACCTTCATGATGGCGTTTGCGAACATGCCGGGATGCAGGGTGCCATCGGTGTTCGGGCAGACCAGATACGCATTCAGGCGGCGTGTGTCCTGATGCAGTGTCGGGTCATATGTCGCGAGGGGACCTTCGCAGGTGTGTCCGGGAAGGTCGGTAAAGGTGGCAGTCAGCGTGACGCCTTCGTGGATCTGTGAAACGCGGTTTTCCGGTACGGCCGCGGCAACCCATACTTCGGAGAGGTCCAGAAGGGTCATCTGTACGGCGGTGGAATCCGTAATATTCTGACCCGGTGACATGGTTGTTGAGGACACTACACCGTCGATTGGCGAGACAAGTGGAACCTGGCCCTGTGCGGAATAACCCGGACGCGCTCCGAGCACCTGCAGGCGGCGTTGGGTGCGCTCTGCTTCTGCCTGTGCCTGTGCGAGATCGTTACGGGCGGACTCCATGTCCTTTACTGCGTTGCCGCCAGCGGCCAGGACGCCTTGCGCGCGCGCAAAGGCGCGGTGAGCGAAGTCGAGGGCAGCGCGGGCGCGGCTATCATCTGCAACGGCCTGATCAAGGTCACTCGCAGCGATGATTGCCAGGATCTGACCCTTGGTGACATGCTGACCCAGATGCACGGCAACGCTGATGATGCGGCCTGTGACTGGCGCCAGGACATTTACCTGCCGGTCTGGCTCCGCCATGATCTGTGCGGGCAGCTCGATGCCGTGAGTGATCGTCTTGGAGATAACGGGGGTGATGATCAGCCGTTTATACAGGGGGCTGCCGTCACGGACGACAATGCTCCCGTTTTCCACGGCATACATCGGCGGCTCCATAGATGCGGTTTTGACTGCAGGTCCATGGAACCGGAAAGCGATGACAAGAATGATCGCGACGCACAGAAGGCCAATAGCCAGTACGCCGACGCGTGTAACGCGCATGCTGCTTGAGAACCCCGTTATGATATTAAAGGCGGCGCCGATCAGGGAGACCGGGCGGAAAAAGATCGGATCGTCACGGAGCCGGACAATTCCCTGACAGATGCTACCTGCCGCATCACGAGCGTTCCGCCAAGCGGTTCAAGCCAAAAACGAATATGTTTCTAAAATTTTATGTAACAAATCGCGGAACTTTCATCTGCACGTCAGGAAAATGACAAAAAAAAGGCAGTACACCATCGCTGGCGCCTGCCTTTTCCGGCTCAGGTAAGAGCGTTTTTTTTCTAGAAACGATACTCGATACCTGCGCCCACGACAGTTGGGTCTAGGGAATCATGTGCGCGGATGAAGGCGCCTGAACCGCGCTCGTTGGCCCAGGCATGCATGCGCATGAACATCTGCTTCACGTCGAAGTTGAAGAACCAGTTGCCCACCAGTTGGTAATCGAAGCCCGCATTGACCGATGGGCCACCCGTTACGCCCACGTTCAGCTTCTGCACCAGACCACCGGCAGGGGATATATTGTGGAAGAAGGCGAGTGTCGCACCGACCCCGACATAGGGGTTGAATGTCTTGTGGGGGCGGAAATGCCACGCGAATGTCACGGTGGGCGGAAGAGCCCATGCACTACCGACATCGATCTTGCCGAGAGCGGTATCTTCAGCCGCGACTTCATGGCGCGTACTGGCAGCGATCAGATCTGCGGAGATGTGGTCCGTGAAGAAATATTCGAAGGTCAGCTCTGGCATGACAGAGCGTGTGGTTTTGATGCGGCCGCCAAACGCATTGCCGTTCAGCCACAGTTTGCTGTCACGATCTTCGGGCATGACGCCGAGGGCCGACAGACGGACGATGAAATCGCCCTTGCCGAGTCCGATCTTGGTGTTGGCACAGGTCTGGAAAAGGCCGCAATGCCCCGAGGACACGGGGGCATGAACGTTTTCTGTAGGAACCGGCGCCGCGACGAGCGGAGCCGATACCGTGACCTGAGCGGGAGAAGTCTGGGCAAAAGCAGGGGCGGCGGCCAGGCCGAGCACCGCAGCTAGCATAAGGGCTGTGGTCTTCATGACGGGTTCCATCAACAATCGTTGAGTTCTGAAAAGCACCGTGCGACATCAGACACCTTGACCTGGATCAAGTGTGGCGAATTATGTGCTATAGAGCCCGTGGGTAATCCGAGACCCGAACCTCGCCCAGAAAAGCAGGATTGTCATGTCATCATTCAGATCTTCCGACGATATGCATGATCGATGTGTCCATTGTATTGGCCGGGTTGATAGTATCTGCAACGCCATAGAGGATTGTGATCTTGCGGTTCTGGCGAGTGAATCTTCCAAAATGACGGTTTCAGGGGGGCGCTCATTTATTGATGAGGGTTCTCCGGCACATGATTTCTTTGTGGTTACAGGCGGTCGGGCCAAATTATTTACACTTCTCCCTGACGGAAGGCGGCAAGTGACCGGCTTCGCGGAGGGAGGAGACTTCCTCGGGCTTGCAGCGTCTGACAGCTATGCGTTCAGCGCAGAGGCGCTCGGAGGTGTTTCGCTGTGTCGTTTCCCTCACGCAAGTATGCAGCGACTCACGGCGCGCTTCCCAAATCTGGAACACAGATTGAGGGAGGAGGCGTCGCGCGAGCTTGCGCTGATGCAGGCGCGAATGACGCTTCTGGGGCGCAAGACGGCGCGCGAACGGCTGGCAACGTTTCTGATTGAACGCTGTCAGGGCCCGCACCGGGCTGCGCCTGTTCTGAAGCAGCCCATTGAAATTGATCTGCCAATGCCACGCACCGATATTGCAGACTATCTGGGGCTCACGATCGAGACAGTAAGCCGCACGTTCAGTCTGTTTCGGCGCGAGAAGCTGATCAGTGTTCGCGGCATTACACATATTACTTTGCTTGATCCTGAGCGTATTTCTGCGATTGCGGATGGTATGGAGTGAAATATCCGTAATGGTGCGGGTAGTCCTTAAGACTATCGGAGCGTAACTGTTCTGGCGTGCCATGTTCCTGCCACACCTTTCTGGTGGGTTATGGATAAAGCCGTTACAGGAGAAGTCATGATCAATCGTTCCACATTCCGTTCAGTTCTTTCAGCGGGCCTTATGGTTTCTGCGTTGGTTGTTGCACCAAACGTTCATGCGGCTGACACAACGGGCACGACGTGCCAGAAAAGCACGGGTTCTGACGCTGTGAGCCGTCTGGCGCAGCGCGAAGACTGCCTCAACAGCCGTGTTCAAAAATACAAACAGAATGCACAGCTTGATCAGCAGGCCCGCGAGAAAAAGATTGCGGATCTCAAGAACAAGTACACCAACGCTCCGGCGAACGAGCGTGCAAAGCTGGCCAGTCGTATTCAGAACGAGCAGTCCAAGCTGACCTCTGCACGTGACACGCAGGTCAAGCGTTTGCAAAACCTTCAGAATCAGCCGGCTCAGCAGCAGGAGCGCGTTAATGCTCTTGGTAAGAAGGCGCGCTCTGATGTCGGGAATTTCCTGAACGGCGGTCTCTGAAAATACAGACCCGGGATGCGTGTCCCGGGTCTTGTTTATTACAATGCACGGAAGGCGGCCAAAGCCCTTTCACGTCCTTCCTTGAGGTCAACCAATGGGCGTGGGTATGTTTTCCCCAGCGTGACGCCCGCGCGATCAAGGATGTCTTCTGGGGCGTTCCATGGCTCGAACAGGGCCTTGCCATCCAGCTTCTTCAGTTCAGGCACCCACTGGCGGATATAGTCTCCGTCCTGATCAAATTTCTGAGCCTGAAGTGTCGGGTTAAAGACCCGGAAGAACGGTGCGGCCTCAATGCCGGTCCCTGCGACCCATTGCCAGTTCGTTGTGTTGCTGGCCCAGTCTGCGTCCACGAGGGTATCGCGGAACCACTCTTCTCCCCTGCGCCAGTCAATCAGCAGATGTTTGGTCAGGAAAGAACCTACGATCATGCGGGCTCTGTTGTGCATCCAGCCTGTTTGCCAGAGCTGACGCATTGCTGCGTCCACGATCGGAACGCCTGTTTGGCCCTGCTGCCATGCTTTCAGGTCAGTGTCGCTGTTACGCCATTTCAGAGCATCGAATTTGGCGCTGAGGTTGCGTGTCGGCATCTGGGGCATGTGAAAGAGCGAGTATTTTGCAAACTCGCGCCATCCGATTTCCGCAAGGAAAGTCTCGCTGCCTTCGCCATGGCTTCCTTTTGAGATGATGGTTGCCCAGATCTGGCGGGGAGAAATTTCACCGAAAGCCAGATAGGGAGAAAGCCGCGATGTTCCCTCTCTCGCGACGAGGTTTCTGCCTGTAGCGTAGTGCGACATGGCATGCGCTACGAAGTCCTGCAGATGTTCCTGCGCTTCTGCCTCGCCGGGTTCCCAGGTCTTTCGCAAGCCTGCGGCCCAGTCCGGCTTGGTGGGGAGCAGACCTGCTTCGTTAAGGTGGGATTTAGGCAGCAGGGTTTCGGCATTGGGGTGAAAAGTTATGCCCTGCGGGACATCAAGAGGTTCGGGGACGTCATGTTGTCGGAATGCCTTCCAGAACGAACCGAAGACCCGATAAAACCCTCCTTCCTTGGTTCGGACTGTTTCCGGTGGCAGCAGGGTTGTGCCGCAGAACTCCCGAACATCTATGCTTTCCGTGCTTAGAGCTTTGGCGATCTGTGCGTCCTGCGCTCGTTCGTTTTCATGAAGGCGGGTGTGCCAGTGGATGCTGGCAGCATGGGTGACGCTGGCCAGTGCCATAATCGTGTCTTTTGAGGGGCCTCGCAGTACGAGCAGGGACCCTCCATGCCCAGCCAGATTTTTTTTGAGATGTGCGAGCGCGCCGTGCAGCCACCAGCGCGATGCACCGCCCAGGGGTCTTAGTGGCGGGGTTTTGTCGTCCAGAACATAGACACAGAGCAGTGGGCGTCCGGTCTGTGCTGCGTCGTGAAGTGCTGGGTGGTCTGAAAGGCGTAGATCATCACGAAACCAGACAATGGCGGGTCGGGATGTTCTGGATGAAGGCGGCATGAAGTCCTCGCGAATGGCAAACTGTAGAGGAAAGCGTTCGGAACGGCGGATCGTTCGGCCGGTCTCATGACAATCGTTACAAATGGGAAGATGTTTCGTCTGCGACAGGTTTGAACTTTTACCGTCTTAGCGTGTTGTTCGAGGGAACACGCTTCATCAAGGAGTTTTCATAATGTCCATCAAGTCCATTGCTCGCGTCGCTCTTTCTCTGACACTTCTGTCCGGTGCAGCAGTGTCCCTTTCGGCCTGCAACACCATGCGTGGCGCCGGTCAGGACGTGAGCTCGGTCGGTCATGACGTTTCGCGCGGCGCGAACAGCGCGCAGGCAGGCATTGAGCGTCACACCACGGCCTCTCCGAACTAAGAAGACTTTCTCCCGCTCTGGGAGAGATGGACCGCCGGCCTTCGGGCCGGCGGTTTTTTTGTGTCTTCGGGCGGCCTCTGAAAGCTGTGATGAGGAGAGCCCTTGCCATTTCGGGTTTGCTGTCCCCATATGTCGGGAAGATGAACAGACGTTCTCGGGGCGGGGTGAAACTCCCCACCGGCGGTATTGGCAGGATTCGTTCTGCCTGAGCCCGCGAGCGCCTTCTTTCCTTCAGGAAGGGAGGGTCTAGCAGATCTGGTGAGACTCCAGAGCCGACGGTCATAGTCCGGATGAGAGAGAACGCAGCCAGACCCGCCAAGGGTTCGGAGACGTGCGCCCTGCGCATTCAGTCTCCGTTCCTGACGTAGGTGCTGCTGACGTGCGCGCCCTGTGAGCGTCCCGAATGATGGGACCTTTGAAGCAGCCTTGTCTGGACAGACATCATTTTCCGATACGTTGGCTCTGGCGCATATTCGTGCGGGATTTCGTGCAGCTATTGCGCGGGCTGTGGAAACGCTTGGCGCGACGGCTCCCAATCCTTCTGTGGGTTGTGCGTTGTTGGATGCCGAAGGAAAAATCCTGACTGTCGGTGTCCATCCAGGCGCCGGGCAGCCGCATGCGGAGGCTCAGGCACTGGCGCAGGCGCGGGAGGCGGGTGTTCTGGGGCAGGCACGCGTGGCGGTCGTTACGCTTGAGCCCTGCAACCATACCGGCCGGACGCCACCGTGCAGCGAAGCGCTCCGGAACAGCCCGGTTCAGGAAGTTTGGATTGGGGCTCGTGATCCTAACCCACAGGCTTCCGGTGGCGCTGATCGACTGCGGCAGGCCCCGGGATCAAAACGGGTGATGCTGCTTTCCGAGCGCGCGGATATGTATGATCTGGCGATGGATTGTGAGGCGTTGCTTGCACCATTTGCGAGCCGGGTTGTGCGGCATCGACCTTGGCTGAGCGTCAAACAGGCTCTGGATGAACGCGGTTCCATGATCCCTCCTGCAGGCCGCACCACGTTTACTTCCGATGCCTCTTTGGATCTTGCCCATCGTCTGCGTCGCGCGACGGATGCGATTGTGACGGGGATCGGGACCGTTCTGGCAGACCGCCCGCGCTTTACGGTGCGTAGGGTTGCTGATCATGAGCGGTCCACGCCCCGGGTACTTGCGGTGTGTGACAGGCACGGGCGCCTGCCAGAGGACTGGCGGCGGGACATGAAGCACGCGGGCTTCGAAGTTGTGATCTGTCCAGAGTTGCTGGCTGTTCCTGCCATGCTGGCAGATCGCGGTGTGAATTGGGCCCTGATCGAAGGTGGTCCAGCGCTTTTGAAAGCAGTTTCGGAAGCAGACCTTTGGGATGACTGGCTGACCATTCGCAAGGACGGATTGTCAGACCGGATCGAGCTTAAATCGAAGGCGGAAAGTCCGCTGAGACTGTTGAGGGAAAACGCATGTTCTCTGGCATTATAGAGCGTCTGGGCCGTGTTCGCGGGGTTTCCCTCCGGGACAAGGCGATGGACCTGAAGATCGCGACGGGTCTGAAGGATCTCGAGCTTGGAGAAAGCATCGCGGTCAATGGCGTGTGTCTGACTGTCGGATCGTTTGATCCTGATGGTCTGGCGGACTTTCATCTCAGCGGTGAGACACTCTCACGGACGGGCTTCTCCCAGCTGCAGGAGGGGGATGTAGTCAATCTCGAGCGGGCTGTTGCGGCCAATACCCGGCTTTCCGGCCATATCGTGCAGGGACATGTCGATGGCCTTGCGGCTCTTTCCAGCGTTGAGAACGCAGGGGATTCCTATGCCTTGCGTGTGTTCGTACCGGGGGGGCTGCGCCAGTACGTGGTGGAGAAGGGTTCTATCACGTTTGATGGCATCAGCCTGACCGTCAATGAACTGCATGAAGACATCGTGCATGGAAATGAAGCGGGGTTTGAGGTCGGGTTGACGATCATTCCCCATACCTGGTCTCACACTGCGCTTTCCACGCTCAAGCCCGGAGACCGGATCAACGTGGAGGTAGATGTGCTGTCCAAATACGTCGAGACGCTGCTGCGCTTCTCGCCATCGCTTGGAAGGTCTGCATCATGAAGCCCTCGCTGAAAGCTGCCATCGACGCCATTCGTGCGGGCGGCATGGTTATCATGGTGGATGATGAAAACCGTGAGAACGAAGGTGATCTGGTGATGGCCGCGCAGTTTGCGACGCCGGAGGCCATCAATTTCATGGTCAGGGAAGCGAGGGGTTTGGTCTGCCTGCCGCTCGAGACAGAGCAGGCAGACCGCCTTGGGCTTGCGCCCATGGTGGCGAGGAATCGCGACCCGCGTGGCACCGCCTTCACGATCTCGATCGAGGCGGCGACGGGTGTGACGACCGGGATCTCTGCGGCAGATCGCGCACGCACGATCGTGGTGGCGGCGAGCCCGGATGCTGTTGCGGAAGATCTGGTCTCCCCAGGGCATATCTTTCCGCTCAGGGCCCATCCAGAGGGCGTTGTTGTCCGTAATGGTCATACGGAAGGGTCTGTTGATATTGCGCGGCTGGCTGGTCTGGTTCCTGCGGGGGTGATCTGTGAGATCATGGCGGATGACGGGAGCATGATGCGCCTGCCTGAGCTTCGCCGCTTTGGCGCGCGTCATGATTTGCCGATTGTCAGTATTGCCGATCTGCAGGAGTGGTGCCGTGAGCACGGGCGCACACCTGTATCCGAGCAGATCGTGACGCCCGTTCCCTCTGCGGGGGAGATGGTTGCAGTGTCAGACCTTCCAAGCCTGTTTGGCGGCCATGACCTGAAAATCCATGCATTTCGCGCCGTGGATGGTGTGGAGCATGTCGCGCTGGTGAAGGGAGATCCTTCCAAGGGGGTCCCGCTCGTACGTCTGCATTCAGAATGTGTGACGGGTGACGCTCTGGGGTCCCTGCGCTGCGATTGTGGTGCACAGCTCCGGGAGGCGCTGGAGCGGATTTCGGCAGCGGAATGTGGTGTGCTGGTTTATCTGCGCGGCCATGAGGGGCGTGGGATCGGGCTTGCCAACAAGATTCGGGCCTATGAACTTCAGGATCAGGGACTGGACACCGTTGAGGCCAACGAGGCGCTCGGTCTGCCAGCGGATGCGCGCGAATGGGGGGCTGCCGCCGACCTGCTGCGGCATCTGGGCGTTACATCCCTGACATTGCTGACCAACAACCCGGACAAGGAAAGCAGCCTTGTTCTGGAAGGCTTCGACATCCGTTCGCGTGAACGGCTTGAGATTGCCGCCAATCCTTTCAATCGGGCCTATCTTGCGACCAAGCGGACGCGGATGGGGCATTTTCTTCAGGAACAGCCAGCATGAGCAAACATATTCCCGTCGCGCCTGATCTGCGCCTCTCTCCTGCACCGAAGCTTGCGATTGTTGTCAGTCGCTTCAACACGGAAATAACGGGTGGCCTGAAGAATGGTGCGCTTGAATGGCTGGAAGAGCGCAATATCCATGATGTGGATGTCTATGATGCTCCGGGTGCCTTTGAGCTTCCGCTTCTGGCGCAGCGCCTTGCGAAGTCTGGAAATTATGAGGGTGTGATCTGCCTTGGGTGCGTCATTAAGGGAGACACGGCGCATTTCGAGTTCATTTCGCTGGGCGCGACAATGGGCATCATGCAGGCTCAGCTCACAACGGAAGTACCGATCGCGTTCGGAATTTTGACGACGTACACCGAAGGACAGGCTATTGCCCGCTCCCGTGCGGATGCTGAAAACAAGGGCCGCGAGGCTGCTGCGGCATGCGTGGAGAGTGTCGCGTTTTTGCGGAATGTTCCCGCAAAGGCCTGATGCAAACGATTTGGGCGCTCTCTCGAACTGTGGCTGGATGCTACGGTTATCCGGCGAGAGCGCCTTTGCTGTTCAGGCGCAGGTGGGGCTGGTGATGCCTTCCATGATGGCTATGTACGTGAATGCATCGTCCTGAAATGACCTTTTATTGCTCAGCTCGGCGCAGACGCTGAGATTTTTCCTGCTTTTATGGCTTCCAAGAAAACGCTCCAGTCTGCTTTTGTCTGATCTGCATACAGCACCGAGAAGCTGGCGATGGCATCTGCGAAAGTGTCGTTTTTGCCAATATATCCGCTGATGACGGCTACATCTCCGGATCTGGCATGGGCGCGGGCAAGTGTCCGGCCACAGAGTTCAGCGTAATCCGGCAGGCCGTCTTGTGCGACATCCGAGCCGATGGCGGCGAGCCGCGTGTCTTTGAGACGGCGGACGTAGAACTGTTTTCCTGCGCCCGAGAGGGGGGGTGCGCTATCTTCGGCTTCGTCGGTGCCGGCAGTATGTGTCCAGCCGAGGAAAGAGTCTGAGGCAGCCTGCATGATGCGCTGGCCCGTGACGACACGCTCACCTTGGTTATGGAAAATATTCCCTCCTGCGAAAGGTGCAAGGACGGATTCCTGTGCTTCCTTGATCTGTAGCAGCAGCGTGTCTCCGTCTGGCGTTGCGAAGAGGCCGATGGCGCAGAATGTGCCGACACTTCCAACGCCCACGACTTTGAAGATGATGTCCTGCAGGTGATAGCGGGAGAGCAGGATGGCACGCTCGGGGGGCTGAGTTGCAACGTAGCGGGCAAACGCGTCACGGATTGTGTTTTCATGTGCGGGCAGGCGCATGACCAGCGGTGGACGCTCGCGGAAAGCGGGTGCCTTGTTGTCGTAGGAGACAAGGCCGAAATGCTGCTGAGCGCTTTCCAGTCGCGCATCCAGGCGGCTTCGGATCTGCTTGCGGACGTGTTTGTCTGAGAAGTTATCGATTGCGGCAGAGAAATCGATCCGGTTTGTCCAGATTTCGAGGGGCGTGAGGGGCTCCAGCCTTGCCATCTCTGCGGAATAGGACTGCGCCATTGCCACGGCCAGTGCACGGGCCGATTTTTCTGAGGCACCGTTTTCGCGCCCGGCTAGGACCAGTGATGTGCCGAGCCGCTTGATATCCCATTCAAAAGGTGCGGCGAGAGTCTCGTCGAAGTCATTGATGTCGAAAACGGGTGTGCCTTCGGGCGAGGTATAGCTTCCGAAATTTGCGAGATGGCAGTCTCCGCAGCTTTGTACGTGCGGGCCTGCACTTTCTGTCGTAGCGAGATCTGCAGCCATGACAATTGCAGCCCCACGCAGGAAAGCGAAGGGAGAGGGGCTCATGCGTGCATAGCGGACTGGCAGCAGGTCCTGAATGCGGCGTTCACCCTGCTTGATTAGGAGATTGACGGGATCAGGTCTGTCTTTTGGAGCGTTCCATGAGGCGTGATCTCCACGAGCATTTTTCTTTCTGAGAGACGCACCGAAAGCATGTCGCTCCTGACGGGTCATGGTGTTCGCGCCAGCTGCAACGGATGTGAGTGCAGGAGAATTCTGTTCTGTGGGCATCAGGAGGTGTGCCTTTCAGGAAAATGCTGACTGGAGCGTCTGGTCGGCGATTTTCAGGGAGTCAATTGCTGTCTGCTGTACCAGATGCCGCCCTGCCATGGATGTCACCAGAGGGGGTATCGACAGGAGTATATGGAAGAGCGCCCCTTCCCATACTGACCAGCGTAGCAGGAAGGAGCAACACTGTGAAATCTTTGTGGGGTGACTCTAGCCGGGGCTGGTAGGCTGTTGTTTTGCGAACCATGGGATCATCCGCTGGATGGCGTCTTCGATACGGTCTGTGGAGACAGCAAAGCTGAAGCGCATGAAGCGGTTGCCATCAAGAGGATCAAAATCCACGCCGGGAGCGGTGGTCACGCCGGTTTCCAGCAACAGTCTCTTGCAGAATTCGAGGCTATCGTCAGTCAAATGCCCAATATCGGCATAAATGTAGAATGCGCCGTCAGGAGGGGCGATGTGGTTAAGGCCCAGCTTTGGCATGGCTGCCAGTAGCAGATCTCGGTTACGGCGATATGTTTCCAGATGGCCGTCCAGTTCGTCCATGCAATCAAAGGCGGCAAGCCCGGCATGTTGGCTGAGCGCTGCGGGCGTAAGGAACAGGTTTCCCATGCGAGCCCGGGCAGCATCTATTTTTTCCGGGGGAACAACGAGCCATCCCAGGCGCCAGGGTGCCATACTGAAATATTTGGAGAAGCTGTTGACGATGAGGGCGCTGGCGTCGAATTCCAGCACGCTGCGTGCTGGCTCACCATAGCTCAGGCCGTGATAGATTTCGTCTGAGATGACCTGGATGCCACGGGCTTTGCAGATACGGACGATCTCTTCCATTTCAGCGCCGGGCAGGATTGTTCCTGTGGGATTGGCAGGGCTTGCGATGATGAGACCGTCGGGCGCTGGGTCGAGGGCTGCGATTGCGGGCGCCGTCAACTGATAACGCTCTGCGGCACCACATTCGATTTCGATGGGCTCCATGTGCAGGGTGCGAAGGGTGTTGCGATAGGCCACATAACCCGGGCGTGCGAGGGCGATCCGGGCGCCGGGCACGAAGCATGTTGTCAGGGCGAGAACGAGCGCCGGGGAGGCGCCACAAGTCAGGATGATCTGGTCTGCCTCAGGTGAGACGCCATAAGTGTCCTGATAGTGGCGTGCGATCCGTGCTTTGAGCGGTTGGCTTTCCCAGTAGCCCATTGGGTCAGTTTGCAGGACATGTTGCGCGCGTTCGATGGCGGCCTTTGGTGCCCCGGTCGACGGCTGACCGAATTCCATGTGGATGATGCTGCGGCCTTCGGCGGCGAGGCGGTGGGCAAGCGCGCTGATGGTGATGGCATGAAACTGGTCGATGGCCGGGACGGTCATGAAAACTTCCGAAAATCGTGGAAAAACGGATATCAGAACCGACGATAGACCAGTTCGGGAGACTCTGCGCGTTCCACCGCTTCGGTTATCCGTTCGTGGAACGGAGACAGTGAGCAGACCGGATCGACATTGGCAGCATTGCCGGTGAGTGCCAGAGCCTGACAGCGGCAGCCGCCCCAGTCTATTTCCTTGCGGTCGCAGGAACGACAGGGTTCGGGCATCCAGTCCGTACCACGGAACATCGAGAACAGTTCAGAGTGGTTCCAGATGTCGGCCAGTGGCATGTCGCGCACGTTGGGGAATGTTACGTTCGGGATGATTTCGGCGGCATGGCAGGGCAGGATGCGGCCAGATGGCGTGACATTCATAAAGCGCTGCCCCCATCCTCCCATGCAGGGTTTGGGTTGATCTGCATGATAGTCCGGCGTGACGTAATCGATTGCGAGGCCACCTTTGGCGCGCTCGGCCTCTACTGCGCGCGTGCTTTCCTCAAGCTGCTCCCGGCTGGGCAGGAGGGCATCACGGTTTTTCAGGCCCCAGCCATAATATTGGGTGTGTGCAATTTCGACGCGTCCTGCGCCGAGTTCGCGGGCCAGGGCAAACATCTGCGGGATACGGGCGACGTTTTCGCGATGGACAACGAAATTCAGCGTCATCGGAATGCCGGACGCTTTGATGAGCTTTGCGGCTTCCAGCTTTTTGCCCTGAGCGCCCCGTAATCCTCCGATACGTTCAGCGCCCTCTTCCGTGACATCCTGAAAAGAGAGCTGGATATGGTCCAGCCCGGCCTTTTCGAGGGCATCAAGGTTGGCAGCGTTCATCAGGACGCCGGAAGTAATGAGGTTCGAGTAGAGGTTCAGGTCTCGGGCGAGAGCGACCAGTTCCACGAGATCGGGCCGCGCCATGGGCTCGCCGCCCGAGAAATGGACCTGCAGCACGCCCATTTCGGCGGCCTGTTCCAGCGTGCTGCGCCAGCCAGCGGTGTCCATTTCCAGCGCCTTGCGCTCCAGTTCCAGTGGATTGGAGCAATACGGGCATGAAAGCGGGCAGCGATGTGTGAGTTCTGCTAGCAGGCTCATGGGCGGGGCGGGAAGTGTCATGCGCGCAGAACGCCCTTTTCCGTCAGGTCAGAGAGAAGGGCGTGGACATCCGTGCCGATCACCTCTGGCGGTGCGGAAAACTGCTCCGCAAGCCGCTCGATGATGGTACCGACAGACGTTTTTCCGTCAATGAGGCGCAGGATGTGGGACGCTGTTTCCTCGGCGATGAACGCCTTTTCAGGCGCCTGGATCAGCCAGATATCGCGCACGCGGTCATGCTGGAGGCGATGGCCACGTGTGAAGGAAAGAACGCTCTCATCCGTCACGCTCATGGGATGAAGGCACCGGGGGGGATGTGGCCTTCGACATAGGCATAATCAAGGGCGTCCAGCATGGACCACAGTACGGAGCATTTGAATTCCAGTGCGCCAAGCACTTCTTTCTGCTGCTCTGGCGTACGGGCATGTTCGCGAACATAGGCCAGCGCAAAGTCTGAATCGCGGGGGGCCTGCGTGAGGCGTGGCGTGAAATAAGCCATCGTTTCCTCGGACACGAAATCATAATGGCGAAGCATGCCGGAGACGCGTTCGCTGATGATCGTGGGGGAGAAAAGCTCCGTCAGGGAGGAGGCTATGGCCGCCAGAATTGAGCGATCCCGCACGAATTCGACATAAGCTTCCACGGCGAAGCGCGTGGTGGGTAGAAGACCGTCGGTGCTTTCGACGTATTCCCGATTCAGCCCTAGCCCGTCGGTCAGTTTTAGCCAGCGTGCGACGCCACCCGTGCCGGGTTCGGTACCGTCATGGTCTTCGATCCGGCGACGCCACTCGCGGCGTAGCTCTGCGGTAGGAAGGCGTGCGAGGAGGGTCGCATCCTTCGCCGGGATCTTTGCCTGATAATAATAGCGGTTGAGCGCCCATGCCTGAACCTGTGCCTTGTTTAGCTTGCCATCGTGAAGCTTGCGATGGAACGGGTGTCTGTTGTGGTAGCGTTCGGCGCCGATCTCGCGCAGGCGGGCTTCAAGTTGGTCCGGGGTCAGAAGCGTCATGGGGTCTCCAGTCTGAAATTCATGCCGTCTTCCGCAACGGTCCATCCCGCGCGTTCGACTGCACTGCGTTCTGGACTGTCCTCAAGCAGAATGGGGTTTGAGTTGTTGATATGAATCAACACTTTGCGTGGTTTTACGCAGGATGTGAATGCTTCAATCGGTCCGCCGGCGTCATTGACGGAAACATGCCCCATGCGCTGGCCCGTTTTCGGGCTGAGGCCGGCACGGATCATTTCGTCATCGCGCCAGAGTGTGCCATCGAAAAACAGGAGATCGGCGCGGGTTGCCCGCTCCACAAGTTCGGGGGTGATGTGGGCGCAGCCGGGCACGAACATCATCACGCGTCTGCCGTCACTGATGGACAGGCCCAGCGTTTCGTCGGGGCGGGAGCCGGATGCTTCTGCGTACAGTGGCGCTTTACCGGGGACTGCGAATGCGGTGAGCGTCAGGCCGGATGGTGTTCCATCCTTGCAGACCAATGGCGTTGGTGTGTCGAGGATCAGGGGCACGCGCGGTACGATATTGCGGTCTAAGGCGTCGAATACCGGGTTTGCAGCGAGCTGATCGAGTGTTGAATCGCTTCCCATCAGGGTGAAGGGTTCGCGTTCCCTAAGCGTCAGGAGGCCTGTGATTGCGTCAATTTCGCCGCAGGTCAGGATCACGCCCTGAATGGGAGTTCCGCGCAGGCTTCCGCGATGCTGAAGGGCTGGAGTGGAGAGAATCTGCTGTCTGAGATCGGGGGCGGCATTGATGACGAACCAGCGTTCGCCGTCTCCGCTGACAGCGATGGAGGCCTGGGTGCGAGGCTTTGCACCCTGACCGGAGCGGGCCGTAAGGCAGCCCGGGGCTGCCGAGTTCCATTGGGGAAAACCCCCGCCGGCGGCTGCGCCGAGGACGATAACGTCGATCATGAGTTCAGGAAAACTGTCTTTTTCAGGGGTACAAAAACAAAACGGCCGCCCCGGGAGGCGGCCGCTGCATTCCCGTTAGGGAAAAGCGAATTACTTCTTTTCGCCGCAGACGTAGGAGTTGATTTCTGCGCCAAGCGGGATTTCGGTGATTTTTGGTGTGTTCCAGGCCATGCTTCTTCTCCCTGATCGGAATCGATGCCGTGAGCAGTCAGGCCACGGCTTCGTGTTCAGTTAGCGAACTGATCGCTCTGGAGTTCAAGGGGTTTTTTGGGCAGAACACGAAACTGTGTCCTTGGCTGCACTTTTTTGTATGGCTAAACTTTTTCACCGTCGCAGGCAGATTCAATGGCTGGCAGTGCGCCCGATGACCCGCGTGATTCCGCATATTCGGGCCGCTTCATGCCGGATATGAACACAGCAAAGCGGGAAAGCGGCCTTGCGGACGATGAGCCGATTCCCGACCCGCGCCTGGATCGTGACATATTGCGTCAACATATGAATGTTCGCGATATCTGCGTTTTGATCCTGACGGTTCTGGCTGTTTTCTACTCCCTCTACTTTACATCCGCGATCATCCTGCCGTTCGTATTTGCGCTGGTTCTGAATCTTTTGATGATCACGCCGATGCGTTTGCTTCATCACAAGCTGCGCCTGCCGCGCCATCTCGCTGCTTTTCTGTTGATCGTGGTGATGTTCGGAATTGTTGGAGGCATTGCCACAACGATCTCTGTGCCTGCGGCAGCATGGCTTTCCAAGGCATCCCAGACTCTTCCCGCTCTTCAGAGCAAGCTCGCGGTCCTGCATGCGCCGATCGATGCAGTTCAGAACTCCTATGCGCGTCTTTCCGCGATGTTCAGCGGGCATCACGTGCATACTTCAACAGCATTGTCCGGGCAGATCGGCAGTGATTCTGCCCTGAGCAAGCTTGGGTCCAGCGTTCTGGCCGGGACACGGGAAGTGGTCAGTGGCTTCTTTACGATGCTTCTGATGCTGTTTTTCCTCATGACGGATGGTGACACCCTTTTGCGGCGTCTGGTCGAGATCATGCCGACTTTTGCCGACAAGCGCCGCATCGTGGAAATGTCCAGCCAGATCGAGCAGAACGTTTCGCTGTATCTGGTCACGATAACGCTCATGAACCTTCTGGTGGGCCTTGCGAACATGGTTCAGTGCTGGGCGACTGGCATGCCCAATCCCCTGCTATGGGGCGTGCTGGCCTTTTTGCTGAACTACATTCCGATCATCGGGCCGCTGACGGGTGTGGTTGTGTATTTCATCGTTGGGCTCTTCAGTTTCCCTTCGCTACTTTATGCGCTTGTGCCGCCATCCATCTATCTGCTGATTCATTTTCTGGAAGGCGAGACCATTACGCCGATGCTGCTCGCCCGTCGGTTTACGCTCAACCCGGTATTCGTCATGGGGTCGCTGCTGTTTTGGGACTGGATGTGGGGAATTTCAGGGGCGTTCCTGTCTGTGCCGATGCTTGCGGTGTTCAAGATCGTCTGTGATCACATCGAAACACTGGCGCCGCTGGGCCATGTGCTGGGTGGCCCACCCAGACGCAGGACGTTGAGCACGATTGCCGTCCAGTTCCAGACGGACCCGTAAGTTCTGGTCAAAACGAACATATCCGGGCTAGATGCGGCTATCAATCAACAGCAAAGCAGGAGCTGCCCACCATGACCCAACAGACCCGACGTGGTGTTTGTCTGGTGATTTCGGCTCCATCGGGTGCGGGTAAATCGACCATTGCCAATGCGCTGCGTGCGTCTGAGCCCTCGCTGTCTCACTCCATTTCCGTGACGACGCGTTCCCCTCGGCCGGGGGAAGTGGAAGGGGTGCATTACCATTTCCGGGACATGGAAACATTCCGGGGTATGGCCCAGAATGGTGAGCTTCTGGAGTGGGCAGAGGTGTTTGGCAGAGGGTATGGAACACCACGGGCGCCCGTGGAAGCCGCGCTTGAAGCCGGGCAGGACATGGTGTTCGACATCGACTGGCAGGGGCACAGGCTCCTGCGTGAAGCCATGCCTGATGATGTGGTCAGCCTGTTTGTTTTGCCGCCCTCACTGGAGGAGTTGGAGCGCCGTCTTCACAAGCGGGCTTCTGATGATCCATCCGAAATTGCCAAGCGCATGAAAGCGGCTCTGGACGAGATTTCCCACTGGTCTGAATTTGATCACACGATCATCAACTCGGATCTGGACAAGGCCATTTCCCAGGCACGTTCAGTGCTGACGGCGGCAAAGCTTTCTACCCGACGTCAGCGGAATCTTACCCAGATGGTCGCAAGCTTCTCCCGCGACTGAGGCGATCTGTCCCGCTTATGAAGCTGGCGGCTGCTCTTCCGCTGGAGGCGTGGTTCGCAGAGCTGCAGCAAAGGCAGTGGCCGTGGCCATGCTGTCCGCCATGCTGGTGGGCATGAGGATGGTGGTGCCGCGGTTTTTGTTCATTTCAAAGACGCGGTTGATTTGCAGGATCTGTAGGGCGATTGGCGAAGCTTCATAGGTCTTGGCGGCCTCGGCCAGTTCGTGCGCGACTTCGCGCTCGGCGCTGGCGAGGGTAACGCGGGCTCCGCGCTCGCGTTCGGCCTGTGCCTGGCGGCTCATGGCATCCTGAAGACTGTCTGGAAGCTGGACGTCACGTATTTCCACGGATTGGACGGTTACACCCCATTCGCGGGTTTTTACTTCGATCAGTTCACGAAGCTGATCGTCAATCTTGCGCCGCTCTTCCAGAAGAACGCTCAGGTCTGAACTGCTGACCACTTCACGCAGGGTCGTGAGCGCAACGAGTGAGACAGAGTCCTCGAAGTCGTCCAGTTCAGTGATGGCGCGCATGGGATCGTGCACCATCCAGAAAATGACGGCATCAACGTCCACGGGTGTGGTGTCGCGTGTGAGGGTCTGGCGGGTATGGACGGGCACGGTGCGGATGCGCTGATCCACGACGGCGAAGATCTGATCGAGAAACGGGACAATGAAGAACAGTCCGGGGCCACGAATTCCTTGTATTTTGCCTGCCCGCAAAACCACGGCGCGCTGCCAGGAATTGCACATCTTGAGAGATAGAAGCACGCCCGCGGCGATGATCGCAGCAATGATGGCGGCAAGCAGGTTCTGCGTCTGTGCCGACAGGGCCCCACCCGCCAAAAGGATGATAGCCGCGATCGACAGCGAGATCGTATTAGCTGGAAGACTGGCATTGCGGCGCGCGCGAGGCGCCGGGAAAGTTGGGTATTGGGGCATGCTTTATCCTTTCCCGGGCCGTATGGCCTCGGTTGCGTGAAGAATGGTCTGCATGGCGTTTATGATGTCTGCCGGGTCGAGGCCCCGCGCGTGGCTCTGTGCGATGGTGGCGGCTGCAAGATTTTCGGCCGCAGCCCTGCGTTCGGCAGGGTCAGGCGTGGGAGGGGCGTTACTGACGAAGCTACCGCGTGCTCTGTAGGTTTCGACTGTGCCCAGACGTTCAAGTTCGGCATATGCGCGCTGCACCGTATTGAGATCGATGCGGAGGTGAACCGAGAGTGCGCGCATGGTTGGAAGCCGGTCGCCCGGTTTCAGAATTCCAGAGCCGATGGCTGAAAGTAGCCGTTCCCTGAGTTGAATACGTAAGGGGAGGCCAGCACTTTCGTCCAGCGGAGTCGGGAAAATTAATGTCTCAATGTTGGCAGACATACATACAAGATGTTCATATTCCATATCGGTGCGTCAAGGAATTTTGGCACCTTGGGCGCTTCGTGGTATTTGCTCGCCCTCCCAGTAGGCTGTGGACAGCAAGGATTTACCCCCATGACAGCGCATCAGGACGGGACAGGCGCATCAGGACGCAGTGGTTCTCCGTTGATTCTCGCCCTGCCCAAAGGCCGCATTCTCAAGGCCCTGCGCCCTGTTTTGTCCCGGACAGGCATTGAACCTGCCCCGGATTGTCTGGATGAAAGCAGCCGCCGACTGCGCTTTCCGACGTCTGATCCGAATCTTGATGTGGTTCGGGTGCGCTCGTTCGATGTCGCGACATTTGTCGCTTATGGCGGTGCGCATGTGGGGGTCTGCGGAGCGGATGTGCTCATGGAGTTCGATTATCCGGACATCTATGCCCCGCTTGATCTCGGGCTGGGTGGCTGCCGGATCTCGGTTGCCCGTCTTGTCAGTGTTGTGGACGATCCTGCGGCTGGACAGTCTCGCCTGCGTGTTGCGACGAAATATCCGACGATTGCCCGGCGCCATTTTGCATCCCGCGCAATTAATGCCGAGATCGTACATCTGAACGGTGCGATGGAACTGGCACCTGCGCTGGATCTGGCAAGTGTGATCGTTGATCTTGTGGATACGGGTTCAACCCTGCGGGCGAATGGCCTGCATGAGACCGAGACCATTGCGCATGTCACCAGCCGCCTGATTGTCAATCGTGTGGCGCTCAAGACGCGCCCTGAGGAAATCGGCGCCTTGATTGATCGCTTTCGTGCCGCTTTGACTGAAGAGACTCCCGCCTGATGAAACGCCTCGATACGACGTCCGCTACGTTTTCGTCTGATCTGAAGGCGCTTCTGGGAGAGCGCGGGGGGCAGGCGAGTCCTGTGGCTGAGCCTGTACGGGCCATTCTGGCAGATGTTCGAAGCCGGGGTGATGTGGCGCTTTGTGAATACACGGCGCGTTTTGACCGTCTGGATGTTCCTGCGGAACAACTGCGTATCAGTGCAGAGGAAATCGAGCGCGAAGCCGCGCTGGTGCCTGCCGAACTGATGGAGGCTCTCCATGTGGCTGCGCGCCGGATCGAGGCTTTTCATCGCGCGCAGATGCCAGATGATCTTGATTTCACGGATGCGGAAGGTGTGCGCCTTGGGATGCGTTGGACGGCTCTGGATGCTGTTGGGCTGTATGTTCCCGGCGGCAAGGCAGCGTATCCGTCTTCCGTGCTGATGAATGCCATTCCCGCGCGGGTCGCAGGCGTGAAGCGTGTGGCGATGTGTGTGCCGAGCCCTGATGGTGTTCTGAATCCGCTGGTACTGGCTGCAGCCCGCCTTTGTGGTGTGGATGAAGTGTATCGTATTGGTGGCGCGCAGGCCGTAGGGGCCATGGCGTTTGGGACAGATCTGGTTGCGCCTGTTGATCGGATTGTGGGGCCTGGCAATGCTTTCGTGGCAGAAGCGAAGCGTCAGGTATTCGGGCATGTTGGTATCGACAGCATTGCTGGACCGTCGGAGGTGGTTGTTGTTGCGGATAACAAGAATGACCCGCGACTGACAGCACTGGATTTGTTGGCTCAGGCCGAACACGACGAACTGGCACAATCCATCCTCATCACGACAGACGTTGCATTCGGTGAAGAGGTGGCGAAGGCTGTTGAGGTTGAGTTGGAAACGCTACCTCGTGCGGCGATTGCAGCCAGAAGCTGGGCTGATCATGGTGCGGTGATTATCGTGCGCGACTTCGATGAGGCTGCGGAGATCGTCAATGACCTGGCTCCCGAGCATCTCGAAGTCATGCTGGATGAGCCCCGTGCCTTTAGTGAGAAAATCCGTCATGCCGGCGCGATCTTCATGGGTCGTAACTGCCCGGAGGCAGTGGGGGACTACGTGGGTGGTCCAAACCATGTGCTGCCGACGAGCCGTACGGCGCGGTTTGCTTCGGGGCTTTCAGTGTTTGACTTCCTCAAGCGCACAACCACCATCGAAGCGGACCAAAGTGCGCTGAAGCTGATCGGGCCTGCGGGTGTTGCGCTTGCGCGGGCCGAAGGGCTGGATGCTCATGCTTTGAGTCTCTCTGCCCGACTGGATAAATTCCGCGCTTGAAAATCGGTTCCTGCGCTCAGCTTTGCAGGAATGCCATCATCTGATCCGTGAATGCGCGGGGTTGCTCCGCGTGGAGCCAGTGCCCCGCGCCCTCAAGGGTTTCGATGCGTGCATTCGGGAACAGGGTGAGGATCAGTTCATGATGCTGGGGCTGAACGTAGGTGGAATTTTCTCCACGTAGGAACAGTGTAGGCCCATACCATGGTTCGACGTGGATATCGGGCCAGCCTTCGAGCTTTTCGATAGCTTCGGAAATCTGTTCGATTCCGATGGCCCAGCCCGGATTTTCTCCAAGCTTTAGATTTTGCAGCAGTAGTTCGGCGACGCCTTTGCCCTCGACATGGGGCATCAACAGGTCCAGTGCCTGGGCGCGGTTCAGGGTTGCTGGAAACGCAATTGCGCGTAGACGCGGGATCATTTTGTTGTGACCCTGATGGGTTTTGACGGGGGCTATGTCTGCCACCATCAGCTTCGATACCCGTTCAGGTGCAACGAGAGCTGTTAGCATCGCGACTTTGCCGCCCATCGAATGGCCCACAATATCGGCTTGCCCGATGTTCAGCGCATCCATGGTTTCCAGCACATCCTGAACCATTGCAGGGTAGCTGATGGGGGCGTGGGCGCTGTCTCCGTGGGCACGGAGATCAAATGCGAAAGTTCGGAAATGCTCAGCGGCAGCGCGTTGCAGAAAGCCGAGGTTCCGGCCGCGACCGAACAGACCGTGCAGAAAGATGACGGGTTTTCCGTGCTCTCCCCGTTCGAGGGTGTTCAGTTTCATGTGTGATCCTTCCATGACTGCTGTTGATCGTAGCGCCGCTTGCGGTCAAACAGGAGAACACCTGCCGCTCGGGGACCGCCTTGTCCAGCCATCCTGCCCGATCTGATCTGAGACGTATTCTGTGTCATCATGCCCGCCGGTGGTGGCGGCAGCCAGCCCAGGCTCCCATGGCGCTGCGTGCGATGGTGCGCGCGGATGAGATCTGGCTCTCGGTTCTCGCCGCGATGGTTGGGGCCTTGGGCGGCCTCTGCGTTTTCATCATCACGCGGGTAACGCTTTTTCTGCATGCGGTTCTGTTTGGTCTTCAGAACGGTGGGCGCCTTTCAGGGCTGTCGCATTTGCCAGCAGTGCGGGTCATTCTGGTTCTGGGACTGGGAGGGCTGGCGCTGGGCCTTTTCAGCATCTTCGTCACCCGCATCATGCCGCGCCGCCCGGTAGATCCGATTGAGGCGAATGCCCTGCATGGCGGACAGATGTCTGTTCAGGACAGCCTTGTACTTGTCTGCCAGACGTTGATCTCAAACGGTGTGGGTGCGTCTATTGGGCTGGAAGCCGGGTTTACACAGATTGCCTCGGCTTTTGGTTCGCGGATCGGGAGGGCGTTCCGGGTTCGTCGGGAGGATCTGCGCGTGCTTGTTGGGGCGGGGGCCAGCGGTGCGATCGGGGCGGCATTTGATGCACCTGTTGCTGGCGCCTTTTATGCGTTCGAACTCGTGATCGGGTCGTATTCACTTGTCAGCCTGTCTCCCGTCGCCGTTGCTGCTGTGGCGGGGGTAGGCGTCACGCGGTTTCTGGGAAGCGTTCCGGCGGCCGTCATGATTCCAGATGCAGGGCATTTGACCTGGCATGGGACAGCTGGTGTGGTGCTGCTCAGTATCCTGTCGGCGTTGACCGCGATTGGTGTGATGTATTGCGTTACCCAGACGGAAGCGCTTTTCCGCAAGATGCCGGGGCCTGTGTGGCTGCGCCCCGCAGTCGGTGGGTTGATGGTTGGTGGGCTTGCGGCAATTCACCCATCCGTTCTTTCGGCGGGGCATGAGGCGATGCGCACCGTACTTGCGGGCGGTGTGGTGCCAAAGATGGCGCTTATGCTGCTAATCATGAAAGCACTCGCATCGTGCCTTTCCATCGGATCAGGCTTCAGGGGAGGGCTGTTTTTTGCCTCTCTATATCTGGGGTCTCTCGCGGGTGTGCTTTATGGCGCAATGCTGGGTCCCCTTGGGCTGGCTCCTGATTCACCGACGGCCTGCGCGCTCGTGGGTATGAGTGCCATGGCGGTTGCGGTTATCGGCAGCCCCATGACGATGATCTGTTTGATCCTTGAATTGACGGGAAGCGTGACGATGAGCGGTGCAGCGCTTGTTGCTGCTGTGCTTTCGCTCCTCACTGTTCGGCGCCTGTTCGGGTACAGCTTTGCGACCTGGCGATTTCATCTTCGTGGTGAATCCATCCGGTCAGCGGTCGATATTGGCTGGATGCGCTCCCTCAATGTGCGGCGCATGATGCGTGATCAGGTGCGGACGCTGCCATCGGATACACCTATAAACCGTGCCCAGACGCTCTTTCCTTTGGGGGCTGCGCAGCGGATTGTTCTGGTAGACCGGGATGGGTGCTATGTGGGAATGGTTCAGATGGCAGATCTTCATGCTGTGGCACCCTCCACGATGCCGATTGCGACGCTTTCCCATTTTCCGGATGCGATGCTCACACCTCTCATGACTGTAAAGGACGCAGCCGAAATGTTTGGCAGGGCAGAAGCGGATGCACTTGTTGTGGTGGAGGATGTTCAGTCCCGGCAGGTTGTAGGGATACTGACTGAGCAGCATACTCTGCGTCGTTATGCCGAAGAGCTTGAGCGTAGCCGCCGGACGCTTGCCGGAGAGGAGCGTTTCCCGACCTAAAACAGGATTTCCTCTTGGCAGCGCCGGAACCAGCCTTCAAAACAGAACCCTGTCCCAATCGGAGAATACTCATGGCTGATACGCCCGACACCCGCCTTGCGGCTCTTGAAATCACGCTCCCCGTGGCTGCGGCACCCGTAGCCAATTACGTTACGACGGTCCTTACGGGGAACATGCTGGTTGTATCGGGGCAGTTGCCGCTGGTTGATGGCAAGCTGCTGATCACCGGCAAGCTTGGCGGTGGCGTTTCCAATCAGGCAGGTACGGCATGTGCTCGCGCGTGTCTGATCAATGTCATTGCTCAGGTGAAGGCAGCTCTTGGCGGAGATCTTACCCGCGTCAAGCGTGTTGTCCGTCTGGGTGGCTTCATTGCTTGCACGCCGGAATTCACGGAGCATGCGGTTGTAATGAACGGTGCATCGGATCTTGCTGTAGAAGTATTTGGTGATGCCGGGCGCCATGCCCGTTCGACCATTGGCGTGCCGAGTCTCCCGGCCAATGCACCGGTTGAAGTTGAAGCTCTTTTCGAAATCGCCTGATAAATACGGCTGGGGGATATGGATACGCAAACCGCACCCCCTGACTGGACCCTGACGCTTCACGCTTCGATTCATGAGATCGGGGCGGATGCGTGGGATGCATGCGCGGGAGACGACAACCCGTTCGTCTCCTTCGGATTTCTGTCTGCACTGGAAGATAGTGGGTCTGTGGCGGATCGCACTGGATGGCTGGTAAGGCACGCGGCCCTGCGTGATCCAGACGGTTTGATTGTGGCGCTCGCGCCGCTTTATGGAAAAGCACACTCTTACGGCGAGTATGTTTTCGATCACTCCTGGGTTCGGGCGTATGAGGAAGCTGGTGGGCGCTATTATCCCAAATTCCAGTGTGCTGTTCCGTTTTCGCCTGTTCCCGGACCGAGACTGTTGCTGAGGCCCGACCTGGCCGATCCGGAGCGCGTGGGGAAATCCCTCGCTGCAGCGTTAATTCAGGCCGCGGGTCAGCTTGGTCTGTCTTCCGTACATGCGACGTTCTGTGATGCTTTTTCGCAAGTAGCGTTTGAAGCAGCCGGATATTTGCCGAGACATGGTGTCCAGTATCACTGGCACAATCAGGGTTATGGGTCGTTTGATGATTTTCTCGGAGCTCTGTCTTCACGCAAGCGGAAAGCAATTCGCAAGGAGCGCCGGGACGCACATTCTTGCGGACTGACATATGTGACGCGGCGTGGAGCCGACATTACGGCAGAGGACTGGAAAGCATTTTATCGTTTCTATCTATCAACGATTGATCGTAAGTGGGGCAGCGCTTATTTGACCGAGGCGTTCTTTCCGATGTTGTCTGAACGGCTGGGGGACAGTGTTGTTCTGATGCTGGCGGAAAATGACGGGAAAGCTGTGGCGGGTGCGCTCAACCTCATGGGTACAGACGCGCTGTTCGGTCGTAACTGGGGCTGTGAGGGAGACTGGCCCTTTTTACATTTTGAGCTCTGTTATTATCAGGCGATCGAATTTGCCATTCGTCATGGCCTTTCGCGGGTAGAGGCGGGTGCGCAGGGGGAGCACAAAATCCAGCGCGGATACCTTCCTGTCCGGACGAATTCCGCACATGCCATTCTTGATCCGGGCCTCAAGCGTGCGATTGCGAATTTTCTGGATCTTGAGCGCTCTGAAGTTGCGGATGAGCTGTCCGGGTTGATGGAATTTTCACCCTACAAAAAAGACGATTCGTCCTGAAATGGCCCGACTTAACGATTGAGAAAGGTTTGCGTAGGTAATCTCGGCTCTGTATCGGGACATTGGAGCCGGAGACGTGGAAAACAGTACCTATATCGCGCTATCGCGCATGGACGCGCAGCAACGCGCCATGGCCGTGACGGCAGATAATATCGCGAACGCATCCACGACGGGCTACAAGCGCGAAAGCGTGCTTTTCAGTGACTTTCTCAATCATCAGCATGGAGACAAGGTTCCCGCTGGTGGAAAAGACGAGGCCTATACGCAGGACCGCGCTACATATCGCGATTTTCAGCAGGGCGATCTTCAGCAGACAGGAAATCCTCTGGATCTGGCTCTTGGTGGTGAGGGCTATTTTCAGGTGCGGACCGCAAACGGTGTGAGACTGACGCGGTCAGGCCGTTTTGAGGAGGAGCCCGACGGAGCTGTTGTTGATGAAAGCGGGAATCCCCTGCTGGACCGCACAGGACAGCCATTGGTTCTACCCGCTACCGACCATCGGATCAGCATCGCCTCTGATGGGAGTGTCTCGACCGAGACTGGGGATGTTGGTCAGATCGGGATCGTGACGGCACGTGATCAGAACCGCCTTCAGGCGGAGGGTGGGAAACTTCTTCGTTCGGATCAGCCTACAGCTCTCGTCCAACGCCCGAATATTACTCAGGGTTCGATTGAAGGCAGTAATGTGCAGATGATGACTGAAGTTACGAAGATGCTGGATATCCAGAGAAATTTTCAGTTCATGGCGCAGTTCGTCGAAAGCGAAGGACAACGCCAGCAGAATGCCATCGACAAAATCGTTCAGGTATCAGCCTGACGATGCAAGGATAACTCATCATGCGCGCACTCGATATTGCTGGGACGGGCATGCAGGCCCAGCAGAACAACGTCGAAACCATTTCCAACAATATCGCGAACATGAGTACGACGGGCTATAAGCGTTCACGAGCTGAATTTCAGGATCTGATTTATCAGAACATGCGTCGTGTTGGTACGGCATCTTCTGATACCGGAACAATCGTTCCGGCAGGTGCGCAGATTGGTCTGGGTGTCAAAACAGCGGCGATCTATCGCATCAATGAGCAAGGCACTCTGGAGCAGACCAGCAATACATTGGACTTTGCTGTTCAGGGCCGGGGCTATTTTCAGGTGCAGCTGCCGTCCGGGCAGCTTGCCTATACGCGTGATGGAACTTTTTCCATGGCGAACGACGGGTCTCTTGTCACTGCTGACGGATATCAGATCAGCCCGACCATAACGATCCCGAACAATGCGCAAAGTGTTTCGGTGGATCAGTCTGGCCAGGTTAGTGTGACCATTGCGGGCCAGAATACATCCCAGATCGTTGGGCAGCTTCAGCTTGCGATTTTCACCAATGAGAACGGTCTGGCTGCAATGGGTCAGAATCTTTTCACCCAGACGCAGGCCTCTGGCGATGCCATGATAGGCACGCCAAATACGACTGGCTACGGCAGCACGATGCAGGGGTATGTTGAAAATTCGAACGTCAATGTCGTGACCGAAATTACAGATCTCATCACTGCGCAGCGTGCTTATGAAATGAACAGCAAGGTCATCACCTCTGCTGATGAAATGATGCAGACGCTCACCAATCTGGGACGCTGATCATGCGGGCGGCCGGGTGTGCGATTGCGTTGCTTGGCTGCCTGGCATTTACAGGTGCAGCGTCGGCTGCCTCTTTGCGGACGAACGTAAAGGTCGAAGGTGCGCGTGTTCGTCTGTCCGACCTTTTTTCGGGCCTTGGTCCGGGGCAAGATACGGAAATTGGGGACGCGCCGGCGCTGGGTGCAAATTACGTTGTCGGTGGTCCGCAATTAACGGCAATTGCTGCGCAGTTTGGGGTGGACTGGCCTGAAGCCTCGCCCATCGTCTCTATAACATTGACGCGTGCGGCCAGAATGATTGGCGAAGCAGATCTGTTCCCCTTGATCCGTAAAGGTTTGGATCTCCCTGAAGAAAGTCATTCGACAATTACATTTGATGGTTTCAAGCCGGTTGCCATTCCGGAGGAGGATCAAGCTGTGCCTGTGCTGGTGCAGTTGGAAAGGCCCGCCAAGGGCACGGGACATTTTAGCGCGCGTTTTGAAATTCCGTTCAAGACTGGAAGCGCTCAGACTGTTCTGGTCAATGGATCTGTCACAAGCGAAGTGCAGGCGCTTGTTTTCAAGCACGTAATAAAAGCGGGCCAGTTGTTGTTACCTGAGGATTTTTCCAGCACGATGGTCCGCTCAGGGTTGGTACCGGATGATGCGGTTCATGATCTCGATGATGCAGTGGGGCTGGAAGCAAGATCTGCAGCGCAGCCCGGTCAGGTTGTTGCGGCGTCCCAGCTTGATCATCCGCAGCTTGTGCATCGTGGGTCGCCGATCGTGGTGTCTTTCTCAACGGCTGGTTTGCATCTGACTGTCTCGGGGGCGGCGATGGAGGCCGGGGGTAAGGGGGACACGGTTCATGTCTTTAACCCTGCGACGCGGATGGTTTTGATCGGGCGTGTCATCGACAGGACACAGGTGGAAATTATCCCTGGAATTGCGCCTGTTTCGGCTGAAAATCAGAAGCGGAATTCCAATATGCAAAACATGCCGATGCTTTGAGATCCCCTGATGGAGGGTATCTACATGTGCTGAGCGATTGTAAACTGAAGCATGGAAACGGGTCAGCAATAAATTCATTACTAACCCGTTTTAATCTATAAAGTATTATGGATTCAGGTAACGATCAAACCATGCAACTGTGCGCTGGTTGGAATCTGCGTCTGCTGCAGGATCGTGTAACGCGTGGCCCTGGCCCGGATAAATGACCAACGATGACGGCACGTTGAATGTCCGCAGCGCGTGAAAAAATTCCTGGCTTTGCGGCATTGGGCATTCTTCGTCAGCGGAGCCAACGTAGATGAAGGTCGGGGTATGGACCTGCTTGATGTATGTCATCGGCGAGGAGCGGGCATAAATTTCCGGGTCGTCGTACACGGAGTGCCCGAAGAACGGCAGCAACCATGTGTCGATCCCATTTTCCCCGTAATAGGAAAGCCAGTCAGAAATCCCGCCGCCTGCAACTGCTGCGTGGAAGCGGTTTGTCTGAGTGACGGTCCACATGGTCATGTAGCCGCCATAGGAATAGCCTGTGAGGCCGAGGCGGGCATCATCTACGGGAGCGATTTTCTCCACGGCGTCTATGCCGCGCTGGACGTCACGTAGATCGCCGTGGCCAAAATCACGCCGGTTGGCGGATGTGAAGGCTTCACCCTGACCGTAACTTCCACGGGGATTGGGCAGGAAAATGTCATAGCCTGCATCAAGCAACGCCATGTTATGGCTGTTCCCGGACAGATAGCGCGCGACGACTGCGCTTGAAGGGCCACCATGGATGTTGACCACCATGGGAACGTGACCGTTACGTTCAACGCCGGCTTTGCGGGACAGGGGTTCGAGTAGCCAGCCCTGAACGCTATATCCGTCACTTTTCCAGGTGACGCTGCGCGCTTTGGCTCGGGCGGGCTGTGCGGTGTTGTCGTGGGTGATCTGAGACCATTTTCCGATCTCGCCTGCCCAGATTTCCGGTGCCTGAGTAAAGGTTTGACGCAGTATGGCTGATTTTCCGGCGGCGCAGGCGAGGCTTGGCTCTCCACGGCCGTTTGAAATCAGATCGTCTCCTCGCCAGATTTCCTTTACGCCTGACTTGAGCGACCAGACGATGCTCTGTGCGCCTTGAAGCCCTGCGGCTGTGAGGCCCTTTGCGCAGTCCCAGGAAATATCCGTAACCGTTGCATGCAGCCCGGGTGTCAGATTGATGGCGTGGGCGCCCTGCTTTGTGAGGTCAATTGCGTATGCGTCTCCTCCGAAGAAGGAGAAATCACTCATCAGACCGCCAATAAATGCAACGGTTTTGCCATCGGGTGAAACATGCGGAAGGCCGAGCTGCTGTTCCTGCGGAGGTGTGTAGAGCAGGGAGGATTTTCCGTCTGCAAAGCTGTAGAGACGGGCGATCCACCAGTGATCGTCACCATTCCCGGGTGCCGCAGTTCCGACAAAGCCGCTGCCGTCCGGGCGCCAGTCATATTCGTAGACGTACAGGTCTGCAGGAGACTGCCATTTGACGCTGCCGTTTTCGATTGTGGCGATGCGCTGTTCGTCTTCGTTGGTGCCGATTTCGCCTGAGGGTGCAGCGCCAGCCTGAAGTGCGCCTGGCTCCTTGTGGGCTCCTGCTGTTGCAAGCACGGCGAGGCGGTTTTCAGGGCCCCATGCGAGACTTTGCAGAGTGCCGTCAAAAGAGAGCAGATGAACGGGGTTGTGCCCGTCGGCGTCTACGGTCCAGATTGAGCGTGTTTTCTCGCTGGGATTTTTTAGGACATATGCAAGCTTCTGCCCGTCCCGGCTCCAGGCGAAGGACGTTGCGCTGCATCCGTTGCACAGGGTGATGGCAGTTACTGCGCCGGATGGAAGTTTGCGGATTGTTGGCGTCGGGATGACGGTCTGGCCGGGAGCGCCTTCGGCGTGGTCCAACGAGAACAGTCGGCTGCCATCAGGTGAGATGAGCAGGTTGCTGCGAAGCTGGAGCGGTGCGGCATGGGCTGCAAACGGGAGCAGTCCTGCGAGAAGGGCGAGGCGAAAACTTCTTTTCATATTGTGCTCAGATTGTCCGTTTCTTGTTTTCAGGCTTGTTCTGAAGACGGGGCAGTATGGGGGTGGCGTCGATGAAAAATCGAAACCAGACGCCGCAGGATCTTGCGTGTCCATTTTCCGATGGAGTCCATCCACAGATACACGATCGGAGTGGTGTAGAGTGTCAGAAGCTGGCTGACGACCATGCCACCAATGACGGATACGCCAAGGGGGCGCCGCATTTCGCAGCCGTAGCCATTGCCGATAATCAGAGGCACGGCGCCGAGTGCTGCGGCGAGAGAGGTCATGAGGATCGGGCGAAACCGGGTAATCGAGGCCAGGAAAATTGCGTCTTTGGGAGACATTCCCTGTTCGCGTTCTGCCTGAATGGCAAAATCAATGACGAGAATGGCGTTTTTCTTGACGATGCCTGTCAGGAGAATGATGCCGATCATAGCCACCAGACTGAAGGATTCCCCTGCGATCCAAAGTCCGAGCACGGCTCCAATACCGGCTGATGGAAGCGTTGAGAGGATGGTGATGGGATGGATCAGGCTCTCGTAGAGAACGCCCAGCACGATATACATGACCGCAACTGCTGCGACGAAGGCGAGGAGGCCATTTTTCATGACTTTTGCGGTATCGCCAGCGGTGCCGGTGAATTCACTCATGACGCTAGCTGGCGGATGAGTTTGGGCCATCGTGTTCTGGATGACGGTTTTCGCGATATCGTATGTGATGCCGGGAGCGACGTCGAACGAGATGGCTGAGGAAAAATAGCCGTCCCTATGAGTGATATCGAGCGGTTGCTGGCGTGCGACTACGGTTGCCACGTTATCAAGTGGGATCATTGTCTCGATTGCAGATGAGACGGCTGCGCCACTGGAGTTGGTTCCGGATATCTGGTTTGCGAGGGCGTTGCGGATTGAGGCGGCAGCGATAGCTGCGGGGGAGCCGCTTGCGGCGCTACTTCCAACGCGGATCAGGTTTGATGCTGCGGCCCCTGCTGCGGTTCCAGCGGATGTTGAAATCCAGATCTGGTGAATCAGTTCAGGATTTTGGCGATATTTTGGGGCAACGACCATGACGACGCGATGGTCGGTTGTTGGCAGGTGAATGGTGGAGACGATGGCCTGACCGTATGAATCGTAGAGGACGTTCTGGATCAGCTGTGGTGTGACGCCGTATCGTGCTTCGGTATCGCGGTCCACGATGACATTTTCAGCCATGGATTGCTGTTCGACCGAAGACGAGACGTTGACCAGCTTTCCGGTGGCCCGGAGTGCGGCCAGGAGTTTTGGCATGTAGCTGTAAAGGTCTGCGACGTTTTCACTGCGCAGGACATATCGGAAGCTGCCTGTGCTGCGTTGCGAATTTCCGCCCTGGCGATTGCCGCCAACGGACCAGAACGAGATGTCAGCGCCGGGTTCGATGGGTACGTTTTTGCGAATTCGGGCAAGGACGAAAGAGGCGTTTTGGCGCTGGTCTTTTTCTTTCAGGTGAATGAAGAGCTGACCCGAATTCTTGTCGTTGGTGAAGATGGTGGTGGATGTGACGTCCGGGTCTTTTTCAACGATTGTGCTAATTTTTCGGAGTCTGCGGTCCAGATCGTCGAAGGACATGGTCGCATCGCCGCGGACGCTGCCCTGAAGCAGGGAGATATCCTGTTCTGGCACGAATTCCTTGGGCATCAGAATGATCGAGCCCACGAGGATCGCAAAGCTTAAGGGCAGACTTAGGCCCATCAGGATGGGATGGCGCAGGCACCATTTCATGGATTTGCCGTAGAGGCTGATCGTACGGTCCAGAACGCTTTCTGTGATGTGGACGATCCATGCCGTGACGGGGTGTCGCCCTTCGGTTTCGCCGTGATCCACTTCGAGAAGGCGGGCGCACATCATGGGCGTGAGGGTTAGGGACAGCCACATCGAAATCACGATGGCGGAGATCATGGTCATGCAGAATTCGAACATGATCGAGCCTGCTGTGCCGGGCAGGAAAAGGAGCGGAATGAAAACCGCGATCAGCGAAGCGGTGATCGAGACGACGGTGAAGCCGATTTCAGATGCACCGATCAGGCTGGCTTCGTATCGTGAGCGCCCCTCTTCGATATGGCGTGCGATGTTTTCCAAAACCACAATGGCATCATCGACGACGAAGCCAACGGCGATGGTAAGAGACATCAGGGAGAGAATGTCGAGTGTAAAGTGGAAGGCAGCCATTGCTGCAAGCGTGCCCGAGAGCGCGATGGGGACAGTGACTGCCGGGATCAGGGTTGTTTTGAGGCGGCGGAAAAACAGCAGGATTACGAGGACGACCAGCACTACCGAGATGACCAGGGTCATCTTTGCGTCCAGAAGGGCCGCGCGAATGCTCATGGACGTATCGAGGCCTACACGCAGATTTACGTTGGCGGGGATGGCGGCTTTAAGGTGTTCGAAATTTGCGTTGATTCCGTCCACGATGGCCACGGTGTTGGCGTGAGGCTGTCCGGTGACGATGAGTGTGACTGCGCGGTGGCCGTCGATGTAGCTGGCCTGAAAAATATCCTGAACGCTGTCTGATACGGTTGCGATGTCGCTCAGTCTGACGGGGTAGAAGTTGTTGCGATACCCGACGATCAGGTTGCGATACTGCTCTGCGTTTACGGCCTGATCGTTGGTGGAAAGCGACATACGCTGGCCGTGACTGTCGATATAGCCTTTGGGCGTGAAGGCGTTGGCAGAAGCGAGTGCCGTGCGGACGTCTTCGAAGCCTATGCCCCATTTATAAAGGGGATACGGGTTGAGCTCTACGCGGACAGCAGGTGTGGAGGAGCCCACGACCTCGACGCGGCCCACGCCCTTGACTTGTGCGAGCAGAGGCCGGACGCGGATGCTCGCGACGTCGTAGAGTTCTGCATATGTGAGTTGGTCTGACGTGACGCTGAGAAGGTAGACCGGGAAGCCGCTGCCATCGAGTTTGAAGGCGGCTGGATCTGAGTCCAGTGTGCCTTTTGGCAGGTCGCTTCTGGATGCCCTCAATGCGGCCTGTACGTCGCGCAGTGCGCCGTCGATATTTCTGGAGGATGAGAAATCCAGAAATATCGAGGCTGATCCGCTGCTGCTATCGGATTCGATATCCTGAAGATCCGCTATGGATGCCAGCCTGCGCTCCAGCGGTGTCGTGACAGAGGTGGACATCTGCTGGGGATCGGCGCCGGGCTGCGAGACCTGGACCATGATGGATGTCGTTGCCATGTCCGGCATGGTTGCGACTGGCAGGAGCGGATAGCAGACGACCCCGGCCACGAAGATGGCGATGGACATCAGGGTTGTCGCGACCGGGCGATCAATGAACAGGCGGCAGAAATTCATACTGTTACTGTATCGCCAATTTCCTCATTTGGGTCATTACCGTTAGGACACGAAATGTCAGTTTTCTTCGGTGAAAAGGGTCAGAAATCTGGCATTCCAGCGGGCTGTGCAGACGGTTGGCGGCAATAATAGAGTTCCATAAGGCGTGGCGGGAGCAGATCTACGAGCCTTGAGCCGAAAACAAGCCATCGTGGAAAGATGACGCGCCGGTCTCCACGCAATGTTCCGCGCAGGATTCGCTGTGCTGCGTCGGCGGGGCTGACCAGCCCGGGCATTGGGAAGCGGTTGCGGGCGACCATCGGGCTGTCCACGAATCCGCAGCATACGCTTGTCAGGCTGATGCCAGCTTGCGCGAGGGCTGGGGCTGCGGACACGGCAAACCGGTCCAATGCAGATTTCGAGGCAGAGTAGGACGGTGTTCCGGGGTATGCGACGAACCCTGCGACAGACGCCATCACGGTAATGCGGCCGCGCATTCCACGGCTATCGGGTGACTGGGTTCGCATTCGGCGGATGGCGGGCAACAGCGTATTGAGCGCGCCGTTGAGATTGATGTCGAACATCTCGCGGACGCGTTCTTCACGCTCGATGGATATTCCGTCCAGATCTGCGGGGGGGCGTCCTCCTGTGATGCCTGCGCAGGCGAAGAGCATGTCCATACGTGGAATGTTCTGGTCCATTAGCCAGTCTTCCATGCTTTCGCGGTTGCGGACGTCTATCGGGTGGCATGTTACACGGGCGCCCCGTGTGCGGCTTTCCTGGGCTGTCAGCTCGAGTGCTTCAGTGTTGATGTCACACAGATGGAGGGTAATGCCGGGACGGGAAATACGGAAGGCGAGAGCCTGCCCAATTCCAGAGGCCGCGCCGGTGATGAAAATGTTCATGGCACCAGCGTACAGGACGCAAACAGCAGAAACAAATGACTTCAAGAAAACAGGAATATTCGGGAAGTACGGGTTTTTGAAATCCTGCTGCCATTATTATGCGTGGGGGTGTGTCTGGGTTAATTTTCGCTGTTCATGGTTTGTGAAAATTAGCCCAGACGCATTTTTAGTGTGCCGGGCAGGAGGCTCGTGGCTCTTCGCCGTTCAGAAGCTGGCGTGCGAATGCGTGGCTGTCTGACCTGCTGGCGGAGAGGGTGTCGTTATGATTGACGCCCGGATAAATGTGCTGCGTCACGGAAGTGCCGCTTGCACAGAGATCGGCGACAAGGCGTTTTTGCTCTGAGGGCAGAGCATGGACGTCCTGTGTGCCCGTTCCGATGAATACAGGGGTTGAGAGTTTCAGGCTTGGATAGCGTGCCCATTCAAGTGCTGGCGCAAGAGCTGTTTCCGCATCGGGCTGGAGCATGTTTGCGATGGTCAGGCCGGAACGGTGAGCCAGAGCAAAGAAGTCTGGAATGCAGGTTGTTTTTGCTTCGTGAATGAGATGGAGCGCGCGAGGTGTGAAGACGCGGGCCGGATCGAATGAGGGGTTTGCTTCAGAATATGAAGCCCCCAGCATGAGCAGCAGGGGCACGGAAGGCGAGAACTGGCGTGGGTTGCGAGGGTTGAGCAACGTATGTGCGCCTTCCGCATCCAGTTCGTGTGGGGCTGCAGCGATTGTACCCAGAATATGGATGTCCGGTGTGTAGGTTGGTGCCAGTCCCGCTGCAGCGATCACGGCCTGCCCGCCCTGTGAGTGCCCCGCCAGAACGACGTTCTGGGAAAGATCAGGAAGGCGGCTGTGGGCGGCGCGTATGGCGTCCAGAATGCTCATGCCTTCGGAGCGTGCATTGAGAAACAGGGGGGCGCCGGGCTCACCGAGGCCGGGATAGTCGGTCGCGACGATCGCAAACCCCTGCTGTAGCCAGCCATCGTAGAAGCGGGCCTGTACGGTGCCTATTCCCATGACGGAGGGTGCGCAGGTCAGGCCGATGCCGCTGGCGCCGTGTGCCCATGCGAGGACGGGCCACCCTCCTGCCGGAGGTGTGCCATTGGGAACCAGAACCTGCGCCGATACGCGGACAAGCTGGTTTGCGTTTCGAGCGTCCGTACTGCGGTAGGTGAGGCGGTAGACGGATGCACGCTCATGGGTCGGTACTGGGTCAAGGCGGATGGTCTGGCCCGCTGCGACCTGCTCTGACAAGGAGTAGGAGTCGCCGTCATCGCGCGGAGTGCAGCCCGAGAGCATGGGGGCCAGCAGGGAAAGGCTCAGGAATGTGGCCTTGAAAGTGAAAGAGCGGAACACTCGAGTGCGCGTCATGACGGGATGTCTCCGGGGGAAGTGGGACTTTCATAGCAGGGGTGCCGGTTCTGTGGGAGCCATGTTGAGCGCGATGGGTTGGAGCCTGAGGGCTGCGGCGCTAGAGAGGAACGGGAAACGAGAAAAGGATACTTTCCATGAGCGACACACCGCCCGACCGCCTCTGCGCCAGCCCGGACAGCCCCTATTTCAACGAGCAGGCTCTGGCCCGCGGTATTGGCGTCCGCTTCAAGGGTGAAGAGCGTACGACTGTTGAAGAATATTGCATCAGCGAAGGCTGGGTGCGTCTGTCTGTTGGCAAGTCCATGGACCGTCGTGGTCGGCCGATGACTCTGAAGGCTCTTGGCCCGGTTGAAGTTTGGTTCAAGGACGACGCTGAAGCATGAGCACGCAGGCACACCCCCGTCGGATCGTGATTGATACCGACCCGGGGCAGGACGACGCGGTTGCCATTCTTCTGGCGCTGGCTTCTCCTGAACTTCGGGTTGAAGCCATCACGACTGTGGCAGGGAATGTGCCGCTTGCTTTGACGACACGGAATGCCTGTGCCCTGCTGGAACTTGCGGGTCGTACGGATATTCCGGTTTTCGCCGGAGCTGCGCGTCCTCTTCGCCGGCCGCCCATCAGTGCTGAGCACGTGCATGGCGCGACGGGAATGGACGGCGCGGATCTTCCTGTGCCTCGTTTGAGGGAACAGGGACTTGATGCGGCAACGCACCTTGTGGATCTGCTGCGTTCGGAAGCGGCTGGTGAGATCACCATCGTCTGCCTTGGTCCGATGACGAATATCGCCACGGCTCTGGCGCACGCGCCAGACATTGCGCCACGTATTGCCCGGATCGTTGCAATGGGTGGAGCGCAGCGTGAGGGCGGGAACATCACGCCTACTGCTGAATTCAATTTCTACGTTGATCCTGATGCTGCGAAGGCTGTGCTGGCGGCAGGTGTGCCGGTTACGCTCATTCCACTGGATGTGACGCATCGGGTTCTGGCAACGGCTGCCCGTCTGGAGCCGATTTCTAAGATTGGCACACCTGCTGCGGACATGGTCGTGCGGATGCTCGGAGCTGAGGACCGTTTCGAGCGTATCAAATACGGCTGGGACGGCGGCGCGCTTCACGATCCGTGCACGATTGGCTGGCTTTTGCGGCCAGACCTGTTCACAGGACGGGAGTGCAATGTTGAAGTAGAGGTGGAAGCGCCCCTTTGCCTCGGGCAGAGTGTTGTGGACCTTTGGAAGGTAACCGATCGGCCGCCTAACGCGTTGTGGCTTCATGACGTCGATTCAGACGGCTTTTATTCTCTTCTGACGGAGAGGCTGGCTTTGCTGGCCTGAGTATTGCGTCGCGGATTTCAGGAGCATCGAACATGGCAGACCCGACCCATCAGGATCGCTTCTCTGTTGTTATTATAGGTGGTGGAGCTGCCGGGATTACCGTTGCAGCATTGCTGAAGCATCAACGACAGAATCTTTCTGTGGCTATTATTGAGCCTTCCACGACCCATGCTTATCAGCCGGGTTGGACACTGGTCGGCGCCGGGGTCATGACCCAGGCACAGACGCTGAAGCAGGAAGGCGGTCTGATCCCCAAGAATGTCACGTGGATCCGCGACAGTGCGGTGGCCATTGATCCTGATGCCAGCAGTGTCACCCTTGAGAGTGGCCGCGTTGTTGAATATCGCCGTCTGGTTGTTTGCCCGGGTATCCAGCTCGACTGGGACAAGATCGAGGGATTAAAAGAATCTCTGGGTAAAAATGGTGTAACGTCCAATTATTCGCGGGAGCACGCGCCCTACACGTGGGAATGTGTTCGTCATCTGGACGGTGGGACGGCTATTTTCACACAGCCTCCAATGCCGATCAAATGTGCAGGTGCGCCACAGAAGGCGGTGTATCTTTCTTCTGATCACTGGCGCCGCGAAGGGTCTCTTCACCGGACGAAGGTTGAATTCTGCATGGCTGGGGACGCATTGTTTGGCGTGCCCTATTATGTGCTCGCGTTGCAGAAACAGATCGATTTCTATGGGGTGGATCTCCACAAGAAAGAGAATCTGATCAAGATCGACGGGGAAAAGAAAGAAGCCACCTTCCAGAAAGTTGGCACCGATGAAATGGTGGTGCGCAAGTTCGATATGATCCATGTCGTTCCTCCGCAGAGTGCACCGGATTTCATCAAGAAAAGCCCGCTTGCGAATGCTGGGGGCTGGATTGATGTGGACCCGTCAAGCTTGCGGCACGTCAAATACGAGACTGTGTTTGGTCTGGGAGACGTTGCTGGTACAAGCAACGCGAAAACTGCAGCCGCAGTGCGTGAGCAGGCCCCTGTTGTGGTGGCAAACCTTCTGGCGTCTTTGGATGGTCGTCCACAGACTGCCGTTTATGACGGTTATGGCGCATGCCCTCTAACGGTGTCTTATGGGAAGGTCGTGCTTGCCGAGTTCCTCTATGGGGGCAAGGTTGCGCCAAGTTTTCCATACGATCAGCGCAAGCCCAGCCGCTTTGCCTGGATGCTGAAGACGGAAGTGTTTCCGCGTCTCTATTGGCACGGCATGCTCAAAGGGCACGATGTGAAAGTAAAGCATAAAACGATCGAAACAGCTTAAGGGCCTGGATCAAGGTTGTAGCAGAGTAAAAAGCCGGCCCCGGATAAAATTCTGGGCCGGCTTTTTGTATGTATCGTGAGGCGATGGGGAGAAAATTGTCATTTTGCGTGGCGGGCGGGGGAATTATCGAAGCTCCTGACAAAGATTATGAGAAGAAACATAAGAATTTTTGACGGAAAATAGCGGTTTTTTCGGGCTTTCGCAAAAAATATGAAGTTTCTGAGAAAAAGCCGTTGACAGAAATGGCGACCCTTGGCTAGAAAGCGCTTCC
>NZ_BJUZ01000004.1 GCF_007988885.1 Gluconobacter wancherniae NBRC 103581
TCGGAGATTTTTTATCCACACAGAGATAACTCTTCCAGAAAGTGTTTCCGCTCATCATAGGGTGCGTGGTTAGATTTTCAATTCAATGCGACACATTCATATTATGTCGCATTGAAACACGAAAAGGGGTCGTATCTTTCTTTTTTGAGAGCGAGTTTGAATGTCGGCTTTTGATGAAACGAAAGCTACATCGCTGCTTCTGTAATGTAGGTGACCGCCTCCGATGTGTTCTAAACTGAATGATTAGATGAAGCTTTAAGAGCGCATCAAATCGTCAGCAAAACGCCGCAAAAGTGTCTTTAATTGATCAAGATCTTCGTGGGCCCAATCGACGAGAATGCGGTTGGCCAACCTCTCACGGGCCGCGTTCAGCAGATCGACCATTTCCTGTCCCTTTTCAGTTACTGTCGCTTCGCGAACACGCTTGTCCGTCGTAGAAGAACGACGCGCGATAAGATCCAGCTCCTCGAGCTTACTCATTTGTCGGCTGATGGTCGTATGATCTCGGCCCGTCCGATCTGCGAGGTCGACAACGCCGATAGGACCGTAACGCCATACGCGCGCCAGAAGCGGAAACAGGGCCCGATCCAGCGGAATGCCTGCTTCTTCGATTAGGCGATCATCCCGACGCGGTCGGTTGATTTCATCGACCAGATCAATGACCGCAGCATGGAGTTCACGCAGGATTTCAGAATCATGTGCATTATTCACGTTTCTCGTTGCTCTCGACCTCAAACCTCTATATGTGAATATTACACATTAATTCGTGGAGCTGCCAGTGTCCTTCGATACAGACGTCCTGATCTCGGGTGCGGGGGCCACAGGCCTGACACTTGCCATAGATCTTGCCCGTCGTGGGGTTTCATTCCAACTGATCGAGCAGAACACAAAGCCGTTCAGCGGGTCGCGCGGCAAGGGCATCCAACCCCGAACGCTTGAAATCTTCGAAGACCTCGGCATCGTCGACCGTGTAGCGGCGGCAGGTGAATCTTATCCGCCACTGTGTCAGTATCGTCCTGATGGAAGCCATAAAGTGTCGCTTCTAACGGAGGCAGACGTTTTTCCGGCCACCGCCGAACCTTACGCCGCGCCGCTGATGCTGCCGCAGTTCGCAACTGAAGCCGTTATGCGGGAACGGCTCTCCGAACTGGGCCATCATCCACATTTTGGGACACAACTGACCGGGTTTGAACAAGACCCCCATGGCGTTACGGCGAGGATCGCACAGAAAGGTAGCGAGCAGGTTATCCGCGCCAGGTTCCTTGTCGGAGCTGATGGCGGTAGGAGTTTTGTGCGTCATGCTCTGGCAATCGATTTTCCAGGAGAAGCACTGGGTGTGCGCGCGATTGTTGCCGATGTGCAGCTAGAGGGGTTGGATCGGTCCGCCTGGCATCGTTTCCAGTTCGATTCAGCGGCGACACAGATAATGATCTGCCCGCTGGCGGGAACGGATCTCTTCCAGATTCAGGCTCCTGTGGCACTGGATGGAGAGATCGATCTGTCCCCTGTCGGACTGACCGCACTCATCGGAGACCGAACTGGCAAAGGGGATATTAGGGTCCGTTCGGTGTCCTGGTCCTCGGTCTATACGATGAGTGCGCGTCTGGCTGATTGCTATCGGATCGGGTGTGTCTTCATTGCGGGGGATGCTGCGCATGTTCACCCGCCAACCGGCGGTCAGGGCCTCAATACCAGTGTTCAGGACGCCTATAATCTCGGCTGGAAGCTGGCGTCCGTGCTCGCCGGTGCGCCAGAAGCGCTGCTCGACAGCTACGAAGCGGAACGTCGGCCGATCGCATTGAACATGCTGCGTCTCTCGACGCGGCTGCTCGGGGAAGTCAAGCAGGGCATCATGCGACGTGATCGCGAAGCGCGTCAGCTCGACCTTGACTATCGCGGCTCATCGTTGAACGTGCCCGGTCCGGTAGACGGCAAATTGCAGGCGGGCGATCGCGCACCTGATGCGCCTTGTTGCGGACAAGCTGGGCAACGAACACGACTGTTCACGATTTTCCAAGGGACTCATTGGACCTTGCTAGGTTACGAGCCGACCTACCGGCCATCGGCTATCGCGGGCGTCCGGATTGTCACTATCGGCGCGGGGAATGAACTCGTCGACGAAGATGGTTATATCGTCGCAGCGTACGGGGTCGACCCTGGTCAATGGGTGCTCGTGCGTCCGGACGGTTACATCGCAGGAATATTTTCGTCCAGAGAACTGGAGCAGCAGCTTTCTTGTTATCTGGCGCATATGTTGCCGGTCCACCCAACATATACGCTCGGAGGGTCCTGAGGGAGGCGGTGAACTACTCCGGGATCCGTGACACCCAGCATTCGAACCTAAGTACGCATGTCAGCTTTCGGGAAGCACAAAGCTTGCCTGGAAAATCCAACTTGACGGTGATTACTGTCTGTCTGCTCTTTTATTATTGAGCAGACAGACAATTTTAGAGGAATACCCAGAATTTCGCAGTTAAAATGCGCAGTCTATTTTTATTCGGATCAATTAGAGAGCCGGTTTGGTAAATACGAAGATAAACTGATCGGTCTTTCCTCGAATGGCAGGATCAAAAACTTTGAGATGATGGTCATCTTCAGGGTTTGAAAGCAGTTTGCTTTCAAATTTCAAGGAAAAGCCTGCACTGAGGATGGCTTTTTTGGCGATTGCCGGATCAATACGGTGCAAAGTGTTCGTCTCGCTGAGTCCGGTCCCTGGGGCGGCCACATGATCAATGACAACGAAGCGGCCACCAGGCTTTAAGAGATCGAAAACGTTTTTACTAAATGCGGTGATATCCACGTTCCCCAGAAATGGGGTTGGCAGATCATGAAGGTTCTGGGACGTAAAGAATACGTCCACAGGGGCTGGTAGGGTGAGATGAGCGAGATCATCCGGAACGGCCGCTACGTTTTCTAACCCTGGTGCCCCGATAAGTGCTTTCATGCGGGTTTCGCCCTTTGATCCTGGAGCGACCATGCCGGCTGGCCAAATGTCCAGTACCTTGCCCTCAGAACCAACGATACCAGAGAAGATACGGGTCCAATAACCACCTCCTGGTAAAAAGTCAGCAACACGCTCGCTTGGTTTGATCCCGGCCAGTGCAGCAATCTCAGCTCCGTGTCGACGGCTATCATCCGCTCTGTCACCCTGACGAATTGGAGCAGTCATTGCAGACGAAATATAGTCCGCTAAAGGCGCGGCATAGGCCACAGAAGACGCTAAAAGCGTGATCACGGCGGCTGAGACTGCGTTGCGCATAGTCATGATACGATCATCCCATACCAGGAATGCCACGTGAGGCTGTTACCTTAATGATGTGGCAATGCTGAAAAAATATTCATATTATCATGTCCATAGAAGAATTTTCTGGCAATAGAAAACGGAAAAGATGGGTGGTTAGGAGGTACTTCTGCTATGAATTTCGTGTGTTCGGAAGCTCTCTTTCAATAGCCATAATCGTGTTATTGCTGTCTAGTTGTTTAATCTTGGAATTTGATGGGTTGGATTGATGATGAATCTTTCTGGCTCTGAAGTTCAGATTTTGCAGATAGATTCGTAAGGTGTGAGGCCACTCAGCGTCTTGAGCCTTCGCCCGAAATTATCGGCTGCCATGAAGTCATTGAGGGGGGTGCTCAGCTGCTCATGATTGTCTTAAAGGAAGCGTTTGACGGTTGCTTCCTTGATCGTCCGGTTCATCCGTTCAACCTGACCGTTCGTTCAGGGATGATTGGGTTTTGTCAGGCGATGTTCGATCCCGTGCGCTTCACAGATCATGTCGAAGCGCACGGGACGCGACCAAGCTGTATTGCGATTACGGGGCTGTTCAGTGAACTGGATCCCATTATCGGCCAGAATGGTGCGTACCCGATAAGGAATGACGCTTAGGAGATGTTCGATGAATTCCCAGGCCCTCGACCATCTTCCGGTCGGTTGCAACGAAGAGGCATAGCTTGCCTTCAGAGGTCTGGACCTCCGCGATATCGAGGTGCAAAAATCCAACCGGGTAACGTTTGAAACGCTGTCGTTGGGGCTTGTCTATCTCCATGTCCGGAAGTCGGGATATTCCGTGACGCTGAAAGCGGCGATGCAGAGCGTGTCAGATAAGGAATGCTGGCCTGCAGGAGGCATAAAGGCCGTCATCCAGCGGCAGCAACATATGCCGCTGAAAATCGACTGCCATGGCTTCTTCGGTTTCTTTCAGACTCGTTGAGTGCGGCTCTTTGGAGCCAGTTTTCTGATCCTTGACAGTCTGACGCTTCCGCCATTTCGCAACTGTTTACGGGTTGATTCCCAACTCTTCGCTCAGCGCTGAGAGCGAATCCTGCGATTGCTATAATGCTGTTTGCACGGCGTGCGTGGTCGTGGCGCCGCCGTGACGTATCTGTCCCATAAGGCTTCCTGCCGCTCTCGTGAAAATACCACACCATCAAACTCCGGGACTAAACAACTAGGTAACTGATGTCTGCTTCCCGGCAGTTGTAAGTCCGAAAAATCTGGAAAGACGACGACTGCCACCAAGAATGCCGACAGCAACGGCGAGCATTGCGGCGGTCACCCAATGCAATTTTTCCAAAGGCAAACTGTGTGCGAGTAATGCACCTCCTATGGCCGCGCCAGCGGCTGTTCCGAAATAGATAATAGAGTGATTAATCGCGATAAGAAGAGGGCTGTTGGATGGTGCCAGAGCGATCAGGCGTGCCTGTTGTGGTGCGAAAGTGCCCCAGCCAGTAATAGACCAAATAGCAAGAGCCATGGCGGTTGTGATGGTTGTTTTCAGGCTTAATCCCATTGCAGCCTGATTGAGGGCAGCTATAAATAGAAATATAATCAGCGGTTTAATGGCTCCAAACCGATCAACCAGGCGGCCGCCAAGTTGACTGCCTACCAAGCCACCACATCCGTAAGCCAGAAAGAGAAAGACGACGGTATGTGCTTCATGGTGTCTGGCCAAAAGAGCTCCAAGATAAGTGTAACTCATCAGATTGGCAGTGTTCCAGAAGACACTTGGCAGCATGGCCAACAGGATCGTTGGGTCTTTAAGGGAGGCAAACCTCGCTGCAATGCCAACAGGGGCGGCGTGTTTTACTGGCTCCTTGGGTGGCCGGAGATACAGGATAATGGCAGACAGTGCCGAGACTGACGTTACCAGCCAGAAGGTCATACGCCAGCCGAGTATATCGCCGATTGCTGTCCCGATCGGGACGCCAAAGACGGCCGATCCAGTGAAACCAAGTGCCACCGCAGAGAGCGCCGCACCTTTCCGGGCGCTTGGTGCGAGAGATGCGGCGAGGGAGTAGGCTGTTGAAGTATAAAGAGCAGCGACGATGCCAGCGACAATTCGGGCTGCGATTAGAACAGCATAAGATGGCGTTGTGGCACAGAGCATATTTGCGATTGCAAACGTGACCAAGGTTCCAATGACAATTCGGGTTTGCCTGTAGGCCGCGGTAAAGGGCACAACAATCGGCGCGACAAGAGCATATGTCAGGGCATAGGCTGTAACGATCTGGCCTGCAGCGTTGAGATTTACATGCAGGTTGGTCGCGACTTCGGGCAGAATACCCGAGATGACGAAAACATCTGTCCCGATCGCGAAGGTGCCGAGAGCTAGAAACCATATTCTAGGATCGAGAACGGCGGAAACTGAAGAATTCACTAATCTTATTCTCTTTATCGTCATGCAGACTGAGTTAGTAATTATGCATAAATGCGGCAAATACCGCTGTCGAGAACCACTCTCCTGCGATACATCACCCGTTTTCTTCGTAGACTGCTATCAATGTCTTCTTTACGTTCCGTTTTGGAAGTAGGCCGACGTCTGAGACGTCGACAGAAGTGTTCGGACAAACACTCGACTTTGCAGAATGGATGAAATTAGGGGGCTATCTCCACGGCGCCTGATGGCGCACCAAGGCAGGCATCATCAAGGGCAATTGTCCTAAAAATGCCGGCAATACCGACCGAAACACGCCGCCTTGCCGTCAGTTCATTGTCCCCGAAACGGTCCACGGCCCAGGACAATGCCACAACGAGTTCGAACACTTCTGCCGCTGTCGCACCGTCCCCAGCGTTTCCGGACAGGGTTGCCTGACGGAGCAATGTCCCCGTTCGATCAATCAGCGCGGCGCACGCAGAAGCCATGGACGATTGCGGGTCTGTCTGAGCGGACGCAACACAGGTTGGCAGGTCGTGCCAGATGCGCAGTGTCCAGGCGAGCCGGATCAGCCATTCTGCCAGTGCCTCTTTCGGCGCGAGCGATCTGGACAGTGCATCAGCTTCGGCCAGAGCAGTTTCGATGCTGACCGAAGCTACGGCAGCAAGCAAATCGTCCCGCGTCGGAAAGTTCCGATACAGCGTCGCATTTCCCACGCCTGCACGTAGGGCGATGCCGTCGAGGGAGGCGAGAACGCCCTCTTCCTCGAATGTGGCGCGTGCGGCCGTAAGGATCGCATCACGGTTACGCCGTGCATCGGCGCGCATGGGGCGCGGCTTGGCTGAATTTATTTCCGGCTCCGCAGTCATAAATATCCTCCCTTGACTAATCGGGGAGAGTCCCCAGATAGTGTTCCGGGGAAAATCCCCACTTTCGGAGAACTATAGAATGACGCAGGAAATCGACAAGACCAACCGTACTCTGGAAGATCGGGTTGTTCTCGTAACGGGTGCCAATGGGGGGCTCGGGGAAGAATTCGTCCAACAGGCCATTCAGCGTGGCGCACGCCGCGTTTATGCGGCAGCCCGAAAACCCAGAGTTTGGAATGACGCTCGCATCGTACCGCTGACGCTCGACATCACGAAAGCCGACGACATCACACGTGCTGTCGCGACTGCGCAAGATTGTGATCTGCTCATCAACAACGCGGCCATCGCACCGGAAGCTGATGTCTTACTCCAGCCCGCGGCGGAAACACGGCGCATCTTTGACACGAATTTCTTCGGCACGCTGAACGTAGCCAATGCCTTTGCACCGGTTCTCGGTGCCAATGGCGGTGGGACAATGCTTAATATTCTGTCTGTTGCGGCGTGGGTCAGTATACCGACGGCCTATGCCGCATCGAAGGCCGCGTTATGGTCCGCGACCAACGGTTTGCGTATGGCGCTTGAGGGACAAAGCACGCAGGTTATCGGGCTGCTGGTCGGTATGATTGACACGCCGATGACCAAAAACTGGACTATTCCGAAGAGCAGCGCTGCGAGCGTCGTGACAGAAGCTTATGTCGGTATTGCCGCCGGTGCTCTGGAAATTTTGGCCGATGATACGACGCGCGACCTGAAGTCGAGACTCAACACGAAGGGCGAGGAACTCTATCCGTGGGTCCATGCCCAGCTCCGGGCGCTGATGACCTCTTAACCCGATATGCCATAAGCGGATCACTGCCCCTAGCTTTCTAGAGAAAATTAGCTGGAGTTCTCAAGGGACTGTTGATTGATACAGTTTCGCCCTGATTTTTGACACTGATTGATGATTACCATGGTGGCATTCGTTCTGCGCTTATCGGATATTTGAAGTTTTCATCCGTAAGATTGCTACACAGCGCTGCTGATTAGTTCCAGAAAGATGAAGTGGCGCATATTGTAGACTATATTGGTCAGTCCGATCTTATGGTGGCTCGCGTTATGCCTACGGTTCGGACGAACAGCCCTATCTGTGATTTTTTATCAGCAAAGACGTGCTCGACGCGGGAGCCAATAACAGAATTTCCTGCATTGGCTCTCTGGATATACCGGGGCAGAGACCTGAGATGCAGCTTCGTGCGATGAGCCTGGAGGGTTATAAAAACCCTCCAGGTTACACCTTAAAGAGAAACGTTCACGCCAAACTGGAAGGAACGCAGGATAACCCCCTTCTGAGACCATGACGAATTATACAAATACCCACCGTAAGTCGCATAATCCAAAGGAGCACGGAAACCGAGTAGGTTGTAAACGTTCGCATAAACAGACCAACGTTTATTCATCTGATAATTAACAGTCATATCAACATCCCAGAAGCCCTTAACTCGGCATTGTGTAGGATAATTAGGTCCATTCGCTTGGTTCATGCCTAAAGAATAGGCACAGCTATGACTATACAGTCCATTGCTACCTGCTGATGCAATACCACTATCGTCTGCGACTGTCTTATAACCGCTTGTATAGTAAACAGTGGGGGTGACTGCTAAACCCTTATACGAAAAAGTGTTGGCCCAGTTCGCTCTCCAACGAGGCGTGCCAGAGGAAGAAACACTCTGATATGGACCAAGCGTTCCAGCATAGCGATACGTGGTACCGTCAGGATTAACCTGATTAAAGCGCCTAACAAACGTTGCCTGCCCCTTACTATACCACATAATATTGTGCAGGAAGCCAGGAAGACGTGCATGCGCATCAATAGACATATCAAAGCCATCAGTCATCATACTTTTGGCATTAATATATTCGCCCTCAACATAACCGGGCGCGGCTAATGCATTCGGATAGTTAGGATCTTTTGGACCTGGAACAACCGTAATTCCAGAAGGCTCTCCAGAGTTCGATCCACCATTTTCAATCCAAGAATTGAAATACTGATTTGGATTAAGAATTCCGGTCGTAATATAATGATCTTTTTTAATATAATAATACTCAAAAGATAGTGTCATCCAATTCGTCGGCTTAATGACAGGTCCGACAGTATAGCTCGTAGATATTTCGGGGCGAAGGTGTGGATTTCCTACACTCATTAGCCCAAGCTCATTACCTGATTGAACATAAGCACTATTCCCATGCGACGCCATCCATGCTTGCACAGCAGGGTTGGCGGTGTCGTAGGTCACCGGGGTAAAGCCTTCTGTCTGACCAGACGTTTCTGCAAAGCTAGGTACACGGAAACCACGGTTAAACGTACCGCGTAAAGTGAACTGCTTGACTGGTTTGAACTGGAAGCCAACTTTTGGAGAAAAATGACTAAAACCTTCTGAATAGTGATCGTAACGACCTGACGTATCAACAACGAACTGTTTTAGAATAGGCAAATTTGCTTCGTAAAAACCAGATTCAACCCAACGATGACCGATCTGCGAGACCGGATTGTAACTTGCCCACTGATTCGCGTAGTTGCTTGTATCAATTGGATTGGCGTTCGGGTCGTTCACTGATTCATAACGCCAGTTTGCCCCAATCGCGAGCTTAGCCATACCACCCGGAAGCTTGAAAAGCCCCTTGCTAAGGCCAACTTGCCCCGAATATTCCTGTGAGCGGGCATTAATAGTGTTCGCAGGCAAAACATAATTCATTTCAGAGCGCGAATTTTTCGAAGGATCAACAAAATTATAAGACCCATCCGCAATCGCGGCTGTCAAATGACTGATATATGGCTGCCCTGTTTGCACCTGATTAAGGAGCGTATTCATACCGACGAAGTCAGCATTATAATTCCAGTCGGAACCCCAATTCGAATTGGACCAACCAGTATAACGGACAGATCCTCTGAAGTTATTAGACGTATCGGTTGTTACTGGAATTTGATTAAATAACCCTACCACCTGAGCATCTTGATGTTGTGCAGCGTATGGATCGTTCGGGTTCAACTGTCCATTCGAAAGCTCCCACGGCAGAATGGTGGGAGAATTACCAGCCAACTCATCCTGTGTATAAGAACCATAGGATGCTGGCGTCCCGGTCGTAATTGTACGCGCCTGAGACCAGTTAAACATCGCAATTAACTGCGACTGGTCTGTCACATTCGCAGTCAAATGTGCTGTAGCACTAATACGGCGTAAATCTGGAGAGACTTGCTTGTAACGCATTGCGTTCTGTGAGCATGCATTAGTAAGAGAATTAGGATAATTCGTGGAGAAACCGTAACCTGAGACGCCTGTCTGATTGCTACCGCATCCGGCAGAAGAATTTAGAAGGTTATATCCACCAACACCGCTTCCATTAACAGCAGGACGGACGAGAGCTGTAGTCGTTGCACCAGTAAAGTTCGTATTAAACTGATTTGTTCCAGGAAGAAGAGTATTTGTGTTTCCGTTGGAACCGCCTAATGATGTCAGGTCTCCACTATTATATGGAGATTGAAGTTGCCGATAATATAAAGAATCGTCCTGTTGGTATTCGGAATTGATGTAAAAATTGTAACCGTCATTAGCCAGATCACCATGCCCGAACGTAGCATAAAGGCGCTGATGACCTTGGTCTCCACGCTGGGTCAAACCACCCTCGGCATTCCCTTCAAAACCCTTAATCTCGTTTCGGGTTCTGAAGTTAATCACGCCTGCAACCGCATCTGCACCGTATGTTGCAGAGCCTCCGTCTTGCAGGACATCCATACCTTCAAGGATAGACATCGGAATCCAAGTCGTATCGACAAAGTCACGTTCCCCATCGTCCGCAAGCGGATAATAAGAACCTCTCTGTCCATCAATGAGCACAAGAGTAGAGTCAGTACTTAGTCCACGCAAGGACGGAGCGGATCCGCCTGGAGCAAACCCTCCTCCAGAGGCCCACTGACTCGTTAAATTTCCTGCACCGTTTGAGGAAAGTTGTTGAACGAGATCATTTACCGTTTTGAGACCACGCTGCTGCATGTCTTTACGCGTAATATGAGTGATCTCTGACGAACTTGTCGCATTGGGGTCGCGAAACAATGTGCCCGTTACAACAACGTTTTCACTACGAGATTTGGGAGCTTCGACACTCTGCTTTAAAGTATTTCGCTTTGTAGCAGATACTACATTTTTATTTTGGGTAGTTATTTTTTTGGACGTTACAACCGTCTTTTTGGGCTTAGACGTAAGCGTACCATCAGAAGATGCAGCATGCGCAATTTGTGGAAATTGAAGCCCAGCCGCAAGCGCAGTCGCTCCCATAAGCGATGTCGTCCATCGAGCCTTTTTCATAACCACAGGGTACTCCGTCAAAACTAGTGGTGCGGATCATGCATGATTCCGCAAATTTCATATCGGAAACGTTTTGTCATATGGTAATTTTGCATAAAATTAAAAACGTTAGGGTTTAAGCTTATTTGCTTCATGTTGTTACTTTTATGCAACATAGGTCAAGCTGCAGGGTTTTGAAGAAGCTACTCATTTTGATTCCTTCCGTGTGCTTCCATTCCCTTTGCGTTGATTAGGGTATGGATCATGAAGCTGTCCAGTTCCTTTGATGTTGAAGAGCAGCTTACTCGCCCGAGCTGGCTCGGTGATCAGCTTGAGGCGTTTTCTCTGACTATTGGATTGCGTGCCTGATGCCAAAATGGTCTGGTTGTTTCGTGATCGTCTGACCCAAGCTGGTGCGATGGAAATTCTATTCAACTGCTTTGATGCTACTGTGAGGAACGCCGGTTATCTGCGGATTTCAGGCCAGATCGTGGACGCCACGCTGACGGCGGCCCCAAAGCAGCGCAATACCAACGCAGAGAAGGCAGATCTGCGTGCAGGGCGTATCCCATAGGGCTAGTAGAGCAAACCCTCAAAGCTTTCTCATAAAGATCGCTATACGGGCTGGGCACTGAAGTTTACCAAAGCAAAGGGCAAGGTAACAGAACGATCCTTACAACGGATCTTGACATCTTGTTCTTTGGCTACAAATTGCATGTTTCCATCGAACGAAAATTTCGGCTGATTCAGAAATGGAAGACGATGAATGCCGTCGCCAGTGACTGTGCGCGATTAAGAGAGGGCTTGCTGGATACAACCAATACAGCGTCAGCGGTGTGGGCGAACACGGCCTGTCGTTCAAAAGCAAATGAAGATTTCATGGACAGCATGTCCTGGTTGATCAGAAATCACAGACTGGACTGTTCTACGCATTACCTTGGCCACAATGAGGATCTGCCTTGCCAATATCGTCTACAATGTACGCGGCTTTTTTTCCCTGAAGAGGATCAGAGCGGCCGCTTATCAAGTCAGAATATGAAATCCTCACATTGCTCAAATCGTAGAGCGAAAGCCATCACGGCAACCGTCAAACAGTACGCCGCAAACGTAAGATCAAAAGATACGCCCATCAAACAACGGTTCTTCGATCCCCATCTAGAAATCTGACACTTTTCCCCAAGATGTTCTCTTGAAGCGGGAAAGTTTATATTGTTTGATTTCCGTTATGGGTGTTCTTCCAAGTATTATGTCGGCAACAAGGTGCCCGGCGCCAGGACCGATACCAAAGCCGTGGCCAGAAAAACCTGCTGCAACAAGAAGACCCGAAATTCCGCTATTCCCGTCAATGATGGGCACACCGTCTGGGGTACTATCAATATATCCTGCCCATTGAGCCTGAATAGCGGCATTTTTTAGTTCGGGTAGAAGCGCCTGCGCGTTTTCCAGCGTTGCTCTGAGTGTATTTTTATCAGGCCGTGGATCAAGTATCCGCGTTGTTTCCATTGGAGTAGGCTGCTCCAGACTCCATTTGCGATTTGTATCGAAGCCATAGCGCCATGCCTGTAGGCCCCCGGGAGCGAGCTGGCGCCATCTTTTCGCAAACATCGGGAGAAACTGTACAGTACATTTGAGTATTCCGGGCGTTGGATCTACGCGCCCGTTACCAGATATTGCCAGCGTATAGCCGCCATCGCCTCGTTTGGTAACGGATGCATTTGTGGTGTGCAGGGCATCAGGCAAGCCCGTCGCGCCGGGCTTAACGGAAAGAATGGATGATCGGACCGAGGCCTGAGGAAAATTAATACCAAGCTGGTTAAGGAAAGAGCGCGCCCAAACGCCTCCAGCCATTACAACCTGACGTGTGCGAATTGTTCCGCGTTCGGTGATGACACCGCAGACAGCTCCAGCCGAAAGTTCAACTCCACGTGCTGCGCAATTCTGTATGACGTGTCCGCCATGTTTTAATACGCCTTTTGCAATCATGGGTGCCGCGAGTGATGGGTCTGCTATTCCGTCACTCGGGGACCATACGCCACCTAGCCATTTTTTTTGCGTGGCGTGCCCTCGTCGTGCCGCTTCAGACGGGCTCAACATTCTCGTGTCCACGCCTTCCCCGCGTGCAAAAATACCCCACCTGTCCCAGCCATCCAGTTCAGCCTGATCATTTGTGAGGTATAAGAGACCACAGCGTTTAAAACCGAGGGTCTCTCCGATGTCGGTAGTCATATCCTCCCAAAGGGAGAGGCTTCGGGTCGAAAGCGGCAATTCGCGTGCGTCGCGGTTCTGCTGTCGGCACCATCCCCAGTTTCGGCTTGATTGCTCAGCTCCGACAGAGCCTTTTTCGAGAAGAACGACCTTCATCCCCCCTCTCGCGAGCCAGTAAGCCGCGGACACTCCCACAATTCCCGCGCCCACGATAACAACATCGGCTTCTGCTGGCAGTGTTGGATCAGTCCGGATCGTGTTCAGTGGTGCGGACATCGTGGTCTCCGTGTGATGTGCGGAAGCGTTCAGGGTAGTTCAGGTGACTGTTTCAGTGTGCGCCATCATTCCACGAAGACATAGATCTTCTTCACGGTTTCCATGGTCTCCCAAGTTCCAACAAACCCAGGTTTCATGACGAAGCTGTCTCCTGCTTTGAAAAGATACGACTTTCCATCGTTTTCTGTGATCCCGACCAATCCTTCAAGGATATGGCAGAATTCAAATGCTTCACCCTTGATGGACTTTGTCGTACCGGGAGTGGCTTCCCAGATGCCCGTGCGCACGTTGCCATCACGAGACTTGTCCAGCGGCCATGTTTTGAAGGCGGGGGAACCGGAAACAAGCCGCTCCGGGTCAGCAACGGATTCTCGTGGTGAAAATTCAGGGCTCGATGAAATAGGAAGAAGCAGACTCATGCGTGATCTCGCCAAATAGGATGTTGCACTCTTAATGTGCCGCGTTCCTTGCCGGTTCTGATCCTGATTTTTCGCCGTGTGCAGCACGGCGTGCTGCATCATCGTTTCAATATGAAATTTCCTGCGTTGGATTGTGAAAACCTGATAACGACTGTCGACCTGAAGGCTGCATCATGACGAATATGCCAGACAGAATGGCTGCAAAAGGAATCCTGTATGACCTTCCGTCCAAAGTTCATTACCTTTGACTGCTACGGCACACTCACTTTTTTCGACATGGCCGGAGCGGCCCGTCGCATTTACGGTGAAACTCTGAGTGAACCGGCCATGCAGCTCTTCATCCAGAATTTCGCAGCTTATCGTTTGGATGAAGTGTTGGGGGCGTGGAAGCCTTATGCTGAGATTGTACATAATGCTTTGGAACGTACCTGCAGAAAAAATGGTGTTCCATTCCGCGTTGAAGATGCAATGCAAATTTATAATGAGGTTCCGACCTGGGGACCTCATGCGGATGTCCCTGCTGGATTAGCAAAAATCGCCCAGGAAATTCCCCTGGTGATTCTTTCGAACGCTATGAACAGTCAGATCATGTCAAACGTCGAGAAACTTGGTGCGCCCTTTTATAAAGTCATAACGGCTGAGGAGACAGGTACTTACAAGCCGCAGATGAATGGATTTGAGTATATGTTGGATGTTCTGGGGTGTGGCCCGGAAGACATCACGCATGTCTCGTCATCGTTTCGGTATGACCTGATGACAGCCCATGATTTGGGAATTCGCTCAAAGGTTTGGGTTAATCGTGGTCATGAACCTGCGAACCCATTTTATGAATATGAAGAGATAAAAGATATCAACGGGTTGCCTGGCGTTTTCGACCTTTGAGAGTAGAAGCCCAGCAGGAGGCATAGCCTTTTGCTGGGCTCAATTGGTGAGTCAAAAATATTTATCTTTGGCGCGGTAGTAAGCCCCCACGAACGGCATAAAATGGGTGGCGATCCCATAGGCCGGGATAGGCTGCCACGGGCGGTTCCAGACTGGGATTTCAACTTTTTCTCCGGCGAGTCTGCGGCCCAGAAGCTGCCCGAGGTGAACGGACATCTGAACGCCGTGCCCGCTCAGTCCCATGGCGTATGTAATGCCATTCCATTCTCCAGTATGGGGCAGGCGGTCTACGCTCATGTCCACGTTTCCGCCCCAGCAGTAATCAATTTCCGTATTTTCGAGTTCCGGGTAGATCTCTGTCAGGGCTGCATGGAGGATTTGGCCTGAACGGATATCTGATTTTTCGCTGGATTGCGAAAAGTTGGCACGTCCACCAAAAATCAGGCGCCGATCGGCGGTAGTTCTGAAATAGTTATGAATGTTTCGCGTGGTGACCACGTTCCGCCGACCCGGCAAAATACGCGCAAACTGTTCTTCCGGCATGGGAGCAGTAGCAACAATGAAGCTGCCAACAGGCATGATCCTGCGCCGAAACCAGCTTGGTGCTTTTCGGCTTGTTCCTGTTGCGAGCAGCACATTGCGTGTCTGAATGGCGCCAGCGGATGAGGAAACTTCAAATTTTTCGCCGATCCGGCGGATAGCTGTCATGGGGGTGTTTTCAAAGATTTTTACACCTGCTTCCATTGCTTTGATTGCAAGCGCGCTTCCGAATTTTCCGACATGCATCTGTGCGCTTTTGCGATAGAGAATGCCGCCTTCAAATGTCGTCGAGCCGCCAATTTCCCTGGCTACTGCTTCACGATCAAGAAGGTCTGTTTGTGGATCAGCATGTAGCTTTAAGGCTTCCTGATCTGCGCGAAGGCCCGTCAGGTGTTTTTGTGTCCATGCGACTTTCAGTTTTCCACAGCGGCGAAAATCACAGGCGATATTTTCGCTTGTGACGATTTTTTCGACCGTATCGACGGCGTTATCAAAAAAGCGGTAGAGCGCAACGGCCTGTTCCAGACCATATTTCCCCACCATGGCCTGAAAATTGCCAGCGGTACCATTATTGACGTGCCCGCCGTTTCGACCGGACGCATGACAGGCAATCTGGTCTGCTTCCAGAATCACAACCTTCTTGCCTTCCTTTGCCAGAGTGCGTGCTGCCGAAAGACCGGTGAAACCAGCACCGACGACCACGACATCGGCATATGTGGGAAACTCGGACAACGCAGTGCCTGATACGCGGGATATGCTGTCCAACCAGTAGGGAACAAGTTTCATGAGACGATCTCCGTCAGGATGCACAGATTGAGGGAGGCAAAGGGTCGATCAAAGAACGGTGGCGCCCAAGACGGTGCCTTTTGTTTCCGGCGCCCAGATCCAGCTGATCAGCAGACCTGCGAGCATGAAGCCTGCCGCCGTGAGCATCATTGGCTGCATCCCGAAGCGGGCATAGCCCAGTGGCAGCAGGAATGTTCCCAGCGCGGCTCCAAGCCTGCTGAAAGAACAGGCCATGCCGACGGCGCTTGCACGAATGGATGTTGGGAATAATTCATTAGGATAGACGAACTGCAGTCCGCTTCCTGCGGCTTCCGACATTGAGTAGAGAATGAATCCGGCAAATATCATCCAGTCAGCAGGCGTGGGCGATACGCCCAGAAGCAAGAGCCCAGCCAGACTGAATGCGAAAGTGCCAATCAGGAGCAGGCGCCTGCCAATTAGATTAATCAATCCGAGCGTTACAGGAAGAATGCCCAGGATCGTCAGGCCCGTAATGCAGAGCGATCCGAGGAGTGCGTTCTGGACATGGTATTGATGCAGGAGCTGGGCCTGAAGTGTGTGGATTGCGAAGCCCGGCGCACTTTGCAGGATCCAGAAAGCGCTGACGAACATAAGTGCCCCCCGATATGGGGAGCGTATGATCTGGAGAAGGGAGAGCTGCCCCTGAGTTTCGGCGGCAGGCAGGACATCCGTCTTGAGATGATTACGGACGACGTTGCGGGCATCGCCAATTCGTCCTTGCTGCACGAGCCAGCGAGGAGATTCAGGTAGTCCCATGCGCAAACAGAAAAGGATAAGCGAGGGAACGGCGCTGGAGATCAGCATGATCCGCCATGAAATCCCTGGAAAAAAGGAAAGGCCGTAACCCACAGCATAGCTGGCGGTATATCCGATCCACCAGGCTAGTATGAGCCCTGAAAGCACGGGGCCACGAAGTTTGCGTGGCATGAATTCCGTGACGTAGGACGTTGCGATGGGATAATCGGCGCCTACGGCTACGCCAAGAAGGAAGCGAAGCCCGATCAGGACTATCAGGCCTGAACATATCCCTTGCAGAAGCGAGAAGACGACGAATGCTGCGATATTCAGCGTGAAAAGTGGACGTCGGCCAAGGCGATCCGAAACTGCCCCACCAAGCATTCCGCCCGCCAGAACGCCAACCAATGCTGCTGCCCCCACAAGGCCGGTCTCCCCGCCATTGAGGTGAAGCTCCCGAACGATGGAAGGGAGAGCGATGCCGATAATTCCCAAAATATAGCCATCACAGAATGGTCCCCCCGCGGAAATTAGCGCCAGTTTCGAATGAAACCCTGTGGGAGGCAGATCATCAAGTGTGGCAGCGGGAGCGGAGGAAACGTCAGGGTCATGATGGGACAACCTTTGTTTCCTCCTGTTAAGCATGAGCGTTTTCAGGCTTTCAACGCGAGTGCTACGGCTGGATCGGCTATGACGCGATCCAGAACAGTGACAAGGCCGTCACAGAGCTGATCCATTTCGGCAATTGTGCTGCACAGGGGCGGTGCCAGACCAATGACATCGTCACCAAAGGCACGGAAAAGAATGCCGTGTTCATAGCCGTAACGGCTCAGCTTTCCTGAAATACCAAGTTTTGGATCGGGCTTCGTTTTGGCCGATTTGTCTATTACGAGTTCAATCCCGGCAAGCATCCCTATAGAGCGCGTTGTTCCGACCAACGGATGATTGCCGAGGCCTGCCAGACGTGTGGCCAGATGTTTGCCCACTCGGGTACCGTTTTCGAGAAGACCACCTTCATATAGGTCCAGAACGGCCAGACCGATGGCAGCGCTGACAGGATGGGCGCTGTAGGTCTGGCCATGCCCGACGGCAACTCCCGCTGGTGTTTTGTCGCGGATCGTCTCGTATATTTCGTTGGACATGAAGACGCCGCCCATTGGGGCGTATCCGGCAGTCAGGCCCTTTGCGACTGTCATCATGTCCGGCTCAATATTTTCGTGTTCACAGGCAAAGAGAGGGCCTGTTCGCCCGAAGCCCGTAATGACTTCATCGACGATGAACAGGATGTTCAGTTCGCGGCACGCTGCCTGCATGGCGCTTGCCCAACCTGCGGGTGGTACGATAACGCCTCCCGAACCCTGCACGAGCTCACAATAGAATGCCGCAACATGTTCTGGACCACCGATCTTCGCGATTTCATCATGCAACGCGCGAACGGAAGCCTGAATGATGGCCTCTGCATTGGGGCCAGCCGGGTGCCGATAAGGATCGGGGCTTGGAATGTGATGTTGCCAGGGAAGGGGGACATCAGCGTCGCGGTGGAATACCGGAAGCGCAGTCAGGCCAGCGCCTACAAATGAAGAACCGTGATAGCCTTTTTGCAGGCCGATGACGTGGCGCTTTTCAGGTGTTCCGCGTGCATGCTGATAGTAACGAATGAACCGCAACGTGCTGTCGACAGCGTCGGAACCACCGAGTGCGAAATAGATATGGTTCAGATGGCCTGGAGCCTGCTTGGTCAGACGTGCAGCCAGTTCGATGGCTGGTTCGTTTGAAAACCCGAAATATCCGGTGGCGTAGGGCAGTTTTTCAAGCTGGCGCCGCCCGGCCTCGACAACGCTTTCACAACCATAACCGGTATTGACGCACCACAGCCCCGAAAAACCGTCCAGCAGGCGATGTCCATTGCTATCTGTCAGCCAGACACCCTTACCTGACTCGAGAATGGTGGCACCATTGGTTTCGTGGCCCTGCCATGACGAGACGGGATGGATGAGGTGTTCGCGGTCAAGCGAGACGAGACGTGGCGTATCCATGATGATTCCTGTCCTGATCCTGAGCAGGATCATTGCGTAAAAGCTGCGATATGTAATGCAAGAAAGACAGCGCTCTGGAGCACAAAATGCTGTAGGCGCCCCCGGAACAGCATGGATATTCAAATATGCATATCGGTCGTTTTGCTATTTGATCAGGTCGGCCCCTAAGCACATTGTAGTAGAACCGCAATGGTGCTTTTCAGGAACGAATAATGACCGGTACCACCTTTGATCCACGCCAGATGGTTCTTCCAAACAGTCATTTTATAGATGGTCGGCTATTGGCGGGAGAAGGTGTCATTCCGGTCCATGCACCTTCGGATGGTCGGCTTCTCTGTAATCTCCCTGAGGCTGGGTTTGATCTGGTGGATTATGCTGTCCGCCTCGCGCAGGATGTGCAGGTGCGATCCGGCTGGGCACGTGCTGCGCCCCGTGAGCGTGGGCGTGTGCTGCGTCGTTGGGCGGATCTTGTAGAAGAAAATGCCGTGGAGCTGGCGCGTTTGGAAACACTATGCTCCACGCGCCCCATTTCGGAAACAACGGCATGGGATGTCCCATTTACCGCTGAAGGCATCCGGTTTTTTGCCGAATATTCTGACAAGCTTGGCGGAGAGGTGGCGGCGACCCAGAGCGATCTTCTGGGTATGGTTCTGGCAGAGCCTTATGGGGTGATCGGCGCGATTGCTCCGTGGAATTTCCCGCTGGTCATGGGAAGCTGGAAAGTCGTTCCCGCATTGGTGGCAGGAAATGGTGTTGTTCTCAAACCATCGGAAATGACACCGTTCTCGATTATTCGTCTTGCTGAACTCGCTGTCGAAGCGGGTGTTCCAGCCGGACTTTTTAATATTGTTCAGGGGACGGGACCGATCACGGGAAATGCGCTGTCGCGACATAGTGGCTGCGGAAAGCTGACATTTACGGGGTCTACGCGGACAGGTATCGAAATTATGAAGGCGGCGGCGGAAAGCGGGCCAAAGCCGGTTACGCTGGAGTTGGGCGGGAAGAGCCCGCAAATCGTTTTTGACGATATTCGCAGCATTGATGCAGTGGCTGATCGCATTCTGAGAGCCTTTACTGGCAATGCAGGGCAAGTTTGCGTTTCTGGGTCCCGCCTTATCGTGCAGCGGGGCGTTCATGACGCTCTCATGGAGAAGATTGTTGTTCGGGCGCAGAATTTCGCGGCGGGTGCACTCGAAGATGCGGCAACGCGCTACTCCCCTATTATTTCGGAGCGGCAGGCAAATTCTATTGAGACGGGTGTGCAGATCAGTGTGCGGGAAGGTGCCTCGGCACTGATACCGCTCAAGCGTCTGGAGAGTTCGGGAGGGGTATTCCTGTCCCCCTGTATTCTCTCTGATGTTACGTCTCAAACAACAGCCGTTAAGGATGAGCTTTTTGGCCCGGTGCTGACAGTCCAGATTTTTGATGAGGAAGACGAGGCGCTCTCGCTTGCATCGCATGCCACTTACGGGTTGGCGGCTGGTGTTCATACTTCCGATCTGGGGCGGGCCATGCGTTCTGTCCGCAATCTGAAGGCCGGTACTGTCTGGGTTAACCGTTATGGACGTTCATCGGATTTTGTAATTCCTACAGGTGGATATGGCGGATCCGGGATCGGGAAGGATCTTGGGCGTCAGGCGGTTGAAGCCAATCTGCGCCATAAAAGCGTTCTCATGGCGTTTGAGGGCTGAGCCATGGATCTCGCAGACCTCATTGCTTTACGAAAAGACCTCCATGCTCATCCAGAACTGAGATTTGAGGAATTTCGTACTTCCGACACCATAGCGGATGTTCTGACATCGCTCGGGTATCAGCCGTTCCGGGGATTGGCAAAAACTGGCGTTGTGGCGTCTCTTCACGGCAAAACGCCCGGGTCATCCATTATTCTGCGCGCGGATATGGATGCTCTGCCCATTGAGGAACGCGGAGAGTATGAGCATGTTTCGCGCCATCCCGGGAGGATGCACGCTTGTGGACATGATGGCCACACAACCATGCTTCTTGGTGCGGCTGCCGCTCTGGCGCTGAACCCGCCTGAAAGCGGAACAGTGCACTTTGTGTTCCAGCCTGCTGAAGAGGGAGGGGCAGGGGCCAGAGTCATGCTCGAGGAGGGGCTTTTGGAAAAATTCCCTGCTGATCGTGTTTTTGGAATGCATAACTGGCCCGGTTTGTCCGTAGGTTCGATGGCTACGCGTACAGGTGCGATTATGGCTGGCGGGTGGCGTTTCCAGGTAGACATAACGGGTCTGGGTTCACATGCGGCCCAGCCGCATCAGGGTCGGGATGCGCTGACGATCGGGGCGGCGTTCGTGCAGGAAGCACAGCTTCTGGTGTCGCGCCGGGCTGACCCACTGGCAACTGCGGTTCTGTCCATTTGTACTTTCCATGCGGGCACAGCAGACAACATCCTGCCCGAAACGGCGGTGCTTCGTGGCACGATCCGCTCTCTGGATATTGAATGTCTGGATGCCCTGAAAGAGGGGATGACGCGTCTTGCTGCAGGTTTGGCGCTCGCACATGACGTCACTATCAAGGTGCATTTTCTTCAGCCTTATCCCGTGACGGTAAATACTCCTGAAGAAACGGAACTGGTGCTGGCAGTCATGAAGCAGGCCATGGGCGGGGAGGGGCAGGTTGTACCTGATATGCCACCAAGCATGGCATCCGAAGATTTTGGCTTCATGCTGGAGCAAAGGCCAGGCGCGCTTGTTATGCTGGGAAATGGCAACTCCGCACCGCTCCACGCACCGGATTACGATTTCGATGATACAATCATTCCGCATGGCATCGCCTATTGGGTAGCACTCGCCCATGCCTGCCTGCGCCCAAATCAGGATATCTGATCATGCCAAATTACAGAATTGCCGTGTTGCCCGGAGATGGTATCGGCAAGGAAGTCATGCCCGAAGCTCTCAAAGTACTTGATAGTGTCGGGAAATTATGTGGGATAAGTTTTGATTATAACCATTTTGATTGGAGCTGTGAAACCTGGCTGAAAACCGGCCAGATGATGCCTGAAGACGGCATGGGCCAACTGTCCCAGAATGATGCCATTCTGCTGGGCGCAGTGGGGTATCCCGGAGTGCCGGATCATCTGTCGCTGTGGGGGCTGCTCCTCAAGATCCGCAGGGAGTTTGATCAGTATGTAAATTTGCGTCCCGTTCGCCTCCTGCCAGGAATTCCCTGTCCTCTGGCCAACAAGAAGCCGGGTGATGTGGACTTCTGGATTGTCCGTGAAAATGTCGAAGGGGAATATTCGCAAATCGGTGGAAGGTTCGCAGAGGGAACGGAGGCGGAAGGTGTTGTTCAGAGTGCTGTTTTCACAAAACTCGGGACCGACCGCATTTTACGATATGCATTTGAGCTGGCTCGCAAGATAGGCAGACCTCATGTGACATCTGCTACAAAATCGAATGGTCTTTTCCATTCGATGCCCTATTGGGACGAGCGGTTTGCAGCTGTTGGTACGGAATATCCGGATGTCCGCATGGATCAGTACCATATCGACATTCTTGCGGCCCGATTTGTAATGTCACCAGAACGCTTTGATGTGGTTGTCGGAAGCAATCTGTTCGGAGATATTCTCTCTGACCTAGGCCCGGGAATGACGGGTACGATTGCGGTGGCGCCATCGGCCAACATCAATCCTGAAAAAAAATATCCATCAATGTTTGAGCCCGTTCATGGCTCGGCTCCAGATATTTTTGGCAGGAAAATTGCCAATCCGATCGGCCAGATCTGGGCTGCATCCATGATGCTGGATCATCTGGGGGAAGCCGAGGCTGCAGCGATGATATTGCAGGCCATGATGGATGTTCTGTCCCGCCCGGATGCGGCACGTACGCCGGATATGGGTGGTGAAGCGAGAACGGCAGATGTTGGAAATGCAATCTCTCAGGCGGTTCTGAAAGGTCTTTAAGAGCGCCCGGCAAAAATGGGGGTTAAGTATTCCAATAACGGAATCATCTGCCAATCGAAAGGTCGAAACGGGAGAATGAACTGAACTGAATATGCAACGAATTGTCTGCCAGAAAGAATGCAAATACGGCTCTCTGTCAGCTTTCGGAGAACCAGTTATCGATGGGAACAGGCATGTCAGATTCAGCGCAAATGTTCGTGCTTCAATGTTGTGGCTCCAAGATACTCTCCAAAAGCATGAGGAAGCATGGACGTCTGATCCTTCTTACGCTCTCCACCTGGCTGTCCGTTCAGAGCGCAGGTGCGGCTGCGGCGGTGCATCACGCGCGTACCCGACATTCCAGCAAGGCTGTATCTCCACCTGTTACGACTGCAGTTCAGGCAAGTCATCCCATGGGAGCTGCCCATCACGACCTTGAATCGCATGCAGCGGAGAGTGTGGTTGTTCATACGAATGTTTCGTCGGCTACAGGCGTAACAAATTCCACGCCTGGAGGCGGCTTGATGCCGCCCCAGACAGTGGCGAAGTCGCGCAGTGGCATCACTCGCGATTTTATTGCCAAGCAGAGCCCAACTTCAAACCCGGTAGCCATGATCGCAAATCTTCCGGGCGTGGTATATTCAGGCAACGATCCTTTGGGTACGAATGATGACCAGCAGGGGCTGAGTGTTCGCGGTTTGGATCAGACCGAAATCGGATATCTCTATGAAGGTATTCCGTCTGCTGCTCCGGTTTATCTTCTGCCTTACACGTCATCCACAGCAGATAATGAAAATATTCAGAGCATCACTCTTACGCAGGGCTCACCGGACATAACGTCGCCGCTGTATAATGCAGTAGGCGGAGAACTGAGTGAAAGCCTGCGTGATCCGTCTCATAAATTTGGCGGTCTGGCTAATTTTTCATATGGCTCTTTTAGCCTGAAGCGTGAATTCATCCGTATGGATACGGGTGATATCGGCCATACGGGAATTCGTGGATTTCTTTCATTCTCTGCCCGGACTGCTGATGAATGGCGCGGTGTGGGGCAGACGCGGCGTTATCACGTGGATGGAAAATTTGTAAAGGAATGGGGCGAGGGCAATAAGGCGTCTTTTATTATATCGTATAACGACCCCCTTCAGTATTATTTACGTGCGCCAACAAAGTCTCAGTGGAGTCGATATGGCGTTAATTATAATTATGCAGATAAATTCACAAAAGGCAGTTCCAATTACTATAAACTTCAAGAAAACTTGCACCGCACCCTTATTCTTGGCGCCCCGGTCAATCTGAGTCTTGGCCATGGACTCAAGCTCAACACAACGCCCTATTTCACTTACGCTACAGGCTACGACAACGGGGGCACCACTCTCTCTCCTGACGGAAGCTATTATGGTAATCAACCTGCCGGGACGCTTCAGAATACGGGTGCTGTTGGGAATAATTCTTTTTCTGCAATCTCGATTGATCGCTATGATCTGTATTATAGCGGATTAAATACAACGCTTTCTTGGCAGAAGGGAAATAACACCCTTGCCGTTGGATACTGGTATTCGTACTTTGATCAGTCTGAACCATCGCTATATGAGGCTCTGGGGCCAGATGGGCAGGTGTCCAGCATGTATGGGCAATGGGCGATCAAAACTCAGGATGGATCACTTCTGTCCCAGTATAATATTCATCTTATCCAGCAGACAAACTCCCTGTTCATCAACGACACCTATAAAGCCTTTAACGACCGTCTAACTTTGACGGCAGGATTCAAGGAAACGATGGTGACGCGTCAGGTAACCCAGAACATTCCGGGTGCCAACTACCAGAACGGACAGAGCGATGCGGCTCCCCTGCCGCAGGTCGCGATCAGCTACAAGATTACTCCGCACGACCAGATTTACGTCAACGGAACCACGTCTTTTCGTCTGCCGGCGTCAATCATGTCGTATGTTGATCGCTACAGTGTATCAACCGGGGTGCAGACACGTTCACATACCGTCAATCCCAAGTCCGAATATGCTATTGGAGAAGAAATCGGATACCGTCACACTGGTCTTGTGAATGTATCTCTCGCGCTCTTCAACTACAATTTCACGAACCGCCAGATTAACACGACGACTTATGCTAGCGGCACGCCGGTAACAGAATCCATTAATGGTGGTGGACAGACGGCTCGTGGCGCGCAGATCGAGGTTGGACTGCGACCCTGGCATCATTTCAGCCCCTATGTTTCTGCGCAGTATCTTCACGCCACGACGGATAATAATCTGCAGGTTGGAAATGATTATATTCGCTCTGCAGGGAAAATTGCTGTCAAGAGTCCGAAAGTCACTGTTGCAGTGGGGCTTTCCTATGACGATGGAAGCCTTTTTGGGGCTTTCAACATGAATTATGTCAGCAAGCAGTATTCAACTTTCATGGATGACGAGAGCATTCCGTCATTTGAGACATTCAATCTGAACTTTGGATACCGCTTCCATAACTACATGTATCTCAAGCATCCGCAGATTCAGCTTAACCTGATGAATATCGGCAATAGCGGATTTCTGTCTGGCGTCAGCGGGCTCAGCACGAATGCCAAGGCTACCAAAGGTGTTTATGGGACAACCATCGCTGGAAGTGCGCCAACCTACTTTGTCGGCGGCGGCTTCGCTGGCGTTCTCTCCTTTACAACCGGTTTCTGACCAATTTTTTCCAGAAAGATTCAGTCCAATGATGCGTAGACCCAAAGTTCTGACATTTGATGTGGTTGGAACGTTGATCGATTTCGAAACCGGGATGAAGAACGCTCTGCTGGAGATTTTGGGCCCCAAAGGTGGAACACTGGATTTCGAGGCATTCCTGACAGAATATCGTGCGTTACGAAATCGCCCGGGCAAACTGCTGTTTCCCGAAGATTTGGCCCCTATCTACCTGCAGCTTGCTGGAAAATTCGATCTTCCGACAGGGAATGGGGAAGAAAAGACATTTGTAGAAAGTGCCACATCCTGGCCAGCGTTTGACGACAGCGTAGACGCTATGAAGAGGCTTAAAAAGCACTTCCATCTCGTAGCGATGACGAATGCTCGCAGGTGGGCATTTGATGGTATGGATAAAACCCTCGATTACCCATTTTTCAAGGGTTACACGGTGAATGACAGTGGCTGTGAAAAGCCTGACCCTCAGTATTTTACGTATGTGCTCGAGCAGCTCGCACCAGAGGGATACACGAAGAACGATGTGCTGCATGTTGCCCAGAGCCAGTTTCATGATATCGCGATTGCCCGGGAGCTTGGCTATACGGTGTGCTGGATAGAGCGTCGTAAGGCTGTGGGCGGAGGCTTTGGCGGTACGGTCGCGGTTCAGAAGCTGACAACTCCTGATTATCACTATCACACTCTCGCAGAACTTGCAGATGCCGCAGATCGTGGCGAACTTGTGATGATGGGCTGAACAGGCCGCTGAATCTGCTGCATGCTAAAAGTCATTCAGCAGATTTCTCTGTTATGTGGGGTATTTTGAGTAAAACATTCAGCCATTCCGTGTTCTGATCAACCTGCATACTGGCAACGGGGGCTCGAAGTGATTTCTTTCAGGCAGATGTTCAATCCTGTTGCGCCTTACATGCGCTTCGCCACGCTTCTTACGTTCTGAGGCGTCGGTACGTGTTTTCTGTCCTGGATCGGCGCGCAGTTCTGAAAGGTGCCGGACTTCTGGTGGCAGGAGTCACTTCTCGCTCGGCGGTGAGCGCGCCTGTCTCTGGTGGACACCTTAGAGTGGCGGGGGCCGTGGGATCTGCTTCAGAAAGTTTCGATCCCGCCCGTCAGTCCATGGCGACTGATTATATCCGGGGACACTTGTTCTATGATGGTCTGGTGTCTCTGGATGATAGGTTGATACCTCGCCCTGCGCTGGCGGAGACGCTCGAAAGTGACGACTTTCAGACCTGGCATATACGACTGCGCCGCAATGTACGCTTTCATGATGGTGCGACCCTAACAGCAGAAGATGTCGTCTTTTCACTTTTGAGGCATCAAATTCCTAGTACTGGGTCGCAACGATATGCGCTTGCCCGGACAATGCAGTCTGTTCGGGTTTTATCGGCGCTGCTCGTAGAAGTTGTTCTTGATGCGCCAAATTCAGACTTTCCAGCTATTCTCGGGATCAGTAATTTCGCCATTTTAAAAGCTGGAACAACAAATTTTACGATCGCAAATGGTACTGGTCCGTTCCGATGTCAGGAATTCGCACCTGGGATCCGAACGATCGCCGTCAAAAATTCAGAATTCTGGGGGGCGCCGCCTTTTCTGGATAGTGTTGAACTCATTGCGATTCCGGACGAAATGGCTCGGCATAATGCATTGATGTCCGGAGATGTGGAACTGATTGCCTCCGCTAATCCCCGGCTTGTTCAGATGCTGAAAAAGAATGGCTTCGGCATCGTCGAGAGCCCGGTTGGCACATATACGGATCTCTCTATCCGGCTGGATCAGAGATATGGCCGCTCTGCTGATTTCGTGGAGGGTATGAAATTTCTTCTGAACAGGGAGCAGATCCGCCAGTCAGTTTTTCTGGGCTTCTCCCGTGTGGGAAATGACCAGCCCATTGCACCTGAAAGCCCCTATTTCAATACACAGCTTCCCCAGCGCCCTTATGATCCGGAGAAGGCACGTTTTTTGCTGAAGCGGAGTGGATTTCTGGATGAAACCATTCCACTCGTCTGTTCTCCTGCAGCTCTTGCATCTGTCGATATTGCTGTCGTTCTCCAATATGCGGCATCTCAAATCGGCCAGAAAATGGCGGTCCAGCGTGTTCCCGCCGATGGGTACTGGACGCAGTACTGGATGAAAGAACCGGTGGGCTTCGGCAACATCAACCCGAGCCCCGCTGCAAGCCTTTCGTTCGAGGTAGGTTTTGCCAGCAAGTCTCCGTGGAACGAATCACGGTGGCGTAATCCGCAGTTTGACACTCTGCTGCGTGAAGCAAAATCTACGCGGGATGAAGTCAGAAAGCGGCAACTTTACTGGGATATGCAGGCGCTCGTTTCAGCGGGGTCAGGGGTTTGCATCCCGAATTTCACCAATAGTCTTGATGCCCATGCGCCGCATGTATGTGGCCTCCGTCCCAGTCAGGCAGGGCAGTTGATGGGGTATAATTTCGCACGCTCGGTATGGCTAAGCGGAAGCAGGGGGCAGGAGATTTGAACCGCCATCTTCCAGCTTTGATTGGCAGGCGTATTTTTGCGGCGGCAACCTCTCTTGCCTTTGTGATTGTAACCGTGTTTGCGATCACGAACATCCTTCCTGGAGACGCAACGGATGCCTTGCTGGGGCAGGGCGCAACGCCGCAGGCCATTGCGGCCATGCGTCATGATTTGGGTCTCGATCGTTCTGTTTTTCTTCGCTTTTGGCTCTGGCTGTGGGGCGTGCTGCACGGGCAGTTTGGATATTCTTTATTGAACGGTCTTCCGGTGGCAGACGCTATTCGACCCCGGCTGCATAATTCCCTCCTTCTGGCAGGAGCCTCTGCAGCAGTGGCCGTCCCAGTTTCGCTATTCCTGGGGATTACGTCTGCCATCTGGAAAGACACGCTTTATGACCGTGCCGTGTCGGTCTTGACGCTGGGCATGGTGTCCGTTCCTGAGTTCGTTATCGGAACAATGGCCGTTTATGTCTTTGCGGTGCGTCTACATGTGTTGCCAGCATTGGCAGATGTGGCAAGTGTGCATTCGATAGGGCAGTTTTTGCGTGCGTTCTTCATGCCGGTCGCGAGCCTTGCGCTTGTTACCCTTGCGCAGATGGTCCGCATGACGCGCGCTGCAATGGCTGATACGCTTTCGGCACCCTATATTGAAATGGCCTTATTGAAGGGTGTTGGTCCTGCACGGCTAATTTTGGTGCATGCCATTCCCAATGCCATTGGCCCTATCGTCAACGCGGTCGCGCTCAGCCTGTCTTCGCTTCTTGGCGGGGTTGTGGTGATTGAGGTCGTGTTTACATATCCCGGGATTGCAGGCCTGATGGTGGATGCCGTCAGCTCCCGTGATGTTCCGACAGTTCAGGCATGCGCACTTGTCTTCTGTCTGACTTATCTCCTGCTGACGACCTTTGCAGACATCGTGACGATTTTGTCTCTTCCGAGAGGGAGGAAAGCATGATTGCGCTGCTCGGGAAGCTTCGTGGCAAGCATGACCGTGCGGTTCTGCTGATCGTGTTCTGGCTCTTTTTGGCTCTGCTGGGGCCTTTGTGTTCGTCACAAGATCCAGGGGCGATCGGCAGTCAGCCAGTTTTTTCGAGCCCTTCAATCACGCATCTTTTGGGAACGGATTATCTCGGACGGGACACTTTCGCCAGGCTTCTGAATGGTATTCGACACACGGTCATACTCTGCTTTGCGTCGACACTGATTGCCTGTTCGGTGGGGACGTTCCTTGGTATTGCAGCTGTCACGGTCAGGCCATGGCTGGAAGCTGTGACAGGCCGTCTGGCGGATGGCTTTCTCTCCATTCCAAGCCTCCTCTTTGCTCTGCTCGTTATTGCTGTGTTCGGGACATCCACCGTGGCACTGATCATAACAATGGGCATCATCTACGCGCCGGGCGCTTACCGCACGAGCCGCGCATTGGCCCAGAGGATCGTAAGGCTCGATTTCGTGACCGTCGCGCGTGCCAGAGGCGAGAGCACGGCATATATCGTCCTGCAGGAAATTCTTCCCAATATGGCGGGCCCGATGATCGCTGACGTAGGGCTGAGATTCATTTACTCGGTTCTGCTGCTCAGCAATCTCAGTTTCCTTGGCATCGGTGTACAGCCGCCGGAGGTGGATCTGGGTTCAATGGTTCGGGAGAACATGCTGGGGATGGTTTATGGTTCGCCAGCCATGATTGTGCCGGTTGCTGTAATTGCCGTCCTGACTGTTGGGATCAATCTCGCCCTGGATTCCAGTCGGGGAAAAGGCTGAACATGGTTGCCACCATTCAGGTCGACAATCTCGAAATTGTCGGACGTCGGGGACGTGGAGCTGAGCTTCCGATTGTCCGCAATGTCAGCTTCTCCGTCGCACGTGGGGAAATGCTGGCCCTGATCGGAGAGTCGGGCTCGGGCAAGACAACGGTGGCTCTTTCACTGCTTGGACATATCCGTAGTGGATGCAGGATCTCCGGCGGAACAATTCGAGTGGCCGGGTATGAAGTTACAGCTCTGACCGCGCAAGAACGTCGTTCCATGCGTGGAAGAGTGATCAGCTACGTCGCCCAGAATGCAGGCAGTGCGTTTAACCCGGCGCTCGCCATCATGCGACAGGTCGTGGAACCGGCGCTGGTTCATCACATTCTTCCCCGACGGGATCTCGAAGCCCGCGCCATTGCCCTGTTCCGTGCTCTCGCATTGCCGGAACCCGAAACAATAGGGGAGAGATATCCCGGCGAACTTTCAGGCGGCCAGTTGCAGCGTCTCATGGCAGCCATGGCATTGATGACTGACCCTGAAGTTGTTGTTTTCGATGAGCCGACAACTGCCCTGGATGTCACCACCCAGATCGAGGTTTTGGCCGCTTTCAAGTCGGTTCTGGCAGAGCGCGGCGTCACGGGTGTTTATGTTACGCATGATCTGTCCGTCGTGGCGCAGATTGCGGACCACGCCATTGTTCTCAAGGATGGCGCCGTTCGTGAAGCAGGAACAGTTTCGAAGATCCTTTTTCAGCCCCAAGACCTATATAGTCAGGCGCTTCTCGCAGCGGCCGAACCATGCTCCAGGCAGAGCGAGGGTGTTGAGGCTCCGGAACAGCAAAGCGTTCTGGATGTACGGGATCTGGTTGTAGGCTATGGCCGTTCCACGAGTGCGGGTTTGCCCGAGAAGGTCATTGTCAATCATGTCAGTTTCAGTGTTCCGAAAGGTGGAATGTTGGGGGTGATCGGGGAGTCCGGCTGTGGGAAAAGCACGCTTGCCCGTGCTATTTCCGGCCTTCAGCCATGGAGTGCGGGAGAGTTGCTGCTCAATGGCGTGGCGCTCTCTGGAAATGTCACTGATCGTGCGCCTGAGCAGCGCCGCCGGTTACAGCTTGTCGCCCAGAATGCGGATAGCGTGCTGAACCCTTCAAAGACGATTGGCAATACTTTGGAACGCGCCGTTCGCTTCTACAGCGGTTTGCGTGGCGAGGCCGCGGCGCGACGGGTCAGCGAATTACTGGAGATGGTGCAGCTTTCGCCAGCTCTGGCCACGCGGCTTCCTTCGGAGCTTTCAGGGGGGCAGAAGCAGAGGATAAACTTTGCCCGCGCCCTCGCCGCCGATCCGCAGATCGTGCTGTGTGATGAGATTACCGCCGCACTCGATACAGTGGTGGCGGCTGCCATTCTGGATCTTATGAAGGAATTACAGCGTGATCTGGGCTTGGCTTTTATTTTTATCACTCATGATCTTCATGCTCTCCAGTCCATCTGTGAGCGTGTGGCTGTCCTTTATGCAGGTCAGGTGGTGGAAGTTGGTCCGGCAGCGGCTCTGGGGGAGGGATTCCATCATCCGTACACCAGACTCCTGCATGATTCCGTCCCTTTGATGGAGCCTGGCTGGCTTGAGGAAACGCGGTTACGGCGTTTGGCTGAGACCATGCCTGCAACTCTCCCGAACCCCTCATCTGCGGATGCGGGCTTATGCTGTTTTCTTACGCGATGCCCTGATCGTGTCGCTGGCCTTTGTGACAGAATAGCGCCTCCGGTGCGTTCTGTCGTGCATGGTCCCCGAGTTCTTTGTCATCTTCCCGCATCCATCCGTCCGGAGTTTTCATCATGACGCTTTCTCTGAATGATTCAGATCTTTTCCGTCAGCACGCCTTTGTGGGAGGGGAGTGGAAAGTTTCCGGGAGCGGCAAGACGATGACGGTCGATAATCCATCGACCGGCGAGACGATCGGGAGCATTCCGGCTTGCACTGCTGATGAAACCCGTTCGGCCATTGAAAGCGCGCGGATTGCACAGATCGCATGGCGCCGCAGTTCTGCCGCCGAGCGCTCAGCTCTGTTGATGGGTTGGTATCAACTTATGCTGGATAATCTCGATGATCTGGCAACGATTATGACGCTTGAACAGGGCAAGCCTTTGGCTGAGGCAAGGGGGGAGGTTACCTATGCTGCCTCCTTCCTCAAATGGTTCGCGGCAGAAGCTGAGCATCTGCAGGGAAGTGCGCTGGTTCCCACGGCAGATCGGCGGATCATTGTTCTGAAGGAACCGGTTGGCGTGACTGCTGCCATTACGCCATGGAATTTTCCGCTCGCGATGATTACGCGCAAATGCGCTCCGGCAATTGCTGCTGGATGCAGCATGGTAATCAAGCCTTCGGAGCTTACGCCATATTCTGCGCTGGCGCTCGCAGTACTGGCGGAGCGTGCAGGACTTCCTAAAGGTCTTCTGTCTGTCGTGACCGGGTATGCACAGGAAATTGGCCCTGAACTGACGTCGAGCTCAGTTGTGCGCAAGCTGTCTTTCACGGGTTCCACGAAAATTGGTGCTCTGCTGATGCGTCAATCGGCGGACACGATCAAGAAGCTGAGCCTTGAGCTCGGCGGAAATGCACCGCTGATTGTGTTCGATGATGCTGATCTTGCTGGCGCAGTGGCCGGAACAATGGTCAGCAAGTTCCGTAATGCTGGGCAGACCTGTGTATGTGCCAATCGCGTTTATGTTCAGTCTGGCATTCATGACGCGTTTCTGGAAAAACTGGCTGCTGAAATTGCCAGCCTGAAAACGGGTGACGGCTTTGATCCGCAGACGCAGATCGGACCGCTGATCAACGAAGCGGCCGTAGCGAAGGTGAAAGAGCACGTGGACGATGCCTTGGCCAAGGGCGCACGGATTGTGGGCAAGCCGCTGGAAATCAATGGGCGTTTTGCGTCCCCTGTGCTGCTGGCGGACGTGACTTCCGATATGCGGATTGCGCAGGAAGAGACATTCGGTCCAGTCCTGCCGGTGTTCCGTTTTGAAAATGAGGACGATGCCGTCCAGCAGGCCAATGCAACGCCTTTCGGGCTGGCGAGCTATTTCTTCACCAATGACATTACAAGAGCCTGGCGTGTGGGTGAGGCTTTGGATTTCGGAATGGTGGGGCTGAATACTGGATCGGTATCCATGGTGTCGGCACCATTTGGTGGCGTGAAACAATCGGGGCTTGGGCGTGAAGGCGGAGCGCTGGGCCTGGAAGAGTTCCTGGAAGTGAAAAGCTTCCATATGGGACTGCCCGCTGCGTGATGACCCTGTTTGAAGAAAGAATGGCCTGAATTATGGCAATCGCGCCCAAGCTTGATCGTATCGATCTCAAAATCCTTGCTCAATTGCAGAAGAATGGCCGCCTGACCAATGTAGAACTGGCAAACCGCGTCGGCCTATCTGCCAGTCCATGTCTCATTCGTGTTAAGCGATTGGAAGCGGCGGGATATATTATCGGATATGGGGCGCAGATTGCCCTTCAGAAAATATCAAGTGTCATGACCGTTTTTACGGAGGTGACACTGTCTGACCACAGGCGTGACGATTTCTTTCGTTTCGAGATGGCGATGCAGAAAGTGGAATCTTTGGTGGAGGCGCATCTCATCAGTGGTGGCTACGATTATCTTCTGAAGTTTATGGTGCGAAACATTGACCATTATCAGGAAACAATAGAATCACTTCTTGATCAGAATATCGGTATCGAGAAATACTTCAGTTATATCGTTATCAAGTCACCCATTCTGAAGCCTGCCTTCCTGATCGAAAATCTGACCAGAAATACGGAGCGTTCATTATGACATCCGGAAATGTGAATATTCCCGAGCAGACGGCCATTAACCTGCGTGGCATGACAACAGACGATCTTTTGGCAGCATCTGGCCTTTCAAAGGCACTCGGATGGCCTCATCGCCTTGAGGACTGGGAGTTCATGCTGCGCCTCGGTCATGGTCTGGTGGCAACGCTGGATAACGGGGAAGTGATTGGCACTATTTTGTGGTGGTCTTTTGGAGAGCGTTACGCGACCGTTGGATTGATTATTGTCAGCAGTGCCTGGCAAGGACACGGAATAGGGACCAGCATGCTGACGACCGTGCGAAGATCTCTCCCCGGTTACACGCTTTGCCTGAACGCTACACCTGCGGGTCAGCCGCTTTATGAAAAGCTGGGTTTTGTGCCGACCGGAATTGTCGAGCAGCATCAGGGCAACGGGGGATATTCTCCGATTATCGCCCTGGACGCCGGGCAGAGGATGCGTCCGGTTGTTCAGTATGATCTGCAAGATCTGGTAGCCTTCGATAATGCCGCCACGGGCATGGACCGGTCCGCCCTCATTGAAGAACTGGTTCAAAACGCAAAGGGGGTCGTGATCGATACAGAAGACGGAATTCTGGGATATTCCTTCTGTCGTCGGTTTGGGTGGGGATGGCTGATCGGGCCTGTAGCTGCAAAAACGGAAGAGCAGGCCAAAGCCCTCATTTCCCACTGGATCGGAACATATGGTGGAGAATTCATCAGGATTGACATCCCGACCTCAGCCAATCTTTCTACGTGGCTTGATGAAATGGGGCTGATCCGGGTGGATGTGGTCAATACTATGTCGACCGAACCAGTATTAATCGCTGAAAATGCCCCCCGATATTTTGCTCTGACCAGCCAGGCGCTGGGTTAAGGATTGCCCCATGTCGTTTGTTCTGAAGTCCACAGAAGAGCGTGCGCGTTTGTGGAAGCCCATGTTCGCCCGTGATTTGCCCGATCTGCCTTTTCATGTCTGGCCGGAAACGGGAAACGCGCAGGATGTTCGCTACCTTGCGGCGTGGCAGCCCCCGGAAAATCTGGCAGAGGTATTTCCTAATCTGGAAGTCTTGTTTTCAGTCGGCGCCGGTGTGGATCAGTTGAATCTGTCTTCCGTTCCTGAAAACGTTCGAATTGTCCGTATGATGGAGCCGGGGCTTGCAGAGGGGATGATTGAATATGTCCTCTGGGCCGTCCTGTCCTACCATCGCGATATGTTCCGCTACGCGCGTCAGCAGGCGGAACATATATGGGAGGGCACTCCCAATATTTCGGCACGTCATTTCCGTGTGGGCGTTATGGGCATGGGTGCGCTTGGATCGCCCGTTCTGGAAAAACTCTCAGAACTTGGCTACGTCTGCAGCGGTTGGAGCCGGAAGCGACATGAGGTTCCGGGCATTACAAGTTATGCGGGTGCTGAGGAGCTGGATGCATTTCTTGCAAGCACAGATATTCTGATCTGTCTGATGCCATTGACCGAAGAAACGAAAGGTATCCTGAACCGCCAGCTGTTTGGGAAGCTCCCAGATGGTGCATGTCTCATAAATTGCGGCCGGGGAGGCCATCTGGTTCAGGAAGATCTGCTCTGGGCGCTTGATACAGGAAAAATAAAGCAGGCCATCCTTGATGTGACTGATCCTGAACCATTACCTGAGCAGCATCCTTTCTGGAAACATCCGCTCATCTTCCTGACGCCGCATATTGCCAGTTCCTCTCGGGTGGATTCCGGAGGGAGAATGATTTTGAAAAACATCATTCGTTATCAGAAAAATGAGAGAATGTTGGGGGAAATTGACAGGTCTACCGGGTACTAAAGGCTGTCATAGAATTGGAAAAATAGGAAAATTCAGGGCCGATAGCCTTGGAGAGAGATCGGCGGCTCAATATCAGCAATCGGCCGCCGCTCCAGTTATTTTATAATCAGAAATTGGTCGTAAACTGACCGCCAATAATTGCGGCGTCCTTGAAGGTGGTGGTAGCACCCGGACGCTGTAAATACTGGAAATCGGCCTGAAGCGTTGTCGCCCGCATTAAGTGCAAGCTGTAGAAAGCTTCGTACACGTTCTCCCAGTTTTGAACGCCGTAAACTGGTCCCCATTGATTTGAGATGAAGGGTAGTCCCAGTGACAGCGATGATTCCTGCTGAAGGGCGACTGTTCGGCTCATGTCCATATGTTGAAACATGACGCCAATCTGGTCGCTCTTACGGTGCCAGGGCGTTCCGGTCTCGACGAGACCAACCCACTCATGGTCACGCATGGCCACAACATTACCCTGTGAGTAGCCAGCGCCACCTATGGCAATCAGACCATCGGTCACACCAGGGCCATTGCGAACAAGCATCTGGTCAAACATGAACCAAGCTGTTGAGACGCCTGCCTGATACCGGCGTGCAAGACCTGTCTGCTGGAACGAATTGCCGTTAATGTCCTCATAAAGATTGGGATAACGTGAATTATCGTACCATGCGCCAATCTTGTAGTTGCCACGCAGTTTGTTCTTGCCGAAAGACGGCATCCAGCCAATTTCGATTTGCGAAGAGACTTTGCCAAGGCCGCTCTGCGCCAGAGCCCAGCCCGAGATACCGCCGTTATAGCTGTGAGGCGACACGGCAAAGACGCCGCCCATGATATAAGTCTGTTCGGTAGGGCGCAGTCGCAAGACGCCGCCCAGATTGCCAGAAGGCCAGTCGCGGCCACCGGGCATGTATTTCCCCGGAGCAAAATTACTGCACACAGAAACATTCATGAACGAGCAGGCAACATAATCAAAGGCGAAGAAACTACCCGTCGGAATATCGCCCAATGAGAGGATTATTCGATCGTTCAGGAATGACTTGTCCATATACATCGAGACAAGATGGGCCACAACGTTACCACGAGCACCGTAAATTTGTTCTGGGTTCGTTACGGAATCACCCAACGTATGGCTTAAACTGCGGCCATGCCCATTAACAACCAGAAGATGCGTCCAGAGCCCCTTCACACCGGCCAGTTGCTGCCAGTCGATATCAAGTTCACCAGCTACCTGACCCGCCAGAACATTATCTCTGGTGCGGCCACCGGTTACGTTTCCCATGTATTCTTCGTTGAGGGAGACGTTGAAATACATGCCATGCTTGGTTAACCACGGCTGAACGCCACCCCAGTCTCCGAAAAGATGAGGGTTCCCGTAGAGCGTTGGGACCAGCGGACCGACTGCAAAGCTTCCCATACCTTCCATCGCAAAAGCACGCGATTTATAGGAATCAGGGGTCGCCAGTGTCTGAGAAGTTTCACTCTGTGCGAGTGCCGTGCGATCCAGGCCCACAAAGCTCAGGACCGTGCAGCAGAAAAGACCAATCAGTCTTCCCCACTGCATCGGACGTCCATTTTTCATTCAGTCGTCTTTGTCTTTGATGGTGGAACGATTGCAGTAACGGCGGCCTGGGCCAGTCGGGCGTCGGTCTGGCCCTCTCCACCGCTCAGACCAAGCGCACCAACAACTTCATTATTCACAATAATCGGATATCCGCCGCCAGCTGGGAGTGCGTTCGGCAGCGTTGCGATCATGTAGTTTCCGCCATTCAGGGCATGCTCCATGTCCACTGTGGGGCGGGAAAAGGAGACGGATGTCTTGGCTTTGCGAATGGCAAGTTCGACACTGCCAAGCTGGGTTCCATCCATTTTCTGGAAGGAAACAAGGTTTCCCCCTGCATCCACAATCGCGATGGCCACGCGGGCATGCTCTGCCGCTGCGACCTTTTTGGCCTGATCAATAAGAGTGAGTGATGTCGTGAGATCCACTTTGAAGTCCTTTGCTAGAGCAGTGCCCGAGAGGGTAGCCGCTGCCACGAATACACTCAGGCAGGCGCCCGCTACCCGTTTTCTGGTCATTACGTTCAAGAGTTTCATCCCTGTTTCAGGTCATTGAGGATCGCATCTCCTGCACGTAGGGAGAGAGCGGCCATGGTGAGAGTCGAATTGACAGTACCAGAAGCTGCCATGGTTGCACCCGTTGCGAGGAACAGGTTTGAGTGATCGTGTGTTCTCAGCCACTCATCGACAACCGAATCACGTGGATCGTGACCCATGATCGTGCCGCCCGTGATGTGGTTGTTCGGCGTGAAGAAAGGCGACATCTCAACTTCTGTTCCGCCCATTTCCCTGGCAATGTCCCGAAGGCGTTGGCGCGATATTTCCGCTGATTTTCGGACGTATTCACCAACATCGTAAGTGACTTCCGGATGCGGAATACCAAGTGCGTCCTTATGATCCTTGGAGAGGACCAGCCTGTTGTCAGGGTTTGGGAGAACTTCGTGGTTGGCGTAAATATCAACGCCATGAGCAGTCCGGCGGCGGATCTCCTGATCGAGCTTCTTGCCCACCAGCCCCATGGAAAGTGCCTTCATCCCAGCACGCGAATTCTGCGCTGTGTTGTTATAGCCGATCTGCGTTGCCGCATATTCCGAACGGAAATCGCCATCACGGAAATTGGTGATCGAACTCATCTGGACTGAACCACCGCCTGCCCAGATTGGTTCAGCGCTCTGAAAGCTCATGCCGATCCCGGGATGGTCCATCATATTACGACCGACCTGATCGGAAGAATTGGCGATGCCGTTGGGATTACGGTCGTTGGCGGCAAGAAGTAGAAGCTTTGGTGTCTCGATACCATTGGCAGCCACAACAAACGTCTTGGCCACAACGCGATGGGATTGCTTATCCGGGTCGTAGAAACGAATAGCCGTAATTTTGTTTTTTGCATCCGTTTCTATTGCGTAAACAACAGAATTAGGAAGAATTTTTGCCCCTAGTCTCTCAGCTTTCAATGCTGAGTACACACCATTATACATAGCCCCGATTGGGCAGATTGGCATGCAGTTGTTATTTCCGCAGCACTGGGGACGATCATCATACGGACGGCTGTTACGCGCTTGGGGCACGGGGGTGTTATCGAAGCCTAGCTTGCGCGCGATTTCGGTGAAGGTCCGGTCTCCAAAGCCGTAGGGCATGGATGTCATGGGCCATGGATTTTTACGGGGAGCGGACGGAACAATATCCACACCGTTCGGGCCCATCACGCCCATCTCGCACTCGGCTTCGTAATAATAGGGCTCGAGTTCGTCGTAGCTCATGGCATAGTCACGACCTACACCAAACTTGGTGTGAAGCTGAAAATCGTTGGGCAGGTAGCGCCAACTGGAAGCCGCCCAATGCCAGGTTGTTCCGCCAACGCCTTTGATGATCCCCTGTTTATAGGCCGTTCTGTCTGGGCCTTTAACAATCAGATAGCCGTTATCGGGGAAAAAATTGGTATGCGGCGCCCAGGGAACGCTGGGATAAGGCGTTGCATAGTCGTACTGGGACTTGTTGTCAGGCGGCATATTCCGCCAGTTTTCGACGATCTGCGAGCGGTCGCGGCGAGGACCGGCATCCAGCAGAATGACTGACAGACCATTACGAACGAGTTTGTGAGCCAACATGGAGCCACAGATACCGGCCCCCATGATGACAACATCGGCAGAAAGCGTTTCACCAGACATTTTTTGACCCTTTAATCTATTAAGCGAGACGCTTCTTGCGACGACTAACAAACCACCAGATGCCACTCAGGACGATACACGCTCCAATGATGCCCGCTGCGGCCAACCCAAAGAAGACGGCAGGATTGGCGAGTTGGGCGAGTAGAACCTGTTTCCCACCCGTGCGGACCTGCTTGACGGCATCGGCCGTGACTGTGGCCTCTGCATTTCCAAAATGGCTCAGGACATAATCTGCGACGGAGGCTACCTGCTGATCCGTGAGCGGCTGGACGAGTGAATTGGGTCCAAACGCAGGCATGAGGATCTCATGCTCGTTTACCGTTCGGTCTACACCATAGAGAATGCTTGCGATCAGATCATTTGGGTTAAACTGCCCTGTAGTCGTATTTCCGATCAAAGAGGGGTAGTATCCATCTGGAGATCCTTTGCCATTGGACTGATGGCAACTCGCACATACGGCCTCATATAGGGCAGAGCCATCTGTCATCTTATCCAGAGTGCTGTCACCGCGTCTTACATTTGTTTCGGCAATATTATAATTCGAAGCGCGTCCCGGATGGGCAAAGTTCGCAATTGTCTGCCCCCGTTCACTGATCGCAGGTACTGAACGCAAATAGGTGATGATTGCTGAGATATCGGCATCCGGCAGGTGCTGGAGACTGTGTTCGATCGCTTCTGCCATCGGACCAGCAGCTCGGGCATGAGCAGTGCGGCCCGTCTTCAGATACTGAAATAGATCCTGGTCGCTCCATGCACCAATGCCACTGACTGGGTCATTGGTAATATTGGGTGCACGCCATGATCCAATATCCGCCCCACCCAGATAGGCAGACTGCACAGGTGCGAGCAGCATGTTGCGTGGTGTGTGGCAGGTGCCGCAATGGGCGAGTTCATCCACAAGGTACTTCCCACGGTTCCAGTCGTCGTTGTGGGAATGATCAAATACGTATGGCTTGCCTTCGATGCGGGCCGCAATTTTCCAGATTCCCAGTGACGCCCGGACGGAGAAGGGAAATGGCAATTGCGTTTTTGGAGCAGGTGCATCGACCGGTTTCACTTCGGTCATGATGTAAGTGTAGAGGGATTTTACGTCTTCGTCTGTCAGACGATTATAGGCGTCGTAGGGCATCGCAGGATAAAGCTGGGCACCATCCGCGCGAACACCATGACGAAGAGCCTGAGAAAACTGCTCAAGCGTATAATTGCCAATTCCATATTTTTTGGACGGAGTAATATTCGTAGAATAAATATTCCCCATCGGCGAGGAAATTGCGTATCCACCGGCCAAAAAATGTCCATCACGACCATTCGTGTGACAGGCTGCGCAGTCTGCCGCTATGGCGAGGTAGTGCCCTCGGCTGATGGAGGGCTGATGTGCAGATGCTGGTGTTACCTCTCCGGGGGCTGGTTGAGCAAGTGCAGCAGTTGTGGGGAGCATGAAAGCGGTTGTCAGGACTGCGCCGGACAGATGACGAAAATATCGCTTGGTCACTGTATGAATTTCCTTAAAATTCCGGCATCGCTTCGACTGCATTGGGCTGGGCTACCCAATAATTTGGTCCATCATGCGCATATGTCGGAATCACAACGACATCGCGAGATGGCTGATACATGAGCGCTTTTTCAAAGGCATACACCTTCGCCGTTGTTCCGCTCTCGACAACACCTGCGTACCAGGCTTTCACAACACTCAGCAGAACAGGGTGAAGGGGATTGCTCTGGATTGCCTCTTCTAGTGCTTCCACATTGGCATACCCGTTTTTGGACACAAGCTCACGCAAGCTCGCCATTTGGGACGGGAAAGAATTGTTTTGTGCTTCAAGCGCAAGAAGGAGTGCCGAGCCAATAGCCAGATCCAGGTTCTTGTGGCCTGTAGCAAACCGCGAAAACTCCATGAAATCGCTGACATTGCTGTGGTCGGATGTCACAATATCCTGTGCGTTGACGCTTTCTCTCGAAACGAGAGCTGCCGCTGCAAGCGAGGCACCGGACAAAGCCAGAAGACGTCTGCGGGAGAGAAAAACTGGAATGACGTTTGGGTCAGTTAAGTTTTTCAATGGCCGCGCTCCAGAAACGTAGAATCATTAAGTTCCCGCCCTTCATTTCGAAATTTTGTACAAAACAAAAATGACGATTTCTTGTTTAGGCTCACAATTATGTTATTAATTCAAATAATTAAGTAATAAGTAGTAGTTATATTTTATTGTATATATAAATGTTTTTTTACATAAATTCTTTGGCAATTAAATGTTATTTTTGGAAATAAAAATAATTCTCGATTGATAGTAAATGTAGAGTAGCAATGATAGGAACTGAGAATTTATTATGTTATTTATGCGTAATAAAAATTATGACGAGTAGGCGTAAGAAAACGATCATATTTCAATTGTGTTATTTTTTATGAGGAAAGGATATCTGTATGAATATCTATTGTGTTCATCACAATCGCTCGTGAACTTTTGAGCATAAGCTCGTATTTTTGGTCTCAGGCAAAATCGTAATATGTCTACCCGTAGAAATTTCTTGAAGTATGCTCTTTTCGGGGGCGCCTCTGTAGCGATTGAGGGCCTACCTGGTGCCATTCAGCGGGCTTATGCGATAGCCCCAGAACCCGGAACCACGTATCTGGACGCAGAACACATTGTCGTTCTCATGCAGGAGAACAGGTCGTTCGATCATATGTTCGGGACACTGGCGGGTGTTCGAGGCTTTAATGATCCCCGTGCCATTCGGCAGGAAAATGGCAGTTCCGTTTTCCTTCAGTCAAACAAAAGTGGTGAAACATATGCGCCATGGCGCCTGAATATTCACGACACAAAAGTAACATGGATGGGGTCTATCCCGCATTCTCGTGACAGTCAGGTAGATGCGTGGAATGAAGGTCATCATGACCGCTGGGTGGATGTGAAGCAGCCTCATCAGGAGGCTTATAAAAAATACCCTTTAACAATGGGATATTATACCAGAGAGGACTTACCTTTTTATTACGCTCTGGCAGATGCCTTTACAGTCTGTGATCAGAATTATTGCAGCGTTATGTCCAGCACGACACCTAACCGTCTGGTGTTCTGGACGGGAACGGTGCGCGATAAGCAAATTAACAATTCGAATGTCTACATGCGTAATCCAGAAATTCTCGAAGGCGGCATGACATGGACGACTTTCCCCGAGCGACTTGAAAAAGTAGGTGTTTCGTGGCGCTTCTATCAAAACGAAATCAGCCAGACGGGCGGACTTTCCAGCATCGAGCGGTCATGGCTTTCCAATTTTGGCTGCAACGTGCTCGAATATTTTGACCAGTTTAATGTAAGTTCGGGCGAAGGCTTTGAAGAGTGGATAAACGAACGCATAAAGGAATGCTCTAACCATATCAGCAAGCTGGAACGTTTGGAAATGCTTGTTGCAAGTACGCATGCCGAGCAGTTGATAGAAGCGAAGGCCTTGATGAAGGTCCTTTCCAGGCGTCAAAAAGCATCGAGAAAATTTGAGGATCTTACTTCAGACGAGCGTGCACTTTTTAAAAATGCCTTCGTAAGAAACAATAATGATCCTGATTATCGCACATTGGAACAAATCACCTTCTCCGATGATGTTAACGCAAAAAATATGAAAGCGCCAAAGGGCGACATTCTTTATCAGTTCCGTGAGGATGTGAAAGGAAATCGCTTACCGACAGTATCATGGTTGGCTGCGCCAGAACATTTCTCTGATCACCCGACTTCAGCATGGTATGGCGCATGGTATGTGTCGGAGGTCATGAATATCCTTACGGAAAATCCAGAAATCTGGAAGAAAACCATTTTCATTCTGACATATGATGAAAATGACGGATATTTTGATCATTGTGCATCTTTTGCTGCTCCAGACCCGGAGCGCCCAGAGACTGGTCGTTCATCTTCCAGTATTGGATCCGACGGTCTGGAATTTACGACCGCGCAAGACGAAATGAATCTCGGGGTTCCAGAACATCTGGCGCGGACAGGGCCCATAGGTCTCGGTTTCCGCGTACCCATGGTTATTGCTTCGCCTTGGAGTCGCGGAGGGTGGGTCAATTCCGAACTTTTTGACCATTCATCGACTCTTCGTTTCATCGAACATTTTGTTGAGAAAAAATTTGGGCATTCAGCACGCGAAACAAATATCTCTCCCTGGCGCCGTGCTATTTGCGGTGATCTGACGTCGTGTTTCCGCCCTTATGATGGACAAATGCCATCTCTCGATTTCCTGAATAGGAATGAACACCTTCGATCAATTGAGGATGCACGAAACCGTCCTTTGCCAGGAGGGTTCCATGCATTTTCTAATAATGAAATAATGCATCTACAATCGGAACCTGAGGCTCTTAGGCAAACGGTTCGCCAAGAAGCCGGAACACGGCCTGCATGTGCCATTCCGTATGAGCTTTATTGTGATGGAGGTTTGGTAAATGCCGCAGGAAATCTGCATCTTGAACTAAGAGCAGGTAAAGATATTCACGGCTCTCGTTCGAATGGAGCGCCGTTTAATATTTATAATTATCAAGCTTCAAGCCAAGGTTTGCAGGTTGGCACTTATGCCGTTGCAGCAGGCGACAGAATGACTGTTAACGTCCCCCTCACTCAATCTGAGAGTGGGCAATACGATGTTGTCGTGCAGGCTCCGAATGGTTTTTACAGAGCTTACAAAGGAAAAATAGAAGAAAATATTTTATTTTCCTCTATTCGAAATGAATTCAAAAACAATAAAGAGAATATTGTGCTTTGCTTGAAAAATTGTGGTAATGTAAAAATAACAATTCAATGCGAAGAAAATAATTCTAATTTTTTCAAAAGGGTTGTTTTGAGGCCCCATTCCTTAGTGGAATTGAAGCTGGATCTTAAGTCCAGTAATCGGTGGTATGATATTGTTTTAAAGAGCGAAGATCATCCGACACTGATGCATATTCTTGGTGGTCGCGTGGAAACAGGTTTCCCGAGCTCCACAGATCCAAAAATGGCAAGCTGAGCCTCTCCGGGAAAAGGCTTCGAGCGGGTCGCGAAGCCCGCTCGAGTAGGCCAATCGGTCTTCAACATCAAAGAGACCTAGCGACTTCACCATTCATCTCCTCAACGGACGCCGAAGAAATGGAATCATATAGAGCGCACTAAAACCAGTGGGTTTTTAGAACCCTCTACCTGCATCAGGCTGCGATATCGTCCAGCAGGGGGACGCCGGAGAGGATAGACATTTTCTGGCGGTACGCCTCGACGGTTTGCGGGTATTCAAGCCCTTTGATCAGCGACAGGCTGTGCAGCAAGGCGTAGAGGTGAATGTCATCGGTGGATAATGCTCCGTTGACGGCATCCGGGCTCTGGATAAGCTTTGCAAGTCCGGCAAGGTGAGTGTTCAGTTCGGCCGTCAGTTCCGGTGTTTGAGCGAAAAGAGTGGCGAACATACCCACCCCGTCTTCTTTCTTGCGGATGAAATAGGCACGCGACGATGTCGTGGCGAATTCAGGCAACGGAGCAGATGCTGCGCGTGGCAGGAACAACTTGTAGCAGGGGCCATTCGCGGCCTTGATCCACTCAGTGATCTCATTACGCGTCGCGCCGGTCAGAACGGGGGTGCCAAGTGCGTCGATATGGCTGACAATATCCATGCTCTCGCCCATGAAGCGGCCGTCTTCTTCAAGAATGGGAACCAGTTTCTTTCCGACCATGCGGATGGGTGTTTCCTCATCGTCATTAAGGAAAATTGCAAGTTCGAAGGGGATATTCTTCAGCCCGAAAATCATGCGCGCTTTTACGCAGAATGGGCAGTGATCGTAGACGTAGAGTTTGTGGGTCATAATCATGCCTTTCTTGAAAGTCTCTTATGTCAGTTATCAGGGGACTGTCCGCAGATTTTTATCTGAGACGCCTACGAGAGAGAAACTGCAGAAGATATCTGATAAAATTGCGAGGATCCTGAGCAGCTAAGGCACTCGTCAGCCTCTGTTGCCAGCCAATGATTGGCCCGGGCGAACGTGGGGGATTTTCCTTGAGATACTCTACAATCCATGCGGGCCTGAAGAATCTCTTATCTGGGATTGCGTTGCGCCAGTCCTTGACGCCGGGCGCGAGGAAAGGGTTATCGCGCAAAAGCTCGGTCTTGATGAACGGGACCCGGCCTGATTGCAGCACCGTGAGCCAATCCGTGTGCATGGGATTGGCTGTCAGAAGGCCGCCTAACGCCTTGCGTGCTGTCCAGCATGCAGCGGTTTTCAGGCCAGCAGAATCAAGTGCCACGCTTGTTCCGAATTCACCGTGGAGAATAATTTCGCCTTTGGACATTTCCATGAACGGCATACTGAAAATGCGCTGGATGGCGGGGTGAGTGAACGCATCACCCGTCATCACCAGAAACCATGACTGGAGATGGGGCATTGTCTCCTGCGAGCGCACCATTCCCCACGCATCATAACCCTCTGCGCGCATGGACTGCATGATGGGCTTAAGTGGGGTGATGGGGCCGAAAAGGCTGTCATTTGTAAACAGAATTTCGATTGCGTTTTGAACGCAGCCTTTTTCGATTAGGAACTGCCAGGCTGCGAAATCCAGGCCACCATTTTCGCGAGGGTAAAAATGGATAGGCAGCCCTTCAAGGCCCTCATGAAAATTTCTCAGGCCTTGGTCACCAAGGTTTGGATGGCCCGAGATACAGACATGCACCTCATACCCGCATGTAATGATCTCGCGTAGATAATGCCGGGTATGAGGTGCCAGACGGGGAACCGGATCATATTGGGCGAACAGGCAGATCCGTTTTCCGGCATGTGGCTTCATGTCTGTCGCCCTTTTTTCGAGAGTTGTTCTCCGGTCTGGCTGACTGCCCGTTCAGGATGGCAGGGAGGTGATCAGCGCAAGACCTTCTGAATTGCAAAGAACTGCCGCCTTTTCCTGACGTGTCAGTTTTTTGAGTGCACCTTCGACGTTTGAGCTTTCCTGCAGTTTCACGAGGCCTACGAGAAGATTGGCATCCACTGCCGAGCCGGGTTTGCGGGCGGCAGGTAGCGCGCTGCGATGAGCCTCCAGCAGGTCCGTATTCTGGCGGAGTGCTGAGAAGGCTTCTCCAGGTGGTTGGACAGGCTGATGCAAGGCCATATCCCGACGGCGCTCGTTCTCAGCAGCAAGCTTCAGGATAGCGGGTGGATTGGTCTCTTCTTCGATAAGCAGAAGGCCCATTCTGCGGAGCGTCATTCCCACGTCCCTGCTGGCTGTCAGCGCAGCCAGGGGGATGGCAAGCAGAAGCCCGAGCAGGACAGGAGACATCCAGAGGAACAGTGCATGGGAGACAGACCATGCTGCAACAGCCAGAAGGACACCAAAAACCGTATAGATCCAGTATCCGCGCGCCACTTCCTTTAGCGAAACGCGACCATCGTCACGGTTCTGGGCATTCCAGCCAGAGTCACGGCCCAGCAGGATGGAAATGACGCCCGAAGTCTGGATCAGCATGGCAATGGGTGCGATGAGGCCACCGATTATGGTTTCAAGAACAATCGAGATCGCCAGACGGATTGCACCTCCCGATCCCTTCAGGGCACCCCGGTCCACCAACATTGCGATAAACGCCAGACCTTTGGGTGCGAGGAGAATGGCCATTGTACCGATAAAGACAGATTTTGCCTGAACGGGATCAACGCGCGGCCAATGTGGGTAAAGCGTTCTGGTCGTTCCGAAATATTCCGGGTGGTAGAAATGTGACTGAAGAGAGATCAGGATGCCGCACAGAAGAAACAGCAGCCAGAGTGGTGACATCACATAAGAGCCGATGCCGATGAGCATGTGTGAACGGCTGACCCAATGCATGCCACGTGTGGACAGCAGTTTGGCGTGCTGAAGGTTTCCCTGACACCAGCGGCGATCGCGAATGGCGACATCCGTGAGGGAAGGGGGGCTCTCTTCATAGGAGCCGAACAGTCCGGGCACCATATGAATGGCCCAGCCGCCCCGGCGCATGAGAGCGGCCTCGACGAAATCGTGACTCAGAATATGGCCGCCGAAAGGAGGCTTTCCGGACAGGTGTGGCAGACCGGCCTGTTCGGCGAAGGCGCGGGTCCGAATGACTGCATTGTGTCCCCAGTAATTACCTTCGGAGCCATGCCACCAGGCAATTCCATGAGCAATTAGGGGGCCGTAAACACGTCCCGCGAACTGCTGCATACGCGCAAAGAGGGTTTTACCGCCCACAATGACCGGGAGTGTCTGGATCAGCCCAATGCCGTCATGCTTTTCCATCGCTGAAACGATGCGGACAATCAGGCCGCCATCCATGACGCTATCTGCGTCAAGCGTAAGCATCTGTTCGTAAGCCGCCCCGAACTGACGGACCCACTCGCCCAGGTTTCCAGCCTTGCGATCAACGTTTTTGGCACGACGTCGGTAGAAAATCCGCCCTGCTCCGCCAACTTCTTCACGGAATGCAAGATATGCGCGCTCTTCCTGAATCCACACATCCGGATCAGTGGTGTCTGAGAGCAGGAAGAAATCGAAGGCGTCAATCTGGCCTGTTGCGAGGATGCTGTCGTGGATGGCACGCAGGCCCACCATGACGCGCGTCGGGTCCTCGTTATAGGTCGGCATCAGCACTGCAGTGCGTGCCTGCAAGACGGGAAGCGGTCCCGCGCGGTGAATCCCCAGACCCAGACCGCCTCTGCGCAGCAGTGACACGAAGCCACCAAGGCTTGAGGCGAAAGACAGGGCAATCCACATGCCAAGAATGGCGAACAGGATCAGAACCACAATGCCCAGCGTCGAAACGCCAAGGGAATTGAAGACCTGATTGATTCTGTAAATGCCATAGGCTGTCAGCAGGATTGCCGTTCCGAACACAAACAGTCGCCGTGCCCAGAGATTGCGCGGCGTTGTTGGAAGCGGATTAAATGGGCGTCCATGCCGGTTCGGAGCGTGCCACAGGTCCTGAGGCTCCATTTTAAGCGGAGCATCAGGGGGGAGGAACGCAGCTTCGGCGGGAAAGGAGTCTGTTACGGAGTCCAATGATACATCCATTTTTCGGAAATCGGTCCCTGATCATTGGCAAGCTGGGCCTGAAGTTCGCACATTTTGGCATCGCCAGGAACGAATTCGAAGGTTGTACGCCAGCCGTTGATCTGTGGGTTTGGCTCTACCACCACATTCCGGATCGTACCGGGTGTAGATTGGGGTAGCAGATGGAAATGCGCGTCCTGCGGAACATTGTGGAACGGCTCTCCTGTGAAGTCGATCACAAAGAAACGAGCTTCCGGATGGTCCACAACAGCACCTACGCGTGTTGCGGCTACACGTGCCAGATGGGTAGGCCAGGGCGTGTCCCAACCCCAGTACATCCGATAGGTGAATGCGTATTCCTGCCCTTCCTTCAAGGGTTCCTTCGGGCGCCAGAAAGAAACAATGTTGTCATTGACCTCGTTGGGCGTTGGAATTTCAACGAGATCTACGGCTCCATCATTCCAGTTGCCGATAGGCTCGATCCACAGGGACGGGCGCTTTTCGTAATTGAGCGCGAGATCCTGATAGTCCTGAAACGACCGCTTGCGCTGCATGAGGCCGAAGCCTTGTGGGCTGCTGTCCGTAAAGGCAGAGAACTGGAGCAGCGTCGGATTGACGAGCGGGCGATAAAGCTGCTGGCCAGCGCCTGTCCAGATCTGGAGGGCTTCACTGTCATGCGCGGCAGGGCGCCAGTCGTCGACGTGATTGCGCTCGTTCGTGTCGAAATAGAACATGCCCGTGAGAGGGGCGATCCCGGCCTGCGTGATGGACTGGCGCGGAAAGAATGATGTCTGGACGTCAAACACCGTGGTATCGCCGGGGCGGATCGTGAAGCGGAATGCCCCCACGACGGACGGGCTATCCAGCAATGCATGAATGACGATTGAGTTTACGCCGGGCTCGGGCTTTTCCAGCCAGAACTCGCGGAAAAGGGCGAACTCCTCGCCCTTGCTGTCTCCCGTACCATTCGCGAAGCCGCGTGCGGACAGACCATAGTTTTGGCCCTTGGCAACAGCCCGGAAGTAGGAAGCTCCCAGGAACACGGCGCATTCTTCCATTACGCCCGGCGTGTTGATCGCATAGCGTAGGCGCAGGCCCGCGAAACCCAGATCATCAGTAACGCGCAGAACGGGGTTGCCGTAGGTAAAGAGGTCCGGATCATAGGGAACGGGAGTGGATTGACCGTTAACAACCTCGTTCATCCCGATCCGCGGCTTGTAAAGGAAGCCTCTGGGGAAAAACTCTACGTCAAAGGCCAGCTTGTCGTTATGCCAAAGGGCCTTGTCAGGGTTGTATGCGATGGATCGGAACTGGTCGAAATCCATATTGGCGATGGCCGAAGGCATATCCTGCGACGGGCCTGCATAGGACTTCTTTGAAAGAGCCTGCGCAATATTGCGGACAGTCTTGTCGTCGAATGGAACCGGCTTGGGCATGGGATTTGGCTGCGGGGTTTCAGGTTGGGCGGGAGCGGACTGGGCATGTGCCAGACTACCAGATGCTCCCAAAAGGGAGAGACCTGCTCCGACTTTCACCAAATCACGACGCAGAATGCTCATACTCTTACTCAAAATCCTGTTGGTCACCCTCTGATAGAAGGGGATGTAACAATAGCGATACGCCGGTTACCCAGTCTTGCGAAGGGCAATGGCGGAATGTTCTGTCCTATCACCGGGTGGGATATGGCCATTTCATGACATGGTGCCAAATCACACGTTATTGTGAAGGCTTGTCATCGAAAAACTTCGCGAAATCCGGAATTGAACGGGCGAAATCCGCAATGGTTTGCGGGGTTACATTTTCGAACCTCGGAACCTGAAAGAGAATTTGGGTCTTGCCGAATCTCGCAATGTCCCTGGCGTTTTTAACATTGGGCAAGCCGCTGAGAACGACACCCGCGATAGCAATATCTCGGCGACGGAGCGCTTCAAGGCTCAGAAGTGTATGGTTGATCGTCCCCAACCCGCTTCTGGCCACAAGTACGACCGGCAGATCCAGACGTTGAACCACATCAATCATCATGCTGTCAGGTGTCACAGGTACCATAAGGCCACCTGCGCCTTCAACGACGAAAGGGCCGTTTCCCGCTGGCATCTGAAGTTTCTCAACATCAATGACAGTGTTCTCGAGTTCGGCAGCCGCGAAAGGTGACAGGGGGGCCTGCAAGGCGCAAAGCGGTGCGACAACATGGTCGGGGGCGACATCGGCAAGGCGGGTTACAGTTGATGTGTCGCCTGTTTCCTCGGCGAGGCCGGTCTGAAAAGGTTTCCAGTACGTTGCATTCCACGCTTTCGTCAGGATCGCACTGACCAGCGTCTTGCCGATTTCGGTGTCTGTTCCCGTCACGAACACGCCTTTTGGGGTAACGCTCACGCGTGGTTCCTTTCGAAAAGGCCGAAGCCGATCTGGTAAGTCACACTGTCATTTTCTGCATCGAAGCGGCGCATTGCACGACGAAGTGCCGCTGCGCTGGCAGGTCTGCTGCCTTCTCTCGGCAGAGACGCGCCGATCTGTCGCATGCCTCGCAAAAAACCTGAAGCCTTTGCTACAGGATCTACAAGGGGCACGCTCTCCCAGAAGCCAATACCGTCCGTTGGCCACTCACCCCTTATCTGGTCAAGCGTAGGGTAGTCAGGAACTCCGCAGGGTGCGCGTTCGACGGCACACGCATCACGCCACTCTTGCAGGCTGCCCTGCAAGAGAGTGGCAACCATCAGCTTCCCGCCGGGCGCCAAAAGACTGCAAAGGCGTTCCAGACCCTTTTGGCGGTTTGAAAACCACTGGAGGCAAAGGCTGGAGGCAATCAGATCGAAGGGTGTCGTGAAATCCCGATCCGGATTTTCAGCATCCATGACCCGAAACTCGGACGCCACATCCGGCAGGCGAGCCCTGATACGTTCGATCATGCCGGGCGCCAGATCCGTGGCACAGAGATGTGCGGTCGGAAAATGCGTCGCCAGTCGGGTCGTCAGAAAACCTGTGCCACATCCGAACTCCAGGATGCTCCGAGGGGGCGTCTGAAAAGCAGAGCAAATGCGTTCAGCCAGCTGATCCGCACAGACACGTTGTATTTTCGCAGCGGCTTCGTAGCTTTCGGCAGCACCGAAACGGGCTGCAATACGGTGCTTGCGTTCTTCAATGCGTGGCATGCAGCGCTCTTTGGATAAAGGCTGCACAGCGTTCAGGTTGATTGAGGGGAAGAAGATGGCCGCCTTCAATCATTTCGCCAGAAGCTGAGTGCATCGCCCGGGCCGCACCGAAGGGATCATTCATGCCGGCTAACCAGTGTAACCTGTTTCCCCAACGCTCTGCTTCCGTGCGTCGGTCTTCGGTCAGAAGGGGGATCAGCCCGTCTGAAAGACGCTGGCTGTCTGGCGTGGCTGGCCAGGGTTCGGCAGTGCCGCATGTCGTCCGGAAATCTGTCAGCACTGTATCAGGAGCTCGGCGGACCTTTACGCGCATTCGCTCCAGGAAGCGGGTTGGTGTTCCTTCGGGAAAGTCCTGCCCTTCCACAAACCGTGCGAACCCGTTGAAAGACACTATTCCTGCGCATCCGGGCAGTTCCCGGCCAAGAAGGGAGAGCACGCCCGCAGAGTGCCCGACTGCCAGATAGGGCTCCTCTGGCAATGGCGGTGCGAACGGAGAACCGAAATAGCCACTATCCGAACAGATGAGCGACATTCCCGGGAGGAAAGGACGGATGCCCTCCCAGAAATGCTGGTCAAAACTCCAGCCATGAACACAGTACAGCGTTGAAATCATGTGGAGATTTCCTGTGTTAGGGTGATAATAGCTTCCGCGAGGGCTTCGATGTCCGTCGTTGTGTAGCGTGCATCAAGGGCCAGACGCAGACGGGCTGTGTTGGGTGGGACTGTGGGTGGGCGGATCGCGATGCTCAGGAAACCAGCCTCTTCGAGACCTTTTGAGATGGCGAGAGCACGTTTGGCATCGCCGATCAGAACCGGAACGATCTGCGTTGTTGAGCCAAGGGTTTCGAGTTTTCCATCCTGAAGAAGCGCTCTCAGATACTGGCTTTGATGTGACAGGTTTGTGCGCTCATCGTCCATTGTTGGTATCAAATCGAGCGCCGCATCAATTGCGCCAAGAACGGCGGGAGGAAGAGCTGTGCTGTAGATGAAGCCGGAAGCGTGATTGAGAAGATACTCACACATGGGGGCGGAACCCGCCACATAGGCTCCCATTCCGCCAAGCGCTTTGCTGCAGGTTCCCATAGCCAGATCGGCGAGACCTTCGCACAGGCCACCACCATGTGGCCCGAGTACGCCAGTCGCATGGGCTTCATCGACGTAAAGAAAAGCGTTGAAGCGATCTGTCAGAGCCCTCAATGCAGGGATGTCTGCGCGATCCCCGTCCATGGAGAACACGCTTTCCGTGACGATGATGCGCAGGCCGGTTTTATCAGCTTCGCGCATGAGAAGGTTTTCAAGATGGGCCAGATCGTTATGGCGAAACCTGATCTGGCGGATGCCTGCCGCAGCGCACCCATGATGCAGGCTGGCGTGGTTCAGGCGGTCTGAAAAAACCAGCGCCGGGCTTCCTGTCCGTGCAGTCGAGAGCGCGCAGAGGGCGGGGAGGACAGATGCGTTTGCCTGCCACCCTGTGGCGAAAAGAAGCGCGCTTTCGCAATTTTTGAGCGCGGCAATTTTTTTCTCCACCTGCTGGTGGATTTCCATCGTGCCGCTGACAAGCCTTGAAGCCCGTGCTCCTGTCCCGAACCGCAATGCCCAGTCAGCGGCCCGTTCCCGCAGGGCAGGATGATCAGCGAGCCCCAGATAATCGTTAGACGATGTGTCGAGCAGCCTTTTGCCGTCCCGCACGAGGAAGCGTCCATCGCGGGTCACCGCTGATAGAACGCGCCTTGTGCCGATGCGCTCACGTTCCTCAAGAACGGCCGAAAAATGGACGTCAAAGAGCGTCATGCGCGGGCTTTCAGAATATCCACGATAGCGCCCGTCAGGGTGGATAATTCCTCGGTCGTGATGGTGAAGGCCGGGGTGAGATAGACGATCCTGCGGAATGGGCGAACCCACGTGCCACGATCAACGAAAGCCCTGCGAAGCGCGTCTGCATCCTCGATCTTATCGAGCTCTACAACGCCGATAGCCCCCATGACACGCACATCCCGGACGCCGGGGATTGCCCGGCAGGGAGCGAGTTCACGGCGCAACTGATCTTCGATCGCGGCCACCTGTTCGAGCCGTGGTTCTTGTTCAAACAGGTCCAGAGAAGCATTGGCCACGGCACAGGCCAGTGGGTTGGCCATAAAAGTTGGACCATGCATCAGCGCCCGATCGGCGTCATCGGACAGGAATTTCTCGAAAACATGCCTGCGGGCGACTGTCGCGGCCAGTGCCATCGTCCCACCTGTGAGGGCCTTCGAAAGCGCCACGATATCGGGAACAATCCCGGCTTTCTCGCAGGCAAACATTGTGCCCGTGCGGCCGAACCCCGTGAAAATCTCATCTACGATCAGAAGAATGCCGTGGCGGTCACACAGGGCTCTCAGGGTCTGTAGCACTTCTGGAGCGTGGAAAAGCATTCCTCCCGCACCCTGTACCAGAGGTTCGGTAATGACCGCCGCAATCTCGCTCCCGCGTTCGGCAAGGAGAGCATCCAGATCTGCCGTGCTCTGCTCATCAAGCGGCAGATCGGCCAGGATCTGTTCGGGGAAAACACCTGCGAAAAGGGAGTGCATACCTTCTTCGGGATCACAAATGGACATCATGCCCAGCGTGTCACCGTGGTATCCACCGCGGAATGAGAGCATCCGGGTGCGGCCGTGGGTTCCGCTGTTGATATGGAATTGTACCGCCATCTTCAGGGCCACTTCCATCGCCACGGACCCGGAATCCGTGAAGAAGACGCGTTCCAGATCGCCGGGCAAAAGGGCCGCAAGGCGGGCCGCAAGTGTGCGTGCGGGAGCGTGGACCATGCCGCCAAACATCACATGGGGCATTGTCGCAGCCTGATGGATCAGGGCCTGCTGCAGATGGGGATGGTTGTAGCCATGACAGGCTGTCCACCATGCCGCAACGCCGTCCGTTAGTTCCCGGCCGTCTGCGAGTGTGATGCGGCTGCCCTGTGTCCGCGTGGCTTCGACAGGGAACGGTGCAGTTTGCATCTGCGAATACGGCAGCCACAGATGTGGCATGTCGGCAGCGTTTTTTTCTGGGGCGGTGGGGGAAATGGGATCGGCCATGCTTCGGGTTTTCACGCATGGGGAAGAGTGAGTCCAGACCCCGGCCTGAATGCCTGTCAGACGATGTCATGAAAAGGTCACGCCATTACTGGAAACGATATGGCATGTGCCCCGTTAGAGCACCACTCGTGTCGCCCTCCGGAAAAGCCGGAGGCGGACGCGAAAGTGCGTTCGACCGTTCTGGAACGGGTGTTTGTCGAGGTTTTAAGTCAATGCTGAGTTCAAAGGTCATTCATGTGGATGGCGTTTTCCTGGGCGCCGCAATTCTGCAAGAGGGTCTCAATACCCTGCGTTTTTATGCAGCACATGAGAGTGTGCGTGCGCTGCATAATGCCTGCCTGCCGAATCTGGCGGCCCTGCATACGCAGGTGCGCCGACTGTTCGACATGAGCCGCAGCCGGTTGATGCCACAGCCCGCCTGATCCGTCAGGTTCCACAAAATGTGTTTTGGATGCGCTCCTGCATGCTTGGGGGAGTATCCAGCCCATCATCCCTGTTCGAAAATGGGTCAGCAAGAGCTTCCACCAGCATGTGGAACGGGTTGAAGTCACCCTTCAGAGCTGCCTGTATCACGGCCTCGACCTGATGGTTCCGGGGAATGATACGAGGGTTGGCGGCATGCATCGCCTTGCGGCGCTCACTATCTGTCTGCTGTTCCCGCCCTGTACGCTCCTGCCAGTCTTTCAGCCAGCTCCTGATATCGTCGGCATCTGAGAAAAGCTCCACAAAGGGAGTGTCGTCATCGGCGCACGTGATGTCACTGAGTCTGCGAAACGTCAGTGTAAAATCAGATCCACTCTGGTGCATGACGGTTAGGAGGCGGCCAATCAGTGGGGCATCCTGTTCTTCAGATGTGAAAAATCCAAGTTTACGGCGCCACCCATCCAGATATGCAGCGCCGAAACTGTCATCGAAGCTCATCAGAGCCGTGCGGGCCAATGCGATCGCCTGTTCCCTGTCCTGATCCAGAAGCGGTAGCAATGCCTCCGCCAGGCGGCCGAGATTCCAGAGCGCCATGTCGGGCTGCTTCCCGTAAGCATAGCGTCCATTTTCATCAATGAAGCTAAAGACCTTGCCGGGGTCATATTCATCCAGAAAAGCGCACGGGCCGAAATCGATGGTCTCGCCTGAGATTGCCATGTTGTCCGTATTCATGACTCCGTGAACGAAGCCAACCAGCATCCATTTTGCCACCAGTTCCGCCTGCCGCGTGATGATAGCTTCAAGAAGTGCGAGATAGGAGTTCTGGGCGCCAGAAAGTTCAGGATAGAGACGCTCAATGACATGGTCCGCAAGGATTCGAACAGCATCCTGATCGCCCTGAGCCGCGAAATACTGAAACGTGCCAACGCGTACATGGCTTTGTGCGACACGGGCGATGATACCGCCGGGCATCGGCGTTTCGCGCATGACAGTTTCGCCGGTTGTCAGGGCTGCGAGCGCGCGTGTTGTGGGAATGTTCAGCGCGTGCATGGCTTCGCTGATTACATATTCCCGCAGAACGGGGCCAAGTGCTGCCCGCCCATCTCCACGTCGTGAAAAGGGGGTAGGGCCTGAGCCTTTAAGATGGATATCGCGCAGGATTCCCTCATGATCCCGGGCTTCGCCGATCAGCATGGCACGCCCATCGCCAAGAGACGGAACAAAATGGCCAAATTGATGTCCGGCGTAAGCCATCGCTACTGGGCCCAGACCGTCCGGCCTCGCACCGGTCGTGAGAAACGCAATGCCTGCATCAGAAGAGAGCCAGTCACTCTCCAGCCCAAGATCTGCGGCTAGGGGCTTGTTAAGCCTGATCAGCTCCGCCTTTCGCACTGGGCGAGGTGACAGACGCGCAAAGAAATTCTCAGGCAGTGTCGTGTAGTGTCCGGGCGTCAGCATGTGGTCTGGAGCTTTCTGGAAAGAGTGCGAGCGGCGCGCCTGTTCATAAGGGGCTGGCAGTGAGGGCGGTCAATGGCAGTGCGCGAGATGTGTTGATTGAAGTCCAGAACTCTCTGACGGCATAAAGGAGCCCAATACAGGGAGCATGGTGATGAATCTGGGACCGGGAAAATGGAGAAAACACGTAACGGTGCTGATGATGGTCGGTGCTCTGGGCAGTACGGGCGCGTCTGTGGCGTATGCAGATCCTGAAAATTTGTGGTCCGTGTATGATCAGGCGCTTGCCGGTGCGAAGTATATTGATCTGACGCACACCATCACTCCCGATATGCCTGTATGGACGGGTTTTGCGCCACCGGTGTTTCGCGCGGCAAAAGCTGATGCTTCTGTTCCACCCTTTGGCAACAAGGGGCAGATTTTTACCTATGCCCGCTCGGGCTTTGAGGCCACGCATTACGATCTGCCGACAGACCAGCTTGGCACGCAACTGGATCCACCAGCGCACTGGGCTCCCGAATATCCGGCAATTGACGAAATTCCTCCCACCTACTCGCTGCGCCCACTGGTTGTGATCCAGATGCAGGATCAGGTGGCGAAGGACAAAGGGCATCAGTTACAGGTCAGTGATATTGAGGCTTTCGAGGCCAAATATGGACGTATCCCTGAAGGTTCAGTCGTGTTTGTACGTTCTGACTGGTCCAGAAAATGGCCTGATCCATCTTTGACGCGCGAAGAGCGTTTTCCCGGTGTTTCTCTTGCGGCATTGCAGTTTCTGCACTTGCAGCGGCACATTCTGTTCCATGGGCACGAGCCGCTCGACACCGATGATACGCCTACTCTCGAAGGAGAGGAGTGGCTGATGCACCATGGTTATGCACAGGCAGAGGGGCTGGCCAATCTGGATCAGGTCAAGCCGACGGGCTGTCTGGTGTCGATCGGATTTGCGAAGTTCAAAGGGGGCACTGGTGGCTACGCACGGTATATCGCGGTCTGTCCACATGACTGGAAATACGGGGTCACGGCAGCCGAGACAGCAGGGCCACTTCCGCGCTCTCCGCATGTTTTGCATTGGGACCGGAAAGCAGGTGTACGTCTCAGAGAGTGATCAACCGACCGGGGCGGAGAGAATGATGATGGAACCAAGAGGTGCTTGCGGTGCCATGATCGTTCGAAATGGTCGAGTTGCTGATCCGCCGTCCTTAAAAAACCCCCTCTCTGTTAAGAGGGGGCTTCGGTAGATCAGAAGTTCGCGTTGATGCGACCGTAATAATAACCGCCAGCGATACCGATACCTGAAGAGTCGGTGTCGTAGATGTTGGAGCCGAGGTAGTTCAGGTCTTTTGGCAGCCTGCGGGGACGCTGGTTGAACACGTTGTTTGCGCCCACTGCGAAGTGCCAGTTGCTGTCCAGACGATAGCCAACCTCAATATCCGTCAGCCAGACCGGCGTGTTCTTGAACTGTCCCCAGGTGGTGTTTGAATATTGTAGCGCAGCAGGGGCCTGGTCCTGATAGGTCAGCATGGATGTGGTTTCGCCATAACGTGTTTGACGAAGGTTCACGTCCCAGTTCGCCTTGGTCCAGTAAGCATTCAGGATGATCTTGCTCCGCGGGGAGGTGGAGGTCAGATACGCGATGCTCTGGGCGTTGAGGTATGGTTGACCCTGCGAGTTATCGTTGATGTGGCCAACCCGCGTGCGGTTCAGGTTCAGTGCAAGCGTCGTTGTCAGAGTTCCATACTGATGCAGATGGAACATGTAATCAGACTGGATATCGAGGCCCTGTGTCCGTGTGCTTCCGACGTTCGCGAAGTAGTTGGCCGAGACGTCCGCATTTGTGATGCCGACTGGCAGAGTGGCGCCAGTCAGATCAATCGCGTTGAGTGCAGGTTGATCATAAACGGATGCCGCACCGGAAATACGATCGCGGATGTTGATCTGATACACGTCTGCGGAGATATGCCAGCCTTTGACAGGCTCAACGATGATACCGCCCTCAACGCTGGTTGAACGCTCTGGCTTCAGGTTCTGTGCGCCAAGGCTGCGGCCAGCAGCGCTTGTTGTGGAGAGCAGGCCGGAGGCGCCAGTCGGGGAAACATTGAGTGAGCTGAAATGCTCTTCTGCAAGGGTTGGAGCGCGGAAACCGTTGCTGATTGTGCCACGGACGGCGATCTTGCTGGTGATATCGTAGCGCGTGGAAACCTTGCCGTTTTCGGTGTTTCCTACGTCTGTGTAATGCTCAAAACGCCCTGCGAAGTCGAGATCCCAGTGCTTCAGAGGGTGGAAGTCCCCATCGAGATAACCGGCCCAGACATCACGTCCCCATTTTCCGGCGTTTTCCGGCATGAGGCCAGCATAACCCTGCGTACCACCGCTGGTGTAAGACGCTGGTTCGCCCGGCCAGATCTGATACGTCTCGAGGCGGTGTTCTGCACCCATGGCGAGCGTAACTGGCACAACATTGGCAATGTTGAAGCGGCGACGCATATCGAAGTTGTTGGTCCACTGAGCCATGCGATAGGATTCAGCGCGTACTGTGGTCGGGCTGAAGCCTGTGCTGCTGATCATGGAAGGGTTTGCAGTGTTCTTGTTGCCGACATCGGCTTCATCCGCACCATAAGTTGTGCTGAGGTCCCATGAAAAACCGAAGAGATTGTCGCCTTTGATCCCGAGCATTGCCGAGTAATCGTTCTCTTCCATCGTCTCCAGCGGGGAGAAACCATATGGATAAAGCGACGGAGCGACCGAAGGCAGGCGATAGTTTTCATATGCCTCGGAATGACGATGTGCATATGTGATGAGGCCGTACCCGGTGATGCCCTCGGTCAGGGTCTTACCAAACTCGATACTCAGGTTTTCACGGGTTTCTTCAGGCGTGCTGATGACCTTGTTGGAATTGTGCGGGATGGTGTAACCGCCATATTCAGCATTTCCTGGAACCGTACGTACGTCTGTCGTGTTCGGGACCATGTGGTCCGTGTGGTACATTTGACCACTCATGTGGACGTAGCCGTCTCCACTGAAGCCAAATCCACCATCGACGCCCAGCTGATACTGCCAGCCATCACCGTTATAGGCATTTGCGCCCGTCTGGGCCGTCATATTCAGGCCATGCGGGGTCTTTTTGAGAATGATGTTGACCACGCCTGCAATGGCGTCAGAGCCATACATGGCGGCGGCGCCGTCTCGAAGAATTTCAATGTGATCAATGGCACCAGCCGGGATCATGTTTAGATCGACAGGGGTCGAGCCCTGCTGCGGACCGGCATCGGCATAGATGTTTGCTGTCGTATGGCGTCGTTTACCATCCACGAGTACGAGAACCTCGTTCGGGTTCAGGCCGCGCATACGGATGGATGACGTAAGAGCGCCAGCATCTGCGCCCATGGCATTGACCGAAATGGACGGATCGGTGCGCACGATGGCGTCTGCGAGGTTCATCTGGCCAGAATGACGAAGCGTTGCGGCAGAGAGCACGCTGATCGGGCTTGTGGAATCGCGGGCGCGACGATTGAAGGCGTGCGTACCAGTAACAATCATCTGCTCGTTACTGTCGGTCTGGCGACCGTCAACGGAGCGGGGAGCTGTATGCTTGGGGGGGAGCGATGCGCGTGCTGTTGTGTGAGCCGTCTGAGCGACCGACTTTTTCGCGGCTTTCTTGGAGCTATGTGTTGCGGGTGTCGTGGTGGCTGCCTTGGCAGCAGTGATGATGTTGGGGGCTCCGAGCTGCAGGGCGATAATGCTGGTAGCGAGGAGGGTCGGCTTTAGGCGCATGAGGTTAGCTCTCCCGGTGGATGCTTTGTTGCTCCATCATTACAAAGTAGTAGGGTGAGAACGTATAATGTTCCAGCATCGGAATATTACAAAGAGTTTCTAGAATTTTGATCGATTCATAATTTCAAATATGATTGTAATTTATAGAAAGAAAATAAATAAAAAACATAATAAAATTTCCAGAAAGCATTTTATGTAAAATCTAAAAATAAAAATTTGAAAATTGAATAAAAACAGAATGATATGATTATTATGTAATTTTCAGCCATCAAAATCATTCTGATATAATTACGAAATTACATTTTTGATGTTACTCCAGTATAAAAGATGATACCTTCAAATTAAAGTCTCCATTATCTTTTATACTGAAATAATTCTGAATAAATTCAGGTGATTTTTTCTGTATCTCATGAATAATATCTTTCCTTCGATTTGGAGTTTTTGATCTCGATGTCCACGAAGAAAACTCCATTTGTAAGATGTGATGTTTAATCCCTGAAAAACTGAATCCTGTGCGCTCCAGGGCGGATACCCATTCATGCACGCTGTAATCGCGGACATGGGACAGGTCTCTCAGGAGTTCGATCGTTTGTAGCCAGCTGTCTGCAAGAGTGTTGGCTGGGGCTGTGACATCCACAAAAATGGCTGGATGATCCGGCTTCAGAACGCGGCGGGCTTCGCGCAGACCTGCCTCCAGATCGAGCCAGTGATGGGCGGTGAACCTGCAGAGAACGGCATCAAAACTGGCGGTGGGAAAGGGAAGCTTTTCGGCTGCTGCCTGACAGGTTGTAATGTTCCGCAGGCCTCGTTTTTGCGCTTCTACATGGACAGCATCCAGCATGGTTTGTGTGATGTCACAAGCGACAACACCCCTTACCAATGGCGCTGCGCGATAGCTGACATGGCCGCCCCCGCAGCCAAGATCCAGAACCGTTCCTAATCCCCGTCCGGCGATATGATGTTCGATCAGGTCGAGATCTATGCCGCTGCTGTGGACGGTGCTCTGGACGTAATCGTTAGCAAGTGGGCCATAGTGCTGTGATGCATAGGTCTGGGTATCTGTAGACATTGGTGTGCTCCGCTGAGGAAATCTGGAGGCACGGTGATGCGAAAAGAAAACGCGTATAAGATCTAATTTTATACTGGTATAATTAATGCCATTATGACCGTTCCTTCTGACTCCCGTCGCGCATTCGGCGCTTTCCTGCGCGCTCGCCGTGAAGCAATGACACCAGCGGAGGCGGGACTTTATCCGATGCCAGGTCGACGTCGGACGGCCGGGCTCAGGCGTGAGGAAGCTGCGCAGCTCTGCGGGATAAGCACGACATGGTATACGTGGCTGGAGCAGGGCCGGGACGTCTCCTGTTCCAGCGCAACGCTTTCACGGATGGCAGGCGCCCTGCGTCTTTCCGCGGCTGAACGTGCGTATCTGTTTGAGCTTGTCTGCCAGAAAGATCCGCAGACCATATCTCCAGTGTCGGACGTCGCTCCTGCTTCATTGTTGGCGTTGCCTTCTCTCGTGCAGAGCCCGGCATATGTCATGGACGCGCTGTGGCACGTTCGTGCTGCCAATGTCGCGGCTGTCAGGCTTTTTGGATCATGGATTGGAGAGAGCGGTGCCAATTTGCTGCATTATGTTTTCCTGGATCCTGCAGCGCGTCATTTTTTGCATAACTGGGCGGATAGCGCGCAGCGGGTAGTCGCCGAATTCCGTGCGGACAGTGCGCATATTCCCAATGAGAGAAACCTAGGTGGGTTCGTGAGTTCCCTCAGAGGGGCCAGTCCGGATTTTTCCAGAATATGGGATACTCAGACCGTAATGCCGAAAGAGGGTGGCGCGCGCTGCTTTCATCACTTTCAGGATGGGGTTCAGCATTTTGAGCAGATCACGCTGATTTCCGAGATCTCTACTGAGTACCGGTTGGTCACGCTCGTTGCGGCACAGGAAAACCCGGCCGCAACTGTCTGAAATCCAGCTATTCAGACCGTGAAGTACTTTGCACGAGGGTTAAGAATTACCAGTGCGGAAGTCGATTGTTCCGGGTGGAGCTGATAGCCGTCCGAAAGTGAGACGCCGATGCGTTCGGCGCCGAGGAGGCGCAGGATTGGCTCCTGATCTTCAAGGCGTGGGCAGGCAGGGTAGCCGAACGAATAGCGCGAACCCCGATAGGACTGGCTCAGCATTTTTTCCATGTCACGGTCGTCTTCCGCAGCATAGCCAAGTTCGGCACGAATACGCTTGTGCGTATATTCCGCCATGGCTTCCGCCATTTCGACGGAAAGCCCATGGAGATACAGATAGTCCTGATAGCGGTTCTCTTCGAACCACTCCCGGGCAAGGTCTGATGCTTTTTGTCCGACGGTGACAATTTGCAGACCTACAACATCTCGCACATCATCATTAATGTCGCGTACGAAATCGGCGATGCATTCGCCGTCTTCCTTTGGTTGGCGTGGAAGCGTGAAACGTGCGGCCTCGGTTGTTCCGTCTTCTTCGAAAAGCACGAGGTCATTTCCGTCACCTGCGGCTTTCCAGTAGCCGTAGAGTGCCTGAGGGCGAAGAATATCCTGCTCTGCGTTCAGGGCCAGCATACGCTTCAGAACAGGCCGAAGCTCTGTCTTTGCGTATTCCATGAATTCTTCCAAAGAGCGCCCCTGTTTCCGGAAGCCCCACTGGAACTGATATAGAGAACGTTCGTTCAGAAATGGCAGTACGGCGTTGGGAACTGATTCCACAAGGCGCGGCCCCCAAAAAGGCGGCGTCGGGGGTGTGATGGTGCCGGCGATACGTGCCCGGCGTTCCCGTGCTGCTGCTGGATCAATCGACTCGAACCCGCGTGTTTCAGCAATTTCGGGCGCACGCGCATTCTTGCGTCCCGATTTTCCTGCGCGTTTTGTCTGGATCGCTGTCAGGTACTCATCGAAGCCCTGATGCGCTACCTTGTCCATCAGGGACAACCCATCGAACGCGTCTCGGGCATAGGCCACGCGCCCCGGTTCCCCACCCCCATAGGCGCGCGCGCACTCCTCCTCGACATAATTTCTTGTGAGTGCTGCGCCGCCAAGAATAACGGGAAGGTCGATGCCCTGCCGCTTCATCTCTTCAAGGTTTTCGCGCATGATGACGGTGGATTTTACCAGAAGGCCCGACATGCCGATGGCATGTGCGTTATGCTCTTTGGCAGCGGCGATCATGTCAGCCAGAGGCACCTTGATGCCAAGATTGATGACCTGATAGCCGTTATTCGTCAGGATGATATCGACAAGATTTTTGCCAATATCATGGACGTCGCCTTTGACGGTCGCAAGCACCATGGTGCCGCGATGTTGGCCTTCCACGCGCTCCATGTGCGGTTCCAGCCAGGCCACGGCAGTCTTCATCGTTTCGGCGGACTGAAGGACAAACGGAAGCTGCATCTTGCCCGAGCCAAAGAGTTCTCCCACCACCTTCATGCCGTCCAGCAGGACGTTGTTGATGATGTCTAGAGCGGTCATTTCTTTCATGGCCGCTTCGAGATCTTCTTCGATCCCCTTGCGCTCGCCATCTACGATCCGTTCTTTGAGGCGCTCTGCCGGGGTTTCGGCGCGACGCTTCTTGACGGCGTCTGCAGCCTTGCGTCCGGCAAAAAGCTCTAGAAGTTTCTGGAGAGGGTCATAATCCGGCGTGCGGCGGTCGTAGATCAGGTCTTCCGCAACCTTCACTTCTTCCGCAGCAATTAGATGCAGTGGTCGGATCTTCGAGACGTGGACGATGGCGCCTGTCATGCCTGCCTTAACGGCGTGGTCCAGAAATACCGAGTTCAGAACGGCGCGTGCTGCTGGATTGAGGCCGAAGGAGATGTTTGAAAGGCCGAGAATAATCTGGATATCGGGAAATTTCTCCCGGATCAGGCGAATGCCTTCAAGGGTCCATGCTCCCAGCTTTCGGTCATCTTCCATGCCTGTGGCGATGGTGAAGGTCAGCGGGTCGATCATCAGATCGGACTGGGGCAGACCGTACTGGTTGCAAGCGAAATCTACCAGACGCTCCGCAATCCGTAGTTTGTCCTCCGGCATTTTGGCCATGCCGACTTCGTCGATGGTGAGCGCGATCATGGCCGCACCAAATTTTTTGGCCAGCTTCATGCGGTCGTGGGCGTGCTGTTCACCGTCCTCGAAATTGATCGAGTTGATGATGGGCTTACCGCCGTGCAGCTTCAGCGCTGCTTCAATGACCGGGGTTTCGGTGGAATCGATCACCAGTGGGGCGTTTACCGATGAGGTGAAGCGCGTGATCACTTCGCTCATTTCTGCGACTTCGTCACGCCCAACGAAAGCCGTGCAGACATCGAGGGAGTTCGAGCCTTCGGCGGCCTGTTCGCGCCCGACTGCAACGCACCCATCCCAGTCACCCGCTTCTTGAAGCTCACGCCACTTTTTCGAGCCATTGGCGTTGCAACGCTCGCCAATGGAGAAATAGCTATTTTCCTGTCGCAAGGGGGTCTGGCTGTAGAGGCTGGATACGGAAGGAATCCAGACAGGTTTGCGTGAGACCGGTGCGGGACGAAGTCTGGCCCCTCCACGGCGGCGCAGCATGGCGTCCAGTCCCTGAATATGCGGCGTGGAAGTGCCGCAGCAGCCGCCGATCAGGTTTAGCCCATCTTCAATGATGAAACGCTCCATCCAGACGGCCATCTCATCCGGACTGAGCGGGTAGAAAGTCGAGCCGTCCACGAGTTCTGGCAGGCCGGCATTGGGCTGAATCGAGATCAGGCCAGGCCAGTTCTCAGACAACCAGCGCACGTGCTCCGCCATTTCCTGAGGGCCTGTCGCACAGTTGAGGCCTAGCGAGGGGACATCAAGGGCATGAATTGCAGTGGCTGCGGCAGCAATGTCAGGGCCGACAAGGAGCGTGCCGGTTGTTTCGACGGTGACCTGAACGAAGATCGGTGCATCCGATCCCAGCTCGATCCGCGCCAGTTTGGCTGCGTTGACAGCAGCTTTGATCTGGAGGGTATCCTGACATGTCTCGATCAGAAAACCGTCCACGCCGCCGTCAATCAGGCCACGGCACTGTTCGGTTATTGCGGCTTCGAGGGTATCGTAATCCACGTTGCCGAGCGTTGGCAGTTTCGTGCCCGGTCCGATCGAACCCATGACGTAACGGTGGCGGTCATCAGAGAAGGTTTCTGCGGCTTCGCGGGCAAGGCCTGCGGCAATGCGGTTGATCTCGCGGGTACGGTCCTGGAGATCAAATTCAGCAAGCGTCAGGATCGAGCCGCCAAATGTGTTTGTCTCCACCATGTCTGCGCCAGCTTCGAAGTAACCGCGATGAATTTCGCGGACGAGCTCAGGCCGTGAAAGGTTCAGGATTTCGGTGCAGTTTTCCTGGCCCCAGTAGTCCCGTTCGACTTCAAGATCGAGCATCTGGACGCGCGATCCCATACCGCCGTCACACAGCAGGACCTGATCGGAGAGAGCATCAAGCAGATGGGGGCGTGAAGACATGGGGCAGGGTTCTCGGGAGAAAAGCAGCGGGAAAACAGGACGGCCACAGCCAGAACGGCGCATGATGTCGGACACATACTATAAAGGTGTGGCGAGGAGGGAAGCAAACCCTGAGCTTTGCGCCCGCTTACGTCTCTGTATCCATTTTGATTGAGCCCCATGTGCACGTTCTGCTAAGCGGAAGACATGACAAATGGTGCCGGTCGTTTTCTTCCTTTTTTCGTGGCTATAGCCATTGTGTCCTGGGCCAGTGCCTATCCTGTTGTGCGGATTGCGCTCCATGAACTGGCACCTGTGCCACTGGCGGCCGTGCGATACGCTGTTGCGGCGGTTCTGGCGGTATTGTGGATTGTATGGAAGCGTCCGGTTCTTCCCGCCTTGAGGGATATGCCTCGGGTTCTGGCGTGTGGTCTGATCGGTATCTCGTTTTACAATATCCTGTTCAATTGCGGTGAGGTTACGGTGTCATCCGGGGCTGCTAGTCTTCTGATCAGCGCGGCCCCCCTGATGGCGGCGATTCTGGCAGTAATATTTCTGGGCGAGAGAATGCCTCTGTGGGGCTGGCTTGGGTCCGTTATCAGTTTTGCAGGCGTGGCGCTGATTGCTGAAGGGCAGTCGGGCGGGGTGGCCCTGGGGTCCGGGGCAACACTGGTCTTTGGTGCGGCTGTCTGTGGTGCGACGTATACGATCCTGCAAAAATCTTTGATCCAACGTTATGGGGCGTTGCCCAGTATTGCATGCATCCTCGTAGCCGGCGCAGTTTTCCTGGTGCCATGGCTGCCGCAGGGACTTGTAAGCGTTGCCCATGGATCGACAGCGACCAGCCTGGCCGTTCTGGAGCTTGGTGTTTTCCCTGCTGCCATCGGATATGCGGCATGGGCATTCGTCATTGGGCATATGGGGGCGGCACGTGGTGCAGCCTTCCTGTATCTTCTCCCTCCCGTAACGTTTGTTCTGGCGTTCATTCTGGTGGGTGAAGTGCCCGGTTTCCGCACGTTGCTTGGAGGTGTCATCGTCATGGCGGGGGTGGCTATTGCCAGCCGTTATGGACGTCCCCGTCGTATTGTTGGGGCAGCGGAAGTTGGGGCCGAGCTATCCTGACGAAGGTCGTCCGATGCTGCGTTCACCACTTCAGCCTTTACTAAGGATCGCTTCGGATCTTCCTGAATGGGATGCAGAAGTTCGGGCAGAGACGTATTTGCTGGTGTTTGAGGCGGTCTCATCTGAGGTGGGTTGGGCTGCTACAAAAGTCCTGCCTGCGCCTTCTCCGTTCTCACAACGGCACCTGAAAGGATGTGTGTGTTGCCGCTCTCCAGTTGCTGAAGAGCTTGGCCGCATCGCACAGAGTCGCCTTCTGGGAAATGGAGTGAAATTTACGAATGTGCTGCTTCTTGTTCCAGCGGAGCAGTTGGACAATTATTGGAAAACATTAAAGGAAGATGTTCTCGTAAAGGCCCGGTTTCGTCTGGAAATTCTTGCTGGAAATACGACCCCGGAATCAGTTTATCGTTATTGATAAAGCAATGATGGGTTCCGATAGCTTATGGGAACGAAAAGAAATTTCCTTTACCCTTCTTGCAGGTGGTGACGGAAAAGATAGTCTTCTCTATTTGTATTGGTAGTGGACGAATGTGTCTGGCCTTCGGGGCAGGGATGTTGGGCAACAAAATATTAAGGACATTTCGTGGAGCAAACCCAGCGCGTGTCTGGCCCAGGAGGCAAAGTCAGCCCGGCGGTCATAAGACTCTATGCGACAATGGCCGCTGCCCGTTTCCATGGGCTTGAACTCGACATCCGCGATTTTGCTGCCGAGCCAGGGGAGGATTCTCCTTCACCTGCGTCTCTGGCGCGATGGCTGAACGAACAGGGCGCAGTGGCAAAGGGCATGCGCCTGCGATGGCGCTATCTCGTGCGTTTGCAGAATACGCCGCCAGTCGTTCTTATGTTCCGGGATGGGTCTGCCGGGCTTATGGTCAGTGCAGACCCTGAGCGCGGTGTCGTCTGGCTCAGGGATCCGATGGGCGGTGAGGGAGATGCCCCCGTTCCAGTAGATGAACTGAGGCTTTCTCAGGTCTGGACGGGTGATGTGCTTCTGGTGAAGCGTCGCCGCGATGAATCAGAAGCAGATGCACGTTTTGATCTGCTCTGGTTTGCGAAGATGGTGTTGCGAGAAAAAAAGCTTCTACGCGATATTGCCTTTTCTTCACTGGTGCTCAGCGTTCTCCAGATTTTTCCGCCGCTGATCGTTATGCAGGTGCTGGATCGCGTGGTCAGTTACCACTCGATGGCGACGCTGGTCTCTCTTTCCGGCTTCGTGATCATCCTGGCATTCTACGAAATTCTCCTGACTTACGGTCGCCGTGAATTAACGCTTGTGCTGTCGACACGTCTCGATGCCCGAATGTCGCTGCACGCGTTCAATCGTCTGCTTGCGCTGCCACTTGAGTTTTACGAACGTCAGCAGACGGGCGAAATCCTTGGTCGCTTCATGGCCATCTTTAAGGTTCGCGACTTTCTGACAGGGCAATTGCTGACGACCATGCTGGATATGTTCACGCTGGTTGTCATTCTGCCAATCCTGTTTCTTTTAAGCTCTACAATGGCTTGGATGACGTTGGCTGGCGCAGGTTGCATCGGTTTGATTGTCGTAACCTTTCTCCCTGCAGTCACACGTGTGATGGGCAGACAGGTGCGTGCGGAGATGAGCCGCGGATCGATCCTCTACGAGACCGTCGCTGGTATTCGTACGGTCAAGACGCTTGCACTGGAGCCAACACGCCGTGAAGAGTGGGATGAGAGAACGGCAGAGGTCGTGCGCTGGAAGCTTGCCGCCGGTCGAATGTCGAACTGGCCCACAACGCTTGTCATGCCTTTCGACATGTTTATCAACCGTGGTGTTATCCTGGTTGGTGCTTATCTGATTCTGACGAACTCAAGTACTATGCAGGCGGGTGCACTCGCCGCCTTCATGATGCTGGGTGGTAGGGTTGCTTCCCCACTTGTTGGGCTGGCCAAGCTTACGGAATCGTTTAACGAAGTCATGGTTTCCCTTGCCGAGGCTGGAATGGTCCTCAACCAGCCGACTGAGACCAAGGCCCTGACCACCGGAATGCGACCACGTATCAAGGGCGCTCTGACGTTTATGGATGTGAATTTTTCATATCCCGGCTCGACGACCAAAGCTCTGAACAATGTCAATTTCGACATCCCGGCAGGCACCATGCTTGGGCTTGTCGGACGTTCAGGCTCCGGAAAGTCTACAGTCACGCGCCTTCTTCAGGGTGTAAGTCGTAATTATACCGGTTATCTGCGCCTTGATGGTGTTGATCTTCGCGAAATCAACCTGACTCATCTTCGCCGTTCTTTCGGGGTGGTTCTTCAGGATAACTTCCTGTTTCGTGGAACAGTCAAGGACAACATTACCGCTGGTCGCCCTGGTTTGACGATTGATGACGTGGTGCGTGCCGCCCGTCTTGCAGGAGCGGAAGAATTCATCGAGCGTATGCCTGCGGGTTATGACACGTGGATCGAAGAAGGTTCGACCAACATTTCCGGTGGTCAGCGCCAGCGTCTAGCGATTGCACGTGCAGTTATCTGTGATCCGAAACTGATGATCCTTGATGAAGCCACGTCAGCGCTTGATCCGGAATCTGAAGCTCTGGTGAACGCCAATCTTCAGCGTATCGGCAAGGGAAGGACGATGGTTATTGTCTCCCATCGTCTTTCTTCCCTCGTCGATTGTCACCAGATTGCCGTTATGGATCAGGGCAAGGTCGTCGACATCGCGCCGCACGCCGTGCTCCTTGAGCGTTGTGAGATCTATCGAATGCTGTGGCTCCAGCAGAACCGCCACACCCAGCCTCCTGGTGCCTCTGATGATGGCATCGAACAAATGAGCGAGGGAGAGTAATCATGAGCTCCTCCGATATCGTCCCGCAGGATGGCGAAGGTTCTGTAGATCAGGGGCATGAGAGTTTCACGCAGCACATACCCCGTACGGCGACAGATCCTTTTGCGCCAAATGGTATGCCGGTGGCGCTGCTGGAATTTCATTCGCCCACGGCAGGTCTGGTTAATATTCCCGCAACGCCGTCGGCTCAGTATATTGTCTGGGTGATTGGGGCCCTGTTCATAGCCAGCCTGCTGGCGATGATCCTGTTTCCCCTGAACCGCGTTGTATCAACACCAGGACGCCTGATTTCCACGCAGCCGACGATCGTTGTGCAGCCTCTGGAAACTTCGATTGTCCGCTCAATCGATGTGCATGTTGGTGATTTTGTCCACAAGGGCCAGATCCTGGCGCATCTTGATCCGACCATCACAGAGGCAGACATCACGAACATGCGAAAGCAGCGTGATGCGTATCAGGCGGAAACCGATCGGCTGAATGCTGAGGCTACAGGCCAGGACTATAAACCTGACATGGCTGTTCCTGCTTCAGTGCAGCAGGCTTCAGCTTTCCTGCGTCGCCGCAATGAATATCGTGCGCGTGTCGAGAACTACGAGCAGCAGATTGCAGCTCTGCAGAGCGACATGCAGGGGTATCGTGCAAGTGCAGCTATGTATGCCAGCAAAATGCATGTTGCGGGCGAGGTTCTGAGGATGCGTCAGCATGAGCAGGCCGATCAGGTTGGCTCACGGCTTTCCACGCTCGGCGCCCAGAACGACATGATGGAAGCGGAGCGCTCTGAGATCGAAGCCCAGCAGAATGCAAATTCGGCTGAAAACAAGCTCGCAGCAATGAAGGCTGAGCGCTCAGGCTTTGAAGAAAACTGGAAGGCGGAGATTTACTCCAACCTGACGGAAGCACAGCATCATCTTGATCAGTACCGCAGCGATTACGAGAAGGCGCGCCTGCGTCAGGATCTTATTCTGCTGAAAGCTCCCGAAGACGGCATTGTTCTGACGATTGCCAAAGTGTCTGTGGGCTCGGTCCTTCAATCTGCCAACCAGTTCATGACGCTGGTGCCGACAGGGTATGGTCTGGAGATGGAAGCCGTGATGCGCGCTCAGGACGCAGGTTTTGTTAAGCTGGGCGATCATGCAATCATGAAGTTCATCACATTTCCATATGATCAGTATGGTGGCGCTGAAGCGACGGTGCGGATCATCAGTGCCGACTCCTTCAGCCCGTCAGATAATGCCAATCAGGCTTCTGGCGGATCGGAGGGCAGTGCTGATGAAGGCACTTACTATCGAGTTCGTCTGCGTGTGGACCGTTACACGCTTCATGGTCAGCCTGCCTTCTTCCACCCTGCGCCAGGTATGCCTGTCACGGCGGATATTGACGTCGGCAAGCGCACGATCATGCAGTATTTCTTCAATCGCATGATGCCAGCTCTTACAAATGGCATGCGGGAACCCTGATGTCCGTTGCCCCGGATGTTGAGGCCGGGGCAGTCAGGCAGGGATCAAGGTTGGGCATGGCTCTTACACATCGTTTTTCTTCATTATTCTCCGTAAGGGCAAAGCTCGCGCAGGGAATAAAACTGCTCGAGAATGGTCAGCCCCTGAAAGGTTTCTCCATTCTGAGTGCCCTTGCAAAGCAGGGGAATGTCGAAGCCCAGTTTCGCGTAGGTCGATGCTATCTCGAAGCATTGGGAGCGCCTGCCAGTCTTGAGGAAGGTGCGCGGTGGCTGCGTCGCGCTGCCGATGCGGGTAAGACAGAGGCATGTTTTATCCTTGCCACGCTCTATGCGATGGGCATGCCGGAAGGCTTCGAAGTCCGAAAAGAAGAAGAAGTTCTGGATCTCTCGGCTCGGGTTGCGCCGGCCGAGCGACGTGCTGATTTTTATCAGGCCAGACATTGGGCCAGCATCGCGGCGGAAGCAGGTTCCGCAGATGCGCAGGCGCTGCTGGGTTATATCCTGACCAACGGGCCCGAAGACATTCGGGATCAGGTGGAGGCACGTCAGTGGTACGAGCGATCAGCTGAGGCTGGGTGTTCCCAAGGCCATCTGGGCATGGGACTGGTTATTCTTCGTGACGCCGAGACTGCGGAAGATCAGGCAAAAGCAGCAGTTCATTTTCAGGAGGCCACCAAGGGCGGCCTGGGGACAGCCTTCTCCATTCTGGGAAGAATGAGTGAGACAGGTAGCGGGATACCCCGGGATTTGGGGAGAGCTGCGGAGTATTACCGTCAGGCCGCCGAGCGAAATATTGTCCCAGCTCAGGCCCGCTACGGCATTATGCTGCTTGAGGGACAGGGTATTGAGCGCAATGCCGGACGGGCGGAAACGTGGTTGCGACGCGCAGCACTTGGGGGTGATTCCGAATCTGCTGCGTTGCTGGGCGATATCTACGCAAACGGTGGAGATCTGCCGCCGAATCTGATCGAAGCTGTGAAATGGTATCGCTTCGCCGCGGAGCAGAAGCATGGCCCGGCTGCACGCGCTTTGGCGCTTCTCTACCTGACCGGCAGTGGAACACAACGCGACCCGGATGTGGCGGCACACTGGTTTGCAGTTGCGGCTGAGGCTGGAGATCGCTCAGCCGATGCAGATTTTGGAAATCTCCTGCTCACGGGCGCAAAAGCTACGGAAGCCGAGCGTGAATCTTTACGCAAGCGGTTCGAGCGCTCCGCGGAAAAGGGTGATCTTCTCGGCGCCTTTAATCTGGGTGTGTGTCTCGCAGAAGGTATCGGCAGCGAGCAGAACACCCGGCAGGCTGCCCATTGGTTGCGGCAGGCATCCGATGGGATCGTCAATGCCCAATACTGGTATGGGCGTCTTCTGATGGAGGGACGCGGCATTCATCCCGACCCTACGGAAGGCATGAACTGGATCGAAAAAGCGGCAGACGCGGGCATGGCAGAAGCTCAGGCAGCACTGGCGCAGCTTCTTCTGACGGGCCGCATCAATGGACGTCGTGACCATGCACGTGCGTTCAGCCTCTACAGGCAGGCAGCAGAAAGTGGTAACGTAGACGCCATGTTCTCGCTTGCTGCCATGTACGGTGGTGGGCACGATGTCCCGAGTGATCGAGTCGAGGCCCAGAAATGGTTCCGTAAGGCGGCTGAACGCGGCAGTGGCCTCGCCCAGCTCATGCTTGGCCGTTATCTGGTTCGCGGTCTTGGTGGTGTGACGGACCCGTTGGAAGGTCGGTCATGGCTGCAGCGTGCGAAGGGGCAGGGCATTCAGGATGCTTCCATAGAACTGGAACGGCTCGATTCTGCTGAACCGGATGAGGACGATTAGGGCGCGTGTCTCTCAATGCCGCTGACTTTGATCGCACAGGAACAGTCTCCCGCGCTGCATTCGCTGGATATGGGCATGAAGTAACAGCAAGTGAGCGCGCTGCCTGGCGTGACGCGATGAGCGCCCGCGCTCAGGAAGCATTTCATCGTGGCCAGCAGCTGATTGCGCATGGGCGTTTGGCAGACGGTGTCTTTTGGCTGGGCCGTGCGGAGCGTCTGGCGCGCAATACGCCGAATGTTTCATTTGCCTATGCGACTGCGGCACTTGCGAACGGGCAGATTGAAGCCTGTCTTGTGCGTGTTCAACGTCTGAAGGCAGAGTTCGGGCTACGTGAAGCGGCGTTCATTGAACCGATTTGTTTTGCACGTCTGGGAGATGTGCCTAAAGCGGTTGCGGCAATGGGGTGGGCGTTAGCGCGCTATCATGCGAGCAGTGAACTCCATGTGTTGGCTCAGGAACTGACAAAGCGGGGAAAGAAGCCTGGCTGGTGCACGCTTTCCAATAGTGGTGTGTTGTTGGTCGAAGCTGCTGGCCCGGTAACGCTCGCGCTGGATGGGCAAATTTGTCATAGCGCTGATAATAATTGCTTCGAGTTACCGGAAAACTGGCAACAGGCAGAGCGTCTCGATGTTCGAGTTGGGCGTCGTCATGTTCTGGGCAGCCCTGTTGATATTCGAAGTATTACACGTTGTGAATCTCTTGTCTGGCCTGAAGAAAGGGGAGTCAGCGGTTGGATCTGGCATCCCGCCGAGCCTGATTTTGTACCTTGCGTGACGGTCGATGGTCTTCCGGCTGTTTACGTTGAGGCGTACGCAACAGATGTGGACAGTGAAGTGCCTCTGTCCCGGCCCCGTTCGTTCCATTTTGCGGTTTCTGCGTTCCAGGAGAGTAAATCTAGGCTCCTGATGATTCGTGATGGTAATGGACGCCCTCTGACGGGTGCACCATTGAGGCCCGCTCTCGGACGCCTTCTTGCTGGCGATCTGCATCTGTTGCCAGTAGATCTGCGTCCTAGACCAGTCGGAAATTGGCCCAAAAGGGCTTTTTCGCCACGCGCGAAGCGGGGCTGCGCAGTCGTTATCCCGGTTTACAGAGACAAAGCCTGCACTCTCGCCTGCCTCAGGAGTGTGCTCGATACAGTTGCAGCAGATGTTCAGATTGTGGTTGTCGAGGATGCGACGCCCGAGCGCGATCTGGAGGTCGCACTTGATGAAATTGCGCAGCAGGATGGTCGGATTATTCTACTGCGCAACAGCGTCAATCTTGGTTTCCCGGCATCTGCCAATCGTGGAATGCGAGAGGTCAGGGGGCGGGATGTTGTCCTGCTGAACAGTGATACTCTGGTGCCGTCTGGCTGGCTTGAACGGTTGATCGCGTGGCTTGACCTCGGCGATGTGGGTACGGCTACACCGTTTTCGAACGATGCGAGTATTCTGTCCTACCCATCTGTCACGGTGGCAAATGATGTTCCATCGCCTGCTCAAGTCAGGTTGCTGGACAAGGTTTGTCAGCAGGTTTCTTCGAACACGGCTATCGAACTCCCGACCGCAAATGGTTTTTGCATGGCTATTGCTGCGGAGTGCCTGGAAGAGACGGGTTATTTCCGCGAGGACCTCTTCGCGCAGGGCTATGGGGAGGAAAATGATTTTTCCTTACGCGCATCGGCGAAGGGCTTTCGTCATGTGGCGGCTACCGATCTTTACGTTGGGCACGTTGGATCTGCATCATTCGGGAGCAGCCGTCGTGCGTTGATGGCCCGTAATTTGCAGACCATCAATGCTCTACATCCCGGTTATGATGAGTATGTGGCAGCCTTTATCGCGCTGGATCCTCTGGCTGATATGCGGCGCAATATTGATATCGCGCGTTTGCAGAAAGAGTGTGGGCGCAGAAGTTCAGTGCTTCTCGTTCAGCATGATGCGGGGGGTGGTGTAGGCCGTGTTGTGCGTGAACGCGCAGAGGCGTTTGAGGCAGACGGGCTTTGTGTAGTCGCCATTCGGCCGACATCATCTGGCTGCGGTCTGGAGGCCGGTGGGAAGCCTGGGTCATTTCCGGCGTTGAAATTCGATCTGCCGTCTGAACTGCCTTTACTGCTCATGCTCCTTCGCAGCATTCGAGTACAACTTATTGAATGGCATCACCTTGTTGGTCACGCCTCCACTATCAGGCACTTACATACAGAGCTCGGTGTTCCCTACGAGATCTTTATTCACGACCATGTCTGGTTTTGTCCGCGCATCTCGCTTCTTGATGGGCAAGGCCGATATTGTGGAGAGCCCGATGTTATGGGTTGCGTGCGTTGCATTGATCGATGGGGCAGCTATCTGGGAGAAGACATTACAGTGCCGCAACTGCTTAAGCGGTCGCGCACTGAACTGTCGTATGCCCGACGCCTGATGGCGCCAACGCATGACACCGCACGCCGTCTGGAGCGCCATTTCCCTGGGCTGGCGGTGGATGTTACTCCGCTTGAAAATGATGCCGCTCTGAGCACGCTCCCCAAATTTCCCGTGAAATCAGGCGCTCATTCACTGAAAATATGCGTAGTGGGCGGCATCAGTCGCTGGAAGGGGTTTGATTTTCTTCTGGCTGTAGCGAGAGATGTCCGGAAACGTGGTCTGCCGATCGAATTTGTGCTTGTCGGGCATAGTCCTGATGATGATGCCCTGATCAGTAATGGTATTGCCGTCACCGGGGAATATCAGGAACAGGATGTAGGCGATCTCATAAAGGCACAGAGCCCTGATCTTGGATTTATCTCCTCCATTGCGCCGGAGACATGGTGTTATGCGTTAAGCCAGATATGGCGCGCTGGGCTGGATGTCGTGTGTTTTGATCTGGGCGCACAAGGAGAACGCGTTCGCCAGAGTGGGCGTGGAGCCGTGTTTCCCCTGGGGGTTCCACCCGAAATGTTCGCGGATTTAATTCTTCGTTATTGGCGAAACAGATGAAGAAGGCGCCTTTACCAACACTGGGGAAGCGCTAGAATACATTGGTAAAATGGAAGCAAACTCTTCTCGTTTGATAAGAGGTGGTTCCCAGCTTTTAGGGAAGGCAGGATTGCTCTGGCAGTCATGGCAGCCCACAGACTAAAATGACTGATCTTCGTGTACGTATCCCGGGAATAGGAGTGGGTAATGTCAGAGCCGGCGCAGGTTACAAACCAAAAGCGCATTATCGATCTCAAGGCCGGGGCCCACATGATGGTGCTGGATGCTGGGATGTTCTGTGTTTTTCATACGCCCGGACAGCAGCCTCCTGGCCCATCAGGTCTTCCGGGTGTTCGTATCTCCCGGGCTCCCGGGACCCCGCCGGGTATCGTTTCGGTTAGCACTTTTGAAGAAGATGGCTGGATCGGCGGCATCAATGGCGCAGCTCTCGTCCGCGTTATGCGTGGTCCAGCAGGCGTTCTGGTGACAACATATCAGGAGCCCGGTAGCTCACATGATGCGCCAAAGCTTCAGGTCGTGCAGCTTGCAGGTCCAACTTCCGCTATTCCCACCGAAGAAGCCACAAGCGAAGCTGCTCCTAAGGGAGCTGTGGAAATTTCTGCGCACATCCAGCGTCGCGGTGATGTTTCAACATCTATCGGTGAATGGATGGGTGTTCCTGCAAGCCAACAGTGGATTGAAGGCTTCAGCATCGCTCCTGAAAGCACGATTCCTGCAACGGATATAGAATATCAGGCCGTTCTGGGTAAGGGTTGGCTTTCCCCATGGGCAGAAGGTGGCCAGTATTGCGGCTCCCGTGGAATGGCGCTTCCCATCCTTGGCCTGCGTGTTCGTCTCAAAGGTAATTCCGCCACGACGCATCAGGTTCGCCTGACAGCAACATTCACAGATGGCACCCGTCTGGGCCCAGTCGGCGGAGATTTTTCTGAGGCACTTGAGGCCGAAAGCCTTGCACCTCTTGAGGCATTCCTGATCGAGCTTCTGCCAGCAGGTACAGATGGAAAAGCTGCACCGGAAAAGCCAACAAAGTCTTCGGGGAAAGCAACAAAGCGTCGTTCGTCTGCTTCATAAGCAGCAAATCTTGTCGGTTGCACGCCCCCGTCGGGTGACCTTCAAGGTCACCTGATATTATCGCCGTAATTCAGCGGCATGATCCAGACAGTCGAGGCGTGTGTTGCGTTACCTCTTTGTTCATCAGAATTTTCCCGGACAGTTTCTTCACTTTGTCCGTTATCTGCACGAACAGGGAGGAAACGAAATCGTTTTCATCTCTGAAGCCAATGAAGGCTCCATAGATGGGGTGCGACGGGCCATCTACAGGGTGCCACGTCTTCCCTCCTCAGCCACTCATCCGCATCTTCGCGAGTTTGAGTATGCCCTCCTAAGGGCAGAGGCTGTGGCAAAAGCGGCGGAGACGCTCAAAGGATTGGGCTACAAGCCAGATATCATCATAGGTCACCATGGATGGGGCGAACTCCTTAATCTGGTTGATGTGTTCCCAGGAACGCCCGTGCTTGGGTATTTTGAATTTTTCTATCATGCAGACCGCAATGATGTGGGATTTGACCCGGAATTTCCCGCCTCTCCCACGCTTTCAGCCGCGGTGCGTGTTAAAAACGCGATTAATCTTCAGGGCCTGTCTCTCCCTAACGGATATGGGCAAACACCAACGCATTTTCAGCGAGATACCTACCCTGTCTGGGCACAGGACAAGATTTCTCTTCTCCGGGAAGGCGTTAATCTTGATCTGTGCTGCCCTGATGCTTCCGCACGCAGGCGTAATCTAACGATTAATGGCGTCAAGATTTCCCCTCGCGACAAGCTGATCACATATGTTGCCCGTGATCTCGAGCCTTATCGTGGTTTCCACAGTGTCATGCGTGCTTTGCCGCGTATTCTTTATGAGCGCCCGGATGTCCAGATCATTCTCGTGGGCGGAGACGGGGTGAGTTATGGCGCGAGACCCAATGAAGGGGGGACCTGGCGTGAAAAATTGCTACGGGAACTGGGAAGTCGTCTGGATCTCAGTCGTGTCCATTTTGTTGGTAAGGTTGGTTATGATGATTTCAGGGCGCTGCTTCGGCGGTCCGATGCGCACCTTTATCTGACTTACCCATTCGTCGCTTCCTGGTCATTGCGTGAAGCCATGGCGACAGGCTGTGCAATTATAGGGAGCGATACTGCGCCGGTTCGTGAATTCGTGACAGATAATGTAACGGGAAGGCTTGTCCCGTTCCTGGACCCGAACAAGATTGCCGAAACGGTCCTTGAAGTTTTGGAAGACCGCAGTCTTGCAAAACGGCTCGGACAGGATGCGCGCCGTTTTGCTGAATCAGAGCTTTGTCTCAAAGATTATCTTGCTCGATATGAGAAGCTTGTTTTGGAAATCGTTAACACGCACCATTCGTAAATTTATACCCGCTTACTGATTGTGCCAGCTGTTTCCCCCGGATTTATACGCAACTTCGTACTCCTCGGCGTACATATCAAATGTACTCTGATTATCGATACGTAGCGCCGGTAGAGTAACATTCTGCCGGATACTCTGGAACAGAGCACGGCTGACAGCGCGATTCAGGACACCAGGACCTGTTTTGAATGCAATGTACAGATGAGGATGTATGAACATGTTCGCCCATGCCGTCATCATGGCATTGGTGATCACGGGATCTGAAGGGGCTGCACCAAAGAAATCATTATGAAGAACGAAATTGTCAGTAGTGAAAAGCTGACAGCCTGCTTTGCTCCCGGCCAGATTGGCCCATGCTTCCGGAGAGCGGATTTTTAGATCGGCGTCTAGCCACCATCCTCCGTTGGCCATGATAACATGCAGACGGAGGATATCTGCACCTTCTGCCGGATGGCGGACTTTTAGGAAAAGCTCAGAAGCATCTTTCCCATAATAATCGTAAAGCCACGCTGCCGCAGATTGTTGATCAAAAATTGTAAAATTATCGCCAATAATTTTTTTATGAAATTCAATATTATTTCTAATTTCTTCGGGCGGATTATTGTCCCAATACATGTAAAGATGGTGAGGAATTTCTTTTTCATTCGATGGAAAATCAATGCTTCCAAATGATCGTAGCCACCGAAGTGCTATTTCAAGGTAAAGTCTATCAATTTCTTCTCCGGAGTGGAATTCCTCAAAAGCATTTCCAATAAGTTTCAGGCTTCCTTCTGTATCACCCGATCGCCATGCAGCGCTAACGCCACGTATATAGTTGGCCATTGGAACTGAATATTTTTCAAGTTCATATATTTCTTGAGTATTGGCTTCCAATCCGGCTTTTAAGAGGCACAGGAGCCTGACCTGTAGCAGGGACTGTGGAAGAGGGAATTCCGTCTGACTCTTGCTGTGCAGGTCAAAGGCGCGCCTGTAGAAAGAAGAAGCTTCAAGAACTCGTGCGTGTATATGCAGGATATTGGCGATTGCGAAGGCGTGTTCAACAGTTTCGGCGCCATGCTTTTCGTAATAGCTGAAAGCTTGCCCGTCGAATGCCAGAGACTGAGCGTCAAATTTTTCAGAAGAGATCAGTGGAGAATCTGCAGGATCGGACATCTAAACAACTTCTGAATCTGGGACGGTTTCTGAAAAAACGGTAGTTTAACATAGCTCGATTGCGCAGCAGTAGCAAAGACCGTTCGTCTTTATCCGGTAGCATAAGTAATATCGTTTTCTGTCCCTTTTGGTGCATGTTAAGAGAATACGTTGTTCAGGTTCCCTCGCCGTGAACCTTTTGGGAGAGAGACATGCCTGCAGAATTATTGCCTGGCCTGGGACATCTGCTTCAGGGATGGGTAGTGAAAAAAACCTCATCTCTGGCGCCTCAGCGCTTAACATGTGATGAGGTGGAACAGTTAGCTGCAGCGAGCATTGAGACGCTGGCGCAAAAAGCATTAGGGGAAGCACATCAGGAATGGGGAAGTCTTGCTGATCTGACGCAGGGATGGATTGTTCAGCGCGTACAAGGGACTGCTCCCTCCGTTCTTGGTGCTGAAGATTATCGCCAGCTTGTACGATATGCTCTGGAGTGTTTTACCCAGCGTGACTCAGGTACAGAGCTTCCTAGTCAAGAGACAGGAACTTCCGTACAAGATCTGATCGCTAATGAAAACATTGATGAGAACGAAGTTCTTCCAGATGGTCGTAACGTTCGAGCAGTATTGATGGAAGATCCGTTCTACTTCGCTCGTGAGCATCTCGCGCTCAGTCTCTGATAAAATTGATGCTACTCTTTCAAGCTTCACTATTTTGAAAGAGTAGCACTAGAAGCTCAGATCAGACTGCCTGCCAGTGGGGTAAGTATGTTTTGTAAGGCGTATCAAATTCTTCAACGACGTTCAGGAAGTCTGACTGTTCATAGATCCGCGTTGTTTCTGTCACTTTAATGCCTGAGAAAGCGCGATGCGCTACTCGGTTCAGTGCACGAGTAAATGGCCCTGGACCAGTTTTGTAAGCAATATAAAGATGATGAAAAAGATAACAGTTCCGGTACAGTGACAATAGGCAGTCTGTCATCGCTGCGCTATTCGCGACTGTACCATAAAAATCGTTATGAACGACACCGTTATCAGTCAGGAAAAAGACGTTCTGCGCATCCTGCTGCGCCATGAAATTCAGAGCATCTGCACTCTTTATGCGTAGATCTGCATCCAGCCACCAGCCACCGAGCAGCTGTGTGATATGAACTCTCAAAAAGTCTGCGCATTCTGCCGGATGGCGTAGAGAGTGGAAAATATTCCGTGCTTCTGTCCCGTAATATTCATACAGCCAGTTGCTCGCTTCTTCCTTATTGAAAGGTTTGAAATTAAACCCTTCAATTTTACTATGGTATTCGAAATTACGTTTAATTTCTTCAGGTGGGTTTTGATCCCAATACATGAAAATATTGCGTGGAATACGTTCGGAAGCCTCCCCCTCACTTCTCGTTGCTTCGAAAAGAGAAGGTGTTACGCGTCGTGCGACTCCTAGGCAGAGCCAATCCGCCTCTTCTCCCGTATGAAATTCATCATAGGCAGATGCAATTTTTTCCAGTCCTGTGCGGTGTTGTCCTTCTCTCCAAGAGAGAGCGATGCCTTCAATATAGTTTGCAAAAGGAATATTAAGGCTTCGAAGGTATTGCAGCTCGTCTTGTGGAAGAGGTTGTCCACTTTTCAGAATGCATAGCAGACGGACCTGTAGTAGAACTTGCACGCCCGGATGCTGATGTGGGCTCTTGGAATGGACGTCGATCGCTCTTTTATATGCGACTGCTGCTTCAGCAACTTTCTTGTTGGTGTGCAGGATGTTCGCAAGAACGAATGCGTTCTCAACAGTATCGGCACCATGCTGCTTCAAATACTCTGCAGCTTGTGGGTCACAGGACAAATCCATTGAAAATTTGTCTGCGGATATTTCTTCTGAGGGTTGGCTGTGTGTGCTCTCAGGAACTGCTTCCTGAGACGGCTCGGAAGAACCATCTTCGCGAACAGCATCCCATTCTGAGGGGTTCCACTCGTTGGTGCTGATCGGGTTGGCGTGTTCTTCAGGAGTCATGCGAATGCCCCACATCCTCGGCTGATAGGCGGAGAGCATCCAGATGACGCTCTCCTGTACTCATGCATTGGTAGTGAGGTGAAAGGTGAATCGCAAGTAGCTAAGCTGGAATGTTGAAATGAGGATATTTCTCATTTATCAACATTTTAGTCGCGTTTACCATCGTGATCACCGTCACGCATTTTCCCTGTTGGCTCCTGTACGTGTGCCTCAAGGAACCACAGATGCTTGTCTAGCCCACGCGACACTTCAGTAAACAGGTCTGACGTATCGTCATCGCCTGCTTCATCGGTAATTTTGATGGATTCGCGCACGTTGTTGGCAACCGTCGCATAGCGGTCGATGAGCGCTGCGATATGGTCTGCTACCCGGTAAATGTCTGTAGGGTAGGGAGTGCACCCGGACTTCTTGGAGACATCCTGAACAGTGCCGTAGGCTGTGCCTCCGAGCTGCGTAGCGCGTTCAGCTGTGGTGTCCACAAAATCGTCAATGCTTGTACGAAACCCGTCAAGCATTTCGTGAACGCCGATGAATTGCGGTCCTTTGAGATTCCAGTGTGCCTGTTTTGTGATCAGTGCCAGATCAATCAGATCTGCCAGACGTGCGTTCAGTGTTTCGATGGATACGGCTTTCGTATTGTCGGCCGTGTTGTTCTGTGTGACGTGACGTGGAGATTTTGATGACATTGAAATGCTCCTTGGCAACGTGCTGGTCATATCCTGGAAGGAATGTGGATGCCCTAGGGCATCTCACAAGGTTTCTGGATCAACCAGATCAAAGAATGGCTGCTGATCGACCGTAAAGAAGCGGGGATAAGCAGGGTCCCGTTCGAAGAGCGGGTTGCTGCTCCAACGGCCCAGCATGGTCTGGGTTTCCTGAAAGAAGCGAGCTTCGTGCTCAGGACGGTCATCACTGCCGCGAGAAAGGCTCTCGTGGTGATAGGCAACGACTTCAGCACAGAAAATAATCCTGTAGCCAGCATTGCGAATTTTCAGGCACAGATCCACATCGTTATAGGCAACGGCCAGCCCTTTCTCATCAAAGCCCCCGACCTCTTTGAATACGTCAGCGCGCACGAGCATTGCTGCCGCTGTGACGGCAGTAACGTCATGGGTCAGCATTGTCCGGCCGATATAGCCATATTCGGACACGGGATCTCCACGATGGACGTGAGCACCAATCCCATTGGGGCCAACAATGACTCCGGAATGCTGAATGGTGTCATTGGGATAAAGAAGCTTGGCGCCGACCGCACCGATATCTGGCGATGAAAGAGCTTCACCTACAGCGATTGACAGCCAGTCCTCATGGCTCACAAACACATCGTTATTCATAAATAGATAGTAATCTGCAGTCGTTTCCGCGACGGCCAGGTTATTCAGACGAGAATAATTGAAGGGTTCTTCTACTGTCAGGACAGAGACCTTGGGGTGAGCATTCATCTCTTTGATGAAAAGCTCTGTTTCACGTTCTACGGACCAGTTATTGACCAGAAGAATGTTGAAAGCTTTATAATTTGTCTTTGCGAGAAGTGCTTCGACGCATTGACGTGTGGTTTCAACCTGATCCTTGAATGGGATGATGATTGTAACCTTGGGTGTTTTGCGCGTAAGCCAGCGTACGCCATAGAGCGTCAGTCCACGGATGGATGACACTTTCGCGCGAATGCCTCTACGTTTGAGATGATCCGCAACGCAACGCACACCGGCCTCGATTGCGTATGTCTTGTTCCCGACATTGACGGCTGTGGAGTTGGGTGTCTTGCGCCAGTGATACAGCACTTCCGGTACGTGGTGGATGTGCTTGTAATCGAGCGTTTCCGCCGCCCGGAGAATGAAGTCGTGATCCTGGGCACCGTCATAGTCGGACACCAGATGGCCGATCTTCCGCATTGTCTCAGTTTCGACCATCGTAAGATGGCAGATATAATTGCATCCAAGAAGATAGCGGTAATTAAAGTCCGGTTTTAGGTTCGGCTCAAGGAAGTAACCAGCCTGATCAATCTTGTCTTCATCAGAATAAAGTAGCTTCGCGCCAGTTTTCTGTGCTGCACGAACCATGACTTCAATACCGACATCTACCAGTAGATCGTCATGATCAAAAAACGCAACATATTCGCCTTTGGCGGCATCCATTCCTGCGTTTGTGGCGCCTGAGATCCCCGCATTTTTTTTCAGAGGAAGCGAACGGATTCTGCTGTCCTGTTGGCAGAATTTGTTAATGATAGCTGTGGTTTGAGCGCATTTTCCGGCGTCATCAATGATGATAAGTTCCCAGTTCTGATAGGTCTGGGACAGGACAGAATTTACAGCTGCTTCAAAGTCGCTTTGGAGTGGACGGTAGGTGGGGCAGAGAATGGATACCAGCGGCTCTGGCTGGCTATTTTCATAAAGAAGGCGCTGTTTGGCGACGCGCTCTCGAAGGAGTGGGTAGTACTTCCTGGCCCATCGGTCATAATCTCCGAGGTTATAGCCGCGGATTGGAATGAGGTTACGTACTTCTGTGCGAAGCGACGTCAGTTTACGTTGCAATCCATCAATCACGTCTGCCAGATCAATCAGTCGGGCAGCGAGCGCGTCGTCCGCCAGAGACGTGACGAACGGGCTGCCAGCGAGTTCGTCGCCATCGGGCAGAACCATAATGCGGAAAGTTCGTGGTGTGTTGCCACGAAGGTGCTGTGGAATCGGGACTTCAAAGCCACAATTCGGATCACAGCCAAGCGCCGCTGCTACGTCTCCACGATAGCGGTCCGCACGTGTCTGGCAGATGCGAACGCCGTCTACGGTGACGCAGATGGTGCAGCCACCGTGGAATTCTGTTCCTGGACCATCAGAGCCCAGAACCCAGCCGCGGAGGGCTCCCTGTTTCACGCCGTCCACAAAACTACGGAACTCGCGTTTCAACTGTTTTGTAAAGATGACGGATGGCTGTTTGTCGGTAGGATCTGCTGGGTTTGCTAAGGGCAGAACAGATCGATCCGGCATTCGGATCGAAAGTTCATGTGGACGTCCATCCTGGAATTCGTTTGGAACCTCGAAAGAAAAACCTACCGTGTTGGCAGGGAGCTGGAGCGCAGACTGGACATCCGTGCGCGGTAGAATGCAGTCGACCTGCATAACTTCCTGTTGGTCGATCAGGATATGCAGCTTTGCGGGGGGGGCTCCTGGGCGAAGGTCTATTGCCCACCCCATGGCCGTTCCATTAATGAATTGATCGAAATGTCCAAGGAATGAACTGGCTGGAGCCTTGGGACTTGGAGGGACTTCTGTTTCGTGTTTGGTCGGCACGTGTGTTCATGCTCCCAGATGTTTCGATTTTCTAATGAAGAGACGCTGTATCTACGAGATTCAATAAAATACTGATAACCATAATCCGCTAAAAATGTCTTTACCGTAAACCGGGTGAGCAAGCATCAAGAATGGGTCATGGATCATCCTTGTGAGTTTATGACACAAATCTTTCATGGCGTTTGTATCATCTTGCCGGTTGTTCTCCTTGGATCAGGCGGCTAATGCACAGGATGGCTGGCTTATGGCTGGCGTCGACTTTTCAGTGTTTTTCAGATCTCAGAGCCCCTCACGCATGACCACAGCCCAAACCGCGCGGACTGAAATGGACAGCTCAGCAGAGCCTGCTCAGCGTCGTATCGGTGCTGATACGGCATTCCGGTTGTTTGTGGGTGCCTGCGCGTTGCTGGTTCTCGTTGCACTGGGTGGCTTAGTCGTCCTGATGGGCGTTGGCGGTCACAAGGCGTTTTCGACGTTTGGACTGGCATTCTCGTTTACGGATGTCTGGAATCCGGTAGCGGACCTATACGGTGCCCTTGCTCCCCTTTTCGGCACCATCATCAGTACCTTGATCGGTGTGACGATAGCGCTTCCTCTCGCTTTCGGTACTGCGTTCTGGTTGACGGCCATAGCTCCGCCCAGAGTTGCAGCCGTGGTTGGGACCGCCATACAGCTGCTGGCAGCAGTGCCCTCAATCATCTTTGGTATGTGGGGGTTCTTTACCATCGTGCCTTTCATGGCGCGACACGTTCAGCCTTTCCTGAGTCATAATTTTCATCATGTGCCTGGAATACGCTTTCTGATTCACGGAGCCCCCTTCGGAACTGGCCTCATGACCGCTGGTATTGTGCTTGCTGTGATGATCGCACCGTTCATGACAGCCGTCATGCGGGACGTTTTTGCAGCAATGCCCGCCATGCTGCGTGAAAGTGCTTATGGCCTTGGTGCTACGCGTTGGGACGTGATGTGGAAGGTTGTGGTGCCGTGGTCGCGTTCAGGAATGATTGGCGCCGCGGTGCTGGGCATGGGGCGTGCCTTGGGTGAAACCATGGCTGTCACCTTTGTCATCGGGAATGTGACGGCTGTCGGGTGGTCGCTCTTTGCGCCGCGGAGTACTGTAGCGTCCCTGATTGCACTTCAGTTTCCCGAGAGCCCGGCTGGCTCCCTGCGTCTCTCTTCGTTGCTTGCACTGGGCTTCATCCTGATGCTCTTGTCATTTGCAAGTCTTGCACTGGCCCGTCTTCTGCGTGGAGACCGTAAATGAACGCTGTGCAAAAATCTGAGTCTGGATGGCGCCCAAATCCGCGGGCCGCTGGGCGTCGCCGGTCAGACCGTTTGGCGACGGCGCTTGGGATGATTGCTGCGGGTATTCTGGTACTCGTGCTGGCATCCATCCTTTGGACGTTGCTATCTCGTGGGCTTGCCGGACTGTCTTTTGCTGCACTGTTTAATCCGATGGGCCCTCCGGGTTCTCGTGGCGGTTTGGCAAATGCTATTGTTGGTAGTCTTATCCAGACTGCAATTGCTCTTCTAATTGCGACGCCCCTGGGGTTGGGGTGTGGCATTTATCTTTCCGAATACGGTGAAAATAATCGCTTTGCATCGTGTGTACGGTTTGTTTCAGACGTATTGATGTCGGTGCCGTCTATTCTCGTCGGTCTGTTTGTCTATCAGATCCTCGTGGCGCCTCTGGGGCATTTTTCAGCCATTGCAGGCTCTGTGGCTCTTGCGATTCTGGCGGTGCCGATCATTGTCCGTACGACTGAAGACATGCTGCGCCTCGTTCCTGTCGCAATGCGTGAGGCAGGTGCGGCACTTGGTGCGGCACGCTGGCGTGTCACGATTTTCCTGTGCCTGCGCTCAGCCAAGACGGGTGTTTTGACGGGCATTCTGCTCGCGCTCGCACGCGTGAGTGGCGAAACGGCACCTCTGCTTTTCACTTCACTTGGTAATCAGAACTGGTCTTTCAGTCTGAACCGCCCGATGGCCAGTCTTCCGGTCGCTATCTATCAGTATGCTGGTGCATCGTATGATGACTGGGTGCAACTTGCATGGGCTGGTGCCCTGCTGGTGACGCTCGGTGTGCTGGCCATCAACATTGCTGTCCGCTTTTCAGCACGACGCGGATGACCCTACAGGACCCTCTCATGATGAACGAGACCGACCCGCAGGTGGCCCTCGCCGTCCGCAACCTCAACTTCTACTATGGGCAGCATCATGCCCTTCACGACATTTCCATCAACTTTCCGGCGCGTCGTGTCACCGCGATGATCGGGCCAAGTGGATGCGGAAAGTCGACCCTGCTGCGCATTTTTAACCGGATGTACGATCTGTATCCGGGTCAGCGCGCGACGGGCGAAGTGATGTTTGATGGTGTGAATATTCTCGAGGATTCTCTGGACCTCAATATTCTGCGGGCACGTGTTGGAATGGTTTTCCAGAAGCCCACACCATTCCCGATGTCGATCTACGATAACATCGCGTTCGGTGTGCGGCTGCATGAGAAGGTGAGCAAATCCGAGATGGACGGCCGTGTTCAGGACGTTCTGACCCGCGTTGCACTATGGAATGAAGTGCGTGACCGTCTGAAGGCGCCGGCTGCAGGTCTTTCCGGTGGACAGCAGCAGCGTCTGTGCATCGCTCGTAGCATTGCCACGCGTCCTGAAGTTTTGTTGCTCGACGAACCGACTTCTGCCCTTGATCCGATTTCCACGGCGCGCATCGAGGAGCTCCTTGACGAACTCAAGGAAGACTTCACGATTGCCATCGTCACGCACAACATGCAGCAGGCTGCGCGTTGTGCCGATCAGGTGGCTTTTTTCTATCTGGGCGGACTGGTGGAAGTGGATAGTGCTGACCGCATTTTCACAAACCCACGCCAGAAGCAGACCCAGGACTACATCACTGGTAGATTCGGATAAGCGCCATGCCCCTCGACAGATCCCATATCGTCAAAAGCTATGAGCAGGAGCTGGGTCAACTCAGATCCATGATGGCGCGCATGGGCGGCATCGTGGAAAACCAGGTTGCCCTTGCTCTTTCCGCCATTGCCGATCGCAATGAGGAAGCTGCTGACGCGGCAGCGCGTCAGGATCCGGAAGTGGATGAGCTCGAGCGGGAGGTTGAGGCACTCGCCATTCGTCTGCTTGCCCTTCGCAGCCCCATGGCAGGTGATCTTCGTGAAATCGTGGCGGCCCTGAAAATTACTGGGGATCTGGAGCGGATCGGCGATTATGCAGCGTCAATTGCGCGCCGCTCTCTCAAGATCCGCATGATGGAGGGGCAGATTTCCCTCTCTGGTCTGCGGAGCATGGGACGTCTTGTGCAGGATAACCTGCGCCGGTCGATAGACGCGATTACGCAGCAGGACTCCCATCGTGCCATGGAAGTCTGGCATTCTGACCGTGCTGTGGACGAATATTACACCGCGCTTTTCAGAGAGCTGGTGACGTACATGATTGAGGATGCACGCAACATCCGGACATGCACGGAACTGCTGTTCATCGCCAAGAATCTGGAGCGGATCGGCGATCATGCGACGAATATTGCTGAGCGGGTATTCTATGCTGTGACCGGCGAAAATCTGCCTGCGCTTCGACCACGAGGCGGTGCGGCAGCCACAGCAACAACCGAAATCTCTCCTACGACTTCCTCACAGGAGCCAGACGTACGGTGAACACCACTCCGTCTGCCCGGACGAAGGGTCTGATTCTCGTTGTTGAGGATGATCCTGCTCTTCTGCTGATGATGCGCTATAATCTCGAGCAACGTGGTTATCGTGTGGAGACTGCGGCAGATGGAGAAAGCGCTTTGTTAGCGCTTGAAACCTCGCGCCCCGACGCAGCAGTTCTTGACTGGATGTTGCCGGGTCTCTCCGGGCTGGATCTGTGTCGTCGTATCCGGGCACATCCCTCCATGAGAGATCTTCCGGTCCTGCTGCTGACCGCACGTACGGACGAACGTGATGCCATTCGTGGTCTTGATACGGGCGCTGATGATTATCTGGTCAAGCCGTGCAGCATCGATACGCTGGATGCGCGTCTGCGTGCGCTTCTGAGGCGGCATCAATCCTCGTATGACGTATTGTCATTTGCTGACCTGACCATGGATCCTGAAACGCATCGCGTGGAACGTGCTGGCCGCAACTTGACGCTTGGCCCCACAGAGTTCCGCCTGCTTGACCTCCTGATCCGTAATCCGCGCAAGGTTTTCTCTCGGGAAGACCTTTTGAAGCGGATCTGGGGGCAGAATATTCACGTCGAAATCCGTACGATTGATGTGCATATCCGGCGCCTGCGCAAGGCGATCAACGGGCCGGGGGAGCTTGATCTGGTCCGTACGGTCCGCGCTGCGGGATATGCACTGGATGACGTGCCTGAAGGCGATACCTGACCATTGCCGGGAATGATGACCGCACAGGTGCCTGCTTTTGATGGACAGATACCGGTGTGGTTTACCTGCGTTCTGGGTATCATCGCGGCCGCAGGATGGTTACTGGCTGGTATCGGCTTGATACGTCTTCGGCGTCAGAGCGATGTTTTTCAGCCTAGTGACCCTCTGCCACTTCAGGTCAGTCCTTTGCCCGTTGACCCGTTTCCGGGCTGCGTCATTGTTCTGGATGATCTGGGATACGTTCTGCATGCGAATGAGGAAGCTGTTGCCCAGTTTGGTGAGGGGGTCAGTGCGATCCTGCGGCATCCGGCGGCGAGATCCGCGTTGTCTGCGGCACTGAGAGCCCGGTCTTCCCTATCGGAAGGAGACGAACTGCCTCCGGTCTGTTCTACTACCTTTAACCTTGATGTTCCTGTGCCGCGTACGCTGCATCTGGCTCTCAGAGCTCTTCCGGTAAGGCGATATCTGGAAGGGCGCGTTATCGCTGTCCTTTCAGACAGGAGTGAAGCGCAGGCGCTGGATAGGATGCGTATAGATTTCGTCGCGCATGCCAGCCACGAGCTGCGTACCCCGCTCGCTTCTCTGAGTGGCTTTATCGATGCTCTGCGGGGGCCGGCCTCAGGTGATCCGCAGGCGCGGGAGCAGTTTCTCGAAATCATGTTCCAGCAGGCTGCGCGCATGAAGCGCCTGATTGACCGTCTGCTTTATCTCTCTCGCGTTCAGGCGCATGAGCACCAGAAGCCTCGCGAGATTGTCGAGGTTTCTGATCTCATGGCAGTCGTGTTGGGAGAAGTGGCGCCGCGCTTTGGGAATAGCGACTGTACGCTTGATCTGTCGGTAGAAGATGGGCTTTTGATACGGGCAGACGAAGACGAGATTGTGCAGGTACTGCTCAATCTCATCGAGAATGCCCTGAGATATGGGCGTCGTAGCCCTGAGGATCCGATCGCCATTATTCTCTCAGCAAAGAGAGCGGCAGCGATGGACGACCGCTGGCCCAAGGATGGCGGTGTCATCCTTGGTGTTTCGGACAATGGCAAGGGAATTGAATCACATCACCTTCCACGCCTGACGGAGCGCTTCTATCGCGTGCCGGGTGCTGTGGATCCGGCTCATGCAGGAACGGGGCTTGGGTTGGCCATTGTCCGGCATATTCTTGACCGTCATGGAGGGCGCTTGCGTCTGTCCAGTGCGCCCGGGAAAGGGACCAACTGTCAGGTGTGGTTGCCAGGAGCAGATCCGGCGCTTGCGCAAGGGTGAGACGGGTGACACTGTTCCGGTAACACAACTTTGCGGAGTTCAGTTACAGTGAAATGTTTCTCAGGATTCAAGGCTGGAGTGGCCCTGAGCGCCTCTATTCTGCTCGCAGGAACCGCTTGCTCGACCGCATTCGCTGCTGATGCGGATACTATCCCCGCATGGCTCAGCGATATCAACGGCAAGCAGGCGATGGACTGGGTGAAGGCAGAAAACCAGCGCACAATTGATCGCCTTGGTCATGGCCCGCTCTATCAAGGTCTTTACGACGCTTCGATGAAGCTTCAGCAAACCCATGACCGGATTGCGTTTCCAGAGCAGAATGACGGTCAGATTTATAATTTCTGGCGAGACGAAACTCATCACAAGGGTATTCTTCGGCGTACAAATTCCAGCTCGTATGACGCAGGTAAGCCTGAATGGACAACAGTTCTGGATCTCGACGCACTGGCCGCGCAGGAGAAGCGGAACTGGGTCTGGAAGGGTATGGACTGCCTCCAGAAGCAGCAGAATATCTGCCTCATTAATCTTTCCGATGGCGGTGAAGATGCACTGACCGTCCGTGAATTCGATTTGAGGACTGGCAAGTTTGTTGAAGGCGGCTTCACGCTTCCTCATGCCAAGCAGATCGTGGCATGGCTTGATCAGAACACGCTGCTCATCAGCTATCCGTGGACGCCCGACCAGGTTACGGCCTCATCGTATCCTTACATCATCAAGGAACTGAAACGAGGGCAGAAACTGAGCGAAGCCAAGACGATCTTCTCTGGTACGAAGGCTGATTTTGAGGTCGATCCAGAAGTTTTTCATGATGGACTGGGCCATCAGATTGCGATTATCCGAGAGGGTGTAGAGTTCTTCTCGTTCCGGACATATGCCTACCAGAACGGTAAGGTCACGGAACTCGACCTGCCACGGAAGTCCAATATTTCCGGCCTGTTCAATAACAAGCTTGTCGTGTTCCTGAGTGAAGACTGGAACAAGAGCGGTCAACATTTCCCTGCAGGATCAGTGGTACTGGTTGATCCATCTTCACCGCAGGCTGTGCCACAGGTTGTCGCCATCCCTGGTGCGAAACAGGTCATTGAAGAAGCAACAGTCAGTCATGGTCGTCTGCTAGTCACCCTGTATGACAACGTGCGTGGGCGCATTTCCCTTTATACCCCTCAGGGTGAAGGGTTCGCGCATCAGGATCTGGAGCTTCCAGCAAACATGTCAGTCAACGTGGTGAGTGCTGACGTTCATGAACCTGTTGCCTATGCGACTTCCGCAGGCTTCCTGACGCCAACAACACTCTGGCGTATTGATACGGCGACTGGTGCCGTGTCGAAGGTCAGCAGTCTGCCAGCGCAGTTTGATGCAACGAACATGGTGGTGGATCAGGATCATGTGCGTTCGAAGGATGGCACAGTCATTCCGTATTTCGCTGTCCATCGTAAGGACATGAAATTTAATGGGACCAACCCGACGCTCCTCTATGCATATGGTGGTTTCGAGGTGCCGCTCTTTCCCCATTATTCTGCGTCGATCGGTAAAAGCTGGCTTGAGCGTGGTGGTGTCTATGTTCTGGCCAATATTCGCGGTGGTGGCGAATTTGGCCCAGCCTGGCATGAGGCAGGTTTGAAGACACATCGCCAGCGGATTTACGATGATTTTGCCGCTGTCGGGAAGGATCTGTTCACAAAGAAGATCACCTCTCCTCAGCATTTGGCGATCCAGGGTGGCTCAAATGGCGGTCTTCTGATGGGGGTCGAATTCACTCAACACCCTGATATGTGGCGCGCTGTTGATATCGAAGTTCCGCTGCTGGACATGATGAATTTTGAACATATGTCCGCAGGTGCTTCGTGGGTTGGCGAGTATGGAAGTGTCTCCATCCCGGAGCAGAAGGCATTCCTGCGTAGTATTTCGCCGGTTCAAAATTTGAAGGCAGGCACCAGATATCCTGAGCCGTTCATTGAAACGACGACCAAGGATGATCGCGTTGGCCCTGTTCATGCTCGCCGTTTTGCGTGGCGCATGAGCGAACTGAAGCTACCGTATTATTACTGGGAGCAGGTTGCAGGTGGGCATGGGGTGGGTGCAAGTCAGGCCGAAGTGGCGCAGACCGAAGCCCTGACATACGCTTATCTTTGGGACAAACTCGGCACGTCTAACTGACCTGTTTATGCGGGCTTCCTTCAGGAAGCCCGCTTCAGGCTTGAATGATTATCAGGCCTTGTTGTGCTTCTTGCCCAGCATCAGCCAACCACCCACAAGAATGATGGCGATCAACGGAATAGCGGCGACTGTTGTGGTGCCGTCTGGGTAGTCAAATGCCATCATGAGCACGACGAAGCCCAGAAAAGCCAGCGTAGCCCAACTGGTGTAAGGCGCACCGGGCATGCCGAAAGTGGTGCGTGCGATTTCGCCGCGGTCAATCGCACGACGCAGTCGTAGCTGGCAAAGCAGGATAAAGACCCAGGTGCTGATGATGCCAATAGCCGCAAAGTTCAACACGACCTCGAACACGCGCGCAGGGATGAGGTAGTTCAGGCCCACGCCCACCAGATACACGCTAAGTGTGGTCAGGATGCCGACGTAAGGTACCGAACTCCGGCTCATTTTGGATAGTGCCTGCGGTCCTGATCCGCCCAGCGACAAGGCACGCAGCACACGACCGGTTGAATACAGGCCAGAGTTCAGGCTGGAGAGGGCAGCTGTCAGAACAACAATGTTCATCAGTGAGCCAACCCCCGGAATACCCAGCGCTTCAAAGAAGGTCACGAACGGGCTGACGCCAGCGTGATAGGCTGTCCAAGGAAGGAGGCAGACCAACAGTACGACAGAGCCTACGTAGAACAGGCCGATACGCCAGATCACACTGTTGACGGCACGCGGCAGAATCTCACGAGCGTCTCTGCATTCACCTGCTGCTGTGCCGAGAAGCTCAATTGCTGAATATGCGAACACCACGCCCTGCAGCAGCATGAATGCAACCATCGGTCCGTGAGGGAAAATGCCACCATTATCAGTGATGAGGTGCAGGCCTGTTGTATGGCCGTTCACTGGCATGCGGGAGCCCAGAATGATCGTTCCGGCAATCAGGAACGCAGCGAGCGCAAGGACTTTTACGAGAGAGAACCAAAATTCCATCTCACCGAAATATCGCACGCCGATCATATTCATGGTGCCGACGATGGCCAGAGCACCAAGGGCAAATACCCATTGCGGGACATTAACGAAAATGGCCCAGTAATGCATGTAAAGTGCGACGGCAGTGATATCCACGATACCCGTCATGGCCCAGTTCATGAACGAGAGCCATCCAGCGGCATAAGCCGCCTTTTCGCCAAGAAACTCGCGGGCATACGTTACGAAGCTGCCACTTGTAGGGCGGTACATGACCAGTTCACCGAGCGCACGTAGGATCAGGAACGAAAAAACACCACAGATGGCATAGATCAGGGCGAGTGATGGGCCTGCGAGCTGGAGGCGCGACCCTGCGCCAAGGAAAAGGCCCGTTCCAATAGCGCCGCCGATAGCGATCATCTGAACGTGCCGACGCCCTAGGTCCTTATGGTAGCCTTCCTCGCTGATGAGTTCTTCCGAAGATGAAACTGTATCGTGCGCGGAGTTTGTCGTCATTTGGACGTCCTGAAAAAACCATCGGTCTAGAAACGAAGAGCCCGGAAATCCCCTAGTCGCTTGAAGCGCATCAGGTATGCCCAGCTTGCATGGAACCATAGGGGAAGCCGAGCGAAATGCCAATGTAGGCAAATATTGTTTCGTTTGACTGGTCTTTTTAACCCTGATGATCCGGTGGCACTGCCATGCATGCCATTCCCTGTCCGGAAAGGGAGGAACATGCTTTTGCGGCTCCGGAACGACTGATTCCCGCCAGTCTTGCGCGCCAGAAGCGCATTCCGTGTGAAACAGTCGGCTGTACCTGCACCTGTGCACCCTGGAGGGGCGTGAATGCGGCTTGTCGCGCCATGGTGGCGGCAAATCTTGCCTGTCCGGGATTAGCAAACGCTCCGACCTGAACCGCCCAGCTCCCATAGCTGGCAGCGGCAGAATCGGAGAGAGAGGAAGCTGTCAGGCGATGTGGTGTCGGAATGACTGGTGGCGGTGGCCGATAAGATGCCAGTCTGACTGTGCCAGCGTTGTTCAAAGGAGCGCTCTGTACGGTTTCCATACTGGTTGGCGGTGGAAGTTCGGGAGATGGCGGGGCCTGCATTTTGCAGGGCACATCAGGGTCGTAAGCTGCATTCGCATCACAGGGAATGGCCGAAGGGGCGGGCATGCTGGCACCGATATTGCGTGATGCCCATGCCTGCTGAACGGACCGTTGCGGCACGTTCGAAGCAATCATATCCGTTGCTGTTTGGGTCTGGGGTGTTGATGTGACTATGGCCGGGGAGGCGTTGAGCTGGTCAGCCGTTGCGTACATCGCAAGAGGGCCAGTCATGGCGACTTGGGTTCCAAGATGTGGCGTGATGTTCGCTACGTAGGAAGTCGTCTCGTTAGGGAGGCGTCTGCCGTCATACAGGTAAGATTCGAGGCGCTGAGGACCTGCGTTATATGCAGCAAGGAATGCAGGAGCCCCGTATTTGGCAGAAAGAATATGGATATATCCCGTGCCCGCCATGATGTTGTCATGAGGTTCATAAGGATCGGAGCCAAGCCCATAGCGGTCCTGCATATCTGCATAGGTCTGGGGCATGAGTTGCATAAGGCCCATGGCGCCGGCACTTGAAGTGATTGGCTGACCGTTAAGATATTCGTGTCCCCCGGATTCCTGATGTATGACCGCTCGAATCCATTCCTGTGGAACAGAGAACCTTTTTGCGGCAGCAAGAATATAGGGTCCCCAGGGATCTGCGGCTGTGCCGGGTGCGCGATATGCCCCCGATCCCTGATAATAACGGCCATATGGAGAGCGCTGTGAAGCGCAACCACTCAGAGAAGCCGCGGCGATTAGAATCATGCACAGAGAGGGCCAGTTTCGCTTTTCCTGAGCCTTTGGAAACCTGTTGTTAACCTTTTTTGACCATGATCCTTTCTGTTCCAGGGAAGGGAAAGAAACGTCGTGGCAACGGAAGAACCAGAGCTGATCCCACAGGGGAAAAGCTCGAAAAAGCCAAAGCTTCTCATCCTTGTGGCGGCTGTTGCTGTTCTTCTGCTGGGCGGAGGAGGAGCGTTTGCGTGGCATCATTTCCATCAATCAGCATCCCACTCCAAAGTGCCTGCGGCCGATATCATCCAGCCGATGAACATCGTCATCCCGACAATTATGTCTAACCTTGATTCCGGAGACGGTCGCCCACGTTACGTTCGTGTGAGTGCACGGCTGCAACTCGCAGACGGCAGGGACGCGGAAAAGGTCCTTCCGCTGATGCCTGAGATCCAGAATGCGTTCCAGTCTTATCTCCACGAAACTCGCCCCGATGAACTTTCTGGCAGTGGAATCTATCGGCTCCGTGAAGCTCTACTAACCCAGATTGCCAATATTGTGGCACCGATCCGTGTTCGGGATCTCTTCTTTGTGGAGCTTCTGGTCCAGTGAATGACGATGATTTTCCGGATACCCAGTTTCCCGCAGCATCTATGGCCATGCCGTCATTCGCGGATGACGGTGGAGAAGCAGGCAGGATCCTGAATCAGGAAGAGATTGACAGCCTTTTCGGTGGTTCCCCGGAGGACGCGTCTCAATCAGGAAGCGGCTTAGAGCGCCTTATCGGTGCGCCTTACGTATCTTATGAGCGCCTTCCGATGCTCGAGGTCGTTTTTGATCGCCTCGTACGCATTTTGACGACAAGTATGCGAAACTTCACCAGCGACAATGTTGATCTGTCGATGGACCGTCTGAATTCGCAGAGATTCGGTGATTATCTGGAAAGTGTTTCGGATCGCGCGATGTTTGCGGTTTTCAAGGCCGAAGAATGGGATAATTACGGATTACTCGTTCTAAATTCCTCGTTGATCTACACTGTTGTCGATGCACTCTTGGGTGGCCATACCAGATTGCAGGCAAACGCGGTGGCGACGCCTCGCGTCCGCCAGGACAGCAGGAGCCACACAACTATTGAGCGAGCGCTGATCGAGCCGCTTATCGAGATTGTGTTGAACAATCTTGCGGAAAGCTTCAGCCCATTATGTGCCGTGAATTTCCGGTTCGAGCGTTTGGAACTCAGTTCGCGTTTTGCTGCCATTTCCCGGGCGGCAAATGGCGTTGTTATGGCGCGTTTCTCTGTTGATATGGCTGGACGGGGAGGGGACATGGATCTGATCCTTCCTCATGCCACGCTTGAGCCTGTTCGAGAGACGCTTCTACAGCAGTTCATGGGCGAGAAATTTGGTCATGATGAAATCTGGGAGAGCCATCTCGCGCGTGAACTCTGGCAAACGGAAGTTACGTTGGATGCTATTCTTGAAGAGCAGACGATGAACCTGCAGGACATCATTTCCCTGTCCCCGGGAGACCAGCTTGTTTTCCGTCCGAATTCGGGTGGGCGTGTTCAGTTGCGTTGCGGTGGAACACCGATGTTCACAGCCAAAGTTGGCCGTGCACATGGGCATGTGGCGGTGCGTATCGAGGAAACAACACGCAGAACCGCGAGCGGAAACAGCCGCACGACATCCTATAGCTGAGGGCAGATTTATGGATAGTTTTCAGCTGGGTGTCGAAATTTCCCTATCAGTCCTTCTTCTGATTACGATTTTTTACAGCCTTTATCTTGGCCGTGCCCTGACTGTATTGCGTCGTGACCGATCTGAACTGAATACGCTGATCTCTACGCTGCAGGCCAGTAGCAGTCAGGCGCAATCCGGTATTGATCATCTGCGCCAAACAACTGAACGGGTTGGGCGGACTTTGGGAAGAACGGTTGAGAGTGGCAAGGAACTCAAAGCGGAACTCAAGGAGATGTGCGATCGTGCTGAGCTTCTTTTGGGAAGATTGGACCGTCCTGCAGTTTCCCGAACAGTCGCTCCGACGGAAGGAAAACGTTTCTCAGACGGCGCTGTGCGTGAAAGCTTGACCGCATCTCCTGCTGACAAAATCGGGAATGTGCCTGAAGGTAAAATGGTGAAAAAACCCGTTGGCAAGAGCGCGGCAGAGCGTGAATTGCTTCACGCTCTTCGCCAGAAGCAAGGTTAACGGCAGTGCTATTAAAACTGGTTTACCTGAGCTGCGCATTAATGATCGTTCTGCTGACGACAAAAATATATGCGATCGCTGCGGACGTGGCGCCGTCATCTTCGACGGAACAGATTGCGAGCGCCGGGGGGCCGCCTGCTGCGACTGTTGTGCCACCTCCGCCTCTTGCTACCGAAAAAAAATCAGTTGCTGCTTCCGCCAATCTTTGTGCTCAGGGAGGATGTGAAGGAAAAACATCTCCTGCGACGATGGTCGGTGCGGGCCAAAATGTTGCTCCCCAGCAAACTGCAAATCCCCAGAGTTCGGCATTGATGCAGGATTTGGCTGCACGAAAGGCCGATCTGGATCGCCAGACGGAAGCTTTGGGCGAGCGCCAACGTCTGATTGATGCTGCAGAGGCTGAGCTTCAAAGGCGTATGGTGGCTCTTTCGGAGAAGGAAGATCATCTGGCGGATGGCCAGCGCCATGCAGCGATACTTTCACATGAGGATACTGATCGTCTCGTACGGATTTATGAAGCTATGAGGCCTGCCGACGCAGCGGCAATTTTCAATGTTCTGGATCTTCGGGTGGGCGTTCCACTTTTAAAGAAAATGAGTCCGAGAAAGGCCTCCGCAATTATGGCTCTTATGTCTCCTCAGAGAGCCATTCTTGCTACGCAGCTTCTTGCCAGTGAAACCGGGCGACCTGTTCTGCAGGAAAGTCACTGAGAATGCGTAAGACTGTTCGTGGATGTGCATTCGGATGCTGGGTTGTGCTGGCGGGTGCTCTTCCCACGAGCACGCGCGCTCAGAATGTGCCTGCAGCGCCTGATTTTCCGAAAACAGTTATAATCCAGATCGCACCTGCTGAGCGTATCATTAATCTTCCCGTAATTTCATTGAACAGGAAGAAATTGCCAGTATTGCTTTCCCTGCATTCGATAGAATCAAGTACCGTATCGAATTCTGACGGTAAATTGCTTCCTTCAGGCTGGCATTTTCTGGAAAATCCTAGCCCTTTGCTCAAGAAAGACGATAGTGTTGCGCAATTAGTAAAGCCTGACACGACGCCCTCTATTGAGCAGCCTTCTATTGGGAAAATGTCCAAGACTCTTCAGGCTTATCGCGATGACCTGTCGGAAAATACAACAGGTTTATGGTTGCCATTGGGCGAAATGACACCGATTGCTGCGTTTAGATCGGGGGGACAGATTATTATCGTGGCAGATGGCCGCCATCCCCTGGATACGACTACTCTGCCTGCTAATGGACCGTTGAATGTCACTGCGGTGCGTGTCATGGAAACGACAACAGTCGTGACGCTGCACGTTGCTGGTGGTACTGATCCTGCCATCCTACCTGCTGGGGCCGGGTGGAGCATTTCTCTTGCGCCGTCACCTCCTCTAATTTCAAATATCCATGTAGCGCAGTCGAAGGGGGCACTGTACTTTTCATTACCTCCTCAGGATGCTTCCCCGCGAGCGGTAACATTTACAGATCCTTCTTCGGGCCGGAAGCTATTGCTTGGTTTGGTTCGAGGAGGTGGAATTGCGAGTAGTCTGGCCCAGGTTGGTCCAGGTTTTGCTTTGCGACCGAGTGTCGTGGGTGTTGTTGTCGCCTCGGATTCCGATAACGTTGAGTTACGAAAATCGGGCGATCAGTTTGTTCTTGATGCCGCTGGAGTGCATATTTCTCCTCTTCTTTCCAGCAGAGCCGGAGACATTTCGCCGGTCAACGAAACAGGTGTCTCTTTCGCATCAGCTCCTCTGAGCGCGCTTATGGAAAATTACAGACAAGCCTGGACCAGTGCTGCATTTTCCTCTCCGGCAAAAAGGTTTGATGCACGACTGCGTGCCGCAAAAGCTGCTGCAGCACTGGGAGACAGGGCTGGGCTGGACGGAGCGCTTACTGCGGCACTTCGTGACCAGCCAGAGGGAGCCGCGAGGCTGGATGTGAAGAGGCTTCAGCAGGTCTCGGCTTTGTTGAACCATTATTTTGTTAATGGAAGCCCGCCTGAAATTTCAGCGAATGCTCCCGAGGATCAGTTCTGGCGGGGGGAGATGGAGCTACTCCAAGCCAGTCTGTCGAATGATGTAAGTCTCAATAAAAACGAACGTGAAAAGGTGGCATCCCTTCTAGCCTCCGGGCTGAGTGCTGTAGAGCATTATCCAGCAAGCCTGAGAAAGCAGATATTGCCTGCTGCGGCGGAGTTCGTTTCCCGGTATGGCTCTTCCGCTGCTCTTGGGGCGTTGATCAGGTGTGCAAATATTCCAGAAGAAAATCTGGCTTGCGCGATTTCGGCTTCGCGTCGGAATGATGTTACGGCCAGTACCCAACTGTCAAAGCTGGAAGACGATCCTGACTCTCACGTCTGGTCTGGTGCGCGTGAGGAACGCGTTCTTTCAGAGCAGAAGGCTGGAAAAATTGCTCCTGATAAGGCGGCTGAAATGCTGGATAACCTCATTCCGGCAGCACGTCTGTCTGATCGGGAGAAAGAAGTACGCCTGGAGGAGCTGGATGCGGTTCTTGCGGCGGGCAATCTTCAAAAGGCCCAGTCTCTTATAGATGAGTGGGGGCAGATTTATCCCAAATGCGATGCCGATATTCTGCCTCGCAAGCTTGTATTAGCCACTCTGCTTGGCAAAAATTCTACTGGTGGGGATTTAGGGGCGAGGATCGGGTTTCTGAAGAATACGCTGGAGCATGTATCATCTCAGTCGGAAAGAAATGAGCTGCTGAAGTCTCTTGCTGCCCAGTACGAAGCACTTGGTTTAGCAGGCCAGGCCGTAGACGTTTTCAGAAGTCTATTGCCTCAGCTGCCAAACTCCGAGCAGGCCGATACGCGGATTAAAATGGCAAGTCTTGAACTTTCAACAGGGGGGGCGGATCAGGTTCATCAGGATCTTGCCCCGCTGCTCAGCAGTTCAGCGGCTGCAGGAAGTGCGCTGCCAGGAGGCACGCCGAGTGTGCAGATCGAAGCTGCCATTCTGGATGCCAAGGCTTCACTCCATGGGCATGATCTGGATAGAGCTGTGCATACCCTTGAGGGTTTGTCCGACGTACGTGCGCAGATGCTTCTGGCTCAGATTGCTGAGACACGGCAGGCATGGCCAGAGGCAGTTTCAATTCTGCAGCGTGTTCTGGACCAGCAAATCCCAACGGACAAACCGGTCATCTCCCTAACGAACGAGCAGCAGCAGCTTGTCATTCATATGGCTGAAGATATTTCTCATGCGGGGAACAGACAGGCTGGTGACGGTCTTCGTGCGCGTTTTGGCAAATCGATGTCGCAGGGAGCCATGGGTTCCATGTTCAATCTTCTGACAGGAGCTGACACGAAAACAGCGAAACAGGGTGCGGGAGGGTAAAATCAGATGTTCTGGGGAACCCTGTAGCCGGCCAGAAAGACTTTCACACCCTGCTGAATGAATGTCAGAAGGTCTTCTCTGGAACGTGGCGGGCGGCAATGCGTCAACTGTGACAGCAATGGCGCTCCAAGCGTTATTCCAAAAAGAAGATCGCTGGCGTCTTCTGGATTCCCGACCTTTATCAGTCCGGCTTTTTCCTGATCCATCAGCCAGTTCTGGACGTTGAATTTACGTCCAGATAAATGGAACAGATCAGTCATAAGCTGGCGAATGGCAGGGTTGCGTGTTGTTTCCGTGACAATGGAGCGCATCAGGCTGAGACGCTCTTCGTCCAGCAGGCAGTCAGCCATGCGCGTCATCATGTCAGTGAGTTGTTGTTCTAGGCTGTCTGAAGGGTTCGTCACAAAATCGAAAGGTGTGAAAAGTCTTTCGAGGATCAGTGTTTCAAAAAGGGAGTTCTTGGATGGAAAGAACTGATAGAGGGTCTTTTTAGACATCCCGGAGCAACTTGCGATGCTGTCCATCGACGCTGCGTGATATCCATAGGATTTCAGTGATTCGCTTGCGGCTTCCAGAATCCTCTGACGTCTTTCTTCGTCGTCCAATGCTGGCGGTCTTCCGCAGCAGGAACGTTTTTTGACGGAAGTGACGTCTGCGTCATGGCGGATCAAGCTGGACTCCAGGGGCATTATGAAAGACCGAATTGACGACATATGAGGAAACCAGCTAGTTTCCTCATATGTGGAAACTGTAGGGTTTCTTTATCACAGGATAACGGCGGGACCATGCCTTCTTTTGAAAAAATGTTTCAGACACCCGCACAGCCGGTCTTTTCTGGAACAAAATCCCGGTTTCGGTTGACATCCGCACTGGTGCCCGTGGTGCTTGCCCCGGCACTGCTGGTTGGAGGCTGTCAAAAGAAGCAGGCTCCCTCCGCACCAATGCCGCAGGGCGTAGAAGTTCTGACATTACATAAGCAGGCAGTCACGCTCGAGACTTCCCTTCCGGGTAGAACGTCACCTTATGAGCAGGCGCAGATTCGTCCGCAGGTGAGTGGTGTTATTGTCTCGCGTGACTTTCAGCAGGGTGCTGATGTTAAGGCGGGTCAACAGCTTTTCCAGATTTTTAGCGCTCCGTATCAGGCTGCATATGATCAGGCGCACGCTTCACTGTTGAATGCGCAGGCTGCTGCGACCCGCGCTGAAGGGCAGCTCCGTCGTTATCGGCCGCTAGCCGCTGCTCATGCCGTCAGTTCTCAGGATTACGATAACACTCTGGCCACTGCGAAACAGGCTGAAGCTCAGGTTGAACAGGCCAAAGCGAACTTGGAATCTGCCGCTGTAAACCTGAATTACACGCATGTCCGTGCGCCTATTGATGGTCGTATCGGCCGTACTCTCTATACGCAGGGCACATTGCTGACAGCTGGGCAGACCCAGCCTATCGCAGTCGTGACGCGGCTTGATCCGGTATATGTGGACGTCAATCTCGCTGCGACCGACATGCTTCGTCTGAAGCGTGAGCTTGCCAGTGGGCAGATTGAGCGTCAGGGAGACGATGCCGCGGCCGTGGGCCTGACGCTGGAAGATGAGTCCAGCTTCCCTGCAAAGGGCAAGCTTGAGCTTTCGGAAGTCACCGTCGACCCCGCAACCGGGACGCTGGTGATGCGGGCTGTTTTCCCCAATCCTGACCATCTGCTGCTGTCAGGTATGTTTGTACATGCTCACATTCGGGAAGGTCTGGACCCGAATGCGCTGCTCGTGCCGCAGGTCGCAGTTCAACGTGATTCAAAAGGTAGCCCGTACGTCATGGTTGTGGACGGGGAAAACAAGGTTCAGATGCGGACCATCAAGACCAGTCGTACGATTAAGGATTCCTGGCTCGTGACAGATGGTGTCAAGGAAGGAGACCGGATTGTTGTCAGTGGCCTCCAGAAAATCCGCCCGGGTGTAAAGGTCGCTCCTCAGGAGAGCAGCTCTGGGTCTGCCGGAAAGGCGGAGTAATCCAGCATGTCATTATCGCGCTTCTTTATTGATCGCCCGATCTTTGCGTGGGTCGTCGGTCTGATCATCATGCTCGTCGGCGCTGTTTCCATCATGCGCATGCCGATCTCACAGTATCCGAGTATTGCGCCACCGATGATTGCGATCACCGTGGATTATCCGGGTGCATCTGCAGAGACGGTGAATAATACCGTGGTTCGGCCTATTCTGCAGCAGATGTACGGGTTGGATCATCTGGAATATATGGCCGCCCAGTCCTACGGCAGTGGCCACATGGAAATTGACCTGACATTTGCTCAGGGTACAAATCCGGACATTGCTCAGGTTCAGGTTCAAAACAAGCTTCAGCTTGCTCAGCCAAAACTGCCTACGGAAGTTACGGCTCAGGGCCTGAGTGTTACGAAGGCCGTCAAGAACTTCATGATGGTTCTGGCCTTTATCTCCACTGACGGAAGCATGACGGGTCAGGATATTTCGGATTACGTTGCATCCAATATCTCAGATCCATTGTCTCGTGTATCAGGCGTGGGTGATCATACGCTTTTCGGCTCTGAATACGCCATGCGTATCTGGCTTGATCCGGCCAAGCTTTATAATTTCTCTCTGACGGTTGGGGATGTTCAGTCTGCTATTCAGGCGCAGAACGCCCAGATTTCGTCAGGTGAATTGGGTGGCTTGCCTGCCAAGAGCGATATCGCGTTCGATGCGACGATCATTGGCCCGACGCGTCTGAGCTCTCCTGAGGAATTCAAGAAAATCCTTCTGAAAGTTCAGCAGGACGGCAGTCAGGTACGTCTTCAGGATGTCGCCCGTGTTGAACTCGGAGCGCAGAATTATAACATCACGTCTCGATTTAATAACAACCCGGCTGCGGCAATGGCCGTCAAGCTTGCTCCTGGTGCCAATCAGCTCACGACCGAGACGGCAATCCGTGCCCGCATGGCTGAGTTGCAACGCTATTTCCCGCCTGGGTTGAAGCTGGTTTACCCTCTTGATACAGAGCCGTTCATTACGCTCTCCATCAAGGAGGTCATTGAAACGCTGCTGGAAGCCATTGTTCTGGTTTTCATCGTGATGTTGGTGTTCTTACAGAACTTCCGCGCTACGTTGATTCCGACGATTGCGGTTCCCGTTGTTCTCCTTGGAACATTCGGTGTTCTTTCGGTTTTGGGGTACGGCCTCAACACGCTGACGATGCTTGCGATGGTGTTGGCAGTGGGTTTGTTGGTCGATGACGCTATCGTCGTTGTCGAAAACGTCGAGCGTGTGATGACCGAGAAGGGCCTTTCTCCTAAAGAGGCCGCTAGGGTCTCGATGGATGAAATTTCAGGTGCCCTTATCGGTATCGTGCTGGTCCTGACTGCAGTGTTCCTGCCGATGGCTGCGTTTGGTGGCTCAACAGGCGTGATCTATCGCCAGTTTTCCATCACGATCGTATCGGCAATGTGGCTGTCTGTGGTTGTAGCGATGGTGATGACGCCTGCGCTTTGTGGTTCCATGCTGAAGCCGTCTCACAAAGGTCATACGACGGGTCCGATCGCCTGGTTCAACCGTAGCTTTGATCGCCTGACGAATGGCTATCTTGGTGGTGTAAAGCGCCTGATCAAGCTGCGTATCGTTAGCATGATGCTGTTTCTGATCCTTACGGGTGGGGCGGTATATCTGTTCATGAGTGTTCCGGGCGGCTTCCTGCCTGACGAAGATCAGGGCATTATCTTTGGGCAGATAACGATGCGTTCGGGGGCTACCGATGCGCAGACGGGCGCTGTGAATCGCAAGGTCACAGATTACGTTCTGAAAAATTACGGGAATGACGTTCAGTCGGTCTTTACCATGAACGGTTTCAGTTTCGCCGGGCAGGGACAGAGCGCGGGCGCATTCTTTATCCGCCTCAAGCCATGGGATCAGCGTCCGGGTTACGCCCATACGACGATGGCGATTGCCAATAAGATCATGATGCATTTCTGGACTGATCCAGAAGCTCAGATTTTCGCGGTCAATCCGCCTGCGGTGATGGAGCTTGGTAACGCTACGGGTTTCGATCTTGAGCTCGAAGATAATGGCCATCTTGGTCATCAGGCCCTTCTCGCTGCCCGTAACCAGCTTTTGGCCGAGGCTGCCAAGAGCCATCTTCTGATGGCTGTCAGGCCATTGGGGATGGAGGATGCTCCGCAGTTCCATCTTAATATTGACCGCGAAAAAGCCAATGCGCTTGGTGTTACCAACGCTGATATTAATACGACCCTTGAGGGTGCCTTTGGCTCGATCTACGTCAACCAGTTCATGCGTGATGACCGTGTGAAGCAGGTATATATTCAGGGTGAGCCGTTCTCTCGTATGACGCCAGAGGACATAAACCGCTGGTATTTGCGCAATGCAACCGGGACAATGGTGCCATTCAATGCGTTTGCATCAGGCACATGGATTTCCGGTCCACAGAAAGTCGAGGATTATAACGGCCTGAATTCCTTCGAAATTCAGGGACAGCCTGCAGTTGGCGTCAGTTCGGGGCAGGCGATGGCAGAAATGGAGAAAATTCTTGCCAAGATGCCGCCAGGCATTGGCTATGAATGGACGGGCCTGTCTTACGAACAGCTGGCTTCAAGCGGTTCAACCGGGCCGCTGTATGCCTTGGCTGCAGTCGTGATTTTGCTTTGTCTTGCGGCATTGTATGAGAGTTGGGCTATTCCGTTCTCAGTCCTCATGGTGCTGCCACTTGGTGTGCTGGGCGCAATTGCAGCGACATTGGGTCGCGGGCTGTCAAATGACGTTTATTTCCAGGTTGGCCTGCTCACGACAGTTGGTCTTTCTGTAAAAAATGCAATTCTGATTGTGGAGTTTGCAAAAGCATTCTTTGAAGCTGGTGATAGCCTGGAAGAGTCGGTTCTCAAGGCTGGTCGAGAGAGACTACGCCCGATCCTCATGACATCCATTGCGTTTGTATGTGGTGTATTCCCGCTGGCGATTGCTACGGGTGCTGGTTCCGCCGCGCGTGTTGCGATTGGCACTTGCGTGGTGGGTGGCATGCTGTCTGCAACATTGCTGGCGGTCTATTTCGTACCAGTATTCTTCGTGGTGGTGCTGCGACTGTTCCGAGTGAGCCGCATCAAGGATCGTGGCAATGCAGATCAGGCAGGCCACAATACTCATCAACCTGCAATCGAGGGAGGACACGGCGCATGAAGACCCGTATTGGACTCGCCGCGCTCCTCATGCTTTCGGCCTGTAATCTGGCACCGACCTATCACCGGCCGACCCAGTCGGTGCAGAACAGCTACCCTGAGAATACAGGGGCCAAAAATGCCCCGGTTGCTGCGAAGGTCGCTAATCTGGGATGGGAGGATTTCTATACAGACCCTCGACTGAAGGCGCTGGTCAGGCTGGCGCTGAAAAATAACAGGGACCTCGCAGCGCAGGCTGCCGCCGTGACCGTTGCGCGAGGGCAGTATGAAATCCAGAATGCCTCGTTGTTCCCGATCATCTCTGCAGGTGGTCAGGGCATGTTTCTGGCACCGTCGGATACGGCCGGTTTCTCGTTCGCACCGGGATTGGGCACAACGGTGTCCACCCTGCGTCTTTACCAGACATCCATAGGGTTCTCGTCCTACGAAGTGGATTTGTGGGGACGTATTCGCAACCTGACGCGCCAGCAGGCAGAAACCACTCTGAACAGTGTGGAAAATGCCCGTAATGTGCTGATCACGATGGTGTCTCAGATTGGTGGGACATACATTCAGTGGCTTGCTGATCGTGAGCAGCTTCGCGTGACGCGCGATACGCTGAAATCTGAGCGAGACACGCTGCGTCTGACGCAATTGTCCTATGACAACGGCGAAACCGAAGCCCTGACACTGGCGCAGGTGAAAACGCAGGTAGAGCAGGCATCGGCATATGAGGCGCAATACACTCGCGCTGTGGCTGATGACGAACATGCTCTGCAACTGCTCGTCGGGGTGCCTTTGCCCGCAGATCTGCCGCAACCTGCGCCGTTCGGTGCGCAGACAATGATCAGCGATCTGCCTGAAGGTTTACCGTCTGACCTGCTTCAGCAGAGACCTGATATTCTTGCAGCCGAGCATACGCTGATTGGTGCGAATGCAAATGTGGGTGCCGCCCGTGCGGCCTTCTTCCCCAAGGTTACTCTCACGGCATCGGAAGGGACCAGCTCCCTTCAGTTCCGTAAATTGTTTACCCCTGGGGCAGAGACGTGGACTATCTCGCCTTCCATTAGTCTGCCTATTTTCACTTGGGGCCAGAGTCAGGGCAACCTGCGAATGGCCAAGGGGCAAAAGCTGCAATATGCCGCACAGTATGAAAAAACAGTGCAGACGGCGTTTCGAGAGGTTTCGGATGCTCTAACCGCGCGTGAAACCTACACGCAACAGGACAGGCATATGGCGGCGTTGGTGGAGCAATCTCAGAAGGCATTCGATCTCGCCACAATGCGATATCGCACTGGTATTGATAGTTACCTCACGACATTGACCCAGCAGCGCACACTTTATCAGGCCCAGCAGAATGCCATTACCATTCGTGCTGCTCGTTTCCAGAATCTTGTGACATTGTATCGCGCGCTCGGAGGAGGGTGGAGCCAGAAGACTCTTTCGCCTAAGATCGCCGTAGCAAAGAACTAACGGAGTTATCATGCGCAGGATTGTCGTTTCCACACTGGTCATGACCGCATTGACGGGAACGGCATTTGCGCAGGATGCAGGTGATGGCCCTAAAAAGCCAGATATGCATGAACTTGCACGCAATTCGTCGTTGCCCAAAAGCCATGCAGATTTCAGCCGGTTTTACCATCCTCCCGGAGATAAGGTCATTGAGCAGCCGGATGCATTTCGCCTGCTTTTCCGAACACCAAACGGTTTGCCGGACGGTTATGCTGAGCGTCGTGGTAATGCTGTGATTTATTATGACAGCACAGGAAAAGTAACCCGTGTTCAGCAGCTTCCTGCGGGAACGGATGATCCCTGATTAATTCCGGAGTAAAAAAGCCCTGACATTTTTGCAGGGCTTTTTTTATGGTCATTGCCTGCGGTGGATGTTCCCGCCATATGGGAACATCCATTTGCATTGGGGCTCAAAATATGACGAATAACTATATTTCGCGTTGGGCGACTGAAGACGATCTTGAGGCGTTGCAGGCCCTGATCACTCTTGCCATCAATACATTGCAGGACAATTTTTTATCGACCGCACAGGTTGTTGCGAGCCGGCAGGTCATGGGGCTTGATTCGCAACTTGTCCGAGATCGGACATACCTGATTTTAGAAGAACAAGGTCGGATTGTCGGCTGTGGTGGCTGGAGCCGACGAGCTACACTATATGGTGGTGACCACAGTTCCGAACTCCGGGACCCGGCTCTACTGAATCCAAAGTGCGATCCGGCTCGTATCCGTGCAATGTATACGCACCCTGATCATGTGCGACGTGGGATAGGGCGTCGGGTCCTTGGTCTGTGCGAAGAGGCAGCCTTGACTGACGGTTTCAAGCGGGTCGAGTTGATGAGTACTCTCAGTGGACAGGCTCTGTACGAAGCGTGTGGGTATAAGGCTATGGAGGCCTGTCCAGCAGATGTTGCTGGCGTTTCAGTTCCGTTGATCAGGATGGGAAAAAGTCTTTAGGGTTCAAACAACCCTCTGGTTTTGGCGTAGTTCCTGCGATTCCATTCCTCCTGTGTTGATTGGGAGTGGTGGAAGCTGAAGCAGCCGGGTTTTTTTGATGTTGAACAGCGGCGTGCTCGGCTGAGCGGCCAATAGTATCCAGAACGGACAGTCCTGTTATGTCCCCGGGAGCTCTGGCGAGCCTGTAGCCCCCACATACGCTCTCTGAGGCTTCGAGAAGCCCTGCTTTCTCAAATTGTCACGTATTTTTAGAAACAGATCTCGTTGTGCGTGGCTGCCACCAATATCCTGAAGATGGGGCATGGCGCTGTCAAAAAGGGAGGACGCTTTTGCGTTTTCTTGCTCTAGATAAGCGGCGATACCACGGGATAGTGGTTTTCCTACGAGGTCCCATGCAGCCTTGTCAGAAGGTAACTGTTCGATTTTTTCCAGCAGTAATTTTCCTTCCGGCCGTCTGGCACGTAAGAGCCCATATAAATACTGAAGCGTCAGAAATGGTTGGCTGACGTCGTTTTGTCTGGCAGCAAGCCAATCCGCCAGTTGTGCCCAGCGCTCGTCAACTTCGACCCCTGCGAGTTCCAGGCGAACCAGAAGAGAAACCGCTCCCACCTGGTCTTGCGAAAAACTGCGTTCCCGCGCCCAGCAGTGCTCATCATAAACGCGCAGAGCGTCTTTTTTCCGGCCCTGTGCGAGATAAAACAGCGCGAGATGCCACCAGAGATGGGTGTACATAAAAGACGTTAAATGTCCCCAGCCTCCTGAATTGGCCTCCAGAAAGCGGATGCCCTCATCGATCCGGTTCTCAGTCAGTAGAACATGGGCCAATGCATGCTGTGACCAAGGCTCGCTGGGGTCGAGTTTCAGTGCGTGACGTGCTGCAGTTTCTGCGGCTTTGAGGTCATGGCATTGCTCATATGAAAATGCCAGCATTCCATGAAGGGCAGCAACGTCTCCCGCGGCAGGTGCGCAGCGCTGTGCGGTTGTGAGCATGTCTTCGAAGCGACCATGGATAAAGTCGTGATAATGTCGGATCTTGAGTGTCACGAGATCCCGTGGCCATTGGGAAAGAATATGGTCAGTGTGTTCTATGATTTTTGCCGGTTGATTATTGACCCATGCATTAAGGAGCCCAAAGAGAAGCTTTTCGCGGGGCAAGGCGTGCTGCAAGTTTTTGGATGCACGCTCCAGGTAGTCTCGGGCCTGGATCGGAACGTCGCCCGTTTCAGACAGCATCCACAGCAGCCCGGCATACACATTCGCCAGACAGTCAGGCGTCTGGTCTGCCGTTTCCAGAATGCCTGCGAGTTTTAACTCGTAGCCAAGATAACCGCTGACAAATGCATTGATGCCATCCACGGTGCGCGTATCGGTGGCTGAGATGTCGTTGCCAAGCGTGTCATGAGTCATGTGGCATTTCCTTCAGAATCAGAAATTCTCCGAAGTTCACGCTCTATGATGTCATTCACGTCTAATGGCCTTTCAAGCATGATCTGATGTCCGCAATTAGACAGGACATTCAGCGTGCTTGCAGGCAGCAGGGCGTGCAGTTTTTGGATTTCCGCAACAGGGACAATTCCGTCCTGTTCTCCGGCTACAATGTGGGTGGGAATGGAAATGTGGCGGAGGCTTTCGTGATTGATCGGCCTTGCACCATTTCTGACGGCGCCAATCATGAAAAGACTGTTCCGGCGTGTTGCGCGACGTTCCCTGCGAAGAAGTTCAGAGCTCGTTCCCGGATGCCATGCAAGCTTTTCAAAGCGCTTTTGTAGCCACGGCTTTCCCAAAGACACGACCCATAACGGAAGGCGATCCAGCCAGCTCCCGAAAAGCGGACCTTTGAGCGATGGTGCGAGAGATGCTGGACCCAGCAGTATAAGCCCATTTATTGGCAGAGGCTGGCCAGTTTCATGCAGGTTTGCCAGCCATTCCAGAACCAGCCTGCATCCGAAAGAATGAGCGACTATCAGCTTTTTGCGGGCGGGGAATGCGTCCAGAACTGCGGCTAGATCCTTTACGGAGCACTCGCTGTCAAAAGCTTTCTGATGCTGTGATCGTGCACTGTCCCCATGTGCGAGGCAGTCCCATGCTACAAGGTTGACGTCTTTTTGAGTGAAATAATTCCACTGCAAACGCCATTGCTGTCTGTTTCCTCCCAGACCATGAAGGAAAAATATCGCTGTTGAGGATCCCTTGTCGATTGAGGACAGGGCAAGCTTGCGTCCCGGAATGCGCCAGAAGGCAACCGAATTTTCAAGAGTGTTCGTCATGGTAGCTCTGAATTCTCTTTTCTTTGCCCAAACCGTTCTTGCCATGTCGGGAACGCGTGCGTTCCGGGTAAGGCAGCAGCTTCGTAAACAGCGCGCGCAATCGCTCTGGCCGTGACCTGCGTGGCTGCGTGCAGGATTTCACGCCATTCTTCTGGCGTGGCAGGGGCAGGGGAGCTTTGGGTGGAAACGCCAAAAATGGCATCTCCATCTTCGGGAAGATGTGCGGGATAGACACCGCGCGCCACACCGTCCTGAGCGAGAATGGCCATGCGCTTGGTTTGGGATTTGCTCAGTGTTGCGTCTGTCGCAATGACGCCAATTGATGTCCCGGCGACGTAGTCCGGCTTGGTTCTGAGTTTCAGGTCTTGGGCTGTCAGATGTGCCGGCATACCCAGTCCGCCGAACTCATGGTCCTGTTCGAATGGTGCTGCCCAAAAATGCGGTCCGTCCCCAATCGTTGCAGTACCTACAGCGTTGACGGCCATGATGGCCGACACAGTGTGACCTGCTGGTGTTATGGCACTTGCAGAGCCCAACCCTCCTCGCAGTGTCGCAGTTGTGGCGCCTGTCCCGGCTCCTACGGTTCCGAGAGAGAATGGGCCGGTTTCTGCAACCATGGCGGCGCGATAGCCCATTTCGGCATAGGGGGAGTAGCGGCCCCAATCCTTGTTGCCACCATTGGCCAGATCGAAAAGGCTCGCCTGAACGACGATTGGTACACGGATTTTTCCATCCGCGACCGGAAGAGCGGAATATACTTCGCGCAGCCGCGCCTGAACACCTGATGTTGCGTCCAGCCCATAAGTCGAACCGCCGGAAAGCACGATGGCATCAATGCCTTCAACAACCATTTCGGGTTCCAGCAGCGCGCTTTCACGCAAAGCGGGTGCGCCCCCGAGAAAACTTCCTGATGCGACGACGGGCTTATCAAAAAGAAGTACCGTCACACCTGTGCGTTGTTTCTGGTCCTGCACATGTCCGACCCTAATGCCGGGAATATCGGTAATGAGGTTCTGTCGTGTCATGTGGTGGTACTCAGAAATTAGCGGCCAGAAGGGAGCGCGTGGTGTCGTGCTGGGGGTTTGAAAAAATATCTGCTGTCGGACCGGTTTCCACAATATGACCGGCATCCAGAACGGCAGTTCTATGTGAAATATGCCGGATCACAGCCAGATCATGGCTCACGAAAATATAGGACAGGCCATAACGCTCCTGAAGATCAAGCAGAAGGTTCAGGATGATGGCCTGAGTGGAGACATCAAGCGCGGACACGGCTTCATCCGCAATGATAACTGAAGGTTTTGTAATCAGGGCGCGTGCAATGGCGATGCGCTGACGCTGCCCTCCTGAAAATGCACGGGGATAGCGGTTGAGACTATTGGATGGGAGTGCGACATCCCGCAGAACATTAACGATCCGTTGCTCACGTTCCTCCTGTGTAAGGGAAAGAGGCAAGAGCGGCTCCCCGACGATCTCGCGTACGGTTTGGCGGGGGTCAAGCGCCCCCTGTGGATCCTGAAAAATCATCTGGATTTCAGGGCGAAGCTTTTGGCGAACATCGCTCGTAGCGTTCGTAAAATCCTCTCCACGCAAAGAAACATGTCCGTTATCGGGCTGCAGTAATCCGCTGAGAATGCGGGCCAGCGTCGATTTTCCGCTTCCGGATGAACCAATGATTCCGAGAGTCTCTCGTTCGGCCAGATGCAGATTGATATTTTGAAGGATTGGCCGGGCTGGTCGTGGTTGAAAAAACGAACGGCTTTGCGAGCGGACGCTGTAATTCAGGCCTTGGGCTTCAAAGAAGCTACTCATGCCTCAGCCTCCTGATAAATGGCGGCTGGAACAGGGATGGGGCGTAGCGGTTCATGCCGCGTCCCATGAAGTGACACGGAAAGCAATGCCTGCGTATACGGGTGGGATGGAGCCGTAAAAATCTGCTCAGTGTCACCACTTTCCACAATCCTTCCATTACGCATGATCACAGTATTTTTTGCGTAATGGCGGATAAGTCCGAGGTCGTGAGAAATCAGCAGAACAGCCATATTGTTTTCGCGCGCGAGCTCCTCCACAAGTACCATGATTTCGGCCTGCGTCCGTGCGTCCAATGCTGTGGTGAACTCGTCTGCAACCAGCAGGCTCGGTCTGCATGCGATCGCCATGGCCAGCAGAACTCTCTGACGCTGCCCGCCAGACAACATATGCGGGTAGGCTTTTTGTGACACTCCTGCTTTGGTAAGGCCCACCCGGTCCAGAAGAGTCTGTGTTCTGGCCTTGATGTCGTGCCCTGAGGTCTGTCCATGAAGTCGTAGCGTATCGGCAATCTGATTGCCGATACGTCGGATGGGGTTGAGGGCCGTCATGGGCTCCTGAAAAACCATCGCAATTCGGTTTCCCCGGAGGTGACGCATGGTGTTTTCCGGCAAAGATTTCAGATTCTGATTTTCGAAAATAATCTCGCCCGTGAGTGAAAATTCCTCGGGCAAAAGACCCATGATGGCTCTGGCCAGAGTGGATTTTCCAGAGCCGGACTCTCCTGTGACGGCTATTGTCTGACCAGCTTCGACAATAAACGACATAGGGTGAAGGATATCGATGTTACCTGCCTGAACAGCCAGATCCCGGACTTCAAGAACTACGCTCATTATTGTGCGACCTTCGCTCTGGTGAGCGGGCGTTCAAGAAGATCACGTAACCCATCGCCCAGAAGGTTGAAGCCAAGGACGAGCAACATGATGATCACTCCGGGAACCGCCACAAGAAAGGGGTGATCGAAGATGTGGATCTGATAGGACGCCAGTGCACGGCCTAGGTCAGGGCGGGGCGGTGGGGCTCCAAGGCCAAGATAGGAGAGGCCCGCTTCGGAAAGAAGTGCGAGCGCCACGGAAGTTGAGCCATGCACAATCAGAATAGGCGCAATATTGGGAAGAACGTGTCGCATTATGATCGAGGGAGTGCGCTGTCCTGACATTCTGGCAGCTGCGATGAAATCAAGAATCAGAACAGATTGCGCTGCCTGACGTGTGATGCGGATCTGGCCCGGAATACCGAAAAGCGCAATGGCAAGGATTTCTCCGGTTGCAGAGGCACCGAGTGCCGTCACAAGCAGGGCCGCAATGAGGATTGGAGGGAAGGCCAGCCCCAGATCAGCAACACGCATGATGAGGCTGCCGGTAGCGTTTCTGGTTGCTGCGAGAAGGCCCAGCAGCGAGCCGCCGACTGTAGAAAGTGCCACGGCCATCAACGCGAGCATCACGCTGTTGAAAGCTCCCGTAAAGACGTAGTTCGCGAGATCACGGCCAAAGGGATCGGTCCCCAGCAGATGATCCAGCGAAGGGCCGGCATAGCGATGAGCAATGTCTATGGCAGGGGCGTGGCCGCCATGCAGCATTTCGGTAAGTGTCGCGGGAAGCAGGCAGAAGGCTAACAGCACAATGCCTGTGATCAGGGAATAACTGTGGTGAAAACGGCTCACGCCCCAGTCTCCGCCAGGCGAGGGTCAAGCCAACCTACGATGGCTGTCAGGATCAGGTTCATCAGCAACACGCCTGCTACGATCAGCATGACCAGATTTTGTACGATCGGGATATCCCGCTGATTGACTGCTTCGAGCAGCAGCTGGCCACAGCCAGGAATATTGAAAACACTCTCAACGATAATGGCGCCCGTCACGAGAACTGGGATCTGTATCCCGATTAGCGTCAGGATCGGGATGAATGCATTGGGCATCGCCACGCGCCACAGGACGGCCGTTTTGCCATAGCCCTGCGCCCTTGCCGTGCGGATATAGTCCTGTGAAAGCGTATCGATCAGAGATGAACGCATGAAACGCGCTGTGATGGCAGCCTGTGGAATTGCCAGTGCCACGGCCGGAAGGAAAAGTGCCCTCAATCCATTAGGAATACCATTTTTCCAACCGGGAAATCCGCTTGCCGGGAACCAGTGTAGCGTCAGGGAAAACAGAAGAGTCATCATCATGGCCAGCCAGAAATCCGGTATGGATTTTAGGGTCTGCAGTGTGCTCATCACCGTAAGATCGAGAATGCTCCCACGATTGGTCGCCGCCATTGCACCCACGGGCAGTCCGATCGCGAGCGATAATCCCGTTGCGAAAGCAATGAGTGGAAGAGTGCTTTGAAAGCGTTCCCTGATGAGCTGCCAAACCGGAACATCATAAATATAGCTGCTGCCTGCATGTCCCGTGCATAGCCCACCGATCCAACGCAGATAGCGTGTGGTCAGGGAGCTATCGAGCCCGAGTTGTCGATGGAGGGCTGCGATGCTTTCAGGCTGTGCATCTAGCCCGAGCATAACCGTAGCAGGATCGCCGGGCAAAAGATTTAGGAGCACGAAGATGAGAATGCTTGCAGCCACAAGCACTAAAAAACGCTCAATGACGGTGCGTAGAATGACGAAAATCATTATGGAGCCCAATAAACATCTGCAAGTGGGCAGGCCGCAATTTGCTGATCTGTCCATAGCCCACGTATGTGCCGGTTCATGACAGTGTCGCGGGGTACGGAATAAAGAAAAACGTTCGGCTCATCCTGTGCCAGCTGTGACTGCATGGAAACGGATAGTGCATGGCGAGTTGCAGGGGCGCTGCTGGCTTCATAACGTTGGAAAAGGTCATGAAATGCCGGGTTATGATAATGGAAGTAGATCGTGTCTCGATCGTAAATTCCGATATCGTGTGGCTCTGTATGGGCGATGACGGTCATGTCGAAAGCACCTTGCCCAAAAACACGGCTCAGCCAGGCTGGCCATTCCAGTGGCTGAAGCGTCACGATAATTCCGACCTGTTCAAGGTATGCAGCTATCAGTTCGCTTGTATCGCGCGCGTATCCGATTGGTGGAAATGAAAGCCTAACCTGTGTGCCGGGTTGGACCCCGGCGCTTTTCAGTAATTCACGGGCTCGTTCTGGATTGTATGGATAACGATCCGGAAGCGGCGCATAATCCGGATCGTTGGGCGCCATGTGTGATTGCAGAACGGTGCCATCTCCATCAGACACTGCTTGCAGGAGTGCTTTGCGATCAATGGCATACGCAATTGCCTGCCGAACGCGAACATCATTGAAAGGGCGCCTGCCATTATTGAGAGCAAGGATTGCCTTGAATGGAAAGCTTCCTCTTATGACCCTCAACTCTGGCGCATCAGCAAAGCGTCCGAGAATTTCGCGTTCGGGGAATGAGGGATAGGCATCAAGTTCACCGGCCAGAAGTGCGTTACTGGCTGCCAGAGGATCAGGCATAAACCGGAAGGTCACGCTTTTTAAAACTGGTGGCTTACCCCAGTAGTTGGGGTTGCGTGCCAATAATACATGGTCGCCCCGCTGCCATTCCTGAAAAAGAAACGGCCCCGTTCCAACCGGGTGATGGATATTATTTCCTGAAGATCCCGGGGAGAATATGGACGCATCATTCCAGGCTAGCTCATAGAGAAAACTTCCATGGGCGTCGCGAAGGCGGACATCTGCATGACCATCATCAGGGCACGATACATCCGTGATGTTGGTAAAGACGCTCCGATCGGGATTGGTACTGTCTGCGGCTTTCGCCCGGAGAAGGGAAAAGCGGACGGCATCGCAGGTCAGGGGTGTTCCATCATGGAAATGGACGTTTTCCTGCAGTGTAAAATGATAGAGGCGCCCATCATCCGAAAGCGTCCATGCCCGCGCCAGCAGAGGTGCGACGTTACCTGAGCGATCCAGACGGGTAAGGCCTTCATAAATATTGTTATATGTGATCGTGCCGATGGACTCACTGGGGCTGCGGGAAGGATCGAGCCCGGGTGGCTCGATTGAGACCCCAATGCTCAATGTGTCACGCGCAGGCACTGGGCTCTCGGCCCTTGCCTGACTCGCAAGACTGAGCCCCGCGGCTACGAGAAGAAAAACGGCTCGCTTCATGGAGCTTCGCCGGAGGCAGGGCGTCGTAGCCCCAGATGCTCGCGCAACGTATGCCCTTCATAAGACTTTCGAAAAAGGCCACGCTTCTGAAGTTCGGGAACCACAAGGTCGACAAACGTCTCAAGGCTTTGAGGGAGGATTGGGGGCATGATGTTGAAGCCATCAGCCGCACCTTCCACGAACCACTCCTCCAGCTGATCTGCAATCTGTTTGGGGCCGCCATAGATGGACCAGTGACCGCGTGCACCACTGACCTCAAGATAGAGATCCCGCAGCGACATGTTGCGGCGCTTTGCCATTTCCACGAGGAGAGACTGGCGGCTGCGGTTTCCGTTAAAATTCTCCGGTACTTCGGGCAGGGGACCGTCCAGAGGCAGGCCGCGTAGATCTGTCCCTGTCATGCCGCCTAGCAGGAACAGCCCCACGTCCGGATGGGTGAGGGCGTCCAGCTCCGCTTTCAGGTCTTCTGCTTCCGTCTGCGTGCGGCCGACCAGAGGATATACGCCGGGCATTACTTTGAGTGATTCAGGATTGCGCCCGATTTCACGCATGCGCCTGTGTAGATCAAACCGGAATGCTTTTGCTTCTTCAAGAGTTTGCTGCGCCGTGAAGACCATTTCGGCTGTTTCGGCTGCCAGAGCACGACCCGGCTCCGAAGACCCTGCCTGCACAAGAACAGGACGCCCCTGCACAGAGCGTGGAATGTCCAGCTGGCCGGAAGCTGAAAGGAATTCGCCTTCAAAATGAAACGGACGACGCTTTTCGGGGCTGAAAAATTTGCCGCTGTCTGTGTCGCGCAGAAATGCGTCATCCTCCCAGCTGTCCCAGAAATTTTGGACAATGTGCGCAAATTCACGAGCCTGCCGATAGCGGTCAGCATGTGGAACATGGCTCGTCTTGCCGTAATGGACCGACTCACGCGTATTCGCCGTCGTGACAAGGTTCCAACCCACGCGCCCGTTACTGATCTGATCCAGCGACAGGAACTGACGCGCCAGATGGTAGGGAATGGAATAGGTCGTGCTGACTGTGCCAATGAGGCCTATTCTGGATGTCGTGGCGGCAAGCGCGGACAGGAGCGTTATGGGTTCGAAGGACGCGCCATAGGTCATGCGCTTGAAGCCGTCCATTGTCGCTTCATCAATGGAGCTGGTGAAATCAGCAATGAAAACAGCATCAAAAAGGCCTCGTTCAGCCAGCTTTGCCTGATCCAGCTGGCGCTGGAAATTGCTCCCTGCATCAGGCGCCGAGCCAGGATGACGCCATGCGGCAGCATGATGTCCGGTGGGAAGCAGAAAAGCGGCGAGCTTCATGTGGGCTGACATGCTGTTTTCCAGGTCTCTTGCTCTGATCGCTTGCGCGAAAATACGAACCAAATGAATTCACAGCAATATAACGCATTGAGAATCGTTTTTCTATACCTTATGCCTTTGTTGTTCGTTGTTAATAATATCAACGATATTTTATAGTGATAAAGTGATCATGTTGGACGCATACTCGGTTTCTGCCCGGAAAAAGATGACAGGCTTCAAGGGGCGCATGGCGCTCGTTTCCAGCGTGGCGCTTTTTCCTTTGTGCAGCGCCGCGTTTGCCGAGGCGACGACCCCTCATAAAACATCATCCAGTCTTCCGGTAGCGCACGCGCACAAGCCTGTTGCATCAGCCAGGACCCACAAGACTGTACCTGCAGCACATGAAGCATCCCGCGTTGAGAATGTCGTCGTCACATCCGAGCGCCATGCTGACAGCCCACAGAATATTGGAACATCCATCAGTGTGATCTCGGCGAAAGTTCTGGAAAACAGAAACATCAATAATGTCTTTGATCTCCAATACGCTACACCATCACTGCAGATTCAGCCTTCCTACGGGAGTGGACAATACACTTATACGATCCGTGGCGTAGGGTTTAACAACTATTCAAGTAATAACTCTCCTACTGTAGGAATTTATATTGACGAAGTTGCCAATCCGGTTCCATTTGGCATCAACGGAATGATGTTCGACATGTCTCGTGTCGAGGTTCTTCGTGGCCCGCAGGGTACCCTTTACGGGCGCAATACAACCGGCGGCGCAATTAATTATATTACGAATAAACCCACGGACACATTGAAGGCAGGGATTTCCGGCCAATATGGACGGTTCGATAGCGGAAAGATTGACGGTTATATCTCCGGACCAATCAATGACAAGCTCAGCTTTCGTCTTTCCGGCCAGACGCAGCAAGGGGGTGCCTGGCAATATAACCCCGATAATGGTCAGCATCTGGGGAACGTCAATCGCGGGGGTGCTCGTCTTCTGATTGACTATGTTCCGGCTGATACATGGAAGATCGAACTGAACCTGCATGGAAGCAGGGATCGCTCTGATGCGACTGGCCCCTATGCATGGGCACCGATCACCAGCCTCAGTTCCACCAACCCTCTCCCTGCGTCGGCCAACCGATATGAGACACGATGGGGTACATCCAGTCAGTTCGCAAAAGAAGTAGGCATCAGCCCCGATACCAAGCCCTACAGCCACATTGACACGGGTGGCGTTAACCTTCGTGTAGAAAAGCAATTGCCTACATTCACGGTCACGAACCTCGCCAGTTACGACTACATGCAGCGCAACGAATACGACAATTTCGATGACTCTGCTCTTGCTTTGGCAGACGTCGCGTTCAAGACGCGCGCAAGCGTTGCTGCGAACGAACTTCGCTTTTCCTCTAATGATACAACGAGCCGCTTTCATTGGATCGGAGGCATTTATTACGCTCATCAGTGGCTGAATGATCGGTATCAGTCAGGCTTTGGCGCATTATATGGCCTGGATGGAGACGTCCGCTATTCACAGACTGTCAATACGATCAGTGGTTTCGGGCAGGTCACCTATGACCTTACCCCAAAGCTTCAGATCATCGGCGGTATTCGTATTGAGCACGAACATCGCTCTCTGGATAATGCCTACGCACATTATCTGTCGAATGGCATCGTTACCAATCCGGGAAATTACGTTGGAAAGCAGGCGCAGTCTTACACACTGCCTTCCGCCAAGTTTGGAATTCAGTACCATCCCTTCAGCCATGACATGGCTTATTTCACCTTCAGTAAAGGTGTGAAGTCGGGTGGTTTCACGGTTTATAACAGCTCTGATGTTTCCCAAATGACAAACCCGTTCAAGCCTGAACAACTTTATTCGTTTGAAGTCGGAAACAAGCTTATTCTTCCGCGATACAATCTGCGGGTCAATGCTGATTTCTTTTATTATGATTATATCAACCAGCAGGTACAATCCAAGGTCTACAGCCCGACCACAGGCTCGGCAATTGGTCTGTTCGTCAATGCGCCGCGCTCTCATCTTTTTGGTGGGGAATACGAAGTGGCATGGTCACCGCTACCTGGACTGAATATTAACCAGTCCGGTGCCTACGTAACTGGAGCGTTTGACAAGTTCAACACGGTAACCGGGGCGCAGAAGGTGAATGGAGTATGGGTAGGAATTACCCAGGATGTCTCCGGACGTAGCGAGGAAGTACCACGGTTCACGGCCAATGGTTCGGTAGATTATACGTGGTCTGTGGGCCGATATAATCTTGTAACTGGCGCAGATTACAGCCTCCGTACAACGAATCATTCTCTCACGACCGTGGATACAATTCCTGGTTACACCCTCTGGGGTGGCTATCTTTCCTTTGCGCCGAAAAAGGGGCATTGGAAAGTCGAAGGTATCGGGCGCAATATTCTGAACAAGCAATATGACGTCACGCGCGGGTATTTTGTGGGCGGAGATAATATTGCTGTCGCGGGATTGCCTGCCACATGGGAAGTCCGTCTGAGCGGCTCCTTTTAACGGATAAAGATCTGGAATTACGAAGATGCCAAATCTGTCTCGCAGGACGATCATCAAGGCTTTCGGGGCAGGGCTGGCTATTCCAGCTATCGGGCATGCTGAGAATTTTCGCGGCGGTAAAGACACTGTCTTTCCTTTCGGAGTGGCCAGTGGCGATCCGGCGGAAGATGGCTTTGTCGTATGGACACGGCTTGGAACTCTTCCGTTGATATATGGCATAGCTCCGGACTTGCCGCAGAAAGTGCCTGTTTATTGGGAAATTTCCGAAGACGAGAGCATGCACAGTATTGTGCAGGAAGGGCAGACTTACGCTGCGGCCATTAGCGGCTATAGCGTTCATGTCGAAATCCAGGGGCTGAAGCCTGGGCGACCATATTGGTATCGTTTTCGTGCCCAAGGTAATCAAAGTGGGATTGGCAGGAGCAGGACCTTCCCCATAAGCGGACAGGCAATCAGCAGTTTGCGTGTCGCAGTTGCGTCCTGTGCTCATTGGGAAATGGGCTGGTATTCCGCTTATCGACACCTGGCAAATGAATACCCGAATATTGTTCTTTTTCTGGGCGATTATATCTACGAGCACAATGCGCCGCCTGCTCGTCAGGGCCTGACCGTGCGATCGTATGGCGCATCTGAGGCGACTGATCTGGAGGGCTATAGATGGCGTTACGGATTGCAGAAAACAGATCCTGATTTGCAGAAAGCTCACGCGGTGGCGCCATGGCTCCCGATCTGGGACGATCATGAAATTGAGGATGATTATTCAGGGGTATGGCCATCGTCTCCAGAAGAAAGTGCAGAGGCTTTTCGCCGCCGTCGGCTGGCCGCATGGCAGGCCTGGTATGAAAATATGCCCGTTCGTAAAAATGTACGGATTGCTGATGGGGGTATGAGAATATATCGCCGGATAAAATTTGGTGATCTGGCGATTATTGATTTGATGGATGGTCGTCAGTATCGCTCTCGGCAGCCGTGCCCAGTTCCCCCGAAATATGGGGATGGTCGCATTATATCTGAAAGCTGCTCTGATTTTCATGACGCTCGGCGTACGTTTCTTGGCGTTGAACAGGAGCGCTGGCTTTACGATGGCTTTCGCGATCATTCTGCAGTCTGGACAATTCTGGCTCAGGATTTGAAGGTTGCACCTCTTCGATTTCCGTCGTCTGGGGGCTATAATTACTGGACAGATACATGGGATGGTTTTCCGCTCGCACGTGATCGCTTGACGCAGGCTCTCGCGAATTATGGGCCTCCAAATCCCATCATTTTCAGCGGCGATTATCATTCCTTTTTCGCCAGTAACATCCGCGCACGTCCCTATGATGAAAAGGCGCCAGTCGTCGCATCAGAGATTTTAGGAACATCCATAACGTCGCTAGGGCCGCCATATGAGGCCATACAGAAAGTGCTGCCGGAAAATCCCGATATCCGATTTTTTGACAGCCGAAAGAGAGGTTACGTCATAGCCGATTTCACACGACAGGCGATGACCGCAAAACTTATGAGCATTGCTGATGCCCGCGATGCACAATCTGAAGTCTCGTTAACAAGAACTTTCACTGTCGAGAGCGGCAGAAAGGGCTTCATTAATTCAAGCTGATTGACGATGGCCGCTCGCGACTGAAAAATTAGTTTTGAGAAAGGCGCAGATCAGTGCCTTCCAGCTTTCGCCATTTGTACGCGCCATGAAGGGCCAAAAGTACGAATGCGGAATATAATATGGCCGTTGGATACAGATCGCGTGCGACAAACAGCGCAACATAGAGCATGTCGATAACGATCCACAGTGTCCAGTTTGCGGGATAACGTCTTGCTGCCCAGAGTTGTGCGACGATACTGAAACTGCTGAGCGCCGCATCTGTGAATGGCATTGGATCGTCTGTCCAACGCTTCAGGACAATGCCCCAGAGTACGGCCCCCAACATCCCCAAAGCCATCCCGGATGCCAGTATTTTCCATGATGCAGATCTGATTCTTAAAGGCACGCTGTTTGTTGTTTCGTATTTCCAGTGCGCCCATCCATAAAGCAGACAACCACAAAAAACGCATTGAAGTGCTGCGTCTGCATAGAGCCGGGCATCCAGGAAAACCCAGCCGTAAAGCAAGGCGGCGGCAAGAGATACAGGCCAGCAGATCAGCCTGCGCTGAATGGTAAGCCACACACCCAGGGCACTGAGAAGGGCAGCGACAAGTTCAAGAGGCGCCATATCAGGAAGCCCCTAATACATCGCTCAGCCAAGCGAGCAGGCGTCTGCCTTCGTCAGCCTGAAACCAACGGGCATGCCCAAGAAGATATTCCTCATAAGCGACCTCTGCGGAAAATGGGTCCTGAACCAGTGCCTCGTAATAAGCGACCTCAGACAGCGCGAACTCAACATGTACGAGGGGCAGGAACGCACATACCAGAGCGCGTTCTGTGTCGCTGAGCTGGCGGTTGCGGGTGTATCCCCGAACGAGGGCTGAGATTTGATCGTGAAAAACCTTTTTTGTGTTGCCAATATCAAGCCATCTGATGCCACTGCGTTCGATTGCTACGGCAAGGTCGAATGTAGGGCATGTTCGGTCTGACATGCCGAAGTCAAAAATACCCGCTATTTCGGTATTTTGCGTATTTTTCGTCCAGAAAAGGTTTGATCCATGCCAGTCGCCATGTCCCCAGAATGTCTGGAGGGCAGGAAGTAGGGGTACGAGCAGGGTATGGAAGGGGGTCAGAGCCTCAGAGACATCCTGCTTCCACATCCTTTTATTTAGCGCCTGCCGAAGACCTTGCTGGGTTGGAATCCATTTTTCCAGACCACCCAGTAGCGATGGTGCGGTAAGTGCATCCATGCTCGAAAGAAGCAGTCGTCCTTTTCTGCGTGGTGCATCGAATGTGGCCGCGCTGAGATGCAAGCGCGCGAGCATTTCCCCCGCAGCACCAGCATCTACGGTGCTTTGATAAGGTTCCCATGACGGGGTATCGCGATAGGTATCCAGACCCTTCAGGGGCGCGAAAGCCTCATAGACCCATTCTCCAATCGTCAGTGACGGTGTGCCTGTGCAGGTCGAAAAAGGGCGACTGACTGGCATGCCCTGTAGAGCCAGGTGTTGAATAAACGCATGTTCTTCCGCGATGGCTGCCTGATTCCGTAGACGATGGTCGTGGCGCTTGAGAAAAACCTTTGTACCATTGTGTAGTTGGATCAGCCCTGTTGCCGAAAAGGGGCGCTGACCATGCCAGACAATATCTTCTGCTTCAAAATTCAGAGGATAATGTGCGAGCACAGTTTGCGCTTCGCTGAGGGTGAAAGGAGGCCAATCCCGTCGCGCCTCGACACCATGAACGCCAAACTGTCCGATCGCAGCTGACACCTCAGAACCCTGTTGATGCGGTGAAAAGAGCTGCAAATCCACCGCCGATATAATAACTCGGCGCACTTCCCTCAATTGTGGTGCCGTAACGCCCAGTTGTCTCCTTTGCATTGAGCGTCGTGGCAGCAACGCCGGACAAATAATGTTCGTTCGTAATGTTGATGAAATTCATGCGTAGTGTTGGGTGTTGCAGGCGCGATATGTCGGCAAAGCGATACCCCAAGGCAAGATCGCCCGTTGTGTGGTCTGAAATGCGCTCATCGTTCATAAATGTTGCGAATTGATGGCCGGTATAATGCAGCGTTGCTGTGCCGAAGATATGGCCATCATCGTAAGTCAGACCTGCGGACGCCTGCAGTGCCGGACTGCGGACCGCAATTTTACCGCGCGTGGGAAGCAGATCCCCATTGGATGCAATATCATTGTCGATCGTTGCGTGCAGATATTCCCCGGAGAAATATGGGCTGAAATGATGCCACGGACGCGTCCCGATCTCCACATCCACGCCGCGCGATGTCTGGCCACCTGCGTTGATTGTAGAAGAAATAAGTGCGCCGTTTTGTGAAACCAATGTCGAGATCTGCCGGTTTGTGAAATTGTAGTTGAAGAGCGTAACGCTTCCCACAATCCAGCGTCCGTTGCGGCGATATCCTATTTCTTCGGCAATAGAATATTCATTGCGGGTGTTGCCCGTTCCGGCCACTTCAAGAGCACCAGAAGACGGATCATACGTGTTGTAAAAAGCCGTCACATCAGGTGCGCGGAAATTGGTCGTGGCGTTCAGGAAGATTTGGTCCTGATCGGTAAAACGCCACCTCAGGCCTAGCCTGGGCAGTGGCACAGCGCTGTTCGTGTTGACATGATATTGCGGGCCGGGAAGAGCGTTAGTGCCGTTGCGTGACATCATGACTTCCTTGAAGCCCAGATCGATCGCCAGCCTGTCACGGAACAAAGAGATGTGGTCCCCCACGTAAAGGGCGCTTGTTTGGGAGATCGTATGATTACTTCCTCCCAGAAGCTGCTGTCCGTCCGAAAGGTGGATTGTTGCGCTATTACGCGTGGCCCAGATATCTGCTGATGCACCATCTACAGCGACGGATGTGAACGGTTGCTGCTCATTATCATCTGAATAATCGTACCAGTATCCTGCAACGAAGTCGTTCCATCCGACCTTGTAGTGAAGTGCAGATGTAAAGCCCGATCGATAGCTTCGCTGAGTGTAATTTGCGCGGACAACTGCCGTACCGTCCTGCGCGCTGGGCAGGGAAAGAACGTCCGACAGTGCTTGTGTTCCGCTATAGAGCCCGCTTTCGCTCAGGGTTGAACCGCCTGGCACGTTGCCGTAGGCGAATTGTGCGTAGGGCGTTGTGTCCAGCGAGAGATTTTCCGTCAGGCGCAGATGTATGGGGGCGCCTGCATAAAGTGTCCGCTCCGGCGCGCGCCACAGCCGCCAGTAATCGGTGCCTCCGTTGGCGTTGTTTACATCGTAGGTCGCGGCAAGGTTGTTGGAGCCGCGAACTCCGTCCTGTCTCCAGCTTTGCAGGGTGGCTTGTGGATAATAGCTGGTGATGGTGCTGTTCCACGTTCCAAGCAGGCTCACCCTGTTTCCAGATCCCCATTCTTTCAGGATCTTGAAATCAATATGGTGTCGCCCGTCCCGGCCAGGCCCGCGCCAGTTATCCGTTGCTCCGTGAGAGTAGGAAACAAAAGCACGTACGCCGGAGTGGCCGATCTCGCCGCTTTCCAACCTGATGAATTCGCGGTTGGTGTTGTAGGAGCCGTAAGAGACGCTGGCATATCCCCCTGCTTTTCGGGATGGGTCCAGAAATGTTAGTCTCATGAGACCGCCGGCTGCATTCAGGACCGGACTGTCCAGATCGGCAGAACCCTGCGCAAGAGCAATTTCCTGATAGTTTTCGCTGTCAGCGAACTGACTTGGATAGCCGCTGTAGTAGGCGATATCGTTGAGGGGCATCCCCTCCAGCACATACCCGATAGCGTCGTTGTTCAGCCCGCGCACTGTAAGGTTTGTGCTGGGCGAAAAGCCGAAGGGGTCAGACGTTGCAACATTCGCGCCGGGCAGCATTGCGGCAAGCTGATAGGCCGTGGATGTTGGGGACTGACGATCCATGAAATCACGATCCACCGTGCTGACGGAGCGTGTTCCCTGCTGTGGTCGGATGAGTCCCCCGCCGGGTTGATGATTTGAGGCGGTGTCCGAACTTCGATGAACGACAATGTGCTCTGCAGAGGCAGGTTTCTGGTCAATGCTTTTGGGGGAGGCACCCTGGGCGTGAGCCTGATCGACTACGCAGCCCATCAGGAGAGCGGGAAGGGACAGACCCGCATGAAGCAGTTTCCGCGCCCGAAAACCCTGTCGTAGAAGTAATGTCTGTCTGGCGCGCAATTGTTCTGTTCCCGCGAGCTTGTCTGTCTGGAGGCTTCTCATAGAGAAACGCAGGGCCGAAGGCGAATGTTCATCTCGCCCCGATTATGTGTCCGGCAGGCTTCGCAAATGTAATGTGGTGTCATGAGCACAGCCTGTGAAATCTGTATGGTCCTGTAACATATTCATCGCTCTGGAGATCCTGACCGCTATGCTGCATTTGAAACATATCGTTCCTGCGCTGCTTGTTGCGAGTACCGCACTGGGTACTGCCCGGGCAGAAGAAGGAATGTGGACATTCGACCACCTGCCCGTCCAGCAGATGCAGAAGCAATATGGATTCACACCTTCCGCAGAATGGATTTCCAATGCCATTCAGGCCTCGGCCCGTCTGGCGGAAGGCTGCTCGGCTTCGTTTGTTTCGGGTGATGGTCTGGTGATGACCAATCACCACTGTGCCAATTCCTGCCTGTCTGCGCTCTCAGACAAACAGCATGACTATTTTCATGACGGTTTTTCAGCCGCAGATCTCGCTAGTGAACCACAATGCCCCGGTATGGAACTGGATCGTCTGGATCAGGTGAAGGATGTCACCGGGCAGGTCGCAGCTCAGACGCAGGGCAGGCATGGTGCGGATTATGCCAAGACATTCCAGGCTGTAACGAGCACACTGACAAAGGAGTGCGCCCAGAACGATCCCAAGCATTGGCGCTGTGACATCGTCACGCTTTATCATGGCGGCCAGACAGCACTCTATCGCTACCGCAGATATCAAGATGTGCGCCTCGTAATGGCACCTGATCAGGATATTGCGTTCTTTGGTGGTGATCCCGATAATTTCACCTTCCCACGCTATGACATTGATCTGTCGATGCTGCGTGTCTTCGAGAACGGAAAGCCCGTTCATACGCCGTTTTTTAAGTTTGATCCTGCAGGTCCCAAGGCGGGAGATCTGGTTTTCACGTCCGGCAATCCCGGCAGTACCCAAAGAGCGCTCCCGGCCAGCGCCTTGATGTTCCAGCGTGATGTCGTTTTGCCCACGGTCATTGACTATTACTCCACACTTGAAGGTGCACTTTGGCAGTATTCACGTGAGAGCACGCTCCATCATGTAGATGCACAGGATATGCTGTTTGGGGTTCAGAACGGTTTGAAGTCTTTCTCCGGAACAGCGGCAGCTCTGCGCTCTTCAGATGTCATCGCAAAACGGAAACAGGAAGACGCTGCTCTGCAGGCCTGGATTGATGCCGATCCGGCGCGCCAGAAAGAGTTTGGCAAGCCATTTGCGAAAGTTGAGGAAGCGCTGGCGCTGCAGCGCAAATACTATGCTCATGATTTCGTGTTGGCGCGTCTTCTGCGTGGGCCATTGGGTAATGCCGCCATTCTGGTGTCCGCTGCATCGGAACTGCGTAAGCCGGATGCGGAGCGCCGCAATGGTTTCCACGATACGGAACTGACGGGTCTGGAGGCTGAAATCGCCGCCAGAGAGCCCAGCCATCAGGAACTGGATACGATGGTGCTGTCTCTTGCACTGACGACAATGCGTCAGGCGCTTGGTGAGGACGATCCGGATGTGCGTCTGATTTTGGGGACCAAAACACCCGATGAAAGAGCGGCTGAGCTCCTTCAGGGCACAAAGCTGGATGATCCTGCTGCGCGCATTGCGCTATACAAGGGGGGAGCAAAGGCCATTGCAGCCTCCACCGATCCGATGGTTATTCTGGCCCGTCAGCTTCAGCCAACCATGGACGCCATGCGCACGCGCCGCCGGGATAGTATTGATGCACCAATGCGTGAGGCGCAGGGAGCAATTGCACGAGCACAGTTTGCGCGTGCACAGGCCGAAGGCAAAGCCAGCGCGCTCTATCCAGACGCGACATTCTCGCCTCGACTGTCATACGGCACGGTGAAAGGCCTGACGGAGGGTACCAAAACCATTGCTCCGTTTACGGATTTCCGGGGCATGTATCATCATGCGACTGGAAGCGATCCATTTCGCCTGCCGCAGGTCTGGATGGATGCGAAGCCACATCTTGATCTGTCCACGAAACTGGATTTCGTTTCGACGAACGATATCGTTGGCGGAAATTCCGGCTCACCAGTTATTGATCGCAAGGGGCACGTCGTGGGCCTGATCTTTGATGGCAATAGCGCGAGCCTTGCGGGCGATCTGTATTACGACATCAGCAACAACCGCGCTGTGTCCACCGATACAAGCGCGATCATGGCTGCGTTGAAAGACGTCTATCACGCAGATGCCCTGGCGGATGAACTCACAAAAGGTCATCTCTGAAACCTGATACGATGGCCGGGTTTTTCGACGCCCGGCCATCCGTTCCGAATATGTGACCTCGACATCTGGTGCCCTATCCCCGACAGTAGGAAGATGTTCGCTATCTCCAACAATTCGCGTCTGTTGTGGGTTTTCGGTGCGAAGCTGTCATGAAGCAGATCTTCCGCTCCCTGCGTACGCGTAATTACAGGATATGGACGATCGGGTCGGTTTGCTCGAACGTGGGCACCTGGATGCAGTTCACGGCGCAGGACTGGCTGGTGCTCACGGCAATGACCCATCACGATGCAACTGCAGTTGGTATCGTGATGGCGCTTCAACTCGCGCCACCCTTACTGTTTCTCCCTTGGACGGGGCATGTAGCAGATCGTTTTGAAAAACGCCTGCTGCTGATGGGTACGCAGGCTGCGATGGGCACGCTGTCAGTCGGGCTTGGCGCTTTGATTCTTACCGGGCACGCGCGACTCTGGCACGTGGATCTGTTCGCGTTTGTGTTCGGATGCGTTGCCGCTTTCGATGCCCCCGCGCGTCAGACCTTCGTGGGCGAGCTTGTCGGGGAGGAAAATTTATCCAATGCGGTCGCCCTGAATTCCATGTCTTTCAACGTGGGCCGCATGATTGGTCCCGCTGTTGGTGGTGTCTGCATTGCGGAAATCGGCTCTGGCTGGGCTTTTGTCCTGAACGGCGCATCGTTTTTCATCGTCTTCATTTCCCTGCAATTTCTGCGCGTAAAAGAACTTTTCCGCAGCCAGCACAGGTCCCGGGAGACACAGGGGCTTCTGGCGGGTTTTCGGTATGTCTGGAAAAGGCCTGATCTGAGGGCCATTCTGGTCATGCTGTTCCTGATTGGAACATTTGGATTTAATTTCCCGATCTTCATCTCAACCATGGCCGTGCAGGTTTTTCATGTGGGCGCCCATGGCTACGGCATGCTGACCTCCATCATGGCAATGGGAACCCTGATTGGCGCAGCTCTTGCTGCGGGACGTGAAACTGCGACCTTTTCGACATTGCCGGTCGGTGCTGCGATTTTCACAGGCGGATGTCTTCTGGGAGCCTTCGCGCCGGATTATGCTGTGTTCGGGCTTGCGCTTGTGGTTCTGGGGATATCGTCTCTGACATTTACCGCCACCACAAGCAGCCTCATGCAGATGACAAGCGATCCGGGTATGAGAGGACGCGTGATCGCGATAAGGCTTGCCGTGTTTGCTGGCGGGACACCGCTAGGGGCGCCGATTGTAGGCTGGGTTGCCAATCACTTCGGCGCCCGCTGGGCACTTGGCGTGGGTGGTCTTGCTGGGGCGTCTGCAGCCGTCGTGGCTCTGATGTTTCTGGCTAAAGCCAACGAATCCGGAGCGCGGGACCGGATGGCCAGTAAATGAAAAAAAATCAGGGGGTGTATGGACACTTGCGCCGGATAATATTGGCGATAGGAAGTCTGGTGGTCATTTCCGTTATTTGGTTGGGAGGGATCGCCGTCAATGGCCTGCTGGCGCAACCTCACAAATCTGCGGTTGGGGTCATTTTCGGAACAGCAGTAACGGATGATGGCGTACCGAAGCCTGCACTGCGTGAACGCCTTCAGGAGGGCCTGAAGCTCTGGCAGGACGGCGTGGTTTCAAAGCTAATGGTCAGTGGCGCGGTGGAACACCACAATCACAAAGACGAAGCCCGCATCATGGCACAATGGCTCGAGGTCCACGGAGTACCGTCAGAGGTAATCATCGTTGATTCCCACGGCAACAACACGTGGCTGACCGGGCTGCATGTTGCCGCGCTTAAGGCCCCTTCCGCTGTGGTCATAACGCAGTGGTTCCATGTCGCCCGCGCGCAATGGGCATTGCGCCGGGCGGGAGTGGCCAGCGTATCAGGTGCATGGCCCCGGCATTTCAGGATGTCGGAGCTATGGTATCTCTTCAGGGAGGGGGCCGCGTTCCCAGTTTATATCGTGACCAAGGTGCGGCCGGAGTTTCTTCAGTAAGGAACGCCCATTTCCTCTATTGCGGTTGCCAGTGACGGGCTCAGCGGCAGCATTGGCGCCAGAGTAGCCTGATAGGCGTGATAAAGATCTGACTTACCCTGATAAATATGCTCGGATGGCGTGCCGTTGGATTCCACTTCGTTGAACCAGCTTCCGCGATCACGGTCGATCAGCGTGGTGTCGATATAATCCCAGATCGTGCGGTACCACTGCTCATAACGTGCATTTCCGGTCCGTTTGTAGAGGTTTATGGCAGCCGTCATCGCCTCGGCCTGAGCCCAGTGTGCGCGTGGGTGCGCATGTGGCTTGTGGCCCCAGTCGATTGTGTAGACGAGCCCCGGGAAGCCGTCCGCGTTCCAGCCTGAACTCATGCCTTTTTCGAATAGCGCCTTGGCATCGTGCAACATCCAGTCGGGTGCGTCCTGTCCATTACGAAGGAGGGCTGCTTCAAGTTTGAGAGTGAGGTGAGACCACTCGACGAAGTGCCCGGGTGTCATGCCAAACGGGCGCAGGGAGTGGAAAGGCTGGTCCTGATGATAATTTTGCAGGAGGGTCCAGTCGCGGCTGAAATGTTCAGGCATGGCATACCCCTGTGTCGGGGCAAGCTCGTGTACGAAACGCGTGACAATTCTCAGTGCACGATGCAGCCATTTGAGATCGCCCGTGACGTCGGCCAGCGCCATACACATTTCGGTGGAGTGCATATTGCTGTTGGCACCGCGATAATCTTCTTCGTGAGACCAGTCTGCGGAAAAGCTTTCCCGCATGACACCCTCTTTTTCGCACCAGAAATGCGTTTCGATCTGGTCAATTGCATCATCCAGAAGCTCTTGTGCGCCCTCGGTGCCAATCAATGCGGCTGATGACGCTGCAAGTGCTACAAAGGCATGAAGATAGGCCTGCTTTCGGCCTTTCTCTTCATCTGGCGTGTCCATCCAACCACCATGCTTCATGTCTCTGAAGTCATGACGCAGGGTGTTTACGCCATGTGTGACCAACGGCGCACATCCTGGAAGCCCCTGAAGCGCAGCCATGGCGTAAGCATGTGTGTAGCGGGCGGTGAGGGTCGCATCCGGGGTTTCATCACCCGACAGATTCCCGTCCATATCAAGTGCTGCAAAACCTTTTTCAACACAGGCATTTTTCGAGAAATCGAGCAGTCGACGGCCCTGCACCTGAAGCCATGCACGGTGAGAAGGCTGGCGGATCCATGCGTCCCGACTCAGAAGAAAAGGGGACAGGCGGTCAGACATCGGCTTCTCCAGATGAAATGCGATGGAATTGAGGTTGCTGGGGTCAACACGCCTCACACGTCACAGGGTTGCGATTACAGGACACCAGATCGCGAGACAGTGAACGCGCTGCAAATGAAGACGTTTGTATATCTTGCGTGACCCGCTCCCATTGCCGATACAGGTAGATATGACACAGCGTCCTTCGATCATTGTTGCTCCAAGCCTCCTGGCCGCCGACTTCTCCCGCCTGGGAGAAGAGATGGCGTCAGTCTCTCAGGCGCCCTGGCTACATCTGGATGTCATGGACGGGCATTTTGTCCCGAACATCTCGTTCGGACCGCCGGTAATTGCCGCGCTGAGAGCGCACAGCAAAGCCAAGTTCGATACACATCTTATGATCGAGCCTGCCGATCCGTACTTGGAAGCGACTGCGAAAGCTGGTGCGGACCACATCACAATTCATATCGAAAACGCGCCACACATCCATCGTAGCCTTCAGACGATCCGTGCTCTTGGGTGCAAGCCCGGCGTTGCCATCTGTCCAGGTACGCCGCCTGAGGCTCTATCCGAAATCATGGACATGGTGGACATCATTCTCGTGATGACCGTGAATCCCGGTTTTGGTGGCCAGAAATTCATTGAAAGCCAGCTTTCCAAAATCAGTAAGATTGCCGGGATGATCCGCAGCAGCGGTCGTGATATCGTGCTGGGTGTGGATGGCGGAATTGATCCTGAAACTGCTCCGCGTGTTATAAAGGCAGGAGCCACGATGCTGGTTGCAGGTTCTTCCATTTTTGGGAAGAAAGATCGTGAAGCTGCTATTCGTGCACTTGAAGCAGTGCGGACGGAAGATACTGCTTGATGCTTTTTCGCCGTTGGACACGGGGCGCACGTCTTTCCATTGCGCGTCTGCCTGTTGGTATCCATGCGCCAGAACGCCCTGCGCATACCTATCGTGACCCTTGGGTTGGTGATGCCGAACAGGGGGCCCGCCTCATCGCAGGCTATTTCCTGTTCGATGGCAAGGAATACCGTCTTCCACGAGGAGATTGGGAAAGTGGCCCCTGGCCTGAAACCGTGCGTGAATGGCTGCATGGCTTCACATGGCTTCGTGATCTGCGAACACTGGGTAGCGATGACGCAAGACTGACGGCGCGTGCGCTCGTGGCGGAATGGATCAATCATCCGCCTACGGACCCGCTTGTCCGCGATGCCTGTGTCACCGGATCGCGGCTGGCGGCGTGGCTGGGGAATCATGAATTCTGTACGGCCTCAGCCGATACACGTTTTCAGCGTCGTCTAATGGATCGTGTTCTGGTCGAAGGCCGCACCGTTGCAGCTCTTCTTCCACTTCCCGCACAGGGATGGCGCAATCTGACTGCCCTTCGTGGATTGCTGGCTGCGGCTATGGCAGCACCTGAATATTCAGGCTTCATGGCCAGGTATCTGCGCTACCTTCAGCCTGAACTCCAGCGCCTCCTTCTCGCAGATGGTGTGGGCGCAGAACGCAGCCCCGAAGCACAGTTTCAGATCGTCCGGGAACTGGCCGAGATGTCGGGGATGTTCCGCACGACATTTTCTGATGTGCCACCCGTAATAAATTCCGCGCTCGACAAGGCGTGTCCTGTGCTGCGCGCCCTGCGACATGGGGATGGTGGTCTTGCGATTTTCAACGGTGCCTCAGAGCGCCGTTCTTCGGACATTGAGGCAGTTCTGGCACAGGGCGAGCGCCAGCGTGTAATTGTGCCGGCAATGCCCTTGGGGCGCTTTACACGTCTGTCACTTGGCCGTTCCATGCTGATCGTCGACAGTGGACCGCCAGCGGCAGCGGGATATGACAGGACCGCACATGCCAGTACGTTGTCTTTTGAATTTTCCCACCATCGCCATCGCCTTTTCGTCAATTGTGGCAGTGCCCTGTCAGGCGGGTGGAACGCAGCTCTGCGTGGAAGCCCGGCGCATACGCTGCTTGTTGCCGATGGCAAGTCATCGTCGGATTTCGGGGCAGATGGAAGCGTCACGCGCCGCCCGGCGCATGTGACGTGCGAGCATCAGACAAATGGTGAAGCGCATTGGCTTGACCTGTCCCACGATGGATACCACGCTCCATTGGGCGCCAAATGGAGCCGTCGTCTGTATTTTGGTGCGGATGGTGAGGACCTTCGTGGACAGGAAGTCATCGAGGGAGAGCGTGAAGTCAGCTTTGCCCTGCGGTTTCATGTGCACCCCGCCGTTCAGGTCACGCAGGATGATGAAGATGTCATTCTGCGCGTAGATGGCATGATCTGGCGCTTTCGTCAGGAAGGCGGCGTGATGAACGTGGAAAGTAGCGTTTATCTTGCGCGGGGTCGTCTCGAAAAAACGAAGCAGATTGTTGTAACCGGTTTGCGTATCGCGGCTCTTCCTGTCGCTTCGGAACTACCCAAAGACGCTGACAAGCTCACTGAGGCGCCAAAGACAATGCGCCAGTCGCTTACATGGGGGCTTGAGAGGGTTCCAGAATAAACATGAAGATCCTTCAGGTCACGAATGTCGATTTTGCCTTACGGCAGTTTGTTCTGCCGCTGATGCAGGGGCTTCGAGACGCCGGACATGACGTTCAGGGCGCCTGTGCGGACGGGCCGCATCTCGCTGCCGTTCGTTCTGAAGGATTTGTTGTTCACAGTGTGCCAATGGCCCGTTCGCTCTCACCTGTTGCGCAGTTTCGGGCTTTTGTTGCGTTGGTGCGGTTGATCCGACGTGAAAAACCGGATCTGGTTCATGGCCATATGCCCATCAGCGGAATTCTAGCGCGTGTGGCGGCCAAGATCTGTGGAACGCGCGTCATTGCGTATACCTGCCATGGCTTTCTCTTCAACCAGCCGGGTTCATGGCGCAGGCGCGGGCTTTCGCTGGTGTTGGAGGCTATCGCCGGGCGATTGACCAATCTCTACATGACGGTCTCCTCCGAAGAGGCCGCCGATGCCAAACGTCTGTATCTGAATGGACATCCCATTGCCGTGGGAAACGGGCGAGATCCGCTCCGATATCATCCTGATCCGGTCGTCAGAGCTCGCGTGCGAGCAAAGCTTGGGGTTTCGGAGACGAAGCAGGTTGTCATCGCAGTGTCGCGGCTCGTGCGACATAAAGGATACCCGGAACTTCTCAGGGCCATGGAGGCCGTTCCAGACGCAGAGTTATGGATCGTGGGAGAGCGGTTGCCATCTGATCATGGAGATGATCTTGAGCCGGTATTTGCGCGGGCAAGAAGCAAGTTGGGGCCCCGGCTTAGGATGCTGGGGTATCAGGAAAACGTGGCTGAATATCTAATGGCGGCAGATATTTTTGCGCTGCCTAGCCATTTCGAGGGGCTGCCCATGTCTGTGATTGAGGCGATGCTCACAGGGCTGCCTGTGGTAGCAACGGATATCAGCGGCCCTCGGGAACAGATCGTCCACGGGACAACTGGCTTTCTCGTGGAACCTGGTTTGAGCGGGCCACTGGCGAGAGCACTGAACAAGCTGACATCCGATCAAGCCGCAGCCGCGAAAATGGGGAAAGCAGGCAGGGCGCGTGCGATTGAGAAATACAGTGAGAAAACAGTCATCTCACATATCGTTGGTCTGATTGACGGCAGTTTGAAATAAATTCCGGCTGCATAAAACCAGCATGGACTTTTTGGAATATACGCCTGAGCGTGTGCAGTGAATAAATCTGCCAAATTATAAAGGTGTTTATAAGTTTCGGACTATTTTGTTCAGGAGATTATGGTTCAGTCAGGACGCATCAATGTCAATTTCACCATATGTTCAGGGAATGTCAGGTGCATCGGCGGAGCAGGCCGGACAGAACGCGCGACCTGCTGAAGCATACCGGAATAATGCCCTCAGAACGGCAACATCATCCCAGCCGCCAAATGCTCAGGGGAGCGCTTCGGAGGCCTATGCTTCTGACGTTAATGCGCTGGCTGGTGTGTTCAGCAACGCCGCAGCAACGATAAATAGCTCAACAGCATCACCTTCGCAGCAGGTGGACGCCTTGCTGAGCGTTGTCATGACCGTTCTGGATGCCCAATCTCCAAGCGGTGTTGCGCCTACTGTTCAAGGGCTTGGGGATGCATTTTTTCAGGCAACCCAGGGGAGCCCCCTCATGAAAGTGGCGATCTCTCTCTCATCGCCTGCAATGTCCGGCGAGGTATTGAGCGACCTTTCGACAGCACTTCTTACAGCGCTGTCGAAACCCGAAAATACAGGAATGCTGGCTCGTTTTTTCGATGTGGTTATGGAAAAAAATACGTCTTCCATTGATGTATCTTCCGCATACTCAATGAGACGGCCGATCGCGCTGGATACCGGAGCCGTAACTATTGAACAGGATGTGGTAAGCAGCTTTGTCGCGATGCAAGGGACAATAATCGGTAATTCTTCTTCTCAGATGCTGCCCACTACTCCCGAACAGATCAATGTCCTACAGCAGGAAATAGCCGGCGCTTTGTTCTTGAAGGCAAATTCCCGGCGCCCCACCGGGGGCGTCGAACATGCTGCGAGCGGTAAGAGGCCAAAATGCTGTAGATCGGACGCAAAACATCAAATCGAGCAGAACAAGGATTGCCGGGTGAACTGCAAATTCGCTTCGTCAACGGCCGGAATATCTCCGGTACTTTCTTCCAGATCTTTCCTGTCGCTTCTACGCGACTAAAGCCATCCATTCGCACGGGCGATGCGCCCGGCTTCAATGCGGTTACGGGCATCGAGTTTCTGGACGATTTCAGAGAAATAATTTCGGACCGTACCCGCAGAAAGCGAGAGCTTTTCAGCAATTTCTCGGTTGGTGTGACCACCTTCTGCCAGACGCAGCATGGAGCGCTCCCGTTCCGAGAGTGGGTCGGGCAGGGCGTCCCAGACACTCTCTGCCAGATCGGAAGCAATCGCGCGGCCGCCTGCGTGAACCTTGCGAATGGCGTCAGCAAGTTGTGTGATGGGCGCGTCCTTGAGCATGTATCCCCGGACGCCTGCCTGCAACGCACGCCGCAGATATCCCGAGCGTGCGAAGGTCGTCACGATCATGACCTTGGTGGGTATGCTCTCAGCGCGCAGATGTTCTGCCAGTTCTATGCCCGTCATCCGGGGCATTTCGATATCGGTAATCAGGACATCCGGCTTGAGCGTCGTCACAAGGTCCAGCGCCGCCTGACCATCAAGCGCACGCCCGACAACCTCGATATCCGTCTCCAGGCTCAGGAGCGCTTCGAATGCGTCCAGAAGCATGGCCTGGTCTTCGGAGATAACAAGTCGGATCATGAGGCAATGCTCGCTTTAAGGGTAAGGCCGGAATGTGTTTGATGAAGGGAGAGCGAGCCACCTGCTGCGGCAAGGCGGGCACGCATACCCTGTAGGCCGTTTCCCTCTGAAATTGGAACGGGGGCACTACTCTTGCCATCGTCTTCCACTTTGATGGCAAGGGCGTGACCTTCTGGGTCGCATTCAAACGAAATCATGCATCGACGGGCATTGGAGTGCCGGATAACGTTGGTAATTGCCTCGCGCAGGGCCATGGCAAGGACGCTGCTTTGAGGTTTGTCCAGAAGGTCTTGTTCGCCCTGAATGGTCAGTGCGATGCCCGCGGCCTCGAGCGCTTTGCGAGTGGGGGTCAGTTCCTGCTGTAGTGATGTGCCATTCATGCCTGAGACGGCCTGGCGGACTTCATGCAGGGATGTGCGGGCAATTTGTGTGATGTCTGCAATCTCACGCTGCGCGCGCTCCGGATTTCCAAGAAACAGTCGTTCAGCAAGCTCAGCCTTGACGGAGATTACCGTCAGGGAGTGCCCTAGAAGATCATGCATGTCCCGTGCGATGCGCTCGCGTTCGGCTGTTGCGGCAAGCGTTCTGATTTCGTGCTGTGCCTCCTGTAGCTGCTGGTTCCTGTACCCAAGTTCCCATTGCATCCACGTACCGACATAAGTCACGAGACTCAGAATGACGCCCACCGTTGCTTCTATGGCAGAGCGATTGGCGAAGTAGCAGAAAGAAAGCAGGGCACACTGCAGAAGAATAATCGTGGCTATGGAATGGCTGCGCTTGCGGATGCGGGCAGACATTCCGGTAGCGTAAATATTGTAAACTAGCCAGTCCCCGTGCGTCCAGGCCGTAGCAAAGCCCAGAAAAGCGGTCATGATGATTTCAGGAAGGCCGTAGGTTTTGTCTTTCCGGTATGGCGAAAAATAGAGCGGCAGAAAGACAAGGAGCGCGCAGAACGAAAACAGGAGCTGTGATGGCGTGGGCTTGTGGTGGATGAACCATGGCACCGGATACAGCAGAAGGTAGCTGAGATAGGCGATCCGATACCTGTTCAGGTTTTGCCCACCGAAGCGAAAGACCTCTGGTGCATCCGACACAGCATTCATTGAGGAAGTGCCGCCCCTGAAGGGGAGCGAAACACGATGCCGGAGCGCCAGAGGCGGGCGACACAACCGAGCCAGATGGCGATCGCCGTACCAAAGCCTGCAACTTCCATATGAAGAGGCTCCTGCAGAAGAAACGATAACACGGAAACAGACACGATCACGCTCCCCACGACGTAATGAACGGGCTCGTTTAAAGCCTTCCCAAGCGGAAGATAGGATAGCCCAATCACAATGCCCAGCAGAGGTAAAAAGAGTGGCATGTGATGTGTGGCATGTGCCCACCATGAAGCCGCGGTGATCAAAACGATACGCATGATTTTGACCTTACGCATCAATTCCCTGTCGCCCGGGACTTCAGGGTGACGCAGGATGATGTCGCGGTGAACAAAGCCTGCAAGCAGCGGCAGGCTGACGAGTGCGATCACCAGCAAGACAGGCACGAGAGGCAGCCTTGCTGCCTGTGCGCCACGTGTAGCCCATGCCAGAGCAAATAACAGCCCGAATACATCACTGAACAGGCCGCGCCAGTTCTTTGCGTCTGTAGTCACAACCATCTCGTCCTCACTACATGTCATGCAGGCGCGAAGGACGTCTGGCTCTGATTGCCCGCCTTTAGCCTGACAAGGCAGTCCAGGATCACAATGATCCGGGTCTTGTTCCTCCTATCATAGCAGTGTGCCATGACAGGAGGATGGGTGCAGTGTCAGACTGTTTGAGTGACAGATGTCATACCGGGCGAACGAGAATATGCTTTTTCTTGCCCGACGAAACCTTCAACACACCATCCTGCAAATCGGACGCTGAGAAGACATGGTTTTCATCTGATACGACAGTATCGTTCACGCGTGCGCCGCCGCCGCGGATCAGGCGCCGGGCCTCTCCGCCGCTTGCTGCCAGTCCTGCTTCCTGAAACAGGCGGAAAGCAGGTACACCTTCCGTCAGCAGGGCTGCTGGAACTTCCTGCTCGGGAAGTGCGGCGGCTTGCATGGAACCCTGTTCGAAAACACGTCGGGCGGTCTCGGCAGCTTCTTCTGCGGCAGCACGCCCATGGCAGATTGCCGTCGCTTCTGTGGCGAGGATCTTTTTTGCTTCGTTGATTTCCGAGCCTTCAAGCGCGCTCAGACGTTCGCATTCCTCGACAGGAAGATCAGTGAACATCTTAAGGAAGCGCCCGACATCGGCATCTTCGGTATTGCGCCAGAACTGCCAGTATTCAAAGACCGGAAGACGCTGGGCATTGAGCCATGTGGCGCCCTTTGCGGACTTACCCATTTTTGCGCCGGATGACGTCGTGACGAGGGGAGTTGTCAGGCCAAAAACCTGTTTGGCATCGGTGCGGCGGGTAAGGTCGATACCTGCCACGATATTCCCCCACTGATCTGACCCGCCAAGTTGCAGGACAGCACCGTGGCGGCGGTTCAGTTCGCGGAAATCATAGGACTGGAGGATGGAATAGTTGAATTCCAGGAAGGTAAGTCCCTGTTCGCGGTCCAGCCTTTGTTTGACGCTCTCGAACGAGAGCATGCGACTGACGGAGAACTGCACGCCAACATCCTGAAGAAGGCCAATGTAGGAGAGCTTGTCGAGCCATTCGGCATTGTTGGCGAGGATCGCGCGATCGTCCGAAAAGTCCAGGAACTGACGCAGGGACTGCTCAATGCCTGAAATGTTGTGCGCGATTGTCTCGTTAGTGATCAGGGAGCGCGCTTCATCACGGAAAGACGGATCGCCGATCTTGGCCGTGCCGCCGCCCATGAGGGCTATGGGGCGGTTCCCGTGTTTTTGCAGCAGACGCAGCATCATGATCGAGAGCGCATTGCCGACATGCAGGGAGTCTGCGGTTGGGTCAAAGCCGATATACGCCGTGATCGGTCCAGCCAGAAGTGCCTCGTCAAGGGCTTCGAGATCGGTGCACTGAAAGATCAGGCCGCGTGCCTGAGCTTCAAGGAGGAACGGACTCTTTGGCATGGATTGTTAATGCTTCTGCGCTGTCATGAAGGAAGGACATCACCCTAGCACAGACCGTCGTAAATCACGATCAGGAGCGCAAAGCTGATGAACCTGTCTCATGTCAGTGCATGCGAGCGGCAGATTTTAGGGCGCATGAAACAGGCTGCTCGTATCGTTATGGCCGGTTATTCGCTACCGAACGGCCAGTCTGAGCGGCTGATGCGGCGTGGTGCCATAAAATAACAAAATCCGCCGACCAAAACGGCTACGATCGTAGCGATCCCAAATACGCTGCTTCCCAGCACGAATGGATTAACGATTTGCGTCAGGAAAATGCTCACAAACGAAGCGGCAACTACTAATCCCTTGGAAGGTGCATGCCCGGAAAGGAATGCGAGCGCCGGAACAAACGCCAGACCCGTAATGCAGGCAATGAGTTCCACGGTGATCATGAGGGCGTGTGGGAAGGTATAATGAGCAAGAATAGCGAATGGAATGACCAGACTCAGGGTACGCAGAGAAATCGTCAGCAATGAGCGCGACAGCGCTGCTTTAAAAACCGAACGGACGAACTGAAGGCGGCTCCCAAAGCGACCCGTAACGAAAAGTATGGGCCAATGCTCACGATGGATAAGCCAGTTATTGGTGCATGCGATCGTGATCACGAGGGTGCGCGCTGCCCATATCCATCTGTGCGTGAAGCTGCCATGGCCGCCAAATAGTACCGCGATCACCGTTGCGATGAGCGGTATAGCGATGCAACTTGCCAGAACATCAGCCCGCAAGGAGAGCGGAATGCTCGGTGCAAGAAGCATCTGACTAAGCTCGTACTGCCCAACCCGGTGGAATACTCTTTTAGGCGTTTCCCGTTTGCCGCTTTTTGTTTTGGAGCGTGCAGAACGTGCATCGCCGATATGGGCGGGTTGATATACGCGGTTCGGAAGGGTGAGAACCGTAAACGCAAGCACAGTGGAAAGTGCAATGCTGCAGGGGACGGTCAAGAAGGCAGGCCTTGTCACCATCCATAGCTGGGCGCCGGGAACCAGGGAAAGGATTACGAATGCAAGAAAGAGCACTATGCCCACGATCACAGGGATCAGTCGTTTTCGGATAGAGCCAGCCTGACCGGGGCTATACCAGCCTGCCAGAGCTGGAATGCTGTTAAAAAGGACAAAGAAAAGGCAATCGTGGAAGGGGATGCCCGCGATGGTCATGACCGCCGCAAAAAAAAGCGGGATCATGCATGCCCAGATTGTTGCTGCTCTCGCCTCAGCCTGCGCAAGTCCGGGAATGGAGGGTGCCTGTGATGCGCCAACCTGACTGGAAGCATAGAACTGGATACAGTTCTGGACGAAGTTAGGCCCGATGAAAAAACTGAACAGACCGCTATCGTGCAGCACTTCTGCAATAGGGTGGTGCGCAAGTTTGTGTCTGATGCTGAATGCATTCACGAATGCTAGAAAAATGAAAAGAAGGCCCGAAATCACCATCGGGTTTCCGCGCCAGAAAGCATTGGTGCCGTATATGCTCAATGCAGATTTCAGCTCACGTCTGTCCTGAGATGAAAAATTACTTTTCATCTTGGAACGTCTCCTGACGGAGGTGCTGTGATTTCAAGAAAAGCATCTTCAAAGTCCGGAACGGAAATCAGCGTTTCCTGTGGCAGTGCAAAGTGATCCCTGTAGCCATGGACTAGAAATCCGTCTGGTCTGGACATAAGGATCTGGAGGTCTGCTGGAAATGCTTCCAGCAGACGCTGAGGGTCCGGGTGGGTCAGGGTGCGTGTTTCGGCGTGGAAAATCTCGGTTGGGGTATCAAGGACGACGCGTCCCTGCCGTACAAAAAGAAGGCGCGAACACAGGCGCTCCAGGTCCGAAAGAATATGGGACGAGATGAGAATGCTCGCGTTTTGCCTGCGACGGTAGTCGTTCAACAGATTCATGAAATCACGGCGCGCGTGAGGATCGAGGCTTGCTACAGGCTCGTCCAGCACCAGAAAATCGGGCTTGTGCTGCATGGCCAATACAATAGCCAGACGCTGCTTCTGCCCGCCTGAAAGGGCGCGGACATATTTGTTTGGATCAAGATCTGCCCATTGCATAAGCTGTGGGTCAGGATCAGAGACGTTTTCGTAGAATGCAGAAATGTAATCAATGAGTTGGCGGACGCGAAATGTTCCAAATCCAGACATGGTCTGGGGAACGAACCCTGTCCTTGAGCGGGCGCTCCGAGGCAGGTCGACCACATCTTCGCCAAAAATTTTGATGCTGCCGCTGTCGGCCATCAGGAAGCCCATAAGGCAACCGATCAGCGTGGATTTTCCAGCGCCGTTTCGCCCCAGAAGCGCCACAGTCTCGCCGGGAGCAATCGAGAAAGAGACGTTATCCAGCGCTATGAAGGAGCCGAAGCGGCGCGTCAGGCCTGAAACCTGTGCGGGAAGAAGGGGCTGAGCTGTCATGTAACATATGATTGCAAAGGCCTGTTGCGGCCTGCAAGCTTTTTCCGATGTCAAAATGATTAAAACATTGGTGTCAGATACGAGGGTGATTGGAACAAAAAAGGCCCGCCCCAAGGAGGGCAGGCCTTTTTTAATCGCAAGCTCGGGCTGAACTTCAGTCAGCAGCCAGTGCGAGTGCCTTGCGGCCACGCATGGTCATGACGTGATCTTCAAGTGCATCCGCAACCTGATCAGCTTGCTTTGCAAAAATATGATCTGCGTCTTCGAAGATACGATAATCGACGGTGACGTTTTTCTGGGTGTTCAGCTTGTCGACCAGTTTCCGGATACCAGGCTCAGGCGCCATGTCGTCCTTGCCGCCTGCGACCATCAGGCCACCACATGGACACGGTGCCAGAAAACCAAAATCGTAATCGTTTGCAGGCGGAGCAACGCTGATCCAGCCGCTGATCTCCGGGCGTCGCATCAGCAGTTGCATGCCAACGAACGCACCAAAGGAATACCCCGCAATCCACAGTTCCGAGGAGTTCGGGTTGACCATCTGCATCCAGTCGAGTGCAGCTGCCGCATCGGAAATCTCGCCGATGCCACCATCGTAACGGCCCTGCGAACGGCCGACGCCACGCGAATTGTAGCGCATGACGGAGAAGCCCATCTTCTCGAAGCTTCTGTACATCGTATAGGTGATGCGGTTGTTCATCGTCCCGCCATGGAGCGGATGCGGATGCAGCACCAGGGCGAGGGGAGCGTTGGGTTCGCTGGAGTGGTGGTAACGACCCTCTAGCCGACCGTCTGGGCCGGCAAACATCACTTCAGGCATGAATACTCTCGCGCTATGTCAGGCAGGATTACGGCCCTGCCTTCCGGTGGGGCTCTGTATATCGGTCTAAAAGTGTGAATTTCCACCAAAATCGACTTAACATTGCGATTTCTGCCTCCCGACACGATCTGATGAGCATGAACGAAGCCCTCAAAACGACCTATCTCGACGCGAATGCTACAGAACCACTGCGCCCCGCCGCGCGACAGGCTGTGCTTGACGGAATGATGCTCTCTGGAAATCCTTCTTCGGTGCATGCTGACGGACGTGAGGCACGGCGTTTTCTGGAAGAAGCCCGGAATCGCATCAGCGCCGGTTTCGGGCGGATTTCCGGCACTTGTGTGTTTACATCAGGAGGAACGGAAGCCGATGCAATGGCTATCCATGCCTTCGGGCGCAGTCGTCCTGTCCTGATAGGGGGCACTGAGCATGATGCGATCCGCAAGGCTGCTCCCGATGCCGAGGTTCTGGGGGTAGATCGTTTCGGTTTGTTGGATCCTGAAGACCTGCGCCAGCGCCTGCATCAGATTGGTCCTGCACTGGTGTGTGTGATGTCGGCAAATAACGAGACCGGGGTGCTTTCGCCGCTACAGGACATCGAAGCTGTATGCCGCGACTCGGGATCGCATCTTCATGTTGATGCTGTTCAGGGTGCAGGGAGGGTGCCGTTCACGCTTAGTGAATGCAGTGTCGCGATTTCCGGGCACAAGATGGGAGGCCCCAAAGGTGCGGGAGCCTTGCTTATGCAAAACGAGGACCCGATAGATGCGCTGACGATCGGAGGCGGTCAGGAGCGGGGACGACGCGGCGGTACACAGCCGCTTCCGGCCATACTGGGCATGGCTGCTGCGTTCGAAGAGAGCCGCAGGCAGGACTGGGTGCGGATTGATGTTCTGCGGGAGCAGGTTGAGCAGGCGGCATTGGAATGTGGCGCGCGCGTTGCTGGCCGTGGCGTTCCCCGGTTGCCGAATACAAGTTGCCTGATCCTTGATGGCGTTTCCGCACAGATACAGCTCATGACGCTCGATCTTGGCGGGTTCTGTGTCTCTGCCGGGTCCGCCTGTTCATCGGGAAAAGTATCGTCGTCCCACGTTCTGACGGCCATGGGCGAAACCGAAGGCGCCTCGCAGGCCATTCGGGTGTCGTTGCCTTGGAATGTGGAGGAGGATCATGTCGTCGCCTTTTGCAAGGCCTATCGCGAGATGGCTGCCCGGCTGAAAAAACAGTGAGCGATAAAGCAATGATCTATCTCGATTACTTTGCGACTACGCCCTGTGACCCAGAGGTTGTGAGGGCGATGCTTCCCTGGTTCACACAGGATTTCGGAAACCCGCATAGCACACATGCAATGGGCCTCAAGGCTGCAGGTGCCGTGGAAGCCGCGCGTGAGGCTGTGGCGCAGCTTGTCGGGGCACAAGCGCGGGAAATCGTTTTTACATCGGGCGCAACGGAGGCGAACAACCTCGCGATAAAGGGTGCGGCAAGGCACCTGAAGCGCATTGGCGACCCCAGACGCCGGATCGTCACGCTGGCAACCGAGCATAAATGCGTTCTGGAATCCGTAGTGCAGCTAGAGTCTGAGGGCTTTGAGCCGGTTGTGCTGGGTGTAAAGGCAGATGGGCGCGTGGACCCGGACCAATTGCGCAAAGCCCTCGAAGTGCCGACGCTTCTTGTCAGCATCATGGCTGCCAATAATGAAACTGGCGTTCTTCAGGATATGGAGGCCGTATCCCGGATTGTGAAGGATGCCGGGGCACTGCTGCATGTGGATATGGCCCAGATGGCCGGAAAACTGCCCGTGTCGTTGAAGAATATCGATCTGGCGTCCTTCTCGGCTCACAAGATGTATGGCCCCAAAGGGATTGGTGCGCTCTTCATTCGACGCAGGCCCAGAGTGCGGCTTGAGCCTCTGTTTTCTGGGGGAGGGCAGGAGCGCGGAGTCCGCTCTGGTACGCTCCCGACACCCTTTGTCGCAGGCTTTGGACGTGCTGCCGAACTGGCGCGCGCTCGTTTGGCCGGAGACGCAGAGACGATTGAAAATCTGCGGAACCGGCTTTGGATGCTCGTCTCGCAAGCAATCCCCGGTTGCAGCATGAATGGTGATCAGGCGCCGCGTTTGCCCGGTGCACTCAATATTTGCCTGCCTGAGAATGTGGAGGCTCTTGCCGTCATCGAGCGCATGCCCGATGTCATGGTTTCGACCGGATCTGCCTGCTCTGCCGCCGAACTGACCCCCTCCTATGTGCTGACTGCAATGGGCCTTTCGCGCGAGAAAGCATCACGATGCTTGCGCGTGTCGGTCGGACGCTCTACCTCCAAGGCCGAAATCGACCGTGCGGCAGCTTTTCTGATTGCAGCCGTACATGCCTGCCAAACCTGATAACACTGGAAACAGACACTCATGACGCACATGATCTTCATCGAGAGAGATGGTTCACGCCGCGAAGTTGACGCGCCGGTCGGTCTGTCGGTGCTTGAGATCGCTCACAAGCACGATATTGACCTGGAAGGCGCCTGCGAAGGCTCGCTCGCCTGTGCAACGTGCCATGTCGTCGTTGATCCGGAATGGGCTGCCAAGCTGAGCAACTCCACCGATGACGAAGAAGACATGCTGGATCTTGCATTCGGTCTTGAGAAGACTTCACGTCTGGGCTGCCAGATCGTCATGACCGAAGCACTCGACGGTCTGACTGTTCGCCTCCCGAAGGCAGGCTGACCGTCATGCGTATCCTCGTTGCCATGTCGGGAGGCGTGGACAGTTCCGTAGTGGCCGCCCTTCTCAAACGGCAGGGCCACGAGGTTATTGGCGCGACTCTCCAGCTCTATGATCACGGTCAGGCATCGAAGCCAGGAGCCTGCTGCGCCGGGCGCGACATCATGGACGCTCGTGCCGTAGCCGATAAGCTTGGATTTCCCCATTACGTTATTGATGCGGAAAGCCGTTTTCGGGACAGCGTGATCGAGAGCTTTGCAGATTCCTACGCGCGTGGTGAGACGCCCGTGCCGTGTGTTGCCTGTAATCAGGGCGTGAAATTCACGGATCTGCTTGGAATGGCCCGCGATCTCGGGTGCGAAGCCATGGCCACAGGACATTATGTCCGGCGCGTTGAGGGGGACGACGGGGCAGAAATGCATCGCCCCGTTGACGCGGACAGGGATCAGTCCTGGTTTCTGTTTGCCACGACGCGCGACCAGCTTGAGTACCTCCGCTTTCCTCTCGGAGATGTGCCAGACAAGGCGCATGTTCGGGCACTCGCAGAAGAGCTTGGTCTCGAGATTGCTGCAAAGCCAGACAGTCAGGACATCTGCTTCGTTCCGACAGGCTCTTATGCCGAGCTCGTGGAAAAGCTTCGCCCCGAGATCCAGGGTGAAGGCGAGATAGTCGATGAGGAAGGCCGTGTTCTGGGGCGTCATGAAGGCGTTGCGCGATACACGGTAGGCCAGAGCAAGCGCCTTGGTGATATCCACACCGGGGTGGGTGAACGCCAGATGGTGACGCGCATTGACGTCCCTCGTCGTCGCATCATCGTTGGTCCACGTGCTCAGGCCATCGAGGCGGAAAACCGCCGCACGGTACATCTGCGCAATATGAACTGGTTGATCGATGCTTCCCCGGAAGGCGTGCATTGCGGTGTGCAAATCCGGGCGCGTGAAAAGTTGAGAGACGCGGTTGTGCGACCTCTTGAAGGCGGCGGAGCCGTGGTGGAGCTTACAGAGCCCGCGACGCCTGCACCAGGCCAGGCATGTGTGCTCTATGACGGTAGCCGTGTTCTGGGCGGTGGGTTCATTGTTGCAGGAGAAAGCTGATGGCGGGAACGATCCTGATCGGCTCGAGGCGGTATTCTTCGTGGTCCCTTCGCGGCTGGATGGCAATCAAGCTGGCTCGCCTTGATGTTGAGGAACACGTCGTTGCACTGAAGGGCGGCGGAAAGACAACCGAGATCCATGCGCTGTCTCCGAACAAGCTTGTTCCATATCTTCAACACGATGGCGCGCGCGTCTGGGAAAGCCTGTCCATCTGCGAATACTGCGCAGATATCGAGCCATCGCTGTGGCCGCAGGAAAGGGTTGCGCGCGCGCATGCCCGCAGCATCAGTGCACAGATGCATGCAGGCTTCCGGGCACTTCGTCAGGCCTGCCCGATGGATGTTGAGCGTGTGCCCGCACCTCTGGAAGAAATCAGCGACGAACTGGCTGCGGACGTAGCCTTTCTGAATTCTACGCTGCTGGAAGCCTTGACGCGTAGCGGCGTTGTTACTCCATATCTTTTTGGTGCTGATCCCACGATTGCGGACTGCATGTACGCGCCTGTCGCCCTGCGCATTTATGAGTATGCTCTGGACGTTGATCCGGTTGTTCAGGGTTGGGTAGAAACAATTCTGGCCCATCCGCTTGTGCGGGAATGGTGTGTTGCGGCTGAAGCTGAGCCGGCAGGCTGGCGATTATCCTACACTGACAAGTAATCCAGCCTAAGTCGGGTCTTATTTAGTGATGAACGAAGCCCATCCCGGTCTGAAGGGCAGTACGGAATACGTCTGACCAGATACTATTGCCGCCGCCATGACCGCGCCCTCCGCCCGGCTCCCCCGAGGAGTCGTTGGAAGCGTACTCTCCATTGCCACTATCTTCGTTCATGTCTGACTGCTGGTGCGATGCGCACCCCGCTAGAAGCAGCATCGCAGCGAAAGGTAGCAATTTTTTCAGGTCGTTCACGCACAATTTCCCATCTCTTTATGGAGAGAAATGGAATGCCTTCGCAAACGACTGTCACGTCATGAACAGTGATAAAACGTAATTATTTGAGCATATCGGATGAAAGAACCTAGTCCTTGGCTGGCGCAATTCCGTGCAGAAATGCGCCGAGTTCCCTGAATGCGCCTGCGCGTGGGTCGGAAGCACGCCATACCAGTCCGATGGTCCTGCGTGCTTCAGGCTCTGGCAGGGAGCGGATACAAACCAGGTCTTCAAACTCGGTGCGATTACGCAGCGCGAGCTTGGGGATCAGCGAAAAGCCTTCGCCCGCACCAATCATGTGCCACAGCATTTCAAGGCTGGTCGCAAGCCGCTGGTCCTTGGGGCGGGGGGCGGTAGGGCAGATGGACAATGCCTGATCACGAAGGCAGTGTCCGTCCTCCAGCAGAAGAAGATCAGGCCGCCCAAGCTGGCTTAACGAAATCGATGGTGTTGTTGCGAGTTCATGATGAGAAGGAAAAACTCCCATGAACTCTTCTTCGAACAGTATGACACTATCCAGAGAATCCGCGGGGGCTGGTAACGCCATGAGAGCCAGATCAAGTTCTCCGTGGCGTAGAGCATGAACCAGACTTTCGGTGCGTCCTTCTGTCAGGCGCAGACCGAGTTGCGGATATTCTTTCCGTAGAGGTGGCAGGAGGCCAGGAACATAATATGGACCAAGCGTCGGGATGACACCAATTCTCAGAAGCCCACTCAGAGGTCCCGTGTGGGCTTTGGCAACTTCGAGAAGATTTCGTGCTGCCGCAAGGACTTCCCGGCCCAGACCGATCAGGTGCTCACCCTCGGGTGTTGGTGCGACATGGCGCCGCGAGCGCTCGAACAGCGTCACATCCAGAAGCTGCTCCAGTTTGCGGACCTGCTCTGAAAGACCCGCCTGACTTACACCGCAGCGTTCCGCAGCGCGTGAAAAATTACGCAGATCATCGACCGCGACGACGTATTCGATGTCACGGAGAGAGAGGCCAGAAAGGGGAACATATGCCATGGGATATAGATATAGTCTTATTGATCGTAATTAAAGACCGGTTTTACTTGTTAGGAAATTTTATGCGTGGATGACCTTACGGGAAGTACTGATGATAGATTCGATAATTTTCATGATAAAAAAACAATTAATTCGTAATTATAGAAAATATTTTCTCTCTGAAATCGCTCATGCCCCATAAAATGCGAATATATAAAAATAAATCGTGCATCTGTAGAAAAAGATAGGTAGCAAGGGAGAACGGCTGGCTTTTTGGTCGGATAGATTGCGTTTCGCTGTTTTGCAGCGCTGAGTGTCTCCCCAAGTAGAAAGTTTGATTGCGTGCCTGTTTGTACGTAAGCCGTTTGCTAAGGAGACCTGCCATGAAGACAGGTACCGTAAAGTGGTTCAACTCGACCAAGGGTTTTGGCTTTATCCAGCCCCAGGACGGAACCGCCGATGTTTTCGTACACATTTCTGCCGTTGAGCGCGCTGGACTGTCCACCCTTTCCGAGGGCCAGACGGTTTCCTACGAGCTCGAAACTGGGCGTAACGGCAAGACTTCTGCCGCTAACCTTAAGGTAGCTTGAAGAATTTGGCGGCCCTCGGGTCGCCATTTTTTTTGCCTTGAACACTGAACATTGCCCTACTTTGAGCAGGAAGACCGCTTCACTCGATGCTTCTTGTGAACCGGGATTGTTTTCCGTCGCGTTGATATTCCGCGCTTTGATAAATTCTCATACACCTTTGAACAGTTCTTCTGGTGCGCAACAGGCGGCTTCGGCCACGTTTTGAGCCGGGGAGTGCGTGCAATCTTGCATCGGTCGTTTTGAGGTCGGAGGTTTCTGTATTCGGTCAGACCGATCATTCATATTGACAGGAACAGTTTCCCGTTTCTCTCTCCGTGTGGGACACAAGGTTCCGCACTTAAAGACGTTCAACAAGGCAGGAGTCACACCGATGCCCCGCATCAATTCCCCGCTGAAGCCCTTTTCAACCGACGCGTTTCGCGATGGTAAGTTCCTGACGGTCACCGATGCCGATGTTCTTGGCAAGTGGTCAGTTTTCTTCTTCTACCCAGCAGACTTCACATTCGTCTGCCCAACAGAGCTCGAAGATCTCGCCGACAACCAGGCTGAGTTCGACAAGCTGAATGTTGAGATCTACGCAGTCTCTACAGACAAGCATTTCACGCACAAGGCCTGGCACGATACGTCCCCGGCAATCGGCAAGATCAAGTACACGATGCTTGGTGATCCGACGGGCCACATTTCCCGCAACTTCGACGTCCTGATCGAAGAAGTCGGAATGGCTGATCGCGGTACGTTCCTGCTCGATCCGGAAGGCAAGATCCAGTACATTGAAGTGACTGCTGGTGGTGTTGGCCGTAGTGCAACCGAACTGCTCGACAAGGTCCGTGCAGCTCAGTACGTCGCAAGCCACCCCGGCGAAGTCTGCCCGGCCAAGTGGAAGGAAGGCAGCGCAACGCTGACACCTTCCCTGGATCTCATCGGCAAGATCTGAACCAGACTGCGGTGGGGCTTTGCTGCTCCACCGGACCCGCCCTTTCCGGGGCGGGCACTGCTCCGGCAGATTTCAACACATAAATGCTTCTCGAAAAATCGGAGAAAATCGATGCTTCAGGACGATCTGAAAACCCAGCTGCGCGCCTATATGCAGCACCTGCGTCATGATGTCGTGCTTGAGGCTACGCTCGGCAAGGACGATAAATCTGTCGAGATGCGCGGCTTGCTGGAAGATATTGCCGGTCTGTCCGATAAGGTTTCTTTTTCCGATGCGGGCGATGATGCGCGTCGACCGTCCTTTCTGATTCATCGTGCAGGCTCTGTTGAGCAAGTCCGTTTTGCCGGTTTGCCAATGGGTCATGAGTTCACGTCCCTGATTTTGGCCCTGCTTCAGGTTGGAGGACATCCACCAAAGATCGACGCAGATCAGGTTGAGCAAATTCGTGCTCTGGACGGCGATTTCGCTTTCGAGACCTATTTCTCACTATCTTGCCAGAACTGCCCGGACGTTGTGCAGGCGCTCAATGCCATGAGCGTTATCAATCCCCGAATCAGACATGTGGCTATTGATGGTGCGCTTTTTCAGGATGAAGTGGAGACACGCGGTATTAGGACTGTGCCTCAGGTTTATCTGAATGGAGAGCCGTTTGCCTCTGGTCGTATGGATGTGGTGCAAATTCTGGCCAAGCTTGATGCCAGTTCGGCCGTGCGTGCCGCTGAAAAACTTAAAGATGTCGCTCCTTTTGATGTGTTGATTCTTGGCGCTGGGCCCGCTGGTGCTTCTGCTGCGATCTATGCTGCGCGCAAAGGGTTACGTACTGGTCTGATTGCAGATCGCTTTGGCGGTCAGGTCATGGATACAGCGGGGATTGAGAACTTCATTTCCGTGCAGGAAACTGAGGGGCCAAAGCTTTCAGCAGCTCTCGAAGCGCATGTGCGTCAGTATGATGTTCAGATCATTGCTTCACAGCGCGGGGCCAAGCTTATACCCGCGTCCGAGCCGGAATGGCTGCATGAAATCGTGCTCGAAAGTGGCGTAAGTCTTCGTTCGAAAACGGTTATTCTCGCAACGGGTGCTCGCTGGCGCCAGCTCGGTGTTCCCGGAGAGGAAGAGTATCGTAATAAGGGCGTTGCCTATTGCCCGCATTGCGATGGTCCATTCTACAAGGGAAAGCGCGTTGCTGTTACGGGCGGTGGAAACAGCGGTGTTGAAGCTGCCATCGATCTGGCTGGCATCGTGTCTCATGTCACGCTGCTGCAGCGTGGACCGCACTTGAAGGCCGACAAGGTTTTGCAGGACAAGCTTCTTAGCCTCAAGAATGTTACGGTTCTTCGTGAAGCACTGACGACGCGTGTTGAAGGGAATGGCGAGACTGTCAGCGGACTGACATATCGTGGCGGGGACGGCCTGGAGCATCACGTTGAACTGGAGGGGGTTTTTGTCCAGATCGGACTGCTTCCCAACACGGACTGGCTGAAGGACTCTCTTGAGCTCACAGCTTATGGAGAAGTTGTGATCGACGATCACTGTCGCACTTCTGTACCCGGAGTATTCGCAGCAGGCGATGCCACGACAGTGCCTTACAAACAGATCGTCGTTGCCACGGGCGAGGGCGCGAAGGCCTCACTGGCTGCCTTTGATTATCTTATCAGGATGCCTGCACAGGGCTGACGACAAGAAGATGGCTATTCGCATGGCTCCCCGCTTGACAGGGAGGCATGCGGGGGCTGTTTTTTGTCGGGAAATAAAAGCATTATCGTGCTGTGATATGCACGAATTAAACTGGTTGTAGTGCCAGTTAGGAAAGAAGATTTTATGGTGGTGCCGACACTCGGAATTGAACCGAGGACCTACTGATTACGAATCAGTTGCTCTACCCCTGAGCTATGTCGGCGCTGACGGGGCGTATACCGAACCTCTCTTACCAGTGCAATGCCCTTCGCCGAAAATATCTCTATATTGGCCAGCTCACGGGTTCACATTGAACTTTGGGGGGTTGCCCGAGCGTTCACGTCAGCGCAAGAGTGATCGGATGAGGGCACGAGTCAGATGAGCGATCGCTTTCACAAGCGTCTGTGGCAGAGAGCCGTCAATGTTGCCAAGCCGCAGCAACCCAATTCTCTGAAGGTCGTCGAGGGGCTGCGTGAGTGCCCGACATGCGGTCTCTTTCAGCATGTTCCACGGCTTCAGCCCGGGCATCTTGCTGAGTGTCTGCGTTGTGGCGGGCAATTGGCTCGTCGCAGGAAGACCTCGCTGATAGGTGCTCCGGCCGCGTTTTGTATTGCGTCCGCTGCAGTTTACCTGGCGTTGCTGTTCAGTTCGCTGATGACTATTAACGTTTATGGCCGCGAAAATACGGTGTCTCTGCTGAGCGGTCCCGTGGAACTCGGCTATCAGGGATATAACGCAATTGGCGTGCTGATCGGCCTCGTGACCGCCGTTATGCCGGGCGTTGTGATCGCACTCATGGGGGCGATCCTTTATGGTGCTTCACGTCCCCATATGCCGGACTGGACCCCGAGACTCCTGACCTGGTACGACCGTTTTCGTGGATGGTCCATGATTGAGGTCTACGTTCTCGGCGTGCTTGTGGCGTACACCAAGCTTGTTGATCTGGCGTTGGTGATACTTCAACCGGGCGTTTATCTGCTTGGCGCATTGATGCTCACCATGGCTGCAACAGACTCCACGTTTGACGACGAACTGATCTGGCAGAGCCGCGACATTGAACCTCAGGTAGAGGATTGTCGCGGACGGGTGCTGGACGTTGCACATCATGATGCGCGTGTGGAGCCGATGCCTCCCATTGAGCACATGCTTTCGTGTCATGCTTGCAATCTGGTGCTGGCTTACGACCATCCTGTTCATCAGGAAGCGGATATGGGCGATTGCCCTCGTTGTGGACAGATTTTGCGCCGCCGAAAGCGGCAGAGCCTGTTTTCAGCAACGAGTTTTCTGGTTGCGGCCGTTATTTTCTATATCCCCGCAAACCTTCTTCCGGTCATGACCTACACCAAGGTCGGGCATGGCGCACCAAGCACCATTATCAATGGTGTCATTGAGCTCTGGCAGGCGGGAATGGTACCCTTGGCATTGCTTGTTCTGTTTGCCAGCATCACGGTGCCCGTGCTCAAGATCGCCTCTCTTACGATCATGCTGATCTGTACCCGTCTGAAGAAAAACTGGTGCTTGCGTGGGCTGTCGAAGCTCTATCGTCTTGTTGACATCATAGGGCGTTGGTCGATGATCGACGTCTTCATGATATCGATCCTGGTCGCCGTTGTGCATTTTGCCTTTCTTGCAAACGTCACCGCAGATTTTGGCATGGTCTGCTTCGCACTTGTTGTTATCCTTACGATCTTCGCGGCAGAACTGTTTGACCCCAGAGGCATGTGGGATGCTGCGGGGCTGAACGGAAATGTCTTGAAAACCACCGGGAAAAATCTGCCATCCGAGCGTATGGATGCACAGAAAAACCTGCCTCATAATACCGACGATAATGATATGGAGCCCGAGCGCGCGTGAGTGATTCCCGACAGTCCGGTAACGGACAGCCAGCGGCCTCGCAGGAAGCACCGGTTCGCAGAGCCCGTTTCTCGCTGATCCTGCTGATTCCAGTCCTTGCAATCGCTATCTCCGGATGGCTGGCGTGGAAGCATTTCGCGACGCAGGGACCATTGATTTCCATCACGTTCGATACGGCTGATGGGCTGACAACGGGGCAGACGCAGGTCAAAAATAAGGCCGTTACACTTGGAACGGTACAGGATATCACCCTGAGCCCGGATATGCGCCGGGTGACGGTTCAGGTTCAGATGAATGCAAACAGCGCACACATCCTGACAGACCACACGAGATTCTGGGTCGTGCGTCCAAGGATCAATGGCGCCAGCATTACCGGCTTGGATACGCTGATTTCCGGAGCTTACATTGCGATTGATCCTGGGGCACCCAACGGCCACTACCAAACCGAATTCAAGGGGCTGGAAGCCGCTCCCGGCATTCGGTCGGATCAGCCGGGCTCAACATTCTGGCTCGTGGCACCTGCGGTCGGATCTCTCGGGCAAGGATCTCCTGTCTTCTTTCGTGACCTGCCTGTGGGTGAGGTTCTGGGCTATACGATGCCCCCCGGCGGCGACGGGCCGATTGTCTTGCAGGTGTTCGTACAGGCGCCATACGACCACTATCTTCGGACGGATAGCCGCTTCTGGAACGTATCCGGTGTTCAGGTCGGTGTAGGTGCCGGTGGACTGAAAGTGCAGCTACAGTCCATTCAGGCGCTGTTGTCCGGTGGTGTCGCCTTTGGCCTCCCGCAAAGACGCGTGGGCGTAGATGCTCCTCTTGCGCCAGCCAATTCGGTTTTCAAGCTGTATGGTAGCCAGAGTGAAGCGGATAATGCCCGCTATCATCAGAGGTTCAAGGTGGCCACGTATGTCGATACGTCGGTCAAGGGATTGGCTGCTGGCAGTCAGGTCACGATGTTCGGCCTTCAGATAGGTTCCGTGACGGATGTTAAGCTGGAGATTTCTGATCCGCGTATTTTACCCAAGGTGCGGGTGGAAATGGAGATCGAGCCAGAGCGCATTCTTTCCGCTCCAGATACACAGGCCAAGCAGGTGCAGGAGTTTCTCACGGCTTTTGTTGCCAGCGGGATGCGTGCTTCAGTTCAGAGCGCAAGCTTCCTGACAGGCGAGTCCATGATTGGTCTGCAGTTCGTCAAGAATGCTCCGCCGGCTCAGGTAACGTATGAGGGGGACGTCGCAGTCCTTCCCAGTCAGCCAGGTGGCTTCGACGGGATCATGGCATCTGTATCGACAATCACGGATAAGATTGCTGCTATGCCACTCACGCAGATTGGTGATCATGTGAATGACCTGATTGCACATGCGGACGGACGTCTGAATAGTCGCGAGGTTACGCAGTCTCTCGTTGCGTTCCGAAACTCTCTGCAGAACGTAGATCGGCTGACGCGCAATGCAGATCAGCATCTGCCAGCACTCATGAGCGCGATTCAAGGTACCTTGAATAACGCACAGACGCTTCTCGGGGCTTACGGTGGGGATACCGACTTCCACCGTAATCTTGAGGGGATGATCCTGCAAATGTCCCAGATGGCACGTTCGCTCCGTTTCCTGACTGATTATCTGGATCACCACCCCTCTGCTTTGATCACTGGCCGCAGGAACTGATTGATGTCGTATCGCTCGAACTACATGCTTAGGTCGCTTTGCGCGCTTGGGCTGATTGGCTCCGTGGCAGGATGTAGCAGTGACCCGACGCTCTACACCGTGGCTGCTGTGGCTGGAGATGCGCTTGCTGGTGGCCCGGCAGTCGTAGAAATCCGCACGCCAGTTGTTTCCCCCCGATTGGACCGGGATACAATCGTGGAAGCAGATCGTGGGTATCATCTGAAAATGGCTTCAGGCGATTCCTGGAGTGAGCCTCTTGGCGACATGATAGGCCATGCTCTGACCAGAGATTTGTCTCAGCGTTTACCAGCCACCACAGTTTTTGCCCAGAATGATGCGGTAACGACCACCCCGCAGGCTTTCGTGGAACTTACCATCAATCGCTTTGAGGCAGATCCTTCTGGCTATGCAGTCGTATCTGGCGCCCTTTCCGTTCATCCGGCAGGATCAATGGTAAGTCCTGTGATGACATATCCCATTGAGTGGAAATCAAAAGACGTAACGACCGGCAATACAGACCGTCTTGTCGCTCAACTCAGTGCTGGTGTGGCTGCTATTTCAGAGCAGGCAGCCCAGCATCTACGGACGTTGCCATTGCCTCATATCACTCAATAGTCTTTGAGGCTCTATGCCCAATGATAGTGAATGAGCAAAGCAACCAGACATAAAAAAGGGCTCCAGTAACGGAGCCCTTTTTTTATACAGTTTTGATGGAAGCCCTAGAGCTTTTCAACCTGAGTATATTCCAGCTCGACAGGTGTGGAGCGTCCAAAGATCGAAACGCTGACCTTGAGGCGCTGACGCTCGTCGTCCACTTCTTCGATCGTTCCGGTGAAGGATGTGAAGGGACCATCAGCAACACGAATCTGTTCGCCAATCTCGAAGGTAAGCGCGGAGCGGGGGCGCTCAACGCCTTCCTGAGCCTGCTTCATGATGCGGTCAGCTTCAGCTGCCGTGATGGGCGAAGGCTTGTTACGTGTGCCGAGGAAGCCTGTGACTTTTGGGGCGTCCTTTACGAGATGCCATGCCTCGTCGGTCAGTTCCATCTTCACCAGAACATAACCCGGAAAAAACTTACGTTCAGCGTTAACCTTGCGGCCACGACGAACCTCGGTCACTTCCTCTGAAGGAACAAGGATCTCTTCGAAATGATCGGAAAGGCCTTTCTGCGCTGCCTGTTCCTTAATGTGATTCGCGATTTTTTTCTCGAATCCGGAATAGACATGCACAACGTACCAACGCTTTGCCATGGTGCGGCCTTAGCCTCCAACGCCAAAAAGTCCGCGGATACCAAAGCCAATGACTTGGTCCACGACAAAAAAGAAGATGCAGGTGACGGTGACCATGGCAAGCACTGCACCAGTGGTGACAATGGTATTGCGTCGGGTCGGCCATGTAACGCGCTTGGCTTCAGCGCGCACATCTTTCAGATACCGGCTTGGGCTGAAGCCCGGGCCTTTCTTTTGAGGCGCCGTCTTCCGCGACTCGTCTTTCGGGGTACTGACCGACACCATCATCCTCGAATCAAATGAAATCCGCATTCCGACGTAGGATCGAAATCCTGACGTACGGATGCGAGGTGGCAGGGGCGGAGGGTCTCGAACCCGCAACCTCCGGTTTTGGAGACCGGCGCTCTAGCCAATTGAGCTACACCCCTATCGGCCGAATCAGCGTCCTGACTTAACAGTGAGAACGCCGTAGACAGCGAACGGAAAAAAGGCTGTTCGGGAGGTAAAGTCAATAGCCAGAAGCAAAATAACTAATTTTAAAAATCTTTGCTTCTCGCTCTTGCCGTACGCGGCATGGATAAGTTATGAGCATCTCCGGAATGCGGGCGTAGCATAGTGGTAATGCAGTAGCCTTCCAAGCTTCTTAGGAGGGTTCGATTCCCTTCGCCCGCTCCAACAATCCCAAAAATGTATATTTTCTGATTAATGCCTGTCCTTAAGGTCTGTCGCATTGAATATGTGATGCGCGCGCATTCGCAAACTGCGTAATCATCAGCGCAACTGCATCATCTCCGACATTCCCTGACAAATGGCCGACATGGCCGGCATGATCACGAACTGAATTTTGATCCTCGCTCAGGAGCATATCGCCAGCGTTGAGTTCGACGCTTGTGCCATCCATTGCTTGTACAAAATAGGTGCCAGATAGCGGGACCACCCATTGTACCTGTCTGGTCTCAGACCATCCGCCCTTCCATTTAGGTGGTTGTACCTTTGTAATGACGGTTGCCATGCCGGTGTGCTCGGTTCCGGCCCAGACCTTGTCTTCTCCCGCAATTGAAGGAGTCTGCCTGAAGGCTGAAAGTTTACACTTGGTCAGGTGTGAGACGCCTTGTTTATCTGTCCAGTTGTCCCAGTAAATGAGTGTGGGAAAGTTGGGTTTGTCTGAAACGGGCGTTGCTGACGCGCTATGCGTCAAGGCGCAGCTCAGAAGGGTGCCGAGCGTAGTGATGAGGCGCAAGCAATGAGGCATCAGGTTTCCAGAAAAAGAAATTGAAGAGTTTTATGGTCAGCCTAGATAGCGGCCAGGGGGCCTAACTGCCAGCCTGCCAGAGGTAAATGCAAATGGTTGTGCCTACATGTCTTCAGAAAGCATTTCTGTTGGTTGCGCTTGGCCCGAACAGCGTGCTAGAGGCGCCACGAACAGTGGAGGGCCGTATTGGCGTGACGATTCCCGGATCCCGGGATTTATCATGCGTGCGGTCCAAACGGATTGTGCGGATTCCGGGTGACCGGTTTCCGGCAGAAGGTGAGACGGAACACGCGTGTGACGGTGACACAGGAGCCGCAGATCAGGCCGGTAAGTGGTGTAGCGCAGCGCTACGCCCGGGCTCTCTACGACTATGCCTCTGAACAGGGTGCAATTTCTGACGTTCTGCGTCAGGTGCGCGGCCTTCGCGAAGCGATTGGCCAGAGCGCGGATCTGCGGGTGTTCCTAAGAGACGCCCGTTTAGATGAGCGCCGTTCTGCTGAAGTTGCTGGCGCACTGATGGAAAAGCTCGGTTTTGGGGATGCCCTGCGACGCTTTGTCGGTGTTATTGCAAGCAACCGCCGTCTTTCCGAGTTGGTCTCGATCCTTGACGGAGTTATCGCACTGGATGCGACCCTTCGCGGGGAGGTCGTCGCTGAAATTCGTTCCACGCAGCCACTTACAGACATGCAGCGCAGCCAGCTTCAGGGCCGTCTGGCCGAAGCAGGTTATAGCCGCGTGTCCATGATCGAGCGTACGGATACTTCGCTGATTGGCGGAATGACGGTACGTGTCGGTTCCACATTATTTGATACATCGATCGCTGGGCGTCTGACCCGCCTGCAGAACGCCATGAAGGGAGCCGCGTGATGGAGATTCGTCCCGCCGAGATTTCGGACATTCTCAAGCAACAGATTGCGTCGTTCGACAAGACCGAGACGGTTTCCGAGACGGGTACGGTCCTGTCCATCGGTGATGGTATCGCCCGCGTTTATGGCCTGACGAATGTCATGGCCGGCGAGATGGTCGAGTTCGAAGGAACGGGCCTGCGCGGCATGGCGCTGAACCTCGAAAGCGATAACGTTGGCGTCGTCGTCTTCGGTGACGGTGATGAAATTCGCGAGGGCGATACCGTCCTGCGTACCAAGGCCGTTGTAGAGGTTCCCGTCGGGAAGGGCCTGCTCGGACGCGTTGTTGATGGTCTTGGTAATCCGATCGATGGTCGTGGTCCGCTGACTGACGTCACGTTCACCCGCGCAGAAGTCAAGGCTCCGGGGATTATGCCCCGCCAGTCCGTCAGTGAGCCAATGCAGACAGGCATCAAGGCTATTGACGCTCTGGTGCCGGTTGGGCGCGGACAGCGTGAGCTGATCATTGGTGACCGTCAGACGGGCAAGACCGCTATTCTGGTTGACACCATCGTCGCCCAGAAGCCGGTTAATGCTACTGGTGACGCGAAGAAGTCCCTTTACTGCATCTATGTTGCTGTCGGTCAGAAACGCTCGACCGTTGCGAACCTGGTGCGGACCCTGACGGAACAGGGCGCAATGGAATATTCCATTGTTGTCGCGGCAACGGCGTCTGATGCTGCTCCGATGCAGTACCTTGCACCTTACACGGCATGTGCAATGGGCGAGTACTTCCGTGACAACGGGATGCATGCACTCGTCTGCTATGACGACCTGTCAAAGCACGCGGTTGCATATCGTCAGATGTCGCTGCTGTTGCGCCGTCCGCCTGCACGTGAAGCCTTCCCGGGCGATGTGTTCTATCTGCATTCCCGTCTTCTTGAGCGCGCGGCTAAGATGTCCGATGCTAATGGCGGTGGCTCTTTGACAGCACTTCCGGTCATTGAGACTCAGGCTGGCGATACAGCGGCTTACATCCCGACCAACGTAATTTCGATTACAGATGGCCAGATCTTCCTTGAGACAGACCTGTTCTACAAGGGCATCCGTCCGGCTGTGAACGTCGGTGGTTCTGTCTCCCGTGTTGGTTCTGCCGCGCAGATCAAGGCGATGAAGCAGGTTGCTGGCAAGATCAAGCTTGAGCTTGCGCAGTACCGTGAAATGGCTGCGTTCTCGCAGTTTGCTTCGGATCTGGACCCCGCTACCCGCAAGCAGCTGGATCGCGGTGCACGCCTGGTTGAACTGCTAAAGCAGCCTGAGACTTCGCCGCTGCCAGTAGAGGAGCAGGTTGTTGTGCTCTTCGCAGGAACACGTGGTTATGTTGACCCGATCGCTGTTGACAAGGTTGTTGCCTATGAAGCCGCTCTGCTTGCAGAACTTCGTGGCGCTGGTGCGGACATCCTGACGGCCATCCGTAACGATCGTCAGATCAAGCCAGAAACCGAAGGTAAGCTCAAAGAGCTGCTCGAGGCATTTGGCAAGCGCTTTTCAGCCTGAGGATAGCCCATGGCTTCGCTGAAGGAACTGCGCGGACGAATCACGGGTGTCAAATCGACGCGCAAGATTACGAACGCGATGAAAATGGTCGCAGCTTCCAAGCTGCGACGTGCCCAGTCCCAGGCTGAGGCGGCTCGTCCGTATGCAGAAGCAATGCGCCGTATGATGGCGGAACTTGCTGCTGCCACGCGCGGAGCAGATGCTGCGAGCCTTCCGACGCTTCTCGCCGGGACAGGTAAAGATAACGTCCATCTGGTCGTTGTGCTGACTTCTGATCGCGGACTTGCTGGTGGTTTCAATGCAAACGTTGTGCGGTCTGCACGTCAGTTGATTGATTCTCTCCTTGCTGAAGGCAAGACCGTCCGTATTTTGCCGGTTGGCCGTAAGGGGGGCGACATCCTTGTTCGTCATTACCCCAGCATGATCGTGGAGCAGCTTTCCGGCACGGAAGGCAAGGACGTCGGTTTTGACAAGGCTTCGGCGGTGGGCGCTAAGATCATCACCATGCTTGAGGCTGGTGGTATTGATCGCTGCACGCTGGTCTATAATCGCTTTGTCAATGCAATGACGCAGATTGCGGTGCAGGCTCCGCTTGTTCCGCTTCCTGTCGCTGAAAACGATAATGCTGAAGCGTCAGACGCTGCCCAGTATGAATTCGAGCCTGACGAGGCAACGCTTCTTGCGCAGCTCCTTCCTCGCAACCTTCAGGTGCAGCTTTTCTCTGCGCTTCTTGAGAGTGCTGCGGGTGAACAGGGCGCTCGCATGACGGCAATGGACAATGCCAGCCGTAATGCGAGCAAGGCAATTGACCGCCTGTCCCAGAAGTATAACCGCACCCGCCAGGCCAATATTACAAACGAGCTGATCGAGATCATCTCCGGCGCAGAAGCCGTCTGAGATCACGCAGGAGACGAAACCGATGTCCGAAACCCTCAACCATCCCGTTGATACTGCAAACAACGTAGTCGGCCGCGTCACCCAGGTGCGTGGTCCAGTTGTCGATGTGCAGTTTGAAGGTGATCTTCCACACATCCTTAATGCCCTGCATGTCAAGAATGGCGATCAGACGCTCGTTCTTGAAGTTTCGCAGGAAATTGGCGACCGTCAGGTCCGCTGTATTGCCATGGACACCACCGATGGCCTGAACCGTGGAGCGGAAGTTCGAAACACGGGCAAGCAGATCATGGTTCCTGTTGGGCCTGCAACCCTGGGTCGTATCCTGAACGTCATCGGTGAGCCAATCGATGAGCGCGGACCGATTGTTACTGATAAGTATCTGCCGATCCACCGCAAGGCTCCGTCCTTCGAGGAGCAGGCCGCTGCTTCTGAGATCCTGGTCACAGGCATTAAGGTCGTCGATCTCCTCTGCCCATATCTCAAGGGTGGTAAGATTGGCCTCTTCGGCGGCGCAGGTGTTGGTAAAACAGTTATCATTCAGGAACTGATCAACAACATTGCGAAGGCACACGGTGGTGTGTCCGTTTTTGCAGGTGTTGGTGAGCGTACCCGAGAAGGCAATGACCTGTATTTCGAAATGCAGGACGCAGGTGTCATCAAGATCAACGAGGACGGCTCCACGGCTGGTTCCAAGGTTGCTCTTGTATATGGCCAGATGAATGAGCCGCCGGGAGCACGTGCACGCGTTGCTCTTTCAGGTCTGTCGGTTGCGGAATATTTCCGTGACGAAGAAGGCCAGGACGTACTGTTCTTCGTGGATAACATCTTCCGTTTCACGCAGGCAGGTTCTGAAGTTTCAGCGCTGCTCGGCCGTATTCCTTCTGCTGTGGGTTATCAGCCAACCCTTTCGACAGAAATGGGTGCGTTGCAGGAGCGTATTACCTCCACCAAGAAGGGTTCCATCACGTCTGTTCAGGCCGTGTATGTTCCTGCCGACGATCTGACCGATCCGGCTCCTGCGGCAACCTTTGCCCATCTTGATGCGACGACGGTTCTGAATCGCTCTATCGCCGAAATGGGCATTTATCCTGCCGTTGATCCGCTGGATTCCACCTCTCGTTCGCTTGACCCGAAGATTATCGGTGAAGAGCATTACAACGTTGCACGTGCAGTTCAGAGCACGCTGCAGACCTACAAAGGCCTGCAGGACATCATCGCCATTCTTGGCATGGACGAGCTGTCTGAAGAGGACAAGCAGATTGTTGGTCGCGCACGTCGCATCCAGCGTTTCCTGTCTCAGCCTTTCCACGTTGCTGAAGTGTTCACAGGGGCACCTGGCAAGCTGGTTTCGCTCGAAGATACCGTTCGTTCTTTCAAGGCAGTAGTTGCTGGCGAATACGATCACCTGCCGGAAGGCGCCTTCTACATGGTTGGTTCCATTGATGAAGCCGTTGCCAAGGCCGAAAAGATGAAGCAGGAGGGCTGATCCGATGCCACTTCGCATCGAGATCGTCAGCCCGGAAAAGCGTCTGGTTGATCGCGAGATCGACATGGTCGTTGTGCCGGGCATGGAGGGCGATATTGCAGCGATGCCGGACCGTGCACCGCTGATGCTTCAGCTGCGTGGTGGCGTTGTTGCTCTCTACGAAAATGACAAGATCGTTGACCGCTACTTTGTCGCCGGTGGTTTCGTGGATATGGGGCCTGACCGTTGTACGGTACTCGCTGACTCCGCGCAGCTGATGAGTGAGCTGTCTGCGGATGAAGCGCGCGATCGTCTTCGTGATCTGGAAACGCAGTGGGCTCAGATCGGGCCGAATGACGTTGATGCACATGACCGTATGTCACGTGAAATCCAGAGCGTTCGCGCAGAAATCGAAGCAGTAGAAAACCCAGCATTTCTCTGAGTTTCTTCTATCTTCAGATTAATAAGAGGCCCGTCAGATCATGCGATCTGGCGGGTTTTTTTATTGTTGAACTGATAGACGGCAAACGCTTCTGAATGGCACCTTGGGATGGAGTGTCCCGTATCTTGCTGTATGCTGGGCTCACCTGAGATTATCTGGTGACACGACACGATGACAAACTCCTCTCACGATGCGCCCATGGATATCGAGCCAGGACCGCACTCCGCGGGGAGCGCTATAAGCAACCAGGATTTGGCCAGTTCTCCTGAAGCTGATGGCGTGGTTGCTGATGTATGTCTGTCCGAGCCCCGCATTGAGCTCAAAAGCTCCCTTCGTGGAACTGTCAGTCTTGCTTTGTGGGAGAACAGTGTTCCCGTTCTTCTAGAGCTATCGGCCCGTAATATTTCAGATCGTCGTATTGAGCGTATGACTTTGAAGCTGAGTTCGGAGCCGCCTGTTCTGAAGCCTCGAAGTTGGGAAATTCAGGATCTGCCTGTCAGGCAGTATTGTCAGATTGAATCTTTGGATATCGCTTTGGATGGAAGCCTTCTTGCGTCCATGAGCGAGGCTACCCGAGCGACCGTGATCATTACTGCGGAAGAAAAGCTTCCCGACGGTAGCAGTACCGAGATTGCGCGACAGGAAGCAGACATTCGTGTTCTTTCACGCAGTGAGTGGGGCGGACTGGATGGATTGCCAGACCTTTTGGCTGCGTTCGTACTTCCCAATGACCCTGCTGTTTCCGTTATTCTCCGCACTGCATCTGCTTTGATGGAGGTGGCCGGACAGATCTCTTCTTTCGAGGGATATCAGGCAGGAAAAAAGAGGGTTTGGGAGCAGGCTCAAGCCATATGGTGTGTGATTTGCGCACTGAAGCTCACCTATGTGAGTGCACCTGCATCGTTTGTTGAGAGCGGCCAGCGTATCCGTTTGCCTTCGCAGATTTTGGGAGAGAAACTCGCCACGTGTCTGGATACCGCAATTCTGTTTGCGTCGTGTCTGGAGGCAGCGGGCATTCGGCCGGTTCTGATCATGATGAAAGGTCATGCGTTTACGGGTTTTTGGCTTTCATATGCAGAGTCCGGGATATCCCTCCTGCAGGATTTACCTGGAATTCGTAATCGCATAGCGCTTGATGATGTCTGTGTTTTTGAGACCACTCTTGCAACGGGTGTAACGCCTCCAAGCTTCGGCACTGCGTGTGATCGTGGGCGCGCGCAACTGGAAGGGAATGGTGCGAATGATGCCTTTGAAGGGATCATTGATATCCACAGAGCGCGGCTACGCCGTATTCGCCCGTTGCCTATACTGGTTCAGCATCAGGTAGCTGAAGCCGCCGCGGAAGAAGAGTGTGCTTTACCAGCTCTGGAAGTGGCTCCTGATCTGCGCAGCGACGAAGATATTGATATTCTGGAAACTCCAGAAGGCAGGCTGGACCGTTGGTGCAAGCGCCTTCTGGATCTTTCCGGGCGCAGTCGTCTTCTGAACCTACCTAAATCGGACAGGCAGATCATCGAACTTTTCTGCGCCAATCCGGCGGTTCTGGAGGACAGGATTGCAGCGTTGAAAGGGGGAGAGCGGCAGGCACCGTTACGTCTTCGTGCCAGACCAGAATTGATGAGCGGACGAGATCCCAGAAGTCAGGCGGTCGAGCAAGAACGGCATTACGATGATCATAACCGGACGCTTGCGGCTCAGGCTCTGGAGCATGGAGAGCTTTTGGTTGCGCGTGAAGAGAGTTCTCTTCACGCGGCGCTAGTGGAGATTTATCGCAAAGCACGCGCGGCCCAGCAGGAAGGGGGAGCGAATGTGCTCTTTCTCACTCTTGGAGAACTGGTTTGGCAACCTCGTGGCCGGGACAGGGAGGCCCGCGCCCCGCTGATTTTGCTGCCTGTGGTTTTGGAACGAAGCAATATCAATGCGCCGTTCCGCCTTCGTCCGCATGGGGACGAAAGTATGGTGAACGGCAGCCTGCTGGAACTTTTGCGGCAGGATTTCGGGATGCGTTTTCCAGCCCTGGAGGCGGATCGACTTCCCCAGGATGAATCAGGGCTCGATGTCAGGCGAATTTTTGATATTTTCCGCGCAGGTTTGCGTGACCAGCCCAATTGGGAAATAGACGAGCGTGTCTGTCTAACGACGCTTTCTTTTGCAAAATTTCTGATGTGGAAAGATCTGAAGGAGCGCCGAGACGCACTACGGATCAGTCCTGTTGCAACTCGTTTGTTAGATGGTGCGGCGGAGGGCGAGCATCTGCTAACGCCTTTGCAAAAGAATGAACCAGTCCAGTGTTTGGATGAGGCACTGGAAGAGGCTTCTCTTGTCTGCCCAATGGAGGCTGATTCGTCTCAACTTGCTGCGGTTATGCGTGCAGCACGTGGAGAAAGCTTTGTATTGATCGGGCCACCGGGAACCGGGAAAAGCCAGACGATTGCCAACATTATCGCTGATACTTTGGCACGAGGCCGTACTGTCCTTTTTGTGGCTGAGAAGCGCACGGCTCTGGAGGTCGTACGGAATCGCCTCAAGGCAGTGGGCTTGGATGCGTTCTGTCTCGATCTGTTTTCTCCACATGCGGGGCGGAGCGCTGTTCTTGAGCAGTTTCGTGATGCTCAGAATGTATCTGAAAACTGCTTGGACGACGAGTGGCAGAGCAGTCAGAAACATGTTTCGGTTCTTCGTAATGAGCTGAATGCTTATGTGGCTGATCTCCATCACTGCTGGCCCAATGGGTGGACGCCCTACCGTGCAATTGGCGCCGTGCTGAACGCAGAACGAGCATCTGTTCCTCACATATCTCTGACCTGGGAAAGTGCGGCTACGCACGAGCTCGCGGATTGGGCGCGGTTGCAGGAAGTAGTTGCAATGCTTGGCCGCCTCTATGCGAGGCTGGGGCCCAAAGTTCTCGTAAGGGAGCTGGAAGGTATCGAGCACGAGGACTGGACGTCCCGTTGGCAGGAAAATCTTCTTAAGGAAGCAGCGAGCTTAAGAGCTGCATTGCAGGATCTGGGAGGGCACGCTGATAAACTCGTAAAGTCCTACGATCTGGCTGGCGGAGAACAGTCCTGTGCTCAGTTTGAACGGGTCAGATTGCTCAGTGATCTGCTGTTGCAGCCAGAAGCCGCATATGCCGCATGGGCACTGAGAGATGATGCCGAAAAAATTGCTTATGCTGCGTTAGAGGAACAGTCTTCCGTACTTCGCTATCGACAGATTGAGAGTTCTCTCGTCTTGCGCTGGCGGGATGTGTCTGCTGTGCCAGCCTCGGAACTTCTACATAAGTGGAAGGACGCCAGCGAAAAATGGCTTCTTGCAAGGAAGAGCGGATACAAGAGCGTCAGGCGTCAGGTCGAGGAATTGTCGGAAGGTGAAATTCCTGAAGATTTGGCTCCGGAGTTTGAAAAACTACTCGAGCTCACAGCGATTGAGCAAAAACTAAATGCTGACGATTATGCTGAAACGCTCGGTACATTATGGCAGGGACGCCAGACAGATTTCTCAAAAATCGAAGCGGCATTATTGTGGGGAAAAAAGCTCAGTGCCACCCTCGGGAGTTGTGTGGACGATATTGCAGTGCTGCTGTCCGCGAGGCGTAGAGTCCGCGAGCTTTTGACCGAAGGGAGGGATCTTCTGGCACCAGAAGGTCTGATCGGAAGGCAGATTCATGCTTTTCAGATTGCATACACGGAGGTTCAGGCCCATCGCGATGGACTAAGCGCGCTGGCCGCAAATGATTTGAGCGTCTTGGTTCCGGACGGAGCGGACTGGCTCCCCCGACTGTGCGCACTCACGACGGATTGGCTGGAGCACGGAAGGAATCTTAGGGACTGGTGTGCTTGGCGTAAGGTTTGCCATGATGCAGAAAATCTTGGCCTAAAGCCGCTGGTAGATGCCTTGATGCAGGCAAATATTGTGCCTGTCGACATCAATCGAGTCTTCGAAGGCAATTATGCTCGTTGGTGGGCTAATGCTGTTATTGATGAAACTCCGCGCCTGCGCAGCTTTATCGCGGCGGCTCAGGAAGATCGGATAGAACGTTTCAGCGAGTTAGACCAGAAGCTGGCCCAGCTGTCGCAACGTCTTGTTCGTGCGCGTCTGGCTGCAAATTTGCCAGATATCGAGACGCGGCGTCGGGAGGCGCAATATGTACTTCTCACGCGCGAAATCGCCAAGAAAACTCGTCAAATGTCTATCCGTCAGCTCGCAGCAGCGGTGCCAGATGCTTTGCGGACGCTGACGCCATGTCTAATGATGAGTCCGCTTTCAGTCGCGCAGTATCTTCCGACTGATTCCGAGCCCTTTGATCTCGTGATTTTTGATGAGGCGTCGCAGATTCCAACATGGGATGCCATTGGCGCAGTCGGTCGAGGCAAGCAGGTTATTGTTGTTGGCGATCCGAAGCAGTTGCCACCGACAAGCTTTTTCGCACGAGCAGATACAGAAGAGGAAATCGGGGAAGGCGAACTTTGTGACATGGAGTCCATTCTTGATGAATGCCGTGCTGCAGGTATTCCGGAGGTCAGTCTGCGATGGCATTATCGCAGTCGTCATGAGAGCCTGATCGCATTTTCAAACGCACAATATTATGGCGGTGATCTCGTAACATTTCCGTCCCCAGTTACGAGCGATACAGCAGTTTCCTTTAGGTTCGTGCCTGATGGGATCTATTCACGTGGTAGTGCCCGTACCAATATCCCTGAAGCTCGTTCAGTTGTCGCTGAAGTGTTGAGGCTGCTTCGGAGCAATGACGGACGTTCTATTGGTGTCGTCACGTTCAACGCGGAACAGCAGACACTGATTACGGACATGTTGGAAAAGGCTCAGTGCGATGAGCCTGAACTGGCGAATTTCTTCAGCGATGAGGCGCGAGAGCCTGTTCTTGTTCGTAATCTTGAGAATATTCAGGGAGAAGAGCGTGATATCATGCTGTTTTCCCTCACATATGCGCCGGAGCTCACGGGGGCACCCTATGTAAATTTTGGTCCGCTCAATCGTGCAGGGGGAGAGCGGCGCCTTAATGTTGCGATTACAAGGGCAAGGGAAAAGCTGATCGTATTCGGGTCATTACGGGCCGAGCAGATTGATCCAGCCCGGAGCTCGGCTCTCGGTGTTCTACATTTGAGAAAATTCCTGACATTCGCGGAATATGGCGGTGCAGGGGTCAAGGAAACGGCAGGAAACCCAGTGGAGGCTACTGAGACTGCGTTTGAGCAGGAAGTGGCCGAATTGTTGAGGATACGGGGTTGGACTGTTCATTCCAGAGTTGGCGCTTCACGCTTTAGGATTGATCTAGGGATTGTCGATCCTGATGTTCCTGGTGCTTATCTTGCGGGTGTGGAGTGTGATGGAACGGCATATCATGAGAGTGCCACGACACGGGATCGGGATCGTCTTCGTAAGGCAGTGCTGGAAAATCTGGGTTGGAACATCCTGCATGTCTGGTCTGCTGATTGGTGGCTCAATTCAGGCCGTGAAGCTGACAGGCTCGATCACGTATTGAGGCATCACCTTGAATTGGTTCGCCTGAAGAGGGTGGAGCAGAATGATAATCTGGTCCTTCATGATGCCAATACTATGCCGCGTGCAGGGGAGGGGACTCCTTTGCAGAAAGAAGAAATGGGTATTCCGGCAGAAAAGCCTCTTTATGCGGGGCTGGTCACAATGCACGAGCCTGTTGAGAGATATCTCAAAGAGCCAGACGCTCTGAAGGCAGAGCCTGATCGTTTTGCAGATGAGAGCTATTCAACAGTCTTGCAGGAAATTATCCGGCAGACAGTGAACGAAAAAGGGCCTCTGCTTGAAAGCACTCTCGTGCAATCTGTTTCCCGTCTCCATGGTTATGCTCGTGCGGGACGTCAAATCCGAGACAGAATTCTGAGCACAGTCCCACAAACTATTCCAACTTCGGAGGAGGAAGGGGATGTCTTCTTTTGGCCGGAAGGTTCCAGTCCAGAAGAACCGCCTGAATTCAGACTTCCGAACTCGGGAGAAAGTCTGGACCCCGTCCAAATTCCAATGAGCATGCTTGTTGTGCTTGCTACGAGGCTTCGTTTGGCGGGGCTCAACGGGGAAGAGGCTTTAACAGAAATGCGCAATGCGTGTGGACTGGGACGCATGGGAGCAGGAACCCGCAAAAGACTGCAAGATGCCTGGGAGAAAACAGCCACCCCCTGAACTGCGAAAGAGAACGGCGGCATAAAAATGTCGCTGTTTTTTTAGATTTTTTCATTCTTATGTAAAAATGAGAATCGGGGATAACTTCATTTGTCGCTGTTTTGCTAGGTTTTTTCCTG
>NZ_BJUZ01000005.1 GCF_007988885.1 Gluconobacter wancherniae NBRC 103581
TAAATACCCTCACTAAAAACTAATCAAAAACGCCAGCGCCCAGATGGCGCAAAGCGGAAATGCCTCATGAGACCGTCACTGTTCGTCTCACAACCATCATCAAAAACCTCATCCCAAACCAAAGCCAGCATCCGGCCTTCGTCTCGCTCCGTATTTGGCGACAAATTGCTTTGCCGCCAGTATTTTGTGTTTATGAACGTTGAGCCTTAGCCAAGTCCTGAGAACAGGTTTGTAGAGAGATAGCGTTCCGCGAACGATGGGACGATTGCCACGATCGTTTTTTGTTTGTTGGTCGCACGTTTGCCAAGCTCGAGAGCTGCATGGAGCGCTGCGCCTGCTGAAATCCCGATGGGAATACCTTCTATCGAGGCACATCGCCGAGCCGTCGTTATAGCGTCACGCTCTGCGACTTCGATAATTCCATCCAGTGCCTTTAGATCTAGTGTTTCAGGACAGAAACCAGGTCCTATACCCTGAATGCCGTGTGGTCCTGGTTCATCCCCGTTTAGAATTGCGCTCTCCTGGGGTTCTACACCAAAAACCTTGAGCGTCTTTTTTCGTGGCTTTAGGCGGTGTGCAATGCCGGAAGCTGTACCTCCCGTTCCTACACCAGCAATAACCATATCCACTGCGCCATCTGTATCAATCCAAATTTCTTCAGCTGTTGTTTCTGCGTGTACCGCAGGGTTTGCCTCATTGGTGAACTGACTGGGCATCCATGCGTCTGGCAGGGTTTCGAGCAATTCTTCCGCTTTTTGAATAGCACCACTCATACCCAGCGTGGTGGGTGTTAGTTCAATTTCAGCTCCCATCAGGGCAAGCATTTTTCGACGCTCTATTGAGGCACCCTCTGGCATTGTGACGATCAGCCGGTAGCCCATTGCAACTGCGGCGAATGCCAAGGAAATTCCTGTATTTCCTGAAGTAGGCTCAATAAGAACCGTGCGGCCGGGTGTTATGATCCCTCTGTGGGTCGCATCCTGGAGCATGGCAACTCCTATCCGATCCTTGACCGAGCCAAGAGGGTTAAAAAACTCCAGCTTGAGCAGGACGCGGGCTTTAAGGCCATCCTGTTCTGTCAGGCGGGGTAACGCCACAAGCGGCGTTCCGCCTACAGTTTGTAAGAAAGATTCATACACGCGACCTCGCGGGGCGGAGAATGTTTCATGGAAGGATACGGAAGATGGAGCCTTTTTGATCATATATTTCCTCTATCAGAAAGTGTGTCGTTTTGCAGCGCCGTTCTTGGAGCGTCTGTTACAAGTCGCTTTGAAAGATTGACTTTTTTTAGAAAATATAACAAATTCACGAAAAATGATCGCATGATTTGATCAAAAGCCTCTTTTTGTCATTCTTTTCTGTGGATTTCCCGATGTACCTACGTCGCGACCGTGCCCTCACGGCTGTTTCCATCATGTTGGATGTTGCTTTTTATGCGGGGCGCGCAGGAGTTGTGAGTGGTGCCGACATTGCGCGCCGCGGTGATATGCTTCGACGGGGCATAGAGCCTGTCTTGCAGGCTTTGTCTCGGGCCCAGCTTCTCGATAGCATTCGTGGGCCTAAGGGTGGATATCGGCTGGCTCGGGCTCAGAGAACGATTTCTCTTAAGGAAATAGTGGAGGCTGCTACTCTGGCTGAGAGGGAAGCAGACGAAGAGTCACAGGGTAGCCGCCTGTTTCAAAAGGTTGTTGGGCCGTTCTGGCAGTCTTTGGATAAGGAAGTTTCCGAAAGAATGTCCGGAGTGACGCTGGATGACCTGATACGTGAGGCTGAGGATGCTGGTTTGCGACGCCCGAACCGCGCTCCCATCTCATTCTCAATTTAATGAAATGATTTAGTGAATAAAATAATTCACTAAATCACGATCATTTCTGTTGGATTTTCGTTTCTAATGAAGCATTCTCATTAATGTAATGACGAATCCTGGTACCTTTCTTCCGATTGCTCTTCGCCTTGATGATACCAAGGCTCTTGTTGTGGGGGGCGGCAACGTGGCCGCCAATAAGCTTCGCCTTCTTCTGGGGCGCTGCCCGGAGATCTGTGTTCTGGCTGCGGATACCTGCGATGAAATTCAGCTTTGGGAAGAACAAGGGCGCCTGTTGGTCGTTAAAGGGCAGGTGACGGACGCTCTTCTGGAAGAACGTATTCCACAGACACGCATTGTTTTTGCAGCGACTGATGACCGTGTTTTGAATCGGCGTGTGGCGCAGATTGCTCGGTCTTTTAATGTTCTTGTCTGTGTGGTTGACGAGCCGGAGCCATCCAGTTTCATCACGCCTGCTCTGGTCGACAGGCATCCGGTACAGGTGGCGATTTCTACAGGGGGCGCAGCGCCTGTTCTGGCGCGCAGACTGCGTCTTCAGATTGAAGCCATGTTGCCAAGCGGCTTGGGTGACACTGCGCGTTTCATGCACGCTCAACGCCCATGGATCCGTGAAGCTCTCCCCGATATGCTTGAACGCAAGCGCGCATGGGAGGATTTCCTGGATGGTCCGGGTTATGAAGCATCCTTAGGGGGGGATACGGATGCTGCGAGAGTTTGTCTTGAAGAAGCAATTACCCGCACGTCCTGTACGGGCGAAGCGTGGCTTGTTGGAGCTGGGCCAGGAGATCCGGACCTTTTGACACTGGGCGCGCTGCGTCTGATGCAGAACGCTGACAGTGTCTTATATGATCATCTGGTGCCTGCAGAAATCCTGGATCGCGTCCGTCGGGATGCAGATCGTGTTTTTGTGGGTAAGCGTCGTAGCCACCACACTTTGCCTCAAGACGAAATCAATGCCGAGATTATTCGTCGTGCAAAGCGTGGTGAGCGTGTGTTGCGTCTGAAGGGCGGCGACCCATTTATTTTTGGACGTGGTGGTGAAGAAATGGAGGCTCTTGTGGATGCCGACATACCCGTCCGGATCATTCCGGGTATTACAGCTGCAAGCGGCTGTGGGGCTGCGGCAGGTATTCCACTGACACATCGGGACTGTGCACAAAGTTGCCTGTTTCTGACCGGCCACGCCCGCACTGATGGGACACTCGACCTGCACTGGCCGAGCCTTGCACGGAAAGGTCAGACACTAGCGATCTATATGGGGCTTGCGCCACTCGGTGAGCTTGCGTGTCAGCTGATCGCGCATGGTCTGCCCCCTGATTGGCCAGCAGCGATCATCGAAAAGGGAACACGTGCAGACCAGCGTGTGATTGTCGGAACCTTGGAAACTCTGGCCGATCTTGCCAGTTCCGCTGAACTTCGTGGACCAGCACTCACGATTGTGGGGGAGGTTGTGAAGCATCGTCGTGATCTTCGGAACGTCACCGTTGCTGTGACCGCTGCCCAGTCCCCGCTTGCCGTACACCAGGAGATCTCTTGAAATGAAACGTCCAACCCGGCTGTCTGCAGGCGAAAAGCTCGTCCTGACAGCTAACCGCCTTTTGGATGGACAGATTGTTTGGCGGGATGCTTTCGGACAATGGTTACCTCAGATCCGCCACGCCGAGACGTATGACGCTGAGTCCGCGGAACTGGCACTTGAGAACGCGAAGCACAATGCTCAGCGTGATGGCGTTGTCGGTGTCTATGAAGTGGCAGTTCAGGACGGCTCAGCCATTGAGCCTGTGAGTGTTCGTGAGCGCATTCGGGCGCATGGACCGACTGTTCATCCACAGTTTGCAACGGAGGCGTAAGATGAACGCTCCTGTAGGTCATTATCAATATGACCAGATTGATCGTAATTTTCTTCAGTCACGCATTGAAGAATTCGAGAGTCAGGTGCAGCGTCGGATTGACGGAACACTGACAGAAGATGAGTTCAAGCCACTACGACTGATGAACGGTCTGTATTTGCAGCTTCATGCTTATATGCTCAGGATTGCCATCCCGTATGGTATTCTTGACAGCAGGCAGATGAGAAAGCTGTCGGATATTGCCCATCGCTATGATCGTGATTATGGGCATTTCACGACGCGTCAGAATATCCAGTTCAACTGGATACGTCTTGAAGACACGCCTGCCATTCTGCGTGAGCTTGCCGACGTGGATATGCATGCCATCCAGACGAGCGGTAACTGCATTCGCAATGTGACGTCTGACGAATTTGCGGGCGCGGCGGCTGACGAGCTTGTGGACCCGAGGGTCCATGCTGAAATTCTCCGGCAGTGGTCTACGCTGCATCCTGAGTTTACGTTTCTTCCGCGTAAGTTCAAGATCGCTATTTCCGGTAGCCCTAACGATCGTGTGGCTGCGCGTTTTCATGATATCGGCATTCTCGCGCGTCCCGGGGTGGACGGTACCGTTTTTCGGATTTTTGTTGGCGGAGGCATGGGGCGCACACCGATCATAGGGCAGGAAATTTTTGACGCTGTTCCTGAAGATCGTTTGTTGGCGACGCTTGAAGCTATTGTTCGTGTCTATAATGCTCATGGCAGGCGCGATAATATCTACAAGGCGCGGATCAAAATTCTGGTTCAGGCTATCGGCATCGAAGCCTATCGCGAGGCAGTGGAGGCTGAACTCGCCCTCATGAATCCTGATCACTACCGCCTTACGCCTGAAACCGTCGCGGCGATCCGTGCACGTTTTGCTGTGCCGGAACTTGTGGCGCCGGATAATGCGTCTGAAGTGCTTGCTCAGCAGCGTATCGCAGATCGTGAATTTGATCTCTGGGTGCGGAGCAATACCCACGAGCATCGCGCATCTGGGCACATAATTGCTGTTGTTTCCATGAAGCCGGCTGGCGGTATTCCTGGGGACGCAACGAGTGTGCAAATGAAGCGCCTTGCCGATTTGGCTGACGTGCATTCCTTTGGCGAATTGCGGATTACGCATCTACAGAACGTAGTGCTTGGACATGTTCGTCAGGACAGGCTGCACGATCTGTGGTTGAGCCTGAGAGAGGTTGGTCTGGCTTCCGCGAATGTTGGCCTTATTGGTGATATCGTAGCTTGCCCAGGTCTGGATTATTGCGCTCTGGCCAATTCACGGTCCATTCCGATTGCGCAAAAGCTTGGCGCGCGCTTTGGAAACGCGGATTTGCAGGCAGAAATCGGTGCTTTGAGCATCAATATATCTGGCTGCATCAATGCTTGCGGGCATCATCACGCAGGTAATATTGGCTTGCTTGGTGTGGATAAGCGCGGAGAGGAATTTTTCCAGATTACTCTGGGTGGTCGGGCTGATCAGGGTGCGGCTATTGGCTCCATCCTCGGTCCGGCTTTGCCAGAGGACGACACGGTAGACGCCATTGCGCGCATTGTGGACTGTTATCTTGGCAAGCGTACGGCTGGTGAAACATTCCTGGATACACTCTCTCGGCTAGGGGATGTCCCCTTCAAGGACGCTGCATATGAAGCTGTTTGATCTTGGGGCACGCGCCTCAAACTTCCATGAACAGCTTGTTCCCCTCGATGAATTACAGAATTTTCCGGATGCCCGTGCTGTGCTGCTTGAAGCAGAGCATGACCCTGAACGGTTGAAGCCGTTTTTAGCGCATCTGGAATTGGTTGTTCTAAGGTTTCCGATCTTCCGTGATGGACGCCCGTTCACACAGGCACGGGCTTTGAGAGAATATTTAGGCTTCAACGGTGAAATCCGGGCAGAGGGCCATATTCTTCCGGATCAGGCTGCTTTTCTGAAACGCTGTGGCGTGGATAGTGTTGTTCTGTCGGAGGGGAGTGATCCGGCGCTATGGGAAAAGCAACTCCATCGGTTTCATGAAGCGTATCAGCGAGCGGTCCTTCCGGAAGCGCCGCTTGGTGTTGGGCTTCGTGTGAAACCGAATTGATTTTGGACGTCCTGCAGGAATGTGGGACGCCCATTTTTATATTCCTGATCGAATTCTTTATAGATCAGGCCTCTGTCATACGTGTTTTATGCGCTTTTTCAGCCGTGCGAATTCGTCGAGCCTGATGAATGAAATACAGTTTGGCGCCGGACATTTTGGAAGAACGAAACACCAGATAAAGTGGTGCTGTGAGTGGTGTATTGGGTGCCAGTAGTACGTAGCTGACCCTGTTGATATGATGTTGATGCACAGACTGCGGCACTAGCGAGACGCCTAGACCCCCTGCAACAAGATTCAGAGCTGACATCAACTGCGGCGCTTTTTGTTTGATATTTGGTGTGAAACCAGCGCCAAGGCAGGCATCGATCACTGTTTTGTATAGGCCGTTATTGTATTGGCTCTGGTAAAGAATGAAGTCTTCATCCGCAAGATCTTTCAGCATCAGGCCCCCAGAAGGCTGAGAGCGTGCAAAGCGATGAGTTGATGGGAGGGCAACAACCATTGGCTCATCAAGAATCAATTCGACTGCGATGTCAGACAGGTCTGCAATTGATGTTCGGATGAATGCCGCGTCGATTGTGCCATCCCTGATTCCACCGAGTAGCAGGGTTGAATTTCCTTCCGTAAGCGAAAGAAGTACGTCAGGCCAAGCCTCACGAAATTCACCCAAAGCAGCCGGGAGGCTTGGATGGCACATTGCGGAATTTGTAAATCCGATGGATAGCTCTCCGCTTTCGCCTCTCGCGACACGTCGGACATCTTCCAGAGTATCCTCGACGCGTTCAAGGACTTCATATGCGCCTTTGATCATGCTTCGGCCTGCCGATGTCGGATGGACGCCGCGGGCGTGTCGTTCAAAAAGCTGGATGCCGAGATCTGTTTCAAGGGCGCGGAGCAGGCGTGTCAGTGGTGGTTGTTGTATTCCCAACCTCTCGGCAGCACGGGTCAGATTGCCTTCCTCGGAAATTGCAATCAGGGAACGCAGGTGTCGAAGTTCGAGCATGTCATACCTTCTGGGTATGGATAAAGTACGTGTTCTATATTGGTATCATTCCGCTTTCCCTTCTAGGGTCCGTTTGCCGTCGGCTCCCGGCTGGATTGTTACAATGAGCTCTGATGTCTGGAAAACCGGCAAAAGAGCCTGCAAAGAGGACCCGTTCCGATGACTCAAACCATTCCCGCCACCCTCATTTCCGGTGACGGAATCGGCCCGGAAATCATGTCTTCTGTGACGACTGTGATGAAGGCTCTGGATGCACCGTTTGTCTGGGAGCATCATGCTGCGGGTATGGGGGCATTGGAAGCCGAAGGGACGCCCCTACCGGAATCGACACTCGACAGTCTGCGCCGTACAGGGCTTGCGCTGAAGGGGCCTCTGACGACACCAGTCGGAACTGGGTTCAGATCAATTAATGTCACGCTGCGTCAGCAGTTTGGCCTGTATGCAAATCTTCGCCCCACGAAAACGATCGTTCCAGGAGGGCGCTTCGAAAACGTGGACCTTGTTGTCGTTCGCGAAAACATTGAGGGATTATATGCTGCGATGGAGCATTATCTTCCTGTCGGCGATGACCCGGAAGCTGTTGCCTATGGTGCAGGCTTCAATACGCGCGCAGAGTGCAATCGCATTGTTCGTTTTGCATTTGAATATGCGGTGGCGAATAATCGCAAGAAGGTCACTCTTGTTCACAAAGCCAATATTCTCAAAATTCTGAGCGGAATTTTCCTACACGAAGGTCGCCGTGTTGCGGCGGAATATGAAGGACGCATTGCGGTTGAGGAGCGTATTGTTGATGCTTGCGCAATGGAACTGGTTATCAAACCAGAGAATTATGACGTTATCGTAACAACCAATCTGTTTGGCGATATTCTCTCTGACCTGGCAGCAGGACTTGTGGGAGGTCTTGGAATGGCACCGGGCGCCAATATTGGTGAGAAAGTGGCCGTCTTTGAGGCTGTTCACGGCTCTGCCCCTGATATTGCGGGGAAGGGGGTTGCGAACCCGCTGGCACTCATGATGGCAGGCAGTATGATGCTCGCTCATGTGGGGCGTCAGGATCTTTCCGGGCGGCTGGATATGGCGATTGAACAGGTGGTCACCAGCGGTGGCATTCGCACACGGGATCTGGGTGGCACGGCGACCACGCAGGACGTCACGCAGGCTCTGCTTCAGGCGATACAGTAACTGGCGCTTCTCGCCTTCGACAGTAAATTTCTGCATACAGGGAATGTGAACACATGAAACAGATCGGATCTGATCTTCTCGAAAGCACGCGCGAGCTTTCTGTCGAGGGCCGCACATACCGGTATTTTTCTCTTCCGGCCGTGGTTGAGCGTGTGGGAGACTTCGCCCGTCTCCCGGTCAGCTTGAAGATCTTGCTGGAAAACCAGCTCCGTTTTGTGGACGGCACAACTTATACGGTTGAAGATGCGCATGCGGTTGCTGACTGGCTGAAAGCGGCGTCGTCCACGCGTGAAGTTCCGTTCAAACCTGCCCGTATCCTAATGCAGGATTTTACCGGTGTTCCGGCTGTTGTCGATCTGGCTGCCATGCGGGACGGTGTTGTGTCGCTTGGCGGGGATCCGCGGAAAGTTAATCCACTGGTGCCGGTTGATCTGGTGATCGACCACTCCGTTATGGTGGATGTGTCCGGTACGGCCGATGCTCTTGAGCGCAATGTTGCCATTGAATTTGAGCGCAATGCCGAGCGTTACGCCTTCCTGCGGTGGGGGCAGGAAGCATTTGAGCATCTGCGTGTCGTTCCGCCTGGTGCCGGTATCTGTCATCAGGTCAATCTGGAATATCTCGCGCAGGTTGTATGGACTGCCAATGTTGATGGCGTCGATTATGCCTACCCTGACACGTTGTATGGAACTGACTCACACACCACGATGGTGAATGGTCTTGGGGTACTGGGTTGGGGGGTTGGTGGCATTGAAGCGGAAGCCGCGATGCTTGGGCAGCCTATTTCCATGCTGATTCCCGACGTGATTGGTTTCCGCCTCGAAGGAAAGTTACCAGAAGGTACCACCGCAACAGACCTCGTCCTGACAGTCACGCAAATGCTGCGCGCGAAAGGTGTTGTTGGGAAATTTGTGGAATTTTTTGGTTCCGCGCTGGATTATCTGCCAGTTGCAGATCGCGCGACCATTGCAAATATGGCGCCTGAATATGGCGCAACCTGCGGATTTTTCCCGGTTGATGCCCTGACTCTGGATTATCTCCGCCAGACTGGCCGTGACGAACACCGTATCGCCTTGACCGAAGCATATCTGCGGGCGCAGGGCATGTTCCGCGATGCCTCCACGCCGGATCCAGTCTTCTCGGCTGTTCTGTCACTGGATCTTGGAACCATTCGCCCCTCTATTTCGGGACCAAAGCGTCCTCAGGACCGCATTGATCTTGCGCTTGCAAAAACCGCATTTGACTCTGCACTAACGGAGAGTTTGGGTGTGCAGTCGGCTGACACAAAAAAGCGTGTCGCCGTGGCTGGAGCTGATTACTCGCTTGGGCACGGCTCCATTGTAATTGCAGCCATCACATCATGCACAAATACGTCTAATCCGGCTGTTCTGATTGCTGCAGGCCTTATAGCGCGAAAGGCACGCGCTTTCGGGCTCAAGCCAAAGCCATGGGTGAAAACCTCTCTGGCACCAGGCTCTCAGGTTGTTACGGATTATCTGGATCGCGCAGGTTTGTCGGCTGATCTCGATGCGCTGGGCTTTGAAACTGTAGGGTATGGCTGCACAACCTGCATCGGAAATTCAGGTCCGCTAGCGCCTGCTATTGTTGATGCTATTGAAAATAATGGGCTGGTTGCGGCGTCGGTTTTGTCGGGTAACCGGAATTTTGAAGGCCGTATTTCTCCCAATGTCAGAGCTAATTACCTTGCGAGCCCTCCGCTGGTGGTTGCGTATGCTTTGCTGGGCACCATGTGCGAGGATATCACCACTGCTATTATCGGTCAGGCGTCTGATGGGCGGGATATTCGCCTTGCGGATCTGTGGCCAAGCAATGCTGAAATCGCCAGCCTTGTTGGCTCCGCAGTAACGCGTGAGGCATTTGTCGACCGTTATAGCCAGATTTCAAAGGGCACGAAGGAATGGCAGAATCTTGCAGTCGCCACGGCATCTGCAACGTACGATTGGCAGGAAAATTCGACTTATGTGCAGGAGCCGCCATATTTTGATGGCCTGACTCGGGAAGCCGTTTTGCCGTTGGATATCAAGGGTGCACGCATTCTCGCGCTTCTGGGCGATAATACCACGACGGATCATATTTCTCCTGCGGGCGCAATTGCGAAGGCATCGCCGGCTGGCGAATATCTGAGGCAGCATAACGTCGAATATCGCGATTTTAATTCATATGGCTCCCGACGAGGGAATGATCGCGTGATGGTGCGCGGTACGTTTGCAAATATTCGTATTCGCAACGAAATGGCGCCTGGGACCGAAGGTGGGATGAGTGTGCATCATCCCGATGGCGCAACCGGAACGATCTACGATATCGCAACGCGCTATGCTGCTGAGGGGACGCCGCTGGTTATTTTTGGCGGCAAGGAATACGGCATGGGTTCGTCGAGAGACTGGGCAGCAAAAGGAACAAGACTGCTGGGTGTTAAGGCAGTGATCGTCGAAAGCTTCGAACGCATCCATCGTTCTAATCTCATCGGTATGGGCGTTTTGCCATTGACGTTTGAGCCGGGAACAACGCGCAAGACACTGGGGCTTGACGGAAGTGAAACCATCGAAATTCATGGTATCGAGAAGCTCGAGCCTCGTGGGACATTACACATGACCATTATTCGTGCAGATGGGAGTACGGATAATGTACCTCTGATGTGTCGCGTCGATACGATAGATGAAGTGCTGTATTTCCGTAATGGTGGAATTCTACCTTTCGTTCTACGCGGCATGACAGCCTGATTTTTTAAAGAATATCGGAAATATCCTACTTTCCTGTTCGGGGCAGTGGGATATTTCCGAAAAATACTCATTACACACGGTTTCTAAAAAAGATGATCAAGAGGTTTTGACCGAAAAAAACCGCTTCACTCTTTCCACATATCTTTTCACAGCCCATCGTGAAAGCGTGTGACGATACGATTATTGTGCATGTATCGCAGAGGAGAAAGTGATGAGTAGCCAGAGTTTCTTGAGTGTACTGACAGGTTCGTTTTCGACGCCGAGTGCAGATAATCCTACAGTTGCCATGATGGAAGCCGCGTACCGTCATGCAGGTCTGGACGTGCGCTACATTAATTGTGACGTTAAACCTCATAACCTTGAAGATGCAGTCCATGGTGCGCGGGCAATGGAGTGGGCTGGTTTTAACTGTTCCATGCCGCATAAAGCAGCCGTTATTGATTTTCTCGACGATATTGAAAAATCAGCAAAAATTATTGGCGCTGTGAACTGCGTGGCGATACGTAAGGGAAAGCTTACCGGGTATAATACCGATGGGAAGGGCTTTCTCGCATCTCTCAAAGAAGTAGCAGAGCCGGAAGGAAAAAAAATTCTACTACTCGGTGCTGGTGGTGCAGCGCGTGCCATTGCAGTGGAACTCGCTCTGGCAGGCGCAAAACACATTCGTATTATCAATCGGGACAAGGCAAAGGCGGAAAAAATTGCTGACCTGATTGAAGACAAAACACACACTAAAGCCAGTGCACATGTCTGGAAGGGAAATGCAAGCGTACCGGATGATGTCGATATCATCATCAATGCGACTTCCATAGGCTTGGGAAACGCTGAAGCTATTCCTCCTGTAGATCTTGAAACACTGAAAAAAGGTCAGATTGTCGCAGACGTAATTCCTAACCCGCCTGTTACCCGTTTTTTACAGGAAGCAAAGAAACGCGAATGCATAACGCTCACCGGTCTGGGTATGCTCGTACATCAGGGAATTATTGGTGCAGAATTTTGGTTGGGAAAAACTTTGGATGCGACGGCCATGAAAAATGCACTTGAAGATATTTTCGGTGTGAAAAAATAAGCGTAAAGCCATTAATTTTAGAGCGCACACCATCTGCTTCATGTAGATGTGTGCGCTACTTTCGATTTCAAACCGTAATAATTCTAAAAATATGTCGCTCCATATGAAGTTTGATTAAATCTCCAGTTGATCCGGTTTTTTGGGGTGCAAGTGCCACATTTATGTTTGGGTGCGCCGCTCAATATATTTTTGAACACTCAATTTCAGTTCCGGGCGCAAAAAGCGATATAGGTTAATAAACTCGCGTTCGTTTTGTTGAACCAGTGTCGGAAAGTGGACTAGCCAACGTGAACATTCATTGGATTCCTGAGCTTATTATGGCGTCTGGATTTAGCCAAGTTGGAGAAGGACGCTCGTTGCCATGAAAACGCCTCTGTAGACGAAAAGTGCTCCAGTTCTGACAAGCTGAACCGGAGCACTATACGCTAATTTTTTGAGTATAACGATTAGGCTGTCAGGAGCATTTTGTCCTGCGGCCGTGGTGTCGTGACGATGTATGGGCCTGCTGCTCTGATCTGCAGGGCAAGTATTGCAACGCTGTTCGGTTGACGCTCACCTAATGGTAAAACCGCATTACCCGTGGTCCAGCGCATTTGGCCGTCTTCGATGTTGTTCCATCCTGCTAGATCAACGTTATCCAGATGAGACCTAATGTTGCGCGTCTCGTTACTTTCAAATAGCGTGATGCCTCCCACCAGTACCCCAAGCTCACGACGATCATCAACGAATGGGCCGATTACATCGCTTGGGCGACCGGAGTTTGATACAATTCGAACTTGCCGTACGCCTGTGGGGACCATGAACATGACACGGTCATCGCCTTTGCGGGCCTGATAAATCACTGTACCTGTATCGGTGAGTAGATGCAGGTCGGGGTCATTTGTCAGTATCGGCTGATGGCTTTGTGTGGTGCACTCTCCGATGCCTGCCCTGCTTTCAATTTTGTGAAAAAGCGGCTCAACAAACTCGCGAGAGACATCCAGTGGAGCTGAGGCATCGTCCCAGGTCGGGATGCGATGAGCATTGATGGAAACAATCTTGCCATTACGGCGCGAGAGGCCATGATTTTCGGTGTTCAAGAAAGATTCCGAACGGGCGCCGTTGGCTGTTAAAACAGCATGTTCTTCTGTTTCGATGTGAAAGACGTCGAAGCGGACCATCGAGGTATCGTAGAAAATCGAACGCCCATTGACCAGCATACGGGTGGGAACGAATTTACCATCAAGGAACATGCAATGCTCTGCGGTGACGAGTAGGTCCTGATAGGGAATGCCATCGGCAAGTGCATTTTTAAGAATACGTACTGGATAGCCTGCAAGATCGATAGGAAGTGACGGGTTTGCCACAACAGACTTTGAGCCGACCCAGACAACGGATTTCGTCACGTCTGAGTTTGCCGCGTTATCCCATGACATGAGCGTGTCACCAACGGATATGTCCTCGACAGCTTTCTCTCCATCGGGAGTGCGGATCATTGACCCAGAAAGATAACAAGGCGTTGTGCCCTTATAAGTAACAACGCCACCAGTGCTATCGCTAAAGGTTCCCGTGTATCCCTTTCCCACATCATAAGTGTAAGTATTTGAAGATCCAGTAATTGTTAGAATGCCAGTAGTTTTATTGTAAGTTGCTGTTCCTGTGACGTTCAGGTCAAGTTGGTCGCCTTGGCTAAAGCCACGGATAATTCCTTTAAATGTCGCACCGTTCGAGACATTAAGAGTGTTATTTGCACTGGAAAAATTGAATGTCTGACCAGAGCCGGTGTTTGTTCCCTGTAACGTCAAATTAGCATTGTTGGTGAGATTAACAGTTCCGCCTGAGCCAGTAAGAGCATTGGCAATAATAAGGTTGGCGTCTGTTACGTTTATTGTTCCATTATTCGTATAAGAAGAAGAGCCGCCTTGAATTTGAATATTACCAGCGCCATTGCCCTTTGATGTTATGGACCAGTTTCCTGTGTTCGCAAAGCCGCCAGAACCTACCTGTGTAATTATTGTGGAAGCTGCGGGAACACTGAAAGAAACAGAGCCTGAATTTGCTATTTGTTTGAAATTGAGATTTGTAGTTGATCCTGAGGATCCAGCAGAGTCATCTACGGAAAAAGAGCCGGTATTGTTAAAGGTCCCGCTTCCGTTTCCCCAGTTGGACGTCATTCCTGATCCGCTGGTATCAAGAACTCGAATGTTGCCTTCGTTTGTAAGATTTACAACGTAGGGAGCACTGATTGTTGAAGCGCCCGCAGACTCTAAGGTTATGCTTCCCGAAGAGCTGTTATTGATTGTTCCATACTGCAGGTAAACACTTGATTCGGAAGTCGTATTAGACTGATTGTAGGTTATTGACCCTGTATTGTTGAGTGTATTCGAAGACCCACTCCCCAGATAAAAGGTGTTCCCGGAGCCTACTGTTGAGGGAATATAGGAAATAATTCCCGCATTTGTTAGATTTCCATATATATAAACAGTATTAGCTGCTGGTGGCGTAAATAATAGCTGTCCTGATTTAGTGTTGGTAAGTGTGTTTGATGAAGAAGGGTTTACTGTAACGCTCGCAGTGTAGGTTTGAGTTGTGCTATTTGTCCCACCATTTTGGAAAGTGTCACTCATAACTGCTACATCCTTTTGAGGGTTTGCGAAGTCGAGCGTAAATGTTTTTTTTATCAAATCAAGAAAATACGTTATTTTTTTGGTAAATTTAATAAATTGACATTAAAATATTAACGATTTTTCCTTAATTTACAAAATGATTGTGTTACAATCGCTTATGGCCTGTTGAGTGTAATTGAAGTTCTGCTCTCATTCCGTGACGGGCATGAAATGGACCTGTTCCGGTTTTATGCGTGTTGACTGAGCGTTTTAAGCGTGACTCAGGAGGGGCGGGGTACCATGGCTGTGACGCACGCAGAAGAATTCTGCCATGGTGCGGTGAGAATTGCCTTGAGCCGCGGTCCGCTACTGAGGCAGGTGGCAACAGATGGAGGGTTCGAAAAAACCCTCTGGCTCTGAACGGTTGTCTGTGATTCCATTTCCTGTGTTTTGATTGAGGGAATGGCTCTATGAAACAGCTTGGTTTCTTTGATGTTGAAGAGCGGCTTGCTCGGCTGAGCGGGCTTGGTGATCAGCTTGAAGCGTTCCGCCCTGATCTGGAGCAGGCTTTGGCCTATTCAGATGGGAGTAAAGGCGAGCGTCCGCCGTTTGATCCGGTACTGATGTTCAAAACCCTGGTGATCCAGACGCTCAACAATTTGTTTGATGAACGGACGGAATATCTGATCAACGATCGCCTGTCCTTCATGCGTTTCCTTGGCCTGGGGCTGTCGGACCGTGTGCCTGATGCCAAAACACTCTGGTTGTTCCGTGAACGCCTGACGCAGGCGAGAGCGATTGAGGGTCTGTTCAATTGTTTTGATACAGCCCTGCGAAACGCAGGCTATCTGCCGATGTCGGGCCAGATCCTGAATGCAACATTGGTAGCCGCTCCAAAGTAGCGCAACACGAACGCTGAGAAAGCCGACCTCCGGGTAGGGCGTATTCCTGAAGACTGGCAGGATAAGCCATCCAAATTGTCCCACAAGGATCGCCATGCGCGCTGGACACTGAAGTTCACCAAAGCGAAGCGGCAGGATGACGGAACGATCCCCGCAACGGATCCTGCCGCCAGCGATGGCGCGCGATTGAGAGAGGGGCTGCTGGATAAAGCCAATATGGCCTCAAGCGTCTGGGCTGATACAGCGTATCGCTCAAAAGCCAATGAGGGCTTTGTCTCAAAGGTTTACACGAAGAAGCCGCATCTCAAACCCGTGCCACTCCATATCCAGCGGTCCAATGCAAGAAAATCGGTGATACGCTCGCGTGTCGAGCATGTCTTTGCTGATCAGAAATCGCAAATGGGTCTGTTCGTCCGAACTGTCGGCATCACCCGGGCCACCATGAGGATCGGACTGGCCAATAGTGTCTACAACATGCGCCGCTTGCTCTTCCTCGAAAGATTGAACGCAAACGCATAGCTATCCAGCGGGGGACAGCCCTTGATCTGCTCAAAACGCAGATCAAAAGTGACCCAAAGAACCGTCAATCAAAGCGCCAAAAGCCAAAAATCACCAGCCAAGCGCATCAACCAACAGTTCTTCGATCCCTCTACCTCTAAACAACTTGAAATGACATCAGAATGAAGTGCTGTTGTCCTGATTGAATTCTGACGTCTGACCATGGATGTCTGGCTGACAGGAGATGCATTGAAATCCTTCACTGTTCTGAAATGCATGACATGCACCAGAGCGGTCAGCGTTCTCGGCATTCCTCTGCGGACATAATGGAAATCGGGATGACGGGCTGATATCCGGTTCAATCTCTCATCGGAAAATCTCCGCATCAGGAGCAGGGCTGTTCCACCAAGGGCTTTTCGCTTTATCAGCCTGTGAGCTGTGGCAACTCTTGCATCGGACAGAGTGCCATAGCGTTTGCCTGCATGAATACTCGTATAACGGCTTCGGATGTCCCGGGTCAGTCCAATAAACGTCAGGCTGGTTTCGGGCTTTCCATAGTCCTTGGTGAGATATCGCGAAACAGACAGCACATCGCGGATATCCTTGATGGCGTCTGCCTGTCGGTCCACTTCATTTGGAAACGCCTGAAGGATCTGTTCCTCAAGCCAGGCTCTCTGGGAGGGGTCTACATAGAGCTGGATATGGTAATGCGGTGTTTCATCATTCTGGAGTTCCAGCGCTGTCATCCCCGGCAGGAGAATATCCTTCTCCCGGGCTTTGCGTCTGACACTTTTCCAGCGTCTGGAGATTTCGGCTTTGGCCTCTTCATAGGAACAGGCATGGTATGATCCGGGTAAGGTCAGGGTCAGAAACAGTCCCTGATAGTCCAGAAATCCCGTGGCGAAGTCGTGCAGGCTGTCGGCTATCGCCAGCGTGACTGCGTAATGTTTTTTGAGATGCCACTGACGTAAATCATGAGCAGACAGTCCGGTGTCCGGGTTCTGTCTGTCAGGAACGACGATGAACGTTTTGCTGGCTGTCAGTTTCTCGGCGTCAAAAGACTGTTGAATCCTGTCCCGTTCCGGGGAGAGGTCCAGAACCCTGCGGAGATTACGGCGTAACCTGTTGGCTTTGCGTGTGAGAACCTGTCCTGTGATTCGCTGGGTCTGTTTCAGCTCGTCATAAGATTGGGAGAGAAGGTTAAAGCCGGAAACGAGGTCTTCGGGCAGGGTTTCAACCCAGGCCACGACGTCCATGGCAACCTGTTCGGTTTCTTCAAAACAGGCCAGAAATTCGCAGTTTCCTGCGATCTTTTGGGTGATTACGTTCTTGTAAAAAACATGCAGGGGCAACAGTCTGCGCCAGATGTCTGGTCTGGTGGTTCTTATCCAGTGGTCTATCTCGTCATACTGCACATCATCCTGCATCTTTCCCCGTATAAGCGTGGAGAGAAGCAGAATGGTCTATAATGGTTTTGTCGCAGATACATGCCTTACTTCCTTCTCCTGAATGGTCTTCGGGATGTTCTCCAGTCCTGAGAGGGAAGTATAGCAGATGGTCTTGCAGTTTTGTTTCGAAGAGGGATTATTGTTTTCCCATTAATCTCTTCAGGTCCCAAAACTCAGGATATGACATGGAATCCGCAACACGTTTGAGGTTTGTGATATCCACGTCATCGAAATAGACGGTATTGCCAACCGACTTGTTCAAGCCTTCATGTCCGAGAAAATCATCAATCCATGACTCTCGAAGTCCACCGTCGCCATGTTCATGAATATTGCGGAGCTTGGTTGAGACGTTGTGCCGGAAAGAATGAAAAACCTTCTCCCGGCCAATGCCGAGGCGCGATTTAAAGCTCGAGAAATTTCTCTGGAAGATTCCGGACCGTTTCATGTCCATGCCTGTAAAATTCAGGTCCTTGAACAGATAACGACGTCGCTGGTTTTTAGCACGTTCGGCCATCTCTGCGAGGCCCGTATCCAGGAGGGGCTGACACAGGGGAACGATGCGAGCACCGGCTTCAGTCTTGGGGTCCCATGCTTCCCAGGGTGCGTCTTTATGAGCACGGTGGACCTGCACCACAATGCACCAGACATCCTGGATCTGGATGATATCCTGCGGTCGCAGTCGGCAGATTTCTTCCTCCCGCATTCCCGTATAGGACGCGATGCCGACAATCAGACCAAAAGTGGCCTGACTGATGGTTTGGAACGGCCATGGATTTTCGATGAGCGTTATCAGGTCATCGTTTGACCAGCGGATACGCTGTGTTTTTGCTGTGGTGTCGAACTTCCAGCCTCCAACAAACGGGTTGCGGTCAACCTTGCCGATGGGTTCATAATGGCGCCAGAGAGCAGACAGTCGTGTGAAATGGTTCTTGGTCGCTTTTCCTGAGATACGCTCCAGATTTTTCCTATTGGCTTCTGAGACCAGTTCAGCGACGGTCCGCATATCCTTGCGGTTTTTGCCGTAATTGACCGGCAGTTGCTCCATCATTGTTTTGAAATCGGAGGCATCTTCTCCCGCATAGTCGCGGATAGGTCTGTCACCACAGATTTCGACAAACCTTTTATACGTGTTGCGATGTTCGGCGATGACGGAGGGTTTGGCTTTCTTGGCCTTGAGGCTCAGGAAGGTTTCGGACGCTTCCGAGAACAGGGGGGAAGGCTTGGGGGCTGGAAGCTGAACAAGTTGTGTCAGCACGGCAACCTGCTCTGCGAGCTTTGTCAAAGCGACCTCGCCCGGGTTCCTTGCAGACTTGCCCAGTTTGTAAATGATATCTGTCAGGGCGTTGATTTCGGGACCAATCTTTTCAAGCACGCTGGAGACCCGTTGGTGGTCTTCCATCCTTGCCAGAAGATGCTCGGCATTCATGGTGTTATAGCGAGCTTTCAGAGCCTGAATCTCACTGTCATAGGTCTGGATAATGGACTGAAACAGGTCCTGCTGGACAGGATGAAGGTCCGAGGTGGAGAGAGCTTCCTGAAACGTCTCAATCACAGTGTTGAGCGAAGATGTTTCTTCCGGGTGAGACATGGCCAGACTGATGCACTCGAAAAGCTGAGAGGTCAGTCCATACATGGCACAGGCACGGGTTCTGGCAAGATTTCTGTTTGGCGTCTCAAGAGAATGCCAGATTTCCCGCTTTCCCAGAATCGGCCTGAAGCGGAGAGGAATTCCGCGTCTGAAGTGGAAACCGGATTGCAGACGAATCAGCACAACAGGGCTCGTTTTGTAGAAGCCCTTTGTAGAAGAATGGGGGCTCCGGGTTACTGAAAACCCTAAAAGCCGTTTATTTTCAATAACTTATATGTGGTGCGAGCTGCGGGACTCGAACCCAATGTTGCGGGACGTATCCCGCACACAAACCGTTGAAAATACGTCGAAAACGCCGACGCCAGTCTTTCCATTGCCATATACTCGTCAAGAGTCTGGCAGACATTCTGGTAACGTCAAGCCTCTCTTGAGAGCTCTCATTGTAGGCAGTCGCACGATGTGTGGAGACTGGACTCAAACGTTACAAAAGGCTTCAAGAATATCTGAGACTGTACGGTTAACGTGGTGGTCTCACATGACCCGCGTGCCCTGAAATTCCAGTTCTATTGGGACTAGAATAGAAAGCTGGCAGCGAACGAAATTATGAATGAACGATGGGACATATCATGAAAATTTCAGGTTTCGCACTTTCGAGCTTTCTTTTTGCCATAGCGCCTTTTTTGTCTGGAGGTGCGGCTTTGGCAGATGACATCCATATGGCCCAGACCCGTTTTGGTTTAGCAGATGGTTCCGACAATGTTCTCAAGGTGAATGGTCATCTCACTACTCCTGAAATCGACGGCAATAGTGGAATGTTTGTCGAAAAAATTACCCAGACAGCAGATGCGGATTATCTGCTTCTAACGGACGTCGGAGGAACGGCCTGTCCGGCCCTGTTCTCCATCGTGAAGGTAACAGGAACCTCTGCAACTCCGATGGCCTGGTTCGGGAATTGTGATGATGAACCACAGCGCGCTATCGTTCCGGGCAAAAGTGTGACGCTGACTTTTCCCGCTTTTCGTCCACTTCGTTTTAAGGGTACCCCCGCAGTAACGTATGTCTACGACATTCCCACGGGCGTTTTGAAGAGGGACGGCAAAGCCGTTCCAACAGCCTGCAAAGGTAAATGCGAGTAAGCTTTACCTTAATAGTTTTTGAATAATTATTTGCCTGTCTGGTGTGATGTTTCCGGGCAGGCACTCCACGGTGAAGAATTTATTTTAAGAAATTTGATAGCTCCTCTAATTTTCTTCTGTCGTTTTCTGAAATTCAGTTTCTGAATTGCTATCCTGTTTTCTGAGGTTCTCTTGAGCTGAGCCAGCAGTGTCGAATGGCTACCCAAGGGTAACCATTCGACAGCTGGCAAGGGGGAGTACCTCCCCCGTTGACCCCCACAAACGAAAAAGAAAACAGGATGCCCCGTTATGCCTATCGCCCCATCTCCATCCCGTCACCGGTCCTCTCGCCTCTCTGTTCGGGCTTCGCCCACAGAGCTTGAACGCTGGAACAATGCTGCGCATGCCCTCGGCCATGTCACAACGGCTGCATGGGTTCGAACCTTGCTGCACGATGCAGAAGTCTCTCATCGCTCAGGCGGCGACATTGGTTCCGAGATCCGTAGCCTGCGAAGCGATCTGTCCCGCATTGGTAATAACCTGAACCAACTCGCCCACGCCGCCCATCTTGGCGATGCTGTGGCCTGTGGTGATACGCTGGAGCACATCGACCGCCTCAAGGACCGGACAGATAGTTTGTTGAAAACCCTACGTCCCGTGCGTATCCGCCGCGTAAAACTCCCCTCTCATTCTGTTCCCGTGCACTTGGTGCACTGAACCGGCGATCAGGTCTTCGCAAGGTGCGATACGATGATTGTTCAAGAAACCAGAATTAAGAGCAGCAGCGGGCATCAGGCGGTTTCACGTCATGTTCTCTCGGGAGCCCAGAACGAAGCCATCCGTCGCATTTCGGGCAGCGACTATCTGCTCAAGGATTGGATGAAAGAAGCGAAACGCGAAGGCATTCGATACGGCCTGAGGCACATTGCGTTTAATCCCTCCGAGACGATGACAGATCAGCAGCTGTCTGACTTTGCAGGAGACATCTGCCGAGAACTTGAGGCTGATCCCGAACGAATGACCTTCGTGATTCATCAGAAAGACGGGAAAACCCACGGCCATCTCCTGCTTCCCGAGTGGCAGCAGTCTCACGTTCTCAGTAGCAAATTCTCATGGGTCAGGTTGGAAAAGCTGGCCCGTCTCGCAGAGGTAAAGTTGGGGCACGCTTTGGTGCCAGGAAGGCATGACAAAGCTATCGTCAAAGCCCTCAGAGAGTCCGGAGAGCATGACGCTGCCAGAAAAGTTGAAGCCCTAATTCCGACTGAGAAGACACCGCCTCCCGTTGCAGCCTACACGTCACAAGCAAGACGGATGGCGGAACGCCAGGATTTTGATCTTCCCACTGCTCGACGCGAGATCATGACGTTCTGGGAGAAGTCAGAGAATGATTTGCGGAAATTCAGACATTTTCTGTCGAGCAAGAACTGGCACATGCGGGCTGGAGACCGAACAGATCGCGGGCGTGAGGCCCACATCATCGAGACAGCTGATGGCGTGTTGATTGGGTCATTCACGCGACTGACGAAAGTCAGAATGAAAGACTTCCGACAGCTTCTTGAAGACGAAGCCTCCAAGAAGCCGCTTCTGGACCTGCGCCCAGTTGCTCAAAAGAGTGAAGCACGAGAGGCCAGACGGGCCTTCCTGAGCCAGCGGGAACATACAGACGAGACGAAGGCAGAACGACTTCGGATCCAAGAGCGTCTGCTCAGCATTGTGCCATTCAAAAACCCTGAGCGCCTGAGCCCCGGATTGCAGATCTATTTCAAGGACTGGAAGAGGGAGATGCAAGCGGCCCGTGCCGTTCTGAACGCCAGGCATCCGTTAGAAAAGAGATATGGGTCAAAAGTCTCTCTGGATATGCAGACGGCAGACGTTATGAAAATGATGCGACAGGGCTGGGCCAAGCTGAGGAAGGCGAATGCTTTGGTCGCAGAGGCCCGTAAAGCGCTCAATGAGCTTGAAGAGCGGAAATGGGAATTTTTTCGAAAACGAAAAATCTCAGACGCGGAAAAGGTATTGCAGGAGGCTTTAGCTCAACTGGCTGAAATCCTCAGATATTGTGTTGAATTCATTCTCTATCATCTCGGGTTAAGCAATCAAAAGCCTGCGCCGCTTCAGATCCCTGTTCCAGTAGAGCAGGAGATGGCCCGTCAAGATTATCTCGAGAGGAGGGCAGATCTTCTCAAGACTCTTCTTGATGAGAAGGCCTGCCGGGATTGGGTTAAGGGCCGATGCCGTGATGCGGAGCACAAACGCGCTCGCGTGATTGCACAATGGCACGAAGATCGTGTGCCAGAGGTGGAAAAAGCTGAGCAGATGGTCATGCAGCTTGAAACGCTCGCACGACTGCCACGCCGTATTCCTGGAGAGGTCAGGGCCCGTATTGAGACCCTCAAAAGGTGCGGTGACTTTCAAGGGACATTGAATGAAGTTAGGCTGTTTGACGCCATGCAACGACCTCTGGCGTTAGAAGAGTCGCCAAAAATAGTGTCTCATCAACGTTCTAAGATTGAGAGGGTGGCAACCCCCTCAATTCAAGCTGCTCTTTTGTAGTCATGCCAATCGGTTATGGATTGTATCTCCGGTCGCTTAAGGGGTTTTTAGAACCCTCCAGATGAGCGCCTAACGGCCGATAAAACCTTGGTGTTTATTCCTGAATTCCTATTCTGTAGTTGTAAAAACAAATTTTTGCACATGCAAAATCCACCCATTCCAAAATCAGGTGTTTTTGGGACAGCTAATTACTATCTCCTTTTGGGTCGACCCCTTTCATCGCATTCTCTATAGTCTTAACTCCATAATTAAGCCCGGTTGGACCAATTATTCTCTTTGCTGCATTTGAGAAATAATGTGAATCAACATTCTGATAATGAAGCCAGTAAAGTCTATTTAGCAATAAATGACTTACTGAAACTCTAACAACAGAAGAACCATTATAATTAGAAAATACTTGTTTTATAGATTCGTATCCCTTTTTGGGGTTTGACTCCATAAGCCATACGGCCTTCAGTACGTCTTTTAGGCCATCAGATTCTTTACAAGAAAAAATAATCGGGCTTAGAACCAGTACTCCCGCCAGAGAACAAATATTATTCATTATTCGAGAAATGGGCTCCATAATTAAATTTGTCTGAAAATAAGAAACAAAAACACCTATCTCTTTTTTTATTTTTGAAAACATTTCCTCATCAAAATCAGATTCGTTCATAAACTTTTTTATATTATCATAAGATAATATTTCTTCTTTGAATTTTTTAAAATCTATTTTTAATCTGTTTATAGTCCAAATATTCGCAAATTTATCATTGCAATCCAAACAGGATTTTATAATTCTCTCTTTTGAATTCTTATTTATAGACTCAGATCCGGAACCAATAAGAGTAAGAGTAATCACAGATGCTCGCGACAAACCATCAAGAATATAAAATTCTTCCTGAACATTTTCTTCAAGATTTTCATCGTCATCTTTTTTTCTTTGATTCAAACCACTAATAACATGATTTTGAGTGTCAAGTATTCTTTGCTTTTCTACTCTTACATTCTTAGTAGAATCTGCCTTTTGTAATTTATCAGCTATTTTATTAATATTTTTCGATACATCTGCCATATTCAAGGTATTAATAATTGAATTTAAATCAGTTTTCTTATGAAAGAAAACATTCTGATCTCCATATAATTCTATAGATAAATTTGTATAAAAATCAGAGTAATCGCATACGGAGTCTATAACATTTTCACTGGGACCCATTTCGCAATATAAATCAAATGAGTAAATATCAAAATTCTCTAATTCAGGATTAAAGTATTCTTGCGCTAATGAATCATTTTCCTTCAGGGAGCATGCTATTAAATAGCTCTCCAAATAAGGATGAGAGAAATATACATTTCCTCCTAAATTGTGAAGAAGTCCAAATTTAAAAAAAGGACTGATAAACTCTGATTGATCTATTTCATAGCCATATTCATGCAAAAATTCAGATGAAATTTTCGCTAAATCAGTATCTTTGATGTAACTAAATTTATTTTCTATTTTATATTTACAAATTCTAGACAAAAATCTTTCTAATGTGGTTCGACTTAAGTTCAAAGAAGTTGGATCATAAGCTACTATAAGACTCAGAAGACCCTGAACTGCAAATTGAATTAGCTCGGCTCTTTTATTGGCATTTATAAGAGCTATTAAGGTATCTTCTTGAATTAGAGTAAAATAAGAAGGGTCAACCTCAATTCTAAATTTTCTGAATGTATTTTCAAGCCTAATCGCCACGGACTCCGCTTTTGACGGTGTCATATCGAAGGTCTTCTCAAGAAAAATAGCCGTTTCAGAAAAAGAAATTCTTTTCGTTGTATATTCAATTGTGTTTGTATCACTCAGAAAAGAGTCTAAAGTTCCTGCTTTATCTTCTATTTTTGACAAAATTACAACGAAGTTAGTTGATTCTATTATTTGATTTTTTAAAAATTCATTTTTTGTTCGGGATGAAAAATCTGGCTCTTCTATAATATAGACTTTTTCAAATAATTCATAATTTATATTATCATCTTTTAGATAATTCGGCGAAAGCTTATTAAAACTTTTTCTTGGAGGAGAAACATCTTTTCCATCTATTAAAATAGGAAGAATTTGCTTATCTCCAATTTGATTTCTTATCAAATAGTAAGACAAATATATTCCAAGATTAATTCCAGAAAATGTTCTCGGTATTCTAACAAATATATTTCTATTTTCTTTTAATGCCTCAAGAACACCTTCTGGCTGGTTTATATTACCATCAGCCGAATTTGCACCTGAAACAAATTTTTGGACACGAGGTAACGGAAAATAGAAAGTGTCAGACTTAGAACTAAAGGAGGAACACACCTCCCTTAGACGAATTTTTATTTCATTATCGAGACGTGGAACAATATCGCTAGTTAAGTCAAATTTTTCTCCTATATCTTCGCCTTCGTCAGATTTTTTTTTTAAAAAATCAAAGAATTTTACATTTTCCATTTGTCGCTTCAGAAGACTAATTGCATTCTGCATAGCTAACGTGCGGAATTTACCAGAATTTGATGTCTCAACAGAATTTTTATTTCTATCTGCCATATCACTAATACCACGAATGGCTATAGATGGAATTTTAGCTTGTTCACACCAACCAAAAACTCCACCAGATTCAGTTTCTATAGCAATAACTTTTCTATTTATATCTTTTAATTTCTCATTAAAGGCATTACTAGCTGAAACTGGCCCACATACTATGGGGCCAATATGTAAACTATACTGTATTTCTTCATTTATAATTCCTATTAAATTTTCATTTTCTTTTGTATCAACTTGCCATTTATTGTATATAGGCTTTAGTTCTGGGTGGACCTTCAAGAATCTAAACGATGTAATGTACTCTGCATCCACCATATAGAAATCTGGAGAAAATCTTAATTTTGTCTCTTCATCTCGTTCGCTAAATTTATTGTTGTTTAATACGTCGATAATTTCGTTTGATACACATACGTCGCCTATTTTTACGTCGTCTGTGATTCCGCCAGCAATTCCTATTACTACAACAGCATGAGGTTTGAATTTTTGAACTGCTACGTCGACCGCAAGTGCAGAGCTTTTAGCTCCCATTTTATTAGAAAGTACTGAAAACAAACGAATCGAATCATTGCCGGATTCGTGTTCAAATAAAAATTGTGTAGTAGTGGAACTATCATGAATAGGTGGAAATTTTTCTAAAAAAATCTCATACTCTTCGTCCAAAGCTATTGTCGCTAAAATTCTTGGTTTTTCATTTTCATTCATTGCAGTAGACACCTTTTGAAACAATATTTTTACCCTATAATTTCATTTTCTCACGTGCAACAAAAAATATCCCGTCGGTTTCGAATAAATAGGAATTTTGCTTCCAAATCTACAATAATGCAATATATCGAGATTTATGGCGGTCTCGTAGAGACGCAGAAAATATGCAGAAATCTCATTGCTTGAAAATCTTTGACCTGATTGTGGGGCGAGCATGTGTTTGCTGATCAAAAACCACCATCTCAATCACAATGCTTATCCCACAGAGGCCTCTGCTTCCCCAGAGCTGCCGTCAGCTCTACGGAATGTCCAATGTGAATGTTGGGAATTCCAGAGCCTCGATGACATTTTTCAGGTTCTGCACATCAATGGAACTGGTGTAGTTCATCGTTCCCTGACTTCGGTGTGAGGCCTCATGTCCCAGCACCCGGTCAATCCAGAGCTCGCGGAAGCTGGCGTTCTGATTGCGCAGCTTTGTGGAGACGGTGTGGCGGAAGCTGTGGAATGTAATTTCCGCTGGGAGGTCGAGCTTGGTTTTGAGTTTTGAGAACGCCTGCCCAAAGGCAGCGCCCCTGACCCCTTCACTTGATGTCGGCAGGTCCGGGAAGAGGAAGTGCTGGCCTGGCTCCAAAAAACTCATGATGCCTGCCCTGATGAGTCGAGAGTGGATCGGAACCAGCCGTGTTCCTGCTGCGGACTTCGGAGACCAGCCATCTTCCGGGTGCGGGCGCACATGGAAGCACGCTACTCCCTGTATGTTCTCAATGTCTTGACCGCGCAGATTGCAGATTTCGCCTAATCGTAAACCGGTGTAGAGCGCGACGTTGACCATCCCTGCGTATGTTCGACGGGAAATGCCGCGATGCTCCCATTGTGCCTGTGTCAGAAGAGCCAATTCTTCATCGGTCCAACAGCGTCGTTCTGTCTTCTTGGCCGTATTGAAGGACCACTGCGCCCAAGGGTTCCTAGCAACGATTTCGCGTTGAACGAGTACGGACCAGAGAGACGATAGCCGAGAGAAGTGGTTCTTCACGGTCTTACCGCTGACCGTTTCAAGCCCTTGCTCTTTGGCCGCTTCAACTGCTTTTCGAATGGGTAAACGGTTTTTGGATTTCCCATGTGTCGTAGGGAGCCCAAGGAGCAAATCGTGAAAATCTCCTGCGGTCGTTCCCGTCACCTGATTAACGGGCAGGTCCCCGAAGGCCTCGATGAACAGGTCGAGTGTTGTTTTCGTGCCTTTGATGGTGTCTGCACTCTTACTGGCATCATTGAGAACAAAGCGTTGAGCCATCGCGCTAATGGTCTGGGCCTTGGCCTTCTTGCGGTTTTCTTTAGTCGGAGACGGCAAGGCTTTAAGCGGTTCGTCTTCTGGTCTCTCCTCAGCAGAGAGGGCAGGCGCAGACGCGATAGCGCTGCCTGAGGCTTTGATGTCGACGACAAGTTTGCGAAGTCCTGCAATCTCATCACGCAGCATAGCCTCGCGGGTCTTCGTGACGGCCGCACCTACAGCCTGTGTCTGCTTCAAGCCGTTGAGGAAAGCATCGGTCTGTTCGAAATGTCCTGCGATGATGTCTAGAAAAGTGTCGACCTGCTGCGTGTAGGCTTTTGTCCGGAGCGCCTGTTGAGCCATTTCGACCTCATGTTTGGCCTCTTCTTCTTTCAGCCGGACGTTGTGATAGTTTTCCCAATCCTTCACGAACTGCTCGTAAAAACGGATGATATCGACAGCGGTCAGGGCTTTTTGTGTTGGCTCTGTCGTCATGCGCCGAATCTCCTGAAAGCATTGCCCTGTCTTGGCGTAGAGCAGGGCTGCTTTTTGCCGTGCCAGCAACTTACTGGACGTTTTGAGCGGGTGCGAGACTTCGCCTCGTCCCAGCCAAGAACGCAGGTCCAGAGGAACAGAACGCCTAAAATAGTATTGCGATCCGACGATTCGCAGCATGCGCCTAACTTTCCCATTCTGGGAAAGACTGTGGGATAAACCCCCACTTTAACGCCGAGGTGCGTTTTTCTCTGTATTTTCAATAAGTTAGTGGTGCGAGCTGCGGGACTCGAACCCGCACGTCCTTACGGACTCGAGATTTTAAGTCTCGTGCGTCTACCATTCCGCCAAGCTCGCACTGTTCTCTCAAGCTATGCGCAGGAGAGCAGTGCCGTTGTTGCGCAGCCAGCGCTCCGCGGCAAGACGTCCAGACGCACCTTTTGTACAAAATCTTTCAACAAGCGTCCAAAAAGCGGGGCTATGGTTGAAATGCTCTAAATGCGCGAGCTCGTGGATGACGACGTAATCACGGATGTGAGGTGGGGTGAAAACAAGTCGCCAGCTTAGCATAATCCGCCCTTCGCGTGTGCAACTTCCCCATCGGGAGCGAACGTCCCGCAGATCTACGCGCTTGGGGAAAAGCTGCATGGCTCCGCTATAATGGCGAACACTGTTGTTGAGGCGCTTTGATGCCAGTTTGTGCAGAAAATCGCGAACACGACGTTCAGTATGTTCGGCCGCGCCGCTGACATGCAGACCCTCGTCGTCAAGCCAGCATCCTCGTTTGGCTTCAGGCTCGTGGATAATGGGCGCAAGCTGGCCTTCGATCGGAATGGAATGACCAGCCTTCAGGAGAGTCTTGGGGGGCAAGGATGCCAGAGCCTTTGCAACCCATTCACCATGTTCCTGGAGAAAAGCCATTGCCTGTGCTTGGGTGGCTCTGGGTGGCAGAGTGAGCACGATATTCCCATCTACAGGCTCAATTCGCAGTGTAATGCGTTTTGCTTTCGTTGAGCGCTTCCAGATAACGGGAGTTGATGGAAAGCTGTTCATCGGGCCTACAAAGCCAGTCAGGCGCTTTTTTTTAATTTAGCACATGCCGGTGCAAATTTTGGCCATTCGCCGGGCCATTGCGCAAGATGGTTTTCCAGTGGGCCTGCGCGACGCTCACTGATGCACCGTCCCTGAACCGAAGCCTGTACGTTGTGTACGCCGTTTGCGCCTCCGCTTTTGAGGTGATGCCATTCGGGTAGGTCAAAGCCATCCCGAAGCAGGCGATAGGAGCAACTGGGAGGAAGCCAGTCTATATCGGCCAGGATCGCTGGTGTAAGGGAAACGCAGTCGGGTACTTTGCGGTGGCGTTTGAGATAGTCAGTACATTGGCATGTCTGCGTATCCAACAGGCGGCATGCAACGTCCGTATGAACAATTTCGTCCGTATCTTCGTCGCGTAGTTTGTTGAGGCAGCAGCGCCCACAGCCGTCGCAAAGGGATTCCCATTGTGTTTCACTCATCTGATCGAGGGGGGTGGTTTGCCAGAAAGGCAGATCCGCGCTCATGAAAGATCCAGTGCTGCACATGTGAAAGAAAGAACGGCGGCCAAAAGGCTGGAAAACAGTATTGATGGCAGCAGGAGTGGTAGCCAGATCAGGCGAAGGCGAGCTGTGGTGTCTGCGCCCAGTCCTATTGCGGCCCGGGTCAAATCTGATGGACGCCTCAGGACAGCGTTTCCGATTGGGAAGACAATGGCGGTAGCCAGAAGAACGCCCTGCCAGAAGGGTAAATAACTGCCAGAAATTATCGCTTTGTGGACAGCAGGCAGCATAAATGCTGTCCCTAGGGTCGGTAGCAGAAGAAGAAGGCCCAGGTTTCGGCAAACCGGACGCGGCAATACCCGCAGAAATAGGGCCGCGAGAACGCATCCTGATAGAAGTCCGGATAGCACGATTAGCAGGTTATGAAAAATCATGGGGTGTCGCTGCCGAACCATGTTCGGAAACGCTGCTCAAGTGCATCACCGTTCGCCAGCCAGAATGTGTCGCTTATAGTAAGGGCGTGTGTGTGTGTGTCATTCAGGCTGTCCGGTACGTCCTCTAGATGGGGCGACTGGATATGCAATCGTTCCAGCGTCTGGCGTGCGTCATTGTCGGACACAGTCGAGGGAACTGCCCAGAAAAGGGGCGTGCGTATCATTTGGTCTGTTTCGGCAACAAAAATGGACGTTGCAGCTCCGGCCTTCACATGTGCGCTGATGCTGGTGATTTCGCTGACGGGCGCGCTTGTCATGAGGGCGCCGCTTTGCTGCATGATGCGGGCAGCATCATCAGGGGTCCGCCACCACACGATATATGGGCGCAGGACGTCCAGTTTGCGGAATGCCCTGTCCACGCCAGCGGGTGTGGATAGCTGGTTGTAAACATCATCAGGCCCAACGCCGTCAGCCAGCAGGGCAATTTCCAGTGTACCACGTGCACCGAAATGCAGGCCACGTCGTCCCGGATGGCGGGCGACGCTCCAGAAGGCGGCCCATCCCGGCTGACCAGGAAGACGCGAGCGATCCCAGGCCAGTGCTACATCTTCGTGGCCCCCCGGCAGACCACAATTTGTGGCGGCTTCGAGCGGGCGGACCCAGCCCGCGGAGCATGCTTTTGCGAGCTGGGTACCATCCACGAGGACTGCTGCCCATGCTGGCGGATGGGATGTGGCGCCTGTTTGCAGTGTGGCGATTTTTCCATCCCATTCGACGAGGTGCGTGGTGCTGTCTGGTGTCACGATACCGCTGGAGGCAATCACACCCTGCGGCACGCCCCATCCGGGTGCCTGTGGAGCCGTATGGCGGGGCACAGTTTTTCGTCTTGCACGATGGATTGTGTGCTTTGAATGCTGAGCGTGAGCAGATGCCGATGAGGGTGAAAAGAGCGAAACACCGCTTGCAACGACCCTGTCCAGAAAAGCGCCCACGCCGTCCTGTTTCTGAATTGAGGAGGCGGAGGTTGCGTGTGCTGGTGCTGCGAAGGATGAAAATGCTGCGCCCAGCAGTGCCAGCGTCAGGCAACCAGACCTGACGACGCGCAACGCACATGACGCTTTTGACTGCTGCAAGGGCAGCAGGCCTGATGCGAATGGCGGGGGGGCAGGCCGGATCAGAAAGAACATCCTTTTAGAAGTGGGTTAGGCGCTACTGCCTGTCTGCAGTGCGGTTTATGGGAGCATTCTAATACAGGTCGGTGCGAAGCGGAAAGGCTGTGGCATGTGCGGCCGGCCAAGCTACCTGCACAGGAGCTCCTGTTTTTGGAATCTGCCTGGCTTGAAGTGGTGGTCTGCGTAGCTCGATTTCAGTGCCATCCGCGAAGCGAACGCGCATCCGGATATGGTCTCCGAGGTGTAGACTATGCGCCAGCGTGCCCTGAAGCGGAGGCAAATCATCATCCATTCCAAGAGACTGTGTACCGAAGAAAGGAGCGACCCGATCAGGGCGAACGCACACGAGGCATTCATCGCCTTCTTTCAGGTTTTCCGTTGCAACTGCTTCCGCAACGCCACCGCAGGCCAGATGGACACGTGCTACGTCGTCTGAAATTTCAAGGACCTGTCCCGTAAGTGCGTTGGCCTCACCGAATGCGATAGCGACTTCGGGGGATGCTGGGTGTTCGTAAAGGCGCGCTGCATCAGCACATTGCAGCAGAACAGCATTCTGAAAGACTGCGACCGGGCCGCCGGGGCGAAGTGCGTCTTCGCGGCGGGAAACTGCGTGGAAAATAGTCAGGTCCAGTGCTCGGGAAAGTGTTGCAAGCAGGCTGGAGATTTTTTGCGCCGAGTGGGCGTCGAGGCGGGAAAGGGGGTCATCCAGTAAAAGCACGGCAGGGGCTGTCATGAGTGCGCGAGCCAGAGAAACACGGAGTTTCTGCTCTGATGTCAGTGCTTCGGGTTTCCGCCCGTCCAGTCCGTCCAGTCCCAGCAACGCAATCATTCGGCCCGTTTCAGCGCGGATTTCAGAGCGGTCTATTCCTGCTGCACGACGTGAAAAGCCAATATTCTCACGAACGTCGAGGTGATCGAAGAGCGGGTCGCGCGTACTGACGAGAGCAATCCCGCGCTTGCCTGCGCGGAGTGTGCTGACGTCTTCGCTTCCTATCAGGATACGGCCCCCCAAAAGCGGATAAAAGCCTGCGATTGTATCCAGCAGGCGCGAAAGTGCATCCGAACTGTTGCCGAAGGCCGTAACGGTTGTGCCTTTTATGATGGTGAGGTCGACAGGTAGATAATTAATGCCTGCACGGACACCATCGAGCGTCATCGCGGGTGGCTGGGCAGGGCGGGTAGCAGCTTTTCTGTTGATGGAAAGATGGGAGCTGGTGGAACGGATGGTCATGCAACCTCTGAGGATAGTCTCGCGTTCTAGGCGGATAAGCCGCCATGGGTTGGTGGCCGTTCAATATATGTCGAGAGGGTTTGAATATGAGCCGCAGCAACGTCAAGGACAACGTCGAAGCCATCACAGAGTCTACGCAGGAGCAGATCGACAGTCTTCGTTCGCAGCTGCAGCAGCTTCTGGACAGCGTGAGCCCTGTTCTGTTGCAGGCTGCAGACCGTACAGAGCACGCCGTTGCAAATGCCCGTAAAATCACGGATCATGAAATTGAAAACGTATCAACGCGCGTGCGGGCACAGCCTATTGCAGCCGTCCTGATCTCTGCTCTCGTAGGCTTTGTGGCTGGTCGCTTTTCAAAGTAACGGTCGGCCCTTGATCAGACAGGGGGCATGCGCCTTGCCTGCTCCCGCTCTGTAACTAACAAAGGCGATCGACCAGTATGAGCAATCCACTAGACCTCGGACAGGAAGCGCTCTCCGCGCAAGGGAAAATCTTTGCGCGTTCCGCGACCCGAATCGGACGTCGGATTGCATATGGTGCAGTTGCCGCCGTTTTCCTGATGTTTGCGGCTATCTCTTTTCATGGTCTGCTGTGGGCCATCGGGCTGGATCTTTTGGGGCTCAGCTATGTTGCCTCCGCTCTTTGCGTGCTTGGCCTTGACCTGCTGATTGTTATTGTTTTCGCGTTACTCGCCCGCCGTTCAATTCCTGACCCTGTGGAAATTGAAGCGCGTATTCGCCGTGACCGTAAGCTGATCGAACTCAAGCAGGCAGTTGCCATTTCTGCTCTGACCGGCCTTGTTTTCGGACCAGCCGGAAGGTTCACTGGTAGAAAAGTCACAGCAATCATCAAAAACATTTTCTTCCGCGGGAAATAACGCCAAGGTTCCCGCATAATGGTTTGGGACTGTCTGGCCAACCACACAAGTTTGGCGTAAGGACACCAGATCGCCGTGACGGCGCCTCGATTTGAGGAGTCGCCGCGGACTTGCGAGGAGTCCCGTGGATAAAGCGCCGAACAGTCTGCTGATAGCTTGCAAGGGTCACCCCTGATGCTTGCAGAAGTAAACATATTTGGCGTCTTCGTTTCTCCTATTGCCGTTTACGCTATAGCCGCAGTATTCGTGACCCTGTTTCTCCGCAGCATATTGTGGCGAACCGGGGCACTTGCTTGGTTCTGGCATGTCGCTCTCTTCGAGATTGCACTCTATGTCTGTGTTCTCTGTTTGCTCATCCTTTATGTCTAGGAGGGGTCGGCAATGAACTGGACCCGTGGTCTGATACGAGTCGTCCTGACTATTGTAGTCCTTGCACTGGCTATTTCATTGGGGCGGACCATGTGGGACATTTATGTCCTCTCGCCTTGGACACGTGACGGTCGTGTCCGCGTTTATGTGGTTGATGCTGCCCCTGAAGTTTCCGGGACGGTTGTTTCCGTTCCTGTCGTAGACAACCAGCTGGTCCACCGTGGCGACCCTCTTTTCGTTCTCGATCCTGTGCGTTTTCATCTTGATGTTGATGCAGCACGTGCCCGTCTTGCGGGTGCTGAAGAAGATCTCAACCTGCGCACATCTGATGCAAAGCGCCGCATGGGGCTCGGTGGCATTGTTTCTGCGGAAGAGCAGGAAGACTTCAATTCGAATGTTGAGACCCAGCGCGCCAAAGTGAATGCTGCAAAGGCAGAGCTGAATACAGCCCTTCTCAACCTGCAGCGTTCCACGGTTTACGCAGCGGTTGACGGGTATGTCACCAACCTGAACCTTCGTGTAGGTGACTACGCCCATGCCGGTGAACCCCGCATGGCGGTCATTGATGCCAACAGTTACTGGATCAATGGATATTTCGAGGAAACCAAGATGCACGGAGTGCATGTTGGTGACGTCGCGAGAATCAAGCTGATGGGATACCGCCAGATACTGACAGCACATGTTGTCAGTATTGGGCGAGGCATTAATGACCAGAACGGTGTATCGGATCGACTTGGCCTTCCAGACGTCAATCCGATCTTTACCTGGGTCCGGCTGGCGCAACGTATTCCGGTCCGTCTGGAGTTCGATGATGTTCCCCCGACCATCACCCTTGCGGCTGGCATGACCGCAACCGTGACAATCGGTCAGGAAACGCCTGGCGCTCGTGGTAAGCTGACCACCTGGCTGCAGAATCATCTCTGATATGTCCCGCAAGCTCCTGGCCCTTGCAATGGGCACTTGTCTGACCCTGAGTGCCTGCACTGTGGGTCCGAAGTACAAACCGGACGACATGAAGGTTCCGGATGCCTTCTCCGAGCAGCCACACGCGGCGACAGCTCAGGAGATTGCCCGCACTGAAGCAGACATGAAGGACTGGTGGGCGCAGTTCCACGATCCGATGCTCAATGCGCTTGTCGTGCAGGCGATCAAGGGAAACTACGATCTTCAGGCCGCGTCCCAGCATATTATTGCTGAGCAGGCTGTTCGCCGTGAGGCCCAGTCCGCTTGGTATCCGCAGCTCGATGCGTTTGCTGGCGGTGGTGATGACCGATATTCGGTCAACGTCGATAACTGGCCCCTGCGACCAGGCAATCCGGCCAACCGCCCGCAGGCCTCCATCCTGACTTATGGTGCGAAGGCTTCGTGGGAGATTGATCTTTTCGGTCATATTTCCCGGCAGGTCGAGGCCCGCAAGCGGATCGTCGAGGAGACGATCGAAGAGCGCCGGGCCATTCTGGTTTCGTTGCTGTCCGAACTTGCGACTGATTACGTGACGCTTCGTTCCGTGCAGGAGCGTCTGGATGTTACCGAGCATAGCATCAAGGTTGCTCAGGCCTCCCGTGACCTGACTGAGCGTCTTTACACTCATGGTTTGGGTAACACTCTTGCCGTGGCGCAGGCGCAGACCGAGGAACATCTCGAACTTTCACGGCTTGCACCGCTTCACGCCCAGCAGGACAGGCTGACGCACGCAATCGCTGTGCTTCTGGGGCAGATGCCTGGTTCGCTTGAACAGGAACTTGAGGTTCGACGTCCTCTGCCCTCCATGCCGAGCTTCCCGGCCACGTTGCCGTCCATCGTTTTGGCCAACCGTCCGGATATTCGTGAAGCAGAGCGGCGTTACGCTGAAGACACGGCACGTATCGGGATTGCGGTTTCCAACCTGTATCCAAAATTCGTGGTTCCGCTCACGTTCAACCCGAATGCGTCTGCAGCCTATCAGGCGTTCCAGCTTGGTGGCATGAGCTGGCAGGCGATGATGCTGGCGACGTTGCCGATCATTCACGGTGGTCGATATACAGCAGAAATTGCTCAGGCACGCGCAGGCGCTGAAGCAAGCCGCCTTCAGTATCGTGAAACTGTCTTGAAGGCGTTCCGTGAAGTCGAAGACTCCATGACCGACTGGCAGCATGACAACGAACTGGTTGCACAGCTTGAGCAGGCGTCTACGGATGCGGGGCTTGCAAGGGATCGGGCCCGCAAGCTGTTTAGTGCTGGTCTGACCGGATACCTGAACGTTCTGACTACCGAGCAGACCGCTCTGTCCGCGCAGGATCAGGCGGTTGTGGGGCGCATGGCACGCTTGCGCGATGCGGTGTCGCTCTACACGGCCATGGGCGCGGGCTGGCAAGGTAAAACTCTCGAAGACACGACGCTTCCCATTGAGAAGGGAAAGCAGAATTTCCTGGCACGAACAGTGTTGCGAGCGTTTTCTCGCTGAGAATTGCTGGTGGCTGTCCGTTCCGTGTGCCTAAATTCTTCCGCTCAAGCGGTTTGATGATCTGGCATTCAGGAGAAGAACGGAATGCTGATGTCTAGATGGACGTTTCTGCCGGTGCTGGCCGTACTGTGTGGTGGCATTTCAAACGCTGCCCCCGTTTCCACCGATATGACGATATCAGGGCCTCAGGGGGCGCTGGCGGGGACATTCCTGAGCTCGGGCGATCATGCACCGATAGTGTTGATGATACCGGGTTCTGGCCCCACAGATCGTGATGGTAACAGCGCCACTGGCATGCGCCCCGCAACACTGAGGTTGCTGGCTGAAGGCCTTGCAAACAGAGGCATTTCCTCCGTCCGCATTGACAAACGCGGGATGTTTGGAAGCCAGGCCGCAATCCCTGACGCCAATAAGGTTACCATCTCCGATTATGTTGACGATGTCCGGAACTGGGTGGGCGCAATTCGCAAGAAGACTGGCGTGCGCTGTGTCTGGGTTCTGGGGCATAGTGAGGGCGGGCTCGTTGCACTGGCTGCAGCACAGAAACCTGATGGAATCTGTGGATTGTTGCTCTTGTCTACCGCTGCCGTGTCCATGGACCGTCTTATCGGCTGGCAATTGCATAGAAATCCGGCCAATGCGCCTTTGCTGCCGCAGGCCGATATAGCGCTTGCCCGACTGAAGGCTGGTGAGCATTTCGATGATTCTGGCCTTGCAGTACCGTTGCGTCCGCTGTTTTCCAAGGAAATTCAGGGATATCTGATTGATGTCATGCATTATGATCCCGTAAAACTTGCATCGAAAATCTCGTTGCCGGTGTTGATCGTTCAGGGTGGCAGGGACGTGCAGGTCTTTCCCCGGAATGCAGAAATGTTGAAAGCTGTGTGCCCGAAGGCAGAGGTTCTTATGGTTCCTCAGATGACGCACGTGCTCAAGACAACGCCAGGTTCTGCGCCGCAGGACATGCTGAGGACATATACCGACGCATCTTTACCTCTTTCGCCTGAAATTGTGCCTTCTGTTGCGCAGTTTGTTCTGAGACATTGACCTTGTGCGCTGTCCGCCACACATCTGGGAATAATGAGTGATCATATGACAATGTCTGATGGACATCCTGCAGAGGACTATCTGAAACCAAAACTTGAAGCCCTGATCGAGGGTGCAGTTAGCGCAGGCTTTTCGCGTGACGTTACGGTTGCAGTGCTGATCGATCTGCTGGACGACAGCGTTGCGCTAGATGTGGAGACGAGATGAGCGACCCCTACTCGGTACTGGGTGTTTCCAGAACTGCTACGGACAAGGAAATCCGTAGTGCGTACCGGAAACTCGCCAAGGAATACCATCCGGATCATAACCCGGATAACAAACAGGCCGAAGAGCGCTTCAAGGCGGTCGGGCAGGCCAACGCGATCCTTGGAGACAAGGAAAAGCGCGCACGTTTTGATCGTGGCGAAATAGACGGTGCCGGACAGGAGCGCGCGCCGTATGGTGCTGGCTTCGGTGGTGGGCAGGGGCCAGGCGCACAGGGCTTCCGCGGTGGCGAGTTCAATCAGGAAGATCTGGGATCGTTCTTCTCGGATATGTTCAGTGGCGGTTTCAGCGGAGATTTCCAGCCAGGAGGCGCTGGTGGCCGCCGCGCTACAAAAGGCTCTGATCGTCGTTTCAGTGTTTCGGTATCGTTTGAGCAGGCTGTCCTGGGTACTTCCCTTGAGCTTGCCTTGGGCGAAAGCGGCCATACGGAAGTCCGCATTCCGCCGGGCGTTGAAGACGGGCAGACTTTGCGCGTGCGGGGCAAGGGTGCACCGGGGCGTGCAGGCATGGGCGGACAGCCCGGCGTTGCCGGAGATGCCCTGCTGACGATCACCGTCACTCCAGATCCGCGCTATACCCGCGAGGGACGTAATCTGCGGGCTACGCAGGATGTGGATCTCAAGACGGCTGTTTTGGGTGGAAAACTTCGGGTGCCTACTCCCAAGGGTACCGTTACGATGACCATTCCCAAGCATTCTGACAGTGGCACGGTTCTGCGTCTGGGCGGCCGTGGTATTGGCGCTGACAAGAACAATGCTGCGGGGGATCTTCTGGTGACGCTTCGGGTTGTTATCGGCAAGCCGTCTGCTGCGCTGGAAGAATGTCTCGGCAAGCAGGAAAGCTGAGCTGGTGGGTATGATGCGTCGCGCCAGAGCACGCCTTCCATCATGGCCATGGCGTGAAATTCTCGGCGTTATCGTAGCGTTGATTTTCGTGGTAGGTCTGGTTTTGATCAGCATGCATGCTCAGCTTCTCGCCGGGGAGTGGCATTTGCCTTAAGGTGCGTGCCCGTCTCATCAAATGACGGGCTTCGCATGACCGGATCTACATCTACGCTTACCGCTTCACACCAACCTGCCACCCGCAGGCAGGCTTTTACAGTCGTTCTGGCAATCGAGCTGTGGGAGCGGTTTGGCTATTACGGCATGCAGGCTGCCCTGACGATCTTTATGGTCGGCCAGCTTCGTATGTCCGACACCGCAGCCAATCTTCTCATGGGTGCACTGGCGGCCTTTACCTACATCACGCCTCTGTTGGGCGGTCTCATCGGAGACCGGCTTCTGGGAGCCCGCCCAGCGATGGTTCTGGGGGCGGTTTCGTTGGCCGCAGGATATGCCCTGCTTGCTGTTTCCCTTGGTTCTCCGCAATTTTTCCTGATTGCAATGGCATTGATCGCCGCGGGGAATGGTCTTTTCAAACCCAATGCCGGAAATCTCGTCCGCAGAATTTATGAGGGTGATAATGCTGCCCTCGATGCGGCATTCACGCTCTACTATATGGCGGTCAATGTGGGATCGGCCGTGTCGATGCTTCTTACCCCATGGTTGCAGGATAATTATGGAGCGCCCGTCGCCTTCGGCGCATGTTCCGTCGGGCTGGTCATTGGTCTGGTTTATTATCTGTGGCGCGCGCGTTGGCTTTCCCAGACCATCGCAGCAAACGAGACTTCCTCAATGCAATGGGGACGGCTGGGGTTGGTCGTGGCAGGCATGGTTGTCGTGACTGCTGTCATTGCCTGGATTCTGGGGAACGCCGCTCTCGCGCGGACCTGCGTGATTACGGCTGGCGTCGTGCTGATCCTGGGATGGGCAGTTCTCTATGTTCAGGCCCCTGCGCAAGAGCGGCCGGGTTTGCGTCTGACATATCTGCTTTCAATCCAGACCATGTTCTATCTGGCCTTCTATCAACAGATGATGACATCGCTGACCCTGTTCGCATTGCGCGCTGTTTCTGGAGATTACGAGATTGCGGGCGTCACGCTGTTTCATCTATCTGCGGGACAGTTTCAGGCATTGAATTCCATCTGGATCATGATCCTGAGCCCGATCCTTGCGGTGTTATACAACCGGCTTGGCGCCAAGGAGCGCGATATTTCCCTGCCGCGCAAGATGCTCCTCGGATACCTGTTTGCGGCTGCTGCCTTTGCAATATGGTGGGTGGCGTCCATTACCGCGCATGGGCTTGTTTCGCCGTGGATCATGGTTGTTGGTTATGGATTGCTCTCCACGGCTGAACTCCTGACCAATGGTCTCGGCCTCGCGGTGATCGCGCGATATGCACCTGCAAGGCTCAGCGGCTTCCTCATGGGAGGGCTTTATCTGCTTTGGGGCATCTCAATGTATGTCGGCAGCATCATCGCTAATGAAGCAGCGATGCCGTCCGATATGGTCTCGTCTGTGGGGCCAGCGTTTTATGCGCCCCTCTTCAGGACATTGTTCGCTACAGCTGTTGGAATTGTGATCGCGCTTGCTTGTTTGGAGCCTTTGGCTCGTCGTTGGGCCGAAGAACACGTAAACGTGATGATTGGCAAAGGTTAACAGCCCATCGAATGAACTGTTTGTAATTTGGCGGAAATCCTCGGAAACCAAGTCGTATTGTTGTGATAATTGTTGCGACGATGGCACGGGTTTCATGAAAGATGAGGGTTTCCTTGGCTTTCCGCTCTATTCTGGACCAGTTCTGGACTGTATGAGTCGCCCCTTCTGATCGAAAGCCGACGCGATGGCATAAAGAGGGGCAGTTCCAGATCATGCAGCAAGTTAGCAGTGAGTGGTTGAAAGTTCTGGGGATGGCCTGCGCCATAAGCTCTGTATTTCCCTTGGGACTTTCAGGTGCGTATGCCGAGACGACAAAGAAAACTGCGGCGAAGCACCATTCATCTGCACAGCCTCCTCATCAGACCGGTAACATTGCTGCGAACCATCCTCACACGATGGGTTCGCCGGTCATCCGCAATACGGGGCGTCAGCCAACATTTCCGGCGATCCAATCTGCAGGGCCTGTTCCGGCTCAGGATAGTGGGGCGATCAGTGACTCCACCCAGCACAGCTTTTTCCCGGCGAGTTTTCATGACTGGCTGACGCAGAGCACCATGACCGGCGACTGGGGTGGATATCGGACACGTCTGACCAATATGGGCATCAATATTGGTGGCCATTATCTCGAAGACAGTGCCGGAAATCCGATGGGGGGCAAGTCCAAGAACGTTCGGTATGCAGATGAATTCGGCATCAACGTCGATTTCAATCTAAAGAAGCTGACAGGCTGGAATCTCGGTATGATCCATACTCTGATTACCGCACGTCAAGGGCTTGGACTTGGCGCCACACTGCCGGCGCTGGACAGTCCACAGCAGATTTTCGGTTCGGGTGAGACGGTTCGATTGACGCGTCTATCTTGGGAAATGCCCTGGAACCATTATGTCTCGACGGAAGTCGGTGAAATTAACACTGAGAATGATTTCGAGCAGTCGTCAATGTACTGGGGGATGAGCCAGTACTGTCAGTTCGAATCAAATGCGATCTGCGGTATGCCTCAGTCCATCGCGATGAATTCAGGTTATGGTTATTACCCGACGGCCCATCCGGGCGCATGGGTGAAGTTCTATCCTGCGGGCAATAACCATTATCTCGTCCAGTTCGGCGCTTATTCAGTCGATCCAGTGATCTCGAATACGCATAATGGCTGGAAGATGAACCTTCACGGTGCGACGGGTACTTACGTGCCGTTCCAGCTCGGCTGGCATCGCGGCGGTAATGATGATTTCAGTGGCCCGCTACAGACGAACATCAAGATTGGTGGTTACTGGGATTCATCGCAGGTCAGCGATGTATATTCCAAACTGGCGTCCTACGGCGTGCCGTCACAGTATCTGATCTCTGCACCGACCGCCAAGGTTCGTGGCCGTTTTGGTGGTTGGTTCCAGTTTGATCATATGCTTGAGCGCGATGCGTCCGACCCGAGCCGTGGAACGTCTTTCTTTGGCTCGTTCACCTGGGGTGATCCGCGTACGGCAGTTGCTCCGTATTTCATCACCTGGGGTTTGACCCGCAAGGGCACGTTTGCAAACCGTCCGAACGATACGATCAGCCTTGGTATGAAGATGCTCTGGGTCAATCCGAAGCTGACGATCTGGGCTCGTCAGATGCAGGCTGCAGGTGCAGATTTCAACAAGCCTTCAGGCGAGAGTGCCATGGAACTCAACTATGGCTGGCGCCCGACACCTTGGCTCGTGATCCGTCCGGGTGCCCAGTATATCTGGAACACGGGTGGCACACATCGCTACAAGAACCCGCTGCTGCTTGATTTCGAAACAGGTATCACGTTCTGAAAATCGCAACCCTTGCCCTTCATGAGGGGCAGGAAATTTGCGGAAAAAGCCTGATCGGTAACCGATCAGGCTTTTTTTGTATTCGGGCTTAAAGATCTGTCGTGAAGGAGACCTTGAAAGTCCGTGGAGCGCCTTGAAGGAGGTAGCCGTTGAAGGAGGATGCCCAGTAACGTGTGTTGGCGATGTTATCCACGCCAAAGCGCAATGTGACGGGCTTGTGATAGGTGACGAACGTGTAGCGTGCACCCAGATCGAACCGTGTCCAGACGGGGAGATGCAGCGTATTGGCCGTGTTGACCCACTGTTTCCCCGTATTGACGACACGCCCGACAACAGTTGCGCCTTGCAGGAACGGCACATCATATTCGAGGTTGCCGTTGATTGTGTAGTTCGGAACTCCGATGGCTGAGTGGCCATTCTGGAGACCGCCTGCTGTGTTACGCAGGGAAGCGTCAATGAGTGTTCCACCACCATTGAAGCGCAGGCCGGGTAGGATCTCACCATTGACGCTGAGCTCTACGCCGCGGTTCCGCTGAAGACCGTTGAGGCGGTAGGCATATGTGCCGGTGGAGCCGATGGCCTCTGCATATCCGTAAGGTTGTGAGATCTGGTAAAACGCCAGAGACGCGCTGAAACGTCCGATGTCATACTTGGCCCCAACCTCGTACTGCGTGGATTTGTAGGGCGGGAAAACCTGACCTACGTTAATGACGTTGCCCGTGGCAGTTGGCCCCTGAGACAAGCCCTCAATCCTGTTGAAATACAGGGATGTCTGGCGCGTCGTATGAATGACAAGGCCCACCACCGGGGTGATGGCATCCTGATTGTAATGGGCATTTTCGGCGCCTCGTCCGGTCTTGGAATACTGATATCCATTGATCAGCATGTTCTGGTAGCGAAAGCCGCCGGTCAGTGCGACACGATCATGAAAGAACGACATCGTATCGGAGAAGAACAGGCTGTACAGGCGTGTTCTGCTGGTTGATTGTGGATCATCCAGAACACCGTTGGAGTAGGTCTGTGCGGGCGCGGCGACTGCTGGGGTGTTATAAATGTTTGTAGTGATGGGCGTCAGCGCCATGCTGTACGCAGCACCACTATCAGCCCAGAGCGATGAGCCACCGGCGTTGATTTCGTGTCGAACCGGCCCAGTGCTGAAATGTGCGCGAACTCCCGCTCTCGTGCTTTCATTGGTCTGAGCATAGGGTACGTACATGCTGCCGGCCGTGGCCGCGCCTGTCGTGGCGTTCTGTACGGTCGGGGAGGAGTAGTTACCATCCTCGTTGCTTCCGAGGCCCCCGAACGCCCCATAGACCGTGATATGATCTGAAAGATCGTGCTCGGCATTGAGCATGCCGAAGATGTAGTTGAGGTTGTTATAGGCCCAGCGCTGGCCAAAATTATGTGATGCCGAGGGTACGCTGGGCACGGAAGTCACACCACTTCCCAGGAAGATGGCAGGGCGCCCGCCATCCACACCCTGGTTTTGATAGTTCATGTCCAGTGAAATGCGCGTGCGGTTGCTGCTGTCGTGCCAGTCGAAATCCGCACCAAGAACCGCAGAATGACGGTATTCGTTATTGATTGCGTCTTCACCGGACATGCCTGCGACGTTAAGGCGCACACCAAAGTTCTTTTCCGGTCCGAAACGACGTCCGACATCAATGCTGCCACCCCCCATGGCGCTGCTGGTGTAGTCTCCCGTCAGGCGCGTGATGGGGGCATTGGTGGCATGTTTGAACATCAGATTGATGTTGCCGCCAATGGCTGACCCGCTGGGCGCTGCGCCATTGAGGAAAGCGCTGGCACCGTTCAGGACCTGAACCTGATCGTATGGCTGTGGCGAGACGAGCTGTCTGGGCGTGATGCCGTAAAGGCCATTGATGGCAATGTCATCGCCATTCAGCACGAAGCCACGAATGACGAACATTTCCGAGAAGTTGCCATAGCCATACGTTGTCCGCACCGAAGGGTCGTTTTCGAGGACTTCGCCCAACGTTTGGGACTGCTGGTTCAGGATCAGGCTTGAGTTGTAACTGCGGATATTGAACGGCACATCCAAACCGCGCTTGTTGCCGAGCGCACCAAGCTGGCCTCCACTGGTGACTTCCATCTGGTTGCGGCGCTTGGCTTTTACAACGATCTGTTCGTCCGTCTGGGCGGCGGCTTTCTCCGGAGTGGCGGCGGGTTGGCTCGCAGCGGCATGCGCGGACATGCTGACGCCTGCGAGAAGGAGAAGCGACAGACTTGCGAAGGTGTGACGCTGCGGGAATTTCGCTGCAGGGAGTGCGCTCACGGTAACCTCAGATAAACAGAATTGGCACGCTCCATACGATATTGATAATTATTCGCAAGTCCATGAGTGTGGAGAAGTGTTTCAGCCCCCCTGAAGGGGGCTGTGTTCAGGCAATCCAGCTGGTCTTAAAGGACAACCGTGAACTGGACGCCAAAGACTGCTGCGTCATGGAAGGTGGTCGTGGCGCTGGGCCGCTGGATATATTGGAAATCCGGCTGAACGGCCATCGCGCGGGCGACATGTGCGCTGTAGAACAGCTCATAAACGTCTTCATGGCTCTGCACACCATAAACAGGGCCAAACTGGTTGCTCTGAAAGGGAAGATTCAGGGCTAACGAGGATTCCTGCTGCAATGCAGCTGTGCGGCTCATATCAAAATGCTGCCACATGGCACCTACCGTATCCAGCGGGCGGCCCCATTGTGCGCCGCTATCGATCATACCAACCCATGTGTGATCTCGCATCGCAACGGTCTTGCCGTCGCTATACATGGCGCCTGCCATGGCGATCAGGCCGTTACTCGCGCCTTCGCCGTTGCGCATGAGCATCTGGTCCATGATCAGCCACGCACTGTTGCGTCCGGCTTCATAACGGGCGGGGAGGCCAGTAGCCTGCCATGAGTTGCCGTTGGCGTCTTCATAGAGGTTTTTGTAGCGCGAATTATCGTAGGAATAGCCGATCTTGTAGTGTCCGATCAGCTTGTGCTGTCCGAAAGACGGCGTCCATCCAAGCTCGACCGGGGTGGAAAATTTTCCAAGCCCGGACTGCGCCCAGGCCCAGCCCGAAATGCCGCCATTATAGGAGTGCGGGCTGACGGCAAAGAGCCCTGCCATGATATAGGTGTCGGAAGTGGGTACTACCCGGACCACTGCGCCTAGATTGCCTGATGGCCAGTCACGATTGCCTTCAGTGCTCTTGTTGGGGATTGGGTTACCGCACATGGCAACATTCATGAAGTCGCAGAACAGCGGGGATGCAGCAAAGAAACTGCCCACAGGAATCCAGCCAGCACTGACATCGATGCGGTTATGATAAAATGCGCTCTCGCCATACATCGCTACCATGTGCGCCACTACATTTCCGCGCGCGCCATAAATTTCCTGGACTGCCGCGATAGAGTCCCCGAAATTGCGCGAAACGCTCTGGCCATGCCCGTTCACAACAATCGCGTGCGTCCAGAAATTTGGGATACCGGCGAGCTTGTCCCAGTCTACATCCATTTCGATGCCAAACTGACCTGTATCCGAGTAAGCGCGTTCCTTGCCGCCTGTGACATTGCCCGCGAATTCCTCATTTATCGCTGCGAGAAGGTGAATGCCATGCTTCAGCAGCCACGGCTGGGCGCCTGCCCAGTCTCCCAGGAAATGCTGCGCTCCCATCGGGGCTGAAAAATATGGCCCAGGGTCCGTGACGGGGCTGATTACTGCCGCTCCGCGGAAGGAGTTTCCCATAATCGGACTGCTGGTGTTCACGCTTCTGCTGTTTCCGGTGTTCTGCGTTGCAGAAGGGCCGGATGCGGTGGTCGAGCCTTCGGAATTTGCAGACTGGGCTATTGCCCTGCCGGGGCTCAGGGCCAGCCAGGTCAGGGAAAGCAACCCCAGGAGTACGACACTCAGTCGTTCGGGACGGGCTTTGGTGCGGGTCCGAGCGCAAATGTTGAGCACAGCCATGAGGTGCCGATTATCCTTTTCATCGTGGATTAATAATTGCGAACGCATTCTCTGCTCGAGGAGGGGCAGGAAAAAATCGCATATTTCAGGTTTGAACATCTCATGTCGCAGAATGGTGCAGGGGGTGTCAATGCAAAGGGAAAGAATAATCCGGATTCAGAAATGTATCTGCGAGAATTTCGACTCATAAAATACGACGAAACAGCATGTCACGATGAACTTATTGAACCTTTGTGGGGAATAGTGCGTAATAAGTGAGAATTTTCACTAATCTTATGAAATATGGAGATAAATTACCCATGGTCGCCCGCTCAATTTTTGTTCGTACAGCTCTCGGGTTTGCACTATTTACTGCATCATTAACGAGCGTTGTTCCGTTGGATAATGCGTATGCCCGTGCGCTTCCTGCCCAGACTGCACCCCTGACGCTGAGTGCGGTCAAGGTTGAAGGAAACAAGGCGGTATCCACGGAGGATATTCTGCGGGCATTTGGCCATCAGCCAGGTGATCATGTGACGCAGGATGATCTCAAGGCTTCCCAGCAGCGTGTGGCGGACCTCTACAGCCAGCGCAACATTGGCGGCAGTCTGGGTGAGCAGATGAAGATTAAGGGTGCGTCGGTGATGGTGACTCTGCTGATTGGCGAGCAGTCTGCCCATCCTGCGGCGACGGGTCAGCAGCTCGTGCTTGATCAGGTGGAGTTCAAGGGAAATACCCGTATCCCGACGGAAGCGCTCGCAGCGGTGACACATCTGCGCCCAGGTGGTGCAGTGTCTGACAAGTCAGTCGTTACGGACGAAAGCGCTATTCAGTCAGCGTATAAAAGCAAGAACCTTGCTGTGCGTATTCAACCGGTGGCGACATATCCAAATCATGATCACCACGTGGTCCTGACCTGGCAGATTGACGAAAATCCGTCTCCGGCAAAGTAAGACTGGAGCCTGCGCTCAGGTCAGTGTTTCGGGGTCTAGGGGCGCAGGTTTCAGTTCTGACGGCAGATAGAGTGGATGTTCAGGGCGTCCGCTCTTGCTCAGGCGAAGTGCTGTTACCTTAATGCCTGCCTTGCCCAGCATGCGCGCCACTTCGGTGCCCCGCGGACGGAGTGTCTTTATCTGTGGGGCTCCATAGGCCAACACGACGAGGTCTGCCTGCCTTGCCATCTCCAAAAGATGTTTGTCATTTTCTGGGCCGATTGGATCAGGGACTTCAAGAAGGCGCTTCTGATCCGTGCATCGATAGGCAAAGCTGTTACCGACGAATATCCCACCATATCCCCATGCCCGGGCATAACGCTGGCATTTTGCAACCGTCCGATCGTCTCCAATCTCGGTAGCGAGTGACGGGTTCATCATGAGCCACATGACCAGCGGAGCGGACGGGTCCCATGTACGTCTGAGCGTATAACGATAGCAGTCTGCCGGGCCGCCATAGATTGCAGTACTCACCACGTCTTCCGAGAGCCTGAGGGCTTTCGAGTTACCAACATGGTGGTTTCCGAAAAGATCAGTGGTTGTGGGCTGGTTGGTATTGCGTGGCCGGGGAGAGAGTCGTGACATATGGGCCATTCCAGTCGCGGTCGAAAATACTGAGCATCGTGCCGGTCAGCTTTGTACCGTGCACGAACAGGGACGCATCAACGGTATTGTTGAAATAGCTCCATTCCCAGTTGCCGGTACCAATCATGAAAGCATCATCATCGGCGATGGCGTATTTTGCGTGTTCGACGCGAGCATAAGGAATGAAGCCTTCCTTCGCCATCGGAACTGTAGAAAATTTCACAGTAATATGGGGCAGAACGGCCAGACTCTTGAGATAGGCCTGCATAGGTTGATGCAGGGCCCAGTCCGCGACGATGATCTTCACATTCACGCCGCGTGCGGCGGCATCGCGGATGGCAGTGTCGATTTCAGGCCAATATCCGGGTGGCCCGTACTGGCGGATCGCACTCAGCGTCATCACCTGAATGCGCAGATCATGACGTGCCTGATGGATCAGGTTTTCAAGCGCCGGCTGCTCTGCCGTGTACCATCGTGGCAGCATGGAAGGGGGGCTGAAGGCTGGAAATGCCAGTACCTTCGCACCGTCCTGTTCAAAGGAGATCGGGTCTGATTCCGTTGTGGGTGGAACTGCGGGAGGCGCGGCCGTGAGGTACTGCTCTTTTGCGAGCAGTTTGCCGCCACCGAGCGCCCAGAGTTCCTCAAATGCGCCCTCCATGCTCTCTGCAAAGCGGGCGTCTGTAATCTCGGCGCCAAGTTCGTGGTTGTGGTCGAGCGCGCGCCAGTCCCAGTTCTGGCTCCCGATGAAGGTTACGTCACGATCCACGATCATATATTTGGCGTGCAGGATACCGCCGGTGAGGTGATCTGTCGGTAGAATTTCGATATGAATGTTCGGGAAGGCCTTGAAGCGGTCCAGAACAGGCTGGGTATCGTGCAGGAAGCTCGGCTCCACCAGAAGCCGGACCTGAACACCCGCTCTGGAGCGTTCCTCCAGTGCGTCGAGCACGCCGGAGAGTGCCTCGCCTTTTTTCTCTGCGATGTAGAATGCTGCGATATCGACGCTTTTTTTCGCGTTATGTAGCATTTCCAGCCATACCTCACGCGCACGAGGCATGCCGGGCTCGCCATAGATTGTCCCTGTAGGAACACTTTCGACGATACGGATACCGTCCGCCGCATGGGCATCAAGGGTGGTGCATAGCCCTGTCGCGGCGAGCAGTCCTGTCAGCAGGAGAGACAGGGGACGTCGTGAAAGGGCCATGGGAAGAGTCCTGCAGCGGGGGAGGGTGCTTCTTAGTGCGTTTTTGCCTGAAGAGTTTTTACTGCGGCAAGTGTACGGGCCACGTGATCGTCAGGAGACATGGATGCGTAGGTCAGGATGACTTTTCCATCGGGAGCAATAACGTAGGAAGTACGGCTCGACATGTGCAGCAGTGGCATTTTCGCTTTGTAAGCTGCCGTAATCTTGCCAGACGGGTCTGCTGCCACAGGGAACGCGCTGCGGCATTCGCTGACGGAGAATTTGTCCAGCTTGGCAATCGGATCCATCGAAATCCCGATGACGGATGCACCGGCGGCTTTGAAGTCAGGTATTGCTTCGGCAAAATCGTGGGCTTCGAGTGTGCAGCCTTTTGTGAAAGCGGCTGGATAAAAATACAGGACTACCGGGCCTTTTTTGAGGGCCTCGGCGAGATTGTAGGTGAATTCCTTACCGCCCAGACTGGCAGGGGCACTAAAATCCGGAGCAGTAGATCCGGTTTCCAGTGCGGCATGCGCTGGAGTGCAGGCAAGGGCGCCAGTCAGGACAGTTGCGCAGAAAACTGATGCTTGCAGAATACGGCGCATGTAATGTTTCCGATCGTATGAATTCTAGAATGTAGAGCCGGGAGGAACCACGACGCACGGCGAAGCGTGCGACAGACGGTGACAGGCTGCAACAGCATTTTCATGCGACAGCCCCGTCAGACGCGCCCGGAACAGGTGAGCCTTGCCAGCTTTTACGCTTGCGACCTGCGTATGGGCAGATGAAAGTGTCACCCCGCCATTGCTATGCGCACGCGATGCAGCAGCACCCGCCTGACCGGCATTGGCAAATGCACCAACCTGAATGGCCCAGGTATGTGGGCCTGACGTATCAGGAGCGGGTTCCTGATGTGTCGTATGTGTTGGCGCTGTGGCGCGCATGGGGGGAGCAAGACGGTATTGCGGCTTTGCCGTGGGCATGACGGCCATGATGGGCTGCGCGGGGAGGCGATGCCCGATCGGAATTTCATGTGCGGTGACACGATCATCAGAGCCGTCAGAGTTGTCGTCGTCCGAAACCTGATCCGGATGATATGCAACTGTCTGGGGTGCCGTCGTTCGAATGCCGCGTGCTGCCCATGCCGCACTCACACTCGTAGGGCTTGCAGATGCAGTGGTGGGAATTGCCGTGGCAGCAGCCTCGGGTGCTTCGGCAACCTGCATTGGCGCTGAAGCATCGTCGGCATTTTCATGCGTGTTCTTCTGGCGCCATGCAGCCCGGATGGAGTTGCTCTCCTGTGTCGTTTCATCGGACATTTGAGGAGTATTCTGAGCCAACTGGACGCGTGCATTTGGGTCATGCTGAGATACGAGAAGATCAGCGTTTGATCGGTTATGTGGCCATATTCCGGCAATTTGCGGCCCGATTGCGGCAACATACCGGCGTGTTTCACGTGGCAAAGGGCGTCCACGGCGCAGATAATTGTCAAGGCTTCCAGGGCCATCATTATACGCTGCGAGAAAGCCTGGAGAGCCGTAGATGTCATACATCTGGCGGAGGTAGGCCGTGCCCGCGAGGATATTGTCATGGGGATCGTACGGATCGTCGCCCAGACTATATTGTACGCGCATGTCATCATACGTTGGCGGCATGAGCTGCAGCAGGCCCATGGCCCCCGGTACGGAAGTGGTAAAATTGCCGCTGCTGTCATAGAGCTGGCCACGCGATTCGCGCATCATGACTGCCCGGATCCACGGATCCGGTACATCGAAGCGTTCTGAAGCCTCACGAATATATGGCCCCCATGGGTCGTCTGGCGGGCCTGGGGGGGCGTAGTAAGATTTTGCGTGGGCGCGGTACGTGGCGGCTTCCTGGGATACGGGAAGCTGTGGCCCGGAGGAATTGGGAGTCCCGGCACATGCCGCCAGCAGGCCGATCAGCCCCAGCGCTGCACCGGAGCGCAGAGCGCTAAGACGGCTTGAAGAGAGCTGAAACGGTGAGATCGATCGTGGCATCGGGCCGAGCTTACCTGATGAAAGGGATGCGTGCTTGCTGAATTGAGGATGTCCTGAACCACAATTGCGGCGAAACTTGGAAAATCCGAGGGTCTGGAACAGCAGGGTATTCGGTCTCCGCACCGCAATCTGATAGGGCATGTGCCAAGGTTAGGCGCCCGTTTCCCGAATCACAAGCATTGCCCTGGTTGTGGTCCTGCCCATTGATCGGCTACGCGACAGCTATGACCGAAACTTCACCGGCATCACCCGGCTCCCACAACGACGTCCTTCAGATGCAGAATGCCGCACTGGTGGCAGGGGTGAAGAAGCGAATGTCCCCGCTGGGCATGGCGCTGGCGGACCTCGTCGAAACTGCGCGACTCTGGCGCCTAGGTGTTATGCTGGGCGTACTTGATATCCGTCTGCGATATCGTGGATCCGCATTAGGGCCTTTGTGGATGACGGTGACGTCAGCGCTTATGGTTGCCTCAATGGGCATTATCTACAGCACATTGTTTCACATGAAACTTGGTGCGTATCTGCCTTTCCTCGCCCTGTCGCTGATGCTCTGGCAGGCGGGGCTGTCGAGCCTTATTTCGGAATCCTGCGAATGCTTTGTGAGCGCAGAGGAATCCATCCGGTCGGTACGTCAGCCATTCCTGCTTCAGGCGGTGAGAATGCTCACGCGCAATGCCGTGGTTTTTGGCCTCAACCTTATTGTGCCGTTTGTCGTCTTCGTGATTTTCGGTCGTTGGCCGGGGTTTGACGCGGTTCTGGCACTCCCTGGCCTTCTCTTATGGATGCTGGACGGGGTTGCGGCCTGCATGCTGCTCGGAAGTCTGTGTGCCCGTTTTCGGGATGTGCCGCCCATCATAGGCTCGCTCATGCAGATCGTTTTCTACGTTACCCCAATCATCTGGATGCCGCAGCAGATGGGCCCGAACTCCAGGCTGCTGATCTACAATCCGTTTTATGCCCTGCTGGAGATTGTGCGTGGGCCTCTTCTGGGTACGCCGCCCGCGCTTTCCGTTTGGGGAATGGCGATCGGCTCAAGTCTGGTATTCGGCCTTATTGCCACCGTTGTTTTCGTGAAGGTGCGCGCGCGCCTCGTGTTCTGGATCTGAGACGATGGCCCATATCAGTCTGCAAAACCTTTCGTTGTCTTATCCGGTGCTGCACGGAAGTGCGCGCTCTCTCAAAAAAACCCTGTTCGCGCGGGCCCGCGCCTCGCTGGGGAGCACCAAGTCCAAGGTCGGAGGAGCTTTGCAGAACGGCGTTTCCGGGCTTGAGGTTCTGGCACTCAAGGACATTACGTTCGATGTTGAGGGTGGAGAGCGTCTTGGGCTGGTCGGGCATAACGGTGCGGGTAAAACCACCCTACTGCGTGTGCTTGGTGGTATTTATGAAACGTCTTCAGGCAGTCTGTCGGTTGAAGGTGAAACGCATGCGATGATCAATCCTGGTTCCGGCATGAATCAGGAACTGACCGGGCGTGAAAATGTACATCTTTTTGCCCGCAGGCTTCAGCTTGACGTCAAGGAAACAGAAGCGCTGGAGGCCGACGTCGAGGCTTTTGCGGAACTGGGTCCATTTTTTGATCTTCCACTGAGGCTCTATTCCGCAGGCATGTCTGTTCGGCTGGGTTTTGCTCTGGCGACCGTTCCCCGTCCGCAGATTTTGCTTATGGATGAATGGTTCATGGCCGGAGACAGCAATTTTCAGGCGAAGGCACGTGTTCGGCTGGAGAGCATGGTGGAAACGGCTGAGATCCTCGTCTTTACGTCGCATTCGCTGGATATTTTGCGGGAGTGGTGCACGCGGGTCCTGTGGCTCGAAGCGGGCAAGATTGTCATGGACGGAAAGCCTGACGCTGTTCTTGACGCCTATGAGGCGTTCGTTGCCGAAAGTGGCTGATACCTTCTGGTGAGATCTATTCATCTCACCAGACTGTGTTCCTTTGTCACGGGCAGTTTATTTGTCCGGTTCAGGCATGTGTGGGCGTTCTGGCCGCATTGAAATGTTCTGAAAAAAGGGAGCGCTTCTACATGCGCCCATTGCGGGTTCTGCTTCTTTCCGGTCTGGCCCTGTCTGGCCTGCTGATGGTCAGCTCTGCGGCTGTTGCGCAGACAGTTGTCTCCGCCAATGACGGCCATACACTTCTTGAGCACGGTGTTCAGGTGCTGCCACGGCCTGTGCTGCATGACAGCCTCAGCACGCTGACGCGAGGTGCTGATGGCCTGTGGCGCGTAGTGGCAAATGTTGATGTCCCTGCAAGCGTTGTCGGCCCCCCAACCGGCCTGACACTGACGCCAGATGGCCATTATGCGATTGTGAGTTCAGCTTCTAAAGCGGACCCAGCAGGTGGAAAGATCGTACCCGATGACAGGGTGAGCGTCGTTGATCTCAAAGGTGCCGCACCAAAGGTCGTGCAGACAGTACAGGCCCGGCCGGGGGCTACGTCCGTTCGGCTAACGCCTGATGGCACTCATCTTATGGTGGCGAACGGCAAGTCCGGGTCCATCAGCTGGTTTAGTTTCCGCGATGGCCATCTCTCCAATGAGAAAGTCCTGATGATGCCCGTCGAGGGGGGCTTCGTGGGAGGTGTAGCGATCTCGGCAGATGGCAAAAAGGCGTTTGTCAGCCTGTGGAAGGGCGATCTGGTCTTCACCATTAATATTGATGGTGATGATCTGCATATTGATCCGTCCCCCATTCTGCTGGCACCCGGTGCCTGGACGATGCGCCTGACGCCGGATGGAAAATATGCATCCGTCAATGTGCTGGGTCATGGGGAGGGATTGCCGGGGGCTATCGCCATGCTGGATCTGCGGGGGCCAAGCCTGAAGGTTGTGGATCGTGTAGTTGTGCCAAATGCTCCGGAAGGGACTGATATTTCCCCGGATGGTCGCTATCTGGCCGTGGTATCCCAGAATGGTTCAGCGCTACCGGAGAGCTCGGCGCGATATCATGCCCGTGGTATCGTGACTGTATTTGCTCTGAATAACGGGCATCTCAAACAGGTTGCGCAGGCACCGGGTACTCTGTGGCCTCAGGGGCTCGTCTTTTCTCCGGACGGGAAAGAAATCATCACGCAGGGCGCTGTGGACCACAAACTCCGTACGCTGTCGTGGAACGGAAAGGTGTTGAAGGTTCAGGGAGACACGGACCTTCCAGGTGCAGGTGCCGATCTGGAACGGCAGCGATAAGGTTGGCGCTCATGCTGGGGCGGTCTAGGATCGGGCCGTTCCATCCCATGAAGGAGTCACACGATGTCTTACGCCGCTATTGACGCCGCCCGCGTTTCACGGGCTTCAAAATCCGCCCTCCAGACGCTTTCAACGGTCAAGGAGACGTCCGAAGCCCACCAGCGCAAGACCATTATGATTGAGCGTATTCAGGCGCTTGCCGCTGCAGCAGCAGAAACTGAGGGCTGCGGTGTGATTACCCTGACGTCAGAAGAGTTTTGGCTGATTTCCAAAAACTGGTGATCTGGGAGGCAGGGGACGTCCCCCTGCCGCACATAAACTTCGATCAGCCCTTGTAGGATGCGATTTCGATAAGATTTCCGTCCGGATCCCGGCAGTAGACGGACGTCATGGGCCCAAGGGCACCGATGCGGGTCGCCGGGCCGTTGAGCACTTCCACACCGCATTTTTCAAGATGGTGTACAACATCTTCGCTATCAATGGCGCTGGTGAAGCACAGGTCGGATGCGCCGGGAACGGCGCCCTTTGCTGTCTCCCATCCTTCTGATCCTTCAGGGCGAAGATTGATCTTCTGGCCGCCGAAGCTCAGTGCGACGCGATTATTGCGGCCATATTCCTCGATATCCATCCCCAGAACGCGCTGGTACCACGACGCCGAAACCGTTCTGTCACGGACGGTAAGAACGACATGGTCAAGTCGGTCAACGGTAAAGCGCATGGATTTGCCTCGTTGGGACAGTTTGAGTGGCAAGTATAGGACGGGATTGCTGGTGGAGGCCATGCCCCCGGAGATCCCTCACTGACTGGAAATATGTTGCGGGCGCTTGTGCTGTTCAAGCCAGCGCCCCAAAGGTCGCGCGATCATGGGGCCAAGCACGATGACAGCAATCATTCTCGCTGTCTGCAATGAGACGATGAACGGCAGGTTCACAGGGATGCTCGCGCTGATGATGACGACTGTATCCAGCCCGCCCGGGCTTGTGGCCAGATAAGCGCTCAGCAGATCGACATGTGCCAGTTTGGCAACCGGAAATGCCAGCGCCGCACAGGTCAGGATCAGGATGGTGGAAGACAGCGCGACAGCAGGCAGAGCGCTGAGGGCGTGGCGAAGGACGGGCCCTGTGAACCGTAGGCCTATGGTCCAGCCCAGAAGAAAATATGCCGGAACCCGCAGCCATTCAGGCGTTGCGACGGTAAATATGCCCGTCAGTTTCGCAATTGTGCCCAGAAGGATCGTGAGAAGCAGGGGGGCTGCTGGAATGCGGAGTCTGGGGCCTAGCAGGCTGCAACATAGTATGAGGGCGACTGTGGGATAGATGTCACCCACGCCACTTGGCGGTAGGTAGGGGACATGGTGGCCTGCAGTGACAATTCTGGCGACCACCGATGTAGCAATCGCGACAAGAATGACGCGGAAATAGAGCATGAACGCCACGAGGCGTGCATCCGCACCAAAAGCCTCGCACATCAGCGTCATCATAGACGCGCCGCCCGGAGATGAGCCCCAGAGGGCTGATGTTCCCGGGACGACACGGAAATATGCCAGAACGGCACCGGTCCCGAAGCTGACCACGACAACGGACAGCACACTGAAAAGCATGATGCCGCTATGCTGGACGATATCTCGCAGAACAGGTGCCGAAAGGCCTGAGGCCACCATGCAGGCAATAATGGCCTGTGAGAGCGAAAACAGGCTTTTCGGGACACGCACACCATGCCCGGAGACCGCAACAATGATTGCTGCGATCATGGGGCCGAGCATCATGCCAGCAGACAGATGCACAGCAAGAAATACAGCCACTGCCAGGACAGACAGACACAGCAGGCCAAGCCAGCGTAGGATGGTGGTGTGCAGGCTGAGTGCTGGTGGGAGTTCAGGCATCCAGAGTGAGATTATCCGATGTGACGACACGGGCAATGCGTGGGAACACGACGTTTACGGCCATGTCATGCACTTCCTTGCCGAAAGAGGTGCAGGAATCTTCGACGATTACGACGTTATATCCCAGTTCCCATGCGAAGCGCGCGGTTGATTCGACGCCAAAATTGGTGGCGATGCCCGTAAGAACGATGGTTTTGATGCCTCGGCGTCGCAGGGAACTGTCCAGCTTTGTGCCGGTGAATGCGCCCCATTGCTGCTTGAGAATGACCAGATCTCCCTCCTGCACAACGCCTTCCGCGAATTCGGCCCAGTCCGCAGGAAGCTGGCGTAGTGCCGCGCGTCCACCGACATCGCTCAGCCCACAGGGTGCGTCCCGCCCATCTTTTCCGAAAGCCACATGCACGGGCACGACAAGGCCGCCTGCTTTGCGAAAGCGCTCTGCCAGGGAGAGGGATTTCTGGAGGATGGTGGCAGAATCATAGGGCGCAAGATCCATGCCGAGGATGCCGCGTTGAAGGTCAATCATCACGAGTGCGGTGGTCGTGGGATCAAGTGATATGGTCATGCGTGACACTCCTGAGGTCCTGGAATAGGGTAGGCACCTACTAATAGTTGAGGATTATCTCGCATATGTCAAAAGGAGTCGAAATACCGGCACGTATCCCGATCCGACGTCATGGCGTAGCGAGGGTGGAAGCCATTCTGGAAGCCGCCACGAAACTCTTTGCGGAGCGTGGATTGCAGGGCACGACCATGTCTGCCGTGGCCGAGGAATCGGGAACGGCCCCAGGGTCGCTCTACAGGTTTTTCCGTAATCGGGATGAAGTGTGGGATGCGCTGCTGGATCGGTATGTCGCGCTGCGTTACGACCAGTTGTCAGAGTTGAGGGCCTGTGCACCACTCATGACGACGCAGGAACTGGCCCGGCATATGGTTCAGGATATGCAGAACCGTTTTCAACTTCGCAAGCTTGCGATGTCTTTTCTGGAAATCAGGGAGGATCTGGCGCCGAGGCGAAGGGAGCTGCGGCTCGAAATCCTGAGACGGACCGCCGATGTTTTGCAAGCACACGCACCGGAGGCAGACCCGGAAAGGCTGCCTGTTATTGCACGGATGGCGTCACAGATGCTCAGGATGGTCGCCGGCCTTGAAAAAGTTGAGGCCGACGGGGAGGGGGCAGTCATGCCAGAGCTGGAGCGTGCCCTGTGCCTCTACCTCACGGATACCCTGAGGAGGGTGCCGTGAGGTAGAGGGTTATTTCTGTGGCTTCTTGCGGAACGCTGCGAGGCTGACGACTTCCGCCTCTTTGGGTTCTTCGAGCTGAACTTCCGGGTGGTGAGCCGGATCGATATCGTCTGGCTCAACGGCGTCTTCCGGAATTTCGATATCTTCCTCAAGTTCGCCATGTGCGCTCGCGAAACGCAGAGCCATGCGGATGTGTGGGTCTGCGAAGGCGGTGATGGCAGAAACCGGGATAACCAGAATGCTGCCGACGCCGCCAAAAGACAGGCCTACAGACACGGTGTTCTTGTCGCGATCCAGTGCCAGATCCCAGAACTGGTGCTGGATGACGATGGTCATTTCTTCAGGATATTGCGCGCGTAGGCGGGACGGTACCACCACGCCCGGGCGATCGGTGCGGAATGTCAGGTAGAAATGGTGGGCGCCAGGCAGGCCTTCGGCTGCAACGTGCTCGATGGCACGCAGCATGACTTCGCGATACGCGTCTTCAACCCAGTCATCATAGGGAAGAAGGCTGTCCGGCAGGTCGTCGAACCCGTCATGGCCGTTGTTGTCGTCGTCGCTCATGGTTAAAAACCTGAATATTGTACGGTCAGTTGGGTCAGGTCTGCGACAGACGCGCGCCGAAGGCAAGTTGTCTTTGTGCGATCTTGTTGAAGTGGGAGGCTTCTGTTGCCCGGTGCCTCCCGAACCGCGCTTATCGCTTATGCAGCGACAGCGAGCACCTTAGAGTTATCATTGGCACTTGTAAGTTTAGCCCGATGACGGTGGTACAATACCGGGCAAAAGATAAGTCTTTACCGTGCGCGTCGAGCCTGTTTCGTCCCCACAGACCCCCTTTTGAGGGGTTTTTATTGGTGGAGACGCCGGGCACTGCCCCCGGGTCCACAACACTTATTCCACTTACCGTTTATCGCCATAGCTAGGGACGAACCCCCTGCACCGCTGAACATAGGCCTGCACGCGCGCCTTCGCAAGAGGATTGCGAAAAACTCAATAGGCTGGTGACCCGAAGGAGGTCAGCATGCTAGAGGCAGGTCATGGCTCTGACATCTGAACAGCGCGCCGAAATCGACGCGCAACGTACCGCTCCCCAGCTGACTTCCCGCCCGACCGTACCGGCGATGGAAGAGCTGCTTTACACGCCTTTCGAGGTTCTGGATCACGGTTTTGTCCGTGTCGTGGACTATATGGGTGATGATGGTGCTGTCGTGCAGGCCGCCCGCGTTTCCTATGGCCGGGGCACGCGCAAGGTATCAGAGGATGCGGGGCTTATCCGTTATCTGATGCGCCATCGTCATTCGACGCCGTTCGAGATGTGCGAGATCAAATTTCACGTGAAGCTGCCCGTCTTCGTGGCGCGCCAGTGGATTCGCCATCGCATGGCGAGCGTAAACGAATATTCGGCACGGTATTCGATTCTGGATCGTGAATTCTATCTGCCTGCGCTGGATCAGGTTTCGGCCCAGAGCAGCTCCAACCGTCAGGGACGCAGTGATGCGCTGGACGAAGATGCTGCCCGTCAGGTGCTGCATCTTCTGCATCGGGATGCCACCCAGTGCTACGATGATTACGAGACTATGCTTGACCCCGAGGGTATGGGTCTTGCCCGTGAACTTGCCCGCATGAATCTTACGCTGAACACCTATACGCAATGGTACTGGAAGGTTGATCTGCATAATCTCATGCACTTCCTCGCACTGCGTGCGGATGCACATGCGCAATACGAAATCCGTGTTTATGCCGAAAAAATGATTGAGATTCTCAAGGCATGGGTTCCGGCAACGGCTGCGGCTTTCGAGGAATATCGTCTGGGTGCTTTCACGTTCTCTGCCGGGATGCTCAAGGTGCTGCGTAGGCGTCTCGCCGGTGAGGACGTAGGGCAGGAGAATTCCGGCCTGACGAAACGGGAATGGATTGAGATGAATGCCATGCTGGACGCTCCCCATCCACATGGCTGATCAGGCAGGAAACCGGGCTTGAGCGATCTTGAAACCCTGTTGCGGGAAGCGAGGCTCCAGCAGGAAAAGGAGCCTCTTGCCGAGCCTGTTGTGCGGCAAGCAAGCCTGCGGCCATGGGGCATCACGGCCGGGGTGTTTGTCCTGATTTTTCTTGGAATCCATTTTCTCTGGCCAGTTCCTGCGAAGCGTGGCCTTCCCTTCTGTGGTCCCACAGTTACGGTATCTTGCCAGAAACCCTGACGGTCAGATTTGTCGTGGTGTAGTCAGGCTATCCCAATGACTTCCAATCCATGCGAAACCTTTGTGCATTCATGTAGCAAGGAGTTTCGCAATGACCCAACGTGTCGCCATCGTAACCGGCGGAAGCCGCGGTATCGGTGCAGGAATCGCTCTTAAGCTTGCTGAAGACGGCTATGATGTCGCCTTTTCCTATGCGCGCAATGCAGCGCGTGCAGAAGAAGTCGCTGCCGAAATTCGTGCCACAGGCCGCCGGGCACTTCCCATTCAGGCAGATGGCGGTTCAGCCGAGGGCAACCGCGCCATTATCGCCCGCACTATCCAGGAGTTCGGACGCATCGATGCGCTCGTTTGTAATGCTGGAATGTATCCTTATGGATCAATTGATCAGGCGGAAATCGAACAGATCGAGCAGGTTCTGAACCTGAATCTTCGCGCTGTTATGATCGAGACGTCTGAAGCAGTGAAGCATATGACGTCTGGCGGTCGTCTGATTTATATTGGTTCGGCGTTTGGAGAGCGTTCGCCGTTTCCGGGTATTTCGCTCTATTCCGCAACCAAAGCGGCACTTCCCGGATTTGCACGGGGCGTTGCGCGTGATCTGGGGACACGGGGCATTACGGCCAATGTCGTGCAGCCGGGGCCGATCGACACGGAACTTAATCCGGCAGATGGCGAGGGTGCGGCTCTGATCCGCAGTTTCTGTGCCACAGGCGGGTATGGAAAGGTGTCGGACATTGCAGAGGCCGTGTCATATCTCGCAAGCCCGGCTGCAGGTTATGTCACGGGCACTGTGCTGACTGTCGATGGAGGACTGTGCGCCTGATAGGATCAATCATCTGGCGGAATATTTTATTCCGCCAGAATGTGCTTCTCAGGATTTCGCGATGGAGCGCCCCTTGGCACCAAGGGTCTCGAAAGCTTCATCCAGGCGCTGGATAATGCTCTTCTCGCCTGCACGCAGCCATTTGCGTGGGTCATACAATGATTTCAGGGGCTTGCCCGAGGTCGGGTCAATCTGGTGGCGGAAGGCCTCCGGATTTTCAAAGACGCGGGCGCCCACGCCTTCTGCGAATGCGAACTGCACATCCGTATCGATGTTCATCTTGAACACACCATAGGATACCGCGGCTTCGATATCCGCGACTTCCGAACCCGAACCGCCGTGGAAAACCAGGCTGAGCGGCTTTGGTCCCGTTTTTGCCACTGCTGCGACAGCCTGCTGGGAGGCAAGAAGAATCTCGGGGCGCAGCTTGACGTTCCCAGGCTTATAGACGCCATGGACGTTACCGAAAGACGCCGCGATGGACACTGTGCCGAGAGGGGCCAGCAGTTCCCAGGCGCGCAGAACGTCTTCGGGTTGCGTGTAGAGATGCGCGTTGTCCGCACCCTCTTCAAGGTCATGGCCAACGCCATCTTCCTCGCCGCCGGTTACGCCCAGTTCGATTTCGAGTCCCATGCCCAGAGGCGCAAGGCGCTTAAGCATCTCAGCCGAGGTTTCCAGATTTTTCTCGATCGGTTCGGCTGAAAGGTCGAGCATATGTGATGTGAAGAGAGGGCGTCCTGTGGCGGCAAACTCGTCTTCGCTGAGGCTGATCAGGTCATCGAGCCACGGAACAAGCTTGCGATCGGCGTGGTCGGTATGGAGGATGACCGCAATCCCGTATTCCTTCGCCAGAAGGTGGACATGGCGCGCAAGGGAAGCAGCACCAAGGACGCGGGCACGGTGCGCATCCGGGAGGCCTTCTCCGGCAAAGAAGCGTGCACCACCGTTGGATGCCTGAATAATGACGTCTGATCCATTGCGGGCTGCGGCTTCAAGGACGGCGTTGACGCTGTTCGTTCCAACGACATTGACGGCCGGCAGGGCGTATCCGCCGTCCCGGCAGGCATCAAGCAGAGTGCGGTAGTCTGCGCCACTGACGACGCCTGGAGAGATGCTTGGCATGGTGGGCTCCGGATCACAGGAGACAAAGAGGCATGTGCCTCAGACAGGAAACGTGCATTGTATATGTGAGAACGTATGACAAGTCAGCGGTTCGCACGTTTTGGTGTTTTGTGACCTAGTGTGCAGCTGTGTTGCCTGTTGTGCTTTCCGCACGGTATCATGGAGGCATTATGGCACCGAATCTCTCCGATCCAGATCTCCCTGCCCGCATTCTCGTGGTCGAAGACGACGCGGGAATGAGAACACTCATCCTGCGCGCGTTGCAGGGTGGGGGTTTCCGCGTCCGTGGCGTTTCCAGTGGCGAGGAAATGTGGGCTGCTCTCGATGTGGCACCTGTGGACCTCATCATTCTCGATGTCATGCTTCCGGGCGTGAGTGGCATTGAGCTCTGTCGTGCTCTGCGCAATGGGCAGGGTGCGGCACATCCGAACGAAACCGCGCCTGCGCAGGTCCCCATCATTATGGTTTCCGCGCGTGCTGAAGAACGTGATCGTGTGACGGGTCTTGAGATTGGCGCGGATGACTACGTGCCCAAGCCTTTCGGCCAGCGTGAGCTTCTTGCCCGTGTTCGTGCCGTTCTGCGTCGCGGAAGCGTGGGCACGTCTACTGAAAAGGTTCGCCGTGAGACGTTGCGTTTCGCAGGGTGGACACTGGATCTTCGCCGCCGGGAACTGACGGATCCAACAGGTGCGACGGTCGATATCTCAGGCGCTGAGCACGATCTGTTGACGAGCTTCCTGGACAATCCACAGCGCGTGATCGCCCGTGACCGTCTGCTGGAACTGTCCCGAACACGTCTGGGTGATGTCTCTGATCGCAGCATCGATGTGTTGGTCAGCCGATTGCGCCGCAAGCTCGGGCATGATGCCGATACGCTGATTCGCACAGTGCGCGGTCTTGGATACATTTTCGTTGCAGAGGTTGAGCGGGTCTGACTGGCGCGCACCGCATATTACTTTGGCCTTTGGGTCTTGTCGGGAGGGTCACTGTCGTACTCGCAGTGGCCATCACGATGGTCTTCCTGGCCAATGCTGTTTTCTACGAAGAAGCTGAAACCTATATCGTCGATGATGCGCGGATTGCGCAGCTTGGCGAGGCTCTCAGCACGGATTTGCGTGTTCTGGCGGCAGCGCCCCTTACACAGCGGTCTTTCCTTGCCGTGATGCTTTCGGGCGCGGAGCTCAATCTGAGCTGGCAGCCCGTGAATACTGTGCCTGCCAGACATGGCGCGCATTTGTCCTATGGACTCGGGCAACTTACCCGACGCCTGATCGAGAATGATCCGGCGCTCGTCCATGCTCATCTTTCGCTTTATACGATTGGCGCCGGTGTTTCGGACGTCATGGGTTCCGTCCAGCTTCCGGACGGTAGCTTTATTTTCTTTCGCGTGCCAGGAATGCTCGGTCGCCACCAGCATGTTACCCGCGGACTTGCGTCTGCCGCCATCGTCGCTGGTGCGGTTGTGCTGGCTGCGACGATGCTTGTTCGCGGCCTGAGCATGCCTCTACGCGCGCTGGCAGGTGTTGCTGACCGGATTGGCTCAAACGAGACGTGGGTCCCGCTGGATGAGCGCGGACCTCGCGAAGTCCGTGGTCTCGCGCGCGCCATGAACGCCATGCAGAAGCGGATTCAAAGCCTGATTAACGATCGTACGCAGGCGCTTGCGGCTGTATCACACGATCTGCGGACGCCCCTCACAAGGCTTAGGCTGCGATGTGGGTTTCTGAATGATGGTGAAGCCCAGTCTGCGATCGAAGCGGATCTGGACGAAATGGAAGCCATGGTGAATGGCGTTCTTGCCTATCTTTCAGGCGCGGATGATCCGGAGGTTCCCAGAACGATCAATCTTGTTGCGACTCTGGCCACGCTTCTGGACGACCACGCCGACCGTGGGCGGGATGCACGATATGAAGGACCGGACAGAGCGCTCGTCAGGGTGCGGCCTCTGGCGATCAAGCGCGTTCTGTCCAATCTGATCGAAAACGCTCTTAATTACGGCGGTAATGTTCTGGCAACGCTTGAGCGTACCGCAGATGGTGGTGTGCAGGTTTCCATCAGCGATAATGGCCCCGGCATTCCCGAGAGCGAATATGAACGTGTTCTGGCCCCTTTCTACAGGCTGGAGAGCTCACGCTCCCGACAGACGGGCGGTATGGGACTCGGGCTGGCTATTGTGACGCGTGAAATTGCTCGAGAGGGGGGATACCTTAAACTCGGGCGTGGAGATGCCTCTAAGGGATATGGTGGGCTGTGTGCCACAATCGTGCTTCCTCCATCGGAGGAGCCGGTCTCAGCGCGCGGAAGCAGGACTAATCCGGTCCGGGGTCTTGCTTCCTGAATTAAAGTGGCACATCTCAAGGGCAACTGGAGAATGAGAGCCATGACTTCAATGCTGATCGAGACTGAGGATACCCCGAACCCCGCGACCCTGAAATTTCTTCCGGGTCGCAGCGTGACGGGCGATTCCCGTCCTGTTGATTTTGGCGATGCGGATGCGGCTGTAGGTCGTTCGGCGCTTGCGGAATCATTGTTTGATCTTCCGGATGTGCGACGTGTGTTTCTGGGAAGCAACTTCGTTTCCATCACCAAGGCTGATGGTGTCAGCTGGGGTGATGTGAAGCCTGTCGTGCTCACTGCGCTGACGGAATTCTTTGCGACTGGCCGACCGGTTCTGGCGGGTCATCAGGATACTGTCGAACATGATATCGCCCCTGAAGACAAGGAAGTCGTGGCTCAGATCCGCGAGCTTCTTGATACACGGGTCCGTCCGGCTGTTGCTGGGGACGGTGGCGATATCGCATTCCGTGGCTACAAGGACGGCATCGTATACCTGACGATGCAGGGTGCATGTTCGGGTTGCCCGTCTTCCCGCGCGACGCTTAAGCATGGCGTCGAGAACATGCTCCGTCATTACGTGCCGGAAGTGGTTGCGGTCGAGCAGGTCGAGGATTGAGGAATGGAGCAGCAGACATCTGACCTGCCCGTAATGGATATGAACGAAACGGCTGTACCGTCTGGTCCGGTGCCGGGTGCGGAGAAGCTGTTTACGGATGCGAGAACACCACAGGCGTTTTCGCCGCGTCCGGTCAGTGAAGATGTTCTGCGTCGCCTGTATGATCTGGTGAAGCTTGGCCCAACCTCGGGTAACTGCTCTCCGGGTCGTTTTGTCTTTCTGACTAATCAGGATTCGCGTGAGCGCATTCGCCCTGCGCTGTCTCCAGGGAATGTTGAGCGGGCCATGAGTGCCCCGGTTCTGGCCGTTATCTGTCAGGACCCATTGTTCTTTGAGACATTGCCGCGGCTTGGGTCTCAGGAAGGTCTGCGGGACTGGTTTGCAGCAGATGTCGGCCTTTCGGAAGAAACGGCGTTTCGTAATAGTACGCTAGAAGGCGGCTATCTGATTATTGCTGCGCGAATGCTTGGCCTGTCAGTGATGCCAATGTCTGGTTTCGATAGCTTCATGGTTGAAGATGCGCTTCTTGCGGCAACGGGTTGGCGGGCAAATTTTCTGGTTGGTCTAGGCTATCCGGCAGAAAACGAACCACATCCAGATCATGCAGTACCCCGGGCACCTCGTCTTGATTTCGGTGAAGCCTGTCTGTGTCTCTGAAAACTCTGGTTTTTAATGGCGCCGGTGCTGGTGCGGGACACACCAACCTGATCGCACTGATTGAGGGGGAAAATGTTGTCGCGCAGCGCCTCATAACGGGGCGGGGTGCATCTGAGCAGTTTGCTCCTCTGGTGCGTGATCTTCTTCATGAAGCGGGCTGGGCAGGGGCGCCCGACCTGGTTGCAGCTGTCGTCGGGCCAGGTTCGTTTACGGGATTGCGGGCATCATTGTCTTTGGCGGCAGGGTTGTCGGCTGGCTGGGGATGTCCGGTAGCGGGTGTGACGCTTGGGGCAGCCATCCGCGCCACGCTCGGCCGCCCAGATGTAACCTGCGTCAGTGTTGCGCGTCGTGGACGTGTTTTTGTGGACAGCCCGGAAGGGGCCGTTATCGCAGTCCAAACGGATGTGTTGGATGCTTCATGCTGGAAAGCTGCGGCCGGAGATGCCGTCGCTGAGGTGTTCGGTCTTTCATGTGAAGTGCTTGATTGTGTTGCGCCAACGGCGTTGGGCATTTTGCATGCAGCCCGAGACGGGCGCTCCCGGCCTCTGATGCCACTGTATGTGGACCCGCCTGAGGCTAAGCCTCCGGCTACAGGGCTTCGTCCCGCTCCTTTATGACATTGCACGATATTCGGGTTTCCCGACTGGGCAGTGGCTGTGAAGCGCTGCTCGCGGCCATGCACGCGGAAGCGTTCGAAGCTGGAGAAGTATGGGACGAGGCTTCTTTTGGCTCTTTGCTCAGTATTCGGGGGACTGAAGCGATTGTGGCCATGGTTGAAGGGCAGCCCGCAGGATTTCTGCTCCTGCGGACAATTGCTGATGAAAGTGAAATCCTGACGCTGGCTGTCCGTCCGAATGTAAGGCGTCTGGGAATCGGAGCATGTCTCGTTCGGGAAAGTATGAAAGATTATTCAGTATTTCTTGAAGTATCTGTTCTTAACAAAGGCGCGTTACGCTTGTATAAGCGGTGTGGTTTTAGTGAAGTCGGTTGCCGATCTTCGTATTACGCGGATGGCTCAGACGCTCTCGTGCTTTTGTTCAAGCCTTGACCACCCTGAAACAATAGTCTTCTGCCGCCTCGGAAGTGCCTGAAGTTTCGAGGATTTCGTGTCCAAGGCTTCTGATGGAAGAAGCCACATTTCTACGAGGCTCTTCACCTTTCACAAGAATGTTGATGACTTCTCCGGAAGTCATGTTGTCCAGGCGTAGCCGCACATGCACTGTTGTCATTGGGCAAATCAGGTGCCGGACATCAAGAACATTTATGTCATTTTTTGTCATTTACGTTTCCCTATAAGATATATGCTTGCAGTATGTTTTTTATTACTGCTACATGCGCGTCTCCACAGGATGAAGAAGGTTTAATAATGTCGCAAGAGTCCGATGTTCTTGGCATGCGCCGTCTGACAGCGCAGATCATTACCGCTTATGTTTCCAGCCATGATATTGCTTCCGAGGCGCTTCCGGCTCTGATCCGGTCCGTCCACGAAGCTCTTGCGAATGTGGAAGTCCCGGAAGAAGTCCCTGCTGAAAAGCCGACACCTGCCGTTCCGCCGCGCAAGTCTGTATTCCCTGACTACATCATCTGCCTTGAAGATGGAAAGAAGCTGAAGCTTCTGCGTCGTCACCTCAAGACAGCCTACAACATGACACCGCAGGAATACCGTGAGCGTTGGGGTCTGCCGCCGGAATATCCGATGGTTGCACCGAACTACGCCAGCCATCGTTCCTCGCTCGCGCGCAAGATCGGTCTGGGCCGTCGTCGCGAAGACTGAGACCGAACTAACATATTGCCCCTGTGACTTCATCCGCAGGGGCGGTATGCTGTTCTGACAGTAAAATTGGACAAGCTGATCCTTTATCGGCTAGGCCGCAGACATGGTGGTGAGCACAAAATCTGTGGATAGAAATCCCCGAGCCGGCAGTCGGCGTTCTCCTGCTTCCGGAATCGTAGATGATTCGCCGATAGCGCGCCTCTGTGTGCAGAACGGTCTGAAGATGACCGGGCAGCGACGTGTCATCGCCCATGTGCTTTCCGAAGCCGAAGATCACCCGGATGTTGAAGAGCTTTATCGACGCGCCTCTGCGCTCGACAGCCGTATTTCCGTAGCTACCGTCTATCGGACAGTCAGGCTTCTGGAAGAAAAGGGTATTCTGGCCCGCCGTGATTTCGGCGGTGGTCGTGCCCGATATGAGGCCAGTGAAAATGGCCATCATTATCATATCATCGACGTTGACAGCGGCCGTGTGGTTGAATTCGAGAATGATGAACCGGTCATTCTTCTGACGCAGATTGCCGAAAAGCTCGGTTTTGATCTTGTGTCTCACCGCATAGAGCTGTTTGCCCGTCGACGTGGGGGAAGTCGTTCTGCCTCTTCGGAGACGAAGGCAAAGAGCGACAGCATCAACACAGAGACGAGCGGATCATGACCAGCAAACCAGCAGAATCGGATCTCATCACCTCTATGAAGGGTAGTGAGGCTGCAAAGGCCGGTCACACTCTGGCAAGTAGCGAAACGACGCTGAAGCAGATGGAAACGCTCTCAACCCTGGCACTGGATCGCGATGGCGGTTTTCAGGAGCTTCGGGGTGGCGATCTTGGCGTTCGTATTGCGACGACCGAAGCAGAGCGCGATGCAGCTCAGGCACTGCGTTACAAGGTCTTCTTCGAGGAAATGGGCGCACGTCCGGACGAACGGACTTTCCGCACAAAGCGCGATGTGGACGAGTTTGATGAGGTTGCTGACCATCTGCTGGTCATTGATCACGCCATATCTTCCGGTGCCGAAGGCGTTGTTGGTACTTATCGTCTATTGCGTTCGGATGCCGCAGAAAAACTTGGGCGTTTTTATACGTCGTCCGAGTATGATATTTCTACATTGACAGAATTTCCGGGGCGTCTGTTGGAAGTCGGACGTTCCTGTGTGGAACGCGGGCATCGTGGGCGTTCTGCGATGCAGCTTTTGTGGCGTGGCATTGCGTCTTACATCTTCCTTCACCGTATTGATGTGCTGTTTGGCTGTGCAAGCCTCGCGGGGACCAATCCGGATGCTCTGGCTGATGAACTGACCTATCTGCATCACAATCATCTCGCACCTCCGGCCCTCCGCATCCGTGCATTGCCAGACCGCTACGTCGAGATGCAGCGCACGGACCCCCACGCTCTTGATTTCCGGGCCTGCGTCAACAAGCTGCCCCCGTTGATCAAAGGTTATCTTCGCCTAGGCGGTTATGTCGGTGATGGTGCTGTGGTGGATGAGCAGTTCAACACCACGGATGTTGCTGTTCTGGTTAAGAGTGAGCTTCTGGCTGACAAATACTATCGCCATTATGAGCGCCGACTGCGCGACGCGCTGGACTGACGCTGTCTCGACGGACGACCTCTTTTAGCAAGGCCGGGTAAGAACGTTCTGTCGTTTGAACCTGGCCTTATTTCTGTTTGCCGCTTTTCAGTCAGGGCGGTTTCTTCTCAAATTCGGACGGTGCTTTTTCCATGAACCCGACGCTTCCTGTCCGTGGCTGGCGCCTGGCCGCTCTGATGTTGCTTTCCGGCGCTTTTGCAGCGCTCTCGCTCCCTCCTGTGTGCGCGCTTTTCGTGCTGCCACTCGGATTGCTGGTGCTGTATCGCGCTGCAGAAGACGCCAGAAGCTGGAAGCAGGCTGCGCTTTGCGGTTTCCTTTTTGGAATGGGGTTTCATATTGCGGGTCTATATTGGCTGACGAATGCCATCCTGACCCGTGTGCATGAATTCTGGTGGGTGGTGCCGTTTGCATCTCCCGGTGTGTCCCTCATCATTGCGCCACTGGTGGCTGTGCCCGCAGTCCTGTGTCGACTGGTGCCCGCAGGGTGGCGCCGGGTGTTGATGTTCTCCGGAAGCTGGACTCTGGTGGATATGGGGCGAGTATTTCTGTTTTCCGGATTTCCGTGGAACCCGCTTGGAAGTGATCTGGAATTTCCAGGTGTAGTTGGAGATGCCTTTATTCAGCCTGCCAGCCTGATTGGTGTCGATGGCATTACGCTGTTTGTCGTGCTGGGTGCTCTGACGGTCTTTCGCAGCCGCAGGGCAGCTTCGGCTGTTCTGATAGCGGCCATTTTGTGGGGTGGCTGGGGTTACTGGAGACTTGAAACAGTTCAACCGCTTGATGTTGTCAATCCGCGCGCTGTTCTTGTTCAGGGGAATGTTTCTGAAGACGAAATCATCAGCCATCAGAGTGCAATCGAGAATTTCCGACGCTATCTCAGACTGACCTCTAAAGGTGTACAGCAGGCGCGCGACGATGGAAGCTCCCGCCCGGTTGTTGTGATCTGGCCTGAGTCTGGCTTTCCCGGTCTTCTGGATGAAGACGAGCTTGCACGGCAGATGATTGAGCAGGCAGCCAGTGGCGCACCCTCCCTGATCGGCTCAGACCGTGAAAAGGATGGCCACTGGTTCAATAGTCTGGAAGCAGTGGCGCCTGACGGGCATATCGAAGCGATCTACGACAAAAGTCGTCTTGTCCCGTTTGGTGAATATCAGCCCTGGATCTTGCCGTTCAATATTCTTCCGGGCGTTATTACGCCGGGTCCTGGTCTCAGGACGTGGACTTTGCCTGATATTGGCTCCCTGGGACCGATGGTCTGCTATGAAATCATTTTTTCAGGCTCGGTGACGGAGCGTCACAAGCGCCCTAACTGGCTTCTGACCATTTCGAATGATGCCTGGTACGGAAATAGTGCGGGCCCCCGTCAGCATCTTGCAACGGGACGGATGCGCGCCGTTGAAGAGGGGTTGCCTGTTGTTTTTGCAAATAATACCGGTATTTCAGCTGTTTATGATGGGCGCGGCCATGAAGTTAGTCGTCTTGGATGGGGATTGGCCGATGCATTGGTCACCGATGTTCCGCCACCGTTAAAGGCAACACTATTTTCGCGTTGGGGGCGGGCGATCCCGGCATCATTGGCCATTCTGTTTATGCTTTTGGCTTTTATCCCTCGTCGGGGGCAGAGAGCAGAGCGGGTTGTGTTTGTACCAAAAGGTTAACATTGATAATATTAGGTTGTTTGGGTAACCTTCCAGAAGTTTTCTGGAGAGGAATTGCGGAATGACAACGTCGACAGAAGGCGCGGCGGCCAAGAGTGTATCAGCCGCGGGTCCTGTCGACGCTCATGTGGGTGGCCGCATCCGTCTGCGTCGGACACTTCTGGGGATGTCTCAGGAAAAACTGGCAGATGCGCTTGGGCTCACATTCCAGCAGGTTCAGAAATATGAACGTGGCACCAATCGTGTGGGAGCAAGTCGCCTTTACGATCTTGCTCGGGTTTTGGATGTTCCCATAGGATTTTTCTTTGATGACATGCGGGAAGATACATCAGCGGCGTCTGCCCCTGTTTTCCCAGTGTCGACTGGTTTCGCGGAGACGCAGTCTGCATTCGGGGGGCCGCCACCCAAGGCTGTAGCATCACCCAAACTCTTCGATCTCCCGCCAGATGAAGCGTCTCTCTTTACCAAACGGGAGACTGTTGATCTTGTGCGCTCATATTACCGCATCCCGGATTCGTCCATGCGAAAGCGGATGCTTGATCTGATACGCAGCATGTCTTCCACATCAGAAACGCTCTGATTACTCGCGTTTGAGAACGTTGTCGTTCAGGAAAGACGCAAGTTTGCCGGCTTTGAAATCTGCACGCAGGCGGTCTTCGTCATATTCATTTCTGACCCAGTCGAGAAATGGAATGCGTCCTTCTGCTTCATCCCGGTAACGCAGGAAGAACGCATCCAGAATTCCGGTACGGGAGCGGTTGAAGTGACCAAATTTCCAGTGGAGTTGTCTGAGGGCCTGCGTTGCAGTTCCTCCCTCAAACATCACGACCAGGCCTGACGCCAGACCTGCGCGGTCTGCGCCGGATTTGCAGTGCATCAGCATGGGAAATTGCAGGGTTTGATACATGCCATAAAAGCGCAGGATACGATCGCGATGTGGTGCACCGCGGCTTTCGAATGCCATGTCGAGATGGTCAAGCCCGAGGGTTTCGCTCGCGCTGCGTGAGAGCGCGTCGGAGCCGCACTGGCGATGCCCGCGCAGATTCACAAGTGTCTTCAGGCCAAGGCTGGATTTAAGGCGCTTCAGCCGGGCAGGGGTTGGATGATTGCAGCGCCATACCTTGCTCGGAATGACGGGAGTGACGTTTGTCCAGACGAGGCGGAAGATTGCGTGGTCTACGAAGAGGCTGTCCCACCAGGCACGGCGGCGAGCGGCGGAGGAAGTAATCCGGCCTTCAAACATGATCTGGTGTCCTGAAAGGATTAGCCCATGCGGGCGTGAACATGGGCGCTGTGTCCCATTCCGGGCAGGGATGCGTCAACCGCGTAAAAGTGCTATCACTGCGCACATGAGACGTATGTCGTTCATTCTTCTTGCCCTGCCTCTTGCCCTTACAGCCTGTGGCGCCTCGTCGCTGTTTGATGGGCCGCCTGCTGATATGTCCGAGCTTCCGCCTCCTGGCGCGGGTTCTGATGGTGGGCGACACCATCGCCATCATGATGGCAATACTGGCTATGCAGATGATGCACCCATTCCATCTTCGCGGTCCGCAGAAATGCCTGAGAGTAATGGTCGCAGTGCCGCTCCGGGAACGGTTTCAATCGGTTCTGGTAATGGAATGGATCTTACTCCGCGTGCTTCAACGCCGGATACGGAAGTCTCTTATGGATCAAATACGCACTGATCCAGTATTGTGATTCTAATGCTCTAGTTCTCTTGTTTCGGAGAATGTCTTCATAATTGCGTAACGCTTGAAATGTTATTGCAAGTTGAACCTCCTTGTCTGAGGTGTCGCACGTTATGGAGACAGCGGATGACAGAGACGTCGATTCCACCCGAACTTGCCGAACGTCTGGCATTCCTGGAGATCGGCAGCCGTGAGCGGCGCCAGCTCGGACAGCTCCAGCAGAAGGTTCGGGGGTCTCTAGGCGCCGTTCTCGACAGCTTTTACGAGAAACTTGGCCGCAGGCCAGAACTGACAAAATTCTTTTCCTCACCCACGCAGCAGCAGACGGCGCGCCGACGCCAGGAAGAGCACTGGGCCCAGCTTCTCGGCGGTGAACTGGGTGCTGACTATCTGAACAGTACCCGACGGATCGGGGATGCTCATGCCCGGATTGGTCTGGAGCCGCAGTGGTATATTGCGGGTTATGCGCTTCTGGTTGAGCGGCTCTGTGCGGATCTTGTGCGGCAGACGGTGAGTGAGCAGTCGGCACGCAGGGGTTTCTGGGGGCGCTCGCGTTCTCCCGCTCCTGATGGCGATCTTCTGGCTTCTCAGGTCAGCCTGATTATCAAGACAGCTTTTCTGGATATGGATCTCAGTCTTAAGGCGTACATGCAGAATGTGGATGTGGCCGAGCAGATCAGGGTTGAGCAGGAGCGGATTTCCAGCCTTGGTGTCCTGACGGAATCGCTGGCCGACGCGCTTGAGCAGATGGCGGAAGGAGATCTGGTTCAGGAAATCGATAGTGCGGAAGCAGATCGCTCTAATCGTATGAGCAATGCGTTTCGCAAAGCATGTGCGGGGCTGGGTAGCATCATCCTTGCTGTGCGGGACACGAGTGGCAAGGTGGAAAGCCGGGCGCGAAGCATCAGTGATTCGAGCGAAGATGCTGCAACGCGGATCGGAGAGCAGGTCGAAGGTCTTCAGATGGTGGCTCGCACGATCGGTGAGCTTACCGAATCCGTGAAATCAGTCGCTACAGAGGCCAGCAAAGCGGATGACACGGTATCGCGCTGCTGCGGAGAGACCGTGCAGGGGGGCGAGGTTGTTGCCCGGACAATTAACGCGATGGGCAAGATTTCCTCATCTTCCAATCAGATCAGCCAGATCATCGGAGTGATTGACGATATTGCGCTCCAGACAAATCTGCTTGCACTCAATGCTGGCGTCGAGGCCGCGCGGGCGGGGGATGCGGGGCTGGGCTTCGGGGTTGTGGCGCAGGAGATTCGGGCGCTTGCACGTCGCTCTGCGACGGCTGCAAAGGAAATCAAATCTCTGATCGGGGAAAGCCTGGAGGATGTTGAGCGCGGTGTGCGTCTTGTCGATGAAACAGGTGGCGCGCTTCGGAGTATTCAGAGCTCGGTTGAGCAACTGGGTGAAGCGGTAGGCCAGATTGCTTCGGGGGCGCAGGCTCAGGCGCAGCGGATCATGGAAATCAACACCAGTACGACCCAGTTGGAAGCCGCGACCAGAGCCAACTCCATCCGCGTCCAGGAAGCCACGGATTCAAGTCGTGCCCTGGCAGTTGACGCTACCGACCTGATGAAGCTGGTCATGAACTTCAAGGTTCGTGAACGAGTGTCACAGGAAGAGAAATATGTGCCCCGGGAGCTTAAGACGCGCGGGGCTTTTGGGGACCAGAAGAAATCAGGGCAGCTCGTTTAGGGCGCGAGCTTCTTCCGGGAGCATGACTGGAATACCATCGCGAACAGGGAAAGCCAGGCGGGCACGCGGGCTGATCAGTTCCTGGGCCTCCCGGTCATAAGTCAGGGGCCCTTTGGTGACGGGGCACACGAGCAGGGACAGAAGGCGCGGATCGAGTTCAGATGTCATGTTCATTCCATGCCGCGAGCAAGAAGATCGAGCAAGACCTCTGCGCGGTCGTTTAGGGTTTCGGCTTCCAGAAGGGCCTGCTTTTCGTTTGGTGAAAACGGTACGAGCATCGGCAGGACGAGTAACAGAGTGTCGTCGTCCATCTCTTCTATTGTGGGCCAGTTGGTACGGAGGCGGCGGGCTGCGAAATAGCGCCTGAGAGCCTCCATAAGCTCGCCACGGTTGAGTGGGGAGGGCTCCGATTCCACGAGGTCGGCGGAGAATGATGAGGCATCTACAATGCCCTGCCTCCACCCTCGATCAGTCCCACTTTCTCTCAGAAGACGGAAACGGCAGACACCGAAGAGGGTGATGGAGAAAGTGCCGTCGCTACGTTCCGTGAAGGATGTAATGCGCCCGATGGTTCCGATCGTATGCAGATCAGGCTCATCAAGATCATCCATATCCTCTGCAAGGCTGTCCGGCTGGATTATGCCGATCAGCCGTCGGTCTGCGAGAGCGTCTTCAAGCAACGCAATATAGCGTGGCTCAAAGACGTTCAGCGGCAACCGGCCACCGGGCAGCAGGAGCGCACCCGGCAAGGGAAAGAGCCCGAGGCGAGGCGGAATGTCAGCAAGGGTGATGTCTGACAAAGAGGGAACGCGGCGTGGAATTTCATCCTCGCCCTCTGAAAATCCTTGTTCGAAAAAGGAAGCCATGCGCTCAGGAAAACAGAAGAGAAGACAGCTTGCGGCGGGCTGTCAGGGTGATGGGATCGGTATGCCCCCACGCTTCAAAGAAGCGGAGGAGTTCTGTTTTTGCCGCGCCATCTTCCCACTCGCGGTCCTTTTTGAGGATTTCGAGCAGGATTTCCGCCGCTTCCGCACGGAAGCCTGCACCGTTCAGGGCCGCGGCCAGCTTCATTTTCAGTCCGAGATCGTCGGGGTTGGCGTTGCCTGCTGAGCGTAAGCCATCAAGTTCGGAAGCTGCAGCTTGGCTCTCGCGATGAAGTTCCAGCGCTGCCTTGGCGCCTGTAATTTCTGGGTGTGTGAGGAGCTTTTCAGGAACCTGCGACAGGGCTTCTTCTGCTGATTCTGTTTCATTCAATGAGATCAGCGACCGGATCATGCCGCTCCAGGCTTCGGGATTTTCTGCTTCGGTATCCAGAACCTGAGCGAAAAGCCCCACGGCCTGCTCAGCCTGTCCTTCTGCAAGAGCATGTTTTCCAGCAGCCAGGATTTCGGTTGCCGGCATGGCGCCACCTGCGAGTTTGAGAAGGGATTCTACAAACCGGCGGATTTCGCTCTCGGGCTGGGCGCCCTGAAACAGGTCAAGCACCTGTCCCTTCCAGAACGCGACAACAACGGGAATCGATTGCAGTGGAAGGCCAAGCTGTCCAAGTTGTGCGGCGAGCGATTGATTGGCTTCGACGTCCACTTTTACAAGTTTGACGCGGCCGCCTGCTGCCTGAACAACTTTTTCGATGACGGGCCCGAGCTGGCGGCACGGGGCACACCATGGCGCCCAGAAATCGACCAGAACAGGAATGCTCTGACTTGCTTCAATAACTTCAGCCATGAAGTTCCGCTCGTCGGCATCTACGATCTGTACCCCTTTCCCTGCTGCTGACGGGGAGGATTTCGGGGACTGGCCGATAAGATGTTCGCTGAAACTGCTGCTCATGAAGTAAAAATCCGTTTTGTGCCGTGGGCTAATCTTCCTGAAAGATCGGCTTCGTGGCTTCTCAACGCAAGGGGAGGCTGAACCAGACGCTGTAGTTCCTCATAAAAATGGCAGTTTTCCTGATATTGAAGAAAAAATTTCGGAAAAAATGCAAAAAAGCGCCGTGATGGGGTTGCGCTGATAAGCTGATTCAGCGATAAGCCGCTCCACGGAGTGCGGGCGTAGCTCAGGGGTAGAGCACAACCTTGCCAAGGTTGGGGTCGTGGGTTCGAATCCCATCGCCCGCTCCAGACTTTCTAAGAAAGTCTTCTCGAAAAAACGGTCCTTCGGGGCCGTTTTTCGCGTTTGGGGCCACGAAGTCCTACTCATTTACATTTTCGAACGATCCGACACAAAGCTTCTATTGGATTGATGGATCATTAAGGACGACGGTAACGGCAGTTTCTGCGGTTCCCCCGGAAGGCCAAAATGACATCAGCTTCTGTCCCTGTATTTGTGATTGTGGGTGGAGGTGCGAGCGGTACGTTGCTCGCGCTTCACCTGCGCAACGCAAATGTTCAGGCACGTATTATTATTCTTGATCCTGCTGAAAAACCGGCTCTGGGTCTCGCATATTCCACGTCCTGCCCGCAGCATCTTCTGAATGTCCGCAATTGTTCGATGAGCGCATTTCCTGAAGATCCCGATCATTTTCTGCGCTGGTTGCGAGAGACTGTTGACGTAGGTGCTGCCCCCCATAATTTTTCACCGAGAATGATATTTGGCCAGTATCTGCGGCAATGTTGGCATGATGCAGAGCCCGAGCACTGGCAGGTTCGTGCAACGGACTGTTACCGCGAAGACGGACAGTGGCACCTGGATCTGGATGATGGGCGTGTTTTGCTCGCGGATGTCGTGATCCTCGCTCAAGGAAATTTTGATCCGGCAGCTTTGCGGAATGTGGAGCCTCGGGCTCAGGCTGAGGGCGTGTATGAGCATAATGCCTGGCAGCAGGTTCTTTATGATGAGACAGGCGCTGAAATGTCCGTCGTTCTGGCAGGAACGGGGCTAACGGCGGTGGATGTTGTTGTGAAGCTTCGCGAGAGCGGTCATCGCGGGAAAATTACAGCCTTGTCGCGACACGGATGGCCTCCACAGGCTCATCTGTCGCAATCAACGCCCTGTGTTCCTCCTATCGTGGATGCGCAGATGCTTCTGACGGCTGTGGGATGTCTTAAAGCGTTCAAAAAAGCAGTGCGTGGCGGCATGCCTTGGAGGACGGCCGTAGATTCGCTGCGCTGCGTTAGTAACCGGATCTGGCTGTCCATGCCTGTGGTGGAACGACAGCGATTCCGCCGACATTTACAAAGACGTTGGGATATTGCGCGTCATCGTATTGCTCCTGAAGTTGCGGCGTTACTGGAGAGCGAGATACGGGAGGGGCGGCTGGTTTTTGCGCGGGGCCATGTCCATTCCGTTGGATTGCAGGGCAAGTGTGCAGAGGTCACGGTTGGCACTTCTGAAGGCATGAAGGTTTTGCAGGCTGACCGTGTGGTGAATTGTACCGGGCCGCATCGGGATTATCTGAAAGTTGGCTCTCCACTTCTGAAAAACATGCTGGAACGTGGTGACCTCAGGCAAAGTGTTCTGGGTGGTGGGCTGGAATGTCTGGAAGACGGCGCTCTGACGGATGTGCGGGGCGACACTCACGGCGATATTTTTGCGATTGGCCCGATGCGGATTGGTACGCTTTTTGAGTCCGTCGCCATTCCGGAGATCCGGGATCAGGCCGCGGCGCTCGCAGGCCTGCTTGCAAAGAGGGCTGCATGACGCTTGATCAACTGCGTGTTTTTCTGGCGGTGGCAGAACGTGAGCATGTGACGGAAGCTGCACGCGTGCTCAACCTCACGCAATCTGCGGTGAGCCATGCAATCTCAATGCTTGAAGCCGGGTGTGGTCTGTCATTGTTCAGTCGTATTGGCAGGCGTATCGAACTGACAGACGCCGGGCGCCTGCTGCAGGTGGAAGCGCAGGCTGTGATTGCGCGCATGGCGGCTTTGAAAGCCAGAATGGCTGATTTTGCAGGTTTGGGTTCAGGTGTTCTGAATCTGCATGCCAGTCAGACGATTGCAGGCTACTGGCTACCGGGGCGCCTGATGGCTTTTCGAGCGCTTTACCCTGGCGTTGAGCTGCGGATGCAGGCTGGAAACACGGCGGAGGTTTGCAGATCAGTTCGAGAGGGCCATGCAACGCTTGGTCTGATTGAGGGGGAAGTAGATCTGTCGGACCTGCGCTGTGAGACGGTGGCTCTGGACAGGCTTCTGCTCGTGGTGGCGCCATTCCATCCATGGAAAAATACTCCGCCTCAGACTGTTCCAGAATTGGTGGGTTCGGACTGGATTCTCAGGGAGACGGGATCTGGCACGCGCGGGGTGCTGGAGAACGTGCTGCGTGGATCGGGAATGACCGTGGGAGATCTGTCTGTGCTGATGGAATTCAGCTCGAATGAGGCAGTGCGTGCTGCTGTGGAAGCGGGGGGTGCGGCAACCGTGTTGTCTGCATCAGTTGTGGCAGGGTCATTGGAGGCAGGGCTCCTGCACGCCGTTCCATTCTTGCTTCCTGAACGGCGGTATGTGCTGGTGTCCTGCCCTCAGAGGGATCCCGGTCCGAGTGGGGCTGCTTTCGCGGCTTTTCTGACCGGGGGCGGGTAGATCAGAAGAACTGGATGTGTGAGCGGAAGCCGAGCATCGCTGCGTTTCGCAGGGCTGCCTGGGCACCCGGCCGGATGAAGTACTGGAAGTCTGGTGCGAACGTGACGCCGCGCATCACACGGATGCGATAGGTGGCTTCAAGAACTTCGCCAAACGACTGTGGGCCATAAGAGCCGTTCAGAAGCGGCTGTCCCTGTTCCATCTGCAGGATCTGTGTGCTGGTGACGTTGTTGGCGACCTTCACATACATGAAGTTGATGCCGATCGTATCGAATGGACGTGCACGCAGCAGGCCACTGTCCACGAAGCCCATTTGGTACTGTTGTGCGCGGGTCGAATTGCGGGGACTGTTGGCGTAGAAACCAGCGACGAGTGTCAGGCCTGCTTCCTTGTTGGCAGCATTGTGATGGCGCCAGACCATCTGGTCAGCCAGGAACCATGCAGCCCAGGAGCCATGCAGCTTACGGGCCGGAAGGCCGCTGAGGGCAAATGCGTTGCCGTTGCTATCATAATATGTGTCGTTGTGATCGATCGTATCGACAGCATAGCCGACCTTGTAGTGACCCGGCAGTTTGTCAGCTCCAAAGACTGGCTCCCAGCCTGCTTCTACAGGGATGGATTCACCGTTGATATCAGCGCCGTTGAACTTGAAGCCCGTGCGATACTGCGTGTTGCCGTAAATACCCGCCTGACTGAAATACACGCCTGCCTGAATATAGGTATGCGTGGTGGGGCGTACGCGAACGCGGGTAGCCCATACGCCGTCAGGGTAGGAAGAATGCGCTGTATTTTCACCGGCGGCTTTGGGGTTACCGCAGAAGGCGTTGTTCATGAACGTGCAGTATAGCGGATTTGACGAGAAATCGTTCAGGAACGGAATACGTCCTGCCACGATGTCGAAATGACCGTGTGCAAGCGTCTCTTCGCCGTATGCGTAAACCAGATGGACGACGACGTTACCGCCTGCGCCGTAGATTTCGGAGCTGGGGTTGAGGTTATCGCCGAACATGCGGCTTGCTGGAATACCGTAACGGCCAACCATGACCGTATGCGTGGAGAAACCGCGGACACCCGCCAGCTTTTCCCAGTCGATATCGGTCTCAAAGCTGTACTGGCCAGCGTTGCTGCTTCCCTGTCTCAACCCATAGCCCGGTGTTGGCTTGGTGATCGCGCCCGTGAATTCGTTGGTGTTGTCCATCAGCAGCGCAATGCCTTTGCGCCGCAGGGCCGTATTCCATCCGAATGGGTCCGTGAGTAGCGCTTCCGGGTGAGGAAGCGGAGGAACAGTGCTGCCGTCGAAATGGATCTGATCTAGCGGCGTATCCACGCGCTCACTGGCCTGAACAGAGTTCTGGTCTGGCCACTCAGATGTGGCAACGGTTGGGAGGACCTGCATCCGTGGGGCCACGGTAATGGCCTTTTTCAGGGGCGTACTTGTGGTCGCTTTGGAGGACGCGGCTGTGGTCTGGGCGACAGCTGCTGCAGGGAGGAGGGAAACCGCACAGAGGACGGCTGGAAAACTCAGGCGATGCAAGTCGCTGTTCCTTGGGACAACGGGTGAAATCAATTTAATCTTGTCACACAAAGAACGTTAGAATGCACATTAAATTTGGGAATTTTCCCCTGCCCAACGCATTAGTGAACAAAAAAGCCTCGTCCTTATAAGAAAAGGACGAGGCTTCGAACCAATGATACCCAACGGCAAAAGTTGCCGTTGGGTTATTTCAAATGATTACTTGGCAGCGGCAAGTGCGGCAAGAATGGCTTTGCCAGCCTCTTCCTTGTCAGCCCAGCCGGAAACCTTGACCCATTTGTTGGGCTCCAGATCTTTGTAGCGCTCGAAGAAATGCTCGATGGCGCGCAGTGTGATTTTTGGCAGGTCGTGGATGGACTGAACGTCCGTGAACTGCGGGTGGATCTTGTCGTGCGGAACGCAGATGATCTTCTCGTCCTGCCCGCTCTCGTCTTCCATTTTCAGCATGCCGATCGGGCGTGCGCGGATGACCGCGCCCGGGACGACTGCAGCCGGTGTCAGGACCAGCGCGTCTGCCGGGTCGCCGTCAGCGGCGAGAGTGTTTGGAATGAAGCCGTAGGCTGCAGGATACGCCATAGGCGTGAACAGGAAACGGTCTACCACAATGGCCCCGCTGTCCTTGTCCACTTCGTATTTCACCTGGGAGCCCTGTGGGATCTCGATGACGACGTTGATGTCGTTTGGCACGTCTTTGCCGGCAGAAATCTTGGAGATGTCCATGACAGTCCTGTCCTGGTAGGTGGTTGTGTGATGCGTCTGATACTACCGGCGCAGGCCTGATCTGCCCAGGGGGCGTCTAAGACGCAGAAAAGGGCCCTTTTCCGCCTTGTGAGCGGAAAAGAACCCTTTGTCGGCAACGTCTGGAAAGGCCTGGACCTTATAGGTAGGGCTGCGAAGCCTTCACGGCGTTTGCGCAGGCTTCCTTGCGATCATCGATCGATGTGTAGGCCGTAATGATGAAGGTGCTGCCGTTGCGGGCGAACTGGCCAGCCGTGCCGAGGGCATAGTCGTAGTTGCCTGTCTCGTTGGGCTCGGTTGTCTTGTACTTTTCGCTCAGCCCGTACAGAATCGGGTTGCCGACTTCATAAGACACGTACTCATGTTCCGTGCAGTAGTTCATGATTCCGGCGAGATTAGACGGGGAAACGTTCGAGAAATCTTTGCTCGGAGTGCCCTGGATCGGATCTGGAACAGGTGGGGTCTGTGCGTGCGCAGCGGAGGCTGCAAGACCCAGTGCAAGGCCGATAACGGGCGCAATGCGACGAAACATGGCGGTATCCTCTCTTAAGATCCCTGTTTTCCGCGGCAACCCGCGGTCAGTTGCGGAGATTTCTCCCCGCTGCGGGAAAAAGAAAGAGCGTTGCAGAACATTTCTGCGTGATCATCGCTCATTTGGATCAAAATATGGCGATCTCGCATCGAAAAAGACGCGGTTGGTGTCAAGCTCTGCTGAAATGACATCGAGGCTCGTCAGGGCAGCAATCAGGACGAATCGTTCACGCGGACGGTGTTCGATGGTCTCTTCGCGGCGTAGGCGAGAGATGGCGAGGTTCGTCGCCCGTAGCGTTCGTCCGTAATGCCCGTGATAGCGGCCGCTGAAATGGCTCATCCTTGCCATAACGAGATCCAGCGCCCGACGTGCAGGCCATGAGAGGCCGGAAGCGTGCTGGATCGCCTCGATGCGAAGCAGGTTGAGCATCACGCGCATCGCGGACAGAATTCCGTTCAGATAGGCGCTGATGACCGGACTTGGCGTGTTGCCTGCATTGTTCATAAGTCGCACGAACCGGTCCACGTTCCGTGAAACGATGCTGTCGACCGTTTCGCGCCCCTTGCCTGCGGCGATGCGGTGAAGGTCTTTGAGAATATGTTCACGCATCGTCCAGCGCTGATGGGCTGCGTCGTAGGGCAGGAAGACCCTGTACATCCATGTGGCGTATAGCAGCCCCAGAATGAGGGGCAGGGCCGTATTGAAATACGCAATCTCGTCTGTCCGGTCCTGATTGGAGGGGCCAATCATGATGGGCAGGAAGAGGTTGTAAGACACGGCCGAAAGCGTGAGGGGCGGGAAGGCGAACGCCAGGCCGCCGAGCATCATGGCCAGTCCGGACCACATGGCCAGCATCTCGAATACCGTAGGTTTTCCAAGTAGTGCGAGATCAAGGATACCGCCTGCGATCACCGCGCAACATGCCCCTCGCAGGAAGGACTGCGTGGCGAGGGCAGGGCGTTCAAGTGTGGAAAACAGGCTGCAGACGATGGCCACGAACATGATGAACGCAAGCCCGGAGGACCATGCTGTGGCGATCCAGATCAGACCTGCTCCAAATATGGTTACGGAGGCACGGAGGCTGTTGGCTATTGCCTGTTCCCAGTCCCTGTAAGAGCGAATCGGTGCGTGGAAACTGTCGTGCTTTTGAGGGTTGCGGGCGGCTTCGAACTGACGGAGCGCCATGCGCAGGGTGTCGATCAGCTCAACGAGGCCTTGCTGGAGCATGCCGTGCCTCAGGATTGCCTCGCGGGTATCGTGCTCTGTGTCTTCTGCTTCGAACGCTGCCACCACTTTCAGGCGGCATTCGCGATGAAGGTCGCGCAGATCAGCAAGGATGGGAGAAATGCCTTCGGGCCCATTCAGGCGATCAGGGATATCCAGAAGAAACCTGCGGATATTGTCTGCCTCTATGCGAAAGGCATCATCCTGGCTCAGGGGAAGGCGCATGAGTGTTGCGAGGTCCTGCGCCCGTGCAAGAAGGACTGCTATGTCGGCGAGGGCTGCGCGGGTATGATCGCCTGCGTGATCGTGGCGACCGAGTTCGACCTCCGCAAACTCCACCTGGTCTCCGAGGGCTGTTACGTTGCCAAAGACGCCCTGCATGTCTTTCAGGGCCTTCGGATCACCGGCGAGAACGCCCGAGACGGCGCCAAGCGCTGATTTGAGGGCCCCTTCGAATGTACCGGCCAGTTGCTGTCTGGTGCGCTTGGTCAGGCCGAGTTGGAAAAGGCCGGATATGGATGCTTCAAGAACAATGCCCAGAACGATGTATGTCGCGCGGGATGCGGCAATACTAAAAATATGGTTTGGGTCTGCGATTCCGTCGAGAGAGATGATCGCGTAGGTGAAGCCCGTTGCCCGCATGCCGTGGATGCGGTAATTCGTCATGGACGCCGGGCCGGGCAGGAATGTCCCGATCATGCAGAATATGCCGATGCCACCGGCCAGAAGCAGGATGAACATCAGGGGGGACTGCGGAAAGGCTGCCACCAGCCCTACGCCGCAGATGACCCCCAGCACCATGCCAAAGAGGTGCCATTTTGCCTTGGCGAGGCTCCGTCCGCGTGTTCCCTGTGCGACCATCCAGACAGTCAGTGCGGCCCATTGCGGGCTGCCGAGCTCCATCCACAGGGCAATTCCCAGTGCGAGGAGGGACGTACAGGTTGTCCTTAGGGCGTAACCGGCCATGACCGGGTCCGGAGCGTAGAGCCAGCGCAGTTTTCGCCACGGGGCGAAAGTTGCTGCTCCGGTCACTCTGAGGAACCGTCCGGTATTTTAGGGATCGAGAGTTTTTCAGGCATGATTTCCCCACGGCAGATGGCTGCACGATGCCATCTCGGAACGTCGGCAGAGATCCACGAGGGCCTGTCGGGAGGCGGGAAGGCAGATAAGAGTATAACGAAATTGAAGGTTTTGCCACGATGGCCTCTTGCAAAAACCTCTCAGGTGAGCAATTTCGTCCTGCACCTGTGCGCCTGTAGCTCAATTGGTTAGAGCCGGCCGCTCATAACGGCTTGGTTGCGGGTTCGAGTCCTGCCGGGCGCAGGGTGCTATTTTTCGTGTGCCCTTGCCGAAGCACACCGCGCATCACCCACCATCATCAGGAGTCCTGCCATGGCCGCCTACCAGTATGTCTATGTCATGAAGGACCTTACAAAGGCCTATCCGGGTGGCCGCGAGGTCTTCAAGGGCATCACGTTATCCTTTCTCCCTGGCGTCAAGATCGGTGTCCTCGGCGTCAATGGCGCCGGTAAGTCGACACTGCTCAAGATCATGGCGGGTATCGAGAAGGAATATGGCGGCGAGGCTTGGGCCGCTGAAGGTACGCGCATCGGCTATCTTGAGCAGGAGCCGAAGCTTGATCCGAATCTGACCGTCGGCGAAAATGTTGCACTCGGTTTCGGCAAGCTCAAGCACGCCGTTGACCGCTTCAACGAAATTTCGATGAAGTTCGCCGAGCCGATGTCGGACGACGAGATGACAGCGCTCCTGTCTGAGCAGGCTGAACTTCAGGAAACCATCGACGCCGGCGACGGCTGGGAACTGGACCGCAAGCTCGATATCGCGCTCGATGCCCTACGTTGCCCGCCTGCCGACAGCCCGGTGACGAATCTGTCCGGTGGTGAAAGCCGCCGTGTGGCCCTGTGCCGCCTGCTGCTCGAAAAGCCTGACATTCTGCTGCTTGATGAGCCAACCAACCATCTTGATGCGGAAAGCGTCAGCTGGCTTGAGAAGACGCTGCGTGACTATCAGGGCACTGTCATGGTCATCACCCATGACCGTTACTTCCTTGATAATGTTACCAACTGGATTCTCGAGCTTGAGCGTGGCCGTGGTTATCCGTTTGAAGGAAACTACTCTTCCTGGCTCACCCAGAAGCGCAAGCGCCTTGCGCAGGAAGAGAAGGAAGAGAGCGCCCGCCAGCGTGCGCTTGCAGCCGAGCAGGAGTGGATTTCCAGCTCTCCCAAGGCTCGTCAGGCCAAGAGCAAGGCCCGTATCACCAAGTACGAGGAAATGCTTGCTAACAATGCCGAGCGTGCTGGTGGCACGGCGGACATTGTCATCACTCCTGGTCCGCGTCTGGGTGGAACAGTCATTGAGGCTGAGAACCTGTCCAAGGGATATGGCGATCGCCTCCTGATTGAAAACCTGAACTTCAAGCTTCCGCCGGGCGGTATCGTTGGTGTTATCGGTCCGAATGGTGCGGGTAAGTCCACGCTGTTCAAAATGATCACGGGTTATGACCAGCCGGATGTCGGGTCTCTGCGCGTCGGTGAGACCGTTAAGCTGGGTTATGTCGATCAGTCCCGTAACACGCTTGATGATGACAAGACGGTCTGGGAAGAGATTTCCGGTGGTACGGATGTCATTCAGCTTGGCAAACGCACTGTGCCGTCACGTGCGTATGTTGGGGCCTTTAACTTCAAGGGTTCTGACCAGCAGAAGCGCGTAGGCGTCCTGTCCGGTGGTGAGCGTAACCGCGTCCATCTTGCGAAGATGCTGAAGAAGGACAGTAACGTTATCCTGCTCGATGAGCCGACCAACGATCTCGATGTTGATACGTTGCGTGCTCTCGAAGATGCGCTGGCGGAGTTTGCAGGCTGCGCCGTGATCATCACCCATGATCGCTGGTTCCTTGATCGTCTTGCGACGCATATCCTTGCGTTCGAGGGTGACAGCCATGTCGAGTGGTTCGAGGGGAACTTCCAGGACTACGAAGCTGACAAGCGCCGTCGTCTTGGGCCTGATGCAACCGAGCCGGGCCGTATCAAATATCGCCCTCTGGCACGCTGATCCTGCCAGTGTCCTTTGTCGGGCCGGAGCCATGTCGGTTCCGCGCCTGACAATTCGAGGAGGTCCGGGTGTTCGGACGTGAAATCCGCACCTCGCGTCTGGTTCTGACGCCTGTGAACTGGCCGGATCTGGAAGATATCATCCGGCTCAAGAGTGACGCCGGTGCCTTTGGCCAGATGCTTGGCGGCGTACGCAACCGGATCGAAGCAGAAGAAGAAATGGCCGAGGACGTTTCGTTCTGGGCTCGCTGCGGCGTTGGCATTTTTGCCATTCGTGAAAATGGACTTTTTGTTGGAATAACCGGCGTTCATGAGCGCCCCGATGGACGTGGCCTTGGGCTTCGTTTCTCTATTTTTCCCTGGGCAGCAGGGCGCGGCATTGCCCGCGAGGCGGCAGCCGCTGCGCTGTATTTCGTTATGGATACGGGCATAAAGCGTGTTGTTGCGATTGCCAGCGAGGACAATCGCGCATCGCGAATCGTTCTGGGCAGCATCGGGCTGCATCATACCGAGACGTTTGAGCGCGATGGCCGGACAATGCTGCTATATGAAATCACCGTGCCCTGAGAATGGTCGTCATTCCGAAAATCCGTTATGCAAGAGGTATGACACGCGTTTTCATTGACGGCGAAGCCGGCACAACTGGCCTTGGAATCCGGCAGCGGATAGAGGCTCTCCCTTCCGAACACGGTATCGAGCTGATCTCCATTGATCCAGCTCTGCGAAAAGATGCCTCGGCCCGACGGGAAATGCTGGCCAGTGCGGATGTGGCGATTCTCTGTCTGCCGGATGATGCTGCCCGTGAGACCGTGGCTCTTGCGGGGGGACTGAATGTCCGGATTCTGGATGCCAGCACGGCCCACCGCATCGCTGACGGATGGGCTTACGGCATGCCTGAACTCGATTCAGAACAGCCAGAGCGTATTCGCCGCGCAAAGTATGTTGCAAATCCCGGCTGCTATCCTACGGGCGCGATTGCTTTGCTTCGCCCGCTTGTTTCGTCAGGTCTGCTGCCTGCTGATCATCCTGTCTCGGTCAACGCAGTGTCGGGATACAGCGGTGCGGGCCGCTCGGCCATCGAAGAACATGAGCGCAATGGTGGCCCGGCATTTTTTCTCTACGGTCTGGCACTTCAGCACAAACATCTTCCTGAGATGCGTCATTACTCGGGTCTGACACGCCAGCCGATTTTCGTGCCGTCCGTCGGACATTTCCCGCAGGGCATGATCGTTTCCATTCCGCTTCACCTCTCGGATCTTCCCGGCAAGCCCGATGCTTCGGATGTCGAGAACGTTCTGAAACAGACCTATCAGGCTGCGGATCGCGTCCGGGTCTTGCCGCAGGAGACCATGCTGCTCGCGGATACACTGGCGGATACGGACGGCATGGAGTTGCGCGTTCATGGTTCAGGCGATCAGGTTGTCCTTACGGCCCGACTTGACAATCTGGGCAAAGGTGCTTCAGGTGCAGCTATCCAGAATCTTCTTCTGATGACGGGGCACTGACTTTTTCTTTCGCGGTCTGGTTCTTTTGGTGCGAATGCACTAGGGTTCGGGCCGCAGACGCGAGAGTGGCGGAACGGTAGACGCAGTCGGCTCAAAATCGACCGCCGAAAGGCATGGGGGTTCGAATCCCCCCTCTCGCACCACAGACGGGTGCTTTTTCAAGGCAATCCCGGATCGATCAGCCCGGAACGAGCATGTCCAAGCCGACCGCCAAGCCTTCCCGCCCGTTCTTTTCATCCGGCCCTTGTGCCAAGCGACCCGGATGGACGCTCTCTGCACTTGATCAGGCCCTTCTTGGACGCTCTCATCGTACGCCAGAGGGCAAGGGGCGCCTGAAAGAGGTTATTACGCTTTCCAAAAGCGTACTTGGAATTCCTTCAGACTGGCGGGTTGCGATCGTTCCTGCGTCTGATACCGGCGCTGTTGAAATGATCCTTTGGGCGCTGGCTGGTGAGCGTGGCGTTGATGTGCTGTCATTTGAGAGCTTCTCGGGGACATGGGCGCAGGATCTGCGCGATATTCTGCAAATCGAAGATCTACGCGTGCTTGAGGCTCCCTATGGTGCCCTGCCAGATCTCTCTGCCGTGGACTGGTCGCGCGATGTCATTCTGACATGGAACGGGACAACGTCCGGCGTGCGAATTCCGGGTCCGGAGCTTATTCCCGAGGAGCATGATGGTCTGGTGATCTGTGATGCGACGTCGGCTGCATTTGCGATGGATCTACCGTGGGATCGCCTCGATGTGGTGACCTGGTCCTGGCAGAAGGCGCTGGGTGGTGAAGCCGCACATGGCATGCTCGCCATCAGTCCGCGTGCTGCCGAGCGTCTAACAAAGGCTTCTTCGCGGCCCTTGCCCAAAATTTTCCGCCTCACGAATAAAAAGGGGCTGATGGAAGCCATCTTTGAGGGCGATACCATCAATACGCCGTCCATGCTGTGCGTCGAGGACGCGCTGGACGGATTGCGGTGGGCAGAAAACACAGGCGGCCTTCCGGCGCTGAAAGCGCGAGCCGAGACCAATCTTGCCATTATCAGTGAATGGGTTGAGCGGACGGAGTGGGTGTCCTTTTTGGCCGAAACGGTCGAGACACGTTCGTGCACGTCCATCTGCCTGAAAATCACGGCTCCATGGTTCGAGGCGCTTTCTCCCGACGCACGCTCCAAGGCTGTCAAACATTTGACGGGCCTCGTTGCATCGGAAGGCGCTGGCTATGATCTGGCGTCTTATCGCGATGCACCTGCAGGACTGCGGATCTGGGGTGGAGCCACTGTTGAAGCTGAAGATATCAGGGCCTTGCTGCCCTGGCTCGACTGGGCCTACGAGCTGACCTGCACGGAGTTTGCAGCATGAGCCCATATTCCGAGACACCAAGCGCAGCTTTGCTGCCGTCTGGCTTTGCAGACCTTCTTCCAGGGGAAGCTGAAGCCGAGGCCCGCGGCATTGCGCGCGTCATGGAAGCATTTTCACGCCATGGCTATCAGCGTGTCCGCCCGCCGCTCCTGGAGTTTGAAAGCTCATTGCTCGGTGGTTCAGGTGAGGCCCTTTCGGAGCAGACGTTCCGGATCATGGACCCCAGCTCCCATCGTATGATGGCCCTGCGCCCCGACATGACGACGCAGATCGCCCGTATTGCCGGGGTACGTCTGCAAGATGCGCCTCGTCCGCTGCGCCTTTCCTATTCTGGAAGTTGCGTCGTTATCGGAACGCCGGGACGTGAGTCTGACCGTCAGGTATCGCAGGCGGGTGTCGAACTGATTGGTCCGGATTCGGCTCAGGCCGATGCTGAAGTGGTGGCTCTGGGTGCGGAAGCTCTGCAGGAGCTTGGTATTGATGGCGTGTCGTTTGATCTGTCCATGCCAGCGTTGCTGCTTGGTTTGATTGAAGGTGCGATCCCGGAGGGCGAACGTGCTGCCCTGATTCATGCGCTTGATCGAAAAGATGCCAGCGCGGTTGAGGAGCTTGGGGGCTCCGTGCGCGAGCAACTGGCGGTTATGCTGCGTTCGGCTGGTCCGGCGGATCGTGGTCTGGAGCTCTTGTCGCAGGTCGATTTTCCCGAAAAAATTCGTGGGCATTTCGATCGTCTGAAAGCGAGCGTTGACGCCATTCGTGAGCGCTCGCCTGAGCTGCGCCTGACGATTGATCCGGTCGATGTTCGTGGCTGGAGATACCATACGGGTCTCTGCGTCACCGTTTTTTCCACCACATCCCGTGAAGAGCTTGGGCGTGGTGGCCGTTATCTGGCTGGTCAGGAAGCGGCCTGTGGTCTGACATTGCGTCCGCAGGCTCTCCTGCGCGCCGCACCGGTTCCGGATGCCAGACCGCGCTGCTATGTTCCCGTTGATCTTGCCCGTGCGGATCTCGTGGAATTGCATGGCAGCGGTTTTGCCACGGTTGCGGCCCTTGGGCGCGATCAGGACCCCGCAGCAGAGGCCCAGCGTCTGCGCTGCACCCATGTCTGGCGGGATGGTGTGGCGTTACCGCTCTGATCTGCCTGTCTTTACGTATTTTCTGCTCTGAATTTTAGGTCGAGGAAGCCAAGTCATGTCCAACGTCACCGTGATCGGCACCCAGTGGGGCGATGAGGGCAAAGGCAAGATTGTAGACTGGCTTGCCAGTCGTGCAGACATCGTTGTTCGTTTCCAGGGTGGCCACAATGCGGGCCACACGCTGGTTGTGGGCGAGCAGGTCTACAAGCTCTCCCTGCTGCCTTCCGGTCTTGTCCGTGGCAAGATTGGCGTGATTGGTAATGGTGTTGTGGTTGATCCCCGCGCACTGATGATCGAGATTGATCGCGTGACGGCACAGGGCCTGACCGTCACCCCCGAAACGCTCTGGATTGCCGAGAATGCTCCGCTGATCCTGCCTGTGCACGGTGCGCTGGATCGTGCGCGTGAAGCTGCACGTGGCGATCGCAAGATCGGCACGACAGGCCGAGGTATCGGCCCTGCCTATGAAGACAAGGTGGCCCGTCGCGCTATCCGTATCTGTGATCTGGCCGAGCCGGAGACGCTGGACTGGAAGCTGGACGAAGTTCTGCTGCATCACAACACGCTGCTCGCAGGCTTGGGTGCAGACACCTTCACCAAGGAAGAACTGAAAGCTTTTCTAGCCGAGATTACTCCTCGCCTGCTGCCTTATTCCTGTGCGGTCTGGGATCGCCTTGACGATGCCCGTCGTGCTGGCCGCCGTATTCTCTTCGAGGGTGCGCAGGCTGTGATGCTGGATGTCGATCACGGCACATATCCGTTCGTCACCAGTTCCAATACGGTTGCTGCTGTTGCGGCATCCGGAAGTGGTGTGGGGCCGAACTCGGTTGGTTTTGTTCTGGGTATTGCCAAGGCTTACACAACGCGCGTTGGTGAAGGTCCTTTCCCGTCTGAACTGTATGATGCTGTGGGCCGGACACTTGGTGAGCGCGGTCACGAATTCGGAACAGTGACGGGCCGTCCGCGCCGCTGTGGCTGGTTTGATGCTGTTCTGGTGCGTCGCGCCTGTCGTGTTGGTGGTGTCAGCGGTATTGCCCTGACCAAGCTGGACGTTCTGGACGGTCTTGAAGAAATTGCGATTTGTGTTGGCTATGAGCTGGATGGCGAAAAAATCACCAGCTTCCCGTCTGCTCCTGGTGCACAAGCCCGCGTCAAGCCGATTTTTGAGACGATGCCAGGCTGGAACGAGACGACTGCTGGTGCACGTTCGTGGGCTGAACTTCCGGCACAGGCCATCAAGTATGTGCGTCGCATCGAGGAACTGATCGAGGCGCCGGTAACCCTGCTTTCCACGAGTCCGGAGCGTGATGACACGATCCTGATGCGTGATCCGTTCGAAGACTGAGTTTCATAATCTTTCCCAAACGGGGAAGCTGTCTCGAATCACCTGCGCCGTTAACGAAGTCTCAATTCTGTTTGTCCAGAAAGGAGCGTGAAACAATGGCGCAGGGGCGGTCGGGATGCAGGGGAAGGAAGAGCTCCCGGAACTGATGATCGGAGATCGGTATCTGGTTAGCCAGAGCCGACGCCTTGCCGATATCGGGGGATGCCCCACATTCGCCGCGCAGAACGTTGGTGCTTCGGGCAGTAGCTGTCTGGCACTGGCGCCTTCATCGCCGTCGCCGCGACTGCCTGAAATTCTGATGCTGCGACATGACTGCCTGATGTCAGTCTATGCGCATGAGCACAGTAAAGGTGCGCTCTGGGTCATCTGCGGCCATCCGCCCGGCCCACCTTTGACGGATGGTTTTCCTTCATGGGGTGAAAATCAGATCATCGAGGGTGCAGTTCGCCCGCTGGCTGCCATTCTGCTTCTGATGCAGGAAGCAGAGCTCACCTGCCGCGCCATTAGACCCGACAATCTGTTTTTTGGAAGCGGCATGAACAAGCTGGTGCTTGGTCCTGCAGGGCTTGCGCCTCCTGGCATGCATCAGCCGCTGGTTTTTGAACCATTGTCGTCTGCGGTTTGTCATCCCGCGGCGAGGGGCGATGGTACGCTGGCCTGTGACGTTTTTTCGATGGGCGTTCTTATCGTCTCACTCTGTTTTGGCGAAGTTCCCCTCAAGGGACTGACAGACGAACAGATACTCGAGCGTCGTCTCCAAATGGGTAGTGCCGAGGCCTATATCGGTGGCCGAAGCCTGCCAGATGGGCTTGCGTCCATGTTGTGGGCTATGCTGTCCGACGATCCTGCGTCGCGCCCTTCGCCCAGCGATCTCTTTACCATGGCGCCAAGCAAGCTTTTTTCCCTTCGGCCGGAAAGCCCTGCCCGGGTACCGCTGCGGATTGGGACGGTAGACGTGTGGACGCCCCGCGCGCTGGCATGGCATGCCGCGCGTGCGCCTGTAGAATTTTCGTCTCTGCTGCAACGGCAGGTCATTGCAAGTTGGCTTCGCAATGAGCTTAAGCAAGGGCGAATGGCATCCTTGATCGAGCAGACAGGGGGCAGCTTTTTGCCCTCCAGTGATCGCAAGGCCATTGATCCCGCGACGCTGGCAATAACCCGCGTTATCGCAATTCTTGATCCTTCAGCGCCTCTTTTCTGGGGCGGACGATGGTTCTGGCCGAATGCCCTGCCACAGATGCTCGCTTATGCTGGCAGCCTCGGTGACAAGCGCCAGAATGAAGAGCGCGACGTCTCCATGATTACCAGTTTTATCATGGGCAATCCGGAGATGTTCGATCATCCGCTGGTTCCTGAGGCTCAGAAAACGCAGGTCATGGAATTGGTTGTGCTGGGGCAGAGGACGGGTGTCAAAGGCCCTGATCGCATCCGCCGACTTCCTTATGATAATAACCCATTACAGGTCTGTCTGTCGCCACGATGCATCGTCGATCGCATCTCACAGATGAGTGGTATCCTGTCCTGGGCCGAGCAGCATTCTTCGGAGAATGAGCTTCCGGTTGAGGGATTGACGCGTAATGGTCTGCTGGATGCGGAAATGCGTTCGTTTCTCGCCAGTCATTTCGCAAGGCAGCGCCTGACGAGTGCGCTGGAGGCACAGAAAGCCGGGTTGCCGATCTGGAATGCTGACCTGATTTTGCTAGCTGCGGTGCAGCGTGTGGCAGAGCAGGGCGCCGTTCCGGCAATTACGCGCCGCATGTTTCCCTTACTCAAGCAAGAGCTTCGACATTGGCGCAGCCGGACTGGGCGGGCCAAGCGGCGTCTTGCTCTGGAAGATGCTGTTGCACAGGGAAACCTGACGAAGCTGCTTCGAATTGCTGAAGATCCGCATGGGCTGCGTCTGGATCAGCAGACGGCGCAGCGTGCCGAGCAGGAAATCGCGCGTCTCGTCCACGCTCTTGAGCCGGATCCGGACATGAGCGCCAGAAATAAGCGTCTCGCGCGGAATACAGGTGAGTTTGTGTCCCTCATCACGGGCATTGGCGTGGCGATGACGAGTGTGTGGTTCGAGTTCTGTCGGTGAGGGGCCATGGCAAAGCTGATGCGTAACAAAGGTTCGGCAGCGACCCTGTCAGTTCCGGATATTCCCGCGTTTCGCTGGTGGCACGGGATCATTATCGGGTTGCTGCTTGCCTATACGCCCGGAAGTCTTCTGGTGGGTGGCGTGCTTCTTCTACCGCTCGTGTTTCTGCGTCTTATCGATCCCGAGGCAGATGGGCAGCGGGTCATGGTCGTCATGTTTTATCTGGGGGCTGCGATGGTGCATCCGCTTCGGGTTGCATGGTCGGTCCGAGGTGACTGGGCAACATGTCTCAGTGAGATCACGCAGCCCACTATTTTGATATTGGACTGGCTGGCGCTTGGCGCTGCGTGGCTGATTGCCGAGGTTGGCTCAATGGGTGCCAGAGTTTGGTATGCTGAAAGCGAGCGTCAGCGTCGCAAAGCCATCGAAGCACGCATCAAGGCTTTGCAGGAAGAGTGGATTCAGCCGGATAGCAGCGAAGACTGAGCTACTATCCGCGTCCGGAAGCAATATTTGCCGTCAGGCAGATGTGTCTGTTTCCTCAGACTGTGTTTCGACAAGGCGTGCAGCGAGATCGGCGCCACCTCCTACCAATCCCCGCGCGTATTCCTGTGCGGAGAAGGGGCGCAGATCTTCTGCCTGTTCGCCAACGCCGACCATGTGCACAGGAAGTTTGAACTGGTCTGCCAGCGCGACGACGATTCCTCCGCGGGCGGACCCGTCCAGCTTTGTCACGATTAGTCCTGTGACGTTCACGAGATCCCGGAAAACACGCACCTGCTCAATGGCGTTCTGACCGGTGGTTGCGTCTAGCACCAGCAGAACGGAGTGGGGCGCTGTGGCGTCAAATTTCTGCATGACGCGGATGACTTTGGCCAGTTCCTCCATGAGCGCGCCTTTGTTATGCAGGCGGCCCGCAGTGTCGATCAGCAGGAGGTCCGTGCCCTCTTCTGTCGCACGCTTGAGGCCGTCAAACGCCAGCCCCGCAGCGTCTGCTCCATGTTTCCCGGAGATTACGGGCACGCCGGAGCGCTCCCCCCAGACCTGAAGCTGTTCGACGGCTGCTGCACGAAAGGTATCGCCGGCAACGAGCATGACCGATTTGCCGAGTTCGGAATAATGGCGCGCCATTTTTCCAATCGTTGTGGTTTTGCCGACGCCATTGACGCCAACAACCAGCACGACATGCGGCTTTCTGGCTGGGTCCGGTTCGAAAGGAATGGCCACAGGCTCCAGAACGCGGGAGATCTCGGTGGCGAGGGCATCACGGATTTCATCACTGGTGACGTCTTTTCCAAAGCGTGAGCTTCGGAATTCCTCGATTACGCGCTCGGCCACAGCAGGGCCAAGATCAGCAGCGATCAGTTCATCTTCCAGCTCTTCGAGCGCAGCATCGTCAAGTTTGCGATGTGTGAAAACCGCACCGAGCCGCGTGCTCGACCGAGAGAGACCCTGTTTGAGTCGTGAGAAAAATCCAGCCATGCAGCGGAGTTCGGACAGGTCCGGCCTGACGTCAAGTGCATCCGTGCAGATAGAGTGTGTTTCTCAGCTGATTTTCCCAATGAGTGCGCCGTTTTCAATGCCTGTTACAGATGCGAGAGCGATGGTGCCTCGTGGAGGAATGTTTCCACTCAGGTTCACAGGGGCGAATTCCGGGGAGTGTCCTCGCATGGGGGTTTCGACCAGCACAGTAACGTTTTTTCCGATGAAACGGGCCAGGAATGCGTCCCGGTTTGCTTCGCCGGCGGCGCGCAGGCGTGCGGCACGCTCCTGACGTTCGGAATTTGGAACGGCTGGCATGCGTGCAGCAGGTGTTCCGGGACGTTCGCTGTATGGGAAGACGTGCAGGAAGGGGATGGCCTGATCCTGAATGAAGGAGAGGGTTTCCTCAAATAGTGTGTTCGTTTCCGTTGGAAAGCCTGCGATGAGATCTGCGCCGATTCCCAGATCCGGGCGCATCTGTCGGGCGCGACTGATCAGGTCTGCCACGCAGGCTGTGGTGTGGCGGCGCTTCATGCGTTTGAGGATGAGGTCTGATCCGGCCTGCAGGGAAAGATGCAGGTGGGGCATCAGGCGGGGCTCGTTTTCGAGAAGCCACCACAGATCAGGGTCGCCATTTTTTGTGTCGAGCGCCACTGGATCAATGGAGGATAGACGCAGCCTCTCGATCCCCGGCACGGCCCGAAGCAGGCTGCGGCACATTGCCCCCAGACCTTCATTGTTTGCGCCTGACCACGACGCAATGTCCACACCTGTCAGAACGATTTCCCGGTGTCCTGTTTCGCAGAGAGCCTGCGCGCGGGTGATGGCTTCTTCAGTGGGGGTGGACCGCGAATCCCCTCGACCGAAGGGAATGATGCAGAATGTGCATCGGTGGTCACAGCCCTGCTGAACCTGCAGGAGCGCGCGGGCGTGGCGGGAAGGGGGGAGGCCTGGCGTGGTGTCGCCCCATATTTCAGGCTTTAGCTTGTCCGCGTTTGGTATGACACGGGTCACGCCTGGCAAGGCTGACCAGCGTGCTGCGTCAATTTCGGAAGCACATCCTGTGATGATGATTTTGGCATCAGGCCGTTCACGGTGCGCGCGTCTGACTGCCTGACGGGCCTGGCGTTCTGCGGTGGTCGTGACGGCGCACGTGTTGACGATAATCGTATCGTCCTTCCCGCGCGCATGATGTGCCATTGCATCGCTCTCGTGAGCGTTGAGACGGCATCCGAAGGTGAGGAGTGTCGGGTTCACACGGTTGTCCCGTAAAAAACCGTCATAGCAGGGCCTGCCATCAGGACGTCCCTATTTTCGAGCCAAGTGATGTGCAGGTCTCCACCGTCCATCGTGACGGTGCAGCTACGTTCGGTCAGGCCTCGGCGTACCGCGTTGACGACTGCGGCGCATGCTCCGGAACCGCAGGCCAGTGTGAGGCCCGCGCCGCGTTCCCAGACGCGAAGACGCATGTGTGAGCGAGATATAATTTCCGCAAAACCGATATTCGCGCGCTCTGGAAAAAGAGGATCAGTTTCCATGGCAGGGCCGAGCGTCTCTGCGCGCGTGATATCGCCGAACACAGTCGCATGTGGGTTTCCCATGGAGCAGGCTGCGGCGTCCTGTAATGGCAGGTGCAGCGTATCGCAGGCATGAGAAAGCGGGATGTCTCCCGATTCGAAGCGTGGTTTGCCCATGTTGACCGTAATCAGGCTGCCATTCTGCTGCGTAGGAAGGAGCCCGGCGGGGGTTTGAAGGGTTGGTGCGTTTCCCACCAGCCATGCGACGCAGCGCGATGCATTGCCACAGGCGCCTGCCTCGGACCCGTCCGGATTGAAAAAACGCACCCCAACGTCTGCTCCGGCGAGTGTAGGGGCGGAAAGCAGCACAAGCTGGTCACACCCGATTCCGAACCGCCTGTTGCACAGGCGGCGGATGGTGGCTTCGTCGAGTGCAGGCATGTTTTCACGGCCGTCGATGACAATGAAATCATTGCCCAGTCCGTGCATTTTGGTGAAAGCAATCATCATGGCAGCGTCTCCATAAAGCATCGTCCGGGTTGACGCACGGAGAACCTGCGCTCATCTCCGCAGGCTAGCGAGGAAGGAATTGATATGAGCGGGACAGACAATCTGGAAGGGTTTCATGCGGCGGCGTTCACACGTGCCAATAATGAGCCCGATACGATCTTCTTTGCCCAGCGACTTCCGGATTCGCTGATGGACATGGGAGCACGGACCGCCGTAACGGCACTGTACCAGACCACATTGCCCGTCGGTGGGCGCGTTCTGGACCTGATGGGCGGTTCGATGAGCCATTTTCCCACGGAAGCGGCTTTTCAGGATGTGGTTGGTCTGGATGTTTCGAAGGCGGCTCTGGATGCCAACCCGGCCTTCGACGAACGGGTTGTCCAGGACCTCAACGATGTGCCGGAACTGCCTTTTGAGGATGAGAGTTTTGATGCAGTCTGTCTTTGTGACGGATTGGCGTATCTGACGCGGCCTCTCACCGTTCTTGGCGAAGTTGTGCGTGTTCTGAAGCCTGGTGCTCCGCTGATCGTCACGTTCTCAGACCAGTTCCATGCACCTAAGGCGGTGGCGATGTGGCAGGCGCTTGAGCCGTCGGATCGTGGGCGGCTGGTGAGTGTGCTGATGTCACGCGCTGGACTGGTCGAACTGGACACAGGTGAAGTGGTGCCACCGGAAGATCTCACGGCTTGGCAGGACACTGTTCATGCGGTTGTCGGACGTCGTCCAGTGGTCTGATTCGCACAAAAAGCAAGAGAATTACGGGTAGATGAGCGAAGCTTCTGGCATTTGTGTCCGGAAGTCTTTATGCAGCGGCATCCCAGCCGCCGCTTTCTGTCGTCGGCGTGACGTTTGCCGAGTGTTCATTAAAGATGCCATTTCCCGATACCCATCCCGCTCTCAGGCGCGCGCTGGACGCGCGCGGCTACGAACAGCCGACTCCCGTCCAGGAAGCTGTGCTGCAGCCGGGACTGGAAACACGTGACCTTCTGGTGTCTGCCCAGACTGGATCGGGAAAGACGGTGGCCTTTGGTCTGGCGATCGCTCCGACCCTGCTGGGTGATGCTGATCGTTTGCCGCCTGCACCTCAGCCGATGGCTCTGGTCATTGCCCCGACGCGTGAACTGGCCCTTCAGGTCCAGAGCGAGCTTGAGTGGCTTTACTCAGAGACTGGGGCACGCATCGCAAGCTGCATTGGTGGAACCGACGCCCGCGCCGAAGCCCGCAATCTGGGCCGTGGTGCGCATATCGTTGTTGGTACGCCGGGCCGTCTGTGTGACCATCTCTCCCGAGGTTCGCTTGACCTGTCCGCACTGCGGTGCGTAGTGCTCGACGAAGCCGATGAAATGCTCGACATGGGCTTCCGCGACGAGCTGGAGCAGCTGCTTGATGCGGCCCCTGCAGAGCGTCGCACGCTTCTGTTTTCTGCAACCATCGCACGCGAAATCGCGTCGCTGGCAAAGCGCTTCCAGAAAGATGCTACCCGTATTGATACGGTCAGTGGCGCAAAACAGCATTCTGACATTACCTATCGCTGTGTCATGACGCCGCCGCAGGAAGTGGGCCGTTCGCTGGTCAACGTGCTTCGTTTTTACGAGAGCCCGACCGCGATGGTGTTCTGCAACACGCGTCTGCTTGTTGGTCAGGTGCAGGCTGCACTGCTTGAGCGTGGTTTCGCGTCCGTCGCTATTTCGGGCGAAATGGGTCAGAACGAGCGTAGCCGCGCAATCGAGAGCCTGCGCTCTGGTCAGGCACGCGTCTGCGTTGCAACGGATGTTGCTGCCCGCGGTATTGACGTTCCTGCGCTGAACCTCGTGATCCATGCGAGCCTACCGAGCGCATCTGAGACCCTTCTGCACCGTTCGGGCCGTACGGGCCGGGCAGGTCGCAAGGGCACCAGCGTTCTGATGGTTCCGCTGAGCCAGCGCCGCAAGGCCGAGCGCCTGCTGATGGGGGCAAAGATCAAGGCTGAGTGGGAAGCCGTTCCTACTGCCGAGGCGATTGCCGAGCAGGACACCAAGCGCCTGCTGGACGATCCGATTTTGACCGAAGCCACCACCCCAGAGGGTGATGAGTTGGTTGCACGTCTGGTCGAGACGCATGATGCCAAGCAGCTCGCTGCTGCACTGGTGAACATGTATACCGCGCGTCTTCCGAAGGTTGAGCAGATCCGTCCGCTGACTGTTGATCAGCCACGCGAGCGAGGTGACCGTCCGGAGCGCGAAGATCGCGAGCCGCGCGTAATCTCCGGCGAATGGTTCAAGCTGGGCGTCGGCCGTTCGGAGCGTGCAGATCCGAAGTGGCTTATCCCGCTGATCTGCCGCCTTGGTGGCGTTCAGAAGCGCGAAATTGGTAGCATTCGTATTGATACCGATCATACGCTGTTCCAGATCGCTGATGAGAGCGTTGACCGCTTCAAGGCCTGCCTTGCTGGTGCAGATGCGGACGAGGTTTCCATCGAGCCTTCAGAAGCCCCTGCCGGTGGTCCGAGCTATGGCCCGCGTGGCCGTAATCCGGGCGAAGGCAAGCGCTTCTCCGGTCGTTCTGGCGGCGGCGGTGGCTTCAAGGGTGGTCCGCGCGGTGGCGGCGGTGGCTACAAGGGGCGCGGTGGCGCCGGTGTCAGCCGTGGCAAGCCTTCGGGTGCGCCCAAGGGTGACGGGTCCAGCCGTAAGCGCCGTTCCTGAGTTTCAGGTTTGAAAAGGGCCGTCGGAGCATCTCCGGCGGCCCTTTTTTATATCTGCCAGGTCAGTTGTGCCCGTCTTTGAGGAGCGCTTCCTGTGCAGCTTTTAGTGCAGGGGAAAAATCTGCACTTGGCTCTTTGAGGTGCAGGCTTTCGAGTGTTGCCAGTAAGGCCTCGGCGACCATCACCCGCGTCAGCCATTTGCGGTCTGCGGGAATGATGTACCACGGGGCTTCGGGCGTTGCCGTCGCACGGATCGCTTCTTCGTAGGCCTGTGTATAAGCAGGCCAGAGCTGGCGCTCCGCGAGGTCGGAGGGGTCGAATTTCCAGCGTTTCTCGGGCTGATCCAGACGTTTGAGCAAACGCTTGCGCTGTTTTTGCGGGGAAATGTGGAGGAAAAGCTTCACGACCAGAATGTTCTGTCTGGTCAGATAAGTCTCGAAATTGCGCAGATCTTCGAGACGATTCTCCCAGAAACCGGGCGCATCAGGATCAAGCCCGCGTGCGCGAACCATGTCGGGATGGACACGCTCGATCAGCACATCCTCATAATGACTGCGGTTAAAAATACCGATCTCGCCACGTGATGGCATGGCGACATGAATGCGCCACAAGTCATCGTGTCGTTTTTCGACTGGGCCGGGCGCCTTGAAGGATGTAACGCGGACGCCTGCCGGGTTCAGTCCGGAAAAGGCATGACGGACGGCACCGTCCTTGCCTGCGGCATCCATGCCCTGAAGCACCACGAGAATGCCGTTAGACGCATAGGCCGCAAGGCGGCCCTGCAGGACGGCCATGCGATCTACGCAGTCCCGGATGCGTGTTCGGGATGTGAGTTTTTCGCGGCCGAGTTTATCGTGAGTATCAATGGACGAAAGACGGAAATTTTTTCCGTCCGTGATGCGCAGATGTGGGGGGATTCCGATTTCAGCCGACATCACGGTTCACCGCAAGGCCACCGGATGCCTGACAGACGGGCATCATTTCCATGTAATTGATGTTCACATGCCAAGGCAGACTTATGAGCCAAGAGACTGTTTCTGCCATGTCGGCCGGTGTGAGAGGTGTGGTGTTTTTGTAGACCGCTGCGGCTTTGTCATCATCGCGCAGGCGCACGTTGCTGAATTCGCTGCCGCCGCAGAGTCCCGGCTCGATATTGGTGACGCGGACGCGGGTGCCTAAAAGATCCGTGCGCAGATTCAGCATGAACTGATGCACGAATGCCTTGGTGGCTCCGTATACATTGCCACCAGCATAGGCGTATGTGCCAGCGGTGCTTCCCAGCGAAATGACATATCCTGAATTGCGCTCCACCATCAGCGGCAGAAGCGCACGGGTGATTTCCACAACGCCGGAAACGTTTGTGGAAATCATGGTTTCCCAGTCATCGGGATCTGAGTTCTGTGCGGCGTCCATACCCAGGGCGAGGCCTGCGTTGTTGATCAGGACGTCTACGGTCTTCCAGTCTTCCGGTAGGTTGGCGGGGAGTGCACGGATCGCTGCGCGGTCTGTCATGTCCAGCTGGAATGGCAGAAGGTTTTCACCCAGTTCGTGGCGCAGGGCCTCCAGACGGTCGAGCCTGCGGCCTGTCGCAATGACGCGATGTCCATCCTGAACAAGGCGGGTGGCGATGGCGTGCCCGAATCCGGCAGTGGCACCAGTTACGAAAACGGTAAGGGACATGGGAGCCTCCATAAGGGAACTGCTGCATGTGCAACGCTTGCAATGAAGGGCCTGATGCACCCATCTTGGCAAGGATGAAGAACACTTTTGCCGGACATGATCAAAATCTGACAGGAAAGCTCCTGGTTGCTGGCCCAGTCCTGGCCGGAACGATATTTGCCCAATCGGTCATCTATCTGTGTGCACATTCTCTTGAAGATGGCGCGATGGGCCTGATCGTGAATCGCCGTCTTTCCCAACCGGGGCTGGATGATCTTTTCGCACAGCTGGACATTGAGCCGTCTCCACCGCAGCGCCGTATTGGCTTGTGCATGGGGGGGCCTGTGGACAGTGAGCGCGGATTTGTCCTGCACTCCACTGACTGGGAGGGGGAAGGAAGTCTGGGCGTGAATGGCAATGCGACGTTGACGGCAAGCCTTGATGTTTTACGCGAACTTGCAGCGGGCCATGGCCCACGCAGGGCGATGATGGCGCTTGGTCATGCTGCATGGGAGCCGGGACAACTCGAGGAAGAAATGCTGCGTGACAGTGCGTGGTTTGTGGCACCTGCGACGGAAGACATTGTGTTTGGCACTGACCATTCTAAAAAATGGCGTCAGGCTCTGGCTGCGATCAATCTCGATCCTGGAGCTTTGTCGATGGCGGTTGGTGAGGCCTGAGATATCGTGATGCGCTACGTGGTCTTGTTACTGGCAGTTTTAGCGCTCCCGTCAGTTGCCAGTGCCGCGGATATTGCGGTGCCAAAAACAATGTCGGCTTTTGCCGGGCGTTATGGTGCGCATTTTAAAAACGGCGACGTGACCGGAGATGTGTACTGGAGCGACGACGTCGTGGAGATTGTGCCGCTGAACGATATGGCTGCGTATGTTCGCGCGGACTTGCAGTTTTTCAATGGTCATCAGTGTTCGATTTCGGGCGTAGGGCGTCTCGAAGGAGAGGCTCTTGTCTATCACGATACATCCACGCCGCTACCCGATCAGCCCGTATGTGTCCTGCGTTTCGAGCGCAAGGGCGGCCAGCTTGTTCTGGATGACGGGGCACGGAGCTGTGGCACTTATTGTGGAGCGCGCGGCGCGCTCGGCGGCACCAAACTGTCTCTGTCGAGCCAGCGACCGATCCATTATCTGCCACGGCTCAGGGCTTCGCCCGAATATCGTTCGGCCCTGAAAGCCTGGAGTGGCTCCCCTTATAATCCGGAAGCCCGACCCACGCCCTGAGGCCTGACCCGAGCCTCCGATGGCTGGCTATTTCCCAGGCTTCAGGACGTTTCCAAGAAACTGTACGCGCCGTTCAGTGACGCGGGCGCGGATGACGGGGTCTGGAAGCATGTGCGTTCCTGGAAGAAGAAGCAGGTCATAGGGTTTGCCGTCGTGCAGCAATTCCTGTGTCAGCTTCATCGTATTTTCAAAATAGACGTTGTCGTCAGTGATGCCGTGCATCAGCAGCAGAGGACGCTGAAGATTGCTGGCATAGGTGAGCACGTTGCTTTTCCTGTAGCCTTCGGCATCCGTCTTCGGGACGCCTAGATACCGTTCGGTGTAGGCTGTGTCATAATCGGCGAAGTCGACGGGTGGTGCGCCTGCTACGCCCACCTTGAAGACATCTGGTCGGCGGATGGTGGCCATAGCTGTGAAATATCCACCGAATGACCAGCCATAAACACCTGTGCGACTCAAATCGAGTTCGGGGAATCGCTTGCCGAGCGCCTGAAGGCCATCAACCTGATCCTGCAAAGGCGCGTCAATCAGGTTTCCCTTGATGGCGCGTTCGAAATCATGGTTGCGGCCCGGAGTGCCTCGGCCATCCAGAGTCACGACGATGTATCCCTGGTTGGCAAGGCACTGATCGTCGATGAAGCTGCTGGGAGTGTCATGCACGAGCTTCACGCCGGGTCCGGCATACACGGAGAGTGCGACGGGATAGTGGCGCCCGGCAACAAATCCTTCCGGGCGAATGATCGCGGCATCCAGATCACGTGCGCCAGCTGTGGTGAACTGGACGTGCATCTTGATTTTTGGTGTTTCGGCCACGCTCGGCAGGGTACCGAGTATGTGCCCGTCCCGGTCTCGCAGGAGTGCCTGGCGTGTACCATTGGCACTCAGGAAATTGTCCACCATCATGGCATGGGCGCCGGGTGTGAAGTGAACGTTATGAATACCGTGTTCCGTCACGATCGGGCTGATGCTGCCGTCTTTTAGTGAAATGTGAACCACTTCGTTGTCGATGCGATTCTGACGGACGGTGACGGTCAGGGTGCCGGATGCGGCATCATAATCATTGAGCGCGACGTAAGGCAGGTTTGGCGGTGTCAGGACCGTTTTGAGGCGGCCATCCGGTGCATGAAGTTCCAGTTGCCAGTTCTTGCCGCGATCGGCTGCCCATAGAAAACCTGATCCATCTGCAAGTGCTACGGGGAGATCGTGACCACCGGAAGCGGCGCGAGGGTCCAGTTCGATCCATGCAGCATCAGATTGGGAAAGAATTGGTTTTGCAGCACCTGTTGCCGCGTCCACAGAGAGAAGTTGCTCTTGGGTCTGTGCACGGTTGAGCAGTACGACGAACAGGCCACCATTTTTACGCCAGACCACGCGCCCCAGATACGGAAAGGCGTCATGATCCCATGAGATCCAGCGGACGGGGCCGCCAGATGCTGATACCAGCCCGAAGCGGGTTTTTGCGTTTTCTGTGCCTGCGCGAGGATAGCGGAACTCGACTGGTGCGCTCTGGGGCGATTGTGGGTTTGTGATGTAGTGCTTTTCGACACCGCTGGTGTCGGCTTCTTCAAACAGGAGCTGCTGGTTGTCGGGAGACCACCAGGCGCCATCTGCGCGCTCAAGCTCTTCGGCGGCGGCGAACTCGGCCAAGCCGTGTGTGAGGGTTTCGGTACCACCGGTCGTCAAGCGTGTTTCGTGATTTGTTGCGAGATCCACGGAATACAAATCGTTGTCTTTGACGACAGCGAGCATTTTTCCGTTCGGGGAAAGGCGGGGTGCGATCCAGTCGCCGGAGACCGGGCTGACCTTGCCGGTCTGTAGGTCCACGCGTTCGAGGTGTCCGCCTTCGGACGCCAGAACGGTCTGCCCATCATCGCTGAGTTGGTATTCCGCGATACCGGACATGGACTGTCTGGCCCGCTCGCGCCGGGCTTTCTCGGCGACGGAAAGGGTTTCAGGGCCGGACGCAGGGGCTGCGAGTTCATGGGTTGAATGATCGGCCAAATCGTAGCGGTAAAGGTGCAGGCGCGTGTCGCTGGGGCCAGAGCGCACGAACAGGGCCGAGCGGCCGTCCGGTGTCATCTGTGCGCGGATTGGAAGGCCCAGAGTGCCGTTCCGGGTTTTGGCCAGATCGATCATGCATGCGGCAGGGTCTGCTGCGAGAGCATTGGATATGGCTGTAACGGCAAGCGGTGTTGCGCAGGCGCAGAGCAGCGCGGCTCTGCGGAGGCGGCGGGACAACATGGCGTCTCCAGTCTGTAGGCTGTTTTGATTTCGATCATGGACCGGGTGAGAGGTAGTGAACAGAGTCTCTGTCGAACGAATCTTGGTTTCCTCACGATTGCGAGAGGTGGCCAAGCTTTTTTGGGACCGTTCGGGATTTGAGGAGTTCGTATGACGGTACGCTTCAACAGAGGAACCTGATGAATATGCAGTATCGTCAGCTTGGCCGCTCCGGCCTCAAGATTTCAGCCCTCAATTTTGGATCAGTGACATTTGGTGGAAGCGGCAGTTTCGCCGCCACCGGGGACGTGGATATCGCCCAGGCATCGCGGATGATCGACATCTGTGTCGAGCATGGTGTCAACATGTTTGATACGGCTGATGCTTATTCCGGTGGAGAGGCAGAGGAAATTCTTGGAAAGGCCATGAAGGGCCGCAGCCGGGAACTGCTTGTGACCAGCAAGGTCCGGTTCCCGACGGGGAAGGGGCCTAACGAGCAGGGACTTTCACGGCATCATATTCTCAATGCCTGTGATGATAGTCTGCGACGACTGGGCCGGGATCATCTTGATCTTTACTATCTTCATGAATGGGATGGCCAAAGCCCTGTCGAGGAAATGTTGGAAGCGCTTCAGACGCTCCGGGATCAGGGTAAGATCCGGTATGCGGGAATTTCAAATTTCTCGGCATGGCATGTGATGAAATTGCTCTCTGCGGCAGAGCGCGATCGCCTCATCGCCCCGGTGTCCCAGCAGATCTATTATTCGCTGGAAGCGCGGGATGCGGAATTTGAGCTGTTGCCTATGGCTGTGGACCAGGGGCTTGGGGTGCAGGTCTGGAGCCCGCTTGCCTGTGGTTTGCTGACCGGGAAATATCGTCGCGGAAAGGCCACACCTGAAGATTCCCGCCGGATTGCCGGATGGAGTGAGCCAGAGGTCCGTAATATCGAGAAGCTCTACGATACGGTTGAAGTGCTCGTACAGGTTGCTGAGGAGCATGATGTCTCTGCTGCGCGCGTCGCACTTGCGTGGACGATGCACAAACCGGGCATCACGTCGCTGGTGCTGGGCGCGCGCAAGGAAAGTCAGCTTCTGGACAATCTCTCTGCGGCGACGCTGCGCCTGACGAAAGATCAGGTTGCACGGTTGGATGAGGCGAGCGCCCCGGACCTCATTTATCCATATTGGCATCAGAACCGTTCGGCATTCGAGCGTCTCTCTCCGGCGGACCTTGTTTTGCATGGGCCTGCAAAACGTCATCGGGATGCCCTTGAACAGAAGAAATGATTGCCTAAATATTGTGCACAGGCCGCTGCCTTCGGGGGCGGCCGAGCACATCATTGTCGCCGTAACGGGGCATAAAAGGATCTAGGTATGGACATTCAGAAATTCACCGAGCGCAGTCAGGGCTTTCTTCAGGCCGCACAGACCATTGCGCTTCGGGACTATCACCAGCAACTGACGCCCGAGCATCTTCTCAAGGCGCTGCTGGATGACGAGGAAGGTGCTGCTTTCGGTCTGATCCGCGCAGCGGGTGGCGATCCAAAGGCTGTTCAGGTCGCAAATGACGCGGCATTGGCCAAGCTGCCAAAAGTGCAGGGCGGTGGTGCAGGGCAACCGCAGGCAACGCCAGATTTCGTACGCATGCTTGATGGTGCAGAAGCATCTGCAAAGGCTGCGGGGGACAGTCATGTTGCGCAGGACCGGCTTCTCATCGCGATTGCTGGCAGCAATACGGCTGCGGGCAAAGCGCTAAATGATGGCAAAGCAGGTGTTGCGGCTCTTGAACGTGCTGTGGCGCAGATCCGGAAAGGACGCACAGTCACCAGTGCGTCTGCCGAGAACAATTTCGACGCGCTGAAAAAATATGCGCGTGACGTGACGGCCATTGCTCAGACGGGCAAGCTTGATCCGGTGATTGGTCGCGATGAGGAAATTCGTCGGACGATCCAGGTTCTTGCGCGTCGCAGCAAGAATAATCCGGTGCTGATCGGTGAACCGGGCGTTGGCAAGACTGCCATTGTGGAGGGGCTTGCACAGCGTATTGTAAATGGCGATGTGCCGGAGGCGCTGCGCAACAAGAAGCTTCTTTCCCTTGATCTCGGCGCACTTGTTGCCGGTGCCAAATATCGTGGCGAGTTCGAAGAGCGTTTGAAGGCCGTTCTCAAGGAAATCGAGACGGCAGAAGGCGAGATCATCCTGTTCATTGACGAAATGCACACGCTGGTTGGCGCTGGGCGTTCGGACGGAGCGATGGATGCTTCCAACCTCATCAAGCCGGAACTGGCACGCGGAACCCTGCATTGCGTTGGTGCCACCACGCTCGATGAGTATCGTAAATATATCGAAAAGGACGCGGCTCTTGCCCGCCGTTTTCAAGCGGTATTCGTGGGCGAGCCATCGGTGGCTGACACAATTTCGATCTTGCGCGGCATCAAGGAAAAATACGAGCTGCATCACGGTATCCGCATTACCGATAATGCAATTGTGGCCGCTGCAACCCTTTCCAACCGTTATATCACGGATCGCTTCCTGCCAGATAAAGCCATCGATCTGATTGATGAAGCAGCCAGCCGTCTGCGGATGCAGATCGACAGCAAGCCCGAAGCTCTGGACGAACTGGATCGCCGCATCATTCAGCTCAAGATCGAGCGTGAGGCAATTCGCAAGGAAGACGACACCCCTTCCAGGGATCGACTGGTTGCGCTGGAAGCCGAGCTTGTAGATCTGGAGGAGCAGTCAGATGCGCTGGGTGCGTCCTGGCACGCAGAGAAAGACCGCGTAAACGCGATACAGAAGCTGAAGGAACAGCTTGATTCGGCGCGCTCAGATGTTGAGGTCGCACAAAGGCAGGGCAATCTCGGTCGCGCGTCCGAACTTATGTATGGCGTCATTCCAAGGCTTGAGGGAGAAATTTCCAAGGCTCAGGAAGAAGAGGCCGAGGCATCCAAAAATGGTCTGTTTGAAGATGCTGTGACGGATCAGGGGGTCGCGGCGATCGTTTCCCGCTGGACGGGAGTTCCCGTGGACCGGATGCTCGAAGGTGAGCGCGCCAAGCTGATGCGGATGGAGGAGGTGCTGCGAGACCGTGTGGTTGGGCAGGAGCAGGCCCTCGTTGCAGTATCGAACGCTGTTCGTCGTGCGCGGGCTGGTCTGCAGGATCCTAATCGTCCGATTGGCTCATTCCTGTTCCTCGGACCGACGGGCGTTGGCAAGACCGAACTGACAAAGGCGTTGGCTCAGTTCCTGTTTGATGATGAGCGCGCGCTTCTGCGTATCGACATGAGCGAGTTCATGGAAAAGCACGCTGTGTCGCGGCTGATCGGTGCTCCTCCGGGATATGTCGGTTATGACGAAGGTGGCGTACTGACTGAAGCCGTGCGTCGTCGTCCTTATCAGGTCATCCTGTTTGATGAAGTTGAGAAGGCCCATGAGGACATTTTCAACATTCTTCTGCAGGTACTTGATGACGGCCGCTTGACGGACGGCCAGGGGCGTGTGGTTGATTTCCGCAACACGATTATCGTGCTGACCAGTAATCTCGGGTCTGATGTTCTGGCGAATCAGCCAGATGGCGAACCTGTCGAACTGGTGCAGGCACAGGTTATGTCTGTTGTGCGCAATCACTTCCGGCCTGAGTTCCTGAACCGTTTGGATGAAATCATCCTGTTCTCCCGTCTGCAGCGGGCAGATATGGGGCGGATTGTAGAGATCCAGCTTGGACGGCTGCGTAAGCTGCTGGACGATCGCAAGATCTCACTTTCACTGGATGACAAGGCAACGGAGTGGCTGGCGGAAGCTGGGTATGATCCGATCTATGGTGCGCGTCCGTTGAAGCGCGTGGTTCAGCGCAGTCTCCAGAACCCTCTTGCAGGCCTATTGCTGGACGGAAGCATTCATGACGGTGAGACAATCAGCGTTTCTGCGGATGACAAAGGACTGGTTATCAACGGTCACACTGCTTCAGAGGGATAATCTGAAGCAATTCCAGAAAAGTGCCGAGAAATCGGCATTTTTTTGATTTTTATCTGGATCGATTTAACAACGGAAAACGGGGATAAGTCTAAAAAATAAGAGAAATCCGGGCCTTGAATGTA
>NZ_BJUZ01000006.1:0-2500 GCF_007988885.1 Gluconobacter wancherniae NBRC 103581
TTGGTTGCGGGGGTAGGATTTGAACCTACGGCCTTCAGGTTATGAGCCTGACGAGCTACCGGGCTGCTCCACCCCGCGGAGGTGGTTATTGGTGTTGGTTTTTTTGTGATTGGGTGAGCTGGGGGACCTGGCGGCGACCGACTTTTCCGCACCTTAAGATGCAGTATCATAGGCGCTGAGGGATTTCACGGCCGAGTTCGGGATGGGATCGGGTGGAGGGCCCTCGCAATGGCCACCAGGTCTTCTAGCTCACCCTGTCTTTTGAGAGGGTGAGGTTGGTGCGCTGTGAGTAATTTTTATGAGTGTGGCTGATTTCTGTGCATGTGTTTGGAGTGAGAGATATGGGCGATTAGGATCAGTTAGCTGAGCGCGTTACCGCGCTTACACACCTGACCTATCAACGTGATGGTCTTTCACGGCCCTATGAGACCTCGTTTTGAGGTGGGTTTCCCGCTTAGATGCTTTCAGCGGTTATCCCGTCCACACTTAGCTACCCGGCTGTGCCGCTGGCGCGACAACCGGTGCACCAGAGGTATGTTCATCCCGGTCCTCTCGTACTAGGGACAAATCCTCTCAAGTCTCTTACACCCACGGCAGATAGGGACCGAACTGTCTCACGACGTTCTAAACCCAGCTCACGTACCACTTTAATCGGCGAACAGCCGAACCCTTGGGACCTGCTCCAGCCCCAGGATGTGATGAGCCGACATCGAGGTGCCAAACCTCCCCGTCGATGTGGACTCTTGGGGGAGATCAGCCTGTTATCCCTAGAGTACCTTTTATCCGTTGAGCGATGGCCCGTCCACGTGGGACCACCGGATCACTATGGCCGACTTTCGTCTCTGCTCGAACTGTCATTCTCGCAGTCAGGCGGGCTTATGCCATTGCACTCAACAGTCGATGTCCGACCGACTTGAGCCCACCATCGCGCGCCTCCGTTACACTTTGGGAGGCGACCGCCCCAGTCAAACTGTCCACCATGCAGGGTCCCGAACCAGGCTAACTGGTCTCGGTTAGACATCAGAAAAATTCAGGGTCGTATTTCAAGGATGGCTCCACCCGAGCTGGCGCCCGGGTTTCAAAGCCTCCGACCTATCCTACACAGAATTTTCCTGATGCCACTGCAAAGCTACAGTAAAGGTTCATAGGGTCTTTCCGTCTGACCGCGGGTACCCCGCATCTTCACGGGGAATTCAATTTCGCTGAGTCGATGCTGGAGACAGCGGGGAAGTCGTTACGCCATTCGTGCAGGTCGGAACTTACCCGACAAGGAATTTCGCTACCTTAGGACCGTTATAGTTACGGCCGCCGTTTACCGGGGCTTCAATTCAATGCTCTCACATCTCCTCTTAACCTTCCGGCACCGGGCAGGCGTCAGGCCCTATACGTCATCTCACGATTTCGCAGAGCCCTGTGTTTTTACTAAACAGTCGCTACCCCCTGGTCTGTGCCACCCAACCATGGTTGCCCACGATTGGGTCTCGTTTATCCCGAAGTTACACGAGCAATTTGCCTAGTTCCTTCAGCATCGTTCTCTCAAGCGCCTTGGTATACTCTACCAGTCCACCTGTGTCGGTTTAGGGTACGGTCTATACGCCAGAGCTATTTCCTGGAATGCTCCAAAAGCCTGCCCAATCCATTAAGGGCAGACAACATATTGCATTCGTCACTTCTGGCAGGCCCAGTAATATTCAACTGGTTCCCATCGACTACGGCTCTCGCCCTCGCCTTAGGGGCCGGCTCACCCTGCGTGGATTAACCTTGCGCAGGAACCCTTGGACTTTCGGCGACAGTGTTTCTCGCACTGTTTATCGCTACTCATGTCAGCATTCGCACTTCCGATATCTCCAGAGGGGGTCACCCCGCCTCCTTCGCAGACTTACGGAACGCTCCGCTACCGCGCATTCAAAGAATGCACCCACAGCTTCGGCACGTGGCTTGAGCCCCGTTACATTTTCGGCGCAGGGTTTCTAATAGACCAGTGAGCTATTACGCTTTCTTTAAAGGATGGCTGCTTCTAAGCCAACCTCCTGGTTGTTTTGGAATCCCCACATCCTTTCCCACTTAGCCACGATTTGGGGGCCTTAGCTGGTGGTCTGGGCTGTTTCCCTCTCGACAATGGACCTTAGCACCCACTGTCTGTCTGCCGGGCTATACTCCTGGGTATTCGGAGTTTGGTTAGGTTTGGTAAGGCTTTGGGCCCCCCTAGCCCATCCAGTGCTCTACCCCCCAGGGTAAACACCCGACGATCTACCTCAATAGATTTCGCGGAGAACCAGCTATCTCCGAGTTTGATTGGCCTTTCACCCCTAGCCACAGCTCATCCCCGACTTTTTCAACAGGCGTGGGTTCGGCCCTCCAGTGCGTGTTACCGCACCTTCAGCCTGGCCATGGCTAGATCACTCGGTTTCGGGTCTTCTGCCAGCAACTCATTCGCCCTATTCAGACTCGCTTTCGCTACGCCTACACCTAACGGCTTAAGCTCGCTGCAAACAGAAAC
>NZ_BJUZ01000007.1 GCF_007988885.1 Gluconobacter wancherniae NBRC 103581
CCAATGGCGTGTTTGAGCGATCCTGGTTGCGCCGCTAGCATGTTTTGTGCGGTGTAGTTCGGCCTTTGCGTGATGAAGAGATTGGTAGAATATCACGCAAAAGCGGATTTTGTCGGGAATCATCGCTGTCATAGTCCTGATTAACCCAGCATGGACCTAGGGCTTGGAGCCGCCAATGCCATCAAGGTGTCTGTGGTTTTATAATCCGAGACCTGATCTCTCGTGAGGATAAAGCCGAAAAGATGTCCCTGATTGTCGCATCGGGCAAAGCTGCCGCATGAGCCCCTTTTTGCGTCTATGGCTTATGTGTGAGCGCGTACCACGTACTGCCGACCGTGCTACCAGCCATCATTCAGCCATAGATCCATTAGGGTTTCCAACGAGGCGTCCTACACGCCCTGTTCAGCCCAACGGCCACGCTCATGCGGCAGAAGTCGAACAATTATTGCCCATTCCCGATCCGTCAGATCGCCCATGTCCCGTGCGCTTCGACATGATCTATGGAGCGCACGAGATCGAAAATCGCCTGACGAAACACAATCATCCTTGGACGAACGGGCAGATTGAGCGGATGAACCGTACAATCATGGAAGCAACCGTTAAACACTTCCTTTACGACAGTCATGAGCAACTGAGCACACATCTCAGCGACTTCATGGCAGTCTATAATTTCGAGCGAAGGCTCAAGACGCTGAGTGGCCTCACACCTTACGAATCTGTCTGCAAAATCTGAACTTCAGAGCCAGAAAAATTCATCATCAATCCAACCCATCAAATCTCAAGACTAAACAACTA
>NZ_BJUZ01000008.1 GCF_007988885.1 Gluconobacter wancherniae NBRC 103581
GCAGAGACGGTGAATAATACCGTGGTTCGGCCTATTCTGCAGCAGATGTACGGGTTGGATCATCTGGAATATATGGCCGCCCAGTCCTACGGCAGTGGCCACATGGAAATTGACCTGACATTTGCTCAGGGTACAAATCCGGACATTGCTCAGGTTCAGGTTCAAAACAAGCTTCAGCTTGCTCAGCCAAAACTGCCTACGGAAGTTACGGCTCAGGGCCTGAGTGTTACGAAGGCCGTCAAGAACTTCATGATGGTTCTGGCCTTTATCTCCACTGACGGAAGCATGACGGGTCAGGATATTTCGGATTACGTTGCATCCAATATCTCAGATCCATTGTCTCGTGTATCAGGCGTGGGTGATCATACGCTTTTCGGCTCTGAATACGCCATGCGTATCTGGCTTGATCCGGCCAAGCTTTATAATTTCTCTCTGACGGTTGGGGATGTTCAGTCTGCTATTCAGGCGCAGAACGCCCAGATTTCGTCAGGTGAATTGGGTGGCTTGCCTGCCAAGAGCGATATCGCGTTCG
>NZ_BJUZ01000009.1 GCF_007988885.1 Gluconobacter wancherniae NBRC 103581
GCCTTGCCGCCCAGTTCCAGCCGGACTTCCTTCAGCGTTTCCGCTGCTGCCGCCATGATCTTTTTACCTGCGGGCGTAGAGCCGGTCATCGTAATCAGGCGAATATCCTTGTGCGCTACAATCGGTACGCCAACGTCTTTTCCATCGCCCGTCACGACATTCACAACGCCACGTGGAATTTTTGCTTCTTCCACCAGCTTTGCGAGATGAATCGCAGCAAGAGGCGTCAACTCATGCGGCTTGACCACAATGGTATTGCCCGCCGCAATAGCCGGACCAATTTTCCGGGCACAAAGCGCAAGCGGGAAATTCCAAGCAGCAATCGCTCCCACAACACCATGAGGAACACGATCAATAAGGATTTTTTCTTCTGAGGTGCTGCCAGGGATGATCTCCCCTTGAAGACGCAGCGTATTCTCCGCAGCAAACCGCAGAAGCCCGATCGCAAAATCAACCTCTACCCGCGCCTCCTTGAGAGGCTTTCCCATTTCAGATGTGATGATTGCCGCGAG